>NZ_CP195793.1:4470000-4807360 GCF_051466335.1 Planctomicrobium mucosum | reverse complement strand
CTTGCAACCCTTCTTGTGTGCTACTCCGCGACCACATGCCAACCTTGATTGTTAGCGTGAGAACACTGGGCTCAACACGCTGGCGCCATTCCACAATAGCACAAGGAAAAGTAGTGAGAGCGGGGAAAGCAACTGAACACTGAGCCGGGACGAGAGGGGTCCAAAGCTCGGAATGGATAATAGACTCAACAGGGCTGATCGTACTGCTGAGAGCTCGCGAGTCAAAGCGAAAAGGACCCTCGAACAGGCACATTTTTTTGTGCCAATCACAATCATCTTGCACAATCAACGATTGCGACAAAAAGAAATTTTTCACAACGATTGGCACGTGTCGACAAGGTGTTTACAGAGCGATTGTGGCAGATGAAACGGTCACGAAAGCTGCTTGTGGATCTTCGGGCTTTGACAGCATTTTTCCACGTCAAACGCGTTGAAAACCCTTTGAGTAGGTTTCTTGTGAGCATGGGAGCGTCCTTGCTGACTCCAACTCAAATCGCGATTGAATGCGTTGAGCACAGGATGCACTGGTGTTGTGATTTGCCAGCTCGGCTGGCTACCGAAAAGGCTCTGCATTGCCTTCGCGTGCGATCTGAGTGGAATGTGGGATGCGAACTGTTTCAGTTCAGCGGTCGGCATCTAAACACGCCACTTTCTCTCAAGTACGTAGAGTTGTCGAGGGGCGCTGTTTTCAGTGCGAAGCCAGTGAACCTGAATTGAGCGGGTAATCCGGTCTGTGAGCTGCTTGTGTGGGGTGGAGTTATTCGGAAGCGTACTGTTGCCGTCGTGCGGGGTTTGTCGTTGATTGAAGTCAAAGACGGGGCGGCAGAGCTGGTGTGAGACTGCGGGGTTATAAAAAACAGACACCCCAACAAAATTGTCGGGGTGTCTGTTTGAATCTCATGATCTCAGTGAACAGCGGTGCATTCAGCAGGGCACCAAGCTGACCATCGCGGGCGCGATGTAAATTAGACCATCTCTTTGAGTTTCTTGAGAGCAGTGACTTTGACGACCTTGCGAGCCTTCTTAGCAGCGATAGGCATCTCTTCGCCAGTCTGTGGATTGCGTCCAACGCGAGCTGGAGTTGCCTTCTTCTGCTTGATCGCAATCTTGAGAAGACCTGGGAGTGTGAAGACCCCTGCACCCTTCTTGCCGAGGCTTTCTTCGATCAAGCCTTCGAGCTTTTCCATCACTTCGGCAACGTCTTTTTTGGCAATGCCTGTGCGCTCGGAAAGTTCGGACAGGATCTGAGTCTTTGTCAATGGCTTAATGTCGGCCATCGTGGCTCCTTTCAAAATGGCATCAAATGGGACGCTGATCAGCTGAAATGCTGGGCTTAGTAGAGTCCGCTTCTGAAGGGTTGTCAATTAACCAACGCATCGAAAGTCAGCAAAAGCAGACATTTTTCGCGGAAATTCCGCGGTCGACGCGAGGAAACGTCCCTCTTTGAAGCAGACCTGCACCGTGTGCATGGAGAGTTTCTCTCCAAGGAACTAAGCCTTCAGGTAGCCTTTAGCGTCCAGGTAGGCGATCACTTCGTCTGCCAGTTCTTCGATTCCCTTGCCGTCCGAGTCCAGAACCAGTTCTGGATTTTCTGGCTCTTCATAAGGAGCGTCGATGCCAGTGAATCCCTTGAGTTCGCCTGCACGAGCTTTCTTGTAAAGCCCTTTGGGATCTCGTTTTTCGCAAGTATCCAGCGACGCTTTGACGTAGATCTCGATGAACTCGCCTTCCGCCAGAATCTTGCGGACGTTGTCACGGTCGATTCGGTAAGGGGAGATGAATGCGGTCAAAGTGATGATTGCAGCGTCTGAGAATAGCTTGGAGACTTCGCCAATTCGGCGAATGTTTTCCATGCGATCTTCGGCGGAGAAGCCAACGCCAAAGCGTGCACCAGCTTCTTCTGAGAAGCCTGCCTTCTCGACCAGTGATTTCTTGTCCTTGTTCAGGCCGAAGCGAATGTTGTCGCCGTCAAGAACGTAGGTTTTCTTGCCCAACTGGTGCAGTTTGTGGTCGACGGTGTTCGCGATGGTGCTCTTTCCGGAACCGCTCAGTCCGGTGAACCAGATCACGGCACCCTTGTTGCCCATGAGTTCGCGACGCTTGTCGCTCGAAACCTTGTGCTCATGCCATGTAATGTTGACGCCGCCGTCTGCCATCTTTGAATTCCAGTTATTGCAAGTTTTTCTGTTTTTGTCCGATTTACTCGGCGCATCCTAGAGAAACCGGAGAGAGCTTGTCTACCTCTCGATTTGATTGTTTTTTTTGCCCAGTTTTACATGAGGCTCTGGTGGAATTCTGGATGCTTCGAGTGCTCATTTCTTCGGCAAATTGTAGGCAACCACCGAGTGGAATCGCAGATCCCTGGTGAACTCCGTAGAATTGTTTTCGAATGTCACCAGAATCAAAAAAGGCAGCGTGGAACGGAAATTGTTCCACATTGCCTCGTTGGAAAAAGTTGCCAATCTTCACTGGGCGAAGGGCAAATTAGCCGTTCAACGCCTGCAGGAGCAGATTGTCGTGCGGGTATGGGTGACCGGAGTGCTGGCGGAAGCCTTCTCCATACTTGTAGCCCCCTTCTGCACCACGAATTCCTGCCCAACGACGGCATGAGTCGAGATACTCGTCCATCCCATGCTGACGCTGAAGCCATTCACGCTGGCTCTTGTGGCACGCCAGCATTTGAAGTTTGAGTTCAAATGTTTCGGTGATGTCGACGATGAAATCGGTTTTCACCTTTTCGCCGTACCAATCAATTCCTTCGATTGGGTCGACATAGTACAGAGCCGGAATTCCCTTGGTCAGCGGTGCTGGGTCAGGCTGGCCTGTGTAGTAATTCGGAACCGCAGCGGTGAAGCAGGCATCTCGAACGAGCCGGCTCGTCATTTCATGATCGCTCATGTAATCGACAGGTGGTGCGGTGATGACGATGTCAGGCTGGGCGATTCGGAACGCCTCAGTGACTCGACGGCGACTTTCGTCGTTCACGTCGATGCAGAGGTCGCGGAATTCAAGGCAGAGGCATTCGACGCCGAGGAGTTTCGCAGAATCCTGTGCTTCCTGGCGACGAACCGCTGCAATTTCGTCCGGCCCGAGTTCTGCGCTTCCCTTGTCACCCGGCGTCATATTCGCCATCACGACGTGGTGACCTTTTTGCTTCAATAACGCCAATGTTCCCACGCACTGAAGTTCGAGGTCATCTGGGTGAGCGTGAATTGCAAGGATGCGAAGTGGACTCGCGACGCGGGAAGCAGACATGCAAAGCGACTTTCGAGGTGAAGGACGATGAGAATCGTTGATTGAATTCACCCACAGTATTTCGATTCGGTTCGCTGACGTCGAGTCATGGCCGACTGAAGATTCGCGTTTTCGTCAGCGAAAATGAGTCGGAATCAACAGCATTGGATGGGAATGTTCCAGAGTTTCGCTGTGTTATGGGGAGTCGTAGGCAATGGATGGGATGTTGTTTGGTGTGAGTTTTCAGCAGGTGACAAACCCTGATTCTCTGTGTGCAGCGTCGAAGAAAAAGGATATTTTTTTGACATTAACATCAGTTGTTTCAGATTCAGCCCTTCTCTCAGGCGTATGTGGCGGCGAATGGCGACAAAAACTCGTTCAAACGTTGCGTTTATCGCTGCCGGATCGCCACACTGTTGTGAGAGGCGATCTGGCGGAATCAATTCTGTTGTTGGGGCGGAATCCCATCGACGACCGTGGTTCCCCGACTAGAATGAACATGATCGTCCCGTCGTGTGTCTGAACGACATCCAATTCCGTCGATCCTGATATGGATGACTGTTATTTCTCTGCCGCAGCACCACCTTCACTCACGTCTCTACGAACAGAACAAGTTCGTCTACCCCGTCGTCTCCCGCAGAAGCCGGGGAATTTCGATCGGAGTGAACCTGAATCCGGACAAAATCTGTAACTTCGATTGCATTTACTGTCAGGTCGATCGTCGAAGTGAGGCCGAAACCCGATTTGTCGAGCTTGACCGACTTCTCACCGAAATTGATCAG
Source organism: Planctomicrobium mucosum (assembly GCF_051466335.1). Classification (NCBI taxonomy): domain Bacteria; kingdom Pseudomonadati; phylum Planctomycetota; class Planctomycetia; order Planctomycetales; family Planctomycetaceae; genus Planctomicrobium; species Planctomicrobium mucosum. Next base: position 4,803,344 of record NZ_CP195793.1, on the reverse strand, counting down.
ATGCTCAGTTTCGTATCGACTGGTGAAATCTATCGAGATTTGAAGTTCGCTTCCTTGCCGGAAAATGTCAGACGATTAAATGACATCGCGTTTTCGGGTGATGGGGAGCCGACGACCTTCAAAAACTTCGACGAGATCATGCAGCGGGTCGCTGGACTCAAGGAAAAGCACGACCTCCCGAACGTGAAGATGGTGCTGATTACCAATGCCAGCATGTTCCATCGCGAGAAAGTGCAACGAGGACTCGAGATCCTCGATCAGAACAACGGTGAGATCTGGGCCAAGCTCGATGCCGGGACTGAGGATTATTACAAGCTGGTGGAACGCACGAAGATTCCGTTTCAACGGATTCTTGACAATCTGCTCCTCGCTTCTCGAGTTCGACCAATTGTCATTCAAAGCCTGTTCATGCAGGTGAACAAGGTGCCTCCAGATGAAAATGAGATCACTGAGTTCATCAACAGGCTGAACGAGATTCAAAAAGCACGTGGTCAGATCAAGCTCGTTCAGGTTTACACCGTCGCACGTCCGCCGGCCGAGAGTTATGTGACTCCCCTACCCGACGAGGAAGTCGACAGGATCGTGCAGCGAGTGCTCAACGAGACCGGTATCCCAGCAGAACCGTACTACTCGTAGCGACGCCTTTCTGCTGAGTTTCTGAAGTGCGATTGCGAGCACCACAAAAAAAGAGCCCCGCGTTAATGCAGGGCTCTTTTCTTTTTTTATCGATCGTCTGTTCTTGCAAGCAGGCTCGCGAAGTGTTTGTCTCCGAAAAGTCTGGTGTCGGTTTAGCAACGCCAGATTCAGGAGACGGGTCGATTAGTAGCGGTAGTGGTCTGGCTTGAATGGACCAGCCACTGGCACGTTCAGGTAATCTGCCTGTGCCTGTGTCAACTGGGTCAACTTGACTCCAAGTTGATCGAGGTGAAGGCGGGCCACTTCTTCGTCCAGTTCCTTTGGAAGAACGTGAACGCCGATTTCGTACTTGCCTGGATTGTTCCAGAGTTCGAGCTGTCCCATGACCTGATTTGTGAAGCTGTTCGACATCACAAACGATGGGTGTCCTGTTGCACAGCCGAGGTTTACCAGTCGGCCTTCGGCGAGAACGAGAACCGCTTTCCCGTCTGGGTACACAAACTTGTCGACTGGTCCACCGACGTCAGAGTCAGCTTTGACGCGAATACGCTGAATATCTTTGCGATTCTTCAGGTAGGCGATGTTGATTTCAGAGTCGAAGTGACCGATGTTGCAAACGATTGCGTTGTGCTTCATCTTGTCGAGATGAGCACCGGTAATCACGTCGATACAGCCAGTTGTGGTGACGAAAATGTCTCCAAATGAGGCTGCCTCTTCCATGGTCGTGACCTGATATCCTTCCATTGCAGCTTGCAATGCACAGATCGGGTCGATTTCGGTGACGATGACGCGCGCTCCGAATCCGTCCATCGCGTCGGCACAGCCCTTACCCACGTCGCCGTAGCCGCAGATCACAACAACCTTACCTGCGACCATGACGTCCGTAGCGCGTTTGATTCCGTCAGCGAGTGATTCGCGGCAACCGTAGAGGTTGTCGAACTTGCTCTTGGTAACGGAGTCGTTGACGTTGATCGCTGGAAGGCCGAGTTTCCCAGCGGAGAACATCTGTGCGAGACGGTGAACGCCAGTGGTTGTTTCTTCTGTCAGCCCCTTGATCCCTGGAATCAGGTGTGGGTACTTCTCGTGGACCATCACTGTGAGGTCGCCGCCGTCGTCCAGGATCATGTTCAATGGCTGACCATCTGGCCAGAACAGTGTCTGCTCGATGCACCAGTTGAACTCTTCTTCAGTTTCGCCTTTCCAGGCAAATGTCGGAATCCCTGCGGCAGCCATCGCTGCGGCAGCTTGATCCTGTGTCGAGAAAATGTTGCAGCTAGACCAGCGAACTTCAGCTCCGAGTTCGACGAGTGTTTCCATCAGAACAGCAGTCTGAATGGTCATGTGGAGGCAACCAGCAATACGAGCACCCTTAAGTGGCTTGCTGGGGCCGTATTTCTTGCGGAGGGACATCAATCCTGGCATTTCGTATTCTGCCAGTTCGATTTCCTTACGGCCGAGTTCAGCCAGTCCAAGATTCTTGACTTTGTATGGAAGTGCTTCGACAACAGCCATTGGTCCTGTTTCCTCTGTCTTGTGACGGTCAGTAGAGTTTCACTGGCCGCACAGGTTTTCACTCAAAAATGGTCGCCAGATACGGCTGCACCCTTGTGGCAGCATTTGCCACGAACCAAATACAGTAATCGCTACTCGGCGGCCCGTACAGGAACAACGGAGTATCAGCCCGAACGGATTGCTGGGTGTCAACTTGTCGGCGATTGTTGATGGGTTCGTCGCCAATTGCGACGTGACAACAATGCAAGTTTCGCTGGTCTTTCAAGCGACGGTAGTCCACTGAGCTGAGCGACCGCCGCCGTTGGGGCTAGCTCAAGTCTAAAGGACCATCCGCACAGTAATTTGGATTTCCAAAGTGCGGAATATGGTGCCCCATTCCGTGAGCAAGCGACATGAGTAGGCGGTTGTGCGGAACTGCGTCCAACTGCAGGGCTTGCCCCATTTTGAAGTCCATCCCATTCCCGATCAGGACGAATGGAATGTTATTCAATGTATGAGAGTTTCCTTCCCCAAGCTCGTTTGTCCAAACAACGGTCGTGTTGTCCAACAGGCTGCCATCTCCGCCCGGCTCGGGGGTCTCCGCCAGTTTTTTCACCAGGTAAGCGAGTTGCTCGCAATACCAGCGGTTGATCTTCGTCAGCTTTTCTTGTGCGTCTTCGTTGCTGTTGGGTTCGTGGGAGAGAGTGTGATGCGTTTCGTCGATATTGAGCCACTTCATTCGTGCCTGTCCCACTGAGTGTGTGAACTGCATCGTCGCTACTCGGGCGAAGTCAGATACGAAACTGTTTACCATCAGGTCGACCTGCATGCGGGACAGTTGCGGTAAGTTATCGTTGGCAACGACAACTCCCGGATCGAGTTCAGGGACAGCGTGCGTGTTGGAACTGTTTTGGGCTGCTGCGATTTCAAGTTCCATTTGCCGAACGAATTCAGCGTGTTCCTGGAGGAGTTTCTGGTCCTCAGAGCTGACAACAGATTCGACTTTCTTCAGGTCGCCGGAAATCTGATCCAGGACGCTCTTCAGGCTCTCCTGATCTTTCATTCCTCCGTACAGCTTCTTGAACATCTGGTATGGGTTGTCGATCGGGGCGATCGGACGATTCGCTCCTGCGTACACCATGCGGGTCCAGGTATCGGCACGTTCAGGTACAACGACACCGAATTCCAGCGATCCAAAGCGGGTTTTCGTCGCTGCCTGTGACTGAAGATAATTTTTGACCTCTTGATCGATCGAAATTCCGCTGGCCCACCCGGCCGGTGTGTCGGATCCCCCTTGAATATTCCCCGGAAAGAGTTCGATTCCAGTGAGAAGACAGCCCATTCCACGCATGTGAGCATCTCCGTCTCCCCGAATCTTGTCACAGACCCCATTTAAGAGGAGCGTGCGATCTTTGTACGGCTCGAGCGGTGCAAGAATTTCTTTGAATTCTGCAAGCGGTCCCGCTTCATCCTGCCAGAAATTCTTGCGTACGACACCGTTGGGGCTGAAGAGAATGACGAGTCGTTTTTTTCGAGCCTGTGAGTTTTCAAACCCAAGGCTAGGAAGATTGCAAATGAATGGAAACGCAGCCGCACTCATCCCGAGTTGCTTCAGGAATCCTCGTCGAGATGATGCATGAATCATGGCTGTGCTCCAATCTTGGAGAAGTGATTAGTGGTTAACAGAAGCCGTCGACTTCTGTCGTTCGAGTTGCCGGGCACCCAGTGCGGATGACACGACAATGTTCTTCATCAAGGTGCGAATATTCGTTCCAGAATCAGCAAATCGCTGTGTCTGTCGACTCAATTCCTCAGGCCCAAACGCTCGTACTGGCTGCTTGACGAGATATTGAAATAGCTGTTCCGTAAATGCTTCGCGAGTTTCCGGGGAAGAGGCGAGAAACTCCGCGAGTTCGCGTGAGCCATGAAAACTCGTCTCTGTCCCGAATCGATCGACATAAGATCCTGCGTCATTGATTTCCTGGTTCTTGTCCTGACTTCGGTATCGGCCGCTCGCGTCAAAATGTTCCAGCGAAAAACCCAGATCGTTGATCATGGTATGGCACGTCTGGCACGAATTCGGACTGGTCTGGATGAGCACGCGTTCGCGGGTTGTTAATCCTGCGTGCAAATCTGGAGCGAGTGGAGCGACAGCCTCTGGGGGCGGTTTGAGTCGACGACCAAGTAAGCTGCGAGAAATGAATACTCCACGATGGATGGGTGAAGTCTCCAGGTCGTACGCAAACCCCGCCAGCAGAAGCGGATGTGTCAGTACACCAGATCGGGCCTGACCTTCAAAGACATACCGTTGGAGTGGAGAATCAGCGGGAAGGTCAGCCCCGTAATAGGTCGCCAATCGCCCGTTCAGATAAAGCCCGTCATCCAGAAAGAATTGCTTCAGATCAGCTTCAGGACTGTTGATCACCTCATCCAGAAATAGCTCAAGCGAAGCCTGCAGGTCAGAGACCATTTGGTGGTCGAACCCCGTATGAACTTTCTGGTCTTTCACAATCTCGACCATGTGGTCAAGTCGCAGCCACTGCTGGAGGAATCCCAAAAGTTTAGTCTTGCTGCGATAATCGCCCAGCATTCTCTCGACTTGCTGTGAGATTTGTTCTTCGGTTTCGAGTTCGCCACGACCTGCCGCGTCGAGCAGCGCCTGATCGGGAATCGAATCCCAAAGCGTAAACGAAAGCCATGATGCCATCGAATACTGATCAAACTGTTGGTGGCCATGCTCCCGATACAGGAACGCGGGAGACATTAAAGTTCGCAAGACGACGCGTTTGACGCCGATTTCCTCCGAGACCCCTGTTAATTGGCGGTCGATGAGTTCGTGGATTTGCTCTTCGCTCAGGGGGCGACGAAATGCCGTTGTGACAAAGCGGATGCTGAAATCGCGAATTTTCTGGGCTCTGTTCTCGTCGTTTTCTCCCAGCCCTGCCAGAGTTGGAATTTTACTGGAAACGTAGTCACCGGTTTCAAGGCTGGCTTGAATGACCGCTTCCTTCCAGCCCTTTGAAATCGTTGTTCCCCGTTCATACCCGGAACTTCGATCATCGGGTGGAAACGGTGTGTTGATCACAAACAGTTCAGGAGCCCATTCTTTGAACAAGAAGCGGGTCGGGATCACCTCTTCAGCGAACCCGGGACGTTTCCATTTCAGTTTGATCGAAGCGGTTGGTTGCTTGTAGCGGAAAAACTCAACGCGAATCGCGTATCGACGTCCGCCGAGGAGATGAGTCGTTCCCCGGTGCGAGGTTTCTGTTCCCGATGCGACCCAGGCGTCGATCAATTCTTTCTGGTTGTCGTTGAGGAACAGCCGAACGCCATTTTCGGACTCCAGAATGAACTCGTAATCACCCGTCTTCGGAATGTAGACAGAACCGGTCCATTGGATCGAGAACTCAAGCTCATCGTGAATGTCGTCAGCAGCCCTCTTCTCGGTGTCAGGCTCACTGGGAAATCCTGCCGGCTTCTCCGCTCCAAACGAAAATGATATTTCCGGGTCGGTACGTTCGATGACTCGCTTTTTCTCGTCGAACCAGCGCAGGTTGTAATAGGCTGCCTTGAGTCCGTTCTCTTTGGATGTGGAGTCCCAAGTCTGGAAACTCCGCAGAACGTCTGTAACGGAATTTTCAAATTGACGAACCGTCAGGCGGGAGAAATCGACAGTGGCGGGGCGGATTCGGGCCTGAGCGAGAGGCGAGTAAAATTCATTGTGAATGTATGCGGCGACATCACGGGCCTCTTCGGCAGAGCAGAGTTCCGGCTCCCCTTCAGGCATGGTGCGATCGATCAGATCGGTGAGTTCAAGGACGGACTTATCGCCGGTCAGCGCGATCGAATAATCAGGCGTCCCTTCCCCCGCTGCCCCGTGGCAATGTGCACAGAGCTTTGTGTAAACCGCTTTTCCCTTGAGGAAGCTCTCTGAATGTTCGCCATCCTCTTGAGCAAGGCAAATCGTGTCACTCAAACCGAATGCAATGGTAACCAGCGTGCACAACAGCACTGCGCAGCCAACCAGGTTGCGTTTGTAAATGAACATGGCGAGTTCATGGTTGAATGAGTTTGAGGCGGGAGCAGTATTTTGGAGAGTCGCTGAGGAAAACAACGCAAAACACGTGCAATCAAAATCGTAACAGGAACTTGGACCCTCGGTCAAACAGATCCATGTCAGTTCATTGATTTTCGAATTGTTTTTACTGTCTCTGCCAAATCGTGATGCCAGTTCGGTTGCGAGATGCCGAATGCATCTTTCAACCTGCTGCAATCAAGGACAGAATGAGTGGGACGCTTGGCGGGTGTCGGATATTCACTGGTCGAAATCGGGCGAACCACTACGGCAAGCCCCGCGACATGGAAGATCTCTTCAGCGAATCCGAACCAAGTCGTCTCTGGGCTACCTGAATAGTGGTAAATCCCCCAATCCGGGGAGTGTTCAGGCATCTGTCTGATCTGCTTTGCCAGCTTCAGACAAGTTGCTGCGATGGAAGACGCCGCGGTGGGCCCCCCATGTTGGTCATTCACAACGGCAAGCTCGTTTCGTTGCGAACCAAGAGTCAGCATCGTCTTTACGAAATTTCGGCCATATGGACTGAAGACCCAGGACGTTCGCAGGATTAACGATTGCGGATTGGCCTTGAGTATCCCGATTTCCCCGTCGAGTTTCGTTTGTCCGTAAACTCCAAGCGGTGTGGTTGCATCGTCAACTCGATAGGGTCGTTTCGATTCCCCGTTAAAAACATAGTCCGTTGAGATGTGAATCAGCCGATGGCCGAATTCTCTGCACTGCTCTGCGATGATCGTAGGAGCGACTGCGTTCAGTTGATGAGCAGCATCTGCGTTTGACTCGGCATGATCTACGTGTGTGTAAGCAGCAGCATTGATGACGACACACTCTGGCGGGGCTTTTTCGAGAACCTGTTTGATCTGAAGTGTATCCATCAGATCGCAGTCCGTACGGGAATAGGCACGAATTGGGAGTTGCGTACTGGAGGAAAGCCGCTGGAGTTCCTCTGCAACCTGTCCCTGTTTTCCAAAGACAATCACCATTCCCGAACCCTGTCCCTCATGCAAATTGCTGCGGATTACTTTGTAGTGCCGAGACGCTGATCTTGTTGAAATCCACGATCGAGAACCGTTTGCCACCAGTCTCGATTGTTCAAGTACCACTCGACGGTGGACCGCAATCCTTCTTCGACGGTGACGGATGGCTCCCAGTTCAGGCTGTCTTGAATCTTGGAGGAATCAATAGCGTATCGCTGGTCATGGCCGGGGCGATCGGGAACAAAGCGAATCAGGTTTTCGTGCGGCCGATGCGGGGAGTCCGGGAGCAACTCGTCCAGAATTCGACAGATATCCCGCACGAGATCGATGTTCCGCTTCTCGTTGTTTCCACCGATGTTGTAGGTTTCGCCAACAGAACCTCCTTCGAGAATCTGGTACAGCGCCGTGGCGTGATCATCTACGAAAAGCCAATCGCGAATGTTCTCTCCGGTACCGTAAACGGGGAGGGACACCCCTTTCATGGCGTTGAGAATGATGACTGGAATCAATTTTTCGGGAAATTGAAATGGGCCGTAGTTGTTGGAGCAGTTGCTGATCAGAGTCGGTAGTCCAAATGTATGGTGCCATGCCCTGACCAGCATGTCGGAAGAGGCTTTTGAGGACGAGTATGGCGAGTTGGGGGCATAAGGAGTTTTCTCTGTGAAGAACCCTTCTGCTCCCAGCGACCCATAGACTTCGTCAGTGGAGACATGAAGGAAACGACACTGTCGCTGTTTGTCTTCCGAGAGAGTTTTCCACTGAATGCGAGCAGCCTGTAGTAGGGAATACGTTCCCATAATGTTCGTTTCGAGAAACGCTTTCGGCCCATCAATGGAGCGATCGACATGACTCTCTGCAGCGAGGTGCATCACTGCATCTGGCTGGAATTCTGCGAATGCCTTCTGCATTAGAGTCTCGTCGCAGATGTTCGCATGGAGAAATCGATACCTTGGCGACTTGTCGACAGACTTCAGGTTATCGAGATTCGCTGCGTAGGTCAGTGCATCGATATTCAGGACTTCGTGATTCGTCTTGTTCAAAAGAAAACGGATTAAGGCCGAACCGATAAATCCGGCCCCTCCTGTCACAACAATTCTTTTGGATACAGACAAGGCGAGCACCGTTGTAGTTGCGGAATTCCGTTGAGACGTTGTCTATGAGCAGAGACTTCACGATGGAATGTCTCTGTGGATTTTGCGTCAGAAGCCGATGCGCAAGCGACACTCACCCTGGAACTGGATTTCAGTCCTTTGTTGAAGGAACACTAGCATTCGCTGAGCGTTCAGATGGATCGATTGTTCAACTTCACGGACTTATTCGAAAAGTCCGTATCGGAAAATGCACCAAAGTGCTTTGAATCCATCCTTCACGCCGATTTTCTTCCCCTCAGCGTACGTACGACCGCTATAGCTGATCGAAGTCTCGTAAATCCGATATTTCTTGCGAGCGACTCGGGATGTAATTTCGGGTTCAATTCCGAATCGCTTCTGGACGAGCTTCGGTTGAATTTCCTGAATCACTTCTCGGGTGAAGAGTTTGTAGCAGGTCTCCATATCCGTCAGATTGAGATTGGTGAAGCAATTCGAGAGCGTTGTCAGGAACTTGTTTCCGCAATAGTGCCAGAAATAGAGAACTCGGTGCGGCTGATCACCTAGGAATCTGCTTCCGAAGACAACGTCAGCGCGTCCTTCGACAATCGGCTGTAACAGGCGTGGGATTTCCGCGGGATCGTACTCGAGGTCCGCGTCCTGAATGATGATCGCATCGCCGGTGGCCCGACCCATTCCAGTTTTGACCGCGGCCCCTTTTCCCTGATTGACATCATGAAAGACGACCACGATTTTATTGAGTGGGTCGTCCCCTTTTCCGTCCGTCAGCCCTTGGAGGATCTCGCGAGTTCCGTCCTTGCTGCAGTCGTCGATTAGAACGATTTCCTTGGGGATCGGAACAGCCCTGACTCGCTCAAGGAGCACCGGAAATGTGACCCGTTCGTTGTAAACAGGGATAACGACGGAGAGGACAAAACCTTCCGGGATACCGTAGATGCCCAATTGTCGGCAAGGGCCTTCGCCAAGAATTGCCAGCATCTGCTGATACCAAGCCTGGGTGTATTTCGGCGTTGAAATGGCTTGGCTTGTTTGCGTATCCATGAACAGGTAACCAATTTCGAACCAGGGATGTGATTTTTCTGAAACGAATGAATCGTACATCCTGAGGAAAGATTGGTTCAGTTGCAATCTCGACGTCTTACCCCGATCCCCGGTTTCCACGACAAATCGGGTGTGTTTGATTCAAATGCGGGGATTGTGATGTTTTGTTGCATTTTCTGGGCTGCAATCCCCCATTTGTCGCCTTGATGGGACCCAGAGGAATAGCCGCAATAGACGCGCCGAGTTCATTAGGTTCCTAATTTCGGGGCGTGCGTGATTGTGTTCACCACATGAGTTACTTGAAACTCACTTCTGTTTGATCGGGCTCCGGGGCAAGATGCTTGTCGAGTGCTCCCTTGAGTTTTTCGATCATGCTGGGACCTGCTTCGACGAACAGATGTGAGATTTTCCCGGTTTGATCGACGACGACAATCTGCGGAATTGAAGTCGCTTCGTAACGGGCCGCTGCGACTCCATCAATGTCCATCGCAACCTTGAAATCCAGTCCGAGGCGCTCCAGCGTCGACTTGATTTGTTCCTCAGGTTCTTCAAGGTTGACTGAAACGAGTTCTACCTGCGATGAATCGTAGTTTTTCATGAGGTCGTGAAGCAGTGGCATCGTTCTCAGGCAGGGGCCGCACCACGTGGCCCAGAAGTCGAGAACGATCACCTTTCCTTTTTGCTCCGAGAGCTTGAACTGACTTCCGCCAACCATTTTCAAGTTGATCTCAGGAGCGTCTTGACCCACCAGCGCTGATGAGGTCCCTGAGTCCCCATCGCCATCCCCTTGGTCTTGCGCAATCAATGGTTCTGTAGCAAACTGAAGTTTCCACCTTTGGAATGGAAGTTGAGAGCTGAGTGAGGAAATCTGCCCTCCAATGAAAATTTGATGAATCTCATTCAGGTTCACCTGTGATTCTCCCAGCACCACGTGATCCCCCGCAATGATGTCCTGATTGACTGATCGCGGAGTCATGGAGAGTCGACTACCGTCTCGGCGGACAACGAGAACGCTTCCATTGAATTTCCCTGTGGTGTCTACCTCCCCGAAGCTTTCTCCACTTGTCTGGAGTGGCGCCCCCTGAGAATTGGATGATTCGACTCCGGCTTCCGCTCGTCCGTTAATTCCCTGGGCTCCAACGCGGAGACGGACAACCATCGATGAGGAGCCTGAGTTCGATTGTGGAAGAGCAGACTCCGGTGAAAATGGCTTCGCTTCCTCAATCTCGCTCGTATGGAACCAGATGATTTGCGCGATTCGATTGCGGGGGATCCACATCTCCTCAAGATGGACTTCGACTTTGATTTTCTCTCCATCCATCTCGAGCAGTCGACAACGGAGAAAATCTCCCTGTAGTGAGCAAAGCAAATGAGTCGGTGGTGATGTCTTTTGAAGTCGTGGAAGTGTCAGCAAACGGAGTTTCTTGGCCGCCTCCAGATCGGGTTCATTCTTGGACTTGGAGAATTGGATTGCTCGAATTTGATCGTGAGGGATCAGGAGTGCTTTAGAAACGTTCGAAGCGATTGTCACTCCAGATTCGTCGATATGAGCGATTTCGCAATTTAAAAAATCACCGGACTTCAAGTGAAGTTGGCAAGTGAGATCGATCTGAGGAGCGGTTGGCGGTTGATCCAGATTCTTCAACAACGCCTTGCCAAAACGCTGTCGTGGCACCGCGTTCGCCTGAGTCTGATTCCCATCATTCGAGCTTGGTGATAGCGGCATTTTTTCAGGAAAAACGATGTAGCCGGCGGCGTTCAACAAAAGTGCACTTGAGTTTGTTGCCTCGACTGGATGCCAGCTCAGGCAATAGCAGTCAGCGGTCGCTTCTCCTTTTCCCAGCCAGCCATGAATACGCTGGTCATTGATTACCAGCTCCCCTCGAGTGACGTCTTTCGGGGTCAAGCTGCCGTCATTCTGTTCAGCTGGCTGAAATTTACTCGCTCCTAAAAAACGAACGTCCTTCAGCAATATTGAAAGTGGCGCAGCGATTGATTCGCTCTTGAATTTCAACGCCCCATCTTGAGTTTCCAGAACCGTTCCCGCGACTCGAACCCCATTTTGAAGAATGATTGTGGTATTAGGAGTGGGCGTCTCTGCCTGAGTTTTGCCGAAGTCGATCATTGCGATCTCTTTGAGCGGAACCGGGGGTGTGGTCTCCTGATCGTCCTGCTGCTGAAAGTTGAATTCATTGTTTTGCAGCGATGAAATGTTGGAATTCAAGACTCTTCCATCATTCAGCGTGAGTCTTGTCGACTCAGCTTGACTGTGCTGCGGCAGCACGCCATTCCAATGAGAAACTCTTAACCTGTCGAGACGGACGTCTCCATGACGATTGACGAGGCGGAAACCTGTTCCGATTGATTTCTTCGGCTTCCTGGATTGGACTGGGTTTTCAGGCATCTTGAGGGAAGCGATCGGTTCCCCATTGCTTCGATAAACCGACAGAGTGCCAGCGTCGGAGTCGATGTAAGCAATCAGGCTGATTTGCTTTTTGTTCGGAGACAGTTTTTCAACAACTGCGATGTCGGCGACGCGATCTTGTTCCCGTAGCACGTGCAGCGTGTCGTCCCAGACTTCAAACTTCCATCCCTGGTCCAGCGGAGAATCGGCTTCAGGGTTTGGAGTCGCCAGCCAGAGCACGAAATCAGGTAGCTCGCGCCAGGAGACCTCAAATTCAATAATGGCTTTCGACGGAACCCCAACGTCTCGGTAGAGAGCGACATTTGGCTGACGAGTGACGACCGCCAGCCCTTCGGTGGTCCATAACTCTTTGTTTGGTTTTTGATCAGTGACAGTCTGGGGGCGTTGCCCAAATCTCCTTCTGATGAGCTCTTCAGTACCTGAAGTCGCCAACCCTGCTGATTGCGACTGCCAGTTCGTTAACCCCGCGAATCCGGGAAAAACGACCTGAGGGCTTTCCGAGAGAACTGACAGTCGACTGATAGTACCCGGGTGTACTTGAACGACGCCGAACTCAGACGTTTCAATCTGGACGAGATCTGATTCCCAAGTCTTAAGCGCGCCGTAAAGTCGCTCTCCGGAGTGGAACTCGAACAAAAAACCTGATTGAGGAGGAGTGTTGCCCGCAGCATCCGGGAACTGAACGGATTCAACCTTATGAGCGGGGAACTCGAATGGCTGCGCAAACTGATCGCTCTGCCACGAAACGAATCCTTCTTTGGCGATAGGATGAAACCGCCCGTTCAAAATGCTTCCATTCTTTGTGCGCAAGGTGCCGCTGACAACTGTGCCATCTTCCGCGAAGACAGTTGCTGAATGGAATCCGACGCCAAACAAGAAAAAGATGGTAATGAAAGAGCGGAAGGCAACTGCCATATGATCACCGTTCATAAATCGGAAGAAAGCGATAGTTCACGGCAAGTGCCAGCAGAGACAAAGTTGTACTCACATAGTTCCCGTGAGAACCACGAAAGCTTCCGTCATTTTGTTGAACGGTTTTCAAGTGGCGGACCAAATTCTTGTTCCACTTCTCCCAGCTTTGAACGTTCCCCTGAAAAAGTGCCTGAGCCTGATAATAATTCTGGTATTCAATTCCCCCATGCCCGGGGCTTCCGCCTTCCACCTTGTCCGTGATGTAGGTAAGTGTCGATTTGAACTGCGGAAGGTCTTTGCGGCGAGCGACAGAATAGACAAGTGCTGCAATGGAGATTCGAGCCATCGATTCATCGAATCCGCCCAAGCCTCCGCTGTAGGCTACCTGTCCCGAAGGGGCTGTCATACTGACGAAGTACGCGATGGCCCGTTCAATGGATTCATCAGGAACTTCGATGCCTGCATTGCGAGCACCGAGAAGCCCCATCAGAACGGCACCCGCAGCTGAGGTGTCCGCATCCGTGGCGTCCGGAGAATACCGCCACGACCCGAGAGGATTTTTCTTCTGTGATGTAATGGCTGTTCTAACTGCGAGTTCAAGGGCCTGGCCGATCGAACGTTTTGGCGACTCTTTGGAGCCACTCCAGAGATTACGGTCGTCCACGACCCCGTATGATTCGGAAAGGGCCAGCATCGAGAACCCATGCAGGTACATACTGTTGCCGATATAACCTGTTTCGGCGTTCTGCTTGGAAATCATCGAGCGGAGTGCCCGTTTGATGTTTCCAGAGTAGAGTCCGAAATTCGGATCTTCTCCGGATGCAAGAAAGCACATGATCGCCAACCCCTCGCCCCCTTGGTTCGCATAGGAGTCCTGCCAGTTCCCCTCTTCAGTCTGAGTCTTCGCAAGGTAAGTCAATCCCTTTTCGTACATCTCACGGATGTCACGCGGGACGGCATCGCCTGTAAAGAACTCTGGCGATTGAGCCTCGCAGTACGAAACTGAACCGACGAGAAATGTCAGGGCGAAGGCCACTCGGGCGAATGTTCCGGAAAGGTCGTTCATTCGTCGGTCAATCCCAGTTGAGCTGCAATTCCGTTGTGGGCCCCCTGGGCTCGAAACGCTTTGAATGCAGTCCATTCAGCGTCGTCAAAGATCGGTTTCAAGTCCTGTTCGGGGATTTTCGAGATCAGGTAAAGGGCAACTTGAAATTGCATCTCGTCGGGAATTCCGTTTTCAGGAGGAGTGCTTTTTGAGAGAATGACCTCCTCCAACTCCGCGCGCTGTTTGGCGGTCATCGGCAATTGCCCGTCCAAATTGATGATCATCGCTTTGATGATGACCCGGTAATGGAGGAGTCTTCGATCGAGGTCATTCTGGAGATAGACTTCGTATTGTTGAGGGGTCAATGTGGATGCGATTGTTCGGTCAAAAAGTGACTGACGGTTGTGGAGTCCAGCGACGTACTTCTGCTGCAGCGGATAAATTGACCCCACGTAGAAATCGGAATATTCCTGCTGAGTGAGCCCCGACTTATTTAACTTGACGACCGCGCTTGAGTAATCCGTGAAGAACCGGTGAATATCTCCTCGGCCAGCCGTATGCAATTTCGCATTCTGCTCCGGCGTGAGATCGAAGGATTCGCTGAGAAAGTCCAGTTTCGCGCCTAGTGCTGCGTTTGCTTTTGCGGAAGCCTCTTCAAACGTCCTCGCATTTGAGAAGATATTCTGTAACACCATCTCGGGCGTCATCATGATTAAGTCATTCTGTGCAGAACAGGTGTGCACGCTCGTGACCGCGTAAACCGTGAGCACTTGGAGGACTAAGGCAATCTGAGACCTCATTCGATGAATCTGCATCCAGCGACACGTCCTCGAGAAATGAGATGAAAGGAACATCATTGCTTGGACTCCCCGATTGCCGCCTTCGATTCCGTCTCTTTGACGGCGCTGCTCACATCAGGCAATCGAACAGAAGCGAAGTGGCCGCCGAACCCGAGTTCTCCTTCCCACCCCAAGTGAATTCTCCCGTTTTGTGCCGACTCGGAGAGGATCTTCATTTGGCGATCCGTCAATGTCCCTTTAAGGGTGATCGTGTCTGGCAACGGCGAGTACTGAGGATAGAGGAGCATCGCGATCGGTTTATTCCAACCTTGATCCTTCGCATCAATGAGAACTTTGACGACCTCCTGTTGCTGTTCCTTTGTGAGAGTTGCTTTGAGGTCGATTTGTCGCATGGCAAGTGTAGCACCAGCGGTCTTCCGTTCCTCACGACGAAGTTCCAGCTCTGTTTTGTATTGCTGGGCCACTTCTTCTGGAAAAATCTCTTGCGATTTTTTGAGAAGGACATCAGTCAGGAGGTCACGGTAAGCGGCCGCATTATCATTGGTATTGGTGCCCATCCTGATTTGCCCGGAAATCACTCTGAGTGCATTTGTTCCTTCAGCTTTGATCTCTTCAAGCTGCGCTGCTGTCGGCTTACATACCTTATTTAACAGGTGAAGTTCGGCATTCAATAATGCCGAGAGTGTTGGAGCATGGCTGGGGTCGATTTCACCATCCTCGACAACCCTTGGCATCACCATAGGAACTGAAGCAGGTTCGGCCTGTTTTTCGATTGAGAATGCTTTCAGGAGATTCTGGAAGACACCCTGCGCACGAACCTGCTCTGGTTTCATGAATACGAAGCAGGTCAGTACACACGCAAACACGATCACTTGTCGTGGATGAATGCAGCGTATCGTCATCACAGAGTCTTCTTTCATGCATTCCCGCGACGTTGCCGTCTCGCTGCGACATCTTGAGGAACTTGATTGCATCTGTCAGAACTCTCAATTCTCGTGGTTTCAGCGACGATACAGCATCGCGCTGATGTTCAAGGGGGCCTTGAAGAACGTCGTGTTCAGTACCTGGCACAAACGATCACTTCGTCTGTCCTTCAAGTTGATTGAAGTATTGGTCCAAGCCTGATCGGAATTCTTCGGGAAGTGAAGGGCCTGACGTTCCAGTTTCCTGGATGGTTCCCAAGTCTTCCCGGATCTCTTTTTCATTCATGCCGGAGCCGACAAGTGCGAGAGCGGAATCGTTTGTCGTTCCAGTGCTTCCGCCACCTGGATTCGCCCCGCCTCCACCTCCTCCATTAGGATTGAATCGCTTGGATTGAAGGAGGAGTTCGATGACTTCTGTTTCAACGGCGATTGCAGGAGCGCCTGTTTCTGGGGTCGCGAGAATTCCCGTCGCTTCTTTCATGACCTGCGAGACGGCATTGAGAAGTTGAATTTCTTTCCCGAAGTCTGCCTCAGCGTCTGGAAGTTCCAGAATTCGCTTCACGACGTCGTCAATTCGAATCTGCAGTTCTTCCTGTGACTTCGAAAGGTTGTCTGCGTCCTGTTGATGCACTTCCATCGAGACAGCAGGTTTGGCCTGTTCCGCCACTCGGGTTTGTTCCCGCAAGTTGGTTTCAGCTTCGATGATCTTCAAGACTTCGAGAACGATCGATGGAGGAAGACTTCCTTTGGATTTGCACCCTTTGCAGGCTCCACATTTGGAAGCATCGACGAGATTTTCTGCCCATCGATCAAGGTTCTCGCTCCAGTATTCTGCTTGCGCGATGGAGAGCCCATTTTCGGACTTCAAGTCGCTCCCCAAGTTTCTGAGGCCAGCTGTGACATCCTGCGCCTTCATGTCATCGAGAACTGCTTTGAACCGAGTCAGTTTGCTGCGGTCGTAGTAAGCAGACATGTCATCCATGATTGTGGAAACGGTCTGGCTACTGATTTCTTCAATTGAGGCAAGATCCTTGAATGTGTCCAGATTGGGTTTCTGCTTCTTGGATGAGACTCCGAAGGAATTTGGAACCATTGTGCCCAGCTTTTTGGCGACTTGCTGCTGCTTACGTGCACTCGCTTTCAGCCGTTTAACAAGCGTGGTTCCCTCCATTTCGGAGAGCAACTCGTTGAGTTCATTCGCGATTTTATCGAACTCGGCCAGCAGATCGAGCTGTTCTTTCACTGCATCATTCACCTTCTGTGCAGCAGGCGAATCTGGATTTGGAGGAGGAGCCTTACCATTCCCAGCCAGCATTGTCGTTGGCAGTCCGAGTCGAGGGCTCGATCCTTTACTCTCGGTTGGATCTTTTGGCTTGTTCGGATCTTCTGGTGGAGACGTTCCCATTGTTGATTCAATGTCGACAAGGGATGGGGCTTGTTTTGTGGGAGGTGCTTCCCCTTTCTTGGGAGCGCCGCTGCCGCTGACATTCGCGAGATTATTACCAGCCTGAGGGCTTGGTGTGGACTGATTCTGTGTCCCTTGTCCCGGCTTGGCGGACTCTTTCAACAGATTTGCGACTGAGGGCATTCTGTTCCCGGAAATGTCTTTGAGCACCTGCATCATCTCGGCCCATCGTTCGAGATGGTCGACTCCGATTTCGGGATTTCGCATCGCCAGCTTGAGAATCTCTTCCCCGTTCGAGGTTAGGCCGGAAAGCTTGCGACCGTTTGCCCGTTCAGCTGCAGCCTGGCTTTCAATCCTTTTGATGACGTCGGGATCGGTCAGTTCTTCTGCAGAGAGGGAACGAAGCTGCTTGTTGGTTTCATAAAGCTGAAGCTCTTTGTCACGTACTTCGAGTGCTTGTTGGTGCCAGCGGGTCAATTGTGCTGTCACCCAAATTGCGTGTTGATCAGCATCGAGAACCTGATAGGTCGCTTGAGGCGAGTAAACTCGGCTTCGTCCCGGGAGATAGTCCTCCACAAAGAGTCGCACTCCGATCGGCTGTGGTGCAATCCCCAGTTGTTTGGCTGAAAACGTGGCAGCAAGTTCCAGTGACTCAGCGTCGCTACTCCCTGCACCGAGGATTTTTTCGCCTTTCGCTGGTGTCTCGACATTTGGATCGAGTCCCACCCATTCGATCCCTACAACCTTAACACCGAAGTCGTCGTGAGCACGAATTTGGAAGGGGAGCACTTCGCTGTCGAGCAAGACACGCTGCATTGGGAGTTTTTCTGTGACGATCGTCGGAGCAGCGTCTTCCGAGGCTGCAATCGTCAGTTTGAATGGACTAAACGCAGACAATCCGAAATTGTCTTTCCAGTCCAGTTCCAGCTGATTATCGCTTGCGAGTGCGAGAGGTGTTGATGAAAACTGCGGCCCCGATGGAACGCTGGCATTCTTGTTGACTGTCGCGGAATCAAGATCGCGAGAGATTGTCGCAGTGATTGTTGTCGAGCTCCCTTTGACAACGCTCATTGAACCGCCACGAATATCTTTCTTCATCGCGGCCGTACGTTCGAGATAAGCAGGGAGAACAATCTCGGCTCCGAGTTGGGTCAGCTCAGGTCGGATCATTGGCTCGATCGTCACGTCCTGGATGTAGTCACCAACTCGCAACTGCAAAGTACTGGCTGTGAGCTGTGGAGGCATCTGGAATTGGTAAACGCCGTCACTGAATTCCGCTTTGACAGTCTCCTGCCCGCTGATATGAGCTGCCCCGGAATGCGGGGTCCATTGCGTATTGGAAGAGAGCGAAACCGGAAGTGAAAATGCTTCTCCAATTGGAACGACAATTCGTTCGGGAAGCTGTTGAACGTCCGCGTATGTAAATCGGGATGTGTTGTTCCATGGAGCGAGATAGCGAGCCCAAGCGTTCTGGGCGGCCGAAGCAGTCACTGTCATTAGCAGTGCTGCGATCCCACCCAGTGCCACAACTCCCCAGCTCCGCTGCTTATGCCGTGGTTTCGGAACAGAGTCCGTAAAGTCTCGCGTTGCAGCCTCTTCCGAAACCTGCTTGATGGCCGCTTTGACGAGTGCGGGAGATCGTTCTTGTTCATCGGCATTGTGGGCGAGTTCAATAATCCCCAATAGCTGGTCGCCGATACTGGGGTGTTTACGACTGAGGAGTCTCGCAATCTGTTCCAGTTTCCGTTGGCGATAAACCCATCGTTGCCATGCGAGTGGAATCAGGAGCATTGAGAGAGCAGCGATTCCCCAGATCCCCCAGCGAACCGTTCGTGGAGTATCGATGAACCGGTCGAGGCAGAATGTGACGAGATAGCCAACAAAGAAAATGATCAATGTGGCAGCGACAGCCTCAACCAGCTTGATCGACCAGAGTCGACGGCGAAACACCATTAATTGGTGTCGAAGTGATTCAGGGATATCAATCAGGTGGGGACGTCGGACTGACATGATCTGCTCCCTCACGGTAGCATTGAAGAAGTTACGTAAATTAATTGCGTGAACACATTAATTTCGGCGACACAACCGTCTCGTCTGGACGTGGATCAGGTTGCAGTTTTGTGAAATATTAAATTTTCATTGATTGAGTTTTCCCATTACATCATACCGGATTGCTTTCTCCAAATCCAAAATCCTCCTAAGAGGAAAATTAGGGCTCCTGCCAGATAAGGACTGTTCCAGAGTTGTAGTCTTCTGACGACGGGCGGAGGGGATGGAAGCTCCGCGATGGAGTTCAGGACTTCTTCGAGCTGATTCAGCTGAAGTGATTTCCCTCGACTGATTCTTGCAATTTCTTCGAGCACCTCAGGGCGGGCTGGTTTCCCTTGTTGTTCAAGTGCATCCCCTTGCACAAAAAACTGAGACTCGAGAGTCGCCTTCGATTCGTTGCTAATCAGAGTGACTTTGTACTGTCCGGATTCCTGAGGGGAATAGCTTCCCTGAAAGACTCCCCATTCATCTCCAGCCGACAGAAACCGGACGGTTTCGATTTTTCCAGAGGGAGACTGAATTCTCGCCATCACTTCCCCGTTCAGGAGTGGTCCGCCGGCGTCGTCCATCACGTGAGCATGAAAAGCGATTGTACGGCGTACCTGCGGCTGATCGGGCGTATGGTAAAGCCGCATCGACTCCCCTTTTGACATGTTTCGCTGATAAGCCATCCAGCGGACCACCTGCCCCCAGAATCGATAGTGGTATTTGTCTTCAACACCTTTACGCCAGCGCCAGGCTGCATCAGTTCCCATAAAGAGGACCTTTCCGGCACCGAATGTTCTGGTCACCAGAAGAGGGATTCGGCCGAATTCGTTCGATGAATCGCTATGGACTGCGAGAACTTCAGTTCCTGCCTTTGCTCGTAGAACGGCAGAATGCCATTGGAAACCCGGGAGCCCCTCCCAGACGATGGCATTGTCTTCTGCCGTATCAGCAAGTTTGGTGAGGAGACTGGATCTCCCCCGTTCGGTTAATTCAAAATTGGCCGCTGTCCGGGAGCCCCATCCGCCCGGTTGTGTCTCATCCACGATCACGGGATAAAGATCTTTGAGTTCCGTCTCCATCAGCGATAGCTGGGCACCGTGAGCACCGGGGAGAAAGACGAGGCCGCTGGCTTGGTGCTCGACCAATCCTTTGACAAGTCGGCATTGATCTTCCGTCAATCCATCGCTTCCAAACCCGATATCCCCGAGAAAGACGACGTCGTACTTGGAGAGTTCTTCGAGGCTATTCGGGAACTCCTTGATGTAATCCTGAGATCCCCCTCCCGCCTTTTCCAGACCGGGGTGAAAGAGCATGCAGGAGACATCGACGCCGGGGTCGCGAGACAGCGCATTTCTGAGATATCGATATTCCCAGCGAGGGACGGAATCGACGACCAGAACTTTGAGTTTTTCTTCTCTGATGGCAATGGGAACCGTCTTTGTGTTGTTCTCAATGATCGTTTCATTGGCGTGTCGAGGGACTTCAACACTGACTGTGAAGTCGCCATTCTTGGTTGGCCTCCAGGTCAGTGCATCGCTAGTCCTTCCCATTGGAGCGACCCGGACATCTTTTGTGAGAGTGTCCCCTTCGGAAGTGGTGAACGACACTGTTGTGTGGTACTCGTGCGGGAGCGAACTTTCGATCGTAAATGGAACTCGCACCGGCTTTCCGGCAATTGCGAATGTCGGGAGATCCACATTCACCAAATCGATATCAGGGAGTCGTGAAGAGTTTCCTGCGGTGACTGTAAAGACTGGAATGCCCTTCATTCTTAATTCGGATGCTGCCTCAACTGGCGGCTTTCCAGTGTTCCAGTCTCCATCGGAGATCAACACTACTCCCAACAGATTCTTCAGGCGTTCCGGAGCCTTCGATAGCGGTTCATAGAGATTGCTACCGGGGCTCTCATCATTTGACGCGATCGGTTCGAAGTTGATCTCGAGCTTGTCTGCAAACTGCGACCATGTTTCGGGCTTGATAAGGCTCTGGATGGATTGCGATCGACTGATTGCGTTCGCTTGTTGCGCCTCTCCGGATGTGGCGTTGTCGGGCAGAACATCTTTGGTTTCCATGCTACCGGAATGGTCCCAGATTACCGAGATCGTCGGTTTCTCATCCGAATGGAATTCCTCGACCCATTCCGGCTGATTGAGCAGCGCGAGAACGAACACCACGATGAGGACTCGCAGCGTCTCCTGCAGCCCGTGGATTCGTTGATAGCCCCCGCGTCGCCATGAATAGATACTGACTCCCGCTGTGATGAGCAGGATGGTGACAGAAATGAAGGCCGTTACCGGATCAGTCAGAAACACGAGATTTTGAGAGGGTGTCATGCTGATACCGCCTCCGTGACTCGTTTGTCCCCAGCGAAGGGTGATTGAGTCTGTGTTTTGGGAGCAACTCGTGGTAAACAGAGTAATGATTCAGTGATCAGTGCAACCGCCATCAGGATGAGGAATAATCTCCAAATCTCCGAGAGCAACGGGCTCGACTTCCCCGCGACCTGATCGACTCGGCTAAATTCGAGTCCTTCGAACAGTCCAGCAATCTGAGCATCGTTGAGCGATTTCGGGCGGTCTTCCAGTGAGCTTCGATTCACTGCCAGAAACCGCTCACCATCCTTGTAAACGCCAGCTTGCAGGGGGAACTCGGTGGAGATTGAGTCCTTTTCGCCAGCCAAACGTGACCAGTCTGCTGTCGATCCTGCAGGGACTTCCCCAGCAATGTATTGCCGGGTTGCTCCCAAAGACGCCGCCCCCTTCTCCAGTGCACGCTGAATCATGACGTACAGCACAATTCCGTTTTGCACCAGGTTTGAATTGCTGCGATCAGGCGTCGTCGAACAGAAGTAAACATTCCGGAGTTCCGTTTCTGCACGCAGGAGCAGCGGATCGCCGTTCATGAGCTTGGCCAGTGGAATCTGAACTCCTTCGATCTGGCAGTGTCTTCGAATTTGAAGTTGGCCGAGGGGGAGCCCCTGTCCATTTTTAGTTTTGTTCAATAGATCTTGATCGCCGACCCATGAGGCGACAGAAATCGGTTCCGGAGGAGTTTGCCAAGTTCCCCAGGTAAGACCGGCGAAACTCGAGTTGTCCGGGACTTCCGGAGGGAAGAAGACGGCAACTCCCCCGCGTTTCAGGAAAGCGGAAAGCAGCTCAGCGTCCGTGCCAGTGGGGAGAGGCCCTTGCCAGAGAATCAACGCGACCGGTTCCCAATCGACAGATCCGAAATTCTCTCGAGTGACCGTTTCCGCACTCATCCCGACAGCACTCTCAGGCGAGATGGAAGAACTCAGCTTCAATACGCGTGCCGCTTCGTCGGAGTCGGCAACGATCAGCGTTTTTCGCGGAATCGGGGTGTCGAACACAAAGTAATATTGGTTGTCTGCCGGATTCGAATCTGCCTGAAGGGAGACCTGTCCCCAACCTCGAGTTTGACTCGTTTCCAAGGGGATTACGTGATCTTTTAAGTCGACTTCCGTGCCGCTGAAATCCAGATTCACAGTTGATCTCGCACCATCGATCTCGATCTGCACGGGGACTGACACAGGGGTTTCCGTTGCAGTCGAGCGTGTGACCCGAATTGACAGATGGAGTTCCGCTTTTGTGGAGGATTGGACGCGATTCGCTGCAGTGACCTGAATGGAAAAATTCGCCGGTGCGACTTCAGGGTAAGCGAGCAGATGAAAACGAACTTGTTGAGGAAGCTTCGAGAAGAGATCCCGCAGCGATTGCCATCGACCACTCTCTGCATTCCAATCCAATTCACTGACATCAGAACAGATCCAGATTTCCGTTCGTCCAGTGCGATTATCCTGAATGTATTTCAAGGCGGACTGCAGCATTCCCGGGAGATCGGATGTTGCACTCACCCCTTCTGGAGTGACGAGATTATTCAGGGCATCGAGTGTTTCAATTTCAACCGGGGCGGCGGAATTTCCGTT
Source organism: Planctomicrobium mucosum (assembly GCF_051466335.1). Taxonomy (NCBI): domain Bacteria; kingdom Pseudomonadati; phylum Planctomycetota; class Planctomycetia; order Planctomycetales; family Planctomycetaceae; genus Planctomicrobium; species Planctomicrobium mucosum. The sequence goes on along the minus strand of NZ_CP195793.1, from coordinate 4,780,528 downwards.
GATTACGACCCATCGTTGTGAACCGATCAGACCCAGAGATGAAATCAGTTGGTCCCGTCCCGAAACCAACTTTGATAATCCGCCAGATGGCCCCTGTTGCGACATGCTGGGGGACCGATCCATTAGAATGATCGTAGTGTCCGGGCGACCATTGGCAGCCAATCCCAGCCAGCCGCTCGTCAACGGTCGGGAGATCGCGAAGATCAATCCTGCGATGGCAAGTGTTCTGGCCGCCAGGATCAGCCATTGTCGAATTCGGGCATAGCCCTTCGACATTCGATTTGCTGCCAGAAGAAACATCATCGCCGCCCATTCAATCGTGCGGTACCGCCGCTGATTGATCAGGTGAATGATGACCGGTAGTGCAATGACCGGAAGGAACGCCAGCATCCAGGGCTGTAGAAAACTCATTTGCTCGCTCGCCCTTTCGTTCTGGCGATCAGAAACCGGCTCAGGACGTTCTCATAAGGCTCGTCGATGCGTACCTGATGATAGTCAATCGCACTGGTTTGAGTGATCTCTTTGATCGCTGCCAGATACTCTGTGAGCGCCATCTGGTATCGGTCGTAGATGTCATTCGGCTCCGCAAACACCGAAGCTCCCCCTTCCATATCGAGAAACCGCATCGGCCTCTGAAAGCGGAACTCCAGTTCCAGCGGATCGAGTAGATGGAAGACGGCCACGTCGTGCTTTCTGAACTGTAAGTGCTCGAAAGCGGAGCGAAGTCCAGCGGGGTCAACAAACAGATCCGAGATGATGACGACAAACGCTCGTTGTCGGATCGTTTCTGCAAGCTCGTGCAACCGGGAGACGAGCTGGGTGTCTCCTTTCGGGGTCGCATTTTCCAGAATGTCATAGAGACCACGCAGGTGAGAGGGTGTTCTGCGCGGAGGAATCGTTCGAACAATTGTCTCGGCGATACAGGAGAGTCCGACAGCATCTCCCTGCATGGAAGTGAGGTAAGCGAGTGAGCCCGCGATCTTCTGGGAGTATTCGAACTTTGTCACGTCTTTCGAGCCGAAGTTCATGGACCCGCTCGTGTCCAGAATCAGGCAGCAACGCAAATTCGTGTCGGCTTCAAACTCTTTCACGTAAAATCGGTCAGAACGTCCATAGGCACGCCAGTCGAGGCGTCGGAGGTCATCCCCGGGCAGGTAGCGGCGATATTCAGCAAATTCGACGCTGGCACCCCGGTGAGGACTTGCGTGAATTCCTGAGACGTTTCCAAGCATCGACCTACGTGATAATAGGGGGATGGCTGATAAGCGTGAGAGAATCTGCGGATCTAGGAATCGACGCTGCCGACTGTCTGGAATCATAAATCACATTCAAAAACGATGCGAAGGAATACTCAGAGTACACGCGTGTCGGCAGTTAAGTCAGTTTCTCATGCTTTAATTGTCAATTGAAACGTGCAGGGCGAACCAGGAATTGAAGTTGATTGAGCGACGTTACGGATACTCCGACGCACCCCAGGCGCGAGAAGTTCCAGTTTGTTCTACTGAAATGATCAAGGAAAGGTTTCAGTTTTAGATTAACACCCAATCACTTTTGTTCCAGAAGGAATCCGATTGTTCGAGCGATGTCGTGGAAAAACGTGCGAGAAAAATCTCGAAATATACGCTGCACTCCTTCGTGTGCTGCTGAGAAACTCGCATTTCGAAGGAGGGAATTCCACGGGATTATCACTTTGAGCTGAGGGTGAACCTGTTTCCCATGCGCATGGATGGCGTCGCATGACAAATGGCGTTGCAACAGCCATCCGCTCCTTGTTCAATCGATTTTCCCCAGTGTGGTGGACCCCGCTCGCTTAAGGGATGGCAACTCCTCGGAAGACGATGCCCTCACCATTCGGACGAGTGCAGACGGCGTTCAGACTGAGTTCTTCCGGAATGCCAGGAATCTCTACCGCTTGTGCATCGCCTTCGATAGGAAGGCGGAACAGTCGTGTCCGATTGAGTCGCTCGTGATGCATAGAAAAAATAAGGTGCTGCCCATCTGGAGTCCAAGCCATGTCGTTATCAAATGACGCTGCAGGCTTGATCAGACGAACTCTCGGGGCAGAATCTGTCATGTTGATAATCGCGATAGCATCCCCACCGTTTACTTGTGTGACACGTCCAGCGAGCATTTTGCTATCGGGAGACCAACACATATTGTACCAGAGGGAGTCCAACTTATGGGTTTTGGCGTCCATCACGGTCTTAAACTCTTCAGATGCAACATCATAGACCGCAATCGAATCGCCCCCTTTAATGCACGCGATCGATTGTCCGTCGGGGGACCATTGTGCGCCCCAGGTATCAGTGGACAAATGCTGATGGAGCGTTCCATCGGCGTTCATAATGCAGGTTCCGTACTCCCCTGTCTCATTCTTATACCGGGAGCATGAGTAGTATTGGCCATCAGGCGACCACGTTGGCATCAGTCCATGTGAGAGGTCCCCTTCTTCTTCGCCGTCGAGCAGGAAATAGGCTGCGCGATATTGGTTGTAGGTCTCATTTCCACGATGACGGTCAAAGATCACTTTTTTGCCATCAGCAGAGACACAGGGCGATCCCGCCCCTGAATATTCATCAGATTGATAGACTTTGCGTAGTCCTGATCCGTCCAGGTTGATCGTGTAAAACGCGTCGCTTGGGAGTCTGTGAAATTCCAGTTCATTCGACTCCAGTCTGCCACTTTCGTCTTGGTCGATCCGGTAGAAGTAATAATTAAAGATCAGCGAGAATTCCGCGTGGTTGAGAGGTTGGAACTCGTACTTCTCCAGGGACCATGATCGGTTTGAATCGGTAAATTGCTGGCGAGCGTCCAGTCCCCGATTGCCGAAAAGCGATAGCCTGTATTCCGAGAGGGTCCATTGATTGTCTTTGTCGCTATCAAACGCTTTCCATGTCATATTCGCCAGCGCCGAAAATTCTTTTGGCTCGCTTTGAAGTAATTCCTCCAGGTTGAGAAACCCATTGAGGTCTGTATCTGCGGCGAGAAACCTCAGAATTGGATCATCGTGCCCGGACCAGTTGGGGTCAGTCAGCTCGGACAGTGTCAATTCGCCATCGTGGTCGGCATCTGCTTGATCGAAGAGTGCACTCGCTCCCGCATCCTGCCACGCAATCAGAAATTCGTCCCGAGAGAGTTTCTGATCAACATTCTGGTCTGCTCTTAGAAATCGCGAGATGGGCGCCAGTCTGCCATCTGAAAATCGCAGGTCATGTCCGTAGTAGGTAATTCCGAATTGTTCCGAAATGAATTCTTTCGCGGTGAGTCGAGAAACAAATAGAGAATTCCTGTTGTTCAGGCGCCGCAGTTGATTTTCGAAGGCCTGACTATATGAATACCTCTGATCTCCATAGAGATATTCGAGCTCTGTGATGACCCGAGTCAGCTCGTTGGATGGCACTTGATCATTTTTCCAATCAGCAATGATTTGTTCTGCAGAGTCGATCGCCGCTGTCAAAAGATCGTCGTAGGGGTCTTCAATTTCCCCCCGTCCTTGAGCATTCAAGTCACTGGGAATAGCGGAAAACTCTGCGAGCGAAAGCTGCTGATTGCCGTTGATATCGAAGACCAGAAAATCACGTTTCGAACGCTCTGGGCTCGTTGATCCGACAAGGTATTCGTCGATTGTCAGTGACTTGTCCTTGTCGGTATCTAGCTGCTGGAATCTTTCGGCAATCTCGTTCCTCTGTGCCACAGCGACGTTGAACGCGAGAGAAAAGAACACTGTTAAGTGTACCGTGAGGCGGATAATAGACTGCTGAGCGATCATTTGTGCCCGACGATTTTGATGGTTAGAGAAGCGACTTCTCGCGAATTTCGTCTGAATCACGCCGAGGTTCCTGTCAGATCGAGAGCAAAAAGATCGAAAAGTAAGGGCTGTTTCAGCTCCAAAGTGGTGTGCAAATCCGGGAATGCGGATTCGCCGTGTCGTTCGCTGCTTGAACTGATCTTCTGTGATGTTCGATCTTAAGGCGTTTGGTGGTCAGTTGTTCTGTTGTTTTGTGATGAGGTGCCCTGGTGAGGTGCAGACGCAAATCAATTTTACGGATTTCATCACCCAGCGGACTTTCACCTTATATCATCCCGTTCGCCAAGTTTCTCAGTATTTAAAGAGGTTTATGTGAAATTTCGCCGTTTACTGAATTCAGTTCTGAGATATTCCCGAACCCAATCACCGTTTCCGTCTCAGAAGGTTTTCGTTTCCATATACATCGTGTGACAGATCGATTCATCGCGCAAGACTTGATGAAGACCTCGCATGGCTGTTAAAAACTACTCTGTTCGGTATAGTTTGTCGGTGGGATGTATTTTCGGTCGATTCAAACTTCGCTCGTTCGACTAACGAGAGACGTGCAGTCAGGTTGACCGGCGAGTTTCGACTTTCAGCGATCTGACGCAAAAGTACGTCATTGGGATTTGCAAACTGCGATCAGTGAGGCAAGTTTTGTCGACTTCGTCTCTGTACTTTTAGGGATACTCGGCCAGTGATGTGCCCTCTTCATTTTGAACAAACCAACGTCTCTGAACTCTCACGTCGTACTCTCATGAAACATATTTCAATCACGGCTTTGAGTGTTGCTCTCCTGTTTTCTTTCGGCTGCTCCCCTCCGAATGCTTATCGGCCATCAGGAGATCCAGTTGCCGTTTACGATTTTCCGATTGTGAAGCCAGTAACGAGCTATGTCTCTCAAACCGGAACAACGCAAGCTGTCGAACGTGTGGAACTTCGTAATCGAGTCGCCGGAATCCTTTTGGAACGCAATTTTGAGGACGGGGATTTCGTCAAAAAGGGTGATCTGCTCTTCGTGATCGATGAGGAGCCCTTCATCGTTAAATTGAATTTGGCGAAGGCCAAGCTTGATGAAGCAAACGCGAATCTTAAGAAAGCGGAACAATCCAAAGCCCGAGAAATTGCACTCTCACAACTTCAATTGAATGAGTCTGAATTGCAATTGGCGAAGTTGACCCATGAGCGTAGTTCGGGACTCCTGGGGCAGAACGCGACATCGCGGCAGGAGTTTGATCGCACGGAAGCAGCCCTGAAAAAAGGGGAAGCCCTTATCCTGACAAGCAAAGCGCAGCTCGACCAAGCGAACTCTGATTATCAGACGGACATCCTGAGTGCTAAGAGTGCTGTTGAACTGGCCAACGCTGAAATTCAAGCGGCGACGATTGATCTTGGATATTGTCGGATCCACGCTCCAATTGATGGTTTCATCGACCGACGCACTGTTGATAAGGGAAACTACGTCAAAGCTGACAGCGATAACGTACTCGCATCAATCGTCAGAACAGACTCGATCTACGCCTATGTGTCGATCAACGAAGCGGACCTGTTCAGATTGAAATCAACCTACCCTGAGTACAGCAAAACGGGTGAGGACGATCCAAAGAAGATTCCAGTGTTAATGACCATTGGTGACACCACGGAGCCGGTCTTCAACGGATGGGTTGACTACGTCTCTCCAAGCGTCAAAGCGGATGCGGGAACAGTTCAAATTCGTGGTGTGTTCGAAAACCCGGGAATGCTGATGCCCGGGATGTTCGTGCGAATTCGGATCCCTTCGGAGACCAACGACAAAGCGATGCTCGTTTTCGAGTCCTCGATTGGATATGACCAGGCGGGCGCGTTTGTCTATCTCATTAACGACCAGGACGTCATTGAACGTCGGTCTGTCGAATTGGGAGACACCGTTGACGGAATGCGTGTGGTTGCAGGCGATTTCGACGAGAAATCGAGAATCGTGAAGGATGGATTACTCAAGGTTCGCGTTCAGCTGAAAGTGACTCCAATGACTCAGGCTGAATTTGAGGAGATGCTCGCAGAGCAGGCGAAAGCAGCCCAAGCGGGACCGCCGGGACCAGGGGCGCCCGCTGCACCGAAAGAGCCCCAAGCTCCTGAAGAGTCGGATTCGAAAGCGACATCGGAGACGCCTGCGACTGGCGAAGCTGCAAAATAGGTTTTCAGGTCAATTGCTGACTTTGTGCGGTCTTGAATTTTTCACTCAAACTGAGTGCCACTGAAGATGATCTATCGTTTTTTTATTGACCGGCCGATTTTTGCCAACGTCATCGCAATTCTCACGATGATCATTGGTGGTGTCTCTATCCTTGGGTTGCCCGTTGAGCAATATCCACAACTGACTCCGCCCACGGTGCAGGTGACTGCGAGCTATCCCGGTGCGAACGCCATGGTACTCGCTGACACTGTTGCGGGGCCGCTGGAGCAGTCGATCAACGGCGTCGAGAACATGCTCTACATGTCCTCGGTCTGTTCCGACAACGGTAGCTACACGCTCACGATTACGTTCGAGGTGGGCTCTGATCTCGATCAGGCGCAGGTTCTAGTACAGAACCGAATTGCTTCGGCTCTTCCCCGTCTTCCACAGGAAGCGCAAAGGCTCGGGGTTGTCGCACAGAAGCAATCGACAAGCATGATCGTGGTGGTTGGTCTGACAAGTCCAGACAACTCGTATGACGGCTTGTATCTCAGTAATTACGCTGAGATTCGTATTAAGGACATCATCAGCCGTATTCCGGGGGTCGGCGGGACACAGGTCTTCGGAAGCGGTGCCTACGGAATGCGAGTCTGGGTTGATCCGGACAAACTCAAAGCTCGCGGCATGACCATTGATGAGGTAATTGCCGCCATCGGAAGCCAAAACGTGCAAGTGGCGGCGGGTCAGATTGGACAACGACCAGCGAGTGGCGATCAGAACAATCAGTTTACCGTTACAACTCAGGGGCGGTTCACCGATGCCGAGCAGTTCGGCGATATCATCATTCGTACGTTGCGTGACGATAAAACGGGTGCTCAGATTACCCAATTGAAGGACGTTGCCCGAGTTGAACTGGGGTCGCAGTCCTACGCATCCTGGATGGAAGTGAGCGGGAAGCCTGCGGCCGGGGTCGCGGTGTTTCAGCTTCCAGGAGCGAACTCTCTGAGTGTCGCTGAAGCGGTGATTCACGAAGTCGAGAACATGAAGAAGGATCTCCCCAAAGGTGTGGAGATCGACATTCCTTTCAATCCGACAGAGTTCGTGGAAGAGTCGATTGAGGAAGTTTACAAGACGCTGATCGAAGCAGGTGTCTTGGTTCTCATCGTGATTCTTGTCTTTCTTCAAGACTGGCGAGCGGTGTTGATTCCCGCGACGACAGTCCCCGTGACGATTATTGGAACATTCGCAGCATTGTTGGCAATGGGGTATTCCATCAACATGCTGACGCTGTTCGGTCTGGTTCTGGCGATCGGTATCGTGGTCGACGACGCGATCGTGATCGTGGAGAACGCCGTGCACCATATCGATCGTGGTGGGCTTGATGCTCGCACGGCCACCATTAAAGCGATGGGCGAAGTGCTGGGGCCGGTCATCGGGATCACACTTGTGCTGATGGCGGTGTTCGTGCCAACAGTATTTATGGCGGGGATTACCGGGAAACTCTATCAGCAATTCGCTTTGACCATTGCAGCGACAGCGATCATTAGTGCGGTGAACGCGATCACGCTGAAGCCAGCTCAATGTGCCCTGTACCTGCGCCCGACTCCAGCGAAGAAGAACTTCTTCTATCGGGGGTTTAATTACGTCTACGGCGGATTTGAGGCGATCTACTACCGGATTGTCAAAGCGATTCTTCCCTACTCAGCAGTCTTTATGCTGTTGTTCGTGCTGATCGCAGGAGGCGCCGGTTACTGGTTCACAAAACTTCCCTCGAGCTTCCTTCCTACTGAGGATCAGGGTTACGCCATCGTGTTCGGACGATTGGACGATGCTGCGTCTTTGGAGCGAACGGAAGTCATTATCGAAAAGCTGAACAACATCCTCTCGAACACACCGGGTGTCCGTCAGTGGTTCACCATCGGGGGAATGTCGTTGATGGATGGCGGGACGGTTCCAAACGCATTCACGATCTTCCTGAATTTCGAGCCTCGTAAGGATCGTTTGAAGGACCCTTCGAAATCGCTCGAAGCGATTCTCGGGAACGTGTACATGCAGACCGCTTCCATTCTTGAAGCACAGGTATTTGCGTTTCCGCCCCCTCCAATTCAAGGGCTCGGACAAGCGGGGGGATTTGAGTTCCGTCTGCAAGATCGAGAAAACCTGGGATTGTTGCAGTTGCAGCAAGTGGCGAACGAGATCATTTCCGAAGGAGGAAAGCAGTCTCACCTGACAGGGCTTTCCAGTTCATTCAGTGCCGGTGTGCCTCAGCTATATGTCGATATCGATCGCGAGAAGGCATCGAGTCTGGGGATTCAGCTGCAGGATGTCTTTATGACCATGCAGGCCTCATTGGGGTCTGTTTACGTCAACGACTTCAACAAATTTGGTCGAACCTGGCAGGTGCAAGTACAGGCGGATCAGAAGTTCCGTCAGCGGCCGGAGGACATCAAACGGTTGGAAGTTCGCAATATCAAGGGGGAGATGATTCCTCTCGGAGCTATTTCAACCGTCAGCATGAAGACCGGCCCGCAGATGATTACCCGGTACAACCTGTATCCATCTGTGACCATTCAAGGGAATGCAGCGATGGGGGTCAGTTCCGGTCAGGCAATGCAGGTCATGGAGAATATGGCTGACGCAAAGCTCCCGACCGGAATGGGCTATGAGTGGAGTGGATTGTCATTCCAGGAAAAGCGTGTAAGTGGACAGGCTTTCTATGTCTTCGGCATGGCGGTCTTGATGGTTTATCTGGTGCTCGCAGCTCAGTATGAAAACTGGTTCCTGCCAGCCGCCGTGATTCTTGTGGTGCCGTTGGCGTTGCTGGGAACCGTCGCTGCTGTGGCGTTTCGCGGAATGGATAACAACATCTATACGCAGATCGGAATCGTTCTGATTATCGCGTTAGCAAGTAAGAACGCGATTCTGATCGTTGAGTTCGCTCGTGAGTTACGTGATCAGGGGCGTTCCATTCGAGATGCTGCTGCGGAAGCTGCCCGACTTCGATTCCGACCGATTCTCATGACGTCGTTCGCGTTCATTCTGGGGATCGTCCCGTTGGTGATTGCGACCGGTGCCGGTGCAGCAGCCCGACGATCTCTTGGAACGGCGGTGTTCGGAGGAATGATTGCAGCGACCGTGTTGGCCGTCTTCTTCGTACCAGTCTTCTACGTGATCATGCAGACGATCTCGGAACTCTTCTCGAAGAACAAAAAGAAGCCAGAACACGTTGACGAACTGGCACATGGAGAAGGACATGCAGAGCCGGTGACGTCAGTCCACTGACTGAATGTTCTGAGATGACTTGAAAACAGAGGGGGTGCATTCCAAATCTGGAGTGCACCCCTTTTTGCTAGTTTGAATTCATCTCTTACTTCTTGATGGCAGCACTCTTTCGCATCGACAGAAGTGCGAGCAGCAGGTTGGCCTGTGTCCACAAAAGCGGGGTGATGTCGTTGGGAATCCATTCACCCTTCTCAAGGAAGTAGGATTCGGGACATCGATTGGCTGGGAACCGCCCTTTGTCGTCCGTGAGTTGCTTCAGCGCTCTTCTGAGATGGAGCTGTTGTTTCTGTGCGTCTTCAACCTGCCCACTTTCCTGAAATCGATTTCCGTAAATGACTGACAGGATGGGATCGAAGATGCACCACTGAGCCTCTTCGCCCGGCTTGAGCAGGCGATCTCGAACGCTCATGTCATCGCTGAAATCAGTCGTCCGGACCTCTGCTGACAGAAGCTCCCGGTAATTGGCACACCAATAGGAGTCGCCGTTATACCGTCGAATCCCGATCGGCCCGCCGAGATGTTCAACGGTTTCGTCCATGATCTGGGTGGCCAGCTCACCAGTGATCAGTTTCAACGGGTAAATCAGAAAGAGAAGTGCAGCGTCGTATCGTCTCCCCTTTGTGGGGTCCGATTGAATGCACTCGGCAGGCAGAATTTCGTGCAGGGAGCGCCAGCCTTGATCGATCAGTTCGTTCAAGAGGACGAGGTCAACCTCATTGGAATGTTGTTCTGAGAGATGTGATCTCAGCTCCTGAAGTCCAGCGACGACTGGGCCGATGCTGCTCGCTTCGATTTTTCGGGATTCTTCCCAGTGACCACTATCCTCATCTTCGAAGTAACGGATTTTGGCGAAGTACCGAACGAACAGATTGAAGAGTTGCAACGTCGACTCGGTGGCAATCAGGTCGCCGGAACGAATGAGCTTGCAGGCCAGCCACAGCGTGTAGCCCAAAGCGTCGTTCTGCGCATGTGCCCAGCGGACTTCGATTTCATTCAGCGATTCTCCATCAAACCTGATATGGGGGCGATTCATCGGGTCGGTGGAATTCGTCTCGCCATCGATGATCGCACTGAATTTGAAGGCGTGCTTGGAGTAGAAGGTCAACAAAGATCGAACAGCCTTGGCTGCAATTTCTTTCTTGCCAGCAATCCACAGCGCGTGGGCAATGTGGCAATTATCCCGCGTCCAGATGTACTGATAGCCTGTCAGGCGAAACTCCGGGTTTTCGGCTGCCGCAGCGGAGAACAGTCCTGTGGAAATCGTGGGAAACTGAAAGGTTCCCTGCGCTTCGAGGTAGGCAATCACCTGATCGACTTCCTGCTCAGTTGGAAAGTCGCTCAAGGAGAGATCTGGAGTCATTCCAGGACGGACCGTTGACATGTATTTCTGCCTGATTAGGTGCCCGATCGAATCGCAACTGCGAATTGCTAGCGATTCTTGTTTTGCCTTTTCTCAATCAGCTTTTCAATCAAACCAATTCCGGCTTTAACGCCGATGTTCTTGCCAAACTCCGCAGTCGCCCGAGCATCGATTTTGGGGTCGCTTGTCGTTCCTGTGACCGTGAATGGAATTGGCTCACTCGCGATTGCTTTCAAGACTGGTCGATTCGGATCTAACCACTTCTCAGGCAAATAGAGATTGACCTTCATTGCCAGAGTCTTGTCCAGACCGACAGAACCTGCAGTTGTCATTTGCATTCCACCAATAAGGGCGGCGAAGTTTTCGTGGTATACGCGTCCTTCGTGCAGTTGGAACCGGATCTCTTCCTCTGGAATCTGGATGAAGGCCTTCTCAGCCAGTGGTTCATTTGGGCGGTTCAGCATAAGCTGGATTTGCTCGACTTGCTGCACGATTTGCATGGCAAGGGGACCGGGACGCACCTGGCCATTCTGAATGCGGAGCACCCCTCCAACTGATGCTTTTTCGTACTGACCGATGACAAGATTTCCAGCGTTCATCGAGAGTGAAAACTGTCCATCAGCCCGGGTGGCATCTGCGAGTGTTGGTGAGACATACAACAGCCAGTCGCGGCAGATCTCTTCGCTCAGATTCACGTTTTCGAGGATGACGCCCTGCGTAAACAGGAGCGTTGGTGGTTCGGTTCGGGTGTCATAGGCGGGAAGCGAAATGAGTCGTCCACCACTGACAGGAACGTCGAGAGGTTCTGCGCGAACCACACCTTCGCTCAGGCTGATTTTCATCTTCCCGTTGCGTGATTCCAGGCCATAGGCAGCAACGCGGTCCCAACTTGCGATGAGGGAGTAGGACAGTGGTTGGGCAGGCTCCCCTTCTTTCGGAGCCAATGCCCCATCAACGGTGACCTGCGAGAGTTGAATCCCCTCAATCTCAACTTTTTCACGAATCTCAGCCGGGAGAAGATCAATAATTGCAGTACCGGGAGCGCGAACATTCGCGAGCACGTTCAGAATCTGAGGTCCCGAAACCTGCGACACTTTTCCTTTGAGATCGACGGCCGCGTTTGCCGCTGAGAGATAAAGTCTGGAGATGCTGAGTTCATCAGCCGGTTTCGAATACTCGCCATCGACTTCGAGATCCACTGAACCGGGTGGGTTCTGTAAGAATGCGACCTGCTGAACCGGACTTTGATCAGGTTTGTCCTGAAGTCGCAACTTCGCTTTCGCTTTCCACCCGTGCGAGACGTTCCGGAGGAACTCACCCTGAAGACTTCCAGTACAAGTTTCAAGACCATGATCTTTGCCGAGGTATTTTTCGAGCCAAAGATTCGCTGCGATGAGGGAGACCTGTTGCCCGCCCCCTTCGATCTGAAGAGTCTCAGTTCCTTCTGCATCGGCCTTTTTGGTCCAGAGCGCCTGAAGTTGGATCGGCCCTTGTGAGGTTGCAGGATCGGCAGGTACGGAGACCCTCACTTCCTGCGTACTCTCGTCCGTTTTGTTCAGTCGATAGTAAGCAGTGATGCCCTTCCATGATTCGACCGGTTGACGTTCTGCGTTCTGAAATTCGATGGAACAGTTCGTCAGGTTCAATTCCATAGGCTGAGGAGCGGAGGGAATCTTCGTCTCATTGGCCATGTTCAGCGATTCAGAAAGATCGAGTTTCTCATTAGATGATGTTCCCGGTGCGGGGACTGCAATCTTTAGCTGAAGCCCGTCGAGGTCGAGTTTGAGATGTGAGGACTTTCCAGTCAGCAGTTCCCAAAAGGTCCGCTGGTAGGTGACGGATTTCACACTCACGACCGGACTCCCAGACTCATCCTTGAAGGAGACGTCGGTCAGCTGCATGGGAGCTTGCCAGCCAAATGCGGCATTTCCAATTGCGACTGTTCCCGCTGGCTGCCCGGATATCATGGAGATGAATTCCGGCGAACGGCAGAGTTGGCTAGCGATCAGCGGCAGGCAGAAGAGAGTTCCGCAAACGATGACAAACAGCATCAGAAACCAGAACCCGAGTCGGCTGGCTTTTCGCTTCGGCTTTGTTGCGTTCTGTTCGATGACGACATCAGTTTCGGGTTTTGACATGTGTACCTCCCTGTCCTACAGCGTTGACGTCTGGTCCAGCCCTGACCAGACGACTTCAAGAATTTCGGCAACTTTTCACTGAGCAAGAGAACTGTCGATCTTCCGAAAAAACAGAGATGCGAGTGAAAGTCAGCAGCATTTTGCTCCCGGGATGGTAAGCGACCTTTTGAGATTCGCCTACTTGAAAATCGGAGCAATACGAATTTCGTCTGATAGACGCCATTTTGATGAGCCACACCGTTCGACGTCAGAAGTGTATAAATGGAAATGTGTTGTGGTAGATCGAGGGAGTCTTGCCCGCAGAAGTACGCCTGAAAACTTCCGCTATTGTGATCGCCTAGCGTTCATAGAACCTGAGGCGGAAATGAACTCTGCCTAGCTTGTGGGTGAGGCCTGACGATCGGTGCTTTGAAAAATCTTGTCGGCGCTCGTAGTGACAAAGGCGCTGAACAGGGTTCCATCTGCCTGGGCGTAACGTCTCGCGAATTCGTAGTAACAGCCGGGAATGAGAAGCTTCCCGTCGGCGAACTCCACCTCGACCTTCGAGGCGATCGTCGAAGACTGCTCAAGCAGTTCCTCTGCACTCCCCTTGATCGCTCCACCTTCAACGTTCAGTGGAAAACCCGCCTGAAGCACAAGCTCATTTAACTCTTCAAGACTTTGTATGGTTGTCAGAGAATTGACGAGCACTGTGAAATGATTCACCCGAAACCCGAACGCTGCCATCCAGCCAGCATACTCGCTTTCCTTTGCGAGTGTCTCGTAATTGTTAATCGGAAGATTCCAGAGGCGGCCAGCGAGGCAAAGCTCAGGGCAATCGAGCATATCCGCAGGAACCTGGTCAATCAGATCAAGAACGATTCTTTGCAGATCGCTGCTGAAATCACGCACAAGAAGTTCGCTGACAAAGATTTTGGGGAGCTGAGGATCCGGATGTTCGTAATGCTGCGCAGCGAGTTTTTTCTTCTCGAAGCGGTAGTCGCCCTTCTTCTTGTAGCCTGCAGAAACGAACGGTCTGGCGATCGAATCGACGCCAATTCGCGGATCGGCGAAGGTGCGGAGAGCAATGTGATCGTTAACCGCCGCTTCCCCGCGATCTTCAAGAAGTTTGTGAATGACCTGGGCCTGCGAGTTGATCTGAGTGAAGTCGATCCACAGTCGGTGAAGTAGCTCGTCCAGTTGATGTCTAGACATCGTGAATCTCCTTAACTCAATAAAGGTCGGTCACTCAAAACGGGCGTAGTACTCTAGGCAGCGAATCCCGGACCGAAAAAGGCCCATTAACAATGGATCACTCATTCGATCCGGAGCGGATTGAATGAGCAGCGAATGGAAGTGCCGTCTCGAACTGTACTTGAGAGGACGTGATGTCTTCTTAAGTACAATTCAACAAGAGACTTAAACTAGTAGTGATTTGTACAGGACTGCCTTACGAACGATCACCGACCGACAGAGAGTCTTGCGTACTGCTTTTTGCTTTACGGGCTGCCAGTTGATGTGCAGCAGCCATCATTCCGGCGACATCCAGTCCAACTTCGCTCAGCTGTTCTGAGCGTTCACCGTGATCAATGAAATAGTCCGGAATTCCCAGACGCTTGATGCCATGAGTCGGTAGACCAGCGTCGTTCGCGGCTTCTAGAACGGCACTTCCGAATCCCCCGTTGAGGGTGCTTTCCTCAACGGTAATTACAAAGCCGTTTTCAATTGCTTTGAAGATGGCTGCGGTATCGAGAGGGCGAAGGAATCTTGCATTGATGACGCCGACATCGAGGCCATCTTTAGCGAGTCTCTCTGCTGCTGCGAGGCATGTTGTCACCATCGTTCCAAAGGCGACGAACGTACCATCTTCTCCTGTACGCAAAACTTCAGATTTTCCAAGCTCCAGCGGTGTCACGGGGCGTGAAATCAATTCGGCGTTACATTTTGGATAGCGAATTGACGTCGGACCATCGTAGGTCAGTGAGAAATCGAGCATTGCCTCGACATCCCGCTGATCGCCCGGTGCCATGACGACAATATTCGGGAACGTCCGCATGTACGTGTTGTCGAATGCTCCGTGATGTGTTGGCCCATCTGCCCCAACGAGTCCGGCTCGATCGAGGCAGAATGTCACAGGGAGATTCTGCAGAGCAACCTCTTGGAAGATGTGGTCGAAGCTTCGCTGTAGGAAGGTGCTGTAGATATCGACGATCGGGCGGGCCCCGGTCTTCGCCATCCCGGCAGCAAACGCGACGGCATGCCCTTCGCAGATTCCAACATCGAAAAAGCGATCGGGGAACTCTTCACGAATTTTTCCGAGGTTGTTCCCTTCGCACATGGCTGCTGTCAGAACGCAGACTTGCTTGTCCCTTTTCATCGCTGTGTAGATGGCATCGCTGACGACGTTGGTATACGCCGGTGCGGATCCCTTCTTTGTGAAGGTCACTTCGTCCCCTTCTGGCGTGCGGCAGAAGGGGCTTGGAGTGTGGAACTTCACTGGATTGGCCAATGCGGGCGCGAATCCCTGTCCTTTTTCGGTGAAGACGTGCAGAAGGACCGGGCCTCGCATCTCTTTCACGAGTTCGAGAGATTTTTTGAGTGCAACCAGATCGTGCCCATCGACAGGACCGACATAGCGGAACCCCATCTCCTCAAACAGCACACCACCGTGAATGAAGTTCTTCACAGCGTCTTTGAAGTTTCCGATGGTTTCCGCTGCAGAAGTGCCGACGAGAGGGACTTTGTTCAGCAGCCAGGAAATGTCACGTTTGAGGCCGTTATAGAATGGGGCGACGCGAGCTTTATCAAGGTACGAAGCCATTCCACCGACGCGTGGGCAAATTCCCATCTTGTTGTCGTTGAGAATGACGAGCAGGTCTTTGTTGAGCCCGGCCGCGTTGTTGAAGGCTTCGAAAACGACACCACTCGGGAGGGCTCCGTCACCAATCACGGCAACGGATTTTCGATCCTCTTCGGGGCGCATCAAGTCATCGCCAGCTTTCAGACCCAGAGAGGTCGAGACGCTGGAACCGGCATGGCCCGTCATGAACAGGTCGTATTCACTTTCGATCGGGTTCGGGTAGCCCATGAGGCCCCCTTTACGACGAATCGTGTGGAACTCTGGGAATCGACCAGTGATCAGTTTGTGTGGATAGATCTGATGGCCAGTATCCCAAATCAGTCGATCACGTGAGAAATCGAAAACTGAGTGCAAAGCCAGACAGAGTTCAACAACTCCCAGATTGCTGGAAAAGTGAGCCGGTCGGTCTGCGACAACTTCGCAGAGGGCCTCACGAATTTCAGCAGCAAGCTTCACGAGTTGCTCGTGTGTCATGCTACGCAGCTCGCGAGGAGATCCGATCAGAGGGAGAAGCTCATATTCCATTTAGTGGTCTCGCTCGATGATATAACGGGCTAACGAGATCAGTGGCTGACCGCGTTCGCCAAGTGGTGCGATGACGTCGCATGCGCGATGAATTAAATCCTCAGCTCGAAGTCGACTCTCTTCGACCCCAAGCAGAGACGGGTAAGTCTGTTTGCCGACATCGGCGTCCTTCTGGACACCCTTACCCATTTTGTCCTGTTCGCCGCAGACATCCAAGAGATCATCCGCTATTTGGAAGGCCAAACCGACGGATTCCCCGTAAATAGTTAAGTTGCGTAGAGTTTGAGGGTCTGCGTTTCCAATCAGTCCACCCATCCGCAATGCGGCGCACAGCAACTTTCCTGTTTTTCTTCGATGAACTGCTTCCAGCTCTTCCAGCGTAATTTGTGGATTCGTTTCTGCTTCCAGGTCTGCCTGCTGTCCTCCCACCATTCCACAATTGCCGGCGGCCAAAGCGAGTTCCAGTACGCACTGGGCCGCCAGTTCAGCAGGTTTCAGGTCTTTCGCCAGAACTTCGAATGCCAATGTCAGAAGTGCATCACCCGCCAGAATTGCGGTTGATTCATCAAATTGGATGTGATTTGTCGGGCGTCCACGACGTAGGTCGTCGTCGTCCATGGCTGGAAGGTCGTCGTGGATCAATGAATAGCAATGGACCATCTCGATGGCGCTGGCGGCGGGGAGAGCATCCTGAATCTTTCCATCAACAGCCTCACAGGCCATTAACACCAGACAGGGGCGCACTCGCTTCCCCGGAGCAAGGAGACTGTAACGCATCGACTCCGTAAGACGCGTTGGGCAAGCCGATGAGAACACGGTATCCGCTTGCAAGCGTTGCTCGATCAGGTGACGCAGGTCTGAAAGATAGGCGTGGAGGTTCACGGGATGTTCGCTGCAAACGGGGTCAACAGAGGCTCTCGACGTTATTGTACACATTGGACTGAAATGGCGATAATTCCGTCAATGAAGCTACGTCTTACATTGACTTGGAAACTTGGACTTTCTGACTCAAATGACAGTCCACCTCAACAGATGTTGATCCGCAGATATTGAAAGCATCAGGCAAAACAGGGGCCTCCGGGGGATTTCTCAAGGAGAGATCCTCGAGCGATCAGGGACCCTGTTCATTAATCACCGTCGGACCAGTCGGAACTCTTTCTTTTGCGTGAATTATGGAGTCTTCACGTCCAGATCGAACTTACCTTCGTTACCGACCAGCTTGACGTCGCGAATGTCGGTTCCAGCGACGGTGTTTTTGGCTGGAAGCTTGAGGAACTCAGCAGGGTTCACCGGTTCGATCCAAAGACGCGCTCGCCCTATTGGGGCACCCGGATGTCCTGGCAGGTATTCCAGACGATATTCGCCCGCTTCATTGGTGACGCCGATGGAATCACGGAATTTCATGACGCCGAGTTTTTGGCTTTCTGCGTCCCCTGTTGCTGCAGCTAACGAAGTGAGATGGACGACGACGTTCGGCAGCGGTTTTCCGTCGAGAGTCACTTTCCCTGAGATTTCAGCCAATTTGGGAACGGGCAAACGTTCAGCCATCACTTTGTTTGACAGCCATGCAATTGCGCCAATCGCGATTGTTCCGAGGACGATGTGAATAGAATATTTTTTGAGCTGCGCAGCTGCACTTTTAAGATCGAAACTGATTCCAAATCGACGGGAAGTTTTTCCAGTCCCGTTCGCGCTGGCTGCGATTTCTCGGGCTCCTGCTGCAGAGATGGTGGCAGTGCTTCCCATGTCAGCGTCAGCTGGATTTTTGGCCGTGGACGAGGGGGAAAACATCCTTCGCCCGAATTTGTCCAGCACCGGACCCGCGGGCGCCGCATCGGCTGCAGGAGGCGGTGCACTCAGCCCTGCACTCGACTTTGCTCCGGGGGCACTCTCATCTGAAAGGAACGAGTCCAAATCAAAATCGTCACCTTGCTCCTCAGGTTCCGGCTCTGCTTCTGGACTCGCAGTGGGTGCAGGAGCAGCTTCGGCAACAACGGGCTCTGGATCGGATGGTTGAACTGGAGCGGACGGTTTCTCCCGCACTTTGGGGGCAACAGGCGGCGGAGCGACTGGAGACGAGTCGACTTGCTCGGCGGTTTCCTCGGAGGAGGCAGCGGGTTCGGCAGCAGCTTCGTCGATGGCGGCTTCGTTCTCGGCAGCAGGTTCTTTCGTCGTCTCTTTTGTTGCTTCTGGAACAACAAACTTTCGACGACATTTCGGGCACTTGCCACTGGTGCCAGCGAGTGACTCCTTAATTTTCAGTACCGAGCCGCACTCTACACATTCATAGCGGATCGACATTTCTGAATCTTTCTCAAATCTGCATTGAAGAAGAGGTGACGCACCGAAATCCCGTAGATCACTCCGAACTCATCGAGTTTACTCAAAATGCTTTGACCGGTGAACCTTGGGACATGTTGCCGAGGTTCTGCCAGGTGAGCAGGTCGATATTCAAACTGATGAAGCGAACGTTTCCATCGGCAGTCATGACGTTCAAACCCAATGGGTGTTCGCTCCCTGCTTCATCAAAGTAATAACCGTTCTGCGCGCCGGGCGGTTGAACCGCGTGATACGTCGAGAGGAGAGTCGCAGGACCACCGAATGCCCATCCATCGCTACTGGTGCGGGTCACTTTTGTAGAACCGTTTCCGTTTGGGGCTGGTTCTTGGAAAATTCGTCTCTCTGCAGCGATGATGACATTCGCAGATCCATCGCGGATGTTCTCAATCTTCGTGCTGCTGTTGACTCCGAAAATTCCCTGATGAGCTGTGTGCTGATTGTAGAGAGAGACGCCGCTGCTATTTGTCACTAAGGCCAACTGATTCGGGTTCAGTGCATAAGTTTGGCGGGCTGCTGCGTCATCCCATTTGAATGCGATTCCGGATCCGACACAGCCAGCGTAGTCGTTTCCGCCCGTGGTCCATTTGGAGTTCCCTGTTTCGCCTAAGGGAGTGTCAACTCGCTCTGTATTGGCGTATCGTGAGTCGATCGAATTACGGCGACTCGGGCAGTAAAATCCGGAGAGATGAGCTTTGGCTGGGAACGGAATTGCTCCAGCTTCGGTGGCCAACGCAGGTTCTTCTCCGTTGCGACGAACATTGGCTGTAAATTTCCAAGAGTTATAAACAGCTGCCTGATCGAGGTTGGGCAGTATGAACAACATCCAGCTAGTTCCGTGCTCGCCGGACCGAGTTGACTTGTTTCCGGCAGCGATCGCCTTGGGTTCCGTCGGAGAGGCGTAGGTTCCAGCGACGGTGTCGGTCTGCATGTGCAACCCGTTAGCGATCTGCCCGGGAGGAAACACCTTGTGCGTCTCATGGTAGGAATGAAGTGCCATTCCTATTTGTTTAAGATTGTTGCTGCATTGAGACCGGCGGTTCAGTTCTCGCGATCTTTGAACGGCGGGAAGAGCCAGCGCGGCCAGGGTGGCGATAATCCCGATGACGACCAGTAATTCAATCAGAGAGAACGCTGCGCGGCGATTCCGCAATTTCCCTGCTCCAGTGATTTTCACTTGAGTCAATTCAGTATTCCTTTTGAATTCAGATCTCTTTACTCAATGGGGCTGGGGCGCATCTCGCTGAAATTCTGATTGAGATCTTCTCACGCTCGATGTCGCTGGCGAAGGTGACTCATCGACTCGTCTGTTGCCACTCGAGAGAGTCGAATTTGTTCGATGATGTGCTGGACTCGCTCGGGGTTCTTCACCCCTGTGATCGTGAGCTGATCGATACCTTGGGAATCGACCAAAGTCAGGTCTCCAATGTGATAGAACGCGTGACCAGTTGCGATGGCAATTTTCGTGTCGGCGATGGAGGCGAGAGGAACTCGGTAGCCTTCTGTTCCGCCAATAAGTGGTCTGCTGAAGACTGAATGTGTCGTCAGCACGAAACACTGTCCCCGCAATTTCAGCAGTCCGAAAATTGCGACAGCAAGCGGGGAGAGAACCGTTCCCGCGGCAATGAGCGCCACTAGCCGGAGAGCTGTATTTTCGATTCGGCAGATCGGACCCATCAGCATGCCGATCAGTTTGCCACCGCGAGTTGCTCCGATCGACGGGTAGAATACTTCGACCTCAACCTCCTGGTTGGCCGGAACACCTGCAATTGGTTGAAGTACTGCGTTTGACATGAAGGAGACTTACGTTGAGAAAGCTTTGAAATGTAACAGCAAAATAGGGGAAAGGTTGCTCCGACTTCAAATCAGTTCGACTTTCGACGAAATTGCTCCAGCGGATAGTCTGGAATCGCCAATCCCAGTTTGCGAACTTCCTGCAATCTTTTCCATCCGGCAGTGACCAGTTCTTCGCGGCGTTCGACGTCAATTGCGTCGAGGTGGCTTTTGGCGAATGGGCCTTCCGCTTCGACAGGCGTAAATTCTTTGCAGACAATGAATTGTGCTAATGTTGGATTGCAGCGAATATGCCGTTCTGGAGCTGCGAGGAGTTGGCGGCTGTCGACTTCTCCGATCACATATCGCAAATAAAGATCGCTCACGGTGATGTTCGGAACGTCAACTCCGCAGACTTCGCACAAGTAGCCCTGATCGCATTTCGCCATTCGACTTCTCTCAAACTTCTGCCTGAAGCTCGCGACATCCGGATCTTCAGAAATGACAACTGTTAACGCCATTCTATCAAGCGAAACGCCCCAGAGAAATCGCTGGGTCTGATGCTGAGTGGATTGAAGTTCAAGAAGTCGCTGCGAAGATTGGGGGATGCCAACGCTTTTTATTTACGGAACACTCAAACGGAATTTCTGTCGTCACAATGCCATTTCTGAGCAGGTGTTCCTCGGAAATGTTACGACAGTGCCGCGTTACCGGCTTGTCAACATCGGCGATTATCCCGGGCTGATCGATGCACCCGGAGATGGAGTCGCTGTCGAGGGGGAACTTTGGGAGGTCTCAGAAGAGTGCCTGGCAGAACTCGACATTATTGAAGAAGTCGAAGAGGGCGAATACGAGCGGAAAGCAATACATCTCGCCGATGAAACGCGGGGGCCAGCCGAGGCTTATTTCTACTGTCGAACTACTCTGGGCTTGCGTGATTGTGGTCCGGTCTGGGTTTGATGGGTTTTGCTGCAAACTTCTTCTAATTTCATATGCCTCTAGCCACTATGACGATAAGTTCGGAAAACGTTGACGTCCTTGTGTGGATTCCTATGGAAGTATCGAGATTTTTCTGGGATCTGATCGCCGAAACTGGATCATAATTCTCAGTGATTGCAGGGGGCGCCACCGTTCGTTCAGTAACTGGCTGGTGGAAATTTGAGCGGTTGAGGGGCGGTTCCATGGGAATCTGGAAAGTCTTTGCCGCACTGGTGTTTGTGATGCTGCTATTGTCCCTGCGGCATGCACATTCGCTTCCGCCGCTGGCTGACGATCCCGAGTTCCGGGCTATGGTTAAGAACTCCACTGGGCCACTCCTTGTGAAGTTTGGGGCCGAATGGTGCCCTCCCTGTTTGCGGTTCGATGATATGATTGCGACCGCACCTGCAGAAATTCGCGCTGAGTTTGGATTGATCAAGATTGATGTCGAGGACAAACCGAAGTTGGCGGCTCACTATCAGGTAAGATCGATTCCGCATGTGCTCCTATTCAAGGATGGCGAGTTGCTGGCGCAAGCTGGAACGTTCCGATCAGCATCGGAACTACAACGATGGATTCATTGGTACGCTCGCGATTCCATTGAATGATTAACGAATAACCAATGCCGGCAGGCAAAAAGCAAAGCGGTCAGGAGGACTCACAAAGTCCTCCTGACCGCTTTGAGTTTCGAAGTGAAGATTGCTTATTTGGATGCCAGATTTTCAGCCACAGCGACCAGTGTTCTGAGAGCCATTCCTGTTCCGCCGACGTCCCGGCCGGGTTTCGCGTTGTCTGCGTAGCTTGGGCCGGCAATGTCGAGGTGGACCCAAGGAATCTCGTCGACAAACTTCTCCAGGAATTTGGCGGCGGTGATTGCACCGCCCCAGCGAGTGCCGACGTTCTTCACATCAGCGATATCACACTTCAACTGGTCGTTAAAGCTGTCGTACATCGGCATCTGCCAGAGTTCTTCCCCGGCTTGTTTCGCCCCTGCCAAAACCTGATCGCAGAATGTCTGGTCGTTGCTGAATGCCCCGGCGATGTCTGGTCCCAGCGCGACGACGCAGGCCCCTGTGAGTGTAGCCAGATCAATGATCTGCGCAGGCTTTTGTTCTGCGACGTAAGACAGAACGTCTGCCAGAACGAGGCGACCTTCCGCATCGGTGTTGTGAACTTCAATCGTGACACCGTTGCGGGCTGTCAGAACTTCACCCAGCTTGTAACAGTGAGAGCCGAGCATGTTTTCAACGAGTCCGATGACACCGATCACGTTGACCGGTGCCTTCAGGTTTGCGAGAGCGGTCATTGCCCCCAAAACCGTTGCTCCCCCAGCCATGTCCCCTTTCATCGTGACCATGCTATCGCTCGGTTTGATAGACAAACCGCCGGAATCGAAAGTCACTCCCTTTCCGCACAGGGCCAGGTATGGCTGTTCGGCACTTCCCCCTTGATGCTTGAGGATCACAACACGCGGTTCGTGTTTGCTTCCCCGAGCAACCGCCAAAAGCGATCCCATTTGCTCTTCCTGCAATCGCTTCAGATCAAAGATTTCACATTGGAGTCCGACTGCCTGAGCCTCTTTGGCTGCCCGCTCAGCGAATGTCACAGGAATGATGTCTTCGGGATGGCGATTCACGAGTTCACGGGTCAGATTGACCGCGTTTCCGAGCACTCGACCCCGCTCTAACGACTTTTCACCCCCGTTCTGCGTGGCGACGATGATTTGTTTAAATGGGAAGCGATCTGGAGTTGCTTTATAGAGGGCGTATCCAGAGGAACCGACAAGCGTCGAAATGACTGTCGTGCTGACCAACTGATCAACACAAAGCTCGGCGTTGATGTTTGTTGGGATGGCGACGGCAATCGTTTGATTCTCTGTGGCCGCGGCTCGGCGGGCCGCGATCCCAACGGTCATCTCCCAGCTTGATTGAGTGACCTTTGATGCATTGCCGAGGCCTAGGACGAGTAGTCGGCTCGCTTTAATGCCTGTTGTTGTCGGAAGATATGTGGTTTCTCCCGCCTTGGCCTTAATGTCTCCTCGTTCTCGCAATTTCTCGAGAACTCCACCCAACGCGTTGTCCAGTTCTTTCACTTCTGGTGAAAACTCAGTCTCCTCTGCGACTCCGACCACAAGCCAATCGGCGTCGATCTGTGACAACGGTGATTTTTCAATTCGAATTGAAGGTGCGCTCATAGACAAATCAATCAGGTTAAAAGCTAGGAAAAGTCATATGCGAAGTCAGAAACAGATCACACGCTGTTTAGATGATGATTCCTGCAGGGCTCGCGAGTCGATACGACAGACTGCGAAGTGAACCGCTATTGCCCCGGGAGGATTCACTGAGATGATAACCAAAACCGGTTGATCCTTGGCAGCCTGCACTCGGTGCCTTACGATCTCGTGCGCAATGTTCAGTGAAGACTTCCGCGAAGTTCATTGGATATGTCTTGCTTCATTTCAGCCCGAATTCCATTGTGGTTTATCGTGAAGCGCTCATGCTTCCGGAGTCACTGAAACTCATTTTGTGTCGTTGTAGAAAGTGTCGAGATGGCGAAGAAATCAATTGCTGATGTGGACGTAAAAGGGAAAAAAGTTCTGATGCGAGTGGACTTCAACGTCCCTTTGAACGACGAGCAGCAGATCACCGATGATCGCCGAATTGAAATGGCGCTTCCCTCGATCGAATCGGTTCTCAAGCGGGGCGGAAGCGTCGTGTTGATGAGCCATCTCGGACGACCAGACGGCAAGGCTGTCCCGTCAATGAGCCTTAGACCTGCTGCAGTTCGGCTCGGCGAACTTCTCAAGCAGCCTGTGGAATTTGCTGCTGACACAGTCGGTCCAGATGCAACAGCCAAAGTCGCTGCTTTGCAACCAGGCGGCGTGGTCGTTGTAGAAAACGTTCGCTTCAATCCTGAAGAAGAGTTGAAGGACGAAAAAGGGACTCCGGAACAGGTTGCTGCGAAGCAGGAATTCGCCGCGAAACTGGCTGCTTTTGGAGACATCTACTGCAACGACGCCTTCGGAACATGTCACCGAACCCACGCCAGCATGTACGCCGTGCCTCAAAGTATGGGAGACAAGCCAAAAGTCTGCGGGTTTCTGGTTGAGAAGGAAATTCAGTACCTCAGCGATACGATCGCCGCTCCCAAGCGACCATTCGTGGCGATCCTCGGGGGAGCCAAGGTCTCGGATAAGATCAAAGTCATCAAGAATCTGTTGACGGTTTGCGATCAAGTGCTGATCGGCGGAGCGATGGCCTACACTTTCTCTCTGGCAACAAACGGCAATGTCGGTAAGAGCCTTGTTGAGAAGGATAAAGTGGAACTCGCGAAAGAACTCATCGCTACTGGGGGTGAGAAATTAGTGCTGCCGGTCGACACTCATTGCGGCGATGATTTCAAGAGCACCTGTAATAAGGTTGTGGTCAAAGCTGGGGAGATTCCAGCCGAGTTTGAAGGTCTGGATATTGGACCTGAAACAGCCAAGCTCTACTCCGAATTGGTTGCGAACGCCGGGACTGTGATTTGGAACGGTCCGATGGGTGTGTTTGAAATGACACCATTCGACGCAGGGACACGGGCTGTCGCGCAGGCAATTGCCGATTCCGACGCCATTAGCATCATCGGCGGTGGAGACAGTGCTGCCGCTGTTCAGCAACTTGGCTTCGCCGATCAGGTGACTCACGTCAGCACTGGGGGAGGCGCAAGTTTGGAAATGTTGGAAGGCAAACGGTTTGCGCCAGTTGAGATTCTCGATGACGCTGCGTAAACGCTTCTGAAAACGACTGCCGTTTGAAAGTTGAGGTCCAGAGATTTCGCGAATTTGCCCGCAGTCTCTGGACCACAACGTATGAAGTCCGAATGGTTTATCCTGTTCATTGTGGTTTTGACCACGTATGATCAGACATCATTACGTTGAAGTATCACAAGCCTGTAATCATCTTGTGAAAAGCGAAAAGACCTCCGTTGGCGACTTCGAATCGGTTTGATTTCAATTGCCGACTATTTTCCACACTGATCCCCATGGCCGGATTCCACCGCGTGAACTCCAACAAAACACGCCAGGACTCCCTGCAGGAAAGAACCATGCTTCGTAGAATTTCATACGTCGCCGCATTCGGCGGTCTGGTCGGTATTGCTGCGTCGCTTTCTCCGAGCGAGGTTTATGCGCAGAAAAAGCCTGCGGCGGGAGCCAAGCCTGCAGCTACTCAAAAAGCTGCTGCTGATGCAGAAGTGGAATCAGATCCATTTGCCGTGCCAGAGGGCACGAACGATCAGGAACTCATGCTGTTCCTGCAGCGAATTGTCCGTACTCCACCAGAAGATCCAAATCCAGAAGGGGTCGCGGCACACCTGACCAAGATCGACGGTGCCGTTGCTGAAGTCCTGTCACGTGAAGTCAGTGACGAGCTGTTTACAAGCGTCGCTGCGTTGCGCCTTCAATTGTTCGGGGCGATGGAGCAATTCGGTGACAAGGAAGTCGTTGCAAAGCGAGATGCATTTGTAAAATCTTTGTCTGAGAACAAACGACCTGCAGCTCAGCTCCTTGCTAAGCAGTTCAAGTATCAGGACCAACTGTCGAAGCTCGGTTCAGCCGATGAAGCTGCTCAAAAAGCATTTGTTGCTGAGGTTGTCGACATCATCAAAGCTGCCAAGACTGGTGACGACAACGGTGATCTTCAGTTCGCTGTTCAGCTGGGATTGATGACTGGACAAACACTTGAGCAATCAGGTTCCACACACACTCTCGCGGCTTTCAAAGCGATTGGCGATGCGATCAAAGCGAAGAACGATGAGAATCTCAAAGACTTCGTGAGCAGCCTTGAAGGAACAGTTCGCCGTCTGGAACTTCCAGGCAACCCGATCGTTGTGAAAGGGAAAACCGTTGAAGGCAAAGACTTCAATATCGATTCGTACAAGGGCAAGGTTGTGATTGTCGACTTCTGGGCGACATGGTGCGGACCTTGCGTTGCTGAACTTCCACACTTGCAGGAAGTCTATGCAGCTTACAAAGACAAGGGCCTTGAGATCGTTGGAATCAGCCTCGATTCCGAGAAAGATCAGCTCGAGTCATTCATCAAAGAAAAAGAAGTCAAGTGGGTTAACCTCTTTCAGGACGCGGACGCAGAGTCTGAAACCCAGAACGAGACTGCTTCTTTCTACGGCATTACTGGCATCCCAACCATGATTCTCGTTAATCGCGATGGGAAAGTTGTCACCGTTCAGGTGGGTGGTTTCCAGGGAACATCCGATGGAACGACTCTCGAAGCAGAGTTGGAAAAACTGCTTGGACCTGCTGCCAAACCAGAATAATCTTTTCTGAAGACGATTCATTGAGAATACCGGGGGCTTCAACACCCCCGGTATTTTTTTTTGTCCTGCTCGGGTTCGCTGCGAATAATAGTTCCACAAACCTGTCAGCGTGCCATCGAAATTGGATTGAATATGGCGATCGACCCGATCTGCGGAATGACTGTTGATGAATCCAATGCCATCTCAGGGGAGCGCGACGGTCAGACATACTACTTCTGCTGTCCGAGTTGCCGTGCGAAATTCCTGTCTCGTGATTCTTCGCCCGTCTACATGAACGACGGCCTTGTTCAGCTGGGATTCCCTCAACAGCGAGTTGAAGAGCACAGTTGCTGTCATGGCGATGGTGCCAAAGCTGGCGTACCTCGCAAGAAATCGAAAGCCAAGTACATCTGCCCGATGTGCCCTGAGGCGGAGAGCGACGTCCCTGCTGCTTGCCCGATTTGCGGAATGGCTCTGGAACGCAATCCCGCGACAATGAGGGCAGAGCGGCAAGTTGTTTACATCTGCCCGATGCATCCTGAAGTGGAGCAATCGACTCCCGGAACCTGTCCTAAATGCGGAATGGCGCTTGAAGCGAAGACTGTCGCGATTGAAGAAGAGGTCGACCCGGAATGGAAGTCGATGACCCTGAGATTAGTCATCTCCGGGATATTTATGGTGCCGTTGTTTGTCTTGAGCATGGCACCGATGGCAGGACTTCATCTCGAACACAAGTTGACGACGTCTTATTTCGGATCTCTTCAACTCCTGCTGGCAACGCCGGTCGTCGTCTGGGGCGGATGGCCGTTTTTCGAACGGGCAGTCCAGTCATTCCGGACCGGCAATCTGAATATGTTCTCCCTGATCGGCGTCGGGGCAGCGGCAGCGTATCTCTTCAGCGTGGTTGCTGTCGTGTTTCCTTCGGTAATCCCGTCCGCGTTTTATCAACACGGATCAGTTCCACTCTATTTTGAAGCCGCTGCCATGATCATCACACTGGTGATTCTCGGGCAGGTGTTGGAACTTCTTGCAAGGAAGAGAACGGGAGGAGCGATCCGGGAACTTCTTTCGCTCGTGCCAGCGACTGCGCGGCGTTTGCGAAATGACGATGTAGAAGAAATCAGTGTTGACGATATCCGGTTGGGGGACATCCTTCGTGTAGTTCCAGGGGACCGCATTCCCATCGACGGAATCGTTGTACGTGGGAATAGTTTTGTCGATGAATCGATGCTGACGGGTGAGCCGAATCCAGTCAGTAAAGACGTCGGAGATTCGGTCGTCGGCGGTACGGTGAATCAGGACGGCTCCCTCGATATTCGAGCGGAACGGGTCGGCACTGACACGACGTTGTCTCAGATCATCGAACTGGTTGGGGAAGCCCAGCGAAGTCGGGCACCAATTCAACGCTTGGCAGATTCTGTCGCCCGGATCTTTGTTCCTGCCGTGATGCTGATCAGTGCACTGACATTCGTTGCATGGATGGTCTGGGGACCTGCTGATTCCCGAATGGCTTACGCGTTTGTCAGCGCCGTTTCCGTGTTGATCATCGCGTGTCCTTGTGCTCTGGGGCTGGCGACTCCCATGTCGATCATGGTTGGAGTTGGACGCGGGGCGAAAGAAGGGGTGCTGGTGAAAGATGCAGCGGCGCTCGAACGACTCGAATTGGTCGACACAATTGCCGTCGATAAGACCGGGACGCTGACTGTGGGTAAGCCGTCAGTGACTCAAATCGTCCCACTTGGTGGCCATTCAGAAGAAGAAATTCTGCGGCTTGCGGCAGCGATCGAACGGTTCAGCGAGCATCCAATTGCTCACGCAATTGTCCAAGCAGCGGAAGGGCGAGGAATTCAGATCCCTTCTTGTGATCACTTCGCGACCGTGACCGGAGGTGGTGTCTCCGGCCGCGTGGCAGGGAAAAGAATCTCGATTGGAACTGCGGAATTTTTGAAGTCACAATCCGGAGCAGCATTCGATCAAGTCGCTTCGCAGGCGTTGGCGATGAGGGAATCAGGAGCTTCTGTCGTACTCGTCGCAGTGGATCAACACCTCGCCGGCATATTAGCCATTCAGGACCCAATTAAGGCCTCGACTCCCGATGCTATTCGAGGACTGCACCAGACTGGGCTCAAAGTCGTGATGCTCACGGGAGATCACGCGGTGACTGCTCAGGCGGTCGCAAAGAATCTTCAAATTGACAGGGTACATGCAGGGCTGTCCCCACAGGAAAAGCTTCGTCGGATTGAGGAGATGAAGTCGTCGGGTTCGGCAGTTGCTATGGCAGGTGATGGGATTAACGATTCTCCTGCCCTGGCGATCGCCGACATTGGAATCGCGATGGGAACCGGGACCGATGTGGCGATGGAAACCGCTTCAGTTACGCTTTTGAACGGCGACCTTCGAGGAGTCGACAAAGCGATTCGCTTGAGCCGTACGACGATGAAGAATATTCGTCAGAATCTTGTCTTCGCATTTGCTTACAACGTCATCGGAATTCCAGTTGCCGCCGGCGTCCTTTACCCGCTGTTTGGCATTTTGATCAACCCGATGTGGGCTGCCGCCGCCATGAGTCTGAGTTCAGTTTCGGTGATCGCCAACGCACTTCGACTGCGCAGATCTGCGTTGTAAGCTGGAGTCGAAGTATGATCGACGTCAGCAGACGCAGGGTGCCGGGGTCGGATTCCTACTGGAACCCTCCGCCATATTAAGAGATTTCTTTCCAGAGTTCGTTAAGACGTTTTTCAGACACACTGACGGATGTTCGCAGGTGTTGTGCAAACAGCGAGACCCTGAATTCCTCGATGAGAAATCGGAAGAGCACTAGCTGCGGGTGCGACATCCACGTGTCACCAAGATGTTCACGCGCCTGCACGGTTCTCCGCCAATGCGGGGCCACCTGTTCCGACAATTTGCGGTCTTTTTGGAATCCTCCAGCCGTTGCTTTCTCGAATCGATGCCCCATCCCTTGCAGGTAACGGGGGTAGTGTTGCAGCCACATCAACGGGACATTTGCGAGGAATCCCGGCGCCGTCAGTTCCTGATATTGTTGCTTCAACTCATTGATCAGTGGCGATAGTGCAGGAGGATGTTGCTTCGTGATGAGCTTACGGACGTGACTCAGTTCCGTGAACATCGGTCCGAGAACCGCGATCAAGTCCTGCGATGCAATGGAAATGAGCCCACGTGCCTGTTTCAGCTTTGCGTTCCATTCGTTTTCATCGCGAGGAAACGTGTCATTGCGGAAGAGTGCTGCCTCTGCGATTCTCCAGGCGAGATGATGGCGGAAGAATTTGCCGTCTGAGAGCGACATCGCCTGCATGGACAGGTTATCGATCTTCGGCAAGTTTTTGACTTGCTCAGCGATCTTCTTTTCATCGCTGAGGAGGAACAACTTGACGAGCGCCCGACGCGTAGCCGCGACGGCAGCCTGTCGCGTATCGGCGAGCCGGAGTGAAATCCCTTGATCATTGAGCACAAGCATTGGAAACGCAACAACCGTGATCCCATTGCGGTTCAGTTGAACTTGCTCGGGCAGACTCCCGAAGTTCCAGTTCGTGATCTGATCTCGTTGCCAACGTTGATCGTTCACCTGCTGAATGGCTTCGGAACTCTTCTCGCTGGTCTTCGCCTTTAACTCGACGATGTTGCGACCTGACGCGAGCGTTTCACCCTTGTCGTTCACGACACGCACATTGAACTTCAGATGTTCTGGCAATCGAGACGGCTCAAATGCGTCGACAGGAACGTGTTCACCTGAACGTTGACGCAGAATCTCAGCGAGTTTTGTGAGTAGGTCCCCTTTTCCATATTCCAGCGTTCTCGTGATCTCTGCAGCGGTTTCTGGAACTGGAACGAAGAGAATTCGCAGGTTCTTGGGGAGCGTTTTTATTAACGCTGTGATTTTCTCTTCCAATAAACCCGGGACGAGCCAACCGAGGTTCTCGGCAGAGAGCTGATTTAAACCCTCTGGCGGGACAACGAGCGTGACGCCATCATCCTCGGCTCCCGGTTCGAGGTGGTACTCGAGGGGAACTCGCATCGTGCCGATTTTGAGTTGATCCGGAAACGCTGCTTGTCGCGGTGCAGCGTCGTCATCGACCAGCAAGTCTTCACGACTCATCCACAACAGTTTTGGATGATGCACTTCGACTTGCTTCCGCCATTTCTCGAAGAGCGGGCCATCGAAAACTTCAGCGGGGATCCGCTTGTCATAGAAGTCGAATTCCGCGTCGTCTCCGACGAAGTGCGCTCCCTGACGCAGCTTGGCCTGCCAGTCTTTAATTTCTTCTTTCAGCGCCGCGTTGTGCTTGTAGAACTGCCCCGGAGTTTCGAAGTCTCCCTCGACCAGAGCACGCTGAATGAACATTTCCCGACTGAATTTCGGATCGATATTGCCGTAACGGCACTCTCTTCGGGCGACGATCGGCAGACCGAACAGCAGGATCTTCTCAAAGGCTTTGACAGCAGAACTCTTGGAGTCCCAGTACGGTTCGCTGTAGTTGCGCTTGATGAGATGTGCAGCGATTCGTTCGACCCATTGCGGCTGAATCGGGGCGACCATGCGTGCGAATCGACGGGTCGTTTCTACGAGTTCTCCCGCCATGATCCATTTCGGCTTCCCGGCGAATGCCACAGAGCCGGGCCACAGAAACAGCTTTTGCCCGCCTGATCCAGTGTACTCATGTGTCTCACTTCGCAGTGCAATGTTTGAAAGCACACCCGTGAGAATTGCCCGGTGAATCGAGTCCTCGTTATTTCTGCGAGGAGTCGGTTTGATGTTGTGATCGATCGCGATTTCGCGAAGCTGGCGATGCAGTTCTTTCCATTCTCTCATTCGGTTGAAAGAGAGGAAATTCTGCAGACAGGCTTTGCGAAGCTTGCTTCCGGACAACTTCTCTTCCAACTCTGTGTAGAAGTCCCAGAGTTTTAGAAGCGAGAGGAAATCAGAGCGTTCGTGTTTGAATTTCTGGTGGGCTGAGTCGGCAGCCTGCTGTTTGTCCAACGGACGATCTCGAGGATCCCGCTGTTCCAGTGCTGACGCGATGATCAGCAACTCTTCCAACGACTGTTCTTCTTCAGCGGCCAGAATCATTCGACCGATCCGCGGATCGACGGGCAGCTTCGCCATCGAATTCCCGAAGGGGGTGAGCTGCTCGTTTTCGTCGACAGCGTTCAATTCGAATAGCGTTTTTAATCCGGAACGAATCGCAGCAGGGCTAGGCGGTTCGAGAAACGGGAAATCTTCGATGCTCCCGAGATTCAGGGCTTTCATCTGCAGCAGCACAGACGCCAGATTCGTGCGTTGAATTTCCGGCGGAGTGTATGCATCGCGAGATGTGAAATCTTCGGCGGAATAGAGTCGAACGCAGATTCCCGGGCAGATACGACCGCACCGCCCTGCCCGTTGATTGGCGCTCGCCTGCGAGATGGATTCTACCGGAAGTCTCTGGACCTGTGACGCAGCGGAGAATCTGCTGATCCGAGCAGTTCCGGGGTCGACAACGTAGACAATTCCCGGGACCGTCAATGATGATTCGGCCACGTTGGTCGCAATCACAATGCGACGTCCATGATGCTTCTCGAAAACTCGATGTTGTTCTTTTTCGGAAAGCCTGCCGAAGAGCGGCAGTATCTCGATCGGTTCGCTCTTGCTGCTTAATTTGCGACCTTCAAGGACTCGGGCGGTTTCCCGGATGTCCCGTTCGGTCGGCATGAAGACGAGAATGTCTCCCGGTCCTTCAATGATCAGTTCTTCACAGGCATCGGCAGCAGCCCGTTGCCAGTCGACCTCGCTGTCCCCTTCTTCTTCATCAACAACAGGAGGGCGATATCGTATCTCAACCGGGTATGTGCGCCCGGAGACTTCCAGCACAGGCGCAGGGCGTTCTTCCGTTCCGAAGAATGTCGCAAAACGAGTGGCATCGATCGTTGCTGAGGTGATAATCACCCGGAGTTCTGGACGACTTGGAAGAATTCGCTTGATGTAGCCAATCAGAAAATCGATGTTCAGCGACCGCTCGTGGGCTTCATCGATAATGATGGTGTCGTACTGATTGAGAAATCGGTCTGACTGAGTTTCCGCCAGCAGGATCCCGTCTGTCATTAACTTGATGAGCGTTTTCTGCGAACTCGTATCCGTGAATCGAATCTTGAACGCGACCTGATCGCCGACTCGGGATTCCAGTTCTTCAGCGACTCGATCAGCAACACTTCGGGCTGCAATTCGACGTGGCTGAGTATGTCCAATCATCCCGGCAATGCCACGTCCAGCTTCCAGCAGGATCTTGGGGAGTTGCGTTGATTTTCCAGACCCGGTTTCTCCACAAACCACAATGACCTGATGCTTCTGGACAGCGTCGATGATTTCCTGTTTGCGAGCAGAAATCGGAAGCTGATCGTCGTATTTCAGCTTAGGAATGGACTCGGCGCGTCTTAGATACCGCTGGTGCGACCGATCTAGGTCGCCCGTCAGCTTTTCCAAACTTTTGTCGAAAGGTTTGTTCTGCTTTTTGAAGTGCAGAATGCTCGAATAGGACTTGCGCAGCCGGTGACGATCCGTAAGCATCGTCTTTTCAATGCGGGCGGCAAGTTCCTCCAGAGATAGCGGCTGTGGTTCTGTCATTGGATCCCCAGTTTAGAGGGGACGCACTCAGAAGAAAACAGGTTCACATGAATCACGTTTCGCTGACCGATGACGTGTTGTGAGGAAGTCGATCAATTCCCGAAGGCGATCGAGAGAACTTCATGGGCGACATACACTTTGGGGTACCAGTTGGGGGTTTCCTGGAGAATTTCGATCTGTACCAACTTGTCGAGTTCCCTTTGGACTGTTTTGTATGAGACTTCGAAGTCGCGGGCAGCCTTGGTGATACTGACCATCGGGGACCTGAAGAGACTTTCAATGAGTGGATGTGTCCGGGCTGTCGGGTTCGTCACTCTTCGCAGGTAATCTTCTCGGAGTTGTCTGAACTGACGGCAGCGTTGCACCGCGTGAATGCTCCACTTTGGCATTTTCTCTTCAAAATACCAAAGTGGAATGGTCAGTTTGTCATTGGTGTCTTGTTGAGTGGTCTGTGTTGTGTGTAAGGTTCTATTGCATAGTGTGTTACGAACATTGGGGTCGTGGTGAGAGGAATTGAGTTCGTCGTAGCGGTGTGGGGCAAGCATCCTTGACGGTTGATTGAATTGAACCGCTGGTCGACGTGGGATTCGTTTCATTGGTTCGTGACTGTCCGTCTGTTCACACGTTGTTAAACTTCTGGTTGGAGATCTTGCACCCTTTCACCGAGAAGAGCGAACAGTTTTCTTTATGTCACGCAGCTTTGAAGAACTGACGCCGCAGAACTTTTCGTTCAACAGCCCCCTCGGGTGGTGCCCGGCTTGTGAGGGGTTGGGGACTGAGGTTGGTACGAATCAAAGTGTCATCGTGGCCAACCCGAATCTCACATTGCGAGAAGGTGCGGTGGCCGCCTGGCCGCGCCCTGCAAGTTCTCCCGTGTTCTCCGCATTGATTGAGGTGATGGGAAGAGACCTTGATCTGCCGCTCGACCTGCCGTGGTATAAGCTGGCACCGCGCCAGCAGCGTTTAGTGTTGCAGGGAACAGGCTCACAGCAGTTTCAAGTGACGCTGCCCGGGTTTAAACATCCCATTGCAATGCAGTACAAGGGGATCTATCCCGCGATTGAGGAAGCGTCTCGAGTCTCGTATCCATACCGACAGAGATTGCAGGATCTGGTGGGCGAACGCCCCTGCTCAGTCTGTCATGGGGAACGGATTCGCGATGACGCTGCTGCTGTGAGACTCCACGAGCAGACTCTCCCCGGATTGTGTTCATTGCCGCTGGTCGAAGTGCTGGAATTTCTCAAACAGATCAAGCTCGATAAAGAACAAAAGAAAATCGCGGGCGACCTCCTCAATGAAGCGATTCACAGGTTGTCGTTTTTGGTTGAAGTGGGATTACATTATCTGACTCTTAATCGCGGCATGCCGACATTATCGGGCGGAGAATCCCAGCGAATTCGGCTCGCGGGACAAATTGGCCGCGCGCTGACAGGTGTCCTTTACGTTCTGGATGAACCAACAATCGGCCTGCACCCACGTGATAATGGCAAGCTGGTTCAAGCACTCGAAAAACTGCGCGACCTTGGAAACACAGTTGTGCTGGTGGAGCATGATCGAGAGGTCCTCGAGGCGGCCGATCGCCTGTACGATTTCGGTCCTGGATCGGGGCGGTTCGGGGGAACCGTAACAGCCGAGGGATCGTCTCGTGATTTAATCCGCGATCCCAAAGATTCTCTCACGGCAGCTTATCTCTCAGGTCAGAAATCGATTCCCGTTCCGATTCGTCGCCGGATGCAGCAACTCGTCGACAAGGCACCTCCAATCGACGATTTGAGCCTCGTCAAAGAAGCTTATGGTGAGCCTCCCGGTGGGGCATGGCTGGAACTGACTGGCTGCAGACAAAACAACCTGAGAGATGTGGATCTTCGAATTCCATTGGGAGCGTTGACCTGCGTGACGGGGTTGTCTGGATCGGGGAAGAGTTCGC
Source organism: Planctomicrobium mucosum (assembly GCF_051466335.1). NCBI lineage: Bacteria > Pseudomonadati > Planctomycetota > Planctomycetia > Planctomycetales > Planctomycetaceae > Planctomicrobium > Planctomicrobium mucosum. Next base: position 4,745,519 of record NZ_CP195793.1, on the reverse strand, counting down.
TGATTCAGGAAACTCTGGCGCGAGCGGTGATTCGTCATCTACGGAAGCAGGGAGAAATTCCTGGTCCTTATGACTCCATGTCAGGGGCCGATCAAATCAGCAGGGTGATCGCCGTTGATCAGGCACCACTTGGTGCGACACCCGCATCAAATCCCGCAACATACACAGGGGTGTTCGATCCGATTCGTGAACTGTTTAGCAAGCTCCCTGAGTCCAAAGTACGCGGATTCAAGCCGGGGCGATTCAGCTTCAATCGGGCGGGCGGACGTTGCGAAGATTGCGAAGGGATGGGGCAGAAAAAGATTGAAATGCACTTCCTTCCGGATGTCTGGGTGGAGTGCGACACATGCCACGGGCAGCGATATAATCAGGAGACGCTGCAGGTCAAGTACAAGGGGCATTCGATTGCTGACCTGCTGAATCTTTCCATCGGCAAGGCTCTCGAAGTCTTCGAAAACATCCCCAAAATCCGGGCTCCGCTCGCGACTCTCGCTGCGATTGGCCTCGATTATTTAACACTCGGACAATCTGCAATAACGCTCAGCGGCGGGGAAGCGCAGCGAGTGAAACTTGCTGCGGAACTAGCAAAGCCGAATGCTGGGCGAACGCTCTATCTTCTGGATGAGCCGACCACGGGACTCCACTTTGACGACATCGCGAAACTTCTCAAGGTGCTCAATAGTCTGGTCGAACAGGGAAACACAGCCGTCGTTATCGAACACAATCTCGATGTGATTAAAACCGCAGACTGGATTGTGGATGTGGGCCCAGAAGCAGGAACCGGTGGCGGGTGGATTGTAGCAACCGGCACTCCGGAAGATGTTGTCGCCCAGTCGCAGCGATATCTGACAGGAATCAAACCGGTGAAAAGGAAAGCCAGTAAGAAGAGCCAAGTAGACTCGGAACTGACCAGTCATTTCCGAAGTTGGACAGGCGAATTACTGCAACCAGTTCTCGAAAACGATGAGCGTGCTGAGCTCGAAATCTTCAATGTCGCTGAGGCAGCGAAGAAGAAAAAGGGAGATGTCGATATCGCCAGCGTCGGCAAGTCGACAGCTTCACCGTGGCAGACCGACGGTAAAAAATGGCACACGGAACAGCGGATTGCTCGCAACGGGAAATCGGTTCGGTGGGAAGGAGCTGCGCTGAGTTACGTTGTCGATCTGATCAGCAAGATCGAGGGAATCAAACCTGCGAATTGGAACGATCAGGCGCATGTGGAAATGACCGCTGAGAAGAAGTCCGGCACTGGCTGGTTCTTCCATGCACTGACCGGAGACGAGTGGCTTTTGCGGATGTATTTCAGGGTTCCTAAAGGGACGTTTGAGGAAATGTCCTTGCAGAAACAGATTCGATTGAAGTCGGTCAACGAGCTGGATGAGTTGCAGATTTACAATCGAAGTGATCGCGTCCGGGTCAATCAGCAAAAGGGGCCATTTCAAGAGGTTGTTCTGGATGTTCACTGGAAAGAGGAGATCGACACGCCTCAATTCCGTCAGTTCATCACGACCGCTGCCAAGGCATATCTGGGGCAGGTTGAAAAGAGCGGGCAGTCGATTGAAGACCTCAGTCCCTGGAAGGTCCTCGGTCAAAAGTGGCACCTTTCACGAAAGGGATTTCCTTCAACCAAACGAGTTGATTGGAAAGTCGAAGTCCTCGAAGAACTCTTCAAACTGATCGATTCCAATTTTCCGATGTTGGAACCGGATTGGACGAACAAAACAATTGTTCCCTATCGAAACACAGGTTCCAAGGAGACTGCTGTCGAGTTGCAAACGAAACGTCGAGACGGAATTTATCTGTCGCTGTACACAAAAACTGGCCAGTATGCCTTGGGGAAAATCGCCAGTCTTGGCTCAAGTCGGGAAATTCTTCCGCACCGAAGTGGTCAAGATGCGATTCGTATCGAGATCACCACGGCAGATCATGTGAAAGCGAAAGAGATGAAGAGTTTCCTCAAAGAGTTTGCCAGCACACTTTCGAAGTAATAGCTAGAGGGTCGCAGCGACACCTGATGCCGGATTGTTCGGGATAATCGCTAGTTGCGGAGGGTTCCGAAGAACTGTGGGTACCACTGCAACCCTGCTGTGTTCGCACACATTACGCAAATGGCGAGACCCCGAAAGTCAGCGGCGATGTCTTGAAAAAGTGATATCGTCGAACAAAAAAGCTCGACCCGAACGACCCGGATTACTAGGGTTGGAATGGACACCACTTCAGAGTCGGTGGACTTGATTTCAGTAGCTGGGACGCGTTTTGCGGCAGGGATTGTCGCCCCAATAACATGATTGATTACCAGCGTCTCAAAACTGACCTGCTGGCACTTGGCCTCCTCGCGATGACAGTTTTCACCGCTCTGGCCTTGTTCAGCTATGACGCGTCGGATCCCCCTTCGACGCTCGTATACCCGGTGCGCGCTGTCCCTTTGAACCTTTGTGGTCCGACGGGTGCTTTAATCTCCCACATCCTCTTTACTACATTCGGATTGGGAGCGTGGTTTGTGTTGGGGAGCGTTGTCCTCATCGATATGGGGCTTTTCTCGCGTAACCCGATTCGTGATCCGCTGATCCGCTTTATTGGCGTCGCTGCGATGCTGATTGCAGTCTGTCTGCTGCTGCAGATTCTCTTTCCGCACTTTCCGTCGTCTCCTTTGATTGGAAGCGGCGGCTACATTGGTGCTTGGGGGAAGGTGCTTCTGACCGATAATTTTTCGACGGTGGGTTCGGTTGTCATCGTCGGAACGTTTTTCGTCGTGGGGCTCATGCTCGCAACCGAGACGTTCTTCATGAAACTCGTGATGCAGTTTGTAACGTTGCCATTCCGAGTACTTTTTTGGCCCGTTCGATTACTGTATCGCCAGCCGCGACATCCAGAGGCGCTCGTTCGATCCGCAGTTCCAGTGGAAGTCGAGACATCGTCGCCAGCGATTATACGACGTTCGATCGTCGCGCCTCCTCAAGTGCCTGCAGAGAGCGAAGCGGATGCTCCCCGACTGGCAGGGAGCGGGTTTAAGGTGAATCGCCCGCTCGGAAGTCGACAGAGTCCAGCTTCGACGACTGAAGTTCGGAAGAAAGAACACGACGTCCTCCCGCCAATTGGAAGTGTTCCCCTTCCCGGAATGGAGATTCTGGAAGAAGCACAGGAGTTCCCGTTCGAATTTCTGGCGGAGAAGGCACAGGCTGCGGCGGAAACTCTGGAGCGAACCTTCAACGAGTTTGGTCTCAACGTCAAAGTGACAGAGATCGACACCGGACCGGTCGTCACACAGTACGAACTCGAACTCGAACGCGGTCTCCGCCTTTCAAAGGTCACCAACCTACAGGATGATCTTGCGATCGCATTGCGCGTCCCGGCGATTCGGGTGGTGTCTCCGATTCCCGGCAAGAACACGGTTGGCGTCGAAGTTCCCAACGAAAAACAGGTGACTGTTCGTCTGAAAGAACTCATCGTAGCCTGTCGCGAGCAGTCAGAGGGAATGCGCATTCCTCTCTTCCTGGGGAAAGATGTCAGCGGGCGACCGCTCGTGGTCGACATGGCCAAGATGCCACACTTGCTCATCGCAGGTCGAACAGGAACGGGAAAGAGCGTCTGTCTGAACACACTCATTTCATCCATTCTGATGACCCGGTCTCCAGACGATGTCCGAATGCTGATGATCGACCCCAAGATGGTCGAACTGAGTCCGTACACCAAGATTCCGCACCTCATGAATCCGGTCATCACGGACATGAAGAAAGCAGAAGCGGTGTTGGCCTGGGCAGTCGACAAGATGGAAGAACGCTACGACCTGCTGGCAAAAGTGGGAGTGAGGCATCTCGACAGCTACAACGCTCTCGGAAAGGAAGCGGTTCTCGATCGCCTCGAAATTGATCCTGATGACGCGGAAGCAGATGCCATTCCGGAGCGGATGCCTTACATCGTAATCATCGCGGATGAAATGGCGGACCTCATCATGACATCCGGGAAAGAAGTGGAGTCACACATTGTCCGTCTGGCTCAAAAGTCGCGGGCTGTGGGAATTCATCTTGTTCTAGCAACGCAGAAACCAACAGTTGATGTCATCACCGGACTGATCAAGTCCAACCTCCCTGCGAGAATTTCCTTTCAGGTTGCGAGCCGGATGGACAGTCGCGTCGTTCTCGACGAAATGGGGGCGGAGCGACTGCTTGGGAACGGGGACATGCTGTATCTTGCTCCGGGGACCAGTGCGCTGACGCGTGCTCAAGGAACTTACATTAGCGATGATGAAGTGAACTCCATCATCGATTTCTATAGTCGATACCCGACACGCTACTCCGCTGAGATTGAGCAGGCCACCAAGGCAGCAATGCAGGCCGGTAGTGGAGGAGACGGACCTCGCGAACGCGATGACATGTATGATCGCGCAGTGGAAGTGGTGATTCGGGAAGGGCGCGGAAGCTGTTCGTTATTGCAGCGAGCGCTCGGAGTTGGTTACGGCCGTGCTGCCCGGATGATTGACCACATGGCAGAAGATGGAATCGTCGGGGACTATAAGGGCTCGAAGTCCCGAGAAGTGATTTGCTCGATGGACGATTGGGAAGACCGCAAAGAGATGCTGAGCAGTTCCCGGAAATGATCCGGGATTCAACCCGTCATGGACCCCGACTCGATTCCTGCTGTGTCGCTTACTGCTTTTTCTGTGAAATCTTGTAGAGATGTCCGAAGGTTCTGAGGAAAAGTGCTCCATTAGCGATGGCTGGCGAGGACCTCATTCCTTCTTCAAGATGATTGCTGGCGACTTCTTCGAACCGATCAGAGGCTCGGACAACGGTGGTAACACCTTCTTCACTGGTGAAATAGACGAGATTGTTCGCTGAGACTGGAGACGCAACATAAGTTCCTCCGATCCTTGCTTTCCAAACTTCGTCACCTGTTTCCGGATCGACACAAACCGTCACGCCGTTGCCGAGGATCATGAAGACGAGGCCATTGGCGAGGATGGGGCTGGATAAGTCGGAATTCTGCTTCGGTCGATTCCATTTCACGTGCGATTTATCCACGTTTCCTAGCGTGGTGTCATCAAGACGCAGGCAAACAAGATTCGAGCTTCCGGACCCGGTGTTGATTAGGGCGTATTCCTTGTAGTTGATCGGGCGCGCAGAGGCATTGAAGTCATCGTGCGTAATCGTCCAGATCTCCTCACCGGTCAGAGCGTCGTATCCAAACGCCGCTCGGGAGCCGACTGAGAGAAGTTGCGTCCGTCCGTTTACCACTTTTAGGCCGGGAGTTCCGTAGGCTTTGCGGTAATCTCCTTCCCCTCGAGGCTGGCCGTCCTGGTCGAGGTCATCGTAATTCGTTGATCGATCTGTTCGCCAAACCGTAGCCCCGGTTGCCTTGTCGAGGGCTGTGACGAACTGCTGGTCGATTCCGTCGTAGGTGAGAATGAGCAGGTTCTCAAAGAGAATCGGCGAAGATCCCGGTCCTCGAAAATGGCGACACGGAATGTCGGTGCGTTGCCAGACAACCTCATAGGTATCTGGTCGAATGCGGGCTGTTCCGTAACTTCCAAAGTGAACATAGACAGCATCCTCTTCCAGCACGCAGGAGGGGGATGCGTATGTGTTCACCTTGTTGTGAAGCGGTTCCGGATTGCTGTTTGAGAACAGGAGTTGATCGTGAAGCGGTTCGCCTGTCTGTTCGTCGAGACACAGAATGGATTGCTGCGTCCCGTCCTCAGTGGCATAGGTCAGCCAGATTTTTCCGGCAGCGATCACCGGTGTTGAATGACCAAATCCCGGTAGAGCGATTTTCCATTCGATGTTCTCGCCGGATCTTTCATCCCATTGAACTGGAAGGTCGACGGACTCCTCAGGGGCAGCGAGTCCGCTGTAGGTCGGTCCGTAGCGGTCGGGCCAAGACATTTGGACAGGTTCGGCAGCCACAGATGACAAACTGATGTAACCTGTCATCGCGACGAAGTGGATCGCGGGGAGGAGTCGGGGCATGCTTGGATTCCGGAAAACTGCCAAGGCGGGCTCGTCTGGTGTGCCAGCCTTTATTTTCCGTTAATTTGCCCTGGTTTGTCGAGCATCAATCCCAGTGAATTAGTCCAGTTCACAGTGCTTGAAGGTAACCGCAGCAATCGCGCGACGCGGGTTCTGATGGCTTTCAAGCAACCGACTGAGATCAATTCAGGGTGATTCTACTGGGAGCGAGTGTTCGGTGTTCTCGTTTCCCATTAGGCAATGTCGATGCTGATCGGGCTCTTGTCACCGAATCGCAGCATGTCTCGCAACCAGACGAGTTCCACCGTTCCAACGGGACCGCTACGGTTCTTGGCGACAATGAGATCCGCTTCTCCGGGACGATCTTGCGGATCGTACGCCTCGGGTCGATGCAGAAACATGACGATGTCCGCGTCCTGCTCGATCGCACCGCTCTCGCGAAGGTCGGAGAGCTTCGGACGTTTATCTTCGCGTTGTTCCAAACCACGGTTTAACTGCGCCAGTGCGATGACAGGGATGTGCAGGTCTTTGGCAAGAAACTTCAAACGACGTGTGATCGACGCAATCTGCTGTTCGCGAGGCATCTGCTTGTCTTCAGCCTCAATGAGCTGCAAATAGTCGATAATCACGATGTCGAGTTGGGAGCGACGTTTCAACCGGCGAGATATCGCTGCGATCTGTGACATCGTACGACCCGCGACGTCGTCGATGAAAATCGGCATTGCTCTCATCTCATTGGCCCCCTCCATCAGCGTGTTCTGGTCGTATTCGTCCAGCTCACCTTTTCGAAGCTTGTGACCACTGATCTTGGCATGAATACACAGCAGACGTTCAGCCAACTCCATTTTTGACTGTTCGAGACTGAAGAGCAGACAACCTTTATTGGCCTTCGCAACTGCGAGCGTAAAATTACAGACGAGAGCGGTTTTACCCATCGAAGGACGGGCAGCGAGAACAATAAGTTCTGTTGGCTGAAATCCTGATGTGTATTCATCAAGTCCGTGAAAACCGGTCGGGAGTCCACTGACCGTGTCCTCCATATCCATACGCTCGAAAATTCGCTGGAACGTCACGTCCAGAATGTCGTCGATCGCGATACTCGAGAAGTTTTCCTGGTTCTCGACGATGCTGAAAATGCGTCGTTCTGCTTTCGCGAGTATCTCGGACACTTCGTCGCTGCCGTGATAAGCCTCCTTCAACGACTCTGTGCACGCTTCAATGAGACTTCGCTGCATCCACTTGTCGCGAACGATTCGGGCGTAATAGTCCGCGTGGGCTGCGTGCGGGACCGCTCCCATGATTTCGTTGAGGTAGGCAGCGCCGCCGATTTCATCGAGGTCACCCTGCTTTTTGAGCTCATGAGCGAGGGTCACGACGTCGATGGCACGCATCCCGCGTTCATACATATTGTGAACGCATTTGAAGATTCGGCGATGTGCGTCCGCGTAGAAGCAATCGGATTGCAGATGGTGGATGACTTCGTCGAACGCTTCGCTGGAAAAAAGAATACTTCCCAGCACGCTCTTTTCCGCTTCGAGATCCTGTGGGGGGATCTTCCCGACAAACTCACCAGATGCTTCTCTCGCCATCACTTACTCCAGAACGGAACAGCAATCCTTGGAATACGGGAGCGTTCACGAACTTTCAACTCAATTAATCTCTTAGACGCTCAGGCCGAAACAACCAGAAACTGGGTCTCCAAGACCGTGCAGAGAAGTACATTCGCCCATAATGAACAGAACCCGCTGGAGATTCCAGCGGGTTCTGTTGTGAATCAGAAATTGTTCGAGTTTCCGAAATACATCGGAAAGGCCGGTCACGTTCAGTTACTTGATCGCTGCCATTGGCACGACCCAGACCTTGACTTCTGTAACAACTTCAGGTGCCAGTTCAACAACGACGGTGTACATACCGAGGCTCTTGATCAGACCTTCGGTCTTGATGTGTTCAGCTTCCACAGGGTAACCAGCCTTGCGGAGAGCCTTGCTGATATCAGCCTGACTGATTGAACCGTAGAGATGACCTTCGTCTGTCGCGTTGGCCTCGAGAGTCACGCTGTAAGACTTGATCTTGTCTGCGAGTTGCTGAAGTTCTTTACGACGAGCAACAACAAGTTCTTCCTGTCGCTTACGATGGCGAAGGACCATTTGCTTGTTTGCTTCTGTCGCGATGGTTGCGAGACCATGCGGAACGAGGAAATTGCGAGCGTAGCCTGGCTTAACGCGAACGATTTCGCCCTGTTTGCCAAGGCTTTCGACGTTCTCGGCGAGAAGGAGCTCGATTCCACCCTGACGATCTTTGGAACGGATCTTCTGTCCGTGTTTACGCTGGACGACCATGTTTCTCTCCTGGACCCGATCTATACTCACTCAGGTCAATTTATCCAGTCCGAAGGGGCCTGGCTGTGATCAGTTGAAATTTGAATTCAGTCTAAAACGGGACGTCTTCGTCAGAGAAGCTCGAGCCGCCCCCTGATCTGCCACCCCCCGACGGTGGGGAATCGTAGTAGGAATCAGCTGAATCGTTGGAGTTCGAGTTTCCGGAGTTGCCACGCCCGCCAGAAGATCTTCCGGCATTACGTTGACCACCGCCGCCTTCGCCTCCACCATCACCGCGGCCACCGAGCATTTGCATCTGCTCACCGACAACACGCAGCTTGGAACGCTTCTTTCCTGTCTCTTTGTCATCCCAGGAATCGAGTTGCAAACGACCTTCGATCATCACCGAACGGCCTTTTGCCAGATACTCGCCTGCTACCTCCGCCTGTCGGCCCCACAGGGTGACGTCGACGAAAGTCGTTTCTTCTTTTCGCTCATTTGACTTCTGGTCAAACCAGGTACGGTTCACAGCGAGGCCGATCTCAGCAACAGCCGTCCCCCCGGTCGTGTACTTCACTTCGGGGTCCCGAGTGAGATTACCGATCAGGATGACCTTGTTGTAACTTGCCATGACTGTCCCTAGTTATCTTGCCAACTTTCGCAGACGAACCATCCCGTGTCGTTAAAACGGACAGAATTCCAATCCGCTACTTGCTGAACCTGAATCTCGTTCGACTTTAATTCTGACAAGTTTCACCCGATCGTGCGAGAGAAAACCTGTCGGGCGGAGTTCTGGAGAAAACCGCCCGAGAATTCAACCAACGAGCAATTACTCTAGATCCCGGTCGCGGCCGACTGGGTTTGGAGCGCCGACTGGCAATGGCTCTTCTTCGCCATGTGCACCGCCAACGGTCAATTGCTGAATCATCAGGTCGAAGAGCTTTTCATCGTGCTCAATGACGAGGTTACGGATCACGAGATCGCTCAGTTTGCAGATACGGTTGAGGTTTTCGACCTCTGATCCGTCCATCTTGAAATAGACGAGGTAGTGCAAACCCTTGCGGTGACCGTCGATCTCGTAAGCCAATTTTCCTTCTTGCCAAGGAGCTTTGGCGACAATCTCAGCTTTGCAACGCTCCAAGTACTCTTGAAGAATCGCTTCAGTCCCGCTTGGATCCTGCGCATAGCGACCGCTATCCAGCAAGAACATGCACTCATACAGTCGCAGAGCCACTATACATCCCCTTCAAACCAAGTTCTTCTCAAATTGAATTTGTCTGGTCTACTCGCTCGCGTCTTCGCTGCGATTAAACCGGGTCATAGCGACCCCGATTCCTTCTGCTGCCCATACTTCAAGAGCGGATTCCGCTCGATCGACAGCTTGCTCCAGAACAGGTCGTTCCGACTTTGCGAATGTCTGTAAAACGTAATTGACCGTTTCAGCAGTCGTCGCCGGGCGTCCGATTCCGATCCTCAACCGCGGGAATTCGTTCGTTCCCAACTGGTCGATGATGTTTTGTATCCCTTTTTGGCCTCCCGCGGAACCGCTTGCACGGATTCGAATTCGGCCAGTCTCTAAATTCAGATCGTCGCAGATAACGATGAGGTCGCTGAGTGGAACTTTAAAAAAGTTCACGACACTTCGAACACTACGTCCACTGAGATTCATAAATGTTTGCGGGGCAACGAGCAACACTGGCTCGCCGCCCAGCTGAATTTCTGCGGTTTCGGCTTCAAAACGGGTTTTCCAGCGATCCCCCGAATTCCGCTCGGCCAGAACCTGCACAACTTCGAAACCTATGTTGTGGCGTGTTCCAGCATATTTTCGTCCTGGATTCCCCAGTCCGACAACAATCTTCACCGTTTCGCTCCGGCAACAATTCAACCGGCGTTAAGCAGGTCGAATTCATGTTTGCTTCACTAGCTCGCAGCAGGTTCAGCTGGAGCAGCGTCTTCGGCTTTCTTAGGAGCCGACACGTGAATCAAAACGACGTCTGCAGGTGTCAGAATCGTCACTCCATCTGGCAGTTCTGTCAGATCGCGGGCGTGAACAGAATCGCCAATGTTCAGTGAAGCAACGCGAACAGCGATTGAATCTGGAACTTGGATTGCGCGACATTCAATCGCAACCATGTGGTGAGTGATGTCGAGTGCACCACCAGCCAAAACACCCAGTGGTGTTCCACGCAGTACGAGAGGAACTTCCAATTTGACTCGTTCGTTCACATCGACGCGAAGGAAGTCAACGTGAATGATCCCTGTGCTGAAAGTGTCCCACTGAACGTCTTTCACCAACGCATTTTCTGATTTGCCGTCAACTTCCAGCTCGACGACGTGGGATCCGCTACGGACGACGCTGGTAATTGCGTCGCTGGTGACAGAAATTGTAGCTGCGGCCTGCTTGTGTCCGTAAACATTGCACGGAACAAGGCCTTCGTTACGCAGGCGGCGAGTGGCTGTCGAACCCAACGATGTGCGGGGCGTGCCGGTGATTTTCACGAATTGCGACATGGGAAGGGCTGTTCTTCTCTCTTGACAATGGTTTTCCGCAATGCAATATCGTGACGGATTCTCCCCGGCCGATTTGCGGAAAGTTCCGAAGGTTAGTAGTTCCCGTCTCTGATTTCAAGACTTCGAAGTCTCTCTTTTTTTGAAGCGACTGAATGCACTCAATCGTAACGGTTTACGTCACATTTCCAGGTCAGGAGGAAGCTGCCGCTGTTTTGAAGCAGTTGCTCTCCGAGGGAATCGTGGCATGTGGGAATATTTTGTCTCCTTGTATTTCGATGTATCAGTGGGCTGGCGTTCTTCGCGAGGATTTGGAAGTTCCGGTTCTGCTAAAGGTCACTGAAGAGTTGGCGGAGTCGGTTTGCTTTCGTGTTCGTGAATTGCACAGCTACGAGAATCCGTGTGTTGTGGTCTGGCCGATTGTGGGAGGGAGCGAGGAGTACGCAATGTGGGTTCGTCAGTCGATGAGGATGGATGGTTAGATTCGCGTGCCCTGAATTTTTCGTGTTATGGTGAACTTCCGGGAAATGGAAGTGTCGATGGGTTGTGTGGACGCAAATTGTGGTTATAATCGTTCCTTCGCATTTCCGCCGCTAAGGTGGGAGTCGACGCCCCTATAGCTCAGTTGGTAGAGCAATTGACTCTTAATCAATTGGTCCAAGGTTCGAGTCCTTGTGGGGGCACTCAATAGTTTGAAGTTATTGATGAAGTGCATGAAACGCCGCAGCCTGGAATGGCTTCTGGCGTTTCTTGCTTTTGTAGATTGCTATTTCATTCGTCAGAATTTTTGTGGTTTCGTTGGGCAATATGTTCAGCGACCCCGCTAGTTTTGGCGACGTTGCCATCACGTCGAAAACGGTGGCGCCTGAGTGCAAGGGTGGTTGGACCATGTCGCGTCGATTCGTGAATCTGCTTCAGGACGGGGAGAACATTGAAGAAGTCTATCTTCTTGGTGATCGCCAACTCCGCGCGAATCGAAACGGTGACAGCTATCTCCTCTCCCAGTTGAGAGACAAAACCGGTCAAATCTCGGGTTTGCTTTGGAATGTCACTGAATCAACCGTAGGGCATCTTCGGTCCGGTGATTACGTGAAGGTCAAAGGGAAGGTGCAGTTGTTCCAGGGGAACTTGCAGCTCATTATGACCCGTATTGATCTGGCAGAAGGCGTGGAGCCAGACGATTTTGTTGCGAAGAGTGATGCCAACACCGATGAGCAGTTTGATCGTCTTGTTGAGTTGCTCATGGCTATTAAGAATCCTGAGCTTCGATCGCTGATTGAATCGTTCCTGGGTGACAATGAAATCGTCGAGGGGTTGAAAGCTGCCCCTGCAGGCATTCGTTTGCACCACGCTTTTCACGGTGGCCTGCTGGAGCACATTCTGACTCTCGCTGAAGGTGCCACGAGACTCGCTCCTCTCTACCCGAAGGTCGATTACGATCTCGTGCTTGCAGGAACTTTTCTGCACGACATCGGGAAAATCTGGGAACTTAGTTATGACACAACCTTCGTCTACACAGATGAGGGGCAGTTGATCGGGCACCTTGTAATTGGGGTTGAAAAGCTCAACGACAAGATCCGGCTCACCGAGCAGACAACAGGTCGCCCGTTCCCAACGGAACTGGCAATTCGTTTGAAGCATCTGATTTTGAGCCATCACGGAACTTACGAGTTCGGCAGTCCAAAGCTACCGATGACTCCAGAAGCAATTGCACTGCATCATCTCGATAATTTGGACGCAAAGACGAATGAGTTCATCTCGCTGATCGAGTCGGACCCGAACTCAGGGTCTAACTGGACTCCCTACCAGGCCAGCATGCAGCGGAAGCTCTTTAAGGGTGGGAATGGCGATTGGTCTCACTAGCCGTTTTAACCGTTCAGGTCGCTTGGAGTTGAAGTGATTTTGACGGCCAAAAACACTGGTTTTTTTCAGATTCCTCTGGTATTCGAATCTGAACTTGCAATTCTGGGTTCTCGTTCGAAAGCTATTCAGTAGAACTTTTATACAGGTCGATTTAAACCGGCTTATTTTCACCGGAAGATTGATTCATGCGGCATCTCACTTCTCTCTTTGATCTTACGAGCGCGGAAGTTCGCGACATTCTTAATCTGGCAGTCAAGCTGAAGGCGCAGACCAAAAAGGGAAATCGCGCTCCCTTGTGCGAACGTAAGGTGCTGACGCAGGTTTTTGAAAAGCCGTCACTGCGCACTCGAGTCAGCTTTGAAGCTGGCATGAACCAGTTGGGTGGCCACAGCATCTTTCTGAATGCGAAGGAAGCTGGCTTAGACGGTCGAGAAACACCAGAAGATATCGCTCGCGTGCTGGGGAGTTACTCTGACATCATCGTGCTGCGTACATTCTCGCAGGAACTGATTCAGACGTTTACAAAGCACGCTGGCTGTCCCATTATCAATGGATTGTCGGACGATTTTCATCCATGTCAGGCACTGACAGATATCCTGACTCTGGAAGAAGTCGCTGGTGCTTCTGCCAAGAAACGCATTGTGTACGTCGGTGACGGAAATAACGTCGCAAAGTCGCTCGCACTGGCATGCGGCCATGTTGGGGCAAGCCTCACTGTTGCATCTCCGAAAGGGTATGAGCTTCCGGTCGACTTCATTGCCAAGGCAAGGGATCGGTTCCCCAAGCTGAAGCTCGAGCAGAGCTACGATGCACTTGATGCTGTTAAAGGGGCTCACCTCATCTATACCGATGTCTGGGCGAGCATGGGGCAAGAAGCGGAGAAGGAAAAACGCTCCCAGGAATTTGCTGGCTACCAAGTCAATCGAGAGTTGTTGGACGCCGCGGGCTCGAAGGTGAAATTCATGCACTGTCTCCCCGCTCGGCGTGGACTCGAAGTCAGCGAAGAGGCGATGGATGATCCGCGAAGCGTGATTTTTGAACAAGCCGAGAACCGCATGCACCTCGCGAAAGCGGTCATGGTCTGGTTGCTTGAGCAGGCGAAGAAATCGTCGCGCGTTGCCTCACGGGCTGCCAAGCCGGTGAAAAAGAAAAAACGCTCGGTGAAGAAGTAGGCACAGCTGTATTGCCGCTGATTCGGTCGATGAATTTCCACAACTCTCGTTTCAGGCCTATACTGGAGCGAGAGTTGTCGCATTTCGATCGGAGTTCTTTTCCCTGGTAAGGGAGACCCTAGAATTTCAGCAAATTCCCAAGAATTGAGTGGGTGAGCAATGCACTCCACCGATGCCCCCACTGGCTCGGACAATCCGCCTGAACCCGATCGATCAGCGTTGACTGGCAGTTGGCCGGATTCGATGACCGATTGGACGCTCGAAATTCTTCCGCGGCGAGGTCTCTTTCATCTTCCCTTTCGACAGCTTTGGGAATATCGGGACCTGTTGTTGATGCTTGTCCAGCGTGACATGGTCACTCTCTATAAGCAGACGATTCTTGGTCCCATCTGGTATGTGCTGCAACCGTTGCTGACGATGCTGATGTTCATCCTCGTCTTTGGAAACATCGCAGGATTTTCGACAGACGGGCTCCCTCAGCCATTGTTTTATCTGGCAGGGATCGTCATCTGGAACTACTTTTCCGAGACATTGACTCGTACATCCATTACGTTCACTCTGAATGCCGAGATCTTCGGGAAGGTTTATTTTCCTCGACTGGCGATGCCCTTGTCGCTCGTGATATCCGGAATGATCAAGTTCTTGATTCAGTTAGGTTTGTTTCTGGCGTTCTATCTGTGGTACCTGCTGTTTACCGATCGAATCTCGCCTAATCTCTGGCTGATCGCGACTCCTTATCTGGCCTTTCTCATGGCAATGATGGGGCTTGGATTCGGGATTACGCTTAGCTCTTTGACGACGAAGTACCGCGACCTGAATATGGTCGTCCCGTTCCTCGTACAACTGCTCCTGTATGCGACTCCAATCATTTACCCAATGAGTGAGATGCGCGGACCTGTTCGCAACATCCTTTGGTGGAATCCGCTGAGCCATATTGTGGAGGCCTTTCGTCATGCATTTCTGGGGGTCGGCGAAGTTTCTCTACTTGGACTGGTCTATTCCTCTCTGTTCACTCTGCTGGTCTTGTTTTCTGGAGTATTGATCTTTAATCGAACGGAGCAGGACTTCATGGATACCGTGTGATTCCTGCGGTGAGAGGAGTTCGCGGTAACTTTCAGTGAAATGCCCCAGAGGTGACTTCAACGTCTTCAAACAGCATGTCGAAAACAGTCCTTGAAATCCGAAATCTGTCGAAACTTTACCGTCTTGGTGAAATTGGGACGGGTACGCTGAGTCATGATCTGAATCGCTGGTGGGCGAAAGTTCGTGGGAAAGAAGATCCGCACGCACCCATTGGGCAAACAAATTACCGCGACCAGAGTTCCAAATCCAATTTCGTCTGGGCACTCAAAGACGTCAATTTGGACGTTTACGAGGGAGAGATTCTGGGCATCATCGGCACGAATGGTGCGGGCAAGTCGACGTTGCTGAAACTCATATCCCGTATTACAGCCCCGACGACAGGTCGCATTCGCATTCAGGGGAGAATTGCTTCTCTTTTGGAAGTTGGAACGGGGATGCACCCCGAGATGACCGCGAGAGAGAACATTTTTCTCAACGGGGCTGTACTCGGAATGCGTCGACATGAAATTGCGCGCCACCTGGATGACATCATCGACTTCGCTGGCTGCCGCATGTATGTCGACACGCCGGTCAAACGATTCTCTTCCGGGATGCGAGTTCGTCTCGGGTTTGCAGTCGCAGCGTTTCTGGAACCGGAAATCCTCATCGTGGACGAGGTTCTGGCCGTGGGGGACGCTGCGTTTCAGCGAAAATGCCTGGAGCGAATGGAAGATCTTTCCACGAACTCGGGGCGCACGATCATCATGGTCAGCCACAATTCGACTGCGATGGCTTCACTCTGCCACCGCGGAGTACTGATCGAGAATGGTCACGTGACGTCGATCGGGCCCATTCATCAAGTGATTCAGACCTATAAGAATTCCGGTGGAAGCAGCGTGACGCACTGGCACGGGCCTAGTGGAAACGATGAGGTGCAATTGCAGGAAGTCTGGGTTCGCCCCAGCGGTGGAAGAGATGTCTGGGACGCGGGGCTCGAGTTGGAGGTCGGCGGGATACTCGATATCTACAAGCCGACAGATGGGCTTGCCTTCGGGTTTCGCTTACTGTCCGACTATGGCGGAGAGCTCGCATTATCTCTTTTCGACGACGCTGAAACCGGAGTTGCGGAGACGATTCAGCCATGCCGATTGACACAACGGTGGAGAATTCCTGCGCAGACTCTCTCCTCCGGTCGCTATCGGATCGCGTTCACGGTTCATCGGATGAATGACAAACCGATTCATCGACTTCCACTCGGAGAGTTAGTTTTCGAATTGGAAAACTTTACGGGTCTCGGTCGACGTTATCCGATCGAGAATAAGCGGGGCTTCGATAGCCTGTTCCGACCCGCTTGGGGGGCTGAACGTGAACTGGCAGCTTTGCCTGTTTCAGAAGAGTGACTGAAGTTGATTGCTCAATTGAACGTGTCGGCCCGCTCGCACTACTGAAGGCGAATGTCGACGCTGTTGCGGTGTGCCGTCAGCCCCTCTTTGTCTGCCATCGCTTGAACCAACTCTGCATCAGATCGCAATGCGGCTTCGTTGTAACTGATGATTGAAGAACGCTTCAGGAAGTCGTTCGCGCAGAGACCGTTGGCGAAACGTGCTGTTCCACCCGTTGGGAGGACATGGGACGGGCCAGCGACGTAATCGCCGAGGGCGACCGGTGTGTAGTGTCCAAGAAAGATTGCCCCAGCGTTCTGGACTTTGGCCAGTAGTCGCTCTGGATTATCGGTCGAAATGTGCAAGTGTTCTGTCGCGAGTTCGTCTGCGAACGCGGCAGCTTCGTCTTCGTCACGCACGAGTATCATGGCGCCGTAGTCTTCCAAACTAGTGCGGGCGAGGTCACCACGTTCCAGCTTGCTCAGTTGGTTTTCAAGCTCCGTATGAACTTGATCAATCAATGGAGCGTGCCACGTGATCAGGACGGCTGAACCGGGGCTGTGCTCTGCCTGAGAGATGAGATCGCTGGCCAAAAAGGCTGGGTTTGCGGTCTCGTCGGCGAGGATAACAACTTCGCTTGGTCCAGCGATGCTGTCGATATCCACTTCGCCGAAAACATGTTTCTTTGCCAAGGCGACAAACAGATTTCCGGGGCCGACAATTTTGTCGACTCGCGGGATTCCTTCAACGCCGTAGGCCAATGCCGCAACAGCTTGAGCTCCCCCGACGCGGTAAACTTCGGTGATTCCCAGTTCATGGCACGTTGCCAACATGTCGGTGTTGTAGGCGCCGAATTGGGTGGGCGGGACCACAACCGCAATCTGCTGAACACCGGCAGCCATCGCTGGTACCGCGGTCATCAGAACTGTCGACGGGTAGGCGGCTGCGCCGCCGGGAACACAAATTCCGACGCGACGTAACGGCAGATAGCGTTGCCGGAGTTCGACTCGCGCATCATCGACACGCCGCTGAATGGAAACGTCGTGTGTCAGGATCGCTTGCTGAAACTCAAGAATGTTATCTCGAATAGCGCGAATCGTGTTCAGGAACGATTCGTCCACTGCAGCGTGAGCCGCTTTCAGGTCATCAAGACTCACTCGCAGCGACTCAGGGCTGTGCTCTTTCTTGTCGAGTTTTGCAGTGTAATGCAGAAGTGCCGGGAGCCCTTGAGTACGAACATCGTGGCAGATTCGCTCGACAACCTGTTGCGGGGTGAGCGGCTCACCAAAGAGTTCAATGGTGCGTTGACGGCTAGCGGGGGAGACGACGTTTCCTTGCGGACTCAGCTTCTGGCGAAGATCTGCGAAGAGTTGAGCAGCGTTGCTGTGTGCACAGTCGATCGTCGAAATCTTCAAAGCCATAACGCTATTTCCAGTCGTTGAGCAGATCACAATGATGTGATCGCGATCGGGGACGCTGAGTAGCCCGAATCGTGTTGTGAATTTTCTCTCCGCATTGTGATTTGATTCGGCTTGGATCTCAACGGTTGCAGCTGACAATTCCCTGTCAGTGATTGACTTTACAAATGAAAATCAGGGGCAGCCCAGAATATGAGCGACCCCTGATTCGGAATTCACGTTGAGACTCTTGAGGAACCCCTTTTAACAAGCAACTTCCCTGGTTGGAGAAGGCGCCCGTGCTGGGATGGTCACGTATCAGTTTTGACCAAGCGATAGTGACAGTCGTTCAAGGAAGCCCTGCAGCTGCTTGGATCGTGCAGGATGCTGAAGTTTCCGGACCGCCTTCGCTTCGATCTGGCGGACACGTTCACGAGTCACTTTGAAGATCCGCCCCACTTCTTCAAGCGTATAGGTGTAACCGTCGCCCAGACCATATCGGAGCTTGACGATTTCTCGTTCACGATATGTCAGAGTCTTCAGGACTTGGTCGATCTTGTCCTTGAGCATCTCCTGAGTCGCCTGGCTGATCGGATTGTATTCACTCGTGTCTTCGAGGAAATCACCAAACATGGTGTCGTCGTTGTCCCCCATCGGCTTATCAAGGCTGACAGGAGTACGGGACATCTTCAGAACTCGGGCTGCCTCATCGACGCTCAAATTGGTTCGCTGTGCGACTTCTTCGATTGTCGGCTCACGTCCAAGTTCCTGAACCAGTGCTTTGCTGACGCGACGCAATCGAGACATCGTTTCGATCATGTGCACGGGAATACGAATTGTGCGGGCTTGGTCTGCAATTGCTCGCGTGATCGCCTGACGAATCCACCATGTGGCGTAGGTCGAAAACTTATACCCCCGGCGATACTCGTATTTATCGACCGCCCTCATCAGGCCGGTGTTCCCTTCCTGAATCAGATCCAGAAAGCTCATGCCACGATTGCGGTACTTTTTGGCGATCGAAACAACCAATCGAAGGTTTCCGGCTGAGAGGTCACGCATCGCCTGGTCATAGGCTGCATAACGATCGCGAATCTCGACAACTCGAGCCGCCAGGCTTTCTGGCGTTTCAAGAGTCATTTTCATCAGGTCTGCGAGTTCCTGCTCATAGTTCGCACGGCGTTCTTTGAATTGTCGATCCTGACGAAGCCGATGAATTTCCGCCTGCAGATCCAACATTCGCTTCGAGATCTGTTCAAGACGCTTAATGAGTGGCGTGAGACGATTGGTTCTCAGACTCATTTCTTCGAGCAATGTCGCTGCCTTACGGCGGCGGTCTTCCAGTTGTCGCTCGCAACGAATCCGCTGGTCTTTTGATGTCTCTGAACTGGTCGCTTCCGCGAAGACGATCAGGTTTTGATCGAGAATCTGTTTCACAGTCCGGAGGTTGAGAGGCATGCGCCCCAATACTTGATCGCGCTCGGTGCACTCCGTGAGCGAAATCTTGATGGTCCGGTCGAACGGCAACTCTCCCCGTTCCACCTTCAGTAAAGTTTCGTACGCATCAACCGAGATGAAATGACACTCCAGAAGCGTCCGACGAAATCGCTTGCGAGTTACTTCAATTTTCTTGGCGAGTGAAATCTCTTCCGGTCTGGTGAGGAGAGGGATTTCGCCCATCTGTGACAGGTACATCCGGACGGGGTCGTCAATGCTACGTCCCCCGCCAGTCTCTTCGAGAATGCCATTCAGGTTGACGGTCTGCAGCTTGCGAGGGGCAGGTGCTTTCCCGTTTGCTTTGGTGACGACAGGCTGTTGAACAGCTTTTTTCTCGTCCCGAATGGTTAGACCGAGTTCTTCAAGCATGACCAACAGGGCATCAATCTTGTCTGGATTGACCGCTTCGTCAGGAAGGTATTCATTCACTTGCGTGAAGGTCAGAAATCCCTGCAACTGTCCAAGTTCTGTCAGTTCCCGCAGCCGATCATCCGAACGATGCATTCTGGTTCTCCAATAGAAGCCGGCACAGCGGGCTTCAAACGGTGGATTTTCTGGTGGCTCTTTTTAGGTGAAATTCCGCTGCCTGCCTGAGCGAAGCTTCCGTGGCTTCATCGAGCTGACCTGCTCCGTCCGGTTGCTGTGATAACTGCGCTGACAAATGCTGTTGACGCTTTTCTTCTTCCCGCCACTTTAGGTTGGCGAGAGAGGTCTTCAATAGCAAAGGGCAGCCGTCATCGTCAAAATCGCTCTCTCGAACTTTTTTGGCAATTCCCTTTGCCACCGCTTGTGCATCCATCCAGACCACAAGGCTTTTCAGTTGCTGGTCTTCAACTCGGCTTAACAGACCAGCGAGCGTGATCTCTCCATTTTCTTCCATCTCCCACAAACAGAATTCCATGATCTGCGAGAGAACAGGATTCCGTAGGGGCTGGTCTCCAATGGTCCCCATTGCGAAGCCGAAAAACTCCGGCGCCGCCAACACCAGTTCTAGCAAGTCGTATTCCAAACGGTCGTCTCGTGTGAATCGTCGTGCGAGAATTCGCATGACTTCTCGAGACATTTCCGGACGCTGTCCTGCTGATTCTTCAGTGCGGAATCGCTTCGGTCCGTCGGCCCGAACGTTCTTCAATCTTTCTCTAACGACCTCCTCTGTGACCATGAGTCTTTGTGCAAGATTTGCAATTAACAGCGACTCGCGAAGGCTCCCCGTCATGTTGGGAACCTGAGCCAGTAAACCAATCATTTCTTCCAGGATGCGTTGGCGTCCATGGATCGTCTCTGCGCCGTGCTCTGCCCGCGCGGCGCGATACTGGAATTCCCATGCTTCAGGGGCCTGTGCCATGAGCTTTTGGAACTCGTCGGCATTGTATGCAGTGAGGTACTCAGCGGGGTCCAGTTTGTCTGGTAATGTCAAAATTCGCAGGTCGACATCCTGTGCGAGAAATCGTTCGACCGCTTTTCTTGCTGCGTCCTGCCCTGCTCTGTCGCCGTCGAAGATCAATACGACCCGACCTGCAAACCGTTTCAGCGCCGTGACATGCGAATCTGTCAGAGCGGTCCCTAGCGTCGCCACAACGTTCTGAATGCCGTGCTGGTGACAAGTGATGCAATCCGTATAACCCTCAACTACCAGTACTTGGTCGAGAGTACGAATTGCGTCTCGCGCCTTATCGATCGCGTAAAGAAGTCGGCTCTTGTGGAAGACCGAACTCTCCGGGCCGTTCCAGTATTTTGCGGGGTCTGTGCTTCCTGGAAGAACTCTTCCTCCAAAAGAAACCGGTTGGCCCCGTTCATTACAGATCGGAAACAGCACCCGATTGACAAAGTTGTCGTAATGACGTCCATCGCGTTCCCCGACTAATCTGGCATCCAGAAGTAGCTTCGGGGAGTACTTCGTCGTGGCTTGCTCGAGAACCCATGTCCATGAGGGGGGATGGAACCCGAGCCGATATTTCTTGATTGTTTCGTCAGTGAATCCCCGTTCAGCCAAGTAACGTCTGGCTGGTTCCGCAGCGGGAAGCTCTAACAATGCTTTATGAAAAAGATTCTCTGCCCATTGCAGAATCTCCAAAAGCTTGGCGCGGCTGGCTTCCTCGCCTGGCGTGAATTTGGCGATCTTCTGCGGAATTGGAAGGTTCGCCCGTCGTGCCAGAAGCTCCAGCGCTTCCGGAAACGGCACTTTTTCACGTTCCATCACGTAAGTGAAGCAATCGCCACCTGTCTGGCAGGACCAACATCTAAAGGTTTGGCGATCTGGGTAAACATTCAGCGATGGGCTGTGGTCGTCGTGGAATGGGCAGAGGCCGACGTATTGTCGCCCGCCGTGTCGCGGTTGAAGGGCGATGCTTTCGCCAATCAGGCTGACCAAGTCCGTTTGCGAGCGGACCGTCTCGCGGAATTCCTGAGATAACTGTGACGACACAAGTGACCTGAATCAAAGCAAAACGAATGAGTGAAACGCAGAACATGCCAACACAATTTGTTTCCCCGGTGTGGCAGTTTGGCAAGTGAACAGGTGTATCATACTCCTGTCCGCGACATGTCACAATTCAGCTTGTGGAGTCTACACGCTGGGGAGTGCCGGTCAAATTTTCTCTTCGCGTTTCCCGAAAGTGTTTGAGGACGCAACCGTTTGATCGGAATGAACTTGAAATTAGGAGCTGAAGTTAGAGGTTCGCGTGTCTCTGAGACCGTTATGACCATTCGCACTGAATTTTACTGTAATATCCTCAAGTCGCCAGCCCCAGCGCGAGGGAAGCTCGACAGTTGGTTTTTGAGAAAATGGGCTCTCCTTGATTCCACGAATTTCAAGGGGAATCAAAGGGTCACTTTCACCCTCAGGCGAATTCTCGCAGGCGTCTGTTTCGATACGATTCCAGATGGAGCCACGCGAGTCTCAATAGAGGATGAGCCGATTCGTCAGTCCCCTTCCCTCGGGCCAGCAGATCAAACAAAACGTGCTGGGCTTCTGTTGAGCTGTTTCTTTCGACATCACCCAGCATGGACGCTGCGATCGGAGAGTTCGCCTTTGTGAGGTGTCCCAAAGCGAAGTCGTAGGCGGCAGGGCGAGGTTGATATCCGTTCTGGCCTGCGATCTCGCTGCATTCGTCCAGCAGCGATTTTGATAACCATGCACCGCCACTGACGACGACGTCACCGATGGTTCCTCGCATCAAGCAGGTGAGACCTGCCATCGACGCAATGAATATCCACTTCTCCCACATCTCCTGAAGAATGTTCTCGCTGTTGATGACTTCGAATTCGGACTCGCATAGAGCAAAAAAGGTTCGCCGCGCAGCCTGCTCATCTGCAGAGGATTTGGCACCGAACGTGATTCTGTGAACGTCGCTCAAATGGGTAATGCTGTGGTCAGCTTCAACTCGAGTAGAAATAAAGCAGCATCCTCCCAGGACAGTCGCGGCGGGGAAGCGTTGTTCAAGGATCTCAACGTGTTGAAGTCCGTTGAGCAGCGGGAGAATGATGGTTCCCGGTCCAATTGCCGGAGCAATGTCCTTCATGGACGATTCAAGGTCGTACGACTTACAAGTGACGATGACCAGATCAAACTGCCCCTCCAATTTGCTGGCAACGACAGTTTTGACCTCAGGAAGGTGAAGGTCGCCGCCGGATGGACTGGAGATACGCAGGCCGTATTCGGCAATCAATTGTGCACGGGCGGGCCGCACAAGAAATGTGACGTCCTTTCCCGATGCGATCAGCCTCGCTCCAAAATAGCCGCCGACCGCCCCTGCACCGAGAATCAGAATTCTCATTGTTGTTTCGCTTCTCACTCAAGAATTCATTCCCTCGGAGCGGCGAGATTCCACCGCGGAGAGGGGATGTTGATCACACCCGCCGACCTCGGCATGATGACGAGCAGTAAAATGTAAGTCGAGTAAGGACTGATGATGTCAACGAGAGCGTCTCTCGCGAGCATCGGGCGTTCCGGCGGCGATAAACGCAGCGTTTAATGAGTTTATACCGCCAATCGCCGCGCCCCGGAGACAGGGGCTAACGCACGAGAGTTCGAGCGATCGACTTTTTTTGACGCCGATAGCTGGAGACCGGGCGATCCGACTGACTCAGTATCGTCAGCATTCTTGCCATGGTCTGAATGGCATCGCATGCGGGACGTTCACCGAAGAACCAGAATCGATGAGAAGAATCGACTGCTAATGGGATTTCGTGTTCCTGTTGATGTCGAAGCAGATCTGCCTCTGTTCCCGAGAGTCGAGTCGCGTGAGCGAGTTCACCTTCGCTGACCGAATCGAAATTCAACATGCAGACACGATGATCTGTTTCAGGGAGACCTCGCTGTAGCAACGAGATCGTCTCCGGTAACGTCAGTTCGTATCCCCCTTCGTCGAATATCCGGCATTCTCGGCCATCGTGACCGATCAGAAAACCGGCGTCGACTCGTTGATCGCACAGGACATCGACAAGTGTTTTCTGCAGTCGGTCGATTCCGTTGAATGCGCTGACATTCCCTGCGAGAAACTGGACGCTGCAGGAGGTGTTGTCAAAGGCTCTTTTGAGGCTGGCGCGTACAAGCGGATCCGGGGCGGCGATGACGAGCCGCAGCGGTCGAATTCCGTGTAGCAGCGATTCCAGCGAGGATTCGTAGTCAGACTGCAGGTTGACTGCTTCGTACCGTCCCTGCGACCGCGAGAGTCGACTTGAAGGGGACGCTAGTTTCTCTCTCAATAGGTCCAGCTTTCCGGGGGAACTCCACGGAAGGCCTGTCTCATCAATCAGATCTAATCCGCTCCACGAGTGCGGTTCGCTTCCTCCGGTGAGATAGATCCCAAGGTGGGGGTGAAGCTGATCACGAGCGGAATCGAAAGCTGGTCGGCTGACTCGACCGACATCAGCGATACGGCATCCCCATCGCTGGAGAACATAGACCATGCCGACGGCGAGGTCGGCTGACATCGTTCGAGAATCGTAACCCGTCACTACTCTGAGTGGGCCGCGATAAGGGAGTTCGCTGTTGAATGCACGGTCTTCATCAGCAATTTGCAGAACGCGTTCCGTGATTTCGGAGACGTGGCGACGGGTCAGTTGATTGATGTAGATGCCTCGAATCCCGTTTGCCGAAAAAAACGATGTCGTGGTCCGGGATAAGCGAGAGGCTGTTCGCTGAGCAATATGCTTTGGCAGCGTTTGGATATCTGCTCGGTGAACGCATTGAGAACAGGCACGATGTCCGGCAGCCAGTCGCGCCAGATGAACCGCTCTTCCAATAGGTCGAGTCTCACCGGGACAACAGTATCCTGTTTCCGACTCGGGAATAATGGGAAGGTCGGTGAGCGAACTCATCTCGTTTTACTGCTGCGACTAAAGGAGATTCAGGCTGATGTTTAAAGCGTCGGATGTTTCACGCTGCGATTGATTGGTACAGTACATCTTCATCCTGCCGCTCCATATGGCAATGGCGCGGCAGGAATGTACGACGTTTAGTTTCTTTGGGTCAATCTGAGTCCATGCACGCCATTGAATTCCCACGCAAAATCAAAGAAGTCGAAACCGCTTCGCTCGTGGTCTTACACGGGTCGGAGCGCCATCTCAAATCGTCCACTCTCACCCTGTTGAGTCGTCATCTTCTGGGAAAAACGGATGATGACTCCTTGGGGTTGATGCGTTTTTCTGGGAAAGACCTGGAATACAAAACGATCCGCGACGAGTTGCAACAGGTGTCGATGTTCTCCAATAAGAAACTGGTGCTAATCGAAGACGCTGACGACTTCATCACCGAGTTTCGTGCGTCACTCGAAAACTACGCGGAAAAGCCGAGTCGTCGCGCCCTGCTGATTCTTGATGTGAAGACGTGGAGAAAAAACACGCGACTTGCAAAAAAGGTCGACGCCGATGGCATCGCGATTGATTGTTCCGAACTGGACGGGATCAAGTTGGAAAACTGGCTCGTTCAGCGTGCTGCCGATGAGTACGGCAAAAAGCTGGGCCGCGACGGTGCCAGCAGAATGGTCGAGCTGGCTGGCACTGGAATGGGACTACTGGAGCAGGAGTTGTCGAAACTCGTGGCGTACGTGGGTGATCTTCCAGTGATTTCTGTGGACGACGTGGAGAAACTCGTAGGGGGATGGCGCGCGGAAACGACTTGGGTGATGATCGATGCGATTCGCGATGGAAACCCGGCCGCGGCGCTCACGGCACTCGGGAAACTGATTTACGCTGGGGAACCGTCACCGAAAATTCTGGGGGGGATCAATTACGTCTTTCGAAAGTTCGCAGTTGCAGTCGAAGGGTCACGTCAAAGCGGAAACATCCAGCAGGCGCTCCGGGATGCGGGAGTCTTTCCCCGTGATGTTGCAGCCGCGGAAAAGTACCTTCGCCGAATCAAGCGTCATCGTGCAGAAGCAATTCTGGAAACGCTGGCGAATGCAGATTACGGACTCAAAGGTGGGAGTCGACTCCCGGAAGCGTTACAGCTTGAGCAGTTGGTCCTTTGGCTGAGTGGTGCAGCGATTGAGATCGCATGAAACACGCAGAAACACGGAGTTTCGGCGTAACACAGAGCCGACGGGTTCCCGCTTATTCGTTGCCGGCCCCTCTGGCAAGGGGCCGTGGCAGCGATTGCAGCAAAACTCTGGTTCAGGCAGTGATACCCATTGCTCCCGGCAGGCCGGAATCTCCACAAATTCGTATTAGGGAGCCATTCATGAAAGTGAAGCATTCCGGAGGCGATAACGACAGGTTTTGAAAGTGCTGCTGCCATCGTTCGCCACCACGCTCCCCTGAAACAAGGGCTAGTTCCCCGATCCTAGAATTCGAATCACCTGATCCTGGAAGAGCGGCTGGCTGTAATCCTTTGTTTCAAGCGACATAGTGATCTTTGCGTTTCCTGGCTGCGTCGCGCGGAGTGAAACGTGGAATAGCTCCTCCTGACCTGCAGGAATGGTTTCAAGCGATTCGAAGACCAATTCGTTTCCTACGACCTGATAGGAAACCGGTCCGCTCGCGGAATCGAACTCCACTCCTTGTGGAATAGAGAATTTGGCGACGACACCCTTTGCCGATTCAGAACCAGTGTTCTTTAATTTCAATCGGAGTGTGATCGGCTCTCCGGAAAGTACAGTTCGTGTTTCCGCGGTGTAATCAGGAGCAAGGTCTGCGAATCCTTTCACAACCAGATTTGTTCGGAGTTCCGCGCGATTTCCAGCGTCATCCACTGCGACGAGAGTTCCCGCGTATTCGCCGGCTTTCTTCGCAGAGTAAATCATGTTGATCTCCGCAGCCTGCCCGGGGCCAATCTCTGAGATTTTCCAGGTCAGAAGTCGATTTGCAGTGTCGTAGCGGCCTCCCCCCTGAATCGCGGGGAATTCTACCCCTTCGGGGATTTTCTCCTGCACAGTGATTCCGCGGAGTACATCGTTTGACGTGTTCGTCACTTTGAGTTGGAACGTCGCAGGGCGTCCGGCAAAACGATTTTCTGCCCCCGTACGAGTAAGCTCAAGTCGTGATTTGATCACATTGACGTCAGATCGTGTTTCTGCGTGCATTTTTCCATCATTAGTGACCATCGAGTGGACGGTATAAACGCCGTTGGTCGCTGCACGTACCGCAAGGTCAATCACCTTTTCTGATCCCGGTGCGATCGCGCCGCTCTCGTACTCAAGGTCGCTTCCGCCTGGGTGCTCCAGTCCTTGAGGAAGGACTGTCCGCAGGAACACTGATTTCGCAGGGCTTTGGCCGACGTTTCGCAATGTGTACCGGAAGTTCAAAACTTCACCGACGACCCCTTCCTGAGGGCCGCTCATGCTGATTTCGAGTTTAGGTGACGTTACTTTAATGCTTGCTGCCACGGATGATGCGAATGAAACTGTGGCGACGCTTCCGATCTGTCCTGCTTCAGTTGGGGTCACTTTCAGCTGGATTTTTCGTTCCTCATTCGGAGGAATAGTGCCGAGTTGCCAGGTCAACTTTCCTTCGTAGAGATTCGCCTGTGGGATCGTTCCCTCAAGGCGTGCTCCAAAGGGAATACGGTCTTCCACAACGACATCTTTAGCTTCGCTTCCACCAACGTTTCGGATCACGATTGAGTAGATCACCGATTCACCGACTTCAGCTGAATTGGGAGCGATCTTCTCGATCTTCAATTCAGGTGACTGCGGTCCATTTGGGGCATTCATGTCGAACTGTTCGGTTCCGTTCAGCAGTTCTGGAGTCGCCATGGATCCAGCGGGAGGGGGACTGCTGAGATCCAGGGTCGGCAAGCTCGATCGAGTCGGTTGTGGTGTCAGTGGGACTGGCTCAGGGAGGCCCGCGTTTCCGGACGGTGTGGTACCCGGAAAGGATGGAAGGTTATCCTGATCCATATTTGCTGGAGTGCTCGCAGGGATCGATCCTGAAGTCGATGATGGAACTGGTGTGGGGAGTTCTGGGAGAACATCTTCCGCAGGAGGGAGAGGGGGCATCGTCGCGGGTACCTGTTCCGCAACCTGCTGAATTTGATCTGGCAAAGGTTGAGGAGAGGCGGTCTTTTGCGGAGGAAGCGATGGGAAATCCATCGTTGCGAACGTAGTTGACCCCTCAGTCTGAGCAGGTGAAGCCGCTGGGAGGACATCGTCCGCCTTTACTTGAAGCGGTGCTGGGGCGACCGAAGCTCCAAAGGGGTCTGCCTCTCCGGAGGCTGGCAATTCAGGTGCAGCAGCAGCCGCGGATTTTCCTCTGGCGGGAAGTTCTGGCATCTCAAGCGGCATGAGTGGAGCCGCTTCTGGGGTTGCGAGAGGACGAGGAGCCTGACGCTCTTCAAATCCGCCAACGGTCTCAATGGAAGTCGAGGACGATTCGTTTGCCTCAGCTTGAACGACGCTGGATTCAATTGCGCTGGACCCAAGTTGGAGTCGACCTGGGGCGGCTGGTGTCGGAAGAACATCTCGGTCCGCAACTTCTGCGTTCCCTTTGGCCGCAGCGTCAATTGGAGTTGCGCTTGGGAGTTCAGGAAGTGCTGCAGGAGCCGATTTCGTTGATGGACCGAACCGCATTTCAGCTGCCGCTGGTGCGGGCGCCTGCAGCGCGAGAAACGGATCACTTTCGACTTCAGCCTCTTGGGCGGTGTCTGTTGCGGCTGCGAATGCGTCGAGGACACCCTCGTTCTGAGGTTCTTCAGAGCTGGCAAGCTTTTCGGATTGGACTTCCTGGTCTGGAAGTTCTGCGAATTCGGCCGGCGCAGCTGCTGGAGTCGCAGCCGGCGTTGGGGTGTCCTCTCCCCAGAATTGGACGATTTGTTTTTCTTCCGCTTCTTGAGTCGGCGGAGAAAGTTCTTCCTGTTGTTCTGGAAGGTCAGTTTCGACGTTTGCCGTCGCAACTGATGGGAGTGTTAAGCCAGATTCCGGAAAATCATTCTGTGTCCCGGCGCCGCTCGTTCTCATCTTGGCTGTTTGAGCGGAAGATTGATCATACTCCGCAAATCCTGCGAACGGGCTGTCGTCTGCTGGCGTCCCCGATTGGCTGTCGGGTTTCTCTGCTAGTGTCGGCTCGAATGCGGGGGCATCTGCTGGCGCTTCAGTGGTTTTGGCTGGAGCCTCACCGCTTGTCAGCTGGATCTTCTGATCCCATGAAGAGGCCGGGGCAGCTTCCTTTTCGGTTTCTGCTTGCTTCACTAAGTCAGGGCGCTCGGAAAGTGGGGTGAATCCTTCTACTGCGGAATTCTTCGCAGCTTTGGATAAGCCGTCATGCGCTTGCCAAACTACGAAGCAGCTTCCGCCGATTACGCCACTCAGAACCAGAATCTTCAGAAGTAGGTTCTGCATAGGGAGTCCTTTCCCGTCCTCTTTGTTCTCATTGCAAACACTCAAACTGCCAGATTTTGAGCGTGCTGAATATCTAACGATCACACTTTTTGCTGACGGCTTGTCCCGGCTGAGGGGCAAGAAATCTTTAGGCATTTTTCTGTTAAAAAACATCGAAATGCAAAAGTGCCAACCAAGTCATAGCAAAATTGTGCTTTGCCAGTAAAGTCGAATGCAAATTGGCGAAATTCGCCGAAATGGAATTGAATTCGCGCTGCTCGGTGTTTGAATACACGATCTGGGGGCAATACACTGTCTGCATTGTCGCTGTCGGTTGAATCGATCGACTGTTAGGGAACTTTGGGCTCACTTGTCTGATTAAACAACCCGTGTCGACAATCGATGATGAGTCTGTCGATACAAATTTAGAACGTGTGAGCCGGGACTGAGGGACTGACACCTCTACGGTTTGCATCAAAATTGGAGTGGAAATGCGCACGCGCCAGACAATGACTTGGACAGTCCTTTGCAGTTGCCTATCTATTTGGGCAGCTTCGAGTTCATGGGGTTATGAACCGGCAGCGGGAGCTGTTGGCTTGGACGGCATTTTCCCGTCCTCTGCTCCGCAAGGACTTACAGAGGACGATTTCAAGAGTCTCGAAGAGTCGATTGATCCTACCTGGAAGGCGTGGACTCTCGAAACGGGGACTTTCGTCAAGGATTTCTACGAGGGACACTCAAAGCCAGTTGCTGAACAACGAGCCGCTGTCGACCGACTTCAGGTCAAGGTTAAAACAATCGAGAAAGCGCTCGCTGATGCACGATATCGCTCCATTCACAAGCCATTGCAGTCCCTTTATTCCAAGCTGAGCCCAGAAGCGACACTCGCGAAGGCAATTCTGGATGCTCAGACTGCCGAACCATCAGCAGCACGCGATGAGCGACTTCAGCCAGCCGTTGCTGGCCTGCACGACTCCGCCAATCAGCTCGCTGAATTCCTCAAGAGCTATCACAACGGCTCTGACTGGGTTTCCTGGATTCAACTGAACGATCTGCAGAATCTTCAGGCGTCTGATGAAAGTGCTCCAGCGACCGTCGAAAAAATCCTGACCAAGCTCGGAAATCGTGAAAGCTATGGAGCTGAAGTTCGTGACTTTGTCAGCCAGGAAGCATTTTTGGCTGTCGAAGATTCACTCCGCAAAGTTCGCGATGCTGCTGTTCAGCCAGAAGTTGCTCAGCCGGCTCAGTTGACAGCACTTTACGCCAAACTTGTTGAAGCTCTTGCCGCTTACCGCGCCGAACCAACAGTCTCAGGAGAGGCGAATGTTCGCCAGATTCTGAGCGAAGTTCAGGCTCAATCACCAGATGGCGGAGCAGCAGTTGCAAGCGCAGTGTCCAAGAGCTTTTTGAACTACAACCTTCGTGTCTCTGTATCCGAAGGACTCTTGAACAGATTCATGTCCGAATCACGTCGCGAGCAGAGCCAGATTCGCGATCGCTTTCAGCAGGCATCGATTTACGGCTATCAGTGTGCTGATATCGTGTCGACGATCGATCTGCTTCCAAGCGGTGCCAACGCGAAATTCAATCTGAATCTTTCCGGTTCTGTCTACGCCAACACAAACGGCGTGACTCACGAAGCGACTGTCCATTCTGTTGGAAATCATCGCTTTGTTGCATCAAAGACTGTGACATTTGATGGTCACAACTTCTTTGGAGAGCCAGGACGGGTTTCTGCTTACGCCAACACCCAAACCGTTGGTGCAGCAACCAAGTTCAGCGGAATTCCAATCTTCGGTCGCGTTGCAAACAACATTGCAATTCGAGAAGCAGACAAGCTCCGTCCTCAAGCAAATGCTGCTGCTGTTCAGAAGATTACTCAGCAAGTCAGTGCTCAGCTTGAAGCAGAATCAAACGACCAACTTGGCAATGCGACCAAGCAACTCGAAACAAAGACTTATGGTCCGCTCCGTAAGCACAATCTCTATCCGAGCACGATGGCCCTCACATCAACTGACACAGAGTTGCGACTCTGGGCACGTGTGATGGAGAAGTCTGAACTCGCTGGGTCTGAAGCAGTTCCAGTTGCAACAGTTCCTGCCGATGGAATTGTGGCTCAAATTCATGAATCGTTGCTGAATCACACCTTCGATCGTCTCGGCCTCAACGGACAGACCATGACCGAAGATGAAGTCCGTCTGTTGCTGCAGGATCGTTTGACCGAGATTCTCGGCCGACCTGTCGAAATTCCAAAGCCAACTCCATCTGAAGAAAACGCTGAAGTCGCTGGCAACACGCTGGTATTCGCTGAAAAGGACGCTGTTCGATTCACCATCCATGGTGGCGTCGTCACACTGTTCATCAAAGCTGGTCTCAAGCGAGATAACGGCGACGATATCCCAACTCAGGTGATTTCCGTCCCGTTCACACCGACCATTCAAGGAGACAAGATTGTCCTGTCCCGTGGAAACGTCGGAGTGAAGCCTGTTGAACGACCAAGCAATGTGGCAGCTCAGGTTGCCCGTGCGAATGTGATGCGACAGAAAATCCAGAGCGCTCTGCCAGAGAAGTCTGTCAAACGCAGCTTCAACGTCACGACTCCTAATGACAGAATCATCACACTTTCTGTGACTGACCTAACTGCTGAAGGCGGTTGGTTGGTGATTACAATGCGATAGTGTGAGGAATCGATCGGATTTCCGATCTATTCGTTCGCAATTCCAGACGCTTAACGGCACACTAAAACTGTGTTGTTAAGCGTCTTTTTGTTTTCCTGTATGTGAACTTTCCGCAAATGAGTGACTCGAAGGAACTTTCGCCCAGCGAGAAGATGCGAACCGCGCTGAATCACGAACATCGTGAGTCGAAAGTTCGGCCGCTTCTGGCTGTTCTGGTTGGAGTTGTGACGACACTTCTGCTGATTTCGTGCTGTCTGTGCGGAATTGCAGCGTGGTGGTTCCGCCCCAGTCTGAGCGAGAACCCGGATCTGGCCAAATCGCTGACTCGGGAAATCATCAACATCGAAATTCCCGAAGTGTTTCAACCGCAAGGTGCGATTGAGTGGAACCTTGCGTTTCTTGTGAGGTTGCGAGGCGCCTACTATCAGCGATATGTCGGAGACGGCGTATTAACCTTGCTGGAAGTCAGCACACGATTTTCAACTGACGAAACGATTCGGCGGCATATTCGGAAAACGATGCTGGAAGAGGCGTCCGGGGGGACTGAGCTGATTGTGGATCCTCAACAAACTCATCAGGAGATCTTCAAGGTCGGCAATCAGCAAGTCATTTTTACGTTTGAGGTTGCGAAGGAAAATAGCCAGGTTTTTCATCTGGTGGAAGGGGTTGTCACAGGAAAGCGTGGGGACGTGTTGGTGTGTTTGCGAGTCGACCATCTTCATTGGAAGAATGAACTCGATTTCGCCACTGGAGATTCGGGAGCATCGAGCCAGGTCGTCCCAGTTTGGGTGCGCAAGATGATTGAATCGATCAATCTGGAGCCACATGAAGAGTTTGAGGAACGACTCGATCCGGCGGTGAAATTCCCTCAGGCTCCCGCTTTGCCACTGGCAAATTAGCCATTCTGTTGGGGCGGGGCGCTCCTAAAGTGAAGGCAGAAAAGTAGGGAGGATCAGCGTCGTTTCCCGATGTCGCCTGGAACAGATGTGCAGCTTTGCGATCACCCTAATTTTTCTTCGACGTGCCCAACCCGCTTGTACGCTTTTGAGGTGGGGACTGATCCCAATCGCCAGAACGAGATCGTCAAATGGTATCCAGTTTGAAGGCGTTGATGCGATCTCCTCCCGCCGGTTGCGACGGCTGTGATTGGTGTACTGCTCAGTTTTCTCGTCACTCTTCCCGTTGATGGTCAGATCAGTTTCATCCTGGGTGACCTGTCCTGTCAGGACGGGGAGGGTGAAAGTAATGGTGAGCTTGCGTGGAATAATTGTGAGGAAAATTTCAAATGAAAGATGTCCATTCATCCTGATTTATTCAAGTTTACTGTCAGCGACACCTTGGTTTCACTATGATTGTGCCGATTGTGTGAGACTCAAAGTTCACACTACCAAGGAGGGGTGAGGGCTCGACGGCTATTAAAATTGAGTCTTGAAGTCAAAGACTCATCGTCGAGGTTCACACCAAAATCCGTACTCATGGGAGAAGTTCATGAAGCGTTTTTTTGCCATGGCGTTGGTGATCGCATCTGCGACAACGGCATTCGCTCGTCCACCGATGGTGGCACCAGCGATCGGCGAAATCGTATCAGCAGACGAGCAGTACGCCCCAGTCCCGACACGAGTGTTGCATTCCCAGCTTGGAGCACTGCAACCTGAACCTGACATCGTTGTGAATGGAGCGATCGTCGTTCCAGGTCATGGAATTCCTGTGACTGTTCAGCCCGGGTGCTTTGTTTGCGACAGTTGCGATGGTGGAACTCTCGGCTTGTATCCACGAGTGAAGGTGATCCAGGCGCGTAACATCGCTCCCTGTGCCGTAAAGAAAATTGTGGCAGTGCCGAATCCGTGTGACCACTGTGAATCAGTTCTGATCGAGATCTGCGTTCCACCATGTGCATGTGAGACGGTGGAGTGCCAGCCTCGGCGCAATCGCACGATTTTCGACTACGGGGACTACGCTGTGAAAGTCACAGAGCGTAAGGGGGTCCTCTTTGTGAACTACGACAAGAAGTAATCTGGCTTGCAGGCCAAGGGACTCACTTGCAACCAAAACGCAGTTTTTTAAAAGCCGCAACTCAGGATGAGCTGCGGCTCTTTTTTTGTGAACGTGCGGCCAGTGACGTCTTCTAACGGTCAAAAACCGCTTACCCCAGAGTCCCTGTCTTTGCTGTTTTGTTGATTTGCTGTGATCGGATTAACTGTTTCAACTAAAAAATGCAGATTAACTCATTCAGGCCGGACAGTCTTACCGATGAACACGACATCATTCGATCCGTTCCTCGCTGAGATACCAGCTGATTTAGTCTTCCAACTGAAGGCTAACTGGGAACACACAACAACGACTTAAGGAGTAAGTCCATGCTTCTGCCACGGAAATGGGCCTTGAGCCTCGGGCTGCTGGCGGCAGTTCCCAGTCTCACGGTGGCTGGTCCACGCGAATTCCCGACTGGGAGTGCTAACGCGGCCGCTCAGATGTCCGCCCCAGAGAATGCGCAACTCGCCCAAGATGTTGCCACAGCTCTGAAACAAGTTCAGCTCGTCTACAAAGACGTCGAGATTGAATGTATGTCTGGAGTTGCCACCATCAAGGGGCAAATTCAGAATGCTTCTCAGCGAGCGATGGTGACACGCGTTGTCAGCAGCGTTCCCGGCGTGAAGACCGTCGAAAACAAGCTCGTCGTGATGGATGCAGTGGCTGCTCCAGCCGCACAGCGTTCAGCAGCACATGACGCTGCGATGGTGACCAATGCTGCCATGGTTGGAAAAGTTGATTCTCGCATTCAACGCGTGAACAACGAAGTTCCTGCGCCAATGAGCAATCAGGTTGTCGCCCAGAACATTGCTGAATCGATGACTTCAGCTGGTCTGAACGGCTACGACATTGAGATTCGCTACAAAGCAGGGGTTGCCAGCCTCATCGGTGCTGTTGACAGTGCTGAGCAGGCGCAGCGAGCTCACCGGGCAGCATCAAGCGTCCCTGGTGTGAATCAGGTTCTCAATCAGCTGACAGTCAATGGTCGCCCAGTGGCCCAGCAGATGCAGGGCCAGCCCGGAGTTGTCCCAGCTGGTTACGGCATGCCACCACAGGGTTACCCACAAGCACCACAGGGTTACGGACCACCTCCTCAGCAAGGGGTTCCACCCGGAGCGTTCGCTGGGATGCCAGTGCAGCAGGCCCAGGCAATGATGGCACAACAAGGCCCAGGCGGTCCGATGCCACAGTACGGCAACATTCAGCAGACAGGTGGACACCATCTGTACAACCAGCCGAATCTGCCAAACTACGCTTGGCCAACTTACGCTGCTCCAGACAACTCTGCAGCGATTTCTTACCCAACTCAGTATGACGCAAGTGCGTGGCCGTACATCGGACCGTACTACCCATACCCGCAGGTTCCTGCTGACTGGCGTAAATCGACTTTGGAATGGAAAGATGGCTCGTGGAGCCTGAAATTTGATTCCCGCACCGACAAGTGGTGGTGGTTCATGAATCCGCACAACTGGCACTAATTTGTGCCGGAACAAGCGGAACGTAGTGAGGCAGTGAACTTTATGTTTGCGGTCGAATGATAATGACCTCCCGGTGTTCGCCGGGAGGTCTTTTCATAGATGAAAGTCTTACAAATTAAAACGACTTTGTTGTTCTGCTGAACGTGCGATTTTCACGTAACACGTTCGAGGGATTCCAATAGCGCGCCCGGACATTTGAAAAAACCGATCTTTCACGGTTCTGAAAGTGCTATTAGACTTCGGCTCAGTTTCGGCCTCGACCGGTAGAGATGTCTTCGTCTCCGACTGGAGAGGGAAGTCCCAAGGATGGGCCCTCGGAACAGCAGTTTCACATGGAAGGTATTTGTGCCGATGTTGCGAAACCTGACTTTAACCAGTCGAGCGTCAGCCTGGTTGCTTGTCTGCGGTCTCAGCTTATCGAGTTGGGCACAGGCGCAAGATCAACGTCCTGCTCCGCAAGTTCAGCGCCTGCCAGATCAGAACGTGCAGGTAGGGCTCTCTCCCGAACTCACCAAGATTCTGGAAACCTGGGAAATACAATCCGCCAAAGTGACACGCAGTAAAGGCGAGTTCAAGCGGATCATGTACGATCAGGCGTTTCAGGTCGCGAAATGCTCAACCGGGAAGTACTGGTTCGAAGGTCCCGATAAGGGCCGAATGGATTTTGCACCGAACAAAGATGTCGAAGGGCAGAAGCTCAAAAGAGCCGATGTCGAATACGTGTGTCAGCCAGATGAGCTGCGATCCTGGATCTGTAACGGGGAAGTCATCCGCGACATCGACATCGCGAAGAAGGAATACCATCAGATTCAGATCCCTACACAGTTTCAGGGACAGAATATCTCTGACGGTCCACTCCCGTTTTTGTTCGGGATGAATTCGAAGAAGATGCAGCAACGATACCTGCTCGAACTCGGCTCACTTCATGACCCGAAGAAACTGATTCACATTGTGGCATACCCCAAGATGCCCGCTGAGCAACGTGAATACCGGGTTGCAGAAGTTTTGCTCAACCCAGAGACCTATCTGCCTCAGGCTGTCCAGTTGATGGACCCGACCGGAAACAAACAGACGGTCTACATGTTTACAAAACACGACAAGGTGATTGGCCCTTGGTTGCCAACAGCGCCTTGGAACCCTGCACTGATTTCTTACACAAGAATTCTGGATCAGCAGTCGGATGCGTCCCCGCAGCAGAATGCCCGCGAGAACTCGATCATCCTACGGTAGTCCCTTCAAGTCGGAACCACTGGCCTTTCGGACTCAAATTGCTTGTGAGTCTGGTGGTTTGAGAAGATAGGGAGATTATGGGAGGTTGTTTCGAGCCTCCCTGCTTAACTTGGTCTGATCTACCGAGTCGCCGTCGTCTCCCACTGCCGGTTTTTGCAGTTGCTGATAGAATGCGATCACTATGATCAAAGCGATTCGCATTACAGATCCAGAGAGCGGTGCCTCAGCGAGTATTGCCCCACAATTGGGGTTCAATTGCTTCGAATTCAAAGCGGTCATCAATCGCAAAAAGATCTCGGTGATCGACTCGCCTGTGGACGTGAAAACGGGGAATGCTTCGCCGAATAGCTTCGGGATCCCCCTGCTCTTCCCATATCCCAATCGCATCCGGGATGGAAAGTTCGCTTGGGAGGAAGTGGAATACGAACTTCCAATCACGACAGATCCCAAGAACGCCATTCATGGACTCTGCCTGGATCGCCCGTGGCGGGTGATTGAAAAGACCAAGCAATCGGTCACAGGGCAGTTTCACCTTTCCGTCGACGCTCCTGACCGTCTCTCTTGCTGGCCAGCGGATTTCATTATCGATGTTCGCTATCGCGTCGCAGAGAACCGTTTGGAAACACAGTTTCGGATTACCAACCCGGATACGAAGCCGCTTCCCTGGGGACTGGGGACGCACGCTTATTTTCGGCTTCCGTTTGGTGAGCAGAGCGCTCCGACAGACTGTCTGGCCACAGCCCTGGTGAGCGAAGAATGGGAACTTGTCGACTACCTGCCGACAGGTCGCCGACTCCCTGTCGAAAATCAGGCTCCGATTCGCAATGGGGCCCGCTATGGCGTCGAGCGGTTCGACAATGTCTACACCGGTTGGCATTCCGACGGCGGAACTGTCAGAACGTCCATCATCGATGAGAAAGCGGGAATCGAGCTGAGTCAGGTTTGTGACGCGGAGCACTTCCGGGAAATGGTGGTGTATACCCCGAACGATCGTCACGCGATTTGTATGGAACCGTACACATGCGTTACGGATGCGATCAACCTGAAAAGTCGGGACTGCAGCGAAGGGTTAAAGGTCTTGCCTCCGGGGAAGATTGCTCAAACATGGTGTGCGCTGCAGGTCAGTCCCGTATACGCCTGATTTCCGAAATCTGCGAACAGGACCATGTCCATCGTAACGGTTCGCGATGAGACGCTCGTGAGACTAGAATTGGGAGATGCACGCTCCCTCTCTCCCTCCGACGACTGACGATCAATCACCCGCCCCGCGCTCATCTGGATGGGGTTGGGTCATCTTGGTTTCGTTAATCGCGTTGACTGTTGCTCCCATTGTCGCGTACGTCTGGGGGCAGAAAGTGGAAGAGAAGATCCGCTGGACCACCCGCGAACAATTGATCACGATCGGTCAAGCGTTACGTCAGTATCATGAGGACTACAATTCACTGCCGCCGGCGTTCGTTTCGAATGAGTCGGGGACTCGGATGCATAGCTGGCGTGTTCTGATTCTTCCATATCTCGGAGAAAATGAGCTCTATCAAGAGTACGACTTCGCGCAGCCTTGGAACAGCGATTCCAATTCCAAACTGATCGACAAGATTCCAAAAAGCTTCCGGCATCCTCGCCCTGGGAAAAGAGTGGGGGCGACACAAACTCTGGCAATCGTTGGAGACAAAGGGGCTTGGCCCGGAACGACACCTCTACAATACGAACAGGTGACCAATACGCTGTCCAACACGATTTCGATCGTCGCTGACCCGGAGTCTGATGTGGTCTGGACGAGCCCGGATGATGTGAGTTTCGAAGAGGTTGCTGGCTGGATCTCGGAATCAAGTCGCGGAACAAGAACGACGCAGTACTTGATGCTCGATGGATCTGTACGGGTCTTTGGGAGAGGAATTCCACGGGGTCAGGTGGAGAAACTCCTGAGCATCTCTTCCCCATGACAAGTCGCTTGCAGTGATCCGTTCGAGAGGAACGGGTCGACGTCTATCGATTCGTTGGAAGCGAACGAATTTGGATCTGGTTGTCGTTACGCTGCGTTTCGGGTCTGGATCATCGGAACGACAATCTGAACTTCCGAATTGGCATTGGAATCGTCTTCCATCGAGTCGGGCTGATTGCGTTCTCGTTTCAGTGAGACCCATTTCAGCAATGCTGGAAGCATGATCAGCGACACGAACAGGCAGGTTGTCACTCCCAGTGTGAGCACGATGCTCAGGGAGACAAGCCCTTGGTGAGACGCGATGAGCATACTTCCGAATCCGACGATGGAAGTCGTCGTGGTGAGCGATACGGCATTAATCGTACTCGGCCCTACGAGATATTTCCCTTTCTGGGATCTGTAATCGTGGATCACCAGAACCCCTTCATCGACGCCGATTCCCATGATCAGGGGGAGAACAATCAGGTTCGCAGGATTCAGCTCCAATCCTGCAATTCCCATGATGCCAAAGACCAGCAGGAGTCCCAGTGCAGGAGGAAGCATTGCGACAAACGTATTCCTGACGCTGGCGTGATCGAAGATGGCGGCCACGCAGAAGGTGATCAGGACGTACATCCCCACCATCCACATCGGCTTGAGTTCGACTCCGGAATCGCGTGCGAGAATGAACCACAATCCGACTGCGACCAACGGAGATAATAAGGAGATAATCATCGGGCCGGGATCGAGGCTGTCGATCAGTAAGACGAGTAAAATTGCAGCCAGTGCGTACATGGAGGCGACCATATAGCCCTCCTGCATCTGGCCGGCAGCTTCATAGTTCTGGAGTGGGGTTCCAGTGACTTCCGCGTCAACCGAGCGAACATCCTCCACGAATTTGCGGAGTGGTGTTTCGTCCCAGATCTGCGAGTTTGGATAAACGCGAACGAGCCATTCCCCCGTTTTAGAAACGAACCGGGAGCGGAATGCTTCCGGGAAATCCGCCGGGGAGACGGGTTCGGGGTTTGAGATCGAAGCGAGCATCTGGAATTGTCTGTACAGCGACATGACAAGTCCTTGCTGATACCCACCAAAGATCTGCATTTGCTGCTCGAGCGATAGCTGCTCAATAGCATTCAGAATGTTATCGAGAGTCCCCGCTGCGACTTGTGAAGAGGGGTCTGGAAGGACTTTTAATGATTCATATAGAGCTTCTAATCCTTGTCCGAGTGTCAGCGGATTCAGTTGAGGAAGCTCTCTGGGGAGATCCGTCAGGCGGCTGAGGCGGGCATTGATGGCCTGAACGAGCAGCCCGGTTTCCGATGCGGGATAAGCGGGCATATACGTCGCGAGATCTTCGACACGCGATACCGTCGGCAGAGCGAGGAATTTCTCTTTCAGCAGTCGAACATTGTCCGGGGAATCCGCAATTGAGACTGCAAAGAGAAGTGAGCCATTGGCTTCGGCGAAGATGCGTTCCTGCAGATCAACGGCTTCGAGCCCTTTGGCCTGCAGGTTCAGCAGGTTGTAGTCATATTTGACTCGGGATTGCAGCGATCCATCTTTCCAGATGAATGCCTGTGACCCGATCCCGACCACAATTGCCAGGCAGATGCATGTGACGACTCGCGGATATCGGTTGATCACATTTCGCAGCATGACTCCCGTGAACGGGCTGGGAATCTTTGAAGGGGTAATCTTGGCGTCGATCAATGTCAGCATGGCTGGCAGAACGATCAGCGTTGAAACTGCGCAGAGGATGATGCCGCCACCGGCGATGATTCCCAGTTCAGCGACACCCAGAAAGTTTGTGAACGAGGCGCAAAAGAAGGAAAGAGACGTTGAGATTGCAGCTGTAATAATTCCCGTGCCGACTTCATCGACAGAAAGAAGGATTGCCTCCTGCAGCCCGTATCCTTCTCGTCGAAGTTCGACGTACCGAGAGAGATAGTGCATGGAATAGTCTCCCCCGAGTCCAATCAGAATGGCTGCGAAGGACACAGAGAGAATATTCAGGTGGCCGACACTCAGGGTGATGTATCCAGCGGTCCATGCGAAGCCGATGCCGAGCATCGCCATCCCCACAAACGGGTGACGAAATCCGCGGAATCCGAAGAGCATGATTAATGCGACGCCAATTGTCGAAATCACAGAGGCAATCGTCATGTCCCATTGAGAACGGGCCATTTCTTCCGCTTCGAGGACCGGAATTCCAGTCGCGCCGATGCGAAGTTCGGGGAATTGCTGACGGCTTTCGTTGACGATTTCGTCGAGAGCTTTCAGTGACGCAGAATTTCCGGAGAAGTTGTCAGCCCCGGATCGAGGAAGAGCGAGGACAAACCCCATCTTTCCACTCGGAGTGAGTTGGTAATGCGCCTGCATCTTCTCGCGATCGGGGAAGGCATTCGCGGAGATCACTTCTGGCCAAGGTGAGGTGAACGAGTTGGGGTCGTGTAAAAAGTTAGACAGGCTATGCACGAGTGCACGGGCTTGCGAAACCGCACCTGCATGTTCTGTTTCGGACCCATTGGCATGGGTGACGTTAATGTAGTCCGCAAGGCGTCGGCAATACGATTCGAGTCCTGCGCGATTCCAATGACCGGCGAGAATTGGACCGTACATTTCCAGTCGCTGGTTTGCTTTTTCAAGTTCAACAGGACTCAGATATTGAAGTCCCCGGGATTGCAGTCCACTGGGGTCGACTTTGTAGAGAACTCGAGTAAAGAGGTCGGGCTCAGATTCAAGACGTTGTCCCAGCCAATCCATGGCTGGCTGAATCACTTCTTCTCGATCCCCTTCGACAACAACGACAATGTCCGAGTCGTCACCGAACAGATTCTTGAAGTTGTGCCATCGTTGGTGGAAGTCGGCACCGGAATCGATGAGATCGGCGCGGTCTGTTTTGAACGTGAGAAATCTGGCGGTGAAGCCGACGCTGACCAGACCGAGAATAAGAGAGAATGTAATCGTCGCGACGGGGCGTCGTATGACTGCCACAGTCAGATTATGAATGAGACGCCGAAGCAGTCCCTTCTCTTCATTGTGGCCAGGCGTCCGTTCCATGAAAGGTCTTCTTGTCCTCATCCTGAGGACCGCTCAATCGAATTGGGTTGAGAACCATTGATTTGATGGTAACTCAGTTCTTCCGTCCGTCTCAAGGGAGAAACGGGTTGAATCGACGGAATTCCATGTCGCGTCGATTGATGGAGAAATTCATTCAGTTAATGCGTGGGGCAAATCGACCGCAATCGAATTCGTGTAGTGTATCAACAAGAATTCCTTTGCGCTCCTCTTCGCTGAAGCCGCCCCCGACCCCCATAACGATGCATCCCATGACGACACAAGCGACTTCGACGACTCGCAGCGGGAGGCGAAACTCACGCATGTCTGCAAACAACTCCCCTTCGGTGCAGACTTCTCCGAACTTGATTCCCTGATAAAGCAACTCCAATCCCTGCATGTCCGGGCTCCAATCGTAATCGAACGGGCCGTACTCACGTCGTCTGTGGGTGATCCAGAACTGCGTCTGGTCAAATCGGATTCCGTGTGTTGGGATCATGCTGCTTCCATTTGAGGTGTTGGAGCATAAAAGATCTGCGGGGGCGGTGGAAGAACTCCTTTTTGTGAACGCGCCTGAGCGATTGGAAATCGGCAATATTTCACAGTCGCCTCTTTCTCTCGGAAGTTCCCATTTAATTTATTCTTCCCTTTCTTCGTGTTTTGTTTGTCCTGTTCCCTCGTATTGACCCTGATTTCTAGTGCCGGATAGACTTGGGAAAAGGAACTACATTCATGTCTTCGTCCCCTGCGCCTCACTTGCCGACGCAGCAAACCGCTCTAGTCAATTCCGCGCCAAGCTGGCTGCTCATTCCGACCTGGATGGGGTCGATCGTCTTTCATGTTTTTTTGGCGGTCTTGATTGTCATTCTGTCGCAGCTTCCCAGTTGTCGTGCGAAGGTAAAAGGGGAGAGTGGAGAACCGTTTCGGTCCGTCGGGATCCGGCAGATCGCTGGCGGCGGCGATTCGGGAAATCAGGGGGGTGAGAATTCCGGTTCGGAAGTCGCGTCGGATTCGTCAAACCGGCAGAACTCCATTGCTGAGATTACTCCGCAGCCTGATCTCTCACTGACCCCACCTGTTCCGCTCAGTTTGCCCGATGTGTCTCAGCCCAGAGCCGTGATCGGGACAGGACCGTCCATCGGATCTCAAGACGTTTTAATGAACAGCCTTGTACGCCCTTCTCTTCCCGGGAATGGAAGTGTCAGTGGAGGACGTGGGGGCGGTCAGTCTGGAACTGGAGGACCCGACAAGGGAATTGGAACGGGCGGTGGAACTCGCTTTCACGGAATTGAAGCGGTCGGCAAGAAGTTCGTTTATGTGATCGATCGCTCCTTCAGCATGGCGGAACAGCGTGCATTGGACGCTGCCAAGCTGGAATTACTCGCAAGCCTGCAACTGCTCACATCTGACCAGTATTTTCAGGTCATTTTTTATAATAACGAGCACGTGGTGCTGAACACCCGGCGAGGGAAATACGACGTCTTCCGCGGGACAGACCCTCAACGGCTACTCGTCAGTGATCAATTGAGGGAGGTGACGCCGGCTGGCGGAACGAATCATCTTCCCGCGATTCTGGAAGCACTGAAGTTCAATCCAGACGTTGTTTAT
This sequence comes from Planctomicrobium mucosum, assembly GCF_051466335.1. Lineage (NCBI taxonomy): Bacteria > Pseudomonadati > Planctomycetota > Planctomycetia > Planctomycetales > Planctomycetaceae > Planctomicrobium > Planctomicrobium mucosum. The sequence goes on along the minus strand of NZ_CP195793.1, from coordinate 4,702,596 downwards.
GTGTTGACCGATGGAACGACTGACAATGCACTGAGCGCTGCTGACCTGGCGCAGATTCGTAAAGAAAATCGCAGCAAAGCGTCCATCCACTGCATTCAGTTTGGCAGAGGAGCTGAACCGAAGCTTGTTGGGTCCGCAAATTTTCTTAGAACGCTTTCAGAGCAAAATTCTGGGAAGTATGTGTACCGGGATCTGAAAGCGGGCTTTTGAGAATCACTCGATTCACTGTATCCTAGTCGGTTGAGGCAGCTTCCTTAGAGGGTGTCCGCCAGTAAATCGCAACAGTTTGAGACCAGCAGGAACCCCGATTTCATGTCAGGCGCGACTACCAAAGATCTTTCGTTTGCATCGCGTATTGCGTGGCTGCTGGGACTGTCACTTGTTGGCGTCGGTCTTGATCAGGTCAGCAAGTTCTACGCGATTCGCTATTTGAAGCCGATTCAGGACCATCCCCCCTGGTCCTATCTCGGAGACATTTTCCGCATTCAGTACGCGGAGAATCATGGAGCGTTTCTGAGTTTGTTTTCCAATTTCCCAGACGAAGCACGGTTTGTCATCCTGACTGTATTGAACGGGTTGGTACTTCTGGGGCTTGCGGCTTATCTGCTCGCTGGAAGATCTGTGAACTTTGCAACTTTTCTCCCCCTTGCCCTCATCGTCGTGGGAGGAGTCGGGAATCTGATTGACCGAATCCGTTTTGGTTACGTTGTCGATTTTCTGAATCTCGGGATTGGCGGCGTTCGCACCGGGATTTTCAACATTGCGGATATGGCAATCACGGGGGGATTCATCCTGATGGCCATTCCGTTAATCTTTGGCGAACGATCCAAAGTACCGGGGAAAACACAACAGACTGATCCCGGGACGACAAGTTCTCAACCGACCACAGTCGAGTGAGCCAGCACGTTACAGCGCCGGTGACATTGCGTATTCGATGGAATCGTACCCGGTAGCCGCTGTGCAGGGGAATTAAATCACTAGTAAACAGCTTCGAGCAGAATGAAGATGCAGACTGCTGCTCCCCAACTTGCACTGTCGATGCAGAGAGGTCGCTTCTGGCGGTTCTTTGCACAGCTTGTGCCGTTGTTCATTGCTTCACTTTGCGTGGCTGAGGATCGCGTTACTTACATCCCCGAAGGAGCATCTGGACCTGTCATCATCGTCGGGGAAGTTGTCGACTACACCGGCCGCGACCTGATCTTTCGTAGCACAACGGGATCACAACGTCTCGCATCTTCGGTCATCTCTGGAATCGAGACGAAGTATGTTCCTGCACATCAGCGGGGACTGGAAGAGTTTCAGGAAGGAAAGACGACGGAAGCAATTGTCAGTTTTCAGGAAGCCCTCAAAGTCGAACCGAGACAATGGGTTCAGCGCGAGATTCTGGCGATGCTCGTGAAGTGCTTTCTGCGGCAAGACGATTTGAGCAGTGCCCTGCAGAGCTTTCGAGAAATTGCCATCAGCGATCCTCTGACGAGACATTGGGGCATTGCTCCCTTGGTTTGGGCGCCGCAGACGGTGAGTGATCGCATTCGTCAGGAGATGATTCCGTGGTTGAAATCGGAACGTCAAGTTGAACGAATGCTGGGGGCGAGTCTTCTCCTCTTTGATCCGACGTACCAACGGGAAGCAGAGTCAAATTTGGCGCTGCTGTCCCGTGATGTGAATCCAGTGTTGTCGGCTTATGGCAAGACACAGCTATGGCGTCTTCAGATCGCGAAACGGGATGCCGATCCGCTCAGTATGGAGTCGTGGCGGAAAGAGATTCAATTGATGCGCCCTGAATTACGAAGCGGTCCACAATATCTCCTTTCTTGTGCGTATGAAGTTCAGGGGGATCATCGACGGTCGGCAGCTGAAGGGTTATGGCTCCCGTATGTCTATCCAGAGCATGAAGTGCTCGCGGCGCGGGCCATGGGGGACGCGATTGGCTCGCTCAAACGCACTGGATTGACGAGTGAAGCATCCACGCTTCAACTTGAACTTCTCAATCGATATCCCTGGTCGCGGGAGGCATCACAGTTGCGTGGCGCATTGAAACAACAACCTTCTCCAAATGAGTGAACAGATCGCGTCGGGAGACTTCGTTGCAATCGAAATTATTTTGGACCGTCCGAATCACAGCGATCCTATTCTTCGTCCTCATCAGTGGTTCGATGTTGATCGCTGCTGAGGCCCCAGAAGTGGTTCACGACCCCGTCTTTAAGGATGGACAACTCAATCCCGGCGGATTGTTAAGAGCCGGCGGGTTGATCGGCTATGTGATCATCGCGTTGAGCATTGCCTTGGTGGCGGCTGTGATCGAACACCTCATCACAATTCGCCGTGATGCCATCATGCCGCGAGGAGTCGCTGAGGAACTCAATAAAATGATCTCCGGCGGCCAATTGCAGCAAGCTGAACTTCTGTGTAAGCAGAATCCGAACTATTTGACCGCGGTGATTCAGGCAGGATTGAAAGATTCCGCGTTCGGCTATGAATCGATGGAAAAGGCGATGGAAGATACCGCTGTCGAGCAGTCAGCGAGACTTCTGCGAAAGATCGAATATCTGAGTCTGATTGGCGCTCTGGGCCCGTTGCTGGGATTGATGGGAACCGTCTGGGGGATGATTCGAGCCTTCGCAGAGTTCGCAGAGAAAGCCAATCCGAGTCCCGCCGACTTTGCTCCTGCGATTTCGGAAGCACTCGTGACGACGTTTTTCGGATTGTGCGTCGCCGTCCCGGCGTTGTTTGCTTACACGGTTTTTCGCAATAGAATCGATGAGTTTTCATCAGAGGTGGCATTGCTTTGTGAGTACATTGCTCAGCCGCTTCGCCGCTCACTTCGCGACCGCAGGAAGCAACAGCTGCCGACACCGGCTCCCTCTGCTCCTTCAGTGCATCCGTAAGGTGAGGTCATGCGACGACCAACATTCAGGCGGAAATCTGGATCAGAGCTGAACCTGACACCGCTCATCGATGTGGTGTTTAATCTGGTCATTTTCTTTCTGGTCGCGTCTCACTTTGCGGCTAGCGAGCCGAGCGATCCCGTATCGCTTCCATCCGCTTCCACGAATCGTGATGACATCCACGCCAGACGTTTGTCCATCACCGTCAAAGCGGATGGGACTTATGTTGTCGGAATGAAGTCTGTCGAGTTGAATGAAGTTGAGAGATTAATTGCGCAAGAGGCTGGAGAGGAACCGGAGCGATGTGCCGTTCGAATTCGAGGTGACCGGGACGCCGCTTACGCCTTTATCGAACCTGTGATGTTGGCCTGTGCCCGGAGCGGAATTCATAACTTCGGATTCAAGGTGATTCAGGAAGAATAGAATCGTTTCACTTGCCACTGCACATTCAAGCAAAAGATTATGCGTCGTCCACCGATCAGTACCCGTGACAATTCGCCGATTGCAATGACATCGATGATCGATGTTGTGTTTCTTTTGCTGATCTTCTTTGCAGTGACAGGTGGCTCCGGGATCAAAGAGATGCTGCTGCCTGCTGAGATTGCAACAACCGGCGCAGTCGAGTCGGCGGCCCCGCAAGCATCGGATGCTCCAGTTCCTGTCGATGTCTGGTTGAAGCTCTCGATCGGACCTGATCAACAAAAACTCGTTGTTGATATGAATGGCACGCAATATTCAGATCTCGATGAACTGAAAGGACAACTTCGTGCTCTGGCAGAGTTGGGGCCCGAGAATCCAATCGTCTTCGAGATCGCATCCGATGTGGCGCTGGGAGACTTGGTTGACATTTACGACACCTGTCTGGCTTCCGGGTTTGAGTCCATCAATTTCGCAGCCAAGAAGTGAAATTCGTAGCTGGAAATGCGGGTTCCCCATGAGGCTGTGCATTATGAAAAGGCTGAATTCTCACAACCAATTTCCAGCGAGCATCGTTCGACAGACGTCATTCTGGAACAGGAATTCTTCTGGCGCTGCGACCCCTTCCGGTGTGAGCGGGACGAGGCACAGATTCGCAATTTTTCCAACGTTGAGCTCGCCAATGCTTGAGTCCCCTAATGCCTGAGCAGCATTCACGGTGGCGAGCTTCAGGAGTTTCGAAGCACGCAAGTCTGCAAACTTCCCCTTCAGGAACTGCAACTCTTCCCAGATACTCAGATTGGGGTTGGACGACCGGCCATCGGTTCCGATCGCAACGTTGATTCCTCTGGAGATCATCCGTTGCCAAGGGTGTGCGCCTTCCTGCATCGCATCATGCGTTCGCGGGCAGTAGACGACCGACATATGAGGATGAGCGGCGAGGAACACCAGTTCTTCTTCGTCGAGTAAATTCCCGTGAACGACGATGGAGCGCGGAGCACGAGCTAGTTCTCTCAGGTAATCCAGTGGTCTTGAATTAAGTGGGATCTCTCCCGGAATCCATAAGTTCATTCGATCTAGAAGTGCGACGAGTTGACCGGTCCCGGATCGGAGCAGTTCGAGTTCAGCTGGCGATTCAGCGAGATGCATTGCGAGTGTCAGATTGTTCTGAACTGCGATGTTACAAACTCCCCGGAAGAGTGCCGGGTGCATGGAATAGGGGGAATGAGGACTCAGTCCAATTTTCGTGTGAGAAATATGCTCAGCCTGATTTAAGAACTCCTGCACACCGGCGAGTTGTTGGTCGACTCGATCACGGCTCAGGCCGAGGACTTCACGAAACAGGAATATGCTTGGAGACGTTTGGTTGAGACTGTAGTCAAATATCCAATCGGACGTTGCGATTTCAGCGATGCTGGTGGTTCCACGCTGCGCCGATTCGGCGACACCTAGCGAAACGGATTCCAGTGGTTGGAGATCCTGCGATCGACGTTGCGAGATGACGGCCTGAATCCAATCGGCAAATCGATGACGCGGCTCGATAGGAGCATTGAGATCGCTGAATTCCAGATGAGTGTGGGCGTTGATCAACCCTGGGATAATAGCGACGTCACCGAGGTCAGCGACTGGCTCTGTAGTATGGGATTGAATCGCAACAATCGTCTCATTGTCGACGGTAATGATCGCATTTCGAACAGGTGCCTCGTTGCCCGGGAAAAACCATCTCGCTCGAAATCGATTCAAGGTGTCCCCTCATCGCGAGTATCTGACTGAAGCAGGAAGCGTTCGTTGAACGTCCGAAGTTCAATGAACTTCTGAGCGGGGTTGATCTGCATGAAGGAGTATCCTCCGGACTCGCTGGGGCGCTCCCAATCGATCACTGGGGTTCCAGTCAGCTTGTCGATCGCCACGATTCGTAGCTGGTTGTAGTACTGATCTTCGCGTTCCATGGGAATGTCACCGACGAGGAGCAGCAACGGATTCTCTTCGAACTCATCCAGCAGAATATTGAAGGGCCATGATTTTGGAGCACCGTCAGGGTTGGGAGTTTCCACAGACGCCGTTTGATCTGGACCTTGAGCGGTTGCAGCCACCATTGGTGATTCATAGTTCCAGAGCAGATTGCCTCCTCGATCGAACGCAATGATGCGTCCCTGAAAACGGACAGCAGGCAGGCTGATATACGTCGAATCACCATTACCACGGTCTTGAAGGACGTAATAGCCTCGAGAATCGATCAGGACTCTCACTGGGCGATAAGTATTTGGGTCACCGGAATCCTGAAGAGTGCACAATTGTTGCTTTTCTCCAGTTGATGTGTTCATCAACCAGAGTTCCCTGAGAGGGTTGATCCAGAGAATGGACCGCTCATTTGGGATCGATAGCAAAGATTCTCTGGCAAACTGGCAGGTCCAAACAGGTGTGCCATCGCGGGTAATGCGTTGCAGTTGAGTGACAGTTTCTCCCTCAGCGGATTTTGTGCTGGACTGGAATGTCAGGAGATCATCCTGAATTGCAAACAACACTTTCACGTCGTTGTTTTGCTCCACAGGCGATGGAGTGACTTTTCCATCGAGCATTCGCTGGAATTCAGCTGTTTGGAGCGTTGTCAGCAGGAAGCTGTCCTGTCCGATCGCCTGTACTCGAAAACGCTCACGGGGAGTGGAGTCTCTCCACAGTTCTTCCCCTGTCAGCGGATCCAATGCGATGGTGTCTTTACAATGAAGATAGAGTGCGCGGGAACCGGGCGACAGAAGATAGCCATTTTGATTTTGGGGTCTGCTGCTCCTCTGGACCGCCATATTCCCCGGAACGAAATTAATGCCGTGCTCGTATGCCGGGTAAACTCCTGCGATGCGCGACAGTGCCCGTCCCTGAATGTCTGGCGTCCACGACCAGAGCATTTTCTGGTCTGGCCACCCGATGGCGTGGAGGACCCCGCAATGCATGACGAACGACAGCGAATCCTCATTCGTGACACCGGTGTTGTTGTTGAAGTCACTCGAACGAAATGACTTCAGCGGGAAGGACCCGACATAGTCCCCCGCAGGGAGCTTCTCGATTCGAATTCGTGGTGCATCCAAATCTTTCGTAAATTTAAGCTGCTTGAGTCCATGATATGCGGAGCCGACTGAGTAAATCGCAGATGAGGCGAATTCTGCGCCCGTGGAGTTGACTCGCTTGAGTCTCCATTTGTCAGCCCAGACTGCGGATGCTGACTGCTGCGTCGCGAGGGAAGTTTGCGCTACGCTGATACCTTGACTGGCGAGTTCATTTGAGAGTTCCCCGTTCTGAAGAGGACTCGAAGGGAGTCTGCTGAGTTGTTCCCAGGATTCCAACGCATCCTGATGCCAACCGATCTCTGCCTGTTTACTTGCAAGAGTGAAGAGAGCTTGTGACTTCAACGCCGGATCTGGGGACTCGATCACGCGATTCAATCTGAGTAGGCCCGCTGCAATCTTGTGATCAGCGAGGCTTTGGACTGCCAATTCATACTCGAGTTTTTGACCACAGAGATGAAATCCTAATGATCTCGCCCAGCGGTCTTTCATGACGGGGTCGCGATCGAACTTCACCCTGCGAGCGGTGATCTGTTCTTCCAGCAGGCGATCAAGAACCGCGTGTGCATTGGCCTCAAACAGGTCATCAAGCCGGCCACCCACCCAACTATCAATACGTAGTATTCGTGAGTCTTCCTTGACCTGATCATTGGGGGGGAATTGTTCCAAGATGTCGAGGTAAGCGACGAGTGCGCCGGAAACGTCATCGACTTGATACAGGAAATCGGCTCGAATTCGCTGGTAGTTCCGTTGATGAGCGTCCGTTTCGACGAGCTTCTGCAACTCAGTTAAAGAACGGGCAGCCGTTTCTGGATCATTTTTGATCTTCTGTGTGAGCATCTCTCGCTGCAGTTCGCGCGCATCGTTGAGGAGAGACTTCGAGAGCCTGGGGATCGTCGCGATCTGTTCCAGCAACGCAGACAACTGCTCGAAATTTCGAGACGCAAGCAGTGCGCGTGCTTCTCGGAGTCGAGTCCTTGCCACCAACTCCGGTTCTCGGGATGGGTCCAAAGATGGAGCGTCAAGCCGGAACACAGCGATCTGGTCGTACGATACCGAGATTAACGTCCCCTGAGTCTGTGTTAGATTTCCAAGAGGTGCGTTTACAGCAGGTAGCACGAGCTGAACGTCATCTGTCGTTCCTTCGGCTCGTTGGGTACGGAGTTCAAGCTGCAGTAGCGTCTCGTCAACGAGCGGAACAAATAGCTTGTTGTTTGCGATCAGTCCCCGCCCGGACGGCATTTTTGCGATTGGAACCGTCCAAATCGACTCTCCATTGCGATGAATGTCTCTCGCTAGAATTCTGCTGTTTCCCACCATAATGGCGAGATCGTTCCAGATTCCCGCGAGGTAAAGATCCTGCTCTCCCGCGATGTCTCCTTTCGATTGTTCCCAGATCTTCTCACCTGTCAGCAGGTCCAGGCAGTAAAGCATGGGGACGTTCACACCGAATTCGTCCGGTAATTCGGGAGGTGTGACGATGACTCGATTTCCAGAGACGAGAGCGATGCTCTTGTCCCAGCGTCGGTTCAGCTCTTGCAATGTCTGTACGGAATACCCACCGCGAAACTGCTGGTTCTCCATCTGCCGCGGTGAGTATCGGTTGGTCCATTTCAAGCGGTGCGTCAGGAGATCGACTGCCATGATCCACCCGCAGCCAGTTGTGCAGAGAATCGTCCCGTCGGCTATTACTGGCTGGCAGGCCCACTGGCGTCGAACAAGATCTTCACGAATGGATTGTCCCGCCTCGACGAGCGCTTGTGACCAGAGCAGTTCCCCCGTCTGAGCCGAAAGACACAGCAGCGAGACTTCCCCCTTGCGTTCTCCGATGACATACAGTTCATTTTCGAATGGAGTCGGAGCGCCGAAAAAGTACGTCCCGGCCAATTGCCTTGAAAACTGTTTTTCAATCTCAGGGCCACCGACTCGCCAGTGAATTCTCCCTGTCTCAAGGTCGAATGCTGTCAACTCATTGGTTTCCCACGGGGGGCTCGCTGCTGAATCGTCTGATCGCATTTGCCAGACTTGCAGCGGGACCGTGAGGACAGCGTCGCTCGATGTTTCGACGGCATACAGCCTGAGTCCATCGCTGGTCAACGAACCAAACACTTCGTCGCGGTACAGGAGACTGGCAAGCTGGTGCTGTTCGAATAACGCTTCTTGCGAGATCTGAAACTCTTCAGAGAGACTCGAATTGAGGAGTTGAGGCGGAGTCAGTTGTTCCTCTGGACTTCGCTTCATCCGTCGTTCCCAGATCAGTCGACCGGTTTCTACATCCCGAACCTGAAGGCTGCGCAGCGATCGAAAGGCAATTTTGTTATGGATCGCCAATGGCTGAATCGAAGGAATGAGCGCTCGCCCTTGTTCGCGGAGGTCTGAAACAAGCGGACCGATTTTGCTTGCTACCGAGAATCGTTCCATCAGTGGTGACGACCAGATGGGAAGCAGTGATGGCTCTAACTTGCCAGGCAATTGTACGGAATCAGCGAGTGGAATGAACGATCTCTGGCTGTTCCTGCTTTCGTAGGAAGGGGATTTGAATGCCATGCGTGGAGGAAGTGTCAGCTGGCTGGAATGTGCTGCCACCAGCTTTTGTGCTTCCTCCAGACGGTCGGCTTGTACGAGATTCCAAAGAGCGCTTCGAAGAATCTCGTTTTTCTCTGATTCAGAAGAACCGGTCATGAGTCTCAAAAAGGCATCAGCGGCCGCTCCGAATTCCCCTTTGTCCTGCGATCGCTTTGCAAGAAGTTTCCAGGCGCTTTTTCCGGCCGGGGTGTTCGCATAGGTTGTCGCGACGTGCGACAGAAGGAGGTCATCCTGTTCCGCCATCGCCTGATCCAGTAACTGCTGCGCGGTGACTCCAAATCGGGTGATGTAGAATCGCAGCGCATCCGGAGGCAGATCCTGAAGCATCTTGTCGACAGAATTCTGAACCGAGTGAAAGGTCTGCCCTTCTCCAAACTGGAATGCGTCGTTTGGTTGATCCAGAAGAAACTGAAGGACGTCAACAGCATCCTTCCATTTCTCTTGCACAATCAGCTCTTTGGCCTGATTGAGGCGACGGTTGTCTTCTGGTCGCTGAGTAGGGCGGACATCCAGAGAGTCTTTCGATTCATTGGAACGCTGGAGTTCTTCCTGTTCCTGTCGAATGGCCCGGTCGATTCCATTCACAAGATCAGCGATCGGATTCGCTGGCGGTTCTGCGTCCTGAGCATGTAGTACGCTTGTATTCAGGCTGAGGCAAATCCCAAGAGCGATCAGTGTCAGTAATTGAAAAAACACTAAACGCATCACTCTTGTTCTCTCCGGTAATGCTGGAATTCTGTTCTCGATGAAAAAAGGGGCCGGGCTCATCCCCCACCATTGGTGAGTTTTGCCCTTTGACTGACTGATTCCCATCGAAAAGACATTCTCGCTTGAGACTGATCCGGCGTCAAAGCGAAGTCCAAAAAACAGAGGACAGTTCTTCAAAATACTGGCGATCTCGGGATCGCGGAGCGGGATCACGGAGATAGACGGATTCACAGAGACGATGGTTGATTGAAGTGAGAAAGACCTCGCCAGAACATCGTTCCAGCGAGGTCTTGTCGGGGTTCTCGGTTCAACCCAGGTTTATTTTCGGCACTCTTTCAGCTTGGCGACGTAAGCAGCGGCGAGTTGTTGAATTCGCTGCATGTCTCCGCGCGCCAACGCATCTTTTTCAACCAGCGAACTCCCCATGCCAACCGCACAGGCTCCCGCTTTGATGAACTCGGGGAGAGTGTCAAGGTTGACGCCACCCGTTGGCATGATGCGAATCTGGGGAAGCGGACCTTTCAGGGCCTTCAGGTGCGCGGGGCCTCCGATTTCACCGGGGAAGAGTTTGACGATCTCAGCACCTGCCTCCCAGGCAGTGAGAACTTCCGTGGGTGTGTATGCTCCTGCAAGGCATGGAACGTTGTATCGGCGGCAGAGCTTGATCACCTCTTCGCGAACGACAGGAGTGACGATGTACTCCGCGCCAGCGAGAATCGCAGCACGGGCTGTCTCTGGGTCGAGGACCGTTCCGGCACCCAACAGGATCTGGTCACCAAGTGCTGTTTTGATTTCGGTGAGAGTTTTAAGAACGTCGGGAATGGTGAAGGTGACTTCAATGACGTCAATGCCCCCTGCGATCAACGCTTTGGACACCTCCAGAAGTTGATCTCCGTTCTCTGCTCGGATGATGGCAACCAATCCGCGATCGAGGATTTTTTCGACAACATTCACCTGACCCATTGGAATTCTCGCTTTTGAAATGGAGTGAAAGTGGCAACATCCGCAGTTCTTAAGTTTCTGAAATCGTTTCAGTGATCGATTGCGAATGAAAAGTGAGTGGCATGAGACTCCCCTCACATCGAGAGAGAGCGATTTCGGTTGTGGTTGTGGTTGGATTTCGGACCCTGGTGGGAGTCAGCAGACGAATGAGAGTCGTCGATTGCGTCGGTGCAGCCTGGATCGCCACATGGTCTCTGACCATTCTTTCGATACTGGTCAGTTTGAACCTGCATATTGCTCGGCGAACTCAAGGATTCGCAAATCAATCGATTCTTTGTACGCGTCCAGATCAAGCTGGTTGAGCTGCTGGAATTGTTTGCGATTGACGACTTCACGGTTTCGCACGGTCCCTTTAACGCTCATCTCCAGAATTCCGATCGATCCAAACGGAGTGATGAGAACTTCCAGTCGGCTGTATCGGGATTCTGGTGGACGGCCGGGAACGAAATGCAGGTCGTCACGGGTGATTCGCCCGCCCCACCCCTCTTCGCTGACGACACTTTGGAACTTGAATCCGGGAATGTGGTCGACGAGTTTTTTCAGGCACAATTCAATGTGCTCGGAAAGTTCCAATCTGTAGCGGGAATGGAGAGCCCGCAACTCCTCCTGCGAGAGTTCGTGTTCGAGAGCTGCTCGTCCCCGGTCATCGCGAGCTTTCTCGCCTCGTTGCAGGGCTTTACGCAATCGATCTTCAAAGTTCATCGTGCTGGAAATCTGTGTGCAAGAGTACTAAATGCTGCGATTCAACTCGCAATTCTAGGAGCAGCGACCGCTTACGTGAAGAGTCGGTCAGTTTTAGCGGGACATCGATTCGAATACTCGATCGACCGTGGCGTCCCTACAGGAGCAGACGTCGGGGACGTCGAGAGGTTCCACCCGCCGAACGGCAGAAACGGGAGACTTCGCCCAACGCAGCGACATTGGTCTTGAGCACTTCGAATCGATGAATCGCTGAGTTGGTGTTGCTGTAAGTGACTATTTGGTGATTGTTTACGCGGAATGTGCGGTGGAGGCTTCAAGAGGTAGGCTGATTTTGGAGCAATTGGTGCTCTTTACCTAAAATCACTTTGCACCCGCATTTTCGTCGCAGTACCGTATTTGTCGGCGAGGAAGGATCTCGAAACTGCCGATTGAACAGGAGTGCCTTCCAGCAGAAAGTTGTTACGTTGTCTTTGTCTCCTCAAAACACTGAGACCTCGCCAGGCCTTTCCCGGTTCTCGCTGTTTTTGTTGACGCTGATGTGTTCCATTATTTTGCACCTCTCCGCACTGGCGCTGATGGCCGCGTTGGTTTTTCCGGTCGTTCAAACGAAATCTGTGGAAGCCATCTTCGCTTCGAACGACGTTGATACCGTTTTGGTGGATGCTGGAGGCGGCGGCGGAAGTGGGGGCGATCTCTCGCTCGATCTGTCAGGCGTGCTCACTGGAAGTGACGCGGACTCGTCAGAGACTCGCGAAGATGAGGTCGCTGCTGATCTGACTTCGACTGCGATGTCTTCTGACCTCCCGATGGCACTGGCCGCTTTGGAAACATCAGTCGCTTCGTTGGCTCCCGTGCAGTCTGCTTCGAACAGCAGCGGTCAGCAGTCAGCGGATTCCGGCGCAGGGGCTGGCAGCGGATCAGGCTCCGGGGGCGGAGTCGGTGCTGGCAAAGGGAGAGGCTACGGTAACGGAAAAGGAGAAGGAACGGGCGACTTCTTCGCGATTGATCACGAGGGGAAGAGTGCTGTTTTTGTCGTGGATGCTTCCCGAAGTATGGGGATGCCCTATCCAGGGCCCGCGATAAATCGGTTCAACAGAGTCAAGCTCGAGTTGCTCCACACCATCACTCAGATGACCGAGAACGAGCGATTCTTCATCATCTTTTTCAATGAGAACTCGCATCCGATGCCTGCTGATCGGCTGATGGAAGCTGACCCTGTCACCAAGCATCGCTATCTGACTTGGATGGCAAGGTTTCCCGCCGAAGGAAAAACAGACCCAGAAGTGTCACTCATGCAGGCGGTGAGCTTGAAGCCAGACGTCATCTACTTTCTGACGGATGGGGATATTCGGTTCGACATGATTCTGAACGTTACGAAAATGAATCAGGGTCGAGTTCCAATTCATACGATTGGCTTCGGTGATGATCGCGGAGAAAAGTTGATGAAGGAGCTCGCTGCGCGGAATCAGGGAACTTACAAGTTCATTGCTCCGGAGGAATGGGAGGGCGAAGATGTTGTTGTCGCGGAGGAGAATCCGAAGGGTCCAACCTCCGCATCGAAGAAAAAGAAATAGCATCAGGATCAGCGAATTGATTCTCTGCCAGTCGAAGTGAAAGGATCTCCGAAACATGCCCGCCGATCGATTTTCCTGTTTTCTTGTGCGACAAAATGAACAGGGGAAAATTCACTCAGCTGTGGAAGAGAAATTCCGCAGTGAACTGCCTCAATCGGATGTCCTTTTACAGGTGGAGTACAGCTCGCTGAATTACAAAGACGCGATGGCTGCAACAGGCAATCCTGCGATCGCGAAGAATTTTCCTCACATTCCGGGGATTGATGCCGCTGGTATTGTGCTGGAGAGTCGAGACCCTCGCTATCGTCCCGGCGACCGTGTGATCGCGACTGGTCATGAGTTTGGAGTGGAACGTTGGGGGGGCTGGTCACAATATCTGACTGCACCAGCGAATTGGCTGGTCCCCCTGCCCGCCGGCATGACGACGCTTGAAGCAATGACATTCGGAACTGCAGGGTTCACTGCTGCTCAGTCTGTTCTGGCATTACTTCATCAGGGGATCACTCCGGACAAAGGACGGATTGTTGTTTCCGGAGCGACCGGCGGTGTCGGATGCCTCTCAGTAATGATCCTCAAGCATCTTGGCTTCGATGTCGTCGCTGTCTCAGGAAAACCAGAGCGTTCGGAATGGCTCAAATCATTGGGGGCCGCTGAAGTTGTTGGACGTCAGTTTCTTTCAGACAAGAGCGATCGCCCACTACTCAAAGGGGAGTTCGCTGGAGGGATCGATACGGTCGGTGGCTCAGTTCTGACGAATCTGTGTAAACGAATCGCACATCGGGGGTGTGTCGCCTGTTGTGGAATGGCAGGAGGCAATGTGCTGGGGCTGACCGTCTTCCCGTTTATCTTGCGCGGGCTGACTCTGACCGGGATTGATTCTGCCTGGTGCCCGGATGATTTGCGAGCAGGAATTTGGAAGCGACTGGCCAGTGATTGGAAACTCCCCAATCTACAGGATGTCAGGACTCTCGTTGGCCTCACGGAGCTGAATCAAGTTGTTGATGACATGCTTGGCAGTAGAAATGTGGGACGAGTCGTCGTCGATCTGACCTGTTCCGAATGACGTGGGCGAATACCGAGAATTCGATTCTTGATGTCGAATCGCGGGCCTGAACTACGTGATCAAGAATGGATGCTATGGTCCAATACAACGCTGCAAAGCGTCTTCGAAAATCGAGCTCGCCGATTGAACGTTGACAGGGGGATCAACTCTTCAGGTCGTCTTTGAATTTCTTGCGGAACTTCTCGACCTTCGGTTGCACAACCATCTGGCAATAGGGCTCTTCGCCGTGAAGTGCGAAATAATCCTTGTGATAGTCTTCCGCTGGATAGAACTCTGACTGCGGTTCAATAGTGGTGACGATGGGGGAATTGAAGACCTTCGCTTCTGTTAAGCTGCGAATCGAATTCTCCGCGATTTCCCGCTGACGCAGATTGTGGGGGAAGATGACGGAGCGATACTGCGTGCCCACGTCGTTCCCCTGACGATTCAATGTCGTCGGATCGTGTGTGGCAAAGAAGACTTCCAGTAGCGTTTCGTAGCTGATCCTGGTGGGATCGTAAGTCACCTGAATGACTTCTGCATGACCAGTGTCGCCAGTGCAAACCTGACGGTAGGTCGGGCTGACTGTGTGTCCACCTGTGTACCCGGACTCGACGTTCTTGACTCCGCGAAGGGATTTAAACACCGCCTCGGTACACCAGAAACATCCGCCTCCAAAAGTTGCGTGCTGAAGTGGTCCGGAGTGGGCTGTAGTCACGTTTGATGAACCTTCTCTCAGAAGTCGTGAAGAGTCTGAACTGAGGATATGACACATCTTCGCGATTTCATCAGGTGCAAACAAGCTAAAATCATCGAGTTTCAATCAGCGATGTTTCGTTGCACCAAGTCGATCGGACGGTTCAGGCATCAGTCTTCCCGAAATGCAGCAGCGATCAAATTGGAGAGTCGCACCAACGGTGAAGACTTCTCATCGAGTGCAGCAGTTGTGAGGATCACCACGCCAATCTGTCGTTTTAGGTCAATCCAGAATACCGTTCCAGAGGCTCCCCAATGACCCGCGATTTCCGGACCGAGGAGATCACAGAACACGCTCCGATGTTCCTTCCAGTTCAACCTCCACCCGAGTCCCCAGCCACGTGTCCGGATTTCGGAATCCGTGATGTTTGGGAAATCTCCGAGACGATTGCCGATCGCCTCGCGGACAGTTGAAGGAGCAAACAGGCGAGACTCAACAGGAATTTCCGAGGCTGCCAGTATAGAGTGAAGGAATCGACTGACATCGTTTGTGGAAGCGAATGCGCCCCCCCAGGGAGCGCCGAGCGATCGCCAGTAAGGACTGTTCCAATTCCAGGTGACTCCATTTGCATGCGCAGCAGGGACTCGCACTTCAGCGATGCGATCTGTCACATCGGCCCCCGCTGTGATCCCCAGATAGGAATCAGTCATTCCCAGAGGAGTGAATACTTCGTTCATGAGGAACTGGGAGCAGGTCAGGCCCGTCACCCGCTCGATGATCTCGCCGAGTAGAGTGAATCCCATACTTTGATACTGCGCTGTTCGTCCCGGAGGAAAATTCAGCTCAGCCTCGAGCGTCTCCGCAACAAATTTCTTGAGTGACGCCCCTGATTGGCGCAGCTCCAAGTTATTCGGAAGCGTGTCCGGAAGACCGGAAGTATGGGTTAGCAGGTGTTTTACAGTCAGCGGACGTTTCGCGGGGTCTTGAATTCCTGAAATCAGACTGTTGACCGGTTGATTCAAAGAGAGTTGACCTCGCTCAACCAACAGCATCACCCCCATCGCAACGATCGGCTTGGTGAGTGAAGCGAGCAGATACAATGTGCGATCATCGACAGGCTGATAGGAACTCAGTCGGGTTGATCCAAAGTGGTAGGCTCCGGTCGTTAGCCCTCGACGTTGCACTTCTAACGAGATTGCTGGGACAGCCCCTGAGACCTGAAGACTCGATGCCAGCTCCAGAACTTTTTCCCAGCGTGAGAGGGAAATTCCCAGCAACTCTGGCGGAGCAATTTGAAGGTCAGGCAAGGACATGGGGCCCCGTCAAAAAAAGAATCTACCGCTGGCTTGAGAATTGTTTCACGGCTACGATGATATTCAGAAAAATACCGCATCGTGCAATGGTGAATACTTATCTCAGTTTATGGACAGGCAATGTTACAAACAGCTCTGCACGATTGGCACGCTTCGCATGGTGGGCGAATGGTCGATTTCGCTGGATGGCACATGCCGATTCAATATACATCGATTGTCGAAGAACACCACGCAGTGCGACAGCACGCAGGTCTCTTTGATATCAGTCATATGGGGCGTGTCTGGTTCTCCGGACCCGGAGCGACTGAGTTTCTCAATCTGATTCTGACCAATGATGTGTCCAAAATGCATCCCGGTCAGATTCGATACTCACTCGTCTGCCGCGAAGATGGCGGCATCTTGGACGACGTCTTGATCTATCGCTTCGCTGAAAAGTATTTACTGGTTGTGAATGGGGCGAATCGCGAAAAGATTCTTGGCTGGATCGAAAAGCACCGCGCCGGTTACGACGTGCAGATCGAAGACTCGACTCTTGCGACCACGATGATTGCCATTCAGGGGCCACAAGCCGAAGAACTTTTGCAGCCATTTGTCGAAGCGGAACTGGGACAGATCAAGTATTACTACGGCGTCGAGACTCGAGCATTCGGTGTCCCTGCTGTCATCAGTCGAACGGGATACACAGGCGAAGATGGATTCGAGCTGAGTGTCGACAATGCGTCCGGCGTCGCTGCATGGGAGCAACTCATTCAAGCAGGTGTTGCGATCGGTCTGGTGCCCTGCGGACTTGGATGCCGTGACACTCTTCGACTCGAAGCGGCGATGCCGCTGTATGGTCACGAGATGGACGAGTCGGTGAATCCACTGACTTCAGGCCTGGCGTTCGGCGTGAAACTGGATAAGAGCAACTTCATCGGGAAAGAGGCTCTCGCTGCCGTTGCTACGCAGCCAGACCTTCCGAAGAGAATCGGATTGAAACTTTCCGGAAAGCGGATCGCTCGGCAAGGTGCAGAAATTTACTCCGGAGATCTAAAGCTCGGCGACATCACCTCGGGAACGTTTTCTCCAACACTGCAGGAGTCGCTCGCGATGGGATATGTGCCGGCGTCACATGCAACACCGGGTAAGGAAGTCGAAATCGACATTCGAGGAAAACGTGAAACAGCAACCGTCGTCGCGTTGCCGTTCTACAAGCGAGCGAAAAAGTAGCGCCCGGCAGCTTGCCGCATTGAGTTTAGGAAATTCTGATTCGCCGTTTCTGGTCTCCCCATTGTTGGGAAATTTTGACTGGAACGGCTTTTTGACTGAAGGTGGGTTTCGGCGCCGAAAGTCCGCTTCAGTCCAAAGATTGAGCTGATCAAAAATGGCAAAACTGGGTGTGAACATAGATCATGTCGCGACGATCCGTCAGGCGCGGCGAACGATCGAGCCTGATCCGGTCTGGGCAGCCGCTTTGGCAGAACTTGCAGGAGCGGATGGCATTACAGTCCATCTACGTGAGGACAGGCGGCATATTCAGGACCGCGATCTTCGCATCCTCCGAGACACCGTTCAGGTGAAGCTCAATCTTGAGATGGCAGCGGAAGAGTCGATCACTCGGATTGCGCTCGACGTGCGACCTCCTCAATGCACACTCGTTCCAGAGAAGCGGGAAGAGGTCACGACGGAAGGGGGACTCGACGTCATTCGCAATCACGACCGGGTTGCAAGATGTGTCGACCAACTTCTCGAAGCAGGGATCGAAGTGAGTCTCTTCATCGATCCCGATCCAGCTCAGATCGAAGCGTCAAAGAATCTGGGAGCTCAGGCAATTGAATTACACACAGGAAAGTATGCCGACTCAGCGACACCTGAATCGCAGGCGGAAGAGCTTGCGATCCTGACAGATGCAGGCAAGTTCGCGGTCGAACAGGGGCTGTTGCTGCACATGGGACATGGTCTCACGTACCGAAACGTTGTTCCGGTAGCACGTATTCCATCAACTTGCGAATTGAACATCGGGCACAGCATTGTTGCACGAGCGGTGATGGTGGGCTTCGAACGTGCTGTCCGCGAAATGAAGGCTCTCATTTCCTGAGCATCACGACTTATTCGTTCGTCGGGCGCCAGGATTCAGTGAGAAGTTGGCGGCATATCGAATCAAATAGCTCGAATGCCAGTCCCAATTTCAAACTGATTCCAATTGACAATATCCACGGAAAAAGGCGATTCTCCGCGAAGATTGACCGTCTGGTCCTTCCACCATTGAACAGAATGCCGTCACCTGCAAGAATACGCGGCTCGAAACCAATACCCGGTCGATGTACCGATTTGAAAGAGACACCAATGCCACTCAAGCAACCTGAACTCCAGAATCAGCTCGAACGCGCAAAGGCAGCATTGAGCCGCGTTGAAGCCGGCTTGGGCGAGCAGACTCCGAAAAAAAATCCGGACTGGCGCAAAGCAAACTCCCGCGTTCAACAGATCGAAGAGCGTCTAAACAGCCGCAACGTTCGCGCTGGTGCCGGATCAGCTGACGCTGAAGCAGCCGAATAGTTTCATTGAGTTTCCCTTCGGGGACGCTCGACGGAGAGATGGCAGAGCGGCCGATTGTGCAGCACTGGAAATGCTGTGTGTCAGAGATGGCACCGGGGGTTCGAATCCCCCTCTCTCCGCTTGTTTCTAGAAACCGCCCTTCGACGAGGACGTCGAAGGGCTTTCTCATTTCTGGGCAAAGGGTTACGTTGTCAAGGACACAGTTCAAACAGACGATTTCGAGCAATCGGCGTTTCGTAACGTAATCTGCGGTAAGCCATTGCTCTTTCAGGGTTTGCGAGAGTTCAAACACTTTTGCCGCCAACTCGGCCGTTTCGTCGTGGGAGCGGTCCAGCACGTCGAGTTGCAGCTTGATCGACGCCAGCCGGTCGCGTAGCTGCGTGTGCTTCTTGGCGAAGACTTCCTGGTCGATGTCATCGGCCAGCCGCATGTTGAGCAGGCGGTCCTGCTGCTGGATGATGAGCGTTTCCTGACGGGTCAGTTCGGCCCGTTGAGCGCGGCTGTCGGCTTGGGCGTCGCGGGTCTGGGAAGCCAGCACCATGCGGAACCAGTCACGGACGGAGGCGTCCTCGACTTTCATCTTGTCGAACAGAGCCAGCACCTGAACTTCGATGTCCGCTTCCTTCACCCGGATGCGGGGATGGTCGCCCTTGGCGTAGCGGGCACAGCGGTAGTAGATGTGTTCGTTGACGCCACCATCTTTCCGCTTCTTCCTAACCAGCTCGCCAGTAACGGGATGGCCACAATGGCCGCAGGTCATGAACTGGCCGGCATAGGTCAGGGTCGTGGCGTGGTGCGTACTTCCGCCAAGCAACGCCTGCACCCGGTTCCAGGTGGCCCGGTCGATCAGCGGTTCATGCTTGCCGGGATACCATTGGCCCTTGTGCTGGATTTCACCGATGTAGCACCGATCCTTGAGCATCGTGTGGATCGAGGTGCGGGGGAACCTGGGCTGCGATGGGCGGTACACTCGGCCTTCGGCGTTGATCTTCTCAACGACACCATCGAGCGTCAGGTTCTCGTAGGCATAGAGATGGAACATCCGCTTGACGTTGTCTGATTCCAGTGGATCGGTTTCGATGACACCCCGGCCATCCTTGCGGATATTGCGATAGCCGTAGGGAGCTGGGCCACAAAACCAGCCTTCCTTCACGCGACGGGCGATCCCTTCGCGGACATCGACCGACATCTGTTCGGTGTAGAAGCTCGCCATGTTGGCGAGCGTCCGCCGCATCATGCGACCGGCGGGCGTGTTCTCGGTTGGTTGCGAAATGGAGATGAACGGCAGGTTGTATTCCGATTCCAGCCGTTCGAGTTCGACGTAATCGAACAGGTTCCGGGAGGCACGATCCACTTTGTAGAACAGCAGCCCATCGAGAGCGAAGGCGTTCTTCTTGGCGTAGGCGAGCAGTTCGCGGAACGTCTTGCGCTGCTCGCCCTTGCTGGCCGTCTCGGCGATCTTGAAGAACTTGACGATCTCCCCACCCGCCTGCGTTGCATAACGGCGGAGGGCTTCCTCCTGCACTTCGAGCGAAAAGCCTTCGCGTTCCTGTTCCCGACTGCTAACACGGGCCAATGCGGCGAACTGTTTCATAGCTGATTTCTCCGAACTGATGCCGGGAAGAAGAACCGATCTTGGAAGTCATTCTACCGAGTTCCCTTGGTTTCAGGGATGTGCGGCGAGTGCTATCGCTGTGACATTGACTACGCCACTATTCCACGATATTGTGTTTTAGTGTATCGAAAGGACAGCTATGACGCCACCCAAATCCCGCCGGTCGCCGACATCGCCTTTGAAGACGCGCAAGCTGATGACGCCGATCCAGGCGGGTGGACTTGCGGCCGTGTTCAAAGTGCTGGCGAATGACACGCGCCTGCGGCTCCTGCACGCCCTCATCCGCGAGGATGAGCTATGCGTGACCGACCTCGCGGCTGCCGTGGGGATGAAGCCGCAAGCCGTGTCGAATCAACTTCAGCGGCTTTCCGGTCTGGGCATCCTGTCGTCCCGACGGGATGGGAACAACATCCTGTACCGCGTTGTGGATATCTGCGTGTCCGGGCTGATCGAACAGGGCTGGTGCCTGACGGAAGCGGCGGGCGATCGCTCCCCGCTGACCGACCGCGCCGCTCGATGCTGTAATATCGAAGGAGAAGACTGTGAGACTCAATGAATTCCTCAATGTCCTGACCGACAATCCCTCGGCGGCGATCCATTTGATGTTGCCGGATGGGTCATTCGCTCCGGCCCATTTCCACGTCACGGAGGTTGGGCGGGTCCACAAGGACTTCATCGACTGCGGCGGAACGGTTCGATCCGCCACCGCTTGTGTGCTGCAAGTTTGGGTCGCCGGTGACACGGAACATCGGCTCGACACCTCGAAGCTAGCCCGTATCCTGCGACTCGCCGCCCCATTGCTCAAGACCACCGACTTGCCCGTGGAAATTGAGTACGAGTCCGAGGTCTTGTCGCAGTATCCGCTCGCTACGACTGAAATTATTCCGTCCGGTCTTCTCTTGCATCTGGGGAACAAGCACACCGCCTGCCTGGCGGAAGACCGGTGCGGTATTGCGCCAGTCGAATCGGGTTGTTGCGCAACCCCTGGTTGCTGTTGACCCCGTTCTTTGAATTGAGCCAGGAGTGCCGTATGGGAAACTACCAACTGGTCCTTTTCGTTTGCGTCGAAAACTCGAACCGCAGCCAGATGGCCGAAGCGTTCGCCCACATCCACAGCAACGGGAGCATCGAGGCGCATAGCGCCGGATCGAGGCCATCGGGCCGGGTCAATCCGCGTGCCGTCGAGTTCATGCGGGAAATCGGGTACGACCTGACGACTCATACGTCGAAGTCGCTCGACGAGTTCAACGGCCGGGAAGTTGAAGTTGCGGTGACGATGGGCTGCGGGGATGAATGCCCATTGGTTCGAGCCAAACGGCGGGAGGAATGGCAGATTCCTGATCCGAAGGAGATGCTGCCGGAGCAATACCGCGAAGTCCGCGATCTGATCGAGCGAAAGGTGAAGGAACTGCTGACATCGCTGAACGTGGAAAGGAGCCAGGGATGAGTGCCTCGGAAGCAGGCACGTCCCCCGTTGCTGCCGAAGCAGTGCCGAAGATGATGAACTCGTTCGAGCGTTACCTGACCGTCTGGGTCGGTTTGTGCATGGTCGCAGGTGTCCTGATTGGTCGCGCATTGCCGGGCTTTACCGAAAGTCTTCGGGGAATGGAGTTCGGGGCTGGAAGCCAGATCAATGCCCCCATCGCGGTGCTGATTTGGCTGATGATCGTACCGATGATGATGAAGATTGATTTCTCTTCGCTGGCCGGGGTTACCCGACGGCCGAAAGGGTTACTCGTCACACTGTTCGTGAACTGGCTGGTCAAGCCGTTCAGCATGTTCGCGTTGGGATGGCTGTTCTTTCAGGTCATCTTCCAGTCGATCATCGGGGAGGAACTGGCGAAGCAGTACACGGCGGGGGTGATCATCCTCGCCGCCGCCCCCTGTACGGCAATGGTGTTCGTCTGGAGCTACCTCACGGACGGCGATCCCGCTTACACCCTGATACAAGTAGCGGTCAACGACCTCATCATGCTCGTGCTGTTCGCCCCCATCGTCGGGTTGCTGGTTGGGGTATCCGGACTGGCGGTTCCCTTTCATGTGTTGCTCACGGCGGTCGCGGTGTTCATCGTTGTCCCGCTTGCCGGTGGCGCGGCACTCCGAACGGTTCTGATCCGCAGCAAGGGACGCGCCTGGTTCGAGATGTCGTTCATGCCACGGTTTCAACCATTCGCGGTGACAGCGCTGCTCGGCACGCTGGTGCTGATCTTCGCTTTTCAGGCCGACAACATTCTCGATCATCCGCTGCATGTCGCCCTGATCGCCGTTCCGATTCTGTTGCAGGTGTATTTCAATTCCTCCCTCACCTACGGACTGATGTGGCTGCTGCGCGTCCCGCACAACATCGCCGCGCCGGGAGCGTTGATCGGAGCCAGCAACTTCTTTGAACTGGCGGTGGCAACGGCCATCGCGCTGTACGGCCCCGAATCGGGGGCGGCCTTGGCGACTGTCGTGGGCGTACTGGTCGAAGTGCCCGTCATGCTTTCCGTCTGCGCGGCTTGCAATCGAACGAAGGCATGGTTTCCGGAATACGGTGCCTAGCATTTAAGCCTTCCGATCCGTTGACAGTGCATCGAACAAAAGCCCCGCACTGCGGATGATTTCGATGGCATCATCAACCGTCAGCGGCGTCTTGTAATACGGCTGCCAGGTGCAAACGGTCGCTTCGATCAGCTCCGGCGTGATCCAGTCCGGTGTCCCGGCCGGAAGGACGAGCCGTGTGGCTTCCTCCGGTTTCTGGCAATCGGATTGTCGATTGCTGCGGGACATGGGAACCAAAACTTTCGTGAAAGAGAGAGAAATCAAGTCAACAATGATGGAACAAGGAAGTTCGGCTGGCTTAGTTCTGTCTGGGGTGTCGAAGCCCTTCTCGCCGGAAGCGTTCGAGTTCGGTGTGGGCAATCGCCCAGGCGGCATGTGCCCCTCGCCCGCTGGCCTTCTTGTTGGCCTCGATCCGGCCCAGGCGGCACCATTGGCGACAGGTGAATTCGCTACGGCCAACGATGTGGGCAAATTCCTCGACCGTGTACCACTCCCGCTCTTGCTGTCCCTGAACCAGCACGGCCAGCATCGCTTCAATGCGTGTCAGTCGGTCTTCAATTGTCATGGCCGTCATCTCCTCGCAGTGCGGGCAGGTGTGTGCCCCGCCCGCACTGCGTTTGGGGATGGTGTCGATCTCTACCGTTCATGCCCCCGGTCGCGTTCGCGCGACCGGCGTTGCTCAAGCTGTTCGTCGAGCCTTCTGTCGGACTCGTCCTCGTAGCGGACGCCCTTTTCCCAGAGCGGACGTTGTGCAGCGTCATCGCGCCATTCCCGAAGGAGTTGTTGCATCTCCGCGTGCGTCAGGTGGTCTTCATCCCGGAACAAGTGTTCGGTTCCAGAAGCGATCTCGACCGGTTTCAACAGGTCGGGCTTCGACAACTCCTCGTTGGTCAGCTTCCAGTCTTCATCTTTCATCGATCACCTCGCTTAGTTGAAAATGCGGGGGAGCAGATGCTCCCCCTGGAAGTCAGAGAAACCAAACTCACGCCTTGTGCTTGCCGCCAAACATGACGGCCAGCATGGCACCGACAACGACCAGCAAGCCGCCCAAAAACGTCGTGGCCATTGCGTTGCTGGTCTTCTGGTCGACGTTGGCCTTCAGGCCGCCGAGTTGCCCCGGCAGCCTGAGTTCGACGGGCGTCGTACCCTTGGACAATGAATGTGCTTCCTGACTGGAAGTCACGATCACGCCGTTGGCATGGACCGGGTGTTCCATGAGCGGAGGGCTGTCGTCGATACGGGCCAATGCCGTGGGTACCGTTGCCGTGGGTGATGGAATCGTGACCATCTCCGGGCAGCGGAAACACTGGAAGGACGAACCGGCGGCTTCGCTATCCGCGATGATCGGACAGCCGCAGTTCTGACAGTAAAATTTGACCTGAGTGTGCATGATGAACCATTCCTTTCGGGTGAGAGAAATCAAAACCTGGGAAAGCTGCTGACTACCTTCCGAGTAGCCAACGCCTGAGATAATGCTTGGCAACTGCACCTGCCGCCTTACCTGCCACATGCTTGGCCACCTTCATGGCCATGTCGCCTCCACTCTTTTGAGGCGGCGGAGTACCGGGCATGACGGGTTGTGGTTCCATCGCTTCCATGGCGATGACGCGGCCATCCTTCTCGGACATAGCGATGCCCGGCGTGATGGCCGGTGGCTCCGCTGCGGACAAGCGGTTGGCTTCCTCTTGGCGCTTTTCGCGGTCCTTATTCACCTTTCTGGCAATCAACGCCACGGGCGCAAGCACCATGACCGTCACAAAGATGAGGAAGCCCCACACGAGAAGTTGAAGCTGGATGATTAACCAGTCGAAATCGCTCATCGTTCCACCCCTCTTTCTTGTTGGGATTCCTGGGCACGGGAGACGTACCGCTGAAGTTCGGACTCGTCACTGATGGCTTGCTCATCCGCCGGGCCATAAAATCGCGGTGATTTCAAGCTCTGCTGCTGCGCTTGCTCCGGGTCGGGCGTGACGTACTGTTGAAGCTCGGCATCAGCGGGCAGGGCCTGGTCTTGCGAGTGGTCATAGTTCCCATGCACCGTGCCGAGATCCTGATTGATCATGTACTGCGTGGGATTGCCGGGCGTTCCCGGTTCGGCGGCATGTTCGGGTCGCCCGAAGAACGACTCATGCACGCTGGAACGCACGTCCTTGACCATCTCGCGGCCCATTGCCGCAAGCTGACCGGATAGGGACGGCTGGGATTCCAGCCATTCCCGGCGTTTGGCCAGCATCTGCTGCCACAGGGGTGTCTGTTCTGAAGACATGACAAAACCTCCTTTCAGGTTGGGGAGAAGTTAGAAGCGGCCGGATTTGTATTTCTCGGCCAGGTAGCGCTGTTCCAACTCGGCGTCCTGCATGGCTTGCAGACGACGCTTTGTGGACTCAACGATCACGGCCTCGGTGAACAGGATCGAGGCGAATCCGGCCATGATGAACAAGCCGAACGGCTTGTCGAACTGGGCGATCACCCCGCCGATGGCCAGGCACAGGAAGGCATCGACACCCTTGGCGTTCAGTTCCGACATACGCGGGAACAGACGTTTGGAGAGCCAGGGGTAGCCGTTGTAATAACTGTGAATGATGACCCCGCGTCGCCAGTTCACGAACTGCCGGACCCGCTGGCAGATCACCGCCAGAATCCAGAGCAGAAAGAACGGGAACATCGCGTAGCACTGGGCGAAGCTGCCATAGCCCAGAATCAGGACGAAGGTCACTAACCCGTGAATCCCGATTCCCTCTCGGCCAAAATCGGTTCGCAGGAAGACCGTAAGAGCCAAGGCATGGGCGTGGGACAGGAAATTGGCCGTATTGAAGCTGGCCGCCATTGTCAGCCGGTCGCCCGGCGGCGGGGCTTGAGGTGGTGAGTGCGGAAACATGGGAGCCTCCTTTCGAGGTTGAAGAAACACAACACAGGGGAATCAGCCTTAGCCCTTTTGGCTGAAGCTGGTGGCCAGATAATTCTGGCCATCGGCGAACGGTTCGCCGCTACGGATCACGAAGCAGTCGCACAGGAAATCGTTGGCCGCGCCCCCGGTCCTCAAGTTGTGCATGAAGCTCTTGGCCTGAAGTGTGGACTCGTAATGGGAGCTGTAGTTGCCGCTATAGCGGCTGCGGCCCATCAACTCGTCGAAGGAACTGTCGGAGGGCGTCGTCGAACCACCGGTAAAGGTCTGGAGCGACTTGCCGATCAGGGCGCTGGCCCAGTTGGCCGTTTCTACGTCACCCAAGGCGTGCAGAACCTTATGGCTGAACCCGGCCAGCAGGCTGTCCGCCTGATGTCGTCCCTTCTCGCCCGATAGTGCCGCATAGAAATTACTGAGCGACTGCGAGAGAAAGACCTGACAGCCGCGATGGCTGCGGCATTGCGTGATGAAGTGGGCATCAAAGCTGCTGACGAACTGGTGCGCCTCGTCCGCCCAGACCGTGACGATGTTGGAATCCGGCCGGGCAACTCGCCTCAAAACGGCGCGCTGGACTAAATATTTCCATCCGGCTGAAATAAATAGACCGATGTCGCCCCACTCCGATGGGGCCATGTCGACAAGTATCCATTTGCCTACAAACAGATCGTCGGGGGTGACGTTGGACGTGGTGCTGCAAATTTCTCTAACTAAGCCGGTATTAAAAACATGGAGAATTCCCATCACACCGGTGAGAATGGACGATCTTGTTTTTTCGGCGGTGGACGGAAACTCGGAAGTCCAGTAGGTGTGTGCCAGTTCGTAATCATGCTGCTCCAGCGGCGTCTTGGGAGAAGCGTGAGCAGCACGCAATACCTGGTTGTGAAAGCCATCGAGCCAGGTTTGCTTGTGGAAATCCTCCTGCGACATGGCCGCTGTGGAGATGAACCGTTGCAGGTCAGGAGCCGTGAACGGCCCCATTGCCAGCTTGACCATCTCGATGGCGTTGTAGAGGAGCCGTTCCTGCTCGCGGTTCCAAAAGTCGGCGTCTTCGCGGCCATTGGTATCGCTGGAACGCAGGCTCTCGCCGATCGTCATCAGCGTCTTGGTGATATTGCGAGTGTGACCACCACCCTGGTTCATCTCATAGGCAAGAAAGTTGAACCGAAGCGGTTGATCCGGGGCAAAAATCAGCAGATCGTCCTGACGTCCTGCTTTGGCGAATGCCTCCTGCCACATCGCCCGGTCTTCCCCAGGCTTGGCGGCCAAGATTACGCCCCCACTGCCAGGACAATTGATAATCGCCTGGGCCAGCGCCTTGCCGGAAGAAGTCGTCTTACCGCTGCCGGTCCGGCCCCAGACGCTGACGCCTCCACTTAATAAATCACGGACGGTGAAGGCGTTGTCCTCGTTCCAATGCAGCAGTACGCGGTCGAGAAGGTCCGTCGATGTGGACGGCTTAGGACGGGGTGCCAGTTGCTTCCGGATGTTGCCAAGCGCCGCATGAGCCATGAGTCCCACGCCGCCAAGGCCACCCACCAGGATGCGTAGCTCGTCATTCGGATCGCCGCGTTCCGCCAGAAAGGCAGCCATGCAGAGGAGCATCAGGCCGATAAGGGTCTGGATCGTTCGTCGAAGGGAGAATTCGGGGTTCATTGGTCATTGCCTTTCTTGTCTTGAGTGTCCATTTCTTCTAGAGGTTTGGGGCGAGTGAAAAAATCACTGATGCATTCGCTGGCGGCATGGATCATCAACAAGACCAGGACGATCCCCAGCGATATCAAATGCTGGTCGCCACCCGGTTCTTCACGTTCTGCAATGACGGCGAGCAGCGTGATGCCGGCAAAGGCGGTGAAGATCTCGATCAGTTGGCTGAGAGAGAGTTTGCGATTCATCGCGCACCTCCCTGTTTCGCCTTGTCCCGCATGATTGAGGCGAAAGTACGGGCATCGAGTGACTGCTCGCGGGCCTTGCGGGCTTCCTTCTGGGCTTCGGCCAATGACTCGATGAAGTCATCGAGCGAGAGTTCGGCTCCGGAGACAGTGATCGAGACACCCGACGACAACGGGCAGAGGATGCGTTTCACCCGCACTTGCGGCGTGTTGGACGTCTTGTGTTTGCGGACTTATCCAGCAAGACCATCGCGTGACGCGCCGGTCAACGCGAGTTGCAGTAACTCTGCCTGCTGTTCTGGAGGAGCCTTGGCAATCTCGTACACCGACGTGATCCCGACCTGCCCGGCTTCCAACGCCTTCAAGACCGTTGGAATCGCTTTGCTCGGCGACCGGTATTTCGTGATGGTCGGTTCGCTGAGATGGAGGTGGGCAGCCAACTCCTTGTTTGTCCAGTCGGGATTGAGCCGCACCAGTTCCTCACACGCCTGGAACTTCTCGAAGTCGCTGAGGTCGGCGCGGTGAATGTTCTCCGTGATTTGCAGAATCTTGACCTGTGTCTCCGTCAGCGATTCGTCGATGATGGTGACCAGAAGTTCCGTGAGCCCCGCTTTGCGAGCCGCCCGCAGCCTGCGATGGCCCAGAATCAGCGTTCCATCGGCAAAGGCCATGACCGGTTGCAATTGGCCCTCTGACTTCAAGGACTCGGACAGTTCCCGATCCTTCTCGTCGTCAACTTGCTCTCGCACTTGCTTGTTGGTCTTGAACCAGTCGATCAGCTTCTTTGTCTGAATTGCCATGACTTGCTCTCCTTGTGTTCGCGTGGTGGGTTTCTGAAAAGTCCGTCACATCCGTCTCACTCGTCATCGCCGAGACGGTCGGCGGCGGGGTCGTACTCCAGGGAGATCAGGCGGGCCGTGGCCCGCCTGACCTTGCTGACCCGCACCCCGTTGCGGGCCAGCGAATCGCCGAGATGCTTGAGCTGGCGGCCGAGGGCCATCGGCGTGTCCGGCCAGAACTCCGGCGATTGCCGGATCTGGTTGGCCTTGGCGGTCTCGTGCAGCCGCTGAAGCAGGTTCGTGGCGTCCCCCTGCCAGCGCCGCACCTGCCGGGCGAACAGGAGGAGTGTCAGGGCCAGCGTGTTGTCGAAGGCTCCGCGTTTCTGGCGGGCTTCGGCCTGGGCAAAAGCTTCGTCGAATTGCGCCGACGTGCCGCCGAGGACTTCCGCCACCGCCCGCCCCATCAGGTGAAAGTCCGCCATGCGGCTGAGACCTTCGCGGCTCACCGTCGGCATGACAGAGAGCACCCGCGACAGCGTGGTCAGGAGCGCCCCCAGCAGCCGGGGTCGGGCTTCCATGAACGCACTTTCGACCTGTTCGAGCACTTGCCGACGTTCCGGCGGCAGGCGTTCGACATCGAGGATCAGCGCCCGGTCAAGAAAGTCCGGGCGGTTAGTCGGCAGCCGCAGGCCGTTGAGGATGATGGCTCGCTTGAACGACAGGATGAACTCGTCGGCATCGGTATAGAGCTTGCGTCGGGCAATCCCCCGGCCCGTGACTGCCTGGCAGAACAGGTCGGCTTCCTGCGGCGTCATGCCATCGGTGTTGTCGAACACCGGCACGGCGTGTTTATCAAAGACCAGCGGTAGGTCTGTCCGGGCATCCCGTCCCAGCAGCTCCACGCGGGAGGGATCGAGCAGACGAC
Source organism: Planctomicrobium mucosum (assembly GCF_051466335.1). Lineage (NCBI taxonomy): Bacteria > Pseudomonadati > Planctomycetota > Planctomycetia > Planctomycetales > Planctomycetaceae > Planctomicrobium > Planctomicrobium mucosum. Next base: position 4,673,419 of record NZ_CP195793.1, on the reverse strand, counting down.
GCATGAACGCGGAAAATGTGCTCTTGGCCGAGCCGTGCGGTCCCACCAACGTGAGGATGGGACGGGGAATCGGCATATGAGCCGTGACCAGCCAAGCCATCAGCAGCAGGCGGTCACCGTCCGACGCAAGCGGCGGCAGGTAGTTCCACAGTTCCTGCATGTCGCCGCCATGCTCCGGTGTCGGCAGTTCCCATTGATGGGCAAACCGACGGAACAGGCTCGGTGGATCTTCCTCGATGCTCCAGCCTTCTGGTGTGACCCGCACCGCCCGCCAGAGGTCGTCACACAGGTCGATCCGCAGGATCTGCTGCTGGGCATCCCACGCGCTGCGGTTAAAAAGTTCCTGCCGTTCCTCGTCCGCCAGGGCGGTCAGGATCGCGATCATTTCCCGCAGGACACTTTGTTTGGGGATTCCGCCATGACGATGAAAGATTCTCATCAGGGCATTGCGAAACGCCTTGCTCGCCAGTCGATACGTCTCGTAGTGGCCCCGGACCGGCACCCGTGCCCACTCCACGCCATGCTGATCGGTAAACAAGGTCAGTCCGAGCTTCTCAACCCATTGGGGATAGCGAGGGACTTCCGGCTGCGGTTGTTCCTCCCGCCCGTTTTCCACTTCAGGTTGTTGCAGTGGCGTGTTCATATTGCTGATCCCCTTGTTGTGAAAGAGTTTTGGGCTGTCATCGTCGGAAGTGTCATGACCGTCATGGGCTTCTCTCGGCGCGTACTTTCCACGCAGACGCCGGGGGCGATGGTTTGAAATGATTCAGGAAGCGCAGGCGTGACTACTGGGATGGGTGGCTAACGGCCCATGGCCCGACACATCACGATCAGGGAAGGATTAAGGCGGTGGCCCAGCCCCAAAAGGGCGAAACATGGTCCGCGAGAGGTGTTCGGAGTGCAAAAATGCCCCAAACACGGTCCTCAAAATTCCCCGAAACACTGAAAACAATGCGATTTGCGGTGAAATACGGGTATCCGAGCCGAATTGAGGCCCTTCCGGTGCGTCCTGGTTCTTTTCATCATTCGGCTGGAACCTGTCGATCCCGATGCGATCCGCAACGTGTTCATCGGAACCAATGGCACGATGTACCTTGTTCTTGACGATACTGATGTCGTCATGCACGCTCGTGACAACATTTAAGTTTTGAAAGTGCATGACCGCCTCGCTATATTGCTCACAGGCTTGGGTTCGTGTGCCATCAGCACGGCTGAAGTTTGTTACAGCCATGCGACTGTGTTGTGTGCCAACCAAGCCTTGTGTGCTTTTCAACTCGTTACTGCCCTGATGTCGCAATAGCGCTCTGTTTCGGGCAGGGCGGCTTCAGCAACTCAGGCAATGCCCGGCTGACATAAAGCAAGGTTCCACTTTGGGAGTCGTATCTCCCAAGTGGGACGGATTCCAGTGGAACAAAGAGACGCAACCCAATTACTGGATGGCGTTTGCAGAGCAAAAAAGATTTTTGATTTTGCTGGGCCAGAGGGGGCCGAAGTGGGACACCCCCCCAGCCGAGTGGGACGATCAATCCGTCTCCCACTCCACCGAAGAGTCAGGCCGGTAGCAGAAATGCAAGGGGTGTTGCTCGGATGACGTGCAGTGGTCGAAATGCCCCAGGTCAGCGTCGGGGATGCCGTTCTCCTGCATCCGCTTTTTTAATTCGTTCACGGCTCGCGTGAGATGCTGTTGAGCATTGTTCATCAACTTCTTCATCTCGGGGTTATCACGTCGCTCGATCTCGTAGGTGAGTTCCTCCACCTGGAGTTCGTACTTTCGGCACTCCTGCTCATCCTCGTTCTTTTCCACAGCGCGCGCCAGACTGTCTTTGGCGGTCTTCAGCAGTGTTTTTAGACGCGATATCTTGTAGTTTGCAAACTGCCCGCCTTTTCTGAACCGGTCTTCGGATTCCCGCTTTCTCTCGATGGTCTTCTGCTGGAACCGGTATGCCGCGCGGGCATCGGGCGCTAAATCTCGGACGAAACAAGGCTGGCCCGGATGACAAATCAGCGTGTGCAGGTATTCCAGCCCGGTCAGAAATTGCCAGTTTGAGCCGAGGTCCACTCCGTCGAAAATGATTGAGAACCCCGGCTTGGCTTTGGGGCCGCGACGTGCCGGTGGAATCTTACGGAACACGAACTGGCCATTCAGTCGACTTTCGCCTGCCAGTCGTAACTCCCGCCGGACCTCCCCCAGCCCCTCGTCCACAAAGATTTCATCGAGCAAAAGGCCGACATTCGCGGCGACGAATTCGGGAACTGTCCCCTCAATGGTGGCAGGACGAATCAGCACATAGGGCCGGGTTCCGCCAGGCGGGCTGAAGTGGGCTTCGAGAACGACCTCCTGTTTCCCTCGCTTCCACACCACTCGGTTGCGGAAGCAGTGGCCCGCTCGCGTATCGATGGCCCGGTATTGCTGGGCGATGAACCGCAGCACCACCTTCTCAGGCAGAAATTCCGCCGAATACCGCCACCCCTCCCGCACAATCTCGTCGTCAGGCAGACGAGCAGTTTCCAGCAGGTCGGGAACCAGAATACCCGGCTCATGCGGGCTATCGAAGATAATGCGGCACGCCTTCATCAGTTCCAGAACCCGGCCCCGGTCTTCCTCGGTGAACGCCGTGCGGTCATACAGATCGGTTCCGCGCGGGTTACCCGATCGGACAACCAGTACCTCTTGAACCTGACAGTCGGTCAGGAAACCCGTCTGTGCCTCCCGTGGAGCCGCCCGCCAAAGCAGGTCGTACACCGGGCGTTTGACCCACTCCGGGTTGAACACCAACTCCTTGAGTCCCCAGGGATTCCTGCGCACGATTTCCGGTATATTGCCGACCCAATGGACGGCACCGAGGTTATTGAGAAGTTCGAGAGCGATGCGCCTTAACTCCTTACCACGATCCAAAATCGTCAGTTCACTCGACCAACCAGACAACAATTCGTCACGAACGAGATAAGGCCGTGGATGATCGTCATGGATCGTGTTGGGCTTTAACCTGTGGACATTCGAGGTGTCGGCCGGTGGGAAGAAAGAGTTCTCGATGGATTTCTTCACACTATGGCAGGCCAGCGGTACTGGAGCCTGAAGTCCCGGCACCTGATCGAGATGGTCGCCGATGGCAGACACTACCTCGTCCGCTGCGGCTTTATGCCGGTTCCAGATCACCGCGTTGCTGGAACGGGCAAGGCTTCGCGACCAGCCCAGCCCGCGAATGACCCGAACGACGTTGGCCCCAAACCAATCACGACGCTCGGCGGCTTGAAGAGCGGCTTCGAGCTGTTCCTTGTTGGCCACCGCCGCTGATTCGTCATTGCGGGTAATGACGATGACCACCGGAGCCTTCTTCCCATTCGTATTGCGGCCATACCAGGCAATCATTCGCAACCAGTAGTTCAGTCGGTTGGATTCCGATCCTTCACCATTGGCGGGCCGATCTGCCGCGAGGACCAACAGGTAAAAGCACCGTTCCCCGCCCAGAAAAAAGCGGTGAGCAGAGTGGAGGTGACTTTGCCCGCCAAAATCCCAGACCCGAAGGCGAAGCTGAGGGTTATTGTGGGATTGTCGGATCACATGGCCATCTGGCAGTGTGGCCGTGTATTGCGTGTAGTCCACACTCTGGGTCGGTTCCAACCGCCCGTCGTGGTAATCGAGGCCATCGTTCTCAAAAATCCGGCGCCGCAAGTGTGACTTGCCGACCCGCCCCTGGCCGAGCAGAAGCAGTTTGATTTCAGTCAGCGGGCGGCGGGGACCGGCATTGACCCCTTGCAGCCAAGCCAGGATAGCCGAGGCATCTCCTTCGCAGACATATTGGAACGGTACTTCAAAGACGGTGAAGTTTATCCAGAGCCGGTCGAGTTGGGGCAAGGCGTAGAGAGGCTCTAAAGACGTGAGGCTGGAACACATCGTGAGGTCCAGTTCAGCGAGCTTCGACAGCCCGGCCAGCGGCTCCAGACGGCTAACGCGGGAGCAGGCATAGAGGCTCAGGTCTGTCAACTGCGTCAGGTTGGCCAGCGGCTTCAGGTCCGCTAGGAAATGACAACCAGACAGGTCCAGTTCTTCGAGTTCGCGCAACCCCGCCAGAAACGAGAAATCGGTCGGTTGACGGCATTGCGACAGTTCCTGTTCGAGTTGGCGAACGAAATCGCCCGACGGTTCCCATTGAGACGTGTCCGGGGACTTTCCGAGTCGTAGCACTCTCAAATGAGTCAAGCCTGACAGGGGGCGATAATCCGAGACCGCCACGCACCGGGTCAGGTCCAGTGTCGTGAGAGACCGCAGGTCTGCCAGCGGTTCCAGATGTTGGACCTTCTTGCAGTACGGCAGACTCAGACGTGCGAGGGCAGACAGGTTGGCCAGCGGGGCCAGGTCAGTGACCGACACGCAGTGGTTGAGGTGGAGTTCCTGGAGTTTGACCAGCAAGGAGAGCGGGCTGACATCCTGGAGCCGGATCGCACCGGAGAGATCGAGCGATTGCAGGTTGGTCAGCGCGGCGACCGGGGACAGGTCCGTGAAGGTCGGCTTCACCGTTGTCAGCCGCCCACCGACCGAAACCGGCCTGCTGGTTCCCAGCAACAGACGCTGCAAGCCGTTCAGAGTTTCCAGTTCACGTGGCAAAGCGTCGAGGGCCAGGTCGCTGAGGTTGAGCGTCGTCTGGCCGCTGGCCGCCGCCTCACGGATGCGGCGGAGCGCTTCGTTGCGACTTCCGTCGGGGAATTCGATGACCTTGTCGCCCTTTGACATTGATGATTTGTTCCTGACGTTCTTTCATGCTCCGTGTGGTCGCTGGCACGTTACCCCACATTTCGTGCATGGTTCAACAAGTATATGATGCGGTGATGGCCCTCCAGATGGCCGGTCATGCCGCATCGTGTCCCCATCACGAGAAACCAATCTCGGTTTAAGCGGTTTTGGGGAGGCCCACGTTGACCAGACGGCCCACGCCGGATTCCACGATTATTATGACGCAATCCCAATGGGGGAGCACCCCCGTACCGTCAAGGATCAGGCCGGGCGACCGATACGGCCCCTCCCCGATCTTCCGCGCTTGCAAAGCCTCGCTTGTGCAGACCGGGTGCCCCTCCGCACCGTTCGTCCTGGACGGCACTCCCCCCCGGACATCAATGGGCTTTCGCTCCCCCTTCCGCCGAAAAACGCTATTCGCGTTTCGCGGAGGGGGATTCATTAAGAATTTCGACCTGGAAGGCTCCCGTGGGTCGCTGTGAAAGCCTGATTAAACAGCGTTCCGCAACCCGAAAACCGGTCAACGAATCTGCACGATTTCGACATCGATTGGCAACGCCGTCCACCTTCGATCGGCCGTGACGACGATCGCCTTTTGTGACATCCCGAGTGCCAGACAGACACAGTCGCCCAGAGAAAGCCCCTGTCCTCGCGTGATGTTATGGAGCGAAGCGGTCAGTATCGCTTGCCCGTTGTCAAAGGGAATGATAGGAATTTGAAGCCGCTGGATCTGATGAGATGCGGCATGCAGAGCAGCTCCCTGCCGGGCGAGCTGGCTGTAGGTTTCCGCCAGGTTGACAGCCGACATGACACATCGGGAAAGCACCGGAACAACCTTCTCGCCACCAGGTTCCTGGTGAAGAAAGGCCAGCAGGGCCGAGGCATCCAGAACCGCGCTAGCCACGGTCCTCCTGTACGGCTTCCTCGATGCGATCGCGGATCAACGCATCCGAAAGCACGACATCCTGAGGGATCGCAGCCAGGAAGAACTCCTGGACTTCACGAACGACCGCTGACAGCGGACGAACCATGATGCCCGTCTCGATGACTTCGAGAACTACGGGTGTTCCTGGTTCCATGCCGAACTGTTGGCACAACTCAGCCGGAATGGCAACTCGGCGTCCCTGGCCAATTTTGGAATGAATGACATGATTCATAAATGTTGCCCACCTTGGCAGTGTGACCTTTCTCTTTGAGACTGCCACGGATTCGCTGAATTGTCAACAACGATGAAGAATGGCGTAATACTCTGGGAGAACTGCCTGAAATTGACTGAGAACTATCCTGACATGTATCAGGTAATATCCAATCTATTTTACTGACAGGGAAAGAACGGGCGCCGTGACCTGTCCTCAATAATCAGGGTACGGTCAGTATGGTAAGGGCGAGGCCACTGAGCCGCAATTCGCACAGGGCTTCCAGAATCGGGATACATAGAAAGAACAGTGAACCGTCAATCATGGTTCGAAGGACAAAATACGGCTTTGTGCCAAGTTCTTCAGGATTGTCCCATTTTCTGAGTTTAGGAATCCATCGCGGGACGGACCGCAGGTACTGCCGATAACGAACGCCAAACTTGCGGTGCAGATACACTTCTTCTCTTGCCACTGTGGCGGAGTAGTACGCCGCAAACGCCAGAGAAATGAAAGTGGTAAGCACAATACTGGCAGTCAAAAGCGCAAGGCCGACTGCGGCGATGAACGATCCAACGTAGAGCGGGTTGCGAACGATCGAGAACGGTCCCCAAGTGACCAATTCATCATTCTTCCGACCGCCAACGTAAAGAGACGCGAAGACGCGGATCGATACGCCAAGCGGCACCAAGATGTGGCCAGCCCAGTCCATGGTTCTGTGCGGCCAACTATATTCCGGCCAGAGCGGAGACGTAGCGAGCACGACAGGCACAAACGCAGCAAGGAACAAGCGGGTATGCTTGATGCGAGCCTTGAGCAATATGCCTCTCTCGGGCACAGTGGAGATGATCGAATCATCCTTTCTCTTTGATGTCAGCATGATAGCTTCGCCAGCAGCCCCTTTCTCAAACCCACTCCGTGTTGAATATGCCACGCAGAATTCACCGAGGGCATTTTTGGTGTTATGCCACGGTATGAGAGACCGCGCAATGAGAATCAGATGCCGAATGAAATCAGGCTATCCATTAAAGGCTGGAACATGAGCGGCTAACCAGTCACGAACAGCTTGCGGCGAGTCCAATTTCAACACCTATCTCGTGTAGTTCAACAAGTAGTGTTCTGGCTGATACCGGCCTCTCGAGCTGGAGATATATCTCCTTCCCGATTTTATACACCATATTTGTCGACCTATAAGAACATGGGTGCATTCTGCGTGAGCCATTCCGTGAGCACCGCCCGCGTCTCAAACTCGCCAATCACGATACTGTCGATGGTCGGCCCATTTTCACCGGTCTGGCAGATGTCCTCTTCGCTCATCTCACGTACCCAGAGGACACGATGGCGTTGCAGTCCTGCCCGGATCAGGTCGATGCCGGTCTCCTCGATGGGGCGGTTGAGATTGCTCCCCCGGATCAGCACCAGATAGACCAGATCGCCGGAGAATTTGAGCAGCAGGCCCGCCGAGGGATCGAACTTCACGGTGCCCAGCCAGTTGTAGGGGAACCAGACGCTGTTGCCGCTGGCCAGGCGGAATTCGATGGCATCGGCCCGATCCCGAATGCCGCGCAGGAACCCAAACGCGGCGCACGCCCCCTCGCCGCCATCCGGCGGATGGGGACCGCCACCCGCGATCTTGCCTGCCAGATGCGGATTGGCCTGGAGCCGATTTTGATGCGTGGTGCCGTTATCGAGCATGATCGTGTTCCCTGTTCGGAGTTATTTCCTGTGACGGAACCGACTTGGCCATTTCCGGCACGACGGGATGACGCCACCCCAACCGGCGATTGGCGAAGACTTCGGCGGAGGATCTCCCAGCAGGATTGTTCAGCGAATCGACCAGTTCCGTGGCGGTCAGCGACTGACCCGCCCGCGTCGCCGCCTTGATCAGTTCCTCTTGATCGTCGGTAAAAATCACCGCCTGCTCCTTGCCGCGCGTGATGGCCACATACGCCGTCCGCTGATCGGTCGCCTTGAATGACTCGCTGTTGATGGCGATGAACACCTTGTTGACCGTCGTTCCCTGACTCGCATGGCTGGTGGTGACGTAACCGTGGGCGATGTGGCCGAAGTCGCCGTCGATCACCCAGCCGTCATTGACCTTGATGTCACCGTGCGGCGTGAAACCATCGACGGTAAACAGAGCGCCGTTACTCAAACGATGTTCGCCATCTTTGGTCGTCCCGCCAGCGGTGATGCGAATACGGTCGCCAATGGCGAGCGGAAGTGGTTTGGGACGATAGACCTCAAACCGCTCCACCTGTTCAATGGGCGGTTTTGTTTCCTCATCCACGACCAGCCGCGTCCCTTTGGCAAACCCCGTGGCGTTCTGGTGGAACTGGACCAGGTCGCCCGGTTCGTATTCGGTGATGTCGGTTTTCTGAGCGTCGGTCAGGTGCGCCGGCACATAAGCGGTGACGACCCGCTCCTCCGAGAGCGCTCCATCCGCTTTCATGGCCGTGCGGATCGCCTCTGTCACCTTGGCCGCTTCGGCGTGCATGGGGGACACGACCAGGGCGGTTTTCGGTTTGCCTTCCTTCGTGCGTTCCTTCACCGCGTCCAGATACGCCGCAGCGAGCTGTTGGTAGCGTTCCTCATCATCCACCTGCCTGATCCATTTGAGATCATCCAGTTGCTCGAAGGCGTGGCCAACCCGTCCTTCACTCAGGTCCTTGGCGATTTGCTTATACTTGCCGCTCTGCCGCTGGATTTCCGTGACCTCGGCCACAGGCAGGCCCGCCCGGTCTTCGAGCAACTTCAGCGGTTCGCCCGCCGTCACGCTCTTATGCTGCCGCCGGTCGCCGACCAGCACGACGCGGGCGTTGACGGTCTCGGCCACCGTGAACACCGCGAGCATATCCCGCGTGCCAAGTTGGCTCGCTTCATCGACGAGGATGACGCCATCTTTGGCCGACTGCTGCATTTCGATGTCTTTCAGGAATCTGGCGACCGTATCGGCAGTGTCAAACCCCGCATCCTGCCGTAGCACCTCGCGGCTGGCTTTCACCGATTGGGCCAGGGCCACAACCGGTTTTCCGGCGTCTGCCAAGGCTTCGCCGAGTTCCTGTTCCAGCGTGGTCTTACCGGTCCCGGCGACGCCGCGAATGACCATCACGCGGTCGCGGGAACCCAGCACATGCCGCACGGCGGCTTGCTGTTCCTCGTTGAGCCAATTGCGGGCCATCTTTCGTTTCGGGTCGCCGAGCGGTCGGCAGCGGCCCCGACCGTCGCGGGCAAAGTCCACGAGCTTCGATTCCAGGGCGAGCATCTCGCGTGTCGTCGCCATGTCGCGGCCTTCGACGTGGCTGCGAATCAGAGGGCGGGTAGAGAGTTCCTTGGCAACGGCATCCACCGTCACGCTACCCAAGCCTCGTTTCAATGCTTCGGTCATCAGCTTGCGCTCGGGCACGACCGCCTCACGCACAAAACTATGTTTGATGGCGTGAGCGACCGCCGTGCGTTCGCCCGGCTCGGGGCGAACCGGCTTGATCTCCCGGCGGTACACCTCGGCGATCCAGTCCTGTTCATCCTGCGTCAGGCGAGATTTCCATTCCTTCTGGAGTTCGGGCATGCTGAGATTCTTGCCCTTATGCTCGCGGGTCTCGGCACCAAGTTCTGCTTTGCGGTCGGGATTGGTGATTCCCTTTTCCTGGGCGATCTGCTCGATCAATTCCGTCCGTCGCGAGAACCGGCTGAGGATGTCCTTGGGAATTCCGGCGATCTCGAAATCGTCTCGTTTGCGGACGACGCCATACCCCATGTCTTGCAGATGATTGGCCAACCGGACACGGAACGCCGCCTGGAAGTACGGGGCATCGCGTTTGAGTTCGCGAAACTGGCCCGCCTTCCAGCGATTCTCCTCCTGATCGAAGGTGCTGTTGAAGACGAAACAATGGGCGTGAAGCTGCGGATCGGGGATTCCATCGACCGGGCGCGAGGTGGTATGGATGAACTCGGCCCAAACCATGTTGCCGGTCGTGCGGTTCTCATCCCGTCCCTCCGTGCGGACGCGGGTTTTCATTTCCGCTTCCATTTCCCGCATCGTCTCTTGGGTGGCGGAGCGAAATGCGTCGAGAATCTCCTGATCGCCATGCAGGGCATACAGCAGTGATACGGACTTGGGCACCGAGAATGTGAAATCATAGCCAACCGTGCGTTCCGTGCGGGTACGGACGGTCAGCGGCTGGCCGGTACGGGGATCAAGGTTGTCGCAGAGTTGCTCAAAGGCTTGCTTGCCGACTGCGCCAGACAGGCCGAGCCGTTCGGCCCCTTTGCCACCCCACTGGCCGACCAGTTCCTGACCGTCAATGTAATAGTCGGCCGTGGCGTAATAACGCTTGGCTCCGGCGGCACTGTTCTGTTGCGAGACGCGAATCATGCCTCATTTTATCATGACACAGATTCGTTAACGCTTCCTTAACTACAATGTGCTCTCTGGCTCTGAGAGCCGATTTGCGAGATTTTTGCATGTTGCAATGTCACTGCAACATGGTTGTGTTGTCACCGCCACAAGACTCGTTGTGGTTGATTTTTCAGAGATTTTTCGGCCAATCGCTGCCTGATTGTCCCAGACAGTTGGAATTCGGCGGACGGTGTGCATCCATGACCGCTTTTAGTTGCGCAAAGGAGGTGTCTGCACTACGGTTAACGATCGTTAACAGCTACGGATGGCTTATTTGACCAAGACGAAGGAACGAAAATAGCGTTTCGCTGATCATATACTTCAGGAACATGAGAAGGCGCCATTGCAGTCGTGATCGGAGTGCCGACGGCATGGATGCTTGCAGTTCTGCCTCGGGCGGCGAAGCCGCACTTTCCTGTCTGCGACGGGCGCGGAAGTACCTGGTTGAGCGGATGTTCGGTTGGCTGTATCGCTACCGCCGTCTGCTGGTCCGCCATGAGCACTACGCCTTCCTGTACGACGGCTTCCTACACCTGGCTTGTGCGTTGATTGCCATCAGTAGGTTTGGGCACTGGTTCTCGTCAGCGTTGTCCAGAAGAGACGATGGCTACCAAAGCCTGTTGAGCAAGAAAAGCCCTATCTCAAGGTCAGTCATCTTTCCTTTCTCGCACCGCAGAATTCTTCCAAATGCTTCCAGGTCGCTTACTTGGAAGTCACTATTATTAGCGAGAAACGCGAAATAGCGTTCTAGCTGAACGCCAGGCACATTCGTAATGAAGTGAAACACATCGCCGATTGGGAGATTCGCCTCATGGTAAAACACCATGCTTCCGTCTTGCAGAGCAAGTTTCTGCTGGTAGGTAAACGCCATGTGCATCTATATTGATCGGCCCAACGTGCTGACTGTCTTTTCCACAAGCGGAGATCGCCAGGTCACAAGCAGTCCGGCAGCGGCTGCGGCAAAAACGGCCGCACTGTAAAGGAGACCCCTAGCGTTATGGTGCCAGTTCGCCTGAATCGCCTTCTGGTAATCTGGTTCGTGCCGTGTCAATTGTGATGCGGCGAGATACGACGGCATATCGCCATGTTTATCAATGTACTCCTTCACCGCGGCGGGTGGCGTGGCCATGCTGGAGTCAATCGCCTTTGCACTCACAGCAAGGATGACACCGATTCCCACCGTGCTGGCAATTTTGCCAGCAATAACGTAGTTGCTTGCGTTGCTCGTCATAGCACTATCCATAATCGTACTTCAGCACACATCATGGACTACCCCGGCGCCAGTGTCAATTTATTGATATCCTATTTCGGTTCCATGTTATAGACCAGCATGTCGTATGGCAGAGGCGACCACAGAAATATCGCACGACATTCACATATTGAAAATGGAGTTATAATACAGTTGGTTGCGTGCAGAGAAGGCAACTGCATGTCCATGATGCGCAATATAGTTCTTGCAACGAAGCGTAAATATACGTTAACCTATCTCGGTGCTGGTCATGTGTAGTCGTACCAAGTGCGCTGCGACTGATTAAAGGACATGGAATCGGAGGATATGGGTAATAGTGTAGACGACAACAATCCATACAGCGACGAACAGCCGGTATTGCAGGGGTTGCACAACAAGCGAGCAGAGTTGCAGCAGGCCCTGGAGGGCGTCAAAGCTGGAGAAGTGGTTCGTCCCGAAGAAGTCCCCCTGCTGCACGCCAGGGAAGCAGAGCTGTCAAAACGCATATCGCACTTGCATGACCGTCGCGTCACCATGAACGGCACCGTGTCATTGCACAAAGAAAGTGTTGAGAGAGCACTTGAGCGTGTCTTCTCATGCAGAAACTGGGTGTCGGAGTACGAGGATGCCCTGCGGATGCCTAAGCCGGGGACTAGAGAGGCTCTTGAAGAAGGATTGGCGATCCAGAAGCAGAAATTAGCTGCCGCGCAAAAGGCCTTCGAAGATGAGGCGGAGAGGCATCGGGAGCTCCGCGACAGTTACACCCCTGTTTTAGAGCGGGAAAGTAAAGAGCTGGCTTTGCTGGAATCCGAACGGATCGAGCTCGCAGGCAAACTAGATCCTGAAAAGCAGGAAAACAGCAAAAGACACTACGAATTGATGGTGCAGTATATTCTCACCGATCATGCACTCACCGCTGCTGACTTGATGGATAGTGCTGCGCGACAGCAAGGCACCACTCTTGAGGCAATGCTGGCATCCCCTGAACTCCGTGCCTCTGCCACGCCTTTTACCTATGGCACGCTGAGCCGGACCGCACTTGAGCAGGCATTGCATTGGGGGCAGGAACACGAGGCAAAGGGCGATCCCAGGAAGAATCTTGCCCTTTCCGCTGAGGAGCGAGCATTCAAGCAGTTTCTCAATCAGGACGTGATTCCGAACTTCGACTATTTTCAGATTCTTGCCAGCAAAGTCGATGACTTGCAACAGGCTGACACGGACGATTATCGACCCCTGGAAATCCTGGGGCAAAAGCCGTTATCGCTCTCGGGGCGCAGAAAGTTGCCAGAGGCCCCGGAGCAAAAGCAGTCGGACGCCACCAAGTGGGCCGAAAACAACACCCAGCCGGTGGATTACGGTGCTGTGCTTTCGCGCAATCTTCCGATCCAGGAACGCCTGCAAACAGCCCTGGACCTTTCCAACGCCCAGCTCCAGCATTTTGAAGGGCTCTTTCAGGGGGTTCAGGACCGCATCGAGAGGCTGGAGGCAGAGGGGCTGGCAAAGAAAAAAGACGTTGACAGTCTCCAGGCGCGCGTCAGGGATGGCGAGGCCCAGAACCGGAGGCTGGATGAGCGGATTGTAAATACAGAAGAAACGATCGAGATCACGAAGAAGATCAACGCCAGGAAAACAACGGCGGCCTATATCGGCGGTAAAGTGGCGTCCAGCAGTATCCGCAGCGGGGCGCAACAAGCAGGACTCATTCTTGGGGGAGCCATTTTTGCGGGCGGCGCGATGACCGGAATCGGGACGTTGCTCCTGCCGATGCTGGTCGGACTGGGCACAGGCGTGACGAGCGCGGCGGCTGGTGAAGTCGCAGCACAATACCAGGGTCAGGAGCAACAAGAGGACGCAGCCAGGCTTGCCATCAGAGAAGAGTTTCTGGCCCACCTCAAGTCGCAAAAGGTCAACGTGGCCGAACATCGCCAGGAAATCGACAAGATTCTGGACGACATCAAGACCATTGTGGAGCAGCACGAGTTTCAGCCCTACTGCCAGGATGCGTTGACTATCGCGCGAACGCGACAAGCCTACCTGGCTCGTTTCTGTTTGCAGTCGGGGAACCAGAACACGCAAAACCTCCAGGATGCCTGCGAGTTGAGCGGAGCGGAATCGGTCGACACCCTGCTTGGCATTCTGCGTGGCAGGTTGGGGACCGCGATGGAGCACTTCTGCCTTGGCATTGCGAATACGGGTGACATGGAGGTGATCCTGGCGGAGTCCAACGCACTCCCGCGTACAGGCCAACTGGGACCTGCCCAGGAGGCGTTACGCGACTTCGTTGATTCCACGCTCAAGCCCAACATCGGCAGCTATCTGTCAAAGGCGGCCAAGATAGACGTGATTCAGCAAGCGAATCTCTTGCCGTATGGCTCGCAATTGCATTGGGCGAGGGAGATGGTACGAGACGAGACCGACAAGGCCGTGCGGGCGCTTTTTGCCAACGAGTTTGGCATGTCGATTGTTGGCGTGCAGGATGTGAAGCACGTCTTTGACTTCTATCTGCACCGGCACGGTGACCGGAAGCTTTACGATACCAAGCTGCGAGACGGTCAACCCTCACCTTCCACGACGCGTCCAAAGCGAATCAACGCCTTTCCGAAGGAGCACATGGAAGGCTTCACCGACGACGCCAAGCACTTCATGGAACACCGCAGCGCACAGCAGCCGACAGTCGGTGACACCTTCCTGCGTGTCTGCGGCTATGAATACTACCTTCCGCAGGCGGTCAAAACAGCGGGCGTGAATAACATCTTCTCCGAAAATCCGGAAGCGCCCGCCGCGTACCCAATGGCCAATGACGTTATCAACCGCTTCGTGCAGCAGATGAGCTTTAGCTCCGTGGAGGAGTATCGTGAAAAAGTGGGCGAGCGACTGGATAACCTGATTGCCTCAACGTTCTTCGACTTCTTTGCGGAGCTTGGCCAGCTTCACGACAAAAACCCAAAGGTGCAGCAGTTTCGTGAACGGCTGAAGGCTGGCATCACCACAGGAGATTACGGTGCCGTCTTCGATAACTATGTCAAGCTGATCACGCGCGACGCGATGAACCGCTACGATCTGTTCCTGGACATCTACAAGATGAACCTGGAAAAGCAGCTACAGGTCTCCACCGACGCGGATCGCCGCCTGATTGAGCAGCAGATTCACAAGCTGGACGAGGAGCCGAAACGCATCCTGAATCCGGCGATCATTAAACCAGGCAGTCACGAGGCGCGTTTCCGCGCATCACTGGAGGAACATTACCTGGAAAATACTTCCGAAAGGCGCGGAAGGTAGTGCAATGAGGTATCCATGCGGCTAACGTCATCAATACTTGTTGTCATCGCCATAGTCGTGTCAACGGACGCATTTTCCAGCGAATATCGCGCACTTCAGCCTGGCGCCACATCAGGTACTGTGGTTACAAACTACGAAGCACAGGGCAATCTCGCTGTAACGCATGAGCTTGATTGTATCCCGCTTGCCTCCGCAAAAAGCGAGTATACGCCACCCGACCTTTACAATGCGTTTGCCAAATGCGTGCGGGAGTCGTCATACGCGAATGCGACAGGTCTATTTCTGTTGGCAGGGAGTTACGTGCGATTCGATGCCAAGCGTGTCGCAGATGTGACGGCACATCAAGCGCGCACAGTCCTCATCATGCAATACATCAGCTCCCTGAGTTCCCAGCAGAAAAGCAAATGGAATGCCTATTCCGACATGTTCACGCCTGACTCCAAAGAATTGCAGAGTGCTTGCGACAGCATTAAGGCAATTGGCGCTCCTACTTACTACCCCACATACATGATTCAGCATGGGATAGACGGCTTCTCGTCGGATAGGTCTGAACCGCTCGTAGATGATTTGGATCAAAGCAAGGCATGGGAGTCTATATTGAAGGAAAGCTTGCACTGTACGATCTAACCATAGAATCAACTGAAGGAAGGGGATGAAATGATATGACAGCAGAAAGAAAAGACAGCGAAGATAAAGACGCCGAGCGTGACTATTACATTGCGCTACAATCATACCTGGACAATGGAGGTGTACCGCCGCACGGTTGGACGATATTAGCAATTTCATATTCACTTGGAATTGGGAAAGACACCGGATATTACGGCGTGGCATACCAGAATATCGAGCATCCTGAACAGATCATAATTGCGCATCGCGGCACGGAACTCGATGACTCGAAGGATCTGCTGACCGCAGATAGACAAATCCTGCACCATGCTGTTCCCACGGATCAGTATAAAGACGCGATGTCGTTTGCTGCCGCAATCAGTGAATTGGGAGAAGTGCCTGTTAGTGCGATATCTCAGGTTGGCCATTCTCTCGGCGGCAATCTGGCAAGCTTGGTGGCTATTTCCACTGACGGCCGGGCGAGTACGTTCAACGCTCCGGGAGAAAAAGAACAACTGGCCCAATTGGAAATCGTAAATGGTGTACCAGCGGGTACTTACCAGAATGCAGACTATTCGGAAAAGATTGTCGCTCATGTGACACAAGGAGATATCGTAAGTGGTCATGGTGCTCACGTTGGTGCGGTCGAACAGATTGACAATCCGTCTTTACATGGCCAGGCAGAGAAGCAAGAGCGGCAATATGAAATAAGCACTACTCTCCTTGAAAATGTTCCACATGATGATACGCGCCCAATCCAAGAACTGGCTGATATAATGCTGGGGTATCAGATTGCAAAGGATGCAATTGACAATCACAGTGCTGCTTACGGTCATGCCCTATTACAAGATGCGACGGCACAGGAACGCATGGGGCCAATTTACGGAATACCGACAGTTGAACAGGCAGCCGACCATATTCCGAGCAAGGCGGAATGGACAGTCGGCGATGGTATTCATTCGCTCGAATCACATCTGAATCCTCAGCCTGCCGACGCTGCTCAACCGAATGCACAAGCTCCGCTGCACGACATGTTCGCGGCTACCACGGATCAGCCTATGGAGAACAAGGCGCATCCAACGGAAGTCACAGACGGTCCAGTGAACCAATCCGCAATGTCACCGGAACTGCAATGGCCAGAGATTCATTCGTGGGACACTGTTCCGCAGCAGATACAGCCTGCCAATGATGCCGTCACGCCTCCTGAAGCACCCTCGCAATTTGTCGAGAACATTGCAGCGGCTATTCACCAGCCCGTGCAAGAGGTGGTTCATCCCGACAAAATTCCCGATGTTGCCCCGGACCAGCCTACAGCAATGCCAGCTCCGCAATGGCCGGAAATCCAGTCATGGGCAACAGGACCTGCGGCTCCCATTGACTCGCATGGACCTGAACAACCTCGGGAGGTCACGATGGAATGGCCCGATATTGGCGTGGGTGCTGCTCAATTCCAGGGCCTTGTCGATCCGGGGCAACAAGAGACTGCCTCGCAGCATGAAAGCAAGCATGACATCCTCGGTGCCTTTGGCAGCATTACCGACGTGTTGGGCCATCACACTGCCGAACAGTCGGCGACCCCGCCGGAGAATCATTCTGGTGGGATCATGGAGTTTTTGGGAAGCATTGGCAGTCTTACACAAATCGAAAACCCATTTTCCCATCACGCCCAGCAAGAACCAACCCGCGAGGAACCACAGGACGGATGGGGCAGCCAGGTGCAGTCGGCATTCCAGCATATGCTCACCGGGCGTGAAGAAGACACCTTGTCCCATGACCGCGATACACCTGCCAGCAGTTGGGTCGAGCAAGTTGCTCCCCATGATCATTCGCAGCAACAGACAAGCTGGGTCGATCACGTCACACATCAAGACAGTAGCTCTGAGCACGACACGAGCCACCATAACGACCCATCAGATCATTACTCGGATCACGGCAGCTCTGATACTGGGCCATCGCTCTAACCAAGTGAGAAGTATGGTTTAGCAAATCCGATCTTACAGCATGGCTGAAAACTAGCTGAGCGGTGGCAGTCGGCGGAGCATCAGGTGAATCATGGCAACTCGGATCATAGCCTCACTGGTCTCGGTCAGAACCTCGTCGTCTTTGCCGAGTTGGCGGTATGACACCAACCAGGGCAGTGACATCTCCCTGGCGCATGACGGACCACGTCAGTACAAAAGCGAGGCTTACCACCATGCCAGAAACACGGTTCCGATTACCAAGACGGCACGTTGAGTTTCCCCTCTATACAGGCTGCAACGAGGCACGAGGCGTATCACCAGCCCGGCGATGACTTACTTTGACGGCTTCTTTGCCGCCATCTGATCGAGAAAATCGGCCCACCACTGCATCATCTCCCGCCGTTCTGGCAGGTACTGGGCGTGGTTGTAGGCTGCCCGGACTTTATCCCGCTCTCCGTGGGCAAGCTGCCGCTCGATCACATCGGGGCGAAACCCATGCTCGTTCAGGATCGTACTTGCGGTACTGCGAAAACCGTGTCCTGTCGCACGCCCATGATAGCCCATCCGGTACAGAGCGTAGAGCATCGTGTTTTCGCTCATAAACGAGGAGAGGTTGTGTTCATTGGGAAAGACATAGTGCCCATGACCCGTGATCGGATGCAATTCCTGAAGAATGCCGATCGCCTGCCTCGACAGCGGCACGATGTGCAATTCCTTCATTTTCATGCGATCTGGGGGTATCCTCCATTCCGCCTTGTCCCAATTGAACTCGCCCCATTGCGCACCGCGTAGCTCGGTTGTTCGGACAAATGTGAGCAAGAGCAGATGAAGTGCCTGCTTGGTGACAAGCCCTCCCTCATAAGCTTCCAGCTTTCCAAGAAATTCCGGAAGGTCGTCTTCCTTCAGGGAAGGCTGATGCTTGACCACAGGTGTCTTCAAGGCGCCTTGCAGGTCCGGCACTGGATTACGATCCGCCCGTTGCGTGGCGATTCCGTACATGAAAATCTGACCGACAACTTGCTTCATGCGGTGGGCCGTTTCGAGTGTTCCTTTCGCCTCGATTGCCCGAAGTACGGTCAAGACATCCGAAGCATTGATTTCTGCAATCGGCCTTTTACCGAGTTTCGGCAGGAGATGTCTGTCGATCTGGCGGCGTAGGCGGTCGCTATAAGATGTGGCCCATTCCGGTTCATGTTGGCGAAACCACTCATCGGCAATCTTCTCGAACGGATTCGAGCGCTGAAAGACTTCTTGCTTCTTTTCCTCTTTCTTTGCTTCCCCAGGGTCGGTCCCGACGGCAAGTTGCTTTTGAGCGTGCATCCGCTTTTCGCGGGCTTCGATCAAACTCACTTGCGGATAGACTCCCAACGCCAGCAACTTTTCTTTCCCGCCAAAGAAATACCTTAGCCGCCAATATTTGGAACCGGTCGGCGTAATGAGAAGGAATAATCCTTCCCCATCGGACATCTTGTAGGGTGTGGATTTAGGCTTTGCATTGCGAACCGTAGCATCAGTGAGGCATTTGGGCATATCCGGGGTACATTTTCGTTGAAGTGGGGTATGTGGCTCAATAAGTACCCCAGTTCAGAGGCGGATGTCAACGAGTTCGTTCGGGCAGGGCCGAGCGGAAATCGTCCCGTGATTGGCTTCCAGTCTTGGTTTGGCGGACATTGACGGACATTAACGTCCTGTAAAATGGTGGAGGCGACAGCAACCACGAAAGCATAGTAAGCAGTTGATATTCAAAACGATTTGCGAGATACAAATAGAAACATACCCCGGTTTTGTACCCCAACCCTTATTGCCTCAGTGATCCACACGACTTCCCTCCCCTGATGGAGCTGTTCCCGACAGCGTTTTGATCAACTCACGAATGTCTTCCGCTCTCCAAGCAGTACAGCGAGCCGACAGCTTGACCGGTTTTGGAAACCGTCCCGACTTCACCCCCTCCCACCAGCATGTCTTTCCGAGCGGAATGACGCTCAGCACCTGCGTCAGTCGCACAAATCCTGTTTCTGGAATCTCATTCATAATCACGTCCCTGTCTGCGTTCATGGCCGGTCTCCGCCGTGCCTGCATCCTTCGAGAATAGCACGATTCGGCACCGATTGTCTCGGAGAATCGCACTCAGAGCCGCTTTGAGGCGTGATGGCTGCGTAAGCCATTGAGCCAGCGTGAATCACTCGTTTCCAATCCAGGCCGCGTCGAGGCCCGTCATGGCCGGAGGCGGTCTGCAACGAGGGCACCGAGGCGTATCACCAGACCGGCTTGGCCAGGGTGCTTTGGCTCAGAAAAGCGGCATTGTGAGATGGCGGGGATGGCTCTGGCTCTCCTTTTCTCGATCTATTGTTTCCGTGACCAAAGCGGCCTTCCTGACGGGCACGCCTAAAGCCGCCGCCGGTCCGCTCAAGGGGAAAATCGGCTCCCCCTAAAGGTCGCCCCCAATTTTCCCCTTGCCCGGTTCGCTGCGCACGCTTCGCCCCGGACTGTAGCGGCTTTGGTTCGGGTGCCATCAGGCCGCGATGGTCGCAGCCGGAAACACAAGGAAAAGGAGAATACTCATGTCACAGCCTGCACACAAAATCCGTATCGGCGTCCTGCAAGTCACCATCTGGCGTAACCAGGGTGAACGCGGCAACTGGTACAGCGTCATCCCGACCCGCAGTTACAAGAACGGCGACGACACCTGGAAGGAAACCGACAGCCTCGGTTTTGACGACCTGCTGACGATGGCCAAGCTCTTTGACCAGGCCCACACCTGGATCATGCACCAGCTTCAGGCCGATGCCAAAGGCCGCAAAGAATCCGCTCAGGCAGCCGCCTGACCCCGGATGCCGGTGGGCGACTCCGGTCGCCCGCCGGTTTCATTTCTCAACCCACCATTTATGGAGTTTATATGACCAACATCGAAACCATTTCCTCACCCCAGGTCATCGCAGCCAGCAAGCTGGAAAAATCCCCGCTCAATGCCCGTCGCACGATGGTCAAGGGCGGCACAGAAGAACTGAAGGCGTCGATCCTGTCGCACGGCCTGATGCAGAACCTGGTCGTCACGGATGCCAGTGACGGACTGTTCCACGTCATTGCGGGTGGACGCCGTCTGGAAGCGATCCACTCACTACAAGCCGAAGGCAAGCTACCGCAAGACTTCGCAGTTCCGTGCCAGGTCGTGACGGATGAATCGGCCTTAGAAATGAGCCTGGCCGAGAACGTCGTTCGCTTGGCGATGCACCCGGCGGACCAGTTTGAAGCCTTTGCCGAACTGATCAACAAGGGACACACCGCCGCCGAAGTCGCCACACGGTTCGGCATTGAGGAAAGCCTCGTCCATAAGCGAATGAAGCTAGCCCGTATCGCACCCGAGCTTTTCGAAGAGTACCGCAACGATGAGATGACACTGGAATGCCTGATGGCCTTCGCCGTTACCGATGACCATGATCGCCAGCTCAAGGTTTACCAGTTCCTTCAGGACTGGCAGAAGGAAGATCCGGGAGCGATCCGTGATGCCCTGACCGAGAAGATGATCGAAGCCAGCAGCAAGCTGGCCCGATTCGTCGGACTGGAAGCTTACACGGCCGCTGGTGGTTCGACACATGCCGACTTGTTCGGGGAAGACATCTACCTCGAACAGCCGGACCTGCTGCACGCACTGGCCGAACAGAAACTCGATGCCATCCGTCAGGAACTGGAAGCCGAAGGCTGGGGCTGGATCGAGATCAATCCTGAGCGTGACTACAGCCTCATCAGCAGTTGCAAACGTCTTCGTCCCCAGCTCGTCAATGCCCCATCCGAATTGCTTGACCTGAAGGCCCGGCTGGACGCCGAACTGGAAGAGATCGAGCAGATGCTGGAGGAAACCGAATCGGACGAATCGTTCGACCGGCAACAGGAGCTTCAAGACCAACTGGACGAAGTCGAAGAGAAGTTGGCCGCCTTTATCGGTTTCGACTCCGACCAGAAGCGTTTGGCTGGTTGCTTTGTTTCGATTGGTCAGGATGGAACGCCGTTTTTCGACAAGGGGCTGGTGAAACCGGAACATCGCAAGGAACTTACCCGGTTCATGGGTGAGGACGACGACACCCGTCCCGAGAAGGTCAAGCCGAAGCCCCCGCTGTCCGCGAGCCTTTGCTGCGATCTGGCAGCCGCCCGCTTGGAGGCTGCTCAGGTCGAATTGGCCAAACATCCTGCCGTGACGTTCGACCTGCTGGTGTTCCAGGTCGCCAGTTTGATGCTGGGCGACTCGGATTCCGTTGATGAGGGAGCGGATGTGCGTTTCCAGATTCCTCGCCAGGATCGTTCGGATGATGAGGAACCGACCATTGCCGGTGATGCGTTCGCCTCCATCGCCAACGCACTTCCCGTCGAGTGGCTCCAGCCCACATCGGAAGTGGCCCGCTTTGAGGCGTTCCGTTCGTTGCCCGACGCAGCCAAGCACGAGTTGCTGGCCTACTGCATGGCCAGGACGCTGAAACCGAAACTGGCTTCCACGGCAGAGGAAGACGTGACCGCCTACGATGTGGCGTTGTCACTGACCTCTGGCAATGTCGCCGACTACTGGCGTCCGACCAGTGAAAACTTCCTGGGCCGGATCACTCGCGAGCAGTTGCTGGCCGTCGGTCGCGAGGTTCTCGGTGAAGCCTGGGCACACTCACGAGCTGGTGACAAGAAGGCGTCGTTGGTGGGGCAGCTTCACCGAGCGTTTTCTGATCCCGAAAAGCCGGGACGGACACCGGAGCAAATCGAGCGTCTGAAGGATTGGTTGCCTGTCGGGATGAGCTTCGAGATTGCACCATCACAAACGGCCAATACTCAGGAAGCCGCATGATTCAACCGGGGCGGGCAGCCATGTCCGCCCCATTTTCTTGGAAAGGATTCCAATATGAAAACCCGTATCGATCATTATTCCCGCGTCACGAACGCGATCATCACCGATCTGGAACGCGGTGTCCGACCGTGGCTCAAGCCCTGGAACGCCGAACACGCTGCCGGACCGATTACCCGTCCGCTCCGGGCAAACGGCCAACCCTACAGGGGCATCAACGTGCTGAGCCTTTGGGAATCGGCTCTCTCCCAGAAGTTCACCGTCCCAATCTGGATGACCTTCAAGCAGGCCAAGGAACTCCAGGCTGACATTAAGAAAGGTTCCAAGGGAACATCGGTCGTTTATGCCGACCGCATCACCAAAACGGAAACCGGCGAGGACGGCCAGGAAACGCAGCACCGCATTCCTTTCCTCAAAGGCTATACCGTCTTCAATGTTGAACAGATCGAAGGACTGCCGCCGCATTACTATGCCCCGGCAGTTTCTCCGGGCAATCCCGTCCAGCGAATGGAGGTCGCCGACCGGTTCTTTACCCAGACCGAAGCCGACATCCAGCATGGTGGCGACCACGCCTACTATTCCCCCTCGTCCGATCATGTGCAGATGCCGCCGCTCGCCGCGTTCCGCGATGCGGAGAGCTATTATTCCACGCTCGCGCATGAGATCACGCATTGGACCAAAGCCACGCCCCGTCTCGACCGGGATTTTGGCCGCAAGACATTCGGTGACGAAGGGTATGCCCGCGAGGAACTGGTGGCCGAGATCGGGGCGGCGTTCCTGTGCTGTGACCTCAGTATCACGCCGGAACCTCGCGAAGACCATGCGGCGTATCTGAGTCACTGGCTCCAGGTACTCCGGGCAGACAAGCGGGCCATCTTCCGGGCGGCGGCCCATGCCCAGCGGGCGGTCGATTTCCTGCACGGACTCCAGCCGCCCGGCAGTGACGAGTTGGGAGAACAGCCATGACCTGGGCGGTTTTGTTTCCGCTCGGCGAAACGGTCATCACCGCTAATGCCAGCTTGCGGCTCACCACCGAGGAAGTGTTGTCCGCCTTGCAGCGTCATGCCGCCGGGGATTGGGGCGATCTCTGCCCCGAGGACATGCAGACCAATGACGAAGCCCTTCGGCATGGAGGCCGGTTGTTCTCTGCCTACGGCTCCGGTTCGCATCGCTTCTGGATCATCACGGAGTGCGACCGTTCGGTGACAACTGTGTTACTGCCCGAAGACTACTGACCGATTCGCGAAGCAATCCCGCCACACCATCACAAAACGGAAAGGAGTTCCGACATGAAGAAAACAATGAAAACCGACGCAATCTGCCCCCGCAAAACATACTCCCACGACCTGGGCAATGGTGTACGACTGGAAGGCGAGGTCTCCCCCTGCGTCTTTATGTACCCGCGATATCCCCTGCAAGTGGAGGCCCGCTTGCGAAACGCGGCGGGAACCCCCTTGGGTAAAGCATGTGCGGTCAATCGCTCGCTCACGGCAGAGACCGCCACGGACGCAGATGTCTCTGCCCTGCTATCGACCATCCGAACGATGCCCTGCATCCGCTGTTCGGGGCCGGCGTTCAATCCGACCACGGTTGATACGAACCGGGGTGGTTTGTGTGAATCTTGCTTTGTGGCTGATTTGGACGCAGAACTCGCCAGATTCTCAGAACGTGAGAGACGAAAACTGGCGAAGCAGGACTGTCGTATGAAGGCCAAAGGCATGAGGGTGCGAGTGAGTGTTTGGGTCCACCCCGCCGTCGGCGACGATTACCAGGCCGACTGGTACTTCCCGGCCCAGCCAACTCCGGCTCAACTCCAGCGGCGATTGCGCGACGAAGGGTCCGAGTTATTAGACGATTACCAGATCATCACCTTATAGCCCACGGAGATCACCAGAGCGATACCGACGAAGCCCTGCATCAAGACGACCGGCTGCTCTCTCGGCCTACGGCTCCGGTTCTCATCGCTTCTGGATCACCCCCGAAGCCGACCGCTCCGTGACAACCTTGTTGTTGCCCAAAGATGACTAACGGGTTCTCGGCGCAGGCAGCCATCGGTACTTCCTTGACTACTGCTCGTGGCAGCCCGTCAGCGGCCTTCAACAGCGGGGGGTGTAAGCCGCCCGCCGGAGCCTGCAAGCTGCCAAGGCCGCTTTCCGCAAGGCGGAAGCCTTCGGCCTTTCGCTGGCAGGTCCGCTCCGCCTCCGTCTGAAGGGCGGCTTGTGTTCACCCCCGGAAGGCCGCATGGGACGGCCTGCAACACAAGACAAGGAGTAACACCGATGGCCCACCCTCATGACAATCCGTCCTTCGATTCTTTCGACACATCTGATTGGGACGACGCCGACATTCGCGACCTGATCCGCACAACGCCGCTTGCCTTCGACGATGACAGCCAGCCCAGTGGCTACGACGCCGAGGAACTGCTCGGCTTAGAGGCCATCGACCTCCTGGGCCGCTTCCGCTAAGCGGCCCTCTCCCCAACACGAAAGGATTCTGCCATGACATCGCAAGTGATCGACTCTACCCAGCCGTGGAGCCTCGAATTCGAGCAGGACGGCACCGAGGACATAGCCTTCATCCGGGACGCCGAGGGCGATGAGATCGTCAGAAGCCGCCCGTTCTGGTTGCCCATAGGTGATGACCCTGTGCCGCCGACGCTGTCCGCACTACGGTTGATGGTCGTTGCCCCAAAACTGCTGGCAGCCTGCAAGCAGGCTCTGACAGCAATGGAAGCGGCATTGGAAGCCGACGATCCGCAGGCTTGCACGCAAATGGAATGGGAAGCGGAGCCACTTGCCACCCTGCGTGCTGTCATTGCCGAGGCGACCGGATAACGGAGGCCCACCTCAACCCGAGACGGGCTGCAACGAGGAACCGAGGCGTATCACCAGCCCGTCTCTGGCTATGGCCGGTCAAGAGGTGTAAGCCCCCGCCCGAGCTTACAATCTGCCGAGGCCGCTTCCTTTTCGATTATTATTAGCCCTTCCTTTGACTCCTGCTCACGGTTCCCGTGGGCGTTCAGTTATCGTGATTCCGAACCTGCCCCTTGGTCGGTGTTCGGCTGTTGTTGTTCCTCACCGGCGAGCCATGCGAGCCGCCTGCGAATGCCCCCGCATTCTGCCATCAATTCCCTTTGACTTAGTCTGCGGATTGAGGCAGGGTTGCACGGATATCATCCCGTCCCGTTGTTAGCCGGCAGAAGCCGGAAGGCCGATCGCAACCTCTTTCTGTGCGGCAAGCAACATTGAGATTGAGAAACCTCTAACGAAAGGAACCGCCGATGAAGCACTACCGCCTCCGGGTAGAAATTGACATCGTTGCCGAGGATCGAGAACATGCCGAGGCATTATCCCGAATCCTCACGTCCCTTCTCCGGCAACGAAGTTGGATCAGGGAGGTAGTGCCAGACGGCTTTGAAGAGCGGACGACCATCGCGCAGCAGAATGAGACGCCCTGATCGGTCCAGGATGTTGCGATTCCCTAACGCAGACGGCGGCGCTGATGTCCGGCCCTGACCATATTGGCTTCCCGAGGCCAGTACCCTTGTCTCACTGGTCGTCCTGAGTAACGCTGGCACTCTTCTTCAGCTCGACTGCACTTCCCAAGTGCTCATTCATCGAAATTCCGAACTGACCGCATGGCGGATGTTCGGCTGCCGCTTCTCCCCCAACGGCGAGCCATGCGAGCCGTCCACAATGGCCTCTGGCCAGTCCTCCAACTCTCTTGTTGACTGACAGCTTTTGAGCTGGCATTCTCCCATCTTGCCCCACACGGGCCGGGCGGTGAGGAAACTCTTCACCGCCCACCAGAATGCCCTGACATGACGTCTCCACACCAGACATGGGGCACACAAGTCTGAGAGGGCATTTCAAGCCACAAAACGTTCAGGCGTCTTCCCTATGCACTGCATAGGTGGAATTTCCCGGGGAAATTCGCGATCAGACGCCCTTTCTGACCCGCATGGCCATATGGAACTCTCCGGTATTTGATCAAGTGATATCCGATATTGAACCGTGTTTCGACCGCATGCTCCTTTACTCGTAGAAACACCAATTTTTCAGTCACACGACGCAAGGCATCACGAAACATTTAAAGATACCACTCGACAGACACATGGAGGCGATCAACGTCAAATACAAAATCAATCGTTGAAATCACCTCTTCTGAGCTGGGAAGGGACGTCCTAGCAGATCGACCCAATACAAATCCAGCGCAGTCGATCCACTCAATACTGTCGGACCGTACAATGGGCATCACGCGAATCCGTCCCCGAAAACCAGCGAGTGAGGAATCGACTTCATCAATCCGGATGTTTCTTGGCAGCCTTCTTTGCCTGATGTCAGTGCCAGGAAAGCGTTCTTCACTCCAGTCGCGGATCGCCCTGGGATCAAGTGGATCAGCTGCTGCTACTGCATACGACGACTGGTAATACTCTGAAACAAATTCGGTAGCTTCTGCTCGCGTACGGGCCAGAGACCTGGCCATCAAAAATGCTACGACAGGCTCAAGAGTACCCCAGGTCACGAGCTCCTTGAGCCAAAACACACTCCACGGAAGCCCTGTCTCATTCCACTGCTCAAGCGTAGTCGGCAAAAGCTGCCCTTCATGGACAATGTCGAAAGTAACACCAACGACACTGCCAAGGCCCCAACAGTAACGGTAAGCAAACCAGGAATTGGCGTTCGAATGCCACTCTGCAACTTTCGAGTCATTTGGCGTCGCAGCATTTGGAGCTTGAACCCACCACCTCAACGTTGACAACCACTCATCGGCATCGGCATCTGGGCGGAATCGCTTGATTTCAGCAAGTGCCGTGACAGTTCTTGCGATGTATTCAAATCGCTTACCAGCGTCCATTTCGGCATATCCGTCTCCCTCCTTCAATACCATCAGAATGGACTGTAGTCGCAGAAGAAGATCGGACGCGGTCGATGGTGGTAATCCCGTTTTGTAAAGTCTACGTCGCCCATTTCGATCAGGGTAGACGACAGGAATTGCTCTCCCCCGAGATAAAAATGCTTGAAAATAAAATGGATTGGCGGCGGCAGATGCAAAGATACCCCGCCAGAGATCCTGAAGGGACGCCTCCCAATCGGTCAGCGCACGAATCTCCTCATGTTCAACCATACCGGCAAGTAGAAACCCATCAAGACTATCCAGCGAACCAAAATCAGAGTCCGACTGCTGCGGATCAACCGACTCCAGCCACTGGAGAAATCGGCCGACATCTGTAGTTCGAGTTAATTGACACCACTGCTCCCAGACGTCGTAGATGGCATGTAAAGCCGGACTACGTGGAACGTCCGGCTGTACCGTCTTGAGCAATTCTCTTCTCAACTCGTTGTACCGCCTCGAAGGAGTTTCGTTCGCGTCAGGTCGAACAAGAACCAGCACTTTACCTTCAGTTGAGACACCTGGCCGTCCGGCTCTTCCAGCAAGATTGCGAAACTCGGAAACATTCATGGTGCGTCCACTCCGAAGCAGCGAAGGCACGAGAACGGTTTCCACCGGAATATTCACTCCTTCCGATAGAGTCGAAGTGGCAACCACAACATTTGCAAGTCCAGCTTGTACTACGTCCACAAATAGACGCCCCAACGGCCTTGGCAGGCTCGAATGATGTAGGACGATGCCATACTTAAGAAGCCTGTATTCGTAACTGTGAGAGCCATAATAGTCTTCGCACACAACGAGCGTGGAATTCCAGAGCTCTCTCTCTCCTTCGGTGTTGGCTTCACGCAGCACCAACGGGATTTCCAGTCCCTTCCAGCCCTTTTCAAGCAATTGCAAGAAATCCTTTGCGACACCTGCGATCTTCTGTGTGATGGAAATCAAGACTGCATGATGCTCACCTCGATCATCTGCTGCCGCTAGTTTGAGCGCAGCCCAAAGCAGTGGGGGGCGCAATGATTTTTCCGGGCCAATCCATACAGGCTTTGGCGGACATTGAGCTATTGCAGATGGGACATAGGGCGTAGCTTCAGAATCGTGTGAAAACGCCAGAGGTGCCCCGTCGAGAAAATCGTAGTAAATCGCGAAACGCCCTTGAGATGTTACTTCCAATCGTCCGATGAGCTGGCGTGTGCTCCGATAGAGCGTTTTCACTGGGTGTGTATCAGGGGATGCGCCGACCCATGTGTGCAATGCATCTTCGAGTCCTGCCGCGACGGCCGATAGAGCAATGACACGACAACGATCTTTCGGAACCAAATGGCGAATTCGAGCAGCAAGCGATTCGAGACGGAGTGACCGGCTCTCGGCTCGCCTAAGGTCAGCCGTATAACCGTTGAACTGCACCATGTGTGCTTCATCGAGTACCACAAGAGCCATACGGGTGAGGAATAAGGGACCTAAAAAACGAACAAGTGCCTCCCCTTTTTCGTACGTGCAAATGAGAACAGTCGGGTCGTCAGAGGTAAGCCAGGCATCGGTTGGTCCCCAATCGGTTCCGCCATAGAGACCGGTAACGACGACATGCCGATGCGACATTCGTCGTAATACCCGCGTCATTTTCCCTTCCACTTCTGCTGCGAGCGCTCGACTCGGAACAAGATATAGGCATAGCGGAGAACTACTTTCCGATCCGAACAAGGCCTGAAGAATTGCGACCTCAGCAACACTGGTCTTTCCAGAACCGGTTGGCGTACACAGCGCAAAGGAACCCGCAGATGTCAGGCGTCGAATTCCGTCCTCCTGCGACGGCCACGCTGTCGCTCGCCGGTACAGGCAGTTGAGACGGGCATATCGATCGAAAGCCGCTTGACCATCTGGTGGCATTCCGGATGAAAGCTCTGAAAGGACCCTCCGCCACGTATGCAGCATTGTTTCCTTGGCGCATTCGGTGGTCAGCCGAGCAAGTAGCCAAGAGAAGGCATCACGTTCGATCGTGAGCAACGATGAGATCGCATCGAGCTTTTCGAGCGCAGTCAAGGATCGTTGATCATCACCCCATCTAATATCGGCAGACAGCAAGCCCAGGCATCGCACAACCTCATCGAGTATCCATTGAGAGTCAGTTGGAAGGGCTCCTGGTGAATGTGCAGTGGCTCGCTGCTCCCAGAATCTGTGAGTCGATTCGAGTGCTGCATGGAAGTCACCCTTTAAATAATGCCGCAAGATCTCCGATTCTTCATCGCTCTCGACTTGCTCCAGCATTGAGCCTGAGCGAGCCGGATATCCGGCAAGCCAATAGGCAGCACCAGCTAGCAACCGCGAGGGAACGCTGCCTGGTCGAACAGATGGGTTAGATAGCCACTCTAAGATCTCACCTGCTCTTCGAATGCACGCCGACCATTCTGGCTGCTCTTCGCGACGCAAGAAAAGACCCGCGTGTATCATTTGGGCAGCATCCTGCAGGCGATCAGTCGCCTCGGCCTCTTTCCAACTGGGCAGTCCCGGTTGGCCACTACGAATTCGGCTTTGGTGGCTGTAGAGCCGAGCATCGACAGGGCGGAGGCCAGCTTTCGCGGTGTTGTTCAACCACTCCGTCGCTAGCCTTAATGCTTCGGCTTTGCTCATGTCCACACCTGGGGGCAGTAGATGGAGCGAACGCGAACTAATACATCGGAAAGATGGACTTCTATGGCATGCAGGTGTCGTGCAGCAGTGTATTCCGGTATTGGATTGTCACTATCGATCCATGTGGCGCGTTGAATTGGCGCTTGGCCATGGAGGTAGTACACAGCATCGCTACGATCGATGGAGACAGAGGGGTTTGAATGCAGCCTTCCATGGAGTACTCGCAGTGCGTTGGTCCATTCATCTGCATCTGTTGAGTTTCTCGAAGCGAGGGCTTCGATGAGTTGAAAAATATCGACGATCCCACTTGTCGCTGCTTTAGCGTGTGCTTCTTGAACCAGGGAAATGTTATGTCTAGTCGTACATTTCGCTTCACAATAGAGAACGGACACGATCTCTGACGTTTTCGGATCACGACGAAAAGCAAGGCAGTCGTCGCCAGTCCGACCGAACAGTGTTGTCGCCGTTATCCCGCTCTGGGACTGTTGCTCCAATTGCTGAAAGGCAATTATGTGCGTGTGAAACAGATGTGCTGGGACTTCCCAGTTGTCAAATCCGGCCGCTCCGCATGTCTCGGCGAGAAGTCCCGCGAGAACCTCGCCGAATAACCCCTGGACAGCGATGTCAGGGAAACCAAAGGGATATTGATCGTACGGAGAGGGAAGTGGTTGGCTTTGTCCAGTGGGATGTAACGACATGCCGGCGATTCTTCGGAATCTCTGGATTGCATCGTCATGGGCAGATCGAAAATATTCGGCCACCAAATCGGAAACAGTATTCCACCCTTCTACCGATTCCGAATACCGGCTGTGGAAGTAGTTCTCCCTTTTGGTGGGTGAATGGGATTCATTGAGCCAATCTAGGACACCAGCCTTTGTGAGACCCTGGTGACGTTGTTGTGCTATTGATGAAGACATTGATGCGGCCCTGGTTTGGTGAGCTTCACGTCACCTCGGTTTATTCGACTCTAAAATCGCGTTCGATAGCGATTTCTTGAAGCCTATGTCGTCAGCGAACTGATTGAACAGTTTCTGTTGATCGGTGGATTATTCAAGCTCATACAAGATGCTTGTCCTTTTCGAGACGGAGTGTTTTTTTGGAAACTACGTCCCTTATTTTGGCGGTAGAGCATTGATTAGGCTTGCCGGATAATAAAAAAACAGTCAATCACGGTACGGTTTTGTGCCGTCGATAGCCGCAAGCGAAATTATCGGCAAGGTCAGAGTTTATGCGAGTTTCTACGAAAAACCCAGCCGGACGGGCGACATTGACGACACAGTAACCGAATTGCATGGTGCACCCTTACGAAGATGCTTTTCGACGGCGTTTCGTTGCCGTTGGCTCCCCGACGGCGGGCTCGTTGCGTGGGAGAATGACGACGTTCGCCCCGCGCGCGTTAAACCGATCTTGGAGATTGGGATCTGGGCAGTAGATGAAAAGTTCCGATTTGGCACGACTCAGTGCGACGTAGGTGATGCGATGCTCCTCTTCCCCCGCCTGGGGATTGAGGATATGCTCTGCTTCCCCGTTGTCCAATACCACGAAGACTGCTTCGGCTTCTCCTCCTTTCGCCTGATGAATCGTGCGAGTGAGCCTGGTTTCATCAGTGGTCTTGATGCCGTGAACGAGGTCGGCATATGCAGATGACGTCATCTGATCGCAGAATTTACCTCGGGTGGCTTTCGTAAGTGACAGTCCATCGAGACACGTGCAGACAAATTCTGTGAGGGAACGATAGACTTCGAGAGTCGACCGCTGAAGCATTACCGCATGCTGGGAAACCATGTATTCCAAAAGCGACAGTGCAAGTGCGCGGCGTTTTTCTATCGTGACCTCGCCGCCGTACTTGATGGGTGTCCGGAATCGCTTTCGGGACGAAATTCCCTGAACAAGTCTCTGAACGGCCAGGTCGTATAGCCCTCGTAAAGCCAGATCAGTTGCTAATGCAACGGTAAACAAGAAGCGGTGACGGTCAACATCTGCTTGCTCAACGCTTTCCCACGTCGCCGTACTCTTGGCAACATCCGGTCGGCGTGCTCGCAAAACGTCTTTGTGGCTTCGAGCCAGTACAAGCATAGTCGAACCATGCCGAGTATTCGCGCGGGCATGCGACAAGGAATCCGCCAGATCACCAAAGTAGATGGTTGGTGGTGTTCCTTCCTCTGTCTCAACGGGGTTCTGCTCTAGCCCATCGGTGCGAATGCCATTGAGAAATAAGACGAGTGATCGTGTACTGCGGCGATTTCCTTCAATCGCATAGGCTTTGAAACCAGGAAGCTGGAACCCGATAAAATGTGTCGGACTGGCGTCGAGAAAGCTGTAGATCGCCTGTTCAGGATCACCGATAACTCCGACCACAGTTCCAGTTTCGGCAAGCCAGCGGACGACTGCCGCCTGCACCGGCGTGGTGTCCTGAAACTCGTCAATAAAAAGATATGGAAACTTCGCACTGAGAAACTGCCTGAGTGCGGGAAACTCTCTTAGCAGACGATAGGCGAAGTAGAGCACATCCTCATGATCAATATGCCCTCTTTTCCAATACTGGCTCTTGTATTCCAGGAGCCGTTCCGGTGTCAGCAAGTCTATAATGTGCTTGTCTCGCGATTCGGACTTGCACGGGGTGTGGAAAGGCAAGCCTTGATTGTCAATGCGTACGGAAATGCTGCGTAGTCGCGTTTTCAGGAGTTGCAGATTGTTCTGCTGCATGAGCAATTGACGACGGCTGTAAAGATCGAGCCAGCCATCAAACACGTCATGAGCGATGAAGTGTTCGGAATGTGTGTCAACCAGATGATGTGAAGCAACGTCAGCTCCAACAGAGTCCTTCAAGAGATGCAGATAGGGACGGACGATATTGCCAAAAAGAAAGCTATGAATCGTGGATACTTCCGCGACATCTGCCGCCGCGCCAAGTCGTCGCTGAATCTCTCGGACGGCGATATTTGTGTACGAAATCACACCAATGCGGGAGCAAGGAGTGAGACGCTGGGATGCTTGCGCAACGTGCCGTACATGTCCAATGAGCCAATGCGTTTTGCCAGAACCAGGTCCCGCCGTAACGCGGAAGTGATGTTCAACGTCGTTGATTCGGTCGGATGAGTTCAGTGCGTGGGAATTCGTCATAGCGTCGTGGCTCCGGGAGCTTGCTGCACCGTTGCCTTTGTTACCCAATTAATTGCATCAACAACGTACTTGGGGCATTGAAGTGCCGTCGAATCGCCCGGTGGGACGCGAATGATCTTCTCAAGGGCAAAGGCATGTTCGCCTTTGGCGTTTTCTGCGCACCGGAGATACGTTGCCGCGAATCGGTGTTTCTTGCGTTCAGTCGCGTCCTGGATTGCTTTGAGGCTTGCAAGTTCATCCGGCTCAAACTGCTTCTCAAGCTTTCGCGGCAGAGTCTCGGGGGTGGCGCACAGTTCCTTGAGTGCAGCGCTGTGCGTCACCGCGTCTGTGACAAGTAGGGAGTTTCCTATATTCGCTAGGGCCAGGTCATACTCAAGGGTTTTCTTCCCGGAAAACACTTGGAGGTTTGCTCGCCCGGTAATGAAAGTGACCAATGCCTCCTGCACGCCGGAAGTTGCTCGGTAATCAAAGCTGCTGACATCGCCGTTGAGTTGGAATGGGAAGCACGACTTCCATCTCGCATCGTCGATACCACGTTCCTTTCGACCGGGATCAGCATCAACGATGCATGCGACCCTTCGATGTAATGTGTGCTCCAATAGGTCGGCGGAGACACCCGCACCGAATAGTGGCAAGAAATGTTTGAAAGTCACGCCATCCACCCTAACGACAGCCACATGATGTTCGTCAAATGACCGTCCATCCCTCGATGCAAAGGCCGGAACGACAAGTTGTTCGGCAATTCCCTCAACAAGCAGAGTTGCCTTCGCGAAGAGCATCGCAGATTTGGTGGCATCCAGGTACCGTTCCACATAGGAGCGAGACGCCTTACCTTCGACGGTATCAGCAAAGAGACGAGCCGGATATGCGATTCCGATCTCTCCCGACTCACGTACCGATAAGCAGATAATTGGCGTGAGACGAGCGGCCGATGTCACATGCGTAGAGTGCGTCGTAACGAACACTTGGCGGTTTTGGTGAGGCTCCTTTTCGACACGGCTGACAATGTGAGCAAGTAACTTGTATTGAAGTGCGGGATGCAGATGTGCCTCCGGTTCCTCAATGAGCAGCATTGGGAATACTGCAGCATTCTGCCCCCGACGCTGCTCTGATGCCCGAAACGACATGCTGGCCAACAGGAGCGAGATATAGAGCAGATTGTTGTATCCCAATCCCTGATGAGATGCTGGAAATGCAAACGATTCACGCTCAATGAATAATCTCAAGGCGGCAATCAGGTCACTTTCCTGAACGCCTCCATCGAGAGTTGGATTGCCTCCGTCACCGGCTCCTGTTTCCGAAACAAGCTGAAAGAGCCGGGGAGTATCGAGGCGTCGTACTAATTCAGTGCGCAGCTCTTTTGATCGTTCGCGAAACGCTGATCGCAGTTGGCGTTTCTCTCCGTCTTTTTTGTTGATGTCCAACACTTCTTCCAGCATTTGTCGCAAAAGAGGGTTTCTACCGGAGAACATTTCGCTTTCCACGTCTCGCAGCGCATCGAGGAATTGGCAGTCGAACTTGGACAACGTATCCGCGTCAGCGGAAAGGACCGTTGCAGGATTGCCTCCATACACCCGAGTGACGTACTTCGGAAGGAATTCGTTAACAATCTCAAAAAATACTGGTCGATCTGTCGTGCTATTCAGCGCTTCGCGGAATGTGTCTTCATCAGTTTCCGGCAGGAAAAACGTATAAGTGAGCTGCGCCTCCCAGCGTGAGTCAAGACTTGTGAGCCATGGTGCAACCAGTGCGCGATCGGCGGGAGTGTCAGCGGGAGATGAACGAAGCGTGACCGATATTGTGATCCGTGGAGGCGAATCAATCGGTTCTAATAGGCTGTGAAAATCGTGAACAGTTGGTCGCCCTTGCGATCGGCGATCAAAAACCAGTGCAAGGGCTTTGAGAAGCGTAGTCTTACCAGAATTATTTTCGCCAATAATGACGTTCAGCCCTGGTTGAAACTCAATCGTAGAGTCCTTGAAGCAACGGTAGTTCTGAATACGTATACGTGATATGTACATTACTGCTAATGATCCTAAAAATGGCGAGTGTGACTCTAACGGTCAGGCAATGCCTGCATCCCGGAAGCGAATGAAATCACTTCATTCATATATTTCTGTTCCTGTAGAGCATTGATCAAAAACATCAGAAAAACTGTGGCGTTGCAGCGTGTTGTCTCTATGAAACCTTAGCATTTCTGCGTCTTTTGAGTATGGCATGTTGCTGAAACCCGCACTCAGCCTATTGCGCGAAGGGATTGAATCGTGCTAATGTCAGTTATAGAGGTGAATGAATCACCCTACACATCATGGAGGACGATATGGCACGCAAACGCACCCCAAAGAACACCACACCCACCGAAACACCAAATCCCATTCAACCCGAACCAGAGCTTCAACTGGCCGACCTCGCCAGCACTGCCGTTCAGGAACCATCCGCACCGGAAGCCCCTGAACTACAGCCTACTTTTGTCGAACGTCTCCAGCAACAACGAGGCCGGATCATTGCCGCCGACCCCTTCGGAATCGCAGGCGACTATGAGGCGGGTGTTCGACTGTTCGAGAGCCGTCGGTTCCGCCAGATGGCGATCAAGTTTGAGGAGAAGCCCAGCCAAGAGGTGCTCGAACGAGTCAAATCAGCCGGTTACCGCTGGAACTCTCGCGATCTGATGTGGATTCATCCCATTGAGCCCGATTCAGCCATGACCACGCGTATCGAGGCCGAACGGCTCTACCAGGAAGTACGCGGGATGATCCGCCAGGCCAAGGGGATCGAATCCGGCCAGGAAGTGCCGTTCTGAGCGGACCTGATCAGAGGCATGGCAGGTTCGTATGCACTCGTTCAACATTCCGGTTCATGGTGATTTGCCACTTGCCAAGCGGACCATTTCCTGCGAATCATCGTTCACGGGAAGGCCAGACCGGCAACCCGGAGGCGGGGCGAACAGCTCCGAGCGTTGCTGAGGATGGCTCGGAAGCCGCCGGGATGGCGAGGCCCCACACTCTTTCCCGATGACCCGGACGAGACGACCGAGTCGAAACAGGAATCACGCCTACAACCGCAAGGAGCCAACCATGCAGTACAAGACGATCGTCATGGAAATGTTGGAGTTTCGGACGCAGATCAAGGACCAGTTGCCCAAGGACGAGAATCCGCTGGAAACTCTGGATCGTCTGGCAATGGAACTGAAGACCCTCCACGAAATGTACAAGGAACAACTCGCTCAGGCACGGAGCGACAGCCATCCCATTCAAATCTCTTCGGAAGCCTTGGAGATGGCCTTGCAAGAGCTGGAAGATCGTTTACTGCCCGTATCGCCAGTGGACGAGCCGAAAGTGTTCTCCCTCGACGGAGCCATGGCGTTCATCCGCCGTCATTCACAGAAAAAGTAAAAGCCGGACGACAACAGCAATCGCTGTTCGATTTCACTTCCGACGATTCTCCTCAGCCGTCCGCCCCGCCTGGGGCCTTATCTGACGGCACGCTACCCAGCCCGCCGGGCCGTGCAAGCGGAAACCCGGTTCCCCCTGGAGGTCTCCCCCAACTTTCCGCTGGCACGGTCGCTCCGCGAGCAGAGCCCCGGCTTCAGGCTGGGTCGTTTTCCGGCCGTCAGGCCCCCGAAAGCGGGCCGAAAACGCCAGAAGGAGACCACGCGATGAACAGCGCACAACTCAAATCGACACTCGAAGCACTGGCCGGGATACCGGACCCGACCCTCGCACTTCACCGCGCCCGCGATCAACTCCCCTCATCTTCCAACGGAATGGCCAGCGGCGAGAAGGCCAAGGCCCGCGACATCATCGCCACCATCCGCACGCTGAAGACCATCGAGCAGGAAAACCGCCCGGCCACTCCCGAAGAAAAACAGATACTTGCCCGGTTCTCCGGCTTCGGCCCGGTCGCCCTCTCCATTTTTCCCGACCCCGTCAGCGGGCGCTACAAAGACTCCGGCTGGCAGGCACTGGGGGAGGAGTTGAAATCACTCCTCACCCCAGACGAGTACGACAGCGCCAAACGTACCACATTCAACGCCTTCTACACGTCGCCGACCGTCATCGGGGGTATCTATGATGCCATACGCCGGTTGGGTATTTCGGATCACGCGACGATCCTGGAACCCGGCTGCGGTATCGGCAACTTCATCGGCCACGGCCAGCCCGATCAACGCTTCATTGGGATCGAACTCGACTCCCTCTCCGGCCGCATCGCCAAAGCGATCCACCCGCAGCACGACATCCGCATCGAAAGTTTCCGGGACTCCAAGTTACCCGAGGGGCGTATCGACGCCGTGATCGGCAACGTGCCGTTCTCAAACCTCACGCTTGACTATCACGGTCAGAAGTTCTCCCTGCACGATTACTTCTTTGCCAAGTCAGTCGATTCACTCAAGTCAGGCGGCGTACTGGCGCTGGTCACATCCCACTACACGCTCGACAAGAAAAACGCCGCGATCCGTGAATACCTTGCTGGCAAGGCCGACTTCGTCGGCGCGATCCGCCTCCCCTCCGATGCCTTCAAACGCGAGGGAACCGCCGTTGTCACCGACATCGTGTTCCTGCGGAAGCGTCCGCCTGGGGTGGCAGCCAATCATGTGGATGTTGACTGGCTCAGCGTTGCACCGCTGACCATCGAAGGCCGGGAAGTCGGCATCAACCGCTACTTCCATCACCATCCCGAAATGGTGCTGGGCAACTGGACGACGAAGGACACGCTCTATGGCGGCGAAGGCTATAGCCTGACCAGCAACGGCGACCTCGCCCAGCAACTTGGCCAAGCCATTGGCAGGCTACCCGAATTCGCCCCGATCCAGCCATCCAAGTCCGAGGAACCGGCGGCACCGGTTTTCGTCCCTCCCCCGCCCGAACGGCATATCGGCGAAGGCAGTTTCTTCATCGGTGACGACCGCATCATCTACCAGACCGACGGAGGCCAGGGTGTTCCCGTTGTCTATAGCGGCACGCAGCTTAAAAGCGACGGCACGATGACCGGCAAGCGACTGGGGGCCTTGGTCGAACTCCGTGACAAAGCCCGCCGCGTGCTGCAATCGCAGAACGAAGGCTGGCCCGACCAGCACCGCGAGAACGCCCGCCGTGAACTCAACCGCACATATGACCGGTTCGTGATGGCCTATGGCCCGATTAACAAGACGACGTTCAGCGAAACCAAGGACGGCACGACGATCCGGCGGATGCCGAACTTGGTCAAGTTCAAGGAAGACCCGGATGGGATGCTCGTCATGTCCCTGGAGGATTATGACGAGACGACCGGCAAGGCGACCAAAGCCGCGATCATGTCGCGGGATGTGGTCGGAAAAACCCCGCCCGTCACCCAGGTCCGCAGCGCCGAGGAAGGTTTATTGGTGTCGCTCAACCAGCATGGGGCGGTCTTTCTCGACTACATTTCGCAGCTCTACGGCAAGCCGGAAAGCCAGGTGATCGAGGAACTGGGCGACTTGATCTTCCAAGACCCGGAGACCGGTAAATGGGAAACCGCCGACGCTTATCTCTCCGGCAATGTCCGGGAAAAGCTCGCCACTGCCGAGAAGGCCGGATCGCAATATGCCCGCAATATCAATGCTCTACGTGACGTACAGCCCGAAGACGTGCTGCCCGGCGACATCGACGCCAACCTCGGTGCCCCTTGGATTCCCGAATCCGACGTCCAGGCATTCGCCGCCGATCTGTTCAAGGTCGATCCGTCGTCCGTACCCGTTGCCCATTTGAAAAAGGATGCTGTCTGGAACCTGGATGCAGGCTACGCTGCCAAGGCGTCCGTCGCCGCCACTTCCGAGTTTGGTACCGGCCGCGCCAACGGCACCTGGCTGTTGGAACTGGCTCTGAACATGAAGTCGCCGACCATCTACGACACCATCGACCACGGCGACCGCGAGGAGCGTGTCGTCAACCAGGAAGACACGATGGCCGCCCGTGAAAAGCAGAAGCTCATCAAGGAGCGGTTTCGGCAGTGGGTCTTCGCCGATCCCGACCGCACCGAACGGCTGGTGCGGATTTACAACGACAATTTCAACAACTTACGCCCTCGCCAGTTTGATGGCTCCCACCTCGATTTCCCCGGTATGAACCAGGCTCTGTCGCTACGGCAGCATCAGAAAGATGCCGTCTGGCGAGGTATGAGCAGCGGCAACACCTTACTCGCTCATGTCGTCGGTGCGGGTAAGACCTTCACGATGGCGGCCACCGGCATGAAGATGAAGCAGGCCGGGTTGGTCCATAAGCCCATGTACGTCGTACCCAATCACCTGCTGGAGCAGTTCGCCCGCGAGTTCATGCAGCTTTACCCGAACGCCAAGTTACTGGTGGCATCCAAGGAAGACCTGTCCAAGGAACGCCGCAAGATGCTGACGGCCAAGATCGCCTCCGGCGAATGGGATGGCATCGTGGTCACACATTCCAGCTTTGAACGCATCGGCATGTCGAAGGACTATCAGGAGCAGTTCCTTCGCGAGCAGATCGCCGAGTACGACCAACTGCTGATCGAACACGCCGCCCAGAAGGGAACGAATCGTAACCTCATCAAAACCATCGAAAAACAAAAGGCGGCCCGCGCCGAGAAGCTCAAGAACCTGCTAGCCGAGGATAAGAAGGACGACGGGCTGGTGTTTGACGAACTTGGCGTCGATCACGTCTTTATCGACGAAGCCCACTACTTCAAGAATCTGGAGACGCCGACCAAGATGGACCGCGTCGCCGGCATCCAGACCGGCGGCTCTGAGCGTGCCTTCGACGTGTTCATGAAAGCCCGTTACCTCGACGAGCAGCATCCCGGCCACGGCGTCACCTTTGCCACCGGGACGCCGATTTCCAACACGATGGTCGAGATGTACACGATGCAGAGGTTCCTCGACCCGCGCGGGCTAAGGAGCCGGGGCATCGAGCATTTCGACGCCTGGGCGGCCACGTTCGGCGAAGTCGTGGACACGATGGAGCTTTCGCCGGACGGCGGTGGGCTTCGTCAGCGAAGCCGCTTTGCGAAGTTCACCAACCTGCCGGAACTCCAGCAGATGTTCCGGGCGTTCTCGGACGTGCAGACCGCCGAGATGCTGAACCTGCCGCGACCAAAACTCAAGGGCGGCAAGCCCATCGTGGTCGCCTGCCCGATGTCCGACGAGCAGCAGGAACTCCAACAGGAGTTGGTCGAGCGTTACGAACGCATCCGATCCGAGAAGATTGATCCCCGCATCGACAACGCCCTGGCGATCACCACCGATGGTCGCAAGCTGGCGACCGATGCCCGGATGCTCTCGGCCTCGGCTCCCGACTTCCCGGAATCGAAGATCAACCGACTGGTGGAAAACGTCGTGGATATCTGGAAGGAATCGGCACCGACGCGCAGCACACAGATGATCTTCGCCGATATGGGCGTCAATCCGACCCCGTGGGGGTACTCGCCCTACGAGGAGATTATCGAGAAGTTACACGCCGGGGGTATCCCACGCGAACAGATCGCCACGATGGGTGAGGCCGAGTCGGACGCCAAGAAACAGGCTCTGTTCGAGAAGGTCCGACAGGGTTCCGTGCGCGTGCTGATCGGTAGCACGCAGAAAATGGGCACCGGCACCAACGTCCAGAAACGCCTGATCGCCCTGCATCACCTGGACGCCCCGTGGAAGCCTGCCGAGGTCGAGCAACGCGACGGACGCATCCTCCGGCAGGGGAACGAGAATCCGGAAGTCTCCATCTACCGCTACGTCACCGAAGGTAGCTTCGATGCTTATATGTGGCAGGCGCTGGAAACCAAAGCCCGCTTCATCAGCCAGATCATGACCGGCGACAATGCCGCCCGCCGGGCCGAGGACATCGGCAGTCAGGAACTCAGCTATGCCGAGGTGAAGGCCATCGCTTCCGGCAACCCGGCGGTGCTGACGCTCGCCGAAGCGGATGCCGAGCTACAACGCCTGACGCTGCTGAAAAAGAACCATCTCGACGAGCAATACGTCGCCCGCCGCAAGGTACGAGACCTGCCGGATTTCATCGGAGCGCAAAACAGCAGGCTGGCCAAGCTGACCGGCGACGAACAGGCCGTCAAACAGCATGAAGGCGATCCCATTGCCATCGGCAAGCATCCGCTGGCCCGTGATGACGTGACAGCCGTTCTTGGTAAACGGCTGGACGTCCTGCCTTTTTCTGTCCGTGAGCCGACGCGGGTGCCCATCGGCATTTATCGTGGTCTGGCGTTTGGGGTCATTGTCCATCCGAATTTTCCACCGGATGTCTATCTGGAAGGGGTGATCACCCGGACATCCAGCCTCTCAAAAGAACATCAAGGCCCACGAGCTGTTCTCAACGCTCTGGAACGCATCGCCACCGGCTATGCCTCGGAGACCGTCCGCATCCGACAAGACCTATTGATTGCCGAGTCGCAGCTCCGCGACTATCAGGCCCGCTTAGGCAAACCCTTTTTGCTAGAAGCATATCTATCAGAACTCACTGAACTACGGGACCAGCTCAAGGCGAAGCTATCGGCATCAGGGCAAGAATCCGCAGACAGCAAAGGGCCAGCCACACCCGCACTGGCCGAGCGAATCAAGGCTCTCAAGGCTGCTAACACTCTTGAGGACATGCCGCAGCGATCTGAACGCAAGCAGTCCAGGGCAGAGGAACCAATCACCGTCCGCATCCGCCGCCGACAGGAGACACATGCTGTGTCCGGCCAGGTCGGCGAACAGGAATTTGCAACTGAAGTGCAGCAACGGGAATTTCAGGATTCACTCGACAAGCCGCCAATGACATTTCAGGATCGTATCTTACGCGAGCGCCAACGGAGAGACGATGGCGAAGGCCAAAGTCCGCAGTAAGACCGTGGGGGCAGGCATTCGGGAAAGTCCCTCGGAATCCACCGCTCAGCAATGAACGGCTCTCGCATCGAAATTGCGGAGACAATCAAGTTGCTGACTGCCCAGTCAGATTCTCCAGCAACCTTCACTTTGCCGGTTCCAACGAATCTGTCGGATGTCTGAATCGATTTCCCCGGATTCAGAGAGCACCGGCAATTGTTGCTCAATCTGGTCACTCCAATGACCGATCACGAAGAAGGACGATTTTGGCACAATTGCTCGATCATTTCATGGAGGGAATGGATTCCCGTGGGCAAGCGACTGCGAAGCTTGATGGCAGGTTTGCTGCTACTGACAGTGATGTGTCAGTCAGCCTTGCCTTGCGGCTGCGCAAAGTGCGGCATCGGGACGGTGCGCTCCGCTGCGGCCTGCGGATGCCCAGCTTGTGATGGTGATCAATGCCAGGATCATCACCACGAAAACGATACGGTAGGTTGCAATTCGGCCTCACAAGCGGACTGTTGTCCCTGCCCTCATGAACCGCAAGGCTCCTGCCCAGATTCGCAGGAATCAACTTGTCGTCGGCTGGTCGTGTTCCTTTCTGGATCAGGATCAGAACTTCAGCTTGCCGTCAGCGGGACGATTGCATTCGGCTGGCAGCCCGTCTTTTTTACAGACGCAAGTGTCACTCTCCAGCACTTTCTGACACGTGCAGAGAGAGATTTTTGTACCTTTGAATCGCCTCAATTGACAGGCTGCGTCCGTCTCCAGGTTTAGGTTGAAGCCCATCGCGATCTCGATTCACGATGTGTACTTCACTACGCCTTTCCCTGGAGATCTTCTCATGTCTAGCAGACTGTTTGTCGCTATTGTTGGACTGGTTTTCGTTCAATTCTGTGGCTGTCAAGGGACTCGTGGCAAGCTCGCCGCACGCTCGTCGCCGGAAATCCAGGTCTCGGCAGAGACCGTTCGTCGCGCCCCACTGCCCGCAGACAACCGACCTGGGGAGTCTTCTCCCGCTGACATCGTCGCTGCCAAACAACCCTCCATCGAGTTAACGGCGGGCGAAGCGGGACCAGCACCCACTCTTGCGGGATCGCCCATTCCAGACTCTCCCTCATTCATTCCCGGCGAAGTCGTCACTTCGTGGACTCTTGCCAGCTTGGAATCCACCGCTTTAGCGAATAATCCGTCCATTCGACAGGCGTCGTCATCGGCTCACAAGGCGATCGGGTTCCGAGATCAAGTGGGTAAAAAGCCGAATCCCATCGTCGGTTATAACGGGACCCAACTTGCTGACCGAGGAACCGATCAACATACCGTCTTTGTCGAGCAGCAAGTTGTTCTTGGCGACAAGCTTTCCCGGAATCAGGAGGTCCTGAACCAGGAAGTCCAATCCCAGTTGTGGGAAGTGGAAGCCCAGCGTTATCGCGTCCTCACGGATGTACGTCAGCGATACTATGAAGCCCTGGCCGCACAGCGACGTTTGGCGCTCACCAAGGAGTTTCATGTGATCGCGCAGAAGGGCGTGGACGTTGCCAAGGCACGCCTGGAGGCCAAGGAAGGCTCAACGCCTGAAGTCCTGCAAGCGGAAATTCAACTCAACCAGGTCGAAGTCCAGCGCCGTCAGGCCGAGGCGGCATTCCGGGGAGCCTGGAAGCAACTGATGGCTGTTACCGGTCTCCCGGGAACTCTCCCC
This sequence comes from Planctomicrobium mucosum, assembly GCF_051466335.1. Classification (NCBI taxonomy): domain Bacteria; kingdom Pseudomonadati; phylum Planctomycetota; class Planctomycetia; order Planctomycetales; family Planctomycetaceae; genus Planctomicrobium; species Planctomicrobium mucosum. The sequence continues at coordinate 4,630,125 of NZ_CP195793.1, read as the reverse complement.
GGAGCGTTGGAAGGGGCTCTCCCGAGCCAGGTGACGGTTGAAGATTTGCAACTGGTGACGAGTCAGACCTTGGCCGCCAGTCCCGAATTGCGGGCAGCCCAAGCCCGTGTCAGTCGGGCGCGGGCAAATATCGGGCGACAAGAAGTTCAAGCCATTCCGAACCTGACCTTCATGCTGGGCGGTGGCGTTGATCGAGGAACGAATTCCGGAATGATCAATACTCAAGTCGGCTTGCCCCTCCCGATTTACAACCGCAATGAGGGAAATATTTCTGCGGCGCAGGCCGAATTCAGCCGGGCGTGCGAGGAGGTGCGACGCATTGAGCTCTCGATCGAGTCGCGGATTGCACAGGCAGGACAGGATTACGAATCTGCTGCGGCCGCTGTCGAACAGTACCAACAGGTGACCCTTCCTAAAGCCGAAGAGGCACTTGCGCTCACGGAACAGGCTTATTCCGCCGGTGAGTTTGAGTTTCTGCAAGTCCTCATCGTGCGGAAGACCTACTTCGACGCCAATCTCGAATATGTCCTCTCGCAGAAGAACCTGGCACTCGCGGAAACCTACTTGCAGGGAATGGTGCTTTCTGGTGGATTGGACAACACACGGGATACAGACATCGGCTCGGGCCTGCGCGATCAAAGTCTCAGCGGCGAGTAACAAACAAGACGAACAGACGTGGCAAGCTTCCATTCGTGAGGGGATGTGGCGGCTGCGGCTGGAAGTTTGGAACCCACGTCACCGTGTCTTGCAACCAGTCGAGGCCCGTTCAGAACTCGATTCCCGCACGAATTTTCAGCGATTTTTCAAGAGAAAACCGCCATTGACCCGATAACCCAGATATTCGATAATGTCATGTTTTAGCTGGCTTTGACTTCGTTCTCGGCAGCGACAGAAGGGGTGGACGACCTAAAAATGAGCGGCAATGTTGTCAGTTTGATTGCACTCATCCCAATGCTGATTCACAGCATTTTTGGGTGCTGCTGGCATCATGCCCATTCACATGCGGGTCATGATCATGTCGTCGCGGTCGTGATCGACGGCGATTTGTCGCTGGATCATGCTCACGCAGGCCATTCGAGCTGTCCGTCTCATGGCTCGCCTGCATCTGGCGGAGAAAGCCATTCCGACGATCATCCGGCTGAGTCTCCTTGTGAGGAAGATCGTTGCGTCTATAGCGGGATGGTGACGACGGTGGTCCCGCAGTTTTTCAGTCTTGAAATGTGGGGACCCACCCAGTTTGTTTTGGCCGACTTGCAGGTTGTGCAGCAATCTCAGTTAACGGCCTGGGGTGAATTGCGCGACTGGTCGATCTCGCATTCTGCGCGAGAACGCCGTGCGCTCACCCAAGTCTGGCTGATCTAAGCCACCTCTCTCGGCGACCTGCTGTCGCCTTTCTCTTGCTGACGATCGATAGGAACCGCGGCATCGTTGCGTCCTGTCGGTGGTCATTCTTCCCATTCCTTGCACCAGCATCACTGCGCTGAGATTGCGCGCATGCGCTGTGTCCCGATAAGGGGGCCTTATGAAGCTCAAAGTACCGTTCCGCAGCATTTCCGTAGGTTGGCTGTGGCTGGCCGGAGTGATCGTTCTCGTGGGAATTGGGGGATTCACCCTCAACCGCTGGTGGCCCGTCGCACAGGACTGGGTCCGAAATACGATCGCGGCTCAAAAGAAAGCGAGCACGTCGGACGAGCACGCTCACAGCGAAGGTCAGGATGGGCACGACCATGGGGGCCATGCGCATGCCCATGATGAAGGAACCTCCTTGGAGCTGTCACAACAGGCGATGGGGAATGTGGGTCTGACCGACGACTTCCTCAAGCCGGTGCAACTCGAAACCTTTCTGCGCTCGATCACCGTCCCCGCCATCATCGTCGAACGCCCGGGCCGAACGCGAATTCAGGTCTCTACACCGATGGCCGGAGTCATTACGCATGTGCACGCGGTTCGCGGTGAAGCCATCACCCCCGGAACGCTTCTGTTCGAGATCCGCATCACCGCCGACGAGTTGGTGGCAACGCAGACGGAACTTCTCAAAACCATCGGCGGCATTGATGTCGAGAATCGAGAAATTGCCCGGCTGGAAGAGGTGACCAAGTCGGGAGCCGTCTCCCAGAAAACACTGCTGGAACGGCAATATGCCAAGGACAAGCTGGAAGTCCTGTTGGCGGCCCAGAAAGAAGCGCTCCGGCTCCAGGGATTGTCCGACCGCCAGATCCAGGACATTAGTGTGAATCGACGTCTTCTGCGTGACCTTCAAATCCGGGTGCCGGCTCCTGACCAGCACAACGAAGACGAACTGGAACTGACGAATAATAAAGTCTCACAGGCTGACTATTCTGAAGCAGACCATTCCCAACCGGCGGATGGCCATGACGTGCCACTGCTCATTCTTCAGGACGTCCTGGTCAGCAAAGGGGAACGTGTTCTGGCCGGCACGTCTCTGGCAGTCCTTTCGGACATGTCGGAACTATATCTCGAAGGGCGTGCTTTTGAGCAAGATGCCCGTCTGCTGGCTGCTGCTGCGGCAAACAACTGGAAAGTGACCGCTGTTTTCGAGCAGGGTGGACAGCAGTCCGAGGAAGTCCCGGGACTGGAATTGCTCTATGCGGCGAGTGACGTGAATGTGCAATCCCGCACGCTTCCCTTCTATGTCCGCCTGCCGAACCAGTTGACTCGCGATGTCCCCTCTCCCAATGGGCTGCGTTTCATCGAGTGGAAGTATCGTCCGGGGCAACGATTGCAGCTTCGGGTGCCGGTCGAGGAATGGCAGCAGCAGATCGTGTTTCCCGTGGATGCGATTGCCCAGGAAGGAGCGGAAGCGTTTGTCTTCCAGCAGAACGGAAACCATTTCGATCGCGTACCCGTCCACGTGATCTATCGCGATCAAGCCTATGCCGTCATCAAGAATGATGGCTCGGTGTTTCCAGGGGATATCGTGGCACAGCGTGGTGCCCACCAGTTGCAGATGGCCCTCAAGAACAAGTCCGGCGGCGGAGCTGATCCGCATGCCGGGCACAATCACTGATCAGGAGCGCCATCATGCTAAATGCCATTATCCGCTTTGCACTGCGTCAACAGATGATCGTCATGGCCCTGGCCGTGTTCCTGATGGGCTACGGGACTTGGCAGGCGCTGCACGCGACCGTCGATGTGTTCCCTGACCTGAACCGGCCACGCGTGGTGATCATGACCGAGGCTCCCGGCCTGGCCCCGGAAGAAGTCGAAACCCTTGTGACGTTTCCAATCGAAACGGCCATCAATGGTGCCAACGGCGTCCAGGCCGTCCGTAGTTCGTCTGGAATCGGAATCTCAGTCATTTATGTCGAGTTCGACTGGGGAACTGACATCTACACCGACCGGCAGATCGTCATGGAACGTCTGCAACTTATTCAAGATCGGATGCCTGCTGGCGTGATGCCGACTCTCGCTCCTATTTCCTCTGTCATGGGGCAGATCCTCATGCTCGGTATGTGGAGCGATGGCGGTGTGACTGATCCCGTCGAACTCCGCACGCTGGCCGACTGGGTGGTCCGACAGCGCCTGCTGACGGTTCCAGGTGTGTCGCAGGTCTTCACCATGGGCGGGGGACGAAAGCAGTTTCAGGTACTTGTCGATCCGGATGCCCTGTTGCGATATGGCGTCACACTGCAACAGGTCAAACAGGCGGTCGTCGACAGCAATGAAAACGCCACGGGAGGCTATCTCGATCAGCAGGGACCGAATGAACTTCTGGTGCGGGCGTTGGGCCGGATTCAGACAATCGAAGATTTGCAAAAGGTGGTCGTCACCATTCGCGATGATCAACCGATCGCACTGGCTCAGATCGCCAAAGTCGTGGAAGGACCACAGGTCAAACGGGGCGACAGCAGCGTTTTTGTCAGGAGAAGCGGCGAGGATTCGAGCCCCAATTCTTCGCCCACGACTTCAGGTTCAGGGGATTTTTCAGGCGGACCTGCGGTGGTCCTCACCATCAACAAGCAGCCAGGGGCGGACACACGGCTCATCACCGAAAACATTCTGAAAGCAGTCGAAGAACTGAAATCGGGATTGCCGCCAGACATTCGCATTCAACCGACCTATTCCCAAAAGGATTTTATTGACCGGGCCATCGAGAATGTGATCGAGGCCCTGCGGGATGGCGGGATTCTCGTCGTCATCATCCTCTTTCTCTTCCTGATGAATTTCCGCACGACGTTCATCACGTTTACAGCCATTCCACTTTCGCTGGCCCTGACAGCCGTGGTGTTCTCGATCTTCGGGTTGTCGATCAACACGATGACGCTGGGAGGATTGGCAATTGCCATCGGCGAACTCGTCGACGATGCCATTGTGGACGTGGAAAACATCTTTCGCCGGTTGAAGGAAAACAGGCACGCCGCGCATCCCAAGCATCCGTTGCAGGTGGTTTTTCAAGCCAGCACCGAGGTGCGGAACTCCGTGGTCTTCGCCACCATCGTGGTGTGCCTGGTCTTCATTCCGTTATTCGCCCTGTCCGGGATGGAAGGGAAGCTGTTCACTCCCCTGGGTGTGGCCTACATCGTGTCGATCGCGGCGTCACTGCTGGTGTCGCTGACGGTCACTCCCGTGCTCTCCTACTGGCTGCTGGGAAATGCCAAGCTCATGGACCATGACCAGGACGGCTTCGTCCTGCGAAATCTCAAATGGGTCGCCGACAAGGTGATTCGTTTCAGCCTGACATTTCCCCGGCTGAATCTCACCGTGACTCTGGTCATGGTCGCGATTGCCGGATTGTTCGTTGCGAACCTTGAGAAGGATTTTTTACCGCCGTTCAACGAAGGGACGATCCAGCTCAACGTCGTCTTGCCGCCCGGAACCTCGCTGGCGACATCCAACGAAATCAACCGCAAGGTCGAACAGCGTTTGCAGGCCATCGAAGACATTGACTCCTTTTGCCGCCGGACCGGTCGTGCCGAACTGGATGAGCACGCTGAGGGGGTCAACATGAGTGAATATCTCATTGAGCTCGATCCTGAGTCGCCGCGCAGCCGGGAAGAGCTGCTCAATGAGATTCGGGAAGCCATGGCAGACATTCCCGGCATCGTCACAGCCGCTGAGCAACCCATCGCCCACCTGATTTCCCACATGATCTCCGGCGTCAAGGCCCAGGTCGGGATCAAAATCTATGGCGACGATCTCGACGTCTTGCGCCGCAAAGCCGAGGAAATGCTGTCAGCAATGAAATCGGTCCCTGGAGTCAAAGACCCGTTGGTCGAGCCGCAGGTCATCATTCCGCAACTGCGGATCGAGGTTGATCGAGACAAGCTGCTGATCAATGGGTTGTCGGTGAGCGATGTCAACGAGTTCATCGCAACGGCCATGAATGGCGAGGTCGTCTCCGAAGTGCTGATCGGCCAGCGGCAATTCGACCTGCTGGTCCGACTCAACGAAAACGCCCGGGAAGACCTGAATGCCCTGAAGCGACTGACGATCGATCTGCCCGAAGGAGGACAGATTCCCCTGGAGTCAGTCGCCAAGATCTACCAGTCGGGCGGCCCCAACACGGTCAACCGCGAGAATGTCCGCCGTCGCGTCGTGTTACAGTGCAATGTCTCCGATCGCGGTGTTGTGGATGTCGTGCAAGACATTCAGCAGAAAGTCGCCCCGACGATTGCCAGTCTCCCGGAAGGGTATTTCGTGGAGTACAGCGGGCAGTTTGAGAGCCAGCAATCGGCCAGTCGGCTGATCGCTGTGCTGTTCATGATCTCGCTGATGGGGGTCTTTCTGGCACTGTACTCGATGTTCCGATCCGTGAACCTGTCGTTACAAGTCATGACCGCATTGCCGATGGCATTTATCGGCTCCGTGGTCGCGCTGGTCATCACCGGGCAGACACTGACGATTGCCGCCATGGTGGGCTTCATTTCGCTCACCGGGATTGCGTCCCGGAATGGCATTCTCCTGCTGAACCACTACCTGCACCTGGTGCGGTATGAAGGGGAAGACTGGACCAAGGAGATGATCATCCGTGCCGGCCTGGAACGATTGGCTCCCGTCCTGATGACCGCCCTCACGGCGGGGATCGGGCTTGTCCCACTGGTGCTGGCAGCCGATGAACCGGGCAAAGAGATTCTCTACCCAGTGGCCACCGTCATTCTGGGAGGTGTCATCAGTTCGACGCTGCTCGACTTCTTCGTTCACCCGGCCCTGTTCTGGTTATTCGGATTGAAATCGGCAGCCCGCGTCGTGGGAGAATCTCAGGAAGAGATTCCACTGGTGGAACACGATGAGATCGCCCATTCCCCTTTACCAAGTGCCAACACCAGCACGGCAACATCCCTCGTCCATTGAGTTCAACAGTAGTCACCCGTTGTGAGTTTGATCTCACATGCCAATACCGCGATTCGTCTGGTGGTATTGGCAGGATTAAACAAACCAGACGAATTTCACGAAAGGTAGATCGATGCGTACTCTCTGTTTGACACGTTGGAGACTGGTTCTCCAAGTCGCCCCCGCCCTCCTGTCCGCAAGTCTCTGGACCGGCGTTGTCACTGCGGATGGACCAGGACGTACTTCGGCCCCCTCCGTAGCGAAGGACGAACACGGCCACGAGCACCCATCCGAAGGGCCCCACCACGGGGATCTCGTTGAACTCGGTAAGGAGGAATACCACGCCGAGATTGTTCATGGAAAAGAGGGAAAGATCACCATTTACCTGCTGGACCATGAAGCCAAGAAATCCGTGCCCACCGAGGCCAAGCAAGTCATGATCAACCTGGTGCATCAGGGGAAAGCCGAGCAATACAAGCTGCCGGCGGCTCCGGACAAGGGAGACCCTGCGGGGAAGACGAGCCGTTTTAGCCTGACGGACAAACATCTGGCCGAGGACCTGGATGCTGATGGCAGCATGGCAAAACTCGTGATCACGATCAACGGGAAGCAGTACACCGGCAAGATCGCTCATGACCATGATCACGCCGACCATAAACACTAATGGACAAGTGCCGGTACTGGCCCGGCAACCGCCTTCGTTCACGGAATTCAACGGTGCCGTACCGTTGTGAGTTTGATTTCGCAAGGAACCGTTTACCCCAAGAAATGGAGTTCGCTATGAAATTTCACGCTTTGTCCCAGGTGTGCCTGACGGTCGTCTGTCTGTGGTGTTCGGCCAGCGCAGCCGTGGCTCAACAGCCCGGAGGGACCAGCCCTCTCCAGTCCACGCTCGGCCAGTCCGCGCAGTCCGGCAAATTCACGTTCGTCGTGTTCCATCGCGATAGTGGCGAGGCGACTCGGACCTTCCATCAACAAGTCCAAACCGAGTTGACTTCGCACGCAGACAAGACTGTCTTGACGACAGCTCGTGTTGACGACCCCGCCGAGCGGGCGTTGGTGGAAAAACTCGGGATTGCCCGCGCCCCGATGCCGATGGCGGTGGTCATCGCTCCCAACGGTGCCGTCACCGGGCTGTTTCCCCGGGCAATCACCTCGGAGCAGATCGCCGCAGCCATCGTTCCCCCCACGATGATGCAGTGCATGAAGGAACTTCAGAACCAGAAGCTCGTCTTCGTCTGCCTCACGCGGACGGATCGGGTTGATGTTCCCGAGGGGGTTCGGGCGGTTCAGCAACTCCCGCAGTTCAAAGACCGGATTTCGTTGGTCGGAATGCGTCTCGACGATCCTGCCGAAGCCCGCTTTTATCAGCAGATGAAGCTGAATCCGAACCAGGTGAACGGGCCGTATGCTGTCCTGATCGCGCCTCCCGGGGCACTCATTGGCCACTTCGATACCCAATCCAGTGCCGAGCAGATTGCCGCAGCCATCCATAAAGCCGGGCAGTGCTGCGAAGACGAAAACTGCAAGCACAACCATGCCCCCCAAGCCACCGCACCCGGCGGCAAGCGCCAGTAATCCCACTCCCCATTCACCCCTTTGAGAGGAGGATTTCAGCATGACGCTGCAATCAATGATCTGGAACGAACTGCGGTCTCGTCCCTGGGCGGCCTTTTCCAATGGTCTCGCGATTCTGCTGGGAGTCGCCGCCCTGGTCGCGATCCGGCATATCACAGTGGCCTCCGAACAGGATGTCTCGCGACAACTGTCTCAACTCGGAGCCAATATCCTCGTTTTACCCCCGGAAGCGACCTTGCAGGATTACTATGCCGCCGATCAGAACAGCGGCACGATTCCGGAGGAGCATGTCTCGGAGATTTACCTGGCAGGGCTGACAGGTGTTGAGCAGGTCTCGCCCCGGCTCAACATCCCCGCCAACCTGGGAGGCATCCCTGTCACGCTGACCGGGATCTTGCCCCAGTCGGAACTGGAAGCCCAGACGACTTGGCAGACCACGACGCTGTTTACCGCTCCTAAAGCCCATGAGGGATGCGAGAAGGCCAAGCTCACGACCGCTCAACTGGAAGGGACCGATTCGCTGGTCACGTACCGGGCGATTCAGAACCTCAAACCCGATGAAGTGGTCTTGGGGGCGGATGTCGCGGGGCGATCCGCATTTTCCACCGGCGACACCGTGGAACTGCTCGGGAAGTCATTCAAGATCCTCGGCGTTCTTCCGGCAACGGGAACGGTTGACGATTCGCGGGTCTTCGCCCACTTGCACACCGTGCAGGATGCTTCCGGCAGCGGTCCCGTCTGCAATGCCATCGAAGTCATCGGATGTTGCGAGGATGCGGCGGGAGGACTTGTTCCCGAGCTGCGCAAGCTCTTGCCGAACACCAAGGTCGTCACCATTTCGCAGGTGGTCCAGACGCAAGTCGGCGTCAACCGGCTCATGGCGAATACCTCCTGGTTTGTGCTGGCGGTGCTGGTCATCGTCGGCGGGACGAGCCTCGCGGGAGCCATCACCGCGAATGTCCGGGAACGGCGTCGTGAAATCGGGACGCTCATGGCCTTGGGAGCAACGCCCCGGTTCGTGCAGCGGCTGTTCCTCGGAAAGGCCCTGGTTCTCGGTCTGGTGGCGGGGACGTTCGGCTGTCTGGTCGGGCTGATTGTCGCTGTGGCGGCCGGTCCCGCCTGGGCCGGTGTCACCGTTTCTATTCTTCCCACAACCTCGTTGCTGGCGATTTTGATCGCCACTTGTCTTGCGATTCTCTCCGCCTGGTGGCCGGCACGGAAGGCGGCCACCCTCGACCCATGTCTCTGCTTTCAGGAGGTCTAAGATGTTTCGATTCGAAAATGTGATCAAGCAGTATTCCCGGCGTGGCGAGCAAGTCACTGCACTGGAATGCGAAAACCTTTCCATCGCGAAGGGGGAATATGTTGCGATCGTCGGTCCGAGCGGGAGCGGCAAGACCACCCTGCTGTCTCTGATGGGGGGAATGTTGTCTCCCACGGCCGGACAGGTCTGGCTGGAGGAGACGTCCATTTACGGATTGCCCGCCGCCGCACGCTCCGCCTTGCGGAGCCAGCGGATGGGATTCGTCTTTCAGACGTTCAACCTGATTCCTTACCTGACAGCACTGCAAAACGTGCAGATCCCGCTTTGTTTGCTCAAGCAGGATCGAACAGAGCAGGAACGCCGCGCTGCGGACATGCTCGGCCGGTTTGGCCTGGGAGAACGGCTGCACCATCGCCCGGCGGAACTCAGTGTCGGGCAACAACAACGTGTCGCGCTCGCTCGGACGCTGGTCAACGACCCCCAGATCATTCTCGCGGATGAGCCGACAGGGAATCTTGATCCGGAAAGTCGCGAAACGGTACTCGGTGCCTTTGATACCGCACACCGGGAAGGACGCACTGTGATCACGGTGACACACGATCCGGTTGCCGCCAGTCGGGCCTCGCGCACGCTCACGCTGCGGCAGGGTGTCCTTCTGAGCTGCGAAACCGTCCCGGTTCGTCAGCGCCAGTCCGCATAACGAGCGCAGCCTGTGCTCGCTCATCACCAAGCACAGGATCGTCCCTGTTTTAACCTCCATAAGGAAAATCTGATGCCTGTCCATTCTCGCACTTTCCAGCGATTCATCGTCGGGACCCTCCCCGCGACCTGTCTTGCAACCCTCCTGCTGTCAGGTTGTGGAACCGCTCCTGATTCTGGCAAGCCTCCCTCTCCGTCATCCAGTGTCGAATCGCACGACGACCACGATCATGCCCACCCGGAGGAAGGGCCGCATCATGGTCATCTCGTTGAACTGGGCAACGAGGAATATCACGCGGAAGTGGTTCATGAGGATGAGACCGGAACGGTGACGGTGTATCTCCTGGATGGGAGCGCCAAGACCGCTGTTCCCATCGACGCTGGGGACGTGACGATCAATCTCTCCCACGAGGGGAAGGCCGAGCAGTTCAAACTCCCCGCCTCCCCTGATGCCGGTGATCCGGCGGGAAAATCGTCGCGGTTTGTTTCTCAGGAGAAACAACACATTGCCCAGGATCTGGATGCCAAAGGGAGTGCCGCCAAACTGGTCGTCACGATCAACGGGAAGCAATATACCGGCAAAATCGAACACGACCATGATCATGATCACGCCGACCACAAGCACTAAGTGCCATTCCCATCACCTCACAAGTGATCGAGAGTGTTTTTTCATGATGTGCCTTCATGTCCGTTCCTCCGCCGACATGAAGGGCACATGATCAATCGATTCGAATTTCGGTCTTAACAGATACGGATCATATTCAGGTCGCATCCCTTCCCGACAAGAACTGCTCATTTCTGAGGTGCAACAATTTCACCTTAAAAAACAGGATCTCCACGTGGTCAATGACTTTTCAATCCCTATTTGGCAAAGGTGCGTTGCAGCTCCAGGTAACGACGGTCCATTTCCGACGGCTTTTCCCTTGGGACAAGCGAGCATGGAGCGCCGGCGACGGCCACTAACCTTCTTTTTTGGCTTTTTCATTGCCTTCCTCTTATTGGGCATCGAAAGCCGGTGGCCGCGAGACGGTGTCGTCCGCGAATTGATGTTTCTGGCAGGAATCTGCCTGGCCGCGACTGGAGCACTCGGCCGGACGTGGTGTCACTTGTTCATTTCCGGCTACAAGACCAAAGTTCTGGTCCAGATCGGCCCCTATTCGATGTGTCGAAACCCACTGTATTTCTTCAGTGCGATCGGCATGATCGGCATCGGGCTCTGCTCAGGAACCTTTGCGGTTCCGGCGATCATGGCTCTGTTCTTTTCCGTCTATTACCCGTGGATTATCCATTGTGAAGAGGAACGTCTCTTCTCAAATCATCCCTTGGATTACGAAGAATTCTGGCGAACGACGCCAGCATTCTGGCCACGCGTTTTCCATTACCGTGAACCGGAGACATACACAATATTTCCCAGCATATTGCGTAGAAACATCGTGGATTCTTTCTGGTTCATTGTGCTCGCCGCCGCAGCTCATGTTGTTTCACAACTCCAAGAGACCGACTTACTGCCCACATTATTAGAAGTCTGGTAGCGATGCTGGACCGGCGAGATGCTTCGGCACATTCAACGAATGCTGTCGGTCCGAATGACGCTCGGTGAAACGAGCTTTCAAACCGATATCCAGTATAAAATCCGCAGTTTCTTTTGGCCGAGTTTAAATGTCCAATAGAATCCAATATTCGATAAACAGCGTTCGGAATTTCTCATGGTAAAGTCATTGCTCGTCCTGATGCTTGTGATGACGCAACTCCTCGCAGGGAGTGGCGATTCCGTCTATTTGTGCATCGGCAATGACGGCTCCTATTCCATCCATGCGGGATCTGCCCCCTGCACACCTGGCCAAGTGACCTGCGGAAGTGTCCGCCATTCGTGCAATGACGCCAGTCCAGGGCAGCAGGAGCGTTCACCCTGTGGCAACCATCCAGGAGATCGGGCGGTCTCCCAGACTGGCGATCCCCTCGTTCTGGCTGGGACGTGTGATTGCACGCATATCCCGGTTGTGATGGCATCCGACCAGCCGACGAGGACGACGCGAAATTCAATCGCGGTAGATTTTGAATGGTTGTCTTCGCTCCTCGCACAGGCACCCACCATTGATATTGCCTACCAATCCGTGCTTCAACTCACGTTCCATTGCTACGACACCTCAACAGTTCCCGATTTTACTTTGACCGTCGTCTCCACGGTCGTCATTCGTTGCTAACGCAGCCGCTTTCTTCGGCGTTGTCGCGCTGAGTCGATGATCCGTAATCATCCTCGCTCGATGTGTTTCTGCTGCATCGTCCGTTGCACGCCACGAGATCTTTTCGTGACGGTCTGGTCGAACCATCCCCCTTTTCCGCCCAGGAGGCGATATGTCCTCACCCATTGCGTCCCTCTCAGCTCCCACGATTTCGTTTCGTGGCTCGCAGTGCTCTCCACTTCCAAGCCCTGGTACCGCTAATGCTGGTCACAGCATTGACAGCGCTACACGTCGTCACGCATTAACGAATGACACAGCCGCCGAGGGCGAAACTGAAGCTGCTTTCCCGACGTGCGAGAACCAAGACTCCATATCCGGCCCATCCGAGGAGACCTCGCGGCTTCATGGGGTTCTCATTGTCGAAGATGAGCCTTTACTACGGAAGGCGCTGAGCATCGGGTTCCGAAACCGTGGGTTCGACGTCTGGCTCGCGACGGATGGAGCGGAGGGGGTCGAGGTTTACCAGCAGTTCTATCCGCTCATCGACGTGGTGCTGTCGGATGTCCGGATGCCGGTGCTGGATGGACCAGAAACCCTCGATGCCTTGCGCGCGATCAATCCATCCGTCCGTTTTTGCTTTATGACTGGCGACGCGCGGGCAGCGACGCGTGTCAGCTTGTTAAAGCGTGGTGCCCTGCGTGTCTTCGAGAAACCCCTGCCATCCGTCGCGGAGGTTGCACAGGAGCTCTGGGAACTCGCGACATGTCCCAATGACCTGCTTTCCCAGCCAGACCTGGGAAATAGGGCAACCACCGACCCTAATCGTCCCGCATTGGCAACTCACATCCGAGAGTTACCTGCGGAAGGTCATTTCTTCGAATGGGCTTACGGACCACTACTCACGTCAATCTCTCGCATTCGCTCAATGTTGAGCAAACCGAGTTTGCCGAAGTCGAGTGGCATGGCCTCCTCGCCAAACAAGCAATGAGTCTGTGTGTTCGTTTACAGGAAGCGATCCGTACCGGGTTGGATCACGCCTGCCGCGTTATGTTCGGCCTTGATACGGGAGAGTGACATGCAAAAACTGATCGAAGGCCTAAAGCATTTTCAGGAGCATGTCCTCTGGGAAAGGCAAGAGCTTTTCGAGCGCGCGACTCAAGGTCAGCACCCGACAGCGATGCTCATTACCTGCTCTGACGCACGTCTGCTTCCCGAAACGATCATGCAGGCCGATCCCGGTGACCTATTTGTCTCGCGCAATGCGGGAAATCTGATCCCACCGCCTGACGCACCCAGCGGAGAAGCCGCGACAATCGAGTACGCAATCAATGCCCTCGGGGTGACCGACATTATTGTCTGCGGTCACTATCGCTGCGGTGCGGTGCGAGCAATCCTCCATCCGGGCGAAGGCGGCGAGTTACCGAAGACAAGGGAGTGGCTGGCCTATGCCGCCGAGACTAAAGCCGTTATCGAAGGCGAGCACCCCGATCTCCAGGGAGAAGCACTTTGGGACAAGGCAGTCGAGCGGAACGTGTTGGCCCAGGTGAATAACCTGACGAAACACCCGGTTGTGGCCGCCGCACTGGCTACCGGCGCCGTCCGGCTGCATGCATGGGTGTTGCGGTTTGAGACCAGCGAGGTCTTGGCGTTCGATCCCCTGACCAATGCCTTCGGTCCACTGCTGGAAATGCCCGTCGTCCACGCGGTATTGCCGGTTCCTGCTCAGCAGCCAATGCAGGCTGCCAAGGTGGAGTCGCCGGAGTCTGCGCCGACGTCCGACTCCCTGAGGTGGCTTGAGACCATTAAGAGCGACATTTCGGCGTCGCTGGTGGTCTTTGCCGTGGCGTTGCCCCTCTGTGTTGCCATCGCCAAAGCATCCGGTGTTCCGACGGCCGCAGGCATCATCACCGCCATCATCGGTGGGGTCGTGGTCGGGCTCCTCGGTGGCGGGCCTTTGCAGGTCAGTGGACCGACTGCCGGATTGATTATTGTTCTCCTCGGTATTCAGGAGAAGCTGGGGTTTGCTGCACTGGGACTGGTTGTCTTTCTTGCCGGACTTATTCAAGTCCTTGCCGGGTTACTGCACTTGGGGCAGTGGTTCCGAGCCGTGTCACCGGCGGTCATTCTCGGCATGCTGGCCGGGATCGGTTCCGTCCTGCTGGCTCAACAGTTCCATGTGACCGTGGATGATTCTCCGGTTCGCAGCCCGCTGGCCAACTATCTCGGTATGCCGCGCGCTCTGATGGACATCTTCGATGGTCACCCAGGACATGAAGGTCATTTCCCTGCCGCGTCGATCGGACTGCTCACCCTCTCCGTGCTGTTGCTCTGGAAGCGGGTCGTCCCAAGGCAACTCCATGTCATCCCCTCCGTTCTGGCCGCAGTCGTCATCGCAACAGCGGTCACCACTCTGCTGAATTTGCCCATCCAGCGAGTGGAATTCGAGAGTCTCGCCTCAGGTGTCAAGCTGATCGACTTGTCTTCCCTGCCCGCGATGTTTGGCGACTCAATGGTCTGGCAGATGGCATTGACCGTTGCCATTCTTGCCAGCGCGGAGTCTCTCCTCACGGCTGCGGCGACGGATGGAATGCATACGGGCTCCCGGACCCGGTATGACCGCGAACTTGCCGCACAAGGCATCGGCAATGCCCTGTGCGGAGTGATTGGTGCGCTGCCAATGGCTGGAGTGATTGTCCGAACGTCCGCCAACCTGGAAGCGGGAGCAAAGTCACGTTGGGCGACAATTTTTCACGGCATCTGGATGTTGGCGTTCGTGCTGCTGACTCCTGGGCTCCTGCGGATGATCCCCGTTGCGGCGCTGGCGGCGACGCTTGTCCTGACCGGTTTCCGCCTGATCCAGTTCCCGGCAATCCGGGCATTATGGAAGGAAAGCCGGGGCGAAGGGGCCATCTGTCTCATCGTCGCCGTCACCGTCGTCGCCATGGACCTGTTGTCGGGTGTCATGCTGGGCGTGGCCTTATCGGTCGCCAAGCTCGTCTACACATTCTCCCGGTTACACATCCGGCAACGTGGCGACGCGGCGAGCGGTCGCGTCACCCTCGTTCTGGAGGGGGCGGCGACGTTCCTGCGATTACCTAAGCTCGCATCCGTGCTCGAAAGCATTCCGCCAAGGACAATTCTGCATGTCGATTTCAAGGGACTGAGCTATATCGACCACACATGCCTGACGCTGCTGATGAATTGGGAGAAACAACATGAAGCAACGGGCGGCAAGCTCATCCTGGATTGGGACATCCTTCGCGCACGTTTCCGCACAGCTCGGCCGCGTCCACATCGCGGCAGGGGTATGAAAGGGGACGTTGCCAATGCACGCGGCAGGAGCCACGAACATCAACGGGCGGCGTAAAAATGCTTGCGGTTTTTCACAAACCGTGAGCGTATTCGATATCGGGGCTGACATGTGGTGTGATCGTCCGGCGACTCCGTCCATGTACCCGAACTGACAAAACTGACGGAGAGATCAAAATGACCGACAAAACACGGATCGAAATCAATTTGGTCCTACCCACGGTGCCGGACACGCGCGATGCCTGCGTCCAGCGCTTGGCCGACTTGCTGAAAGCGAAGGGAGGAGTTGAGGCCGCACACCTCGTGGACAACAGCGAGAACGAACCTGTCCAATTCTGCATCCATTTTGATCCCGAACGCATCTCGATGGGGGAGGTGCGCGAATTAGCCATCCGTGCAGGGGCAGAACTTGAGCAACGGTTCGGGCACTTGTTGCTCAAGACGGATGCTATGCACGCCCGTGAGGCCCGCACGGTGGAGTTGCGAGCACGCGGAATCGTTGGAGTCCTGGAAGCCGCGGCTTCACCCGCCGGTGTCGTGCGTATTGAGTTTGATCGGCAGATCGTCACGGAAGAGGCCATTCAGACAGAATTGCAAAAAGAGGGTGTGCGAATTCGCCAAGAATCGAAACAGGCTGCATCTGTCGAATCCGGCGAGGTGGAGAGCAAGACAGCAGAGGAAGCCGATCACCACGAACATGGGGGTTGGTTTGGCGAACGGACGGAACTCGTTTTTGCAGCGATCTGTGGCGGATTGCTGCTTGTCGGATGGCTACTGCCGATGCTCTTCGATGTCTCGCCTTGGCTCCCGTGGAGCCTCTATGTGGCAGCCTATTTCTTCGGCGGCTTTTTCACCTTCCGGGAAGCGTTCGAGAATCTCCGGGCCTATCGTCTTGAAATCGATCTGCTGATGCTCGTTGCGGCCATCGGTGCCGCCACGCTCGGAGAATGGGCGGAAGGCGCTTTGCTCCTGTTCCTCTTCAGCCTGGGACATGCGTTGGAACACTATGCAATGGGACGAGCCAAGCGGGCGATTGAAGCGCTCGCCGAACTGGCTCCCCCAACCGCGCTGGTCCGCCGTGATGGCCAGACCGCAGAATTGCCGGTGGAACAGCTTCGGTTAGGCGACGTGGTGATCGTCAAGCCGAACGAGCGGATTCCGGCTGACGGGTTCGTGCTCAAGGGGGAAAGCAGCGTCAACCAAGCCCCCATTACCGGCGAAAGTGTGCCCGTGGACAAGCGAGCCGTTGATGATCCCGGCCAGGCCGCCGCGAACCCGGATCGGCTCGGACCGGAGTATCGGACCTTTGCAGGCACAATTAACGGCGGCGGCGCTCTGGAGATTCAGGTCTCAAAACTTTCCAGTGAATCGACGCTCGCCCGCGTCGTACAAATGGTCAATGAAGCCGAGACGCAGAAATCACCGACGCAACGGTTCACCGACAAGTTCGAGCGGATCTTCGTCCCGGTGGTCATCGCGTTCGCTGTCTTGCTGCTGTTTGCCTGGGCCGTGATCGACGAGCCGTTTCGGGATTCGTTCTATCGTGCAATGGCGGTGCTGGTGGCGGCCAGCCCTTGTGCCCTGGCGATCTCGACTCCCAGTGCGGTGTTAAGTGGCGTCGCACGGGCCGCCAGGGGCGGCGTGCTCGTCAAGGGTGGCGGACCGCTGGAGAATCTCGGACGACTTGGTGCCATCGCCTTTGATAAGACCGGCACATTGACAGAGGGAAAGCCTCGCCTCACAGATGTCGTGACGGTGGATGGCCGCTCGGAGGACGAGTTATTGCGAGTGGCGATTGCCGTGGAGAAACTCAGTGACCATCCGCTGGCCGCAGCCGTGGTCGAGGGGGGCCAGGAACGTCTCAAGAGCGATTCGGACTTACAGGCCCACGATGTGCAAAGCATCACAGGCCGGGGAGTCAAAGCGAGTATTGAGGATCAGGCCGTTTACATCGGTAAAGATCGTCTCTTTGGCGAAATCGCAGGCCCGTCGCTTCCAGATGCGCTTCGCCAGTCCACCGAAGACCTCAAGGCGGCGGGGCGGACCACGATGGTCGTCCGATATGGCGATACCTACCTGGGCGTGTTGGGGCTTATGGACACTCCCCGCGACGCTGCCAAGGATGTCATCAGACGGCTGAAGGAACTTGGCGTCGAGCGAATGATCATGCTTTCAGGCGACAACCAGCAGGTCGCCGATGCTGTTGCCAAAGAAGTCGGCATCGACGAAGCCGTTGGTGACCTGATGCCTGACGATAAGGTCGAGGCCATCAAGAAACTCAGCCAGCAGGGAGGTGTCGCGATGGTCGGCGACGGCGTCAACGATGCCCCCGCCATGGCCAGTGCGACCGTCGGGATCGCGATGGGTGCGGCCGGTTCTGACGTGGCGCTGGAAACTGCCGACGTAGCCCTGATGGCCGATGATCTGAATCATCTCCCCTTTGCTGTCGGGCTCAGCCGGAAAACGAGCCGGATCATTCGGCAGAACCTCTGGTTCAGTCTGGGCATGGTGGCGTTTCTGATTCCCGCGACGGTGCTGGGGCTGCAAATGGGGGCCGCCGTCCTGTTTCATGAAGGTTCGACACTGTTGGTGGTCTTCAACGCATTAAGACTGCTTGCCTACCGAAAGCCTTGAACTCCAAGATCCCTACATGCGTTTAGCTGAATGACACGTCGATACCTTGCAGCGACAGTTTGAGGATGGCGGAAACTGACTCTTTCGATGGAGAGGCTCGCTTTCCCTGATTGCCAACGCGCGGGCCTTGACCGAAAGCCATCCGCTGTTTTGGCATGGACGCAGGTGGAAGAGGCCGATAGGATCATAGGATTGGAGATACAATCACAAAATCTGAAAGGTTCATCGGCGGTTTTTCATGGCCAAATCGTTGCTCATCCTGATGCTGATGACGACGCAACTCCTTGCCGGGAGTGGCGGTTCGGTCTATCTCTGCATCAGCAACGATGGCGAATACTGCTGCTTGGACACAGGTCCCCGGTCCTGTACCTGCTGCCAGGAGCATCAGCAGGAAGCTGCGCATGAGACCTGTTGTTCGGACGCTGGCTGTACCGAGGGAATTGCGGAGCCATCTTGCGGCCATCATGACGAAACATCGCCTTGTCCTGAGCAAAACCGTGTTGTCAAGGACGATGCATGTGGATGCACGCATATCCCGGTTGCGGCTTCCGCTGGCCACCCGACAACTGTCACTCGCCCCACGGTCACAGTAGATAGTGAGCGACTCGCTTTGCTTGTCGCCTGGCTGCCGACGTGGTTGAGCGGTACTGATGCCGCCTCTTTCTTGCCGCATTTTCGGTGGACAGGCCCGCCTGCGGTCCCTGATTTCACATTGACCGTGATCTCTACGGTCGTCATTCGCTGCTAACCAGCCTCTCTCCTCGGCGTTGATTGTGCTGAGTCGATGACCTCCGGGTTGTCCTCGGCCAACATGTTCCGCCCCGCCTTGTCCTCGTTCCACGAGTCAATTCTCGTGTTGCAATGGGTTAAGGCATCCCCCTTCTACTTTTGGAGAGAGTATGTCCGCTACTATGACCGCCCCGGCACATCCGGTGGCTACACCGCCGCACATTGAGACACAGCCCGTCACGACGCCCCGCCGACGCTGGTGGATGAAGGCCCTGAACGCCGTTCCAAACCTCGTGGTATTTTCGCTCCTGGGCGGTGTGATGTATGCCGGCCATCATACCGGCTGGAAGCTGCCGAAGATGTCCGAGCTGATGGGAACCGCCACCGTCACTGCTGACGACTGGTGCTCGGAGCATCTGGTTCCCGATTCGAAATGCATCGAATGCCGCACCGATCTGCTGCCTAAGGCCAAGCCGACAGGCTTTTGTCGAGAGCACGGGGTCGCTGAGTGTGTCATTTGTCACCCCGAATTGGCCCAGGTCAAGGGGCAGGCCCAGCTTCCCAAGTACGACACGATCCAGGCGATTTCCCTCGTCTCCCGCCCGGAGAACAACAGCCGGAACACCATGCACACAAGCCGGGTCCAGTTCTCGTCCGCAGAGGCGGTCATGAAAGCCGGTATCGATGTGGACGTGGTGCAAGAGCGTGCCATGCACGATGCGATCACGGCAAATGGAGAGTTGATGTTCGACCCAACTCGTGTCGGACAACTCTCTCCACGGGTCCCGGGTACGGTTGCGGCCGTCTTCAAGACAGTTGGAGATCAAGTGATTGCAGGTGAGATTCTGGCCCTCGTCGATGCGTCTCAGGTCGGGCAGGTGAAATCGCAATTCCTGCAAGCCGTTGTCCAACTTCAATTGAAAAAGACGACCGTTGAACGACTCCGACCAGTTGCGAATAGCGGGGCGGTTCCGCAGAAGTCCATCATCGAAGCGGAAACCGCTTTGCAAGAGGCGGAAGTGACGTTGATCTCGGCTCGCCAGGCATTGGCGAACCTAGGTTTTGATCTCCCGGAGGGTCTTGAAACCCGCTCAGCCCAAACCCTTGCCGACGAACTCCGATTCCTGGGCATTCCCAGCTCAGTCATCACCGCTCTCGCGGCGGGAACGAAAACAGCCAATCTCATTCCGGTGCGAGCTCCTTATGACGGTGTTTTGCTCGCTTCAGCGGTCGTCGCCGGAGAGGTCGCCGATCCGTCAAGAACATTGTTTACGGTCAGTGATCCTCGCCGGATGTGGTTGGTGCTGAATGTTCGCCAGGAAGATGCCAAGTACGTTCGTCGGGGCTTGCCGGTCCGGTTCCATTCCGATAACGGCGATCAAAGCGTGACGGGGAAAGTTGCCTGGATCAGCCCCTCCATTGATGAACAAACCCGCACGATGCAGGTGCGAGTTGCCATCGCCAACGAGGAAGGAATGCTTCGGGACAAAACCTTCGGGTCAGGCCAAATCGTCCTGCGAGAAGAGTCGAATGCCATTGTCGTCCCCCGTGGAGCCGTGCAGTCGACACCGGATGCTTCGTTCGTCTTCGTTCGTGACAAGAATTACTTCGACGAGAACTCGCCGAAGTTCTTCCATGTCCGGCAGGTACGCCTGGGAGCACGGGACGGCGAGTCCGTCGAACTCTTGGCCGGTGTCCTTCCGGGAGAAGTCATCGCCTCCCAGGGGAGCAATGTTCTGCTGGCTCAACTCCTTCGCAGCAACCTTGGTGCGGGTTGCGGCTGTCATGAACACTAAGCGAAGGAGCACCGAGCCGACATGGACTTTCTCAATCGCATCATCGACTTTTCTTTGCACAATCGGGTGCTGGTCATCCTGGGCGTGCTGGCTGCGGGCGTGGCAGGGGTTTTCTCGCTCCAGCATCTCGATATTGACGCCTTTCCAGACACCACACCGGTGCAGGTGCAGATCAACACGACTGCTCCCGCCCTGAGTCCGGAAGAGGTTGAACGGCAGATTACGTTCCCTATCGAGCAGGCAATCAGCGGTCTGCCGGGTCTGGAGCAACTTCGTTCGATCTCGAAATTCGGCCTCTCGCAGGTCGTCGTCGTTTTTGAAGACGGCATCGATATCTACTTTGCCCGCCAGCTTATCAACGAACGTCTCGGTTCGGTCGAGATGCCGCAGGGCATCGCTCGACCGCAAATGGGGCCGGTCGCGACCGGCTTGGGTGAAGTCTTCCACTATGTCGTCACCGGCCAGGGGACCGACGTGACGGAACTGCGCACAATCCACGATTGGGTCATCAAGCCACCGATGCGAACGGTTCCCGGCACAGCCGAAATCAACAGTTGGGGCGGATACGTCAAGCAGTACCAGATTCGTCTCGATCCCGACCGCCTCATCAAGCATGGGGTGACGTTCGATCAGGTAGTTCAGGCCGTCCAGAAGAACAATTTCAATGTCGGCGGCGGCAACATCAGCCAGCCGAGCGGGATGCTACTTGTCCAGGGGCTTGGACGCACAACGAACATCGACCAGATCCGGCAGATCGTCATCGCCGCTAGGGACGGAGTTCCAACCCGGGTTACGGATGTGGGCGAAGTCGTCATCGGGCACGAGATTCGCCGTGGCGCCGTGACGGCGAACGGCCAAGGAGAAGTCGTTCTCGGCCTGGGCTTCATGCTGATGGGCGAGAACAGCCATGAAGTCACCTGGGCCATGAAGGAGAAGCTGAAATCTCTGGAATCGAGCCTGCCGCCGAATGTCCAGGTCAAGCCGGTCTACGACCGCACGCATCTTGTGGACTTCGTGATCGACACCGTGCGGAAAAATCTGTTTGAGGGCGGGTTGCTTGTCATTGCCGTGCTGTTCGCTTTCTTGGGAAATCTGCGAGCGGCGGCGATCGTGGCTTTGGCGATTCCTCTGTCGATGCTGTTCGCCTTCACCGGTATGTATCGCTTCGGCATTGCCGCCAGTTTGCTGAGCCTGGGGGCCATCGACTTCGGCCTTGTTGTCGATAGCTCGGTGGTGATGATCGAGAACTGCGTGCGGCATCTGGCTCATGATTCCAATAGTGGGAAGAGCCGGTTGGACATCATCCGGGATGCCGCCGTGGAAGTCCGTAAGCCGACGATGTTCGGCGAATTGATCATCATGATCGTCTACCTGCCGATCCTCACACTCGAAGGGATCGAGGGGAAGATGTTCCGTCCCATGGCCCTGACGGTGATCTTTGCTCTGATGGGGTCGATGGTTCTCTCGCTGACCTTAATGCCGGTGCTGGCGAGTTACCTCCTTCCGAAGAAAGTCGAGGAGCGTGAGCCGTTCCTGATGCGGGTCGCCCATGCCATTCACTATCCCATCCTGCAATTTGCCATGCACCACAAGCTGGCCGTCATGGGCTTTGCGGCCAGCGTGCTGATTCTGGCGTTCGGGATGATTGCTCCCAATTTGGGTTCCGAATTTGTTCCCCGTCTTTCGGAAGGCGCGCTCGCCATTGGGGTCGTCCGGCTGGCCGGAACCGATTTGAGTGAATCCATCCGCTACAACACCGAAATGGAAAAAGTGATCCTCTCGACGTTTCCTGATGAAGTGGAAAACGTCTGGAGCCGCATCGGCACGGCGGAAGTCGCTACCGATCCGATGGGCGTTGAACTGACGGATATGTTCGTCACCCTCAAGCCGCGTTCGCAATGGAAAAAAGCCAGCACGCAGGCGGAACTCACGGAGTTGATCGACAAGGCATTACGGGACATGCCTGGACAACGACTCGCCTACTCGCAACCCATCGAGATGCGAATTAACGAGATGGTTTCGGGTGTGCGTGCGGATCTCGGCGTCAAGCTCTTTGGTGACGACTTCGATGTTCTTGTCAGCAAAGGGCAGGAAATCGAACGGATTCTGAACTCCATCGACGGGGCGGCGGATGTCGCCGTGGAACAGGTCACCGGTCAGCCGGTGCTTCAGATCAAAGTGAACCAGGACCAGATCGCCCGCTACGGCGTTTCCGCACAGGAGGTTCTCGACCTCGTGGAGTCCATCGGCAGCAAGCCGATCGGAGAAATTGTTGAAGGGCAGCTTCGCTTTCCACTGATCGTGCGGCTCCCTGAGCAATTCCGGGAAAGCCCGCAGTCCATCGGCAACATGCTGATTTCGACACCTGTGGGAGAGCGGATTCCTCTGTCCCGCCTGGCTTCGATTGAGATTGCCGAGGGGCCGTCCACCATCACACGGGAATGGGGGCAACGACGGATTACGATTACCGCCAACGTGCGTGGACGTGACCTGGGAAGTTTTGTCGCCGAGGCTCAGGACAAGATCGCCACACAGGTTTCTCTGCCATCAGCCCGCTACCGGGTCGAGTACGGCGGACAGTTCGAGAACCTTCAGCGGGCACAAACTCGATTGATGATTGTGGTGCCTTTGGCGCTTGTATTGATCTTCATCCTACTCTACATGACGTACCATAACATTGTAGATACCTTACGAGTCTTTACGGGTATCCCCTTCGCTTGGGTTGGTGGCATCTTCGCCCTCTGGCTGCGGGATATGCCGTTTTCCATCTCGGCGGGCATCGGCTTTATCGCCATGTCTGGCGTGGCGGTGCTGGATGACATGATCCTCGTCTCCTACATCCGGCAACTTCGCCAGAAGGGGCTGCCGTTGGACGAGGCCGTCACCCAAGCGGCGATTACCCGGCTGCGTCCGGTATTAATGACAACCCTCGTCGCCAGTTTTGGCTTTCTGCCGATGGCGTTCAGCGAGGGGATGGGAGCGGAGGTGCAGCGTCCCCTCGCCACCGTCGTGATTGGCGGCGTCATTGGGGCGATGATCATGTCGCTGCTCGTGCTGCGTGTGCTGTATCTGCTCTTCAACGCCCCCGTTGCTCGCCATGAGCACCGAGAGCATCACGAAGAAACACCTGCCGAACCTGTCTTGGCGGGATCGACTGAACAACCCTTTTCTTTATGGAGAAACGACGAATGAAAACGAGATTCTGGATGGCGGCATCACTGGTGCTGGCCGTGGCATTCGTAAGCGGCTGTGGCCAATCCGCGACGCCTCCGGCCCAAGCCGAGAAACACACTGACGCTCATGATGACCACGATCATGATGAACATGCCGCAACTGAGAAAGGCGATCACTCCGGGTGGTGGTGCAACGAGCACGGCGTTCCAGAAGGAGTGTGCGGTCAATGTGACAGCAAGCTGGCGGCGGAATTTCAGAAGAAGGGGGATTG
Organism: Planctomicrobium mucosum; assembly: GCF_051466335.1. NCBI lineage: Bacteria > Pseudomonadati > Planctomycetota > Planctomycetia > Planctomycetales > Planctomycetaceae > Planctomicrobium > Planctomicrobium mucosum. The sequence goes on along the minus strand of NZ_CP195793.1, from coordinate 4,606,197 downwards.
GTGCAAGGAGCATGATCGCCCCGATTCACAGTGCTTCAAGTGCCACCCCGAACTCGAAGCCAAGTTCGCCGCCCAGTACGAGGCCAAGTACGGGAAGCAGCCACCAACGCCGGAAGGCTAATCAGCCGGATCGAGCGGGTGCTGGGGGTTTCCCCGCACCCGCATCTGATCGAGAGGAGCATTCCCAATGACAAGACCCCACGTCCTTCAATTCCGCATTGCAGGCATGGACTGCATGGAAGAGGTTGCCGTTTTGCGGCAGGCAGTGGGACCGGTGGTGGGCGGTGAGAATCTCCTCTCTTTCGACATCTTGAACCGTCGCCTGACGGTTCATTCCAACGGTGAGACCGTCACACCATCCGTCATCATGGAAGCGGTTGCCGGAACGGGAATGCGTGCGGAACAGTGGACGGAAGATAAGGATCAAGCGAACGCAACAGGCTCATCCGCCTGGACCCCGAGTTTCGTCTGGACGAGCCTGAGCGGAAGCTTTCTTGCAGTTGCCTTGCTGCTGCGGGTCACACTGGCTTGGCAGTTGCTGTCAGGCTTCGCAGTTGAAGCTGTGGAACAGTCCTTTCTTGCAGCAGCCATCCTTTGCGGCTTGCGACTTGTCGGCCCCAAGGCGATCCGAGCGGCAAGGCGATTGCGACCCGACATGAATCTCCTCATGTCCATCGCAGTCATTGGGGCGATTCTCATCGGCGAGTATCTGGAAGCCGCCTCGGTGGCCTTCCTCTTCGCCTTGGCTGAAGCTCTGGAAGCCTGGAGCATCCGCCGTGCTCATAAAGCGATTTCCGCGTTGATGGACCTTTCCCCTCCGACGGCTCGGTTCATCAATCTGGATGGCATCGAGGAAATTCGCCCCATTGCGGAAGTGCCGATTCGATCCCGGATCATCGTTAAACCTGGAGAACGAATACCGCTTGATGGGAAGGTGATTGCGGGTTCCAGTCACGTCAATCAGGCCCCCATTACCGGCGAGAGTCTGCCCGTCGAAAAGCAGGTTGGCGATGTGGTCTTCGCTGGGACGGTGAACGGGAACGGGGCGCTGGAATTCGAGACAACGAAGGCGGCGGATGACACAACCGTGGCCCACATCGTCCGCATGGTCGAGGAAGCCCAGACGCGGCGGTCGCCGAGCGAACAGTGGGTCGAGTCATTTGCTCGCTATTACACGCCAGCCGTGATGGCGATTGCCCTGCTGATCTTCCTTGTGCCGCCTCTCCTGCTGGGACAGGCGTGGGGGGATTGGTTCTATCGCAGTCTCGTGCTGCTGGTCATTGCGTGCCCCTGTGCGTTGGTGATCTCGACACCGGTGAGCATTGTCGCCGCTTTGGCTGTCGCGGCCCGGCAGGGTGTCCTCATCAAAGGTGGCGTGTTCATCGAAGCTCCTGCCAGGCTCCGGGCCATCGCCCTCGACAAGACGGGAACGTTGACGGAAGGACGCCCCAGTGTTCGAGCTGTCATCCCACTCAATGGACACTCGGAATTAGAACTTCTGGAGCGGGTCGCTGCGCTGGAAGCTCGGAGCGAACACCCCTTGGCCGTAGCGATTCTTGAACACGCCCGCTCTGCTGGTGTCAGTGTTCGGCCTGCTGAGGATTATCAGGAAATTCCCGGCAAAGGCGCATCCGGCCGCTGGAATGGCGAGATTTACTGGCTCGGCTCCGTCCGCCTCTTGCAAGAGCGAGGGCAACAGACGCCTGAAATTCAGCACTGCATTACCAGTCTCGCTGACCAGGGACAGACTGTGGTCGTGGTCGGGAATCAACAACACGTTTGCGGCTTGCTGGCACTCTCCGACACGGTAAGACCGACCGCCAAGTCCGCTCTGGACGGACTCAGAGCCGCAGGCATTCAGCATATTGTCATGTTGACCGGTGACATGGCGACGACGGCTGAAGCGATTGGCCGCGAGGCTGGAGTCGATGAGATTCGGGCCGAGCTTCTCCCTGCCGAGAAAGTTCACGCCGTTGAGAGGCTCGTTCAAGAATACAAGCATGTGGCGATGGTGGGTGACGGAGTCAATGATGCACCGGCCTTGGCCACCGCCAGCCTGGGTGTGGCCATGGGCGTGGCCGGAAGCGATGCGGCCATCGAGACGGCGGACATCGCACTCATGTCGAATGATCTCACGAAGCTCCCGTGGGTTGTGGGGCTGTCGCGACGAACTCTGCGAATCATTCAGCAAAACATCTGGTTCTCTCTTTTGGTGAAAGCGGCGTTCGTCGTACTGACGTTTGTCGGGTACTCGACACTTTGGGGAGCCATCGCTGCGGATACGGGAGCCTCGTTGCTCGTGATCTTCAATGGGTTACGGTTGCTCAAGGACTGATAAAACGAACCACATTTCTCGCAGGGTGCGAAAGGAACCGTCACTATGCCAACATGCTTTGGCAATTTGATCATGTTCAAGGAAACATGGATCACCGGGAGCTACGAATGAACCTGCTGGCCCGAAGAGGGGCATAGTCCGAAGGAGATTGCTGCACAAAAGGAGTGTTCCCTGCTCGGAATCCACCTTAGGCTCTGGTGAACCGTGGGCCACGCCTCCTCTGTTGCATTCCGTCACGGGGGCCAGTTCTTGCGAACCCCCGCGACGAAACACTCCGACGGCGACGGTGAACCGCAAAGCCAAGAGGGAATTGGTTAAAGCCCGAGTCAGTCAAAGATCATTGGCCGTAGCTGGTATCCACATCGACGCGCGGCTCTAGAAGTTCTTTGACCAGTTCTTCCGCAAAGGGAGAAATTGGACGGCAGAGGTTGAGTGTCTCCAATCGGTCCAAAAGCGGCCAATCAGCCAGGAGACGGATGTCCGATTCCACGAATTCGACATCCCAGTCCTTGTCCTCTTCGTCATCTGGTTTGTCTTCATAAGCGGGATGCAGCCAGATGCGCAGGACATCGACTCGGAACATCAAAGGATGTTTCAGCCATTCAGCAAGATGTGATCGATAGGTATATAGAGAGAGATCTATTCGCGCCAGTGGGGACAAATTGAAGCTATCGCCGTCTACAACACGCATTGGCAGTCCCCAATCGCCTTCCTCGATTTCAAACAAAGGCAGTCCCCGATAATACTCCGTGCAACAGATAAGATGCTCCATATCGGCGAACCGCTTCGCGCGGCAGATCCCCGGCAGGAGGTCCAGAAGCCTCTGCAAGCGTTCCGCAGCCGTTTTGTCTTCCCAGGGAAAGTCCCAACGGAGACTCCTTTCGCCTTGATCCTGGCCGCGCCTGCTGATGCCGACATACGGTTGCTGGCATTGCAAACGGATGAACTCGGAATAGTCTCCTGCACCGTGTTGTTCTAACCAATCCGCGTATGCCAACCTCGGCTGATCGTCACGTGGCGCAGCATGGATGGCTTCGATGAGAGCCAGTTCCTGATCCGTATATGGTTGTTGCTGCATTGCCATTCCCCATCCAAGCCGACATAGACGTCCCGCATTTTATCCGCCAGACGCATTGATTTCCGCTTCGATTCGACGCAGCATGTCGAGCAATCGCTCGAATGCAGGCGGTTCACCGAAGATCATTTCCTGCATCTTGCGGTAATCCTGCTCCAGTTCCGGCAGGCGAGCATCGGGAGGGACGATCCGGAGCGTGCCCGGTTTGGCCTCCGTGTACCGTGCCCAGGCTGCGGGAAAGAAGACTTCCTTGTGCCGAGCGACTTTCAGCAGCAGTTCGGTATCCTTGATTGCGGCCCTCCCCAGGTCATGCTCGTACAGTCGCACGACGTCGTAATAGTGCCTCGATTGCCGATCCCGGAACTTCTTGTCCGCCGGTGCATGGTGCCACATATGCAGCACCGTGGCTTTCTCCCAGAAGGTCCGCTCGGCAGCCAAGACATGGACTTGGCATCCAGCCTCCTTGAAGATATTGGGAAAGTCCTCCGCCGCGTAGGACGTGACGGTGGCCTCAATGGCTGGCCAATGGTCCGAACGTGCTCCAAATTCCATCCGCACGGCTGACCGGATATAGGCCGGTTCGTCGGCGGGGTGATCCCGGCTTTCTGCCGGATAGTGGAACAACAAGGTCTGCCCGTCCGGGTCGTCCTCGGCCAATTCCAGGTCCCAACTCGTCGAGGGCGGTTCGCCCAAGGCGTTACCGAAGGACTCGATGAGTTGGGGCAGCAACCGTTCCCGGATGACTCGTTGGCACGTTTCAGTCAACGCTTCGAGTCCGTGCTTCCGTTTCTTGCCGGATGTGGCGTTGAGCGGATCGCTCTCGCCGCCGAATCCCAGCCCGGCCCGGTCGAAGGACAGGTCCACGTCTTCCGAAAAGCGTTCGATAATCCCGAACACTTTGGACAACGACGTGCCGCCCTTGAACAGCAGTCCGGCTGGTGGATTGTGCAACGTGAACAACCGCTTGAGCGTCCAGCAGACCCAGAAATCCTTTTCGATGATCGCTGGTGTCAGGCCGCGTTGTCTTGCGGTTTCCGCGAACAGGTCCGTCCGGTCAGCAATGGGGAGCCGTGCAATGTCATCCATGACCGGCCACCTCCAGTTCTGCCTGGGCAATCTGCCGGACAGCAGCAGCGATCCAGTCGGTCGTGTAGCGGGCGTCCTGGAGCAGCCCCCGCCGCTGGTCTGGTGACAGGGCACGCCGAATCTGGCCGATCACCTTGTCGTCCACGGCGGCCTGCCCAAGATGCCGCAGGGCTTGAAAGACCATCGCACTGGTCCGGCTCCCCACCGGCAGTTCCTTCGGAGCCGCGTGACGAATCTGGATCGTCGTGTTGCCGATCTTCACCAGACGGGTCCGCCCATCGCTCAGGTAAACAGGCTTGGCAGGCACCTGCGTGGACAGTCCCAGCCGGTTGGCGGCCACCGCACCCGAAGGAACCACCTGGCTGCCGGTCTGCCGGGCCAGGGCGTCGGCAATGTCGTCCAAATCGGGGCCGAGGGGGATTCCCAGCCGGTCATTCATACACGGATAATGGTAGAGGCCGCGCCCCAACCGCAGGATGTCGCCATTCCTGACCAGCCGTGAGAGCGACTGGTCGGCGGCATCGCGGCTGCCCAGGTCAAGGAAGTCCTTCGGAATGAAGACCTTTCCCCGGCCTTGGCTGCGAATCCGGCTCAGAATGTCGTCTTGTACGGTTGTGGTCATGGCTCTTGCTCCAGTCAGAAAAGTGTACGCGAGTTTCTGACAGAAGGCAAGATCCGATGACGACGTGGGTTCCGAATAGACCGCCCGGCGGTCGGCTTCCAAGCCGTGTGCCTGTTCGGAAAATGACGGTAAAACAACGGCCTACACTGTCAGTACCTTGAGAAGTAGGCCCCCAGAGTGACGGACAAATACACCAGTGTCACCTTTCGCAACCTTCATTCCAGCTTTGGTTTACCATCCTCGATTTGGCGGCGCAACCCCGCTTCCCAGCCCCGGACGCCCGCGATAAAAAGTTCAAACGGCGTCCTGTCCTCTCCGCTTCAATTAAAAAGCCCTTCGATGAATTGTCGAAGGGCTTTTTTCGTTGGTTCGCTCAGTTGATGGCTCAATCAGCGGGGTTCTGGATCAACCCAAAAGTCTCGGGTTTCCATCACATTGACCTATGTGGACTTCTGATTGCTCGAACCGCTGGCCAGATTCCGTCTTCATAAAATTACGCTTGGCGAAGTAGTCGCATCGGAATTGATGCGTTGCGATGGTGCTCTCTACCATCAGGCTACTGGTTGACTTCGTGCAGATTCGGCGACGTTTGCAGTTACCGGATGCCATGCCAGATTGATCCGGCGAGTTTGGAACGCTGCATGTTTTCGAGGTGCGCTTACCAACTCAAAAAGATAGTGCTTGATACGGGCTCCCGAACTTGGATACTGAATTGAGCGAGTTTCCGAGAGTTGCAACTGCCCTAGGTGACACGCAACTGGGAATCCCCCGTCCGCAGCTCAATCGGAGAGAAGCCTGCAATGGGTGAAGTCAATCGACGAGAGGCAGTCAAGCTGGCGATGAGCTTGGGAGTGGCAGGGGCCGTGGCGAAGGTCGCACTGGCAGAGGAGACTCCAGTCTCCGCACCATCAAGGGCTCTCGAAGATCGTGTCCAAGGATTCCTCGTCAATCCGGGGAGTTACATGTTTGGCGAGGAGATCACTACCAAATTGGATGACTCGCTTGCGGGACTTGAGCTGGTGATTACCTCTGCGGCTCCGGATCGTCGAGGCAATCACTTCGTTGTCCGTACTCACTCCGCACAGATTTTTCAGGCCAACGCCGACATCGACGAATTCACCAAACAAGGCGGGGTCTACTAGCGGATCGGTAAGACCGAGGGCAAGACGCAGTTCAAGAAACCTGGACCCTTGGTCATGGTGGTTCGTGACAGCGATGACTCGCTCCGTTGGTACTCTCTGGAGATAGATTTCCGCTGCTGAATCCCCTCTGGTCGGGGTCACTCCCCATGACTGCTGCGTCACTTGATGACTACGTTCGGTGGTTTGTCCGGTCCTCACCGCTGAAACTAACAAAGCCCTTCGATACATCATCGAGGGGCTTTTGGCTTATTGTGGCGACGGCTTCCCGTAGCGTTCGTGACAAATGTGGAGTTCTGCCGGTGATGAACACTGCGTTCGAATGAGCGTTCGCCAGCGTTCACCGCCACACTTCCCTGCAAACAGGGGCTAGTCGTCGAGTTTGAAGTCCTGCGTTCCGCCATTTGAAATGGTCACTTTGCGATCGAGAGTCGCTGTGTGGTACTTCGTTGGGACCGTCGCCAAGAGCTTCTCTTTTTTCTCCACCGGCTGGATGAAATAGGTGTAATCACCGGGAACGATTTCGATTTCAAATTTGCCACTCTTGATCGTTGTGACTGCCGGGAGACCAGCTCCGGTCGGCTGGAAACGGATCATCACATCGTTCAGTGGTTTGCCGTTCGCAGTCGCACTCCCGGTGAGTTTCACACGATCAGCAGTTGGAGTGATCCTCGCACCGCCGCAGCCGACTCCCATTGTGGCAACGATCAGCAGCGAGAGTAGTAAGTTTCGACGTGATTGCATTTGTTGGTTCCGATGTCAAAACATGACTCGCATGGACCAAGCCCAGCGAGTCATGGAAGAAACAAAATCTGATTGGTGTCGACAAGTGACAGTTTGTTGCGGTTTAGAACTCGCCCACAACCTGCCCGTCCTGTGCTCCTGCGATCCACTTCAGGACGAGGGAATCCAAGCTGTCTCCGAGGAATCGGACTGAACCGTCTCCCATTACCGCGTGGCAACCACCGACGTGGAAGCTGAATGGCTCGTCATTTGGTCCGCAGTTGTTCACTGTCCAGCGGCATTCCGGTGGGCCACCCATCGGGTTGGCATAAGCGTTGATCTTCGCCTGTTGTGAGGCTGTCGAATTGCTCGGTCCGGAAACCCCGTTTGTTCCTGCATCGGGATCAGCCCACGCGTACATGCGGCGCCCGCCGGAGGCTCCACCTTCCCAGGCGGGACCTTCGGTGACAGGCGATGGGCGATTGGAAAGTGAAGCGAAGATTCCCGCGTTGGGATGCGACCGGCCAGCGTCTTCAATACAGAGAATCGTATTTGATGTTCCGTCTGTGATCGCTCCCATTTTGCGATTCTTCTCGCAGCTCAGGAATCCTTGTACCGTCACTCCTGCCATTGTTCGGCGTGCGGAGACGGCCCGTGCCCGGTAGTTGGCTTGTGAGGGATCTGATTCGATGTCGCTGGTGGTGATGAACATGTAGTCCCAGACGCCGAATCCATCTGTTGAGCGAGCGCCTGGATCTGCCGGGGTTGATGGGCAGACGAAGGACGCGATGTGCGTTTTGGCGGCCGCCACAGTTCCAGCGTGTGACGCATCGTTGTAGACGCGGCCAATGGAATCCGGGTGCAGGTTCGTTGTGGTGTATCCTGCCGTGGCCATGTCAGCGTATCGCAGGCTGTGATCCATCATGTTGTACACGTTGGCCTGATCAATGTAGGGCAACAGCAACGTCGGGACTGATTCCGTCATGTAAGTTGTGTTCGATGACCCCGTGCTGTTGCACTGTCCCGAGTGTGGAAGATGGCTATAGGTGCTTTCGAAGTTGTGGACAGCCAGGCCGATTTGCTTCATGTTGTTTTTGCATTGGCTACGACGGGCAGCTTCGCGTGCCTGCTGGACGGCGGGCAATAACAGGGAGATCAGGACCGCGATAATCGCGATCACAACGAGGAGCTCAATCAGTGTGAATCCGCTGCGTGCGGGCGCCTGGGGCAGACGTGCCTGTGGTCGAACCTTCATTGCAAAATCCTAGGTATGAGTGGCTGAGTTCGAGAGGTTTCAGGAGATTGAAATTCTCATCAGCAGTGCGGACGTAGTATGGTTTTGAATATTTTCTTTTGATGAAGATCTGTTGAAATTTGATAATGTGCTGTCTCGTTGTGTTTGATTGATCGTGCCACGAATAAAGTGGACTTGCCTAAACCTCTCGCTTGTCTGGTAATCTGCCGCCTCAGGATGGGTGTCGAAATTACTTCAGGGAGTTGGAATTCCATGGCGTTCAGCCAATTCAAGATCGATTCATATCAATGCGGCGCAGGGCAGCCATTGGTGTTTATTGCAGGGCCTTGCGTGATTGAATCTGAGGATCTGATTCGGGAGACATCGCTCCGGATTGCGGATATGGCCTCGCGGCGAGGCTGGCAGATTGTGTTCAAAGCGAGTTTTGACAAAGCAAACCGCACCAGCTTCAACAGCTTTCGCGGGCCGGGTCTGGAGCGTGGTCTGGAGATTCTTGACCGAGTTCGTGAGACGACCGGACTTCCTGTGACGACAGATATTCATTCCCCGGAGCAGGCAGCCCCTGCTTCTCGGGTGTGTCGTATCCTTCAAGTGCCGGCATTCCTGGCGCGGCAAACTGATCTGGTCAACGCGATCGCCGAAGCGGCCCGCGACAACAACTGTATCGTCAACGTCAAGAAGCCACAGTTCATTGCTCCAGACGACATCATTCACGTTGTCAACAAGTGCCGGGAAGCTGGAGCGAACGATGTGCTTCTCACCGATCGCGGCACCATGTTCGGGTACGGTCGGCTGATCAACGACATGAGTTGCATCCCCACGATGCAAGCGATGGGGTGCCCTGTTTGCATCGATGCCACTCACAGCGTGCAGCGTCCGGGTGGAAGTACCACTGGCGGGAACCGGGCAATGGTGCCGTTTCTCGCTCGAGCAGCAGTGGCAGCAGGGGCCGATGCGGTCTTTATGGAGACGCATCCGGATCCAGACAAGGCGCTTTCAGACGGTCCGAATCAGGTGCGGCTTGACGACCTTGAGAAGACGTTCGAACAGCTCTCTCGAGTTCGCGAGCTCATCAACGAGTTCAATGCCTGAACCGTATTGAACCGGAACTCTCAAAAAGAAAAGGTCGGACACTGTACTGCGTCCGACCTTTTTTATTCGTCAGCTCAAAGGGCTAGACGTTCTTCCAGGCGAGTTCCTTGGCACTGCTGAGAACCGCGTCGCAAACTTTCTGCGTTTCCAGAGAATCGCGGAATGTCGGACCGCAGGGCTCGCCAGTTTCCAGGCTCTTGAGGAAGTCTGCGACTTGGTGGACGAACGAATGTTCGTATCCAATTTGCAGACCCGGAACCCACCACTTGTTCATGTAAGGATGGTCGCCGCCGTTGTCGGTGACATGAATGCTCTTCCAGGCTCGGAATGGACCTTCATCGTTGTAGTCGAACATTTCGAGACGGTGCAGGTCATGCAGGTCCCATCGGAGTGACATGTTCTCCCCGTTGATCTCGAACGTGTAGAGTGCCTTGTGGCCACGCGCGTAACGGGTTGATTCGAACAGTCCGAGAGAACCATTTTCAAAGTGACAAATGAACGCACACGCGTCATCGATTGTCACCTTCTGCTTTTGCCCGGTCTCTGTGTGAACGCGTTCTTTGATGAACGTTTCGGTTGTTGCAGAAACGTCCTTGATCTTGCCGTTGAGCCAGATCGCAGTGTCGATGCAGTGAGCCAGCAGGTCGCCTGTTACCCCTGATCCCGCAGCGGCAGCATCAAGACGCCAAAGAGCGTTTCCACCCTGTGGCAAGTCTTCGTTGATGGTCCAGTCCTGCAGGAAGTTGGCGCGGTAGTGGAAGATGCGTCCCAGACGGCCGGATTCGATGATCTGCTTCGCAAAAGTGACAGCAGGAATTCGACGGTAGTTGTACCAGACAGTGTTCGGGACTTTGGCAGCTTCGACAGCTGCGCACATCTCTTCTCCCTCTTCCACGCTCAGTGCGAGGGGCTTTTCACACAGAATCATCTTGCCAGCTTTCGCAGCGGCAATGGCGATTTCTTTGTGAAGATTGTTCGGGACGCAGATGTCCACAGCATCGATGTCGTCGCGGGCAATCAATGCTTTCCAGTCGGTCTCGATCGACTCATAACCCCACTGGTTGGCGAACTCCTGGATCTTCTCCTTGTTGCGGGCACAGGCTGCCTTGAGCACCGGGCGGTATTTCAGCTCGGGGAAGAAGTCGGGAACTCGCTTGTACCCGTTGGTATGAGTACGGCCCATGAACCCGTAACCAATCATGCCGATGTTCAACGGCTTTGACATTCGGAGTCTCCAAATAAAATTGCACTTGTGACTGAACAGAAACGGAATGTATCAAGAATTGAGTTGATGTTCACTCAATCAGAGGGGAGAGGTTTCAAACTTCAGGGGAACCAACGGGTGCTCCGGGGAGTGTCCATACAATTTTTAGGTCTGGAATTGATAAGGGAGGGATGTGAGGCATTGGCGGAATGGAATTGACCCCGCTGAACTCGTACTCTTGAGTCGGTCTCGACCGGCGGAGAGTCTGAATCACCAATAGGCTCGGAGGGGTGTTGTGACCTTCAGTCTCGTGGCGGATGCTTCCGTTCTCGAATCTCCTCCAGTCGTTGTTTGATCCGCTGTTCGTAACCACGGTCGGTCGGCACGTAGTACTGCCTGTCGACGCCGAGGTAATCCTGATCGACCCAGCCCCCCTCTCCATCGTGGGCGTACTGGTAGCCTTTCCCGTGTCCAAGTTGCTTGGCCCCCTTGTAGTGGGCATCCTTCAGGTGGACGGGGACAGGAACGACACGCTGGTTCTGAACGTCGTCCATCGCTGCATTGATTCCCATGTACGCAGCGTTCGACTTCGGAGCACACGCGAGGTATGCCACCACCTGCCCCAGAATGATTCTGCACTCCGGCATGCCGACACGTTCCGTTGCCTCCGCAGCGGCATTGGCGAGGATCAAACCTTGCGGGTCCGCGTTCCCGACATCCTCGGATGCCAGAATCACAATGCGGCGGGCAATGAACCTGGGGTCTTCGCCAGCGACAAGCATTCGGGCGAGCCAATAAAGGGCAGCGTCCGGATCACTCCCTCGCATACTCTTGATGAACGCACTCGCGACGTCGTAGTGCTGGTCTCCCTTGGCATCGTACAGGACCGCTTTCTTCTGGATGGACTCCTGAGCAATCTCCAAGTCCAGTACCGGTCGCGTCTCATCGAGGGACAGAACTCCGATTTCAAGTGCCGTCAGCGATCGGCGTGCATCTCCGTCGCAGACGTCCGCCAGAAAGTTCAACGCTTCTTCCGTAGCGGATTCGGGTGACTTGCCGAGACCGCGGGTCTTATCCGTGAGGGCCCGCTTCAGGAGCTTTAGAATGTCTTCCTGTGTGAGTGACTGGAACTCGAAGACCTGACTGCGGCTGATCAGAGCCCCTTGAAGCGAAAAGAAAGGATTGGCTGTCGTGGCAGCGATCAGGCTGACAACCCCTGCTTCGACGTCCGGTAGGAGCACGTCCTGCTGAGTCCGATTGAAGTGATGCAACTCGTCGACGAACAGAACCGTTCGGGCTCCGCTGGACTGTAGGCGACTTCGGGCGTCATCAAGGGCGGCCCGAAGTTCCTTGACCCCCGCTGAAGCTGCGTTCAGCACAACGAAGTGAGACTTCGTCTGTCGGGCGATGACTTCGCCTAGAGAAGTTTTTCCGGTGCCCGGGGGACCGTAGAAAATCATTGATCCGATACGGTCTGCCTTGAGCATGCGGCGGAGCAGCTTTCCTTCCCCAAGAAAGTGCTGTTGCCCGGCGAACTCTTCCAGAGTTGTTGGACGCATTCGGGCCGCCAATGGCTTGGCGGCCTCTGCGTGTTGCTTCTCTTGTTTATCGAACAACCCTGCCATCGTTGTCTCAGTCTGGTGCATTCAGGTGTGGGAGAGGAAATGAGTTGCAGACTCAATTGGCCTACGGGGAAGTTTCGCTACTGGGAGAGTCTGCCGGTTTCAATGCGGTGCCTCGACTGCGAACCTCAGCGAGCATTTTGCAGAACATCTCCCCCTGCTCAATCGCGTCGTCAAGGGCGTCGTGAGTGTGGGGGCGCTTGCTGAACCATCTGTGAGGCATGTTACGTTTTGACGCTTCCCGAAACTCCGAGTTCATCAGAACCATCGCCATGGTTTTCATGTCGAGGCTCGAGAATGAAAATGGACTCGCGCCAGTGAATCGAATCAGGTACCAGTAGACGAAGGTGAAATCGAACCCGGCAGGATAGGCAACGAACACGCACCGTCCGGGTAACGATTTCAGCCACTCCGAGTACGCAAGCATCGCTGCCTCGGGGGTCAAAAGGTCGCGGCGAGTTTTATTCCATGCTCGAGAATTGCGTTCCCACCACTCCATCGTTTCCGGGTGTCCCGTCGCTCCCGGTAGGGTCTCGAGATTCGCACTGAAAGTGGAGTGCCGCGTGCCGTCTTCCAGATAGGCAGCAGATCCCAGGCTGAGCATCGAGTGCGGGCCCGGGATCGGGCCGTCTGCTTCGATATCGGTGCTCACATAGATCTCAGGCATGATTGTCTTTGATTTGGCGCGGCGAAAAATGTAAGTGGAAACACGTTGATGCGAAGTGTTCCACGTGAAACGGAAATCAAGGATACGGGAAGTCGGAGTACGGGAACAATTGAAGTGGTTTCCGGACAGAACTTGATCGTTGATTGATCTGCGTGTTTTGATGGAACTTCAGAGGGTTCCACGTGAAACCGTACGTGGCGATCGATTGACTCCAAAGGGGACGGAGAGGAACTGGACACCCCTTCCCGAAGAGATCACAATCTCGCGATGCGAAACCTCAGCTTGAATACGTTGACTCTCCTCCTCTTGTTAGTCGTGGGCTTTGTTCTTCGGGTCACTCTCCCATCGCGGATGGCGGTCGAACATTTTGACGAGGGGGTCTACGCTTCGAATCTCTACTCGGATCACATTGGATTCGAGTACCCCGATCGTCAGTACTACGCCCCTCCCCTGCTCCCTGCGATCTTCGAATGGGTGATGGTGTTTACCGGTGCAAGTTCACACGCTGTGATGTGGGTCAATGTGGTCTTCGGGACCGGATTGATTTTCGCGGTCTGGTGGACCACCAAAGAACTGCTCCAAACATCCACTCCCATCTCGACTCCTGCAAGTGCGAAGTGGGATCTGGTCGCTGTGATTCAGCAAGGGGCATCGCTTTCAGCAGCAGCGATGGTCGCCTGTGGGGATTTCTTCATCCAGTACAGCCGGGCCGCGCTCACTGATATTCCCGTGACCTTCTGGATGGTTTCCGCTGTTGGGTGCGGAGCGAGAGCTCTGCGGACCGGAAGCTGGAAGTGGTCAGCAGCGAGCGCGATGCTGACGTCTTGCGCCTGGTGGACGAAATATAATGGCTGGCTGCCGCTCGCGATTCTTGGGGCGGGTCTCGCTGGATGGCTGGTGCTCACTCAACTGGGACGATCCTCTTTGAGCGGAGCGAGCTTGCTGGCAACGCCGCCTGAGAAGAAAAAAGGATCGAATCGATCCCAGTCAAGCGGCACTGTTTCGGGGTGGCAACCAGTGGTCCTATTCGCTGCGATTGCGTTGGGGGCGTTTCTGTTATGGGTTCCCTGCCTGAACTCATTGCAAGCAACCGGTGGATACGCTGCCGTCGCGAAGAATCATCAGGGGTATCTCGTCGGGTGGAGCGGGTGGGGAGAGTCTGTCTCGAAGCACGTTTTTGTGAACTGGTACTATTCCAACCTGCCGACGATCTGTGGTCTGTTCATCGCCATTGTGATTCCGTTTCAGCGCGGGACGTACATCGATTCTTACCTTCAGCTGCAAAACCGCCCCCTCTTCTTCGGGGGACCAATTCTGCTTTTTGGAGCGATGATATCCGTGGTGATCGCAGGTCTCCTGCCGTTGCTGCTCGTGTTGACGACCATCGCCTTTGTGTTTTGGAAAAAACACGTCAATGCGTCGTTGAGAGAATTGGAGGCGCCAGCGGCCGGGAATCTCGACGCAGCCAATGCCCCTGCTCTACGGACTCTGCCTCTCGGAATGTGGATTCTACTCGCCTGGATTCTGGGGCTGCTCCTCACAACGCCACTCTACCGTCCGTATCCACGGTTGATCCTTCCTCTGTTGACGGCACTTGTCATGGGGGCTGCGATTGGGGTCAGCGTGCTGGTCTCTGTCCTGCGGGGATGGCGGGGAGCAACCATCGGTCAACGACCTCTGAAGGAGCTGAGTGTTCCAATCATCTTGAAAATGGTCCCACTCACAGCATCCATTTTCGTTTCAGTTGTCCCGACCGTTGTCACCCTGAACCGGACAGTTTTCCTTCCCGCTTTGCAGGACCGGACCGGATTTGTCAGCGTGACAAGCGAAGTATTGGCAGCGATCGAGAAGGACCTCGAGGTGCATCAGAAGTCCGAACTGAGCAATATTGATTGCGTCATCTACGTCCTCGCTGAACCGGGACTCTATTATCAGCTGGCGGCGAGAGAGAATGAAGGACTCAAATACATCAGCCAGCCAGCGTCGGATCTGGGGATGCTTTCTTCGGGGAAAGTTGATGGCAAAGTGCCTGCTTATCTCGTCACAGGGATGCACGCTCAGAAAGAGATTGAGCAGCTCGATCTGGAGTTCAACAGAATCCTCGAGGTCACGACCTTGGATTTCACACCCAGTGATCTCGTCCTGCTGGACGACATGACCCCTCGCGAACTTTCAAATCACCGGGATCAAAAGGTCCGATTATGGAGAATCAACCGCGATCATTAGGGGACTCTTCATCCTCAGACTGATGGATCTGAGGCGAGAATTTGGGGATCTGGTCGTGAGTGGTTCTCGATTGAAGTCGAGCAATCGGGACCGCGAATGCCGATGCGACGCCGATTTACGCAGACCTCCTGTATGGCGAATATTAGTGAATTTCTCTAAAGCCCCTGAGTTTCCTGCTTGATCTGGAAAACTACCGCTCAAAAAAGTTCTCTCGAATGGAACCCAACTCCACTGGAGAGACTCCCCTGGGCCGTCCGAATTACAAAACGTCGGCAGAATGATTTCTGCTCGACTCTCACGGGGATGGCGTCAAAGTGTTGTTCCACCCCGAGAGGACTCTCGAGATCAATCAAAAGTTGCTGGCGCTTCAAGGAAAGAAGCAGGTGGCTTTTGAAGAAGAATAAAATTGAATTTGTCTGTACGGAGACAGGCTCCCATGAGTGAAAACGTTCCAGTCATTCCCCAACGTCGCCTCGGTCGTGGACTCAACGCTCTTCTTGGTGGAGGTGCTCCAGCTCATGAAGAAACACAACAGGAGATTCAGGGAGAGTTGCGGGAGATTCCGACAAGCCAGTTGAGCCGCAACCCGTTTCAGCCTCGTAAGCATTTTGACCCCGAGTCGATCGGTGAGCTTGCATCCAGCGTCAAGGAACATGGCGTTCTTCAACCGATTCTGGTTCGCGCGATTGAAAACGGTTTTCAAATTATCGCAGGGGAACGTCGTTGGCAGGCTTCCCAAAAGGCGGGACTGAAATCCATTCCATGTCGCGTGGTGGATGTCATCGACAAGACCGCTTGCGAGTACGCGCTCGAAGAGAACCTGAAACGCAAAGACCTGAATGATCTGGAAAAGGGCCAGGCGTTCAAAGATTACATCGAGCAGTTCCAGTGTACCGTCGAAGAGCTTGCAAAGCAGTTGAGCATGAAACGCTCGACGATTTCGAACATGATGCGTCTGTTGGAACTTCCAGATCCCATAAAGAACGCGATCAACAGCGGGCGTCTGACGGCTGGTCATGCCCGTGCACTTCTCCCGCTGGACCAAGCGAATCAACTTGCACTCTCAGGGCGAATTCAGGCAGAGCAGCTATCAGTTCGTCAGACTGAAGCGATCGTCAAATCGTTGATGGGGCGTGATGTCGAAGTCGCACAGCCAGCAACCGCAGTCGACGTTCCTGTTATGGCCGAATCGGCAACTGTCTCCCCATCGATGCCGGACGCAATGCCAGCGGCTATTGAGGTCGAAGTGCCAGCTCAGGCGACTGTCTCCGCCAGTCCAGTTCCACCAGCTGAGTCCAAGTCGGAACGTGACATTTTGCAGATGCGGGAAGTGGATCAGAACCGCACGAACCACGTCGAGTCGCTGGAGTCTCAGTTAAGGGATCTGCTGGGAGTACGGGTAGAGATTAAACTGAGTTCCAAGGAAAGCGGCCAAATCCTGGTCCCGTTCGGCAACAATCAAGAATTCGAAAGAATTCTCGCGACGTTGCGACGCAATGCAGCCTGATCAGTTGTGGGGCAAACTCAGATTCTAAGTACGAAATCGTGGTGCAATTGAGAATTCGATGGTTGAATTTCAACGCGGCAACGCTCGTGAGTCAAGGTTTCAGAATTCGGATCAGGATCCACAATTCTAGCATGGACAACGTGCTGGAAATGGGTTAACACAGTACAAGACACGGGACGCGTCAATTCGCGTTCCGTGTTCGTTTATAACACAACTTGAGAATGAACCACCACGAGCCCTCTGCTCGTGGTTTCATTTTGTTAGTCAGTGCGTTTGAGACGGATAGAGTAAAATGGACCGACAACCGATTACCCGCGAAGGCTACGAAAAACTGCGAGCTGAGATTAAGCATCTGGACGAAGTGGTGATGCCACAGATTGCCCAGAACATCGCAGATGCACGTGCCGAAGGGGACCTGAAAGAGAACGCCGAGTATCACGGGCAACGTGAAGAACAGGGGCGTGTTCAGGCAAAGATCTATCAGCTCAACGCGAAGCTCGCGTCGTGCTACGTTGTCGATAAAGCAGACATGCCCAAGGGGCAAGTGACCTTCGGTTCCACGGTGACAATCAAAGAACTCGATGGTGGGGACGAAGAGACTTACGAATTTGTTGGGCCCGGTGAGGAAGACTACTCGGGAGACGTCATGAAGATTCTGACGGCCAGCCCGATCGCAGTCGCACTCATGGGGAAGAAGGAAGGAGACCGGGTTGAAGTCTCTTTGCCTCGTGGAACGATGAAATTCGAAGTCGTCAAAATCGTAGATCACGGTGAGTGACACAGTCGTTTCGACTTCGCAAAGCATGTCAGCGCCCAGCATCGATTGCTGGGCGCTGTTGTTTGTCGACCGCACTTATCCGAGGAAATCCGGTTTCAGAAATCGATGTTGGGGTCGGTTGTAAAATTTACAAACCGGTCGAGCGTGTGAGGGAAGTATTTGGCTGATCCATGACTGGCGCCATCGCAGGTTAAGTGACTGAGTTTGAATCCACTCTGTCGGTACGTATTCTGTGCGAAGAAGATTGATCACCTCGATTATTTGCTGGAATGCTCGCAATGATGAGTCGGCTTTCTGTCGCTGCGATTGCCTTTGGCGGGAACCTCGGAAATGTTCCTGAGACGTATCAATGCGCTGTGAAGATTCTGAATGAAGACTCAGGGGTTCGCGTGCTGAAGACGAGTCGGCTCTACGCGACCCGCGCCGTCGGCGCCGATGCTGGAGGAGACTTTATTAACGGGGCGTTCCTCGTTGAAACGGAGCGAGATCCGCTGCAACTGTTGGAGAAACTACAGTCGATTGAAGTGCAGCTAGGGCGAGTGCGAACGACTCATTGGGGGCCGCGCACAATTGACCTCGATCTCTTGAACTTCGACGATCAGATTCTTCAGTTACAAACAGCAACCGAAAACAAGCCAGCCGTGTCAAGCTCTCTGGACACGCGTCTCGCGACACTTCGGCTCCCACACCCTGGTTGCTGGTACAGACGATTTGTTCTTGATCCCTGGTGTGAAATTCAACCGGACTGGCGACATCCATTGCTTGTCGAATCGGTACTCGAAATGAGGAAAAGAATTCGTGAGCGACCACTCAACGTTTCAGTGGGTGGAGAGAATGATTACGTTGATTGTCTCACTTCTTCGCTGCGGTCAGGGTTTGATTCGGAGTCCGTAGTATTTCATGTTGGCGAATCTCACTTGTCTTCGCAGATTCGATTTTTCGTTGAAGAGGCGGTAACTTCAGAAGTAGCTGGTGCTCGAGAAATCCGGGTGGCAGCGGAGTCTGCACTTGATCGAATCAGTGAAGTCCTTCATGCAGCACTCGACGCACCGACGCCGATGATCGCCCCAGTGGAATCGCCGTCTCTTTGAGCAGGCCAGATGTAAGAGAGGCGTGTCAGTGCTAGACCAGATGATGAAGCGGTTTGTCGGCGGGCTGGGTGGAGCGATTGCCGGGATTTATTTCTCAGCCGCTTCGATCGTAGCATCGAACTTTTTGCTGTCGTTTCTAAATAGCTGCGGACTCTTCGCGGCTTGCGGTCTGTTGTTCGGATTTCTTGGAGTGGTGTTTCCAGGGAGATTGAGTGGTTTCGCTTTTATCGCGTCGCTCTTTCTTGATGATACGGCTTTGGATCGTACAACTCGGATCTCATTTCAACTGGCAGCAGTCGCTTTCGTTGTTGGGGGGCTGATGCTCCTGTTCTCGTTAGTTTTTCGAACCCAGGCGATTGGAGCCTTGGGCATCGCCGTCAGCCTTCCATTCGTGATAAACGTGCTGACTCAGCCGCTTTCACATGATTGCTGACTTTGCATTCAGCAAAAAAACCATGACTGAAAATCACCGCGGTGTTCAGTCATGGCCAATTTACGTGAAACGTGAATTCTGAAAATTCAAATTTCGGATTGTGAATTACTGAGTAAAAACGGTTTCGTTGACGGAATCGTCTTCATCGCCTTCGTCGTCTGGAAGTCCGCCCGGTCGACCGATGCCGTACTTCTTGAGACGGCGGTCGAGCGTCGTGCGTTCGATCTGAAGGATGCGTGACGCCTTAGACTTATTCCAGTCTGTCGATTTCAGCACCGCTTCGATATAGAGACGGTCCATGTCGTCGAGCGTCGTGCTCCGCTGAATGAAACTTCCCCACAGATCGATTGAAGGATCGACGCTCGTTTCAAGAGGAGACTCCGCTGAAGCTGCAATCGATGTTGGAATCGAGGGAGATGTCGTGGTGGAACTCTCGTCATCATCCAACCGCAAGCGAGTCAGAACAATGTCGTCTGGCCCAAGGATTTCGTGGTCGCTGAGGATGACAGCTCGTTCTACGACATTGCGCAGCTCACGAACATTTCCTGGCCAGTCGTGCCGCTGAAGTTTTTGAATGGCAGCTGTGCTGAACCCGCGAACTCGACGATGTGCCTGAGCAGCGAATCGTTCAACAAAGTGCTGAGCGATCGCTGGGATGTCACCAGGGTGGTGTCGAAGTGGAAGGACTTCCAACTCAATCACCTGAAGGCGAAAGAAGAGGTCGCGACGGAATCGACGTTCGCGGACTGCTTCCTCAAGGTTGCGGTTCGTCGCTGTGACGACACGGACGTCGACCATGATGGGCTCGCCACCACCGACTCGTTCGAATGCTTGTCCTTCGAGGACGCGGAGAAATTTCGCCTGAATCTCAGGGCTCATTTCACCGATTTCATCGAGGAATAACGTTCCGCCGTGTGCTTGCTCAAACTTCCCGGATCGCTTGGATGAGGCTCCCGTGAACGCTCCTTTTTCATGTCCGAACAGTTCGCTTTCTAACAGGCTCTCGGTCAACGCCGCACAGTTCACACAGACAAATGGTCCGTTTTTTCTCAGGCTGTTAAAGTGAACCGCGCGAGCGACCAGTTCCTTTCCAACACCACTCTCACCGCGAATCAGAACCAATGCATCGGTGGGGGCAACGCGAGCGATTGAACGCCGCAGCTCCTCGAGTTTTGAACTGTTACCTACAAGTTCACTGCCGACCTCAAGCTGATCCTGAAGATCGACGACGATTTGCCTGGCCCGATCGAGTCCGACTTCGAGTTCCAATCGTTCACGCAGGGCGGACATTTGATCCCCCATGTGATCCGCGACAGCGAGAACGAATTCCAGGCTACTTTGCGTCATTGGTGCAGTGCTGTTTGTGCTGTAAAGGTGGATGACTCCCAGCGATTTCTTGTGGTGGCGGATCGGTGCACAGATCGCACTCTCTGCATTCAGTGCTTGCAGGCTTTGCTGTGACGCGAGTGACGCGTTTTTGGAAATATCATGGGCGAGAATTGCATCCTGATCATCAAGCGCAATGCGAGTCAGAAAGGTTGAGAAGCCGGTCGCAGGAGGTTGACCGTAAACAGCGATCGGGGCCATTCGTTCAATGTCAGGGTCTGGGTCGCCAGCAGGGGTGATGATGATGCCCCCGAACGAAGCGCCCGTCCGAATTGCCAGTGACTCCAGAACGTTGTGGCACAGTTCCGATTCGCTTGTGCTTGAGGAAATCGAACGAGCTAGGCGGAACAACGCTGCCGCGTCGTCCCGGTTCTTGTTAACTCGCTCCATTCCATGCTGGATGTCGTACTGCGTTCCAGATTTCCGTTCGATGATTTCGTAGCCAGACTCCACGTCGATCGAGGGATCGCTCTTAGGAATGTCTTGGCTGCCATCACGCGGGCGATCGGTAAACAGCATGGTGCATGAACCGACCCCGATGGAATCTCCATAGTCGAGAGATTCGTCCGCTTCGAGCCGCTTCCCGTTCACTGTGACGCCGTTACGGCTTCCGAGATCTCTCAGCTTCCATTCACCAGCTCTTGAGAAAATTTCGCAGTGAAGGCGACTGCATTTTGCGTCAGGTAGAACGATGCGATTGGTGTGAGCTCGACCGATTGTGAAGCGGCCACCAGGCGTCAATTCAACGACCTCTAGTCGCGCATCGCCGCGTTGAATGACCAGGAATGCAGACTCGGCTCCTCGTCCATCGCTCCCAGTCATTTCCGATAATTCCATATTCCATTACGCCTGCGGCAGGTGAATGTTCCAGGTCAGTCATTCGAATGAGCTGACCGAATCCTTCTTTAAGTCTAACTCTGGCTGAATTTGCTCGGGGTTTTCCTTCCAATTGCAAAAAGCACCGAGGCTTCGTGCTCAATTGTGGCATATCCCAAGCAAATCATCCTGAAGTTGGTCAGTTTTAGAGCAGATCAGATGCCATATGGGCAATTAACGTGAGAAAGAGTGATTTGTGAGCGTTATGTTGACGGGGTGATTTATTTCGGTGCAGACAGATTTTGTTCTGATTAGTTTTGCTGTGTTTTAAAATGCATCAGCTTTTAGTTAAATAGGGGAATCCCCGATTATTTTGAGAATGGATACCCTTGAAGTGCGTCAGAAACATAATGGGATATGGCGTTCTACGATTTTGTTCGAGTTGGCGCGAAGATTGCAGGACTGGTTCTCCTGATTATTCCCGATTCGTCGCCGTGTCATCCTATCGGATTTCTGTTGTTTGTGTAATCGTCTTTGTTTTTTTCCATTCCGAGGTACGGTGGGCCCGCGAATTTTACAATTCGCGGGCTTTTTTATTGATTCGACTCAATTTTTGGCGGAGACACCGTTGGTTCTGCAATTGGCAGATAAAGTGCAAGATGGGAACTCAAAAATGCTGCGGTCCGATCCCTCGACCCGCTTGACCCTCTCCTGCTTGGCAGTTACATTTCCCTCCCACGCGCCCGTAGCTCAGTTGGTTAGAGTGCATGCTTGACATGCATGAGGTCACTGGTTCGAGTCCAGTCGGGCGCACTGGTTCGTTGAAAGCTCTTCAGCCATCTGCCAGAGAGTGAAACGACGGATTTTAAGAGTGGCCAGTATTCGCTTGATGCAATGCTGGCCACTCTTTTTTTGTCCCCTCATTTGGTGGGCTTTGGGGGACACATGGTTAAGCCTGAGTCAGCTCGCTCGTCGGAGGTCCGACATCGCTTGGATTAAAGCGTTGATTCCGTTTTCTCCATGAGCGACGCTCAGGGAGATTCGAAGACGCGATGTTCCATTGGGAACCGTTGGCGGCCGAATTGCAGCGACCAGAACTCCACGCTCTTCCAACTGTTTGGCAAACACAACTGTTTGCGAAGCGTCTCCAATAATGATGGGGATGATCGCGCTCATTGCGCCGTCAGGGATCTCCCATCCTTGGTTGCGAAGGGAGTCTGTGACGCGTAGCGACTGCTGCAGGAGATGTGTTCTCGGGAGGGGGTCATTTCGAATGATGTTGATCGCTGCGACTGCCGCTGCGCAAATAGGATTCGGGAGTGCTGTGGAGTAAATCTGGGTTCGTGCTGAATTCCAAAGCCAGTCAATCAACGAGTCGCTTCCGGTGACGAAGCCACCCTGGAGTCCCATTGCCTTGCTCAGTGTTCCCATTGAGACAATGCGGTCGGAGTGGAGTTGATAGTGTTCGAGGAGCCCTCCCCCGCTATTTCCGAAGACGCCAGATGCGTGCGCTTCGTCGACAAGTAGGATCGCGTCGAATTCGTCAGCAAGCTGGGCGAGTTCAGGAAGTGGCGCTAAGTCCCCATCCATGCTGAAGACTGAGTCAGTGACAATGAGTCGGCGTTCAAAAGCGGTTCCCTTGTTGAGCTCTCGACGAAGTGCAGCGGTATCGTTGTGTGGATAAACGCGGAAGCGGGCCTGAGAGATTTTGCAGCCGTCGATTAGGCTGGCGTGGTTGAGTCGATCGCAGTAGACGGCATCGCTCTTGCCAACGAGTGCAGCGATCGTTCCTTGATTTGCAGCGTATCCGGATGGAAACAGAATCGCTGCTTCCGCTCCTTTCCATTCAGCGAGATGCGATTCAAGTTGGGCGTGCCATTGCGAGCGACCCGTGACGAGTGCGCTGGCGCGAGATCCTAACCCTGATTCGCGGATCGCCTCGATGGCTGCACTTGCCAATCTGGGATCTGAGGCAAGTCCGAGGTAATCGTTCGCGGCGAAATTCCAGAGGGTCTTCCCATTGATCTCGACGCGTCCTCCCGAGAGTGGATGCGATTCTCTCCGGAGCCTTCGTAGTCCCTTGGCTTCGAGTTCAGTCAGGCTTTCCTGAAGCCAGTTGTTTTGAGACATGGCAATTGGTGTTTCAGGACAGAAAAAAGGGAGGGTGCCTGAGTGCACGCCTCCCTTGTGGAGTAGAAAAACGAAATTGCTCGCTATGTCAGGCGAATGTCGTGGTGGCTCAATGTTTCGTAGCCCGTTTCGGTAATGAGGTAATTGCGTTCGATTCGCATTCCCCCGATTCCTTCAGCGTAGGCTCCCGGTTCAAGTGTAATGATGTTGCCAGATTCGAGTGTGTCAGTGCTTTCTGGGACCAGAATTGGCGCTTCCGGGTGTGCCAGTCCGATTCCATGGCCTGCGTGGTGGGTGAAGAGTTCTGGGCGGCCAGCGCTGACAAACGGGCTGGCGACTGCCTTGTGGACTGCAGATGCTGCCACGCCAGCTTTCAGTGTCTCTTCGCCAGCTTTCATACCCGCTTGGCAGAGCGAGAACATTGTTTTCACTGCATCAGAAGGTTCACCGACGCTCACGGTGTTGGTGAAGTCGCTTCGGTAGCCGTCGAGCATCACGGAGTAATCGAGAACATACAGGTCACCATTTTGGAGCTTGCGGCCACCGTTCTTGGGGAGACCCCCGTTTTTCCATTCCGTCGCGAAAGATGCTCGGAAGTCACCGTAGACCACTGCAGGGCGACCTGCTGCGAGGTTCGCTGCTTGTGCAACTTCCGTGTAAATCTCAAGTTCGCTGATTCCTTCTCTGATGACTTCAAACAGCCGGGCCTGTCCTGCTTCTCCCGCCTTCATGCATGTTTTTAGCAGTGCAATTTCATCTGCATCTTTGCAGCGGCGAAGCGTACGGAGGATTGTTCCCAAGTCGATTGAATTTCCGGGTGAAGTCGATTCTTCGCTGGTGGAGAATTCGTAATCCTGCGGGGTGAGGAGAGCAGCGGCCCCTAGTGGGAGCCATTCCGCTTCCACGAGTCCTTTTCGTCCGTTGAGTCCCGAAGTCACGCTACTCAGGGATTTGAGTAGCGCGTGATCGCGATTAATGATTGAGTGTTTGTGATCATACCAGGTCGTGATTGCGGTGTTGTCGACATAGGGCTCGCTGGACGCGGACCGGAAGGTGAAGTTGTCTGCAAGAAGTGTTGATTTTCCACCCCGTTCAAGGAGTAGCAGGGCTCGTTCGCCATTTGAAAAGCTGAGCGGTTGGACCAGAAAATTGCACAGGTATTGAACGTGGCGAGGGTCAGCGATCAGCAACCATTCAATCGCTGCGGGGACGGAGTTCCACAGGCGTTCTTGCCGAGCGAGGCATCCTTCACGAGTCAGCATTTCGGTCTCTTTCAGAAGTCATTTCAGAACTGTTTGCAATGTTCTTTGAGTGAATCGGTAGTCGGTTCTCAGGAACAGTTGCAGTACATGTGTCGGTATGAGTCGTTGTGATGTTGGGATTGTAGCGTGTATTTCGGCAACCGCCTCATTGTGTCGCAGCCAAACCGGAGTTGAAGTCTGATTTTCGCGGCATCTTCGGTACAGCGAAATTAAGAGTCGCTCGAGATTGTGTAGAGGCGTCAATGTGTTGTCGCAAGTGTTGCGACTGTTTGTTGTCAATGTGATGTCGAATTGTCGTTTTTGCGACAGTGGTCAATATGGCGACCGAGGTTGTTTGTTTGTTGTAAGTCTTTTTAGAGAAATGTGTTTTGAGTTTTTCGGCAGAATCTGCCGAAGTTTGGGCCCAGATGTGCATTTCTCTTTTGGCATGCTGAGGCGGAAACTAACCGCGAGAGCGAGAATCGCCGGGAATGGATAGATAACAACAAAGGTGAAGGAGTAACAAAGATGACAAAGTTCATGATGGTTGCTGCTGCGGTCGTTGGGTTTGCAACTTTAGGTGTGGCAGCGAATGCTGAAGCACATGGCCCAAGGGGGGGATCTCGAACCGTTTATGGTGGTTATGGAGGATACGGTGGCGGGCATCACCACCACCATCACCACGGAGGAGGGTATGGTGGTTACGGCGGCTATGGTGGATATGGAGGTTACCGAGGCCCGGTTTACGCTCCAGTCGTGCGACCCCCAGTCTACGGGTACCCCGTGTACTCTGCTCCTGGATTCGGTCTCTCGACACCTAACTTCGGTCTCTACATTCGATAGTCGTGATGCAGGACCGACTCCGACTGCCGCCCTGTAAGAATCAAACAATTGAAATCCCGCTCCCGTGTTGCCTGTCTTTTGGGACAAAACGCAACACGGGATTTTGTATTTTCGTGAGGTGATGTTGCTTTTCGAAATCGTCCCGAAGTGTCAGTGATTCCGATCGCCTGCAGTGTTCTTGCTTCCGAGCGAACTATTCAGCACCATGGAGTTCAACTTTCACCTGAAAAGGGATGACGTGAACGATTTCAATGATGATTCTGATAGTATCAACAGTCGACTGCAGGAACTCGAGGACCGGTCGGAAGCGCTGTTCAAAGAGTCCAAATTGCGAACAGCCCTGCGCACCACGAATGAATCACTCAGACTGGCTCAGAACTCGGGGAACGTCGTCAAATACATGTACGCGCTCTTCAATCAGATGCGATTTGGAGAGGGATTACTTGATCCTCAATTGACACGTGAGGCAGCGGTAAAACTCATCGTCTTGCTTCAAGATGAGGAACAGGCGCGTCGAATCGAACCTGCGCTCGACGAAGGGATTTACAGTTGGGTCTGTTCCTGGATGTCGACGTGTGCCTATGACAACTTGGCCGAGTCGACAGGCCTGATGTCCGGATACAACTCAACAGGCATGCACGAGTGCATCAACGAAGGGATTCAGGTTTGTCGGCAGACTGGAAAGCTGGAGTGCATCAAGTGTTTCCGGATTTATGCCTCTGACGTCTATCTCGCATCGGATGATATGCCGATGGTGCGTTACCAGTGCCAGACCCTGCTGGAAGGTCGGGAGCGGGAAAGTCAGGATCGACGCTGGAAGGCCTATGAGCGACTGGCCTGGGTCAACGCGCTTGAAGGAAGGTTGTTGAACGCTGAGTCCGATCTCGAGAAGGGACTGGAAGTCAGTACTGCTGAGAATGTTTATCTCAAGCAGCGAGCGAAACTGATCATGACTCTTGCCATGAACGAGGTGCGATTGCTCCTCGGAAAGGGCGAGTCGACTCCGGAACTCGATCCATCAGAGTTCCCAGAGGAAGGGGAATGGCCGAGGTTTGAATTGATTCGCGCTAAGTTCGCTGCGCTGAAACATGCGGTGAATGGAGATTTCCAGGAAGCGATCAACATCCTGACTCAGTGGGATCAGACACTGTCCCAGGCGGGTTGTCTCGACGACTGGTTTGAAGTCCGGTTGCGGCTAATCGCTGCGTATCTTCTATCGGACAAGCGGAGTCGGGCTGAAACTCTGGCAAAGGGAATTGAAGCGAAGGCGGCTGAAGCACAGGATCATCTCACGCAAAGACGCCTCAAAGTTCTGATGGACCCTGAGACTCGAGTCTGTGCGGTTCCACTCGTGGCGAATGCAGATTGCGGAGTGTTTGGGCCAGCGGTTTCGGATGAATCGACAGATAGCGAAAAAGTGGGGCTTCAAGACGCTGCCTTGGATCTCGATGATGAAATTGGTGACGCGGATGCTGATGATGTCGTCGAAACAGTGACTCCACTTTCCGGGATTCTTGCCGAATATATGCAGGAAATTCTGGCGTCCGCTGAGGATGAAGTAGCACGTCAGGTGATTCTGGAGAAGATTCTCAGTCATCAAGCAGGCGATATTGAGGAAGCAGGTGATGCGGCCTACCTTGTTCATCTTGCTCGGTATGTGACTCAGGGAACAGAGGAAGCGTTGAGAGTCTGGGAGTGGGCGCTTCAGATGAAGACTCAGTTCCCTGATGATGCGGTGATGCTGAGTGTTGTCGCGTCACTTGGGCATTTCTTTTTAAGTGCCGATGAAGAAAGTTTCGAGAAGCTGATCAAGGTTTCTGAACTGGAAGTCTGGTTCAGATTGTCGATGTCAATCAATCCGAATCATCCGCGGAACTTCGCTCGAGCAGGAACATTTTTCCTTGAAGAAGGAATGACCGGGGACGCTGAGCAGGCATTTGCTCGGGCCTTCCGTTTGGACCGAAAAGATGGCGCCGTTGCACATCAGTTGGCGGATATCTACCGCGAAACAGACCGACCGCGGGATGCACTCGCTGTGTTGGACCTCAGTTTGAGAAAAGGGACAACAGACGCACACGTTGCATGGGAGGCAGCGATGACGGCACTGCAACTCATGCAGTACGACATGTTGCTCACCTATTTAGACCGGTATCGAAGTCTTTCGGATCAGGAACAATCGTGGTTTCACTATTACCGTGGACTCGCGTATTTCCGTCTGGGGCGATTTGAAGAGTCTTTGGTCGAACTGGACGAGGAATTGAATTTTGATCCTCCCGGGCAGATGCACCTTCACGTCATCCGAATGTGCGCACTGGATCAGATGGGACTGCATGCCGATGCGAAAGCAGAGCTCGAGGAGTTCCTGAATCTCAGCTTTGTGGACGTGGATTATTTGTCATTGCACGGATTGGTTCGGTTGTCGGAAGCGATGTGCGATACGATTCGCGAATGGCCAGAAGATGATCCCCTCCGTAAGCGGGCGGCGTTAAGGCTGTTGAGAGCAGGACTTCTCTCAGATGAGTATCTGGAGGCGTATCGTGAACAGAACGAAGAAGTTGACGATGTGAAATTCTATCGTGTGCAACTTCGTCAACCCTTAGAGGCGAATTGGAGGCACTCTGAAGGGTGTCTGGTCGGTCAGGAAGACTGGACTGAGTATCTGATCGACTGGGGAGTGCTGGCGCAGAACGAAGACGATGCGATCAACGATATTCTGGAATTCCAGAACGTCTGTGAGAAGCAGCCTGCAGTTGTGATTCACGTCGATGAAGGCGAGGACGCGTATCGAGAGCGTCCCGGAGTTGTCTGGCAGGGATATCGGCGCAGCGAGAACGGAGCCGGCAAGCTGATCAGCGGCGGCGAAGCTTGATTTGTTCCGTTTCGACGCGGGCATCCCCGGCAGAATTTTTTTGAATCATCAATGAAACGAGTGTTTGTTCAATGTTTCCATCGTTACGACTTCGACGCCTACGTCGTCACCCTCAACTTCGGGAGCTGGTGCGAGAGACAACTCTCTCTGCGAAGGATTTGATCCTCCCGCTGTTCGTTCGGTTCGGCGAAGGTCAGAAGATTCCTATTCAGTCCATGCCCGGACATTTTCAGATGACGATCGATCATCTGAAGACGGAAATTGATGAGATCAGTCGGCTCGGGATTCCAGGGGTGATCCTCTTTGGAATTCCCGAACATAAAGATGCGGTCGGAACGGACGCCTGCACTGATTTCGGAATTGTTCAGCGAGCGATTCAGGCGATCAAAGAAATTGACCCGAAATTATTGGTGATCACTGACGTCTGCTTTTGTGAATTCACCGATCATGGCCATTGCGGCGTGATTCACGAAATTGGCGGCCAGAAAGATGTTGATAATGACGCGACGTTGGCGTTATTGCAGGAGCAGGCAGTCAGCCATGCCCGCGCTGGCGCGGATATGATTGCTCCCAGTGGAATGATGGATGGAATGATCGAAGCCATCCGTGATGCCCTGGATGCTGCGGGGTTCAGTCACATTCCAATCATGAGTTATTCGGCCAAATACTCTTCCGGGTTCTACGGTCCGTTTCGAGAAGCGGCGGAAAGCACTCCCCAGTTCGGCGATCGTGCGACGTATCAAATGGATCCGGCCAATGGCAATGAGGCCATGCGAGAAGTGGGGCTGGATGTTGCTGAAGGGGCCGATATCCTGATGGTGAAACCCGCCTTGAGCTATCTGGATATCCTTCAGCGAGTCAAGTCAGCGTATCCGGAGATTCCACTCGCTGCCTACAACGTGAGCGGAGAGTTCGCGATGGTGAAGGCAGCAGCGGCTAACGGCTGGATCGATGAAAAACGAGTGACGCTGGAGATCCTAACAAGCATGAGGCGGGCAGGTGCAGACATGATCCTCACCTACCACGCAAAAGATGTCGCTCGATGGTTGGCGGAAAAGTAATTGCCCTAAGAAAAGAGGCCGCATTGAAATCTCTGCGGCCTCTTTCACAGGCAGAACGAAGTTTAAGAAGTCAGTCGGCAGTCCTTCTCAGGATAGTTCTCTCTCTGCATCCTTTCTCAAATCGATGGGGTGCAGCGGAATGCCTGCTACGATTTTTGAAGAAATCGTCCCATCAGGTTGTGCCCTTCCTGAATGACATCTCCCGTCTGAGCGGCAGCGACTTCGTCGTAACTTGCCGCCCCGTTGTGAGCGACGTGATTTCCGCACATTGCGAATGGGACGAATCCGTGGCTGTGCGTTTTCGTTCGAATGAATGTCGGGTGGTCAGGGCAGACGAGGATGCGGTAATCCCCTTGCGATTTCAGGTACTCGTGCACGGGGCCGACGATGTGCTGATCGATCTGCTCCAGTGCTTTCACCTTTTCATCAGCGTGGCCTTCATGTGAGGCCTCATCTGTTGCTTCCACATGCACAACGACGAAATCGACGCCGCTCTTGAGGGTTTCGATCGCGGCTCGACCTTTGGCTGCGTAATCGGTGTCGAGGTAGCCTGTCGCTCCTTCGACTTCAACAACACTCCATCCGAGCAGACGGCCGATGCCTCGCAGTAGGTCCACCGCAGTGATCACTGCTCCTGAGACTCCGAAGCGTTCAGCAAAGTTGACGAGGGCTGGAGTTTTCCCCTGCCCCCAGAGCCAGACCTGTGTCGCAGGGAGTTCATCCTTTTTAATTCGTTCGACGTTCGCGGGATGGTCGGCGAAGACGTCACGACTTTGAGTCATCAGACTGAGGAGTTCAGCGGCACCGGTTCCCTGAGGAAGGTGAGGAGCGATTTCCTGGTCTGTGATATCGTGGGGTGGAGTCGTCAGTGTACTTGAATCAAACGGTGCGGGATCCCCGTTCGGGCGATAGATGAGCAAATTTCTGTAGCTCACACCTGGTGCAAACTGCCACTTCGAATCGATACCAATCTGCTGTTGCATCGATTCCAGAAGTGCTTTGCCGGCTGCGTTGGAAATCTGACCAGATGTAAAACTCTTCATCTTTTCAGATTCGACAGTGACGAGGTTACATCGCACTGCCCAGTCGTCGGGGCCTAGTTCAATGCCTTGGGCAACAGCTTCAAGAGGTGCGCGTCCTGTGTGGTAGACAAGAGGGTCGTAACCAAACAGGTTCATTGTCCCGACGTCGCTACCGGAAGGCATGGAGACAGGGACATTGTCAGTCAGGCCGACAGTTCCGGATCGGGCAATCAAGTCCATGTGAGGAACCTTGGCTGCCTGCAATGGGGTGAGACCGTTGAGCGATGTTTGTGGCTCATCTGCGCAACCATCAGGAATCACGAGCACGAACTTCATAAGATCAAAACCAGTTCAGATTGTTGATGCCACAAACCTTCCACCTGGAGGCTAGCGTTTGAACAGCCGAATGACGGCTTGCGCGGGCACGCAATGGGTGAGTACCTCTCAAGCAGAAGCGAGGTCAGGTGGCCAGCTGCAGTTCCTGCTTCAGAGTAGCGACACTTTATCCCCCAGATGGGGAGACTTCCATCATTGATGGAAAAAAGACGCCCGCTTGTAAAAAGCGGGCGTTGACATACGTTTTTGTTGATGAGTCGGCGTTGATGCCCCAATCTCGGGAGGATGTTAGAAACTCTGCCCGATCGCTTCGTGTCCGTTTCGCGTGCAGAGTGCCCAGAACGTGTTCGTGTCGATGTTCGTGGAAATCGCCTTTACTGAACCGTCTGCCAGGCAGAAATTGTTTCCGCTATCGTGATAACTTCCGTAGCTGAAGAAGTAGACGTTTCCGGTGACGTTCGGGGTACCAGATGTCCCGGTCCAGAAGCGATTGAATCCCGGTTGATCGTCTCGTGTTCGTACGACGCTCGAATAGTTGTCTCCCCAGAAGCCGACGAGCGATTCACCGAACATGATGGTGTTCGATGTTCCGTCTGTGATCGACCCGTGATTCAGGCTGGAGTTGGCGAAGAATAGTCCGTTGTTCAGCGGGCCGACGTTTGAGTTGTCAGCTTGTGTCCAAGCTCCCATGTTTCCACGATAGTTTGAATACCCCATGTTACTTGGGCGGGGGCTCGGGAGTGCGGCGCTTGGACAGACGTAACTTGCGATCGGAGCCTGAATGTATTCCCAGTTGCTATCCAGAGGTGGAGTCGGTGCAACGTGAGCGGTCTTCGGCAGCCTGAAGTCGATGGCCAATACGCTCTGCTCCAACTGTGGAAGCATCATCGCTTTCCAGTCCCAGCTACCTCCGTAGATCCATGAATTGATATAGCTCTGACCGACGGCGCTTGCTGTCGGTTTTGGTTGAGCCGCTCCCGCTGCGACTGGGACCGTGATGGGCGAAGTGAATCCGCCAAGTGCGAAATCCGGATAGGTCGGATCAATCGCACCGTCGCCATCGGTGTCCTGGTCGGGAATAATCCAACCCGAGGGGAAGACCCCGTGTGCAGCTTGATAATTTTGGGCAGCCAATCCAAGTTGGCGAAGATTGTTGTTGCATGAAGCGCGGCGTGCCGACTCGCGTGCCCGTTGGACAGCTGGCATCAGCATCGCTGCAAGGAGAGCGATGATCGCAATCACCACCAGCAGCTCAATCAGCGTGAACGCTGCCCGCTTCGAATTCGTTGAACGACCGATGGTGTTTCGTCGTAACATGCACCCAATCTCCTTGCGAGACTCTTTGTAGTTCGTGTTCGTGAGATTCGTCGACGCGTTTCGACAACCTTACCTCGCGTCGACAAGCGATGAACACTTTTTGTCATAAAGACTCATGATGTATCGTATCAGGCGTTCCAAATGACGGCAAATTGAGTTTTCTGATTTCAGTTTACGGCGATTAGACCGAATCGCTCGAAGTGCCCCACCGTGGGGACAGATCACGCTGGACTCCCAAGTGGTCGCAAATCCTCGCGACCACGAAATCAATCAGATCCGAGATCGATTTTGGCTGGTGATAAAATCCCGGCATGGCGGGGAGAATGACACCACCTGCATCTGCAAGTGTTTTCATATTCTGGAGTTGAATGCTTCCGAGAGGTGTCTCTCTGGGGACGACGATCAGCTTCCGACGCTCCTTGAGGTGAACGTCCGCTGCTCGATGGATCAGGTTTGTTGATAACCCATTTGCAATACTCGCCAGCGTTCCCATGGAACAGGGGCAAATCACCATTCCGGACGTCAGAAAAGAACCACTTGCGATTCCTGCGTGGAAATTCTGGAAATGGTGATAGCGGAACTTCCCGGACACTGCACCTGGGACGAGGTTCGGGAGGAGTTGCTGCAAATCAAAGGCGTTGACGTCGACAGTCAGGCCGAGTTCAGCTTTGAGAACGATCGTAGCCGAAGGACTAATCGTCAGCTCAACGGAATGTCCAGCAGAAAGCAGGACCTCCAGCAGCCTGATTGAGTAAGCAGCACCACTGGCACCGGTGATTGCGAGAACGTACGGGTGCATAACAATGCCTGCTGAAGTAATGCGAACAAAACTCGTTGAGTTCCCAGGAGCATAGTTGATTCCTACCTCTCCGGCAGACTGTGTTGATTCTGAAATTTCAGGAATCCAGTTTTCCATCTACTGGCATCTGGATGCTGGTGAACGGTGCCGATCGACGCTGCACATCACTCCAACTGTTTTGTATAGTCATGTTCTCTGGCAGAAATTGGGAATCTCTACGGGCCAATTGAGGGGCAGAATCGATGCAGCGACGTCAGTTAGGGCAAACCGGTCTGGAAGTTCCTGTGTTGAGCTTTGGTGCTTCGTCGCTGGGACAGGAATTTCGATCAGTCAATCTCGACGAAGCCATTTCGTCTGTCCATGCTGCTCTCGATTGCGGGATGAATCTGATTGACACGTCTCCGTTTTATGGTCGCGGAACTTCAGAATGCCTGCTCGGTTTCGCGTTACGAGGAGTCCCCCGCGATTCCTATCTGCTAAGTACCAAACTGGGGAGATACGCTGGATCGCATTTCGACTTTAGCGCAAAGCGAGTGCGAGAGAGTATCGACGTCAGCTTGGAACGGATGGGGGTCGATCACCTCGATCTGGTGTTCTGTCATGACATTGAGTTTGTCGAGATGCAGCAGATCGTTGATGAAACCTTGCCTGCTCTGCGAAAAGAACAGGAGAAGGGAAAAGTGGGATTTGTGGGGATCAGCGGCTACCCCATGAAGATTTTCAAGTTCGTTCTCGACCAGGCTCAACTGGATGTTGTGCTGTCGTACAACCATTACACACTTCAAAATACGATGTACGCCGACTTGCTGCCGTATCTGCATGGGAAAGGTGTCGGGACATTGAATGCGGCCCCATTTTCAGCACGGCTTTTAACGAATGCATCACTTCCATCATGGCATAAAGCGACTCCCTTTGTCCGTGAAACCTGCGCTGCTGCAGCTGAGTACTGCCGATCGAATGGCGTCGATATTGCGCAGCTAGCGTTGCAGTTTTCCGTTGCACACCCCGGGATGTCGACGTGTATCACCGGAAGTGCAAACCCAAATCGCATTCGAGAGTGGGCGGAATGGACAGAAAAACCATTGGATGAAGAGCTGTTAAAAGGGGTGTTGGAAATTCTGAAGCCGATCCACAACTGGTTCTACATCGAAGGCCGCCCTGAAAATAACGACGTTCCAGTCATGTAGGTCCAGATCCGGCGCCTAACGCCAGACATCCTTCTCTGACGCTTCCCAAGTCAACCTGTTCTCTTTCCTTCGGCAAGGTGGACAACAACCCATGCACTCAGGGAAGTGAATCTCGTTCCAAAGTGTTGATATTCAGCATCGTTCGACGGACGGAACAAAAAAGCCGCTGTGTCGTGTCGACGCAGCGGCTGAATTCAAACTGATTCTGAAAGGCGTTCAGGCAACTTTTGATTGCTCTCCGCCGTAGTGCTGATTCAGCTTGTTGTACAACGTTTTCAAGGCAATTCCGAGTTCTTCGGCGGTCTTCGGTTTGTCGCCATTGTGCTTCTCCATTGTCTGAAGAATCACTTCCATTTCGATCTCTTTCAGCGTCATCAGATACGCAAAATTAGAGATCTGGAACGGCTTGTTCCCCGTCGAAGGACGTCGTGAAACACTGGTTGGCAGATCTTCCGGAAGGATGACTTTGCCGTCGGAAAGGATGAGGGCATGTTCAACAGCATTCGCCAGTTCGCGGACATTTCCGCTCCATTCGTGCGATCGCATCAACTCGATCGTTTCAGGAGCTAGAAGTGATTCAGGAACAGATGACCGCTTCATTTGGCGTGCGGCCAGGAATCGGGCGAGTGCCGGAATATCTTCTTTTCGCTCCCGCAATGGAGGGAGCCGAATCTCAAACGTGTTCACGCGGAAGAACAAGTCTTCTCGAAATGTTCCTTCTGCCACCATATCCGCGAGGTTACGGTTGGTCGCGCAGACAACTCTGACATCGACATTGAAGGCTTCGTTTTCCCCGACCCGACGAACTTCTCCGGATTCCAGAAACCGCAGCAACTTCACCTGCATCGACTTGTCGAGTTCGCCCAACTCATCCAGGAACAATGTCCCGCCGTTGGCAACTTCGATCAGGCCTTTGCGTGGGGTATCTGCTCCGGTGAATGCCCCTTTCTTGTGGCCGAACAATTCGCTTTCGACCAAATTTTCGGGCAATGCACCACAATTGACTGCCACGAAGGGCATCTTTGAGCGCTGGCTGGACTCGTGGATGCTGCGTGCAACGAGTTCTTTCCCTGTCCCGGTTTCTCCGAGAATCAGGACGCTTGAGTCAGTCGGTGCAATCCGGCTGACCAGCGTTTTGACTCGCTGCATCGCGGCAGACTCTCCAACGAGATCTGTTTTTCCACGGACTGTCTCGAGTTCGCTTTCGAGCGCGATGGCCCGATTTGCAAGTGTGCGTTTTTCAGCGACTCGATTGAGAACGCTGTCAATCTCCACGATTTTATATGGCTTGCGAAGGAAGTCGTAGGCTCCTAAACGCAACGCGCGAATTGCGTCATCAACCCCACCGTGACCGGTACTGATGATGATGTCCGTTTCGACACCGGACTTCTTAATGTGTTCAATGACACCCCAGCCATCGACTTCCGGCATCTTCAAATCGACGATCACAGCATCGAAGATGTTCTCGGAAAGCGCAGCCAGTGCGGCTCTTCCACCATCTGCAATTGTGACTTCATGTCCGATGCGTTGGAGCTCCTTCCCCATAACCATGCGAATGGGAGCTTCATCATCGACGAAGAGCAACCGTAAACGCCGGGCGCCTTTTGCGCTCGGGTCGTCCATCCGTGACGACATAACGGATCCTGTGTTGCTGAGAGACTACGAGACATCCCCTGTTCAAGCATCCAAGCTCTCGCAGGGGGGGTGATTGCGAAGGAGTAAATAACACAAATCCGGCGAGCGTGTAAATTCGAGTCTTCGAAGATCTTTAACGAATTTTTCCGAAATGACTGAAAATTACTGCTTTATGTCGATATTTTGTATCCGAAAACCTCTCTCCAATTCAGCACCCGACTTCCGACGCAATGAAATCCCCCCCCAAACTCCTGGTGAGTGTCCGAAATTCGCATGAGGCACAGGTCGCATTGGAAGCAGGCGTTGATATCCTCGATATTAAAGAGACACTTCGCGGGTCTCTCGGAAGGGCGGATCTCGCGGTGATCAAAGAGATTACCCAGATTGCTCACAGTTCTCAGATTGTCATCCAGGTCAGTGCCGCATGGGGCGAACTTCACGAGTTCGCCCATTCTGAAAGTCAGCTGCACGAGGGCGAGTCGATCCCTCAATTGAGCTACATCAAAATGGGGCTCTCGCATCTCAAAGAAGAGTTGAACTGGAAGAGTCTTTGGCTGAATGTGAGGCAAGTACTCCTCCACAGGTGCCGCGAATCTCTCCCTCCTCCACAATGGATCGGGGTGGTGTACGTGGACTCGGAAGCGGCTCAATCTCCCGACACGGATGAGATTCTCTCAGCCGCAATTGACACGGGCTGCGCAGGAGTGCTTTTCGACACGTTTCTTAAGGGAAGCGGGTCGCTGCTGGATCATCTCTCCAGACAACGTCTGCAGGCCATCGTCAAGCAACTGCATCAAGCAGGTCTCATGGTGATCGCCGCGGGAAAAGTCGCACTTGAAGACGTGAACGTTCTCGCCGAAGCGGGGGTCGACGTCGTGGCGGTCCGCTCAGCGGTCTGCTTCGATAACAATCGCATGCAGGGAATAGATCCGCGCGCGATTCACGCGTTTAATAGCCGGCTGAAGGGGATTCCGATGGGACAAGAACACAATTGACCGGTTGCTGGTCATTTACGGTCATTTCGCGATCGTTATCCGTAACCAGGCGAAACTGCTGCAGCCCGAGTGCATCATAAACGACGCCTCGCCAAACGATGCGACTAGACAGACTCGCCTTAACGAAACAGAGTCCAGAGAGAATTCCCGCGGGGTACACACAAAAGAAGTGCCATAGTCCAATCGGGCTAACCGTCTCTCCCTGATGATGCAGCCGGACTCGCACGTGACGCTCAGCCCATCTGAGCTGTCGTCCAACGGCGTCCACCACAACGATCAGTAATGCGAGCACACCCAGGGCAACTCCCCAGTCGCCAGAGATCGCTGCCATCCCAATTGCAGCGAGTGCACTCAGCACCGCGATGTTGGAACCATTGGTCATCAGGCTGACATAGGTCCAGGACTCGTTATGCCAACGAGCCTGAAAAAGCTGGCGACTGATGAACTCGAAGCTCGATGGAATTGTTGTCCGTTCGTGGTTGGACAGGATCGCTGGGACATACGCAATTTTATAGTGCGTAGAGCGAATGGCACTTGTCGTCACCATGTCGTCCGAGATGCTGTGACTCCAGTATCCCAGCAGATTGCTCTCGTCCAGAAAAGTTCGCCGAATTCCCAATGAGCCGCCCCAGACCATATCCAGCGCATGCATCTGGATCATTGCTCCGGCTCCCCAGATCTGTCTCAGGCGAGCGGCCCAGTTGTCTTTCGGAGCGACGTACCAGCGTAAGCCGCTGACAACTCCGACTTCCGGCCTGGAAACCATCGGGGCAACCATGTCCAGCAACCAGTCTGGATACGGAACAGCGTCTGCGTCCAGTTGAACGATAACTTCGTATTCTGGTTCCAGATTCGTCAATGCCTGGATCAGAGCACTGGCCTTTAAGCTGCAGTTGGTCCGACGCAGTCTCAGGATCTGGACCTCAGTGCGAGGACGATCTTTCACATCTAGAAAGCGACTCAGGGGCTCCCAGGCGGGATCGGTCTCGCTGTCGACGATGATTCGAATCGTGAAGTTTCGATAGGACTGACTGGCGAGACGAAGGAGCGTTTCTCCAAGAAATGGATCCGCACCTCTTAACGCCATCACGACGAGAGTTCTCGGCGATCGAGCGATTTCGTCTCGGCCAATTGAACTCGATTTCAATAATTGGACAAATTTGTATGTCCAATAAAGATGGATCGAGATCACAATCGAGGCTGCACCTAAGAAGATCCCCACAAACCAGTACATGGTAGAACGACCGAACTCTCAGAATCAGAACCGCTAGAGGATCTCTTACTAGATACCGTCTTCTCAAAGCGTTCGATGGGTGTTGTTAAAATGAGACCAGAACGAGGGAATGTTGCGAACTCTGCGTATTTGTCGTCTAAATCGCGGATCTGAGAGAGCAAAATTCTTTTCAGCCCTGAGAGACCGCCAGAGATCGCTCGTCACTAACAGTTGTTACGAATTTGCGATGCAGAAAACCGATTTCTAGGAATGGTGAAAATTGATGTTGGTTTGGAACGCCCCGTCGCATTCTTGTAGGACTCCACCGTTACTTGACCGTTTACTTGGTCGTCCGACCAAGAAATCCTTGAGAACCATCACCTCAAATGCGTAAGATCAAATTCACCCTTACGATTTCCTTTCTGAAGAGGTGAAGCGTCATGATGAATCTGAAAGACCTCGCGTTGGGAGCATTTCTTCTCGCTCTCGCTGCCCCGTTGCAAGCTGAAGACATCTACGGATTGAAATCGGGTGCTCCCGAAATCGCATCCATCAGCGCAATGGCGTTCGGCCCAGACGGAATTCTCTTCGTTGGCGACTCTAAATCCGCGCAAATCTTCGCAATCGCTTCTGGCGACCCTAACGAGGGGAATGCCCCCTTAACCGAAGTCGACAAGCTGAGTACGAAGATCGCGAAGACACTCGATGTCATGGCTGAATCTATCAAGATCTCAGACCTTGCTGTCAATCCAGCTACAAAGAACGTCTATATTTCCGTCGAAACTCCAGACGCAAAACCAGCGATCTTTCAGGTCGTAAATGGTCAAGGCGAACTCCGCCAACTCGACCTCAGTAATATTCCATTCAGCAGCATTGCGTTGCCAAATGCCGCTGAAGACAAAGAGGTGACCGTTGGAAATCGCACTCGCAACAATCGAACCAACGCCATCACCGACCTGAGCTTTGCGAACGGGCAATTGCTCGTCGCGGGATTGAGCAATGAGAAAGCAGCGTCCAACGTGTGGTCGTTGAAATTTCCGTTTCAGGAAGTCGACCAGGGGACTTCACTCGAGTTCTATCATGCGGCTCATGGTCGTTCGGAAGACTACGCTCCGATTCGTACTTTTGTCCCATTCATAGTCAACGGGGAGCCGAGTTTGCTCGCCGGCTTCGTTTGCACTCCGCTCGTGCGATTCCCGCTTACCAGCCTGTCAGAAAGCTCTGAACCATCAGCGAAAGTCCAGGGAACCACTCTCGCTGAACTCGGCAACAGAAACCAACCATTGGACATGATTGCCTATAAGAAAGATGGGAAAGACTTTTTGCTGCTCTCGAACAGCGCTCGTGGTGTGATGAAGATCAGCACTGATGACATCGCGCGAGAAGAAGGGATCACCAATCCTGTCCCAGATGGAAACACTGCTGGCCAGGAATTTGAGAAAGTTGAAGCCCTCAGCGGAACATTACAGATGGACAAGCTGGACGAATCGCGCGGTGTCGTGCTAATCCAGACCGGAAAAGATCCCGTTGTCCTGAAAGTCATCGACCTTCCATAACTTTGAAAACCGAGTCGATCTAAAGACGAAATCGCGTCAGCACAGGTCAGTGCTGACGCGATTTTCTGATGAGTCATTCAGTGACTGCCGTTTACGACGGGTTGAATTCTCCTGTAGCAGGCGCACGCCAAACGGCTCTCTGCGAGTCGACTACGGACTTGGTGTTGTCACGTTCGGGTCCCCTCCCAGTGTGACAGGAATCTTCATTACCTTGTCTCTTCGCAACACCGAGATTTCTACGATGTCACCCGGTTTTTTGCTCTCGATGTAGCCTAAAAACTCAGCAGCGGAAGTGACCGGCTGTTCATTCACAGCGACGATAACGTCGGCCGCTCCGCGATCTTCAATCAGTAGTGGCCCACGACGGGTAACCTGTGGACCTCTCACTCCAGCCTTCTCCGCAGGACCGGCGGGGGTCATTCGAGTCACACGCAGTCCCTTGTCCGTGACAGTCACGTGAGTGATGCCAACGTCTCCTCGAATCACTTTCCCTTGCTTGATCAATTCCGGAACGACTCGACGAATCAGATTTGCAGGAATTGCGAATCCGATTCCCGCACTTTGCTCGACGCGGCTGGCAATCGCGGTATTCATGCCGATCAGGCGGCCATGAGTATCGATCAACGGCCCGCCTGAATTCCCAGGATTGATGGATGCATCAATTTGAATGATCGACTTGATCACCCAGTTGCGCTGCACTTCAAGCGTTCGATTCAAGCTGGAAATAATCCCCTGCCCCATCGTCCGCTCAAGACCGAACGGATTCCCGAGTGGGAAGACACGCATTCCGACCCTCAAGTTGTCGGAATTTCCAATCTCGATCGGAAACAGGTGTTCCTCAGGAGCATCAATCTTGATGATTGCGATGTCGTTCACCGGATCTGCTCCGACCAATTTTGCGGGGAGCGACTCTTCATTAAAGAGAGTGACGTTAACCTGACGGGCCCGTTCAATTACGTGGTAATTCGTGAGAATGTGACCTTGTTTGTCCAGAATGGCTCCGGAACCACTTCCCTCTTCCGGAACCGTCATCATGAAGAGACGACTGGAGCTTGAACCGGTTGTCGAGATATTCACCACACTCCGGTTACAGTGTTCATAGACCGCGATGTTCACTGCTTCATCGGGAGTCAATCCATCTCGGTTATACGATTCCAGCGGGAACTGGCTGCGAGTATCGACAGGGGTGGATTTGACCTGATCGCCTCCGGTTTGAGGAAGCGGCGGGAGGTTCATTGGAAAATTCTGTGCCAGCACAGTTCCCAAACCGGAACTCCCTGAGTCGAGAATCCATAACGACACGCAACTTCCCACGATGGCTGCGAGCAGGCAAGCGACGAATTGACGCACGAAAAATCCCTTTTCTCAAGGTTCGACACCACGTCGAAA
Organism: Planctomicrobium mucosum; assembly: GCF_051466335.1. Taxonomy (NCBI): domain Bacteria; kingdom Pseudomonadati; phylum Planctomycetota; class Planctomycetia; order Planctomycetales; family Planctomycetaceae; genus Planctomicrobium; species Planctomicrobium mucosum. The sequence continues at coordinate 4,565,547 of NZ_CP195793.1, read as the reverse complement.
TCTGTATACTGCAAACACTCACGGATCAGTCATGGCAGCCGGAAACGCTCTGGCGTCAGCAATTTGTCATCATTCAATTGCGACGGCGGATTGTCCCGGTCACGACTGGGTTGTAGCTGATTCCTGAAAATCGATCATCCTGAATTTTGAAATTCGTCCCCAGACAGATCACTGTCCCCGGATCAATGGCCTTCGCTGTTCCCGTGGATTTCGTAATAGGCTTCCAAGACATGTCAGGAAAAAGCGGTCATTCGAACTCCAATTCACATAGTTCACAAGTGGAAAACTCCCACAATCTGAGCGACGCGGATTGGTTGAAAACACTGCATTTCCGCAACGGTTGCTCCAGTAAAATTGCGACTGCAGCCAAGCACGGTGATGTCGTCGCCTTTGCGAAGGGACTTCCTCAAGCCTTCGAGCGTGAATGTCGAATCGGCAAACGTGAGCGGGCGCGCGTTCTTGGATCGCTGCTGACTTTCTGGAAAGAACTTGCCTCCGTCGATCAATCGGATCTCCACGAAGGGTCGCTCGCACAATGCCTGTTGAACACGTCACTTACTTCCGAAGAATTGTCGCAGGCTGTTCAGGCCAAGATCACTGAATCTTCTGAGTCCGGACTCGACCAACACACGTTGATCGCTGCTCACTGGTTACTACGACTCGGCGCCAGACATCTGGATGACGAGACTTACTTCACTCTGTTTCGCTGGACCTTCGAATCAACCTGCAGCTGGCTGTCGCTTGCAGGAGAATCGAAAGATCAGGACGCGGCCGAGGACGAAGTTTCCTGCACCGGGTTTGATACACTGGAAATTCAGGTTTTGCACAGCTTGATCTGCCCGGATTTGAAAGGAAATCGAAAGCTCTATCGCAGCGCCGTCCAAAACCTGAGGCGGGGACTGGAGGCGATCGTTGACAATGATGGCACGCCCCACGCCCGTATCCTCGATGAGATTATTCCTCGACTCACCCAACTGGCAGCACTCACGCTGTTCGCGGATTGTGTCAATGCTTCAATCTGGAATCGGGAGAGTCATCAGCGACTGGAAGGACTGTTCTGTCGGAGTGCGTTGTTAGTCACACCTCGTCATGTGGCCACGACAACCAGACCGGTTGGTCAGGTCTGCAGTACGTTGCTGGCCGTCGCAGAAGTGTTGCACTTAAAGTCGAGACCGGGCCTGATTTCGCTGCTCTCCAAATGGGAATCCGCGTCATTCCTGTCTGTTTCGAACGAAGACACATTGGCAATTCGTGGAAAATTACCACTCGTCAGTCAACAGTCGGACTGGGCTGAGTGGGCATCGCTACGCTCGAGTTGGAAGGGACCCGTCGATCAGTTTCTCGTCAAGTTTGCCGGTGAGATTCCAGAAATCGATGTGATCGCCGCCAACCAGAACCTGTTTTCCGGAGAATGGTCGCACACTCTTAAGGTGAACGGAGTCGAGCAGATTCCGACGGGAAGCTGGACATGCTGTTGCTGGTTCTTCGATAAAGATGCCGTGTTCATCGAACTTCAAATGAACGCCGATTCCCCGATTCAGATTGTTCGGCAGGCATTACTCGTTCGTAACGAATCACTGTTGATGATCTCAGATTCGGTACGAACTCCAGAGAAGTGTACACTCGAATTCACAAAGAGATTACCACTGGCCGCCGGATGGTCGCATGAAGAAGACCGGCTTTCACGCGAGCAGGCATTGATTCATGGAAGTTTGCGTGTTCGCGTCTTCCCCTGGACATCCCCGCAAATGCGACTGGACCGAAGTGACGAAACCATGACGATTGACGACAAAAACGTCACGGTCTCGATTCAGTCGCACGGCAAGTCACTTTACCTTTCAACGCTGTTCGACTGGTCTCCAAAACGGACGGAAGACCCAGTCGAGTGGTATCGTCTGACTGTCGTCGAGAATGGCCAATACATTCCACCCGAAGTCGCTGTTGGCCACCGCATCCGCTTTAGCAAGAAGCAATGGATGGTCTACCACAGCCACCAGGAAGCCCAAATTCCGCGATCGGTACTTGGCGTTCACACGAACAACGAAACCGTATTTGGTCGGTTTACTCCTCAGGGAAATCTCGAGCCGCTCGTCGAAGTCGAGCTGTAAGGCATTTCGGGGAAAACAGTTGTGGGATGTCGCTTGTTCAGGGCCCGCAGTTGCGGGGATGAAAACGTACGTAGCGGCTCTTTCAGGAATCGATTAAGCTCCCCCTAGAATTCAGGACGAATCACAGCGTGCGCAGATCAGGAAGTCTCGATGCACATTTTCTTTTCCGTCGGTGAGCCGAGTGGTGACCAGCACGCTGCTCAAATGATTGAGCAGATTAAGTCGCACATTCCTGACGTCCGTGTGACCGGGTTCGGCGGCCCGCATATGGCGCAAGCAGGCCAGACTGCGATTTACCCCCTGACGAATCTCGCAGTAATGGGAATCGGAGGAGTCCTCCCGCTGTTGTCGCAGTTCTGGGACCTCTACAAGCAAGCAGACGCCTTCATTCAGGCTAACAAGCCAGATGCAGTCGTACTGGTCGACTTTCCGGGATTCAATTGGTGGATTGCAAAAGCGGCCCGCCGCGCTGGTGTTCCAGTCTACTACTACTGTCCTCCGCAACTCTGGGCTTGGGGGGGATGGCGATTAAGAAAACTCAAACGCCTGGTCAATTGCGTCCTTTCCGTTCTCCCTTTCGAAGAACGATGGTACAAGGAAAAAGGAGTCGACGTGGAATACGTTGGGCACCCTTTTTTCGACGAAGTCCGTCACCATCAATTGCAAAAGCACGTCATGCAGCAGCTTGATGCATCAGCAGAAACGAAACTTGCTATTCTGCCGGGGTCACGCAAAGCTGAGGTCAACCGTAATTTTCCGGTGATGCTCGACGTCATTGAAGAGCTACATCAGTCACATCCGGATGTGCGGTTTCCTGTCGCCTGTTACAAGCAGTGGCACTACGATCGATGTTCAGAACTGATTGCAGAGCACGGCAAAGATCTCCCGATCGACCTGTACCTGCATGCAACGCCAGAGGTCATTGAAGCGTCGGATTGTTGCCTGATGGTATCGGGGTCTGTCAGCCTGGAACTACTGGCTCGCAAGAAACCGACAACAGTGGTCTATCGTGGTACTCCACTCTTATATGTACTCGCGAAATTGCTGATTCATTGCAAATACATGACGCTCCCCAATCTGATCGCAGATCGCGTCATCATGCCGGAATTCCCGATCGTTCGACGTCGTAGCCGTACAGTGAATCGAATGACCGCGGTCCTGAACTCGTGGCTCTCTGACCGCGAAGAATTGAAGAAATCGCAACAGGAAGTCGCTGCACTCGCAGATGAGATCGTTGTTGCCGGTGGAGTGAAACTCGCCGCGGAAACCCTCCTAAAGCGGATGGGATTTCAGCAATCGCAATACGATGAATTGCGAAAGACGGCCTGACTGTTCCACTCGGGGTACTCTCGGGAATGGCGAATCAGGGTGGACTAAGACCGTGTCACTGAGAAAACGAGTCCGCGTCGTTGGACGGAGGACTGGGCATTGGCTCGGAGGAATCCGCAGATGCCTCGAGCGTGTTCAGATTCATCGGTGAAGACATCAGTTCATTGAGTGTCGCCAAAACCGTTGCAGTGGGAAGGGCGTACGTTTCAGTTCGGCCAGCACGGGCGATATTGATGCCGACGACGCGACCTTCAAGGTTCACGACTGGACCTCCACATTCTTCGGGCGCCAGTACAGAATCGTGTTGATAGACCGATTCAAAATCATCACGCCGAAAGCTCAGAGATCCCCCCATCTGATTTTGAAACGCCATTCGCGAGAGAAACTCCCCATAGGGATGCATCAGCGTGACAGAATAAGGAAGTTCCTCCTCCGCCCGCTTCACTCTGATCGTCAGTGTATCCCCCGGGCGATAATCGCGGAGTTTCTTCACGAGTTGACCACCAGAAGTGATTGCTTCCTGGTCGATTTCGAGAACCACGTCCCCTTCCTGCAATCCTGCATTGGAGGCACCGCTGTTCGGGAACACCTGTTCGATTTTTGGCAGAGACTCTCTAGCGAGTCTGACCCCCAGATATCCATGGACATCGGATCGAGGAATTCGCAGCTTTGCCGTGCTCATGACACCCACAGCGACAGCAGCAGATTGATCTCCAACAGTGATGAACCACTCTCCAAGGAGAGGTTCTGAAGCATCCCATGTTGCAGATGTTAGCCCAGCGGCTTCCACTTTAAAGAGAGAAAGATCGACCGGCTGCGAAATGCCTACTCGGACGATGGGAAGAACCGCTCCATCAGGTAAGCGAACTTGATCAGCGGATGTCGTCTGACTCGCTTTGGTCAATATAAAACCATCGCTGCTCACAATCGTGCCGAAGGCAATTCGCTTCTCTCCGGCCAGAATCACAACTGTGCTTTTCGCCGGATGCTCAATCACACCACTGAATGCGGTCCGAAAATTTCGCCCGGTCACCAAGTCGCTATCGGAGAACGGCGGCGGCGGCGGATCTGCTTTCGCCACTAACGGAATGTATGCCAGAATCCCGAGCAAGGGGATTGCCAATGACGCCAGCGTCGAGAGTACAGGAGTGCGGAATTTCATGCACAACCTTTACAGATATGATCCAAGCACCGACAGAAGCACCGCGTCATTCTATGTAACAGCGATGGCCGTTGTCATCCAAAAGTGGAAAAAGTGACAATTTCTGACCATTTACAATCGCAATCACGTCACACCTTCGCGGACCCCTCGAATCGCTTCATCACCACTTTTTAAGGATTGCTGTGTGTCGTTTATGGGAACAAATACAATTGTGGGACAAGGGTTTAGGTTCGTTCGGACGTGGCCGAATCTGCCTGCAGATCAGTTCGCATTCCCTGAAAGATCGGGGGCCCCTTCAAGCTGAGGGCGAACGGGGAGAATTCGGCGCATAAAAAAACCGCGCGAGCGTTCGCGCGGTTTTAAAGAGGTCCAACTCTTTGGACGCTAATGCGAATTTCTTCGCAAGAAGACACCGGAGAAGGGCGCCCCCCTTGAGTTGCCGCGAGATGGAAACTCTCACCGCTCTCCTTGTGCCCCATAAGAATCGGCACAATCGCTGGGTTCAATGAGGAAATCTTAAAAAGGGGGCGGATGATTTTTTTAGTTCATTAAATCACTTCAGCGATCTGTGGAATCTTGGCTTCCGAGATCTCTGAAAAACGCTGTCGGCTGATTGGTTTTGCCATTGGAAGCCGTTCTTCCTGGAGTTCTCCTCGAAGGACGCGAAGATTTCCCGGTGCATCAATTCCGATTTTGACTGAACCATTCGACGACTTGATGATCTTGATCACAATGTCGCTGCCAATCTGGATGAACTCTTCGTTTTTGCGAGACAGAACTAACATATTGATCTCCAGATAAGCTGGTGAGTTGATTGATTCGAGAGAGTTGAACTCGAGGATGTTTTGGTGTGATGCAAGACTGTAAAGCACACCCCATGCCAATCGTTGGCTCAGAAACTCGCCTGCATTGATGTGATGTGACGTAATTTATTGAAGTGAATCAGTTTGCGGGAATTGTTCGTGGTGTTTGTTTTTTAGGATTTCCAGAGTGAGACTGTCTTTTGCCCCCCCACCTCTGTAAAATCGAGAATTTCCCCCTGCAAGTCGTGCAACCGGCCAACTCATCAAGTTCAGCTCATGTGGATCTCAGAAGTTTTTGAGTCAGTGCAAGGAGAAGGGCGATACCTCGGCATCCCGTCCGGGTTCATCCGCACCTCTGGTTGCAACCTCCGCTGCTGGTTTTGCGATACTCCATATACTTCATGGAAACCCGAGGGGACCGAACGAACCATTCAAAGCCTGCTGCAGGAAATCAGCAGCTATCGCGCGCGGCATTTTGTGTTGACGGGAGGCGAACCGTTGCTGACTCCCGAGATTGTGCCGCTCGCTGCCGCTCTCAAAGAACAAGATTTCACAATCACCATCGAAACAGCCGGGACAGTCTTTCGCCATGTTACTGCCGATCTCATGTCGATCAGCCCCAAGCGAGCAAACTCCACCCCGGTTGGAACCACGTGGAAACTGCGTCATAATGCCCGCAGGCATCGCCCAGAGGTCATCCAACGGCTCACAACTGAGTATGATTACCAGCTGAAATTTGTCGTCGACGTCATCGAGGACCTCGACGACATCGAGCAGTATCTGGAAGAGTTTCCGCACGTCGTTCCGGAAAAGGTCTACCTGATGCCGCAAGGGACCCAACTGGAGCTTCTCAAAGAGAAGATGGGCTGGCTCGAAGAAGAAGCGAAGAAACGTGGCTGGAATGTGACTCCGAGATTGCACATCGAACTCTTCGGGAACACTCGTGGAACTTAATTCGGTACGAGACCAATCAGGTTTCGGTCGCCATCCTCGAGACTTCCCCTCGACGTGCCACTGCCAGGTCTGATTTCTCCTCTGCTTTGTTATTCAGGAAATGAACATGTGGGTAAAAATCTGCGGCATCAAAGAGATCCGATCCGCAGAAGAGGTCATCCGCTTCCAACCGGATGCCATCGGACTCAACTTCTTTGAACGTTCAAAACGCTATGTCACTCCAGATGTGGCCAAGGAAATCGTACGGATTCTTCCAGAGACGATCTGCCCGGTTGGGTTATTCGTCAATCATTCACTCGAACAGATCCGCAGCATTGCTACCACATGTGGAATTCGGACGATTCAGCTACATGGAGACGAAACCCCGGATTTCGTCGCGGAGCTTCGAGACTTTCAGATCATCCGTGCATGCCGAGTGGGCGAAGAAGGGTTGGACACCCTACAAAGAGAGCTTGAGGAGCATCAGAAACGAGGCACGGAGATCAAAAGTGTACTGATCGACGCTAAAGTTGAAGGGAGTTATGGCGGCACCGGTCATGTCGCCCCTTGGGAACTGCTCTCGCAAAACTGGTGTCCGGATTGGCCGCCAATGGTTCTCGCGGGTGGGCTTCACCCGGAAAACGTCAGGGAAGCAATTTCGACCGTTCGTCCGTTTGGTGTTGATGTTGCCAGCGGAGTTGAAGAATTTCCCGGAAAGCAAAGTCCAGAGGCGGTACGTCGGTTCATCGAGTTTTCGCGCCAGCCAGTAATCAATACCATGTAGTTTCCGCTCCTGAGACTCGCGACCTGCATCGGCTTGCGAATTTCAGAACTCCATCCATCTCGTGCTTCATAGACAAGTCCCTGAACTGGAACGCTCATGCAGTCTGAAATTCGCAGTGCTTTTCAAAAACTCCTACAGGGTGAATCACTCGATGGAATCTCGATGGAGCAGGCGTTCGGCGCTGTCATGGATGGGCGTTGCAGCGACATCGAAATCGCTGCCTTTCTCACCGGGCTGGCAGTCAAAGGCGAAACCGTTGATGAACTGGCAGGAGCAGCGTTGGCGATGAGAGCCCGGGCGGCCAGACTTCAAACCACTCGGGAAGGTTTGATCGACACCTGCGGTACTGGTGGCGACCAGCTCCACACGTTTAACATCAGCACTGCGACTGCGTTCGTGCTGGCCGGAGCAGGAGTTCCAGTTGCTAAACATGGAAACAGAAGTGTCTCGAGCTCCAGTGGCTCGGCCGATGTCCTGGAAGCACTCGGAGTGAACATTGAGCTGACGCCCGATCAAGCGGGAGCCTGCCTCGACGCCGTCGGACTCAGCTTCTTCTACGCGCGCACGTTTCACAGCGCAATGAAGCATGTCGCATCCGTCAGACAGCAGCTGGCGTTCAGAACAATCTTCAATTTACTTGGACCGCTGACGAACCCGGCAGCGGCAGAATTCCAGCTTCTTGGGGCAGCGAGAGATACCTACGCAGCCAAAATTGCAGGTGCTGCCAGCAAATTAAATCTCAAGCGTGCGTGTATCGTTTGCGGAAACAATCAGATAGATGAAGTCTCTCTCTGGGAGAGCACCAACGTCTGGGAAGTCCGTGGAAGCGAATTGACCCAATGGAGTTGCACTGCAGCAGATTTCGATTTGCAGGAATGCACGATCGCTGAAATCAAGGTGAACTCCTCCGGAGAAAGCGCCAAGGTCGTCGAAGGTCTACTGCGAGGGGAAAAGGGAGCGCACCGCAATATGGTCCTCGCAAACGCTGCGATGGGGCTTTATTGTCGAGGCATTTCAGACAATCTCAAAGAGGCTGCAAGCTTGGCTGCCAAGGCCATTGACGATGGCCGGGCCTGGAACAAACTGGAAGAACTCAGGCACTGGACGAACAAGCATTAGTCCCTGTCACGGAGGTGCCTGAATCGAGAATGGGGCGACGAGAAGATCGCATCTCCGGAGATTCGCCCTTCCTTCAGTTGAGTCAGCGAATGGCCGATCCGTGGTTATTCCGGTTTGACTTCCGCTCGCGAGTTGATTGTCTCCAGCACTCGCTGAAGTTCTCGGATATTGGGCGGCTTGACGATGTGGTAATCAAACCCGTTTTTCTTTGAGAACTCTTGGTCTGCTTCCATTCCGTAGCCTGTCATTGCGATCAGCCCGATTGACGCGCCGAAGCGTTGTCGGACCTGCTTCGCCAACTCGTACCCACTCATGCCCGGCATGGAGATGTCTGAGATAATGATTTCTGGCTGAAACGAATCCAGCTGATCGAGAGCAGCCTGACAGTTTTCTGCTGCCAACACCCTGTGTCCTAATCTTTCAAGCAACTTCTTCATCGACAGTGTGATGGCCCGCATATCATCGACAACCAGTATCCTTCTGGAATTCTCGGTGCGGAACGTGACTCGCTCCTGAAGCTGAGTGGCCCCTGTCTCTTGGGCCTGATTCTGAATTGCGGGGATCTCAACCGTTACTCGTGTCCCTGTCCCTGCCCCTTGACTGTAAATGACGACATTTCCTCTGTGCAGTTCCACCAATTGCCTGACGAGCGCAAGCCCTAAGCCGAGTCCCGAGTTCTTCGAAAGGGTCTGCGAATCGAGTTGCTTATAGAGTTCGAACACGCCGCTGAGATGATCAACCGGAATTCCAACTCCATTGTCCTTCACCTCAATTACTGCATTTTTACCAACAGCTTTGGCTGTCACTTCAATCCGACCGCCTGGATTCGTGTATTTCACAGCGTTGTTGATCAGATTCATAACGACCTGCGTCAATCGGTCTGAGTCTCCCCACAGGGAAATCGGTTCGGTCTGGATATTGGGAATCAGGAGGTGGTCCGATTCCTGAACAGTAAGTTGAACCGATTCCAGCGCCTGAACCATCACATCCTGCAGCAAACATTGACGAAGCTGAAGTTCAATCTTGCCGAGACTGATTCGGGAGACGTCTAGCAGGTCATCAACCAGGCGGATCAGCAACTTCAACTGACGCCCGGCAACACTTGCAAGCTCACGCACCTGCGCGGGGTCTTCGGCAGCGTCGTGCATCATCGAAATCGCAATTGAGATTGGCGTCAATGGATTTCTTAATTCGTGAGCAAGTGTCGCGAGAAACCCATCCTTGTTCCGCTGAGACTCACGCAATGCCATCTCATCGTTCTTGCGATCGGTGATTTCTCGGGTGGAGCCAGCGACGGCTTCAACCGTGCCATCTTCTCCGATCACTGGAACGAGGATGTACTCAAAAAAACGATTCCACGAATGTGTGAGTTGGTTTGTTTCTCCTCGAGTCGTCGCCCGTGTTCTGATAACTCCTTCGATTTCACGCTGCATTTTCCCAGCGAATTCCTGAGCATAACCCACCTCGAGAAAATTTTTCCCGATCGCTTGCTCGTAGGACATCCGCCACACATTCAGCAGCGAGGAATTCACAAAGGTGAAGTGCCCCTGTGGATCGACGGTAAAAATCAGATCCTCTGTATTCGACAACGCTGTCGCGTAAAGACGCCGAAGCTGTTCACTCTTCTGAGCAAGTAATGCGACGACTTCTTCGTTCTGCTTTCTGACCGTGATGTCGATTAAAACTCCCGGAAATCGAATCGCTTCTCCTGAGAAATCACGTTCAATTCGACCTCGTGCAGCAACCCAGATGATCCGGCCTTGCTCAGGTACAATCCGGAATTCCGCTTCATAGTTATGAACGTCCCGATCCTGCATGCTGGCGTGGATCAACTGGTGGATACGTACCCGATCGTGGACATGGATTCGATTGATGAACGATTCGAGAGGTTCGTTGGCCGCTTCGTCTGCTGTAAAACCGAACAACTGCCCCAGATTTTTATCTCCACGCACTCGGTTCAACTTGACGTCGAGGTCCCATGTCCCGACCTCTCCCGCTGCAAGAACGGACTCCAATCGGGACCGTATTTCATACAGTTCCTTCTCAGGAACGGTTTCCGAAGACTTTGGTCGATAGGATTCACGGAAGAGGATGACCACGCCGGTCACGCGATGATCAACCTGAATCGGTTCGATCTTACCGAGAATCTCAATTGGATTCTCCTGCGACGCGGTGTAGATGAACCGCGGTGACAGGATGCCTACGACACCGTTTCGAAGCACACTTTGAAGAACTACATCGCGATTGCCAACCTGATCGACATCCAATCCGCGACAGACGTCTGAGAGCGGACGTCCAATCGCGCTCGAATTTTTCCAGCCAGTCAGGTTTTGAGCCACCTCATTCATGAAGGTGACATGTAACGTATCATCCGTCACGATGACGGCATCGCCTGAGTAGGCGTCCATAAATTTTTTGATGGAGTACGTCATCCGTTAACCGGAGATTCTCTGTGGTGCAATGCGATCCCACTTACGTCTCTATCTTTAACTCACTTCACTACTCAGGAGAATTTCAAATAAACAAACTTTTTTGTTTTCCGTCAATTTCTTTATGAAATTGACTCCGCAAAGAAAAACACTGAGAGACAGAAGAGGGTATTCACGGCCCAGATCCCCGTGAGATATCTCGTTCGCTTCCTCAGCAGCACGATCTTTAGAGTCAAGGGGTTAACGTGGGACTTCAATCGTGTCCAGAAGGGCCTTGATGACGATGCGTGCGCGAGTTCGTTGTGACTCACGAATGATCCCACCGCAAATCACTCGATGAGCCAGTACTGGCCCAGCCAGTTTTTTCACGTCATCTGGAATGACATAGTTTCGCCCTTCAATGAGGGCAAGACTTTGGACTGCTCGATAAAGGGTGAGCGCTCCTCGTGTGCTGACCCCCAAGGTGAGCTCTTTATGAGATCGCGTTGCAGTGACAAGATCGAGGATGTAATTGACGATGGAATCCTCTAGCTGAACTGTTCTGACCTGCTTTTGCAAATCGATCAGTTCATCGGTCGTCATGACTGGCTGCAACGTGTCGACTGGCTCACCAGAACGGTGCGAATCAAACACTGCTTTTTCTGCATCACGGCTTGGATATCCCACTTCAGCACAGATCATGAACCGATCCATCTGATTTTCCGGCAGTGGATAGGTTCCTTCAAACTCAAAAGGATTCTGCGTTGCCAAAACGATAAACGGCCTCGCTAACGGGTAAGTCGTCCCGTCCGCAGAAACCTGCAATTCCATCATCGCTTCCAGAAGCGCACTTTGTGTTCGTGGAGTCGTCCGGTTGATTTCATCCGCGAGGAAAACGTGGGTGAAAATCGGGCCCTTCCGAAATTCGAATTCCCCGCGATTGGGATAGAAAATACTTGCCCCGAGGATGTCGCTGGGGAGCAAGTCGGGGGTGCATTGCAGACGGGTGAACTGACAGTTGAGGCTGTGCGCGATCGCTTTTGCGAGCGAAGTCTTTCCCAGCCCGGGGGCGTCTTCAATGAGCAAGTGCCCCTCAGCGAAGAGGGCAACAAGCGCGAGGCGAATCACTTCGCTTTTTCCGAGCAGCACCTTTCCAATATTTTCTTCCAGTTTCCGAATTGATGGATGCATTGCCCCGGTCACAGAACTGTCCACTAATCATCTCGCATTCTTGTTTACTTGCCGTCCCACAAGGGGATGACCATTGAGCCTCGAGAGAATCCAAATCAGTGAGGGGGTGGACTGTCACGCAGCCCCAAAAACGTCGATACCTGCAAACTGATCGACGTATCGCCATCGCTGGTGACTACTTGTCTCCTTTGAAGACGACTTTCGTTTTGGTGACCTGGTCATGCAATGTCTGGCTGTTCGAATTGACGACCATCATTAAAAATGGGATGCCCCCCGAGAAATACCAGAGATTTCTCAGAAACCACTTTGCGGTGGCGGTTTTCAGAGTCATGGCTTTTTCGTCTTCTGTGACGACCATCAGTCCGAACGTATCCTTCCCGAGTGTCGACTTCAACTGGGATGATTCCTGCACGGCCCAGTAATGCCAACTCGTGAAGACGACGAACACTGCCAGTGTAATCGGGAATGTTGCGGGTGAAGTGAAATACGTCAGCAGCAGAACTCCTGTCAGCCCCCACTGCATCATGAATGTCTTGGGATTAGAGGTGACGAGAAATCCAGTGAGTGGGACAAACAGAAGGTCGACTGTATGTGCCAGATAGCGAACCCAGAAGGTTGCCGGCTCATTTGGCATAATTCTCTGCACCATGTCGAGCGTGTGTGTCCGATAGAACCCGAACAGGCCAGCCATTCGTGCGACCATGATCGCCGGAAAAGCTGCGATGTAAGCAATTGGTACCAAGAGAATCGCTGTTGCAGCGACATTGAGTAATCCCTTGATAGCGGAGTACGCCAACGTATTCTGATCGGTACCGAGTTCGACCAGCCCCATGAACCACAGGGCAATTTTTCCTGTGATTCCGGGGGACCATGCTTGAACCGCGTCGGCCGTCGCTGGAGCATCCCCAATTGGAGCACCGACGACGACTTCACTGACAAATGGATTCAGGGTTCCGATCATGTAGAAGACGCCCCCTGCTGCTGCGAGTGCAGGCAGAAATGCAATGAACCCGACAAACAGGAAGTACAGCGTCGCCCCTGCGTTCTTGCCGAATAACTTGAGAAGTTCCCACAAGATCCACGCTTTGTAGGGATGTCTGGTGGTCATGTGAACAAGCGCAATCGGCAACACCAGAAACGGCAATGCTTCAGCAGCGAGTATCATCCCACCGCAAAATTTCGGATCTTTCGCCAATGCCGGGTCAGACGTCAACATGTAGAGATAAAAGAGAAGGAACAGCGGTAGGAAGGGGCCAATCACCACCAGCGGCCAGAAAATGACTCGCCCCCCTGCTGCCGCTGCTTTGAAAAAGTCAAAGTAAAAACGATCCGCCCGGAACTTCTCTTTAACGATACTGACGGAGATGATTCCCATGACCATCGTGAGGAACCATCCGAAAATCCCCAAGGCGGAGATGATCGCTAGGCCACCCCAAAACGCTTTGGTCGGCCAGTTTTTACAGTAGACCAGCGACATGTAGGTACAAGTCGCGTTCATCGTTGCGAAGAGTGCCCAAATCCACCCCGTTCGAATTGCGAGCGGAATATTCTCTTTCAGGAATTCCCAGGACTCTTTCCAGGCATGGGAGTAGAACAGGTTTGGGTCTGCCCCTTTGAGCGAGCGACGGCGTGCTTCTTTCGCATCCATCTGCCCTTTCTCGATGTTCATTCCGCAACTGCGGCACACCGGATCTTCTGCATCGATTTCGGCGGCGCAATACGGGCAAACCCCAGATTCCATCCCTTCTTGCCGCAATTGATCGAGATCAAGTTTTCCGAAGTCGATGTGGCTATCGGCCACGGCTTTCTTCGGTGCTGCCGACTTTGGTTTAGGTTTCGCTGGCGGATGGCTTCCCCCTTCGTCAGGGACCCTGATTTTTGTCGCACACTTTGGGCAGGCAATCACTTTCCCACGGGCCTGCTCTGGCGCGTTCAGGACGGCTTCGCACCCACTGCAACGGATCTTCGGCATGCACTCGCTCCGACCGGGCAGTCGACTCCCCAGTCTGGTCTGAATTGGACTTGAAGTGGGAGGATTCCCGATTCGTTCGAGAATCGCAGTTCTTTCGGAGAGTGCAAGTCGCGAATTCTGCCGCTCTCACAACACCAATCTAGCAACTTTGTTACCCATTTCGCCACTACTGAGATGCTAGCGAAATTCGGGTTGACCATCTTTCACGCGACTCGCAGAATCCTTCTTCCTATCGCCACTCTTTGCAGAGGATCGGCACATGTCCCGTCGAAAAATCCTGTCAATTCGATCCATCGCAGCAGCGCTGACTCTACTTCTTCTCGGTGTTGTCGTTTCGCCCGCATCAAATGCGCAAACGACCTCCCGTCAAGGAGTTATCGTACTCAACGACGGACGGGCCTTCCAAGGGGTAGTTTCGGAAGTGCCGGGGGGCTATCGGATACAAAACGGCAAAACCTCTACAATCCTCCCGTACGATCGAATTACAGTCACATCCGATTCGATGGTGGGGGCATACGAAGCGTTAAGAGGGACAATTCCACTCCCGTCTGCCACCAGCCATCTCCAGCTTGCAGAGTGGTGCATCACAAACAATCTCTATGCTCAAGCAGATATCGAAGTCCAGACTGCTCTGAAACTGGAACCTCTCCGCAAAGACGCTCAGGTCTTGATGAGACGGGTCGATGCAGTGTTACGTCCTGGAGTGACTGCTCAGCCGATCCCCTCCCGAAAGCCAGCAATCTCAGCAGCAACCTTTCAAAACGCATCAGAACAGGAACGTGTTTCCCTCTCAAAAGAAGTCAATCTCATCTACATGCAACGTGTGCAACCGCTTCTTATGAACAAATGCGGAAATGGAAATTGCCACGGGTCAGCGGTCGAAAATGACTTCAAACTCCGCATGGCCCGACTGAATTCCCCGGGAATCAGATCCGCATCGGAACAAAACCTGAACATGTTGTCTAAGTTCATTGATTACGAACGTCCAGAAAACAGTCGACTGATCGTCGAGGCAGCGAACGATACCGGACCACACAAGGATTTATTTTTCGGGCCTCAGAATGCCGGTCACCTACAGACTTTGCAGGAATGGTTGGCGCTCGTCGCAGTTGAACAACGCGCAAATGGCCTTGCTCCCTCGAGAGATCTGTCTCCATCTCCTCAACAACAGCGAACACGTTCTGGAGAAGAACTTCAACTTGTCGCAAATGAGACATCGCCTCAAGCTTCTGCCGAATTACAACCGACAGAACCGAGGCGACTTCAAATTCCGAAAGCTGACGAACTGACGCCATCCAAATCCAATGCCGTGACAGGGCAGCCTGCGGAAAGTCGGAGAGTTCTCCCTGAAAGCGATGATCAATTTCTGAATCAGGTCCGCCTACAAATTCGCCCAGATGCCTTCGATCCTGATGAATTCAATCGGATCATGCATTCGAAGTGATCCATTTGCGATGCAGGCCGACATCCCGAACTGTTGCTGTTGATTCGACTCGGAGTTACGCTGAAGCCGTAAATTCTGACGATTTCCGGGTGATAGCTTGAACAGATCATTCAGAGATGCATATTGCGATCATTACCGCAGGCGGCGCAGGAATGTTCTGCGGTTCGTGCATGCACGACAACACTCTGGCCCGAGCACTGATTCGGCATGGTGTGGAAGTCTCGCTGATACCGACCTACACACCGCTGCGTCTCGATGAGACAAATGCCTCTCTCAACAGGGTGTTTTTGGGAGGAATCAATGTTTACCTCAACAGCAAGTTGAAGTGGTGGAACCGCGTCCCGAGAAGCCTTACCCGGTTGCTGGATTCTCCCACAGTGATCCGGTTGGCAACCAAACGTTCTGTCAGCAATGACGCTACGGAACTCGGAGACCTCTCGATTTCAATGCTGCAAGGATCACACGGTCCACACAGGGCAGCGATCAGAGAACTCGCACAAATCCTGAAAACCAGCATCCGTCCAGATCTGATCATTTTCAGCAATGCGTTACTGGCTGGGGCGCTCAGTGAAATCAAACAGGCATGTTCGGTCCCCGTGCTCTGCATGCTTCAAGGGGATGATGTCTTTCTGGACACACTTCCCGCTGACTACAAACAACGGGCGATCGACCTGGTCTCAAAGAATTCACAAGATTACGACGGATTCCTGACTCATACGAATTTTTATCGGGACTACATGTCCCGGTACTTGTCACTTCCAATCGAGAAGTTTCAGGTGCTCCCGCTTGGAATCGATTTCGCTGAGCACACCGGGAAACCAAAGCAAGGAAATTCAGATCGATTCGTCGTCGGATATTTTGCCCGGTTTGCGCCTGAGAAGGGGCTCCACAACTTAATCGATGCCTTTGAGATCCTGCGGAAGCGGATTCCAAATGCGGTATTGAAAGTGGGTGGATATCAAGGTGCTCCGTACCAGGAATACTCGGATGCCATGAACGCGAGACTCAAGCAATCCGGGATTGATTACGAGAACGCTGGCAGTCCAGAGTCAGCTGAAGAGAAAGTTCGATTTCTCTCCAGCCTGGATGTTCTCAGTGTCCCGACTGATTTCCTCGAACCCAAAGGACTTCCCATTCTCGAGGGGATGGCAAATGGAGTCCCTGTCGTTCAGCCAAGCCATGGAGCGTTTCCTGAGATCATCAATGCGACTCAAGGAGGGCTTCTCGTTTCTCCGCGTAATGCAGATGCTCTGGCGGACGGACTCGAGCGCTTCAGCGATCCATCGCTGCGATCCACGCTGGCAGAACAAGCATGGAACGGTGTGCGGGCGTCCTTTGGAGTCGACGCGATGGCACAACGGACAATCGAACTCTGCCACGGCTATCTGAACAGGTCATGACGTCGGCGTCAGTTCGAGCGCAGCTCACGAGAGTATGGCGTTCAAGCGGCAATGAACACAGCCTTTGGATGAGCTCTTGCCAGCGTTCGCCGCCACACTCCCCTGAGAATATGGACTAATTTGCAACTTCCAGTCGAATGTCGTCGATCCAAAGTGTGCCGGTCGCACCATTGAGTCCAACCTGCATCACGGCTTCTTTGGCTCCCTGAGGAATCCGAATCAGCCGCGAATTTGATTTCCAGCTCTCGACATCGTCTTCCCACGGCCCAATTGTGATTCGCTCGATCACCTGCCTTTTGGCATCGACGCAATAAACGTAGATCCCGGGGAGTTCAGCTGGTCCATTTCCTTCGTGAATCCCTTTGGACTTCATGGCCCAGGATAACTTCAGATAAGGGACTTTGACTCCATCGACAGGGAATGCCTGCAACAAACGTGTGACGCGCCCGGGATCATCGTTCTCGAAACGGACTGCAGTCTCCCCTTCGAAGGCATCAGGAACCAATGAGATTCCACGAGGGAAATGCCACCCCGGGACGACCCCTTCGTCATCGGCTGCCTGCTCGAAATCGCCATTCACGATTTCCGGTTGTGCTGGATCGGGAATATGGTTCCGGAGCTCTTCCATCTTTCCTGTCATGGGAACAAAGAGCGTTGGAATCAGTTTTGTCTCGACGAGCTTTCCATCCTTCTTTTCCAACAAGTGAAAAACTTGCTGATACAACGCTCCGACCGGAATAAGCATTTTGCCACCCTCTTTCAGCTGTTCCACAAGTGGAGCTGGAACATCTTCAGGTGAGCAGGTCACGATAATTTTGTCAAAAGGAGCCTGTTCGGGCCATCCAAGATACCCATCTCCGATTCGGGTATGGACGTTCTTGTAACCCAGTCGCTTCAACACGACTCCGGCTCGTTTGCCTAGGGGCTCGACAATTTCGATGGAATAGACTTCCTGAACCAGTCCGGAGAGCACAGCAGCCTGATATCCACTGCCTGTCCCGATCTCCAGCACTTTATCCGTCGGTTGCGGGTCAATTGTTTCTGTCATGTACCCCACAGTAAATGGGGCGGACATCGTCTGTTTGTGACCAATGTCGACTGCGTGGTCGCGATAGGCGAGATGTCGCACATCGGCCGAGACGAATTCGTGGCGAGGAACTTTCCGCATCTGGGCGAGTACCTTGGGACTCTTTACCCCTTCCGCTTCAATGTAATCCACAACCATCTTCTGACGCGGTAAATGATATCGATCCGGACGCTGCCCGAATGCGACTGGCGTGACCGCTAATGTGATCGCCAAGACCACAAGAGAGTAAATCCGACTCATAATTCCGTTTCCTTCGGCCCTCGAGGCTGAGCTGAACATCATCCTGATGATTTCCCGACGTGCTCGCTGACAACGGTCCATTGCAGTCAGTCAAATTGCGCGACATTTCGGGTCGATACGAACGTCTATTTCGATCAGGCAGCAGGAACTCCCTGATGGTGGAACAACGAGATGGCAACACGAATCGCCTCTTTCATTCCCCCATCGTCAGCCATTCCACGCCAGGAGATGTCAAATCCGGTTCCATGACTGGGGCTGGTTCGAATGATTGGAAGTCCGAGCGTGACATTGACCGCCTTCTGAAACGCGATCAGCTTCAAAGCGATATGCCCCTGATCGTGGTACATCGCAACAACGCCATCGTACGCTCCGAGGACCGATCGTTGAATGAGAGTGTCGGACGGCGCAGGTCCATCGACTTCGATCCCCTTCTTCCTCGCACTGGAGACCGCTGGCGCAATGATCCGGCTCTCTTCATCTCCAAATAAGCCTGACTCTCCTGCGTGCGGATTAAGAGCACAAACTCCGATTCGCGGAGCTGCGCAGCCGATTCGCTTCAGGAACTGGTCCATCAACCCAATTTTCTCCGCAATTCCTTCCGTCGTGAGGAGACCTGGGACGCTCGCGATCGAGGTATGCAGCGTGACATGCACGACACCGAGACCATTGGGACCTTTCAGAACAGAGCCATGAGGCAAATAAAGCATCATGGCGAAGTCAGAAACGCCGCACTCTTCTGCAAGAATCTCGGTATGTCCGGGGTAGAAGACACCCCCCGCATGCAGGGCAGCTTTGCTCAGCGGAGCTGTCACAATTGTGTCGATTTCTTTGCGAAGCGCTGCTTGAGTCGCTGCGACCAACCATTCATACGCCGCTTTCCCCGCACGTCCATCAACCCGCCCGGGAGGAACGTCGGCCGTCATCGTTTTTCCGGGATTCCAACAGGGGATCGCTATCGTGTCGCTTCCAGCGTCCGAATCTTCCCATGCCTCATCAAGGTGAACGATCTCGCGGACGTTCACCTTGATTTTGAGCAACTCACAGGCTCGCTCGAGGACATCGACATCACCGACAACAACCGGTTGGCACGTCTGGTACAACTGACGGTCAGCGACGACTCTCGCGATGATTTCCGGTCCAATCCCGGCAACATCCCCCATCGTGAGCGCAGTTCGGGGACGCAATCTCGTGGCCGAATTCATCATTCGAAACACTCCGCTTCTGCAAGTGGTTTCCCCTGAAGATCTTTTGCTGAAAGCTGAGGATCTCCAGTCAACGACCATTCAATCCCTACCTGTGGATCGCTCCACAGCAATGATCTGTCGAATTCAGGATAATAGAGGTCTGTGCATTTGTAGAAGACGTCTGCGGTCTTGGAAAGAACGTAAAACCCGTGAGCGAAACCCGGAGGGATGTAGAGCGCATTTCGCTTCTGGTCATCCAGCACAACACCCACCCATTTTCCGAATGTCGGCGAACTTCGTCGAAGATCGACCGCGACATCGAAAATTGCTCCTGACAAGCAATTCACAAGTTTTCCTTGCGGGTGCTGAATCTGGTAGTGCAACCCTCGTAAGACTCCCTGCTGTGAACGGGACAGATTGTCTTGAACAAAGCCAGCCTCAAGACCATGGGCTGCAAATTTCCCTGAGTGAAACACTTCGAGGAAGAATCCACGGTCATCTCCAAAGACTTTAGGGACAATCTCCACGACCCCTGGCAACTCTGTCTGCCGCACGTCCATTCCGAAACGTCCTTTTCCCGCATTCGGTTCAATAATTTTCGTTCATCTCGCAGCCTTCTTCAGACCGAGAGAATTGTCAATTCGCTGCCGGTTATTCGAATTCAGCTTTCAAAACATCAACCTGAAACGCCTTCACTCGCGAGCGGTTCCGACACTCGCGGAACCGGGAGCACAACTCGCAATAGATCATGAACAGGTTGTAGATCATCAAGAAATTCCAAACCGATATCGAGAGCCCAGAGGGGGAGTCCCTCAATCTTCGGCACCTGCAACTTGACGAGATCTTTACGCGTGGTCATCAACCATTCCGCCCCTTGCAGATACGCTCGCGATCCAATCGTTTTTTGATCCTTCCGGGTGTAATGATGGTGATCCGGAAAGGAGAGGAAGCGTCCTTCAGCTGCCCCAATTGCCAGTGAGGTTAACGTACGCCGGAAACCTTCAGGATTTCCAATCCCGCAAAACGAAAAAGCCGGACGATTGGTAGCCTCCTCCAGAGTCAATCGATCTCCGAGTGAATTGACAAACCCAAGCGGCTGAAACGCTGTTCTAATTACTGGGACGGATGTTCGCTGTCGAATCTGTGTCACAATTTTTTGAATCTGGTCGTCATTGGCAAGCTCGCAGCGGGTAATGAACACGACGTCTGCTCGACGAAGCTGTCGCAGCGGTTCGCGAAGCAATCCTCTCGGCAACAACGCATTGTACCCCCAAGGCTGCAGGGCATCGACGAGCACGATATCGAGATCGCGATGAATCGAACGATGTTGAAAACCATCATCCAGCACGATCACATCGCAATGATGACTGGCCAGAGCCTCTTTGGCTCCGAGAACTCGCTTCGGGTTCTGGATGTGGACCACATCAGGACAGAGTTGGTCGAGAAGTCGCTTTTCATCGTTCTCCACCCCATCCAGTGTACGGTAGCCTCGACTGACAATCCCGGGTTGAAACCCTTGCTCTTTGAGAAAATTCGTCAGCCAACCGACGACCGGAGTCTTTCCCGTTCCCCCTGTCGTCAGGTTCCCGACAGACAACACGGGAGAGTTCACCGCCTGTTGCGAAATCACTCCGCAGTCGAACCCCCAGTTTCGAAGCTGGACCGCTCCCCAATAAGCAGCAGAGAGCCCACGGAATACAATTCTCCCAATGTCCCCTTTCCATGTTCGATCTTTTCCAGAGATGATCGACAGATACCTGTCCAAAGCGCCCCTCAACTCCCAATGAAAGGGGGATCACTCCCCTTGAAAACGACTGATATTTCGGTATTGCATTATGGCACGCCAAGTCCCCGAGCAGGAAGAGAACTTCTTCGATTGATCTCTTAAATGTCTTCCAGCATCCGCTTGAAAAAGGACTCGGATTGGCTGAATCGCAGCGGCGTCCCATGACTCAACGCATGCACAGCATGCCGGATGAACTTCCGATGCCAATCTTGATTGTCTGTTGGAAGCCGGTAAAACAGAAGTGTGACCTTCTCTCAACTTCGATCATTGGTCAATCATGACAACTCCCCTCCATTCTCGCATGTTCAAGCGGTATCGAATGGAGATGGATTTTGGATGCACTGCGATTCCCCGAGCGATTCTTCCCGAAGGGTTCGCTTGGATGAAATGGAGCCCGGAATTGTGCGATCGCCATGCGGAGATCAAATTCCAGAGCTTTCGTGGTGAAATGGATGGAGTTCTTTTTCCGAATCTCTCTTCAAGAGAAGGATGCGAACATCTCATTAGAAAGATTGTCTCGCACTCCGGGTTTCTCCCAGAAGCCACCTGGATGATCGAGTCTCCCGAAGGAGAACTGACTGGGAGAGTCCCATGCGGAACGATTCAAGGGCTCACTTATACGCACTCTTGGGGAGCCATTCTGAATGTCGGGGTCGCCAAGCCGTTTCGAGGACTCGGCCTGGGAAGGTCGCTCGTTCTGAAATCTCTGACTGGATTTCGAAGAGACGGAATTCGACGCGTGACACTTGATGTCACCGCAGAAAATCAGATTGCCGTCGACCTGTATCGTTCCATCGGATTTCGGCTCATCGCGACCACGTATCGCGAGGTCCCACCGCTGCTTGAAAGCTAATTGCAACCGGAACTGATCAACTCAAAGCATCGCAATTCAACTGCTTTTCAAAGCAATCGGAATCTCGTTGATCTTCGCAGCGAGGATAAAGTCGTTTTCAGAGAGACCACCGATGGCATGGGTGTAAATCTCGATGACAACCTTTCGATACTCGCTCAATGCGACATCTGGATGATGCTGTTCACGTTCTGCGATTTCAGCGACCCGATTGAGAAAATCCATTCCGGCGACAAAGTTACGCACCATCCATTGTCGCTGAATTCGCGTACCTGACTCCACCAGATCCCAACCGGGAATCTGATCAAGCAGCGATTTCGCCTCAGCGATCTCAAGTCGCGGAACTCCGCCCTCACATGGGACACATCGCTTCGACGACAGAGCACCTTCTTTGGGTAATGACATCTTCCCACCTCGTAAAATAATGATCGCCCGAACCGTCCATGATGACTCAGCAGCTGCTTAAGCCAACTGAAATGTGACCATCAAATGACTTTTAGCGGCTTTTTCCCGAGATTTTCACACTCAATTGCTCTAATTGATGGAATAGGCGGTCGCTAAATGTGCGGCGTAGGCATAACATTTGATGACGCTTGCATTTCATGAAACTTGATCTTGTAGAGCTCTGAAAAATTTGCAAAAGTCCCTGACTAAAGTTGACTGGAAACTTCCAGTTTCATTCGGAATGACACCCAATTTGAAGGGAGGGGTCGATGATCGGTCTAAAATCAAAAACTGAATTCAAAGCAGGCGACCCTGTTATTTACCGGATGACCAAACACAGCCAGAACCCAGGTCGTAGGGCAAAATCTGTCGCACCGTCACCCAATGGCGACGACTACAAATATCAGGTTGATAAATTCTGGGTTGTCGATCGAATCCTTGATGACGGCCAGCTTCTTCTACGCACTCGCCGCGGCAAGACCAGAGTGATGCGTCCAGATGATTTTAATTTGCGGCCGCCTGCATGGTGGGAGTTTCTGCTCTACCGCAGTTACTTCCCAACAAAGTCAGAGGCTTCACAAGAAGTGAAATCTTCGTGACAGTTGTCTTAGTCCGTGACTCAAGGGAGTGTGGCGGAGGATGCAGGTGAAAGGTTGTTCAGACCCTGTGTTTATCGGAGCCGGAACGCCCGCCGCCGTTTGAGACGTTTTAGAACAGAATGAAAGCCCGGTGTTCAACGTTGAACATCGGGCTTTTTGAGTTTTGATGCTGTAACAGGATCTAAAGCAAGTTCAGCTTCTTAGGACGTGTCACTGGAGCGCGACAACAGTTGCGGCAAAGTCCTGTCACTTCGAGCCGATGCCCATCCATTCGAAAGCCGTATTCCCGCGAGATCTGATCTAGAATTTCTGAGATCCCGTCGTTGTGGAACTCTGTCAATTCCCCGCACCGATTGCAAATCAGGTGATCATGCTGGGGGTAACCGTAATCATGCTCGTACAGATCACGGCCATCCTGACGGGCGACCTTTCGGATTAGCCCTGCTTCTTCGAGCAATGTGATCGACCGGTAAATGGTAGAGCGACTCACACGAGTGCCATCACGACGTCGGACAAGCCGTTGAATCAATTGATCCGCGTCGAAATGCTCATGGTTGGAGAATACTTCTTCCACGATGATCGACCGTTCGGGAGTCATTCTCAGCCCTTTCGTGGCGAGAAACTCTCGATACTTCTCGGCTGGCGAGACCGCGACATCAATATTCTTCAGGTCCAGATCAGACACGGCATTTCCTTTCAATGGTCCATGGGAAGAAAGGCCAACCGCGCTGGAACCAGGTTATGCTCTATCTACCAGCACACCAAGCATCCGTTCAATGGCACGCTCCAATTTTTCTTCGGTTTCGTAGGTCCCAGAAGCAATTTCCCGCTTTATTCTCTCCAAACGTTGAGCGCGTGTCTCGACAGATGGCCGGTCTTGGGACTGTTCAGTTGCCGACGATAAATCTGTCTTAGCATTCTGACCAGCAGGTTTCATAGCCGCCTCGGTGTCAGGGAAAAAGCTGCCGTGTACAGAACGTGTCTTTTCCCGAACCGGCAGAATCTGCCATTCATTGTAGACCAAACTCCAGGATTTCAACAATCCGGGATTTGAGGGGGACGAAAGAAAAGAAAAACGTCCAAAGTTGCATGTGGGTCGCATGGATCTCATCCTCGCGACCGTCCTGGTGCACGTCATCACGCTGTCGCGTGGCATCCTGCTGAGTAGAACTTGAGTGATTCCGCCGATGAATCACGCCATTTTGTAATAATGTTATCGTCGAAAATGACGAGAAACTTGAGAAGCTCTCGCTGATGAATGTGAATTTTAAGTCAAAGGCACCACTCTCGCTGACCACCTAAGCTGATGCTTGAAAACAGAAAGAGCCCACGAATCTCGTGGGCTCTTTCTCTCTTGTTCTTGCGACGACTAGACGTTCGCTGTTTCGCTGACGACAGATGGCGCTGAACGACGAACTTTCACTCGATCGTTCTCACCAACAAATGCCACCATTGCTCGCTCACCGGCGTCTCCGAGACGTGGAGTCGCGAGACGCAGAATTCGAAGGTATCCGCCGTTGCGATCAGCATACTTCGGCGCGATCACATCGAACAGAATATCAACGGCCTTCATGTCGCGGAGGAATGAGAATGCACGACGGCGAGCATTCACAGCAGGAGCGCGAGCTGCAACCCATTTGCTCCACTGATCGCTATCGCGCCATGCTTTCCACTCAGCACTGTTACGCTCAGCACTTGTCGCGAACTCTTTTGCCTTCTCTTCGAAAGGCAATGCCTTCTTGGCGAGTGTCACGAGCTTCTCAACGAAAGGACGAAGTTCTTTCGCCTTTGGAACGGTCGTAACAATACGGCCTTCTTCCTTTGGAGCACCGACAGCATCTTTGTCGAAGCTGACGGTCTTAATCAGACTTGCAGCCATATTCATGTACATGGCTTTACGATGACTGCCGCTGCGGCCCAAACGACGGCCTTTAACACGATGTCGCATTGCTCTTCATCCAATCAATTTGGTGACAATCGCCGCCACTGCGACAACTGCTCAACTGTTCTCGTTTGAACCACTGGTGTTTCCCATCCCAACCGAACGAGCGAGTTGGGAGCGAAACTAAGACCGGTTCTGCTTCTTGACACGATCTGGGACTCGCATTCCCAGACGCAATCCAATTTCACCCAGCCGCTCGCGTACTTCGAACAGCGTCGTTTCACCAAAGTTTCGGACGGTCAACAACTGATCTTCACTGCGACCGACAAGGTCTCGAACGCTGGTGATCCCTTCGGACTCCAGGCAGTTCGTCGCACGGACTGAAAGATTCAGCTCTGCCAAACTCTGATTCAGTTTATCTTCCAACTCAAGATCGATTGGGGAATAGCCGGTTGCTTCGAGCATTCCCTTCAGCCCAGCTTCTGGAGGAAGCTCTGGACCAGGCTCTTGGTAGTTGATGAATGGGTTCAAATGCTTACGAAGAATCTTAGCAGCTTCCACCAAAGCCATTTCTGGCTTCACAGTTCCGTCTGTCCAGATTTCCAACGTGAGCTTGTCGTAGTTCGTACGCTGACCAACGCGGGTTTCTTCAACTTTGTATCGCACCCGTGTGACAGGCGAGAAAGCAGCGTCCAGAGGAATGACTCCGGCTTCAGGGCTTTTCTCGTATGCTTCAGTCGCTGGAACGTATCCGCGGCCGTTTTCAACTGTCAGTTCCATACTGAGTGGAACGTCGTCAGTCATTGTCGCGATGATCAAGTCTTTGTTGATCACTTCGACCTGGTCGTCACAGATGACGTCAGCGCCAGTCACAACGCCTCGCTCGTGTTTTTCGATGCGAAGCACTTTGCTTGTGCTGCTGTAGTTTTTAACAACCAGCGACTTGAGGTTCAGGCAGATGTCAGTGAGGTCTTCAACAACGCCTGGAATCGTCGTGAATTCGTGCTGAACACCAGCAATCTTGGCCCGAGTCACAGCACTCCCTTCGAGGCTGGACAGAAGAATTCGGCGCAAGCTATTTGCAATGGTGTGACCAAATCCACGTTCAAATGGCTCAGCAACAAAAGCACCATAGCTTTGTGTCATCGTGCTGAGATCCGGAGCGACGCGGCTGGGCAATTCCAGATTTCGCCAACGAATTCGCATGTGTAAAACCCCTCAACTTCTACCGACTCAAGTCTCGTGTTGATGTCCGTCGGTTACGGGCGAGACCAGGAACCCCTGTCCGCGGACCACTGTTTTTACCGCTCTGAACTAGATCGTTCCTCGTTAGAGAAACGGCAATCAGCAATTAGACGCGGCGACGCTTGCGTGGACGGCAACCATTGTGTGGCAACGGTGTAACGTCTTCGATTGCTTTGATGGAAATTCCACCAATTTGCAAACCGGTAATCGCGCTTTCACGACCTGAACCTGGTCCTTTGACGCGGATTTCCAGTTCTCGGATGCCGAACTTACGAGCGCGGTCTGCACAAGTTTCGGCCGCACGCTGTGCAGCGAAAGGTGTGCTTTTACGAGAGCCTTTGAACCCAACGGTACCAGCACTCGCCCAGCACAACACATCGCCATTTGTATCAGCGATCGAAACAGTTGTGTTGTTGAAGGTTGCCTTGATATGCGCAACCCCGCGAGTCACGTTACGACGAACGCGCTTCTTTGTCTTCACCTTTGCCACGAACTTACCCCTAATAATGGCTTAACGGCCAGCAATGATTCAATGATTTGCTCAGGCTGGCTGCTGTAGATTCACCACCTGGCTTCGCGTCAAATTGAATACACAACTCTGTGGGTTCGCTAAGAATGCGAAGGACCCGCATACGATCCATAATCGATGCGGGCTCAGAGTCGATTACTTGTCTTTGACACCCTTCTTACCAGCCACAGTCTTCTTCACACCCTTGCGAGTACGTGCATTCGACTGGGTGTTCTGACCACGGACGGGCAAGCCCTTACGGTGGCGAATACCTCGGTAGCACTGAATCGCTTTCAGGCGATTGATGTGGTCTGCAGTCTGGCGACGCAGTTGACCTTCAACTGCGAAATTGGTGTCCAGCAGAGAGTTAATCCGCTGAATGTCGTCCTCGCTCAGATCTCGAGCTTTACGCTGAAGATTGAGACCGAGAATTCTACAGATTTCGATGGACCGAACGCGGCCGACGCCGAGCAGGTATGTCAACGAAATGAATGTGGGCTTATCGTTGGGAATATCAACGCCCAGTACGCGAGGCATGGTAAATTCCTATCCTTGACGCTGCTTGTGGCGGGGATTAGCGGCGCAAATCACGTAGTTGCGTTGCTTGCGACGAACCACCTTACAATGCTCGCAAATGCGCTTGACGCTCGAGCGGACCTTCATAGTGCCTACACTCCAGGTGTTCAGTCCAACAATCTAATACACGATGACAGAGGAAAGCTGAACCATCCGCAAAACGGAACAACTGTTTTGCACAAAGAACTACTTTTGCCTCGATCGACTAGACCGTCAGTCAGCCGGGAAATTGAAAGCGTGGCAGTATAATCAACTTTCATACCAAGTGACAAGCACGTCGAAATTGATTTTCCCACCGAGCATTGCAGGAGAATGCCAGTCGCACCAGTGAATTCGGTAAGCATCAACGAGGACAGCAGTTACTTCGAATTTCATTGGCGACGGTGTCGCGGTTTGTGGATATCTTTTGTAGATTTGCATGTGACTACAAGGTTTCCATTAGTCGTTTTTTTAGATTTCCGCAGTTTTGGACAAAATTCATCGGGTCCAATGACTAAGGGGGAACCGGGGATATGCGCAGGGGGATACAAAGCAGCTGTGGCTCCCTCCCCTGCTCGTAAGTCGTCAGTTCAGGGAGAGCTGATGCAATTCTCTCTCGCCTCAGCCATCAATGAGGTTTTATGGGGAAAGAATCCTCATCGATTCAATTGACCATTTCTCGCTGTCGGATATTGATTTCTGATCGCAAGACTCACCATTTTGTGAATCCACCGAAATTGCTTGTTGGGCCGAAGCATTTGACCCGATATCATTCGGTTTCGAATACTTCAACCAACCTTATCCACCCCGATTTCTTTCTTTAAGAACAGCCTCCGATGAGTTATGAGCAGCTGCCGTGTCCCGCCGAGCTTGGTTACCGCATGCCTGCGGAATGGGAACCGCAGGAGGGGGTGTGGTTGTCCTGGCCGCACCGTATCGCGACCTGGCCAGGAAAATTCGGTCCGATTCCAGCTTTCTTCGCTGAACTCGCTAGTGAGATTTCAGAGGGCCAGTTCGTGCACATTAACGTGCTCGATCAGGCGATGGAGGATTCAGTTACAGAGCTACTGAAGGCTGCGAACGCCCATTTGGAGCGGGTCCGATTCCACCACATCGCGACAAACGACACTTGGGTACGTGACCATGGCCCAATCTATGTTGTGAAAGATGAAGCGGGTCGACGGGGCCGCGCGCTGACCAACTGGGGATACAACGCCTGGGGCAACAAATACCATCCACACGATGCGGACGCGGCAGTTCCACTCCGCATCGCAGAAGAATTTAAGGAGCCCGTTTTTTCTAATCCAATGATCCTCGAAGGGGGATCGATCGATGTGAACGGCGCGGGCCTGTTGCTGACAACTGAAGCGTGCCTGCTCAACAAAAATCGTAATCCTCACTTGTCGAAGGAAGAGATCGAAGAGCAACTCAAGCGGATGCTCGCGGTCAAGAAGATCCTTTGGATCGGTGATGGCATTGTTGGCGACGACACTGATGGCCATGTCGACGACATCACCCGATTCGTCAACATCAACACCATCGTCACCGCGGTCGAAGAAGACCCTCAGGACGTCAATTACAAAGCACTTCACGAAAACTATCTGAAGTTGCAGGCGATGACGGATCTGAACGGCAAGCCGCTCAACATTATTCCGATCCCGATGCCGAATGCGGTCGTCCATGCAGGAAATCGGCTTCCAGCGAGTTATGCCAACTTTCTGATCACGAACACCAAAGTTCTTGTACCGATCTACAACTGCAACCGCGACCAGATTGCCTTGGACATCCTCGCGAAACTATTCCCGACTCGCAAAGTCGTTGGCCTGCAATCAACGGACCTGGTGTGGGGACTCGGTTCCATTCACTGCGTCACTCAGCAGCAGCCGGCCGTAGGCTAGCGGTTCAGAATATTCTGAATGATCCAACACGAAGAAGGGCGCGAATCACATGTGATTCGTGCCCTTCTCTTTCTTTCAAACTAGGCTGAGTTGACTTCAGTCAATCGCTCCAGTGACCACGAGTTCAACTCGCATGGCGGACGAGACGAGCGGAGAATGCAGGCAGGCCCGAGATGGTGCGTGACCAAACGGAACCCACGCATCCCAGCGTTCATTGAAGGCTGCCAGGTCTTCGGGATAAGGAAGATAAACGATCACCTGCAGCAGATTCTCGACTTTGCTTCCAAGACGCTCCAGTGTGGCAGCGACTTGCTGTAATACCTGATCGAACTGTGATTCCGGAGGCGCTGAGGAATCGTCCGGGACCTCAACAAAGTAGGCGACACCGCGATGGCAAACGACATCGGACCATCGCTTTTGAATTCCGTGTCGTACGATTTCTGAGCTCATAATTCTCAAGCTGCCTGGCAAAACAATAGGTGCCCCGATTGAGGGCGAATTCGTCTCACCAAGAATAGACAGTGTGGAGTCGTCTGAGAATGGCTTCTTCGAGTAGCAGATCACGCCCCTGAGGGATCCAGTATGATGCAGAGGATTGCCCGACAACCGGAGCCAGATCGCGAGCCAAAGGGACACTCTCTGAAAATGTCGCTGCTCCGGCAGAGTTGCCAGCAACCCCCGGAAGATCTTCGAGTTCTTTCTGCACAGTCACAGAGACCAGAAACCCTTGGCCGTTATCATCTGGTTGCAGGCTGATGAGGACGATTCGGCGGATTGACTGCAAGGAGCTTTCCAGCCGACTTTCAAATCCAACCGAGTCGCTGTGCCAAGGCTCAAACAGACCTGCCCCGACTTTGGGGAGAGTTTCGATGACCCTTCCGAGACGATTTTCGCGTCCGATCTCGAACTGAAAATCATGGAGCACATCAATTGCGCGCTCCCAAACCAACTCTTCATTTCGGGACATCACCAGCAGCGGGTTCGTCACAGGGACTTGCGCATTCTGTCCCCGAAACGATCGTCCTGGGAGTGAACACCCAAGAAGACCGCCAAGTGCGCCAGCGAGGAAAAAACGTCGTGGAAGCACAGCGTTTGTTCAGAAAAAGAGGTTGTGTACTCAACAGGAAGGTGCGGGAGTCTCGCAGTTATCCCAGAATGACGCAACATGAATCTCAACAAATGCATCTCTCGCTTCAGAAATGACTTACGTGGACGATGCACTGGCGGGATAGAGCGATCCGGGATTCACGCCGAAATCGCGATCGGGTGATTACTGCAGTTTGCCATTCAGGCCCTTCAACTCAACTTTGCCACCCAGGGCATGTGAAATTACGGTGACGTTGTGGTCGAACATCCCAATATAGCTGGCCTCATAGGTTCCTGGGCTTCCGGTGGAATCCGAGTACAAAACGCCCCCCTCCCGAACGACATGCCCCTTTTTCTTTGCCCCTTCGATGACTGCTTTCAGATTCGCTGCATTGACCGTCGCTTCAACGAACAACGCAGGGACCTTTTGGGCCACAAGGAAGTCGACGAGATTGTTGATGTCCTGGACTCCGGGTTCCGATTCGGTCGAGATCCCCTGAACTGCCCGTTCTTCGATTTGATAAGCGCGAGAGAAGTACGAGAAGGCGTCGTGAGCAGTCACGAGATACCGCGATTCTGCCGGAATTGAAGCAATGGAATCGATGGCATAGGTATGCAGCTTGAGAAGCTCTTTTTTGTACAAATCCGCATTCGCTGCGAATTCCTCGGCGTGCACTGGAGCCAATTCAGAAAGCACTTTGACAACCTCAGGCAGGCATTCAGCCCACAATGATGCATCGTTCCATACATGGGGGTCAGGATGCCCGGTGGAGTCCTTCGGGTAGATCAACTGCTCGGGAGAAAGTCCTTGTGTCACTGCTGCGACTCGCTTCCCATTCTTTTCAACCCGCTCGAAAGCGGTTTGCATGGACCCTTCAAGTCCCAGGCCGGAATAGAAAATCACATCGGCATCGAGCATCTCGCCAACATCACGAGTCGTCGGCCTGTACATATGCGGGTCGACTCCTTCGCCGACCAGTTCGCGCACTTCGGCATACTGACTGGCAACTGCCCGCACGAGATCGCCCACCATTGTCGTGGTGACAACGACGCGAAGCGGTTTGGGAGTCGACGCGCCCTCTCCGGTTTCGGAGACAGGCTGCCCCGTTGGCTTCGCTCCTTCACATCCTGTCAAAATCAGTGCAAAGGCGACGAGCAGGAATTGCAGGCACAATATCTTTTTCATACTTCTATCTCACTAAATCCCCAGGGACCATGCTCAGGGAAGAGCCGAGCAGCCAAGACTGCAAACTATTGTCAATTCGGATGTTGAGGCCAATTTCTTGTCGCCGGCAACTTCAGTTTCAATGCTGCTGGAGATTCTGCCAGTGGCTCATTCAGAATACAAATGCGATCCCGTTGCGCCAGTGAGATTGCATTCTGCTATCATTCAGGTCAGCCTGAAGTTTGCATTGAAGTTCACTCCAATGCAATCCGGGCAATTCAACGAGAAACCTGTCGGCAGCGTCTTCCGAAATCCTTTCGCTCCGGTAGAATGTGACAAATTCTAACAGAACAACCTTCTGTCAAGCAGCATACGATGGACAACAAAGAGCGAATCGTCGGCCGGATCTTAATCGCTGACGACAATGAACAAAACCGCGAATTGCTCGAGGCATACCTCAGCGACGATGGACACGAAATTCTGATGGCTACAGATGGTCAGCAGACTGTGGAAGTTGCGCTGGAGCAGACTCCTGACCTGGTCTTGCTGGACATCATGATGCCCAAGCTGAGCGGTTACGAAGTCTGCCAGAAGCTGAAAGAAAGCCCCACGACTCAGCGAATCCCCGTGCTGATGGTGACTGCTCTCAAAGAGATGGGAGACATCCAGAAGGCTGTTGATGCAGGGGCCGATGACTTCCTGACGAAGCCGGTTCACCGCCTCGAACTGAAAACCCGAGTTCGCTCATTATTGCGAGTTCGGCATCTCACCAACGAACGAGATCGACTTCTTGCTTACCTTGCTGAAGTCGATGAACCCAACTCCAAGTAATCGCCGTTGTTTTTGCTGATTACCTGATGTCTTCATCCTCCGTTTCACGCGGAGGATGATTTTTTCCTGCTGTTGACTTCCGATCAACGATTGGCAAGTTCATCTCGCATTCTTCCTGCATTCGAAGTCTTTGGATTCCATGAATCAATCATCTGAGGCTGTTGTTACCCTCAAACCCAGACGCGCGCTTCCGTTCTTCAGCCAGCACCCCTGGGTGTTTGCCGGAGCTGTGGCAAACGTGTCTGGTCAACCAGATGTCGGTTCAGAAGTGATTGTCCGTTCGCACGAGGGGAAGTTCATTGCTCGCGGGTTGTTCAATCCGAACAGCAACATTCGTGTGCGTCTCTACACGTGGAACGAATCACATGCACTGGATGCGACGTTCTGGAAGGATCGGGTTCGTGAAGCAGTCAATTTCCGTTTGAAGCAATTCGTCGGCACGACAACCGAAAAAGCATGTCGCCTGATTTTCTCCGAATCTGATGGACTTTCAGGCCTGACCGTTGATCGCGTCGATGACTGGCTCGTGGTGCAGTGGACCAGCGCAGCTTTGGCTCAGCGGCAGGAACCGATTCTTGCCGAACTTCACGAGCTGCTGAATCCTCGCGGAGTTTGGTTGCGCACAGAGAAGGGGATCAAGGCTCTTGAAGGGCTTGAGATTGAGGATGGATTATTGGCAGGAGAAGCACCTCCGTCCTCTTTGCAGATTAACGAAAACGGCCTGTTGTTGACGGTCGACCTGCAAGCGGGCCAGAAGACCGGGTTCTATTACGATCAACGTGAGAATCGGGCGAGAATGGCGTCGTTTGTTCGCGGAGGCCGTGTTCTGGACACGTTCTGCTATTCAGGAGCATTCGCTCTTTCCGCTGCGAAACTTGGAAACGCCAGTCAAGTGGTTGCAGTGGACTCCTCTGCATCTGCCATCGAACTCGCTTCACGCAATGCTGAGCTCAACGGCGTTGCAGATCGCATTGATTTCCATGTCAGCGATGCCTTCGATTTCCTCGAAGAGCAGGTCGCTGCCGGTGAGAAATACGACGTCATCATTCTTGACCCTCCGAAATTGGCCAGGACGCGCGGGGGTCTCGAGCGCGCTGCCAAAGCCTACGTGAGATTAAATCGACTTGGCATGGAGGCTCTTACTCCAGATGGAATTCTGGTGACGTGCAGCTGTTCCGGTCATGTTTCTCGAGAAGAATTCCAGCAATTCATCGCACGAGCCAGTCTGGACTGCGGGCGACGTGTTCAGATCCTCGAGGAGCGAGGGCAGGCTATCGACCATCCGGTTCTCGTCAACTGCCTTGAAACCAGTTACCTGAAATGCACGATTTGTCGCGTTCACTAATCGTCCGCTTCTACTGCTCACCCCGCCCCCTCTCGTGTGGAGGGGAGCAGGGGATCAGCGGCGTCTGACTCGCAGGTCATCCTTTTCCGATGCTCCTCGCAAGGAGGCTCTCAAAGGCTTATTTAGCGAGGGTGCTGCGTCGGATTTTTTGTGAACCTCGCTTCTTCCAATCCTGCGCAGACCGCCAAAACCAACATTGCCCTTTGCGCAATCGGTACAATTTGCTATTTGAGGTGGAATATCGGAGTTGTATGTTGAAGCAAAGCTGACAACCCATTGTTGTTGGTCCATGCATCAGCATTTGGTTCAGAACTGTCTCTGTCGACCTCCGGTTTGTATGCAGGGAAGCATCAGTGTCTCAACGTCAACGCATTCCACGACCTCGTCATCTGTTTCCAGAGCTTTCAGCACTCCTGATTGAATGGAAGCGGTCGCATATCCGTATCCGTCGATCGATCCGCAACGCTATTGGGACGGTCCCGGTCTGGGTCACGGGATCGGTTGCGGGAATCGCGAGCGTCATGCTGACGATCTCCTTGTTTTTCGTACATGAACCTGTGCTTCAGGCTGCCTCGGTCTCGAGTATTCCGACTCCCGTGATCACCCCGCCGCCGGTAGTCGAACCAGAACCGACTCCCGCGTTCATTTCGAAAGCCCAACTGTCCGCGGAGTTCGTTCGAACCTACTTCCCGTTTTCGTTCGATCCGAATCACCTGACAGTGCGCAGTTCCCGCGATCAAAAAATCGAGTCACCGCAACTGAATGCAGCGGCAGACTGGATGAATGATCGGTGGACGAAGAGTGTCAGTCGACTGCATCAACCGACTCCATTCGATTCCTATCTCATCGCAGCCGCGGGGCTCCCCTCGACTTGGCATCCAATGCTCGCAAGTAACGTTGTGACTATCCCGCTAACGTCTCCACCGTCGCTGGACATGGGGATTCTCGTGGATAAATCGGTTCTTGGAACCGCGACCCCTGGTGATCCGATCACCTACGAGATTCGAGTTTACAATTCGACAGGTCGCACGATTGAACGCCTCGATCTCCGCGAATGGATTTCTGAAGCTCAGCGAGTCACTGCGGTGGAACCACCAGCTGGTGTTGACCGCAACGACCTTGTCTGGAATGTCCAGAACATCACTCCGGGCGAAACGAAATCGTTCCGCATTACGTTGATTCCGGAAGGTGTCGGTGAGATCCAGACTGTCACGGAGTTGATCCCGACGTCCCGCATCGGAGCCGTTGTCGCAGTCAGTCCAGCTCGCGTAATTCCGGAACCTGTCAGGACTCCCGATCCAGATCCAATTCCTGAGTCCATCCCTGCTAGTCCAGCCCCGGAAGAGTACGTCCCATCGGAAGCGGTCCCAGCTGGGAAACCGGAGTTACGGTTGACCTACACCGAAGTGAAACCACTTCGAGAAGGCGAAACACTGTCGATGATCTTCACAGTCAGCAACGTCGGCACGGCGCCGGCGGAAGAAGTGCAACTGTTCGTCCATTTGACCGGAGAGTTCGAGCACCGCTACGGGGATTTTGTCAAACACCAGATTGGTGTTCTTCCAGCGGGTCAATCCCGCCGAGCGTTGTTGCAGGCAGTGGCGAGAGATCCCGGGGAAGCCAAACTGGATGTCTCCCTGAAATCCGGGGGAAGCGAGAAAGCAGGGAGGGAACTGCGAGTTCCTATTCAGCGTGAGCAACCTCAAGCTCAGCTCCAAGCACGCCCGGAAGCGACAGCACCTGTGGCAACTCAGCGCAATCTGAGTCAACCGATCTATCAGGAAACCGCCCCCACGCTGGTTCACGATTTCGATTTTTAATCGACGGACCAAATGACACCGAAGGAAGTGGGACAAATCCCGTTCAGCGGGCCAATGATCGTTTCGTAAAATGGACAACGCCCCGGTTATTACATGCGGGGCGTTGTCCATTTGGAGTGGTCTGTAAAGCTTCTTTTCAAGAGGCTTCTCGAAGCCGAAGGCTTGGTTTCTCGATCGACACCATCGTGCTCGGAGGAACACTTTTTGTCAGCCAGACGTTCGCACCGATGACGGAGTTCTCGCCAATCACTGTTGAACCGCCGAGAATCGTTGAGTTCGCGTAAATCACCACTCCGTTTTCAAGTGTGGGATGGCGTTTTGTGCCACGAACCAGATTCCCTTCGCCGTCTTTGGCGAAGCTGAGAGCTCCTAAAGTGACCCCCTGATAGATCTTCACGCCAGCGCCAATTTCGCAGGTTTCACCAATCACGACGCCGGTTCCGTGGTCAATAAAGAACGACGGTCCGATCGAGGCTCCGGGATGAATATCAATCCCCGTCAGGCTGTGCGATTGCTCAGCCATCATGCGAGGGATGAGCGGAATCTTCTGTCGGTAAAGCTGATGTGCGATTCGATGCACTGTCACGGCAGAAAGACCTGGGTAGCAGAAGATGATCTCATCAGGGCCGCTCGCAGCAGGATCGCCGTCATAGGCTGCTTGGACATCAGTCGCCAGAATTCGACGGAGTTGGGGCAACGAATCCAGTAGTTCAATCGCAGCGAGTTGCCCCTGCATTTCAAAGTCGATGTTTTCCCGCTCATCGCAGGTCGTCTTGTGCGTGCGATCATACTCATATCGCAACGCTCGAGAGATTTGCTGGGTCAACTTATCGTGCAGGCCGTCAACAAGATCACCCACGTAGTAGGTGACGTTTCCGAGATGCAGGTTCTGTCGGCGCCGGTACCCGGGGTACAACACTTCCTTGAGGTCGTTCAGGATCTCTGTCACAGCAGACATACTTGGAAGCGGACAATGCCCAAGATGATTCGCAACGTCGGATTCCTGGTAGCTTTCAACGATCCGGCTGGTGAGAGCCTTCAGTTGTTCTTTCAGTAGGTAATTTGTGGGCATGATTGGATTCTAAAACACAGTCACGATGAAGATTCCGACTCCCCGGATTCAGGAAGCACCATAATCGCTGACAGACCGGCCTCACGCCGGTGAGCAACATTTCCCTGAATCAAGCATCACGCAACACGTAGGAAGAGTCCCCCAAGGGGCTCGAAGCCGCGCTTTTCCGAACACCGGAATCAACAGACACGACTCGGTTGTTCCCGTCATCGCCAGTTTGTCCTTGAAATCCCGAACTTCACATCCAGCATTCATTCCGTGAATTACCCAGAATTTACATTCCCAACAACCAGACAGACAAGCCATCGTAAAATCGGATCGGAAGACGGAAAGTCTAGAATCAATCTGATCAGGGTCGCTGAGAGACCGCTTCGCCTTGCTTCACTTCGCGGCAATCTCTACCTGCGGTCCCCATTTTAACGGTTTTCGAAACGCGATTCTGTTACAAGTGAAGTTCCTGGATTTGTGTTTCCTCGAGTGGTGATGTGGAAATGCGGCCGGATTTGATGAATTCCTCCGGTAAACTGGAACTCGACGCGATTCCAATATTGTCTGAGCCCTTTGCTTGCAAGCATTTCCGGTTAAAATTGCAGTAGCACCCTCAACTCCAAACCTTTCCATAATTGCCATGCCTACATACGTTTACGAAGTTATCAGCGAGGACGGATCGGGCGGCGAGACCTTTGAAATTATTCAGGGGATGAAAGATTCGCCTCTCACAGAGCATCCGGAAACCGGCGTTCCCGTTCGACGAATCATTCAGGCTCCCTTTATCGGAGGGAGTTGGTCTGAAGGAGCGATGAACAAGAACGTCAAAGATGACAAGAAGCTGGATCGTCTTGGATTTACAAAATACGTCAAAGCTGGAGACGGAATCTACGAAAAGCGGGCAGGGAAGGGGCCGGATATCATTTCCAGAGACGCCCCACTCAAAGGGGATAGTCTCGGTCATCTGGACTAATGTCATCTCAGAGGCATTTTGCAGTCCGGTAGCGTACAGAGCAGCGATCGTTGGTGTTTTGCTTTCGGTGGCGCCTCATCCCCTGACACAGGGGCCAGACGAGCCTCATGGCAACAGGGGAAGTGGAAACGCCGATGCGCTGGCCGATTCGAAATCAGATCCTGTTGCCGTTGATTTCTATTCAGCTGCTGATTGTGGCAGGGGTCACCTCTCTCGCAGCGAACACAGCACTCAAGCGGGTCGAGCAACAAGTCACGGCCCGATTCGAAGGACTGCATTCGGCGCTTACTCACAAGGCCTACCCGCTTACACAAGCTGTGTTGAGCCAGATGAAAGAACTCTCCGGCGCAGAACTTCTCGTTCATCGGACGGGATCAAACGTTGTCGAGTCGACTCTTCCAGACCTCGCTGGCACAGCAGTGACTGACGACCTCGCGAAGAACCATGTCTCCGCCACAGACCAAATTCATTCCATTACGCTCAACCGTGTTGAATATCTCGCAAAGCGGGTGCCGACATTTGAGCAGGGAGTTCAGACGAGTGTTCTCGT
This sequence comes from Planctomicrobium mucosum, assembly GCF_051466335.1. Taxonomy (NCBI): domain Bacteria; kingdom Pseudomonadati; phylum Planctomycetota; class Planctomycetia; order Planctomycetales; family Planctomycetaceae; genus Planctomicrobium; species Planctomicrobium mucosum. The sequence continues at coordinate 4,527,786 of NZ_CP195793.1, read as the reverse complement.
CCTTTATCCACTTGAGCTTGTGGAATCGGCCCGATCGGATGCAGTGCGAATTCCCATACTCTCCGGGATTCTGACGCTGCTGTTTACTTCAATTGCAGTGATTCTTGTTGCCAGTCGCATGGGACGTCGAATTCAGGGAATTGAGCGACAGGTGGCTCAAATCGCTGGTGGTCAATTCGACCAGATCCCATTGGCAACTCGAGACGATGAACTGCGAGACCTGTCAGAATCCGTCAACCAGATGAGCGTTCATCTGGATCAACTGACGAAGCATCAGCAGGAAGCAGAACGGGCCAGACTGATCAAACAGCTGATTGGCGGAATCGCCCATCAGCTGAGGAATTCGCTGACGGGAGCGCGACTAGCGGTGCAAGTTCATCAGAGGCGGTGCGATCTTGAAACAGACGACAGCCTGAATGTGACGCTGCGTCAGCTGGCACTCACGGAGGAGCAGATTCGTGGTCTGGTCGGATTAATTCGCGATGAAAAACGTGCTCATGTGAAGGCGACAATCGGAGCGATCGCACAGGATGTCGAACGACTGGTGCGCCCGATGTGTGAGCACAGACAGATCCGGTTCTCGCTTGTCGGGACAGATTGCCAGTTTGAAATCGAAGATGCCGACCAGTTGCGTGCAGCCTTGTTGAATCTCTGTATAAACGCAGTGGAAGCAACTTCTAACGGTGGAAAAGTCAGCGTCTCCCTGACATCGAATGACGAGTCTGTAACCATCGATGTTCGGGACAACGGCCCCGGAATTCCTGATGCTGACGTCTCGCGAATGTTCGAAGCATTCCAGACATCCAAAGCGGAAGGAATGGGGTTAGGGCTGACTCTTGTTCGACAGACCGCACAGAACCTGAATGGATCAATCACTTATCAGCGAGACGCTGATGAGACGCTGTTCCGCATGATCTGCCGTAAGCCGAATGTATCACGTTCAAATCAATGGCCCGAGTTCGCCTCTCGTTCTTATCGACTTAATTGAAAAAGACGGCGTCATCTCGCTTTACCGAATGCGATGAGACATTGCGAACAAACGTTGTCTGCAATCCGATGCGGACATAGGGGAAATCCAATAACTGGAAGTTCCAGACTTGGAGCGGCGGATCAATGCCATCTTAATCATGACTTGACTAAGATTGGCGCAGATAGACGTGTCCGCCGTGTCCTCTCTATGAGGCGATTGCGGACAATGCGTTTGCGTTTTGAGCAGTCTAGAGATTGGACCCGAATCGATGCACGATCGTATGAAACCGATTTGCCCCATCAATCGACTCAGTAGAATCCAACAAGGAATTCTGCGATTCGCTCTCTTGCTGCTGCTTGGCACTCAATTTCTTGCTTCGAGAGCGATCCATGCTCAGGAGGCTGAAGCTCCGTTGACTCGCAAGATTGTCCTGATTGCCGGCCCAAAGAGTCATGGCCCTGTCGGGAACGGAATTCATGACTATCCTTGGTCTGTCAAATTGCTGAAGGTCATGCTCGACAATTCCAACATCACGGAGCAAGTTCGGGTTGAATATCACCTCGATGGTTGGCCTGAAGATCCGACGACTCTGGATGATGCCGACACGATCATGGTGATCTCCGATGGTCGAGATGGAGAACTTTACGAAGAAGCCCCGCACTTCAATAGCGAAGAGAATCGTCAACAGATCGCCAAACAAATCCAGCGAGGCTGCGGTTTCGTGACATTTCATTTTTCGACCTTCGCTCCGGATGCGTACGCCGAAGATATTTTGAACTGGAGCGGAGCGTACTTCGACTGGGAAGAAAACGGCGAACGGAAGTGGTACTCCGCGATTCAGACGATGGACACCGGTGTTGATCTCGCAGCGCCCGAGCATCCTATTGCTCGCGGAATGAAGCCGTTTCAACTGAATGAAGAGTTCTATTTCAATCTGCGATTCCAGGAGGGGGACACAAGCGTCACTCCCATTCTTTCTGTCACTGCACTCCCCGGCCGGGATGAGAATGGCCGAGTCGTCGCTTGGGCCAAAGAACGCAGCGACAAAGGACGCGGGTTTGGAACCACATGTGGTCACTTCTACGAAAACTGGAAGAATGACGACTTCCGCTGCATGATTCTGAACGCATTGGCGTGGACAGCCCATCTCGAAGTGCCTGAATCTGGAATTCAAGCTCGTTATTACACACACGACGAAATCACTGCGGCAATCACTGGAAAGGAAGGGACTGAAAAGGCTGTCGTCAACGAACGGCCAATTCGCGGCCTGATCCTTAGCGGGGCGCATCACCCCGGGCATCCATGGCAAGCAACGACTCCGATTCTCAAGGAGACTCTCGAGCGTGATCCTCGTATCCGGGTCGATGTTTCCGAAGAGATTGAGGTACTCGCGACGCCTGAAATCCACAACTACGATTTTCTTGTGCAGAACTACTGCAATTGGGAAAAACCAGGGCTGAGTGATGAAGCCAAAGCAGGTTTCAAACAGTATCTCGCTGATGGCGGAGGACTTCTCATCATCCATTTTGCGAATGGAGCATTTCACTTTTCGCTACCCAATGCTTCGGAATCCGAGTGGCCGGAATACCGCGAGATCTGCCGAAGAGTCTGGGACCATACTCCTGGACTGAGTGGACATGACAACTACGGAAAATTCATCGTTGACATTGAAGATCAGGATCACCCAATCACCAAAGGGATGGAACCGTTTCAGACGACAGATGAACTCTATTTTCGGCAGCAGGGAACACTCCCGATTCACGTGCTGGCCACCGCGAAATCGAATGTCACAGGGGAATCGGAGCCCATGGCGTTCGTCTATGAATACGAATCTGGCCGTGTGTTTCAGACGGTTTTGGGACACGCAGCTGAATCACTCGAGACGGACGGGACTTCGGAACTGATTCGCAGAGCGGGAGCATGGGTTGCCAGGCAGGATCAAATTGCTCCTCTGCCCAAAGCGAAGGTCGCTGCCGAGCCGGCGGAATTGGAACCTGAACTCGTTGAAGGGAAGTGGGGACAAGCGTTGGACGCCGCAGCTATTCCACTGATGGCGGACGGAGTTGAGGAATATGGAAACCCGCCCGTCACGATTGAACTCTGGGCCCGCATCGAGGACGCCCAGAACTATCAGATTCTCGCTGCCCATGAGCTGAAATCATCAGGAACGCATTGGGAACTGTTTGCGATGCCGGGAAGCGGCTTCCTGACGGCTTACCTCCCCGGACTGAGCCCTGATCATGTCCACTCCCAAATCAATATCTGTGATCGAGAGTGGCATCACATCGCGATGACGTTTGCGACAGATCGAGTCTGCCTCTATGTCGACGCTCAGAAGGTCGCGGAACAGGAAATTCAAAGTCGGCATATCGCCGCATTGCCGGGTCGCTTCGCGATCGGATGTCTTGTCGGAAGAGAATTAGGATGCAACGGGCTCATCGATGATGTGCGAATTACCCGTGGCATTCTTCCGATCACGTTGCCGACAGGACCACACCAGCAAACTCGCGACACGATCGCTTTGTGGAGACTGGACAACTGGGACGCAGAGCGGGGATCCCCTGACGAGTCGTTGCAAAAGAACTCGCTCCGTGTGGTTGATCCGAAACAATCGAACCTCAACAGTTCCCACCTGAAGATTGAAGGGCACTGGGGAGAAGATGCATTGGGCTTTCGCTGGACGGAAGAAGATTCTGTGGATGGTCGCTGGAATCAGGCTGATATTGGCGGTTTCCTCGCGAGTATCGTTCCGCTACCGAATCAACGTCCAATCGCCAAAGGGCTCTCGATTCGCGTCGGCAATAATCTTGAAGCGGCAGTCGTTTACGACACAGGGCGGTCCGAGTTTCGTGCAGCCTGGACAGGTCCTTTCCTCAAATTTACCTCAGGGCGTTATGGGATCAGCGATTCGCCGCAAATTGCAGGAAACATCCTCTTTCAAAGCGTGCCATTCGATGACGATGGTTCATTAAAAGCGAAGTATCTCGGAATGAACGTTCACGGGAACCGCACCGTTCTCCGCTATCAGAAGGGAGACGCAATTCTCGCTGAGTCTCCCTGGTCTGAATCGCACGGGGGGCACACCTTAATCACTAGAACGATTGAAACGACCGCCCCATCGGGAGTCGAGGTACCACTTCTGTCTACCTTACATGCAATCGAGATTAAACAATCTGGAAGCACGAGTTTCGCTGTCAGTCGACAGGACAACCAAGCGACAATTGTCAAAGTCAGAGGGAGCATCGGCACGCTCACGACACGTGGACCGAATTCACTCCTGCTTCAAATTCCTGCCAATTCAAAAGCACAGTCGACTCAGATTCTGTACTGGACAGGAACAGAAGAGCAAGTCGAAGAGGTGCTGTCGTCGATGACATTCGAGAGCGAAATCCCGTCACTCGCACAGTGGATTTTAGCTGGCCCAGATCAGTGGGGAGAGCGGATCGAGACCTCCGGGAAACTCGGCGAAGATGCAGGACCTTACACTCTTGATACGATTCAGGTCCCTTTCAATAACCCCTATCGTGCGCTGATGTTCCTGAGCGATCACGACTTCTTTCCGAACGGAGACTTGGCGGTCTGCACTGTCCACGGCGATGTCTGGATCGTCACAGGGATCGACGAAGAACTGAAGAAGGTTACGTGGAAACGGTATGCGACTGGTCTCTTTCAATCGCTCGGCCTTCGAGTTGTCGACAACGAGATTTACGTGATCGGACGGGACCAGATTACCCGTCTGAAAGATCTCAATAACGATGGTACAGCGGATCAGTACGATTGCTTCTATAACGGCTACCTCACCTCCCCCGGAGGACACGACTATATCGCCTGCCTGGAAAGAGACTCTCAAGGGGATTTTTACTTCGTTCATGCCAACCTGGGTGTCGTACGCGTCAAGAAAGATGGTTCAGGGCATGAGGTGATTGCTTCCGGGCTTCGCAATCCAAACGGACTCTCAATCGGTCCAAACGACGAGATAACCACGACTCCACAAGAAGGGGACTGGACTCCATCGTCAGCAATTTATGAAGTGAAGAAGGGGGATTTCTATGGCTACCTTGGACCTCAAGTCACATCAGAACGTCCGCTGGGGTACAACCCTCCCATCTGCTGGATTCCGCGACTTGTCGACAATTCCACTGGAAGCCAAGTGTGGGTGACGTCTGATCAATGGGGCCCTCTCAAAGGGCAGGCCCTGAGCCTGTCCTATGGAAAATCACGACTCCAGTTGCTGCTGCGAGAGCAGGTCGGCGAGTCGATTCAAGGAGGCATCGTCGATTTCGGACTCGATTTTGATTCGGGGGCAATGCGTGGTCGATTCAGCCCCACCGATCATCAACTCTACGTCAGCGGCCTCAAAGGATGGGTCTCGAATGCCATTCAGGATGGGTGCCTCCAACGGGTTCGATATACCGGAAAAGAGGTTGACCTCCCGGTGCAGGTTCGAACCGCAGCAAATGGTATTGCGATCACATTCCCAGTGGAATTGGACCCGAGCACAGCCAACGACGTGAATCAATTTGAGATTCAGGCCTGGAACTATTTGTACTCAGCCAATTACGGATCGACCGACTACCGTGTCTCTGGAAAATTGCAGGAAGGGCGCGATGTGCTGGACATTCAATCCGCCACGCTCCTCCCCGACCGACGCACCGTATTCCTTGAACTCCCGTCGCTGCAACCTGTCATGCAAATGAGCATCGACTGCAAATTAGCTCGCAAGGACGGACACCCACTTCGGCACACGATCTATTACACCATCAACAAGGTTGGCGACGCGACACAGGATCCGACCACCTTGAATCAGATCGTTTCCGACTCACAGCTTTCAGAAGACATCCTCGCATCTCTTCAACCCGGTTTACACAGCGAATTTCAGCAAGGGGAATTGACTCACCATCGCGTTTCGCGGGTCCCGGCGCTGAACGTCGAGGCAGGGACTCCTTCGTCGATCTCGCTCACTCCGGGGTCGTTTCAAATGAAGATGACCGGTTACCTGCAAGTCTCTTCCAAGGACGAATATTTCTTCAGCATGGAAGGAACAGGGGCATCGGAATTGACGATCAATGGCACGAAACTTCTCTCGGTTTCCGATTTGAACTCGTCCTCGCGAGAAGCGAGCATTTCGCTTGCCAAGGGTTACCATCGCTTCGAAATCGATTTTCAATCCCAAGACTCAGGAGCAGGTCAACTTCACCTCTACTGGAAGAGTGCTCTCTTCGCACGGGAGCCGATTCCACCGACGGTCCTGTTTCACGATGCCCGATCAGAAGAACTCATTGCTGCTCAGCAATTCACGCTTGGGAGAAAACTGAGCGTCACGTTCCATTGTTTTCGGTGCCACGATTCGGAGTTCAATGGGATGTCAGAATTCGCGATGCCGGAATTGGCCAGCGACACTCCAAACCTCGTCGAGATCCGCGACCGGGTCGAACCAGACTGGATCTTCAACTGGCTGATGAATCCGGCAGCGACACGCAATCACGGAACGATGCCGCAATTATTTCATCCAGAGAGTGCGGACGATCGACAAGCCGCTGCCGACATCACAGCCTGGCTCACAGCCGATCGTAACTCCCTCGTCGAAACTGCAGATGAAGTGAATGATGAACTCATCACGCAGGGGGAGACTCTCTACTCGAATCTCAGTTGTTATACCTGCCATTCTTTCCTGCCTCCTGAGGGAGATCCGGAATACGACCGCATTTCTCTTCACTTTACCGGCAGGAAATTTCGACCGGGCATGTTGGAACAATTCTTGATGAAGCCTCATGCACACTACGAGTGGATCAGTATGCCAGACTTCGGCCTGAGCGTAGATGAGGCAAACGCAATCGCAGCGTATCTCCGACAGAACTCTACCGGAATTCATGAACATGCTGCCGAACTCGCGCATGCGGATGCAGCACGTGGCAAACAGAGCTTTGTGTCACGAGGCTGCTCGCAGTGTCACAGCCAATCGTCTCCGGCGGAAAGCACACTCACAAAGCAACGTTCCCTATTTGCTTCGCCTTCCTATCAAGGCTGCCTGGCTGAAAACGATGTTCAACAGGGGATGATCCCGCGATTTCATTTCAATCAGGATCAACGAGATGCTCTGGTCACTTTTCTGAGAATGGGAGAATCATCGCTGGAACTGGAATCGCCAACAGACTCCGCACAACGATTAACGAAACGCCTGTTCTGTAGTGCATGTCACTCCAAGGATGATGTTTCAAGCCCACGAGCATCGATCTTCATTGACGAGTTCGATACTGGATTTCTCCCCGAAGCGATTCCGTCCCTGACGTGGGCTGGAGAGAAACTCAAGCCGGACTGGATGGAGAAGTTCTTCAAGGGGGACATGAGCTATAAGCCCCGCGAGCACATCAAAGGACGAATGCCGGCATTTCCCGCTTACGCAGCCGCGCTTGCAAAAGGGCTCGCAGAGGAACATGGCCACTCGTTAAATCAAGAAGCTAAAACAATTGACCTGCAACTTGTCGAGATTGGACACGCCTTGACGCTTAGCAACACAGGACTTGATTGTCGTCAGTGCCATGCGGTTGGACGCGATCAACCGACTGGTGACACGCGTGTCACGATTGCCCCCGGAATTAACTTCGCATTTATCAGCGACAGACTGCAACACGACTTTTACAGCCGCTTCGTGATGGATCCTCCCCGATTTGACGTGAACACGAAAATGCCCAAATTGGCTACGGACGGAAAGACGACCAAGATCAAGTCACACTTTGACGGCGATGCTGAAAGACAGTTCGAGGCGATCTGGCATTACATCCAGACAGTTGATGAGGACACCAGCGATCAAGCAAATTGATCCGTCGCAAAGAGAAGAGGGATCGCTCAATTCTCCTCAGCGAATGGCTAGCTGGTACAGTCTAATGAGGGGGAAGCATTCGGGAGAAGTCGGCGAGATAAACACAGCAAAAGCGAGTAAATCAAGAAGCTGCAATCGTGCAGATTGAAATAGTGGAGCCTGATGATCAGCTTTTCGCTGATTGTTTCGGCGTCGTTTTGTGTCTCGGTATTGCTGACCAGGTGAACCTTCGATCCCTTCCGCCGTTTCCCACCATCGTAACCTGCTCTGGCTCCACTCTCGGGAGTGGATTGGATGACTCTCGCATCCAGGATCGTCGCCGAAGCGGGCTCATCGCGTCCCTGAGCAACGCGAGCCACTTCCCGCAGATCATGAGTGATGTGCTCAAACACACCAGCATCCAGCCAACGCCGCGCCTACTGGTAGACCACGGGCCGAGGAGGGAACTCATGGGGCATGAAACGCCATTGAGCACCTGTTGGAACGAGCCATCGCATGGCATTAAACACCGCTCTAAAAGGGCGGACCCGCTGGGGCGAGTCCGCTTTGACGATCGCCAAATACGGGGCCAGAAAGGCCCATTCGTCATCCGCGACGTCATTCGGGAAAGGCATCCGTGGCTTTCTCATCCACAGGACCTACTCAAAATTCAACACTTAAGTCCATTTTAGACTCTAGGTTGATCGCTACCTGAGGCATCTGAGCCACGTCATGGTTTCCGAAGCCACCATTAATGGCCAATAAAATCATCGCCTTGAGTGGTTTTGTTGCCTCATCGATGACGGCCCTGAGTTCTTCAGATCTGATGTCTTTTACGCCCTTTTTTAATTTCGCTGCGCGGACGGCATTTTTGGAGAGCTTTCCGAACTGCTTTCCATACGCGACTCTGCCGGAAACGAGCTCGGAGTCCATTCCGAATTTAAAGATGCTCCGGATCCTTTGAATCTCAACCCCCAGAGCAACTGGTCCAAGGGTTTGAGACAACCGCTCACGCAGCCTGCCAAAGTCCTCCGGCAAGAGGGAAGAGACGAGCTTGTCTTTTTCGAATGCATCAATGACTCGCTCACAAGCTCGATGGCAATCGCGAAAAGTCCTGGTGGAAAGCTCCCCAGCGTCGACTTGCCGGGTCTTGTGCGTCAGATAATGGTTCGCCAGATCACGTAAGTTCAGGCCCTCGCCACGCACAACGGGTGTCCGTCCCGCAAAGAGATCATCTTTCTGTTCGTCAGATCTCCTTTTCGCCGATTCCCAATCGTTCCAAGGCCCGAAGTATACGAATTTACCCCGAGTTTTTTCGCCCACCGACCAATGGCATGGGCAAATAGCGGGAAGTCCTCGTAAGGTTTAGGTGGCTTGATTGGCTTGCCTGTTTTACGGGAACCGGTAGACTTTGATCTGAAGTTTGTATTTCAATGGTTGCACGATGATGGCAGACTGTGGGAACACAACATTTCACGTTGATGAGTCCATCAGGGCTAATCAATTCAGCCGCCGTAGCTCAGTTGGCAGAGCGACGCTTTCGTAAAGCGTAGGTCGTCAGTTCGAATCTGATCGGCGGCTCTTTGAGGATCTTGCTGTTCTTTTGCCGGCTTGGTTTCATGCTCCCAGCTCCGGATAACGTTTCGCTCCTCACGAAAGACGCGATGAAAATCTGGGCTGCCGGCGTCAACGCGGTCGATTCGGCTGCACTGGTCCGAAACCAGATTCATGTCTCCGGAAACACTTTAACGATCGCGGGACACTGCTGGTCTCCTGGAGACGGCGGTCAGATCTGCGTTGTCGGCGCTGGGAAGGCCGGGGCTGGAATGGCTGCCGGACTTGAGCAAGCTTTTGGCTGCGACTTGCTCAAAAGGATAGACGGCTGGATCAATGTCCCTGAAGACTGCGTACAGCCGCTGAAGAAAATTCATCTGCACGGAGCCAGACCGGCCGGGGTGAACGAGCCAACAGGACAGGGGATTCGAGGGACTCAAGAGATCCTCAAGCGAGTTCGCTCACTTCGTTCTCACGATCTGTGTATCGTCCTGATCTCTGGAGGAGGCAGTGCGCTCCTTCCGGCCCCGATCCCTGAAATTACTCTGGAAGAGAAGCTGGAACTCACGCGAACACTCTCCCGAAATGGTGCAACGATTCAGGAGCTCAACGCGGTTCGTAGCGAACTCTCGGAGATCAAAGGAGGAGGGCTTCTGCGGGCATGCGGTGCTGGGCTCACGATCACTCTGATCATCTCGGACGTCATCGGCGATCCCTTGGAAACAATCGCATCTGGTCCGACGATTCTGCGTCGGGCTGATCCAGACTGTGCGCTGTCGATCTTAAAGGATGTCTCCACTCGAACAGGCTGCGAGTTCCCCGCGACAATCCTGCAGGTTCTCGGGAAGCAGAGCAGTCGTCCCAGGCTTCCTGCAGAACCGACCGGGCAGTATTTCAATCACGTGATCGGGAACAATGCAACCGCTGTCCAGGCGGCAGCGCAGCACGCAATCGAACTTGGCTACGACGTTCTCGACACGAAATTTGATCAAGCTGGCGTTGCCAGTTCAGCCGGGCGGTCCTTTGCTGAAATGATTTGTGAACAACACCAGGCTCACCCCTCTCGCAAGGTCTGCCTGGTCAGCGGCGGGGAAACGACTGTCGAGCTTTCTAGAACCACTGGCCCACAGCGAGGCGGTCGCAATCAGGAGTTCGCCCTCGCAGCGCTTTGCGAACTCCGCACATCGTCACCAGCGTCGTTTGCAATCGTTTCAGGAGGAACCGATGGAGAAGATGGTCCCACCGACGCTGCGGGTGCGTTTGTCGACAACGCTCTCCTGGAGCGAACGAGAGTTTCAGAACTCGACCCCGAAGAGTTTCTGCGAGTGAACAACTCGTACGACTACTTTGACCAGATCAATGGACTCATCAAAACCGGTCCAACACACACCAATGTGATGGACTTGAGAGTTGCATTGGCAGCCCCGTAGAATCGCTAGCCCCTGTCACGGAGGGGGCGGCGAATGTGGAAAAAGCTCGTTGAAACACTGGGTTTATCGTCGCCGGAACGCCACGCTGCCGTGAGAGGCGCTCTAGTGGGCAGCGACATCGTCTCGTTTGTTGACGATCATGAAGTTCCCGCGACGTGTCAGCTTGCAGTCATAAGTCTTCAGAATGACTGCGAACACCTGTGCTGGATCCGAATTCGCGAACTCACCGGTGTAGGTGGAGTCTATTCCTTTCCCAACGACGACGGTCATCCCCTGATACGTTGCGAGTGTCTTCAGGATCTGATCGATGGAAGCCTCGTGGAACTGAAACGTCCATCGATTCTCCTGCTCTCCTTCGATGACAGTGATCGCTGGTCGCTTCTCTTCAACGGGTACCACGACTTCGGCTGGAGCAGGGGGCATCACTTGTGGAGTCGCTGGGGCGGAGACGACATTCACTTCAGGAACGAAGTCTGGGACTGGCATCGCTGCCTCGGCCGAAGCTGGAGTTGTCACTCCATCGGACGCGAAGGGTGACCCCACCTCTCCACCTGGAAATGGGACAGGAATATTAACTCCCAGTTCTGCTTCTTCCGGTTTGCTCTGGGCGAAACGCTGCGAATTCTTCGCTAGTGTCGCGCGTTCATCCATTGTCGGCATGGGACCAGCTATTCCGAGTTCGAGAGAGCTCTCTGGATTCGCTGACGCTACTTGAATGGGCTTGTATCGGGTGGGCTCTTTTTCCACTTGAACTTCGGATTGCTCTGTGCGTCGATCCGAATTGGAATCCAGCTGCGCCGTCGATGCTTGTTCGTAGGGAAGTGGAAGATGCTTCTTCTTGTGAGAGAGTCCACGAACGCCGGGGAGATTGGGCAGCAGTAAGAGAATGGTCAGAGCGAACGAGATGCCCATTGCCCAAAATGCAACTCGAAATGGATTCGCTGACATCATGCTGGCTGCAAGCCTCTACTTCAGAGTTGAACCTTGAACCGGCCTCTCATGTAACCAACAGGCCACACGACCCGCGCCCGACCAAGAAACGGTCCTCCTCGGTATCGACGTTTTGCAGTCCGCAACTTTGGCGTAATCGATAGAATTGTCAAGCTTTGACAAGAGGCGTTGAGAGAGTGATCAATAAAAAAACGCGGCAGGGCCCCCTCAAAGCTCCAAGCTTCGCCCCGCCGCGTTTCAGTTCTTCGATCAATAAAACCGCACCAGACAAGCTGTCCGATGCGGCTCTGCAGAACAATAGGTTGCAGGTTGGGTGAGTCAAACCGAATCGCCGAAGGATATGAATTTTGGGGAAGATAGGATAATCGTCGGGGTTCAGCTGCAAAATGAAAACAGCCCGCTCAAAAGCGGGCTGTCGAGACTCAACTGATTCGCAAATCTTTTTAGCAAAGACTCTTAGAACACGTCCAAGGTGTAGTGGTTTCCAGAGTGGTAAGGCTTCTTCGCTGGGTAGAAGTTGTACCAGTCTTTGTTGTACACAGGGATTCGACGTTCCTGTCCGTAGCGGTAGTACATGCTGTTGTAACTCTCAGGCTGCTTCTGAAAGTTGTGTGGATAGTAGACGTAAGGGTAGTGGTAGAACCGCTGCCAATCGTTTGGCTGCCCCGGAGGAGCAGCTTCAGCGCATTCGGAACCAACGAATCCGGAGGCCAGCAGCGCTGCCACGCCGACAACGGCAAGTAGTGTGCGTTTGAACATTTATTCTCCAAGTCCTGAAGTCGGACAATCAGCCTCGGTTGGCCTTCGCTCGATGATAGATGGACACTGATCTGGTTTTTCGACTAAAAGCAGCCTGCACATCAGGCTTTTCGAGAAGAATCCATGCAACCTGCAAAATCGCACGAAATCAGCGACGCCTTCTTACAGACGATACGTCGGTCGCGAGGAGTGTTTATGCACAATCTGTTGAATTCCCTCCGTGTTCTGTACCCCGCTAGAACGGCAAGAGTTGTTCACCTGGCCGTCGCTGTATTCGCTCTGGTGGTCGGTGCCCGATGGACAGCCACTGCATCGGCACAAGAAGTCCCTTTAACGGGTGAAGCTGCGATTCGGGCACATATTTCCTATCTCGCCAGTCCAGAATTAAAGGGGCGAGCAGGGCGGTCGAAGCAGCTGGCACGCGACTACATCATTCGTGAATTCGTGCGAAGCGGCGTTCGTCCGTTCTTCAATGGCGAATGGATTCAACCTGTACCCGGCCAAGTGGGGCTCGATGGAGAACTTGGACCAGTCGGCGAAAATATCGGTGGATGCGTTATCGGAACAGACCCCGTTCTCAAGGACGAATGGATCATCATCAATGCCCATTACGATCATCTCGGTGTTCTAGGAGGTGAAGTCCATCCCGGAGCGGATGACAATGCATCCGGGACCTCGATGTTACTCGAAGTCGCGCGAACCATTGCAGCTAGACCACTCAAACGAAGCGTCGCATTTGTTGCCTTCGATTTCGAAGAGACGCTGCTTTGGGGGTCTCGCTGGTTTATTGGCCACACTCCCGTAGATCTTCAACAGATCAAGCTTTCCATCACCGCAGACATGATCGGTCGTTCACTCGGCGGAATGGATCTGCCAACAGTCTTCCTGCTCGGAGCAGAGCACTCCAGCTTGATTCGCGAGACGATCGAGAAAACTCAAGTGCCCGACGGCCTTGAACTGGCTCAACTCGGCACGGACATGATTGGGACGCGAAGCGATTACGGTCCGTTCCGAGACCAGCAAATTCCGTTTCTCTTCTTCTCAACGGGAGAACACCCGGATTACCACCGTCCTTCAGACACACCGGACAAAATCGACTACGCGAAGACGACTCGCATTATCCTGCTGATTACTGAGCTCGTCACAAAGCTGGGGAACGGCGAACAGCCGATCGTCTGGGAAGATCCCGTCTACCAAAAAGTGGAAGAAGCCCGCGCTGTTCATCAGATCACAAGTCATTTGATGAAAGCAGATGAAGACGGTCGTTTCAAACTGACATTCACGCAGCGTTTTTTCGTTTCCCAGGTGCAATCGAAGACCGGGTTTATGGTCCGAAAAGGGAAGGTGTCAGACGATGAACGCAAATGGGTCGGTCGAACAGCACTGATCCTGCTTGTCGCTGTGTTTTAATTTGAACGCCATCGGCGTTTTAGTGAGGCGACCGTGGTCCATTTGAGGGAACACAATCTTGCCCACATGCGACATGACGTTCCGTCAACTGCGAGTTAACAGCACCCGGAACTCGTTGGACCACAGCATCCACCTTCTTCAACCGGAAGCACGACGCAGAGGTCTTCAGCGAGACACGCTGTATGCTTTGTTCCGAGTCGCAGCACTAGCCCCATGGTCGTGGCCTCTGCTGAAATCAAGGGATATTGTGAAATCAATGTCGATTCGTGTTCGATTTCAACTTCAAGGTCTTCTGAGCGAAGAACCGGAGCAGCGAGCTGAATAATTCGATGCAGCTTGGTTGTATCGAGTCGATGATCCACATCGCCCGTAAACCATGTTTGCAGCACGCAGGAGGTCACAGAACGCACTGTCCCACCGCAATCGATGAAATCCTTTTGCACTCGACCGACCTCTGTCACATGGAAGTGCGGCGGCACAAACGAACCGTTCGGAAGGACAATCTGAATGGAACTGAATGGATTGTCTGTCAGGACGTTCAGAAATTCACTGAGTTTCACAGCCTTCTCCTTCAATTGAGCAACATTGATTCGCCCGATCGGTAAGTGAGGGGTGAGTCCCTGCGGCTTCAGTCAGACACCAGCCCTGCTCAATGAGCCCCGAGACACAAATATCGATGACGCGATAAAATACGTTGTTCCCTTCGCGTCGACACGACAGAATTCCGAGGTCGAGCAATCGCTGAAGCTGATTGGACACAGCCTGTGGCTTCATCCCAAGTTCAGCTGAAAGTTCAGAAACGCACAGTTCATCGGAACGGATGAGGGCATGGAGCAACCGCAGTCGCGTGTCGTTTGCAAGTACCTTGAATACAGCAGCGAGGCCCCCCGCCTGAATTGGCGAGAGCAGCTTACGGTCTTTCAGAGATAGTATGCGTGATCGATTCGTTTTTGAGGATGACATTGCACCAACACCAGCAAGGAATCAATACACAATATCGTGTAATGGTTGCTTGTCAACCTCAAGTATCGCCTCGAATGGCAGTCGGCCTTAGGCTTGACTGACTCCGTGAACGACTAGAAGTAATCGTCCGACTGGAGATCTTTCTCCGTCAGCAGATGCTGAGCATGATCGATTAACACCTGCCGGGCGGAATCAACATCTTCGACGAAGATGGCGATCGCTCCACGACGAGCGCGATGGTAGAGCAGTGGATAGGTGTAGGTGATATTCATTTCCGCAGCCACGAGAATCCGGAAGATTGTTCCGAACGGATCGGGCTCATCAGGGAGTTCGACACCGAGAATATCGTTCTCGATGAACGTAAAGCCGTTCAGCGACAGAATCTCGCGAACCCGATCAGCATCGTCCACCATCACGCGAGCGACGGAGAAATCCACAGCGTCGACGATACTCAGTGCAACGATTCTCAAGTCCTGAGACTCAAGCTGCTTGATGAGTTCGTGAAGTCGCCCCACTCTGTTTTCAAGCACGACACAGAACTGCCGCAAACATGGCCAGTCGCGACTTCTCATCGTCATGGGCTGAATCGGAATATCGTCGTCATCATTGAACGGCATCTCGGGCGATCCGTGTAAACGTGCCAGCGGATTTCGACCCGGTTTGACTCCAAATCAACTCCGTTGCCGATCTCTTCAGTGGAACACGTTAAGAAATTCTGAAAAGAGGGTCAAACTTATTCTGATTCCCTCACTGTGAGGGAGAATTTTCACCTTTTGATTCTGCCGAGGTCGACTCCACCATTTGACGTGCATCAGTCTGATTGTCATTCGGGACTGATGCCACGTGAGCAGCATGCTCCAGTGCTCGCATCTGAAAGTCCCGCTGTGTGTCTCTGGCCCATTCCTTTTCCTCGCTCATGCGAGCTAACGCGACGACAAGCTGCCATTCGATCCCTAATCCCGCTGCTGTTTCCGCGCGCTCGGGGTGGGAGTCCAGCCAATCCAACGCTTCGATTTCAACGAGTTGATAGTCTTTTCTGAACTTGGAATTCAGACAATTCAACCGAAACAGGAGTGCTGTCTCTTTGATTGAGATCAACGAAGGAGATGTTCCGTCGTGCTCGATGATCTCGCCATAAATGCCGAGGGCAAGTCGCGTCCCCTCAACGCTTTTTAACGCCTCGTAACACTTTCCCTGCCAGAGCCTCGCATAGAGTCCGCCGAGTTGGCTGCGATATCGCTGATGAATCTCTCCGTAGGCATTGCCAGCGCGGGTCAGGAGTCGTCCTCGCACCGCATTTACTTCTGGATACGTCAATGATTCCCAATAGTCACATTGAGCCAGATCGAATTGAGACCGAAGGTACCGCTCAAATGCCTGATTTCTCGCGATCTTCAAGGAATGATCTTCCGCTGCAATATAGAGGGGGTACTTCTCCCATTGTTCCTGATACAGAGTGTTCAACTGACTCAGATAAAGACGAGCTTGATGAATACCCTCACGAAGTACGAAGCGAACCTCTTCACTCATCTCTTCCTGAGTGAGAGAACTTGCACTGTGAACGACCGAGCGAGCCTGTTCGATTCGTGATTCAGAGATCGCCCATTTCGCACGGTCTCTCATCGGATGGTCCCCATGCTGAGCCAGGAACCTGCCGATGCAAGTGCACGCCTGCTCCAGCATCTGCTTGCGATTTTCAGGACTCGCTTCAGTCGCTGCCAGACCCCGCAAGATCAAACCTTGTTGAAGATCGAGTAACTCCTGCAAATCCTGAGGGAGTTCCAGATCGGCCTTCAGCGAATCGAGCGTTTCCTGAGCGATCTCGTAATACTGACGCTGAATAACTCCCTGAAGAAACTCACCTCTGAGATCCGCCGCATCGACACCGGATGAGACAGAGAGGACAAACGGCAAGATGAAGCAAAGCAAACGCCGCGATCTCAGTATCATCGTGTGCCTCTCGCCCAAACGCCGAAAGAAACATGAATGCTATGAACTCTTCTCCGGAGTCTTCGCGAGGATCAGACGAGCGCCCAGCTTTCTGGTGAGCACGACAATGGAATCCCGAAATTCCTGTTGCGTCGCACTTGCGGATTCTCGCCCCGGAATCAGAACCAAATCCAATCCTTCCGGAATCTGGTGTTGCTCCAGCCGATATGCCTCACGGAGCAATCTGCGAAGTCTGTGTCGAACCACCGAATTTCCATGACGTCGGGAAACGCTCAGGCCGATTCGAGTTCTCCCCGTTTCATTCACCGAAGCAAAAATAACGAGTCGGCTATCCGAGGATTTCTGCTTCAATGCATAGATGCGTTCAAAATCCCGACCGCTCTGAATGCGACGAAAACGCGGAAACAGCAAAGCCCCGGTTTCATCGCCAGCTTCAGAATCTTGATTATTCAGAGCATTCACGTTCGGCCGCTCCGAAAGTCTGTGAGATCTTGTTGATTGCAGGAATGGTAATGACCAACTGTTCTGCCAATGGCTTCAGAACTGTCTGCTCAAACTGAATTGCCTGCTGGTCATTCCAATGTTCGCGCGTATTCTGCCACGCGATCTGCAATTCTTCCAGTGCATCCTGAATTCGACCGGCAGCTGACTGTAGATTTCCAACTCGCATCCTGACCTCCAGCGTTCCGATTTAATTTCAACTCGTCAACCGCGTTCCTGTGCTGAATCACTCAGCCATCAGAATTCTCTGGAGCCCCTTGGATCTCTGCGTAGTGTTCAAGGATCTCAATGCTGTTGTGAAGATAAAGCACAGCTTGCGCGAGATCTCGATCAAGCAGTGTCCGAAGCGATGCAAGCTGCGATCGAAATTCATCCGATTCGTGCTGAATCTTCATTGACCATTTCGCCACGCGCTCTGCTCTTTCTTGGCATTCCTGCGATCTTCGCTTGGCTTTTTCAAAAGCGACCTTCTCTTCAATACAGGACGAACGCTGGCCCGCGACCGTACGATTCCGGCAAAGCTCCAGTGCGATTCGAGTCGCTGAGACAGTATCAAACCCTCTGCGGATTTCCTGCTTCCAGTATGCTGGGCGATCTTGTCCAATCCAATCGATTGCTCGATGCAATTCGAGATGCATCGTTTGTAAAGCCCCATCCAACTCCTCGATAAACTTGAGAAGCTGACTGCGGAAGTCTCTGATCGCATCAATATTTCGAACATTCGCAGACATCGTTCTTCGACGCTTTCACGATTCGGAGGAACACCCGGGACGCGGCATCGGGACAAACTTCAACGTTGGTCCACAACACCATTTTTGCAGACAATTTCTGGAGGATGATGCTTCAGTCGCGGATTTCGAAAATAACATCCTCCGACTTCAGAATGGCATTCCCGCATTCACATCATCACCTTACTCTACAACGAATCACAGTCATCCATAAGGATTTTGACGATTCATTTTTTGATCGGAGCCAACACTTTGAATGCGGAATCGGTTCCTCAAATTTTCATTATTGGCGGTGGTTTCGGCGGACTGGCGGCTGCGAAGGGACTTGCGAAGGTCAATGCAGAGGTTGCAATCCTCGACCGGAAGAATCATCACGTCTTTCAGCCGCTTCTCTATCAGGTTGCAACAGCCTCTCTCTCTCCGGCGGATATCAGTGCGCCCATCCGTTCAATTTTGCGTGACCAGAAGAATTGCAAAGTTGCTTTGACCGAAGTCACAGGGATCGACGTTGAAAACAAACGGGTCTACGTTCCCGGAGGCTATGCCTGCTACGACTATTTGATCCTTGCAGCAGGGGCCACACATGCGTATTTCGGAAACGACCATTGGGCTCAAGTCGCTCCGGGACTCAAGACGCTTGAAGACGCCACGAATCTTCGACGACGAATCCTTCTCGCGTTCGAATCCGCCGAATACGAAGGGAGCGAACAAGCCCGGCATGCTGCCCTGACGTTCGCGATCGTCGGTGGAGGTCCGACAGGTGTCGAACTGGCTGGTGCAATCAAGGAGATTGCTGGAAAAGCACTGCCGAAGGATTATCGGAATATCGACACCCGCACCACACGGGTGATTCTCTTCCAGTCTGGAAACCGAATTCTCCCTACATTCTCGGAAGAGCTGAGCAGGCGCGCGGAAGCTGATCTCGAAAAACTGGGAGTGGAAGTCCGCCTCAATTCGCGTGTCACTGACATTACTCCGCAGGGTATCTCGATTGGCGAGCTGAACATCCCTGTACGCAATGTCTTCTGGGCAGCAGGGGTAAAGGCGAGTCCGTTGGGAAGTCAACTCGGTGTTCCGCTGAACAAAAGTGGCTGTGTGATCGTTGGTCCCGATCTCACCATTCCCGGACATCCAGAAGTCTTTGTGATCGGGGACATGGCAGCGGCGACGTCAGCGGATACCAATTCTCCCATACCCGGTGTGGCGCAAGCTGGAATTCAGATGGGCAAATATGTTGGTCGAGTACTCTCGAGGGAGCTCGCGGGGAAATCGACTCCAGCTGACCGAAAGCCATTCGTCTACAAAGACAAAGGATCGATGGCGATCATCGGAAGCTCAAAGGCAATCGCAGAGATAGGCAGCTTGAAGTTCGGCGGCTTTCTAGCCTGGCTAGCATGGGGATTTATCCACATTGCGTTTCTGGTTGGTTTCCGAAATCGCAGTGAAGTGCTGATGAGTTGGTTCCTGAGCTGGCTGTCAAGTGCGAGCGAAGCGAGACTGATCACCGGGGACTCGACTCTCGAAGTTGTCGCGCCGCGGTCCGTCGGCTTTGTACGGGTGCCACCAACCTCTGAAAATAGTCAAACGGGAACTTCTCCGGATCCCAGCGCTGCTTGAGCCCGCAAATTCTGAAGCCGATTTCACTGAATGAGCTGCTATGAACAATCACTCCGATTCAGCTGATCCAACACCAATCCTTGATCTTCTGGTCGCCTACCGGCGTTCCAAAGCGATGTTCGCCGGGGTCAAACTGGGAGTATTCGATGAATTGGCGAATGGTCCGAAGACAGCTTCAGAGTTGGCGAGTTCGCTCCCAACTTCTCCTGTTGCCGTGACGCGTCTGCTTGATGCACTCGTCGGACTGCAACTGCTTCAACGAGCAGGAGAGAGCTATCAGAATTCCGCGGCCGCATCCGCCTATCTGACAACGCAAAGTCCTCAGCGGATGACAGGTTATATCAACTATTCAAACCGATCCGGGTGGAAGCTCTGGGGTAATCTCGAAGACAGCGTCATCGAAGGATCGCATCGCTGGACGCAGACATTTGACGATGACAAACCGATTTTCACTCACTTCTATCATGATGAGGAGAGCAAGCGTGAGTTCCTGATGGGAATGCACGGATTTGGCCTCATCAGCTCGCCGCACGTCGTCGCCGCTTTCGACCTGAGTCGATTCAAAACGATCGCAGACCTGGGCGGAGCGACTGGCCACCTTGCAGTCGCAGCGTGCCGCTTGTATCCACACATGGAGGGAATTGTTCTCGACCTCCCGGAAGTGACTCCATTCACTCGAGAAATGGTCGCCTCAACAGATGTCGCCTCCCGGGTCACCGTAGCTGACGGCGACTTCTTCGAAACAGAACTTCCCCAAGCCGACCTCTTCGCCCTTGGAAGAATCATTCACGATTGGAGTGAAGAGAAAAGCTTGAAGCTGCTGAGAAAAATCCACGCAGCGCTTCCGCTTGGAGGAGGATTGCTCCTCGCAGAAAAGATGATCAACCCCGAACGGAATGGTCCTGAGTGGGCGCTCCTACAAGACCTCAACATGCTGGTCTGCACGGAAGGACGAGAACGAACACTCGAGGAGTATCGACTTTTGCTCCAGTCTGCGGGATTTCAGACAGTGCAGGGGCAGGTCACTGAATCGCCAGCTGATGCGATCCTCGCGGTGAAATGACATCCACAGGAGGCACTCGGATTCGCCGTCTGCGTGTACTCGTAGAGCGTCTTCAGGGAATTCCAACCTGCGATCTTCACGCTTTTGAAGCGACGATTCCACCCATCACAATCAGAACGGAAGCGATGAGCACTCGCGTTGGCTGGACCGTCTTCCATTCTGCCAGAAAGAGTAACCCAATGAAGACCACAACCAATGTGTTCATGTTGTAAAGCGGGGCGAGTTGGCTGATTGTCCCACCGAGCTTTCGCAAAGTGAAAATAATCAAAGCGTTTGAGATGGCCCAGCAGCTTCCGAATAGAAATGCGAGGCTCGCTGCGCGACCAGAGATTAGGTACTCCTTTTCAACGACCATCACGACGGCGCCAACAATACTTGTCGCCAGCCCCGCCAGCATCAGCATCAATCCAGTCGCGATTCCAGCTTGACCTGCGAGCTTCTGGAAAACCCCGGCAATCCCTAATCCAATCGCAGGGATGAGTCCCCCGATAATCACGACCCATGTTTGAGAAGACATGATTCTGGTTCTGATAAAGAGTTCATTTTCAGCGTCAATTGAAGCTCCTCATCACAGACCACAGAGAAGCCGCTTCAGCAGAGAATTACCAACTCCATTTCGTTCTGCGTAGGTCTCGCTCATGGGAAGAGGAAATTTCTCAGTTTTGCAATCTTGAACGCCTCTCACGAGAGTGTGGCGTTCCGGCAGTAACTGAATGAGGGTTTGCTGCCATTCGCCTGCACACACACCTGAGGCAGGGGCTAACCGATCATCTGGCTCCGATGCTCCTGAAATCACCCATCAACAGAAACCGCCCTCGCAGTTCTGCAAGGGCGGTTTCGAAATTCAGATTTCAACGCGAAGCGCCATGATGTGTGCTCGATCACTCGGCCGGAACAGGAAACGGTGCAGGCTCGGATGGAACTGCTTCTTCGTAGCTGGTCTGTTCGATCACCACTTCTCGAGGTTCGATCGCGTCCGCAGGCTTCGCTGGTGCTTCCGCCAACTGACGAATCAACCCCTGAGCAAAGTCCTCATCTGCTTTGGCGAGCCCTTCATCGCCCGCAGTACGCAACTGGGCAGCACGTTGACGGTAGGCCTCTGCAACATGTTCGTCAATTCGACGGGCCGACTCATAGTCTGCAATCGCATCGCCAAATTTCTGCATTTCAAAGTAGGCATCCCCTCGTAGCGAATGGGCACTATAGCCAAATTCTTCAGCGAGAGCCGAGGTGCAATCCGCCACGACTTTTTCGTAATTGCCAGCCTTCATCTCCAACTGCGCACGTGTAAGTAATGCATCGCGGAACTTGGGGTTGAGTGTGAGTGCATTCTGCAGAGAGTGCGATGCTTCGTCGTTGCGATCCTGCAGCATCAAGTGCTGGGCACGGGTCAGCCACAGATGCGAATCTCGAGGCGAGTTCACGATTCTCTGATTCAGTTCATTCAGTGTTCGCAGCCAGTTTGCGTACTTGAAGTCCCGGGCCGCTGCAACTTCGTCTTTTTTAGCAGCGAATGCTTCAGACCTGGAGAAATAATGCTGAACATGATCCGGCTGTATTTCCAGAGCCTTCGTCAAATCACTGATTGCAAGGTCATGTTTACCAAGCTGCATCGCAACTCGGGAGCGGCTGGTGATCGCATTCAAATAATTCGGGTCAATCGCCAACGCAGCGGAAAAAGCCTGCTCAGCCTCTTCCAGTTTCTCAAGCTGCATCAAAGCAAAGCCGCGATTGTTCAGGGCGTCGACGTAATCTGGTTTTGCCTTCAGGGCGTTATCGAAATCTTTAAGGGCAAGCTCGAAATCCCCCTTTGAGAGGTAAATCAATCCGCGATTGTTGTAAGGCTGCGGGTAAGAGAAATCGAACCCAATGGCATCGCTGAAATCGGCGTCGGCGCTCTCATATTGTTTCGACTGCAAATAAAAATAGCCGCGAGTATTCAGGTATTTTGTGTTTTCAGGTTCAATCTGAATTGCCGCTGTCATGTCGGCGATCGCTTGAGGCATATTCTGCGCTTTGGACAGAATGGCTGCCCGTTTCAGATACGCTGCCGCGGACTTGGGTTGTAGCTGAATCGCTTGAGTCAGGGATTGGACCGACTTGTTCAGCTCGTTCTTGCTGAAGTGCTCATCCGCAATCTTGAGAAGTTCTTCATAGGAGAACGCAGGACTGACGGGCGCTGACGTGGCAGCCTCTTCAGGATTGGTCACGGCCGGGGCATCGGTCATGATCGCAGGTGAGGCGTCGACGTGAACCGTGCTGTCGCCGTTGCTTCCACAACCTGACAACGCAACTCCAAGTACCAGCCCCAAAGAAATACGCTTCATAGCTCGTTCCAGTCCATTGGCTCGAAAGCACTGAGCACTCGCATCATACTGCACCCACCCAATTCCTGGGGCAGCTCCCAACATCCCGATTCATTTCAGGAATTCGCGACTTGTAGCTTTGAATGCAGAAAAAGGTCAATGTTGCTTTGGTTTGCAACAGACGGATGCGGAACCGTCAACGCGCAGAAGTGCGCATAACCTGCAGTAGAAATAAAAAAGCAGCCACCGGACGGGCCTGACCGGTGACTGCTCGTAGTTGCTGTCAGTGCGGGCCAACGCCGACAGCGAGAACATTCTCGCCGGTCCCCAGAGAAGATGCAAGGGCACAATACCTCTTTGTTCGCATGCGATTGGATTGATGCAAGTGTTTTGCGAATGACATGTTATGCGTACTCAATATTCTTAAAAGAAGCACATAAGTCCAACATGCCCACATGTTAAATATCTCGCTCGCAGTAGTAATATCCGTGTCTGAAAGAGGATCGGCCATTCAAGTTATTGTTCGAAAGTACGTCCAAACCATATTCAAAATGACGTGTTTGCGCACAAAGTTGGCGGATTCCGTGTTAAGCTTCTTGACAAATATTCGATGTGCGAACTAAATCCGCAAATTCATTTCTAAACGTTTTGTAATCTAACGCTTCTGATTCGAGAGTTTAATGGAATGCTCTTCTCCTAACCCGTATTCTGCCAACAAATTGCGTGAGCAGGATGTGCTCGAATTCGACTGAAACTCAGCTGGGATTTATCTCGTTTGCGCCTAAATATGACGGGTTGCGCTCTCCTCATCTCCCGCGGCAGGGACCACCAAGCCTGTTCATCCCGACTCGACGATGACCATTTTTCACCGCGATACACCCTCACCACTGGACTCAAATCTACTGGTCCAATAGAACGAACCACTCTCCAGATCTGTGTTTCAGTCGCCCCTCGTACCGGCGACCGCGATGGAGAATCCCGATTCTGTGAGGGCGAACGACCGTTCTCGCCCTGTGGCGCCGACTTCTCCAGTTTCAGGGCCCGCGCAGGATCGCACTGAGTGAAAGTGAAGATCGATGAGAATTCAGCTCCCAGATGGTAGTCTGAAAGAATTTCCCGAAGGGACATCAGCAATCGACGTGGCCCGATCCATTGGTGAGCGACTCGCCAACGCCACAATTGCAGCGGAAATTGACGACCAGATTGTCGATGCCACACGACCGATCAATGAATTGAGTGATTCGGACCCGATTCAGCTCAAACTCCTGACAACCAAAGACGCGAAAGCGCTTGGAGTTCTCCGACACTCAAGTGCTCACATCATGGCACGCGCTGTCATGCGTCTGTATGACGGAGTAGGGCTCGCTTTCGGCCCTACGACAGGCAACGGTTTCTATTATGACTTTGACCTCGCAACTCCGATTCGCGAAGAAGACTTTCCGCGAATCGAAGCTGAAATGGAAGAGATCATCAAAGCGGCGGAACCATTCGAGCGGTTCTATCTCAATCGCGACGACGCTGTCAAATTCGTCTCGGACCTGAATCAGGAACTCAAGGCGGAGCACATCGCGACAGGGTTGAAGGACCACGAGTCACTCAGCTTTTATCGACAAGGCGAATTCGTCGATCTGTGCCGCGGTCCTCACATCCCGGATGCAGGAAAACTCAAAGCGTTCAAGTTGCTGAACGTCGCCGGTGCGTACTGGAAAGGGGATTCCAACAATCGCCATCTCCAGCGACTCTACGGGACAGCTTTCTTCGACAAGAAAGAGATGCAAGCGTATCTGGATCAGGTTGAAGAAGCCAAACGTCGCGACCATCGAGTTCTCGGCAAGCAGCACCACCTGTTCACAATTTCAACTGAAGTCGGGCAGGGGCTTTGCCTCTGGCTTCCAAAAGGAGCGACAGTTCGTTCCATTCTGGAAGACTTCATTAAGCAGGAACTCCTCAAACGCGGCTACCAACCCGTCTACTCTCCACACGTTGGGCGAGCGGAGTTGTACGAGACCAGTGGTCACTTCCCGTACTACCGCGACTCACAGTTTGCGCCGATCTTTGGGCATCCCGCAGGTCAGCTGGTCGACTACTGGAAGCAACTCCTCGTTGCCGGTGAACTCTCGGAGAAGTTTGAATCGGACTTCCTGCTGACAGCCAAAGATTGCGGTTGCCCGTTCCACGACTATCCGCAGGCTGGAACAAAGGAAGAGAAACATACCTATATTCAGAAGTGGGAACACCAGCAGGAACGCTACCTGCTCAAGCCGATGAATTGCCCACATCACGTGCAGATGTATAAGGCCCAACCTCGTTCCTATCGAGACCTCCCTGTTCGCCTCGCCGAGTTCGGAACTGTCTACCGACATGAGCAATCGGGCGAATTGAACGGGATGCTGCGAGTTCGGGGACTCACCCAGGACGATGCCCATCTGTTTTGTACTCCGGAACAAGTGGAGCAGGAATTCAAAGAGACGCTTGATCTGGTCAAGTTCGTCCTTTCCAGCGTCGGACTCGACGATTATCGCGTTCAGTTGTCCAAGCGGGATCCTGCTTCCGACAAGTATGTTGGAACACCCGAACTCTGGGACAATGCCGAAGAAACACTTCGCAGAGTGCTCGTAGAGAGCGGCTTGAACTTCACAGAGTGTGAAGGAGAAGCAGCATTCTACGGACCGAAAGCAGACTTTATGGTCCGTGATGCCATCGGACGTGAATGGCAACTTGGAACCGTTCAGCTCGACTACAATCTGCCAGAGCGATTCAAGCTTGAATACGTCGGCGCTGACAATGCGACTCACCGCCCTGTGATGATTCACCGTGCACCATTCGGATCAATGGAACGTTTTGTCGGAATGCTGATCGAGCATTTCGCCGCGGCGTTCCCACTCTGGCTGGCACCGGAACAGATCAGGATCCTGGGCCTGAATGACGACATGCTCCCCTACTGCGAAGAAGTGCAGAAGCAATTCCGCGAGGCGGGCTTCCGAGTCAACATCGATCGTCAGTCTGCAAACGTGAAGAAGAAGATTCGCGATGCCCAGCTAGACCTCATTCCGTACATGTTGGTGATCGGATCCAAAGACAAGGATCAAGGGGGAGTATCTGTGCGAGATCGAATCGACGGAGATCTCGGCTTCATGACACTGACCGATGCGCTCGCCAAACTGAAACAGGAGCGGGATGATCGCGCAATCCGCCAAGTTGTGAAGAGCCAGTTTTCAGGTTTCAACGATTCTGGTGAACCCGGGGAATCTGAGTCATCAGACTACTGATGTCGAACTGATGAGAGACTGAAGGGGGACGACGGGCGACTCAGTGTCGAAACCAGATACCACCCTCGTCCAAAGTCAGACTCTTGACTGTCAGAACCGAGATGACCAAGAGTCGTCCATAATAAGGAGCAGCACAACCACCGTTGTGCTGCTCCTTTTCCATTCACCTGACAGCGATTTCAGATCAGTCAACTTTGGGCTGACGTTTCTGGTATTGCCAGAAATCCACACTCGGTGATAATAGTTGCGTATCAACTGAGATCCAGTGGCAAGAATGTCACTGCTCCTGTGATGTGAAACACTGAAGTGGTGAGACAACGAAGATTGTTCCTCACCGATTGCGCTCTGTCTGGTCTTTTGGCAACTTGACAGCTGGCCCACGACGAGATTTTTTCTTGTTCGTTTGCTCTCCCGGAGTTCGTGTTTACCAGTTCTTTTCAGGAAACATCGACCGCGATCTCTCCATTTGAATTTGTTCGCTCATCGTCCAAGCTTGCTGTTTCGCCACATAGGTGGAGGTATTTACGATGACGTTGGGGAAAGAATTTCTCTCGCAGCTCGCTGCACGCCAGGATCAGTCCCAATTTCGACATGAGCATTGGCAGGGAACATTTTCTGAATACGTGGATCTCGTCAAAGCGAATCCGGCAATCGCTCGCACCTCCTACCAGCGGATCTATGACATGATCTTGCAGGATGGGACATACCCGGTCGATGGAAGCAAGGATCTTATTCGCTATCGATTTTTTGATGACCCGCATCACGATGGTGAAGACGCCATTTTCGGGCTAACGAATACGCTCATTGAGCTGGTGAATGTCTTCCGCTCAGCCGCATTAAAGTACGGAACAGAGCGACGAGTCCTTCTACTACATGGTCCAGTAGGAAGCTCAAAATCAACTGTCGCCAGACTGCTGAAACGGGGTCTGGAACGCTATAGCCGCACTGAAGCCGGTGCCCTGTACACCTTCGGTTGGAAGGAGGAAGACGGCAGTGTGACCTGGGATCCGATGAACTGCGATCCACTGCTACTCATCCCCGATTCAGCTCGTCACGAGTTCGAGAACTTTTTCAATGAAGGTCGAACAGACCACGGATATGACATCGAAATCGAAGGTCAGGTCTGTCCACTTTCCCGATGGCATTTCCAGGATCGTCTTCAGAAATTTGATGGAGACTGGACCAAAGTCGTCGAAACCGTTGTCTGCAAACGCGTGTTTCTCTCTGAGCAGGACCGGGTCGGGATTGGAACGTTCCAACCGAAGGACGAGAAGAATCAAGACTCGACCGAACTGACTGGCGACATCAACTATCGGAAGATCGCAGAGTTCGGTGCTGAATCTGATCCTCGTGCTTTCAACTTCGATGGCGAATTCAATGTCGCCAATCGAGGCATGATCGAGTTTGTTGAAGTGCTCAAACTGGATGTCGCGTTTCTGTATGACCTCCTCGGGGCATCGCAGGAACACAAGATCAAGCCCAAGAAGTTCGCACAAACCGACATCGACACTGTCATTATCGGTCACACGAATGAGCCTGAATACAAGAAGCTCCAGTCGAATGAATTCATGGAAGCCCTGCGTGACAGAACGATCAAGATCGACGTCCCGTATGTTACCACGCTGAATGAAGAGGTGAAGATCTACAACAAGAGTTACCACCCACGGCGAGTACGTGGGAAGCATATCGCGCCTCACACCGTCGAAGTGGCTGCGATGTGGGCCGTCCTCACTCGCCTGGAAACTCCCAAGCACCATGGGCTCACGTTGCTGCAGAAAATGAAGCTGTACAACGGTAAATCTCTCCCCGGATTTACCGCTGAGAACATCAAACAGCTTCACAAAGAGGCCCGGCACGAGGGACTGGAAGGAATCTCGCCCCGTTATGTCCAGGACAAGCTTTCGAACGCCCTTGTCGTGAACACCACAGCAACCAGTCTCAACCCGTTTATGGTGATGAATGAACTCGAGGCCGGTTTGCGGCATCACTCACTCATTGGAAGTGAGGATCTGCGAGAGCACTATCGGCAACTGATTTCGATTGTGAAAGACGAGTACACAGACATAGTGAAAAACGAGGTGCAGCGCGCGATCGCTGCCGATGAAGATGCGTTGACTCGTATTTGCTCAAACTACATCGACAACGTGAAGGCGTACACTCAGCACGAGAAAGTCAAAAACCGTTTTACCGGAGATGATGAGCAACCTGATGAACGCCTCATGCGGTCTATTGAGGAGAAGATCGAGATTCCGGAGTCACGCAAGGAGGACTTCCGCCGTGAGATCATGAACTACATCGGTGCGTTGGCCATTGATGGAAAGATCTTCAACTACAAGACGAACGAGAGGCTCCAGAAGGCGCTCGAAATGAAGCTCTTTGAGGACCAGAAGGACTCGATCAAGCTCACAAGCCTGGTTTCGCAGGTCGTCGACAAAGAGACTCAGCAGAAGATCGACATCGTGAAGGATCGATTGATTCGAAACTACGGATACAACGACGAATCTGCGACAGATGTCCTTCAGTACGTCGCGAGTATCTTTGCGAGAGGTGACACCAAAGATAACTGACAAAAGAAGAAGAGCCGCACTGAATTGTGCGGCTCTTCTTCTTGATTAATTGAATCCCGCAACATCAGCCTTCTCTGCTGAGGAGCGAGACTCTTGTTCATGCCTGAGGAGGTCTCTTAGTTCCCGAGAGATTGCTTCAAGCTCAGCATCTTCTTTGCACGTTCAATGGAGTTCGTCTTCTGAGTCTGCTCAAACTCGCTCTTTGGCTGAATCGCAATCGCCTCTTCAAGTGCCTGACGAGTCTTCGCCACGTCGATTGAAGCCGCTGGAATCGCACGATTTGTCAGAAGCGTAACGACCGAGCCTTTAATCTGAACGAACCCGCCGTCGATGAAGTAATGGTCACTTCCGTTGGCGAGATCAAATTTTAGCTCGCCTGTTCCAAGGCGACCAACGAGTGGAGCGCGGCCGGGCAGAACCCCGATTTGACCATCAAATAATGGAAATCGAAGTCCCTTCACTGGCTGATCCAGCAGCGTTTTTTCTGGAGTTACCAGAACCAGTCGAAGTTCAGTGGCAGCGATCATGAAAGTAAACTCGTACTAAATGACAATGACTTTTCCGCGTGATTCGGAATCAGAGGAGCGACAGAAGTCGTCTGCCGCCCCTTGATGATTCCAACGAGCACCATCGGTGCTACAGATCAACCACCTTTAGCCATTCGCTCAGCCTGCTCCGCAGCCTCTTGGACACCCCCGACGTACATGAACGCACTTTCTGGAAGATGATCCCACTTACCTGCACAGATCTCCTCGAAGGAAGTGATCGTTTCTTCGAGGGAAGTGAACTTACCGGACTTACCTGTAAACACTTCAGCAACGTAGAACGGCTGAGAGAGGAATCGCTCGATACGACGAGCACGAGCAACAACTCGCTTATCTTCTTCTGAGAGTTCTTCAACCCCCAGAATCGCGATGATGTCTTGGAGTTCGCGGTATCGCTGAAGAATCTGTTGAACAGCACGGGCTGCAGCGTAGTGACGCTCACCAACAACCTGTGGGTCCAGAATTCGTGACGATGAAGCGAGCGGGTCGATCGCTGGGTAAATACCCTTTTCCGCAATCTTACGCTCGAGGTAAATGAATGCGTCGAGGTGGCTGAACGCAGCAGCAGGAGCCGGGTCAGTCGGGTCGTCCGCAGGAACGTAAACGGCCTGAACGGAGGTGATCGCACCCTTCTTGGTCGAGGTAATACGCTCTTGCAACTGTCCGAGTTCGGTTCCCAGTGTTGGCTGGTAACCCACCGCACTTGGCATACGGCCGAGAAGAGCGGACACTTCCGAACCTGCCTGAGAGAATCGGAAAATGTTATCGATGAACAACAACGTGTCCGCGCCGGTTGTATCACGGAACCATTCCGCCATGGTCAGACCGGTCAAGGCCACGCGAAGACGAGCACCGGGTGGCTCATTCATCTGTCCGAAGACCATGCATGTCTGATCAATAACAGAGCGACCAGTGTCCCCGATTTTGGCATCTTCCATTTCGAGAATCAGGTCGTTTCCTTCGCGGGTACGCTCACCCACTCCGGCGAACACTGAGTATCCCCCGTGCTGGCGGGCGATACGAGCGATCAACTCGGTCAGAATAACGGTCTTGCCCAGACCCGCTCCCCCGAACAGCCCCGCTTTTCCTCCGCGGACGAACGGTGTCAACAGGTCGATCACTTTGATCCCTGTTTCGAAAACTTCAGTCTTCGAGGAGAGGTCTTCGAGTTTTGGAGCAGCACGGTGAATTGACCAACGCTCTGGATTGTCGAGCTCACCTTTTCCGTCGATCGGCTCACCGATCACGTTGAACACGCGACCGAGAGTTTCTTTTCCGACTGGAACAGACACTGGCTTACCAGTATCGGCAACTTCCATTCCACGAACCATCCCGTCGGTCGACGAGAGAGCAACGCAACGGACCCGGCCGCCGCCCAGATGCTGCTGGACTTCGCCTGTCACGCGGATCTGAACACCCTTGACCTCGGCGTTGACGGTGACTGCGTTGTAGATCTTCGGAAGTGAGTCTTCTGAAAACTCCACATCGAAAATGGAGCCGATGATCTGCGTGATATGTCCGACATTTGTCGCTGTGGCGGTGCTCATAAAAGCGAATCCTCTAATCATCAAGCTTCGGAGTGAGTCTTCCTGAAGTGAACGGGAACGGCTGGCTTCACCGTCTCTTCAATTTCAAAACACTTGTCCGACAGTCTCAACTGGCAGGTGAATTATTTGAATTGCGTCTTGTTTCAATGTCGCGATGACGTCTCTGACATCGCTGCTTTCACGTCCCGAGTTTCACGAAACGTGAACGTATTTCATATTTGATCGGCCTACTGAAGGGCGGCCGCTCCCCCGATGATTTCCGCAAGTTCCGACGTAATCTGTGTCTGTCGGGCACGGTTGTATTCCATCGAAATGTCGCGAATCATTTCGTCCGCGTTTTCTGTTGCAGACTTCATTGCAACCATTCGAGCAATCTGTTCGCCCACAGCCGCGTCGAGGAAGCATTTGAAGAAACGTGCCTTGAATGCTGCTGGCACAATCTCTTCCAGAATCTCTGTCGAACTTGGCAGGAATTCGTAGTCTGTCGCAACTGTGCTTCGCGCTGATCCAGTCGCCAAATCACCGAATGGCAACAGGGTTTCGACGGTTGGAACCTGTCGAGCCGAGCTGATGAACTTCTGATAAACAACGTCTAACCGATGAAGGCGACCTGCGATGAACTCTGAAACGTAACGATCAGCAATCGCATTGATCTCTTCAAAGCCAGGCTTGTCTTCGAATTGCGTGTATGCTTCGTCAACAGCACGCTTCTCGAATTTCATGAACGCCAAGCCGCGTTTTCCGGAGACCTCAAGGCTCAGCTGCTGTCCTGCTGCCTGAATCTCGCGGATGCGAGCAACCGCCTGCCGCAAAACACCACCATTATATCCGCCGCACAACCCGCGGTTCGATGTGAGAACCAGAACCTTGACGTTCTCTGTTGTCTCTGGTTGTTGCAGCAACGGATGACTGAAGGTCATGTTTGACTGCGACAGATCGGACACAATCTCATTGATCTTCTTGGTGTATGCAGCAGCCTCAGTGGCACGATCCATCGCCTTTTTAAACCGCGCAGTTGCGATGAGTTCCATCGTCCGCGTGATTTTGCGAATGTTTCGAACCGCCTTGCGGCGTTTCACGAGTGCTCGAGCTTTGGCCATGGGAAACGGTCAGTTTGTTTTGAGCGATGAAATTGGAATCTTCATTGAAGATGATCTGCTGCACGCCAACAATGCACAGCAGATCCTGTTCTTCACACTAGGCCTTGGCTGGTTCTGGCTTGAATCGGCTCACGAACTCAGACAGGGCATCCTTCAGGTTCGCTTCGACATCGTCCGAAAGAGTCTGCGTTTCCACGAGAGCCTTACGAACTTCGCTCTTCTCATCGCGAATGAACTGGAGGAGTTCTTTCTCTGCACGAGCAACCTGGTTACGTGCGATCTTATCGAAGTAACCTTTTGTTCCTGCGTAAATCGAGATGACCTGATCGGCCATATCCAGTGGCTCGTACTGTGGCTGCTTGAGCAGTTCGACCATTCGGTAACCGCGGTCGAGCTGTCGCTGAGTACCAGCATCGAGTTCGGTACCGAGCTGAGCAAACGCTTCCAATTCACGGAAGGCAGCCAAGTCCAGTCGCAAAGAACCGGCGATCTTCTTCATCGCCTTCGTCTGAGCGTTACCACCGACGCGGGAAACCGAAATACCGACGTTGATCGCAGGACGAACCCCTGCGAAGAACAGGTCTGGCTCGAGATAGATCTGACCGTCTGTAATCGAAATCACGTTGGTCGGAATGTACGCAGACACTTCCCCTTCGAGGGTTTCGATGATTGGCAATGCAGTCATCGATCCACCGCCGAGCTCGTCGCTCAACTTAGCTGCTCGCTCGAGGAGACGGCTGTGACAGTAAAACACGTCCCCTGGATACGCTTCGCGACCTGGTGGACGACGCATGAGCAACGAAAGCTGACGATAGGCCTGAGCCTGCTTGGTCAAGTCGTCGTATACAACCAGAGTGTGCTTGCCCTGATACATGAAGTGCTCAGCAATGGCAGCACCAGCGTAAGGTGCGATGTACTGCAAAGGAGCTGGATCCGCTGCCGATGCAGACACAACGATGGTGTAGTCCATCGCGCCATGCTTCGTCAGAGCCTCAACGACGGCTGCCACGTTCGCTGCACGCTGGCCGCATGCAACGTAAATACAGATGACGTCGCCACCTTTTTGGTTGATGATGGTGTCCAGAGCAATCGCGGTCTTTCCGGTCTTGCGGTCACCAATGATCAATTCTCGCTGTCCACGACCGACTGGGGTCATGGAGTCGATCGCCTTCACACCGGTCTGCAATGGCTGCTTCACCGGCTGACGGGCTGAAACGCCTGGAGCAGGGTATTCGACTGGGCGGCTTTGACTGGTCACAACTGGACCCTTGCCGTCGAGTGGATTACCCAACGGATCAATCACGCGACCAATCAGCGATTCGCCGACAGGAACGGACAACAATGTGCCGGTTGTTTTGACTTCGTCGCCTTCTTCAATCTGGAGGTAATCCCCCAAAATGATGATACCGACCGAGTTTTCTTCCAGGTTGAAACACAGACCACGTGTTCCGTTGGAGAACTCAACCATTTCCCCTGCCATGGCGGACGAAAGCCCCACGGCGCGGGCGATTCCGTCCCCCACCTCAATCACGCGACCGACTTCTGCAGTCTGAACTTGACTGTTGAAGCCCTCAATTTCCTTCTGGATGACTGAAGCGATTTCGTCCGCTTTGAATTTCATGGAGATACCCTTTGCGAAGTCGCTGACGCAGGCTGGTCAGCCGCGTCTTCAGCGATCCATCATACACGGTGTCACCGACCTGAATAACCAGTCCACCAATCAGACTCTCATCCACAGTCGGAATGAGGATTGGTTCGATCTTCAGGGCGGATTGAAGTCGGTTCTTAATACGATTGAGTTGCTCTTCGCTGAGCGAAACAGCACTTTTCACTTGAACTCGCACTTGCCCGCGACGAACTTCAAGTTCATTACGTACCGACTCAAGAACGACAGGGAACAGTTCCGCCCGGTCATGCTCAATCAGCACCATGAGAAACTTGGAAAATCCGGCACTTGCGTGCGGTTCGATTGTCTTGGAGATCAGAGCCAATTTCTGATCGCGATTCAGGAACTGCGAAGTCAACATTTCCGCAAACTGCGGTGATGCATTGAGAACGTCGTCCTGAAACGATTGAATCTCTTCCAGCGGATCGGCTTCACCCGCTGTTGTTGCAGCATTCAAATACGCCAAGGCATACACACGTGCGACAGCTTTCGCGCTGGGATCTTCCAGAACCTGCGACGAACGTGTTGTGGTAGCTTCGGACATTTCTAAACACTCTCGATGAACGAATGCACTGAATCAGGCTAAACAGGAACTGCATTTGATACGACTCAGCAAAACGCCAGCAATACCGAATACTGTTCAAACACGATCAGATGGAAAGCCCCGCCAGAGCTTCATCCAGCAGGCGATTCTGATCGTCTGCCTGAAGATTCTGACGCAACTTCTGCTCGGTACGAGCCGTGACCTGATCGGCAACGGTTTCAAAAATTTCATTCAGAGCCTGGTCACGTGTGCGACCAATCTCGAGATTTGCCCGATCCAGAGCGGATTGAGCTTCGCGGGCGGCAGTCGCTTGAATCTCATTGCGTGTGCTCTGAGCATCGCGGCCTGCTTCATCGCGAATTTCGCGAATCTTCTGATCCAGGGCTTCCACGCGTCCTTTAGCAGCACGCAGGCTTTCCAAAGAAATATTCAGAGTCGATTCGGCAGTTTCAATTGCAGCTGATTCGGAGGTCTGTCGAGCTGACATGTTCGTCAACAACGAATCCCACAGGCCGAGCTTCTTAATCGCAAACGCAAATCCGATGAATGCAATCAAGGACCAAAAGTTGAGGTCCTTCTTGATTGAGTACTCACCGTGACCATCGTGATGATCGTCAGCAGTAGCTGATGATTTCTCCGCATGATCGGCTGCCTGCAGATTGGGTGTTCCAATCAGGCAGGCTGCCCACACAAACAGAATCGCCCACAGTCCGGCCGCACGCCGTGCAACCGGCTGATGTGAGGAAGGACGATGATTGGTTGTGTTGTTGATCATCGGAAAACTCATCTCAAATACGGAAATCACGCTGGAGAACATTGTGCGAACGTTGCTCACCATTTGCCTCCCGCAACATGTGCTGTCGCGAGCGAAACCTGCTCTTCGACCTTTGCTTCCAGATCTTGAATTGCGGAAGTCTTCGCTGCACCGATGGCGGCGATCGCTTCTGCCTTGATTCTGGCTGCATCAGCTTCAGCCTTGGAAACGATTTCTCGTCTTTGTGCTTCTGCCTCTTCACGTGCTTTTGAGACAACCGCCTGAACTTCGTTGTAGACTTCCGCCAAACGGGTTTCCGCCTGGGCAGTGAGTCGTTCAACATCAAGGCGCGTCTGCTTCGCTTCTGCTTCTGCTTTAATGACCCGTTCTTCACGGGCATCAAGATTGGCAATCAGTGGCTGCCAAACTGTTGATCTCATGACAAAAACAAACGTCACGAAGACCACCAGCGAGAAGACAAACAGTGGAATCGATGGAACGAGTGGTGGCTTGTTGTAGTCCACACCCCCATGTCCATCGCCAACTGCTTCGTGCTCAACATTGTGCACATGCTCCAAAGGCTCATGTGCAGCAGCGGGATCAGAAGAGTTGGTCGACGCCGCATCTGCAGCGTGAGCGGTGACTGCGAATGATCCAAGGATGAGTCCCAGAACCATGCAGCTGACACTCACACGTGACAGAGCCGACAACAAATTACCAGTTTGCCAGATTCGCATGTTCAACCACGAAGCAAAGAACGCTGGAGACAACAAAAAGACAAGTCGTTCAAGGCCAGCTATTACGAGAACAGTGCGATGATACAGACGATCAGTGCGAAGAATGTCGCACCTTCGATCAGAGCTGCAGCCAGCAGCATACCGCCGCTGATGTCCTTGGAAGCTTCTGGCTGTCGTGCGATGCTTTCGACAGCTGCAGCACCGACTTTACCGATTCCCAGACCTGCACCCAGGATGATCAGACCAGCACCAAACGCTGGGCCAAGGTCGATCAGGGCACGTGTTGAAGCAGCTGCTTCCTGTGCGAAAGCTGGAGTAGCCAGGGCCAACACTGCAACACCGACGGTCCACATCATTTGGAAAGCTCGAGACACGCTCTATCTCCTCACATTTAGTTACTTGGTCGAAAACTCAGAGTTCACTCAATTCAACGTCGCTGGTGCAACATCGACATCCCGGTCCTGTGCTCGAAGCTTAGTGCTCGTGCAGGGACATAGAGATGAAAATCGTTGACAGAAACGCGAAGACATAAGCTTGGATAAACGCCACCAGCAGCTCCAGCAGACCGATACCGATCTGTCCGAAAAGGCTGGCAGGTGCAACGACGCCCCACAGTCCGGTTCCTGCGGCATCAGCGATGAACGCAAGGAAAACACCGAGAACCGTGTGACCACCCATGATGTTGGCGAACAATCGAACCGCCAACACCGAATGTTTAATGAACAGTCCAAAGACTTCGATTACGAAGATCATTGGAACCAGCAGAACTTTCATTGGACCTGGTGCTTCGAAGGCCGGGACTTGATGAGCGAAAAACCCAATCGGACCGTACTTGCGAACGCCGTAGTAGAACGTTGCACCAAAAGCGACAATCGCCAGAGCAAGTGTCACGCTGATGCTTCCTGTTGCTGACCCCAACCAAGGAAGTGCCCCGAGGAGGTTACAGAACAGGATATAGAAAAAGGCTGACCAGACGAACGGTGCGTACTTGTCTGCCGGATGGCCCCCGTGCGGAATTCCGCGAACCGGCTCAAGATTCGGAGCGTCATGACCGTGGCCATGATCATCGTGTCCGTGTGCATCGGGATCACCGATCACTGGTCGGACAACCTGATCGCGGACATAGACCGCGAGCATTTCCCAAAAATTCCAAAACCATCCGTTTGCAACTTTTCCACCCTGAATATGCTTCACAAGACCCCGGAAGATCAGGAAAGCAAGCAAGGCAGCGACCAGCTGCAAAACCATGAATTTGGTAACTTGCACGCCAGCGATACTCGGTAGCTCGAGATGCTTACCAAATGGTAGCTCGAACTGACTGAAATCGTAGACGTGATGAAATGTTCCGTGTGCAGCCAACATAGCTATACAATTCAGTTCGACGTCAGTGCCCGACCGGCGTCTCGACACGTCGAGACACGGAATTTGACCGGAAAGCAAACCAAGTCTCGAGACCCAGATTTGCCAGATAAACTAAACCAATCGCCAGAAAAAAACTGGGAGTCCGCAATACTGGCAGCAACAACACACCGGCACCAGCCAGAAGTGCTGTAGATATCAGACGGAGCATCGTTCCGGCTACAATCGACGCGGCCTGGACGCCACGGCAATAAAAAAACACGACAACAATCGCACTAACCGGCAGAGAAATTACACCCGCTGCAAGTGCACCCCAAACCGCGTCCATTCCTACCTGAGTCCAACCAATGAGTGCAAATAGTCCGCCAACGATGATGATCGCCAGCAGCATTGCCCCCAACTGAATCCCCAAGGATTTCAAGATGAACCCTAAAATGAACTACAACTTGGAATCAGTACGATGAAATGACTTTACCATTAACCAAAGGTGCCAAAAGAGCACAAGAAGACCAAGCCCGCTTCCAACCAGTAGAAGCAGCGGTGTTGTCCCCCAATACCGATCGCCCCAGTAGCCAATGAGCACAAGAAACGCGATCTCGAATGAGATACTTGTGACTTGTGTGGCCCAAAAAATCGCAGTACGAGACGACGATGGCATTGAACCCTTCAAGTAATTCTCCCGACCAATCCAATTCGTTGACAGGGCAGGAAATCTCGCGTTCGGCAAGTCTAGTCCCGTCTAAAACCTAAGTCAAAGCTGCATTACAGGCCTCGTCATATATCCTCATTTTTGGTGATGACAGCAGAGTTCAATATCTTCCCGTTTCTTCAATCAACATCCGTAATTCCCGTAATTCGTGGGTTTTGAGGCTGATTTCTCAATGATCCAGCCTGTGGTCACTTCAGAACTTTCCCTGCATGCTTCCTTTTGGAATGATATTTCCTGATGATGAGAATCGTTAGATTCGACGCGGGCAGGAAATACGGCAACCTCAGAGGGCTTATTTCACCGACTGAATGAACCTGTCATGGAGCGGCTACACACCATCCCGTGTGCCTCCCCTGAAATTGACAGCATTTTTTCAAGAACACCACTGCAAATTTGAGATTTTACAATCCAGCAATCAGGACCCCCAGACGCACCAGCTTCGAGGATTCTTGATGGTAAACGACACCCAAGACAATCTGATCGTACAGGAAGTCGGAGAACATTGGCTCCGTTGTCGATGGTCGATCAGTGACAAAACGATGTCCAGAGCAGTGAGCGCAATGGGACGCGATTCCCATCGCGCGAAAAGGATTCTCAGAATACACAGAATCAAACAGGATGAATCGGGGCCAAAAAATCGAGCTCTCCATCAAGAGATCGTGATTCCGTCCCAGTCCAATGAATGGTTCATTCACGCCCCGTCCAAAGACGATGCCTGGGGGCTCGAACTCGGAATGGCTTTTGGGGATGGACGATTCTTTTCCATGCTGCAGGCTCCCGCAGTTGCCCTGACTGGCACGTACACGCAGCTACAGACGTCCAAAAAGTTTCTTGGCGACGAAAGGCTGCTGTCCACCCTTAGCAATGGTGAATCTCTTCCCCTACAGGTCCGGGGGCAATTCTCGCTGCAGGGACGCACTCGCCCTGGCGCAATCGCATCCGTTGACGACCAAGACGTCGCTGTTGACCGCACGAGCGGAGATTTCAAATGGCAAACTAAACTGACAGACGGAAGACTGGTTGTTCCAGTGAAAGTGTCGGATGGGCTTCAGATTCAACGTGCGCTTCTGTCAATTGACCTGAACTTCCACTTACTCGAGCCAGAGCCCTCATCCGATATTTAACCGGGGATTTCAGCCGGAAATCTGAGGACGGAGACGAAGTTTCTCCTGAAATCGAATTCAACGGCAGAAAGAATTCCCCCGGATAATCTTCCTAATGTACTGGAGCTTGTGCGATGTGACAGCTACTTTAAAGCCCCTCTCGCTCGCACGAAATGGCCTCGACCAGCAAACATGTCCCAACTTATGCCGACTGCTCTGGAAATTGCACAGGAACTGATCAGGTTCGACACTGTCAGCTCTAAGTCGAATACTGCGATCACAGACTTCATTGAAGATCTGGTCAGAAAACACCATTTCGAAACGGAGCGAATTGAGTACACAGACCGTGCTGGGGTCCAGAAATCCAATCTGATCGCAAAGCTCGGAAGCGGTCTTGGAGGCATGGGATATTTTGGCCACACGGATGTGGTTCCCGCGAGCAAATGGCTTTTCGACCACCACGGCCCCTTCGAACCGACCGTTCGCGATGGACTGTTATTTGGTCGCGGAAGCACAGACATGAAAGGCTCGCTCGCCTGCATGCTGGCGGCCATTATTCACCGCAGCCAAGCAGCACTGTCCGCCCCGATTTACTTCTGCTGCACAGCGGACGAAGAGGTTGGGATGCATGGAGCTGAGATTGTTCAGCAGCAATCGCGACTCTACCGCGAAATGGTGACGGGCAACACGAAATCGATCGTCGGAGAGCCGTCACGTTCCATTGTGGTCCACGGCCACAAAGGTGGCTGCGGAATTCGAGTGACAGCCAGAGGAATTGCTGCCCATTCTAGCACTCGCAAGGGAGTCAGTGCGAACTGGAAGATGATCCCGTTTCTTGCCGAAATGCAGAAATTGAATCAGGAAATGGAATCTGATCCTCAATGGCGGAATCTCGATTTTGACCCTCCCACGATGACCATGAATCTTGGAGTCAACGATTTCAATTATGCGATGAACGTCACTGCAGCCCAGAGTGTGTGCGTGATCTATTTTCGAGCCATGCCACAGATGAACACGGACCCGATCATCGAGAAAATTCAGGCAGAGGCAAAGAAGAACGAACTCGAATTTGAGCTGACCTTCCGAGCGACGCCGTTCTTTCGCGATCCGGCTGCCCCGTTTGTTCAGGAATGCCTGGATTTTTCAGAGACTAAGCAACCTCACACTGTTGCATACGGAACAGATGCAGCCCGCTTTCAGGACCTGCAAAATTGCATCATCATGGGGTCTGGTGATATCGCACAGGCACACACTCACGATGAGTTCATCAGCTTGAAGGAACTCCAAATCGGGACGGACACGTACTCCCGCATGTTGCACCGTTGGTGTCAGAACTAGCAGGATTTACTTGAAAGCTTGGCATTTGGGGACGACGAATCGAGTTCAGCATCTGTTCGCCCCCGCGAGTAGCGACTTTGGCAACGCTGTTGCAACGGCCGACGTCGAAGTGAACCCGACCCGAAGCTGTGCGGCAAGCCGGACGCCCCCACCAGATTATTCCTTCATTGAGTTGAGACAATTTCATGGGTCTGTTTGCAGGGACACCGTTTGATCGACCTCCACATTGCGAGCGGTGCGAAAAGCTGGAGTCGGAATGCACTTGCCCTTCTCCAGTTGAAGAACGGACTCCGCCGCAGAAGCAAAAAGTGCGACTGCAACTAGAGATTCGGAAGGGCAAAAAGCAGATCACCACGATTCGTGGACTTGCCGACGAAGGGACTCATCTGACTGATGTGCTCAGCCAGCTGAAGAACACGTGCGGTGCTGGTGGATCACTTCAATGCGATGTCTTGGAACTCCAAGGTGACCAGCGGGAACGATGCACCATCTGGCTCAAAAATGCAGGCTATCAGGTGCGTTGAACTCACTCACCAAAGAGCCCGCCTGCCCTCGCGCCCGAAGTTCATGAACTGTT
Source organism: Planctomicrobium mucosum (assembly GCF_051466335.1). Lineage (NCBI taxonomy): Bacteria > Pseudomonadati > Planctomycetota > Planctomycetia > Planctomycetales > Planctomycetaceae > Planctomicrobium > Planctomicrobium mucosum. Next base: position 4,486,970 of record NZ_CP195793.1, on the reverse strand, counting down.
CTCAGGCGAGGCGGCTTTCGACACATTGGCCGTGAGCGCCAGTTCGTGGGATGGTCAGTTCGGTTCACGCGAATTAGCTGACGATACTGAGGGCCGACTTGGCTGGAGGAGTGCTCGAATTCTGCACGTGAGCAGATGTTGGCTCCCAAAGATTTTCTGAATTCGTCTCATCGATCCGATTGCTGTCACGCAGCTGATAAACACCGGTCGACTCAAGCTCGAAAAACTTGCGGAACCACAGCATCTGCTGGACCCGTTCTCGCGGGTTCACCAGGCGAATTTCAATTCCACGTTCCATCCAGTCGAACAGCATTCCGAAGAATCCGCTCGGAATGTGCTGCACAGCATGCATGTCGATCGCCGCGGCTTTCACGTTCTCATTGGCGATGAGACGGAAGAGCGTATCTCGAATGAGCGAAAGGTCGGCACCATCCCAAATCTCCATATCACCAATGCTGAGCAATGCTCCGTGCTCAGTAGGGGAGACTTCAAGATCGTGTGTGTACTTGCGATCAGCCATATTTCGTGTCCTGAAATCAAACTCGCAGCAATCCACTAGTTGCCCGTTGACGCAATGATCAGGCCAAATGCACATTAATTTCGTTGCAGTCACGACATACCGCGAGCCACCATCAGGTAACTCACGATTCAGAAACAGTTAAAGGTGTTTTCGTCGTGTCAAGATTGCTAATCATTTAGGCGGTTGCAGTTGACTCATTTCACCGCAAATGAACACCGGCGATGCCTGTCGGCAACGCCAACTGCCGTAGTGGAACTGTGTTATTCTGCATCACCCCTTGTTCGTCAGGTAGATCCCGGTCGTGACTAGCAGAGCGCCGATGAGCAATCCAATCGTCAGTTCATCTCCTCTGAAACAGACCCCCAGCGCAACGCCGATGATCGGCGAAAGAAAGCTGAACACCGAGACCTGCGAAGCTCCATGACGACGCAATAGCGTTGCGTTCGCACCGAAGCAGTATCCGGAGACAATGAAGCCCGCGTAGAGCATCGCAACCCAGGAAACCGGCGTCATGGTTCCGGTAATCCGCTCACCAACCAGTGGGCTCACCGCGAAGAAGATCAGAGCTCCGATAACGTCATGCCATAGGATCAATGTTCCCGGAGCAACACTTCTGACTGCATGTTTTGCATAGAGAGTCTTCACAGCCAGAATGAATCCGCTGGCGGCAAGTACCAGATCACCAGCTAGCGAGGGAGTATCCTGTCCTTGTTGGTCAGGAGTGCTCTGGTTCAACAGCACCCAGCCACACCCAATGCTTGCCATGACCAATCCCACCCATTGGATCGACCGCATCCGAATGGTGCGAAACCATAAGACCTCAACGATCGCAACCCAGAATATATAGGAATTCACCAGAATCGAAGCATGGGATGTCGTGGTCCAATTCGCCCCGACGTTGAATGTTCCGATCTGCAGAAAGAGGAGAATCCCCATGACCCAGGCAGGTTTCCACTGACCGGGCTTTAACCAGACAGGGTCCGCATCCTTCAAGCACCAGACAAACATAAAGACAGCAGCGAGGAGAAATCGAATCCCACCAAGTAACAGCGGCGGGATGACATCCATCGCTAGCTGATTCGAGATCGCGGTGGCTCCCCAGAAGACCGCGGTCAACACAGCAATGAAAATCGACGTTGGCCCCATTGGCTCTGTGCCCGGTTTTGCTTGAGCAGGAGGGGTCTCAACTTCGGCAGCCATGATTTTCAACGTAAGGCAAGGATTCAGCGAACAAAGCGAGCCTCTTTGTTCAAAATGCAAAACACCAACTTATCAAAACGCGTCATGCCATCAGTCAGAGCAGCATCAATCGAGACAATCCGTTGACCGATCCGATTGCCGCCAGGTTCGGTCGAAACCAGAAGCATTTCATGCAATCATGAAAACCGAGCGAGCGCTTCCAAAACCCGGTTCACTTCTTCGCTGGTGTTATAGTGCAGCATTCCGATGCGTAAGGTTCCGTGGGGCTCGAGTCCAACGGAAGTTGTAAAGGGAACCGCATAGTGGTTTCCTCCCCAACAGAAAATCCCGTCCTCACCAAGTCGAGCGGCAAGCTGAGCCGCCGGAATCGACCGATGAGTGAGAGACACTGTCGGTACTCGGGCGTCGAAAGAGGCCGGATCGGTGATGCCCCACACTCTGTACTGGTTCAATTGTGCAATCCCCTTCAGGAACTGCGCACACAACGACTGCTCATGTGCGGTGATTCGATCGAAAGATCGATCAAGCGCACTCCGGCGAGACTCATCTGCAGAATCTCTTCCCAGTCCAGCGAGATAATCGATCGCAGCTCGAACCCCGCTAATTCCCTCATGATTTTGAGTTCCTGTCATCCACTTTTCCGGAACGGTATTCGGGGAGGGGCGGAGCTTGTCGACCTGTAGATTTTCGAGTAATTCGCGGCGGCCCCACAGAATTCCAACGTGGGGACCGAAGAACTTGTAGGCACTGCAAACCAGAAAATCACAGTGCAGATTCTGTACGTTCAACCGTCGATGCGGCGCCATGTGCACTGCGTCCACAAAAGTCGTCGCGCCGACTGCTCGAGCAGCTTGAAACATCTCCGCCACTGGATTGACTGTTCCGGTGGAATTCGCTGCCAGGCCAATCGCGACGAGTCGCGTCCGTTCCCCAAGCAATGAGTGGAAATGATCGAGATCCAAAGTGCAGTCTTCTGGACGCACCTGAATCGTTCGCACTTTCACACCGGACCGCTCGGCAGCAATTTTCCAGGGGGTGAAATTCGCATCGTGATCTAACCCACTGACGATAATCTCGTCGCATGGACTCCAAGTCCTCCCGAGCGTCCGACTCAGATTCAGCGTGATTGTGGTCATGTTTGGACCAAAGACAATTTCATCCGGGTCCGAACACTGCACGAAATCACTCACCGCTTCTCTGGCCGCGACGATCGCTGCATCGCCCTCCATACTCGTCGCGAACGGTCCGTGACAGTTCGCGTTGTGATAACGCAACGCCTCTGCGATCGCATCGATCACCGATTCGGGAACCTGACTTCCAGCCGGGCCGTCGAAGAAGACTGCCGGATCTCCATTGACGGTTCGTCGCAACCCGACAAATTGATCCCGAATCGCTGAAAAATCGAACATGGCAGAGCTTCTAATCGTGCTGAACCGCGCGTGGCGGACAGACAAAAGTGAGCATTTCAAGTGAGAGGCATTTTAGATGGAGCGCCCGGCTCCTCCCAAACGTACCTCGGAACAGCGTAGCCTGGCAAACGACTTCTCAATGCAGCGATCAATTCCCGACCAGTTTCGACAGGAACTTCGAAATGAGCTGCCCCCTGAACCCGATCGAGCTGATGCAGATAGTACGGAATCACCCCTAGGTCGACAGATCTCTCGCAGAGTTCAGCCAAGGCATCCACATGATCATTGACGCCCTTCAACAGAACAGCCTGATTCAAGACCGTCATCCCGGACTGAACCATGGATTGCAACGCGATCGCACAATCCTGTTCTAATTCACGTGCATGGTTTGCATGCACGACAAAGATCGTGCGCAGGCGGGTCGACGTCAGTAGCGCGATGAGTTCGGGGGTCATTCGCTCTGGCAGAACGATCGGGAGTCGGGAATGGATTCGCAGACGGCGCAAGTGTGGAATGTCAGCCAACGCCTCGATCAATTGTTTCAGTCGTCGATCGGACAGGATGAGAGGATCTCCACCGCTCAACAGAATTTCGTGGAGAGACTCATCGTCACGAATGACGTTCAGGGCTTGCTGCCAACTCTCCCAGGAATGCGGTTCCTGATCGTATGGGAAGTGGCGCCGAAAACAGTATCGGCAATGAATCGCACAGGAACCATGAGCAATCAGCAGGGCCCGCCCATGATATTTATGCAGCAGTCCGGGAGCCGCTCTCGACGCATCGTCCCCCACGGGATCATGGTCGAATCCAATGACTTGCTGATTCTCCACAGCCATTGGAAGGACTTGCATCAGCAACGGATCATGAAAGTTTCCCTTCTCCATTCGTTGCTGGTAGCTCTCTGGGACGAGTAGTGGAAACTCGCTTTCGGCATCAAGAAACTCAGGGAGTACTTCGGACGAGAGGCCGAGTGATTCCAGCAGTGTCGGGAGATCGCGAATCGCATTCGCAAGACTCTTCTGCCAGTCTCGATTCCTCCCGGGGACCATCCCGGAGAAGTCGCCACGAGTCACGTCGTCCACACTGACAGTCCCATTCATTTCGACCGAACTCTACGTAACACAGAACCCGAAAAATACTTACAGAAATTACCCCCCAAGACAATTTGCTCAAGGCAATGTCTGGCGAGAGTTCGGACAATCGCAAAAGCAGCAACAATCCGGAGGGCTTTCCACTCTCGCTTCCATGACAAGAAGTATGCGATTTCAGGCTAAGATTTCCCGCGCCCGATGCATTTGCTATTCTCCTCCTGCTATTCCGGCTTACAAAGAGTGAGTTCGGCCGGAATCGGAGTGTAACACGAACTCTCGCTGCGTCGCAGCGATTCAGTCAACTTAGCGACTCGTTGGAAAAAGACCAATGCCACAGATCAACGCGGGAGAATTTAAGAAAGGGATTAAAGTCGTCCATGAGGGGTCCCCTTATGAAATGATTGAAATCCATTTCGTGAAGCCCGGTAAGGGCCAGGCTCTCTACAAAACCCGCATTCGAAACTTGCTGACTGGCGTCAGCCTCGACATCACTTATCGAAGTGGTGATTCGCTGGAAGCTGCCGACATTCGCAATTCCGATGGCATGTATTCCTATTTTGATGGCGAGAGCTACGTGTTCATGGACAACGAAAGCTTCGAGCAGGTGACTCTTTCCAAGAGCGTCTGTGCTGATCAGATGAAGTACATCAAAGAAGGTGAGCCAACTGGCCTGATGTACTGGAATGATCAGCTCATCGGTGTTACTCCTCCGACTCACGTCATCCTCGAAATCACTTACACCGAGCCAGCGATGAAGGGGAATACTGCCACAAACGTTCAGAAGCCTGCGACCGTTGAAACAGGCGCTGAAGTGATGGTCCCAGGGTTCATCAAAGAAGGCGAAAAGATTCGTATCGCAGCTGAAACCGGCGAATACCTCGGCCGAGCGTAATTGCCCAACTCGCGTCTGACGACGCGACGACAGTCAATCTGAAAAATCGTGTGCGTCGGCTAGTCATTTCCCTTGGAAACAAGAGCATTGATTGGCCGACGCTGTGTTTTACCGCAACACTTCTCAATCTCGCCGCTCCTCAGACACGTGGATTCACAACGATGGATGAGACTTTTCGCGGCCAATAGTCCCATTTCTTGGCAACTTATCCATGATGATGGAAATGGCCCGAGCGATTTCTCGAATCCCCTTGGAGTAGCGTTTCTCGCGTTGCGATTTGAGCGATAAATCAAGGGTCTGCTGATACTCTTCCCAATTGACGCCCCACCGATCTTCCTGCGCCGCCCGCTGAAGGTCTCCGCTGGTCTTCAGCAAGAGTTCGAGCAGTGCTTTCGACGACAGTCCGACAGCAGTCCGATGGGGTCTTGAATGATGAGTAAAAGAAGCGTCCAGAAGCATCTGACTTCGGATTTTCTTCTGCCGGCGGACGAGGGCGATACTCAGCCCGGCCAGGGCGATGAGCGACACCATGATGAGAAACGCCCCTTGCACGTCGTGTCCCATCCACGACATCCCGATCCCGGTCACTCCCCCTAACGCTGTGAGCCAATAGCCGATCAACCAGGACCATCCGAGTGCCAATGGATTTTCGAACGCCCTCTCAGGGGAAATTGGGACAACGTTGGCCGGCAACGCTCCTACGCGTGCAATTACGACCGTCGAGTTATCAGGCCCACCGCGACTATTCGCGAGATTGATTAGTAATTTCGACGCCTGATGCGGAGGGAGTTCTCTAAGAATCGCTCCCAATTCTGGATCGGAAATCTGATTGGAAACCCCATCCGAGCAAAGCAGGTACGTATCTTCGGGATAAACTGGAAAAGGACCTTCAATATCGACATCGACCGACTTCTCTGGTCCCAAAGATCGAGTAATCACGTTCCGATGCTGGTGGGCATTGATGAAGCCATCAAGATGACCATGCTGACGTTCCAGCTCCCATTCCAGACTGTGGTCAAACGTCAGCTGGTCAATTCGGTCCCGACGGACACGGTAAAGTCGACTGTCACCAACGTGCCCAGCGATTGCCCCCTGAGATGTGAGGGCTAAAACAGAGCAGGTCGTCCCCATATGTAGAAAATCCACATTCTGGGTGCCTCGCTCATAAATCGCCGCGTTGGCCGCGGTGATCGCCTCTCGAAGCAGCTTACAGGGATCGGTTTCTGTCGACTTCAGAAAGACGTGCGGGACGGTCTCAACGGCAATTTGACTGGCAAGCTCACCGACGGCATGTCCTCCCATTCCATCTGCGACCATCAGTAAGTGTCCAGAGCGCCGCCACTCGGACTCGTCACTACAAACATGAACGTAGTGCGAATCTTCGTTGTTCTGTCTACGCAAACCAATATCGGTTTCGGCGCCACACTGGACGGACTGCTCCCAATACACGTTGGTCCTGTCTTGGAATGTGATGTGATCAATGCACCGAGAGCGCCTGCATGAACAGGTGTTCTTTGGCGAAGAATGTCTCAATCAATGACTTTATTGGAACAAAACTGCAATGTTGCCGCCAGCCCTCTCAATTCCTCGACCTTGCAATTCGGCAGAGAATGCAATCGCAACTCGTGATTTACCCCAAGTCAAATTCCATTGCTCAGAGTGAATCGGACGAGTGGCGAAACTGGGCATCCAGCGCCAGTAAACGGTGTTGCAACGCAAACCAAGTTTCTTCAACACCGCTACCGCTTTCGAATACCGTACAAACCGGGCTTCCGGCTTGGTTTTCGTAACCCGGTGCCGGCAGGTCAGCAATCTCAGGAAACCTGAAAACCTGCACAGACCCGGGCTCCGCGAGTTCGGTATTGGACGTGAAAGGAGTCGGGCTGTAGTACACGGCCTTCCCTACGAAATCAGCGTTGATTGCCTCGTTCCACTCAGCATCTGGAAATTCGGCTTCCGTGAAGCAACGACAGTGCTCGAGGAAAAGTGGAAGACCGGTGGCATGCTCCAGCAGCTCGAAGGATGCTGGATATCTGGGGTTCACTTCTGTTACCCAAGCGTCTCCGTTCGCGTCGAGTATCAGATCGACTCCGAACACCCCCAACATCCCCAGCTTCCACTTCAGGATATTCCCGAAACGCCGAATGTTGGTCTCGAGGGAGATCGTTAATGAGATGGGCCCGATATTCCCGCACCACTGAAACGGCTGTGCATGGCAGGCCTTTTCACCGATGATCTGCTGCGTCATTCCGACGAACCGAACGTCACAAACCGGAGCCGGAGCAACGAATACGGCGGAGAAGGGGACTCCATCAATGAATTTCTGGAACAAATGCTGGGCTGCCAGCGTCGGTGAATTTGCAGCAGCTTCATTCCAAACGCAAATTCCTGATCCCCCAGCGCTCTGAATTGGTTTCAGGAGCCAGGTTCCATCCATTGGGGGCGGGTCACTAGAGGCTCGCCACTCCGGAAAACCGACTCGAGCCAGACGGGCAGCGTCGGCGAGAACTGCCGCATCCCTAACGCGCGCCACTGCGTCTTTGCGATTTCCCCAGAGTTCGAAATTCTCGTCAAGATAATCGAGAATGTCCGCTCGATTCTCGATCCCTCCGGTGTACACCACGGGAAGTCGAGGCATTGTCTTCAGGATCGGAATCAATCCATCTGGATAATCCGGAATGACTTGGCCCGGCACTCGGGCAGCGAGATCAGCGTCGCCAAAAGCATCGAGACAATAGGGTCGTAGCCCTGCACGCAATGCGGAAAACGCTGCAGCTCGCGTACTCGCTCCGACAATAATCAGGTCACATTCGCTCACTGCCTTCGCATTCACGCCGATCATCCATTCAATATTGCAGCTAATTCCGGAAGCATGTCAAAAGCTCAGCCCTGCTTCAGTGTTCTAACGCAGAATGCAGCCCTGAATTGACTCTCTATTTCGTCGTGCCGAGACGAACGACAGCCCCCATGACAGCGACTTCGGAAACGGCTCAGCATGACTTCCTGAAGCATAATCACACAATCGGGCAGTGACGACTGGCAACGATAGACAGGAAGGGGCGATTAAAAAATGGCTCCAACCTGTTCGCTTTATGCAAATAGGAGCGGCACGATGCGACATGACATCAGAATTCGACCATCAAATTCTGCTCGATCGGCTCGCATCTCGTCCTGAAGCACGACGACACGGATAGGTAACCGCAGTCGGACCGTTCCCATCTTCTGCCGAGGTTCTCGATTCATCAAGTACGAGTTATCTCAAACCTGTAGCAATCTGGCGATACGCAAGTCGTGGTGCCGCTGGATTGGGGCTGAATCGACAGGGACGTCTTGCGAGGTCGGAACGCCGTCGGTATTGCAGAGAGTTGGAAAAACAGGCGGATACGGGGGTGATTTGGGAAGCGCAGTCGTGAAAATGGCGTGCTTCTTGAGAGAATTCATCACAGACGATTCGCTTTAGTCTTAAAAATTTCACAGCAAGCATTGTGGGTCGCGAAATCAGCAGCCTTTACGCCGTTTAAACACACAGATGTTGATGCGAAATGATGCCAATCGAGCTGTCTTCGCGGAAATATATCCCGGAAATCGGCACTGGGGGCGTTAAGGTCGTTGTAAACGGTACATGTGGGCCAGGGAGAGGCGGCGAGGCGATTTTTCGAAGCGAGAGACTGCACTTCCGCCGCTAGAACGCCGAAATCTTTGGGCAGGTGGACCCAAACAAATCGTGGTGACTAGCGAGCTTCAAAAAAAACTGTGATCTAAAAAGACCAGTGAAGACGAAGTCGCAATACTCAACCCCCGGGAAGAAGTCGAGGAGATTCAAGATGAAATTGACAACCCTGTGCGCTGCTTTGTTGATGGCTGCTGCTTCTGTGAACGTTGCTAGTGCCGGACTGTTCCGTCACCATGGCGGCACATGTGCAGCACCAGCTGCAACATGCTGTGCACCAGCTGCTGCTTGTGCAGCTCCAGCCGGCCCAACTTGCGGTGCTCCATGTGCCGAAGCTTGTGCTCCAGCTGCAGTTGCTCCAGCTTGTGCAGCTCCATGTGCACCAGCAGCAGTTGCTCCAGCTTGTGCAGCACCATGTGCTCCAGCTGCAGTTGCTCCAGCTTGTGCAGCTCCATGTGCACCAGCAGCTGCTCCAGCTTGCTGTGCTCCAGCTCCATCAGATTGCTGTGCTCCAGTTGCCAAGGGCTGCCGCGTTAAGCACAAGCTCGCTGGCTGGTTCCATGGCCTGAAAGCACGTCACGCTCACAAGTGCGATAACTACTGCGACAGCGGATGCGAAGTGGCTGCATGTGCACCATCTTGCGGTGCTCCAGCAGCATGTGCTCCAAGCTGCGGCGTTCCAGCCGGTGCTTGCAACTAATTGAAGATGAGTGACCCCGAAAACGATCAGTTATCCCCAACTGAAACGTAACGGAATCATTCAAAAAAACTTGAACGCCGGACTCAATGAGTTCGGCGTTCATTTTTTGTTTTACGGGACCTGCTTGGCAGAGTTCGTCGGAAGTTGCAACACTGTGCCTGCAATGTGCTTAACAAGGGCGTTTCCCCAATTCCGCTGAACCCTATTTTCGCAACGAGTGAAGAGTATGCGTTCGAACCCCATCCTTCCCTGGTTGCGTCTCTGTCGATTGCCGACTGTCTTCACCGCATTAGCCGATATTTTCGCTGGCTTCTTGCTGACACGACAGGAATGGCAGCCCACTTGGCAGTTCGGATGTTTGCTGGGAGCGAGTGCCGGTCTTTATCTCGCTGGGATGGTTTTCAATGACGTCTTCGATCTTCATAAGGATCGAAGCGAGCGACCAAATCGTCCCATTCCATCTGGCGCGATTTCCCGGACCGCAGCGATGGGCGTCGGTAGTTTTCTGATGATCGCTGGGCTGATCTGTGCTGGCGTGGTGGGGATTCCGAGTCTGCTGATCGCGGTTCTGACTGCAGTCGCCGTCTTGGCTTATGATGGCGGTCTGAAGAAAACTCCAATCGGACCCGTTTCGATGGGGACCTGCCGCTTTTTCAATATTCTTCTGGGAGCAAGCAGTGCCGCCCCGGACCTGCCATCACTTTGGGCGATGCCTCAGCTTTGGGTGGCAATTTCCATGGGAATCTACATCACGGGAGTCACGTGGTTTGCTCGCACAGAGGCCAGGGTGAGCAATCGAGGTTCCCTGATCGGGGCGCTCGTTGTTTTGAATGTCGGCCTCGTTTTGCTTGCGGTGTGGATGCTCGAAATCCCTAAAGGATGGGGTTGGGACATGGGGCCCGTTGGGACGGAAGACAATTTTCCTGTCCTGGTCTTGTGGACCGCGATCGCGTTTTCGCTGAACCGCAGAGCAATCACCGCGATCTCGGATCCGAGGCCGGGAGTCGTTCAACCAGCGATCGGCTCCATGTTGCTCTCCGTGATTACGATTGATGCAATGGTCATCTTTTACCGGATGGGGCAGGTCGGGGTTCCGTATGTCCTCGCGACGTTGGCGTTGATTATTCCTGCGATTCTGTTGCGTCGAGTCATCTCGATGACGTAGGGACGCCTCTGGATGTCACGCACGAAATGATGGATTGCAGTGTGATTCCGCGTCCCGGAGATAAATCGTTGAACATTCGCCCATAGACGAAGAAAGCCGCATCAATCTCGTGGTGACGCGGCTTTTGTAGATTGGGTAATGGAGAGTTTACGAGTCGCTGTCGCGGCCCCAAAGGCATTCTGCAATCCAGTCGAGATCGCTCTGCTGCGTCTTTCTCGCGGCATCCGGGGTGGCTGCCCCAGCCGAATTCAGGGCACTTACGACAATCAGCCGCATGACGCTCGACAGTGGCATTCCCGTCTTTTGCGACAGAGCCCGTGCGATCATAGGATGACTGCGGTTCAGAATCACTTCGTTTTCTGAAGGAGCGTCGCTCTTGAAATGGGAGTCGATCAGACGTTGGAATCCGCGAGGAATGTCACCCCGTTGTTTCATTTCATCGAACGAGCGGACAAGCTCGTAGCGTTCATTGAGAAACGCCATGACTGGCTGATCTCGTCGAAATGAACCGGTCAAGATTTTCGCATCCAGATCTTTGAAAAACTCTTTCCATTGTGGATCAACTTCTTCTAGATCGCGAACATTGAGAATGGTCGTCGCGAATCCTGGAGTGCTCGGGGTAGCAATCCGCAAATCCGTGTGTGTTCCACTGGCGTTATCATCGGCGGCGCATTGTGCGAGAAGTGATTCTTCGAAGCTTCTGAATGTATGCACGCATGGAGTGCGATGCTCGCTGAATAACGAGTTGATCCATCGCTCCTGGCGGCGGTCGGTGTTGTACCAGACGACCCGTTCCGCCTCCTCTTCATACAGCGGATCGGATTCCGATTTGTCGAGGATTTCATCGATTGTGAGCGGACCGTGAGAAGTCGGAATCCGGTATGACCCCCGCAGAAGATTTCGCAATCTTCCATTGTCGAGTGCAGCTCCCGCGAAGGAGTATCGGTGCCAATTGACGACCGCTTCCATCCGGCTGGGATCCCTCTCGGCGAGGTCCTCAAAATGTTGATAGATGAGTTCTTCCAGGTTGGCTTTGACATGTTCGAAGTAGTCGTCGCGAACGATGTCTTCCCGGCTTGTTGTCGGCGAGCAGTGGTGAAGTTCCAGGCAGCCTCGCAGAAAGGTCGCCCAAGGTGGCAACAGATTCTGAATCGTGCGGGAAATCACCATTCGACGCACTGTGACCATCACCGTCGACTGGTTTGAAAATCCGGGAACCCGTTGCGGGGTCACATAGAGTGCTCCGGCGATGGAGACTGGCTTTTCAACCCGAATTGGAATGATGTCGATAGGGGCTTCGTCGAAGTAGTTCTGCAGTTCCAGTTCGGTCGCTTCACGGTCTTGAGATGGCTCAAACCAGGCGGCGTGAATGACGTTTACCCGCTTGGGAACATCATTAAGAAAGATGGGAATTGGGAGGAAGTCTGCGTATTCGCGAATCGCTTTTTCGACTGCTTCCGGCTTCCGTGCGAGAAATTGAAATTCCGATTTCAGGACAAGCGTGATGGTCGTCCCGAGTGTTTCTCTCGGTATTTCCGAGATGTAGATCTCTGTTCCCTGTCCAGTTTCCCAACGAACTCCCGTCTTGGCGTGTTCGTTCCGGCTCTCGACAATCAATCCGTCAGCAAGCATGAACGCGCTGAAGAGGCCAACTCCAAATTGACCGATGAGATCGCCACGGTCTCCCAATCCACCGGCGGACTCTGGAACAGGTTCTGATCGTTTGATCATCCCTGTAATGCCAGCTCCGACTGTTCCCAAATAGTTTTCCGCGTCTTCAGGTGTCAGGCCGATGCCATCATCGGTAAAGGAGAGCGTGCCGAGTTCAGCATTTTGGCGAACGTGGATGCGTCCCCGGAACTCTAGGTCGGATCGGCGGCGACGCATGATGGCGTCATGCGCATTCTGAAGTAATTCACGGATCGGAGTGTCGGGACGGCTATAGAGCGAGCCGCCCATGATGTCGATGACTCCCGCGATATCGACTTGAAATGAAATCTTTCGCTGTGAATTCGACATGAATGCTCCGATGGTCACAGCTCAACGCATAAGGGGCTGTGGAATTGATTGGCCTGCGTTGGAATTTGTGTCGACAACTTCAGGTGAAATCGATCAGATGTATGAAACTTTTGTCGTGTTTGGAACCCTAAATCAGTTTCCGAAATGTTTGATCCGAGGTTTTTGTTGCCAGAAAACGTTTGCGCCAACGGGTTCGGGAATGAATTTCGACATTGATTGCGACCGAGTTTCATGGCGAATGGGGGACTGATTCCAGTCAACATTCGACAGGTCGTTCAGATAAAGTCCGAATCTAGGGAGATGGATTTTTGCTTGATTTTTCGATGCGCGGAGCTGAGGTAAAGCGCCTGGCTGCTGATTCTCGCAGGGATGTCGACGGAAACTGGAAGCGATGGGGGACTTATCTCGCAGATCGTCAGTGGGGGACAGTTCGAGAGGACTATTCACTTGATGGCGAACCTTGGCAGCATTTCACTCATGATCAATCTTCCTGGCGTGCTTATCGCTGGGGGGAAGATGGGATTCTTGGGTGGACCGACCGTCAGTGCCGACTTTGTTTTTCGTTGGCGATGTGGAATGGGAAAGATCCGATTCTGAAAGAGCGTCTTTTCGGGCTGAGTGGTCCTGAAGGGAATCACGGGGAAGACGTTAAAGAGAGCTACTACTTTTTGGATGCCACTCCAACACACTCCTACTGCAAGGGGTTGTACAGATACCCGCAGAACGCGTTTCCATACTCTCAGCTGGTTGAAGTGAATCGCAACCGCGGACGAGAAGAGCAGGAATATGAGCTGACTGACACGGGAATCTTCGATCAGAATGAATTCTTTGACATCACGATCGAGTACGCGAAAGCCTCTCCCGAAGATACGTTGATCCGCATTGTCGTCGCGAATCGCAGTAACAAGGCTGCGCCGATTCACCTGTTGCCGACCTTCTGGTTTCGCAATACCTGGTCTCATACAAACGTTTATGAGGAAGAACTTGGAAGACCGAGCATTACTCAGGTCGACCATGAGACGCTGGTGGCAGAGCATGAAACGCTGGGCCGCATGCAGATCGCAGCGGGCCCCGGTCCACGCGGAGCCAAACCGCGGTGGTTGTTCACCGAAAACGACACCAACATTGGCCGGATGAGTACTCCTGCAATCAAACGCCCCAATTGCAGAGATGCGTTTCATCTGTACTTCATTGAAGGGATGAAGCGGGCGGTAAACTCGCAGCCCAAGGGGACCAAGGCGGCTGCTCACTATTCGCTGAACGTGCCTGCTCACGGACAAGTGGAAATCCGTCTCCGCATGACAGACGAGCAACATGCTCCGCGGGATCCATTCGATTCGAAATTCGATACTACTTTCGAAACCCGGATCGCTGAAGCGGATGCTTATTACGATTTGAAGTTTGGAGCCTCAATCAATTCCGAAGAGCGGAAGATCATGAGGCAGGCGAGCGCTGGATTGTTCTGGTCGAAGCAGTTCTATTTCTATTCGGTCGATGACTGGCTGAAGAATGGACCGAATCGCCCTCCGTACAACGATAAGCAGTCTGCACTTCCACGGAATGGCGACTGGGAACACCTGTTCAATCGCGACATCATCTCGATGCCCGATAAATGGGAGTATCCTTGGTACGCCGCCTGGGATTCTGCGTTTCACATGATTCCATTCTCTCGACTGGACATTGAGTTTGCGAAAGAGCAACTCATCATGTTCCTGCGTGAATGGTATATGCACCCCAACGGGCAGATCCCCGCCTACGAATGGAATTTCAGCGACGTCAATCCTCCGGTCCATGCCTGGGCATGCTGGAGAACATATGAACAAACCGGTCCTCCGGGGCAGCGGGACCGCGTCTTTTTGTCTCGAGTCTTCCAGAAACTGCTATTGAATTTCACATGGTGGGTGAACCGAAAGGACGTGCGCGGACGTCACATCTTCACCGGTGGATTCCTTGGCTTGGATAACATTGGGATTTTCGATCGCTCGAAACCACTCCCTGTCGGAGGACATCTTGAGCAGGCCGATGGAACTGCCTGGATGGCGTTTTTCTGCTCCAGCATGTTGTCGATTGCACTCGAACTCGCCGACGGTAATAAAGCGTACGCAGATACCGCTTACAAATTTTTCGATCACTACATCGCGATCTCAGAAGCGATGAACACGCTGGACGGGACCGGACTCTGGGATGAAAAAGATGGCTTCTATTACGACCATCTCTTCGTCGATTCTCAAAGCATTCCGTTGCGAATCCGTTCGCTCGTCGGGCTGGTCCCTCTCTTCACTGTGGACGTTATTGAAGAGCGAGTTGTTAACCAGCTTCCGGAGTTTCTGGCTCGCGTGAAGTGGATGAAGAAACATCGCAAAGACCTCGGAACGTTCATGACATTCCTCGACCGAAGCGAAGAGGAAGGGGCAGGGAAGGGGATGTGGCTGCTCTCTGTTTCCACTCGCGAGAGGCTGGAGCGAATTCTCGCGTACTTGCTGGATGAAGACGAATTCCTGTCAGATTTTGGAATCCGCTCACTCTCGAAATACCACGAGAAGCATCCATTCACGTTCGACGTCAACGGCGAAACGATGTCCGTGAAATACGTTCCGGGAGAATCGGACAGCGGCATGTTCGGAGGAAACTCCAACTGGCGCGGTCCGATTTGGTTCCCATTCAATTACCTGATCGTTGAATCCCTCGACCGGTATCACCGGTTTTACGGCGATACGTTCAAGGTCGAGTGTCCGACCGGTTCGGGGAATATGATGAACCTGGGAGAAGTGGCCGACGAAATCCGCGTTCGTCTTGCCCGGCTCTTCGTTCCTGACGAGGCGGGCAGTCGTCCCAGCTACTCACGCGGGGAGCGGTTCCATTACGACGCGAATTGGAATGAACAAGTCCTCTTCTACGAGTACTTCCATGGAGATACCGGGCGAGGAATGGGGGGGAGCCACCAGACTGGCTGGACCGCGCTCATCGCTCCAATTCTCGAACATCTGGCTCGACGGCGTACAGCGAGTGAATGATTCTTCTCGGCTCCGAATTGGGCGAAAGAGATTTCGCCCGGTGCTGGATTCGATTGTGAGGCAGCGATCACTCAAGCGAAACGGGTCCGTTCCAAAAGTCATTGGAACGGACCCGTTTTCATTTTTGTTGATCGTCAGAATCACTTACTGATTTGAAGTGCCCTGAGTTCCTTCGGTAGCGGGAAGGTCACGTGCTCGGTACGAGTTGTGATTTCATCAACAACCGCACTGAAGTTGTCTTCGAGAAATTTCAGCACTTCCTGAACGACAATTTCCGGTGCGCTGGCGCCTGCGGTGACCAGCACCGTTGAAATGCCTGTGAACCAGTCGTGCTGGAGTTCGTGAGCTCCATCGATCAGGAATGAAGGACGATTCTCAGAAAGACCGATCTCCATGAGCCTACGGCTGTTAGAGCTGTTCTGGCTGCCGAGAACCAGCAGGAGATCTGCCTGCTGGATGAGTTCACGAACTGCGTGCTGACGGTTCGTGGTTGCGTAGCAGATGTCTTCTTTGGCGGGAGCTGTGATCTGCGGGAACCGTTCGGTCAATCTCTTGATGACCGCTCCTGCCTCTTCAACGCTCAGCGTCGTCTGAGTGAGGTACGCAATCTTGTCCTCCGACGTGAATGTCAGCGTGTCGACATCTTCGGGAGTCTCAACGAGGGTGATGCTCTCAGGAGCTTCTCCCATAGTTCCGATCACTTCATCGTGCCCTTCGTGGCCGATGAGGACGATGTTGTAGCCTCCCTTGGCGTACTTGATCGCTTCAAGGTGGACTTTCGTGACCAACGGACAGGTCGCATCGATTGATCGAAGGTCTCGCGCTCTTGCTGCTGCCCGAATTTCAGGGGAGACACCGTGTGCGCTATAGAGCAGAATCGATCCACGCGGGACTTCGTCGATATGGTCGACGAACTTCACACCCTCTTTTGTGAACCTGTCCACGACGTAGCGGTTATGGACGATTTCGTGGTAGACGTAAATGTCAGGTCCAAATGCCTTGATGCACTCTTCCAGGCAATCGATGGCCATGTTGACTCCCGCGCAGAAACCGCGGGGATTGGCCAGAATTACTTTCATGGAGACCTCGGCAACTGAATTTGCCACTGAAGATCGCGATCGTTGAGGGGGTGTGTTCTGAACACGCGGCAACCCAAACTCAGACCGGAGTGTAGAGTGTGGCTTCACAGGAATTCCAGTTCGGAAACAGGAAAGAGGAGTACATTGACCGCCAGCGACGATGTGAATTGTCAACGTTCAGTGGTATTTACCCACAAAAGGAACTTATTTG
>NZ_CP195793.1:2120000-4465000 GCF_051466335.1 Planctomicrobium mucosum | reverse complement strand
AGGTGTCGATTCACCAGGACGAGCGTTTAATCTGACAACAGTTCATTACGCTCCCAATGCCCGTAACTTTGATCAACCGGGTATTAACGCAAACTGGGGATCGGCCAACCCGCTCAGCTCCGGTCACACAGGCGGAGTCCACACAGTGTTCGCAGACGGACATGTCGGGTTCTTGAGTGACAATATCAATCTCGACACCCTGCGACATCTCGCCATCCGAGACGACGGCGTTCCGATTGGCGAATTCTAGGCGAAGTCCGCAAAGGAGTGAGTTTCCTTTTTAACTCACGCTGCTTGAGCTCCTTCGACGCTTTCTGGATTTGAGCATCGTCTGCAGAAGGGAAAGAAGAGTCGCAGGACGAATTTGTAGAGCTCATGCTGGGTGTGCGAATACGAAGTTTATTTGCACTCCCAGCTCATTTTTGGAACGAAGGCTCATTACATGCTTTCACAGACCGCGAGCGAGGGGAGTCGAGCGAACTTAATGAGGCCCGTATCCAGGAAGATTGACTGAAACAGAAGGGAAGTCACTTCGGGAAAATCCTTGCTGACAAACGAATGGCTTCCATGATGTGTTCGAATTGGCGGAAAATGAGGGGGGAGGCAGGATGGTATTTGCACTGTCGACTGGATGGCCATGTCGCTGGATTCTACTATTCGCCTTATGTTCGAATTTCATTTAGATCATCAAGATTCCTCTTCGCAGTCCCGTTTAGGTCGGTTCGTCACTCCGCATGGAGTGATTGATACCCCTTGTTACATGCCCGTCGGGACGCGGGGAACGGTTAAAGCTGTCTGGCCACATGAACTCAAAGCGATGGGTTCACAAATGATTTTGGCCAACACGTATCATTTGGCACTCAGGCCGGGTGAAAACGTGGTCAAAGAGCTCGGCGGACTGCACAAGTTCATGAATTGGGATGGCCCCATTCTCACCGACAGTGGGGGTTTTCAGGTATTTTCGCTCGCCGAATTGCGAAATCTCAGTGAAGACCGCGTCGTGTTCAAGTCGCACATTGACGGGAGCCTGCTCGATCTTTCGCCTGAGCGAGCGATGCAGATTCAGGAGGATCTCGGGGCTGACTGTATTATGTGCCTCGATGAGTGTCCTCCACATGATGCCCCTTATGAGCGATTGATTGCCGCTGTGGATCGGACGACCCGGTGGGCGCAGCGATGTCGCGATTCTCATAAGCGGCCAGATCAAGCGCTGTTCGGAATCGTTCAGGGGGGGATTAATCCAAAGTTGCGAACTCGCTCAATCGAGGGGCTTCGACCATTAGATTTTCCAGGCTATGCGATTGGTGGTCTGAGCGTTGGAGAAGATCCTGTTGATATGTATAAAACTCTCGACGAGACGACGCCGCAACTCCCCGTCGAGAAGCCAAGATATTTGATGGGCGTCGGGCGACCGATTGATTTGATTGAGGCGGTGTTGAGGGGGGTTGACCTGTTTGACTGTGTCATGCCCAGCCGAAATGCCAGAAACGCGACTGCCTTCACGAGTCGGGGGCAGGTGAAGATGCGAAATTTGAAGCATTTGACGGATCAACGCCCACTTGATGAAGATTGCGGATGTCCAACATGTCAGCAATTCAGTCGGGGTTATTTGCGTCATCTGTTTCAAGTAAAAGAAATTTTGGGACCCATGCTGCTGTCAGTACACAACTTGTGGTATTACCAGCAGTTGATGCGAGATCTCAGGGAGGCGGTTAAGTCAAACTCAGGGCATGAGTTTCGACGCGACCATCTTGCTCGAATATCAACAGATCCCTAAACTACCCGCTTCCCATTGGGCGGAAGTACACACTTTTGTCTGGGATTCGCGTCGTGAGGAGGAAGTGGATTCGGTGGAATTCATCGAGGATTTCAGTCGGACCACCTCAAATTCCCTCTTTAAATTTGAGTTATTGTCTGCTGCAGATCCTTCTGTAGGAGCCAATTGGTAAAGAACATGGCTGCCATGAATTCGCTGTTGACACTTCTGGCCCAAGAACCGCCACCACCCGAAGCCTCTCCAATGGGGCCATTCATGATTTACCTCATGGGGGGCTTGGTGATTTTTATGGTCGTCCAGATGCTGTTTGGACGCTCTGATACCCGAGAAAAGGCGAAAAGAGACGCCATGATCGGGGCTCTGAAGAAGAATGATTCAGTCGTCACGATTGGTGGAATTCTAGGGAACGTCGTCAGTGTGTCTGAAGATAAAACCGAAGTCACAATTCGGGTCGATGATTCAACACGATTGCGTTTGCAGGCGGGGGCGATTCGAGAAGTTCTGGTCGCCAAAACCAAAGAATAAAGAGTGAATTGGCGGTCGCATTTCGATTGTGAAATGCAACGCCCCGGAAACGAAGCGTCTCCGGTATCGAATCGAAAACGTTCAGAAACAGACACGTCAAACAACTGGTCCAAACTGACTCGGCACGATGTCGAGATGGCGGAACAGGGACGGAGTAAACGGGATGAATTGGCTGAGTATGAACCTGCTGCTCGCTTTCCAAGAGACAACGATCACCGCCGCTGACGCTGCCGATACTGCAGCATCTTCGACCGCCATTGGCGGCACTGCTGGCTGGCTGGTCTTCCTCGTTGTCGCTGCCGTCATCGTTGTTCCTTTCGTTTTAGGGAGTCTGATTGCTCAGGCACTGAAGCTGAAAGAATACAGCACACGACTGGGAATCATTCTTTTCACGTTGACGCTGGCGCTGTGTCCATTCGTCACATCCTGGATCGCTACCGGCAATCCAGCGAATGCGATCAGCCTGGGGATCGACCTTGCGGGGGGAACCAACATGGTTTTCGCCGTCGACAAAGAAGAAACAGCGAAAGCTGGTAAAGAGATCAACAACGAAGTGATGGACAAGATGGTGACCGCGGTCAGCCGTCGTGTGAATCCAACGGGAACTGAAGAAGTGACCGTTCGTCGCGTTGGTGCCGATCGAATCGAAGTGATCGTTCCAGGTGCTGATGAGGACAAGAAAAATCAGACACGCCGCCTGATCCTCGATCTCGGTAAGCTCGAATTCGCGATCGTTGCCAACAGTCAGGAAGCCGATCACACAGCGTTAATCGCTGCGGCGAGCAAGTTGTCACCTGATCAGGATGAAGTCTACCGCGGTACTGATCTGATCGGTAAATTCCGTCAGTCTGCAATCGCGACCGAGCATGACTTTGAGACCGATAAAGAAGTCACCGGTCCGAAAGTGCTGCCAGGCGGAAGTGCCTATACCCGTACTGTGACCCGAAACGGAAAAGAAGTCGTTCAGTTTCTTCTTGCCGTCGATCCTGATCCCAGCCGCCGTATTACTGGGGAACTGCTCAAGAGCGTCCGCGAACAAGTTGGCCAGAAGGGTCTCTCTGTCGGATTCACATTCAATGATCGCGGCGGACACTTGATGCAGCAGATCACTTCCCGCTATCAGCCACGTGAAAGCGGTGGATACCGCAATCAGCTGGCTGTGCTGCTAAACGAAGAACTCCACTCTGCTCCCGTCATTGAAGACGTGATTGGCTCGGTCGGGGAGATCAACGGTGGATTTACTCAGGAACAGATCGATGAACTTGTCAGCGTGTTGAACGCTGGTGCATTGCAGGTTCCACTTTATCCAACTCCCGTGAGTGAATTTACTGTCAGTCCAACATTGGGGACCGACGTTCAGCGTAAAGGTCTGACTGCGATGGCCGTTTCGATGGTCGCAGTATTTGTGATCACTGCTGGATACTATCTCGGATTGGGTGTGATTGCGGACATCTGCCTCGTATTGAACCTGATTCTGGTTCTCGGAGCGATGTCATTGATCGACGCCACATTTACTCTTCCAGGTCTGGCTGGTCTGGTATTGAGTATCGGTATGGCTGTCGACTCAAACGTTCTGATTTACGAACGTATGCGTGAAGAGCGACAACGCGGTTCAAGCGTTCGTCTGGCGATCAAAAACGGATTCGAAAAAGCATTCGGAACGATTTTCGATTCGAACGTCACCACTCTGATCACCGCCGTCATTCTCTACTATGTCGGTACAGATCAAGTGAAGGGATTCGCTGTCACGCTGTTCATCGGTATCGTGATCAGCATGTTCACAGCGGTTTATGTTGGCCGCATCATCTTCGAAATTGCTGACCGTAAGGGTTGGTTGACTGATCTCAAGATGTTCCAGGCAATCCCACCGACGAAGTTCAACTTCATGGGTGTGCAGGGATTCGCAATGTTCATCGCTCTGGCGGTCACAATTGGCGGTCTCGCGGTGACAGCCTACCGTGGAAAAGACAATCTGGACATCGATTTCCGTGGGGGATCGATGGTGACCTTCAAGTTTGAAGGGGATGCTCCGACTTCGGAAGAAGTGCGAAGTGCGCTCAACAACAAGTTCGAAAAGTCGTTGGCTCTCGAGCGATTGAATGTCAAAGAGAATGGTGAAGACCGGGTTCTGTTCCGGATGCGAACAATCGAAGCTGACGCTGATGTTGTGAGCAAGAACATCGTCGACGTCTTTGCTGACACTCCATACAAACTTGTACAGCAACACGTTGAAACAAGTGCTCTAAACGCAATTCCGAAACCTGCAGAGGGTGAGGTTTCCAGTGATGCATTCGCCGGCGGCCACGACTTCACAGTGAAGTTGACCCAGAAAATGTTGCCGTTGTCTTTGGGTGAAGAAGTCGTTCAGTTCCTTCGAGATGATCGTAAGCTCTCTCAGCCTTCTGGTGACGTGAGTGCACAGGGAGTCGACGTCAAAGATGCGAAGGCCAACGAAATTCTCGTTCGACTGGGACCAAAGATCACTTCGGAAGATGCTCAGGGTGCTTTGGACCATTTGGTGACAAAGTTCAATGGTGCTCCTTACTTCGAGGAAATTAACACCTTCGATACTTCAGTCGCGGGAGATACCCAGTCGTCGGCGATCATGGCCATTATTGGAAGCTTGCTGGCAATCATTGCCTACCTGTGGATTCGATTTCAACGCGTATCGTTTGGTCTGGCAGCCTGTATCGCCTTGCTGTTTGACGTGTTGATCACGCTGGGGCTTGTCTCAATCGGTGCGTACCTCAGCGGTAACCCTGTCAGCGATTTGCTTGGTCTGGAAGATTTCAAGATCAACCTGACCGTCGTCGCCTCCTTCCTGACAATTATCGGTTACTCACTCAACGACAAGATCGTGGTGTTCGACAGAATTCGTGAGGTGCGTGGTCGCAATCCGTTGCTGACCGCGAATATGATCAATCAGAGTGTGAACGAGACACTCTCTCGTACTCTGCTGACCTCCTCGACAACTCTCGTGGTTGTGTTAGTCATGTACTTCCTGGGAGGAGACGGCATCCATGCGTTCTCTTACTGTCTGTTCCTTGGGATCGTCGTTGGTACCCTCAGTTCGATCTTCATCGCCAGCCCGGCGTTGCTCTGGCTGACGAATATGAATCAGAAGAAAGCTGTGATCTAACGACGCTTTTCAAAGTCGGAACAGGGAACCTGTCTCGCTTTGAAAGTAATTTGAAGTCACTCGAGAGCTGAAGGGATTTCCTTTCAGCTCTTTGATATTAATGATGGATGGAATGTTGAGCTGTTTCGATTGTGCGTTTCGAATCTGGAATTGAGGACGTCGAATGACGGTCTCGGCAGAAGAAGTGGATGTTGACCGAATTGCCCTGAGTATTCAGCAACCCTGGGCGGAGTTGATCCTGCAGGGGATCAAATCAATCGAAATTCGTCGCGTCTGTGCCAGACCCCGTGGAATTGTGTATCTTTACACGTCAAAGCGGTTGTCTTCGATTCCGGATCTGGGAGTTCTAAGAGATCGCTACGGAATATCGCCGACGATGTTGCCGCTTGGGCAAATAGTCGGTACGGTCGAGATTCTGGATTGCCGCCGCGCTCGAATGGAGGATGCGGCAGCAGCTCAGGTGCCATCCTCCCTGTTAACGGATGCGTATTCTTGGATGTTGGGGAACCCGCAGCGTCTTCCCCAGCCATTGCAGCCGCGTTACCTGCCGTTTGGAACCTGGTTCTATCCGTTCAAGCGATTGCAGATCAATACCCGGCAACGGAGATAATATGGCGGAGTTTGACCTTCTCGCATCAGCAGCTTTTGGCCTGGAAGCGATTGTTGTGAGAGAACTGAAGGAATTGGGATACGGCGATGCCGTCGTCGATGACGGGAAGATCCGCTTTCGTGGCGACTTTTCAGCGATTGCCAGAACGAATCTTTGGCTCCGATGCGCCGACCGAATTCAGATCGTCGTTGGCGATTTTCCCGCGAAGAACTTCGATGACCTCTTCGACACCATTAAAGAGCTGCCTTGGGAACAATGGCTGCCGGTCGATGCCAAGTTCCCGGTGACAGCCCGCCTCGTTCGTAGCGAGATTCGGAGCCTTCCGAATACTCAAAAGATGGTGAAACGTGCCATCGTCGAACGACTTCGAAAGGTGTACATGCGGCACTGGTTCGAAGAAAGCGGGATGGAATACAACGTCGATTGCAATATCGTTGGAAGTCGGGCGATTGTGACGATCGACACGACCGGAGACGGTCTGCATAAACGCGGCTATCGAAATCTCGTCGGTCAGGCACCATTGCGTGAGACGCTGGCGGCTGCGATGGTGAAATTGAGCTATTGGAGTCGTGAGCGCTTGCTGGTCGATCCATTCTGTGGGTCAGGAACAATTCCCATTGAAGCTGCGATGATTGGTCGGAACCTCGCCCCGGGACGAAATCGGTCCTTCATCTGTGAGAATTGGGAACAGTTTCCCAAACGCACTTGGTCAGATGCTTTGCAGGAAGCAAAAGACCTTGAGATTCGCACTCCGCTTGCCCTCCCAATCGTGGCGAGAGACCGAGACGCGAGAGCCATTAAAATGGCGGAGCAACATGCGCGACAGGCAGGCGTGGCATCGGATATCTACTTCGAACAAAAAGAGTTTTACGCATTTCCAACGGATCGAGAGGCGGGAATTCTGATCTGCAATCCACCGTATGGAGAGCGGTTGGGAGGGGCGGATGAAGTCCGACAGCTCTACGCCGACATGGGCGAATTGCTGATCCCGTTGGATGATTGGTCGCTGTATATCCTGACGGCAGCGGAAGGATTTGAACGCCACTTTGGCAAGACTGCAGACCGTCGTCGCAAGTTGTACAACGCGAAGTTGGCTTGCACCTTCTATCAATATCTGGGACCCAAGCCTGACTTGGCGAGTCAGGGGACGGACAATCCCGAACAGGATGATCTGAACGAAGGTGACTTCGCTGAATCGGCCGCACGCGAGACGAAATCTGAAGAGGCGCCGTTCTATCCAATGCCGGTTGAAGTGAAACCCGTTGCAAGCGTTCCGGTAGTTGATGAAAACCGCGAGGATCCAGTCCCTGAGGAACCGCGACCAGCACCTTCAGAGGAACGGGTAAATCCATGGTCCAAGGCTCGTATGTTCCGTCAGGCGTCTGCATCTGCTGAACAGCAGATACCAGAGAAAACAGAAGAGAAAGTCGAAGCGACTCCGCTTTCCCCAGACCGTCCTGAGGTTCAATTGGACGTCGAGACGCCTGTTGACTCGCCAGTAGAGTCTCTGGTAACGCCGGTCGTTGAGCCCGAAGAGATCTCAGCGATCGTCGAATCGCCGAATGAAGAAGGTGAAACAACTCCGGTTGAGCCAATCGTTACTCCAGAGGAAGAGGCTGCATCGCAGACCGCGTCCATCCCCGATGAGCCGATTGACGAACCGGTGGTGAATGTTGTCACGAGGCCGTGGCAGGCCGCACTGGCAGCTAAGGCCGCTTTCGAGAGTGATGCAAAGAAGTCGGCTCCGCATTCGGATGACGTTCAGACTTCGACCCAAGAAGTGGTCTCAGTTCCTGAGCCTATTGCGGAAACCGAGGTCGTTGCGGAAACACAGATCATCTCTGCACAAGAGCTCGTGAAGGATCCTGAAGTGGTGGCGGATGAACCGCAGGCCGTTGCAGAAGCAGAACAGGTCGCAAAACCTGAAGTTATTCAGGATCCGGAAATCGTCGAGGCATTGCCGCAGCAGGTTGAGCCGGAAACTAAGCCCGTCGAACCTCCTTCTGCAGTGAAGCATCCGTGGAAGAGGAACCCTTGGCAGAAGTAGTCCAGGTTCTGGGATTTCATGTTGAATAGCTGCATCAGGGCTGGTTGTCTCAAGCAACTGGCCCTGTTTCCTTGTGCCCCGTCTTTGGGGAAAGAGGTGTATTGGAGGGGGCTGTTTTTCTCAAATTAAGTTGTTCTTGTCGCGCTCTACTCAGGCGGTGTTGTAGGTTGCTATGGAATAATAGCGAAACGGGAGAAGTGATCTGTGGGAACCGGTCGGGCCGGAGTGTTCGAGGCGAAGTAGTCTTGGATGTCTGAAAACCGTATGATTCCATTCTCAAATGTTCACCAAGATTTCCCAGCAAGCGATTTGGCGAAGCTCATGAAGTCTGGAAATCTGTTATCCCGCGTCTCAAAACCCGGACTCCTGCTGATGTTTGCAGGATTGGGCATCGTCCTGTTCGAAATTCAGATCGGACTGTTGCGCCAACGCTTGGGGATTACCGGTTACATCATCGGTGTGTTGTGCGGAACAACTCTCTCGATTTGGGGGTTGAAAGAAATTGTTGCGGGGTTATTGCCTCGGATTGCCAGTCGCGGTTATCTCTTTCGCCTCCCCAGAGAGGGGCTGATCTATCTGTTGATCATGTTCTTTCTCTTCGTGAGTTCGATTTTGACTCACTCCAATTTGCTGATGATGGTGTTTTGCGTCATGGCTGGGGCCTTTGTCGTGAATGGCTGGATGACCTTCACGATGCTGCGGGATGCTCGGCTTCATCGCGAAGCGCCAGAACGGCTGATGGCAGGAGAGACCTGCATCGTGACGCTCTCTCTCGAGAACAAACATCGTCGGCTGTCTGCCTGGTTGATGAAAATGCGGGATTCGATTTCGTTCGGAAAAGAGAATCTCTTTCCGGAAGTGCTCTTCGTACGAGTCCCTCCACGTAAGACGCGGTTTGGAAATTACCAGCTGAAACCTGAGTCGCGGGGGCGTTACACGTTTCGGCATCTCGATCTTACGACTCAATTCCCATTCAGTCTGGTCGAGCGAGGTGTCGGAAAAGAACTGAAACAGGAGATGCTCGTCTATCCTCGATTGGGGACTCTCAACCCGCATTGGCGCCGCATGCTGCAGCACTCAATGGAATTCGACAGTTACGCCAGACCGATCGCAGGGACATTTCATGACGAAATGAACAGGATTCGGGAGTACCGTCCGGGGGATGACGTCCGCATGATTCATTGGCGCACCACAGCACGCGTCAATAACCTGATGGTTTGCGAATATGACGAGAGTCGCGATCGCGATCTTGTCGTGATTGTGGATGGCTGGTTGCCGCCGCGTCCGAAGACTGAAGAACTCGAGCAGCTGGAACGTGGGCTACGTTTCGCTGTGACATTGTGCCTGAGTTATCTCCGCATCAGTCGGCAATCCTCATTGTCGGTCTTTCTGCTGGGGAATGACACCGTCGCGTGGTCTGGAGATTCAGGGGAGCAGCATACGAATTCCCTGCTGGATTCGTTCGCGGTCTTCGATCACCATCATCGCCACGACTCCAAAGAGGTGCTGAAGTCTCTGTTGCAGAAGACCAAAAAGCAGTGTCGCACGATCGCCATTTCCTATCGTCCGGAAGAACTGCAATCGCAGATTCGCGAAGAGATTCCGGGATACGGGGCCGATTTACAGGTGATCGGCACCAGTCAAGAAGCACTCTCCGTTTACTTCGATGAGCAACTTTCGGAAGAGACTACTGGACTGACCAGAAGCAATTGACATTAAAACGACGTAGATGATGACAGGATTCCTGATCCTCCGTTGAAGAAGCCGAGATGACCGAATTATTTCAATTCAGTATGACAGTGCTGATGTCTCTGACCGGGCTCACTTCTGCGGTCGCTGAGGGGAATCCACTGTCTGCACTGACGGTCCCTTTTGCGTTTGCAAGTTTCTATTTCGTCGATCTCAAACGATTTGTGGTGCTCCCGAAATGGTTAGCTCCTGCTCTGGGGGCCGTCGCTTTTGGAATTGCTGCCATCGAGTACGGCGTCTGGGGGAAAGAGCATTATCTACTCGTTGCCAACCATCTCCTTGCCTATTTGACCTGGGTCATTCTTCTGCAGCAGAAAGGGGATCGGGAGTATTGGACGCTGATGGCGTTGAGCATCCTGCAGATCGCGATCACATCGTTGCTGACGTTTTCAGTCTGGTTTGGAATCGGGCTGCTCGCTTACGTTTTTGTCGCGTTGTGGTCAATGTCGATTTTTCTGCTGTTTCGCAGCGTCAACGGTATTCGAGCATCCGGGATCGAAACCTCGTTTCTAAAACGGAATGCAACGAAGTTTTCGAGCTTTGCACAGGTTTGGTCTGGCGTCTCCAGAGACCATTCCGAAAAACTCGTGACCACTCCGTTCTACTTGAGTTCTGTCTCGGTTTCGGGTGTTGCAATTTTTATCGCAATGCTGTTTTTTATTTTCATTCCGAGAATCTGGCCGACTGCAAGAAGCTCCCTGGCTGGTGCTCCAGTCACTGGATTCAGCTCGGAAGTTCGCTTGGGTGAGATCGGGGAGATTTTAGAAAACCCCGACAAGGTGATGACCTTCCAGCTTTATCGAGCCGACACCGAATCCCAATTGTCGGTGATGGACGCTCAGAAGTATCTCGGCGCTGAGCCTTTGTTTCGAGGTGCGGTACTGGAAGAGTATCGGAACGGCCGTTGGAGCCGACCTGAATTGAAGGGGACGATGACAATTCGCGCGAACCTCTCCAGTGCGAAGTATCGTTTTAGAATCACGCTGGAACCGATCGGGACAGATTCCATCTTTTCTTTTGGCAATACGATCGGGGCGTTAACGGCGAAGCGGTATGGAAGTATCAACTGGGACGTCTTCTCATCAGAGATCCGTCGAGGAGAAGAAACCGATCTCGATCGCGCGTTTTCCTACGACCTATTTACGGCTGACGGGCCACCCGATCTTTGGATGTCGCAAATGCGGCATCTTCAACTGCTTCAGCGATTCGGGTTTGATCCCACGTCCCGGACATTGACTCCGCTCACCGCTCGACGATTTCAGGCGAGCTTGAGGGCATTATCGACCGTGCCGCCGGAACTCCATCCGCTTGAAGAAGTCTCGCGAAAGGTCGTTGGAAATGCTCCCTCAGACACGATCGCTGCGCAGAGAATTGAAGACTGGTTTACGACTTCCGGTGAATTCGACTACACGATGAAGCTTTCAGTTTCAGACTCTGCGGTTGACCCGGTTCTGGATTTCGTGACCAATCGAAAAACTGGACACTGCGAGTACTTCGCTTCGGCAATGGCGATGATGCTCAGAAGTGTGGGGATCCCTTCCCGAGTCATTACAGGCTTCAAGGGGGCAAATGTCGATCCAAAAACGGGTGTGTTTACAGTGCAGCAATTGCACGCTCATGCCTGGGTCGAAGCCTATCTGGATGGAACCTGGGTCACTTTTGACCCGACACCTGCTTCGCGCGATGACGCGGTCCATCAGGTGAGCGAAAAGGTCGATATCCCCTGGTATCACTGGAGGAAAATGGAGGTTGCCTGGTCGCGATTCTCAACAATTTCTCGTGAAAGTCAGCAAGAACGAGTTTACGAGCCACTCAAGAAGCAGGCCCTCAGCGTGAAGACGGCTGTCACGGAACTGTTCGCCGGGCGGGCCGATCGGTTCAAGGAATTGATGCAGTTCTTTGTCAGCCCGAAACGTTGGTTCACCTCTGAGGGGGTGATCGTGGCATCGCTGCTGGCGATGCTCTTGTTGGCATGTAGTTGGCTTGTGCGTCGTCTCCTGCAGGCTAGCCGGTCAATGTTCGGATTATGGAAGGGACGTTCCGGTCCTTCGTCGCTTTCACGCCCGGCCATCGCGTTCTACGATCGCTTCCTGAAAATTCTCGAAGAACAAAAACTTGTTCAGGCCCCTACGCAAACTGCTCAGGAGTTCCTGCTGCAGGTGAAACCGGAGCTACTGCAACTGCTGCCATCGCACCAACACGAGGTCTGGATTGACTCGCTGGTTCAACAGTTTTATCGAGTCCGATTTGGCCACGAACAACTGACTCAGGACGAGCTCAATGAATTGGAT
The DNA here is from genome assembly GCF_051466335.1 of Planctomicrobium mucosum. Taxonomy (NCBI): domain Bacteria; kingdom Pseudomonadati; phylum Planctomycetota; class Planctomycetia; order Planctomycetales; family Planctomycetaceae; genus Planctomicrobium; species Planctomicrobium mucosum. The sequence goes on along the minus strand of NZ_CP195793.1, from coordinate 4,452,862 downwards.
CAGCGACTGAACGAGTTGGAAGCCGGTCTGCATCCGGTGGCAGAAAGCACACGATGAATTTTCAAGACCGGAACAGGTTTTTAACGACATCGACAACGATGATGGCGGTCTTCGCCGCAATCGCATTGCTGTTCGCATGGATGCTGAATGTGCCGATCGGCGCGACGATCCACGTGACTCCTCAGGCAATTGGGGTGGGAATCATCGCTGCGGTCATCATGATTCTGACTCTCGGAAGAATCAGTGCACTCAGGGACGAGGCTGAACGAATTCTTGGGTCGGTAGTTGCCAGTTGTCGCTGGTACGAGCTTGCGGTCCTGTCAGTCATCGTTGGGATTGTTGAAGAGATTATCTTTCGTGGAGTGATGGAGCAGTATGGGGCTCGGTATAGCCCTGTCGCTGCTTTCGTCATCGTGAATATCATCTTTGGCGCAATGCATGCGGTTTCATGGACGTATGCGGTGATTGCGACACTGCTGGGGATGATTCTCAGTGGGCTCGCCTACTGGCCGGGTGAATACAATTTGATGCGACCAATCGTGGCTCACGCTGTCTACGATTTTATCGCGTTTCTCATTATTGCTCGTCAGCATCGACAGTCGGCGATGGCTCCAGAACTCGGTCGGGAAGAAGAGCATCCGAATTCTGACGGCAGTTCGCTGTGAGAACTTCATCTTCTTACAATCGAACCAGATCCGTGCGACACGGCATTGCGACCCATTTTGAAGCGCGTTTTACTCATGCAGCCTGACTCAATGATATCTCCTGAAGCGACGTCGTCGGTCCAGACTTCCAGTTTGAAAATCGGCAACATCGAAATTGCTCATCCTTTCGTGCAGGCTGCGCTGAGCGGTTACAGCGATTGGCCCATGCGTGCTCTCGCCAAGAGATATGGTGCGAGCTACACGCTTGCGGAAGTGATGCTCGAACGGTTTGTCACTGAAGTCAAAGGGACCAGGCGAACGGAGCATCATTTTCGTGTCAGCGAGTTGGATCATCCGGTAGGCGGACAATTGATGGGGGCGGATCTCGAGCGGTTCGGCCCCGCCGCGATACGACTGGTTCAAGCTGGGTTCGACGTCATCGATATCAATTTCGGGTGTCCTGTTCGTTCTGCGATTGGGGGATGTCGAGGGGGGTATCACCTCGGTCAACCCGAGGTGGCATTGCAGATCATCGACACCGTTCGCGAAGCAGTTCCGAGTGAGATCCCCGTCACACTGAAGATGCGACGAGGGATTGATGATAGTCAGTTGAGCCGTGACCGATTCTTCCAGATTCTTGATGGAGCCTTTGCTCGTGGGGTGAGTGCCATCACGGTTCACGGTCGTACTGTTGAGCAGAAGTATCGCGGTCCCAGTCGATGGGAGTTTCTTCGAGAAGTCAAAGCACATGTCGGGGATCGGACGATTCTGGGAAGCGGCGATTTATTCACCGCGCAGTCCTGTGTCGACATGTTGAGAAGGACTGGCGTGGACGGAGTGACAATTGCGAGAGGAGCCATTGGGAACCCGTGGATCTTCGCCCAGGCACTGGCAATTTGGAAGCATGGAACCACTCCGATCCCGCCGACAGTTTTTGAACAGCGCGATGCGATTCGCCAACATCAGTCGCTCGCGGAAGAGTGCTATGGAGTGTCTCGCTGGTTGGGAGGAATGCGTAAGTTCGCTTTCAAATACGCGAGGCTCCATCCGCGTCGTGATGAACTCAGAGTGGCTTTTGGAGCGATGAGATCCGTGCAAGACTGGGAACAGATTTTTGAATGTTATTACTCGGACGATGCTCCCGGGGTCTGGCCTGAAGTCGAAGAAGTGCAGGACTCTCAAGACGATTGTTGCCAGTAAGCGACCGTGCCTTCTTGGTGAACGTGAATTGCTGAAAGGGGTGTCGGTTCGAGTGCAGATTGAGCATGTGTGACGACCCACTTCAGCCGCGTCGCGGATTACTGACTTTGGTGATTTATTTTATCCAGATTGCCCGGTTTGATAGTGTACGATCCGTTGGCGACCGAATTCTCTGTGGTTTCAGATTCAGAATGTCCGAATACAGGCTGCGCCCATTGGCTTCTCGAAAAAATTTGTCAAACTAAGCTCAATTCATTGGAGTTCGTAAGGGGTTGATTGCCGGGATGAGTTCGGCCATCAATCATTCTTCGCCGACTCTCCTCCGTGATGGTTCTCATTTCACTTCAATCAGAATTCGCTCAGCATGTTTGGACGATTGGGACTTTTCGTTTCACGAAACTCGCTTGCGATTCTTTTGTTCTGGGTGGCCGCTCTGGTCACGCTGCTGAACTGCTCTCCTCGTGTCGAAGATGTCACAGAAGCTGGGGAATTTAACTTTCTTCCAGACGATGCACCGACCCGGCTGGGGCAGAGAATCTTTGAGGAGGCGTTTCCGGACGATCTTCTTGGAAGCAATATCGTCGTCGTTCTGGCGAAAGACAACAACGAGCAGCTGAGCGAGACTGACCTCGAGTTCATCGAAAAAACTCTCAAGCCGCGACTCCAGGCACTCATTCCTGCGCCTCCAGCAGAGGGAGAAGAAGTTCAGGAAGTTGCTACCAAGCCTTCTTCTCACGGTCATGGAGAAGAAGGGGAGCTTCCGTCCACATTTCCGGAAATCAAACAGATCCGCACCCCTGGCAGCAGGGAAATCGGAAAGTTGCTGGTCAGTGGTGATCGACAGGCAGCTCTCGTCATTCTCGACCTCACACTCGACTTCATGAGTGCAGAAGTTCGTCCACCGGTGACTGCGGTTGAGAACATCATGAATGATCTGCAATCACAGTCGCTGATCCCGCCGAATATCCAATTTGCTTATAGCGGGAGCGCTCTTGTCGGTCGTGATACTGGAGTTGCCCAGCAGGTCAGCGCGGAAGCAGTCGAACAATGGACTTTGATTCTGATTGTTGGTTTGCTTCTGGCGGTCTACCGCGCGCCGCTTCCAGTGCTTGTACCACTGCTCACTCTGGGCGTCTCGCTAGCTGTCGCGATGCGACTCTTGGCTTTGGCGACGCAGGCCGGCTGGATTGGAATGTTCGAAGGGATTCAGGTCTATACCGTCGTTGTGGCTTACGGCGCCGGGGTCGACTTCTCGATGTTCCTGACGTCCCGTTATCACGAAGAACTCCAGAAGTGCGAGACAGTCGAAGAAGCGATCTCCCGCACCATGGCAGGGGTCGGCCCCGCGGTGACAGCAGCGGCTGGGACGGTAATCTTCGGAATCGGGATGATGACTTTCGCGACCTTCGGAAAGTTCCATCAAGCTGGTATCAGCATCTCGTTCAGTCTGTTTGTGATTCTGCTTGCGGCCTTGACCTTCACTCCCGCGCTTCTGCGGATAATGGGGCGTTACACCTTCTGGCCAGAAATGCCAATGCACGGCGTTGAGTTTCGGGAGCAGAAGGTCGGAAGTTTCGTTCAACTCGTTCGAAAGCTGACGCTCCAATCTGAATCGCATGTCTTCTGGGAGAAGCTGGCGAAGAAGGTGACCGAAAAGCCGATCAGGCTGTGGTTTATCACTGTCGTGATTATGTTTCCGTTTACGATCGTTGGCTGGTACTGCTATGACCACGTGAGCTTTGGCTTGATCGGGGAACTGCGCAAGACATCGCCATGTGTGGTTGGTACCGAATTAATCTCCAAGCATTTTGCAAAAGGGTTGACCGGCCCGACGACACTTGTCATTCAAAATAAGGATGTCGATTTCTCGTCCAGTGCAGGTCAAAGCCTGATCCGAGAATTGACAGAACGACTCGATGCTTACGGTCCGGATATTCATATTCAGGACATTCGTAGCGTGATTCGCCCGCTGGGTGAACATCATGAGTTCGCTGAGGCACCTCGAGGAACGGGAGTGCTGGGGATGATCGCTCGTCGTAACGCCCAGCGTGCCAGTTCCGCGAACCATTACCTTGGAGGCAAAGATGAGACTGGTGCTCATGTGACCCGTCTCGATCTTGTGTTGGATGGTGACCCGTTCTCTCGCGAAAGTATCACCAAGATTGAACATCTGCAGAACGTGCTCAATAAGGATATGCCCGATGAACTCAAGAAAGGGCAGTCATTCCTGCTTGGGGCAACAGCCAGCATTCGGGACTTACAGGTGATCGCGGGTGCAGACCGCGTTCGCATCAACATCCTGGTTACCCTGGCTGTGTTTGTCGTGCTGCTCCTTCTCATTCGCAGCCTGGCAGATAGCTTGTATCTGATGGTGACGGTGATCTTCAGCTACCTGTGCACGCTGGGAATTACCTGGGGACTCTTCTATTTCCTCGATCCGGAGAACTTCGGCGGATTGGACTGGACCGTCCCAACGTTCCTGTTCACGATTCTCGTGGCGGTGGGACAGGACTACAACATCTTCCTCGTCGAGCGAATTCACGAAGAAAGAAAACATCACGGCCCATTGGGAAGCGTGCGGCATGCAGTTGTTCAAACAGCTTCGATCATCACCAGCTGTGGGTTGATCATGGCTGGTACATTTTCAGCACTTCTCGTCGGCGGCCAACTTGCTCGAATGAATCAGCTCGGGTTTTCGCTGGCGTTTGGAGTGTTGCTGGACACGATGGTGGTCCGTCCAATTCTGGTCCCTGCTTACTTTGCATGGAGAGCTCGCCGAAAATTGAAAGCAGTCGAACCGGTACCATCGGCTGACTTGCAAGAAGTGACATAATGCCGGGATCAAATCCGAGCCTTTGCTCCATGCTCATCATGCAGATGAGCATCGGGCTTTTTTTATTGTGGAATGTCTCCGGCGGTCAACGAAAAAACGGCGGATGCTCAAGTGGAGCGGCCGCCGTTTTGAAGGAAACCCATGAGGTGAGAGCGGGTTTCCGGGAGAGAGTTCACATCAATTTTATCGTTGAGCCCGTCGCTTTGTGTCGCTCAAATCCGCTGGGGCATTTCACGGCCGCAGATCAGTATGGGCTGCGAATCGGGCTCGGTGGGCATCGTTTCAAGAATCGACGAGTCAAATTCAGTTGATGTCGTTCTGTCCAGCACAGAAGTCGACTTCGTCGTAGAAGCGGCTACCGGCGGTTTGACCTGCATGTCCGTTGTGGCAGCGAACTTTGAATCCCTGATCCATGCTTGCGAACGCTGAACCGACGTCTTCGAGTTCGTTGTTCACGTTGAGAGCCACTTCGCTCAGACCAACTACGAGTCCGAGAATTGCGATCGTCGAAATCAGTACGAGTTCTGCCGAGACAATGAAACCAGCTTCGTCGTTCAGGAGGGCGTTGAGAGTTGTCATTTCGTGTGTCCTTTGGTTGGGGGTGACTTTGATGAGAAGCGTTAAAGCACCCGCAGTGCCAAAGTGTAAAACGGGGTGTTAATTTGTTTTGACAAACTTGATGGTGTCGTGTCTTAAGTGTTTCTCTTGTTATGTGTTGCGCTGTTTTTTGTTGCTGTAAAGATTGTTGAGCAGGTAGTTCTGGGTGTTGAAAATGGTGATGGTTTTTGGCAACGTGAATTGGCAGCAGTGAGCGTGCTGTTTAAGGTAACATGATTTGGTGTAATGATTTGTGGTTGTGATGCCTTTGTGGCAACGTGTTGTCAGGTTGCACCGGCCGCAGACCCAACGCTGGAAGGTCGACCCCATTTTCGGAAATTGATCCCAGAAATTCTCTTCGTTCAACAGTTCTCAATCAGAACGGTCTCACTCAGTCTCAACATCAAATGACAATTGCGTTACGATCGACTCGCTCGTCTGTCCCAATTGGTCCTGATTCCGAAAGTTGACTCGATGGCTGAGAAGAAGTTTTTAACTGCACCCGTTGAACAGACGACGATGCCCTCAGGAATTCCGTACATCGTCGGAAATGAAGCAGCCGAGCGGTTTAGCTTTTACGGGATGAAAGCCATCCTGATGCATTTCATGACGGTTTCTATTCTGAGTGCAGCGGGCACTTCAGATGTCATGGATAAAGAGACGGCGACTCGCTGGATCGCGAACTTCAATTCAGCGGTCTATTTCTTTCCGATCATCGGAGCCATTCTGGCCGATGCGGTTTTAGGCAAGTACCGCATGATCCTCAGCGTTTCAATTATTTATTGCATCGGGCATGGCGTGCTCGGGTTGATGGATTTCAATACGGGAATTGACCAAAGAACGTTGTTGTTCTGGGGACTCGCACTCATTGCGATCGGAGCAGGGGGGATCAAACCCTGTGTCTCTGCTCACGTAGGAGATCAATTCGGTCGCTCGAATGCCTATTTGCTTCCAGTTGTGTTCGGTCTTTTTTACTTCTCGATCAATTTCGGCTCGACATTTTCGACGTTGCTCACCCCCTGGTTGATTGAGCACAAGTCATTCGGTCCGTCCTGGGCGTTCGGAGTGCCTGGCGTCCTCATGGCGATGGCAACATTCGTTTTCTGGCTGGGCAGAAACAAATATGCGCATATTCCGCCCTCGGGAACCAAGTTCTTTACTGAAACGCTCAGCCCAGAGGGATTGAAGGCAATCGCAGCGTTGATTCCAATCTACCTCCTCATTGCCCCCTTCTGGTCACTCTTCGATCAGACTTCTTCCCGTTGGGTCGATCAGGCACAGAATATGGACCGTGTCATCTTCGGGACAGAGTTGAATGCTTCGCAGTTTCAGGCTGTGAACCCTATCTTCGTGATGCTGTTCATTCCGCTCTTTACGTTAGTGCTTTACCCCCTTGCCGGGAAATTCTTCAACGTGACACCGCTTCGTAAGATCGGTTTCGGCCTGTTCCTGACTGTTCCATCATTCCTGATTTCAATGTGGATCGAAGGACGAATCGTCGCAGGTGAGCACCCTCACATTGGTTGGCAAATTCTTGCCTATGCCGTCCTCACCGCTGCTGAAGTGATGGTTTCCATTACGACACTGGAATTCTCCTACACTCAGGCACCGAATCAGATCAAGTCGTTCATGATGAGCGTCTACTTTCTTTCCGTGACGCTCGGTAATCAGTACACAGCGTTCGTGAACTGGGGTATTGAAACCGCCAGGAAATCCGGAACGACCATTCTTGAAGGTCCGAGCTATTACCTGTTCTTTGCAATGTCGATGCTGGTTTCAGCGATCATCTTTGTGGTCTGGTCCCCATACTACAAAGGCAAAACTCACGTCCAATCCGATGTGGAAGCGGTCAAGCAGACGACATAACCCATTCGTTGTGACATGAAAAATCCGCATCGATCTCATTTGGATCGATGCGGATTTTTTGTTGGTCTACCAGATGGAAGAGGCGATCAAAGATCCCCGAAAGGTACCGACCAGTCCCCGCACTTCGTGTGAAGACCGGTTCTGTTGTCTTACTCGGCGACTTCTTCAGCGGTTGCTACTTGTTCACCCTTACGGAAACTCCACCAGTACTTCTGTGGAATTTGCGCGAGCAAACAGATAGCAAGCTGAGAGAACATGAACTGACCCATCTTCTGCAGACGCCCTTCGGTGAAACCGTAGCTGTGCAGGCCGACTCCGAGTTCGTTGACTCCAAACCAGCTCCAGGCTGTCACGACGTTTCCAAGGATCGCGAGGACAGCCAGTCCACGGTCATTCACTAAACGTCCCCAGCGAGCATGAAGGATCAGGGCCAGCCAGATCACGATCAATAAGGCTCCATTCTCTTTAGGATCCCAGCCCCAGAAGCGACCCCATGAGTCGTCAGCCCAAAGACCACCAAGGACGGTCCCCCAGAAGCTGAAGAAGATCGCAAAACAGACGGTTCCGTAGAGCATCCGGATCACTTCTTTGTCCCGCTTTTCTCGACCAAGTTGAGGCGTCAGCATCCCCAGTAGGACGTAAAGCACACCCAGCATTCCAGCCACGAAGGTCGCAGCATACCCCAAGGTAATACACACCACGTGTGTCGCTAACCAGAACTGAGTATCGAGAACCGCTTCGAGAACAACAAAGGTGTCACCATCGCCCGCGAGTCCACTGGCGATACGAAGAGTCATGAAGCCAGCTGCACTGGCGATTGCACTTCCGATGCCCAATTTCGTAAGTCGCTCAATGACGAGGCCAAAAACCACCGTTCCCCATCCAATGAACACTGCGGATGAGTACAGGTTCGTCACAGGAGGGCGACCGGAAATGTAAATTCGGGCAACCAGCGCGAACGTGTGAACCAGTAGCAACAGCACGATCAATCCGACCGCAGCACGATTGAAAATGATCGGAAGGTTCAGCCAGCCGATGACTGTCAACACGAAAGCGAATACGTACAGCCAGGAAGTCAGGTCGAACGGTGCGAACTTGTTGTACCACGCTTCGAAGTTGATCTTCTGAATCGGAAGTTCTTCAGCATTGGCATTCGCGTTCAATAGTTTTTCGTATTCAGCGATCTGCTGATTGAACTTCTTGAAATCTCCGTCTCGATAGTCCCGCAAAAGCCCCATGAATGCTTGCAGTGCTGGCGGCTTTGGAGCTCCAATTTCGGAATAGAACTGGTCGTAAATATGGGAGATCATCGGTGTCTCCCATGAGTTATTGAGCTCTGCAATCTTCTTGGCTTTGTCGTCGGTGTTCCCAACCTGGAAAGGAATCACCAACGGGAGTTCCTTCTGAAGATTCTCAAGTGCTGCTCGTCCAGACTTGATGTACTGGAAATACTCTTGAGCGCGAGACGCTCTCTGCATCGTGGTCAATTCAGACAGTGGTTTGTCTGGTGGCGAAACTTGTGGCGCTTGACCGAGCGTGTTCTCGAGGAAGCTGTAGAAGATGATCCGGTTTGCCAGTTCCAGTGTCTTCTTTTGGATCAATGAGCGGTTCTTCGCTGGTGTCTTGTCAGCAGCGATCGCTTCATCGCGGATCTTTTCGTGAACCTGAGCAAGTTCATCGATCGAATATGCAAACTTGTTCTCGTTCTTCAGGCCGAGCTTGCTTCGGAGTTCGTCATTTTCGATTCGGATGACTCGCATTTGGCGAGCTTCTTTTTCGTTCGCCATCAGCTCAAGGAGCCAGCGAATCGCAGGTTGGGATTTCTTGTCTCCCTTTTCGAGCTTAAACGACTGATAGTCTGAAAGTTGGAGCAGAGCGTTCCGAGCGAATGAATCGAGAGGCTGTGCGCGTCCCTTGTACCAAAGCGGCAGTTGTCCGAATCGATAATAATCGAACGTTGTGGTCGCCGGTTTTGGAACGCTCGCTGCATAGAGCACAGCGAATGCGACTCCCGCCACGATGACACCAGTCACGCCCCAGCCAATGGTACTGAGTGTTTTATTCTTCTGAGCGAGTGGAACGGGACCGTCTGGGGTGTAGGCGGCATCTCCATCAACATCCTCCTGAGTGGAATTGGCTCGCAGTCGTCGCTGGAGGAAGCGAAGTAATGTCATTCCAAAATGGTAGAGCATGCCGACGACAACCATCATGCACGAAACATATGGAGTCATCCAACCTGCATTGTCGACGACTTGGAGCGTGGTCATTTTCTGGCCGTCGCTCAATTCGTTGTAGCCCGACTGGTAGAACGTTTTGCCCTGATATCGCATTGGATTGTTCATCCAGATGCGATGATTAAAGGTTTCGTTCTTGCCGGGGTTATTGAGCGTAATGAACGAAGAGTAGTCTTTGGGCTTCGATGTCCCAGCGTAGTCGACCTTCTCGACCTTGTTGAGCTTAACGTTGTAGTCGTAGTAAATGCGCTCGAAGCGCATCACGACTTCGTAGTCCTTCCCGTCGACCGTTACTTTCTCAGGTGCTTCGACGGTGTTCGCGTCTTGGATGCCGGAGAACATGTACGTTCCCAGATCTTTTCCGTCCTTCGCCGTCAGTTTCAGGTACGCGGTGGGAATGTCAAAAGTGCTTTGTGTGTCTGTCCCCGCTGAAGTGGGAAGAGAGACGGCACGTATTGTCTTGCCATATCCATGCGTAGCAGGATTCTCTTTAGGGGCCCCTTCCGGGAGTTCCTGCATCGGGCCAAGTATCGTTGAGTTCGGGAAGTACGAAATTACTTCGATGTTAAAGGGAATTCGCTCATCAGTAATGACGGTGCCTGGCTTCTGCAGCTTTCTGGCGTCAATGACAGTGACATCCAGCTGATTACCATTTGATGGCACAAATATGGCGAGTTCGGATTCTCGCATGTCGCGGCTGAAATTGTTGGTGTCGCCTTCGACGATGTGCATTTGGCTTTCAACGTGCCCAACACCGACGACGACGTCATAAACCATCATCAGCCCGATACCGGAATGCAGGAGAACAATCCCGGCACGCTTCTTGAAGACGGCAACACAGCCAGCAAGCAGCACCACTCCGGCAAATGTCGCCTTGAGCACCTGGTAGAGAATTCGCATTGTGGATTCATTACTTCCGTCAGACTGGAAGGAAAGAAATCCAAAGGCAGCAAGAATGATTGCCAGTCCGCCGAAGAGATAGCGATGAGCCTTCTTGCTCGAATCCGAAGTGATGGCGAAGTAAAGCGAGATGAGTGACAGTCCGAAAATGCAAATCTGGATCAATGTCCAGATTGATTCGTAGCTGAGGATCGGTTTGGCCTGAAGACCCTCGGTGCTCGAACCACTGAGAATGACGAGGTACGTGGCAATCGCTCCAATGGCAATCACGCCCCATCCGAACGCAAGACGTTTTCCGCTTGCCTGAACTCGAAAACTGATCAGGTGAGCAGCGAACAAGTTGAACATCATCAACGTGCCGATGGCCCAGCCTTTGGGGAACCAGATTCCAAGCCACTCTGGAAAATTCGGTGGTCCGCCGGGAGCAAAAGCGGGAGGAAAGAAGAGACCTGGAGTGATCCAGACGAAGAAGTTCTGGAAATTGATCCAAGGGAATTGACTGGAAAACACGCTGCGCATGTCGACGCGGAAGTAATCATCGATCACTTTCCAGATGTCGTAGTCAACTTGAGCGAACGTTCCTGCCAGAACGATGAAAAACGATGCTGCAAACAAGACGACTGTCAGCTTGAGAGAAGCAATAGGCTTGAGAATGCTGACGAGAGTCTTCCACCAGTCGGGCACTGGAGGAGAACTCTGATTGGTTGTATTGGTCGACATGAGTGTCTCCAGTCTCGTGCCTCGTCTGCAGGGGCTGCAGTGAAGGCTCAGCGGCGCACTGGCCGGGGAGTGATGATGGATTCGATCCTGATGTCAGGAAAATCGCCTGTTCAGGTGACTTGATTCTCAGCAGGTCGACGTGGCTGTTCACTGATTCGGCTAGAGTCGCAAGCTGAGGTGGTGATTCGCCAGTTTCTTATTTGTCGAATTTCCAGGATTTCATGAATGCTTGGAACCGTTCCGATTCAGCAGCCACAATGTCTTTCGGACCTTGCATTTTGAAGAACCATTTTGCGTCCCCTTCATCAATGATCGCTGCCAGGATGGATTCGGTTTCGCCAATGGCCTCTGCGTAAGTCGCGGGTTTCCCGCTAATTTCGATCTCTTTCAGTCCCGCCTTTAGCTCTTCAGATTCGAGCGGTCCCAGTTTGACTTGGTCACGCCAACGGTTCACGTTGGAGTCCACGTCTCCTCCTCCACCGAGTCGCATGACACTGACGTCAGCCTTCTTTTCACCTGCGCCTGCATTGAACGATGCAGCTCGCAGAGAACTTCCAGGAGACTTCTCCCAGCCTTCTGGAACGTCAAATGTAAACGGTTGCTTCGTTGCGATTTCGGGTTCCGGAGTGTTTTCGGACTCCGTCATCGGTTGAGCAGGCTCCTGTGGGCGACGAAGGACGATTGACCCAAGAATTCGCGTCGGCCCTTTGCCTTCCATCTCTCCCAGCAGATTCACGATCGAAACGACCCCCGCGTCGGTCGGATTGACCTGAAGTTCTCCTGCGTCAAACGCATCATCCAACCAAGATTCCGCGTTGTAGGGGGCCAGGCCGATCTGCCCACGCCATCGGTCGATGTTGGCGAGGAGATAGGCATCAGGGCGGCCAGATTGCAGCGGCAACGAGGACACAGTCAGTTCAAGTGCTGGCTCTGTACCAGGAATGTGAATCGTTTGATATCGGGGGGCTGGACCGTTGGTGACAGTCCAACCTTCGGGAAGGGAATACTGAGGACGCCCATCCATCGAGAATCGCAGGCCATTCATCAGGTTGGAGAAGGCGACCGTTTGCTTGAGCACTGTGTCTGGATCGCCAGTCATTTTGAAGAACCAAGCGTCCGCCGCAAGGGTCATAGGGCTCGGTGCCGAGGTTGTCTTCGGCGTGTTTTCAATTTTGTCGACCGTGTATTGGCGGATTCCATCTTCGGGAGTGCACCCCGTCAAAGAGACCATCACAATTGGCAACAGCAATGCCGAGAACATAGGCAGAAAAGTTGGCCGCAAAAATCGCTGCATGGCGCTCAGTCAACTGGAGGGCGGGAAGTTCGGCGGGAAATCTCTAGTGGAAAATCCACCAGCGACGTTTATAACGTCAGATTTTTTCTTTCCCGCAGTATAGAACTCTCAAGGTCTGAAGTACACGAGTTCAAATAGGGATTCCTGATTGTGAAAACCGAGTTCTTAGTAACCTCTTTTGTGGAAAGGTCTTCCGTGGATTGCCTGAAAAAGTCTGGTAATGCTCGGCCTCAGTAGTGAAAATAGCTCTCGACTGTCTCGATTTGCATCCCCCAAATCCTTTTGCTCGAAGGAAAACCTTCAGAGGGGGTGAGTCGCGAATTTAGGCTGATCGGTGTCGGAAATACTGTCGATGAAATCAGTAGGTTCCTTGTGGTTTTGAAAACGACACAAGGAGCACGCTGGATAATGGAATTCGGTTCCATTCATCGTGCTCCCGGAATCAGCGGTGCAAAGGTGGTGCGAGCCGCAACTTTGATTGAATGGAGTCGAAATGTTCCAACGTGGATTGCCTGATCGTCGCGAGTTTCTTTCACGGTCTGTCGCTGGCTTAGCTGCGGTGGGGACGGGGTTTGTGTTCTCCGCTGACGCTTTCGCTGAGCGAGTGAACCTCATCAAAGAAATCTCAGCAATTGACGATTCTCACGTCATGAACCCTGCGTTCCAAATGGTTCGCGAGGGGCTGGCTGCGCTGGATGAAGTGCATGACTATTCCACGCTGTTCATCAAAACAGAGATGGTTGGACGTGCGGTGCTGAGTTCTCGAATGGAACTGAAAGTTCGGGAAAAGCCGTTCAGTGTCTATCTGAAATTCGTTGAGCCAGGGCCGGGGCGGGAAGTGATTTATGTTTCTGGTCAGAACAACAATATGATGCTGGCCCATGATGTGGGGTTTGCAGGGCTGGCAGGGACTCTGACTCTCGATCCGACTGGCCGTATGGCCATGGATGGAAATCGCTACCCTTTGACGAACATCGGGATGCGAAACATGCTCGAACTGCTGAGTGAAACATGGGTTAAGGAGAAGTCGCTTCCTGGAGTGGAGGCGAAATCGGTTCCGAACCTCAAGATCGGAGACATTCGTTGTCGCGCTGTGGAGGTCTCTCATCTACCGACACAAGCTGCAGCGAAGTTTCAGCTCAGTCGCCTGTTTCTAGATGACCAGACCAATTTGCCGATTCGCGTGCAGGCTTATGGGTTTCCTACGAAGCGTGATCAGGCTCCACCACTGGTCGAAGACTATCTGTACAGCCAACTGAAGTTGAATCAGGGCTTTGGGGATCTCGACTTTAGTGTGAAGAACCCGAAGTACAACTTTTAGGCTCTGTCAGCTCGCAGTGTAGAGATGACTCTGGCGTCGGTTATTTCGGGTTCTGTGTTTGTACCTGCCAGGACGTAACTCCTTCGTCAGCGGGCAACTGGTCCAGTGACTCTGTGGTACTGATGCTGGTTTGCCGCGAAATCCCGGTCTCAGCCATTCTGGAATGTGAATCCAGTTGGTGAACTGGTCTGGAGTGAACGCCTCGAGTGTTTCGCGGTACGTGTCAATGAAAAAAACGCCCCAGAGTATCTCCGGGGCGTTTTTCTTTTGTGTGCAATGACTTAGGCGGAGAGAGAAGGATTATTCCTCTTCTTCATCGTCATCATCTTCGTCGACATCATCCTCGTCGTCATCATCGAGGAGTGCTTCGTCATCCAGGATTTCCTCGTCGTCCGCCAGGATTGCTGATTCTTCAGGTCCACGGGTTGGGTCGGAAATAGATTCTTTGATTGGCTGAATGAAGTAAAGCTTCTTGCTCTTAGAGCGGAGCAATGCGAGCTTTTCCTCTGCTTTATCAAGCTGATCCCAAGGGAATCGTCCCTCTTCTTTCAGCGAGCCGCTGAAGACACCCCACAGGAGTCGCTTCCGCTCTGGTGCCTTTACCTTACGCTTACGGGCAGTCCCTTTGGCTGTCGCTTTTTTAGCGGAGGCCTTCTTGGTGACTTTGATCTTACCCTGTTTCTCGGCAGCTTCGTGTTCTCGTCGCTTGTCCAGAAGACGTTTGGAAGCCATACCGGTTCCCTTACACAGTCAAAAAGCCGTCAAAACTATGAATAACGTGACGCCTGTCGATGTCACGATGCAAACATGCGAATCAAACAGTGTCTCAAGTCTACGTGGAGATGTCAAATATAGCTCGAGATTCCTAGTTACGACTACAGGGGATTCGGCTACTGTTCGGAGATGGAAGGCTCCGCAGAGGAGGCCTACATGTGAGGGAGTTCGTGGTTGTTGTGGTCAGTTAACCAAGAATGAGTGCCGCGACTTCGGCGCTGCACGGGGCATCCGACATGGAGGCGTTGATGTAAGTGATGCGGCGAATTAATGTTTGTGGCGATCGGCGGGTTTGTAGGAAGGCTGACTGCACGAGTGTTTGAGATTGATGCGAAATCTTTTCCCCAGATCGTTGACGAGTAAGCCAAGCGTCCGTAAACTCCCCCTCTCGCAAGCATTTGAGGGGCGGTAGCTCAATCGGTTAGAGTGCCGGACTGTCGATCCGGAGGTTGCGGGTTCAAGTCCCGTCCGCCTCGCTTTGCAAAGCTCGTCATGTTTCATGGCGAGCTTTTTTTGTTTCGTCGCTTCCGTTCTGTTGGAAGCGGCTTCGAACGCATTCTGCGGCTTCGGCTGACTCGAGGAACTGCTTCTCTGAAGTGATTGCTTTGCGGACTCAGGGCGTAGATTCAAGTCTCGGTTTTGTTACGATGGTGCACAACGGTGCACACAATACTGACTTGAGGAGAGATGAAATGGTTCGAACTGCTTCCACCATGATGCCGCTTGGAACTTCCGCACCTGATTTCTCGTTGGCAAACATCGATGGGAAGACGGTGTCGCTCGCAGACTATGAAGGAAAAGCGTTGCTCGTGATCTTCATGTGCAATCACTGTCCTTATGTCATTCATCTGCAGTCAGCCATTAGTCAGTTTGCCCGTGACTACATTCCGAAGGGGCTGGAAGTTGTCGGAATCAGTTCAAACGACGTTGAAGCTTATCCTCAGGATGGTTTCGAACTGATGAAAGAGACTGCTGCGAAGGCAGGTTTTACCTTTCCGTATTTGTTCGACGAACATCAGGCTGCTGCGATTGCTTACCGGGCTGCGTGTACACCTGACTTCTTCCTGTTCGATAAAGAGCATAAGCTCGTTTATCGCGGTCAGTTTGATGATAGCCGTCCCAAGACGGATCTACCGATTACAGGGAAGGATTTAAGAGGGGCTGCCAGTGCCGTTCTGGCGGGCGACCCGATCGTCGAAATTCAGAAGCCGAGCATCGGCTGTAATATTAAGTGGAAGCCGGGTAATGAACCGGATTACTTCACTGGTGCAGCCACCGCGTAGTCCTAACCCCTGTTTCCAATGTTTCCAAGGTGTGGCGGCGAATGGTGGCAGAATCCGTTCAAACACTGCCGCCGGGGCGCCACACGCTCGCGAGAGGCGTTAGGGGGATGCGGATCGCTTAGCCTCGCTGTATTTGCTCGAGCAGATCGCGATTGATGTCGAGGAACTCGTTGCCCCATCGGTAGTGGTCGAGTAGGCCATCGGTGGGGCGTCCCATTTGTGCGAGCGCTGCAAAGAGAGCCTCGATCGTTGCCAGGCCGGCCGAAGGGTCCTCGAAGAGTTTGGAAACCCGCGGATACGCTGTCTTCCAGGGGAGCAGACTGCGAACGGGAGTTTCCTGATAATCCTGTTCCATGCGCTCAGCGAGTCGCCATGTTCCGTCAAGAAGTAGCAGCCCGCGTGGGCTGTCTTCCGGGGACAGCATCGGTCCGTTCAGTCCAAGCCGAACGTAGTTGTCGAGGGTCTCAGGACCACGTTTCGGGAAGGTCCAAAAGATAAATTCATCTCTTCCACGCAGCGGTTCTACAGAACACTTGCTTCGTTTTTCTTTCGGGTGAACGACTATTATTGTCGGGGGAAGAGGATTGGAAACGCTGCTCGACACTCTCAATTTCCTGGTTTGCTTTGAATGTCCTGAATCTGCTTTTGAAGGAGAGCGATCTCTTTCTCGAGCCGCGGGATTTCCGCCGGATCATCAGGTTGTCGTTTTGCACCAGCGAGTTGTTGCTGGAGGGTTGTCAGCTTCTTTTTGATGGAATCGAGCTGCTTTTTCTGTTTCTTGTCCAGAGACATGGTGATCGATTCGGTTCAGGGGAAAGAAGAGATATGCTATCTGTCCAGTTAGACAGGAATTTCGACATGATAGAGGTCTCTCTGGTTGCAGGCGAGCCTGTGATGCAGGTAGTGATGTGTCTTTAGCAAAGCGGTTTGAATGACGATGCCCGGTGCCGAGTTTTTTGAGAGCCTCCTCAAATCGATGAACGAGGGGGATTTTCTTGGGCTGACGCTTTCTGCTCCTCGTAAATCTGGAGGGGATCAGCCAAGAAAGGAGAATGTTCGACCAGTTGTCATTCGCGGTAAGAAGTTGTGGCAATGGGCTCTTCAGTTTGAAAAGCAGCAGACTCAGAAAAACCTGTCGACTGAGCAGTCGATTCAGCGCGCCCGTGATCTCTTTGGTCCGGTTTATCGGGATGCGACGTTGCTGACTTCGAATTACGACCTGATCGGCCGGGTCACTCCACAGGGAATCAAAATACGGCAGCAGGCTGCGAGTCGTCCTCCTCTGGAATTGATAACGGGTCATAATCGCCAGAAGCCCTATCTGATTCCGGAGGGAGTTCCTTGCCCGTTTCTGATCGAGTTGGCTGTGATGAATGCCAACGGTCACGTGAAGCAGGCGAGGCAGAAAAAATTCCGCCAGATCAACCGTTATCTGGAAATCGTGAATGATACTTATCATCAACTTCCGCAGGAGGGTGTGCTGCGAGTTGTTGATTTCGGGTGCGGCCTGAGCTACCTGACCTTCGCTCTGCATCATCTTTTGGCGGTGATTCGAGGGCGCGATGTGATCATGGTGGGCATCGATCAGAATCAGCATGTCATTGACCGGTGTCAGGCGATTGTTGAGAAACTTTCACTGAAGGGGATCTCTTTCAGTTCCCAGAAGATCGATCAGTTTTCATCGAGGACGCCCGTTGATTTGGCCGTTTCGCTTCATGCATGTGATACAGCGACCGACCACGCATTGACCTTCGCCGTCGGAGCAGGGGCAAAGGTGATTCTCGCGGCGCCGTGTTGTCAGCACGAACTCTTCACGAAAATTCAGGCGGGTGAGTTGCAGTTGATGCTCAAGCATGGAATCGTGAAGGAGAGATTCGCTGCGATGGCAACGGATTCATTGCGTGCCAGTGCGCTGGAGTCTGTTGGCTACAAAACACAGATCCTGGAGTTCATTGATCTGGAGCACACCCCAAAGAATATTCTGATTCGAAGTGTCCTGAGGCAGGCTGACAGCGAATCGGATCGATTGAACTTGAGGAACCTTGAGGAATATCAGCAATTCAAAAGGGTTTTTGGTGTCGACAGTCTGGCCACGGACGACATTTTGAATGTGGCCTCTTCGATGTGATGGTCGAATTACTTGACGTGATTGGCTGCGGCGAGAACACTACGAAACCCTCTCCAAAAGTCCAATGAACGCCACTCATCGGAAAGCGACCGCAATCATGATAGTTACCATTGATGGCCCTGCGGGGACGGGAAAGAGTTCGGTTGCCCGGAAGCTCGCGAGTGAGATTGGCTTCCAGTTTCTGGATACTGGCTCGATGTACCGCATGGTTTCGCTCCTGACATTGGACGCAGAAATCGATCCACAGGATGAGGGAGCTGTGGAATCGCTGACCAAAGCAACGCGAATGGCGTTGTCAGGCGGGGTCATTCTGATGAACGGCGAGAACGTCGAGGGCCGAATTCGCACGCCAGATGTTGCTCGCACCGCTTCAATCGTTGCTCAGCACCCGAGTGTCAGAAGTCTCCTTGTGGAGCGTCAACGAGAGATCGCAAATTCGAGCAATATTGTTTGCGAAGGACGCGATCAAGGGACTGTGGCATTTCCAAATGCCCAGTGCAAATTCTTTTTGACGGCAGCTCCGGAAGTTCGCGCAACTCGTCGTCAGCTCGAAATGGAGTCGCAGGGCAAAGAAGTCAACTTTGATGAACTTCTGGCCGATCAGCTCGCTCGTGATCAGCGCGATGAGCAGAGAGAGATCTCTCCACTCCGCCCCGCACATGACGCAATTCTGGTTGACACCTCTTTAATGACGTTTGATGAGGTTGTTGCTGCGCTCAAAGGCCACGTTGAAGCCCGTACCAAGCTGAATTCTTAACGATTTCAGAGAAATTGCAGCCGGTTTTACTGCCTGTTGGGCGGTCAGACTGATACTTTTCTCAAGAATTTGCTCGATGGTGTGTTAGATTATGCATTGAGAAAAGTGTTTTGTTGCAAGCAAAGAACTGCAAATTGACAACTCATTTGGTACGCATAAAATTTCGATGAATGTCGATGCTAAGCAACATCTGCCGCTTCACAAATCACTTCTTGCGGTCATCAGGGAAAAGGAACAGGCCAAAATGCTAGGAGAACTCATTCCCTGTGGCGGCGGCGATTCCATCCCAATGTTGCAGCCACGTCTGGTTGTCGGACGTCGGAGCAACTGCGATATCGTTCTCATTCTCCCAAACATCTCCTCTGCTCATTGCGAATTCGAGTTGATTGACGGGCATTGGCAGATACGTGATTTGGGGAGTCGAAACGGGATTAAGGTGAACGGAGAGAGATGCGAGTCCCGGTTTCTACACCCGGGTGACATCGTTTCAATTGCAAAGAGCGACTACACAATTCAGTACGACCCCGTCGGCGAAATGCCTGCGAATGTCGAAGAAGATCCGTTCTCGATGAGCTTGATGGAAAAGGCCGGACTGGAGAAGAAGGCGGAGCCTCGACGGAAGCCTCAGATGCCTCCTTCGGTCAAGAAACTGCCAATGAATCAGGAATTCGATGCTGATGAAGATGCCGCTATGGACTGGCTGATGGGCGATGGTTGAGCATGTCTGCTGCTAAGAAAAAATCGAGCAAGTCCCGTGTCGCGTTTCATAAGAATCGCGCGAACCGTACGCGTCGAACCGACCTCACGCGTGAGACGTTCCAAGATGAGGATGGGGCTGCTGATCTTGAAACCGGCGAACGGGTCTCCGGCAAAGGGGAACTGAACCGGTTTCGAACGGTTGTCGACGATGTTTCTGACGACGCTGAAACGATCTCCGGTCGAATTCTGACAGCAGTGGGTGCGAACCAGATTCGCGTTCAGGGAGAGGACAACGCGGTCTACCTTTGCTCTGTCCGGCGAGTGGTTCGAACTCGATCGCGTGAGGGACGCAATGCTGTCGTCGCAGGAGATATTGTCCAATTCAACCCCACGAGTTCTACAGAAGGGGTGATTGAACGAGTTGTCGAACGACGCTCTGCGTTGAGCCGGATCAGCCGAAATCAGGCGCATACGATCGTTGCCAACGTCGATCAGATGGTGATCGTCGCCTCTGTGAGCGAACCGTTTTTGAAGCCGGGGCTGATTGACCGGTTTGTTTGTAGCTCGGTGAAAGGGAATATCAAAACTCTGATCTGCATCAATAAAATCGACCTTGGCAAAGCACATCAACTGCAAAGACTCGTCGGACAGTATGCCCAGATGGGCTATCCGGTTGTGATGACGAATGCGATCCGTGGTGAGGGGGTCGAGCAATTGCGTCGGCGACTCAAAGGAAAAGAGACGGTATTCGTTGGGCAAAGTGGCGTCGGCAAGTCATCATTGCTGAATGCTGTTCAACCTGGGCTCGCTTTGCAGACTGGTTCCGTCAGTGAAGACACCAGTAAAGGACGGCATACAACGCGAGTCACGCAGCTTCTCCCGCTCGATGGAGGAGGCTGGATCGTTGACACACCGGGGATCCGTTCGTTGCAATTGTGGGATATTCAGAAGGAAGAGGTCGAAGGGACGTTTCGCGACTTCTACTCATTTGTTCCGTATTGCCATTTTCCAGATTGCACGCATACGCATGAAGATCGATGTCGCGTCAAGCGTGCGGTCGAGTGCGGTGAACTGTCGGTGATTCGTTATCAAAGTTATCTGAAGATTTATACAAGTGACCAGCGTATCAGAGACTGAATCGATTTCTTCACGATGAAACCAGTCTGCTTTCATGCGAATAACGACAATCACACTCATCTGCCTGGTTGT
Organism: Planctomicrobium mucosum; assembly: GCF_051466335.1. Lineage (NCBI taxonomy): Bacteria > Pseudomonadati > Planctomycetota > Planctomycetia > Planctomycetales > Planctomycetaceae > Planctomicrobium > Planctomicrobium mucosum. Next base: position 4,432,403 of record NZ_CP195793.1, on the reverse strand, counting down.
CTTGAGCTTCAATCACGTTGGAGTTCTCGCTGAAGAATCTCCCAAGGTCCGTGCTGCGATACAACGAGGTGTTGAGCATCTCAAACCAAGACTCAGTCAGTTGAGTGGCGGAAATTTAAGTCTGGCGACACTCGCTGTGTTTAAAGGGGGCGAGCCAGCAGATTCTCCCGAGATGCAGGGAGCGTTGAAATCCATTTTGACGCGGTTTTCCACAGAGGCTTACCTGCCGGGTGAAGGAGCTACTGGCATTTATATCGCCGGAGTGGATGGCACTCTGCTCAGCGATATCGATCCTGTGTTATACCGCCCTGAGCTTCAGAAAATCGCTGATTACATCGTTCATCATCAGCGTCCGGATGGTGGGTGGCAGTATCCGGGGCAGCCGTTGCGACAGGATGTTTTTGGTGATACCAGCGTCACGCAATATGCGACCCTTGGACTTTGGGCAGCCTCGAGAGCAGGGGTGAAAATTGACCCGCAGGTCTGGGTGAAAGTGCTCGATTGGCACATCCAGTGTCAAAGTACCGATGGGGGTTATGCCTACAACCCGCCAGCGAAAGGTGCAGCGAGAACTGGCAGTACATTGAACATGTCAGTTAATGGCGTTGGAAGTCTGCATATCGCAATCCTTGAACTCTCCCCCGGGTTTCTTCCTCTAAGAGAAGCGAGAATCAAGCAAGAGAAGCCAGGGGAGGCGGAGAAGAAATTTGGTGTACTTGATGAACTCAAGCTGGAAGACAAGCCTGATCCGAAGTCCGCCAGGGTTCCTGATCAAGCGATCGGTGCTGTCAGGCGAGCGTATGCTCTGGTGGCGAGTAAATACGTTCCGATCAACATGGATTCCGGCGAATACAAGACATACTACCTGTATTCGTTGGAACGCATGGCCGCCCTGGCAGATGTGCAATTGATCGGCAATCGAGATTGGTATCGCGAAAGTTCCGAAGCGGTTCTGGCGTTACAAAACACGGATGGTTCATGGAGGATGAGTGGTGATGCAAATGGACGCGATACTGCGTTCTGCATTCTGTTTCTGTCTCGGGCAACTGCGAAGATTCTGAAGCGTGTCCCAAAGGAAAATACATTCGGGGATGGTCTACTGGCAGCGGGTCGAGGACTTCCCGATGATCTCGTCGCGAGCCGCTTTGACGGACGGATGATTCATGGGAAAAAGGGGGAAACTTCATCACTCGATCAGCTCCTTGCTTCATTGCAGTCGACTGGAGAGATTCCGCTTGATCAAACGCAGGAGACTCTCGTTGAGCAGATACAACTCGGAGACCGTAATGCACTGATCGGGGAACTTGAGACGTTACAGAAATTGGCGGTCCATCCGAATCCGGAGGTGCGACGGACTGCGATGTGGGCAATCGGGAGGAGTGAAGACCTCTCATTGGGACGCTTCTTGATTTCAGGGCTGGACGATCCCGATCTGGGAGTCATCGTGGAAGCTCGTAACGCGCTGTGTTGGATCAGTCGAAAGCCACACGGATTCGGAGAAGCGGAAAACCCAACGCTGATTCTCCCTGCGAATACCTCTGCCCAGCAGCGAAGTGATCTCATCGCAGCTTGGCATCGAGAATTGCTGCTGAATTGGGGGAGCTGGTATCTCGATGTCCGCCCATTCGATGACCGGGGAGATCTTTTCGAAGCCAACCTGAAGCGCCGGCTGCAAGCGATTCGGTGAAGAGTTCCACTCAAATGAACAAGGCGACCCAAATGAGTCGCCTTGTCTACTATCTCAAATTGAAGATGGATCCTGCTCCATCAACTGTGCTCGCTAAATGCGAGACAGAATGAGTGAAACGTTTTGGCCGCCGAAGCCTGCGTTGTTCGACATGACAGTCTTGATCGAGGCATCTCGGGCTGCGTTTGGAACGTAGTCGAGATCGCAGTCTGGGTCTGGATATTCGTAGTTGATGGTCGGCGGAATCAGGCCATCGTGAATTGCCTTCAGGCCGAAGATCGCTTCCAGCCCCCCACACGCTGCCACGAGATGTCCTGTCATGCTCTTGGTGCTTGACATTGGAATCTTGTAAGCGTGCTCGCCAAGTGACGATTTCACAGCGGACGTTTCTGTGCGGTCGTTAGCACCAGTGCTGGTTCCGTGTGCGTTGATGTACTCGATCTGCTCTGCGTTGATCTTCGCATCCTTCAGGGCGATGTTCATTGCTCGAGTCATTCCGTTTCCATCGGGTGGAATATCTGTGATGCGGTACGCATCGCAGGAAACGCCATAACCCAGGACTTCGCCGTAGATTTTTGCGCCACGCTTTTTCGCGTGTTCATATTCTTCCAAGAGCAGCATCGCTGCACCTTCACCCATAACGAACCCATCTCGCTCTTTATCGAACGGGCGTGAAGCAGCCTGAGGATTATCATTGCGGGTCGAAAGTGCGGTTAGCAGGCAGAAACCTGTTACGCCATATGGATGAATCATGCTGTGGGCTCCGCCGACGATCATCAGGTCGGCAGAGTTATTGCGGATGAATTCGGTTCCTTCACCAATGGCTTGTGCAGAAGCGGCACAAGCGGTCAGGCAGTTTGCATTCGGGCCTGCTGCGTTGAACATCCCCGCGATGCGTGCAGCCAGCATGTTTGGCTCCTGGTACCGCTCGACTTCACCGTTCAGTCGCTTGATTGCGAGTTGGGTGAAAGCTTCCATGTCGAATGATTCCGAAGGCTGAGTCGACTCGGAAACCATATTCATGAACACGTCGAAATTCTGAGAACCTTCGCCGGAGCCCATGTAAACCCCGAAGCGGGATGGATCCGGGAGTGAATTGTAGTCCAGTCCCGAGTCGCTCATTGCCTGGGCAGCAGCAGCGATTCCGAACCGGACATTGGCTCCGGCAGGTGCCAACGAGTCGGCGACGTCCTTGGAAACCCATTTTGTCAGTTCAAAATTTCGAACTTCAGCTGCGATCTGAGTCGGAAACTCAGAAGCGTCAAACTTGCTGATGAGATTAACGCCGGATTTTCCTTCGCGGACAGCGTTCCATGTAGCCGTAATATCGTGCCCAACTGGAGAAACACATCCCACACCTGTGACCACAACACGTCGACGCATCTTTGACTCACTTGAAAAAAGGCTGTTTCAATCATGCAATCGAAAGTTGATTCAGATTGCAGGTTTGAACTGGTTTCCTGTCACTCGATTCCGAAGAGAATGTTCACATCGCATGACGCCCGCGGCTCTCGCCGAGGTCCAGCAAAAAGACCCCTCTTATTGCTGAGATGAAATGGGAACAAACTGTCTGTCTTCACTTCGTTTCGGAATCGATCCCTCCACGGCAATATCATAAGTAATTTGGGCTTTTCAGACTTCCCCAATTTCAAAGTTCTTGACAATCTGATCAAGGAGCTTTGATGTAGTGGTTTGTGCTGATGGGAACGCCTACGCCCGGACCGCCACTCGTTATCAATCGGCGATTGAGAAGTCGGCCGTTCAATTCAGCACTCACGGACCGCCCGATTCGAGCCAGATTCGCTGTTAAATACAGGAGGTCTTGCCTGGTTTTACAGTTGCAACTTGGGGAGCTTGGGGTGATAGGCGAGATTGTGCGGGTCTGTGTCCGGATAGTCCATTCTAGACTTGCACCGAACTTGGTCATTTCGAAAAAACGACGTAACACGAACATGTGTTACGTCGTTTTTTGTATGGAAATTGTCGAACCAAGCCGGATGGAGGCGATTCAACCATGAATCGATAGGTCAAATCGCCGCCAACATCCCAGTCCTTATTCAGCTCGAAGCTAGCGGGAACCAGGACGCATGCCGCCACTTGTTCCGCTTGTTCCACTGGAACCTCGCGAAGATGATGATCCGCTTCGACCGGGGGCCATGCCGCTGCTGCCTCGCATTTGCATTGCATTGCGAGGTCCTTGATTTCTGGCAGAGCCTGACCGGCTGGAGCCGGACCTTGCTGAACCTCGCCCTTCACCGAGAAGGTCCATTGTAGTCTGATCACTCCCGTCTTCGAGGGTTTCTTCCTTCAAGTCTTCGTACAGTTCCGCCTGTGCTTTCATGTACGACTTCTGCTGAGAGTATTCTGCCGAGTTCATCACTGGATTGATCGCGCTCAATTGGCGATTCGCCGATGAAATCAGGACTTTAGGAGCGGTGGTGATGCGACCCATCGATCCGACAGGTAACTTGATGTTCATCCCAGAGCCTTTCTCGTGGAAACTTTCTTCCAGTCGGATTGGCTCCAGCGTGTCCACGAGATAGTCAGTCGATTTGAACTCGTATTTGGCTTTCTCGTTCTTGAACTTGGCAGGGTCGATGACGTTTGTCATCACTTCCTGAACCAACTGCTGCCCAAAACGGATTTCCAACATCGCATTCACAAATGTGCCGTACTTCTGTGCCCATTCGAAAACGTCGAAGCTGGCAGTTGGAAGAACACGACTGTTTTGTTCTCTGACGTCTGTGAGGAAGTACTTGACGTCCTGATCGACAGTGACAGGCGTTGTGATGTCACTCCAAGGTGTCAAACGGGTTTCCCCTTCCACAACGTGACTTTCACCGCCTGCTTCGGCAATTCGTTTCCCGTAATTTGGATTTGCCAGTTCAAATCGAACTCGGTAGCGGTAGGTCTTGCCGGGTTCGACATTGAAGTCTAAATAACGGAACAGCAGGAGTTCTCCCTCTGCACGAACACGCGATTCAATCCACTTTCGGATACGTTCTTTTTCTTCGCTCTCGTTCGTTGCACCTTTCGCCATGTCGTTAATCAACGCTTGCATGACATCTGTCTGGCCACCAGGCTGACGTGGATTTCTGTTCGCACCGGGACGGGTCGATGTTCCGGACATTCCGGAAGCACTGGGCATACTCATGCCGCTCATCCCCATGCCACCCATACCGCCGCCCGTCTGATACATTCCTCCACCAAACATGTCCTGATTCAATTGTCGCGAGTCGATCACATTTTTCGCGAATCCTCCGCGCTTGACGACAGCGGAGTCCATCTCTTTTTGTTGTTTCACAACTTCATTCAAAAGCTTTTGTTGCATCTCGGTTTCAAGAGCAGCGTCCTCTGGACTCAGTGTGAATTTTTCGATCTTGGGGTGAGTTGCCTGTCTGTTCCAGACTCCGGAGATACGGGCTGGAAGCGGCATTGTGATGACAGCGTTGGTGATCATCGGGTTGACGACTTCAGCATCGAATCCGTCGACTTTGTTCAGGATGTCTTCCGCCACCTTCATGTCGACTGGTTCCCATGGACCTGACCATGGATCGCTGCCAGGCTGGGCTGTCTGTCGCTCCAACTGGAAATCGCGAATGTCGAAGAACATCGCTGCATAGTTGAAGGATTTGTTGATCGCTTCTGCGTATCGTGTAATTTGTTCGCGCAACGGGAAGACTGCTCGAACGGAGACGAAGTGGTGTCCTTCCCCTTTGATTTCAGGCATCGACATGGTGTCCATGCCTGACATCATGCCGTCCATCCCAAGAAGTTCTTCCGCAGAAGCACCGCGGCTCGAGCCTCCTCGTGTGTTTGAACGCGCGTTACCACGTCCAGAATTTGCAGAACTTTGCCCACTTCGGCCACCCGCTGTCGGACGTCCGGCTGATGGGCTTGGCATCATTCCTGAAGTTGGTCGCGAGGTGCCTGACATTGGGCGACCTCCCGATCCCATGCCTGGACGTGCTCCGAGCATGGCGCCATATGAACGGTCCATACCCATTCCCATGCCACCGGAGAGATCGCTCTTTCGGCGAAGGTCGTCTGGCAGATGACTGTCGTCTTCTTCAAGCGGCAACGGTGTCCCATCAGGCGCGACTCCGTTCATCATCGGATCCATTAAGTCGAGAGTTGGATCGTAGATGTGCAGGAATACACGGGACTGACTGGCGATCAATTCTTGGGGAGCACTGAGGACAGGTTCCCGAACAGGTTCGTTTCCACCCCAGGGAGAAGAAACGAGCTTCCCGTTTGATTCGACATCACCCGGGCTGTATTCCTTACGAAGGCGTTCGTAGACAAGGTTCGCAGGAGCATCTTCCTTGGCAATTGAGAACTTCTCTTTCTCTTCTTCAGGCCAAGTATTGGCGGCAAGTGCCTTCTTGCCACTGGCAACTTTCTCACGAATCTGTCGCGGGGTCCCTTCATAGGCTGACCAGTTCGCGGTCGCGATTGCTCCGAGAACGATCAGGGCAAAGAGGCCGAATACCCCTTTTTCGATATGCTCTGCAGCGAGTTTCTTTATGTTCATCTTTGCCATTGCTGCACCTTGTAATTACTAAGATCCAGTACTCTGGAATTCGGACCAGGTTCGCAGAAACAAGTCACTCAAGTGGAGAGTTCGCCTCTGCATCTTCAGCTGGCTCTGTCGCGGGCACTTTCTCTGTCGATTCTGTTCCCGCATCCTCTTCGGCAGTCGGAACCTCATCAGTTCCCTCACTGTCGGCTGGTTCTACCGGTAAAGCTTCTTCAGCAGGGAGTGTTGTGTCGAGTTCCATTTCGGATGGAGTCGTCTCGGCTTCGTTCAACTCTTCTACTGCGGACCCATCCTCATCAATGGTATCCGAAGATTCCGAACTTGTATCATCTTCTTCAGAAGTTGTGGCTTCTTCGTCGGTAATTGCAGGTGTTGATGCTGCTTCCTCTTTCGCCTTTTTGCGGGCTTCAATCGCTTCCATGATCGTTTTGGGTTCACGGAACATTGTGATGATGCCAGCAATGTCGAGGCGAACGAGATCTGGATGATCGAGCGAATTGATCGCAAATTCGGGCATCGTGCCGTCGTAATAGTTGATGATGGTCGACTGACCTGCGTCCCCACCCATGCCCCCTCGAGTCATTCCGGACATGCCAGACATTCCCGACATCCCGGAGGAAGAGCGACTTCCACGAGTTGTGCCGCCGGTGGATCCACCACGACGGCCTCCTCCCATGCCCCCGCCTAACGGTGACATGCCACTGCCGCCGCTCATTCCGCGACCCGACCCTGACATCCCCAGACCCATGCCTAATCCCATTCCGGAAGAGCCCATGCCGCCGCTTCCGCCGAGGCCGAGTTCTTCTCGCTTATAAGGATTTTCACCGACCTGGAATCGTCGAATCTGAACAGGCCAGTCCGAGTTAGCAAGTGCGACGATGAAGTCTGGGATCTTCGATTGCTGAATGATCACCGAGAGGTAGAAACCTCGCTCGAGGAAAGGGGCTTCTTCTGTCTCTGCGATGTATCGCATTGGTGGTACAGCTTCAGCACCTGCGTCAGACATTCCCATCATGGCGCTTCCCATGCCGCTCTCATCCATCCCGCCCCCTTCAAGAGCTGGGCCGAATTCTTCTTCGGGCAGGAACTCAATATCAGTAGGAAACTCGACTGCAGCTCCCCCTGAGCCTCCCCGCCCCATCGGTCCTCCCATCCCCGACATGGCTCCCATCATTTCTTCGCCTGTTCCACCGGCGTCTTTGGTGACCGGCTCGCCGGTTCCTCCCACGAGTTCGAGGATGTCGAGGCGACGGACCACTGCTTCGGAAATGGACTCTTTACCTGAGTTGATTTTGACAATGGCATCAAGAAGGATCTCGGTCAGCCAGATATCAATCTGAGCATCCCACATCTCTTGCGAGGTGATTCCCAACCGGCCGAAACTGGCATGAGGAAGCATCGCAGACAGAATCACTTTTTGATTTGCTGTCGAGGTGATTGGACGAGCGAGTGGACCAACGGCCATTGTTGTGCCGCCGGGGCGCATTCCGCTGCCCATCCCGAATCCTGACCCGAGACCTCCGGGAGACATCCCTCCTCCGAAGGTTGATCCGGGTGACATTCCGCTGCCGAAAGAACTGCCGGGTCGCATCCCGCCCATGCTTCCACCGGGTCGCATTCCGCTGCCGCTGGACATTCCGCCGAAACCCATTCCCTGATCGACAGGTTCAACCGGTTGAACACGTGCCTGCAGTTTGCGAATCAGCTCGGGATAGATCCCTGTATAAATGAACGGGACCTGTTGGTCGAAAGACCCCATGAATTCAGCAGGAACTCGACTTGCAACCTGTGTCGGCCAGACCATTCTTTCTTTTTGCTTTTCCCACATGGCGACGATCTCGCTGTCCACCGATTCCTCGAGGAACGAGTTGATCGTCTCAATGTTCTTGACGAACTGGGCGTTCGGCTCATTGCCAGAAGAGATGGCTTTCAGCTTGTCGTCAATCGCCTTTTCGCGGGCTTCAGTTGCTGAAACCAATGAGCTGTTCGAGATGTAATACCCCGCCAGGATCATTGGAATCACCAGTCCGGAGAGAATCCAGAATTGATTTCGAATCAATGGTTGCAGCTTGTCCATGGCTTACTGCTTTCAAAATCTTATCAGTCTGATGAATTCCCTGATTCAGGGAGTCCGGGGCGTGAGTGAGTCGTTGGGGAGTTCAATCACGTTGAATGTAAAACAAAAAACTGGAGACGAGACTGCTTATTCGGAATCAGAATCGTCTGAATCACTTTCGGCCGCCGCTGCTGCCTCAGCCGCTTCAGCTGCTGCTTCTTCTGCCGTTTTGCGTTCAGCTTGCGGGATGTATTTGAATGCAAACTGAATCACAAAATCGGTTCTGATGAGTTCTTTCGTGTTCGCCGGGTCGAAGGACTGCTGACCATTGGCGCCCATTCCGCCAAGACTCGTCCCTGGGTTGAGCGGATTGACTCCACCCCCCAGTGGGAAGCTTCCCCCCTGTAGCCCCGGCTGAAAACCATCGCGACTCTGGCCAGAACTTGGTCCCATTCCCGGTCGACCCGGCGTCCCAGTGACCGGATCAGTCGGGATGATTCGAGCAGCGGTCGCACTTTCACGCTCTTGTGGGTTGTACATGACCGGAGTCTGTGAGTGGTCAACAATCGTGGCGTGCGAGATTCCCATTCTCGCTACATCGCGAATCGGAAATCCGGGTTGCTCGACCTGAAACTTCTGAAGGTTCTTCAGGAAGTGATTGATCACATAGAGAACACCCTGTTCTTCAGGGTTATTGGGATTGTGGTGGTAGTGGGATCCTCTCAGCGTGACAATATAGCCTGCTTCAGAGGGACCAGCTTCCTTCTCCACGACCGTCATGTGGTCTTTGCTAACCTGAGTTAACGCATCGTACCACGGAGCTAAATCGCTCATCCGCTCCGCGGAAAACTGGCTGATGGAAATCTGGTTCTTGCTGGCAATGTCGTCAGCTGCCACTTCAGTCTCGCCGACTTCGCGAGGCAAGCATTCGATGATTGCGTTGTAGAGCTCAATCCAGCTGATATCTCGCCGATTCAGTGTGAGCGAATCCAACTTCTCCTTGATGCTCGTGTTGTTTGCCACTGCCGCATCATAGCTACTCTTGAATCCGCCGACTTCGGCTGCGAAAGAGTCAGCATCTTTTTCAGCATCAACGAATCCCGGTGCCGCGACGACGCTGTAGGAACGAGCATTGGCTGCTGTTGCCAATGACAGTCCAGCGAGCAGGGACGCTGCTGTGGCAACTGCCCAGGGTTTCTTTTTGCGGATGCGACGAGCCGCAGTGATCTCTGGAGGGAGAAGCGACGTGCGGATGCGAGTCTGGTTCAGTCCTTGCAGCGCCAGGCCGTATGGGACTGCGAAGCTCAGGACGTTTTCGGAGAAGAGCGGTGAATTCAGAACCGCATCCCCAGACAGTCGCTGGAATGAGTCTGGGCGGTCGACTTCGTATTGCAGGTTTTGTTGCAGGAACTTTTGCAGCCCTGCCAGTTTAAATCCATTCCCGAATCCAATGACTTTCGAGATTTTCGCTGAACGATTGACGCTGGAGAAGTAGCCAATTGAACGCTGAATTTCTGAGACGTAGTCATTAAACACAGGTCGAAGTGCCTGGAACACAGCGCGTGGATCAGGCGATTTCGTCGCGTTGCATTTTAAGTGCTCTGCTTTTGCGAAGCTGAGCTTCATCTCTTTGGTCAGTGCTCGGGTGAAATGATTTCCCCCGATTGAGACGCTTCGAATCCAGATTTTGAATCCATTGGAAGCGACCATCGTCGTGCTGTCGCACCCCATGTCCAATGCGATGACATACTCATCGGACGGCTCTTGGGTGCTGTTTCTGCGGATGCCGAGGGTGTCTACGCTCAGCATGTTGTAGAGGTTCAGCGGTTCGATCTGAATGAGATCGACTTCGACCTTGGCAGCATTGTAAGGGCGGAGTTGCTGGTAGATCTGATCTTTCTTCATCGCGAAGAGACCGACTTCAGCGTCGAGAAGGAATCCACTCTCTTCAGCTCCAGCCCCCAGTGGCTGATAATCCCAGATCACGTCTTCAAGGGCGAAAGGGATCTGCTGACGAGCTTCGTATTTCACAATCTCGTGAAGCTTGCTTGCCTCGACAGGAGGAAGCTGAATGAAGCGGGCGAGAGCAGATTTTCCTGCCACGCTGATGGAGACGGAATCCCCTTTGAGGCTGTTGCGGCCGAGGAATGTCTCCATCGCGGATGCAACAATTTCGTCAGGGATCGCGTCCGGCTGACTCAGAATTTTGGGGTACTGAATGTAATCAAAGGCTTCTGCAACAATCTGGTCACCGTCAGCGATGTGTCGGATCTTAATTGCCTTAAGAGCAGACTGACCGATGTCAATCCCCCAGGATGCACGATTATCCGCCATTGACTTCACCTTCTGATTACGACGACTTCACGGTCAAAACTGATGTTTGACGAAATGTCTCAAGATGGTCGCAAAGAAACATACTGAAGTGATGATGATTTTTCAGTTTACGAAACGTCTATAGTATTCGCAAATCGGTCGAGATGAGTGATGGGGCAGTTTTCACGTCTATTTTAAAAATGCGAACGCGCGAGTGCGCTGATGGAATGATTGGCAGGCGTGAACAACTACTATTCTTTGACGCAGATCATCGAATTGCTAGTTCCAAATTTCTCAAAAAATTGCAGGAATGCGGCTATTCTTGCAGTGTTGTCAGGTGCTGAGCAATGTGTGAGTGAGCTTGCTATTCGCTTTTAGTTGTTTTTGTGATACGACTTCCGTCATTGTTGTGGAAGTCGGACCATCGGTTCCACGCGTAGGTCCATTCCATCCACAATCTCAGCAAGCTCCACAAAATCCGCATTTGCGACAGCTGTTCGGTGTTGAGTTGTGAGTTTTCGCGGACAGAAGTCTCCGTGGCTGCTTTCAGGCCCCATTTCTGGGCGAGTGCCTGGCATAATCCGTCTGCAGAGAGGTCAATCGGGCTGTCCTCAACGAGTCCGCCTGCTGCTTCCACAGTCGCGAAAAGGTCGAAGAGCTCTGAGCGTGCCGGGTCCATTTCGATCGGGCGTTTTGCTTCTTCGCAGTTCTTGAGGATTGCGTCGACCTGCTCGAGGATGGATATACGAAATTCTGTGTGGTTCTGTTGTTGTGACACGATAGCTCTCGGGGGTGCAACCCCGTCCCTCGCAGTGGTGACCCGGTTTTGATCCTGAAATCTGGGTCGTGTAATGGTCTTCAATTCTTGACAAAAGACTAACCGAGGTGGTCGCGGAACGGAACTAATCCCAAGGGGTACGATCAATCAAGCCCGGCGGGAGTTTGCGGAATGTAGAAACGTTTGCTAAATTTAGCGGTCTGCCCGATGCGATATGAGACTCGGTGCAGTGGTGAAACATCCTCATTCGGGAACGTTTGAAGGGTTTGGTTGTGAAATCTCCGGACCGTTTTTACCCCCGGTGACTCGTCATTGATTTCAATCCGTGATTGCTCTAGACTCCAGTTTGACCGGATCACGGATATCGTACAATTTCGGCTGTAAGGCCTTGCAGTTTAGGCGGTTAAGATGGGAATTGACAAAAGTTTGAAGGTTGGGAGCCGCCTCGGTCGGTCCCGCAACGTGCTCAACCGAGACGAGCGTATCGAAAAATTGAAGGCTGACGATCGTTGGGTCGACGGGCAAAGCCCATTAGGTCTTCCTAAAGTTCGCGTTCAGAAGCTGGTAGTCGCGAAGAAGAAGAAGAAAGAGGAAGAAGAAACCAAAGAAAAAGGCAAGAAGGGCAAGAAGTAGCCCTCTCTGGCTGGTTTCCTCAGTCGTATTACGGTTGGATGGCTTGTCATCCAACCGTTTTTTTATGCCCACTGCGGTGTAACAGACGGAAACGTAGGCTGTTTTCTTCGCGCACGTTCCATGCTGGTGTCGTAGGGATGAAGGCCGTCGAGGCGGCGTTACGGTTCACGGTCGATTTTTCAGCCTCGGCCAATTATCCAGGCGGCCGTTACTTTTGGGCACTGAGCAAGTCTTGAGTCGCCTGGAGTTCGTTGGCGATTCCGTCTGCCAATGTTTCGTAAGAGTGCTCTGGAAGGACCCCCCAAGTGTAGGTTTCCACTTCGAGGTGTGGGGCGTACTCAAGTTTCGCAACAGCTGCGATCGCCTCTTTCAGGTCGCTGCGAGTTGTGGAGAGTTTGCCGAATTCTTCTTGATGGACCGGGACATGAAAGTGAACTCGCCACGATTCAGCGAGTGCGAATTCCCCGGTCGGTTGCGAGCAGATTTCTGTGGTCAGGTCCGAAATGTGCGTGATTGCCCCAGTTTGGCTACGTGCAAACGTTTGGTGCAGGTAACGCTGCTCGACAAAGTTGGCGAGTTGTGTTCGGGCTTCGATATTGTCCGCTGGGCGATCGACATGAATGGCGCACGTGAGGTGGACCTTGTTGATGCGTATTCCTGCAGAAGCGATCTGGCTGATCGAGGTCGATTGGTCTTCGTATTCAACAGCTTGATGGCACACATCGTAGCAAATCCCGAGGTGTCGTTGGGCGATTTCAAGCTGGTGCCGATCTTCCGCAATCGAGTAGAGGTGCCGGAAGAATTCGACTGCCTCTGCGGTTGTTTCTAATTCACAATACGGTTCGGGTTCGATTGCCAATCTGACAACTTGTCCGGTTTCGTCATGAATCTGGTCGAACGCTTCTGCGACGGCAAGAAGCTGATCAATACACGCGGCTGAAAATCCAGCAGGATGTTGAAACGGCTTGAACCCGAGTGGAACAGTGGACAGGCTTCCTTCGACACCTACGGGCATCAGTTCTGTGAGCACCTTCGCGCAGGCAACGGTATAATCACGCCTTTCAGCAGTCGTCCAATCGGGGAGGTAGACGTTTTCTTTCACCCGTGCGCTGTGAAAGTTTCCATACGGGAATGTATTCAGCGTGAAACAGGTGAGATCCCCCTCGGCCAGAGTGTCACGGAGTCGTTGAATTCCGGCGGGATCGCGTTGGATTTCATCGATGACAGGCGCTGCGAGCCAGAGTCCAGCACCGATTTTCCATCCGAGCTTCTTCCGAGCCGAGAACGTGTGCGTTTTCAGCCCGAGGATTACATCGTCAACCGACAATCCCGGGTGAACGTTCGTGCAATAGCTGAGCGGAAGAGTGCTGAGTGACATGGCGAGATCTACTTGGCGTTGCGTCGAGGGCGATTTGCGATTGGTTTCTCGGTCTAAAATAGCGAAGTGAGAATCTTTCTGCAGCTTGACGTTGTGAGTCAGGGGGATCGCCCGGTTCGTGTCAATTGTCTGGACGGAAAACGCCATTTGCTTCGACGTTGGTAGTTCGGCTATTGTATGAATATCGAAATTCCGCCGAAACCTGCGGGCAAGTAGTGGGTTTCAAGAGTTGAGCAAGGATCTGCTCCGTAACTTCAAGATATTGAGCATAGTGTCCACGACCAGCGCTGGTTCAACAACATATTTGCGCGATCCCGATGTGCAGCTTATGCTGCGGGTCAGGGAAGGGGATGATGTTGCTTTTGGTCAGTTAGTCTCGAAGTATCAAGATCGCTTAATCGGCGTTTTTTCAAGTATGTTCGGAGATTCCGCTCTGGCGGAAGACCTGGCTCAGGAAGTGTTCCTGAGGATTTATCGTTCCCGACAAGGTTACGAGGCCACGGCCAAGTTTTCGACCTGGCTCTTTCAGATCGCAAGTAATCTGGCGAGTAATTCGCGCCGTACAAAGGGCCGCAAGAAGGAAGTGCAGTTCAGTGCTTCAAATTCCGGTTCGCAGCCAGTCGCTGTTGGGGAAGTGCTCGTGCCAGACAAATCTGCACTCATGCCTGCCCGGCAGTTCGATGCGGATGAAATGCGAGCGTGTGTCATGGAAGCACTCGAGACATTGAATGAGCGTCAGCGGATGGCTGTACTGCTTCATAAGTTTGAAGAGATGAGCTATGCGGACATCGGAGCTGTGATGGACATGAGTCCGCAAGCTGTGAAGTCGTTACTATCCCGGGCTCGTGAGAATTTGCGGGTAGTTCTCGAAAAATACATCACATAACTGATTAGAAACACGAACGGTTCAGCGTCCGAATCTTCGTTGAGGACTGTGTTGAGGGGGCGATTGGTTTCAGTGTTTACGAACAAACCGACCGTCCGTTTTGGCGATTGTCATGGATAAACTTTCCAGACTGACAGCAGAAGATCGTGATAATCTCACCGCCTATCTGGACGGTGAGTTGGACGAGAATTCTACGCGCCGAATCGAGTCCATTTTGACGAGTAGTTCGGTCGCGAGGAACGACGTTGAGATTTTGGCGAGAACCTACGATCTGCTGGATCTGCTTCCTAAGCCCAAAGGTGGAACAGAGTTCACTGAACGAACGATGTCGACCGTGAAGCAGGAGTCGGTTCGCAAACCGATCTCGGAACACAAGTGGTTCGGGACGGTGCGGACAGCGGGAATTCTGCTGGGAATCACACTGGCATTTCTGATCAGCTCATCTGTTGGATTCCTGCTGACGAACCAGATCTTTGCCCGTTCGGATGATTTGTTGCTCGACCAATATCCGCTGATTCAGAATCTTGACTCCTATCAGAAAGTTCACAGCGTCGAGTTTCTGAACGAATTAGCGGCACAACGGCAGCTTCTTGAGCAAATCAGAGGAGCGAGCACACCATGACCCGCAAATACTGGCTTTTAAGTGTTCTGGCGTGTTTTGCGTTTGCCGTCGGCGTCACCCCGTTCCTTGTTCAGGGGAATCAGCAGCTACGTGAAACTCGAGAAGAGAACGCGTTTCGGGTTTCCAAACTTTCCGAGTCGCAACTATCGCGTCTGAAACGGAACGAAACATTCTACCGCAATGCGACGGCAGATGAGCGAAGTAATTTTCAAAACATTCATGCAGCGTTGGAAAAGGACCGTCAGACCCCGTCGCAAGAACTCATCCACGCGATGGAAAGTTACGATGCCTGGTTGAACACGATCAACCCCTATCAGCGTGAGCAGCTCGATAAGACGCGCGATCCGAAGGAACGGATTGCTTTGATGACCGAGATCCTGAAAGGGCAGCCGGAACGGGTGGCCCGCAGGAATATGAGGTTTGCGGGTCCGGGTGGAGATCGAGCGCAATGGGAACCTCCGCCCAGTCTGGACGCTACGTCGTTGGCAGCGGTGATGCAGGCCGTTCAGCAGGCTGCCGATCCGCGACTGACCGCTGAGATGCGAGCAGAGCTGGATCAGCTGCATGGGCTTTCGAAATACGTTCGACTGTTAAAAATCCTGAAAGCGAACGGGAACGGGCTGACTCCCAAGCCACTGATGGAAGCTCCTCCTGTTGAATTCCAGCAGGTTGCTCGGGAGGTTCAGAACACGATTTCAGATGAGCGCCTGCGAAAGTTCATTTCCGATGGCCTTCCGCCTGTGGAAGGAGCGCCTGCATTCCCGGGGCCGCCGGAACACCGTTTGGTGCTTCTTGTTTCGCAGTCATTGTTCACTGATCTTCATCATCAGCGCCGGGCTGCGATGAAACGCCCTGAGACCGCGAAGCTGCAGAAGTTTCTGGATGAACTTCCTGGAGATCAGCAGTTCGAACTTCTTGCACTTGATTCCTCAGACTTTCTGACTGACCTGCAGGCCATTTATTTCGACAAAAACGGAGTAAACTCGCTCCCCTCTGCAGAAGAGATCATCGAGATCTTTTTCGGGGCGAACGCGTTCAGAAGAGGTTCGGGAAATCGATGGCGCCCAGAGGGTGGACCGGGTGACCGGCCTCCGTTTAGCCCGGGCGATGGACGGGGTGGGCGTCCTTCGAGAACTCCTCCACCGGACGCACCTGGCTCGTTTGGAATTCCGCCAGCGAGAACTCCATCTTCTGAATCATCTGACTTATAAGATCATTGGACTCATGAATCCTGTGTCACATTCTCTGCTTGTGAAAGATGTTGCAAAGTCGTTTTCAACCGTGAGCGGGGACCTTTCTATTCTGACGGCAGTGAATCTGGAGCTGAAATCTGGAGACGCAGTCGCAATCACAGGGCCCAGTGGTTCTGGAAAAAGCACGTTGCTTTACATCATTGGCCTACTCGACACGTTGACGAGTGGTTCGGTCGAAATCAACGGGCAAAATCCTCTGATACTGAATGCAGTGAAGCAGGCACATTTCAGAAGCGAGCAAATTGGATTCGTCTTTCAGGATCACCATCTCCTCCCGCAGTGTACCGTTCTGGAGAATGTGGTCTTGCCTGCCTTGGCCACTGGAGGCATCGGAGCGGAACAGGAGCAACGGGCCAAAAATCTTCTCGAACGGGTTGGCTTGGCTCACCGAATGGATCACGTCCCATCGCAACTTTCGGGGGGCGAACGTCAACGGGCCGCTGTGTGCCGGGCATTAATTAATCAGCCAGCTCTACTTCTGGCTGACGAGCCGACTGGCAATCTCGACCGGAAATCCGCAGATGCCGTCGGGGCGTTGCTCCTCGAAATTGCACAAGAGCAGCAGGCAATTCTTGTTTGCGTGACTCACAGTCAGGAACTCGCGCAGCGAATGCCCAAACGTTACGAGTTGCAGGATGGAAGACTGGTTTGATGCGAGTTCAATCATGTTAAAAAGAAAAGGCGGTCGACTCACAAGTTCGACCGCCTTTTCTTTTTAGTTCTTCAGGAGAGCAGTTCATTCACCACTTGTGCGTTTTCGACGCCAGTGAGCTTCTGATCGAGCCCCTGGAATCTGTAGGTAAAGCGGGAATGGTCGATCCCCATGCAATGCAGGATTGTCGCATTGATGTCGTTGACGTTGACCGGATTCTCAACAACGTTGTAGCTGAAATCATCGGTTTCGCCGTAAGTGATTCCCCCTTTGATTCCGCCCCCCGCCAACCACATCGTGAAGTTACGAGGATGGTGGTCTCGTCCGTACACGTCTTTGGTGAGTGTCCCCTGTGAGTACACTGTGCGACCGAATTCACCACCCCAGACGACGAGTGTCGATTCCAGCAGGCCACGTTGTTTCAAGTCTTGAATCAATCCGCCGCAAGCGTGATCAGTGTCGGAGCACTGTGCTGAAATATCATTCGGAAGATTGAAGTGCTGATCCCATCCTCGGTGTAGGATCTGCACACACCGCACTCCGCGTTCTACGAGTCGTCTCGCCATTAAAGCACTGGAGGCGAACGTTCCGGGTTGAAGCACTTCAGGGCCGTAGAGTGCAAGTGTCGATTCGGATTCTCCATGCAGGTCTGTCAGTTCCGGAACGCTGCTTTGCATGCGGAACGCCATTTCGTACTGAGCGATTCGCGTGGCAGTTTCTGGATCGCCGTAACGTTCGAGGTTGCGGCGGTTGAGTTGCCCCAGCGCATCGAGCATACGACGTCGGTCGTTCGAAGTGACTCCACCGGGGTTTTGCAGGTAGAGGACAGGGTCTCCGACACTCCGCAACGCGACTCCGGAATAGCTGCTGGGAAGAAACCCGCTCGACCACATCCGGGTGAACAGTGCCTGTGCCCCCGCTGACGAGGTCCACCGGGGAGTGAACACAACAAACGAAGGAAGATCGTTGCTTTCACTTCCGAGTCCATAGCTGAGCCAGGAGCCAAGCGAAGGTTTGCCTGGGATTTCGCTCCCAGTCATCACGAACGTACACGCGGGATCGTGGTTAATCGCATTCGTGTGAACGGACTTCACGACCGCAATGTCATCGACAACTTTCGCGGTGTGGGGGAGAAGTTCACTGACCCATCGTCCGCATTCTCCGTGTTGCGCAAAATTGTACTTTGACGGAGCGACTGGAAGCCTGCTTTGCCCGCTTGTCATCGTTGTGATGCGCTGGCCTTTTCGAACGCTATCCGGCAGGTCTTTGTCGAAGTGCTCATGAAGCTGGGGTTTGTAATCCAGCAAATCGATCTGAGAGGGACCGCCATTCATGTGCAGGTAGATAATCGATTTTGCTTTGGGAGCAAAGTTCGGGAATCCCGGTAGCGCCGGGAAGACCGCGGATGTGCTGGATTCCGCCTTGGCGATCGACGTCGATGTCGCCATCGCTGCCAGTGATAGCCCTCCGAGTCGAACGCCAGTTCTTCCGAAGAACTGGCGACGATTCATCTCATTCTGAAATTCGAAGAATGGATTCATGATTCCCTCAGACAGCAGCGATTACAGGAGTGGATGTCAGGATCTCGATGGAAAAACTGCCCTCGCTAATTGCGATTGACGGTCTCGTCGAGATTGAGGATCAGGTTGCTGATGAGTGTGTAAGCAGCGAGTTCTTTAGGATCGAGATCTTGCGGCACAGGGGATTCTCCGACTGCAATCAGCTTCTGGGCTGCTTCTTCGTCGTTGCTGAACCGCTCGATATTTCCCTGCAGTTCCTGCTCGAGAATTTGAAGTTCCGAGACCTCGATGTCACGTACGAGGACCAGTTTCCAAGCGAATGACAAGCGTTCCTGCGGGGCTGGTCCTCCTTCTCTCAGAATGCGGGAAGCCATTGATCTTGCTGCTTCCACATGCTGAATATCATTGAGAAGCTGTAATGCCTGAAGAGGCGTGTTGGAACGTTCGCGTCGAGGGCAGGCCTGCTCGCGGTTTGGAGCATCGAAATTCGAAAGGAACGGAGGAGGAGCCGTTCGTTTCAGGAACGCGTACACGCTGCGACGATAGAGTTTGTCGCCGTGATCCTGGAAGTAGAAACGCGTGTTGCTGTCTTCGTATCCTACTGGCTCCCAGATATTCGCCGGTTGATAAAACTTCACTCCGGGTCCGCCGAGTTGCAGGTTGATCAGCCCTGAGACCAGCAGTGCATTGTCGCGGATCTGTTCGGCGTCGAGTCGGAGTCTCGCTCCGCGACCGAGTAAGCGGTTTTTTGGATCGACTTCAAGCATTTGTGAATTCACCGCAGACTGTTGTCGGAAGGTCGCAGAGTTCACAATCAAGCGCACGAGACCGTCCGTCTTCCACTTATTGGTGCGGTACCAGACTGCGAGCCAGTCGAGTAGTTCGGGATGGCTCGGCGGGGCTCCCTGAGCACCAAAGTCGGAGGCTGTCTCGACGAGACCAATTCCGAAGAACTGCTGCCAATGACGATTCACTGCCACACGGGCGGTGAGGGGATGGCTGTCGGCCATCAACCACTTGGCCAGATCCAAACGATTAGCTAGTCCATCTACTTGAAGCGCCGGGAGCACTGCGGGGGTACTGGGAGACACAGCGTCGCCGGGCTGATTGTACTGCCCGCGCGTCATGACGTGTGATTGCCGCGGTGTATCCAGTTCTTTGTAAATGAAAGTTCCGGGGATCTGATCCTGCAGCGTCTTGAGTGCTGCTTCAGCCTGCGAAAGCTGCAATTGATGTTCTGCGAGTTCGGTCGTGATGGGCCGAGCGATGTGAGTCAGGAAGTATCGCAGCAGTGCCTCACGCTGTTCGGCGGTCACTTCTTGTTCAGGACCAGCTTTCAGGATTTCGGTCAGTTCTCCCGGAATCCCGGGGGTCGCTTTGTCCTTTCGTTGGGACCACCATGCGTGGAACGAGGCTCGAGGATCAACGTGCGGCTGGCGAACTCCAGAGAAAGTGATGAGGTCCCAGAGGATTGCTCCTTCTACCTGCATGAGGGAGAAGCGATCGATCGCGACTCCTGCATTCCATTTTAGCTGTTCTGCGGTCACTTCAAGCTGGGTCCATTCACCGGGCGTCGGAATCGGGCCGGCATGGAAACGCTGTGGACTTCCGACCTCTCCCGATCCAAGGAGCTGTGGATTTCCCCAAATGGCAGCTCGAATTCCTTCCGATGTTGCGAATTCAATCATGATCGATTTCGGCGGGGCATCGGCATCAGGGCGCACCCAGACGGAGATCTTTCCATTTTCCGGCATCACAATTGGCACACCGAAATTCTCGAAGTGGTCGTAGTAGTTTTCACCAGCAAATTGAGAGAGAGAACGAAGCCCTGAAGCGGATGGAATCTGCGAAGCATGGGTCCAGGTCAGAGGATCTCGTTTCTTGGTGCGAGCACTTGTGTGTAATGGAAGCAGGTCATCAAGAAGAACTTCGGTGACCTCGACTGCTTCTGGAATAGCACTCTCGGTTCCGACTGTCGATGTGTGCGGGTCGAGGTATTCCATCGTCGCTGTGAATGCCCGATGTTTGTCGATTGCTGCCTGATGAGCTGCTCTCAACTCTTCGATTTTCTGATCCTGCTCGGGAGTTGAAAGGGAGAGAAACGGATGTGTGTTCCGAATGTTGCCATCCATAGCAGGGTCAGAATTGCTGTAGAAGAATGCGTACAAAGAGTAAAACTCTTTTGCGCTGATTGGGTCGAACTTGTGGTCGTGACACACGGCACAACCTGCGGTTAATCCCATCCAGTTTTCAACCGTGGTGCTCGCTCGATCGACGGCATAACGGAACAGAAGTTCTTCATCGATCGACCCCCCTTCAGCCGTGGTGACGTTGCAGCGATTGAAACCTGTCGCGATGAGCTGCTCTTTCGTCGGATTGGGGAGCAGATCTCCCGCAAGCTGCTCGATCGTAAACTGGTCAAATGGCATTTTGCTGTTGAACGCTTCAATGACCCAGTCGCGATAGGCCCACATCTCGCGTTCGTTGTCGAGATGAAGTCCGTGCGTGTCAGCGTAGCGCGCGAGATCCAGCCAATGTCGAGCCATCTCTTCGCCGTACTGAGGAGATGAGAGATATCGCTCGACCATTTTTTCGTAGGCATCCGCAGACTGGTCATCAAGAAATCGTCGAACTTCCGCGGGAGCGGGGGGGAGTCCAGTCAATGCGAATGAGACACGTCGGATTAGCGTGGGGCGGTCCGCTTCTGGCTGCGGAGTGAGGCCCTTTTCTTCTAACTTGGCGAGGATGAACCGATCGATGTCGTTCTTCACCCACGCTTCGTTCTGGACCGCTGGGACTTCACCAGCGACGGGTGGTTCGAAGGCCCAGTGCTTTTGATAAGCCGCACCTTGTTCAATCCATTTGCGAATGACTTCTTTATCGGCATCACTGAGTGCTGCATGAAAAGAGGTTGGAGGCATGACCTGTTCAGGATCTGACGAGTTGATCCGTTCCCAGATCAGGCTGGCCGCGAGGTCATGCGGTTTGACTGCAACGGTTCCATTACGCTCAGCGTATGCTCCATCAGCGATATCCAAACGCAGATCAGCCTGTCTGGATTTTGCGTCGAACCCGTGGCAGGCAAAGCAGTTTGCAGACAGAATCGGACGAACATGCTGATTGAAATCAATCGTGTCATCGGCGTTGGCGTGCAGAGACGAAACCAGGCAAAACGCAGCGATGGCAAGCAGGTGGCGTGAGATCATCGGGACGGCTCTCTCTGCAAACATGTTGTCAGGTCGAGGCTGCGCGACTCAACCAACGATAGAATCGCGCAGCAGGTGGAGGGATCATCCAGCATTCGAATATTAAATGATCGGATCTATCTTATGCGATTGTCGGGAGATCGGAAAGTCGCATCCCCCTCGTTGGCATTATCGAGCCTGATCGACAAACAGGATATGAGACGGATTTCCGACGGGGAGGTACTGACCGGAAAAGGTGAGGCTTCCGGTTTCCTGATTCACCTGAAAGGCTGCAACGTGGTCACCACGTTGGTTGCAGCAGTAAAGGAACTTCCCCGTCGGGTCGAAGGTGAAGCTACGCGGGTAGCTTCCGCGGGTCCAGACTTCTTCGAGATAGGTCAGAATGCCATCCTCGCCCACTTTGAAAATCGCAATGCAATCGTGCAGGCGGTTTCCAGCGTAGACGAATTTTCCGTCGTGTGAGACATGGATGCCGGAGCAGAAATTACTTCCGGCGAATCCTTCCGGGAGCGTACTGATCGTCTGGCGCGCCTTCAATTCACCCGTCTCAGTGTTCCAGTCGAACAGGACAACCGTCGACCCTTCTTCCTGAATGGAATACATCCACTTCCGGTTGGAGTGGAACGAGAAGTGTCGAGGCCCATCTCCCGGCGGCAGTTGGAATTTGTGATGCTGCGCAGGTGAAAATTTCCCGGTGTTCACATCGAATTTCCACACGAAAATCGTGTCGAGTCCCAGATCGATGTGCAGCACGAAATTCCCACTTGGGTCCGATTGAATCATGTGAGCATGAGTACGGTCATGACCACTAATCGCAAACGATCCGGGAGGGGCATGGACTGCGCGTGTCGGGCCGATTTCGCCCTCATCAATCTGAACGTCGGTTGCTGCCGCGAGTGTTCCATCTTCCAGAATTGGAAGTGCAGCGATCGACCCTCCAAAATAGTTGGCAACGAAGAGGAATTTCCCAGATGGGTGCATGCTGACGAATGTCGGTCCTGCTCCCCCGGAAGGAACGGAGTTCAGCAGCGTTAAACTTCCGTCGACTGGATTAATGGAGTAGGAATTGACAGACCCGTGTTTCTTCTCGCCGACGCGATCAGTCTCATTCGCGGAATAGAGTCGAGTGCCAGCTGAGTTGACTTCAAGGCAACTTGGGCTGGTTCCCAGATCGAATGTGCCTGCCTCAGTCATGACGCCAGTCGAACGATTCACTTCAAAGATGTGAATGCCCCGACCGTTTCCCGGAGGAAGATCGACCTGCGTCGGGAGAACATCCCGAAGTGGTGAACTGAACGTCCCGATGTATGCCCATAATTTCCCCGCTTGAGAAGCGGTTTCGGCCAAGGCAATCCCTTTAGAGAGTTGCGCACTCATGGCAATCATCGCGGAGTGGGTCAGAAACGATCGGCGGGACATTCCAGTAAACATAGGGGTGATCGAAACCTCGGAGGTGCGGGAAAGGGTACAGGAAAGGGGGCGTAGTCTGAGCGGGGGCCTGATGTTACCAAATCGACTCCGGCGATTGCAAAGAAGCTTGCGGGATCGCCAGGTATCGATCGGATGAGTTAAGCTATTCTTGCAGGTGTCGAGGCTTCGATGTGAGGCAGTGATTTCAATCGATTTGAGATGGGATGCTGCGATGGGAAATGGCAGAGTTCGTTGGTTCGAGTTCCTAATTTTATTTGCAATTTGCACGCCGATCCTCGCTGCAGAACCCAGTCAGCTTGAGAGCACCTATTCAGTAAGCGACTCATTACTGATTGGAGATGAGCCGAATGAGGACGCTCAGGCATTGCTGACGGAGCTCGGTTGGGAGTCTGCCAGCTTCGACGTTCGGATCACACCCCCAGCGAAGGCCGATCGGGAAGATGCACTCATCAGGTTTCCCAGTCCCGCGCCGATGGGAAATGCGATCAATGATCTCGTTGCTCTGGAGTGGTATCAAGTCAAGGATCTACAAGGGGAGATTCTCCATGCACCGGCTGTCGTCGTGATTCACGAATCCGGGAGCAACATGGCAGTGGGACGCCTGATTGCAACCGGGTTCCGCTCGAGAGGAATTCACGCGTTTCTGTTGCAACTTCCCGGTTATGGTGAACGCCGTATTGCTGGGGCACGATCAACGGATCGACTGATTGAACGGATGCAGCAAGGAGTCAAAGATGCCCGGCGGGCCCGCGACGTCGTTGCGGCTCTCGAACCTGTCGATGCAAGCCAAATTGCGATTCAGGGGACATCGCTCGGTGGATTTGTCGCGTCGCTCGCCGCTGGAATAGACTCCGCCTATCAGACGGTCTTTCTTCTTCTCTCCGGGGGCGATGTGTATACCGTTCTGAAAAACGGAGAACGCGAGGCTGCCAAGATTCGAGACTCGTTATTAGATGCTCAACTTTCCGAGGATGAGATGAAAGCCATTGCCAATCGGGTTGAGCCAAACCGAATCATTCATCGACTCAACCCAAAAAAGACCTGGCTTTATTCGGGAATCTTCGACACCGTCGTGCCGATTGAAAATGCCCGGTTGCTCGCTTCTCGCGCGAAGTTACCTGAAGGTCACCACATTCAGATGCCTGTGAATCACTACGCCGGAATCATTTTGCTTCCCAACATCCTTGACAAGATGGCAGGGGAGATTCGAGGAGTCACTCAGCAGGTTGTCGAACAGGAACGCTACAGAAAAGAGGAATCCTTGCTTCTGAAGTCGGCGACCCCTTGAAGCAAGGATTTCTGTCTGCGTGGCCATGATGGCCCCGGAACCAATTCAGTTATCGAACCAATGCCTGTGCAGGGAAAATTGGTCCTTCGATACAAGTACGGCGATAATCCCAGCCATCTGGACTTGAGTCATCCCGAACCTTTGTCACGCAACTGAAACAGGCTCCGAAACCACAAGCCATCGGTGTTTCCAAAGAGAGCCAGCAATCCACGCCCGCATCGTGGCAGACGGCAGCGACAGCGTGCATCATTGGTTCAGGGCCACAGCAGTAAACGCCGTCGGGACGATCTGCACCGGATTTCGCGAGAAGTTCTTTGACGACTTCAGTAACGAATCCCTTTCGACCTTCTGAACCATCATCTGTGGTGAGATAGGTCGAGAGATTCGTGAGATCTGCAAAGTCTGACAGATCCGCACACATTTCTTTCGTCTGCACCCCGTAAACGAATGACACTCGGGGAGCTTCCGCTGCATGTTTGCGGGTCGCATTGGCTCCGTAGGAACGCAGTCCCAGAGCTTCGCGGGAGACCGCCAAAAACGGGGTGTATCCGATTCCTCCACCGACGCAGAGAAGGTGCTTCCCTTGAAACATCGGGAAACCATTTCCAAGTGGTCCCCAGAGTTGAACCTGCACTCCTGCTGCCCACTGGCTCATGAGTGATGTCATTTTTCCGACGACGTGGAACGCGAATTCAAAGGCGATCGGTTCGCCATGTTCATTGAGAATGGTGTCGTAGAGTGCGAAAGGGCGGCCGAGAGTCGGGTCGGTCCCTTTGGCAGGACGGATCATGAAGAACTGGCCGGGGATGATCAGCTTCGCCAGTTCGGCGGAATCGATTCGGACGGCGTACGTATGATGGGCTAGCTCGCGGACGGATACGACTGAAGCAGTGTATTGCCGGGCGTGTGGCATCATGCCGCACAGAGTCTCATTCGAAGTTGATTGAATCACGAGTACGATTCCACCTTATCAGACGGCTTTGGATTTCTGTGGTCAGTTTAATGATGGCGTCGTCAAGTTGCGAAGCAACAGATTCCGGATCGGCAAGAGTGTTCCATTCAGAGATCAACTTTTGCAGATCATTTGAGTTCATCGGGTTCAAACTGATCAACAATCAGTTTTCCGATATTTAGTGAGGCGGTGGCGGCTGGTGAAGGAGCGTTGACGACATGGATGAGTCGACCTCGTCGCTGAATAAGAAAATCGTCGAGCAGCGAGCCATTTTCCCCGAGTGCTTGTGCTCGGACGCCGGCCGGAGCAACGACGAGATGCTCTTCCTGAATTTCCGGAACAAGTCGTTGCAACGCGTTCACAAAAGCCCGCTTGCTCCACGATCGCCATATCTCAGCGAGTCCGGTCTTCCAGTATTTCATCGCCATTCGTTGAAACCCGCGATAGGCCAGGGTTCCAAATAAATCCTTCAAGGAGAAATCGGTCTTCCTGTAGCCATCCCGTGCAAACGCGAGAACAGCGTTCGGGCCGCACTCCACTCCCCCTTGAATCATTCGAGTGAAATGCACCCCGAGAAAGGGGAATGCAGGATCCGGAACTGGATAAATCAGAGTGCGGCACAAGTGTTCTGCTTCCGGTCGCAGCGTAAAATATTCCCCCCGAAATGGAACAATCTGAGCAGCGGGCTTGTCTCCAGATAGTTTGATCAGACGGTCTTCCCAAAGTCCGCCGCAAGTGACGAGGAAACGAGCCCGAAGATCCCCCTGCGTCGTCGAGATCATGACGCCTGTACTTTCCGGAGTGATTCCGGTCACTTTGGTCCCCAGCAAGAGTTGGTGACCTTTCATTGCTCCCAATTCCGCAAGTTTTTCGCAGACTTTGACGTAATCAACGATTCCCGCCTCAGGAACATGAATCGCAGCAACACCAGAGGTGTATGGTTCGATTTCCAGAAGACGTTCTTTGCCGATGAGTTCGCAGTTGATGCCGTTTGCGAGCCCCCGGTCTAGAATATTGTGGAGCCGATGTTGTTCCTGCTTATCGACCGCCACAATCACCTTTCCACAGAGGTGAAATGGGATGCCGTGTTCTTCACAGAAACGTTGCATCTCCAGTTTTCCCAGTCGGCAGTTGGTCGCGCGAAGAGAACCGGGTTTGTAGTAGATTCCGGAATGGAGAACTCCGGAGTTATGGCCGCTCTGATGGGCAGCGACGTGAGTCTCTTTTTCAATGACAGCAACTGAAAGTTGCGGCGCTCGTTGAGTCAGTTGCCAGGCGGTAGCCAGCCCGACAATCCCTCCTCCAATAATCGCGACATCGATTTCACGCATCAAAGGGACTCCAATTGGAACGCTGTGTGAGGACTTCAAAGAAAATTTTTCGGAACGGGAGTAACGGAATGGACTCGTTTTAGTGGGTGATAAATTCACGATGCCGACAAACCGGATTTGATGTAATTCAATGTTTTAGAACATTTTACAACTAATTTCATTGAAATGTTCCTTGTCCGTTTCGTGCTTCTGGTGTGCATTGTACAGGCGGCTTCGAATGGCTGCCGTTGCGATCGTTGTAATTGGTATACTCTTCGATGCCTTGCTGCTTTTGCCAAAACCTCTAATCTTCCTGTCTTCCCGCATTGCGTTGTTTGTCGAATTCATAGTTGTCGCGGGGATTGAGTGAAAGTCCCTGAAAGAAAGTGGAAGTCCACCGTACAAATGGCAGTGTGGGTCGGAGCCCGTCGAAACGACGGCCGTCCCCAACGAGGAGTCAGGAAGATGCTCGTACTTTCCCGTCACCGAGATGAAAGTATCATGATCGGCGATAACATTGTGATCACCATCGTTGATATCCGGGGTGATAAGGTTCGCCTGGGGATTCAGGCCCCAACCGAAATTCCGGTTCATCGCCAGGAAGTCTATGAAGCTATTCAACGCGAACGTGCTCCTGTCAAACCAGGAGACCAGCCAGCAAGTGCGTCCTCTTAATCACCAGCATGGTGAAGTAGCGTCATTTGTTCAAAGCGTCATTGAATCTTGATTCAGTGACGCTTTTTTATTTGCTGATCGCGACTATCCTGCAGCAGAGATTCCGCGATTCAGGAGTGCTGCATGATCTGGTTTGTCGGTGCATGTCTCGTTCCAGCCTTCATAATCAGTTGGTCGATGACGTACTTGCTGCGCTATCTGGCACCGAAATTCGGACTTGTCGACCATCCTGCTGCGCGCAAGGTTCACATTCAGCCGACCCCTTTGGGAGGGGGGATTGCCATTTATCTGGGGACCGTTGTCCCCTTGTTGCTGGCTTTCGCTGCAGCGGTGGTTCTCACGGTTTCCCCGACAGCGCAAGATTACCTTCCTCCAAATCTCCGCCAACATGTTCCCGGCGTGCTGTATCGAGCCGAACAACTCTGGGCAATTATCGCAGCGGGGACGCTTCTTATGGTGATGGGGTTGCTGGACGATCGGTACAGCATCTCTTGGAAAATCCGCCTTTCTATCCAGTTTTTGCTCGCCATTGCTCTCGTCGTCTCGGGCGTTCGCGGAACCGTCATGATTTCCGCTCCGTGGATTGGAATGGTGCTCACCGTTATCTGGATTGTTGTGCTGATCAACTCAATCAACTTTCTGGATAATATGGACGGACTGGCTGCAGGGATCGGTCTGATTGCCTCGCTCCTCTTTGCCTGGATCATGCTGCAGTTGACCACTGAACCGAGGTGGCTGGTCGGGGGGTGCTTGTTGATTCTCGCCGGAGCGATTGCTGGTTTTTTGCTTCACAATTGGACTCCTGCCAAAATTTTCATGGGTGACGCTGGCAGTACGTTTATTGGTTTAATGCTGGCGACGCTCACGATTCTTGGGACGTTTTACGTCGAGGAAGAGGATGCTCCGCACGTTCTGCTGTCCCCACTTTTCATCTTGGCGATCCCTCTTTATGACTTCTGCACAGTCCTTGTGATCCGCCTATCGCAAGGGCAAAGTCCCTTTCGGCCGGATCGAAACCATTTCTCCCACCGATTGACGGATCTTGGGCTGAGTCGCAGAAATGCGGTTCTGACCGTCCATTTTCTGACGCTGGCGACAGGTCTGGGGGCGTTGCTGCTTTATCACGTGATGACATGGTCGGGCGCCTGGCTCGTCATCGCGATCGAAATCTCGCTTCTCGTGATTGTCTCAATTCTGGAGTCGGCTGGCAGAAAACAGGCGATGTTGGCCCGAAATTCGTCTGGTGAAATCCCCGTCCATCGCGTGGACGAGAATTCGAACGCACCGTAATGCAGGGATTTCAGGCCTCGCTCCGATGTTTCCCACATTGGTGAGTTCGTTTGCGTTAAACCTTGCTGCATTTGGTCCTGTCTGGCAGAATCGGAGCAATTCGTGACTGTTGCTTTGTTTCGATTCGGAGAGTGGACCACTGATGACTCAAAATCGCAGCTTCAACCGCTTCCTGAGCGCATGCTTCCTGTCGGCGTCATTGCTCTTCATCACTGGGTGTCCCAGCTCTTCGGCACCGTCGACAGACTCTTCTCCGGATCAACAGGAATCGTCAGGTGAGGCTGCAGGCAAGGAAAAGCCGGCCGCTACTGAAGGATCGACCGCCGAAACGGAGGTCCTGCTCGAACCGTTTACTCCCCCGTCGCTTGATGAACTGAATTCGGCAACGACTTGGGAAGCTCAACCGGTTCTGGATGCGACTGCGTTGCTGAAAAAGCACTTTGCAGAAAATCCACCGGAGATGTCCTTGGATGAGGCGTTGAAGGCCTCGAATACCAATCCAGAAATGAATCGCAAGATTCTCAGTGCCCTTGGACAGCCACCCTCTTCACCTGAAGAAGTAGATTACGAAGCGAGAGCAAGTCGCCATTTTTCCGGTGAACTCGGATCGACTAATCCGTTGATGATGAGTTCCGTGGTGGACTTTGACTATCACTCCTTGACCGGATTCGGACTGTTTTCGTTCGATTGGAACCTGATTCCCTTCGGAGCAGCGGAGGCGATCGTCTCTTGGGACTCGAGTAAGGACAAGCTGTACGACAAAGTCGTGTTGCGAGACGATCTGACTTGGTCGGACGGTACACCAATCACTGCTCATGACATCGCATTCACGTTTCAGGCGATCATGAATCCAAAAGTTCCTGTTCGGGCGGTGCGTTCTTCGACCAGCGAACTGAAATGGGTGCATGCATACGATGATCGGACTGTGGTCTTCTTCCATAAGAAGTCGTTGGCCACAAACTCTGAGAATATCAGCTTCCCGATTCTCCCAAAGCACATCTATGAGAAGGCAATTGCTGAAGATCCAACGTTGCGTACGAGCGCCGCGAACGTCGCGATGGAGTCGAATCCAGTTGTTGGCGGTCCTTACAAGCTGGTCAAGCGGGTTCGCGGGTCAGAGATCCTCCTTGAACGACGCGACGACTGGTTCATGCACAACGGACAACAGGTTCGCGATAAGCCGTATTTGAAGGAAATCCGTTTTCGCATCATTGAGGATCCAAATACTGCTTTACTCGCTTTGAAGAGCGGTGAAATCGAGGAATTACGACTTCGTCCTGAGCAGTGGATGACTCAGACAGGCGGGGCGGACTTCACCAACCGGAACGTCAAAGTACACGGTCGTGAATGGACTTACTTCTACTTCGGTTGGAACATGTCGAAGTCAGTTCCATTCTTTCAGGATCAACGTGTCCGCGAAGCGATGTCTTACGCATTCGATCACAACGAATTCCTGCAGAACATCTGCTACGGGCTGTATGAGCCAGGGCAGGGGATTTTTCATCCAACTGCGTGGATGGCTCCGAAACCAACTCCAACTCCCTATACACAAAATCTCGACAAGGCCGAAGATCTCCTTGATGCAGCGGGGTGGGAAGACAGCGATGGAGATGGATATCGTGACCGCAAGATCAACGGGAAGGTTCAGAAATTCGAATTCACTGTCGTGGTGGCTGCTGGTTCTGAAACAGGCCTGAAAGCCTGTGAGTTACTGAAGTCGAATCTCGATCAAATCGGAATTGTCTGTCACATTAAGCCTGTGGAATACGTGGTGATGCAGGATCTGACTCAGAAGCATCAGTACGACGCGATGTTCGGTGGATGGGGAACCGGCACAGACCCGTCGACTAACAAAAACCTCTGGACGACTCGCGCGATTCGCGAAAACGGAAGAAATTACGGCGAGTACTCGAATTCGAAAGTGGATGAACTCTTTGAAAAGGGTGAAGTCACCTTTGATCGGGATGAACGTGC
Organism: Planctomicrobium mucosum; assembly: GCF_051466335.1. Classification (NCBI taxonomy): domain Bacteria; kingdom Pseudomonadati; phylum Planctomycetota; class Planctomycetia; order Planctomycetales; family Planctomycetaceae; genus Planctomicrobium; species Planctomicrobium mucosum. Next base: position 4,401,959 of record NZ_CP195793.1, on the reverse strand, counting down.
GAAGATCTATGCGGAGATCGCCGCTGAACTCTGGAAAGATCAGCCGTACACCTGGTTGTTTTACCAGCAAGGATTTTACGGATTCAGCAAGAACTGGAGGGGCTATATGTTTAGTCCTCGAAATCCGTTCGGTTACTCACCGGGATTTATGTCAGTTTGGATTCCAAAATCAAAATAAACTGACTTGAAGCGCCTCAGCCGTTCGTCCGTGGTATCTAGATGAGTCGTCACCCGTATGGTCGCATTCTTTGTCCGTAGAATCTCACTGGCGTTTCTCACGTTGGTGATGATCACATTCATCGTTTACGGAATGATCCGTAGCATGCCGGGGAGTCCTGTCGCTCAGGAAATGGCGATGATGGACCCCGGTAAGCAGATCAGTGAGGCGGACAAACAGCGCATTCTGAAAACGTACGGGTTGGATAAACCTTGGTATCAATCGTACGCAATCTGGATCGGCAACCTTGCTAAGGGGGATCTGGGGACTTCGTTTTCGAGAAAGTCACCGGTCATCGATTTGATCGCTGAACGCATCTTTCCGACGCTGCTCCTTTCACTCAGCTCGTTGGCACTCACCTACGTTCTGTCGATTCCAATCGGGCTTTATTCAACAGCACGGTCTGGCAAGACCGATGAGCGAGTTATTGCGACTGTGCTGTATATGCTGTATTCGTTTCCAAGTTATGTGGCAGCGTTGTATTTACAACTTTGGTTGTGCGTGCATCTCGAGTTGCTGCCACTGTTCGGAATGACCAGCGACGATCACGCCAGCATGTCCAATGCGGGAAAAGCGTGGGACATCCTGCAGCACGCTTTTCTTCCGATCACCTGTTACACCTATGGCTCGCTCGCTTATTACAGTCGCTTTATTAAAGCCAATATGAATGAAGTGGCACGTCAGGATTTCATTCGTACAGCGAAGGCAAAAGGGCTGGGGCCTGTTCGAGTGCTACTCGTTCATGCGTTCAGAAATACGTTGATTCCATTTGTCACGCAAATTGGATTGATGTTACCGGCGCTGTTCTCCGGGGCCATCATCATCGAACGTATTTTCACCTGGCCCGGAATGGGAGGGTTGTTTTTTCAGTCGATCCGTGAGCACGATTACCCCACGATTATGGGGCTGACGTTGATGTTCTCTGTTCTGACACTTGTTGGACAACTTCTGGCAGACGTGCTGTACGCCGTTGTCGATCCACGTGTTCGTCTGGAGACTCGATAAAGATCATGACAACAGTTCCAGAAACGACGACATCCTCATCCGCGAGAGTGCCTGCCACGCTTCCGAAATCTCCAGGATTCTGGAAAGAAGCCTGGGGGAGATTCCGGAAGAAAAAGCTGTCGATGGCGGCTCTTTATTACGTGCTGTTTCTTGTTCTCGTCGCAGTGTTCTCACCGGCGATTGCAGGGACACGGCCGATCGTCTGCAAGTACAAGGGGAAGATTTACTTTCCTGCAATGGGGTATTTTAAACCGGAATGGGAAAACCCGATCTTCGCCAAGGATCGCTTTCGCCGGGTCTACCCCGAGAATCTCAAAACAAAGGATCCTGAGAGTTGGGCAATCTGGCCCTTGGTGTATCAGGATCCATTCCGCCGCATCAAAGAGAACGAGTGGCCGGGGCATCCGGGGAATCCGACCCTCGAGGCTGGTCAGCCGAGTTGGAACAACCTGTTCGGGACGACTGCTGAAGGGATTGACGTCTTCGCCAGAATGGTGCACGGAACCCGGATCGCATTGCTGGTCGGCTTTGTCTCGATGGGGATCGCTTCTCTCATTGGAATCACAGCGGGAGCACTTGCCGGATACTTTGGGGGATGGGTGGATATGGTGATTAGTCGCGTGATCGAAGTGGTCATGTGCATTCCGACTCTCGTCCTGATTTTGACGCTGCTGGCAATTATTGATCGACCGACCATCTGGCACTTGATGTCCATCATCGGGGCGACTGGATGGACGGGAATTGCTCGGCTCACCCGAGGAGAATTTCTCAAATTACGGGAATCTGACTTCGTAGCAGCAGCCCGTGTTCTGGGGGCAGGTCAATTTCGCATCATTTTTCGACATATTCTGCCGAACTCCATGGCGCCTGTCCTTGTGCCAATTACATTTGGAATCGCGAGCGCGATTTTGTTGGAGAGCGGGCTCAGCTTTCTCGGATTTGGAGCACCACCGCCCAACCCGAGTTGGGGGCTACTTCTTTCCGATGGAAGGTCGAATTTCTCCCTGTGGTGGCTGATCGTCTTCCCAGGAGCAGCGATTTTCTCAGCGGTTTTGGCGTATAATGTGATTGGGGAAGGACTTCAGGAAGCAACTGATCCTCGATTACGAGAAGGTGGAAAGCGTTAATCTGTTTTCAAACTTTCACCTCAGGAAGCCTGTGGAGAGCGGGATTCTGCTCCTGGCAGAGAATCCCCTGAGCAATAGTAAGGTAAGTTGGGCAATTCTGCCGAAAAGATCCGAGGAGTCGTGAAATAAGAATCACAAACTCCCTATTTGTAACACGGACAAGGGTTTCGAATCCTCAAGCCGGGGATTTGCTGACTCAAATTTGAGTTGGTGGATGTGATTGGCTTCAGGCTTTGCAGTTCCGAGTTCACCTCGTCACAATAGTCCTTTCGCAATAGAATCCGCTTTTGGAGATTCTTCCCTTGGTCAGGGAAGTTGCCAGGAGCATTCGACCGTCGTTATGCACCGGGTCCTGGTCAGGCGACCCGCATAGCTGCGGATTCGTTCGAAAAAGTGAAGACATTTTATTCGACACATCTGACAGACAGGTGTGTCTGAGGTCAGCCCGATAGGGGCACTAGCAGACACGGCTCGCATACGATTTCTGCTCTGGTACAGGCTCGTGGAGAATCTGTCCTTCCAGAGAAATCTGCGATGAGAGGAACAGCGTAAAACATCATGACTTCAGACGTGAAGAAACGCAAAGTCGCCATTACTGGTATTGGGGTCTTTTCGCCGATCGGGATTGGTCGTGAAGAGTTCCTGCAGAATCTCAATGCGGGAAAATCTGGCATCGCTCCGATGGAGTATTACAGCTGCACTTCAACGCCCGGTGGGATCGGTGGAGAAGTGAAGGGCTTCAACGAAGATTCAGCCAAGAAGATTTACCTCAAGCAGGTGCGAAAGAGCATCAAGTTGATGAGTCGTGAGACCCAGCTTGGAACTGCGGTCGCGTTTCAGGCTCTGGAAGACTCCAAGATCAATCTTGAAGAAATCGTTCGCGAGAGAATCGGGGTCGACTACGGTGCGAACCTGATGTTCTTCACTCCAGATTCAATGGCAGATGCCGTTAAGGCCTGTCAGGATGAGAACGGCAAGTTCATCTTCTCCAAGTGGGGGACCACTGGGATGGCAGCCATGGAGCCACTCTGGATGCTCCGTTATCTGCCGAATATGCCTGCTTGCCATATTGCGATCACGACCGATTCGCGTGGTCCGAGCAATTCTGTGACGCTGGATGAAGCCAGCCCAGGAGTAGCGCTCACCGAAGCACTCAACATCATTGAGCGGGATGCCGCCGACGTGATGATCGTGGGAGGAACGGGAACCCGAATTCATCCTGTTCGTGCGATTCACGCCAAGTTGGTCGATCCACTGGCATTCGATGAATCAGATCCTTCCAAGAGTTCCAAGCCCTTCGATCAGAATCGAAGCGGTCAGGTCGTCTCTGAAGGGGCAGGATGTTTCATCCTCGAAGAGGAAGAACACGCCAAGGGACGCGGCGCTCATATCTACGGCTATCTGCTCAGCGGTAGCTCCTCGTGCGTCGCGACACCCGAGGGAGTCGCAGACGTGAAGGCAGCTGTTGTTCATGCGGTCAATTCAGCCCTGCGACGTGCCGGGCTGAAGATTTCTGACATCGGACATATCAATGCTCACGGTGTTGCGACTCTGGAAGCGGATCAGGCCGAAGCGGCGGCGCTGCGAGAGTTGATTGGCGATCTGGACATTCCGGTGACCGCACTGAAAGGGTTCTTCGGAAATGCTGGGGCTGCATCTGGATTCTTTGAAATCAGTGCATCACTTCTCTCGCTCAACGACAGCGGAAGTGTCCCGCCTGTGTTGAATCTTGAGACTCCGGATGAGTCTGTCGGACTTAACCTGGTGCAGGGGAAGCCTCAAGCAGTCTCGAACAAGAAGTTCCTGAACATCAATTTCACTCGCCCCGGGCAGGCCAGTGTCGTGATCGTCGAAGCGGCCTGATTGGTCACTCCGACCTCAATCAGCTGAAAATGAAAGAACCGTTGCGAATCAGTTCGCAACGGTTCTTTTTTGTTGTCAACCAAGCTTCAACACAGGGATCAGGAATTGAGTGAGAAGCAAGTGTGGTCACTCGATCGTTCCGACACGGTCCTCCTCAAGTTTCAGGCGGACCGTGTGGGAATCAGGATCGTCAACTGTGCTTAGACCTGTCCATCGACCAGTCGTGAGAAGATCATGCGGCCAGCGTTGTTCTGCAGCACACTGGTGACAATGGTGTCGACTTCGTTCCCCATTTCCCGGGTTCCGTTTTCAACGACAACCATCGTTCCATCATCGAGGTAGCCAATTCCCTGACTTTGTCCTTCACCCTCTTTGATGATTCGAATCCGGACTTGTTCTCCAGGGATGAATCGAGGCTTGAGTGAGTTGGCGACTTCGTTCAGGTTGACCACATCAACCCCTTGGACACTCGCCAGCTTATTGAGATTGACGTCGTTGGTGACCAATCGGCCGTTCAGCTCGCGGGAAATTTCGACAAGTCGCTGATCAACGGTTTTGTCGCTGTTCGCGTCCGTTTCCTGCACTTTGATGTCGACCTTCGGGTCCTGTTGAAGGCGTTTCAGCACGTCCAATCCGCGACGCCCACGACCTCGGCGAAGTTTATCGTGGCTGTCGGCGATGTCCTGCACTTCCTGCAGGATGAATTGTGGAACAACAAATTCGGAGTCAACGATGTTCGTCGCGACGAGATCTGCGATTCGGCCATCGATGAGAGCGCTGGAATCCAGAATCAGCGGGCGTCCCCCTTTGAGTTCACGGGAGAACTCAACGTAGGGAATGACGAGTCGGAACTGGTCCTTGGTCTGCAACAAAAAGGTGATACACAAGTACGGCATGATCAACACCGTCATCAAGGTAAACACCATCAGGTAACGCCAGCCATCGTCTCCAAAGAGTTCACGCGTGGAGAAAAACGGGCTTACCGCCAGTCGGCACATATAAGCCAGCATCACTCCCACGAGCAATCCGAAGTAGATTGAGGAAACGATATCGACTCTTTTGACGGGGACCAAAACGTCGACCAAAAGGACCGAGAGTGCTGTCAGTGTGAGCAGGAAAAAGGCAACTGCATTGTTGTCGCGAATCGGCTGAGGGAGGGCATCGGTTTCGGTGAAACAGAACGTTGCCAATGCTCCAACGCAAATGAGGATGTACGTTGCACGGAGAATTGTAAGCAGCATGAGCGATTTTGCCTGAGCTGAAGGAGGGACTTTGATCGTATTCCGTGGGGGCTATTGACTTTCGGCATTTCCCACGCGGGAATCGATTTCATTGACAATCAGGGTCGACAGGACGTCGGGCTGTCACCCTGTTTCGTACCAATAACAAACCAGCCAACCGGGCGAACGGTTCGAGGAAATTACCCGAAATTGATGACTTCAAAAATGATCATATTGCCGTTTCAACGTGTTTGCCACTAAGTTGATGTGCATCAGGTTGATTTCAATATATTCTCTCGGCAATCAAGCAGATTGTATTTGGAGTACGGTTTTCTCTGATATTGAACAGAGAGATCTGGGCGTTGCAGAGACCAAATGAAAAAAGAGGCTTGCTCAAGTTGAGCAAGCCTCTTTCGATTGAATCAACAGCCACGTCCCAACAGCGATTAGAAATCGGCGCCGCTAACTGGGAGCTGACCGTGGACGTTACCATTTGATGAAATCAGACGAGCATACACAGAGTCGTTCACCTGATTGCTCAGTGTGCGTCCGCTTCCGTCGCACATGACAACGTTCACCACCTGTGGGTGGTAGGATGATGGACGTGGTGTACTCCCTGTGCTCGCACCCGACAAATTTGAGTTCACTCTTGAACGCTCTGGGTGGTCGAGCGTTGCAGTGGCAGCGCCCAAACCAATGTAATCTGCAGCGGAAGTGACACTGAAAACCCCGCCGCTTTCTGTTCCTGGAACAGAGATACCGAAACCAATCCCAGCAGCGGTTGTGTTGTGCCATTGGCCGGCATTGACGTTCTCGGAGAACATGATCGTCTGGGTTAAGCCGTCTTTGACACGATCCAGCGCCGGACGGATATTCTTGTCGCTAAAGTTCAGCCCAGGAGCGTTCGCAGGAAAGAAGACGCCAGAATCAGCTACCAATTGTTCATCTCTATTTGCTGCGCCTGGAAAACCGTACGCGTTTAACTGGTGAGCAGCGTTTCCGTTTGTCCAAGCGTCATTACGGATGTAACCAGTGTTGGCCACAAAGCCGAGGTTAGCCTGGTTGTTCGCGGATAGACTGCTTGGGCAGTTCAAGTTCGGATAGCTCTTAGCGAGCATTTCGTTGTATGCGGTTGACCCTGCTACGGGGACTGCTGATGCACGTGCGAGATCGGTCAGAATGTCGAATGCTCCAGTTTCTTCCATGAATGGAAAGAGCTGGATGACCCAGTTTGCCGGAGGGTAGGTTCCGCCAGAGGCAACTGTTGGATCCATCAAGCTGATATCACCGTACAGCGATGGGAGGCGGCCGTTCTTCGTGGTCGCGAAGGACTGAGCTGCGATGCCCAACTGCTTCATGTTGTTCAAGCACGTAATGCGGCGGCCGGATTCACGGGCGTTCTGGACAGCTGGAAGAACCAGTGATGCCAGCACGGCGATGATCGAAATCACCACCAGAAGTTCAATCAGGGTGAAGCCGCCACGCTGGGGCTTACGAGTCGAGGATGCGAGGCGAACTTTCATGGCTTTCTCCGCTCTGCTATGGAAATTGACTGTTGATTGGCAATCGAATTCGACAGGAATCTGTCTTTCAAAACACAGTCCAGCCAATTCTCACGGCTGAACCACCGCTTCACATTCAAAAGAAACAACTCGAATGAACTGAAGTGTCTACTCACTCTCTGCTTCCATCAATTGCCAACAGGCATGATTTCAGCAGCCAAACTGAAAAATCTCGTGAATGCGGCAATCCCCGTTCAGTTGATTCTTCTCTTAAACCAATCCTAACCGTTCGTTTCAACGCGATTCAAGGGGTGTTGCATTTTAATGCATATGAGTCCCTGATCTGTCTCACTTCTTCGCAATGAGGTTTGCAACATCTGCTTTTCAAAGCGTTTGCAGCGACTCTCATTTATTAAACGGGAAAGGTTGCAAATCCTAAACCACAAATTTCTTCCCGGTAAAAAATTTCTTTTACGGGAGAAGCTGGCGGTGAATGATGAAGGCTTCGTAGTTGAAGGTTCCTGTCACCGGATCGTAGGCCTCTTCCAGCTTCGACATGTCGACGACCAGGAACATGCGGAAACTTGGAATCAAATCTGGGGCCGCCTTCGAACCGATCTGTGTGAAGTTGGTGTTGTTCACTGTCAGCGTGTGTGCCTCGAAGTAGTCCAGTCCCATCCAAACCGCGAAGACGTGGCTGCGGGTTGTTGTGTTGTTGGAAATCTTGGACAGAATTCGCTGACGCGTGTAGTAATCGATCTCGAAATCACCTTCTGCGTCCGAGGCAGCCGCTGCTTCGTACAGATTGTGTCCAGGGTTTCCGGGACGTGATCGCAACAGAGTGCTCTCAATACTCAGACTTGTCGAAGCTGTTCCACCAGCCCCAGTGTTGAACATGTAGCTCAAAGGCTGGAAGGGGCGCGACTGATAACCGCCCGGGATGGTCAAATTGGGAATGGTCGCTGGCATGAATGGATCTCGTCCATCGCGAGCCACTTTATGTTCAAGGAACCAGTTGCGGTTTGTTTCGAAACGATCACGGGTGGGGTATTCGATATTTCCCAAAGGATTCAGGACGAACGGATCGTCAATCAATCCGGCCAGCACCGTTTCGTTGCGCAATGTGTTGAGATTCACTTTTCCGGGAGTTCGACGTTCGAGCGTGCCATTTTTCTCCATTGCCAAATCGTTCTGGGAATCGACATCCACCAGCCCGAGGAGGCGATACCAGCGATTTGGGTAATGGGGAACTGGGTCGGCATCACTTGGGCCCCAGTCCGGAATCGCTGGAATCCCAGTGTCCGCGTCCTGAGGATACAGGAATCGCATTGCTGCGACCCGGTGGCCTGACATCATCAGTTCATCAGTTCCAGTTGGCGGTGTTCCTGGTTCGGCAACGTTGCGAGACGCCCCGCCATTGACGGCAGCTGCGTATGGTGCATCTGTAGTTGCCACCCCACGATTGCCGTAAAGCGGAATCGACAGGAGGTCCATGACGGAAGTGAATGGACGGTCGAAATGTGGCTGCCACAGAGTAAATGAGTTCGCCAACGGCATCTGGCTGTTTCGCCGAACCCCGTCACCGACAGTGGCTCTCTGGAAGAACGGCATCGTGTGGTGCCCGATGGCATCATCGTTGTCTGCGACTCCGGTGTTGGCCCCGGTGTATACGCGGAACAATAAGTTATCCGGAGCGACCCCAGAATCGTAAGGGCTGATTCGTTCGGAGCTCTTCAGATCACTCACGCCATCGAGATTCACTGGATTAAAATCACGCACTTCGACACGGACCCGGTCGACTTCCACCCAAGGGTTGTAGCTTGCGTCGACTTGCCCGCCTGCTCCCGGACGGAGTGATCGTTCCAGTACAAATGTCACATGAGTTTCACTTCCGATGTTTGAACGATTGACAAGAGACGTGGTCGTGTTCAGAGAAGTCCCATCGTTGACGAATGTACTGTGCTTGTGAAACACCAGATCCAGATCGAGATTGGTTTCTGCTGCATCCGGAGTGGTGGTGTCATCGCGTGGAAGCGCTTCGATGATGTTCGGGACGACCAGTTCATAGACCCCGTCTTGTGAGTCATCCAGGTCGAGGCGGAATTCGCTGGGACGTGCTCTCGTGCCGTCACTAGTGAATACGTTGTAACCATCCTGACATCCAATCAGGTACTCACCGCCGGGGCCGATTACCCCTTTGTCGGAGCGAGTATCGCGAATTCGGGCGACAGCAACTTGATCGGTTCCTCCATCTTGAATTCGACGGATACGCCAGTTCCCCTGTCCGAGATCGACCGACCAGGGAGCGGCATTTCGCAATTCGAGGAATGTGTTGAAGTGCTTGTCGGTAATTGTCGAGTCATCGATTTCGGTCGTAGTCTGGTTTGTCCCTGCCGCTGTGGTTGCGATGACGAGTGCCTCGTTGAAGGCGAGTTCCTGATGTTCGATTCCATACACCACCTTCAGGCTTGCTGGATCGGTGTTCCAGCCATCGGAAAGGTCTTCATCGTATTCAAACCGGGTAATGACATTGTCTGCGTCCATGGAGTCGACCACGTTCACAGCAAATTGCGCCATTTCACGTGTTCGTTCAGGATTGCTGGCGTAGGGATTCGAATTGAGGGGGTCAGCGTTCTCATCACCAGAACCGTGCAACCAAAGCAGGGTATAAATATCGCGAGCAAGTCGCTGGCGGTCGTAGCGAGCCCACCATTCCTGCACATAGGTGTTGCCAGCGTTACTGACGTTGGCAAACGAAAGTGCCGAATTTTCGCCAATCACCTCATCAGCGAAATCCCCTGCATCTCCGTGATACATCGGAACTTCCATCACGCTGTCTTCACCCGTCAGCGTGAGCGGATGTGGGGTGAGCGGACGATAACGAGGATTTCCATTTCTGATGGCCCCTTTTGTGCCGTCATTCGCTGCGCCATGGAGGGCATCGTTCGAAAGAATGGCGTTGAGATTCAGGCGTTGTCGAGGACTTCGTCGGTTTTGCCCAATCTCGCTCTGATCTGCCAGCGGTGTTCTGAAGAGAATGCGAACTTCTTCACGGAATGGCTGAACCTGAGTTCCAGTGACAGTGAAAGTCGGTGGGAACTTCACAAGCCCGCCGTCGTTGGGGTCAGCGCTGATTTCCTCGCGCATGACGGACAACGGGTACGCGAAGTCCAAGCGATCCCATGAATCGGTCGTGAACTGTCGGCGAATCTTTTCCGCTTCCTTCGCAAACTGGAAGTTCACAGATGCCAACTTGCCCAGTCGCGAGGAGACCCCCGCCTTGTAATGGTCCGAATTCCCCAATTGCAGAAACGCGTTATCGGCAGCTGTGTATGGAGAGTCATTCAGGCCGAAACTCAGGTTGCCGGAATCGACGATGGTTTCGTCATCTTCATCGACCAGCGAGTTTGCAAGAGAAGCACCCGGGCTTGTGATCATCAGGTCCAGAAGGTAGTCCGGATTTGAACCCATTGGATAGCGAAAGTCGACGTAGCGTGGCCACGCAGCGGGGTTATTTGCTGTCGCGGGGTTTGTTCCGAGTGTTCGCTTGGCTCCAATGCCGGGAGCTTCTTTGAGATAGCCATCACCGGTGAGGTCGGTGTATTCCTGCATGCCCAACCCAACGGGAGACATCGGATGAACAGCACCGGGAATCGCCAGACCCGGAATTGGAAAGTTGGTTGCGTCGACGGTTGGGAGTCCAAAGCCATTCTGGCCGCTCGCGTTTCCGTTGTCGGTGTCGTCGTCGGTGCTCGGAAGACCCGGACGTGGAAGGATCGAATTGTTCAATGCCTGTCGATCGCCATACCGTCCGACTGTCGCTTCTTCTCCGCTGCTGGGGAGATAACCAGCGAGGAGAAGTCGCCACTCCATGTTTGCCAATCGAATTCGATTCGCTGCGTTCTGTGTCGCGTCTGGACGGTTTGCGGCACCGTACGCGTCGCCAATGACTGTCGTCGCCCGATCGTAGGTTGCCTGATCTTCTGTTTCGTATCCTTTGAGTCCTTCCATCAGTGCCCACAACGGATTGACTTCACTGCGAGACATCCCGTTATTGGATACGGAAATCGGTTCCCCATCGATGACGTCGCGATTCAATCGGGCGACCGCCTGATCATTCCCGTGGACGTTCAGGTTAAGCAGGGCGTCGAGGTCGATGACTTTGAAGCTGGCAAGTGGTTTGAACTCGCGCCCACCGGGAAGCTCCTGCATCGGGAGGTCCAGGTCGATGTAAATCGCATCCTTGGTGCCATCCAGATCGAGGTCGACATCCAGCAGCGAGTAAGGTGTTCCGGGGGCGGTGTTCGTGAAGATTCCCATCTGCGAGTTCGCGGTAATCTGAGCTGCATCGAATGATGGATCATCCGGAAACGGAAACGCTCCGAGAGTTCGACCGCGATCTCCCGACTGGGCCTGCACCGGGCCAGCACTCAGGTAACGGGGCTGTGAAGCGTAGCCGTGGGACCGGTGTGGACGCAGCACCTGAGCCTGAAAGGCTGGGTCAGTATATAAGTTGTTGAACAGACCGGGCCCGCTGCTAGCACGCAGTTGAGGAAACAATTGCGGACGGAAGAAGGACGGGATTAGCACACGACGTTTTGCAGTGTCTGAAGACGTCGGATCGTGGGCATCCTCTTCGTATGCCAGAAACGGACTGTTGATGTCCGGATAGGTGTAGCCAGCATCTGGTTGAAATTGAGGGGTAATCCCAGCTGGGACCAACCGGCTGAAGTTGATTTCAAACCGGTCGTAATTAAATTCACCTGTCAGTACGATGGGATAGATTGTCGAATTTGGGTAAACCCACCGGAAATCTTGTGGGACGCCATTCGCGTCGAACATTGGAAGGCCGTCAGCGTCGACGGTGTATCTCGTCAAAATTCCGGTGCCGTTTCCGACTGTCAGGTCGGTCGGTCGGAGCTCATCGTCTGCTCCACTGATCCGCCCGATGACGTGCGAGAGCATGGAGAGGCGACCGCCGTAAAAGGCGCTGAATGGATACGAGTTTTCTTTGGTTCCAACGAGGAGCTGTTCAGCTGCAATGTTAAACGTTGGAATCGGATTGACCTTCCGGGCCAGCCGAATGTCGGCGTTCGCGAAGTTCTGCGAATTCGCCACTTCCTGCGTGGTCCAGTTGTAGAAGAACAGACCCAGGAACAAGAGAGTCGTCAACAACGAGAGCACAACAATGATGACCGCTCCCCCCTGACGATTGGAAGACGTTGGGGGAATGCTGCTGCGAGAGTGCGAATGTCTTTGGATCGTTTTCATGATAGCCCTCGCTGGGCGCCCGCTGCGATGTGTTTAATGTGACTCCTCTGCTCCCTCTGGAACGGGATACGATTGGAGTCGCACGGGGAAGCGAAATGGTCTTGTGAATCGCTATTCAACAAACGAGTGAATCAGGGTCAACTGCTTCGACAATCCCTTTGCGGGATCTCGATAACGAATGGTGATCTGAATGGCCCGCAAGCCAATTCGGTTATCAATGACTTTCCAGGTCAGGTCCCCATCCTCGAATGATTCGTTGTAAGGCAGATCCCACTGTGAGGGTTCGCCATTTCCGGGCAATCCGCCATACGTCATGGTGTTTCGCTGCTCGACGACTTGATAGACCTTCGGGCTCATCGCATTCACACCAGTGACCGCCGGTCGACGATAGATCTGCCCGAGTATTGGAGCTTCGTTACACCAAGTTCCCCCTCCACTGGTATTGGGCGTGAGGACCGTCGCGTTATGACTCTTCAGTGGATAGACCGGAGGCAGTGTCACGCCACCGAATACATTCCGTTCATGCCACGTATCGAAGATCGTAAAGTTGTTGCGTAGCGGTGTGCCTGGGGTGTGCGGATCGCTGTGGAATCCGGGATTCCCCAGAAGCGATACGCCCGAGTTAAATGTGTCTCCGCGGGAAAGGTCGACAAATCCGTTCGTACCGGGGTCGAAGACCTTAACATCCATCCCCTCGACATTCGTCATCAGGATGTCTTCACCAACCCGCTGACCGTCCGCCAGGTTTGCAACTTCGTAATCAGCGGTCAAGTTCGGAAATGGCCCAAGAGCTTGTGAACTTGCTGGCCAGGTACACGTGGGTGACGACGTTTCCTGATGTGTCAGTCGCCCGAAAAACTGTCGGTCGGCTGTGGTGTACTCGACTGGAAGTCCGATCAACGGTGATTCAACTGTCGCCGACGGAGGTGTCGCGAATGTTTCGAACCCATAGCGGAAGCGAGTGATTCCGAGTGATGTTTCATTGTCAAAGAGGTTGCTGAGCGAATTGACGTTATTCAGCCAGAAGTAGTTTGTTGGCACATCGTATGATCGCCGTGTGGTTGAGTAATCAAATACGTTGAAATAGCTCGAAGGAGGTCCGCTTCCCAGAATGAGTGGGGGCAAATTGTTCCGAGTCCCCGGCACAATGTAAGTGGCATTGGTTGGATCGGTCAGTTGCGGATCAATCGCGGGTGAGGCGTATTGTGGGTCTCTCAACAGCAACACTCTTCGATAGAGATTTCCGCCTCGAACGAAGTAGCAGATTTCTGCTGCTCGTGATTGACCGATGTTGTTGCCACGGACGCCGTCATCCGCATCGGGCTGACTTTGGAAGTAGAAGCCCATATTGCCCGGAGGATCTGAAAGGGAAAGTGCTTTCCCGAGAAAGAGCTTCGAACTGTCTGTCGCCTGGTCTCCCGCTGTGGCGGCGGTGCCGATCTGAGCAGTGAATTGCAGGACGTCGTCGGTATCGTCATCCGGGTCATTCTCAGAGATGTAGAAGTACCCACGTTGACGTTCTTGGTCGAAGGCCAAATCATCCGCATCGCCAGCGTTGATCGGGATGATTCCCTTGGCGTCGGTGTAGGTCGCGTTGCCCTGACGATAGGTGCGCGCGTTGAGATCGTTCAACATCAGCATGTTGAGCGTTCTTGCCTTCTGATCGTTATTTCCAATGCCACGCTGTTGAGTGATCGTCTGAACTGTTGAGCCATAGATCTGGGCAAACAGTGTCATGATCAACACGACGAGCGCCGTCGAAACAAGCATTTCAACAAGCGTAAAGCCAGACCGCGACCCACCACGCTGAACAATCAGCGCGAAGCGGCGACGCTGGGACATTCGATGAGATGTGTTGAGTCTGCTCATAGTGACATCTCGTAAACCCGCACGATTCCGGGCATGAAAATCAAGTTGCGAGGACGTTGAGGGCCGTTAAAAACTGGAGAGACAGTGATCGACGACAGTGAATTGGTGCCCCAGGTTTTCTTCACATCAACAATGCGATGGAACTTCACTGCGTCGACGTCAAAGACATATCCCCCTACAGGAGCATAGGGCTTCGACTTGATGTCGCTTTCAATCGAATCCATCACTGTACTGTCGAATTCCACCTGATCCAAAGTGCCAGGTATCAGCAGGGCAGGATAGATCTGCTCCGATTCGTCCCGGTAATCTCTGTTGAAGAAAATGGCGCACTGAACAGTGGTAAAGGTTGGCGTCGTTCGATCAACGGCAGCCAGCCATGTGTATCGTGGTTCGTATGTCTCAACTCGCACCGACCCAATCGGATCCGCCCCATTTAACCTGGAGTCGACAGTGATTTGTTTATTGGCGACATCCATACCGATCAGATTCGCTGTCGCACTTCGGCGCCCATCTGCGGAAATGGCGATGACTCGTGCCGGGATTGTCCAGTCGTATGGATCCGTCTTGAGCGGCAGGCCATCGATGCTGATTGTTGGATCAAAGGTGATTGTCGACGTTCGATTATTCGGGTCTGTGGGGCGAGTGAAGGTGAGCGGCACCGCAGTGAAGACTGTGGTCCAGGAATCCTGTGACAGGAAGTTCGTTTGGATTGCTGTCAGTTCATTTTCGATGCCGCAGTTGGTACGCAGAAGCAGACCGTTTGGACGCGGGAAATTGTTGTCTACCAGTTGAGAAGCATAATTGCCGAAAGCATGCCTTAGCGGATTGGTCAGCGGGATGGAGTTGATCGCTCCCATCGGATCGACGACGTACTTGTAGGGCGTAAACTGCATTCCCGGCGGAGTTCCATTCTGGAACGGCAAAGGAATTCTCTGCCATTCCACATTGGTTGCTTCTGTAATTGTGGGGACCGCGATTGTCACCGAAGGCCATTCCGGTTCCATGAAGGAACTCGTCCCCGCAGCGATGCAACGGTAGTACTCGTTCGATGGAGGAGAAGTTGACCCCTGTAAAATTCTCCCTGTGACGACTGAGCCATTGGTGTAGTTTTGGTTCGGCTGCCATTCTCTGGCACCCAGAACGAGTTCGGGACGGGCGCGGATCGCTGCTGCAATCTGATCCGCATAAAGCCGGGATGTCGTCAGCTGATTTGCTTTAATCGAAGAGACCAGCGTGAGTGGGAACAGCGTAAAGACGCTGACCACCCCGAGGCTCAAAATCATCAGCGACATCAGCACTTCAACCAAGGTTGCAGCGTGTCGGCGATGTGATGTTCGAGGAGCTTTCAAGTGCAGCTTCATCACTTGGACTCCTTGCCGAAGATGGCGTAGTAGTAGGGATTGTTGATTCCAGTGAGACCGGAGAGGGCTCCCACGAAATCGTTCGGTTCAGGGCTGGGATCTGTCAGGTTGTTTGAGATGTTTAGGTCTGCGTTGATCAGCATTCCTGTCTGAGTGACGACAGAGACGAGCTTTGCGCCGCTTTCCAAATCGAGGACAAATGTTGGATCATCGTTCGCTGTACGTGCGGCCGACTTCTGGAGATCGACTTGCGATGCGATGACGAAGTGAAGAATCCCCTCGACTGAAAGTGGACGAGCGAGTGTCCCTTGTGGCGTGAAGAGGATATCCATGTAGCCCCCGCGATTCGGTCCGAATCGGTCTCCGGCGACTTGCGGACGCCAGTTGGATGGAATCTTGCTGGCAACCAGATCGACACAGGTGTTGACTGGAAGGGTGATTGGTTCCGATCCGGTCAGGATCGATGGCTGCAACTTGACTCGAACTTGAAGCTGTTGGGAAGCCAAGGCGGACGGAAGACCAATTGATCCTGCGTCGAGTTCTTCCTCAGGTGCTGGACTGTAACGCCTCCCGAGTCCATTCTCCGGAGGACCTGCCTCAGCAGCAGTCGCTCCTGTGATCGCACCACTCAACGGCCACCAGACATCAGCACCGGCGAATGTTTGGGATGTTAATGGCAACGTGGGATTTTCATCGAATCGTTGGAACTTGAGCCAGTTGTTGCTATACGCAGGAATTTCAACTTCTGTTCCGGAAGTGATCAGCCCTTTGCTCACGTACTGGATCAGAATGTCGTTGGCTTCGCCGTATCCAGCGAGCATCCAGCGATCGATGCCCGGCAAGTTATTGAACTCAACACGGACAGTCATCGTTTCGACGCTGCCACCGTTGAGGTAGACGAAACTGGTGACTTCGCTGGTCGATCCGGAGGCGAGATTCAGGCGAAGCCCGCGCGTCTGGTTCGATTTCACCGCACGGGACTTGGCCCCTTCGAGAGCATTTTTGAATGTGGCAGACGCGTTGGAAACACGATCCTTGTCGGTTCCGCGGAATGCTGAAATGGAAATCGTGGCGAGGATGACGAAGATCCCCATCACAACCAGCAGTTCAATCAATGTGAAACCGCCGTGATGGCGAGCGGCCTTCTGCTCGCCTGAGGTGAGCAGATGAAGCCGACCAGCTTTAAGGTAAGTTCGCTTCATGTTCGCCGACTACTGTTGACGGTTCGTAATGTTATCGCTGGCTTCATCGCCGCTGAGGACATGACCCAGACGGTTTGGATTGTGCTCGAGTGTCGGCTCTCCGAGCCCCAACTTGGAATCCGGTCCGCTCGACACCAATAGGAACGCAAAATAGGTTTCTGGGTCGAAGTAAAAATCGGCCCCGAGGTGTTCTGCATTGACCATCGCATTGTTGATCCGAAGCCGGAACGGCGCAGAGAACAATCCGATATTCGATCCGAGGCTGATGCGACCAATCGGGTCGAGCGGGTCGATTGTCAGATCCGCTGGCAATCCCTGAAACATCGCTTCGCGGATTCCGGTGGTGTCCTTGATAAGGCGCGTCGGAGCGTTGTAGAACCGAAGTGGCTTGCCCCAGGCATCGACAAACTCCAAGCGGCCGTCACCATCTGTATCAGCGATATGTTTCGGATTGATTTCATCAATGTTCGCGACTTCGCGTCCAAACTTGCGTGAACTGGACAGGAAGATGTAAAGCAGCTCAGAACTTTCAGTCTCTTCGGCGTGTGTTCCTGAACCTGTCGCATTGTTCCAAGCGTCACGGATGTCGGTGACGTCTGCTCCGCCGCTGGTATAAGTCTCAGCAAAGCCGTACAGGTCGTGTGCGTTTTGCGGGAAGAAGTTCATGTAGTAGCGTCGGCGAAGAATGATCTCAGCCAGTTCATCATTGATCTGGGTGGGAACAGGGTTCGAATTCCCACCGGCGTTATACGCACTCCGGAACTTCTTCGCGTCGTTTTTTAGATCAAGTTCAAGAAACCCGTCCATACGCTCCTGAATCATGCGGTTCAGTTGGGCGATGGTCGTCTTAGTGGCAGCGACTTTCGCACCTTCCATCGCGGACATACCCGCTGTGATCCCGATGGTTGCGAGGACACCGATAATGGCCATCACAACCAACAGTTCGATCAGCGTGAAGCCGGATCGGCTGAAATGTTTCATGTGTGGAGTTGAATTACGCATGGGATTGGCTTACTGCAAACGTCCACGGGAGAAGTTGGTGATATTGTCGCGATCATCTGCCTGATCGGCTGTCAGGGTGGAATCCGAGTCGTATACGCCACCGACACCAAATTTGCTGTCTCGTCCCGGAGAAATCAGCTGGTATGTCTTGCCGTTGTAAGGGGTATTTCCCTTTGGATTCACGTAGGTACGGAGCATCGTGTCCTTGAAGATGAGGGAAGAACTCCCTGCAGCGTCCTCACCGAAATCCGGGTTCGGTGCATCGGCAGCTGTGCTGGACTTGTTGTATCCACGTCCGTCATAAGAAGAGGCGTAAGTGTATGGGACTGTCTGATTTGGCAATGTGTCCAGCAGTCCGGGCATTTTGTTTGCTGAATCGCTGAAGGTGACTAGGACAAGTCGCTTCGGGTCAAACTCCATGAACGGACCCACACGAGTCGTGCTGACTCGGTCAAAGGGTTTGTTTTGGTTTGCACTGAACCCTCTGGGGACCCAGGAATTTGGAGTACCGGCATTTGACGTGGACGCTGTGACCAGTGGACTTGCACCGTCGTAGGTATCGCAAACGCCGCCGAGGAAGAAGGCGAGGCACTCAGCCCCGTTGAGTCGCAGTATGTCTGTGGCGTCACCATCCCCGTTGACGTCTCCGGGAGGGTTCATTGCAGTGGGTTTGTACAATGGCCAGATCTGTCGGATGACAGCGAGACTGTCTCTGTCAGCCTTGTTGTTCGGATCCCATGCTCCATTTTCGTGAATCACGAAGGAACTGGGAGGCTCGACGCCGTATTTCAGCTTGAAGTTTGCGATCGCTGCTTCAAGATTCTTGATGTCGACGACGACGGAGGCCTCTTGAGCGGCGATACGGGCGCCATTGATCGATGGAATGATAATGGCAGCGAGAATCCCGATGATCAGAATGACAACGATCAACTCGATGAGAGTGAAAGCGGATCGCTTGTACACAGGCTGCGGCTGAGCCATTCGCATACGATTTTCCAATTTGTTGAGCGATGACTTCATGACGGGCCTCTGGATGAGGTTCTGATGTGATGGAACTCTGTGTTGCGGTTTGTTGCGAAATAGTACAGAACTGTGTTTTCTCGCTGACTCCGCGTTGATTCCTGAATCGGTTTTGAACTGAAACTCGCCCCGCGAAGTAATAAAGCAGTTTGAATGCCAGTCCGCAGCTTTGGTTTAGCATCAGAGTAAAACGGTGATGCTAAACCAGACGGGCTGCTTATGGATTACGACAAGTCGTTTAGCAACTTCACCAGCGGCATGAACAACGCGATGACGATGAAGCCGACGATAAGACCCAAAACGACCACCATAATCGGTTCAAGCATGTTGATGAGACCTTCCACCAACACCCCGACCTCTTCGTCGTAAACGTCTGCGACTTTGTAAAGCATGTTGTCGAGAGCACCGGTTTCTTCACCCACGTCAACCATGTTGACGACCAGGTCGTCGACGATGCGGGTTTCACGGAGCGGCACAGCCATTGACTCTCCTTCGCGAATGGAAGAGTGAATGTGGTCAAATGCCTTTCGAAAGACTTCATTTCCCGCGGTATCTCGAGCGATGGATAACGCTTCAAGAATCGGCACCCCGGAAGCAATGAGCGTTCCCAGCGTTCGACACGTTCTCGCTACCGTCGATTTGGCCAGAATCTGGCCTAAGAGCGGTATTTTCAGTGAGATCCGGTCAACAATATAGGCTCCGGTTTTATTCTTCTTGATGATCTTACTTGAGATATAGATCGCTAGAGGAACCACTGGGATCAAATACCAGTAAGAAACCACCGCATCGCTCATCGTGATCAGCGCAACTGTCATGGGCGGAAGTTCCACGCCGAAGCCGATGAAGATCTCTTTAAACTTCGGAATGATGGAGTACATGATGAAGCCCACGATCAACGTCGCAACGGTGATCACCGCACAAGGGTAAATCATCGCCCCTTGTACTTTGCGTTTCAGACTTTGAGCACGTTCTTTAAACTCGGCGAGACGCTGGAGAATAATTTCCAATGCACCCCCGGCCTCCCCGGCCTTTACCATGTTGACGTACAGATTGTCGAACGCCTTGGGCTGTTTGGCCATCGCTTCCGACAGCGTGTTCCCTGACTCGACGTCTTCAATCACGCCCATGAGCGCATTCTTGAGTGGTCCGGGTTTCGCTTGTCCTTCAAGAATGCGAAGGCTTCGCAAAATCGGAAGGCCAGCGTCCTGAAGTGTGGAGAGCTGGCGGGTAAACGCCGTGAGCTTTTTGGCGCTGACCCCCCCGATTGTAAATGTCGTTTTCTTCTTGGGCCCCTGAGTCTTGGCAGCGTCCTTTGTCTTGCCATCTTTCTTCTTGCGAGTGGTCTTTTCCGTGATTTTTGTCACGTAAAAGCCCTTTTCGCGGATGATTTGCTGGGCATCCGCTTCTGTAGGAGCTTCGATGGTCTCTTTGATTTCGAGACCAGTGTTGTCCATCGCTTCGTATTGAAAGACCGGCATGTTGCGGCACTCCCAGAGGAACAATCTGAAGAAGTTTCAGTTGTTGTATGAATTGGTTGCTGCCGACAGTTGCCGACTGCAATTCGGGTTTCGAGTCACATGTGTTCGAGATTGCCTGTTTGGCATTCCCTGCGCCCATTGTCCGTTAGTCAATGTCTTCCATGACTGTCTCTCGAACGATCTCGTCGATCGTCGTAACACCGTCGAAAATCAACTTGAGGCCAGCTTCTCGCAATGTTGTCATTCCGTGGCTGCGGGCGAGATTTCGCATTTCATCCACAGATTTGTCTGAGGAAATCATGTCGCGAATGTCGTCATTCACTTCCATGAGTTCGTAAATACCGGTTCGGCCCTTGTAGCCGGAGTTGTTACAACGCTGGCACCCTTTGCCGTAATAGAATTTGTAGCGCCTCGCCTGCTCGATGGGAAGTTGGAGCTCCATCAGGAGGTCATCGCTGGGCTCAAACTCCGTTCGGCACTCCACGCAGATTCGTCGCACGAGTCGCTGGGCGAGCACCGCTTCGACGGTCGCAGTGATGAGGAACGGCGGAATTCCCATATCCCGCAACCGAGTCACTGCGGAAGGGGCATCGTTCGTGTGCAAGGTGGAGAACACCAAGTGGCCAGTCAACGAGCTCTGCACCGCGATTTCAGCCGTTTCAAAGTCTCGAATTTCTCCGACCAGAATCTTGTCTGGATCGTGGCGGAGAATCGCACGAAGTGCCTTCGCAAAGGTGACGTCGATTTCGGAGTTGATCGGCACCTGGACCAGCCCGTCGATGTCGTACTCGATCGGGTCTTCGGTGGTGATGATCTTGACGTCGATTTTATTCAGTTCGTTCAGAGCGGAATAAAGGGTGGTCGTCTTCCCGGATCCGGTCGGTCCCGTCACCAGAACGATGCCGTTCGGCCGGTCAATCATGCCCCGGAAACGTGTCAGAGTGGTCGGGTCCATTCCGATCTTGTCGAGACTCAACTGGACCACGGTCCGGTCGAGAATTCGCATAACGACTGCTTCGCCGAACATTGTCGGCAACACGCTGACTCGCAAGTCGACGGAGTTTCCACCGACGTTCAATTCAATACGTCCGTCCTGCGGCAGTCGACGTTCTGCAATGTCGAGGTTCGCCATCACCTTCACGCGGCTGATAATTGCAGCAGCCAAGTGACGTGGCGGAGGAACCATCTCGTACAGCACCCCGTCGGCACGCACGCGAATCTTGAATTCGTCTTCAAATGGCTCGAAATGGATATCGCTCGCCTGATCTTTAATGGCGAGCAGAATCACCATGTTCAGCAACTTACGAATCGGGTGGGAGTTGGAGATTTCATCATCTCCTCCCAGCTCAATCGGTCCGGAAGAAGCAATTAGCGACTTGGTTCCCTCAAGGGCTTCCAGTTCGCCCATGAGTCCTTCCATGTCGTCTTCGGTGCGGGTGGCGTAGTGGCGCGAGATCGCTGCTTCGACTTCCGCGAGAGAAGAGACTGAACCTTTGACTTCATACCCAAGGAAGTTTCTTAAGTCGTCGAGGGCACCGAGGTTTTGCGGATCTGCCATCGCCACCATCAGGACGTTGTCCTTCAGCGAGACGGGCATGATTTTGTAAACACTCGCCATGGTTTCCGGAACAAGTTCCAGCACCTTGGGAAGGATGGTTGTCTCGTCCAGATTGACGACAGGCATCCCAAATTGGTCTGCCAGAGCCTCAGTAATCTGAGGTTCCGTGACCAATCCCATGCGTTTGGCGACCTGACCAATCACTTCACCGGGGCTCTGCTTCTGTTCTTCAAGAACATCCCAGAGCTGATCCTCTGTCAGATAACCGAGGTCAACCAGAATTTGTCCAAGTTTTCGTTGGGCCATCGCACAATTCCTGTGTGTTTTCTAAGCGAAGAACTACGGGGAACACTGACAACGAGCGGAGTCGATCAAGATCACTCCTCGTCTTCATCCTCGTCTTCTTCTTCGTCCAGAATTCCTTTCTTGGCGTTTGCGATACGCGCCTTGAGTTCCCCCGGATTATTGGATTTGGTGACGACAGACTTTTCTTCGCACAGCCCTTTTCGCCAGAGGTCGAACAGGGCATCGTCCAGCAGTTGCATCCCGTATTTACGTCCGGTTTGAATGGACGAATTAATACGGAAGGTTTTCGCTTCACGGATCAGGTTGGCAATAGCAGGAGTGACCACCAGCATTTCGTAGGCAGCGACAAGCCCCTTGGGGATTCGCGGCAACAACGCCTGGCTTAGAATTCCGATGATTGCATTCGATAGCTGGGTACGAACCTGTTCCTGCTGGTTCGTCGGGAACACGTCGATGATACGGTCCACGGTTCCTTGAGCACCTGTGGTGTGCAGGGTTCCGAACACCACGTGCCCGGTTTCGGCAGCGGTGATCGCCGACGAAATCGTTTCAAGGTCTCGCATTTCCCCCACCAGAATGATGTCGGGGTCCATACGCAGGGCACGTCGTAGTGCTTCCGGGAAGCTCGGGACGTCGACTCCGATTTCCCGCTGGTTAATGGTCGATTTCTTGTGCTGGTGGTAATACTCGATCGGATCTTCGAGTGTAATAATGTGATGCTGGTCGTGTTCGTTGATGTAGTTAATCATGCTCGCCAGCGAAGTGGTCTTTCCCGATCCGGTTGGACCAGTCACGAGAAATAGACCACGGGGACGAGTGATCAATTCGCTGATGATGGGAGGTAGTCCCAACTGCTCGAACGTGAGGAATTCATTCGGTACTCGCCGAAGAACCATCCCGATCTGACCTCGCTGCTTAAACACTGCAACGCGGAAACGGGCCTTGTCCCCGAAGGCGAAACCAAAGTCGGTCCCCCCTTTTTCCTGAAGCTCCTGCTGATTTCGCTCTGGCGTGATGCTTTTCATCAGCGCGCTCGTGTCTTCTGGTTCGAGCGATTTTGTATCAAGTCGCTGCATACGGCCGGAGAGCCGGACCACAGGGGGTTGGCCAGTGGTGATGTGGAGGTCGCTGACTTTTTCGCGAACCACCGTCTCCAGGAGTTTGTCGATTTGAAAGGAAGCCATCGAGACCCTTATTGACGAATGTCCGAGCAGACCTGACACATCAGTAGAATGCTGATGTATCAGTGATTATTGGCAACACTCTCTCAGAAATCGATCAAAAGGCGACCGATGTCGGGAGAACATACTTTCTCTTAACTGTTTTTCGACTCTCATCATTGGCTGATTGTCTGCGGTTGTATTAACCACCGCATCTCTCTACTCGGGCTGTCAGTTGTGGCGATTACGCCCAGCAGCTCAGCTTTTCGTAACAGCGGGATTGGATTGAAGTCAGTGTCGGTCGATGAGAAGAAGTCCGGTAGTCGCGTGGTGGGAACCCTAGTCGGATCTGGAAATCCCCCCCCCCCGTCCTCCTCCCCGATCTGCGACATCTCTCGGCCCTGACTTCTAGTGTCCTCCGCTTGAAAGTTTGTACGCCTCAGTGAGTGTCGAAAGTCCCTCAAGTGCTTTGTCTACAGCATCTTCCACCAAGGTCTTCATCCCGTACAGTCGGGCTTGGCGGCGGATGTTCTGGGCTGGTTCACTCTTGAATGCCATGTCTCGAATGCTCGAGTTGAGCATCATCAGTTCGAAGACAGCTTTACGTCCTCGGCAGCCGGTGTGCTGGCAGTGCTTGCACCCTTTGCCGCGTCGGAAGGTCGCGTTCTCGAGTTGGTCAGGTGTCAGTTCAAAGAGTGAGAGCTCAGCCTGGTCTGGCTGGTAAGACTCTCCACACTTTGGACAGACCGTCCTTAAAAGTCGCTGAGCCATGACCGCCATGAGGCTGGATGCCACCAAAAATGGCTGTACACCCATATCGATCAAACGTGTAATAGCTCCGGGCGCATCGTTCGTGTGTAATGTACTGAAAACCAAGTGTCCAGTTAAAGAAGCCTGAATTGCCATTTCTCCGGTCTCCGTGTCGCGAATTTCTCCAACGAGAATCACGTTCGGGGCCTGACGGAGCATCGCACGGATGATTCGCGCAAAATCGAGACCGATCTGATGTTTCACCTCCACCTGATTGATTCCGGGAAGGTAATACTCGACAGGGTCTTCTGCAGTGATGATTTTGCGGTCTGGGCGATTCAGTTCACCTAAAGCACTGTACAGCGTCGTCGTCTTTCCAGAACCGGTTGGCCCTGTCACCAGAAAGATCCCGTTGGGGCGACGGATGATGTTGTGAAAGCGCCGATAGTTGTCTTCGCTGAATCCCAGGTTTCGAATACCGACCTTGATGTTGTCGCGGTCGAGAATTCGTAACACCATGGCCTGACCGTGGTTAGTCGGCAGGATACTGACGCGGAGGTCGATTTCTTTTCCGCCGGCTCGCGTTTTGATTCGGCCGTCCTGAGGTCTTCGCTTCTCGGCGATGTCCATGCGCCCCATGACTTTAAGGCGTGAAGTAATCGCTGGAAGTAGACGTCTCGGGGGGCTGTCGCGTTCGACGAGTGCTCCGTCGATTCGGTAGCGGATGCGAATTCGATCTTCGAACGGCTCAATGTGAATGTCGCTGGCCCGCATGTTGACCGCTTCGTTGATGATTAAATTCACCAACTTCACAATCGGGGAGCCCTCAATATCCTTCTCCGCGGAGGCGGCCTCTTTCATCTCCGTTTCGGTGAAGTCGATCGCTGTTTCGGTGAACTCCTGAATCATCGTATCGACAGACTCGGTTTGAGATTGTCCATAATGACGATTGATGGCGGTTGCGATCGACTCTTTTGATGCGGTTGTCAGCTCGACGTCGCGGGCAAGGATAAAACGAAGTTTATCCATAATGTCCATATTCATGGCGTCGGTCACTGCCACAACAAGGCGTTCCCCTTTGAACTCGATGGGGATGCAGTTGTTTTCGCGGGCGACCGATTCTGGCACCAGCTCGATCAACGAATGGGGAATCTCCATATTGTCGAGGTCGACGAAGCTGAAGCCGAATGCTTTCGCTTTGGCGGCAGCGACCGCAGAGGCTTCGACATAGCCGAGTCGGACTAAAGCGTCCTCTGGCTGTCCGCCCATGTTTCGGGCCATGCCGATTGCTTCGTCCAGCTGATCCGCACTGATCGTGCCATCGTCAACAAACTGATACAGCCAATCATTTCCCGCCATCGATGGGATTCCTCATTGCTGTCGTGATTGAATTGCGATTGAAGTGAATTCAAAGGAAATGCTGTAGAAACGGTCACCAAAGCCGCCGTGAACCGGTGACCGATGCCAGTCTGAACTTTTCTTCAGTGTAGAAAGGGATTGACTCCGGAAACAGGGAGCCGCATCCACAGATTGAGATCTGAATTTGAAGAAAGACAAAACTCAAGAGAATTTGGTCGTTTGTGCGCTTGGAAATCGCGTTTCAGGTGGAACCAGCCTATCGAATGATAGCCCGCACAAGCGTTAGTACCGGCAACTTCGTCTCCATGAGATGTCCTCCCGGCTGTTTCGTGGCTCTTTCGTTCCATCGATAAAAGTCAGCTCATCGAGATGAACTGCGTTCGCATTCAGCTTTCAGCCAAGCTGCTGCAAAAAACGTCTTGACGTCGACCAGTTTTCCTTTGGTCGTTTGTGCAAGAAGCCAGGCAGTACAATCGTTCAACGGGACAAGATGCACCTGAATACTCTCACCGGCGACGCCACCTCCATTTCCTACTTTATGCACATCACGAGCGAGGAAAAACGTCACCTGCTCTGTGGCCATTCCAGCGGAAGTCGGTCCGCTGATCACACGTAACAGCGTCGTCGCCTGATAGCCGGTTTCCTCAACCAGTTCCCGATGTGCAGCGAGTTCTTCGGCTTCGTTTTCTGAGCCGGGTTCATCTCCGACAAGTCCTGCGGGGAGATCGAACACCATGCCATCAAGCGGCACTCGGTACTGCTCAGTGAGGACCAGTTCGTTCTTCGGTGTGATGGCGATAATTGCGACAGCCCGTATGCCGCGTGTCCGGTCCACATACTCCCAGTCTCCCTGCTTAAGGAGCTTCAGATATTTCCCCTCTGCCATAATTTCGCAGGGTGATTTTTCCATGTCGTCTCAGTCAATTCGTTGGTTTGGATTCTTGTGGGGAATACTGAATGCCGTACTTGGGCAATGTTTCGATCAGGCGATCTGTCGTCGTGAAGATTTCTGCGTTCATGCCGAAGAGCCGCCCTTTCTCAATGTATTGGGCAATATCGTCAATGTAGAGGACCTCCTCGGGATCACACTGAACCTGGTCGAGAGCGATCTCGAAGATGCGATCTTCGGGCTTCACTGTCCCGACCTCGTAAGAGAGGATCATGTGGTCGAACAGCCCGAGAATGTTCCATCGCGACTGAATGAAATTAATATGGCTAACACAAGTGTTGGAGAGAAGTACCAGCCGTGTACGTCGGCGTTTCAGGTGGAGTAGAAGTGGGATCATCGAGTCGTTCAGCTCGAAAATGTCTCCAAGGGCTCGAACCAGTTGCCCGAGATTGATTCGGCAATTGAATTCATTCTCAAGTTGCTGCTTTAACTCGATCTCCGTGATCAGCCCTCGCTCGAAATTCCATTGCATCTGCCCCTGAAGGAGAGTCTTACGAACACTTTCCACCGGAACATTGCAGACGTCTGCCACTTGTTGGCACATCTTCTCATGAGAGAAAAAACAGAGGACATTCCCCAGATCACAGAGGAGTGTCCTGATGACGCGATCGCTCATCATTTCGTGCTACCGACTGATTGACGAACGGAATGAGGCTGAATCATGGACTGAAGATGAAGGACGTCAAGACAGGTCATTGTGCTGAATGAGATTTGTAGTCATTCCACAGTTCGTCGACGGTCTTTCCAGTAATCTTCTTCCAGATTTCTTCAGAATAGGTTCCTTCTCGCATTGCAGCGTTGAGTCGTTGAACAAGATCTTCGTGACCGTGATTCTGAACATAGTCCAGAAAACCCGCGGTCGTCTGATAGCTGTCGGAGTATTTTGCTCGTGAAAAATCAGGTGTTCCGGGGCGTTGGTCTTTCGATTCGTAAAGGTACCAGCGAATCTGGTCGGCGACTCCTTCAACCAGCCAGCCGGGATTACGTGCTCCGGGGCGTGTTCTTCCGTACTGCTGCACGATGTGCACCATTTCATGAACGACTGAGCCGGCAGCCTCTCCGTTCAAGTTTCTCAGGAACCAGTTTCCGGCGCAGTGAATTGAGGTCCCGGATGCATGTGCAACCCCCTTCATGTCGCGATGGAATGTAATCGAGAATTCAGCAGGCGCGCGAAATCCGTCACTAGGGAGGAGTTCCACGATTCTCGGATACCATTCGATAATCACCGGAATCAGTTTCTCGTCGACCCACGGCTGAATTTCCGGGAGATCTGAGTAGTCCAGCACGACCTGATACTGCTCATTGATTTTGACAAGCTTCTTGGGGAGTCGTTCTGGAAGTGAATATTGCTTACCATCAATCACGTCAATTTCACTCAGAAATGTCTGGGCGAACTGGTTGTTGGGTTCTGTTGGAGAGAAGCTGAGAATCAAATAGCGATGCTCTCCAATTACGGTACCATCCTGTTGAGAGAGACTGACGGCATGCTGGCCACCCCGTCCACCTTGAGTGCTTGTGTCGATTTCACCGAGAAGCACCCACTCCTCAAGTTTGAGTTCAGTGAGTGTGGCTGATTCGTCTTTGTTGCCGTACAGCTGATATTTCTGAGCCGCGCGTTCGCCCGTATGCCAGGAGTAGGTGTTGACACTCTGAATTTTGCGGGCCTCGCCCAGATCAATGAGCAGTTGGCCATTTTCTGTTCCAGGGGCGAAGAAGAAATTCGCAGTGGGAGCGTCTGCGTGCGGAGGAGACTTCCCGTCGTTCAAGACAGCTGCCGGTCCGCTATTGCCGTCGACATTTCCTTTAATAACTCGAAACGTCGCGACGTTAGCGGCATCATTATTTTGAGGGGACGAGAGGTGTTTGAGCTGAAACTGAGGATTGGCCTGCTCGTTCGGAATAATTTCCGCCGAGACCTGAGGCGGGTCTGCCAACAACGAGGATTCGAACATCAGCATGAGACATACGAAAATGCAGGAAAGCGCCCTCATCGGAATATCTCCCGGGTACTGGAAGTGGGGTCGAGCCTCCCTAACATACCGGAAATCCCACATTTCAGTGATTGAAAATGCGAAGTTTTATGGAAGCGACATTGGGCTGCGAGACTTGATTTCGAAACTCCTTGGGATGTTCAAAATCACTCGGAAGCCGTGGTGTGCGAGACTGGAGCCGTGGTGACGAATCGGGCTGTGTCCGCGATTTTCCAGCGACTGCTCCACGTAAATTCAGGGATCGGTCGCCGTACTCGTCTGCAAGAGTTTTTCCTGTAGTAGGTTACGTTGAGTGTGGAGCCGCCGCTGTCGGGTTTTTCCACTTGATTTGAATACCAGCTTCGCTCGCTGCGAATGTAGACAATTCAGGGCGGGGATTCGTACACTGGAGGATCAATTCCGCCGAGACGAGTGTGTAGGATGAGATCGAAGTACGTTGATCCGTTCTTCGGCAGTTTGGCAACGGCACGGGGGCTCTCTGGAGTCTCCTACCAGCAAATCAGAGAAATCATGAGCGACAAACGTAATCTGTTCGAAAAAGTTTGGGACTTGCATACTGTCAGTACGTTGCCTTCCGGGCAAACCCAGCTGTTCATTGGCCTGCACCTCATTCACGAAGTGACGAGTCCCCAAGCGTTCGAAATGTTGCGAGATCGTGGCCTGAAGGTCATGTCGCCTGAACGCACTGTCGCGACGGTTGACCACATTGTTCCAACCGATTCCCAGTTGCGTCCGTTTCAGGACACTCTCGCTGAACAGATGATGTCTTCGATCGAGAAAAACTGTCACGAATTTGGCGTGACTCTCCTCGACCTGAAGGATGATCGCCAGGGGATCGTTCACGCTGTCGGTCCGGAACAGGGGCTCACACAGCCGGGGCTGACAATCGCTTGTGGTGACAGTCACACCTCGACACATGGTGCGTTCGGGACGATTGCATTCGGCATCGGAACTTCCCAGGTGGCATACGTTCTGGCGACTCAGACACTTGCCATGAACAAGCCTAAAGTTCGCCGTGTCGTCGTGAACGGCAAACTTGCTCCGGGTGTCTACGCGAAGGACGTTGCTCTTTACATCATCCGCCAACTTGGCGTGAAGGGTGGAATCGGATATGCGTACGAATTCGCGGGCGAAGTCTTCGACTCCATGACAATGGAAGAACGAATGACAGTCTGCAATATGAGCATCGAAGGGGGAGCTCGTTGCGGATACATCAACCCGGACCAGACAACTGTCGAGTACTTGCGTGGTCGTCCGTTTTCACCAAAGGGTGAAGAGTTCGAGAAGGCTGCCAAATGGTGGCTGACACTCGCTTCCGGGCCAGATGCCCAGTTCGATGACGAAGTCGTCTATAGCGCAGCGGACATCGAGCCAACAGTGACTTGGGGGATTAATCCAGGTCAATCCGTTGGGATCAATGAGAGTATTCCCGCAGTCGCTGACTTCCCAGCTGAAGAGCAGGCGGGGGTTAAAGAGGCGCTTCAGTTCATGGAACTGGAAGCCGGTCAGTCGATGCAGGGGGTCAAGATCGACGTTGCCTTCATCGGATCCTGCACAAATGGTCGGATTTCCGACCTGCGTGAAGCGGCTGAGATCGCTCGTGGTAAGCATGTGGCAGCAGGAGTCAAAGCGCTCGTCGTCCCGGGATCAAAATTGATCGCGAAACAGGCTATGATGGAAGGTCTCGACAAGATCTTCACTGAAGCTGGTTTCGAATGGCGTGAAGCAGGCTGCTCAATGTGTCTGGCGATGAATCCTGACAAATTGAAAGGCCGCGAAATCTGTGCGTCCTCTTCAAATCGAAACTTCAAAGGCCGTCAGGGGAGTCCAACTGGTCGTACCTTGTTGATGAGCCCAGCGATGGTGGCCGCTGCTGCGATTGATGGTCACGTCACTGACGTCCGTGAACATCAGGCTGCAATGGTCTGATTCGCGATTGAATGAAACTGAGAATGGTCGAGAGCCAGACCGGAATTCCGATCTGGCTCTCAGTGTTTCAGCGGGCTGGTCGATGGATGACGAGCAAGCAATTCATGCTGACTCGTCGACTACTTCGTGAGTTCCAAAGCAATATCCTTGTCGCCGGATGGCTCAAGGGTGACGACCAACGTGGTTTTTTGCGGGTCGGAATACTTCGGATCAAACGTTGGCTTCTTCATGTATGTGGTTTCTTTACCGTTCATGGGGGGGATGACATTGTCTTCCTTTGCACCTGAAACGGTGACCTTGTGTTTTCCAACAACTGCTCCGAGTCGACCATTTGTTCTGACTTCAAAAGCACCTGAGTCGTCGGTTGTAGCGACGCCAACCGGTCCACTCTCCGGATAGAAGGTGATTGTGGCATTCTTGATTGGGGCATTATTGAAGATCGCTTTTCCACTAGCTGGTCCGAGCTGGATCTTCGGCCCGGTCGATCCTCCACATCCCATCGCAAGGAGTAGGATGCAGGGGAAGAGAGTCTGATGAATGGGCATGATGATTGTTCTTTGACAGCGAGATGTAGGGAGATTCCTCGCACGAGCAGAACTCCCACCTCGACTAGAGGTTGACGGGACAAGCACAACCCGGATCTGCTTCCGAGAGCTCATGCAGATCCAGGGTTGAACGAGCAGATTGCGTGGTTACTTGGGGGTGGTTTAGAACTCCCCGAGGACTTCGTTTCCGTTGATGGTTGCGGCATTGCGGTACGTCGCGAGATCAACATTTTCGGAAACAAAGCGGACCGCTCCGTCCCCCATCAGAAAGTTTCCGCCGCCAACGTGCTGGCTGGCAAATGCGTAGTTTTGTGGCCAATCGTTAGGGTCAATCGCAGGAACGGCTTTGACATAGTGATTCAGTGGAACGCCTGCCGTGGCTGTTGTGTGGTTGAAGAAATACCAGGAAGTATGCGTGCATTTTCCGGGGAGGGCTTCTCCCACGAAGAGAGTGTTCGATGTTCCGTCGACGATATCGCGCATTCGGGTAACAAGTGGTCCGTTCGTGCGATTATTTCGACACATCCAGCCATTTCCGACATCCAAGCCATTCGCGTCATTCGCACCACGTCCTAAGGGAGATGAGTGAATGAATGGTCCCCATCCCCAGTTACTTCCTGCGACGGCTTTGTAGGAATTCACAGCAAAAGCATCCTGAGTGAGATTCGCCCGCCATGGGAGTTTTCCTGACTCATAGGTCGAGTCTGTAGGGCAGAGAAATGCGGGGATGATCGTCATCGCTGCCAGCGTATTGGCCGAGTAGGGAGTGGGGAGTGGGGATGTTGCGGCGGGCGCCATTGGTTCGTTGAACTGAATTGTGTTGTAGAGTGGGCTTTGATCGATGTAGGGGAGGATGCCGGTGAGCCAGGAGCGTCCTCGTGACGTAGCTGAGAAGTCTCCCGCGACCTCGAAATTGATCGGGAATGTTGAGGCAACGTCATGGTAATTGTGAATTGCCAAGCCAAGTTGCTTCATTTTGTTTCGGCATTCAGTGCGCCTCGCGGCTTCGCGAGCTTGCTGGACTGCGGGAAGAAGGAGTGCAATCAAGACAGCAATGATTGCGATGACAACGAGAAGTTCAATGAGGGTAAAACCGGAGTTCGACTTCCTTCTGTTACTGAGGTGATGTGAGGAGAAATCCTCGGCGTTTTGTGAGCGAATCACTCTGGTGGAGTCTGCTTGCATCGAGACTAGCGACGTGTTCATACGAACCCTCCGACATCAAGTAGATTGCTGCCGCAGTACCGCAGTTTATGAGTGCTGCAAATCGAAATGACTTACGGCGGAAAGAAAGGAAAAGCGATGGGATCAAATACGGATTTCATTTCGAAGGCTGAAGACGAACTTAAATTCGTGCGACATCCATGTCAATTGATGTGACGGAATGTTGACGAGAAATCTTCATTTTTTTGCTGTTCGGTCTATTTGTTGAGGAATTAAATACAACTGCTTGCACTTTCAGTTCAAGTTCGCGAGATGTGGCAAAAGCGATTCATCAAAAGCAGAAACGCCGGACGACTGATGTCCGGCGTTTCTGCGTCGATATCTGATGATTCTCAGTTGAGAATCAGGAGAGCAACATTTCGAGATCGTCGGTCGTCAGCTCGCCGAGAGGCGTTCCTTCCGATTCCAGAATCGCGTCTGCGAGTTCTCGTTTTTGCTTCTGCAGCTCGAGAATTTTCTCTTCCACAGTGTCGCGGCAAATCAAACGATATGCGAAGACCTGTTTCTTTTGTCCCACTCGGTGAGCTCGGTCGATGGCCTGCGCTTCCACGGCAGGGTTCCACCATGGGTCGAGCAGGAAGACGTATTCCGCTTGTGTCAGGTTCAAACCCAGACCCCCAGCTTTCAAGGAGATCAGGAAGACAGGGCAGTTCGGGTCGTTCTGGAACTGTTCGACAACCTGCTTGCGTTTGCGGGTTTGACCATCCAGATACGCGTACGGAATGTTCTTGCGATCGAGGTGTTTCTTCACAATCGACAGCATGCTGGTGAACTGGGAGAAGACCAGCGATTTGTGGCCTTCCTGTATCAGTCCATCGAGCTGCGGAATGAGCACATCCAGCTTCGCGAATGCATCTTCGTCGCTTCCCTTGTCGAGTAGTGCCGGATGGCATGCTGCCTGACGGAGGCGGAGAAGAGCTTCGAGCACGTGCATGCGGCTCTTTCCCATCCCCTGCTTTTTGACCATGCCGAGCAGCGAATCACGGTAGTATTCTCGCATCTCGGAGTAGAGCTCGCGTTGCCGCTCGCCCATCTGACAGTAAATAGTTTCTTCGAATTTATCTGGCAGCTCTTTGGCCACTTGCCCTTTGGTTCGGCGTAGAACGAAGGGACGCACACCGGACGCGATTGTCCTTCTGGCTCCTTCGTTGGAAGCTTCCGTGGCAAACGACTTGAAGATCTGGCTGCGTCCGAGCATTCCCGGGTTGAGAAACTCGAAGATCGACCAAAGGTCGCCCAGATGGTTTTCGATCGGCGTACCGGACAACGCAACGCGGTGTTGAGCTTTCAACAGTCGAGATGCTTTGGCAGCCTGTGACGACGCGTTTTTGATCGTCTGGGCTTCGTCGAGTACGACGTAATCGAACTCGATGTCTTTCAGATCAAGAATGTCGCGTCGAAGTGTTCCGTAGGTCGTCAGGATAATGTCTGTTGTCGGGATGTTTGGGAACAGAACTGCACGTTCCGGTCCGGTGTACTCCATGTGTGTCAACGCAGGAGCAAACTTCTCGATTTCCTGAATCCAGTTGAACATCAGTGACTTCGGCACGATGACCAACGAAGGCAGATGGCGCCCACGAGATTGGCTACGCTCCTGGAAGAGAGCGATCATCTGGACTGTCTTACCCAGACCCATGTCGTCCGCTAGACATCCCCCAAATCCGTAATCCTGGAGGAAGTGCAACCACCCGAGACCTTCTCGCTGGTACGGTCTCAACTCTCCATGGAAATCGCTTGGTTCTGCCCGCGGCTGAATTCCTTCGAAGGATGCCAGCTTACCTCGCAGCTCGAGATATCGATCGTCGAAATCGACGAACTCTTGCGTCGACAACAGGGAATCGACGAGTCCCAGCTGAGTCGTTGAAAAACGAAGCCCTTCTTCGTCCGTCGTCCCCAGCCCAGCCAGAATACCGTATTGCTGTAGCCATTCTTCCGGGAGAATTCCCAGCGAGCCGTCGTCGAGGCGAATGGTTTGATCGCCACGCGTTAAAGCTGCCAGTAGTTCTGGGAAGCTGGCCTTTTTGCCGTCGAAATCGACGTCAGCTGTCAGTTCAAACCAATCAATTCCGGAGCGAACATTGAACTTGACCGATGCTGGCTGGCGAACTTCTTTGCCGTCAGCATGGACCTGCCATCCGTCAGCAATCAAGCCGCGAACTGCACGACCAAGCTCACTCGCCGAGATGTCGACATCATGAGCTGTCTGGCGATGGTCGACGAGACGTCGGAAACCAAGATCGTCGAGTCGTCCCCAGAATCCTCCTTCGAGTTTCTGGTCG
Source organism: Planctomicrobium mucosum (assembly GCF_051466335.1). Lineage (NCBI taxonomy): Bacteria > Pseudomonadati > Planctomycetota > Planctomycetia > Planctomycetales > Planctomycetaceae > Planctomicrobium > Planctomicrobium mucosum. The sequence goes on along the minus strand of NZ_CP195793.1, from coordinate 4,367,772 downwards.
CGGAGGATGCAGCGATTCAAGTCGCGTTGAACAATCGCCCATTGAACATTCGATCCGCGCACGGCAGTGCCGTCGTATTCGAATTCGACGTTGGCGTGAATCCGTTCGTGTTTCCATCCACGCTTGGAAGGAGACTTGAAGATGAGGCGTGCCGAAGGAATCGGACGCACTTCTTCCAGTTGCAGGGATTCGGGCAATTCCAGTTGCGGAAGACTTGGCATGTCGAGCAGCCAGTCCACCAGATCTTGCTCTTCGTTCTCTTTGGCGGTCAATTTCTGCTCACCGAGCAGCATTGGGACCCAGTCAAACGAGTTGAAGTCCTCCAGACGGGAGAACTTATGTTTGTAGATGATCAGACCACCGGGAAGGATCAGGTCGCACTTGTCCAGCGTTAAAACGATGTCATCGCGCCGAACCTGCCCCTTGAGTGCCCAGCTTTGGTCTTCCTGCTGCTCCAAGGACAGGCAGAGTCTCCAAGGATCGCTGTCGTCCCAGAAGAGAGCGTCGGTGTCTTTTTCGGATTCATCGAGGAAGCGAAGTCGTCCTGAGCCTGCCATCATCGGAAGGATGAGCAAACAGAGCTCATATGGAAGGCGGTATCGGCTGATCGATGTCTGGAATTCTGCCTGCTGCGCCATCCAGCCTGTACGCTCAGGGGTTCCGCCCCCGAGGTATGCGAGAATCTGGCGATCGTCGGCGTGTTCGATTTCTTCCAGCCGGCCTGGTCGAATCTTGAGTGGTTTGAGTTTGCCCCATTGACCGTTGCTGCGTCGTTGTCGCTGGGAGGTTTGAATCACAAGCTGCATCGACTTGCGACTTTCTTCCACGTCCACTTCGTAGAAGATTTCGCGTTCTCGCGACTCTGCGGAGGCGCCCGCGCGGCTGCTCGCAGGCATCTGATTTCTCAGGTCCTGAAGTTTGGTTTCCCATTCTCGCGGTTGAGACCGAGGTGCAGCGGTCGGAGCCTCTTTCTTCGCAGCGGAAGAAGAGGTGTCGCGGCTTTTTTCTGAGGATCGGAAGAAATCAGCCCCGTCGAAGTCATCTTCGTCCCATGAACTCAGGTCGAGCGGTTCGTATCGGCTTTCAGAAACGAATGGGGGGACTTGTCCCGGCTTCGGAACGCCGGTCAGATAAGATCCCGCATCAACCGCCAGAACGGTGGCCCAAAGGTGTTTGCAGGCGGGATCGCGAGATTGACCTTCCCCGACGCAGGAACAAAACATCCGGAGCTCACCCTCAAGGCGACTCAGATGGGTTTGGAATTCTGTACCATCGCGAACGACAGCATGAAGATCGTCGGCTGTGACTCGGGCAATGGAAACGCGGTCGGCCTGAAGATACGCCTGTCCACGGAATCTGATATCGCCTCGGAATTTGCTCTCAAGCAGTTGTGTCAGAGACACCCCTGGCCTCCCTGCGCGTGAATCTTAGTCCCTCGGAAACGGTCTCCAGAATACCCACTTAGTGTTTTGGATTCCCTGTTGGTGAGACGTATCGCTCGCGGTTCTAAATTAGGTCGAAAGTGTACAAGGGCCGATCAAAAAAGGTCGACCCGCCCGAAATCGGGCGCAGCGATCCAGCGTAATGGAATTGATGGTCTATTTTCCAGACCTGTTGCTGTGAAATCTTTCGGTCGACGTAAGTCGTGATAAATATGAGGGCAGTGTGAACCTGCATCTTTCAGGGGTTGTCTGCGATTTTGATTCGATACAATCGGGGCGGTCCCGAGGCGATCGATGACGAAAGAGACCCGTGCGCTTTCGGTCCGCTGTCGGACCGTCTAAAATGTGCCCTTTCGCGAAAGTCCCCTCTGTAACAGTATCGATGGCCGCATTGAGTGGCGATGGAGTTGAAAATGGCCCGCAAGGGAGAACAGTTCGCCGGCCTGACAGTGGCCTTGATCACCCCGTTCAGCAATGGTGATGTCGATGAGGCTGCACTGCGTAAACTCGTCGACTGGCACGCAGAGCAGGGAACCAATTGCGTCTGTCCGTGTGGGACCACTGGAGAGAGTCCAACACTCAGCCATGAAGAGCATGAACGGGTCATCTCAATTGTTTGCGAGCAGACCGCCGGCCGCATGAAGGTGATGGCGGGAACCGGATCGAACTCGACCCGTGAAGCTGTTCGTCTGACGCAACGGGCAAAAGAGGCGGGTGCCGATGGCGCTCTTATGGTCGGGCCATACTACAACAAGCCAATGCAGGATGGCTTTTACGAGCATTTCAAAGCCGTCGCAGAATCTGTCGATTTGCCCATCGTTCTTTACAACATTCCGGGCCGGACAGCGAAAAACATCGAGCCAGATACCATTTGTAAACTGGCTGAATTGAAGAATATCGTAGCGATCAAGGAAGCGACTGGATCACTTGATCAGGCCTCCCAGGTTCTGAATGGAAGTGATCTCACTCTTCTTTCGGGTGACGACAGCCTGACGTTGCCACTTCTCTCCGTCGGGGGAAGCGGAGTCGTCTCGGTTGCAGGAAACATCGTGCCAAAGGACGTGCTGGCGCTGATTGCGGCCTGGAAGTCAGGGAATGTGGCGGAAGCACAGGCAGCTCATCATAAGCTGTTCCCATTATGCCGCGACATGCTCGGACTGGCGACCAACCCCATTCCGCTCAAAGCAGCCATGCAATTGCTTGGACGCGACACGGGTGAAGTTCGCCTGCCACTGACACCGCTGTCTTCTGCTGATCAGGTGAAGTTGCGAGCCACGCTTGTGAACTACGGCCTGTTGAAGTAGTCGTCGTTCATTGCGTATCGAAAATTGATAAGTTGAACAGACGGGCAGTGTCGGTTGGCTTGGCATTGCCTGTCTGTGCTTAAATGCGTTCATTTGGGGCGAAGTCATTTTCGTCGGGTTACCGAAAACCTGATAAGATCGCTTGGCCTGCGTTAGACCTCTAGTAGACAGTTTTTAGACATGACTTCCTCAGCTGCTCCGAGCCCTGTTGCCGCCGGTTTTGATCAGGCGGCTTTCGACCGCTTTTTGGCGGCTCGCGCTGAACCACAATGGTTGCAGGATCGCCGTCGTCAAGCATTTCAGAAGTATCAGGAGCTGCTGCAGGTTGATCTCGATCCGGAAGAATACAAGCGGGTTGAACTGAGAACGTTTCAGCCGGGCAAGTATTTCATTGCCGAGCAGGCTGCTGAAACCGCTCAACTTTCGACACTCATGCAGAATCGAGCGGAGTTCGGTGGATCAGTGACACACGCAGACGGGAAATGTCTCTCGTCCTCGTTGAGTGAAGAACTCATTGCGAAAGGCGTGCTGTTCGGAAGCCTTTCCGAGCTTCTAGTGACGCACCGCGAGAAGCTGGAACCTTATTTCCTCTCGAAGGCTGTGAAACCAGAGACTGATCGGTTTTCGGCCTGGCACGCTGCTTTTTGGACAGGTGGAACTGTTCTGTTTGTCCCCCGCAATGTCGAAGTGAAAGTGCCGTTGTACAGCCTGATCAGTCTTCAGCAGAATCTGGCAGCTGACTTCAGCCACACTCTTGTGATTATTGAAGATAACGCGTCGGCGACACTGCTCGAAGAAACCGTTTCTGCGTCCGATGAATTTGATGGATTGCATGTCGGAGCAGTGGAACTGATCGTCGGGCAGGGGGCGCGACTCGAATACGTCCAGCTCCAGAACTGGAACATGAAAGTTCGACATTTCGCTCACCAATCCGGTCGAGTGGAACGTGACGGAATGTTGCAGTGGACGGTCGGTGCATTGGGAAGCCGTCTGGCACACATTCATCAGGACGTTCATCTCGATGGACGTGGAGCAACTGGTCAGGTCAACGGAGTCACTTTCGCGACTGACAAGCAGCAGTTGTCGTACTACACACAGCAAACGCACCATCAGGAAGACACTCGGTCGGACCTCCTCTACAAGGAAGTGTGCCGAGATAAGTCACGCGTTGTTTGGCGCGGAATGATCAAAGTCGACAAAGAAGCTCAGAAGACTGACGGGTACCAACGTAACGACTCACTGATGCTCAGTTCGGATGCTCGCGCAGATGCGATTCCCGGTCTGGAAATCGAAGCAGATGACGTTCGCTGTACACACGGTGCGACAGCAGGTCAGGTCGATGAAGAACAGATCTTCTACGCGATGTGCCGCGGAATTTCCCGTTATGAAGCCATGCACATGATCGTGGAAGGCTTCTTCGCAGGCGTCTACGATCGTATTCCGGTGGAACTCGTACGAGAGACACTCAGCCAAGCGGTTGAAAAGAAGCTAGGTATCGGCGCCTAGTTGCCGTCACAACAACCGTTCGCCCAAATAAGTGGGGACACCGTGTGTTAGAATCACATGATGTCCCCACTCGTCGTTTCTATTGTTGATTCGAGCCAGGATGTTGGCTGGTCTTTCCTCCTGCGGTGCCATCCATGAAGAAGCTTCTGGGGCAATTCGATATCGTCGGCCATGTTGCCGAGGGGATCTCAGGAGTTCGCCGATTCTTCGGTGTGTGATTCAAATTCAGTGCAACTTTGCACCGTACCTGGCAGGCACCACCTGCAATTGCTCAAACAAAAATAGCCCAGTCAAAACGTGACTGGGCTATTGATGTTTTTATAACCGAGCTGATTACAGCTGGTGACTTGGACCTGCCACACGAATCAGGTGGTCATGGTCGATATAGACCACTTCCTGAACTTCGTCGACATGTGTGAACGGCACAGGCCAGCTTGAGCGAATCGTCTTCTCGAAGTAGACGGTACACTTGTAGTGGCAGTGATGTAGTCGAGCTGGTCCAACCTGTGGATAGAACCGGGGCTCGTCAACGCGATCCACGATCTTTTCCACAACGATGCGGACGTTGTTACGGAACGTCTCCGCGAGGAATGGCACGCCGCCAGAAACGTCATCTGGCAATGCCCGCATGACTTCGTCTGGTCTCGGTGGATCCAAACAGAACAGCGGAGCGTTTTCACCTTCGATGGGGTCGAGAATTGGCACACGTTTGTACCTCTCCTCCTCCCAATAGGTGTCTTCAATCTGCTGACTGAAATAGGGTGTCACCGGAATCGGAGCTGTCGTTCCGAAGAACCAACCACCGATAAACGCATCTTTTAATAAGTAAAGATAGGTCCCGTAGCATCCGCTGCTGGGTAACGTCCCCAAGAACAACATTGCAAACAAGCCCCATCGCTTGGCCTGACTCTTCCAGGTTGTCATCCGATCGCCTCCAGGTGCTGCGATGACGCGAAGGGAGCGAATACGCAAAGTCCGTATGCGTAAGACGGTTGCTCCTTCCGACAATGGATATATCGAACGGATGGGGAGTGAAACTTGTGGGTTTATGACGATTTTAGTGAACTTAGCGTTTATCTGGCGTGTGAGGCTGAGTTGTCTTGGGTAGTGGGGTGTTTAGGTGGTTTAGGGTGAGTGTTTCGTGGGGCTACGGCTGATCTCGGATCTTGTCTCAGAAGTTCCACCTCCAGGGGGGCGGGGAGATTCTCTAGTGTTCGTCTATTCGGGAAGCATCTGAGCCCAGTCTCTGGAGAGTTTTCTCGGCCAGCGTACTTGGACGTCAGGAAGCCCCCACTGGTGACAGAGCGAATGGAATAGAGAAGCGGGGGTGTTGCTTGGCTTGGGCTAGCCTCGCGTTTCGAAGGGACTTCGCTCCTGTCTCAGGGGTGAGTGGCGGCGAATGGTGGCCAAAACTCGTTCAAACGCTGCGATTATCCCCGTCGGGAGGCCACACTCTCGTGAGAGGCGATCTAGATCGACGCGTGCGAGGGATCGAAACGAGCTCCACCACCTTTGAAGACGATAATTGAAGTGAAATTCTCAATTATCCCGTAAGGACGAGCAATTGGCGCGGCGTCTCCGAGCTCAATGCCGCAAATCGCGGAGACCGACTTTGTTTGAGAGTTCACAGCGGCGAATTCAGTGGCAGACCAACCGTCGATGGCGCATTTCGGGACGTTCGGAGGATGGGAATGCAGCGAAATCGTTTGGGACTTTTAAGAGAGCCCGAAGAAATCAGCTCATTTCGTCGCCATGTTCGACAAAAACAAAGTGATCAGGCGGGGTTTTCGCTGAGGAGTTCGGCTTCACAAAACGTACGAGTTCTTCTGTATGTTCCGTTGAGCTGACCGGCTGTTGTGCAGGGCTGGGGCCGAGATGCACACGGAATTTTGCGTTCGCGAAACTGAGTTCATCTCCGGGAAGCAGCGCCCCTCGGGAGACTCGTTGGCCATTCACCTTCGTTCCATTCGTGCTTCCCAGATCCCGAATGAACAAAAGTCCATCAGTTTTGGCGATGGCGCAATGCAGTTTCGAAACGCTCGTGTTCATGATGATGACGTCACACAAATCGCGTTTTCGTCCAACGAGCGTGACGTCTCTCACGATTTCTATGGGTGGACTGCCGTCAATTGGGATGAGTTGAGCAATCATGGAATTCCTGCACCCGCAGTGATGCTTAGTGACTCCCCTGTTCATCGAATGATAGGACAGGGAAGTACGATCGACATCGCAATCAGAGAGATTGGAGACGTGCTGATTGGTGTCTACGTCTTTTCTAACCGTTGTCGAGTAGAAAAGTCATGCTCCATTTCCACGAAATTCGCAAAAAGAGAATGAACCTCTGTTTATTGGAGGAAATTATGCATGATGCGCATCATGCGGCACTGACGATTTCAGTCGCTCCGACTTCGGGTGGTAGAACAGGACGATTGGGAGGAAGAAGAGAGCTCCGGCACCGAAGAGCAGATTCAGTGGCAATTCCCCTTTAACCAGAATCGGCTTCAACACTAGCAAAAGGACGCCAGAGAAATAGATCCCAATCCAGTTCGCCAGGCTCATGGCCCCAATCACTCGCCCCTTGTGCTCTTCGGGGGCTCGGGCCTGAATAAGAACTTGCAGGGGCACATTGTAGATTCCAGCGCAAACACCAAGCCACACGAGCATTGCGGCGGTTCCATTCACTCCGAGGAAAGTCCCACTCTGATTGCCAGGAAGAGAGAGGGCCACCAGCCCAAAAAACATCCCTAAGCTTCCAAAGGATACGAGGCGTGCGTTGAATGTGCCGTGTGAGAAAATCATTCCAACAATGCAGCCAATCGCGATGCCGAATCCTGTTCCCGCTGCCATGTAGCTGGTGATCTCTTTATTCAGCCCTAACTGAGTCACTCCCACATCATTAATTGCTTGCGGATAGACAAGTCCACCCGTTGCCCAGAAGGCGGATGTCGCCAGAAGTGCATAGAGCAGGCGACGATCGGCCCAGATGACTTTGCGGGTTTCGACGTTGAGGACCAGATCGGATGAATCGAATTTAAGTTCCGGACGGGCCGCTGGAGTTGGATGAATTAGCAGAGAGGTCAGAAATCCGATTCCGGCGATCGTCATGCAGATGAGCGTCACAACCCAAGGTGCCTGAAGACGTTCCGCGACGATTCCCGCTGCTGCAATCCCTAGAATAATCGCGATGAACATGCTGAGTTGGAACAGACCGTTGACTCGCGGAAGCTGATTTTCCGAGAAGAGTTCCGGGAGGAGACCGTATTTGGCTGGGGCGTAGAGCGTGCTATGTACCCCTAGCAAAAAGAGCACTCCGAACATCATTGGCCAGTTGTCTAAATGAAAGGCGATCATACCTAAGAGCATGATCCCGACTTCCGCGAGTTTGGAAACGACGATGATTGTGCGCTTGCTGTATCGGTCAGCAAGGAAACCGCAAAATCCGGAGAACAGAATGAAGGGCAGCGAGAAGAAAATTGTTGCCAGCGCCTGATTCTTCCAGGTTCCCGGGACTTCTTTCTCCATGACAACGCAAGCCAGCATCACTGTTTGCTTGTAGAAGTTGTCATTGAACACTGCCAGAAACTGGGTCGACGTCATTCCCCAGAACGAACGATCACGATAGATCGAGGGAACGCTGGAGTCTCTCGAATCTGACACGGGTGCGGCTTCCATATTCAACAATCAGTTTCCAGCAATGGTGACGTAGTTTTTGCTGCGGCTCAACATAACAGTTGGCTGAACTAGAGGTCTAGGTCGTCCACTTCCGCTGCTTCTTCCATAATCATTCGGTATCGCTCAGCAGGATCTTTTCCAAGAAGCTGGGCGAAAGTGGAGTCTGCATTGACGAGGCTATCGATCTCCACCCTCAAGAGTGTGCGGGTCGCTGGGTCCAGAGTGGTTTCTTTGAGCTGTGATGCATTCATTTCTCCCAGTCCTTTGAATCGCTGGACGTCGAACGAGCGATTGGCCGGGATTTTCGAGAGAATCTCTTCTTTGTCTGCGTCATCGCGAGCGTAAAAACGCTCTTTGCCCACTTCAATTTTGTAGAGGGGCGGCTGCGCCAGATAAAGACGCCCTTGCTGGATGAGTTCCTGCATATGGCGGAAGAAGAACGTCAGCAACAGGGTGCTGATGTGGTATCCATCGCTATCGGCATCCATCAGAAGGATAATGCGGTGGTAACGAAGTTTGTGTGGATCGTAATTGGGGCCAATGCCAGTCCCGAGTGATTCAACCAGGTCCTTCACTTCCTGGTTGACCATGATTTTTCCGAGGGCAAGCGCCTCTGTGTTCAGGATTTTCCCTTTGAGGGGCAGGACCGCCTGAACTCGGGAGTCTCGTCCGCTGGCAGCAGTTCCACCCGCAGACTGACCTTCAACGATGAACAGCTCGCATTCCTCTGGATTGGTGGAACGGCAGTCCAACAGTTTTCCGGGGAGGTTGCTGCGTCGGGTCCCGGCTGATTTCCGTTTCACTTCTTTGATCGCTTCGCGGCTTGCCTCTCGAGCGCGGGCAGCGAGGATGATGCGACCAATGACAGCGTCGGCGACGGTTCTGTTTGAGTTCAGCCAGCTTTCCAGCGCGATGCGGGTCATGCTGTCGACCATCGATGTCATCTCAGGGTTGTTCAAACGGTCTTTCGTCTGTCCCTGAAACATCGGGTCATTGTGGAAGACCGAGATAATCCCGATCATTCCTTCCCGGATGTCATCCGGCGTGATCGATAGTCCCTTGGTTTTGATGTTGTGGACATCCATGTAGTTTTTAATCGCTTTGGCAACACCAGAGCGGAAGCCCGATTCGTGAGTTCCGCCGCCTCGCGTACGGATTCCGTTGACATAGCTACGGATGTGTTCGTCCGTGGATTCACTCCAGCGGAGAACCATCTCGACCCGGATCTTTCCTTCATCCTTCGCTGTGGTAAATGCTGCTTCGTGAATCGGTTTGCGCTTGTCATCCGCGATGATTTTGTCGAGATAGGCTGCAATTCCCGTGGGGTGATGCAGTTCAAACTTCTCGTTCTTGACCTCGTCGATGAAGGTGAGTTTCAGACCGCCGTGGACGTACGAAATGTCTTCGAGATGTTGGCGAATGGTGTCCGCGTGGTACTGGACCCGGCGGAAAATTTCGTCGTCAGGCTTAAAGAAAATCGATGTTCCATGGCCACGCATCGGGCGGACCTGTTCGACTTTTGTCGTCGCGCGTCCTCGTTTGAATCTCTGACGCCATTCGAAGCCGTCACGGCGAACAGTCGCGATGAGCGTTTCTGAAAGGGCGTTGACCGCGGACGAACCAATCCCGTGGAGTCCGCCGCTGCGAAGGTAGTTCTTTTCCGAGAACTTACCTCCTGCATAAAGCGTGGTCAGAATCACTTCCAGAGCGGATTTCCCTGTCTTTTTGTGAATATCAACAGGAATGCCGCGGCCGTTGTCCTCGACAGTGATCGATGCGTTGTCTTTGTGCAGAGTGACGCTGATGGAGTCGCCGTGTCCAGCGAGATACTCATCGACGGAGTTGTCGACGATTTCCCAGATCAGGTGGTGCAGACCGCGAGTATCGATCCCCCCGATATACATCGATGGACGTTTGCGAACGTGTTCAAGTCCTTCCAGTACTTCAATGTCGTCTGCGACGTAGCTGGATTCATTCTTGGCGCTAGCTGCCATGATCTTCCCTGGGATCTGTATCGTCAGTCTCCAATCAGCCTTCGCTTCAATCGTGTTTGAAGTGAAACCGGTGGCTGTTGATGAGACTGCTTCTCGCTCAGATGGATTTCAAATGAAGAAAGTAGAAGAGTAGCGGAAATTTCGTGCACTGAAATACTGTGACAAAGTCGTTTGTGAAAATCTGGGCGAACGGAAGACATGAAATTCAGGACAGCTCTGCCTGTTGCGAATGACTGTCATGGAATAGAAGCGCATCAGGGGGCGATTCCCGTCCGAACAGTGCAGGGAATTGACACTTTTTTGAAGATGAAGATCTCTTCGCGAATGAGTTTCTTGACAGGTTTTGTTCTTGGCTTTGGTTGCAAGTGGTTCTGGGGTAAACTGTTGCGTTGGATTCTGTGTGATTTGATGCGAGGCGGGAGCAGTTTGACGCGTTTGTTGAAGGGTGAGCAATTGCGATACAAATCGGTTGTTGTCGCTCTGTATTGAAAGTCGGTCGCCTTCCTCAAGAACTCTCGAAGCTGATGCAAGCCCTCGCCTCGGGGCCCCTCTTCGGATCGCTCGCTGCTTTCTTCCTGTCTCGACACACCCTGCAGATTCGTTGGTCAACAATTTTGTAATCGGGAGATTTTCCCTGGGGTGTTTTGGGTGGAATTTCCGAGTCAGGTAGGTCCGGCCGATGTTGCATAATCCGCGGCTGCGATGAGCTGATCTCGAAACTTGAATGAGATTCCAGAAATGCGGTTGAAATCGACTAAAACGATCAGTCCGCCCAAAAGTCGCTTTGATCTTCAAGGGAACATGCAGAGTTCGCCGATAGCTAATACCAGCGAGCAGACGAACAGTCGGAGATTGTTCGGAAGTGTGCATTCGTGGATCAAGGAGGATAAATCATGCGTCCCAGGTTACGAATCTTTACAGGCGATCATGAAGAAGATGTCGCAAGCCTTCCTCAGATGACGATCACCTTCGGCGAATTGATGCACATCCTCAATGAAGCAAGTCGTAAGCATCGAAATTCGTTGCGAGATTTCTCCGAGGATGGAGTTCAGGTTCCGGAAGATCTCTATGAGGTTCTGACGGAATATCAACGTGTGCGCCCCGGCGCATAGCTTTCGCCGACAGTCGACGAATCTCGATTCATTGGATGATCCAGATCGCAACATGTTTGCTCGATCTGTCATCCATTGAAATCGACGATACTCGCATCGCTCGTCGCGGTGTCTGATTTGACGAACCGCGTTGGTTTGCAGGAGAATCAGAAGTGTCTTAGTGACACCAGTTTCATCCTGCCATCGACGCGTTGTTTTCTTTCATGTCAGATCCTTCTCTCGAATCTCTTCAAAAAATCAGGCAGAATCTCGATTCACTGAATCAGCGGATCGAAGCAGCGTGTACTCGTGCGCACCGCTCCGTGAGTGACGTTCGACTCATCGCTGTCACCAAATATGCTTCGATTGAACATGTGGTGACCCTGCTGATGTGCGGTCACCAGGTGCTGGGAGAGAATCGACCGCAACAATTAATTGAACGGTCGCGGCATTTTCAGCAAACGGAAGTGACGTCGAATCCGATTGAGTGGCACCTAATCGGACAACTTCAAAGCAACAAGATTCGGAGCGTCCTGCCCGATGCTGCCATGATTCACTCAGTGGAATCGTTGTCGCAATTGCAGCGAATTGGGCGAATCGCCGGCGAGCTTTCATTAACACCCAATGTGTTGTTGCAGGTCAACGTTTCGGGAGAGCAGACGAAAAGCGGTTTCGAACCAGAGACGCTGCGGGCTGAATGGGAGCAATTGACTGCTGTGCCGAACATCGCGATTCAGGGATTGATGACGATGGCTCCGCTGACCGAAGACAGTGAAGCAATTCGTTTGACGTTTCGAGGGTTGTGTGAGCTACGCAATGAGCTTCGCGCTCTTGGTAGTCAGGTCGAACTCCCGGAACTCTCGATGGGAATGAGTCATGATTTCGAAATAGCCATTGAAGAGGGGGCGACGCTGATTCGTGTCGGGAGCGCCGTGTTTGATGGAGTCTCAGCGGCATGAGCGGTGTTGAACTCAAAGTGTCAGATCACCGTGTTCTTCTTCCCATTCACGCACAACCCGGATCGCGTCGAAATCAGATTTCCGGCGTCCATGATGGCCGGTTGAAAATCGCTGTGACGCAAGCTCCTGAAGGGGGTAAAGCCAATCGGGAGATTCTGGCGGCCATTGCAGAAGCATTTGGGCTCTCGAAGTCACAGATCGAACTCGTATCGGGATTGAAGTCTTCACGAAAAGTTTTTGCGATCACCGGGTTGGATATCGATGCGGTTGAGCAGCAGATTCAGAACCTTCTTTCCTGACTCGAGGAGGGAGCCAGACGAGCGAGGGAAGGTTCAAATGTCCTTGTGCTTCAAGGGGCGTCGCATCGACCTGATGAGGTTTATTAAAACAACTCTTGAGCGAGCAACAGTCGCACGCTGTAGATGACGACGTAGCCGACAACGAGGCTTCCGCCGATCAGAATCATGCGGGCGGTACGAGGTCGATGCGGATAGACAATCTGAGCGATGACGCAAACGAGAGTCACCATGACCAGCTTGTAGATCAGCAGTCCCTTTTTGACGCCCCAGCCCTCGAGAAACCAATTGGCAATTGGGTTGGATTCTCGAAAAACACCATTTGCGAGTCCGAAGTAGGTCGCAAAGAAATCGAGAAGATTGACCAGAATGAAAACCGTCGACTCGGTTTCAAGTGGGAGCTGCATGTGGAACAGGCGGTAATAGAAGCTTTGATCTTTCTTTCGGGGCGATGAATCTGATCGTGCTTCGCTCATGGATAGTCCCGGAGCGTCTTGTGGTCGCGTCGACGGCAGCACCGCGAATACCGGTCAAAGGTTCCGGCGGTTCGTCCAAATAGAATAGTCGACAGCCGTTGATGAACTCCACTTGCCGCAATGGAAAACATGAGAACAAAAAACGGGGCAAGCCAACTGTTGGCCTGCCCCGTGATTGACGCTTCACAAGACTCGTTCGAAATTATTCGAACTGGTTGACGCCTGGGATCGCGATTCCAGGTGTGTTGATCTTGGTGTCCCAGTTTGGTGTTTCTGGAACGAGGATTTCCTTCGAGTTGAGGGCTTCCTCGTAAGTGACTTCCTTACCGGTGTAACCAGCCATGCGGCCCATGATTCCCATGAGTGTGCTGTTGACCATGCGGTCGCCATCGTTGATGGGCTTGCCATTGCGGATGGATGCGAACAACTCATCGTGTTCGACCTGGTACATGTTTGGGTTTGGACCTTCGTACTTCCAGTTGGATTCACCCTTGATGGAGACTCCACGGCGTCCGATTTCTCCCTTGCCCTTTGAACCGAGGATGTAGCAGCTGTTGTCGTTGTAACAGCCGTTGATCTGGCGTTGAGCGAGGAAGGAGCGAGTGTCATCTGCCCAGAGGTAGTTCACTTCGATGTGGTCGAAGATGTTTGCAGTGCCAACTGCTGGAGTCTGGCGTCCACCCACTGCAGTACAGCTGACAGGTGCCTGATCGCCTTTTGCCCATGCGAGCCAGTCGACAGCGTGAATTGCCTGCTCGACCAGACCATCACCGGACAACCATGTGAAGTTGTACCAGTTGCGAACTTCCCACTCGAGGTCGCTCATCCCCTCTGGGCGGGACGCTGGATCCTGCATCGGCTTCACTGAACCAGTCAGGTAAGTCGCGTATGTGCAGAGCACGTCGCCGATTTCGCCTGCCAGAACCTTCTGGAACAGAGCGCGGCGTGGGTAGTCATATCGCCAGCAGTAACCTGCAACCAGAGACAGGTTCTTTTCTTTGGCCTTCTTGACGCTTTCGATGACAGAACGAATCCCTGGGCCATCGGTGGCCATTGGCTTCTCTGTGAAGATGTGCTTGCCTTTTTCGACGGCATAGGCCAAGTGCTCTGGGCGGAAGCCCGGAGGAGAAGCCAGAATCACAACGTCGCTGGCGTCGATCACATGGCGGTATGAGTCGAGACCGGAGAATTTATGATCGTCATCAACTTTGACCTGATCAGCGATTTCCTTTTGAGCTCGCAGTGAGTTCAGGCTTGGCTCGATTGCTTCTGGGAACGCGTCGCCAACTGCGACGAGATGGGCTTTCTTGTCGGCGTTGAGTGCCTGGTTCGCTGCACCGGTACCGCGTCCTCCGCAGCCGATCAGACCGACCTTGAGGATGTCATCGCCAGCAGCGAAGACCTGTGAGTTCGCTGCGAATGAACCGAGGAGGGATCCTGTCACGCCGGCGACGGTGCCAGCTTTCAGGAAGTCACGGCGAGAAGCACCAGAATTGTTTTCTGGGCGGGAGGAATTATTCGACATCACTTGTGCTCCATCGGGAACGAGGTGGGAAATTGATGACTGGTATTATTCGACGATTGCGCTGTCGATTGCCCTCTGCCTCGATGCTTATTTTACAAAGTAATCATTTGTTTGCAAAAGTGAGCATGTCGGGCGAGACAGGCACTGGTGGTCCAGTTTCTCATTGACAACAGCGTAATTCACTCAGTGCTTCAACTCAACGCTGCAAGTGAATTCGCGTCTCAACTGGTTTGTGATCGGAGTTCCAAGTCCAGTAATGACGGCATGTTAAAACCTTGATGTTCGAGCTTGTCCAAATCTGGTCTAACTGCATCAACGGAAGCCAAGTTGGCCACGTGCATTTGTATCCACGGCCTCCTGCATCGAAGCATAACCGGAAATCTGTTCGTAATTCAGTGAGCAAAGCAGACTCACTGGGGGTGTTGAAGTCCCCCATGATGATGGTGTTTTGATCACGAATTTTCTGTGCGACAGTGTATAAATTCTGGAACGCCAGTCGTCTTGGGATTCGTGGGTTGGCGTTGATATCGACGACCAATATTTCGAATTTGTTTCCGTTCAGTTCGACTTGAATTTGTCTCCCGATGGAACCTGCTCCGAGATTATGCGGAATCGATGTTCCGCTCGTCCCACGAGTGAGCACGTACAGTCCTCCTCCCAATGCGGAAACATCGTACTCAGGGAGGCGGTCTTTCCAGAACTGCTTCCAATGGTTCGCGTCTCCGATTACTTCGACTAGTCCGATGATGTCCGGATTTCGAAGTTTCAGGAAATCTGCCGCGCCGGTTAGGTCCTGCTTACGTGCAACATTCCAGAACAGCACGCTCAGTTCCTGTTGATCGCTTTGAGAGGGAATCGTCCCGGTACTGTGCCAGCGCCAATCCTGCCAAAGCCAGGTAGCCAGTAAGAGGAACGTAATCACGATCCAGAATTTCGTTCTGATGCGGAAATGCATTAGTATCGCGGCAGCCAGGCAGATTGAACTCCCGCCGACAAGTAAAACCAGCGGAGTCGCATAGAAAATTGTTGACGTGACATCCCATTCGTCTTTCACCGTGAAACGAATGAGGCTGCCGATGATGACGATTGTCGCAAGAACGAAGAGTGCCAATCGCACGAATCTGTAACAGATCCATCTCAATGCGGCCTGAGACTTGCGACCGGTTTCTGGTGGAGAATCGCCGGATTCATAGGCAATTGGATTTTGATTCATCTGCAGTTCACAATTGGCAAGACATCAGAAACCGACGTCCCGCGGAAAAATCCATGAGTTCCGCCCGGTGCCGGGATGTCCGACAGGTGCATCGCCTGCATTCCCGCAGATTGTGCGCCAATTACATCGAGTTCATAGTCATCACCAACCATCAGAACGTTCCGGGCAGGCAACTGTACGATTTTTAGGACTTGGTTAAAGAAGTTAAGGTGGGGTTTTCTCCACCCGACCCGAGACGAGATGATTAAATGGTCGACAAGTTGCAGGGTCGGAATCTGTTGAACCAGGCGATCCAACCGCTCGTCAAAGTTTGAAGCGATGACAGTGACAATTCCGTGATCTTTCAAAACCTGAAGAGTTTCGGCGACGTCTGTTCCGACCCGCCACGCATCCGATTGAGCGAAGTGGTTGTAGATCTCCAGGAAGCACTGTTCCGGAGAATCGACCGGACCGAGCACATCGTCGACGAGGGCCTTCCAGAAGTTGAACTCTGACTCCTCGTCTGTTTGCTCGGTCGCTGGTCGCCTCTTCATCGCGGATTTGAAACGTGGGGCCAATTCCTTCAGCGAGTACCGAAGCCCGAACTTCTTGCCGATCGCGTAATAGATTTCTGCGACGCTTGGGGAGGGGTGAATCAATGTCCCCACAGCGTCGAAGACGACACAGCGTGTCTCATTACAGGACTCAGTCATTTACCCTCGTTGAATGACACGAAGTCATCGCCTCGAAACCCGTAGAGCCACGACCAGCGTGGCGATGGAGTGGCTCGTGGGCTTCCAGTTGAAGTGAAGTCTTTGTTTACCGCACATTCATGATTTTGAAATCGGCGATAGCAACCGGGTGGTCGAGGCCGAAATTCAGGATTACTTCCGGATGAAGTTCGCCCAGCACTCCTCCGATTTCCCCTTCAGTGGAAACTGATGCGACACGCCCCGGGATGTACGCTGGGTGCTGAGTCTCTGCGAACGTCCCGTTCTCCCCCAATTCGAACAACAGGGCGTCGATCACCGTGCGGAGAGAGGCGTAACTTGCTTCCTTCCCCATTTCTACGATGGAAAGATGACGTTCTTCACGGGCTCCTGTTTCCGCTTCTGGATCCAGAACGGTGACGTTGTCCAGTTCGAAGAACCGTAGCGGCAGCGGCGCACGCTTGTTCTCGCGAAGGTGCTCCATTAAGCCAGTCATCAGATGGGATCGGACGACGGTCATCGCTTTGAGTTTCGGATTGCCGATCCGAACATAGTGCTCAGGGACTGGCAGGCGGAACTTGGTGAAGTGATGTTCTTCGGTTGTCATTGGCAAACTCATGATCTCGGTGTATCCGAGTCCAATAAGTACGCTGCGGACAAGGTCGCTGACGTCATCTTCCGGGCGTGATTGTCCAACGGTCAATTGACTGACAAGACGGGCCTGAATGTTTTTGTACCCATACCCGATCGCCAGGTCTTCGAAGACGTCGACCATGTGTTTGAAGTCGGTTCGCAATGCCGGGAAGCGAACCCGGAAAGTGGATGCCCCCGGTTGCGTCTGTACGGCGTCCAGTCGCATGCGTCGCAGCGACGTCACGAGATTGGTTTCATCGAGTGGAAGCCCGAGCCAGCGTTTGGCTGCTTCGAGGTCAATTTCCATTTCGCGTGGAGAAAGGTCCGGAGAGACAACCTTCGACCCATCCGGGAAGGAGATCGTCACCGATTTCGCTTGTCCGCCTAATTCGACCAACGATGAGACGAACGTGTCGAGCGACTTGACGACGGCCGCCTGGCTGATGCCAGTGACATCGACAAACAGGCGACGACTTCCCAGATGAACTTTCGTTCCTTCACTATTGATGATCGGAGGCATTGAAAGCACAACGCCATTCGCATCCTTCAGCACCGGATAGCTTTTGTGGTCTGCCAGCAGGCGAGCATAGCCAACCCCTTTCGGGTGCTTTTCGAGAATCTCGCGACCGGTCATTTTTTCGCCCGGACGTCCAAGAGGCTCGAACGACTCTTTGTCCGGATCGATTGTGGTGTACTGAATTGGGCTTTGGATGGTGTCGAGATCGTAAACACCGATCGATGCCAGTTTTCGATCGCGTCCGACGCCCCAGTGGAGTGCTTCCTGGAGTTTCATCAAGGAGACGAGTGTCACGTCGGTGACCTCTGGCATTTCCACCACAGCACAGCTGATGAATGGACGCTGGCAGGATTCACTGTTGGTGGCAGCGTCCACTTCAACAACGACGTCCGACGGCAGGACGGTATATTCGGGCAGTCCTTCGACCTCTCCGAGGTACCCCTTTAACGCTCTCGCAATTCCCCCGACATCGAAGAGGTCTGGGCGGGCAGCGAGCAGGTCGAGTCGAATCACGGTGCTGCGACCGATTTTCGCGAAGCTGGCTTCCTGTTCGAATTCGCACCAGTTGCAGTGATTGGTTGTTTCAGCGCCCAGAGAAGCTTCGACGACCTGCTGACATTTCGGACAACGGAAGCGGTCGACCTCAAGGACATCGTCGACATCGCAGCCCATTTGCTCAAGGGCATCGGCGAGTTCTTCAACAGCGTATGTCCGTCCCAGCAGTTGGTTCAGCCAATCTCCTTCAACATTAATGACAGGCACTGCAACGACTCCCCTGATCTCTTCGAAATAATTCCCTGACGGGATTTTAGGCCAGTTTGATTTTCAGTTCGGCTGCGAGCAACGTCATGTTTGTGGTTACTCAATCCGAACTCGTGATTTGTCGCCGTGCAGGGAAGGAAGTGTGAATTCGCACTCCCTGAGCGGGCTCTGTGTTCACTAGAATAACGGGCGAGTGAGAAAGACGGCAGGGAACAAGTCAATGACTTGGAAAAGAGGTAGAATACGTAATGTTTGAAGGCATTGGCGGCGTCATACTGTTGCTTGCAATCATCTCCAGCATTGTCGGGACGGTTCTGGTTTTCTGGGTGATCGTGAACATGCCTGTTGACCATTTCACTCAACCCATTCGGGTGTCCACACATCGTAACCCGGTGATGCGTGTTGTCAGTGCTGTCGTCAGGAACGCCATCGGTGCAGTTCTTATCGTTTTGGGAATCTACATGGTGATCGCTCCCGGCCCCGGAATTCTTGCCATTCTGCTTGGCATTTCGATCATGGATCTCCCCGGCAAACACCGACTCATTGACGGGGTGATTCAGCGAAAATCGGTGCGAACATCGTTGAATTGGGTGCGTAAGAAGTTCAATAAGCCCCCGTTGGAATTCCCGGATCCGCAGCAGTAATTCGTCGTGCTTGAAGCGAGACGATTGACGAGTAAGTTTCGTGCTGACTAGAGTTTCCGCGATCAGCAGCAGAATTGTCTGGTGTCGTAGGTCCGCTTGGAATCAGGGTGGATTGGTCGATTCAATCGGCGTGTTAGTGACATGTAGAATTTCATTGTCAGGATTTTTCGAATAGACAGCCAATTCAGCCTCTTCGATTGACCTGAGCCAACTTGTTGCCCTACTCTCTGTTGAACTCTGTACACAATCTCAGGGCATCGCATGCAGACAATCTCCATCATCCGTGGTACGCGAATTTCGTTGGCGAGCGAAATTCCTGCGATTATTCCGCGCGTGATCTGAGGAGAGTCTGGCCCCGTCCAAAATATCCCCCCTCAGGTCCTTCGAGATCTGAGGGGTTTTTTGTTTATCAGCGTCCAATCGAGAACAGAATTATGTACGTCCAGCTTTATGACACGACCCTGCGTGACGGAAGCCAAGGGGAAGGAGTGAACTTCTCCCTGCAGGATAAGCTGATGATTACTCAGAAACTGGACGATCTGGGGTTTGATTTCATTGAAGGGGGCTACCCACTTTCGAATGAGAAAGATACCGAATATTTTCAGCGAGCCCGCGATCTTGATCTGAAACATGCCAAGATCTGCGCATTCGGAATGACACGTCGCAAAGGTGTGCTCGCTGAGAACGATATCGGCATGCAGGCGATGCGTGATTCGCACGCCCCGGTCTGCACCGTCGTTGGAAAGACCTGGGACCTTCAGGTTCTGGAGGTGATGCGGGTCGATCTCGAAGAGAACCTCGCGATGATTCGCGATTCGATCGAGTTTCTGAAGGCCGAAGGGCGGCAGGTCTTCTACGATGCGGAACACTTCTTCGACGGATTTCGTGCAAATCCGGAATACGCGTTGAGGACCTTCAAAGCTGCTGAGGAAGCTGGTGCAGACGTGATCGTCTGCTGTGATACCAACGGGGGGACTCTCCCAGAGCGATTGACCGAAGTTCTCAAACTCGTTCAGCGGGAAATCAAAACCCCGCTGGGGATTCACTGTCATAACGACTGTGATCTTGCGGTCGCGAATTCACTCAAGGCGGTCCAGGCTGGAGTTGTTCAGGTTCAAGGAACCATCAACGGAATCGGGGAGCGTTGCGGAAACGTCGACCTGTTGAGTGTGGCGGCCAATCTGGCGCTCAAGATGGGGGGCTTTGAAGTCCTGACGCACGGCAGTGGACTGACACACCTGACTGAAATTTCTCGCTATGTTTACGAACTCGCGAACATGAATTTTCGATCCAATCAGGCGTTCGTCGGACGAAGTGCATTTGCTCACAAAGGCGGAATGCACGTTCACGCAGTGAACAAGTTTTCTCACAGCTACGAGCACATCGCTCCTGAACTCGTTGGAAACGAACGTCGAATTCTCGTCAGTGAGCTGTCGGGGCGGTCGAACATCGTTGCGAAAACCAGCAAGCATAAGCTCGATCAGAATCCGCAACTCATGGCGGACATCCTGAATAAAGTTCAGGAAATGGAGAATGATGGCTATCAGTTCGAAGCAGCCGAAGCGTCATTTGATCTGCTGGTGAAAAAGGTCGCCAAACTTTACACACCGAAATTTGAGCTGATTCACTACCGAGTGAATGTGGAGACTGCGGGACAGACTGATCCACTCACCGAAGCGACCGTGAAATTGCGAGTTGACGGAGATGGTCCGGTGATGCACGAGGTCGCAGAAGGGGACGGGCCAGTGAATGCACTGGATCAGGCCTTGCGAAAAGCACTGATCGACTTCTACCCGAATCTCGCTGAGATGCACCTTGTTGATTACAAGGTCCGGGTGATCAATTCGACCGGAGGGACTGCTGCCAGCGTCCGCGTTGTGATTGAAAGTGCCGACGAGAAGGGCGTCTGGAATACAATCGGAGTCAGCGAGAATATCATCCAAGCGAGCTGGCTGGCGCTTGTTGATGCTGTGGAATACAAACTGATGAAGGATGAAGGAGAACTCGCCAGCTAACCAAAGGGTTGCAGGCATCCTTTCGATGTACTTCGAAAAGCTTCGCTCCATTCAATGGTGCGAAGCTTTTTTTGCTTGGGTGAGCTGTGAGTGAAGGACGGAAATCGCTGGTGGTAGCGACAGGATGAGTACAGCGAGTGAAACGACTCCTCGTTTTTGAAGGGAATTCTCATTCGGTGTGTTCGTATGTCATTTAAGGGTAATGCGTTGAGTTGTTTTGCTGGAGATGGGGTGTGATTGAAAACGTGACCGTCTTTCTTGATGGATCGAAGTGTGACGAAACGCATGTGAAGAAATAAAAAAATCGTGGCGCAAGTGAAATCCTTGAAACTTCTCCCGACGATCAGGGTATATTCTGTTGAGTCATGAACAACGAGATTGTGACAAGGACGAAGGTGGAGCTAGCTCAACGATGCTTGATCGGTGAGGCAGGTGCTGTCCGCGAGTTCGTGGACATGTACTACCAACCCGTTTTTGTATTGTGTTTACGCATGCTCCGGCACCAGCAGGACGCTGAGGATACTACTCAGGAATCTCTTGTTCGTGCCTTGCGGTATCTGAAATCGTGGGATGATACGCAGCCTTTGACCCCTTGGGTCTTGAAAATTGCTGCGAACCGCTGCCGAACCAATCTCGGAAAGCGGGGGAAATTCCCCTCTCAGAACGAATTTGTCGTCGAGATTATTGAGGCTTCACATTCAACAGCTTCCTTCGGTCTGGGTGAAGAACTGGAACTTGCGCTCGAGACTCTGAATGCGGAGCAGCGCCGTTGTTTTTGTCTGTTTTACCAGCAGGACAAGAGCATTGCCGAGATTGCTCTGATCATGGAGATGCCTGAAGGAACTGTGAAGACCTGGCTTCATCGATGTCGAAAACAGCTTGCTCAGCGTTTGCGAGAACGTGGAATTTCTCCTAATCGGAAGACGGTCGAAAATTGAAAATGAACTGTCATACTTTTCAATCTGAATTGGAAAACTGCATCGAGCAGCGATCGACTCCGAGTCTGGAGCTTCAGGCACATTCTTCGGAGTGCATTGATCCTGAGTGCCGAGATGCGTGGGACGATTTTCTCCTGTTAGGTGAGGCGATTCCACGGTGGAAAGCAATGGCTGCCATCGAGCAGGAGTTTGCTGCCCATACGCGAATCGCTCCGAATAAGCCGAGCTGGAGACAACAGTTTCCAGTCTATGGTGCCGTGGGTGGATTGCTGCTCGCAGCCGTCATTGTGGCATTGCCGGTGTTGTCCCCGAATCGCGGCGGGAGCGATCCCGCTGCAGCGAACTTAGCGGCAGCGCCTGCAGGCGTCTCTGGCGATCCTGCTGGTCAGCCGTCAGTGGATGCCGCTGCCGAAACGCTGGTGGCTGCTTATTCCACCGGCATGGTTCTTGATCCCGTTGCGAAGCCGGCCATGAGCGATTTACAGGCACGGCGAGAACTGACGCGAGCAGCCTTGATGCTTGCTCGCCAAAACGAATTCGCGACCGATTTCCTGACTTCCGCTTCGGTTCAGTTGCCGTCGACACTCGATTCGGTGATCCCGGGCTCCGCTCAATTCATCGGAGAACCGAAGCTGGCACCAGCAATTGAGTGGTTACAGAATCCTTTGAAGCCGTTCGAAGACGAGTTCAGGACGTTGCGACGATTTTTTGGTACTGATGACGGTGACCAAACCGGCGCACGCTACTATGTTCATTCCGGTCTTTTGACATAGTGATGAACGGACGTTGCCAGTCAGATCGTTCGAGTTAAGCGAAGATCATCGTAAACAGCTGTGGGGTCCGATCGATCCCACAGCTGTTTACTTTTCATTCTGCTGATAAATCCGGACAGAGATGGTTCCCTGATTGTCTGCTGTTTCCCCCCATTGGTCGTCACACCGCAAAAAAAGCCTGCCATCCTGTGGCGGAATAAACTCTCCCGCATTGCCAATTTCAAACGGCTCGCTCAGCGCGTAATCGTCGAAGATGATCCCCATCAGCTTCCCTTTTCCGTTTTCATTTCCGCCTGCATCGTGAGCGGCGATCTCTTTATTGACAGTCCAATTTCCGGTGGCGTCAACTTTGTAAGTGACCCCTGCCTTGACGATTCCACGAGATGCCTGCCACCCGAGTTTCGCGTCAATTTTTGAAGCGGCGCCCGGCTTCCCCTTCACTATCTTAAAAGGGGTTTTCCAATCCCAGCTGCAGAGATCGGCACGGTATCCCGTTTCGACATTCTTGAGGAACTGCCGATATTCGAAATCGATTTCCTGAAACTGTTGGCCGTAAACGGATGTGAATGAGGCATTTCCTCCACCAATCATGGAAAGGCCCAAAGGCTTGAATCGGTCTGAGTAGTTTTTGTTATAGAGCAAGAGGTGACAGACAGCCCATCGCCACGAGTAGTTTTGCCACGAGTCTCCTGTGGTCTCCAATGGGTTGTCGATGATCTCACGGAGAGGTTTCGGCTCCTGCGATTTGAGATATGCCAGCACATTGGGGTTTGTCGTGACTCCCCATTCCTTCTCCTTCCAGTATTGGCCGACTTCTGCCATCCCCTCTGCATACCATGTCGGGCCTGTCCCGCCGAAAGTGAGTCCGCAATAAGCGTGGACCGCTTCGTGCTGAGGCGTTCCGTGGTCAGCGTATGCGTAGACAATCGCATCCGCATCGAGTCGCACACCATTCTGGGTGGATGTGGTCGTTCTGATTGTCAGTCCGGCTTTCTCGCGAATGGAATTCAGTCCCTTCTCATCCATTTTGCTGAGTTCGGCCTGTGGCCAACTCTCGATGTTCTTCGCGACGTACATTCGGATTGGTTTGCGGCACGGACGTCCATAGTAAGTAGCGACGTTTGCCAGCATGGTTTCCAGCCGTGTCGTGAGTTCTTTGGCCTCCTCTGGAGGTAAGTCGGTCACGAGCTGGAAGTTCCTGCTGACGTAGGGCTTCGGCCCGGAAATCAAATCCTGGGCGACGGCCGAAGTGATGACTACCAATCCAAAGCAGATCACAAAGAAACTGAAGCGGATCAGAGATGTGAGCATTGGCTTGGCTTTTCAGGTCGGAGTTGTCGGGATGACGGCAATGGTGCTTAAAAAACAAAGAGTCGCACTAATAAAAATGCGACTCTTTGGCGTTCATGTCAATCATCAACCGGGAGTGAATCGACGACACTGTCGAATTCATTGTCATCCGGCCGATCGAATTTAGTGATCGTGCCCTTCATGACCCTTGAAGAGTTCATGTTTTGCATCCCCGCGAGCATAGATGTATGCAAGCAGATCCATGATTTCTTCTTCGGTCAACTTGTTGAGCACTCCTTGCGGCATCAGCGAGACTTTGGATACTGCTCGCTCGTCGATGTCGCCTTTCTTGATTGTGACCGCCTTGTCTGGAGCCAAGGGGTTCGTCACAACCTTCACCGTCTCTGCATCTTCGCTGATGACCAGACCGGTCACAACCTGACCATCTTCCAGAGCGAATAGCTGCGAAGAAAACTTCTCGTTGATGCGATGAGACGGCTCAATAATATCTCGCAGCACTTCCTTCATCGAAAGTTTCGAATCGAGTTGTGCCAGATCCGGACCGATCGGTTGTCCCTCGCCGTTCAGCTTGTGGCAGCTGACGCAAGCTGCCACTTTGAAGAGCTGTTTGCCGACTTCGAATGATCGGGGTGAGTGCCCCATCGCCACTTGATCAGCCGCCTTGGTGAGGTCGTCGTATTTCCACTCGGTATTTCGGAGGAGATACGCCAACAGTTCATCTTGCGGCTTCAAGGCAGCAATTGCAGCCGCTTCATCCTCAGCGGAAGAATCGATGACGTACAGTGCTCCATACATACGCCGCCAGTGTCCGGGGTAAGTACAGACATATGGGTACACTCCGGGCTTGGTCGGGACCTCGAAGCTCAATCGTTCCGTTTCACCGGGCTTCAACAGATTGCCGCTGAGGAGAATTTTGTCGGACTTCGGAACGTACTGTCGCTGCATTGCATCAGCGTTCTGGGCGGTTTGTTCTGCCAGCAGCCCGATTTCTTCCAACGAGCCCGGCTGAACAATCACCAGGTTATGGGGCATGTTGTCTGTGTTTGAGAACACGAACTCCACGGTTTTTCCCGCTTGAACAACGATGCGTTCCTTGTCATAGATCATCCGCTCGGGGACTGCACCGATCGCGATGGAGCGAATGTCCAGGTTTTCGAGGCGGGCAAGAATCTCCGCCTTGCGTTCGGCAGACAGTGATTCAGCCGCGATCTTTGCGAGCTTGGTCGTTGTCACCGCGTTGGGTGATGTCCGGTTCTTCGTGGGAATCTCGGTCAGGTACGCGACCAGGTTGTCAGCTAGTTCCTGAAGGTTGTTCTTTTTCCAGTTCGACGTTGGAACGAGTGCCAGTGCGTTGATCGCGGCCGCCCGATTCTTGCCGGACTTGATGACTGCGACCAAGTCGTCGAACTTCTGGTCTTCGTGGCCCGGTAGTGTCGCCAAGGTATGGATGATCTCATCGGTGAGTGTCTTGGCACCTTCGACAGCCAGCAGATTCAATGGGAGTGGTCCGCGTTTGATTCCCGGACCTCTCCAGTCGAAATTGAGATCAAAGCCACCGGTTTGATTGGAATAGTTGACGACAAGTTTGTGTGGACCAGCGGAGAGCTGAACCTGAGCATTTTTCTCGATCGACCCGTGTGGGCCATCATTGTCGATGATCAGCTGATTATCGACATACACGCGAGATCCATCGTCGGATCGGACAAAGAACGTGTACTTGCCTTCCGTTTCAATCTGGAGTGTCGTGGTGAATCGCAGTGTGTATTCATCACTTCGGGCTCGCTGTGGAACGTTCAGAGAAATCTCGTTTACGATCCCTGAATTGAGCGGCTTCATCTTCGCCAGCGTTTCCTGAGAAACGTCTTTACCATTTGGATGGAAATACTCAACAAAGATTCCCGGGGCACCGATCGCACTTGATCCCGATGCGTCCGCGAGTGAAGAAGGAAGCTCGAATTGATACCCGCGTAGCTGCGAATACAGACTATTGCGGAGTGATTCGTCTTTGAGGAGTTGGATTGAGGCAAGAACGTTTGCAAAGCGATTCTTGGAGTCCAGCGACTTTTCAAGGACGTTGTGAAGTCCCTGATCAGCGATGATCGATGCTGCATACCCAGCGACGACTGCATCTTTCGTTTTGCTCGAGGTGTATAGCTTTTCAAGTTGGCTTCGAACCTGATGAAGCTCCTGCGCTGGTTGTTCGAGGAGCAGCTGTATGAGCACCGGGAGATTCGATGTCTGTTCGGTAGCGTCCTGTTGAACCAGTAGATCCAATGTCAGGTTGATCGGGCTGATGTTTCGCAGTGCCGCGAGACCGACGAGAGCTTCTTTCAGGACCGCTGGTGGGAGCGTCTGACGAGACAGGATCGCGAGGTAAATCTCTTCTGTCTTACCGAGTTTGAGCAGGTCATCCACATCGGCGTTAGCAAGGGCATATTGATGAGCTGCCGGGGAGAGTGCCTTTCCGGAGGCAATCTGATCCTTCAGGACCGCATTGACTTTGAGCTGCCCAGCGGAATATCGCAGAACGTAGGCAATTTGCACGTCGGATGGTCGCTGTGCTACCTGGAAGACGACTTCGGCAGCGGATGGACCGGTGAATGAAACCGCAGCTTTGACTGCTTCTGCGCGAACCAAAGGTTCGTCCTCCTGCGCAGCAGCCAGTAGTAGCGATTCCCAGCTTGAAACCTTTTCGCCCCAGTGTCCGAGTGTTCGGATTGCAGCGGCACGAACACGAGGTTCCTTGGCGGTCAAAACTTTCTTCAGCAAGGGCTCGTTCGGGATTCGCTGTTCTTCAAAAACCCACAGAGCTTCGAGCAGGGCCTGTTCGTGCTCTGGAGTTGTCGGCTGAATCCTCTCGGTCCACGGGCCAAGTTCAGACTTGATTGCTTCCGGAGTCCTACCTGTCAGTTCCAGACGGGCGCGGTAACGTGATCCGGTGTCTGGCTGATAAAACGCCTGTGCGACTTCCGTGATTGGCTTTCCCTTGAGTTTTAACGGCTTGGGGTTTGCCTTTCCTTCATAAGTGACGCGGTAGATGCGACCGTGAATGTGGTCGCGGTTTGGATCGCGAATGTTGTGTTGCATGTGCCCGATAAGTGGGTTTGCCCAATCAGAGACATACAGTGCACCATCGCCAGCGACTTCGACGTCGGTCGGACGGAAATTCGGATCGGAGGAAATCAGGATTGGTTCAACTTCGACGGCGTTGATATCTGCTCCGTCGTATTGCACCTGGTGACGCAACACGCCGAGTACACCGATACAATTGCAGATGAGGAAGTCCCCATTGAATTCGTCAGGGAATTGTGAGCTTGAGAGGAAACCTGTGGCGGCAACCGGGCGCACCCGCTGCTGGAACCAGTTCTTTGGCGGTGGAACACCTTTGCCGATCGAGACGTAGCTTCCTGCTCCTCCTGTTCCGTCATTGGCGAACATGTATCCCCACTGGTCGACAGCGATTCCATGAGGGTTCGGACCGATTGGGTGCTCAAATGTCACTTCAAAAGTTCGTGGATCGAAACGAAAGACACCCGATGCCTCTGAACGGAAGGTTTTCGTCGGGGTTTCCATGTTGTCAACGTGGAAAATTCCGTGCGACGAATACAGCCCACCGTCAGGGCCGATGGTGAGTGAGTTAGCGGTGTGGTGTGAATCTTCGGAGGAAATCCCCTGAAGCATGCGAATTTTGACGTCGGCAACATCGTCGCCGTCAGTGTCTTTCAGGAAGAGAATTTCAGGGGCGGCAGCGACCAGAACTCCGCCGTTCCAGAATTCGAATCCGGTGATGCTATTCAGCCCCTCCGCGAAAACGATGAGTTTGTCGGCTTTGCCGTCGCCATCTTCGTCCGGGAGGATGATGAGCTTGTCAGCGAGTGGTTCGTTCGGATTCCAGTGTGGATAAGTCGGCCAAGTGGCAGCCCAGAGTCGCCCATCGGTGTCGACAGCCATCTGTACCGGCTTGATCATGTCCGGGAACATTTCTTCAGATGCGAAAAGGTTGACCTGCAACCCTTTTCCGATCTGCATGAGAGCAATCCCCCCTTCGCCCGTTTCGAAGGGATATTTGCCCCCTTCGAGTGGACCCGGCTTGTTTGTCTGAACGACAAGTTCCGGTGGGGTGTTGCTGTCATCAATCTCGAGGTCGCCCCCTTTGGCGATTGCCCAGATGCGTTGGTCACGGTTGTTCGTTTGGACTGTGAAAATCTCCATTTCACGTCCCATCACGTCTGCATTACTTTGTCCAAACCATTCCAGCTTGGAGCGGCCGCCAAAGATGTTGTAGCCATCGATAGCGCGATAGACGTTGAACCATTTGAAGTCTTTGTCGACAACTGCCAGTCGCAGCTTCTCGAGATGAGCATCAACTTGCGGAGCCTCGGCCCCGAAGAGCGACTTGACGATCACTTCCGAGATTTTGTGATTGCCATCGGGGGTCAGGTGGACCCCGTTGATTGTTTGCGGCTCTGATTCCCGAGCAAAGATCTCGTAGGAGGGAGTATACAAGTCAACGAAAGGAACATCCTTTTCCTTCGCGATTTCCTCCATCGCCTTAGCGTAGATTGCCAGACGGGAGTTCTGTTCCTGGCTACTTGGAAGGTTCGGATTGTTCAACTCTTCTGCTGCGATGGGCGAGAAGAGGACAAGACGTGCAGGAGCCCGGTCGTTGTACTGAGCGGCTTGCGTTTCGTCGATGAATTTTCTGAGTCGATCGCGAAAAGCTGGAAGTCCAGCCTCTCCAGCGAAGGCCTCATTATAGCCGAAGAACGCAAAGACAACGTCAGTCTGGTTCTTCTTCAGCCAGTCTTCAGGAGTTCCGAAGTTGTCTGAACGTGGTCGGACATCGACTTCGTCGCCGGGGAATGAGAGATTTCTGAAGACGAGCTCGTGTTCGGGAAATCGGTGCTGAATGAGCGCTTCCAGCCAGCCATCATGTTGCATTCGATCTGGAAGGGTGTTTCCTATTACGCTGATGTGGTCTCCCTTCTTCAGTTCGAAGGCAGGGTCAGCACCATTGCAGAGCTGAGTTGTCGAGACTGCCAGTGTCAGCCCGGCAAGGAAGAGTTTGAGTCGTTTCAATGGTCGCTCAATCTATTGGGGTGGGTAAATCTTCGCCAAACGTTTTGTTGCGTGTGTTCGCATCATTTCTTCTCGATGCGTTTGAGTCAATCGAATCAAATAAACGGATATTGAAATCGCTCCGAATTGGTAGTACATCGAAGAATGGACCGGGAAATGCGCATGAGAGTCGACTTTGTGCGTTCCACTGCGCTGAAGTCGCAGGTGGATGCTGCGTCGCCGCAAAGAGTGTTGCTCTTTGTGTTATGGGGGTACTCATAAATTTCGAGTCAAGTTGCCAGAGCGCTAGGTTGCATTCTGAGTCAGGGCGGTGATGATTCAACGAGCCTTCAATTAACACAGTTCGATTTCAGTCAGATTGACCGGTTTCTGCACACAGCACAGCTATGAATCAGACAGCTCCCACTCTCGACCTCGTTCTTCAGGCACAACAGCGAATTGCCGGTTATCTGCACAAAACGCCGCTGGTGTTTTCGCAAACAATCAGCGATTTGCTGGAAGTGGACGTTTACCTGAAGTTGGAATGTCTGCAGAAAACCGGGTCTTTCAAGCCACGCGGTGCGTTCAACAAAATTCTCGCAATGACACCGGCGGAACGGGCGGCGGGAGTTGTCGCCGTCAGTGGTGGAAATCACGCTCAAGGTGTGGCGTACGCAGCGAAACTGTTGGGCCTGCGAGCGACAATCTGTATGCCAGATAACACCCCGTCTAACTACGTCGATGCGACCCGCGGCTACGGTGCGGAAGTCATTCTGTGCGAGGGTGGTCAGTCCGGGTCAATTGCAGAAGCAATGAAACGACGCGACGCCGGGATGTCATTTGTTCCACCGTTCGATGATCCGCTTGTCGCTGCTGGACAGGGAACCATTGGTCTGGAAATTCTGGATGAGCTGCCAGGCGTGACGCGGATGTACGTGAGCATCGGAGGAGGAGGGCTGATCGCAGGGATCGGCTCTGTGATGAAAGCGGCTCTGCCGGAGATGAAGCTCTATGGGGTCGAGACTCTGGGGGCAGACACGATGGCTCAAAGTCTCGCTGCCAATTCGCTGATTGAGATGTCTGCGCTCACTTCGATTGCACGGACGTTATCCGCGGTACGAGTGTCACAGATGACATTCGAAGCGACTCGAAAATTCGTGGAAGATGTGGTCGTCGTAGATGACAAAGAAGCTGTCCGCTCTCTCATCTTTTTGCTGGAGCGGGTGAAAACGCTGACTGAACCCGCAGCGGCATGCTGTCTGGCCGCTGCAGAGACTCACAAAGGAACGTTCAAGCCAGGCGAGAAAGTGGTCTTGCTACTGTGCGGTGGGAACGTTGCTCTGTCTGATCTTTTTGAATATCGTCAGCGATTTAAAGTTTGATCAGTTCACCTTACCTGTGTTCATAGGAAATGACGAACGCTGCGCAAAGGTTCGTCCGTGTCTCTTGAGCGCTTAGCAGTCTGAAATGCGATCTGATGCAGTCACCAGGGCGAGGGCGAGCCATACTGGTTTTGCTGATAATTGCGGCGGTCTTAAGTTATGTCGATCGCCAGAACCTCTCAGTCGTTTCCACGAATCTGAAGGCTGAGCTTGGTTTCGGCAATCTGGAAATGGGCTGGTTAATCTCAGCTTTTTTCTGGAGCTATTCGCTCGCTCAATTTGGGGCCGCGTGGTTCTCTGACCGGTTCTCCGTGAAGCATGTCTTCGCGATTGGATTCCTCGTCTGGACGCTGGCAACTCTTGGGGCAGGTTTGGTGTGGGGCTTCTGGGCCTTATTCGTCATGCGGCTGTTACTGGGGATCGGCGAGAGCGTCGTCTATCCTTGTGTCTCCAAGATCCTTGTCGCGAATATTCCGGAGGAAAAGCGGGGAACAGCCAATGCACTGATCGCTGCCGGGACGAAAATTGGGCCGGCTATCAGTATTCTGGTTGGTGGTCTGATTGCGAATCAATGGGGCTGGCGACCACTTTTCATTCTAACCGGGGTGGTGAGTCTCCTCTGGTTGATCCCCTGGATGCTGATCGTTCCCAACGAACGTGTTTCTCGTGTCAGTGACCTCGATTCACTTCAAGAGGAAGAGAATAAACGATCGGCCACCTACATGGATCTTTGGGCGAAGGTTCCATTCTGGGGGACATCTATAGGGTTCAGTGCGTTAGGTTATTCACTTTACTTCCTGATATCCTATCTGCCTGACTTTCTGGAGACGCAGCGCGGATTTACTAAGTCCGAAATGGCGATCTATGGATCGATTCCATTCACTGTGATGGCAGTGGTCACTGTTTTCGGGGGATTTCTCTCGGATAAAATGATCTCCAGCGGGCTTTCCGCAACGTTCAGTCGGCTAATCATGCTTGTGGGTGGATTCGCCATCGCTGCTCCGATGATGTTGTTGATTCCATTTGTTAAGGATGACCCAACTTGGATTCAGCCGGTCCGATCCGTAGTGCTGCAAGGGATCGATGCGTTTCGGCAATTGTTCAGCAATTCTCCCATTGAGACTTCTGTCATTCCGCCCGGCGGGTTCACGATTCTTTTGATTACAACGTGTGCCTGTATCGGGTTTGCGATGGTTTCCTGCAGTATCTGGGCAGTCACGCAGACGTTGGCTGGCGAGGCAGGTGCAAGTAAATGGAGTGGAGTCGCAAATGCCTTTGGGAACCTCGCGGGGGCTTTTTCCTCTGTCATTACTGGATGGCTCCATGAGAAGTCAGGATCGTATGATTCGTCCTTCTATCTCACTTCTGGAGTTTTACTCGTCGCGGTGGCCTTGCTGTTGTTGACGATCAGACGGGTAGAACCTGTGCGGTGGAAGTTCGATACCGGGCCCGTATCGGAGTCGTGAGGGCTTGGGGATGGGACGTTGCAGGAATCCTTTTGGGCGGTAGAGACATCGGTTTGTGTTGATCTGATTCGGTGGCGGATTGAAAGATCCCTATTTGCCCCGGGAGGGAATTCCTTTACTCGCGGGAGTTCTGGACATACGATTCCCACTTGGGTCCGATTTCGTCTCCGAGAAAGTTCAAATGTCAGTCCTGCTGCAAATCCGTAACGGTGTCAAGAGTTTCGGCGATCAAGTACTGCTGGATGATGCCAGTGCCACGTTAATGGATGGGGTGAAAGTCGGATTCGTCGGACGAAATGGTGCTGGCAAGTCGACTCTTTTGAAAGTTCTTCTCGGGGAAGAAGAGCTCGACAGCGGCGAAGTGACGCGAGCTTCCAATTTGCAGGTCGGATATCTGCGACAGCACGATCCATTTCTTCCAGGAGAATCCGCTTTGGATTTTCTCATGCGGGACTCTGGTCAGCCTGACTGGAAGTGCGGAGAGGTTGCAGGCGAATTCGAAGTCAAAGGAACTTACCTGGAAGGACCAGTTTCCAAGCTCTCCGGAGGTTGGCAGACTCGAGTCAAGCTGGCAGCGCTCCTGTTGCATGAGCCACGATTGCTGCTGCTGGACGAACCGACCAACTTTCTTGACTTGCGAACACAGATTCTCCTCGAGCACTTCCTGAAGCATTTCGAGCAGGCGTGCCTGATTGTCTCCCACGATCGTGCGTTTCTGAATGCAACTTGCACGCACACACTCGATCTGACCCGCGGCAAACTCACCATGTATCCCGGGCCGATTGAGAGTTTTCTAGAGTATCAGGCAGATCGCAAAGAGCATGACCTTCGCGTCAATCAGGCTGTCATCTCAAAGCAGAAAGAACTGCAAAAGTTCATCGATAAAAACAAAGCCCGCGCAAGTACTGCGACTCGTGCGAAATCCAAAGAAAAGCAACTCGAGAAGTTGCAGACGATCGATATTGCGGCGGATGAAGCAGTCGCACACATGCGGTGCCCTCGTGTTGACCCTCGTCAGGGGCCAGCGGTTCGATGTAAAGAGATGGCGATTGGCTACGGCGAGCACGTGATCGCCAAGGGGATCGACCTGGAAATCGAACATGGTCAACGAGCAGCGATCGTAGGAGATAACGGGCAGGGGAAGACGACCTTGCTGCGTACCTTGGTGGACTCACTGAAACCGCTCGATGGAGAGGTGAAGTGGGGCTACGGGTGTGAAATTGGTGTCTACGCCCAGCATGTTTACACAAGTCTTCCCCAGAATCAGACTGTTCTCGAGTACCTCGATTACGTGGCTAAGCCGGGGACAACCACTCAAGAACTGCTGGCAGGAGCAGGAGCACTGTTGTTCCGTGGCGGACACACCAAGAAGAAAATTTCCGTACTCTCTGGGGGAGAGCGGGCGCGTTTGTGCATGGCCGGCCTACTTTTGGGCACGTACAACATCCTTGTGTTGGACGAACCGGGGAACCATTTAGATGTGGAAACGGTTGAATCCCTGACCAGCGCGTTGCTCGAGTATAAAGGGACCGTGATCTTCACGAGCCACGATCGTTATTTTATGAAGAATGTGGCGACCTGTATTGTGGAAGTTCGCGACGGAACTGCTCGCAACTACGGTGGTGACTACGATTCTTATCTCTATTCCGTCAATAAAGAGATTGAAGACGGCGAACGTGAACTCGCTGCCAGCAAGGGGCGTGCTGCTCCGATGCCTTCGACTGCGGCCAAATCTGCAGAAAAGAAGCCGGCAGCTAAGCGAGATGATCGAGTCATCCGCAAAGAGAAAGTCAATCTTGAACGAACGATTGCCAAGTTGGATACACAGAAACGCGATCTCAACAAGCAACTCATGGAAGCCACGGATCCCAAGAAGGCTCTGGAATTCCATACCCAGTTCACCGCGGTGAGTCAGGAACTCAGTGACGCGGAAGATCGTTGGCTTGAACTCCAGACTGAACTCGATTCATTCGAGTGAGTTCTGGACGCTGGCGGCAAGAGCTTGAATGTGAGGCGATGCGTTCAGGGAATCACCGGATGATCAGCTAGGTGATGCGTCAGTGTTGCCCAAAATCTCGTGCGGCTCTTTTCGACAGCATTCCTGCAATGTTTCACGAAAGCCGTGGGAACTGCGTGTTCGTCTGGAATTCAGCGACCTGGCGAGGTTCACATCTTGTCGTCTTATCATGTCGGCGGTACACTTACCTGACCAAGTTCGCTGAGTGATCGTAGATGACTCAGCAATGGCCCTGACTCGGTTGAAACGCTGTTCGTTTCTCCTCTTGGAATGGCCACTGCCGCGAAATATCGCGAACTTTTCGGCAAGACTCCTCGTCTTGTAGGATGCCGAAATTTCTCTTTTTTGCGGCCACCCAGGAAGAACAGCAAAGATCTGGTTTCTGGAACGTTCGCGGAGAATCGCTGTTGCAGATGAATTTCACTGCAAATTGGTGGTTTTTTGCATCATCCAGCGGCAGGTCCGAGTCCAATCATGAGTCGGCGAATCCGTTCTTTCTTTTTCCGTCTATCTTCTGGGCAAGAGAGACCGGCGGGAACAAACTGCGGTGAATCAGTTCGATTGGAGAGGCATTCTTTCTTGATCGACTCCTTGGCCCCACCCCTTGTCATTGAGGCAAGCGGTAAAAAATCATAATGCAGTCAGGCGGGTGCCGGTGTCTTCCGGAACCGAGGCCTGACTTGTTCAACTGAAAGTTCCGATTTGAACTCCCCTTTGTTTACTGATCTCAATCTGATTCCGGAAATTCAACAAGCCCTTGCCGACGTCGAATATACGTCACCCACTCCGATCCAGGCTCAATCGATTCCACACCTGATCGATGGACGTGATTTATTGGGATGTGCACAGACAGGAACAGGAAAGACTGCGGCATTTGCATTGCCGATTTTGAATCGGTTGGGAATCAATCGTGCCAAGTCAATTCCAAATCGACCACGAGTTTTGATTCTCGCTCCGACACGCGAATTGGCATCGCAGATCGGAGACAGCTTTCTAACGTATGGCAAGCATTTACGTACGCGAACGACCGTGATTTTCGGAGGAGTCGGGCAAGGGCGGCAGGTTCAATCGCTGAACCGCGGCGTTCACGTGCTCGTTGCAACTCCGGGGCGGCTACTCGACTTGATGAATCAGGGGCATATTCATCTCGAACAGCTCGAAACATTCGTTCTGGATGAAGCGGACCGCATGCTGGACATGGGGTTTCTTCCAGACCTGAAGCGGATTATCGCGAAGCTTCCCAAGCAGCGACATTCACTCTTTTTCTCAGCGACACTTCCCGGCCGAGTGGCTGAACTCGCTGCGGGTCTCCTCACGGACCCCGTCCGAGTCGAAGTGGCTCCGCAGTCCTCTACTGTGGAACTGATCGAACAGCAGGTCCTGTACGTATCGAACCTCAATAAAGGCCCCTTGCTGGACAGCATTCTGAAAGGGGCAGACGTTGGGAAAGCGATTGTTTTCACTCGTACAAAGCGTGGAGCCGACCGGCTTGCCAAGCAGTTGACCATGCACGGCATCAAGGCGGAGGCAATTCACGGCAATAAGTCCCAGAATGCGAGAACTCGGACTTTGGATCAGTTCAAGTCCGAAAAACTGAGTGTTCTGGTCGCCACTGACCTGGCAGCACGAGGACTCGACGTTGAAGGACTCACGCACGTCGTGAATTATGATTTGCCCGTTGAGCCAGAATCGTACGTTCATCGAATTGGACGTACTGGTCGGGCTGGTGCGAGCGGAATCGCCTACACGCTGTGCGATTCCAGCGAGCGAAGTCAGTTGCGAGCAATTGAAAAGCTGATCCGCCGATCTGTTCCAGTCCACCCGGACTTTCCCGACAAGTTTCCAGCAGGGGCAAGTACTCGTCCAGCGGCTGGAAAAGGCCGGCAGTCGGGAGGACGACCAAACAATGGGGGTGGTTCAAGTGGAGCACCTCGACGCCCCAAGCAGGGCAGTGGTCGTCATGGCGGGGCCGGAGGAAATGCTGGCGGCGAACGTGCCTCCGGGGGGAGAGGTAACGGCAAATCGGGCGGGAAGAGGTTTTCTCGTCAGCCGTAAGCTGTTCTCCACAGCGTCCGATTCATCGAATTCGACGGCTCCAGGAACCTTTGGTTTCTGGAGCCGTTTTTCATTTGAGTCGCGAGCGATTGACTGGGGGAGTTTGAATTGGTTTGCGGAGTTCCCCGAGTACGGGGCTGTTTTCTGTGAGTCCTGTGACGGTTGGATCGTCTGTGTGGTCACGTTTTCATTTCTGTACGATTGAGTTCTACGAAATTTATCGTTTTGGTGGGGATGTGCGGGTCGGGGGGAAGGTGATTGCATTGTTGTATGGTGTGGTTGTAACGGCTTGGTTGTAACGGCTTTGCGGACTGTATTGGCGTGATTTTTCGGTGAAATTCCGACATTTTTTGAGCGCTTCGCATCTTTGCTAGTCGGAACGAACTGCTTAGTTGTCTTTTTCGGGTGAGTTTTGACGAAATCAGGCGGGTCGAGCTTTTTTAGTTAAGTTCCTCGCTTGTGGTCTTTTGCCCGCGCTGGCATCGTGAAGTAGGTTCAAGTGAACGCTTCGTCAGGATGATGAAGTTGAGCTCCTGTTGGCAGGGGGTTTCCTCACATGGAAGTTTGGCTACGAACTCCACCAGCTCCCCCGCGAAAGGGATAAGAATGGATTTGACGACCACTTTGGTTCGCATCAATACCCAACTCAGAACGATTGCAGCACTCGGCCTCATCGTCGCATTGGCTTGGAATCGCGTCGACGCTGCAGAAATTCATACAGATGTGCAGGCAGCGCTTGCATCAGCCATCCAGTTTGAAGAACAACGAAACTGGAAAGAAGCAGTTGCTGTTTACAAGCAAGGGCTCAAGCAGTGGCCAGATCAGGAGGCGTTGGTCCGTGGTCTGCGACGGTCACAGTTCCAGTTCTCAGTCGCTCGTCGCTACTCTGATAGCTCATTCCTGGAATCGTTGCGGCCCATGTCGCAAGAGATGAGTTTGTCTCTTTACGACGACGTTCTCTCAAATATTCAGACTTACTACGTCGATCCAATCAACACCACTTCCATCGTCGCTCACGGGACAGAGAGCCTCTGGTTGGCGCTCGGAAACGATCGCTTTCTGGAAGAAAATCTCTTTGGAGCATCTGGCGAGAAAATTCAAAAGCTTCGCCGCGATCTCTTTGAGAAGTACTGGAACAAACCTGTCAGCGGTCCAGCAGGGGCTCGCCAACTGATATTGGAAATCTGTGAGTTCTGTCGACAAAGCGTCGGACTTGGTCATGGTCCGGTGATTATGGAATACGTCTTTGGGGCCTGTAACTGCCTCGATGACTATTCCAATGTGCTCAGCCCCGGGAAGAAACAGGATCTCTTTGGAAATATCAAAGGGGAGTTCGTTGGAATTGGGATTGTGATGGATGCGGAGCCGGGGAAAGGAATGTCTCTCGCACAGGTGCTGCCAGATAGTCCTGCTGCTGCATCCGGACTCAAACGAGGTGACTTCATCATCACGGTTGATGGACGAGACATTCGAAACCTCACGACTGACGAGGCCGCTGGCCTTCTCGGTGGACAAGCTGGGAGTCAGGTCAAACTTGAAGTTTCTCGCAAAGACTCCGCGGTTTTTGAAGTTGTCTGTACTCGTCGTGAAGTGAAAGTGCGAAGTATCCCTGTAGCGAAGATCATCGACTCGACTCGCGGGATCGCGTACATCCAGATGACCGGATTCCAGCAAGGAACAGTCGCGGAACTGGATGAAGCACTCAATTCGTTGAGTAAGCAGGGGATGCGATCACTGGTCTGGGATCTTCGTGAAAACCCGGGTGGATTGCTGACTGCTGCCATTGAGGTTTTGGATCGCTTTCTGGAAGAAGGAGTCATTGTTTCGACTCGCGGTCGTGCTGCGGATCAAAATGCTTCCTACACAGCACATCGCCCAGGGACATGGAACGTTCCAATTATCCTGTTAATCGATGAAAACAGCGCCAGTGCCAGTGAGATTGTCGCTGGGGCAATTAAGGATCATCAGCGTGGGACGATTGTGGGCCGTACATCGTTCGGTAAATGGAGTGTGCAGTCGATTTTCGATGGGAAATATTCCACAGCAATTCGACTGACAACTGCCAAGTTCTACTCGCCACGTGGAAATACCTACGGTAAGATCGGACTCCAACCTGACGTCGTCGTGCAGGACGGGCCCACGAATCGTGTTCTGGGTGACGTCGATATCGAGAACGATCCAGACTTGCGAGAAGCCTTACGCCAGTTGCAAGGTCTGGAGTTTACCAAGAAGTAAACTGATGGCCGAGCTTTCTTCGATGAACGTTCCAACCTGGTTTTATGGGGAAGGGACGAGTCCGAAGTTAGATTGGAATTACAAATCTCCTTCTCCTTTGACTTGTGTTGAACACAGTCGGGAAGCAGGAGATTTTTATTGCGCTGATGAGACTGGGAAGCTCACCGTTCTGGATTCAGCTGGGCGCAAGGTTCTGGATCAGCAATTCGACCAGCCAATTGTCGCACTCAGTTGGAGTGATGACGGTTCGCAAGGTGCCGCCATTCTCGGCGAGAATCGAGTTGTGCGATTGAATCAGCATCTGCAAGTCGAGATGGAATTGAAGTTTCATGACGTCTGTCGCAGTGTCGCAGTCTCGCCATTCGGGAATCATCTTGCTGTTGGATTGGCTGATAGCAAGACGTTCATTTATGCGGGGAAGAAAAAGCCGGTCGCGACATTCGAGTCCGTTCGTCCGCTCTCCTTTTTGAAATTCTGTCCAGAGGAACCGATTCTCTTCGGTGCAGCAGATCATGGATTGGTTTGCTGTTTCAATCTGCGAGGAGTGCTCATCTGGCAGCACCCAAATCGGTCGAATGTGGCGAGGATTTCTGTCTGTGGCGACGGGCATGTCCTGTTTATCGCAGGATTTCTGCACGGCATTCAGGCTCTCGATGGTGATGGAAACGCTCTCGGAACTTATGTGCTGGATGGAACCGTCAATCGGATCGACTCGAGTTACGATCCCGATCGCATCATTGCCTCCACAGTCGAACGGGAGATCGAGTGGCTGGATAAAGAGGGAACCGTACTGTGGAAATCTCAAGTCCCGAATGACGTCATCGAAGTGATTTGTGATCCACTTGGAGAATGGGCTGTCTGTGCATTCAAGAACGAAGGGCTCTACAGCATGAAATGGAGCAGAATCACGGAGAAGAAGAGTCTCTGAAGCCAGACATCATTTAGCGCGAAAGAAACTCGCGGACCTGTCGGCAACTACAGACAATACGAATGTAGTCGTATTCGATTGTTCCATTGAGGTGGGAGTAGAGCGGTTTCAGGCGTTGCATCCCCACTTCGTCGATTGCTGCCTCGACTTTTGCGATAAGTTCCTCGTCGAGCCACCGGGCCGGGTTGGTTTCCCGCTTTTCAAAGATGTAATCGCAAAGGTACTCCACTGTCGTGGCGCGTGCCCGGCCGAGTCGATCCATCACAACATCGATGGAGTGGCCCAAGTCAAACAGCGGGAACGCTGGAAACGAAGCCGGGTTGGCACGTTTTAGTTCGGTAGTGCGGGCCATTCCGGGAGTCGCTGCCTGATCGAACGGTTTGTTGTTCTCGGTGCAATACTTCGCAATCACACTGAGAACCCGGTCTCCGAGATCTTCCAGCTTCTTTTGCCCGATCCCAGAGATCAGCAAAAGCTTTTCTCGTGACGAAGGCTTCTGGCGGGCGATGTGCCGAAGCGTCGCGTCACCAAAAATCAAATACGGTGGAACTCCTCGTTCATGAGCAATGGATGTTCGTTCTTCTCGAAGTATTTCGAACAGGTCCCGGTCGACTCCAAGCCATTCGACATCTTCGTCAGCAACAGAGCTTCTCGCCTTTTTGCGTTGCGTATCGATTGGCGTCAGCAATCTGACTGTGTTTTGGCCTTTCAGGATTTCAAAGCCGGCTTCCGTGATTTGGAGGCAGTGAAAGTCGCCGACGCGTTCCAGAAATCCCTGTTGAATCAGTTGACCGATCCAGGAAAGAATGGCCTCTCTCTCGTGCTGCTTCAGGATTCCCCATGTACTTAGTTTTTCGTGACCATTCTCAACCACTCGTTGGTCGCGCGATCCCTTGAGGACGAGCGCAGTGTAATCGGCTCCGAAGCGTTGCTCTTGCCGATAGATCGAGGAGAGTATTTTCTGTGCGATCGTCAGCGAGTCTGGGAGTGTTGTTCGTTCATCCTGACACAGATCGCAGGCATTTCCACAATCGTGAGGGAGATCCTGCCCGAAGTGCTGGACGAGTGCGCGATGTCGACAAATGACTCCTTCGCAGAAGTCTGCGATCGAGCGTAACGAATTCAACGAGACCCGCTGGACTGCTGGCGGTTGATCGCTGAATATTCGTTGCCATTTACGGATATCGTCACCGCCATAAAAGAGGTAGCAGTCCGCCTCAAGCCCGTCGCGGCCTGCTCGCCCGCTCTCTTGTTGGTAATGCTCCAGCGACTGTGGCATCCCAGCGTGAATCACAAAGCGGACGTTGGATTTATCGATGCCCATTCCAAATGCGACCGTCGCGACGATGACGTCAACTTCATCCTGAAGAAACGCCTCCTGATTCGCCTGACGTTCTTCATCGTCCAATCCTGCGTGATAGGCGCGGACTTTTCTCTTCATCGCCCGTACCGCGAGAGTCCACTGTTCCACCTCTTTTCGGGTGATGCAGTAGATGATGCCGGACTCTTTCGGATGCCGACTGAGTGCTCCTGCGATCTGAGACTGGAGATCCGATTTGCGTTCGATTCGAAATCGCAGATTGGGGCGGTCGAAATTGCCAATCAATACCTTGGGATTCCGCAGGCCCAGTTGAGCAGCGATGTCTTGCCGCACCCGTTCCGTCGCTGTCGCGGTGTACGCATGTAGTCCGATGTTGGGGAATAATTTGCGGATCTGACCGAGTTCGCGATAGTGTGGGCGAAAGTCGTGTCCCCATTGACTGACGCAGTGCGCTTCATCGATCGCAAACATCGAGACGGGAACATCGGTGAGGATCTTCAGGAAGTCTTCTTTGGCGAGTCGTTCCGGTGAAACGTACAGAAGCTGAAGCTTTCCGTTTCTGGCCTCTCGCAACGTTTCTCTCTGTGCCTGAAGCGTGAGCGTGCTATTCAGAAAGGCTGCGTTGATTCCGTTCTCGCGGGCAGCGTCGACCTGATCCTTCATCAGAGAAATCAGCGGCGAGACAATCACTGCTGTTCCAGGCATGCTGAGCGCCGGAGCCTGATAACACAAAGACTTTCCACCCCCCGTCGGAAGAACGAGCAGCGTGTCAGTTCCGGACAGGACAGACTCCATCGCTTCCTGTTGAAGTGGCCTGAACGATTCGTAACCCCAATATTTCTGCAGGGCAGAAAGTAGACGCGGGGTGTGTTCGGAAACTGAAAGAGTGGCCGGAGAAGTCATGTGAAATCAGCGTATCAAAGATGTCCAGGATCTCTGATTGTCGCCGTTCGAGATGCAATGCGGCAACCGTGGCACTCGATAAAAATTGAATTCTAGGCAACCCATCCACATTCTGCGAAATGAACCTCTCAATCCATCCTCACGGCCGAGCGAAATCGGTAATCTTGCGGTACACAATACCTCTGATGTGAATCTGATTGCTTGAAAGGATCAGTTGTTCATGCGGACTTATCTGCAGTTCTTTTTTTGGCCGTTTTCTTTGCGAGCAACGCTTTTCTGCAGGAAGCACGAGCCGATGAGATCGTTGCTCGCCACAATGTGATCGTCATTTTTGTCGACGACATGGGACGCTCGGACCTATCCTGTTTCGGCGGGAATCGAAATCAGACGCCCGAATATCGATCGGATTGCTTCCGAAGGAATTCGGTTCGATCAGTTTTACGTCGCGTCCCCGATTTGTTCCCCCTCGCGAGTGGCACTGACCACCGGGTGTTATCCCCAGCGTTTTTCGATCACATCGTTTCTGAATAATCGTCAATCAAACTCTGATCGCGGGGTCGCGCAATGGTTGGACCCGGCTGTTCCCGTGCTGGCGAGAGAACTTCAGCGTTCGGGGTATCGGACAGGGCACTTCGGGAAGTGGCACATGGGAGGTCAGCGGGATGTCGGTGAGGCACCGCTGATTTCAGCGTACGGATTCGATGAGAGTTACACGAATTTTGAAGGACTTGGCCCTCGCGTTCTTCCGCTGAAGGATGCATACGATGGGAAAGAGCCTCAGAAACACGCTCTCGGTTCTGACAAT
This sequence comes from Planctomicrobium mucosum, assembly GCF_051466335.1. Classification (NCBI taxonomy): domain Bacteria; kingdom Pseudomonadati; phylum Planctomycetota; class Planctomycetia; order Planctomycetales; family Planctomycetaceae; genus Planctomicrobium; species Planctomicrobium mucosum. The sequence continues at coordinate 4,325,842 of NZ_CP195793.1, read as the reverse complement.
CTCGGTCAGGGGCCGATTGATTGGGAGGATCGGTCAAAAATTACATCGGTGTTCGTGAAAAAGGCCATTCAGTTCATTGACCAGGCACAGGCTGAAGAAAAGCCCTTCTACATCAATCTCTGGCCGGACGATGTGCATTCTCCCTTTTTCCCCCCGGAAGAACTGCGAAAGGAAGGGGCTCAGGGAAAGCGAGCGATGTATCTGAAAGTCCTGAAAGCAATGGACGCGCAGCTAGCTGTCTTGTTTGACCGAATTCGAAACAACGAGAAGCTGAGTCGAAATACTCTCGTACTGTTGTGTTCTGATAATGGTCACGAGCAGGGGGCGGGCCGTTCGGATCCATTCCGCGGTTCGAAAGGTTGGCTGTACGAAGGAGGAATTCGGTCCCCATTGGTTGTTTGGGGAGCAGGGCTCACGAATCCAGAGATGGCGGGAAAGATCAATGAATCGTCAATCCTATCGACGATTGATCTGAATCGGTCGTTATACGCAATCACGGGAACCGCCCCCCCAGAAGGGGTGACATTGGACGGTGAAGACCTGTCATCCACGTTGCTGGGGAACGCAACGCGTAGCCGAGAAAAACCATTAATGTGGCGTCGTCCGCCCGATCGCCCGGGAAGCGACAAGGAAGACAATCCCGATTTGGCGATTCGCTCCGGGAAGTGGAAGCTCACCGTGAATCTGGATGGAACGACACAACAACTATTCGATCTGGAAAGTGATTCCAGCGAAACGACAAACGTCGCTGAGGAACATCCAGATGTCGTCGCACGGATGCTGCAATCGGTTGAAGAGTGGAACTCGGCCCTTCCGAAGGACGCAAGTGATCCGCAATTTCAACCAACCCAGCAATGACGACGCTGTTGATTTGGTGAGCCTCGGCGATGAGGCCAAGGCTCTGACGGACTCGAGTGCCTCTCCCGAGAGAGTGGCGTTCCGGCGGCGATCAGCACAGCGTTTGAATGAACTTCTGCTTGCGTTCGCCGCCACACTCACCAGGGGCAGGGGCTAGTTACAGGCTGCTTCGTATTCCAAAAGGAATTTAATGAAGCGCAGTTGTGCCTGAATTCGTGGGTCAGCCTTCTTGTGAGACTGATCGACCCGGCGGCGTTGGCGTTCGCGGGTTGTCCAAGTCGCCTGAATCGACACGCGTTCTTTGGCGATTCGGGCTGGTGTTGGAATCGGTTCGCTCTTGCGGACACGGGTACGGTTTGTGGTCTTCTTTTCCATAACTCATCGCTCCTGCGGGGTGGCCCGCGACATTGAAACAGGGAGATGATCAACGCAATGGAATTCGGTGATCTAACCGAATCCATCGTTCGCGAATTCACAGGTTTCCTCAATGAAACCAAAAGATTCCTTTATTTGTCAGGATTTCCTGATCGTAAAAGTCTTCTCATCATTTCTATTTCATCCAATGTCCGATGTTGTGGAATTCGATCGTTCTGTTTCGCATTTGCAACAAGAGGGGGTGTGGTTGTGCGGGATGGTGGGAATGTTCTGGCAGCTGCACGGTGGGAAATTTAGGGGAATCACCGCGTGAAAACCGGGGGAGTGGATGGGCGAGCCTAGGGCTGCAAGTTGTTAAGATGGGAATCTCGGGTTCTTCCCTCGCGAACCGTATTTCCGGTGAGCGGCTGAGGCCCCGTAGTTGGTGAAGTAGGGCAAGTGAGGATCAGTTTGGATCGAACGCTGAGCTGATCGACCCCGCGAGGGCGAACTCATTTCCGACTCACGCTCCGGCCGACAGTCGGACAATCCAATGGCAGATGAAAGATGACACTGATGAACGACACGATCGCTTCTATCATTGGGCAGGTTCCCAGCGGACTGTCAATTTTGACCGCCCGTTCTGAAGAGGGGTTGGAGACAGGAATGCTGGCGAGTTGGGTACAACAGGCAGCGTTCGATCCCCCGGCTGTCACGGTTGCGGTGAACAAGTCTCGCTACCTCCATGAATGGGTGAAGGAGGGAGTCTCAATCAGTTTGAACCTGTTGAGCGACTCGCAAAAAAAACTTCTCGGACATTTTGGCAAAGGGTTCGAGCCCGGGGCGCCCGCCTTTGAAGGTCTCGAGATCGAGCGTTCAACGAGCGGGCTTGCGCTTTTATCCGACTCTGTTGGTTGGCTGGAAGGGGAAGTGAAAGCCATCATCGATGCTGGCGATCACTCAGTGTTTCTCGTGGAGATTCATCACGCTGGTGCTGGCCCACGACTGGGGAAAGAACGCCCATGGGTCCATGTTCGCAAAAACGGTTCTCATTACTGATTGTTGCAGCCTTGCAGAATCTCTTTGATTTCTAGAGGATTTGAAATCGAAGTTTGGTGATGTGTCTGGTTGCCAAACTCTCCAGGCAACACCATAGCGAGGGGCACCTATGCGGAGCAGCATCTGTATTGTATTCACGACATTGACCATGCTCGCGATGACAACCAATGCCCTGTTCGCCAATGATCAGCCCAAAGAGAGTGACTACTACTCAATCACTCGTGGTGAACTTCCTGAAGGAGCTGTTCTGGAGATCGGGGCGATCGAGCTCCTGTCGAACGGCAAGATCGCAGTCGCTTCGCGTCGAGGAGAAATCTGGATCATTAGTGATCCGTTTTCCAAAGAATTGAAAGCGAGCCAGTTCACTCGCTTTGCTCATGGCCTCCACGAACCTCTCGGTCTGGATGAGCGCAACGGTTGGCTTTACGTCGTTCAACGTTCTGATGTCTCTCGCTTGAAGGACCTGAACGATGATGGCGTCGCGGATCTGTATGAGATCGTGAGCGACGACTGGGAGATCAACGGGGATTATCACGAGTACGCATTTGGATCGAAATTCGACGCAGAGGGGAATCTCTGGATCACACTCTGCCTGACGGGGTCATTCACCAGCGAAGTTCCGTATCGCGGATGGTGCGTGCGGGTGAATGAAAACGGCGAGATGATTCCTACCACCAGCGGAGTACGCTCCCCCGGGGGGCAAGGTGCTGATGCGAACGGTCAGATTTTCTACGTCGATAATCAAGGTCCGTGGAATGGGACTTGTGGGCTCAAACCGCTGCGACCCGGCAAATTTGTGGGAAATCCAGACGGATTCAAATGGTACAAAATTGCAGAAGCATCAATGGGTAAAGAGCCGAGACGTCCCGAATCCGGCGGTAGATTGCATCTCGAAGCGGACAAGATTCCGGAACTTGATCGACCCGCCATTCTCTTTCCTTATCAAAAAATGGGGCAGTCGGCAGCGGGTGTCGTTTGTGATACCACAGGAGGAAAATTTGGCCCGTTCGAGAATCAACTCTTTGTTGGAGATCAGACTGCCAGCACTGTGATGCGCGTCGATCTGGAGATGATCAAAGGGGTGTACCAGGGAGCATGTTTTCCGTTTCTGGAAGGGTTTGCATCCGGGGTTGTTGGCATGGAAATGACTCCCAATGGAAAACTCTTCGTCGGCGGAACGTCGCGTGGATGGGGATCTCGTGGAAACAAAGAATTCTCTGTAGAACGTGTCGATTGGAATGGAAACGTTCCCTTTGAAATCAAACGCATGAAGCTGAGATCGGATGGTTTCGACCTGACGTTTACTCATCCAGTGGATGCTGAATCCATTCAGCAGAGTGATGCGATCACGATGCAAACCTACACCTACATCTATCAGGGTGCGTACGGAAGTCCTGAAGTCGATTTCACGACTCCCAAGCTTCCCGGTGCGACCGTCAGTGACGACGGCTACACCGTGCGCTTGCAAGTCGACGGCCTACAGCGAGGTCACGTGCACGAGATGATCGCAAAGGGGGTCCGATCCCGTGAAGGGTTGCCACTTCTGCATCCTCAGGCATATTACACACTCAATGAACTGGTTGAGTGAACTTCGCAGTAGTGAGTGTATAAGAAACGGAAACGTGGTCCCCGCGCGGAGAGTTGTCGATTCGCATTTTTGATCCATTGGACAGATCGCCATTGGATCGTGTGGTCTATTGCAAATCGATCAACGTAGCCCTTGTCTCAGGGGTGTGTGGCGACGAATGGTGGCAAAAACTCGATCCAACGCTGCGTTTATCGCCGCCGGAACGCCACACTCTCGTGAGAGCCGCTCTAAGGAGCGTAGTAGAGCAGAAAGATCGTGTTGCTCCTTCAATCCAATGCCGCGGTCCTGAGTGGCCGCGGTCCTCGGTGCAAGTCAAACTCTCAGGAGAACCTCAGCAGGATGCTAGGACAGGATGCTAGGAACTGCGGTTGTACGGATGGCATGACGTGGTAAACGGTTTACTTCGTCTCGATCAACCGGGAAGAAGCCTGCTGAGTGTAGTTTTCAAACTCAGCGTTATCCCGATAGAGATTCACGATTGCCTGCCACTTCTCTCTCGCGGCCAATTTCTTGCCGTCTGCATAGAGTTGGTCTGCATCATTCAACGCTTTTTCAATGAAAACGGTACGGTCGGTCTCGCCGCCGACTTGAGCACGTATCTTTTCTGCCTGCCGTTTGGCGAGATTCAGGTACGGCCGGTTTGCAGCTTCGTCTTTGCTGATCACCTGAGGCATTGCATCGTATTTCTCCAAGGCCGTGATGCGATCGCCAAATTTCTCATACTGATTGGCAGCCAGATAAAGGCGCTCTGGTTCTGATTGAGCGTCTTTGCCCAACTTCAGGTTCATTTCAATCCGGCTCTCGGTTCGGAACATTTCAATCTGATCGAGCCAATGCTGGCCCTGAACTGCATGTTCTCCCGCCGGGTATCGCGCCAGCATCGTTTTCAGTGTATGTTCCGCTCCTACCCAAGTCGCGGGGGTAGTCGACGACATATATTTCTCGGCCTGGGCGTAGAGTGTCTTTTCGCTACGGCTAACCGTCACGTAGTAGGCAACTGCCAGTACAAGCACACCCAGAATCGTCCCAAGGAACCAGGTCCGTTCGTAGAATGGAACGGGCGGACCGATTTCTTCGGTCTTCTTTTTCTTCTTCTTGGCTGTCGACGTTTTCTTCGTAATGCCAGCAGTCGCAACCACGCCACCAGAGGCGATTGTCGCCTGTTTGTTCAGTTCCTGCTTGTCCAGCTTCTTCTTGATTTCTTCGAGTCGGACCTGAACTGCAAGTGCATCAAACGGGCGATCGCTGGGCTCTTTGGAGAGCAGTTCGTCGATCAGTTTCGTGAGCCCGATCGGGACTGTCTGATTAAATTCCCGAACGGAGGGAGGACTCTCATCCAGATGTTTGAACAGCAATTCTGCTTGCGTGTCAGACTGAAATGGAACTCGGCCGGTCAGAAGTTCGAAGAGGACGCAGCCCAGCGCATACAAATCTGTTTGCCGCGTGATGGGATATTTCCCGCTGATCTGCTCGGGCGCCATGTAGTTCATGGTTCCCATCGTTTTGCCCGCTTGAGTCAGAGCAGTCGCTTCCGTATCTCGGGCGATCCCGAAGTCGGTGAGCTTCAGTACCCCATCCTGAGTCATCAGCAGGTTGGCCGGTTTCAGGTCGCGATGAACAATCCCTGCATTGTGGGAATGTTCCAGCGCTTTGGCGATCTGCATCCCGAAGTCCATCGTTCGTTCGACTGTGAGCCGTCCTTCCTGTCGGATCACGTTATCGAGAGAACCGCCGTCAATGATCTCCATCGCAAAGAATCGCTGCGTGCGATTCGACCCTGCACCGAAATACTTGATGATGTTCGGATGTTGCAGCTTTTTGAGAATTTCTGTTTCGCGAATGAACCGCTGATTTACTGCTTCATTTCCAGACATGTCCGGCGCGAGGACTTTCACCGCGCATTTCATTCCGTTCTTTTCATACGTCGCAGCGTAAACGATTCCCATTCCGCCGACTCCCAACTCCTTTTCCAATTGGAAAGGACCAATTTTCCTGAGCTTTGGGGAATCTGTACTCATGGGGAGGTAATTCGTTACCTGGGACACTGAACAATGAACAACGATGCGAGCGACTTCGTCAGTTTCGTCAATTCCCGAACTTGCCGCAATCGGATCAGCGATGGATTTCGCTTTTTCCAGGGTCAGGAGACCGAGCATGACCGGTGTGTGAATTGAGTGATTCGAAATGTCATCACTTCAATCATGAACCTCGCCCGCGCTATAGGCATTGCAATACAGGAAACGTACCATGAGCAAGAGAGAATTCATCGCCTCAATTTTCGGATGTTTGCAATCATGGCAGGTTCCCCGTTACCCAACCAACCTTCGAATCGCTTGATTGCGGAAACAAGCCCATATCTTTTGCAACATGCCTATAACCCCGTGGATTGGTATCCGTGGGGAGAAGAAGCGTTTGAGAAGGCGAAACGGGAGGGGAAACCGATATTTTTGTCGGTCGGCTACAGCGCCTGCCATTGGTGTCACGTGATGGAACGGGAGAGTTTTGAAAACGTTGGCATCGCGAAGTTCCTCAACGAGCATTTTGTTTCAATCAAGGTCGACAGAGAAGAACGTCCTGATGTCGACCAGATCTATATGTCCGCTGTCCAGCTGATTACCCGCCGAGGGGGCTGGCCGATGTCCGTCTTTTTGACGCCGGAAGCGACTCCCTTCTATGGGGGGACGTACTGGCCCCCGACGTCCAGAATGGGGATGCCCGGATTCATCGATATTCTGCAAAAGCTCAATGATTACTGGGTGACAAAGCGGGAGGAGATTAACACGAGCGCCAGCGAGTTGCTCCGGGCGATTCAGAATATGGCTGCTCCCGTTTTCGAGACCACCCAGTTGAACGAGGAGACCCTCAAGGCGGGGGGGGAAGCGCTCACAGACTCTGCGGACAGGCGACACGGGGGATTCGGAGGGGCTCCGAAGTTCCCGCATCCGATGGACCTTCGTGTGTTGTTACGTGGTTGGAAACGTTTCGGTGACGATGACGCTCTGAAGGTCGTTGAACTGACGTTGAAGAAGATGGCGAATGGAGGAATTTACGACCATCTCGGAGGCGGCTTCCACCGTTATTCGACCGATGCAATCTGGCTCGCACCGCATTTTGAAAAGATGCTGTACGACAATGCGTTGCTGGTCCCGGTTTATCTTGAGATGTACCAGATCACGCATGATCCGTTTTATGCCCGGGTCGTTCGTGAAACGCTTGATTACGTGCTGCGAGAGATGACTTCCGATGCGGGCGGTTTTTTCAGCACTCAGGATGCGGACACAGAAGGGGAAGAAGGAAAATTCTTCGTCTGGTCTGCCATTGAGACCGCGAACATCCTCGGCAAAGATGATGCTGAAGTGTTCGATGCCTACTACGATGTTTCAGCCAGCGGCAACTGGGAAGGGCATTCGATCCTCAATGTTCCTCGCCCGCTCGATGATGTGGCAAATGCATTGGTGATGGAGCCGAAAGAGGTCGAAGACGTTTTGGCCCGAAGTCGAAAGAAGATGCTCCTCGCCCGATCCCGAAGAGTCGCTCCCGGCCGCGATGAAAAGGTTCTTTCGGGGTGGAACGGAATGATGGTCGCAGCGCTGGCTCAGGCTTCTGCGGTGTTAAACGACGATCGATATCAGGCAGCAGCGGTTCACGGGGCGAGATTCCTGCTCAGCGAAATGCGTGATGACTCAGGCCGATTGTTTCATTCATGGAAAGATGGCGTTGCGAGATTTAACGGATTTCTTGATGACTACGCCTGTGTGATCGATGGTCTCGTCGAACTCTTCCAGGTGACGAGCGACGAAGACTTCCTGCAAGCCGCAGTTCAGCTGGCAGATGACGCGATCGCTCGATTCGAAGATCAGGATGTGGGCGGATTCTTTTACACTGCGAATGATCACGAAAAGCTGATCGCGCGAACCAAAGACTCACAAGACAATGCCACGCCGTCCGGGAATGGGATGATGGCGACGGCGTTGGCGAAGCTTGGAAAGTTGACGTCGAACGAGCGATACCTCAATGCTGCGACACGGACATTGAATTCCATCTCGTCCATGTTGGTAGATCATCCGAGAGCAGGGGGGCAGTCGTTGTTGGCCCTCGATTTTTTGCTCGGGCCGACGTACGAAATTGTTGTGCGCGATTCCGGAGATCACCTTGCCACTGAGTTTTCATCAGCTGTCTGGCAGCGGTTTATTCCCAACCGAGTTTATCTGAGATGGTCAGCTTCGGCTCAGTCGACACTGACTGCAGAACTGTTGAACGGAAAAGAACCGTCGCAGGGGTCATCGTTTTATCTCTGCGAGCAAGGACTCTGTCAGCTTCCATGCCATTCGATTGCTGAGGCGGAGTCGCTGCTCGACACAGTTTCCTGAGATTCCGCCGGCGGACAGGAGGCGTTGTTGGGTTCTACGCCTCCCGAAATAAATTCAGACCTCGATCGCAAAATCGAGGTCTGAATGGTTGATTAATTCGGACCTGCACGCCGCTGTCGGAGTGAGACAAGACAGCAGCGTGTCATGGTGTCAACGCTGCGAAACAGTCTCTACTTCAGACGATTCCATGTTCGCAACTTCAGGGTGAACCGATCGCTTCGGCAATTGCAGCGACACCAGTGGTCCTGAAAGAGCGGGGGCTGCTGGACGAAGTCCTTCCTGCGGCAATTCTTTGTTTTTGCTAGGACCGAATACGGTTCGCAAGGCGGATTCAATCAGGCCTGAAGCGGTGCCGAATGTGGCGTCAACCGCTGATGGTTCGTAACCACAATGGACCATGCAGTCCTGGCATTTGGAGTTCCCACTGGCGCGCCCATACGCATCCCAGTCGGTTGTCGCCATCAATTCCTGAAAGCTGTTGGCATACCCTTCCTGCAGGAGGTAACAGGGCTTTTGCCAGCCGAATAGGTTGAATGTCGGATTCCCCCAGGGAGTGCACTCCAACCGCCAGTTCCCCTTCAGGAATTCCAGGAACAGCGGAGACTGGTTGAATACCCAGGACCTCTTCTTCTTGCCGAGCACCTTCCGGAAGAGTTCGATGGAGTCACGGCGTCCCAGAAAATGTTCCTGATCGGGAGCTTTTTCGTATTGGTATCCCGGAGAAATCATCATCCCTTCAACACCCATTCCCATCAGTGTATCGAACATCTCGTGCAGACGTTCTGGGACGCTGTTGTTGAAGACTGTGGTGTTCGTCGTAATTCGGAACCCAGCTTTGATAGCTGTCTCAATCGCTTTGATGGCGATGTCGTAAATTCCATCGCGACACACTGCCGCATCATGTTCTTCTTTGGGACCATCGAGATGGACGGAGAACGAGAGATATTTTGAGGGCTTAAAGCGATGCAGATGTTTCTCGAGCAGGATGGCGTTCGTGCAGAGGTACACAAATTTCTTCCGTTCGACGATTCCCGCGACAATCTGATCAATTTCTGGATGAAGGAGAGGCTCTCCACCGGGGATGGAGACGATGGGAGCACCGCACTCGTCCACAGCGTTCAGACATTCCGCAACTGACAGGTTCTGCTTAAGAATCTTTCCGGGGTACTGGATTTTTCCACATCCAGCACAGGCGAGATTGCAGCGGAACAGCGGTTCCAGCATCAACACAAGAGGGTAGCGTTTTCGGCCGTTGAGCTTCTGTCGAATAACGTAGGAGGCCACACTCCACATTTGAGAAATGGGAACACCCATCAGCGACAAGCTCCATCCTTGAGTCGATTCGTCTGTCAGGCGACGTCGAAATGAATCGCCTTGTGACGGTCATTCGTCACGATTTCGGCATTCTAAGTTCTTTTCGCGGAACTTGTCTGCGCAGGTTCATCGAGCTGCTGATGAAAACTTTCAACCGAGCGTCCTCACGGGGGAACTGGCACTGATTGGAGGCCGAGTTTCAATTGAACGTAGCCGACTCAATCTCTACTGGGGCGGCTCGCCCTGATCGGATCGTTGCTATCGGTTGAATCCGACGTAGAAGCTGAAGACTCGCAGTCTGTCTTCTTCTTGTCTTGTGATTGGCCATGCGAAGTCGAACGCCAGTGGGGCTGGACCCATTGCAGGGATTGTCAGACGGAAGCCGAAACCTGCACTCATTCGGAAGTGATCCAGGCTGACATCTGGCTCAACTGTACCGAAGTCGGTGAAAACCACGGTTCGAATGTTGTCATTGGCTGTAATCGGAATCATGTATTCAGCAGAGCCGAGGGCGAGGAAGTCTCCCCCGATTTTCACTCCGTTGACTTCAGGAGAAACGCCACGGAAGTAGAAACCGCGGAAGGATGAATAGCCCCCTGCGAAGAACTTCTCGAAAACAGGTGTGTTCTCGCCTGTGAAGCCGAGTTGACCGGTGAATGATAACACGTGTTTACCAAATCCGTCGGGACGTTCGTAGGTTGTAAAGAACTGTCCGCCGGAGACCTCGAAGCGAGGATATGTGAATTCCCCGAATCCTTGTTCGTAATTGAAGTTTGCGTAGTTTCCGCGAGTTGGGAAGAATGAGTTGTCTCGTGCATCATACTGCAGTGACACTCCCGCCGTTGACAGGAAATTACTTCCCTTAACTGCCGCCAGTTGTGGGGGTGGAGCGATTGTCGGAATGTTGCTGATGTCGACGTTCTCCAGACGAACTGAAGCCGACGCTGACCAATATTTGTTGAGCACGTAGCCGACGTTGACGCGACCACCGAGACGTTCTTCCGTCCAGGCTTCATAAAAACGGTTGTAGTAGAACCCGTTCACGCCGAGACTAAAGTCGCTGCGCAGGAAATACGGATCACTCCAGCTCGCCATGTACCGACTGACTTCAGTACCGGGCACCGCTTCAATCCGGAAGCTCTGCCCCGCACCGCGCCATGCCTGACCATTGATGATGTCAGCCAGACTACGTGGTGGACGCATGATGTCGAAGTTGTCTTCCTGCAACACCAACGATCCGACCAGACCAGCGTCAGAGTTCACCCCGACACCGAACATGAGTCGACCTGTTCGTCCTTCAGCGACATCCACGTTCACATCAACGAATCCCGGAGGTGGGGTCGTCAATGCATCCCCGAATGGGTTTCCTTGAGGAGAGACGCCTTCGAGGTAATTCTGCGGAACTGGTTGTGCATAAGCATCCAGGCTCTGTGATCGGAAATTCTGTCCATCCATTGATTGACCACGGAAAACGAATTCCGAGGGAGCAACGGCAGGCTCTGTCCCCGTTTCGTTCGCCTTGAAATCTGGAACTCGGATCGTTGCAGGTGCTTGAGCATTCTCGGTGAGTGGAGCCGGGGCGTTCGCGGCATTCCCAACATGTGGTGTGGTGTTGGCTTCTGGCCGGCGCAATTGACGACGCGACACTTCTGGCAGCGGTTCAGAGTCGACTCCCAGCTGAGGTTTGCCAACTGCTTGATCAATCACGCCGATCTCTGGATTCAACTGTGGGCTGTAATCGTCCAGCTGCGCATTTTCCGCCTCGTTGGGGGCGTCGATGAACTGAATCGGTGGAGCGAGGTGGTCGAAGATCTCTTCTGGAGTACGAGACTTTAGAGCAGCATCATCCTGCGAAATGAGGCGGCTGTCCTGAGCACGATTTGTCGTCTTAATCCAATAGTCTTCGCCACTATTCGGGACGATGTCGAAAACGACGGGTGTTTCTTTGTCCCAGAATCCACTTCCCTCGACACGTGCTTTTGCCATCCGCAGGTCGGATGCACTTGCCAGTTGGCCTGGCTTCAGGAATCGATTCATCTGCTGGCGTACCAGCTCTTCTTTCGAGTGTGGGTAATCGCCGGCGATATGAACGTTTAGCGTCCCGATGTAACGAGGTACATCTTCATCGATCTCGTAGACGAGGTCGATCAAAGCTTCTTCACCCGGTCGAAAGCGGGGAGTTGGAACCACTTTGGCGAACAAGCGTCCCTGAGCATCGTACAGGTCCGTCATTTTCTGAACGTCTTCCTTCAGGAATCGTTCATTGAAAGGTTTTCCAGTAGTCATTTTCAGGTCGTTGAGAAGAAGGTCTCTTCCGATCACTTCATTTCCGACCACTTCGACTTTGTCGACAGAGTATCGACGTCCTTCGTTAATCGTGTAGACGACAGTCACTTTGGCACGATCTTCAGAAAGACGTTCTTCAGATTTGACGTCGACGTCGAAGAATCCACGGCTCATATATTCCTGCTTGAGAGCCAGAACATCGTTCTGAATCACGTCAGGATCGTATTCGCCTTGGATTAACCAGAGTTTCAGCGTTCGAGAGCTGATTTTCGTTTGCAGCACTCCATCTGAACAGAACTCATTTCCTTCGAATTTGATCTGGCGAATCTTGGGCTTGGGGCCTTCGACGATGCTGATCACAACGTCGCGCTCTTCATTCTGGTTTCCTGCTTCCAGAGTGACCTCTGCAAACAGGAACCCTTTTTCCTTGTACAACTGCTTGATTCGATTGACTGATTCCCGATTGGCAGCGACATCATACACCGCTCCCTTGCGCAATCCGGTCTGAGCTTCCAGCTCACCTGTCTTGATCTTCTTGTTCCCTTTGAAGCTGACGCTATTCAGCATTGGCTTTTCGACCACCTGGAAAACGAGAATCGGACCATTGGCCCCTTCACGAAAACTCGGGCGGACAGAATAGAACCAGCGGGTATTCATCAGGTGAGAGACGTCACGTTGAATCGCTGCGTTGGAAGCAATGCGGTGCGGGCGAGATTCGATTTTCTGCAACAGAGGCGCAGTCGGAATCGTCTCGTTCCCTTCGATGATCACGTCTTCCAGTGGTGTCTCAAGCAGATTCTCAGGAGAGAAGCTTGCCTGTTTCACCTTTTCGTTGGGGTTAATTCCAGAGAGTGAGACGCCACTGTTGGCGGGGGAGGCAGACAGTGTCGCCCGTCCAATATCAGACGGAGTTGCTCGACCTTCAGCTGTTTTCACTCCAGAGACAGGTTGAATGGTGTCATCAAGGCGTGTCTTCGCTGGGGCAGGCTTACTTGCAGGTTCTGGAGCAGGAGTGCTCACCGACGGAAGAGTCGTTGGGGCACTGCGGGTGATGGGCTTGGCCCATTCGGCCTCTGCTGCAACAGGGGGAGAGCTAGATTCGGATTCGGAACCGGGAAATGGTCGAGGACCGTCTGCCAGCGTTGGCAGTACGAAGCAAAGCAACAGCCCGCTGAACGCACAGAGTGTCACTCCATTGCGCCAGCAATTTGATCGCTGTTCTGTTCGACGAGTGTCATTCGTGACACGCTTCATCGACTTTGCTTTCGATTGATAATCGACGTAAGCAGGGGGGAGATTTCAATCGAATGAAACCTTGCCTGATTACCATCGCGTCCATGCGAATACGAATTTTACGAGGCTGAAAATCGAAACCGAAGTTTGATTTCTGTCTGCTTAACTTTTCTTCCGACCGTAGTGCTTAATGGCTTTGAAGTTGCGTTGAGGTGGGTGTCTAACTTGATTGGAGCTTGGCGAATTTTTTTGAAATGCGTCAATCAGCACATCAAATCACGGTTTCCTGCCCATGATTTGCTTTGCGGAATTCGTAGAGAATCCACTTTGGCGGAGGAGGGGAATTCGTCGTAACGCACGTGAGCACGGTCGTCACTTGAGCTTTTCCTCCGATGTAGGGGAGGAATACCGGAAGATTGCGAATGGGACAAGATGAGTTATCGAGCACCAATGAAGGGGCAGGGTGAGCCGGTAAGTGTTGTTACGCCAATAGGTTTAGAAGAATGACAATGACCGTCAGGTTGTCCGAGTCACGTAATCCAACGGAATTTTGTTGAAACTCAGTGTGCTGAGCCGCAGCAATTGCTGTTCAACTGAGTCCAAAAAAAATCCCATCCTTTCATGGAAATGAAAGATGGGAAGCTTGGCGGTTCTGGTGGAACTGAGGTTGTCAGTGAGATCGGTGCCGTTTCAGCAACTGTCAGAGGTCGTCGACACTTCTGGCACTGAATGTATCTCCCTGGTTGATATCCCCTGTTTCGAAGCCTTTCTTGAACCAGCGGACTCGCTGTGCGGAGGAACCGTGTGTGAAGGATTCTTTCACGACGTAGCCTTGTGATTGTTTCTGGAGTGCGTCATCGCCGATTGCAGTCGCAGCCTGCAAGGCAGATTCGATATCTCCCGGTTCCAAAATCTTCCGTTCGTCGTGGGCATGATGAGCCCAGACTCCCGCCAGGAAATCTGCTTGAAGTTCCAGTCGGACTGAGAATTCTTTCTCATCCATGTATCGCAGAAGCTCCTGACGTTTATCCATTGTTCCCATCAGATTCTGCACATGATGAGCCACTTCGTGTGCAATCACGTAAGCACGCGCCATTTCGCCGGGGGCCCCAAACCTGCGGTCGAGTTCATCAAAGAACGAGAGGTCGATGTAAACCTGCTGGTCAGCAGGGCAATAGAACGGACCGGCCGCTGCAGAGGCGTTCCCGCATCCGGAACTGACCTGCCCGCGATATAGAACCATTTTCGTGGGCGTATAGCGGCGACCGTTTTGTCGAAAGAGTTGGGTCCAGACATCTTCCGTGTCGCCAAGGATGACCTTTGCGAAGTCTGCCATCTTGTCTTCTTCCGGATCAGGGGCCGCTGCTTGCTGTTGGGCTCCTCCTCCTTGATTTTGCAGGAAGAATCGCAACACCTGCCCCAGATCTCCTCCTGAGAAGAAGTAGATCATGATCGCCATCAAAATTGTTCCGCCACCTCCCAATGCGATTCCTCGCGGTTTCATTGAACGGCGGTCGTCCACGTTGTCACTTCTGCGTCCAGATTCCCATCGCACCATGACATTGCCTCGCTAGCAGGATTAAACGGTTGGTCCGCATCCAACTGGCCACTGTCGGATCACCAAAGCAGACTTCATTCGATTTGATTCATAATATGAATCTGCAATTGGTGTGCTTCCATATCAACAGAGAATTTCTTCTCGAAAAGCTCCGAGGTGTTTTCCGTTTACCATCAATGAAAAAACACCTCGCAGGTCTGGTGCGAGGTGTTTGGGAGTTTCGATTGCACTAAACGACAATCAAACTACGCAACTGCAGGTGCATTCATGCGAGCCATGACGGCATTGCGGGCGAGCTTATGCCACTCCAGCCGCGAAATCGCATTCTTGTTCACCTGAAAATCGATGATTGAAACCTGATGACTCCGGCCAAAGAGAAACGCCAGTGTCAGGTAGGCGCTCAGTCCGGGCTTCAGCGTCTTCGTTTGGAATGTTCCCGGGAAGACGGAGAGTTGGTTTTTCCAGCGAGTCAGCTCTGCCTCAACCTCACTGGTACTCGTTCCGACGACAGGGATGATCAGTCGTCCTTTGGCTTTCAATGACGAACCGAGGTTCGCAAGCCCGATCATC
Source organism: Planctomicrobium mucosum (assembly GCF_051466335.1). Lineage (NCBI taxonomy): Bacteria > Pseudomonadati > Planctomycetota > Planctomycetia > Planctomycetales > Planctomycetaceae > Planctomicrobium > Planctomicrobium mucosum. Next base: position 4,310,652 of record NZ_CP195793.1, on the reverse strand, counting down.
AGTTCCGGCCCGAACTCGGCGGCTCGGTGCAAACTCGTTCCACGAAAGAGGATCGTGTCGATTGAATGCGGTTCCCAAGGGACATTTGCAGACGGCGACCCAACGATGATGTGCTGGCCTGGAGCGCCACTGATCGCTCCTTTTTCGTCCATTCCCTGAACTGCTTTACCAGCCTGAATGAAGGGGAGTAACCACTCGCCGTTGCCGCATCCGACGTCGATAAACGACTTTCCGGAATGAACTCCGACTTTACTAGCGAGCAGGTTTAATTGACCCACCGTCAAACTTTTCCCGACGACGGAGGCAGATTCCGACATTTCAACCCTCCCTGGTTGACTTCAGCCCTGAATGACTTCAGCACAGTGACAATATGAACTCTCTATGTACTCTTCGAATCGCGCCCCCGTCTCGATTGATCGAATCCGATCAGAATTTCACCGGTCTGGCATTCCACAGTACTAAAGTATTCAAGAGGTAATTCAGGCGAAATAAACCGTTTACGTGGGACGCCGATGCTGCGTTGGGATTGGAATCAATTGATCGGTCTTGTGCCGGATACTTTCCATTGGAAGGGAGTCGTGCAAAAATAGGGGAACAGTGCGTAACGGTCCCGGAATTTTTCCATTTACATTGCGAATCGCAAATCGTTGAATTTGGCGAATCTTTGCGGATGTAAAAAGGACTTTCGACGTCACTGCACTCAGTTTGGTGAATATCGACTTTAAGTCATTTTTCAGAAGTCGTTTGTGCGATTTTTGGGACGAGTGATTTTCTTCCTGCAGTTGGCTTTCAGCGACATATTCCGGATTGGATCCTGTTTTGGATAAGGTCACCTTACTCTGTTTCCTCGCGAGCTATTCGGTTGCTCTCGCGTTGGAATGTACGCAGTTCTTGCGTCGGAGTTTGGCTCTTCGCTGGGGGACGATCCTATTTACCAGCGCGGGACTTGTGGCTCAGACCACTTATCTCGTCGCACGAAGTCGGCAGCACGATCTCCCGCCATTGCTCGGATCGACCCACGACTGGATGCTGGTTTCAGCCTGGCTGGCTGTCGTATTGTATTTGGGCATACAGGTTTGGAACCAAAACTTGTCGCTGGGAGTGTTTGCACTCCCCGTCGTTCTCTGCCTGGTCATCGCATCGCATTTTGTCACAGCGACCCCGAATCCCCGACTTGCTGGGGTGGGGAATTGGGCCATGATTCACGCGTCATTCCTCGTTTTCGGAATGCTTGGAGTGCTGCTGTCGCTGCTGGTGAGTATTATGTATCTCATTCAGCATCATCGCCTTAAGTCGAAGAATGTCGAGATTCCGGCACTGCATCTGTTTTCGCTGGAACGCCTGAGCCGCATGAATTGGTGGCTCGTGGTCATGGCGGTTCCTTGCCTCACATTGGGAATGCTCACCGGGCTTTGGATGATTTATCTCACCAAAATGGGAGATCATCCTGTCGACTTGTTCAGTATCTCGATCGCAGCGAATGCTGCTGTCTGGGCTGCCATGGCTGTCCTGTTTGGATGGCTTGTTTCGTCACGGCGTCGGACCGGTCGCATCGTCGCGTGGCGAACATTGCTCGCCTGCCTGTTCATGCTCATCACGATGCTGATGATGGAATTCACAGCCACAGATGCCATTCATGGAGTGAATCCTGTTTCGTCTGAACAACAGGGAGCGACTGCATGAACCTCCAGGTTGTCTACTGCAATCACCAGACAGCGGATCTCTCTGTTAGAGAACGACTTGCATTTCCATCGCAGGATGTGCTCGAGCGAGCGTATGGCGAATTGAGAAACCGGTTTCCGAACTCCGAACATGTCGTGATTTCGACCTGTAACCGGATCGAAGTGTATTCCGCTCAGGAAAACCCAGCGGACGCCCCGACTCAGGCACAGTTGGCCGCCTTCTTTTCAGACTTCCATCACCTTCCGATGGAAGATTTCTTCGATGATTTGCTTGGAAGACAGGGACCAGAGGCGGTTCGACATCTGTTCGAGGTTGCGTCCAGCATCGACAGCATGGTGCTCGGCGAGAGCCAAATCGTCAATCAGATCAAAGAGGCCTATGAGACATCGACACGTTCCGAGGCAAATGGGCCGATGACGAACGCGTTGTTTCAGCGGGCACTCACCGTTTCAAGTCGCGTGCGGACCGAAACCAAACTGGCACTTGGAAGGGTGTCGATCGCCAGCGTTGCGGTTGGGGACTTTGGAAAGAGTATCTTCGACCGTTTCGATGATAAAACGGTGCTCGTCATCGGTGCAGGAGAGATGGCGACCGAAACGCTCACATACCTAGCTGGCGAAGGGGTGAAGCAGATTCTGGTCTGCAACCGCAATCTCGAGCGTGCGGAACTCCTTGCGGAGCAGTTTTCTGGAACCGCGCGAAGCTGGGATCAGCTGGAACAGAGTTTGATTCAGGCGGATGTGATCGTCAGTACAACAGGTGCTACAGATCCTGTTGTGACTCTTGAGATGATGCGCAAGATCAGAAAGCGAACGGGTCCGAAACCTCTCTTTGTTCTCGATTTGGGAGCCCCTCGGGACTTCGAGAAGAGAATCGGAGACATGGATGACGGTGTCTTCCTTTACGACATCGACGATCTCGAAGCAACATGCGAGAGAAATCGGAAGAAGCGCGCCCAAGAGGTTTTGAAGGCGCGTTCCATTATCGAAGAGGAAACGACACGTTTCATGCAGGATGTTTACCACAAGGCGACTGGGCCAGTGGTGAAACGATTGCGCGACCACTGGGATGAAATCAGTCGCCAGGAACTCGAAATCCTGTTCCGGAAACTCCCGGATCTCGAAGAACGAGAACGACAGGCGATTGAAAAGGCAATCTCCCGGATCGTCAACAAGTTGTTGCACCCGCCACTGGAGACTCTCCGGGACGAAGCCAAGACCGGAACTCCACACGGTATGATCGATGCAATTAAACGACTCTTCCAACTTCGTGACGATGGCTGAGTTTGTTTGTGGCCTGAGTGAGATTGGAGTTGTTCCGATTGGTGCGATTGCATCGACGCAATGCTCAGTTTCTTTTTCAGAATGTAGCAGCGTTGAGCACCTTCGAATTCACAAGCGACGTCTCCGATTTCTTCCTGCATGAGTCGCAATCGTCCTGAAATTTGGACCCGATTTCCAAATCTGTCGAGATGCTTTGTGGCCTCAAAGTCATGGCCTGTCATGTAATTATAGAAAATCAACTTGACCGCACCTGCCCGCGGCGTAAACTGAAATTGCTCACTTCATACAGTCCGTTCAGTGGTTGAATCCCTCCTATTCACTACGTTCACGAGAGGACTGAAATTCCGGTTGTTTCGACTCGGCAATCTGGGTTGAAGTTTCCCTTGGTTTCAATCGACAATGACTTTGGAACTCTTTCTGTTCGATAAAGTTGAGACCAATGATACGGTCGTCGACAGAGACCAGACCTGATTCCGACTCTCGCGGTTTGTTCAAGGACGACGGCTGCGGTTCCAGATAAAATCCATTTCCATCAAGGCATTCACAATGCCTTTAAGGGGACCCTGATGGCAGCTTCGTCAAAGCCAACCGCCGTCCATTTTTCCTTGGCCATTTCAGTAATGATCACCCTAATTCTGGGGTTGGTCTGCTACATGATGGCGAAGGAAAACCAGAAGCTTGCTCTGGCTGAGGCAGCGGCACGCACAACTGCCAGCACTTCAGATAATGCGCTTCGGAAAGTGCTCGACGAAATCACGCTGTTGAAAAAGAAACTCGGTTACACCGATTTCGAAGCGGTTGGTGCTGAAACCGACAATACGCCGAACTCAGTCATTGGTTCTTTGAACCGGGACCTTGCTCTATACGGCAAAGAATACGTCCAGCCAAGCGCCGCTGCTCCAACTGTCGCAGCGACTCTGCAAAGCTTGCGAGCGGCTCTGAACTCGCAGGACCAGAACAACATTCAACGCCAGGCTCAGCTCGAAGCTGTCCGGAATGAGCTGGCTCAGGAAGTTGCCGCCCACGCAAATCGCGTCGCCGAGATTTCTGCTTCTCAGACCTCTTCGGAGGCTCAGCTCACTGACGTTGTGACAACCAAGAACGAACTCCTGGCTCAGAAAGATGGAGAGATTGCCAAGTTCCGCGATCTCTACAACAAAGAGCAACGCGATCGCGAAGCACTGAAAGATGAACTTGAGTCTGTCCGTAAGGTCAAGGATGCGGAGATTCAGGAATTCGAGAACATTGTACGCTTCCAACGCGGACAATTAGCCTCGCTTGAAAACCAGAGTTTCGACAAGCCTGATGGCTTGATCGTTCGCGTCGAAAACACCACACGAACAGTCTGGATCAACCTCGGATCAGATGACGGTTTGCGTACACAGGTCAGCTTCTCTGTGTACACACGAAGCAATCAGGGCTTTGGTCGTGGAAGTGCTGACATCAAAGGCAAAATCGAAGTCATTGAAATTCTTGGGCCTCACCTCGCACGTGCGAATATTATCAAGGATGACGTGAGTCGCCCAATTCAGGCGAACGATCCGATCTACTCTCCAATCTGGACGAAGGGGAACAAGGAATTCTTCTCATTCGTCGGTATTGTTGATATCGATGGCGATGGCAAGAGTGATCGCGAATACTTGCACACCATCTTGAATACTGCAGGATCGGATGTCGAAGTCGAGATCGACGATCAGGGAAATCGTGTTCCAGAAGGTTCGACACTTTCGGTGAAGTCCAAGTTTCTCGTCATCGGTAAGATCGAAGATCCAACAGATTTCCCCGGATCCGACACGGAAAAGCAGGAACAGATCTCTAAAGTGCGAGAAGAGCACCGTCAGCTAGTTAACGATGCACTTCGTCGCGGAGTGAAGGTAATCACTTTCAACGACTTCCTGAATTACATTGGCTACGAGCAGCAGTCCATTCACTACGACGCAAACTCGAAGCAGAAATTCAACCTCCGTAATGGTGCACAGACCCGGCGGGAGCATTCCGGAGTCGGCAATTCGTCCGGCAGTTCAACAGGCCAGACTTCCAAGAGGTTTGATTCATCAAGCAAAAAATAGTCGCTCCCCGCCTCAATCATCCGGGGGCCTGGTATCGAAATGAAATCGGGAGTCGTCAGTCAGACGGCTCCCGTTTTCGTTTGAGTTTTTCCTGCAATGACACATCCTCGACCATGAACAATCTCGAAATCGCTCGCATCTTCGAAGAAACCGCTCAGCTGCTTGAACTGCAGGGGGCAAACACTTTTCGGATTCGAGCCTATCGCAACGCGGCACACACTCTCGAAGATTTGTCCGACGATGTCTCAGCAATTGCCAAACGAAACAAAGCTGAGTTGAAGCAGCTTCAGGGGATTGGACAGGATATTGCGACCAAGATTGCTCAACTGGTCGATACAGGGAGTTTCCCCCTCTTGCTGGAATTGCGGGAGGAGTTTCCTCCTGCTTTGCTTCAGATTATGAACATCCCGGGGCTAGGTCCGAAAAAGGCTGCTGTGCTCCACAATGAACTGAACATTCAATCGCTCGCAGACCTTCAGGCTGCCGCCACCGAGGGGCGAATCGCAGGGATCAAAGGATTCGGGAAAAAGACAGAACAAGCGATTCTCGCAGGACTCGCAGAAGTCGAAAAGTTTGGTCAACGAACTCTCCTTGTTGAGGCGCTTGACGACGTGAATGCGATCGTGGCAGATCTACTGAAACTCGAGTCCATCAGTGAATGTTGTGTCGCTGGGAGTTGCCGTCGCTGGAAGGAAACATGTGGCGATCTCGACGTTCTCGTGATTGCGCCCGACTCGCAGGCAGCGATGGATCGACTTGCAGCTAACCCGAGGGTTCAATCAGTCATTCAGCGTGGCCCGACGAAGCAGCGTGTCAAACTCCTCAGTGGAATTGAGCTTGATTTAAGAGTCGTCCCGGAAGAGTCCTTCGGCGCCGCTTCGATGTATTTCACCGGGTCCAAGGAACACAACATCGAACTGCGAAAACGGGCAATTGACCGTGGTTTCAAACTGAATGAATACGGTCTGCTTCGTGGAGAAGAATTGATTGCCGGGCGAACGGAGGAGGAGGTCTATCGAGCACTTGGTCTCGACTGGATTCCCCCGGAATTGCGGGAAGATCGTGGTGAGATCCAACTTGCCGAGACAGGAAAACTCCCAACCTTGCTCCAACTGTCCGACATGCAGGGGGATCTGCATATGCATACGACAGCTACCGATGGAGCAGCCACGATACGCGAAATGATTGAAGGGGCGAGGACGCGGGGATTGAAGTACATCGCCATCACCGATCACTCGCAGCGAGTAGCCATGGCACGCGGTCTCGATTCCGCGAGACTGCGTGCTCACTGGGCAGAGATTCGCGAGATCCGGCAAGAGTATTCCGACATCGAAGTGCTTCTCGGGATTGAATGCGACATTCTTGAGAACGCCGAGATGGATCTGCCAGATGATGTTCTGGCCGAAGCAGACTGGGTTCTCGCCGTGCTGCACTATGGATTGCGGCAGTCTGGTGAGTTGATCATGCAGCGATTGCTGAACGCGATCAAGAATCCAAATGTGCATGCCATCGGGCATCCGAGTGGGCGAATCATCGGGCGTCGAGAAGGGGCAGCCATCGATTATCCCACGTTGTTTCAGGCTGCTTCAGACTATGGCGTGATGATGGAGATCAATGCGAATCCTTATCGGCTGGACTTGTCTGAGGTCCATGCTGCTGCTGCGAAAGAGAAGGGGATTCCGATTGTGATCAGCACCGATGCCCATTCAGTTCAGGAGTACGACCTGATGGTGTATGGAGTGCATCAGGCTCGACGAGCCGGACTGACCAAGCAGGATGTTGCGAATGCGCAGCCAATCAGTGAGTTCAAAAAACGACTGCGAGCGAAGCGTTAAGTCAGTCCCAGATTACCGCTCCGAGATTCTGTTCATCGTAGTGAACACGCACCATAAAGAGGCCCCACGCTGGTGCTGTATTGCCCGCAACAGAACGATCCTGCGCAACGAGAATCCGTTCCACGTCCTCTTTTGTCCATGAACCTCTTCCGACATTCACCAGTGTCCCGGTAATAGCGCGGACCATGTTGTAAAGAAATCCATCCGCTTCAATCTCTATGCTGATGATATCGCCGTCGCCTGCGGGCGGGTTGGCTTGTTGATGCGTCAGGGAAAATGGAGTGAAGACTTCGCAGAGATGCCGCCGCTGGATGATGAGATCTTTAATGGTCCGAACGCTACTCGCTTTGTTGGGCCAGTTCGTTTCAAAACTGCGGAAATCATGCGTTCCCAAGAGTGAATCCGCTGCCTGCTGCATCGCGTCGACATCCAGCGAATAGCCGATCTGCCAGCAATACTGCTTGAGAAAGGGGTCAGACACCTTTCGATTCAAAATGAGATAGCGATATCGTTTGGACTTCGCGGAGAATGTCGCGTGAAAATCCATCGGAACTTCGTCGGTCTCCAGAATCACGATATCTTCGGGGAGTCGAGTCTGAAGTGCAGGCCGCCATTTCTCTGCAGGGATCCGGGACGTCGTATAGAAGTTGGCGACCTGCCCCAGTGCATGCACACCGGAGTCGGTTCGCCCTGCGCAGAGCAATCGCACCTCTTCTCCGGAGAGTGATTGGATTGCTGCCTCAACGTGTCCTTGAACTGTCTCCAGATTCGGTTGAACCTGCCAGCCCGCGTAGCGTGCGCCATCGTAGGCGATGCGAATACGAATGTTCTTTTGGGGAGGATTATTTGTGTCTGGAACTGTCATACTTCACAATCAGTAATGTCGGCGGGGATCGGCACCGTCGCTGATTTCAAAGGTGTCCAGGGGCTTTGAACGAACACCGGAATCGAGTCTCAACGTATGAATAACAATATTACGACGACTGCAGGACGAGTTTTGATCACCGGGATCAGTTCGGGGATCGGCCTTGGTCTGGCGAAAGAATACTTGACGCGGGGCTGGACGGTGTATGGTATCAGTCGAAATGCACCGGATCTGGGAAAGAAAGTCGACTTTCATTTCGCCCACTGTGATTTAAGTCGGGAAAAAGAAATCGCTCCATCCTTGCGTCGACTCTTTCCCGAGCGCCAGCCCTTGGATCTGGTCGTTCTGAATGCCGGAATTCTCGGGCCATTTGGGGATCTACAGGAACAGGAACTCGCAGACATGCAGCGGGTGATGCAGGTCAATCTGTGGGCCAACAAATCGATTCTGGATGTTCTGTTCAGTCTCGCAGATCCGATTTCTCAAATTGTTTTGATGTCGTCGGGGGCCTCTCAACGGGCATTGCGAGGGTGGGGTGGATATGCCATCTCCAAGGCAGCGTTGAATATGTTCACAGAATTGGCTGCGACGGAGCGTCCTGAGACGCATTTCTGCGCACTCGCTCCAGGACTTGTGGACACTGCGATGCAGGACCAACTCTGCTCGCTTCCACCGGACGCTCGTTATCCGGGCCTTCAGAAACTGCGATTAGCTCGGGGGACGTCAACGATGCCCGACAGTACCGAAATCGCTCCTCGGCTGGCCAATATCATCAACGAACTTCCGAAGCTGGTCCCTTCAGGAAAGTACGCGGATATTCGGACTCCTCCACTCGACCAGATCCTTTAGCCCGAACTCTGTTGCCTAGCTCACGCCGCCGTGACCAGGCCTCTGCAATGCCGGGGAGTGATCGCAGAGATGTTTTCGGCGACCAATTTGCAGACGTGGATGGGATGTCGGGCTCGCATTCTGGGGTTTATTTGGGAGTCGGTCACCTCTTCGTTGAGTTGGGCGGGACATTTTTGAAATTCTGACTAGAATGGCAGGTTTTCCCGGTGCAGGCTTGAAGAGCACCTTCGTTTTAAGAGCTCGACGATGTCGTCTACCTATTTAACGCTCGCGGTTTATTGTTTTTTGATCGTCGTGGCATCGCTGATTGGCGGCCGCCTACCACAGATTATCAAACTGACGCATAAGAGAATGCAGGTTTTAATCAGCTTCGTCGGTGGGCTGATGCTGGGGATTGCGCTCTTCCATCTCTTGCCACACGCCATCTCCTACCTTGGTTCAAATCAGCTCGATCGTGCGATGTTGTGCATGATGCTGGGGCTGGTTGTCATGTTTTTCCTCCTTCGAACATTTCATTTTCATCATCACGATCCCGAGCAACTCCCTGCTGTTCAGCACGACCATGACCACGACCACGATCATGCAGGACACCACCATCATGAACATGCCCATTCAAAGAAAGGGACTGTTCCCGGGGAACTCGGTTGGTTGGGAGTCTTTATTGGTCTCTCGGTGCATACGCTGATTGACGGCCTGGCACTCGGAGCGAGCCTCGAAGCAGAGTCGATGCACACAACCGGCGGATGGATCATGGGTTTGGGAACATTTCTGGCGATTGTTCTCCACAAGCCGCTTGATGCACTGTCAATCACCGCACTGATGCGTGCTTCAAATTGGCCGGCATACTGGCAGACTATTGTGAATGCGACATTCGCCATTATGTGTCCACTCGGAGCAGCACTGTTTCTCGTCAGCGCTGGGTGGCTTGTTGATCAACAAGCAATCCTCGTTGGATCAATGCTCGCATTCTCCGCGGGAGTCTTTCTGTGTATCTCGCTGAGTGATTTACTTCCAGAAATGGAGTTTCATTCGCACCATCGCATCCCCCTGAGTATCTCTCTGCTTCTGGGGATCGCACTGGCCTGGGGAATTGGTTTTCTCGAACCAGAAGCGACTCACGCTCCGAGAGAATTACGAGATCCGATTGAGTTTGACTTCCAGCACCTGAAGTCGGACAGCAGTTCAGCTGTACCTCAACAACTTCCAACTGAGTAATCGCAGTTCAGTCGAGCGTAGAGTCACCTTCCGTCCCCCAACTCGCGGGATCGAGTCGATAAAAATCTGAGAGCTGCTCATACACTTCTGGATGCCAATAGCGCAGAGGAGTCGGCGCTTCGAAGAACATCTCGGTTGTCACAGCGAAAAATTCGGCCCGATTGGTGGTGGCGTAATGGTCGATGACGTCTCGCTGGCCGCTTTGATAGCGATTGATGAGATTGTTGTATTCCGAGCCCATCACGGTGTCCCAGCGATCGAAATGGGCATCGCTTTCCATGATCGGGTCGCCATCTGCGATGCGCCCGTTCAACATGTCCAGTTGATGTGCGAATTCATGAATGACAACGTTATGTCCAAACGTTTCGTTCTCCGCAGTGGCGCTCACGTCCTCCCATGAGACGATCACGGGACCACGATACCACGCTTCTCCTGCACGGGCTTGTTGTCCTTCGATGATCATTCCCGTGCCGATTTGCTGACGGCTTTTCGCGACGTACGCTCCAGGCTGAACAAGAATCGACAGAACATGATCGAAGTACTCGTCCTCCCTGAAGCCGCAGACCAGGAGTCCCATCATTGCAGCAATCGTCACCTTCATGTCTTCAGTCAGAGTCAGGCCGTTGAGCCCTTCCCAGTTTTTCTCAGCGACAAAAATCTGAGTGTGGCGATAAAGCTTCTCGCGTTGTGCCGCTTTGAGAAAATCAACTTGCGGAACACGTAACGAGATCAGTTCTTTCCAACGCTGCGAGATCGCATTGGAAAGAATCTGTGCACGGCGTCGACTCTTCAGCCAATTGAAAAACATGTGTCGCCTTTGCGTGGCGTCCCGTTGATGAACTTGGATCGAATACTCAACATGGACCGGGTACCAGTTCCGCCAACTCAACTGATTATAGGCAGCAGCGCATTCAACGAGTGGTCTGGAATTGTCGCGTTGTCGGCAGTTTGTACGCAAAACTGCCCAGCCAATCTCTTTTCATCCATCCGATCATTGCAATTGGCAGTTTGCGGCAACGCAAATCGTCTCTCAATCGGTGGAGCTGCGCTTGCGTTGTCATTTGAAAAGTTTGCTCATTCGTGACCAGAATCAGAGAGAGTCGCTGGTCACATGGTCAAATTGAACCATCATAGAACGGTGATCGTGGGCACACTCTTCAATTCAGCATGATGGAGAATTCCATGTCGAACTATGACGCTCTTTCAGATTCCGGGGTCGATTTCAGAACGCGACAATTTCTCCATACATTGAATACTTCAGGGGGCAAGCCCATGGAGACGCTCTCGCCAGAGGCGGCGAGACAGGTTTTGGTCGGTGCTCAGAAATCGGTATCAGTGAAGCTCAGGCCAGCGACGGTGACAGAGAAGACGATTGAGCAGGACGGCAAGCGGATCGGGCTGGTGATCGTTCGCCCTGAAACTGCTAGTGGAACAACTCCCGCGTTCATGTACTTTCATGGTGGAGGATGGGTGCTGGGCGATTATCCGACACACGAACGACTGGTGCGGGATATTGCCAGCTATTCAGGGATGACTGCGGTTTTCGTGAATTACACACCGTCCCCTGAGGCGAAATATCCCGTTGCAATTGAAGAAGCCTACGCTGCGACAAAATGGGTTTCTCAACACGGGAGCGAAATCAATGTTGATGGAGCAAGACTCGCTGTTGTCGGGAATAGCGTCGGCGGCAACATGGCAGCGGTCGTCGCATCGATGGCCAAGGACCGTGGTGACTTTCAGCTCAAGTTTCAGGGATTGTTATGGCCAGTGACGAACGCCTCTTTTGACACTCCCTCCTATGAGGAGTTTGCGGAAGGAAGGTTCCTGACTCGCAATATGATGAAGTGGATGTGGGATCACTATACAACAAATCCTGCAGACCGAGCGCAGATTTACGCCTCCCCATTGCGAGCAACTGTGGAGCAGTTGAAGGGGTTGCCCCCCGCACTGATTCAGACCGCCGGGAACGATGTGCTCCGGGACGAGGCAGAGGAGTACGCTCGAAAGCTCGATTCCGCCGAAGTCGATGTGACAGTGACTCGCTATAACAACATGATCCACGACTGGGGCTTGTTGAATCCACTCGCGGATGTCCCGGCTGTTGAGTCTGCGCTGGTTCAGGTTGCTGAAGAGTTAAAAAGACGATTGATCAAGTCATGAGTTTGTTTGTCTCACTTTGAAACCCGGTTCATTTGTAAAGAAAACGAGATGGCCAAAAACAAGAGCAGTGCTAAAGGATCGAAAGTTCCATCCCAGCTGAGCACTCCAACAGATCTCTCCGCTGAGGGAGTGGCAGCAATTTGCGAAGAGCTGCGAGCGTTACTCGCAGATGCGTTCGCCCTTTATGTGAAGACAAAGAATTTTCATTGGCATTTAAGCGGTCCGCATTTTCGGGATTACCACCTGCTTCTCGATGAACAAGCGGAACAGATTTTCGGGATGACTGACGATCTCGCTGAACGTGCAAGAAAAATTGGCGGAACGAGCCTTCGCTCAATCGGACAGATTGCAAAGTATCAACGCATCAAAGACAACGACGAGGAATTCGTCTCGGCTTCCGAGATGCTCAAGGAGCTTGCTGAGGACAACGCACAGGTCGTGCGTGCTTTGAGAGAGGCCCACGAGATTTGCGATGAGCATGGAGATATCGCAACTGCCAGTCTGATCGAAAATTGGGTCGACGAGGGAGAGCGTCGCACCTGGTTCCTGTTTGAGTCGATCCAGCCTGAATAACTTCAGCAAGCGCCGACTTTGAAACTTTGTGTGGTTCGGATTTCGGACTACACAAAGTATACTTTCAGAGGAGTTGAGCAGGTTTCGCGACAACTCTGATAAAAAACAATCAGCGCTGCTGAAGGTGACTTTTCATGAGCCGGATTCTGGTAGTTGATGATGAACCTTCGATCTGCTGGTCCTTCGAACAGGCGCTTGGAGACACCGGTCATTCCGTCACCTCTGTCTCGACTGCTGAAGGAGCGTTGCAGGCGATCGACACGTTCGATCCGGAGTTGATTCTGCTGGACTACCGGTTGCCAGGAATGGATGGACTCTCTGCCATTCAACGCATGCGCAGCAACAATCGTCAAACGCCTGTCATTCTGATGACCGCGTTTGGAAGTCTTGATCTGGCAGTGGATGCACTTGGACAGGGAGTTTTCGACTATCTCCCCAAGCCATTTGATCTCGACGATGCCGTTGCGATCGTGGCGCGCGCTTTGGAAAGCTCTCGAGTCGCCCAGCAGCCGAAGCAGGTAAACTCTGATTGGCAGACTGAAATTGTTGGAAGCTCCCGCAGCATGCAGGAGGTATTTCGCCAAATTGCACTCGTCTCGCAATTAAATGTACCCGTCCTGATTACGGGGGAAAGTGGCGTCGGTAAAGAGTTGGTCGCCCGAGCCATTCATCGGTACAGCCGAAGAGATGCAGAGAAGTTTATCCCGATTTGTGTTCCGGCACTCAGTGAAGCAGTTCTGGAAAGCGAACTCTTCGGTCACGTGAAGGGGGCGTTTACAGGTGCTGAGCGAACACGCCCCGGATTGTTACAGCAGGCACATCAAGGGACAGCGTTCTTTGACGAAATCGGCGATCTGTCATTAGCTCAGCAGGTGAAGTTGCTGCGTGTTCTTGAAGATGGCAAGATCTTTCCAGTGGGTGGTGATCAAGGCTATCAATCTGACTTTCGATTGGTGGCTGCTACACATCAGTCGCTGTTGTCCAGAATCGATTCTGGGGAGTTCCGCCAGGATTTGTACTATCGGCTGAATGTGTTTCGCATTCATGTTCCTGCACTGCGTGAACGTCCCGAAGATATTCCACAGCTAGCAAGACGATTCCTCTCGCAATTGATGCCAGAGAGAAGCATCTCCCTGAGTGCTGAGACAATCGCTGAGCTACAGCGTCGTCAATGGCGTGGAAATGTGCGTGAGCTCCGAAGTGCGATCCAACATGCTGCCGTGATCAGCCGTAGTGGGTTGATTACACCAGACTGTCTGCCGGCCGAGATGGCTTCAGCGACCGAACCAAGTCAATCCCTTATTGATGACGCACTGGCGTTACTTCGAGTCTGGGCTGAAGAACAGATTCCCCTCATCAACAAGGACGATCTGAACAGTTTGCTTTATGAGCGATTCCTTCAGATCTTCGAACCGCCCATTTTGGAAACGGCACTGTCGGCGGTGAGAGGAAATCGCAAACTGGCAGCAGAACTACTTGGCCTTCATCGCGAAACATTGCGAAAACGACTGCGCAAACATGGCATGGATGAAGGAGAATTAAAGGGCGATGACAACTGACTGTTGCTTAAGAACAGAGGAGTTGCCCGTAGATCCAGATCAGCAATGGAAAGTCACGCTTGAGCTGCTGAATGTCAAGGTGACGATTCCCATTTTGATCAGAAGAGATCACGAATAGATGGTGAATCACAAGCCCCGGATCGACGTGGTGAGCGATACAGAAATACGCTAACGCTCCTCGGATTTCATTGAGATAGGCCCTTTGGCCTGAGCTGCATAGTACGAGGAGACGGTCTCGGAGAATTGCAGCCTTAATGTCAACCTGGCGAGGATCGGTCTCATCGCGTGCATACCAGATTTCCTGTGCACTTTGCAGGAGCTGCGATGTGATCGTGGGGGCGATTGTCATCATTTTGTCGAGTAGAGCCAACCCCGCTTCCGGCTGCTGAGGGAGCATCCGGAGTTGTTTTAGAGTCGCGTTTTCCCTGTCATGTTTTGCGCGAAGCCGATTTCTCAAGATCGACTCCAAATGCTTGACGATCGCTGTTGGTGTTTGCTTGCCGTTCACCTGCTTTTTTAATCTCTGCCGTTCGCGCCAGAGGCCAAGAGTTTCGTCGAACGAGTCGAAAATCCAGTAGTACTTCAATCCATGTTCTTCATTCGTGTCAAACGATTTCTTGAGTTGATCCACCTGTCGAGCTGTGTCGCAGTTGATCGCATGAACCAGAGAGACTAGGCCAGCGACATGCAGACTGAGCCATGCACCGATGTCATCGATGTAGTATTGTTCCATCTCCTTGAGGTCATCGATAATGATCTTGGGCTTCTTATCGAGAATCGCCAGACGCCATCTTTCCTCAAAGAGAGCATGCCTGGCTGGTTTTGAATGAGGACTGGTGAGAAGTGATGGAAATCGATCATTGAAATATTCATTCGGATCGCCTTCTGCCTGATCTATAAAGAGTTGCCCTAATCGTCCCTGCACTCCCTGCTTCTGCAGGCAGGGCATGATCAGGTCGATCGCACTCTGATTCTCTTGACTGTCATCGAAGCAGCGTCGCAGCCAGAACAACCGGATCGCGATTTCTTCATCCTCAGGGCGCAGTCGCTGTAACTCGAGCAATTCAGCATAGGCTCGGCGTAGCGAGCCCTCTTTGGCGTGCTCCCATGCGATCTCCATTCTGTCGGGGCGCAGAACTGCACTGGCATCTGCTCCAGAATGGTTGGAAGCAGAGATCTCTGCCTCATTGATTGGCAATGAGCTGGCTGTGACTGATTCCGAATTCGACTCATAGTTGTGATCGTAACGATCCTGCCATTCGATATGAGTTTTGAGTGTCTCGTACGCCTCCCGGATTCGCTGAAACTGATCAGGAAAATGTTCCGGCTGAAATTTTCGGATGAGGCGTGCGTAAGTCCTTTTGATCGTCTTGAGGTCAACAATTTTCGGGACGCCGAATAACTGATAGGGATCAGTCGGCCACTTCGAAAGATCGTCCGGGAGTTCATTTTCCATAGTGAGATTCGATATCTATGTGTTCTGGACGAGTGACAGGGGCAGTAGGGCTCAAAATCGATTCAATTCCGTCTGAAAGTGGCCTGTCTCTCCCTTTTCTGATTTCGAAGATTTTTTCAGGGGACAGGTTCAACACAGGCTCTCCCATTAGGATTCTGGTGGAATTCATCGCTGCCAGCATTTCAGCGAATTTTTCTTCCAGAACCTGAAGCTCCGAGTTCTCCTCTTCCGATTTTTGCTTTTCTCGCAGAGTAACGATTTGTGTGCTCAGCTCACCCAGGCGAAGCATGGTGAATGAAACCGAGTTGCGATAGTTATTCAAATCGCGAGCGGAAGGCGGACCTTGCTGTACGAGGCGGAAGTGATTGAGATTGCGTTCAAGTTGATTGCCACCTCGATTGATGCGTTCGTTTCGCGGTCGAAGATCAGGCGAGATGCACGACCGAAAGGCCGATGTCGCAGCGATGACCGTGACAGCAACACAGAGATAGCCGATCCATCCGGATCCGCCATTCGTCTGAGCAGTCTCCTTGTCGACTTTCTTTGCCCATTCAGGTCTCCTGCCGGTGATTTCGACCTTGGGAGGAGACCCGTTAAGAAGACCCTTAAGCCAGTCTCCCCCCGCAAGGCGGAGCCTCGGGAAGTGTGTTATCAGTAACTTCGCGTTTGCCTGAGATTGTTTCCGTTGAGTGAACAACGGCTCCACATCATTTTGATAGATGTCAGCGCGATGCTGCCGCCACGCTGCGTACCACCTCAGTGTGATCTTCGCGAGTTCCAACACCTCTTGTGGGACCGACTCGTCAGCGTCGAGCTGAACGTCCGCTACTTTTTCAAGTTGTCTGAGTTTGGACGTGATCGCCTGATTGTCTGCCGCCTGATCTGACCATGCAGCGATCCGAGTCCGCCTTTGTTCAGGGGTGAGCGTGGGGAACTCGAGGCAGAATGCGTGAAACTTTGCATTTTGGGAGTTGTGATGACCTCGCCGCAGAATCTGTTCGTCCCGTCGCTGAACGACGATACGATCGGACGCGGTCAGGAGACGGATTGCGAGGTCCGTATCTGAGTCTGTTATAAATTGCTCGTCATGTTGCAGCCTGTGGAGAGCTTTTCGCCTCAGTTCCTCCGGTGAAAATTCAGGAGAAAGCTCGAGTACCTCCGCTGCCCATTTTCGATGTTCATTGCTGATGACCAGTGATTCCTGCGTTGCCGCCCGCTGTTGAAGAGGAGAATCAGACATGACGGTTCCCTGGGAATAACGGAATTCTGCGACATCTCTCTATGGGGAATCTCACCAATGGCTGGCATTAAAGGACCTACCATTCAGACTGATAGTCGTCCTCATTAGAAGAATCATACATCGAGAGGAATTCGGTCAATCGTTCGCGAAAGGCGACGATTGCTTGCTGATCTCTTAATTCGAGAACTTCCTCGAATCCAGAAATCATGGCGTCCAGAATTCCTCGCTCACGAAGAGGGAGTTCGGCATAAAGTCGTTCCGCACGTTTCAAAATCAAACTGTTGGCAGCGTCATCGCGGGGGCTCATTTTTAATGCAGCCATCTTTTCGACCGCCAGTTTAATCTGATCCGGCTTCAGCCCCTTTGCATGTCGGGTGAACACATGGCTGACTTTCTTCTTTGTTTCAGAGATGGTCGCTTCGACTTCGAGAATTCCATTCAAGTCGTAGGTGAATCGCAATGCGACACCCTGTCCGGCCGGACCTCGTGGAATTCCGGTGACGGTAAACTCTCCTAATAACAAGTTGTCTTTGACTAGCCGCGACTCACCCTGATAAACCGAGATTTTCATTTGGGTTTGGTTCGGGTGCACAGTGTTCACGACACTGACTCTGCTGATCGGGATTGTGCTGCTTCGATTGATAATCGGAAGGTAGAATCCCCCCTGATTGTCGCCGCCAATTTCTTTCGAAATCTCGACTCCCAGGGTAAAAGGGCAGACGTCAGTGACGACCATTTCATTGAGCGTCTCGTGTCGATCGATGATTCCACCATGTACTGCCGCTCCCAGTGCGACGACTTCATCGGGGTTCAGGGAGCAACGTGGCTCCTGACAGAATAGCTCTTTCACTCTGTCGACAAGCGCAGGCATTCGGGTTGCCCCTCCTACGAGGATAATCTCGTCAATCTGCTCACGCTTCACATTCGCGTCGCCGAGAGCGCGCCGAATTGGCATCACGATTCGCTCGAGGATCGGATCGGACCAGACACGAAGATCTTCCCGTGTCACGACCAGCCGTGGACAGGATTCCGAGAGTCCACCTTTCGCATCGGGAAGGCGGATCTCTGCAGAGTCTTCGCGGGTCAATTTACGCTTCGCCATCTCACACTCGCGGCGGAGGCGAGAGAGTCGGAGTGGCTCCCGCATTTCAATCCACTCGTATGTCAGGCTGTTCCTGCTGAGGACCTGAGAGGCCAAGGTATTCGTGATGTCTTCTCCGCCCAGGAAAATCTCCCCTGCGGATGATCGAATTTCGAGCGTCCCTTCGAACATTTCCAGTACTGAAACGTCAAAGGTGCCTCCCCCGAGGTCCAGCACGACTGCGAGTTTTTCATCGTCGGAGTGCATGCCATACGCGATGGCTGCTGCAGTCGGCTCATTGAGAATGCGGTCGACCTGCAAACCAGCCATGCGACCCGCCGCGATGGTGGCCCGGCGTTGTTCTTCATTGAAATAGGCTGGAACTGTAATCACCGCAGATTGAACAGGTTCGCCTAGAAATGACTCCGCATCTGCTTTCAGCGAACGTAGTACGAAGCTGGAGAGATCGATAGCGGTGAACTTTTGCTTTGCGAGTGTGACGGTCCAATCACTTCCCATGTGCCTCTTAAACACGGATGCACAGCGGACTGGATGCATCACCTGATACTCTTTGGCAGCAGCGCCGACGAGAATTTCATTTGATTGGTCCACCCCGACGATAGAAGGAGTCAGAAACTCACCAAGCGCGTTGGGAATCAGTTTCGGACCATCGGCCTGCATCACAGCGATCAGCGAATTGGTGGTCCCTAAATCAATACCGACTGTCGCAGGCATAAATCACTGATTCTTGCAGGAATAAATATCAATCGAAGAGAATCCGATAATTACGATATCGAGATTGATTTCTGGATGCGAGACAACAGCGAGTTCGGTGATCGCGATCGAGATGAGACACGCGGAACCATTTTAGGTTCAGCGCACTGGCCTTTGGCATTTCAGAAAAACGTCGGGCACGGCATTTTCGGACGAGGCCCGCTGCGTGCTCATCTTTCTGGTTGAGCATTCGCGTGACACATCGTGATGTCATGAGTATTGAACAACGCTGAATAAAAAAAGAGCCGACGCCTAAGACGTCCGCTCTTTATTTTAGTGATCAACTTTGAATTACATGGTCGCTGTCGATTGGCGACGGAATGTCTTCTTGAAAAACGCTGACAAGCTGTGACGCCATGCGCTGGATCGGGCAGCGGCTTCGTTTACAACCCAGTTCAATTGAATGACTCGACGAACCCCTTCGAATGGAAGGTGACCATGCCAGGCGTTTTCCCGATTGAGGAAGGCAACCATGATTCCTTCATCGGGTGGAACTTCAGTGACAATGTCATCGATGTTATTAGAGTTGAGAAGGCGGAGGCGGCCGCCGTCATTCGCCCATCCATCATTAAGATAGATCAGGACGGTAATCACTTTGGTTCTGCTGTCTGTGTGAACAACTCCATCCTTCTTGCGGCAGCGACCCCGAACCGTTGTTGTCGTTGGCAGGTCGACAAGATCCACGCCGAATTTTTCAGAGAAAATTCGAGCGACTTCAGGACTGCGGATTGCTTCGCAGAACGCCCCGAATTCTCCTCCGTACTGCAGCGACGAGAGGGGAAAACTTCCGCCATCCAGGATCTCTGGATAACTGTTGAGGATCGCAGGTCGTGCTTCCGGGCGAACGAAATCCGGTACGATCAGGTACTCAAACGGGGTCTTGGTAACTTCGGTGTCACGGAGCCGATCGAGATCAAGAATAGACATGCCGGCAATCCTTCGCTGGTATTGATGTCGTCACGGTGATTGCCATCTGGATTGAGAGAAATCACGTGCTGGGAATGTTCAACGAATCGTGAACATCACTTGTGGATAATGATTTCGGCCCCTTGGGTCAAGAGGTCATACACCGCAGCGGCATCTTGAGGATGCATGCGGATTCCCCCGGGACCCCCGGAATTCCCAATAAACTGAGGTTCTTTGACGGCGTGAATGCCGAGCCCCTGAACTGCGTCGGTCGCGTCATTTACCGACAGCCAATGCGCTCCTAGTGGATTCGATGGGTCCGTATTCGCAATCGTTCCAGACGGTCCGTTGTAGTGCGGGTTCATCTGCTTCTCGGTGATGCGATAGGACCCCGCAGGAATCTCCATGTCCGACCCGAATCCGACGGGAAACTTCGCAATGAAATACCCTTGTGAATGAATGGTGATTTCGTAGTCACTGATGTCAACGACCGCTGCAAATGGGCCACGCAGAACTTTAAGTGGCTGCCCGGCACTCAACGGCTTGGCATCAAGGTGATTGATTTTTGACAGGTATTCCGGAGTGATCTTGTATTTCTGGGCGATCGCTTCCCGGCGCTCCCCGAACGTGACGATGTGCGGATTGAGGTAATGCGGTGTCGGTGCAAAGTAGACGCGACGAGAAAGAACTTGCAGGCGGTTGATGAATTGCGGACGTTGTGTCGGGTGTTTCCAGTACCATTGAGAAATCAATCGCAGGGCAGCGACATCCTTCCCTTCTGCAATCAATCGGTCAGCTTCTTCAAAGTTTAGCTCCTTCGCAGCGGTGACGGCGGATGGTTTGCCGTTGTCGTTGATCACCTCTGCATCGGCATGTTCAACTTTTCCTCTGGTAATATTCGGCTCGGCTTTCGCGAGTTGAATCTCGTTTGCGTTGGAATGATTCTCCTGAGCGACGACCTCGTCGGCGTTTTGATCTGCGGAATTCGCTGCGTCAGCCTGTTCAGATGCAATCAGAGCGTTCACGAAGGCCGGCTCTTCACCTTGAACCGGAGCAATGTCTTCGATTTCCTCTGAAATTGGCTCTGAGTTCAGCGGTGGAAGAGGCATCTCCTCTGAGACAACCACCGGCAGCGGAGCATGTGGAACCGAAAAGAAGTCGAGTTTCCAGCAAACGACGACGACAAAGCATGTCAGAACGATGAACCAGAATTGAAATGTCTGTACCGGGTGGCGGCGAACTGCTGGATCAAACATATCGCTGAATCCGTTTGGCGATGACGTAAGAGAGGGCGTCGGATGAATTCGACGATCACTAACGGCAGGAATTGAAATTGACGGCTACTATTTCTGAGGTGCCTCAGATTCAGAAAGTGGTGTGACCTGAGCGGGGACGCTGAAATAGCCATCCTCACCACCCATCGCAGGTTGGCGATTCAGCTTCCAAAGGTTATGCGGAGCAGCCCAATCAAAGAGGTGGCAACCGCTATTGCAACACGCAATCAGGATGAGGGTGCAGAGAGATAAACGCATCGGAGTCCTTCCGAGGGAATGTGCATCTGGGGAAGATGCAGGATGGGACTCGGAACTTACTTCAATCAAAAAAAGCGATCAACAGCATTTGACCGTCGACATTGGGAGATGGATGACGGACGCGGAAATGGAATTCGACCTCCCTCGTGCTTGGACTCTGGGGATCCGGGAGGGATTGCTGCAGAATGACAAACGACCGGCTTCGTCCAAATTGACTATTGTGGCGGTGTTTGCGATTGAAGTGGGTGTGTTGGTTTGCGGGTAAATTCACGTTGTGATGACTGGCGATTTTGGGGTAATCTTGTGCTCGCTGAAAGGTCGATCCTTTGAAATGGAGAGAAGGTTTCTTTCCAGGAATTGAGCGTAACTCCTTGAAACGATGTGTTTATCAATTTTGGTGAATGCGTTTGAGGGGGCTCACTCGGGGTAATTGGTTGTTTGAAGTTCACCTGAAGCAGTCAAACCTGAATGTGAATTGTCATGTCATTTCGATTTTGGATCTGCCTGTTCCTGACCGCCTGTGCCAGCCCACTGCTCGTGGCCGCTGAACTGGCTCAGGGTGTCGCCATTCCAGAAGACCCATCGGTCGCTGTGATTGAAATGTGGTATGTCGATCAGGGGGAAATTTTCGATCCAGAAGTGGCAATCTTTGCCGGTGGTCGAGTTCAGGTTCGCATCGGGCAAGGGGCGATCTGGGGGCAATTGACCCGCAATCAGGTCGAAGAACTGGTCAATTCGCTTCTGAACGAAGATGGGCTCGCCCGGTTAACGACAGATCGCATCTCCGCTGAGATTCGAGAGGAGTCAATTCGAAATGGTTTGAGCTGCAACATTCGTGGAGCAGGTGACACCATTATCCGTATTCGCACCGCTGACAAGACGTACCGACTCGATGGACATGCTGTTGGTCTGCTCGCCTCACGTTTTCCTGAAGCTACGGGGAATCGACAGCTTTACTCAGCTCAAGGTCGGTTGGAGAATGTCCGGGCTGTGGTCATGGTCGGCGGAACTCCCGCGGCTGAGCGGTTGGCGCGCTTGGCTCAGGCGAAACTGCAGACAGAGTCCGGGGAAAGAATCATCGTGCGTCCGCAAGACCTGTCGACCGTTCATTCGCTGACAGACGGCACGCGTTGCTGTCAGTTTTTGGTTCCCAATGCTGACTCCACGGAGTTGTCCCCACGGATCGTTTCACTTGTAGAAAGTCCGGGAGAAGTTCCACGAGTCAGTGTTCTTGCTGATGGACCAAGTCTGCAATGACGAGCGTCGGAGGCCAGGTGAACGGTCGAGCGAGAAATTGGGTCTGGCGATCCATTCAGCTCTTGATGCAGAATCTGTTTGTATTCGCTTTCCGATATCGCATTCGCGGGAAGGAAAAACTCCCGGATGGCGGCGCTCTCCTGCTGATCAATCATCAGAGCTTTATTGACCCCCTGGTGACCGCCGTCGGTTTGCGGAGACCAGTCAGCTATCTTGCCCGCCACAACCTGTTTCACGTCCCAGTCATCGGGGCCATTCTCCGGAACACATACGTCATGCCCATTCGGCGTGATTCAGCTGCGACGGAGAGTATCCGGCTCGCCGTCGAACGAATCCAACAGGGGTACTACGTCGGTATTTTCCCAGAAGGAACTCGCAGTCGTAATGGCGAACTTCAGAAATTGAAGCCGGGCTTTCTGGCGATTGTTCGAAGAACAAAGGTCCCTGTTGTCCCTGTTGGGATCGCCGGGGCAGGGAACGCATTTCCTCGGGGGGCGCTCTGGTTTCGGATGCGTCAGGTTCGCGTTGTGATCGGTGAAGTGATCACGCCTGAGGAACTCGAAGAACTTTGCCAGCGAGGGCGCGAAAAAGAGTTCCTCGAGGTCGTCAAAAATCGTATTGAAGCGGCCGTTGCTGAAGCAACGGCCTGGTAGCAAAGTTCATATTAACTCGCTTCGTTCGGCTGTTCCGGAACAATCAAGGGGGCCTTCTCCTCGGGGATCTCGCTTTTCGGTTGTTCTTTGACAGGCTGTTCTTCAGCAGCGGGAGCGGTCTCTTCAGCCGGAGCCACGACCTTGGATTGAGCGTCGATGAACGGCTTTTGTTGAAGATAGAGGTCGAGGTGAGCCTGGACCTCTGTTACAGCAGGATTTTCGCCGAGCGTCGTGAGCGCAAGGCGGGCCGCTTCTATCGCTTCGGGGAACCGGTTCTGGCTCGCATAAGCTGCCGCGAGCGTGTCGAGATATTCTGCATCGGAATACTTCGTTTCCTGACAGAATGCCTCGGCCAGTTGAATGGCGCGTTGGGGATTTCGAAATTTGCTGTCGGGACACGTCGCCAGCATCCACGCGAGATCGTTTTGAATCGGAATCGAATCCGGAGCAATCGCGAGTGCCGCTTCGTAGTCCCTCTTCGCGTTGTCGTAGTTGCCCATCTCTTTGTGAGTGTAAGCTCGATTTCCGAGTGAGTCCGCTCTGGTTCCATCAACTTCGATCGCCCGGTTGTACGCGAGGATCGCATCTTCATATCTCCCCAGCATTCTGAGCGCGATGCCGCGGCAGTGATGTGCTTCAGCTGAATGTGCATCGGTTGTGAGAGCTGCTTCAAAATCTCTGAGGGCAGCTTTGAACTGGCCTTGTTGAATCAGCAGATTTCCACGAGCGATCGACGCTGAAAAATCATTTGCGTAGGCATTGAGAATCGCGTCGTATTCTGAAATCGCCTGAGCGACATCCCCGATGCGGCTGTAACAGGCTCCCAGATTCAGATGCAGGGCAACCGAACTTTCTCCGAGCTCATACGCTTTTTCGAAATCGCTAATGGCGTTTTCCCATGCTTCCTGTGTCATCCAAGCGATGCCCCGCAATTGGTAGCTCCGCGGACTCGGATCCTTTTCAATTTGCTGTGTGAACTCTTCAACGGCGCTCTGCACTGGAACCAGATCCCGGAGATGAATCCAGCCTTTTTGATCTGGCGAGTATCGCCAGTTGGCGTTTTTACGGATCGCAGAGAGAACAGTTCCCAAGGGAACTGTTTTGGACAGATCATCGCCGATCATCAGCGGGGCGGAATCTTTCGAGACAATGAATCGCTGGGGCGGGCTGATGACACCCTCTGCTCCGATCGCTGGCGTGGCAGCAATCGAGAACAGAAACGGAATTACGGCAAACCACTTCATTGTTGTGCGCATTAGTGGTGATTCTGTGCGTTTGGGTATGGCTTTGCAGTAAGAAACGATGTTGTCGAAATGTGCGAATATTCCAACACATAAGTCTTGCGAACCATCGCTTTGTGCGTATCTTACCTAAAGTCGCATGTTTCTTTAATCAATCTGTCGCAGATTGAAAATTTCCTGCGAAAATGTGTGGGTTATTCGAATTCGTCGGGCACGGGGTTCCCGTTGAGTTTTGGCATCGTGTTGGGGGGAGAATCATGAAGGCCTTGATTTGGGTACTGCCAATCGTCGTCGCGACATTGGGCAGTGTGGCGGACGCCGGCGACCGCGGCTGGCATCGACGACACAAGAAGGCGGCTTATTCAGTTCCATGTGCGTCGACGGTGACAGCCGGATGTGCGAACTACACCGGCGGCTGCGCTCCAGTTGCTGTTGCATCGCATCCAGTTCCAGAGGCTACTGGGCCACAATATCAGACAGTGGAAAAAGTCGTTCTGGTTCCTCGTACTGTGACTGAGTCACGCGATGTGACCGTGACGGAGTGGCAGGACCAGCAACAGGTCCGCAAGTATCAGATCAGCCGACAGGTGCCACGGACTGAAAAACGAGTCAGATCTGTGACCTACTACGACGTGGAAAAGCAGACCCGCGAAGTCGAATACGTTGAGTGCCAGACGGTCAGCGAAGAGAAGACCAGAGAATACACCGTGATGGTTCCGAAGACGGAAACAAAAACAGCAAAACGGATTGTGAACGAATGTAAATGGGAAGAAGTCCCGCAGGTCTATCACGTGAACGTCCCGACTGTCGTCACGAAGAATGCGAAACGACTTGTGAACGACACCGTCTGGGATGATGTCAGTTCGAAAGTGACAGTGATGGTCCCGGGGACCGAGACCCGAAAAGCAAGCCGCACCATCTATAAGACCGTTTGGGAAGACGTTGAGCAGTCGTTCATCGTCAACGTCCCTTACGTTGAAGCTCGTAAGCGAACTCGCACTGTAAACGACACAGTCTGGGAAGATGTGGTCACCAACGTCACTGTTATGGTTCCTGTTCAGGAACAACGTGTCGTGACCCGCAAGGTTCCAAAGCTGGTTCAGGAGACGGTTCAGCAGAACGTGACGGTTTATGTTCCGCAGGTTCAAGTACGAACCGGAACACGTACGGTTGTCGACAGCGTGACTGAGCAGCGTGCCCACACCGTCTGCAAAGACGTTGGAACCTGGGTAACCCGTCAGATTCCCGATCCCAACAATCCATGCTGCACAAAATGCGTTCGTGTCTGGTGTCCGAACATCGTTCAGGAACAAGTGATCCACAACGTTTGCAAGCCGGTTTGTCGTCAGGAGCAGTTCCAGTATCAGGTCACCGTGCCGGTTGCTCAGACGCAGATTCAGTCCGTCAATGTTTGCAAGCAGGTCTGGGTTGATGAGCAGGCAACAGTCAATGTCACCGTTTGCAAGCCTGAAGTGCGACAGGTTACCCAGAAGGTGTGCCGTGTTGTGCCCCGGACTGAGGAATTCGAAGAGAATGTCACCCTGTTCAAACAGGAGACTCGCGTTCGTAATGTGAAAGTGTGCAAACAGGTTCCACAGACCGAAGAGTACACTTACACGGTTCAGGTCTGCCGTCCTGAAGAACGCGTCATCACCCAAAAGGTGCCGAAAGTCGTTCAGCGAGAAGTCGACTACTCCTACAACGTCACCGAGTACAAATCGGAAGAGCGACAAAGAATGGTAAAGGTCGCAAAGCAGATCAGTCGCGAGGAAGAGTACACCTACGATGTGACGACTTGCGTTCCCGAGAAGCGTGTGCAGAAGTATTTGGTGAACAAAGTCGTTCAGGTTCCTAAGAAGAAGACAGTCGAAGTGAACGTCACTGTTCCCAAGACTCGCGAAGAAAGTTTTGACGTCACTGTCTACGATACTGTGGTTGAAGAGAAGACAGAGACCGTGAACGTCAAGGTCCCCGTTCAAGTGCAGAAGAAAGTCGATGTACAGGTCTGTCGAATGGTGGAAGAAAAAGTGACCGTTCAGGTTCCAGTCAAAACCGCGACTGGAGCAGACTGTGCACCCGTGACCCCATGTGACGGCTGCAAGTAATCGCGTTCTGGCGATTTGGTCTACTGGAAAAGTAAAAGCACCCTTCGTTGAGAAGGGTGCTTTTTGTTTTACATGCAGAGAAGAACATTCCGGCGGTCGAAATCCTGAGCTCGCCAGTGATTCGGGTTAATCCTCATCGAATCGATTGTGACGCTGCTTTTTCTTTTGCTTCTTGCGAGCCTTGGCAGACATTCCACTCTCCTCGTCGTCATAGTCATCGTGAGAGTTGGTGTAATCCATCTTGTTCTTGGACTGTTTGTGGTCTCTTGCAGGTGCTGCTGGCTCGACGTACTGCTCCGGTACTTCCCAGTCATAGCTCTGATCCGGTTCAGGTTCTTCTTCCAGTACGACTTTGGGGAGTCGTTTGGATTGCTGGGCGGGTGCAGGCTTGGGCTCAACCTTCGGTGCTTCCTGTACAGGTTGAGGCTCTTCCCATGCATCGCAGATCGGGGCCGGCTCGAAATCTTCTTCCAGCTGAACTTTGGGCAAACGCTTGGATTGTGGAGTGGGAGCAGGTTTCGGTTCCACTTTTGGCGCTTCCACCACCGGTGCCGGCGTCACCTTCGGAGCGACGACAACGGCTTTGGGCTCCTCTTTGGGTGCAGGTGGAACAGGCTTGGCTTCTACCTTTGGAGGAGCAGGAGTCGTGGCCGGTTTCGCAATTGGCTCTGCCACCTTTTGTGAAGGTGGAGCGACAACTGTCGTTGCCACCGGGGTTGCTGGTGGGGCGTTTCGTGTTGCCTGAACGATCGGTTGAGTGGAAGTTGACACATGTGGAGCTGGGACGACGTCGCTCCTTTCTTTTGGCTCATCGACGCGACGTTTCCAACGGCCCAGCAGGCCAGTCTTCATTTTCTCTCCCCAGCCAGCTGGAGAAATGGCATCTGCCTCGGAACTATCTGCTGCGGCTTCCTGAGAATTGACTTTGGTTTTTTCCTTGACCTCAGTCGCAGATGATTGGCTTTTCACAGCCGATGCGGCTGGAGATGCTGGAGCCGAAACCCCAGTTTCCGACTCTGCTTCGATTGCTGGCTGGGCCTTTCCTTTGATCAGGCCGGTCATCAGCCTGCTACCCCAGCTCGTTTTCGCTTCAGCAGGCGGCTCTTCAGGTTGGGCAACGCCAGTCACAACTGTCTTGCCTGAACCCTGAGCATCGATCGCGTTCTGTTTCAGGGGAGCGTTGTCAGCAATCGTTTCTGTTTGCGAATCAGTTTCAGAGACCGATTTGCTTCCTCGCAACTTATTGAGTGGATTAAATTTACCCCACCCCTTCGCAGGCTTGGATTCACTGCCTTCGGATTCATCGACGATGCCAGGCTGACGAGTAGCCTTTGCTTGTGAAACGACTTTGTCCACCTTGTCCGGGTTTGAATTGGAAGAAATGGCTTCCCCGTCCGATTCCCCGTCGACGGTTGGCTTCTTACTGCGCAATTTGCTGAATAGATTGAATTTACCCCAGCCCTTCGCAGGCTGAGATTCCCCGTCCTTGGAGTCTGCGACGCTGTCAGGCTGCAGAGCAGTGTTTCCTTGTGGAGCGGCTTTCTCAGGCGTCTGAGGGATTGGATTGGCAGCAAGTGCTTCCACTTCCGAGTCGGCCTCAACGGCAGATGCCTTGCTACGCAATCTATTGAGCGGATTGAACTTACTCCAGCCGGATGCAGACTTGGACGGTTCACCGACTTCTGTTGCGTTCGTCGTAACGCTCGTTGCAGAAACCTCTGGTGCTGTCGATGCAGCTACTTCGAGATCAGCCGAACCAGTCTTGATGAAGCGATTTCGAATCCGGGTCAAAAGCCCGACTTTCACGATATCGTCAACACCAATTGGCGATGTTTGCTCCGATGATGACTCGTTTGCACGGACCTGTGTCGAGTTCGCGTTTGATCGTTTGCTTTCAGGGATTGACGCTTGCGATTTCGCCTCGATTTCAGCGTTGGCGCCAGCGGAACACTTGAAGGGCATCGCGTTCCGAATGCGCTCAAGCAGCCCCTTCCCGGGCTCAGCAGGTTCGCTAACGGGAGTCGGGGAGTCTGGCGCTCCCTTTGTTTTGGCCGTCGCCCTCTTGACTTCCGCTCGAGACACAGCATCGGCCGACTTTGACTCGCCCTCACTCTGTTGGGCGAAGTCGAGCCATCCTCGTTTGATCGGGAAGCTGAGAATCTGCTCGCCGAAACGTTGCATGTACGGTTTAGTCGCTCGGCAAAAACGAACGTAAAGCGATGGGAATTTACCACTTGCTTCGTTCGTAACGTGAGTAACGTAACGAGAGTGAATTAGGTAGGTCAGGGCAATTGAGAATTGCCAAATGAGCGTGACGCAGGCAATGAACGAGACACGCCAGGATGAAGGAACCAACAGATCGAAGCCAAAAAACAGGCCAGCGAGCATCACACCCAAAACCGTGCTGATGCGCCATGAGACCACGCTGGGGTGAGAGGGGCGGACTTCACGGCCGATGTGCCTGTTGATGGTCAGAAAGCCAATTGCGAGTGGTAAAAACCAGTAGAGATGATCCCCGCGCCAGCCGTTGAAAGGGATGATCGTCCGGGCTTTGCTAATCAGCTCTTCGTGGAATTGTGTGGCAGTCGCAAGACAGGCAATTCCCCAAAACAAGCTCGCCCAGCCCCAAATTCGATATCGCCCCAGAAAGTCCTTTCGGCTGCGGGAGCGATGCCAGTAGATGAGGAGTGATAGCTGCGTGCAAACAAGTAGCAGAGCAGTGCTGAAGTAGCGTGGTAGTGCTCCGTTAGTGAGGGATGCGATTTCAGCGATCCCGTAGCGTGCACCCGCGGATGTGGCTCCTAGCCAAATCACGATAAACAGCATGAAAAAGCCGACGAGTCCAATCGCAGCGATCGCTTTCCAGCTGCTGGGGATCAACGTTCTCGGCGATTTATTGGCTTTTGCATCGAACAAACCGTCAGAACCGGGCATTTGCACGTCGGTGACGATTCGCTGCGCTTTTTGGGAATGATTGGGCGCCCCGAGATCGCAGGCTTCCTGAGCGAGGCGACGTCGACGACGGGAAAGTTGACGGGTACCGGAGAAACGAGCGGTCATTTGCCGCGAAAACCTTCATTTGGAGAGTGCTTCCATGCGAACGATTGGTGTGATCGACCTAAATTGCTGTCGAAACGCACCACCTCTCTTCGTAACTGAATGAATGGAGAGGGGAAAAAGAATGGACATGGAGAAAACGGAACGAGGTGTATTGGCTTCGCATCTCCCCCAAATTGAAGATGTGCAGGAATAGTTTTGATCGGTGTGCCTTCGGAGGTTCTAAAGTGGCTGGCGCAGTCATTGGCGACAAGGGTTCGGAGCTTTTCCTGAATCTGTAAGTGGCTGTATGGTAGTTGTTTGCGGTGAGTGGCGTCTGTTTGGTGGGATTCGATGGAGAAGTTTCAACTCGAATAGAGTATTTGAAGGAGCAACCGGTAGATTCGGTTGGTTCGGAGAAGTTGAAAACGATTGGCGCGGTTACGAGCTTGGCCGACCGTGCTCCCGGAGGTGTGGTTCTTCCTACCGGTTATCGCCGCTGAGGATTGACGTGGTGCATGTTCGGTCAGAGGCATGGACTGACCGCTTTGGGGCTTCGCAGAGATTTCACCCAGATCTCTCAAAGGTACTAAAAGCTTGTGCGCAGTTGAGTTGCAAGCTCCGAAACTGCCGTTTGTTTAGAACAAAACTCAGGCAATGTCAGTGGTGTCGGCGAACTCGATGAGCCGTGAGGTCAGCGTCTTTTGAATGTCGAACACGAAGCGATGGGTATGTGGGGGCGTCATCGCAAAAGAATTGGGATATCTCCAATTGATTTCACGGAGTAGTGAGGATTGAATGTTCCTAAGGAAAATTATTCACTCAAACGCGATTGATCGGAATAAAATCGATGCACTGATGAAGCAACCGGTATTGTCCAGACCGCTTCCAAAGTCGGAGAATCCGCAGGAAATTTCACTCGAAGTAGAGAGTGGATGACATCCTTGAAGTAGCAAGTCATTGCAATCTCGCGGTACCAAGCCTTTTGCGGTTGTGAGATGGTCGCAACCACAATACTGACAACTGTTTCAGGTCCAAATGAGGCATGGCCTCTAATTGAGTCCTATGGCGATTTCAGCCCGTTTTAGCGATGCAAGTCGACGCCGCAGAATGCTACTTCTTAGCCGCGCAGCAGAGTCAAATTCGCTGTCGCTGGATTGCGAGCCCGTGATCGCAGGCTTCGAAGTGAGTTTGTTGTCTGAAGATTCATCGCAAGAAGGTCTACTTCCATCTTCGCGGCTAAAAAACGCAAAAAAATCGCGAGATTCTGGGCTGGAAAGTGACGTTGGATTGCCACCCATTGCAGCTCAAAAGCCTGCGCTGACCATTCCTGGATTCCTACGGCTTTTGACATCGAAACACCCATTTACCTGGGTATTTACGGGCGATATCTGGCTCTCTCCTCGAGGGAGCGAAGGGGGCACGGAGCTGCGAATTCCTGGTCTGCTGAATTCCATTACAAACGCGACTGGAAGAAAGAAGGATTCCTATCTCACAACGGAAGCGCCACAGTTATTGGTCAGTGATTTCAGTAATCAGCTCGAGCGTCGAGTGCTCAAATTTCGGCCACAAATAGCTGTTTACAGCTTCGGGATACAAGAAGTTCTTCAGTCAGAAGAGCCGCTAATCGCCTATGAAAAGAGGTTTCATTATTGCGCGAATCGCCTCCGGCAGGCTGGCGTAACCCTAATCGTGAACCTTCCGCACTACAGGGAAGTTTCTGGCGAAAACGCTTCTCTCGATTGGCGGCTTAAGCTCGAGGCCATTCGGGGGTGTGCTCTTGAGTCCTCTGCGATCGTGATTGACCACTGGGGCTACTGGGAAGAAATGGCGGAAGCACACTGGTACCAGGCTGATGGTGTGACCCCTTCCGAAATTGGAAATGCACAACTGGCACACTACTTCCTGAGAGAGGTAGGGTTGCTCACCCAGAAGGCGGTGCCCACCGCAAATTACATGCTACCAGTCGATTAGAGCGACCGTTGCCCTGTGAATAAGGCGGGGAAATCACTTCGACTTCAATCACGTAAAATAAAAAAAGAGGCCTAACAAAATGTCAGGCCTCTTTTGTGTACTCATCACCATAAGGTGAATTACTCGTCAGCTACGTATGGCATGAGGCCAATAAAACGAGCTCGCAGAATTGCTTCGCGAACAGCACGCTGGAAAATCGCACTTGTTCCAGTGCGACGACGTGGAAGGATGCGTCCTTCTCGGTCGACGAGCTGCTTAAGAGTCTTTGTGTCTTTGTAGTCCACATACACAGGACGTGGAATGTGGCCATCTGGGCAGAATCGGCACTTCAGCTTGCGCTTGAGTCGGGCTCGTTTCTTGCGAATCTTGCGGATATCAACTTTGTTCAGAGTCGCCATCAATCACACCTGAGACTGTATACGTACTTTTGGAAGCGGCACATTATGGCAGACTGAAGGCACTCCTGCAATCCATCGCGGAATTGGATCGGGAAAATGTCGGAAAATCGTTTGCGGAGCACCTGTAGCGTTGGCCTGATCGCGAAGAGTTATGTTTCTTTAGCTGTGTAGGTTAAAGCTGAAGAAGGGGGGGCTACAGCGGCTTGCGCGGGTGAAAGAAATTTGGCGTGCACAGGAGTCGTGTAGGTCTATCTTCGGTGGTGCGATGGGCTTTGTTAGGTCTGCATAATGGCGAAATTAACTCCGACGACGATGCCGGAAGGCGAGGACGACCGTCTGGAGAAATTTAAAAATCCTGCGAACCTTGTTGAGAATTGGGGAGTGGAGTTTGTTGACATGCGGCGAAGGGGCAATTAACATCCTCCGTTTCCCGCACCGGGGCGAGGCTTACGGTGTTGCCATTTGCGTGGCTCAAAATGTTCAGGCGAAGGAAGTTAAGTCGTGGCTGCGAACGAACGAATTCGGATCCGGATGGAAGCGTTTGATCATACCATCCTTGATCAGTCGGCGAGTGATATCGTTGATACCGCCAAGCGGACGGGTGCTGTTGTTCACGGTCCAATTCCGTTGCCAACTCGCATTGAGCGATACACTGTGTTGCGAAGCCCGCACATTGACAAGAAGTCGCGAGAGCAGTTCGAGATTCGGACGCACAAGCGGGTTGTTGATATTGTTCAGCCAACCGGCAAGACGATTGACGCTCTGAATAAGCTCTCGTTGCCAGCTGGTGTTGACATCAAGATTAAAGCGTCCACATAAGCGGATTGATTGCCGTTTCTGTTGAGGGCGGCATTCACGTCAGGCGTTCTCGTTGTTGGCCTGAGGTTGTGTGGTTGGTTCAGCTTGTGTACGCGTTGAAATATTAAGGGGTCGAGCCATGCCCGTCGGGCTTCTCGGACGAAAAGTTGGAATGACACAGGTCTACGGCGAAGATGGACTGGTAATCCCAGTTACCGTCATCGAGGCTGGACCATGTGCGGTGTTGCAAGTGAAGACCTCTGATCGCGATGGATATGAAGCGGTTCAGTTGGGATTTGAAGATAAGTTGAGCTGGAAGGATCAGGCACGTCCTGAAGAACAGCGTAATCGAAGTCGTGCAAACCGCTCTGAGCGCGGTCACGTTGCTTCGTTGAAGAGTAAGCGGCAGAAGAAGTTGGCTGAAGCTGGTGTTGAAAGTCGTCCAAAAGCGAATTGCGAACCTAAGAAGTATGTTCGTGAGTTTCGAGTTGACGGTGAGCAGCACGGTGTTGAAGTTGGCCAGGTGCTGACTGCAAGCCTGTTCGATGGCATTAAGGCTGTTGATATCATCGGTACCACAAAAGGCCGTGGAACAGCCGGAGCCATGAAGCGTCATAACTTCTCTGGCCAAGGTGATGCACACGGTGCGAAAAAGGTTCACCGTAAGGTCGGTGCGATCGGTGCTAACGCGACAAACCGCGGTACATCGGGTTCGATTAAGAAGGGGATTAAGATGGCTGGTCGCTACGGAAACGAGCGGTCCACCATGCGTAATCTGACTCTTGTTCGAGTTGATGCAGAAAATAATATGCTGTTGGTTAACGGGGCTGTTCCTGGACCAAACGGCGGCTATGTAATGATTCGAGTGGCCAAGTAAAGTTGTGCGGCCTGCGGTGGTTGTTTATATACGCAGTTTAGAGACAGAGCGATGGCTGAGAATACAAAAATTTCTGCACCTTTGAGAGGCATGGACGGTTCAGGTACCGGTTCCTATGACTTTGATGGTGCTGACCTCGCCGATCGTATCAGCAAGCAGTTGCTGCACGACGTAGTGGTGATGTACGAAAACAACCAGAGACAAGGTTCCTCCCGAACCAAGACTCGTGGTGAAGTGGCAGGAAGTACCAAGAAGCTCTTCCGCCAAAAAGGGACGGGGAACGCTCGCGTTGGTACGAAACGCTCTCCTACCCGACGTGGCGGGGGTCACACCTTCGCTAAGCGTCCGAAGGATTGGAGCTATCGTCTTCCCAAGAAGGCAGTTCGAACAGCAACACGAATGGCCCTATTGAGCAAGTTCCAGGATGCAGAAGCGACCGTGGTCGATGCATTCAAAGTTGCCGAAATCAAAACAAAGACGATTTCCGAGATGCTGAAAGCATTGGGAGTCGCTAACGAGAGTGTATTGCTCGTGATTCCTGATCACGACACCACCGTGTGGAGATCGGGTCGCAACATCGGAAATCTGTGGATTTCCCCGGTTAGCGAATTGAATGCATATCAGCTACTGCATCAAAAGCGCTTGTTGATCACTAAAGAAGCGATTGATCAAGCCCGTAAGAATCAAACAGAGGCGGTTGTCGCTGGCTAATTTTGATTAGCAGTGCATCCGGATCAGGAGAGAAGTCGTGTCGACTCCAACAGTTGAATCAGCTCAGGTGGGCGGAATCCAGCTCGAAGCACATCAAGTCATTTTTCGTCCGCTTGTAACGGAAAAGAATGTGCATCAGTCTGAGCGGTTGAATGCCTACGCATTTGAAGTGCATCCGCAGGCTACAAAGACCGACATCCGTGACGCTGTCAAAAAGCTCTGGAATGTTCGTGTTGTGGAAGTGCGGACTCAGACTCGACGTGGAAAGCCACGACGTAGTCGTGTTCTCGTCGGTCACACGACAGACTGGAAGAAGGCGATCGTTCAGCTGCACGAAGATGATCGTATTTCGTTCTTCTAAGAGTAGCGTTCGGTTCCGTCGTGTCGCTTTGATGTAAAGCCTGCGACTTATTGAGACTATTTGAACATTTCGGGATGATCCGATGGGGATTCGTTTTTACAAACCGGTAACGCCAGGACGTCGTGGTGCGTCGGTCAGTGATTTTGCCGAAATCACCGATCGTAAGAAGCAACCAGAAAAGAGTCTGACGATCCGTTTGCCAAAACATGGTGGACGTAACCATCACGGTAAAATCGTCGCTCGTCATCGTGGCGGCGGTCATCGTAAGATGTATCGTATGATTGATTTCAAGCGACGTGTTGATGACGTTGCGTTGAATGTCACTCACATCGAATACGATCCGAACCGGTCCTCACGCATCGCGCTGGTCGAATTTCAGTGTCCAGAGACAAATCTGACCAAAAAAGCCTACATCATCGCCGCTGAGGGGATGAAGGCTGGTGACGTTCTGTTCAACGGGTCAAACGCAGAGCCTAAGAACGGCAACTGTCTTCCACTTGGTCGAATTCCTGCCGGAACAGCGATTCATAATATTGAAATGCAGCCTGGGCGGGGAGGTCAATTGGTCCGATCTGCCGGCGGTAGTGCCGTAATGAACGCAACCGACAAAGGGTGGGCACAGATCACTCTTCCATCTGGTGAAGTTCGTCGACTTCCAGCACTCTGCCGAGCGACCATTGGCGTTGTTGGCAATTCCGAGCATATCAAGATCAATATTGGTAAAGCAGGTCGTAATCGTTGGAAGGGGATTCGTCCTCACGTCCGCGGTACTGCGATGAATCCAGTAGCACATCCGATGGGGGGGGGAGAAGGCCGTACCGCTGGTGGTCGTCATCCTTGTAGCCCAACTGGCCGTTTGGCAAAGGGTGGTAACACCCGCAAGCGACGTAAGGCATCTTCGAAGGCAATCATTCGCCGCCGTCGTTCGCGTCGCAATGGTCTGAAGAAGGTCTGATTTAAGAGTCAGCTGAACGGCGTCCGTTTTGTTGATCACAGAATACCTGATTGTCACGAAGTTATTGAGGAAGAGTTGTTATGGGTCGGTCGCTGAAAAAAGGCCCCTACGTTGACGAGACACTGCTGAAGAAGATCGCTCGTCTTGACGCCACCGGGGCAAAACAGCAGATCAAGACATGGGCGCGTCGCTCGACGATTTCGCCTGAGTTTATTGGTCATACCTTCATGGTCCATAACGGCAAGGTCCATCTGCAGGTGTATGTGACAGAAGACATGGTTGGTCATAAGTTGGGCGAGTTTGCCCCAACGCGTACTTTCCGTGGTCACGGTGCCAAAGGTAATCGTTAATAGAACAGTCAACGTTGAGGGCACAAACGTCCACAACAACGCTTGCAGATGAAGCGAGGGGAAAAATGTCACAAGTTAGAGCCACTCATCGATTCGCGCGAATTGCCGCGACGAAGGTGCGCCCCTTTGCCGACCTGATTCGGGGTATGTCCGTTCAGGAAGGACTGAACGCACTCAAATACGTTCCGAATCGCGGGGCACGATTTTTAGAAAAGGTTCTGCGAAGTGCAGCTGCAAATGCTGAAGACCGCGGAGCTCGTAATGTTGATAGTTTGCCAATCGTGGATTGCCAGGTAGACGGCGGACCGATGTTCAAGCGTCTTCGTCCAATGTCACGCGGACAGGCTTTCATGATTCGTCGTCGGTTTTCACACATCCATGTGGCAATCGATGCACCGGAAGTGGAATAGGTCTTAGCATAAGCGTCTAGGGACGAGAGCAAGTAAAATGGGACAAAAAACAAATCCACTTGGCTTCCGCATCGGCATTACTGAAGACTGGCGTAGCCGTTGGTATGCGACCAAGAAGGAATTTGGCGATCTTCTGGTTGAAGATCAAAAAATCCGTAAATTCATCAATACAGAGTACAAGTCCGCTGCGATCGACAAAGTCGAGATTGAGCGCACTCGTGACCAAGTGGTCGTATACCTACATTCCGCTCGTCCAGGGATCATTATTGGTCGTAAAGGCCAAGAAATCGATCGCCTGAAGGCTCGATTGGAAGACGTCTTCGGACGACGTATGGAAGTAAAGATCATTGAAATCAATAACCCGTTTCGACGGGCTCAATTGATTGCAGAAGACATGGCACAACAGTTGATTAAACGCGGAAGTTTCCGTCGTGCAATCAAGCGTTCGCTGGACCAGG
Source organism: Planctomicrobium mucosum (assembly GCF_051466335.1). NCBI lineage: Bacteria > Pseudomonadati > Planctomycetota > Planctomycetia > Planctomycetales > Planctomycetaceae > Planctomicrobium > Planctomicrobium mucosum. Next base: position 4,273,988 of record NZ_CP195793.1, on the reverse strand, counting down.
TAATGGAAGCGGGCGTAAAGGGAGTCAAGGTTCAACTGTCCGGCCGCTTGGGCGGGGCAGAAATGTCGAGATGTGAAAAGGCGAGCCGTGGGTCAATCCCTCTCTCGACCCTTCAGCGTCGAGTGGATTACGGATTTGCAATAGCCCAGACAGCACAAGGCGTCATTGGTGTCAAGGTTTGGGTCGATCTAGGCGATTACGCGGACGAGGAGAATACCGATGGCTCTTATGCCGAAACGGGTCAAGCATCGAAAAAACCAAAGAGGTCGCATAAAAGGTAACGCCACTCGTGGTAATACTGTTGTGTTCGGCGAATTCGGTTTACAGACGATGCAGCCGGGGCATGTGAGCGCCACGACAATCGAAGCGTGCCGTATTGCAGCCACACAGTATATCCGAGCTTCGGGTGGTAAGCTTTACATTCGAATTTTCCCAGACAAGCCGGTAACTGCTCGTCCGCTGGAAACTCGAATGGGTAAGGGTAAAGGCGAACCAGATCACTGGGTCGCGGTCGTGAAACCTGGAACAGTGTTGTTCGAAATTGGCAGCGCAAGTAAAGAAGCCGCACGGGATTGCTTTGCTCGTGTCGCTCACAAGCTGCCAGTCAAGGTGCGTCTCGTTGAGCGCGTTCCTGGAACATAACTCTAAAACTCGGGTGAAAAAGCAGGCCGCAGTAAGAAATTTCAGCGGCTTGCTTGCTTTGTTTCATTCGCATCAGCATACTGATGGCCCCGAATTGCCGGGAGTCAGAAAGTGAAGCATTAAAATGTCAAAAGCTAAAGAGTTGCGCGAGATGAGCGGGGAGCAATTGGCTTCCGAGCTTCAGCAAACTCAGAACGAATTGTTTCGTCTTCGACTGCAGGCATCAACTGAAAAGTTGGACGCACCTAGCACTCTTAAGAGGCTGCGTCGGTCAATCGCCCGCATGAAGACAATCGTGCGTGAGCGCGAGTTGGCTGCACAGTAGTCAGCCGCCCGGTGTGTTGGTGTCATTGTTAGAAAAGTCAATCAGGCAAAACATTAGGTAGTGACGAGATGCGACGAACGCTCATTGGAACCGTGGTCAGTGACCGCAACGATAAAACGCGTCGTGTTGACGTCAGTCGTGTTTATCAGCACTCAAAGTACAAGAAGATCGTACGCGGTCGTACGGTTTGCTATGTGCACGACGAGAAGAACGAATCGAAAGTCGGTGATTCGGTTGAAATCGTCGAATCACGTCCTCATTCAGCGACAAAGCGTTGGGAGCTTGTTCGCGTTGTTTCAGCAGCTGGTGATGTTGAATCACAATTGACTCGTGAGTCAATTGCAGCTGCTAAGGCAGGTGAGTTGGAGAATCAATTGCCGGAAGGTGCGAAGTAGTCGAGTTTGATGTCTCGATTCCGCTCAATTCGGTTTGGTAGTGCCGCCAGGGCATCAAGGACAGTGTCGTCATGATTCAGATGCAGACTATGTTGGATGTTGCGGATAACACCGGTGCAAAAACGGTGCGCTGCATTCGTGTGCTGGGCGGAACGAAACGTCGCGCAGCTGGGTTGGGCGATGTTGTCGTCGTCAGTATTCAGAAGTCAATAGCTGGCGCGCCGGATGCATTCAAGTCTGGTCGTGTAACACGTGGTGTTGTTGTTCGATGCCGTAAGGGAACACGACGTGATGACGGTAGCTACGTTCGTTTTGACAGCAACGCTATCGTGTTAGTTGACAACGACGGTAATCCACGTGGAACTCGAATTTTTGGTGCAGTTGCACGTGAACTTCGTGATCGACGCTTTATGAAGATCCTCAGCCTCGCTGCAGAGGTGGTGTAGTTATGAAAATCAAACGCGGTGATATGGTCGTCGTTGTATCCGGCGACGACAAAAGCAGCACTCCACGTCTTGTCCAGTCAGTTCAGGCTGACGGATCAAAGGTTGTGGTCGAAGGTGTTAACCTCGTTTACAAACATGTAAAGCGAGGGCATCCGAAGAGTCCACAGGGTGGTCGTCTTCGACTCGAAAAGCCTATCAGCAGCGCGAATGTACAGTTCTACTGTGGAACCTGTAGTCAGGGCGTTAAGCTCGGCTACCGGTATCTCGCAGACGGTTCTAAAGAGCGTTTCTGCCGTAAGTGCGAAAAGTCGGCGGGCCAGACAAGCCCAGCACGTGCTCGTTACGCTGCTAAGTGATAAAGAATGTGCATCGTGATGCCAGGCTGTCCGGTGACCTCGTCACAGTCTGATTGATCCATGCGGAAACATCATACGGTTGAGTTGGTAAAGATTGAGTTGGAACCATGGCTCGGTTAGTTGAGAAATATCGCAAAGAGATCCTTCCGAAACTTTCGGAGTCTCTCGGACGCACAAATCCGCACAGCATCCCACGGATTGAGAAGATCGTGGTGAGTATGGGTGTCGGCAAGGCGATTCAGGATCAGAAGATCCTCGACGAAGCGATCGAGCATCTCGGGCAGATCACTGGGCAGAAGCCATCTGTACGACTCGCTCGAAAGTCTGTGGCGAATTTCAAGCTGCGTGAAGGAATGCGGATCGGCGGATGCGTGACACTTCGAAAGAAGGTCATGTATGAGTTCTTGGACCGATTGATCACTCTGGTTTTACCACGAGTTCGTGACTTCCGCGGTATCAACCCTAATGCCTTTGATGGTCGTGGCAATTACAGCCTGGGTTTGAATGAGCAGGTTGTGTTCCCCGAAATTAATGCTGATAAGGTGAAGAACATCCAAGGGATGAACATTGCGATCGTCACTTCAGCTCAGACTGATGATGAGGGTCGAATGCTGCTGAAGGCTTTCGGCATGCCATTCCGAGAAAGCAAGTCTAAGAGCTAATGACGAACTGAGTCGAAACGATTCAGTATGATCTAGATAACAACATTTTCGAGTTCGTCGTTAGACTCTCGGCGAAGGAATCCAAATGGCCAGTAAGGCACAAATCGCAAAGTCGAATCGTACTCCAAAGTTCAGCAGCCGATTGGTTCGTCGGTGTTTGTTGTGCGGTCGTCCACGCGCTGTTTATCGTAAATTCAAAGTTTGCCGTATTTGCTTCCGTAACCTGTGCCTTAACGGCCTGGTTCCAGGTGCAAAGAAAGCTAGCTGGTAATCGAAATTGCATGAGCCCGATTCCCAGTTGGTAAAGACTGGCGGCCGAGGAATTTAAATATCATGATGACAGACCCGATTGCAGATATGTTGACCCGCATTCGAAACGCGATTTTGATCGAACGCGTGAGTGTGGATATGCCACATTCAAATGTGAAGGCGGGAATCGCTGATGTGCTCCAACGCGAGGGGTATATCTGGGATTATGAAGTCCTGGATACCGCACCGGCTCGCACTCTGCGAATCAATCTGAAGTACAGCCCAACAGGCGAACGCGTGATTCAAAAGATCATACGTGTCAGCAAACCAGGGCGGCGAATTTACACTGAATCTCGTAAACTGACAGACGTTCGTCAGGGAATGGGAATTTACGTGCTCTCCACAAACCAAGGGATGTTGAGCAATCGTGAAGCGAAATCAAAGAACGTCGGCGGCGAAGTTCTTTGTGAGATCTGGTAAGCAATTTTAGTTGAGACTTGGCGATCTTTCTGGGTCCGTCAGGCGAAACGCATCGAGTGAAATATGTCAAGAATTGGTAAGAAGCCGATCTCAATCCCAAGTGGTGTAACAGTCGCCATCAAGGATGGGGAAATTCGAGTCAAAGGCAAAAACGGCGAGTTGTCTCACGTTTGGCACCCAAACATCACGGTTTCTGTTGATGAAGCGGCCAAAGAGATTGTCGTGACCCGCCCTGACGACGTGCGGTTGAATCGCTCTCTGCACGGATTGACTCGTGCGTTAATCGCCAACATGGTGATTGGCGTCGAAACTCTGTTTGAGAAGAAACTCGAAATTCAGGGTGTCGGATACCAGGCAACACTCGCAAATAAAGTTGTCTCATTGCAGGTTGGATTCGCGAACATCATTAAGTTGACCGTTCCTGAAGGGGTCATCTGCGAGATTCCAGCTCCAACGCAGATCGTTGTCAGAGGCGCTGACAAGCACGCTGTTGGTCAGTTCGCAGCGAACATTCGTCGCGTCCGTCCGCCCGAGCCGTTTAAAGGTAAGGGAATTCGGTACGTTGGTGAAGTTGTTCGCCGTAAGGCAGGAAAAGCGTTCGGTAGCTAATACCGTTTGGGTGGCGCAGTACGGCAGGTTGTGATACACTGCTGACGACGAATTCAATATTGTGAATTGAAACAGGCGGAAATGTCATGAAGGTTCAAGAGCGAATTGCGAAGCAGCGTTGGAGACGGCGCAATCATGTTCGCAACCGCATTCGGGAAAGCGGTCGTTTGCGACTGTCTGTTTTCCGAAGCAATCGTCATATCTCGGCGCAGATTATTGACGACGAAGCAGGTCGTACGCTTGTTTCAGCCAGTACCATGGAAAAGACTCTCGGCGGTGTGGGTAAAGCCCATGGTACCGTTGATGATGCAAAAAGCATTGGTAAGGTTGTTGCAGAGCGTGCTCTTGCAGCTGGGATCAAAGAAGTTGCTTTTGATCGCGGCGATAACAGTTACCATGGTCGTGTGGCCGCTCTCGCTGACGCAGCTCGAGAAGCAGGTTTGGATTTCTAACGAGACTTAACAATCTGGGCGTTGAAATCACCCAATGGTGTTCAGTGATCTTCGGATCCAATAACTGAATACTGGGTAGCCCGCCTGAGGAGTCGCCCACGTGGCAGAGAACGGACAAAGTTCGAAAAATCCTGAACGAGTCGTACAGATCAGACGCTGTGCGTGTGTCGTTAAGGGTGGACGTCGTTTCAGTTTCGCAGCACTTGTTGTTGTTGGAGATGAAAACGGTCGAGTTGGCTATGGATACGCGAAGGGGTCGGAAGTTCCAATCGCTGTCGAGAAGGCAACGAAGCAGGCAAATCGCCAGCTCAAAACGATTTCACGCCAGAACACCACAATCCCACACGAAGTCGAAGGCCGATTCGGTGCTTCTCGTGTTGTGCTGATTCCTGCCGCTCCTGGTACCGGGATCATCGCTGGTGCGACAGTTCGTTCTGTTGTAGAACTGGTGGGTATTCGAGATATTCTGTCGAAGAGTCGCGGTTCTTCGAACCCAGTGAACCTGGTGAAGGCGACTTTCGACGCTCTCACTCGACTTCGTACGCGTGATGATGTTGCTCGTTTGCGTGGCGTCGAGATTTAAGTCAAGTCAATAGTATCAGCGGATTGTCCTGATCGTAGATCGATTCAGTGACATTGACTTTGACGATCAAGTTCAACTTTCAGCGATAAACGATCTTATTATGATCATTGACGACGTCCATCGTGGGATACAAAAGCGTAAGAAGCGTAAACGCCTCGGACGCGGTGTGGGTTCAGGCCAGGGTAAAACTGCAGGTCGCGGACATAAGGGAGCTGGTAGCCGTCGTGGTTACAAGTCCCGAACTGGCTTCGCGGGCGGACAGATGCCTTTGTTCCGACGTGTTGCGAAGCGTGGTTTCAACAACGCGGCGTTTGCTGATGTTGTTCTCGCGATCAACCTGTGGACCTTGGAAGAGCATTTCCAGGCTGGCGAAGAGGTTTCACCAGAGACACTTGCGGAACGTGGACTCGCTAAAGGCAAGTTTGATCTGATCAAGATCCTCGGTGATGGTGAGCTGACCAAGAAGCTGGTGGTCAAAGCTCAGCGTCTCTCCAAGTCGGCGATTGAGAAGATCCAAGCTGCTGGTGGTAGCGTCGAACTTCTCAGCTAATCGATGTTGTGAAGTGTCGCGACTTTTGAGTGCGAACATTGAATTTCAATCGCGGTTCGTCATTCTTGGCGAACCGCGTTTTGCTTATGTGAAGTGCATCTTTTCTTCAATTTTGAAGAATCGTCACAAAATAGAAAAAAGTATCCGTTTCGGCCGGGTAGGCAGGCTTGCAGAGACAAGGCTTTATCCTTTATCTCTTACAGCAATTTCCTTCGCCATAGTGGCGTCTTCTCGGCGGGCTTTTGTTCATGTCAACCGGATTTAATCCGGCGGCAGGCGATATAAGGATGTTCGATGCTGTCTCGGCTCAGAACCATTTTTTCAATTCCTGAACTTCGTCAGAAAATTGTGATTACGCTGATCCTTTTGGCAGTGTATCGCATGGGTTTTTACATTCCGCTTCCGTTCATCGATCAGGAGCAGTTTGCTGAAGCCTTCAAGCGGATGCAGGGACAGGCCGGTTTGGGGCAGGTGATGCAGGCAGTGGCTTTGCTGTCCGCTTCGAATCTTGGAAATGCGACGATCTTCGGTCTGGGGATCATGCCCTATATCTCCGCTTCTATTATCTTTCAGCTGATGGGGCAGGTGTATCCGCCTCTTGAAGCGCTGCAGAAAGAGGGGGAAACTGGGCGCAAGAAGATCAACGAATACACTCGCTACGCAACAGTAGTGATCTGTCTTCTTCAGAGCTTCTTCTGGATCAGAATGTTGGCCAGCGGTACTCTTGGACAGAACTTGATTTTGGAAGAGTACAATACTTGGTTCTACTCACTCGTCGCCACGTTGACGATGACAGCAGGAACGCTGTTGTTGATGTGGATCGGAGAGCAGATCGACGAGTATGGTGTTGGGAACGGGATCTCGTTGTTGATCATGGCTGGTATTATGGCTCAGATGCCGACTGCTGGCTTTGAACTTCTTCGTCCGGCATTTAAAGACGGAATTGGCCTTGGAACTGCCGCTGGTATCGACCGTTTGCTGCCGCTGGGGGTTCTGTTCATCGCTGTGGTACTTGGTGTCATCGCGATTACTCAAGCCCAACGACGAATTCAGATCCAAAGTGCGAAGCATGTTCGCGGGCGTAAGGTACTAGGTGGCCAGACACAATTTCTTCCACTGCGAGTCAATCAGGCTGGGGTGATGCCGATCATTTTCGCGTCCAGCTTGTTGATGTTCCCGATGTTCATCTTCACTTGGTTGCGTCAGGCATTCCCAGAGAACTTTATTTTTGTCACGCTTGAGGGTGCGTTTGGTGGGGGCGGTCGTGGTCTGCTCTATAACCTGTTGTACGTCGCTTTGATCTTCTTCTTCTGTTACTTCTGGACCAGCATTACTTTCAATCCGAAGGATATGGCTGCGAATCTGAAGGATTATGGAAGTTTCGTCCCGGGATATCGTCCAGGTTCTCACACTGAGAAGTATCTCGATCAGGTGATGGTTCGAATTACCTATGTCGGAGCGAGTTTTCTTGCTCTCATTGCGGTGATCCCCACAATTATTGCTGCGGGGATGGATATTTCACCGCTTGTGGCCAGTTTCTACGGTGGAACAGGCTTGTTGATTGTGGTCTCGGTCGGGTTGGACTTGGTCCAGAAGATTGATAGCCATCTCGTCATGCGGAATAAGCCTGGCATGTTGGAATCGGATGATGCTTAAGTTTGCACAGGCGAGCTCAACTCCTTTATTCGGGCTGAGCCACCTGTCAAATGTTGAAGCTGTTGAGATTACGATATGATGTGATCAGCCTGGCCGAAGTGCCGGGCTGATTTTGTTTTCAGTGAGGCGGTTTTTTGCGGCGACTGACGTTTCGTCGATGGGGATACTCGGATGATTAATTTGAAGAGTAAACGCGAGATCGCGTTGATGCGGGAAGCGGGTGTGGTGGTCGCTGGTGCTCATCAGATCGCAGCAAGAATGGCCTCTCCCGGTGTGACGACCGGTGAGATTGATGCTGCGATCGAAGCTCATTTTGTATCGCATCAGGCGATCCCTCTTTTCAAAAACTTCCCCGGAAAAGTCCCGTTTCCAGCTGTGACCTGTATGAGCTTGAACGAACAGATCGTTCATGGAATTCCTGGTGACACAGTGCTGAAGGAAGGTGACATTCTGAGTGTCGATACTGGATGTCGTCTCAACGGATGGTGTGGTGACTCAGCGTGGACGTATGCTATTGGGAAAATCGATGATGATAGTCGTCGACTGATGGAGATTGGCCGGGAAACATTGCGTACCGCGATTGTCGGTCTGAAAACCAAGAAGCGATGGTCCGAAGTTGCCCGGATGATGATGAAGGTTGTGAAGGGGGCTGGATTTTCGTCTGTCGAGCAGTTTGTCGGGCACGGAATTGGGCGCGAGATGCACGAAGAGCCACAGGTTCCGAACTACATTATTCGCAACAATCGCGACGAAGACTTCTTTATTCAGCCGGGTCTTGTGCTGGCAATCGAGCCTATGATCAACGCAGGGACTCCAAATGTTCGAATCCTTAAAGACCATTGGACGGCAGTCACAGCGGACGGTAAGCGGAGCGTTCACTTCGAGCATACCGTCGCGGTGACGGCTGATGGCCCGGTGATCCTCACGGAAGGTGTTGGTGAGCCGTTAGATATTAGTTGAAGTCGGGATTTGCGTCCTTTGCACTTCAGCGGCCGAGTCGCTCCGACCGGTTGATGTGTTTTGTCGGTCCGGATGGATCGCTGGAGCGACAAAGTCATTGGTCGCTAATCCATCATTGGTATTAAGGTGGTTGTTTTTCGGTCAACTAGTCTCCTTTCTAAGAAGTTGAGGCTGTCAGTTATTGAGCAGTAAGTGAGATTTGCTTTCGCGAGATGTCTTGAAGTTGAATCGTTTGGTTTGGGTGGGCGCAAAGAGATTTGATCAGTTTCGTGCCAACGACAATCAATCGAAACGTTCTGATGAAAAAGTTACACTGGTTTGCATTTGGGGTGATGTGAATTGGCGACGCGAGGTGTCGAAGTGTTGCTTCGCGGCACAAAGAATGCGGAGATTTTTAGAAGCGTTTACTGATGTCGTTTACTTCGAGAGATTTCATTGGATGTCTCGGATCAGAGAGGACTCACAGCCTGGGGTTGATTTTGCATTGCAAAAGTGGTGAGTGGTCATCGGGCCAAGGTGTATTGACCAGACTCATCGCTAACTCTCAGGAATGTCTGATCTGTTGAAATTGAGTGTTACTTCCGATCGCAGGAGTTTGTGGTCCTGCGTTTCAGAAAAAATGCCCCTGCCTAGATGATCAAAAGTGTGACTCCATGTTAGGTCAGCCAAACTGGTTGAAGGAATTCGTCGACGGTATTTGCAATTGCATTTACGGTGCGGACGATCTTCCTCCGATTGGATGTCACTATGCGTTCGAGGACGACGCCTGGGAAATTACGGTATTCGTTTCGGCGACTGAAGTTGTGGGGGGACAATTCGACGGCAGCAGAAAATTCACTCCATTCGCTGTTGATGTCGTTGAATTGGTGCAGATGTTTCACGTTGTTGAGAACACCGCATGGCAACCGCATCCGATGAGTGAGGATGACGAATTGCGTAGCCATCTGTCAGTCGATGGATATTACGAAGGGCACAAAATCTGGCTGCGAGTGCTCGCTGAAACTCCAGAAGCTTACGGTGTTGGCCGAATTGTGAATGAGTTAGATGGCCGCACTGAGGACGTTTGGCGGGAGTGACTCTCAATTGTCAGCGCTACAGTGAATGGCTCCAGATGCTGATCGTTCAAAGCAAAACGCCACATCGGGTCTGATGTGGCGTTTTGCTTTGAACTGAGGATTCTGCTCGGCGGTGTTGTTGTCTGCAGAAGGTTCTACTTCGTTTCGTAGTTCACTTGCTGAACTCCGGCTTCCTTGGAGGTTTCAGCAACATCTGAAGCAGGAGCTGCGGTCGCGGAAGGTGTCGCCTGAGCTGGCTCAGCAGCTTTCTTCGGGGGCTGAATCGCAGCCATTCGTTCAGCGACTTCGTCAGTGATGTCGACTGCTTTTTCATAAGAGAACAGGAACATGTCATTGCGGGTCATGACAGTCGTGAACCCATGTTTCTTTGCGATCTCTTCGACGACGGGGCGACTCTGTTCCCGGAAGTCGGAGACAAGTTGCTGGCGCAGGGCGTTTAATTCCTGTTCAGCTCGTAACTTCAATTGGCCGAACTGGACGGAAGCGCTTTGCTGCATCCGCTGAAAATTTGCGACGGATTCTTTTGTCGGATTCTCACCCAGCCCTTTGCGAGCTGCGGCGAGTTGTTCGTTGGCATCCTTCTCGATTGCCATCAGTTTGTTCTGGGCGAGTTCAATTTTTTCCCGGAGGTTGGATTCCATTTCGGACTGGCGCCCCAGCTGTTTGGAGACGCGGTCGAGATCGACAATGCCGAGTCCATTCTGTGGTTTGGTTTGATTGAACCAGCTCATGGCAAGGCAAGCGCAACAGGATAAAGCCACTGCTGAGGCAATGGTGATTGACTGGGTGACCACGTGAAAGCTCCATGCTAGCCCCTGTCGCAGGGGAGTGTGGCGGCGAATGCAGGCAAAGGGTTGTTCAGACGCTACGTTTATCGCCGCTGGAACGCCATTCACGAGTGCGAGGCGATCTAGGGGATCAAACTCCCGCCATCCAGGCGGGTGATGTGTAACCTTAAGCGACTTTATCGAATTTCGTAAAGACGATTTTTGCGGAATTGCAGCATCAGTCAGTGATGCAAGATTCCTCTTGTCCAAAAGTCTCGATAGCAAATAGGATCCGAGCCCATTTCCGCGGTCAGCTGGACCAGCACCGAATTTGTGATGTGCTTCAATGATGGACTATCGATTTCGACCGATGAGCAAATCCTGCGCAGGGACTGGAAAGCCCCTTGCGCCAGGAACAATCTGCTATTCGGTTCTCATCGAAAAAGGAGGACTTCAGGAGCGACTCGATTTCAGCGAAGAGGGTTGGCAGGGAATTCCGAAAGATGCGGTCGGCTTCTGGAAGTGTGAAGTGCCCGTACCAACGGCTCGTCAGGTTGCGACGACCGACGCTGAAACATTGATGAAGTATTTTGAACAGCTGGTCGAAGGGCAAAATACACAGCAGCAGAAACTGGCTTACGTTCTCGCGTTGTATCTGCTGCAGCGACGACGTCTGAAACTGGATGGTTCTCGAGAGGAAGATGGAATCGAATTTCTGGAGCTTTCCGGAGTTCGCGGTGAAGGCCCGTTCGAAGTTCGGGACCAGCAGCTCTCGGATGAAGAAATGAAGTCTCTCCGTGAGGCACTGGATCATCAGTTGACGGCTGGAGGGGATGACGAATGATCGAACTCATTACCTCGAGGTCGCAACTCAAATTTTCGATGAGCATCGTCTGTCTGATGCTGATTTCCGTGATTGGAATCGGGTGCCGCGCTGGGCTTCCGGTCTGGAAGCCCAAGGAAGTTGCAGTCTTCGATACAGGAGCATCCAAGTCACAGATCGTGGCGCATCTCAATCGAAACGTAGATGGCACTGAAGGGGTTCCCGGTCTGACGAGTTGGCGGTCATCCACTGTCAAACTGAAGGTGAGCAGCATTCCACTTTCCTCGGTTCCCGCTTCGATTGCCGTTCAAGCTCCAAACAATTTTCGCCTGATGGTTTCCAATCCACTCACAGGTGGTCAGGAAGCTGATATCGGATCAAACTCGGAACGCTTCTGGATCTGGTTCAAAGATGCTCCCGAAGTGATGACTGCGAGTCATGAGGACGTCGCCGTCGCGTTAGATGAACTACAAATGCCGATTCACATTCATCCCGCTTGGCTGATGGAAGTGTTTGGGGTTGTTCCTTTGAACGAGGATGAGTTTGAACTGGTTCGCCCTGAAGTGCAGAATGGGTTCGTGGATCTGGTTGCGTCCCGGAAATCTCCATTGGGGCAGGATGTTGAAAGAGTGATTCGTGTGAACCTCGTTCAGGGGCACGTTGCGGAGCACTTTTTGAGGTTGCCGGGAGGAAAGATTCTGGCTCGAGCCCGTATGAGCCACTACACCAAGCAACCCAGCGGACATGAAATTCCGATGATGATCAGCCTGGATTGGCCTGATATTCAGCAGTCGATGGTCATGGATATTCGAGCTCCCGAGTGCAACTGTCCGAGTCTGACTGAGACGTCAAATGTCTGGACGATGCCTAAGCATGCTCAAGTGGTCGACATTGGCAAAGTTGCGCGAGCCCGGCGTGGAGAGTCGATCGATCGGATTGAGTCAAACTCCATTCAGCATGCTTCGGCGCACGAAGCACTTCCTCCTGTTTCAGGAAGGATGCGACTCGGTGATACCGTCCCGGGGGCAATGCCTTCGAAAGTGAAACTTGATTCTGCCGCGACCTCTGCGACTTCTGAGAGTTCCGAGCCGACTACTGAGAGCGATGTGCCCGAGTGGGCGCGCCAGTAGTTTTGAGTTTTTAGTTCAAACCCGTGATTCAGCGTGAGGCTTGAGCGAGTTTTCCATTTAGAGACTTGTGCTCCTGAAATTTCCGGATGATCATGGTGGATGTGGTTCTCAATTGAACTGCGAAAGGGTTAAACTGGATCTGGTTAAGCAAGATCGAGCATTCGAAACGAAGCTCAACGCCTTCGCTTGCTATTCATGAAAATTCTCGGTCTGAATGACTTTGATTGAGTCGCTGAGTGTCTCGGCGCAAGTTTTGTCATCACAGACAAGTTTCTAAATGGAGAAAGAGACCCATGTTGAAGTTTGCTTCGGTCTTCGCTGCGTCTGTCGGATTGATGTTAATGAGCGGCGTTTTCGCAGCTGATGATCATGGTCACGGCCACGCTCATCCTGTCGTCAAACATGCCGTTTCAGTGTTGGCCCCAACGCAAGGAAATGAAGTTCACGGGGTGCTGAGATTTACAGCAACTGAAGAGGGGGCGGTTCTCAAGGGCGAAGTTACCGGCCTGACTCCAGGGCTGCATGGTTTTCACATTCATGAGTTTGGAGACCTGAGCGATCCAAAGGGGCTGGCTGCCGGCGGTCATTACAATCCAGATGGTCACGAGCACGGCGGTCTTCATGATGATGTGCGCCATGTTGGTGACCTTGGAAATATCGAAGCCAACGCTGACGGCGTTGCAGTTGTTGACATGAAGATTTCAGGTCTGAAATTGGCTGACGTCCTCGGACGCTCGTTGGTCGTTCATGCTGGTGAAGACGACCTCAAGAGTCAGCCATCTGGGAACTCCGGCGACCGCGTTGCGGTTGGAGTGATCGCACTGTCTGCTGCTCCCAAAATTGCAGCAAAATAGAGTGAGCTCGGTTCAGCGATAAGCGGTCTGAGATAAATTAAAAGCCCGGCATGAATCAGATTCATGCCGGGCTTTTTCGATGCTCATTGTGGCGTTGAGGTCAGTCTTCTGGTTCAGCGTTCGTTCTGGCCTTCACCATCGTAACGAGATTTCCCGTTTCGTTGTATGTGACACTTGTCATAAAGGCTCGCATCAGCATGACGCCGCGCCCGCTCGGACGTTCGAGATTGTCATCTTCTGTAGGATCGGGGACGTCGTCGAGATTGAACCCTTCTCCTTCGTCCTGAATCTCAATGCGTGCTTCTATTTCATCGACTGAGTATCGGACGATTACCTGCTTTTCGGGATCGAGACCATTGCCATGTTTAATGGCGTTGATCAGTGCCTCTTCCAGAGCAAGCTTGACGCTGAAGTGGTCTTTGGGAGTGTAGTGATACTCTTCCAAAAGGTTCAGGATCTTTTCCTGTACCTCGTACCCACGATTTGTTTCGCTCGGGAACACGATCTCGAAGTCGAAAGATTTAGCCATTGATGATGATGGCAACTGGTGAGGCTGCGAAAGTAGATCAGAGCAGATTAGACGGGCCGTGGTTGTTTACCGTCATGGTTCCGAACGTGATCCAAGGCCAGGTTATGATTCGATGGACAGTGGTCTGGTACTTCAGGGAGGCAAGGTTGAACTGGTCGGGTCTGGTCATCCTCAAGGAACGATGCCCAAGCGTACGAAGTGTGATCGTGCTGGCACTCATCCCTAAGTGGAGATGATCGAAAAGGGACTTACAGTCCCATCAATGCAACCTGCTGATCGTCACGAATGTCAAACAGCTTGTTCAATCGTGTAATGACGAACACATCGTAAATGTCAGGTCGAATACTGCACAGGCGAAGTTTCCCGCCGGCAGCTTTGACCTTTTTCTCCATGGTGATCAATTTGCCTAACGCCGCACTTGAGAGGTACTCAACGTTGGAGAAGTCGAGCACAATCTTCTTTCGGCCATCTTCTTCAACAAGGCCGAAAAGCTGATTTCCAATGACCTGAATGTTGTTTTCATCCAGTATTTTCTTGTCAACAAATTTCGCAACTGTGACGTCACCAATTTGTTCGATATCAAGACGACGTTGGCCTGCAGACATCTGAAATTCCTGTTCACGCAACGCAAGAAGTAATCAGGTGGACGATAGCCTGATCAGGACTGCGGAGGGCTTCCATTTTGATCGTGGTTTGATCATCATGGCTGCCTCCGTTGATGTCAAGCCAGTCGACATGTGGCAGTCGTGTTGGTCATGTTGACTTTGAAACGTTTTGGCGCGTCCGGTCCCATGTGAGTTCTGTCCACCTGGGTGATCGAAATGTTTCCTGAGAATGAATTGCCCAAAAGCAGTTCATTTGGGGGGCATGCCAGTCAAGATTCGGAGATGATCGCGATCCTCCTGCTAGTTCACTGGAGCCTACTCGTTGGCCTCGAAGAAACGATCAAAGCAGAATTCTTCTGATATAAATGCTGCTCCCCGGTCGGCCAATGGTCGTCGCGTGACGACGATAGAAACTCCGGACTCCCACGCTGGGAAAGTGGCGGTTGCTGCGACGTTGATGTCACTCCCATCTGCGATCCTCTACTTAGTCGTCCTAGCTGCGATTTACTGGATAAAACCTGATTTTTCGGGGAATTTACTGGCTCCCTTGATCCTTGCAGCGATCGGGATCGGAGTGATCGGGGTCGCAATCCTTGGATTGGTTGCCTCATGTGTGCGACTATTCAGGTCCGCTGCCTCGGACCCGATTTCCGTGATTTGCCTCTGGGTGAACGCCGCGATTCTGCTGGGGTTTGTCTTAATTGGCCTCTCTGCCCCTCAAATAAGTTGAAGCTGTGCGTCTCGTGACTCTCAAGGGGTAATCTGCAGAATTAGATTTGCTCACTGGGACACGAGAAGTCAGAATGGATGAGTGTGGTTGAGAAAATTCTATCGCTCTCGACCTACCCAAATTTTCCTCTGAAGAGTCAATTTCCAATGAATGCACTGACAAAAGGTTTCGCTGCGTGTTTGTTCTTCGTGAGTGGTTCGTTCGCTCCGCTGTATGCGCAATCTCCAGTTCAGATTGATTCCATTGCTCAGGTGAGTGAGATTGAATCCCTGATCGCAGTGAACTTTGAAAAATTGAAAGCAGCTGTCGAAAAGGAAGATGATTTTGAAAAGCTGAGTGGGAAGGTAATTCGGGAGAAGTTCGGCGTGTTGAGCGTGCTGGGCCAATCGCTAGCGGAGCACTCTGGTAAGGCCGACTCAAAAATCAACGGGCCAGCACTTAGAGACGCTGCCCTGTCTTATAATTTTGAAGGTGATTTCGCACAGGCACAAGCTGCATTGGCCGCTGTCGACGCTGCTCTGAAAGGAGAAGTGACCGGCGAGCACGAAGAACTCTATCCTTGGGACAAACTCATCCACATGTATCCCATGATGGAAGTGATGAATGGTGCCACCAGCGACATCCTGAAAGTGATTAAGCGTCCACGAGGGAAAGAAGACGAAACCCATGCAGCGGTCACCTGGGCCCTTCTCTCAATCGCGATGCAGGTCGACTCGCACGCAGCCGCTGAAAATGGTGGTGTCGAAGGGTGGGTCGGTTACAGCGAAGATTTTCGAAGTTCTGCATTGAAGCTGGCAGAAGCGATTCGAAAGAAAGACGCCAAAGAGGCGAGAACATTTTTTGATGCAGCTAAGAAAGCCTGTGACGATTGTCATGGCGATTACCAGTAATCAACTGGAATCGCTGCAGCTCCACTGATCGAATAAATTATGCCAGGTGGCGCTTGGTCACCTGGCATAATTTATTGCCCTGAACGGACGGATCAGTGTGAAGGTCTCCGAAAAGCTCCCGCGGCGGAAAACCATCGCAGGAGCTCGGCAGTTCTACCGATGGTCGGCACTCGCTACAGGTTTGACTTGGCAGCAGTGGCGAGGTCCAGAGTAACTTCCTGTTCCCCCTTCTGAACATCCACTGTTTTTGCAAAGTGGTATCGGAATGCCCCTTTCTTGGAGAAAGTGACTCCGACTTCACCGTGTGCGTTGGCTGTCGTGCTGGCTTCCGGGAGGCCAGTCGCCACGTTGACAGTGTTGACTCCGAGAGCAGCCCCGGCATCTCCGTTTGGAAGCTGCAGTTCGAATGTCCCGTCTTCTTTCGTCTTGCCAGTGGCCATTGGGCCGTTCTCGGCAACAAAGTTGACTTCAGCATTCGCAACCGGTTTGTCGCCGTTGACGACCTTCCCTTTTACGGTTCCAACAGCAGGCTTTGCGGGGCCTCCGCAGCCGACTGCAAGTGTTGCCAGGCAGAGAGTTGTTAATAAGATTTTTGAACACGATGTCATCAGACGCGCTCCAAGGCCAGCTTTCTTATTGAAAACTGGAGTGTCATTTAAAACGCCGAAAGCAACTTCGAGAGAGGCTGCTTTCGGCAAGTCGAAATTTCAAACGCTACGTACAATTTGGACATTCAGCCGGTTCTCGGCTTTGATGCCTAGAATTCACCGACAACCATGCCATCGTTGCGGGCAAGAAGAGCCTGCCAGGTGTTAAAGTTCATGTTTTCGGAAAGGAAACGAACACTGCCGTCTCCCATCGTGGTGTGGACTCCGCCAACGTGAGCCGACATGACTTTGGTGTTGTTGTGATAAGGTTGAGAAGAGCTTGTCGCTGCAGCTTTTTGATTGATGGATGAGCCGGGTGCGACGACATTTGCCCACCACTCACCTCCGCCGTTACCGCCGCCCCACATTCCACCTGCGTGAGCACCGGATCGGCAGTCGAAACGTGCAGTAGCTGTATTGGAGCAAGTTGGATCTGGAGCACTCTGCTCAGTGACCATAATCGTGTTCGATGTTCCGTCGCTCACTTCGCTGATCTTCACGCCACTTCTTGCTCGAATTCCCCCGGAACCTCCACCGCCATTGGAGTAGTACACGTGGTTTCCAACAATCATTCCGTTGGTGGAGATCATCCCGTAGCCGCCTTGGAATGTTTCGAACGCTGCATTCCCGGTGTTCGGGTCGATCAGTGACCCCGTTACTCCTGCGTAGTCCGCAACCTGAACTGCAATCGATTCGGGTGCGCCTAGAGAACTGGATTGTCCGATGTAGTCGTTCCGGGTATTCGGTAGTGAACTGGATGGGCAGTTCAGAGAGGAAATGCGGGACGCCTGTCGAATTGCCCAGTTCTGGTCTGGCCCGTCTTGACCGGTGAAGTCAGAAGTAAAATTCAGCTGGTTGAAAACCGCAGCCTGATCGAGCATTGGAAGAACGCGGACGAGCCAGGAGGGGGACTTCACGCGAGGTGTCACAGCTGTGTTGTGATAATAAGTGGCGAGAGGGAACTGACCGGCGGTGTCGTGGTAGTTGTGCAACGCCAATCCAAGTTGCTTGAGGTTATTCTTGCATTGACTGCGGCGGGCCGCTTCGCGTGCCTGCTGGACTGCAGGGAGAAGTAGCGCAATCAAGACTGCAATGATTGCGATCACCACGAGGAGTTCGATCAGGGTGAATCCCTGCTTTCGAGAAGCTCCATTTTGGTGTCCGCCGAGTGCGCGACCCATTGACGGCTGAGGCATGTATACAACTCCAGAAAAAGTACAAGAAAAGGAAAAGACTGACGTGTTTCGCGAAGTCGGGGATGTCGTGGGGGCAATAAAAAGGCCGTACATACGATTTCAGAACCGAACTTCTCAGAAGCTAATTAACATGAAAATTGGTAGATTCAAATAGTTCGCATGTGATTGTAAATCGAAAGGAGCAATAGCATGTCCCGTGCCATTAAAACTCCGAACTTTCCCATCAGCTTGCGCAGCTCGATTTCTGTCTGGGATGCGAAAATCTCAGCGTAGCCCGTGCAGAAAATCTGCCAATGTGTTCCGGATATCGGTCGCTGATTTGATGCAGAACTGCCCAATTTTTTCGCAACGTAACCAAGATGGGCCGACTTCCTTGTGGTGTCGACGGGGACTTGCGAGCGTCACGCAACAAAGACGAAGGATTCCGTCGCGACGAGTGACGTTATATGGCGCAAATGATTTGCAAGTGCGGATCCGTTCCTGACAGCATCTTAGGTTGCAAGGGATCAGTTTCTATCGATTGGTTCAGCAGGGAATGTCGTAGAGGGAACGCCGTGCGATTGCTAATGCGTGCTCGAATTGATTGATGTCGCCGTGACGGAAAATAAGAGATGCCGCACCGAAGTGATGTTTTCAAGCGATGGGTTCTGCACACACAGACCTGTTCGTCCTCAACAGGTTGAGCGATTCCAACAACGGGCGGTACGAAACGGAGGGCAGCAACTATGAACGCGAATGGGCACGTGTTTTGAAGAAGCGTAAGTCCCCGGGTTTCAACACGGAAAGAAAGCAAATGGTGGCATACACTGCGGGGCGACGCCGTTGATGACGTTCGTGTCGCGAAGCACGTCGGTTGAAGTCGGCGAGAGCGCCTCTCATGAGAGTGTGGCGTTCCGGCGGCGATAAACGCAGCGTTCGAACGAGTTTTTGCCAACATTCGCCGCCACACACACCTGAGACAGGGGCTAAAGCGACGACCCCGACTTCAAGTCTACCGAGTCGATCATCTGGTCTTCGTCAGCGCCGAACTCCAGAACAATTTTCTGTTCTTCACCGGTCACATGCGACTTCACAATGATCTCGTCCCGTATCGCCTTATCCGCACCTGGGACCAGAATCAGCAACTCCACTGTTCCCTCGACAATGGGGATCACATTTCCGGGAGTCGCTCGTTTGAGTTCGCCCTTATCGTTGTAGACATAGGCGTCTCGCGGGATTTTTTGCTTGTAACGATCGCTTCCTTCAATAGTCCCAGAGAAGTCTGAAACGCGGACCACTTTTTTGTCCGCCGGGACCTTCATTCGAATCACAACGTGGTAATTCTGTCGCGTTTTCGGGTTCGATCCGGGGACACCATGTTTCAGGGATTTGTTGGAAATCTTGTTGACGATCGGATCGATAATTGGCCACGACCAGACCGAAAAACTCCCCGCTTTCACCGAATTGGCAGGCTCTTCGAGACGAAATCCAGTTCCCAGTGCACCGCTTGTCCCTCCCTCGCCCCCTTCTCCGCTGGCTCCGCCGCTTGCTCCGGCAGACTTCATGATCCCTGATGACAGGGAATCTGGCGGGAGGGGAAGGCTCATTGCGCTGGAGTCTAAGAGCGGAATATCATGAAATGAGTCGCTGCTGGACTGAGATGAGGGAGGGCTGAGGTCGATTCCAATGGGCTGGCCAATTTCTACCCCATCGCCACCGCCGTCTCCCCCCACGTTCACGAGTACGGTGGAAAGTTCCTTCTCTCGGGCAATGATCTTCATCACCGGGATCGACAGAAGCCCGAGTCCTACGATGTGGAGAAACAGCGAGATGAGGAAGCTGGTCCCTCCCAGCAGAGTGAAAAATCGACTCCAACTCCACGGCTTCAGTTCTGGTCGCGAATTCGCTTCGAACAGAGGGCCGGTAGCTGGAATGGCTCTTCGAGAAGGTGTAGGAGCTTGAGTCGGTTTGTTTCGACGGGGAGCTGCAGGCGGTGGAGAATCCATTGCACCCAGTTCCCTTCCTGTGAGAGCGACTTTCAATGAATGTTCACGCAATTGTTGAATCGGCGACGACTCAATTATCGCACCATCAACAAGATAAGACAATCTCGATTCAAATCGGAGACGCGAAACCCGAAGTCGCTATCCGATCCTCCGGCTACAGAACCGCAGATCTGTCTCGAATGTGATCGGCAATTCGAATGAAGAACGCCATTTTCTCTGAAGCGGAAAGAAAAAACGCTTCACCCTCCAATGGAAAGGTGAAGCGTTTGGATTTTTGCTGAATTACTCAGCCGCCGGCGTTTCTTCAGTAGGCGTCTCTTCAGCGGGCGTTGCTGGCTCTGGAGTCGCGTCTGGAGGAGTGTCAGAATTCGCGGGTACTTCCGGAGTCGGTGTCGCTTCCGGTTCTTTCATCTCAGGAGCGGGTTCCGCTTCTGGAGCGATAGCCGGCTCTGTTTTTTCCGGCTCTGTCGTCAGCGGGGTTGCTGCAGGCTCAGCAGCCTCCGCTTCCTTCTCCATCCGTTGCTCCGAGATCACTTCAGGCAAGCCACCTTTAGCTGGAGCCGGTTCATTGTCAGACGGCATTTCCGCTTGGGGAACTTCCTCAACCAGGTCCTCGCGTTTGAGCTTCAATTGAACGAAGAGTTGTTCAGGAATCACGTAGTACCAGTCGGCAAATCGGGCGTTCAGCTCGTTGGCTCGCTTTTGCCCCACGGTCACTTTGTTTTGGTATTCCAGCTTCTGTGTCTCGAACACTTCCTTACGAAGTTCGAAATCCTGAAGTGCTTCCTGATAGGCCTTCTCGGCCGCGGCAGCTTTCTGTTCTTCAGTCGCATCGTCTGCAAGCGGAGCAACTTCTGGTTGAACAGGGGCCACAGGGGCTTGTGGCTCCGGACCAAGAAGCGATTTTGAGAAATACGCGGAGATGAACAGGTAGCGATTTTTGTCCTGAAGGGGAACTGCCGGTTTCTCACCTTCCGCTTCTGCGATCAGTTCTTTTGCTTCTTCTTCGGGCGACTTTGTCTCGCCGATTTCAATATCAACTGCAGTCCCGGAGAACTCCTGTCCGAATCCGAGTTCATAGTAGATCCCGGAGCTTGTTCCAACATTGACTTTACCTTCGTTGTAGATGAACTCGCCCCGCTTGCTGATGTAGACCCCTTTTCGACGCATGTCCTGCTGGGTCAACGGATCAATAGAGAGGGTTCCATCTTCGCTCTTCAGTCCATCGCTCAAGGCCTCTGGTTTCTTGCGGACTCCGACAATCTGCAGGTCGTTGATCGAACGCAAGACCCCATCGATTTCTTTGGCAATGACTTGTTCAGTCTCAGGATTCAGGCCCTCGAGTACCCATTGCTGGCTCTCAGCGGAGCGGGTGATGTCGATCGTTTCATCCTGAATGATCCGACCTTCCGATTCATCAACCGAGTACCGGTTGATAATCAACTCGTTGACATCCGATGGTTGAAGCTCGAGGAGATCCTTCTCGATCCAGTCTGCAAATTTGGTTGAGACTTTGAGATTTCCCAGATCCGCTGTGTAGAAGCGGTCTTCATCAGCGCGACGAACGTAAAACATCCCCGGAAATTTTTCGACCTGCTTGCCGACAATGTAATCGACGAGGACTTCTGTTCCTTTGAAGAGTGTAATGCGAGTTCCGCGACCTTCCGTACCGCCCGTGTCTGTATTGAGTGGATCGAGCAGGCCATAGCGTTTCTGAGCGTCTTTTGATCGCTCCACGAGCGCCTGTCGGCTGACACCCAAAACGGCCGCTGCAATCTTACTGAGCTGGTCTTTTCCATCAGCGGGGTAATCGTGATGCGAAGGAATACGCCACTTCCCATCCTTCACTTCGACCTTGAAGAGATCGGTTTTTCCGTTCTCTGGATTGTAGGCGGCAACCTGCAATCCGGTCGCAATCGCAGGATCTTCGAAGTCGGGGTAGAACTGAGTCCCGACATCCGTGAAATCGGTAATGTCCGCTGGTTGTCTGGAGTAATATGTTCCTGCCGCCACAACGACGGATGCGACAGCAACACCCAGGAAGACCAGCGTTTTGACAGTTTGTGTCATCTCTCTCATCCTTCCAATTTACGGCTCACCGGCCGCAGGTCGTTTCCCCTGAAACAACCTCGAATGACTACTTGATCGCGTTTGAACACAGAGTTTCGATGGTGACTTCCGACTTATTCACGGCGTCGATCACTGGCGATGCCTTTTCGCTCATCAAAGATTCGGGACACCACAACGATCAGTCCCAGGAAAATTGCTGGCAACGGTGGGATGAACACAGCCCAAAGCCGGATTCCCCGTTCGATCTTGCGGATGTCCTGCTCGGTTTCTGTTCGAATCTGGCGAACACGAATTTGTTTCTCGCGTTCGATCTCATTTTCACGTTGCTGCAACTTTCGGTTTTCCGCTTCTGTCGCGTTCTGTAACCGAATCTGAACTGCCTGAACGTCAACATTCCCAGACTGCATTTCCTTCTGAAGCTCATTGACCACTTTCGTGAGTCTCTCCTTCGCTTCATCCAATTCTTTCGCTGCCGCCTCGTCTGCGTCGGCGATTTCTTGAGTTCTCTGAGATTCAAATTTCTTCTTGCGTGCCTCAAGCTCTGTGAGGGTGCGGTGTTGAGCACGTCGCTTTCGCAATTCGATAAACCGCTCGTCGCCAGCCAGATAATCGACACAGTTCAGGACAAACAGAACGTTGTCGATCTTGAAGTCCATCATCTGCTGCTGCCAGACCTGGAACATCAGGTCGTGGACGATGTCGAGGTCGGCAATGAAGATTGCGTTCAGTTTCTTGCTCTCTTTTCCTTTGAGCAACGCCGCTGTGACATACGCTTCGTCGGTGAGTTTGTGAGGAATTTGTTGGAGGTCTCGATACTGTCGGCTCCCACCAAATCCTTGACGAGTCAGCTTGTCCCAAGTGTTGACCCCGGTTGTCTCTGCACGGGTCTTCAGTAGCCAGGTGACATCGACGTCCGAGTCACGCTCCGCGATAAACCCCGGTGAGAAGGTGATCAATTCCTGAAGTCCAGAAGTAATTGAACTCTTGGCGTTGATACTTCCCTGACCGTCCAAAAACATCAGTTCAGCGGGGTAAGCTTCTGCAACTCGAGGGTGTGGATTGTAGGTGTCGAAGACGCTGTTTCGGACATCCCACTTGATTCCCAACGCCTTCAGCACAGTGCTTGCTTTGCCACCATCCGCTTTGGGTTCGGATCTCCCCTGCATTCCCATCATCGCCATCATCCCCCCCTGAGGGTTTGGCTTAGGTTCGAGCGGCGCCCAGATAATTCCGGACGAGAAATTGTCTGGACCCCAAACTGGAGCGGGGTCGTCGAATACAAGAACCGGTTTGCCGGATTCAATGTACGTTGCCAGGTTTTCAGCCTGCGGCTGGGTGAGCGATGACGGCAAAATCGCGACCAGGACGTCCATCTCAGTGGTGATCGGGTTTCCCGGATCGACCTCTTTGACCTCGTACTGCTTCTTCAATTCCTGAACGATCTGCCATTCAGGCAATTGTCGAGAAGACTGAATATCCAGTCCACCCATCGCCTTCACGTCCGTGGAGAGAATCCCGATCACTCTTCGTTTTTCTTGAGCGATGGTCGCGACTGATCGAGTCAGCTCGTACTCGATTGGTGTTCCGCGATCAAAAAAGGGAATCGTAACCGTATCGAACCCGCTGGTGAGAACGACGCCGAGGTAAATATCGTTCTGGGTAAATCGTCCTCCCTCTTCGCTTTGAATGGAACGTGGGAGAATTCCAAGTCCCTCAGCTTGTTCGGCAGCGTCGCTGAAAGGCTCGACATCCACGATGCGCAGCTGGATATTCTTTCCAGCTCGTTTGTCGAACTCATTTAGTTTGTTGATGAGATCCTTCCGGATCGCGACGAAATCTTGAGGGACTTCGGAAGAGATAAACGCCTGAATTGTCACCGGCTTGTCGTTCGGGATTTTGCTGAGTGATTCCAGCGTAACAGGTGCCAGTGTGTGTAGTTTTTCTGTCGACGTGTCGACGCTATTGCCAGCTGTGGCAAAAGTGTAAGTGAGAGCCAGCAAGGCCACTCCCAGGCAGACGACTCTCGCCAAATACTGGCCGGTCATGTTGCTGGAATCCTTGCCGCCAGCCCAATGGCGTCGGCCGATCATCACCGCATTGAGATATAGGAAAAATGCCGTCAGGCCGACGAAATAAAAGATGCTGCTGTAAGCGACTTTTCCGGACGTAAATCCAGCGAGATGTCCCGAAACGCTGAGCGGCTCTGTGATTCTGAGGTTGTCCCGCATGAATTCACGTACCCCCGGAATCTGGTCGATAAACACGGGAATCGCACAAATGACCGCCCCGAGTACGAAGGCCACAGTTGCACTGCTTGTCAGTACAGAGGCGAACATCCCGGCTGCCAGAAGAGCGGCACCCGCAAGCCAGTAGCCAAAATACGTTGTGGCGATCAGCCCCCAGTCAGGATTTCCTAACCGTTCAAGCACAATCCCGTGTGTGAGTGAGAACAGCAACGCGACGGTGTAAACTGCCAGCACTGCCAGATATTTCCCGATCAGAATCTGGAAATCGGTCGCGGGGAGTGTGAACAGAAGTTCGTCGGTTCCAAGTTTTCGTTCATCCGACCACGCTGTCATAGTGATTGCTGGGATAATAAACAGCAACAACAGAGGGAATCGGGAGTTGAGTTGATCCAGATTGGCGAGATTGTTCGCAAAGAACTGGGCGTCGAATGCGAGAAATGCGCCCGCAACGACGAAAACGACAATAAACAGATAGCCGAGCATACCCGAAAAGTAACTCGCAACATTCCGTTTGAAGACGGCTAGAACAACGGGACTACGCATGGATATTTCTTTTGATGTCTGACACGATTTTGAATGAAAGGCTGCTGTTCAGCAGCTGACGATCCGCAACGCTGGAATAACGCCGCTAAGCAGCGCCTCCTGTCAGTTGCCTGAACCGGGAGTCGAGATCAGTCCCGGATCCCTTCATTTCCTGGACATCTCCATCCAGGACAACGCGTCCCCTGTTAATCAGGATGACGCGGCTGCACACCGCTTCGACTTCACTCAGAATATGAGTCGAAAGCAAAACCGTTTTCGTCTTACCCAATTCAAGAATCAGCTCACGAACCTGAAATGTCTGGTTCGGATCGAGTCCGCTGGTCGGTTCGTCCAGAATCAGGATCTCTGGATCATGTAACAGGGCGTGAGCCATTCCGACTCGCTGACGGTATCCGCGCGACAGCTTGCCAATCTGCTTTTTCCAGACATCTGATAGCGAGCACTTTGCTGCCACGTAGTCGAGACGATTTTTCAATAGACCGGAGCTTAAACCACGGGCCTGCCCGAGATATTTGAGCAACCCAACTGGTGTCATTTCATTGTAGAGAGGGCCATTTTCCGGGAGGTAACCGATTAATCGGCTCGCCTCGATCCGGTTCTTGGCGACGTCCAGCCCGCCGATACGTGCGACACCTTCGCTGGGAGAAAGAAACCCCGTCAGAAGTTTCATGGTCGTCGATTTACCAGCCCCGTTGGGACCGAGAAACGCTGCCACCTGTCCCGCGAGAACGGAGAAACTGACGTCCTTCGTGGCAACAAACGGACCATAGAACTTGCTAAGCCCCTGCGCCTCGATCATTGTGGCAGGTGACGATCGTTCAATCATGGACACGACTCCTCAAACTGGCTGCGTCAACATCAGACACACGACAATAGACACGCGAAAATCGATAAAACGCTCAGGGTATCGTACAACGTTGTGGCTGGATACGGATCAATTCGTATTTCTGCTTCCAGCGTCTTCAAACGAGAGGCGATTCCCCAGCCTGAGCAGCATATTGAATAATGAGTCGCGTCGATGCGTCAAGCGAAGCTCTGTGGGAGAAAGACTCTCACTCGACTGATGAGCCCCGACTGATGAGCAAGGTGATTTCGAGTGAGGATCTCAGCGAAAAAACATGCCCATATTGTGTGCCGGGGGGCAATCGCAGCGGAAAGTGATCCGAAAACTTTCCGGTCCCTCCCTAGTCCCTGCTCCCCGCGAGACCGTACACTTCGGGCTGATTCTCAGATTCTTATAAAAGTGGTTTTCAATGAGTGACGATCTCGACTCTGACGCCGAACTGGACGCTGACCAAGAGGTCCTGAGCCTGACAGTAGAAGCACGCGCCCACGGTTGGCGGGTCGATCATTACCTGTCAAGAATTTATCCCAACCATAGCCGCGTACTCTTTCAGAAGGCGATCGAGCAGCAACTGGTGGTGGTCAACGGGCTTCCGGTTAAAGCCTCGCGTCGATTGCGAGTCAATGATCACATCTCGCTCACTCTGCCGGAGGAGCCTGATAGTAGCCTCGCTCCCGAGGATATTCCGCTCAGTATTATCTACGAAGATGACGCGATTGCTGTCATCAATAAACCGGCGAATATGGTGACCCATCCCGGGAAAGCTCATTACACCGGAACCTTGGCGGCAGCTGTCCAGTTTCATTTCGACACCCTCAGCGATATCGCAGGTCAATTACGACCGGGGATTGTTCATCGACTCGACCGAGACACTACAGGCGTCATTTTGATCGCCAAGGATAATCAGGTTCACAATCGATTGAGTCGGCAATTTGAGCAGCGGGAAGTCTTCAAAGAGTATCGGGCAGTGGTTCGTGGCAAGCTCGATCGCAACGAAGACTACATCCGGACGCATCTCAAAGTGCACCCGAAGGCACGCGAGAAGATGATTGTCTGTCAACCAGACGAGAAGTCGCGTGATGCGGTCACAAAATACGTGGTTCTCCGCAGGTTTAAGGGGTTCGCAGAAGTTCAGTTGCTGCCGGAAACTGGTCGCACGCATCAGTTGCGAGTGCATATGCAGCATCTGAAAGCCCCCTGCGTTGCCGATCGGGCGTACGCTGGGCATGACAAGATCTTTTTGTCGGAATTGCAGGGACTCCCTGTTCAGGAGGGGGAAGAGCCGATCATCGCACGTCAGGGGTTGCACGCCCACCGGTTGAGAATTCGTCATCCTGTGACCGAAGAGTGGATGGAGTTTGTCGCTCCGATCCCCGATGATATGCAAAGGATCTTGGATGCATTGGAAACATACCGAAAGCTCGACTGATGAAGCTCGCGAAAATCCGTTTGGACGGCCAACAGTTTGGTGTCGCTGTCATTGAAGAAAATGAGGCGAAATTACTCCCATTGGAGGGCAATTCCCCATTTGACTCCTTGGCGGACATCCTGAATTCACAGAATCCCAAACAGGTCGTCAACGAACTTCTCGCGAGGGCGACTTCGGTGCCGCTCAGTTCTGTGTCGTTTCTTGCTCCGATCGACGAGCAAGAGGTTTGGGCTGCGGGCGTGACTTACAAACGCAGCCAGGTTGCCCGAATGGAGGAGTCCGAGTCGGGCGCTTCCCATTACGACAAGGTTTATACAGCTGATCGGCCGGAACTCTTCTTCAAAGCGACTCCTAACCGAGTTTCAGGTCCAGGGGAGGCGGTCCGGGTTCGCTACGACAGCAATTGGACCGTTCCGGAACCGGAACTCGCTCTTGTTCTGAACTCGAAACTCGAAATCGTTGGTTACACAATCGGCAACGATATGTCTGCCCGCGACATCGAAGGCGAGAACCCTCTCTACCTTCCGCAGGCCAAAGTGTACCGACAATGCTGTGCACTGGGACCAGTGGTTCTTCTGGCGAATGAACCACTCAATCTTCAGGAGACAAAAGTTCGCCTGAAGATTGATCGAGCTGGAGAAACACTCTTTTCTGGTGAAACAGATCTCGGACAACTTCACCGCAAGCTTCCTGATCTCGCGGGCTGGTTGGGCCGCGAAGACAATTTCCCCCGCGGGGCCTTTCTTCTCACCGGCACAGGCATTGTTCCGGACGACAATTTCTCGCTCGAAGACGGCGACGAGATTGCGATCGAGATTACAGGCATTGGCGTACTGCGGAATGTCGCTGTAAAGGGATAAATCCCGCAAAGTCGACGAGCGAAGCAGAGCCGGGGTAACAACGTGCAGTTTTTCACGTTGTTACCGTCCGTGCGGGCTCCAAAATGAAGTCTGCAAAGATTGTGGGCGAATTGGGTTGCCGAGACACTCTCGCCCCATTAAATTGGGCGAACCACTTGCCCAAGTGGCGAAATTGGCAGACGCGCTAGGTTGAGGGCCTAGTGGAGGTAAAACTCCTTGCAGGTTCGACCCCTGTCTTGGGCACTAAAAATCCAACTCGATTGAGTTGGATTTTTTCGTTTCCA
This sequence comes from Planctomicrobium mucosum, assembly GCF_051466335.1. NCBI lineage: Bacteria > Pseudomonadati > Planctomycetota > Planctomycetia > Planctomycetales > Planctomycetaceae > Planctomicrobium > Planctomicrobium mucosum. The sequence goes on along the minus strand of NZ_CP195793.1, from coordinate 4,246,115 downwards.
TCCCGTTCTCTTCTGGAATCGCTTTTCTCGGATGCGTTTTCCGGCGACTCGTTGAGATTCTGTGGGGATCCAGTTCTTCACATTCGCTAAATTGCCACGATTGCCGCTGCGCAGGTTGAAGTGATGTTTGGTCGTCCATTACGACGACTTCTTACAAAATTCTCTCCCCGTTCGCCGATTCGCTGGTCGAAAAAATCGCTATAGCTTCCCCTTTCCGAAATCGAGTAAAACCTGCGCCGAAGTGACGGGCATCACTGACGAGGCGGTGGCGTTCGGCGGAATGAACAACGTGTGGATTGTTTAACTCGTTGGGATTTCAGTGGTTCTGGAAAGGGCTGTCTCAAGCGTCGAAGCAGAAACCGCAGGGAAGACGGAATTTCCATGAATTTGACTGTTCGTAATCAGACGATGAGCTGTTGGGTTCTCGTTCTTGCGGGGGTCGTTGCCACGTTGCTGCCCGGGTGTGCCAATATGAATCGGGCTCAGTCCGGGGCCCTGGCTGGAACTGCGCTCGGTACCGTCGCGGGGGCGATGATCGGCGGTCACAACGGAAGCGCGGTCGGCGGAGCGATGCTTGGAGCAGCCACTGGAGCGATTGCCGGCGGAATCATCGGTGACGCGGAGGACGCCCGGGACCAGCGAGACATCGCCTATGCTCAGCGAGATGGTGCCATTGCCCAGGCTCAATATGTTTCCCATCAGAAGCAGCAAGCGATCACGAATTTTGATTTGATTCGGCTCACTCAGAGTGGAGTCAGCGACGACGTCATCATCAATATGATTATCGCCCGTGGCGGTAATTTTGATATGACCACTGAATCGGTCATCACGCTGAAGAATAACGGCGTTTCAGATCAAGTGATTCTTGCGGCCCAGCAGGCGCGAGCCCCTGTTGTGACCGCGGCACCTTCCCCGGAAGTCGTTGTCGTCAAACAGCATCCCGCAGTGATTGTCGAACCAGCCCCGATTTATTACGGGTATGGCTTCGGCTACCACCATCATCACCGCCCGTACCGACATCGCCATCATGGCAGCCATGTTGGAGTGCATTTCGGGTTCTAGGTCGCCGCTCAGGCAGAGTCAGGCAGTCGTGCAGAGACCGAGCCAACTCACTCGTAGTTTGAAGTAAATTGCCTCCGCTCTCAACTTGCAGGTTGAAAGAGGAGGCAAGTTAAGCTCGCTTAGAACTGAAATTTACCTTCGGCCGCAAATTGCGAGATTTTCTTGCGGCCGCTTGGAATTTCCCGTTCACGCATCGCTGCAGGAAGCTGGGCTGGATCACCGGGGTGCCCGAGTGCAATCATGCATTCAACGTGATGTCCTTCGGGGATTCCGAGCTTTTCGATGGCTGCTTCTGGATCAAATCCAGCCATTGCGTGAGCCGCCACATCCCCTCGAAGGGAAGCCTGAAGCAAGAGATTCTGGACGGCCATACCGGTGTCGAGAGAATGGGATCGATTGGGCTTGTCGTTGCGATCGAACTTCGTTTTTGAGACGACGACAACCAAAACGCCCGCATTTGCACACCACGTCTGATTTCCCGGCATCAGCAGATCAAAGTATGTCTGCCAGAATTCGGTGTCGCGATGGGCGTAAAGGAATCGCCATTCCTGTTCATTGTTGCTTGAAGGGGCCCAGCGGGCTGCTTCCAGAAGCGAGTTCACCACGGATTGGGGAATCGGTTTTCCGGTGAATGCTCGAGGAGACCAACGCTTCAGGAACAGGTCAGAAACCTCGTGGTCAGCTGTTCGATAGGCGAGTGGATTGGGCAAATTGGACATTCGGTTTTCCAGTTCTGATGGCTTCGGAGCTGATATTCAGGTCATCTTACTACAAAACTATCCTGATCAGTTTTATTCGGCCAGTGGATTTTCAGGGTGAGTGGCGATCACGCGGGGGATTTTCGTGGTCTGGCGGTCGTCTCCACGTCGCTCAAGACGATCGGTGGGGGCCCTCTCGAGTCGCGACAAACCGACAGTTTCGTATGATGTCGACAATTCCGGACGAATCACGGTTTTCTTGCAAGTGGAACGCAATCGAGACTCAAATTGAAATCCAAACGCCAGTACCCCACAATTAGACAGATTCAGGAGCCCTTCAGCTAAATCGACTGAAAGTGATGTCGGTTTGTTTGAAAGACTCCCTTGCTCTCTCACGAGCATTCTTGAGACTGTTCAGCATCTGGAATTCAGCGTGTCCGACTCCACCACTATCGCAAATCCACCTGCCCACCTCGCGGGATCTCGCGGCGCGATTGTGAATATCGCAGCCTATTTATTCGTCACACTGGATCGCCTGCAGGAACGTCAGCGTGAACTCAAGGGGCTCTGCAAGGAACTTCGGCTCAAGGGGACAATTCTGCTGACCCCGGAAGGGATTAATCTCTTCATGGCTGGTGGGCGATTAGAAGTCGATTCACTTCTGGCATTCCTGCGAAGTGATCCCCTGTTCGCTGCATTGGAAGTCAAAGAGAGCTTCAGCGATGACCAACCCTTCGAAAGGTTGCTCATCAAGGTAAAGAGCGAGATCATTGCATTCGGCGTGGAGGGGGTTGATCCTCGGAAAAAGACGTCGAAGAAGATCGCTCCAGCGGAACTGAAGGAGTGGATCGACGCAGGAAAAGAGATCATTCTGCTCGATACTCGCAACGACTACGAAGTGCGGGTCGGGACTTTCGACAACGCGATCCCTATCGGTGTGGATAACTTCCGAGATTTTCCGGAAGCTGTTGAGCGCCTCCCGGAAGAGATGCGTGACAAGCCTGTGGTGATGTTCTGCACTGGCGGAATTCGTTGCGAAAAAGCGGGCCCGATGATGGAAAATGCGGGCTTTAAGAACATTTACCAGCTGAGCGGTGGGATTCTCAAGTACTTCGAAGATGTCGGTGGCGACCACTATCATGGAGAATGCTTTGTCTTTGACAAACGTGTTGCGCTCGATCCGAAGCTGCAGCCGACGGATACCCAGCAGTGTTACGCCTGCCTGCAACCGTTGACGGTCGAAGATCAGCAATCTCCTTACTATGACCCTCCGCACGTTTGCCCGCATTGCTATCTGACTCCAGTACAGAAGCAGCAACTCTTGATGGAAAAGCGTCGTAATGCAATTGCACAGGCGACGTCGCCACTCCCCGGGAGCGTTCCCTATGACAATCCTCGCCCATTGAATGTCCGGGAGCAGTACGCAGGGATGACACTCCTGAATTTCCTGCAGGCGAATCATCCGCATCTCGGGGACGCATTCTGGGAAGAGGCGTGTGCTTCCGGAAAAATTCTGCAGGATGGCAAGCCTGTCAGTGCCACTCGTATTGTCAAACCCGGAGAACAGTTCGCCCATTTGTCTCCGGCCACGACCGAACCGGATGTGAACCCGAATATTCAGATTCTGGATGAGGATGATGCGCTGGTTGTAGTCAACAAGCCAGCCCCGCTCCCTTGTCATCCCAGCGGGCGTTTCAATCGGAACACCCTGCAATGGATTCTCAACGAGGTCTATTCTCCCCTGAAGCTGCGCCCACCTCACCGGCTCGATGCAAATACGACGGGTGTTGTGGTTCTGTGCAAGTCGCGAGCTGTGACTCAGAAGGTGCAATCACAGTTCGAGGCAGCCACAGTCAAAAAAGAATATTTAGTGCGAGTTCAGGGAACGGTCGAGTGGGAAACATTCGATTGCAACGCTCCCATCACGGCTGAGCCGGTGGAATGCGGAGGGCGCGTTGTCGCAGATGATGGGCTTTCGTCGCAGACTCGTTTTGAGCGTCTCATCAAGCTGGCTGATGGAACGACGCTGCTTCGTGCGATTCCGGTGACAGGACGGACGAATCAGATTCGGGTTCATCTGTGGCACCTCGGGTATCCGGTTCTGGGAGACCCGCTCTACTTGCCCGGACAGCGGTTAGGCCAGACGCAAACTCAATCGAATGGAGATGTTATGTGCCTCCACGCATTGAAGTTGGAGCTGAACCACCCCATTTCAGGAAACCGGGTGACCTATACTGCTCCTGCACCGGAGTGGGCACAAGATTGGGCGAACTAGCGATTTTTCGAGCCGTTTGCTCTTTCCGGGCACGCCCGATAAACTGTTCGCTTCACATAGTTTCGATCATTGAGCGTTTCGACGCTCCGCAGAAAGGTTGCCGGTTTATGGCCAAAGAAGGGGCCATTGAAATGGAAGGCCAAGTGCTTGAAGCCTTGGCGAATACGCAATTTCGTGTGCAATTGGACAATGGACACATTGTTCTGGCGCACGTCTCTGGAAAAATGCGTAAAAACTTCATCAGGATTGTGCCTGGAGACCGCGTGAAAGTGGAAGTCTCTCCGTACGATCTGACGCGTGGGCGTATTACATACCGCGCGAAATAGTATTGAACTGTTTTCGTTTGATGGTTCAGGACGCGAGCGATGCTTCGCGTCTTTTCGTTGGGTGCTGCGCAATTCGTCAAATGTGGATGAAACGAATTGTAGGGGCAGTCCGCTCGAATTCGGCTCCACCGGACCGACCGGTATTGATCAATCAATTTTTTGTTCAATGTTCCGGATTTGGGAAGCGTTTGATTCCCGTTACTCGCAGACAAGGCTTCAGTTCGAATGGCAGGACCCGACTCAATCGTAGCGGATTCTCGCTCTCCGGAGCCTCAACTTCCCTCCGTCGTTCTATTCACTGACGGTGCCTGCAGCGGAAACCCTGGTCCCGGCGGATGGGGATACATCCTTCGTCACCCGGCGAGTGGTGCAGAGAAAGAAGGTTCAGGGGGAGAAGCTCTCACTACCAACAACCAGATGGAACTCTCCGCGGTCATCTTTGGACTCGAGGCACTTCGGCGTCGCAGTCGAGTCGAGGTTGTCACAGACAGCACATACGTCGCTAAAGGGGCTATGGAATGGATGCCCGGATGGAAGCGAAATGGCTGGCGGCGTAAAGAGAAGAACAGCTGGAAGCCGGTCAAAAACGTGGAATACTGGCAAAAGCTGGACGGTCTACTGGAGCGGCACGATGTCCGCTTCACCGTCATTAAGGGGCACAGCGGCCACCCGGAAAACGAACGTTGCGACGAACTTGCTGTCGCTGCTGCTGCGACATTCAAAGCCTCGCAAGTGATCCCGACCGACTCGGGATCGGACGACTCGGAAGAATAAAACACCTCGTCCGACTGGAGTCGAACGAGGTGCAATTTACTCATTCACTGAATGTCGTCGATTGTACTATGCAATCACTCCGTGAATTGGCTCTGCTTCGACAACTCCGGTCAGTTTCTGCTCGAGACCTCCGTAGAAGTAATTGAGCTTGTTGTGATCCAGCCCCATCAGATGCAGGATAGTGGCGTGCAGGTCTCGGATGTGGTGGCGATTTTCAACCGCAGCCATTCCGAGATCATCGGTTTCACCGTAGCTCGTGCCCCCTTTGATACCGCCCCCTGCCATCCAGTAGCAGAAGCCTTTCGGGTTATGGTCGCGACCGTGAGCGTCTCCCTGAGAAACAGGCTGACGTCCGAATTCCCCACCCCAGACAACCAGAGTCTCGTCCAGCAGGCCGCGCTGCTCCAGATCTTGCAGAAGTCCTGCGATGGGCCGATCGACTTCGCGGGAATGAATGTCGAGGTTTTCTTCCATGCCGAAGTGGGCATCCCAGCTCGTCTGCTGATGTCCACCGCCGCTGTAGATTTGAACGAAGCGAACACCACGCTCGACGAGTCGACGTGCGATCAGGCACTGACGCCCGAAGTGTGCAGGGCCGACTGACAGTTTGTGTTCAGGCTTGGGATCAAAAATTCCGTACATCTCCTGAGTCTGCTGGGTTTCAGAACTCAGATCCAACGATTCTGGCGCGGTACTCTGGAGCTGAAATGCCAGTTCGTAGCTCGCAATGCGAGCCTGCAACTCAGAGTACCCCGGGTTCTGAGTGAGGTGCATCTCGTTCAGTTCGTTTAATGCCGAAATCTGCTCTCGCTGCATTCTGGATGTGACACCTGGGGGTGGAGCCAGATTCAGAATCGGCTGCCCAGAAGAGCGGAACACAGTCCCTTGATACGCTGCAGGCATGAAACCGCTCGACCAGTTCGTCGCTCCACTGATCGGCCCGCCACGTGGGTCAAGCATGACGACGTAACCCGGCAGGTTCTGGTTAGGGCTACCAAGGCCGTAATTCAGCCAGGCTCCGATCGATGGATACCCCTGAATGATGCGTCCGCTATTCATTTGCAGCATCGCTGAGCCGTGAGCGAAGGAATCGCTATAGAGGCTCTTGATGACCGCCATCTTGTCCATGTGTTTGGCCATGTGCGGGAACGTGTCGGAGCACCAAAGACCGCATTCTCCGTGCTGGGCAAACTTCCGACGACTCGCCAGTAATTTTGATGGTTGGACGCTGCGACGGCGAATTTCCGTCTGCACCTCTTCCCCGTCACGTTTTTGCAATTCTGGCTTATAGTCGAAGGTGTCCATCGACGACGGGCCGCCGTACATGAACAGGAAGATCACCGACTTGGCTTTGGTGGGGAAATGCTGTGGCTTAGGAGCCAGCAGCGGAACCGCACCGGTCGTTTCATTTGCCTGAGCACTTTTGCCGAAGAAGCCATCCGCCTGTAGCAGGCCTGACAGCGCGACGCCTGAAAACCCCGCTCCCATTTCCCAGAGAAACTGGCGACGAGGCCGATGTGCTCGTTGAAAATCGTTCATCACTTCCCTCACTTCTGAACAATGTTGTGACACATCACATGTCGCTTCGATTGTGGGATGGCAGCACTCGATCAAACGATTCGGCTGCAAGTTCTGAGTGTTCGTCTCCGAAACACTCAGATGGGCGATTAGTCGACGTAAATCATTTCATTTAGGTTCAAAACGAGAAGGCACAACGTTTCGAACGCCTTCTTCTCGCTTTCATCAAGCTTGACTCCAACCACAAACAGGTCTGCTCGTGAATTGGTCGATGGGCTGACGCTAGCTAAATCAACTTGCTGAAACCCGCCTCCCTCTTTAAGAGAAAGATTCTGGAACTCTGCCTGACAGTTAAAGATTCGGAATCCAATGCTACCGGCAGGAAGCGGATTTGAATCGACATAATCAATTGATGGGCTTTCAGAACCATTGACGTAAATGATAATGCGAGGGCCATCCAGCTTGATTCTTAGCTTGGTCCACTCTTCAGAAGAGAACTTCTGTGGAACCGTGACGAGTGCCTTCCAGTTGTTCTCGTGCTTGCCAAGTCGCAATTCTGAGGCTGAGAAGTTGATGTTGTAAGCAGTCAGGGAATCGACACCATCCTGCGGATTGTTGGTTCGTACCAGCAATCCACCGTCTCCACGACCCTTCAGACGGACATCTACTTCGATTTCGCCGTCGCCAATCGACTTCTCTTTTGAGACCAGTTTGGCTCCCGGGCCGGATTGCATTGGACGTAAAACGCCATTGGAATCTGTCGTCCAATTCCCACCGAATTCGGCCCAAGCCTTGGCAACGACTGCTCGAGTCGCGTCGTCCTTGGCCACTTCGGCACTGGCAACGTCGACAATCAGTTGGTCCGTGTTAAGTAAGAAATTGTCGAAAGTGACCGCTCCTCCCCATGTACGAACCCCGAGTTGTCCAGCGGCAGCCAACGGTGCTGAGTCCACTGCGGCCAATTCCAGTTCTTTTCCAGGGGAGGTTAAACGCAGGGAAATTGTTTCGCCTTGGATGCGGCAATCGAGAGACATGATTTCACCGGTCGGAATCTCTGTGGAGAGTTCAGCGAGAGTCACTGGATTGCCGTCATGTCGGACGATCGCGATTCTGGAGTGCAGAGCGTCCAGAAGGACTTCATACCCTTTGACGAAATCTCCGGATGCATTCGATCGCAGGAAGATGCTTGCGAGTTCCGAAGCATTCCCCAATGTCACTGTCGCTGTGATCTGGGCATCCTGGAATACTGCCCCCTTCCAGAGTGACACCGGACCTTGATTCACGTCGAGCGTGTCTCCACGCCAGATCCCTTTGATGGATTCCCAATCGCTCCCTGGAGTCTGAATAAAGTCAGCAGATTTCAGCTGGCGGAGGTAAGAGGGGGTCAGCGCAACCGGGACTAATGGGCGGAATACCATTTGCGTTCGCAGGGATGCGTATTCAGCCGATTGATTCTGAACGAATTGCTTCGCAACTCGTAGTTCCGCTTCGGTCGCTGAGCGATTCAAGGCTGTTTCGAATGCAGCCTGAATCTTTTCCTCAAGGCTCGGGCCGGCGGACTGTGTGACGCGTTTTGCGAGACCAGCGGCCTGCGTTGTCATGAAATCATCGTTCAGCAGGGTCAACGCCTGCGGGGCGACGGTCGTTGTTGGACGCTCGGTCAACGGAAGTGCCGTATTGGCGTAATCGAAGATGTCGAGTTGTGGTGACACCAGTGATCGTTTTACGAACGTGTAAATGCTGCGTCGTTGTTCCTGCTGAAGGGACGAGACTTCCCATCCACCGCCGGGAACCGATCCACCGGAGAGCACCTCTGCGCCGACGCGAGGGAAGAACCCCCGACCGTGCATTTCGTAGTTGATGTTTCCCGCGACCGCGAGAATCGTGTCGCGAATCGCTTCGGCATCCAGACGGCGGAGATTCTGCCGCCAAACCAGAGTGTTGGCCGGGTCGACCTCATTCGCGTGGACGTTGTGGTTCTCGGAGGATCTCTGGTAAGCCAGTGACGTCATGATCGTGCGGTGGAGATTCTTGACCGACCAATGATTCGACTTCAGGGAGTTCGCGAGCCAATCGAGCAGTTCCAAATTGGAAGCAGGTTCCCCTGTCCGTCCGAAGTCGCTGGTCGTGGGAACAATCCCTCGCCCGAAATGGTAATGCCAAACACGATTGGCCATCACACGCGCTGTCAGCGGGTGGTCATCTTTGATGAACCATTGGGCGAGTGCCAAGCGGCGGCCACTTGTGACCAAAGGATCGATCTGCCCCGGAGAAGTGACTTCAGCTTCTTCGCCGCCAAGAATTGCAGGGAACGCTGGTGTCACAAGATCGCCCGGAGTTTGTGCACTTCCTCGAATGAGAATGTTTGTGTCCGGAATCTCTTTGCTACGCTCGCGGACGCCGATGGACCACTCGAGCCCTTGAACTCGAATTGCTTCCCGTTCCTTCTTCAGCTTTTCCTGAGCCTCTTTGTCTTCAGTTGCTTTGATTTTTTCATCGAGAGCAGCCAGGCGACTCTTTTGATCTTCGATTGCCTGCTGGATTTGCTCGTCAGTGCTGATCGGAACCAATCCGGGATTTCCAAAGTCTTCCGCTCCGATGTTGTATCGCTTAACGCCTCGGAAGAACGCGAGGTAGGAGTAGTAGTCCTTGTGTGAGATTGGATCGAATTTGTGGTCATGGCAACGGGCGCAGCTCATTGTCAGACCCAGAAACGCAGCAGAACTGGTTCCGATGATATCGTCGAGGTCATCGAACTCAGCCTGTTCAAGATCGTCAGGTTCATCGTCCCAGATCCCGAGACGATAGAAGCCGGTCGCGATGCGAGTGTTGCGATCGGCGTCTGGCAACTCATCTCCCGCGAGTTGCTCGACGAGGAAGCGATCGTAAGGCTTATCTGAGTTAAATGCGTCGATCACATAGTCGCGGAATCGCCATGCGTATGGCTTTTCGTTGTCGCGTTCATACCCGTTCGTTTGAGCAAAGCGGACCACGTCGAGCCAGTGCCGTCCCCAGCGCTCTCCATACTGAGGCCGCGCGAGTAGATCATCAATCAGTTCTGCCCACGCAACTTGATTCAAAACTCCGCCGTCAGAAGCTCCATTCGTGAGCCGCTCGGTCCAGAGTGTCATTTCCTCCGGGCTGGGAGGTAAGCCGATCAGATCGAAGAATGCACGTCGCACCAGCGTGCGTGCATTCGCCATCCCGTTTGGTTCGATCCCCTTCTCTGCGAGCTTATGAAGGACGAACGCGTCGATCGGGCTCACAGGCTGAATGGCACCCGCGACGGTTGGAATTTCCGGATGAGCAATCGGCTGGTAAGCCCACCACTCACGGTCTTCGTCGGTGATCACTCCACCCTTGCGAACAATCGCGACTGACGTCGAGTCGGTCGACGGCCACGGTGCTCCCATTTGGACCCATTTGGTCAGGTCAGCAATTTTGTCGCTGGAGAGTTGTTGCCCGGGAGGCATTTCGTAACCGTCATAGTTGATCGCCTGGATCAGCAGACTTTCCTCAGGATTTCCCGGAACAATCGCCGGTCCGGAATCACCGCCGGACAGCATATGTTCGCGGCCGTCCAACTGAAGGGTTCCCTTGTGCTTCCCATCACCGTGGCACTTAAAGCAATACTCGACGAGAACCGGCCGTATCTTCGTCTCGAAGAAGGTCAGCATTTCAGGCGTCATCTCAATCGGAGCTTCTGCGTTGCCCTGTTGGTCTTCACTCGCGAAAACGACAGAGGCGGAGAGCACGATTAGCAAGCAGCTGAAGAACCGGTTCATAGATTACCCGGGAGGCAGGTGCGGAAGGTGGGGGGATTCACTGGTGTCTCGCTCGCGGAATCACTCCGCAACTCTAATTATTGGCGAACACTCATGGGAAATCCAGCGATTCTTTAAGATTCTTTAGAAAGTCACGTGGAATCACAATTGAAGCTGTGAATTCGAAGAATTGAGTACCGTTTCTACGTCGCAGCGAGAAGTTCCGTTCTGCTTGCTAATATTCTCGTAAAGGAATTTGTGGTGGTAGGTTACGGTGCTTTCGGAGTGTCGACGACGTCCAGCCCCACCGGGCAACTCCCTACCGTGGCGAAGGATCGTCATTACTGCTCGAAATTGAGTGTGCGTTCATTCTGGAATCCGGGTCGTAATTGTAGGTGTCTGACATACGCTTTAAAGGACCGGTCCTTCTGGCAAGTGGTTTCCGCGAAAGTCCTAAAGAGAGAGACCCTATTCCTAGCCCCAGTCTCAGGTGTGTGTGGCGGCGAATGTTGGCAAAAACTTTTTCAATCGCTGCGTTTATCGCTTCCGGAACGCCACACTCTCTGAGAGTCGCTCTGGCAGCCCGTTGAAAATCGCTCAGTGTTCTTTACGGGGCCGGTAGACTGCTGGCAGTTGCGGTTTGAGGATTCCGGGAGGGTGGTTGATGTCGCTTGAGGAAGCGGGAATTGACGCGGCAGCAGGAGTTCTGGACTCCGACAGCCAGCCTTTCTGCAGGACCGGGGCATGTCTTTTACGATAAGCTCAATCAGGTCCTCGCCAGGGCCTGCTTCGACAGGATCGTCGAAGCAGGCCTTATCACGCCAGCACCGGTCGCTCCTCGATCCCACCGGGCGTCTACTTCCGGATGCTCATGATCGGCTATCTGGAAGGGATCGACTCGCAACGAGGCATCGCCTGGCGGTGTGAAGACTCCTTGTCGTTACAGCGATTCCTCGGGGGAAAGAAACTCCCGACCACAGCAGCCTCACTCGCATTCGTGACCGGCTGAAATCACGGCTGACGACGTTGGGGTACTCGCTGAGCGAACATTGTCGCAAGAAGATCGAAGAGTACTTCGGCTGGATGAAAACGATTGGTGGCCCGAATCGCAGCCGCTGGCTGGGGAGGAGGAAACTGAAACAACAAATGGAACTGACCGCAGCTGCCTACGATCTGGTTCGAATGCGAGATCTGTCGAAGTTGAGTTAAGACCTGAGATCTGGTGATCCCTCCATGGATCCGTGGACCGTCCTGACTCGACTGATCAACAACACAGAAACACGGATCCGCAATCGGGAACGAACACTCAGCACCAAATCGCAAGTAACAATTCCGTTTTGCAGCAACCTGCTAGGAAATCAGATGACAAGTGATCCTAGAGTCTGTTATGGACTTAAGTGTTGGTTTTGAAGTAGTTTCCGTGGATGAGCAAGCCCCGGATGCCTTACCCCAGTGACGTCACGGACGACGAATGGGCCTTTTTAGCCCCCTATTTGGCGCTGGTGAAAGAGGACTCGCCGCAGCGGGTTCACTCCCTTCGAGCCGTGTTCAATGCCATGCGGTGGCTGGTACGCACCGGGGCGCAGTGGCGGTTCATGCCCCATGAGTTCCCGCCTTGGCCCGTGGTCTATCAGCAGGCTCGCCGTTGGCTGGAGGCTGGCGTGTTTGAGCACATCGCTCATGACCTGCGGGAAGTGGCTCGCGTGGCTCAGGGACGCGATGAGCCCCCCTCAGCAACGATCTTAGATGCGCGAGTCATCCAATCCACTCCCGAGAGTGGTGCCAGAGCCGGTTACGATGGCGGCAAACGGCGGAAGGGCTCGAAGGTTCACGTGGCCATTGACACGCTCGGGCACCTTCTCGCCTTGAAAGTGACCCCAGCCAATGAACAGGAGCGAGCCCAGGTTTCCGACTTATGTGTCGCTGTGCAGGAGGCGACTGATCAGGCCATTGAAGTCGCCTATGTGGACCAAGGTTATACTGGCGAGAACGCGGAAGAGGCTGCCGCTGAGCAGGGAGTGGAACTGCGCGTCGTGAAACTCCCTTATGCCAAGAAAGGATTCGTATTATTGCCACGTCGGTGGGTCGTGGAGCGGACCTTTGCCTGGCTAGGACGATCACGGAGGCTGGCACGTGACTACGAACGACTGGCAGAAGTCTTGGCCGGATGGCACTGGGTGGCCATGGTCGCACTGCTGCTCAAATACACGCCGATCGTCGTCCAGAGTTCATAACAGGCTCTAGAGCGCCTTTTGCTCTGTTGAAAGGCCTGTGAGTTATTGTGTTTCACCTAACGCCGCAGGGCGTAGGCCAGGACTCGGATCGCTGCTTCCACAAACAAGCTTCGCTCACTCCGGGCTGAGAGGGCGTTTCCGGTGGTGCGTTTGAGCCCACTCAGGTACGATTCCACCAGCCAGCGTCAGCCGTAGCCTTTCTCCTTGAGTGTTTCTGCAGTCATTTCGGAGCGATACATTCCATTGAGCCCACCATCCGTTCGGTGCACAGCAGGGTTGATCACGCTGTCCACCTGCCAATCCTCCCGGCAGAACTCATGCACCCATTCGGCATCGTAGCCCGCATCAGCGAAGAGGCAGATGAGGAGGTCGTGTACTGGGATGAAGCTCGCCCAGCTTTGCTCCCAGTTTGGACAGATGGACAACTGGTCGTGATGCCCTGGGGCGGATGGCGACGTGTCGAGCTGCTGCGGGACGGTGAATGGGGCGGTCGGGAAGCGGTCATCCCCGCGACGTTTGCGTTCGATAACGGATTCTGGTACGCAGCATCAGCAATACGTTGCTCAATACTTGAACGGACGGCATACCCGATTTCGCAGCCTGCAACTCATTATTATGAAGTGATGACTCGCCAGAAGCGCATGCCGATGTTTGTCGGAGATCAGATCTGAACTTACTGCTTCTTGGATCCATGCTTACAAACGCAGCTCGTGCCATCAGATTTACAGTGCTTGCATGAACAGAGGTGAGCGTGAATGTCCCTCGTGGGTGACAGCAGCAATTGCATATGCGATTAAAAAAGGTTTCAGCAGCTTCATTTGTTGGCCCTTTGAGTTTGGAGAATTGGGATGCGGGCAAAGTATCTCTTCATGATGCTGGTCGTCATTCAGGCATCTACGACTGGATTGGCCGCAGGCAAGATTCCAACGATCGAGCGGGTTGACCAAGGCAAAGTCGTTGCCGTAACTGATGGCGACACCGTAAAAGTCCTGATCGATGGTTCAGAGGTAAGGGGGCGATTGGAAGGAATCGATGCACCCGAGGGCAAGCAGGCGTTTGGAGCGAAGGCTAAGCAACACCTCAGCGACTTGGCTTTTGGTAAGACCGTTAAACTGCACGTGACAGGCAAGGATCGCTATGGCCGGATTTTGGGCAAGCTGTTCGTCGATGGGGGTGACGTCAATCTGCAGATGATTCAGGCAGGCATGGCGTGGCACTACGAGTATTACAACTCAGAGGAGTGGTACGCAGCTGCACAGGTCGAGGCGAGGGAAGCCAAGACAGGTCTGTGGTCTGATCCAACGTCGCTGCCACCATGGGAGTTTCGTAAGCGGAAGTAAGCGAAACGAAGGTAACCGTGGAGGCTTTTTCAGGAAAATTCCGTCGGAGAGAATTTTTAGTCCAAATTTCACGTAAAAATCGACGTATCAGTGGGCGGTAATTGTCCCGATCGTTTTTTAAGTGATTCTGAAGAATTGAGGTTCCATCGCTCACGATCACACAAGATGTAGTGACGCCAGCAATCGCTCTTGATGAGTGTTCAGGTGTACAGTAATGTTCACGGCATGCAAAGGGGCAGTCAACAGCACAATGAGGTGCCAAAGACACAACGCACAAAATCGGGCAAGGGCACTCACGTGATGATCATCGACGATCACGTTTTCTTTCAGATTGATCCACGTTTCTGTCGCTCAGAAGCCTCTGCGGCTCGCGACGGGAACGCTCTTCGATCACGTACTCAGCAGTCGAGATAGGCTGCTTTGAGGCGGCTCATCAGCTTGCTTTGCTGATGACGATGGCAGCTGGCGATGTTCCAGTCTGTGTTGTCACGAAATTCACGTCTCGTGACTTGCGTTTTCGCGTCATGGGATAGCTGGTGTTATCGCTTCGTTCCTGAATCTTCCGGGTCCGTGCATACGCACGCCTATCTCCAACTTCCATCACGAACTAGAGGTTTTCAGATGATCACTACAACAGTCTTCAATGATGAGTTGATTCACATCACGTCCGACATCTCTATCAAAGTCCGCAAGACGAGAAACGGTCGCGTTTCAATCCAGGTTAATGCACCGAAGTCAGTGCCCGTTTTCAGATGTAACGCGGCTGATTTTCGAGAGAACGTCACAATGACTCAGAGTGTTCTTGGAGTTGGAACTGATCGAAAATTCGAGCTGCGAATTGTTCGCGACGATTGAGGGAAAAGCGTCGAAGATGCCCTGGCTGGGAGTCGTGATCTGGCTGGCAAAACTCACCGACGGCATTTGTCGATCAGGTTTCGAACGTGCATGGGATCCTTGATCCCATTGAGTTCAATTTCGAATCCAGATTGACCAGATGAAGAAATCCGGTTGCGGCCAGATCTGATTAGTCGCTGGCTTAAAGACTGAGCGACCTGAAAATCCCTGACGTCATGGTTCATGACTTCGGAAGTTGAGACCGACAGAAACGCATGTTGAAGAACCGTTCTTTTGTTGATGACGGTCAGAGTGGTCCTAGACCTATCTATCCAACAGATCACAGCAGTGAAATCGCCAAAGAACAACCAGCGAGGATAGGAGGACCTGCACTTAAAATGCCAATCGCAAGCAGTCCAGTAAGAAACGTAAGCACAACGGGAATTCCGATTGGTCTTTTCCTGAATAGCGATGGCCGCAGAGTGAGCAGTGTTTGCTCATCATTCGCTGAAACCGTTGGGGCGAACGAGAAACGATCGGAACTTGTCGGTGCTGACCTGACTGAAATCTCATCCTCGGGTAATGGAGGTACAGTCACGCTCGACTGGCATCTGGGGCAGGGAAACGAGGCGCCAGCTTTTCGCACGTGGGCCTTGAGTTTTGAACCGCAGCCATCGCACGAAATGCCAATCTGCCCGTTCATTTTGCTGGCCCTCGAAAGCAACTCGGAGAAATCACCATGCAATCATCAGGTGACCTCTTGTGTCGCATTGACTTCAACTGATTATAGCAGTTATAAGACGGCTGCGGATGTTGTGTCTAGGAAACACAACATCCGCGATTCCAGACTACGAAATCACCGTAGAAAGAAACCTGCCGTGTTTCCGCAATTCCGGGCGAGAATGCCCGATGAATCTTGCATTGCGTTGAAGCTCTCGCAGCTTGCGAGACCGCCACCTATTTCTTGCCTCACCGCTCCCGGTGTGTACCGCATGAGCTGGTGGTGGGAGTGAAAAGAAAAAGGGATTCAGAACGGCTAATTCTGAATCCCCGATGCTCACACTCTTGAAGAAAAAACTACCTGTCACAGTAGGTTTTCGTGCCTCTTGAGGTGCGAACATAGAGAGTCTATGCGCATATGTCAATTCAACAACTACAAATTCCACAAAATCCCAAAGAAGCACTGGCACTTCACGGATGGTTCCTCGGGGCAGATTGGGCGGAAGCGCTTGGCACCGAATGGGACACTCTAAGGCGAAACCTAAAGAGTCAACACGTCCCGCGATCACCACTCGGAAAGTCTGTGCTGATCCAAGTTGCTGACGTGGTGGAATGCTTAGAAAGATTGAGAACGAGCGATGAAAAAGAGTAAGCGTAGGGCCAACAACGAAGGGACCGTGTTCCGGCGTGCCAGTGGTCAATGGATCGTCCAAATCACCATTGAAAACTTGGACGGAACGAAAACCAGAAGAAGCCGGAACGCGAAGTCCCAGGCTCATGGCCAGATCATTCTTGCTGAACTGCGAGAGAAGTACCGACTGGGAGCAACTGAATCTGGAAAGCTCACCATTGAAGAACTGGCCAATCGTTGGATGAAATCTACGAAAGGAGACGATTCGACAATCTATGGTCGCAAGCTCGTTGTCGACAAACGAATCCTTCCACAGCTTGGTAAGCGGAAATGCGACGATGTCACGGTCGATATTGTGGAACGATGGTGCGAGGAGATCCAGAGAACGGGCTACGACCGGGAAACCGAGACGTTCACCGCTCCCCTTGGGCTCAGGTCGCAGCAAGTTGCATTTGACACTCTGTCTGCGATCTTCAGTTACGGTGCCCGTCGTAAGCTCGTTGCATTCAACCCGTGTGAATCTGAAATTAGACCGAGGCCGCCTGAATCTGAAATCAGTCCGTTTTTCGATGACGAAGTAAAGAAGATTCTGCAGGAGGTTCGAGGCGATCGATTGGAGGCCATGCATCACCTTGCATTCGCAATTGGCTTGCGACAGGGTGAACTGTTCGGCCTTCAATGGAAAGACATTAATTGGGAGCACGCCACGATTCGCATTGAGCGGCAAGCACGAGACCACAAGGGAAAGGTGACAATCAAGATGCCAAAAACGAAAGGCAGTTGCAGAACTGTAAGCCTGCCCGTATCGGTAATCAATCAACTGCAAAACCGGCGCAAACTCGCGATGAAAGAAGGGCGAGCTCAGCCATCCGATTTCATTTTCACGACGCCGCAAGGGTTCGTGATTCGAAGAACTACATTCGGCAAGAGAGTGTGGAGGCCATTGCTTGGCAGCCTTGGAATCCAACACCGAGGCCACCATCACGTTCGCCACACTGCAGCAACGACGATGTTGAGAGAAGGAACAGCAGTTCACATCGTCTCTCATATTCTTGGCCACTCGAATTCAGGAACGACTCAAAAGACTTATGCTCATTACATTCCAGGTGATGGCAAGATTGCCGCTGGAACAATGGAAAGAGTCCTGAACCGACTCACTTCCTGACTGCTGTTTATTTGCTGTCTCAGGAAGTTGCATTTGACGTAACTAAGTGGAGGATAGCGGATTCGAACCGCTGGCCTCTTGCATGCCATGCAAGCGCTCTACCAACTGAGCTAATCCCCCGAACTTGGCTCGCAGCAGATGTTTTCTGCGATGAGCAATCTTTTCGGCATTCTTCTCAACTAAGTTGAGAAAGTTGGAAGATTTGGTGGGACCTGGTCCCATCAGACCTGTTTGCGAAACATAGTGGCCCATGCAAAGAGTGTCAAGAACGGCGGGTACTCGTTTTTCCTGAGACGCAACAGACACCCTTGGCGGGATTGGAGCAGCCCTTCGAAGTCTAGGAAGATTCGAGCGGCCAACCGCCCGCAGCTACGTGGCACATAACGGAGTTCGACCACAATTGATGTGCCAGATACGCACGTATTTGCCTGACTCAACAGTGTATTAGCAGTCGCATTGACGAGCAGAGACCCTGTCGCAGGAACTGCGAAACTTCCCCGAAGGCATACAGATTTTAATTTTGTGACTTGGGGCGTGTTGACTCGGTATCAGATTTCATTGATGAGTCAAGGTTGATATCATCCAACAAAGGGTTATTCTCGGCCCTCTCCAAGACTTGCAGCGAAGCTGGTTTATTTGCTTCGCGTCCCGGTCTTGCGAGCGATTTAGTCGAATGCAATGAGCATCTCAACTTGGCACTTTCAAGTAGAATCAGGTGATTTCATGATAGCCAATCACTCTTCCTCTCGCCGCGGTTTCCTGAAAGGTGTCGCAGCCCTTGGCGCCACCGCCTTTCTCACTCCGGGGTACCGCGCATTTGGTTACGAATCGCCCAACGAACGACCAGTTTTTGCCACGATCGGTCTCCGCAATCAGGGATGGGAAATTACCGGAAAGTCCCTTCAATTCGCCGACTTCGCGGCGCTGGCTGACGTTGACTCCAAAGTTCTTGAAGTCAATCAGGAACGTGTGTTGCAACACCAAGGGAAGAAGCCCGATGGATATCGCGACTACCGCGAAGTGCTCGATCGAAAAGACATTGACGCTGTCATGATCGCCACACCAGACCATTGGCACACAAAGATTGCCGTCGAAGCGATGCTCGCTGGCAAAGATGTTTATTGCGAAAAGCCACTGACTCTGACAATCGATGAAGGAAAGCTGATCGAAAAGATCGTCAAGCAGACCGGTCGAGTGTTTCAGGTTGGAACGATGCAGCGAACCGAAAGCAATCAACTGTTCCTTCAAGCGGTGGCCCTGATTCGTGCTGGTCGTATCGGAAAAGTGACGAAGGTGACCTGTGGGATTAACGGGATGGAAAAATCACCGGTGATCCCGGAGGCAACTGTTCCTGCCGAGATCGATTGGGACTTCTGGCTCGGGCCAGCCCAGTACGTTCCATACCGCGCATTGCCTGAAATGCGGGAAGGCTACGGCGGAGGTGTTCCCCTCTACAGCAATTGTCACTACTCGTTCCGCAACTGGCATGAGTACTCCGGTGGGAAACTGACTGACTGGGGTGCACACCACGTCGATATCGCAAATTGGGCCCTCGGCGCCACGGAGAGCGGTCCAAGCAAGATCTCCCCTGTGAAGTATTCGCTCCCGGTTGAGTACAAAGACGGGAATCCTGTTGTCGCTGACCAATACAATGCAGCGACAGACTTTGAGATTCACGTTGATATGCCAGACGACGTGAAGATGATCATCACCAGCGAGGGTGATAACGGGATTCTGTTTGAGGGAACAGAAGGTCGCTTCTTTGTGAATCGTGGGAAGATCGCTGGCAAGCCAGTCGAAGACCTCAAAGACAAGCCACTTCCAGAAGGGGCGATCGAAGAGGTCTACGGGGGACCTGTCAGCAAGAACCATACTGCGAATTTCATCGAAGGGATGAACTCTCGCAAGCAGCCCATTTCAGATGTCTGGTCACACAATAGAATGCTCGAAATCTGCCATCTTTCGAACATCGCAATGCGTCTGGGGCGCGACTTGAACTGGGATGCCACCACGCGAGAGATCGTTGGCGATGACCAAGCGAACTCATTCCTCGCCAGAGAGAGCCGAAAAGGTTACGAAATCAACATGTAACCCGTCGCTGCATTTTCACGGAGACTGCCTCCACGCGGCAGAATTTGACTCAGACCGAGGCGGTTGAATCGAATCGCCTCGGTCTTCTTTTTTTCGGAAGCATCCGCCTCTATCGTTTGACCTCATCGATTAGCGGCAATCAAGCGTCGATCAAACAAGACGACCGACCCTCACGAAGCACGGACTGCACTCGGTTGCCGACAAATTGAAAACCTTGTCCCTGTTTCGGCAGTGATTCACCAAGTCTCGTTCGTTCGCCCATCCCGTTCGACGGCGACGCTGATCCGGAGAATCTTGAGTGCCCATTACCAAAGTGTGGCGTTCCGTCGGCGATAAACGCAGCGTTGGAACGAGTTTTTGCCACCATCCTTCGCCCACAGCCCTGGGACGCGAGCTAGAAATTGGGGGCGGCAGCGCCGGCAGGGGCGGAGCCACTTGAGGGAGGAGCGCCACCCTGCTTCGCGGCCCGCGGAGAAATTGGTTCCACTTCAAGCGTTTCGAGTGCGATCTCGACCCGCTGTTGAAAGTTCGGCGGAACCGATTTTCGTGTCACGACGAGCACCGCGACCTGATACTCTCCGACTCGCCTCTCATAAATCGTGGCTTGAAGATTCAGGTTGCTGTGTTGTGGATCAGGGATAAACTTGATCACAGAGTATTCTTTTGGAGTGTTGTACTTAGCTCGTTCGCTATTTGGGGAAGGGAACGACTGTCGGAATCGCACGTTAACTCCAGCCCGACTGGTTTCACCGGGCTGAATCGTTACTCCAAAAACCTTCATCAGCCGGTATTCCACATCCGTCAAGTACTCGGACGGAGGAGGTCCGAGAGTCTCCCCGGTTTTGAAACGATCGCGGTTCGTTAGAATGAAGAACCAGGCATCGGGTTCTTCTCCAGATGATTCCAGTTTGGCTTCCCACAGGTCCGCAAGCCCCTCAACTGGAGTTCCAAGAATGTTCTGATCACGTGGATCTGGGCCGACGACAGGTTTGCCATCTTTTGATTTCGATGTAACGGGACCAGCGAGTGGAGCACTGAAGGGTTTTGGCAAACGCATGGAAACTCCCAGTTCTGAGCGTTTCCAAACTGGCGAATTGAGACTTTCCTCGACAGAATTCAGGTAGTCATGAAGCAGCCAACTCGCCTGCAGTCGTTCCTCGTAGTCCTTTTGTCCACAGCCAGTCATCAGAGCGCACAAGCAGATCAAAGCGACAATGAGATTGCTGGGACTGGGAATTCGATTTGGATTGGGCATGTGCGGCATTGAAGTTGGCGAATCTGGTTAGGACAACACAACGATGGGGCTGACAAGCCGGGACTAAATATGCAAGATACCCGGAATCGTGGCTGAGAATCCAGACGGCAGCCTCAATATTCGAAATTGACGACTTTTCGAGGACATTTATTCCATGCAAGCAATTGGCTCAAACGGAAGTAGCATTGCCATGCAGAATCCAACCTTGTTGATCTTCGGCGCATCAGGGGACCTGACAAGTCGCAAATTGATTCCTGCATTGTTCTCCCTCAATCTGAACGGCTACCTCCCCGAGAAGTCACCGATCATCGGTGTGGCACGTCGCGGAAAGACGGACGAGGAATTCCGCAATGAACTGAAAGCAACACTTCAGGAATTCAAATCCGCTGAAGAAATCGAAAAAGGCTGGGAATCTTTTTCCCAGCGTCTTCACTACGTACAGACAGATATCAGCAACCCGGACGACTACCTCAACCTCAAAGGTGAAGTCGAGAAGCTCGAGCAGGAGTTGGGCCTTCCCGGTGAGCGAGTCGTGTATCTCGCGCTCACGCCAGATCTCTTTTTGCCAGCAGTGAAAAACCTCGCAGCAGCCGGGATGGTTCCTGAAGACACGAGCAAATTGAGGGTCGTCGTTGAGAAGCCTTTCGGCCATGATCTGACCTCAGCCCGTGAGTTGGCTGCGAATCTCTCCGAGATTCTCAAGGAAGAGCAGATCTATCGAATTGACCACTATTTGGGGAAAGAGACAGTCCAGAACATCCTGCTGTTCCGATTTGGAAACGGAATCTGGGAACCACTCTTCAACCGAAATCACATCGACCACGTTCAAATCACCGTCGCAGAATCTCAGGGGATTGAAGGAGGCCGAGGAGGTTACTACGACGAGTCTGGCGCTCTTCGAGACGTATTGCAGAATCACGTTCTTCAATTGCTGTGCCTCGTGGCCATGGAGCCACCAGCCCGGTTTAATGCGGAAGGTCTAAGAGACGAAAAGCTTAAAGTATTGGATAATCTGCATCCGGGATGTGACCAAGGGGTCGATTCCTGGGCAGTGGCAGGGCAATACGCAGCATCTTCAGTCAACGGCGACAAGTTGAAAGCCTACGTGGATGAAGATCGAATCGCGCCGGATTCGCGTACAGAAACGTTTGTCGCGATGGAATGCCGGATCGACAACTGGCGCTGGGCAGGGGTTCCGTTCTATCTCAGAACCGGAAAGCGAATGCCGGCTCGTGTCAGCGAAATCGCAATTCAGTTCAAACTCCCGCCGATGAATCT
This sequence comes from Planctomicrobium mucosum, assembly GCF_051466335.1. Taxonomy (NCBI): domain Bacteria; kingdom Pseudomonadati; phylum Planctomycetota; class Planctomycetia; order Planctomycetales; family Planctomycetaceae; genus Planctomicrobium; species Planctomicrobium mucosum. The sequence goes on along the minus strand of NZ_CP195793.1, from coordinate 4,224,150 downwards.
GTTCCACACTGTTGAGTGTGAAGGGAACATCTGCGAAGTGGTGGAAGGACGTCCGAACGAGCTGATTTTCCGTATTCAGCCACGAGAGTCCATTGCGTTGCACTTCTCGGCAAAGCACCCGGGAATGCAATACCAGCTTCAGCCTGTGGACATGGATTTTGACTTCAACAAGGCGTTTGAACAAACCCTTCCAGAAGCGTATGAACGCCTGTTGCTCGATGTGATCCGCGGCGATTCAACACTCTTTACACGCATTGATGAATTGGAAGCTGCCTGGGAGTTCCTCGATCCGATTTTGAAAGCATGGGCTAGCCCCGAACATCGGCCGAATCTGTATCCAGCAGGAAGCTGGGGGCCGAAGGCTTCCGCCGATCTGCTGAAAAAAGATGGGCGGACCTGGCGATCGCCAAGCGGGAAGTAATACGGGGATTATTGGGCTGGTGTGTTGCGCAGGATCGCTGCCTGTGCTTCCACCAGCTTGAGGAAATCACGCGAAAATGGACTCTGGGGGAGGACCTGCTCAAGCTCGCCTCGGGTCTCCTTCATCAACTGAACGCTTGATTCAGGAACCATTCTCAGAATGCGGATGAATTCAGACAGCATCACAAGTTGCTCAAGAGACTGCAGCAATTCCGCGTGTTTGTCTGGATCATAATAGGGCGCGACCCCGTTGATCTCTGAAATCAGTTGATTGATTCGTGTCTCAACTGGGACAGCTGCCGATTCCAGAGAGACTGTCTCGCCGATTTTCATGGCCGACCAAGCCGTGCTAATCCTAATCATCAACATCGCAAATGCTGGTTGTCGCAGTTTGATCTGAGTAAAGGCCTGTTGCAGATCTCTGTCCTTCTTCCAGCTTTCGACCTGTTGTGTTGGGCTCAAGGCCCCTTGAATGCTCGCTCGCAGTGCAGGTACCTGAGAATCGAGGTGGATCGCTGAGTCGAGACGCGGGAGTTCACTTTCAACAAATGACGGAGCGGTCTTGCCCGGCAGTTTTGAGAGCACCAGCAAAAAGGAATGCACTTCTTCGGCTGTCAACGGACGCCGTATTTCCTCATCAAGCTGCTCTGCAGATAGCGTCACTGGGAGGCTGACTTCCTGCTCGGAAGCTGATTGAGCGCATCCCGCGAAGAACAGCAGCGAGGCGAACAGGCTGAAAACAAGGTGCTTCCACTTCTGGTTCACAATTTTCCTCACGTTCCCGACAGTGACATCTGAGACTGAATTCAAAAGAACAGGGCACTGCCAGAAAAATTTCCGACAGTGCCCTGTTTTTATCGACTCTTGACTGGAATCAGTCAGCTGGATTTAGAAGTTGAAGTTCAACGACGCTGTCAGCTGCTGTGCCCACCAATTGCTGTACTTCTTGTCGATTTCGGGGTAGAGCGGGAAGCCCTGCCATTTGATCGTGTCGGTTGGTCGTGAAACCAGTCCAACCCAGTTCACTGTGTATCCGAATCGGAGGGTGGAATTGTCCAGGACTGCCATATTGCGGAGGCCAGGAATCACCTCGATGATATCGAAGTCAGCATAAATCGACTGCTGGAACATTGGCGAAACGTGTGTGCTGTTGGAAGTGTTGTTGAATCGCGAATCTTCGTCCAGCATTCGAGGAACAAGGTGACCGCGGACTCGAACATCAGCCAGAGGATCGCCGATCTGGTTTCCGTTCATCTGGATTCGCTGGTTGTTCACAGCAAGACCGAGGATCGACTCACCGTAAAGCTTGAAGCCTTCGTGCTGATCTCCCAAGTCGAATCTCAAACCAATTTCAGGGCCGGCAACGTGAGACTGAATTTTGTTATTCAACGTCGCGGTGTACATGCTGTAGAGACGAACCAGATCAGGTGTTGATGGATGGTATCCTCCATCTGGCAGCGTCGGGTCATCGTCCCCTCCCATTTCAGGCAATGGGTAGTTGAAACCGCTGTCGATCCCTTTGAATCCAAACGATTCATTGATGTACAGGTAACGTGCTCCCCAGAGAGGTCGCAACATGACGTTCCCCTCTTTATACAGCGGCTGACGATAAATGCTGATATTCGATCCACCAGCAGATTGCTTGGTCGTCAGTCCATAATATACATCGTATTTCGCTGTGCTTCCCGAACCGAAGGCTGGGGCACCGGGCAAGGGTTCGCCAGTGTACAGAGGGATATTTCCGTTCATGGGGGTGATAATTCCACCGCCATAGTAATTCACGAGAGTCTGATTCAGCGGAATCCCGTTAATCTCATCATAGCCACGTTGGAAGTTGGAGTTCGTCTGAAACGCTCCCCAACCTGTGACTTTCACCCCGGTGTCGTCTTCGTTGAAGAATGCCAACTCCCCTTGCAATCCAGGAGCCATCGGAGCGGAGCCAAGCGCTCCCGCACGGTGGATTGGATACAGGGAGTCGATCGGCTGATCAACTAGCGTGCCAGGAGTGGTGGACAACAATGGGAACGGGAAGATCCGGTTTGTCAGGATGTAAAATCCGTTCAACTCAGGATTGAATCCACTGACGAGCGGGAGACCTGCTGGATTTCCGTTTGCAGGTGTTCCGATGGGGACACCTTGGGCACCTGCGTTGCCTGTTTGGGCGAAGGATGCACCAATTGTGGAATTCCCAGCGTCGCGGAACTGAACAGCGATACCGGACACAGTCGCCTGGTAATCGCGGCGGCGATACAGCATCTGCTTGTACCAGAGCCCATCACGATTGTAGTGCTGAGTCTGTGCGACATTCGCAGGATCAAACGGACTGATCTGTGGCCACGGATTGAAGTTCTCTGGAACTCCAGCGGGATACAGCGAGGCCGGATCAGCGGAATTCACTCCACCGCTAAACGGCTGGTACTGATAATCCTGCGGGGCCGCAGCATATCCATCGTACCCTGAAGAGGGAGGATATTGCGTTCCATACCCTGAAGACCCGCCGTCGAAAGGCGTCTGTCCCATAGTTGGAGATTGGGCCGCAAACAGCATAGCTGCACAAGTGACCCCGGTGATCCAAGGCTGAATCCGCATCAGTACGTCCTTGACTGGTTGGCCGAACCGCTACTCACGGTTGACCCGGCGAAGAGACAGGAATCCCAAATTCCTACCGGCCATTCCCGAGTGTTGAGATTGGATAATCTGGCCACAAAGGAACGGTCCTGTAACCAATTATCGGTACGACTGATGTTGAAACTGTACCGATTGTGCCGTCTGTGCGTTATTTTCCTTGGTTGATGATTGGGGCGATAATATTTGTTGTCCTGGATGGCAGAAGACCTGCTCAGAACAGAGATGCAATCGCATAAACGACTATCATAAAACACTTTACACGATTTGTTTCAGCTCAGTTCGATGACCGGCCCCACAGTCGATGCCAGATGGTTCAGTGAATGGGAGGCAGAATATGCACGTGTCGAATTCCGCGAATCGGCAAAAAGAGCGGTTACAGCCGACTCGCAATTGAGGAAAGTGGCGTCACTCGAGACTCGAAGAATTCCTCGCAGGGGCGACTGCCGCTCGGTCGACATTCGATCGACCCCGATCGGATTCAATTCGCATCATCAGCTGAAGATCGTTAGCATTTCACCCAGAGAGCACATCTGGGGCGACATCAATCAACCTGTTTGCCCGTCACGTAGAACGTTCAACACACCAGAGGATTCCCTTGGCCACTGACAAACGTGATTTCGATGAGTTTCTAGAGAAGTTCAAACGACATCGCGAACTGATGATTGATGAGCTTCACAAGGTCGTCGTGGGACAAGACGCCGTCATTGAGCAGATTCTGGCCGCCATTTTCACGGGCGGTCATTGCCTGCTGGTTGGTGTTCCCGGATTGGCAAAAACATTGCTGGTCAGCACGATCGCCCGAATTCTGGATGTGGACTTCAAGCGAATTCAGTTCACCCCCGACCTGATGCCCTCCGACATCACCGGGACTAACGTTCTCGAAGAAACAGAAAATGGGAAACGGGCGTTCCGCTTTGTGCAGGGGCCGGTTTTTACCAATATTCTTCTAGCGGACGAAATCAATCGTACCCCTCCCAAGACTCAGGCCGCGCTGTTGCAGGCGATGCAGGAACGAGAGGTGACCGCAGGTCAGGAGACCATGAGTCTACCTGACCCCTTCTTCGTGATTGCAACTCAAAACCCGATCGAGCAGGAAGGAACCTACCCGCTCCCCGAAGCGCAGCTAGACCGCTTCATGTTCAACGTGAAAGTGGAATACCCGAACCTTCAGGAAGAAGAACAGATTCTGACCACGACGACGAGAGGGGAGAAGCCGGAAGTCCGCAAGGTGTTGAGCGCGAAATCCATTCAGTATCTGCAGAAGCAGATCAACCAGATCGAAATCGCTCCCATTATTATCACCTATGTGGCTCGACTGGTCCGGGCGACCCGCCCGCACGATCCAGGGTCTCCCAAGTTTGTACGGGAGATGATTGACTGGGGGGCCGGTCCGCGTGCCGGTCAATACCTCATCCATGGCGCTCGCGCGATGGCAGCGATGGATGGTCGGCCAACAATCTCGTTCGAGGATGTTCGTCGTGTCGCCATCCCCGTCTTACGACACCGGGTCTCTCCAAACTTCCAGGCACAGGCAGAAGGAATGGATACCGATTCCATTGTTCGCCGCCTGCTGGAGGAAGTCCCCGAACCCGCCATTCCCAAGTATCAGGCATAGCGGACTGACGTTTTCGATGGACCTCTTCGCAGAACAATCCGAGAATTTGGAAAATTTTGCGTGATCTACCAGGTCAACGGAGTTACAAATTTCTCATCAGCCAACCCTCCGAGCCAGCCTCTGCGTTGATTGTTCGCGACGCCATTAATCAGCGATGTGCGTTTTATGCCGCATTTTTGACATTTCCGCCACCGAGCGTGTGTGATTGTGATCAAAACTCGAAGTCTGAATGGGTAATTTAGGATGATTCGAAGCGGGATTGACCGATTTCGAAGGATAGATACAATCGGTGCAGGTGGAGGGCGTGGTAATATCCGTGCCCCCGGAAGAATCGATAGTCTTGGCGAACTCTTCATGGATGAAGTCAGCCGATTGACTTCCGTTTTCATCCACGGACGCCAGTGTGCTCGGCCCATTGACTGGGCTGAAGGGAGAAATTGAGCACGATGAAAACAGTCTTTACGACAGGTGAAGCAGCGAAAATCTGCAAAGTGAGCCAGCAGACGATCATTCGCTGCTTTGACTCAGGTCAGCTCAAGGGCTTCCGGGTTCCGGGATCTCGATTTCGCCGTATTCCACGCGATGTCCTATATAAGTTCATGAAGGACAACGGCATTCCGACAGATGCACTCGAAAGCGGTAAGCGAAAATCGCTCATCGTGGACGACGATCGCGATCTCGTTGAGTTGCTGCGGGATTCGCTGGAAGCGGACGGAAGATTTGACGTTCGAACAGTGAACAACGGATTCGACGCGGGAATGATGGTCAAAGAGTACCGTCCCGACGTCATTATTCTGGACGTAATGCTTCCGGACATTAATGGCAAGGATGTTTGCCAGCGAGTTCGAAGCGATTCCTCCCTCGACGATGTCAAAATTATTTGCATCTCAGGTATGGTGGAAGCAGACAAAATTCAGGAATTGCGGGACGCTGGTGCGAACGACTTCGTTCAGAAGCCATTCGAAATCGAAACTCTGATTCAACGAGTTTGTCGTCAACTGGATATGGAAGCAACGAGCTGAAACTCGGTGCGCCATCGATCGCGCTTGGAAGAGGCCGCAGGCAATGTGCTGTGTCGGACGAATTCCCAGAGAACCTGTTTCTCTGGAAATTTCGATCGATGACGGCCTTGCGAGCGGCCTTTTTTTATGAGCATTTTTGACGCCGACAGACGCTTTGCTTGTATTGAACGGCAATTGAGTTCGTCACAGCGAAAGTTTGAGGGTGCAGCGGCGACAAACTCGCTCATCAGAACCGACGTCGTCCACTCATCCACCGACACCCCGTACTAACAGTGGTGGCGGTGCGGACTGGAATGTCCTTGTCACCGCGATGGGGGCCCGCTGGTTCGAACCCTGAAATCTCGCTTGAATTCCTTGTGACTTTGAATCGTATCGCCCCGAGGAGGGTGTCTGTGTCCCCTCTGCTTCCTGAAGATGCACACGATGAAGCCTTTCCGGACTCATCGATAGCCGCAGTCTTAACTGGCGTCTCTCCGTTTGATGAGCCATCACTCGTCGCGTCGAAACTGCTTCAACTTTTGAGATCAAATCTGGCCGCCATTCTCTGGCACGACCGCTTCCATTCTCAATCGATGGGAGTCATCGCGTGCGATGCACGTGAAACTGGCATCCGAGATCTCTTCATCTTCAAATTTCCCGAACCATTGGAGTCCGTACGAAACTCTCAAGCCCGGTGCATCAGAGAATTCCCGGCAGAACGTGTTGCGAATGTCCAGTCGCTGAACTGGATCACATCTCGCAAAGAAGCGAAGTCCTCCCAGATCCTCTTGGGTGTTCCAGATTCTTCTGAGAGCCGCAACCAATTGACCGTCGCTGAAACGCTCGCTTTCCGCTTCATGGAATGGTCGCTGCAATTTCAGGAGAAGTTGCAAGAACAAAAGTTAAGCGCGTTGGTCGAATACGCTGCGGGGGCCGGGCACGAGATCAACAATCCACTGGGAAGCATCATCGGCCGAGCATCGCAGCTATTAAAAGGCGAGACAGACCCCGAACGTCGTCATCTCCTGGAATCCATCGGCGCTCAGGCCTACCGCATCGGTGACATGATTGGCGACACCATGCTCTTCGCCAATCCTCCAACAATGAAGTTCGCGCCGGTCAACTACCAGAACACGCTGGAAGAGGTCGCAGAAAAATTCCGTTCGCGATTCGACCAGCGCGGAATTGCCTTGGCGATCTCCAGTGGAGCGGTGAATGTCTCCGGGGAGGCCGACGCAACTCAGATCAAGACGGTCCTCGCTGAACTGCTTCGAAATTCTTTGCAGGCGTTTGATCAACACGAAGTCCACTCCCCTCGACTCGAGATTTCAGTTGGCGAGGAAAGTCACTCCGAGCGTAGTGGGATCGCCTTCACATTCGTCGACAATGGAAAAGGGATGTCCGTAATCGAGCAGGAGCACTGCTTCGACCCCTTCTTCTCTGGCCGCCAGGCTGGTCGCGGGTTGGGATTCGGGCTTTCGAAGTGCTGGAGAATTGTCCGACTTCACAACGGAACGATCACGCTGCGGTCAGAAAATGGGAAAACGTTATGTAAGATCTGGCTGCCATTGGAGAAAATTCCTTGAAATTGGCCGTCGTGTTGACAGTTCGACGACTTAAGTAGAGAATCCGGCAGAATCCTTGATTGATGAACTCGCATTTTTAGAGTGCGGGAGATATTCTTTTCCATTCGCTTCACAGAGCGGTGCGAAAAATGCAACTGGACATCAGCTTGTAAGATGTTTCCAGCATTTGGGTTGAGATAAAACAAAGAGTGGTTGAACCATGTTCGCGATTATTGAAGAAAGCGGTCATCAGCTTCGAGTTGAAGAAGGTCAGTTGTTGACCGTGGATTACCGCGAAGATGCTGAAGTTGGCCAGACGCTGACCTTCGATAAAGTTCTGCTTGCGAATGCAGGTGGGGCGAGCATCATTGGCGCTCCTGTTATTGCAGGTGCTATTGTTGAAGCAACTGTTGTTGACGCAACAGTTAAGGGACCAAAGCTGGAAATCCAGAAGTTCCGCCGTCGTAAAAATTCTCGTCGTCACACTGGTCACCGCCAGAAGTACACCGGCGTGAAGATCGTCTCCATCAAGGTTCCAAATCTGGAAGTTGTTGCGAGCAAAGAAGAAGTCGTCGCTTAGTTTTTCGCGACTCTTTCTTTACGGAAATCAAAAGGCCGTCATTTGCGACGGCCTTTTTGCGTGCGCTCGTGAATCGCGTACAAGCCGCCGCCGACTTCTCCATGTCGCCGCCTCACTCCGCTCGAATTCGCATCGTGAGGCTGATTCTCCGTCGCCATACTTGAAGAGCGGCAAACATGCTCAGTGCATCTGAATCGCATGGAATCCGGCTGAAATTTCAAAAAACGTGCAATCTTTGAAAATTTCTGTTTCGAGCTTGGCGACTTCCGCGTTATCTTGATTGATCAGCGTTCGCTGAATTGGCAGTCGAATTTGTCGGTCGCTCGTACTGGCAGAAATAGTTGGCCATCCGCGATTGGTTGACCTGATCGCTGACTCGCGACCGGGCCCGTGCGTTCTGCCCGTGCCAGGCTGACTCTGCCAGCAACAGCTCATTTCACGTTGGAGTTTGCCGTTCTCTTCTGAATTTTCATTTCTGTCGACTGAAGGAAGGCGCCGCGCAATGACCGAACTCACTTCTACAATGGTGCTAAATTCCCGCAGACCGCTGCGGCCAAGAGTTCCATCGATCAACGAGTTTGAGGACGAATCTCCGTTTGGACTCGGTGCACTCGCTCGAAACACGATTCAGATTTTAAAGCCCTCCGCAATGGGGCAACTTGCTTTCAATCTCGCCATGCAGGGGACGCGGAAGCAGATTCAGGACGACCAGTGGGTCGAAAAAATCCTTGCCCAGCGTCCAGACTGGCTCAACGAATTCCAGATTGTTCGACTCATTGAAAAATCGATTTGGATTCAAGGACAAAGCGATCTGGTTATGACAATGACGAAGAATCCGAGCCAGATTCCCGACAATCCTCCGCCTGAAATTATGAACGTCCTTGCGAAGGCATATGGAACGCATCCTGATGCAACAACGTGGTTTGGCGTCCCGCTATTTAGCGATCATGTGAACGAACAGGGATTGCCCATCCCGATGACCGCCGCTGAAGTTCGCAAGGAGCATCAAGACCGACTCCGCAAAGTTCAGGCTCACGCATTGCGATGGCGATGGTTTTACCGATCCGCGATGAAAGTCCCGATGGTGATGGACAATGCCCTTCGCATGGCGTCAAACTCGGTCAAGAGTACCATCAAATACCGCGTCGAGAACTACAAACAATGGCGGACTGACGTGAAGGCGCGAAAGCAGGCCAAAGCGTGTCAGCAGATCGAATATTACAGAACCGGCCGCTGCATTTCGCAACTCCCTGCACACAAGACAAGAATCGGGGAATTGGTGGAAGGCGTTCAGGGCCTCAGCACCGACGCCGTCAGGCCGATCTTCTCTCTCACCGGAGAAGCGACTGACATGGCAGAAGGGATGCTCAACTCAACAACGACGCTGGCAGGACTGATGAGCGTCGTTGGAGTTCCATTGTATGTTGGTTCGATGATCGCGACCGTGACTCCACCGATTATGGTGATTTCTTGTGACCCGTTCCTGTTTTGTGAGCTTCCACGCGAAGAAGGGAAACTGCGGTTCGTCGGTCACTGGTACTGGCAGCGAAAGAGCAAGGGAGAGGAAGTTCTCCATCTGCACATCTGAGTCACGTTTGAGTGCAGCCTGAACTGATCAATTTGCGTTCGAGTCCACAGCCGGCCTCTTCGTTTTGTCGTAAAAAACGACTGAACGTGGGCCGGCTGAAAACTTGAAGAGGCAGACCGAACTTCGGGGATTCCGTGTCCAGATTCACAATCCCCAGAACGACTCGATCCTGCGTGCAGCTCGCTGGCGTCACAAAGATGCATGGCACGGCAAATTCGTCCAACGTCGGACGGAAGCTCTTACGGACGACGTCTGCATCATGCATCGGCCTGTCGCTGATTCGAAAACCAGCCGATCGCGTTACCAAGTCTGCATGGCGCTCAGAATCGCCAGCAAATCTCGCAGCAGTGTGCGTGAAGATCACCCATCCAACGGATTCGCGGCAAAAACCACCGTGTTTCCAACGACGACGTTTCCTCAAACCTTGAGACCGTCGCAAGTGAACCAAGGATCAAGATCCTTGAATGAGTCGAGATCATTCTAATTGGAGTAAAACGGCGCAACCTGAGAATCGATCTTACGTCGGAAGCGAATATTGCATTCATTGAATCGTCGTTGTGGTTTCGTATCACAATCGACAGCAGAATGTTAAGGTTGGACATCACGTCTTTCTTTGCGCTTTCTTCTCCTCTTGAAAGTGTCGATCTCACAATGCAACATTTGAAGATCTTCAAGGTTGAACAGCACGCTGACACTCTGGTGGTCATTCCACATGGAGAGGGGAGTGCGTTTCGGTATCAGAATCTGCATTTGGAAGCGAATTCAATCCGAGGAATGCTGACAGGACTAAATATCCGAAACATTGTGATCGACTTATCGGAGATCGAATATTTCGGCTCCGAGTTCATCGGATCGCTGGTATCGCTCCTTCGGGAAACACGGACTCGCAAGGGAAAAGCTGCATTCTGTTGCGCCAGCCCGCAAATGATGCAAGTCCTTTCAAACATGAGTCTCTTCAAGCTGTGGCCGCACTGTGAATCTCGCGAAGCAGCACTCAAGCAGGTTTCTACTGATCCACAGCCTTAATCAAGCGATTCCTGCCTGGAATGCCGCTCAACAGTGGTTCAAATGAACACCTTTTTGCAAAGCGAAAGCGCATTCCGGAACTGGGATCAAAAAGAATTGACCTGCAAAATCGGAAAGACCATCGCGATCGCGCACGCGAGTTGTTCAGATCGTCAACAATTTGAATGTAACTGATTGATTGAACGCATGTTGCAACTGGGGCGCAGATTTACATAGTCGAGATCGTTGACTCAAGTCCCCCTTGCATCCTGACGATGAATCCCACAGGGCGACGGAAACGGAATTTCGTCGGCACCACATAAAACGGGGTGGATTCTTCATGACGCAGCAGGCGAACTCAAACCGTTTTCATCTCGGTTTTCTCCGCGTAGCGATCACCGAGCAGGGATACGTTGGCGGAATGCTGGTGACAAATCATCTGGGGCGACCGCTGGAATTCCAGTGTACGAGCCCTGTGCGCCCGAATCGGACGCAGCAAATCCTTTACGGTCCAACACTTGAACCGTTCATTTGCGCGGAGCTGATCGGAAAAACCTTGTATGAGCGGCTGGCAGTCAAGCCAGACATGATTATGGTTCAGCAGGAGAATCTGCTGGAATTAAGGCGGCAAATCGACGTCCCGACAGCCTGTCTGATTGACGGCAAACCGGCAGATCTTGCCGATCAGCTGTTAATTCAGTTTGGGCGCCAGACAATGCGTTTGCATTCTGAATACCCGGAAGATGTCCAAACATTGACTCCTCTGCAATCGCGCATCCCCGGTGATGCCGATATGACAGAACCACTTGAACGTGTCAGCGATGCGCTCAAGGAAACACTTCGCGCCGGTGCGGTCGCTTAATCCCCCAAGCGAACTGATCCGGACAATCACATCACACTATCTGCATCCGTGAGAGGTCGACTCTCACGGTCATGAGCAAGGAAGCCCATGAGTTCGCAGTTCCCCCATGATGATCAGTCCAATTTGAATCGGAATCTGACAGATCCCGAACTCGTCAACTCGCCGTCGTACCCGGAGGTGAGTCCGCTCGATCTACAATCCTGGCAACTTGATCTCGCTTCACAACCAGTCCTGAGTGTCGATTCATTTCTGGATTTCAAACAACCTGAAATCCACGTCACCGGCATGAACAGCGCACTAAAGCGATTGGCCAGCCCGACCAGTCAGGCGACGGATCTACTAGAACGGCCAGGGTCGATGCCCCGTTGGAAGCCGTTCTGGCCGAAAGTCAACACCCTTGGCTTCACCTTCCCCGCAGGGATTGAATTCCTGCCGCCGAAAAAGGAACCGGGCGAAGAAACACACGCCATCAAGCCGCCTGTTCCTCGCGAAGTCGATCCGAATCAACCGCAAAAAAAAGCAGTACGTGTCAAGCCCCCGGCGGATGCGTTATCGATTGAGGATCGACTGTTCTACGTCCTTCAGCCTCCTCTGGAATCGTGGCTGCGAGGACAGGAACTGGTGATGCCCTTTGAGCCGTTTCCGTATCAATACGAGGGGATTGCCTGGTTATTTTCGCAGGACGCTGCGCTTCTGGCGGACGAGATGGGGCTGGGAAAAACGATGCAGACGATCACTGCGATTCGTTTGCTGCTTCGCTCCGGGAAAGTCCGTCGCATTCTCTTGGTCTGCCCAAAGCCACTGATTCCAAACTGGCAGCGAGAACTGAAATTCTGGGCGGAAGAAATTCCGGTCAATACGATCGAGGGAGATGGGCCGCGTCGTCAGATGATGTGGAACATGCCCGGATCCGCTGTGATGCTGGCCAATTATGAATTGGTCGTGCGAGACTATCAGGCAATGCAGGATGGCCCGCTTCCGGAATTCGATCTTGTCGTTCTGGATGAAGCCCAGCGAATCAAGAATCGCGGTTCCAGCACCGCACAAATGATTCACAGCATCCCTCGAAAGCGGAGCTTGTGCCTGACCGGGACGCCCATCGAAAACCGTGCTGAAGAACTGATTTCGCTCTTCGAGTTTATGAAAGTTCTTCCAGCGGACTCGTCACCAGATGTCCGCCAGCTTTCGAAGATGAGTGAGGAGTTTATCCTCCGCCGGACCAAAGATCTGGTGATGAAAGACATGCCGCCACGGCTGGATAAAGATGAGATCATCGATCTCAGCCCAGCTCAGCGTGCTGCCTATCAGATCGCTGAAAAAGAGGGGATCATCCAGCTCAACAACATGGGCGATTCGATTACGGTGCAACACGTGTTCGAGCTGGTGTTGCGGCTCAAACAGATTTGCAACGTCGATGTCGTCACCGGCGAGTCATCAAAGCTGGACCGATTGCTCGCGGACATGGAAGAAATCTCCGCATCCGGCGGCAAAGCCATTTTATTCAGCCAATGGACAAAGACGATCGATTGGTTGGCAGAACGAACCAAGCAGTTCGGCTGCCTCGTGTATCATGGGGGTGTCCCCACTCCAAAGCGCGAACCGATCTTGAGCCAGTTCAAGGAAGATCCAAATAGCCATCTTATTCTGATGAGCTATGGAACAGGCGCTGTGGGATTAAACCTACAGTTCGCTGGATACGTGTTCCTGTATGACCGATGGTGGAATCCCGCGATCGAAGACCAGGCGATCAATCGTGCTCATCGAATTGGGCAAAAATCGCAGGTGATTGTCAGCCGTTTGATCTGCAAAGACACGATCGAAGAGAGAATCGACCTAGTCCTGCGACAGAAGCGCGAACTGTTCAATCGAGTTCTGGGCGATCCAGACAATGAGGATGCCTCATTGAGCCTGTCAGCCAGTGAGATCTTCGGATTATTCGATCTTCGGGCCCGAGCAGGGAACAAATCCCGTCCTATCAGTCCGCCGAAACCGAAGACTGACGCCGCCTGACACGGCTCACCAAGGTCGAGTGAACAGCTCATGGAGCCGCAAGGGCTTCATCGAGTGCAGCGTGTCCCCCTTGCACCATTCGTCGAGTGAGAGCGACTTCGCAGACCAGTAAGGCCAGAATCGCAAGCATCAGAATCCACCAGAGTTCCACGTGCGGAGCAGCGGCGGCGGTGGCAGCGTGCACGTCTCGCATTGATTTGATTTTGTGGAGTCGATCATTCGCTGTCAGCGTTTTCCATTCTTCTTCCGACATCGCGGTTAAGTCAGATTCTGAATGATCGTTGTCGACGACGAACAGGGCAACATCCGAAGTGCTTTGTTTCTTGTGGAAGCGGTAGACTCCGGGAATCGCGGTCTTACGAAACATCGCGAAAGCAGATTGTCCACGGAGTACGAATTCAGCAGGAGCATCTGTGACTCCCGGGCCGCTGACGAGAAAATCGCTCGCGTTCTCTTTGGCTTTCAGTGGCAGCATCAGCGGCACACCTTGGTCAACGTTCCGTTGTTCCGATCGAGATGTAAACTGGAAGACGAGTTCGTGAAGAAACGGAACGAAATCATTTTTCGCGGGAAAAGTGCTCCAATCAGCGTCTAAAGGAACGGCTGTTACCAGCACCGTTCCAAGACCGAAGTCATGTCCCACCAGAAATGGGGAACCGTTCGACAGTCGGGCCAGCACTTGGGGAGCTTTCGCTGCAGGAGCGTTGGTTTCCTCAGACTCGGACAGCTGTCTCGGCTCGATATCCCACCATTTCTGGAAACGGGCCTGTGTGAAGTCGACTCCATTCTCAGTGCGGAATCGCTGCAACCAGGGGGCCTCCAACGAGAGAGAATCCACACCTGCACTCTGAGTCGCATCTGCAGAAAGTTGGACACCAGTTGCCTGAAAGCGGACTGGCAAAAGTGGCGTCGCTGCATTCGCGTCGAAAGTATTCCAGACATCGATATTTGTGCGGTCCCCAGGGGCGACTACCAGGCCGCCGCCGCTTTGGACAAACTGCCGGAGAATCTCCCATTGTCGCAGCGACAGCTGATCTACATTGCACAGAAATACCCCTTGTTGACCTTCGAGCTGACTCCCATCGAGATCCGAAGACGTAATGACAGAGGCTTTAATCCACGGGGATTTTTCTCCGGAGGCTGCAAAGACCGATTGCAGATAGAACGTTTCGCTACGAATTGGGTCAAGATGACGATGTCCATCCACCAGTAAAACTGGAATGCTCGAACGAATAGTCATCACTGCATTGGCAACATCGTCGAGTGGAAGGTCATCCGGGTCGAGCGAAATGCTGACGAGATAATTTCCCTCGGATGCGAATACGTGATTGAACTCCACAAGCGATTCGCCATTGGGAAGAAGGTCAACTTCAACAATCTTCCCCTGAATTTGTTTTCCATCGACTTTCAAGAATGCCTTACGACGTGTCGGACTACTTCCGCCCGACATCCGGACCATTGCTCGAACTTTGACAGGAAATTCCGGAACGGTCACCGCACGCGAGAGGTCAATTCGACCCACAGAGAAGTTTGTTTTGGATTCTGACTCACCACCGACGAGCGCATAATCGATTCGTGGGAAAACTTTGCTTTGCTTGCGTAATTCGTCGATTCGCAACCAGGTCAGCTCGTCATCTGGGCGCCACGCGAGTTTCTGGTCGTCGCTGAGGACGATTATTTGCCGGGAAAGATTCGTTGATGTCGACAAAATCTTGATCGCATCTTCAATCGCCCCGGGGAGATTGGAAGGGCCGGCTGATTCCGGGAGTCCATTGAGAGACTGCCTGACAGCTGCCCGATCGTTCATCGGGGGACTGACAACCCGATGGGGAGACATTCTGGCATCCACGATGCCGACGGCATCACCAGGCTGGAGAGACTCAAGAGCGCTGTGTACCCACTGCTCAGCCTGCTGTCTGGGGGTACCAAGTGCAGAGTCATCACCCGAACTCCCCTGCCAGTCCATACTTCCAGAACCATCAAGGACAAACACATAGTCTTGCGGGGGAGTATTTCCAAAGCCTCCGAGCAAGGAACCCGAGCCCCAAGGGCGAGCGAGTGCCGCTGCCAGCAACAGAAGAACAGCCATGCGCAACAGTAAAAGCAATAGGTCCTGTAAGTGTATTCTCCGACGAGACTTCTGTCCGAGTTCGAGGAATTGCATTGCCCCCCAGCGGACGACTTCAAACCGACGTTTACTAATCAAATGAGCCAGAACAGGAAGCGCAACCCCGGCGATACCGATTAACATCCAGGCGTTCAGAAATCCGAATCCCATAATGGCAGCAGGGCTCTCGTAATTCTTGGAGAAAAATGGAAAATTCCGGCACGAGGATTTGAGTGTACAAAAATCCGAAAGCCGATGCAGTTGATTCAACTCTGTCAGTCAGCTATTCTGTTCCGTTTCCCCCAAACCCGGGATATTTCTCGTTGGTGCCGGTGTGTTGAAAAAGCAGGAAATTTGCTATCTTGGCCTCCTGTTCTTTGCTCACCCCTCCGATGTTGATTGCCTTGGGGAAGAGTGATGCGAGGAATTTCGAAACGAAAATCAGTCGCTTAACGCTCGTGGAGCTTCAATTCTGTGTTTGACAGGTTGAAGGACGACGTGAGAGCACGACAAGAGCCGTGCCGACAATGTTCGGGAACCTGTTAGAGCAGAGTGGTGAGACCACTCGGACGTACACGCAGCCAACCAGTAACGCATCGAGGTATCACCGTGAAAACGGTACAAAAAACATACGTTGCCAAAAAAGAGACGACTAACCCAGAGTGGTTTTTCATCGATGGCGATGGCGAAATCGTAGGTCGGCTGGCGGTTCGTATTGCCACCGTGCTGATGGGTAAGCACAAACCCGGTTATACACCACATGTTGATACCGGTGACTTTGTGATCGTCCTGAACTGTGACCAAGTCCGCTTCACGGGCAAGGCTGTCGCAGACAAGGAAAACCCACACTTCACACGTAAGACTCTCGCTAAAGAGTACGATTACTTCACTGGCTACCCAAGTGGTCGCAAAGTTGAAACAGCAGCTGAGTTGCTGAATCGCCGCCCAGAGAAAGTCTTGACTGAAGCTGTTCGACGTATGCTTCCAAAGACAAAACTCGGTCGCCAGATGCTCGACAAGCTGAAACTGTATGTCGGGACAGATCACCCACATCAGGCTCAGTCACCGGTTCCATTTCCGGAATACGTGAAGTAACTACACTCAGGCAGGCCAATTCCAGTTGGCTAATCGCTCGGAACTCGATACACGACTCCTCAGCGATTAATGTCCTCATCAGATCGCAAATATTTTCTTAGTGATGGAAGTTCAGGACTCGGACATGGCGGAAAACGGCGAACACACAGATTCTCCCGAACTCGAATCTTCAGCGGGTTTAGCATCCGGGCTTGATATCGGTAGCGAAGCGTCAGCAGTTGCTGAAGAAGCTGCTCCGTATTTCGAGCCAATTATCCGCGGCAAGATCGACCGTTTTGGCGTCGCACTTGGAACCGGTCGTCGTAAGACATCCGTTGCACGTGTTCGCATTAAAGACGGTTCCGGCAAGATCGTCATCAACGGACGCCCTCTCGAAGCTTACTTCCCCGTCGAACGCGACCAGGGAATGATCTTCGCTCCGCTTCACGTCACCAGCGCTTTTGGCAAAGTCGACATCGAAGCAACCGTTCAGGGTGGTGGATCGACAGGCCAGACTGGTGCTGTTGTTCTCGGAATCGCCCGTGCATTGCAGGCTAAGAACCCTGCAAACCATAGCGCTCTGAGCGAAGGAGGTTTCCTCACTCGTGACAGCCGCATGGTCGAACGTAAGAAATACGGTAAAGCTGGTGCTCGTCGCAGCTTCCAGTTCTCGAAGCGTTAATGTTCATTTCCCGTTGTGGCTTGTTTTTAGTTACTCGCGAAATGTTTTTGAAATCACAGAGGTGTTGTCATGGCACATAAAAAGGGGCAGGGCTCGACACGTAACGGTCGTGACTCCAACGCTCAACGTCGCGGTGTGAAGAAGTACGGTGGCGAGTCCGTCATCGCTGGAAATATTCTCGTCCGTCAGTGTGGAACAAAGTTCCATCCTGGAAAGAACGTCGGAATGGGTTCGGACTACACACTGTTCGCACTCGTCCCAGGTAAAGTACACTTCGACCGCTCTGGTCGTCGCATCAACGTGATCGCAGCCGAAGCAAACTAGTTTTCGCTGCGGGATGCTCGTCGCATACGGCGATCCATCGATCACAGTTGACCTGATGAGTTACAAGCCACACACTGCTTGCAGTGTGTGGCTTTTTTTATGGGCCACCGATCTGGATTCTCGCGTCTGATCACAATCGGTGTGTTGAACATGCTCAAACTTCGCGTCCTCGCTGCCTGCCTCGTTGTTGCTTCAACAACCGCTCTCACCGCTCAGGATGACATCGCAGAGAAGGAGAGTAAATTCCTCTCTGGCGTTCGTCAGGAATCGTTCGGGCTCCCGCGTGCCGGTGAGGGCTATTTCTCACCGGATGGTGGTTCGATTGTCTACCAGGCCTATCCGGTTGGCTATCCGTTTTATCAGATCTATACGAAAGCGCTGGGAGTACCAACGCCCATGCGTGTGAGCCCCGGACGTGGACGTACGACCTGTGCTTACTACAGCATTGATGGTGAGAAAATCCTTTTCGCTTCCGCTCACACCCATCCGGAAATTGAGCAAGAGGAAAAGAAGGCTCGGGATGAGCAGGCTGCTGGGGGACGACGTCGGTACATGTGGGATTTCGATCCACACATGGATCTGTACGTTTGCAATCAAGACGGAACGGAGCTGCAGCAACTCACTGACTCTCCTGGATACGACGCAGAAGGAAGCTACTCTCACAATGGCAAGCTGATCGTCTTCACATCAACACGAGATGGTGATCCCGACCTGTATATCATGGACTCGGATGGGAAGAACGTTCGCCAGTTGACCAACGTCGATGGCTACGATGGTGGCCCGTTCTTTTCGCCGGATGACAAGTGGATTCTGTTTCGCAGCGATCGAGACAAAGAGCACATGCTTCAGCTCTACGCGATTTCGGTCGATGGCAAACATGAAGTTGCGTTAACAGATGACCTGAATACAGTGAACTGGGCTCCGTACTTTCATCCATCGGGTAGGTACTTGATCTGGACACGCGCTGATTACGCTCAAGGGCATCAGGCTGCAAACTTTGACCTCTATGTGATGAAGTTCCAATCAACTGACACCACCTTTGAAGGGGGAGACGTTGAGCGAGTGACCTATCATGGGATGGCGGATGTGCTTCCTGTCTTCAGCCCTGACGGTAAGAAGTTGCTGTGGACGAGTAGTCGTACCGAAGACGGTTCAACCCAACTCTGGATTGCCGATTGGATCAAAGACTGACGCCACACTCGCGTGAGGATGAGGGCTTGCTACGGTTCGCCATGTCCTCGAACCGGTCATTCTTGGTGCATCCTTGTCGTTGCTCCGTTTGATCTCTGCTCATCAATTTGAGAAGCCCCTGCATTGCGATTCGCTGCAACGCAGGGGCTTCTTCTGTGGAACCAAACAGCCGAGAACTCGGTCTCTGCTACATTAAACCCCTAATGCGACTCGCGAGACAGAGTCGATCCCCTCATCGTGGAACATGGGATGCCCGCAAAGGTCACCAATGCAGTCGACGATGTAGTCCGGGCTATATGCATACCGATCGAGATCTGAGACGCTCGTACTCCCTGTGAGGAGGAGTACCGTTTCGTAGCCCATCTGAACGCCCCCGCAAATGTCGGTCTCCATTGTGTCACCGACCATCACGATATTGCGAGCTGAAACGCCGATTGCCTCTGCCGCTGCCGACATCATCACCGGACTTGGTTTTCCAACGCTAAACGCCTTTGTACCGGTTGCCGATTCTAGCATTGCAATGAAGGCACCGCACCCCGGACGAATTCCATTCTGGGTCGGACAATTCGGGTCGAGGTTAGTCGCGATCAGTTTTGCCCCGTTGTGAATGAGACGGACTGCCGTTTCCATTGTCTCGAGCGTCAGTGTGCGTCCTTCTCCAACCACAACGTAGTCCGGGTCATAATCGACGATTGAGTAACCGTGTTCATGGAGCGACTGAAGGAGACCTCCTTCTCCGATCACATATGCGGTTCCGTTCGGCTTCTGCCGAGACAGGAACGTCCCAGTGGCCATTGCGCAGGTGTAGATATCGGTGTCGTAGGCGTCGATCCCCATTCGCTGAAGCTTCGTGGCGACGTCACGTCGGGTACGCTGACTGTTATTGGTTAGAAAGAGGAACGGAATCTCCCGTTCACGCAACATGGCGATAAAACGATCAGCGCCCGGGAGCACTTCGCTTCCCCGATAGATCACGCCGTCCATGTCAATCAGAAATCCCTTTTTCATCGCGTTACCCGCTTCTTTCTTTCAATCTCAATTCGACCGATCCTGTGTGAGGAGGCTTTCGCAATCGCCATGCCGTGAATAACTGCAATATTCTTGATGTGATCGTTAGTAGTGTGATGATCGGAAGTTGTGAACAGATTTCGAAGAGTGAGACTGGGCTGGGTGCAATTCGCTTGTGCGGATGTTGCGTTCAATCAAGGCAGTCATATGTTGATTTGTCCATTAGGCTTATGTAACTAGCAAGAAATCAGCGGCCCGAACAGCCCGCTATTGACGGTGCGAACGATCACGGCGTGTGGTTGACGATTCAACTCTCAGCCGATAGCCTGTTTCTCCCGCATCAGTTTCAGATTGAACGGAAGCGGTCACCAAAAACTGGTGAAATCGAGGACGTTTGGCGCAGTCGGCTAGCGCGTTTCCTTCACACGGAAGAGGTCACAGGTTCGAATCCTGTAACGTCCACTCAAACCAGCAGACCTGAATAACGCCTGCTGGCGAGATTCTCAGATCCCGCCCACCGCGGGATTTTTCTATTTTGAGAACGCGGGCAATTCGAATTCACTCCCTTTACGTCGCCGCATGTAAAGAGTGGAGTTTTTCGCAAGCCAGTGCGCAGCGGAATCAGTGTTTTCGGCTACGGGACGTGTGGCAGGGAAAAACGAGGGCTCTCCTCAGGGATCGATCCCCAGAGATCTCCCAATCGACCGTAAGCGAAATTTTGCATCAAACCCAGCTTTCCTGATCCTCAATTTCTGGTTGATGGCTTGAATCAACCGCTCAGCTTGATAGCTTTGGAGAAATTTTGCGCTGTTCTGGCGCGGGGCGATAGGGGAACGCACACCAGGCGGATCGCCGAGAGACGTGAGATTCGACAGGGAGAAAGGTCCGCCCACAGACCGCCTCCTACGCCGAAATGTGTGTTTCAGGAAGGACTTGGGGTACAGTGCCACGACGCGACGATTTGCGGAAAATTCTGATTATTGGTTCCGGGCCGATTGTCATCGGACAGGCTTGCGAATTCGATTACTCCGGCACACAAGCTTGTAAGGCACTCCGCGACGAGGGTTACGAGGTTGTTCTCGTAAACTCGAATCCAGCGACGATCATGACGGATCCGCAGACCGCGGATCGGACCTACATCGAGCCAATCAACTGGCAGTATGTCGCCAAGATCATCGAGCGTGAAAAGCCAGATGCTCTCCTCCCCACCCTGGGTGGACAAACAGCCCTCAATACTGCGATGGATCTCCATCGTCGTGGAATCCTCGATCAACTGGGGATCGAGATGATTGGCGCCAAGGCGGAAGTTATCGCCAAGGCGGAAGGTCGCGATTCCTTCAAAGAAGCGATGATCAAGATTGGTCTCGATGTTCCCCGCTCCTTCGTCGTGCATAACATCGAAGAAGCTCGCGGTGCACTCCGTGAAATCGGCCTCCCCATCATTATTCGCCCTAGCTACACCATGGGGGGACAGGGGGGCGGTATCGCTTACAATAAAGAAGAGTTTGAAGATCGTGTCCGTGAAGGCTTGAAGCTCTCACCGGTCAGCGAAGTTCTTCTCGAAGAATCCGTACTCGGCTGGAAAGAGTACGAGATGGAAGTCATGCGAGATTGCGCCGACAACTGCGTGATCATTTGCTCCATCGAAAACTTCGATCCAATGGGTGTCCACACAGGGGACTCCATTACATGTGCGCCGATCCAGACTCTCACTGATAAAGAATATCAGCGGATGCGCGACGCAACATTCGCCTGTATCCGTGAGATTGGAGTGGAAACTGGCGGTTCAAACGTCCAGTTTGCGATCAACCCCAAAGATGGCCGAATGGTCGTCATTGAAATGAACCCTCGCGTGAGTCGCTCCAGCGCGCTCGCTTCGAAGGCAACAGGATTTCCAATTGCCAAGATCGCAGCCAAACTCGCTGTCGGTTACCGCCTCGATGAAATCCCGAATGACATCACTCGAGAAACCTTGGCCTGCTTTGAGCCGACAATCGACTATGTCGTCACCAAATTCCCTCGCTGGACGTTCGAGAAATTCCCTGATGCTGATCCAACTCTGACCGTGCAGATGAAGTCTGTCGGCGAGACGATGGCCATCGGCCGGACCTTCAAGGAATCGTTGCAGAAAGCTATTCGCGGTCTGGAAATCGGACACTTTGGACTCGGCGGCGGAAAGAAGGATCTTTGGAATTCCGCCAATCGACCAGCTCGCGAAAAGATCCGCAGCAAGCTGTCGATTCCAAATGATGAGCGAATTTTCTACGTCCGCTACGCGCTCAAAGATGGGTTCACTGTCGATGAAGTGAACGCACTCACGGGAATCGACCCTTGGTTCTTGCGACAGATTCGCGACTTGATTGCGATCGAGGACGAACTGTGTTCAATCGATCGACTCGAGAGTGTTCCTGAGTCACTGCTTCGGAAGGCGAAGAGAAACGGCTTCTCGGATCGCCAGTTGGCGTTCTGGTGGCGCACGACAGAAATGGAAGTTCGTGCATACCGCAAAAAACTCGGAATTGTTGCGACGTTCAAGCAAGTGGACACGTGCGCTGCGGAGTTTGAAGCCTACACTCCGTACTACTACAGCACCTACGAGCAAGAGGACGAAACTCCGCCACCAAGCGGCAAGAAACGTGTCATGATTCTCGGTGGGGGCCCCAACCGCATCGGTCAGGGAATCGAGTTCGATTACTGCTGTTGCCATGCATCTTTCGCGATGCGAGAACTCGGCATCGAGAGCGTGATGGTCAACTCGAACCCGGAAACGGTCTCGACAGACTATGACACATCAGATCTGTTGTTTTTCGAGCCACTGACAACCGAGGACGTGCTCAACATCTGCGATCGCATTAATCCAGATGGGGTCATCGTGCAATTCGGTGGACAGACTCCGCTGAATTTGGCTCGCGGTCTGGAAGCGGCTGGGGTTCCGATTATCGGAACCAGCCCAGACATGATTGACGCTGCAGAAGATCGTGAACGGTTCCAGGCGATTCTTCATCGACTGAATCTCCGCCAGCCCCCGAACGGTCTTGCTATCGACAGCGAAGGGGCGAGAGCTCGCGCAAATGCGATCGGATATCCGGTCCTTGTCCGTCCAAGCTACGTGCTTGGTGGTCGAGCAATGGAGATTTGCCACGATGAATCTCAGCTGATTCGCTACATGACCGAAGCTGTTGACGCTTCGCCTGACCATCCAGTTCTTATTGATAAGTTCCTTCAGGACGCCATTGAAGTTGACGTCGACGCAATCAGCGACGGCGAAACAACACTCGTTGGCGGGGTGATGGAGCACATCGAAGAAGCGGGCGTGCACTCGGGTGACTCTGCATGTGCACTTCCGCCGTATTCGTTGCCACAGTCTGTCATCGATGAAATCAAGACCGCGACCTACGCACTCGCCAATGCCCTGGGTGTTCGCGGTTTGATGAACATCCAGTTCGCAGTCAAGAAATCAGACGACGGATCGGAATTCACCGTTTACGTGCTCGAAGTGAATCCACGAGCGTCGAGAACATCCCCATTTGTCTCCAAGGCGACCGGCGTCTCACTGGCTGCCATGGCAGCAAAGATCATGGCTGGTGTTTCACTCAAACAGCAGGGACATACGACCGAGATTTGGCCGAAGCATGTTTCTGTTAAAGAAAGCGTGTTGCCGTTCGCACGATTCTCAGGTGTCGACATTATTCTCGGACCAGAGATGAAGTCGACAGGCGAAGTGATGGGGATCGATGACAACTTCCCAGCGGCATTCGCCAAGAGTCAGATCGGTGCTGGAGTGCAGTTCCCGCACACTGGGACAGTGTTCGTGAGCATGGCAGGGGCACACAAGAATGCCATGGTCGAACCTGCACGGAAACTCAAGGAACTTGGCTTCAAGCTGATTTCAACTGCTGGGACCGCGAAAGTCTTTGCTGAGGCCGGGATCGACGTCGAAATCGTCAAGAAGGTTCAGGAAGGTCGCCCCAATCTCATCGACTATATGGTGAATGGAGAGGTGCAGTTCATCTTCAATACCCCAAGCGGTAAGGGAAGTCGCACCGAAGAAGGGCGAATTCGAGCGACAGCCGTTTCGTACGGTGTTCCTTGCACGACAACACTTCCTGGCTGTCTGGCGATGGTGCAGGCGATTGAATACCTGTCCAAGAATCCCGCACCGAAGGTGAAGTCAATTCAGGAGTGGGACGAAGAATCGCGATAATTCGCGTTGGAATTGATATTTCAATGAAAGAAGCTGCCGGTAATCTACTGGCAGCTTCTTTCATTAATTGAGGTTGGCTCATACACGTCAATACGATTGCAATGTTTGCGCAGATGAATTCGTTGCATTTCACGGCACTCCTCCGCGAATCAATTCACATCAGAGTTGAAATGAATCAGAATGAAAATCGTCTTTGAAATCCAAAACCGACTCCGGTTAATCGAAAATGGCGTCATGTAATCACTGATGATGGCAAAAGTTCGGTGATTTAGATCGTCTGGCACCCTTCGTGCTAGTTGTCGTCGTGGACGAATCAATCGGGGCAATTTCGGTCATGGAGCGTTTTTGGTTCAATGATGAGTCAAGTAGGTGTTCCCGTGTCAGCTGCTGATGTCGCGAAGACAATTCTCGAATTACGTCTCGTCGGACCTCGAGACCTGCAACTGGCAATGAATTCACTGGGTTCGAATGCCTCCGGACAAGACCTGCTGCAGACCCTCGAACGACAGCAGCTTTTGACTCCGTTTCAATCGAAGAAGTTGGAAACAGGAGACACCAGCATTCTCGTTTTGGGAGGATGTAAACTTCTTTACCAAAACGCCGCCGGAAGCTTCGCGCGTGTTTATCGTGCCTGTCGAGTTGATAATGGACAGATGATCGGCGTCAAAGTGCTGCGCGAGCGGTGGGCCAATGACAAAGACACGATTCAACTCTTCATGCGCGAAGGAGAAATCGGAAAACGGCTCAAGCACCCGAATATCGTTCCGATTTTCGAAGTAGGAAAAACAGACAAGCATCACTACATCGTGATGGAGTTCGTCGAAGGGGGAAGCCTGAAAGACTTCCTGAAGATTCGCGGTAAGCTTACCGCTGAAGAATCGCTCCGGTACACGTTGCACATCAGCCTGGCACTGGACGCAGCGATCGCAGTCGGAATGACTCACCGGGACATGAAGACATCAAACGTTTTGATGAGTGCCCATGGAGTCGCCAAACTGATCGACTTTGGTCTAGCGGCCGATGACATCAATCTGAATGGCAGCAGCAACGGGGACCTCGCACAGGCCCTCGAATACTCGACGCTCGAAAAGAACACTGCATCAAACAAAAACGATCCGCGGAGCGACCTTTTCTTCCTTGGGGGAATTCTCTACGAACTGCTGACCGGCCAGCCTCCCTACCCACGTACGAAGAGTCGAGAGGAGCGGAAAGATTTCAACCGGTACCGGAATATCGTCCCGGTTGAACAGATCGACCCATCGCTGCCTCTCAAGGTCTGTCAGATCGTCAATAAGCTTTTACAGGTCAATCCAGCGTCCCGTTATCAGTCGGCGCGGGAAACGGCAGAGGCAATTATCGCGGTTCTCAAGGAGCTCGGACATCCTGTTCCGACACTCCCGGGGACAAGTGCCATTGAAGCGGACGCAAAGGTGATTCTGTGTGTCGAAAATCGCCCGAATCGCCAGGATCTGCTGCGAGAGTACTTCAGTAAGAAGGGGTATCGGGTCCTGTTGCTGGGGGATCTGGACCGTGCACTCGCCCGATTAAAAACGATGACACCAACAGGAATCATCCTGTTTGGAGATTCTCTCGGGAATCGGATCGCCGAAGGATATGAGCAGGCCATGTCACTGACTGCGGGCCAAAATGTCTCGGTGATGATGGTTCTTGGGGACAGTCAAAAGGAAATTGCTTCCCAAATTTCAACGAAGGATCCCCGCGGCACAATCCTGCATCAGCCGGTGAGCCTTCGAGATCTACGTACGACGCTCGAGAAGGACGCGAAATCAAACTGATGCCGGGGTAGGCTTGCCTGCTCTTGGTGATCTGCATGACAATGACGAAGAATTCTGTCATCAAGAGACCTCTTCTATGTCATTGCCTCCTTCTTATCGACCAACCGCTTCCATAAAGAATCTGCAGCGACGCGCTATTCTGCTCCGAGGAGTGCGAGAGTACTTCGAATCTCAAGAGTTCTGGGAGGTCGAAACACCGATTCTGTCGCACGATTGCTGCATTGATCAATGGCTCGATCCGTTTTCCGTTCAGGTGGGCCGAAACGATGTGACGTACATGCAGACGTCGCCTGAATTCGCGATGAAACGGCTCCTCTGTGCCGGAGCGGATCGTATCTACGAAATCACGAAGGTCTTTCGTCAGGATGAAGTCGGTGAACGACATAACCCTGAATTCACCATGATTGAATGGTACCAGCTTGGCGTCGACCACCACGATCAAATGTCATTTGTGGAAGGATTGATTCGGGCATTAAACGACCTGACGATCGTTCATCGATGGAAAACAGACCATGAATACAATCTGTTCCCCTTTCAGCGACTGACTTTCGAAGAAGCGTTTCTCCGCTTCGTTGGGTTCTCCCCGCAGATATCGAGTACGGAACAGATTGCCATCGAAGCAGCACGCCTTGTGTCCTCGTTGCCGCATGGGATTGATGAGGATCGTGATGGATTGCTGAACCTGATTCTCGCCGAGGTTGTGGAACCCGGACTGAAATCGCTGAAGGCTGTTTTCTTGTACGACTTCCCAGAAACTCAGGCAGCGCTGGCGAAAGTCAGAAGTGAGTCTGGAGGAGTGGCGGAACGGTTTGAGCTGTACCTGAACGGCGTCGAACTCTGCAACGGCTACCATGAACTGACAGACCCGGTGGAGTTGCGATTGCGAATGGAGCGTCAAAACGCCGCGAGAGTGGCCAACGGGAAACCTTCCATTCCAGTACAGAGCCAGTTGCTCGATGCAATGGATGTCGGGATGCCTGAATGTTCGGGAGTGGCTCTCGGCTTCGATCGGCTGGTCATGTGGTGCCTAGGGACAACCGACATTCGGGACGTCATCGCATTCCCTTTCGATCGCGCCTGATTGACTCCTGTCCGGCTTGATACAGGTCCAAAGAAAGAAGGAGCTCACACTGATTGTGTGAGCTCCTTCTTTCATGTCTGTTGTCGTAGCCCCGTTGGAGGCCCGGTGTCCCGGCAGCGATCAATCCAGTTTATAAACTTGCTGTGACTGCATTCACCGCGACACGATTGCTCTGAAACTGAACATTAAGCAGAGCGAACGTTCTTCTTTCGGTCAGTTTCTTTCAACCAGATCTTACGCAGGCGGATG
Source organism: Planctomicrobium mucosum (assembly GCF_051466335.1). Classification (NCBI taxonomy): domain Bacteria; kingdom Pseudomonadati; phylum Planctomycetota; class Planctomycetia; order Planctomycetales; family Planctomycetaceae; genus Planctomicrobium; species Planctomicrobium mucosum. The sequence goes on along the minus strand of NZ_CP195793.1, from coordinate 4,197,160 downwards.
CCGTTTGGAGTCACTTCGACGTACTCATCGCCTTCGATGTACTCAAGAGCCATTTCGAGAGACATATCGCGAGGTGGTGCGAGGATGACGTTTTCGTCTGACCCTGACGCACGCATGTTGGTCAGTTTCTTTTCACGGACAGGGTTCACAACCAAGTCGTTGTCGCGTGAGTTCTCACCGACAATCATCCCTTCGTAAACTTCTGTACCTGGAGCGACGAAGAGTTCTGAACGTTCTTGCAACTTGGCCAGTGCGTATGCAGTGACTTTTCCATCGTCCTGAGAGATCAGAACCCCGTTCTTGCGGCGAGGGATTTCCCCTTCGATTTCCTGATAGCTGTCGAAACGGTGGTGAACGATCGCTTCACCCTTCGTTGCATTCAGCAGACGCGTACGCAAGCCGATCAGGCCGCGAGCAGGAATCTTGAATGTGATGTGGGAGTGTGATCCGATCCCCCCGAGGAGGTCAGTCATCTGGCCTTTTCGTTGGGCACAGATTTCGATCACGGTTCCGACGTCGTTGCTTGGAACGTCCACTTCGAGGATTTCGAATGGCTCGTGCCAGCGTCCATCGATCTGCTTGCGAATCACTTCTGGCTTACCGACAGAAATTTCGAAGCCTTCACGACGCATGGTTTCGATCAGAATCGACAGATGCAGAAGTCCACGTCCTGAAACGCGGAAGGTTTCTTTGGAGTCGCCGTCTTCCACCTTCAACGCAACGTTTGATTCCAGTTCGCGAGTCAGGCGATCTCGCAAGTGGCGGCTGGTGAGGAATTTTCCACCGCTGCGACCTGTGAGAGGAGATGTGTTGATTGTGAACAGCATCGACAGAGTTGGCTCGTCGACAGTGATACGTGGCAAGGCTACAGGAGCGTTGACGTCAGCGATGGTATCGCCGATTTCAGCTTCTCCCAATCCGGTCAATGCAACGATGTCACCAGCGATCGCTTCTTCTGCGGCCACTTTCCCGAGTTTGTCGAACAGTTCAACGGCTTCGACAGTCGCAGTCTTACTGACGCCATCTTCTTTCATGATGACGACCTTGTCGCCAACACGAACCTTACCGTTCTGAACGCGACCGACGATGATACGACCGACGTACTTCGACCAATTCAAAGAAGTGGTCATCATCTGGAATGGTTCTTCTTCGTTGGCGATGGGGCCAGGAATCTGATCCAGAATCATGTCGAGGAGCGGGGAAATGTCGCCGCTTCGTGCTTCCGGATCATGTGAAGCAAAGCCGCTTCGTCCAGATGCAAAGATGTACGGAATACTGAGAGAGTCTTCGTGGCCGAGTTCTTCGATGAGATGAACTGTCTCGAGAATGACGTCTTCAGGGCGGCAGTCAGGCCGATCGATTTTGTTGACGACGATCACCGGCTTGAGACCGACTTCGAGGGCCTTGCTGAGAACAAAGCGAGTCTGTGGCTTTGGACCTTCGAAAGCGTCAACGATCACCAAAGCGCCGTCAGCCATCTTCAAAACACGCTCCACTTCACCGCCGAAATCGGAGTGTCCAGGAGTGTCGATGATGTTGATTTTGACCCCTTTGTATTCCACGGCGACATTCTTCGAGAGAATGGTAATTCCGCGTTCACGTTCGAGATCGTTCGAGTCCAGAATGCATGTTCCCTGCAATTGGGAATCGCGAAACTGTCCGCTTTGTTTCAGGAGGGCATCAACCATGGTCGTTTTACCGTGGTCGACGTGGGCAATGATTGCGATATTTCGAATTTTTTCACGACGCATGAATGCGGGTCCGTATTAAAGAGGACAGTCCCTTGTAAGGGTCCGGGCATGTGTAGAACTTCATCACAAACAACTGAATGAATCCAACACAGCTTGCTGACGCGGCTTCCCTCGCGTCGCACGGGCTCCGGAGCTGCGGAGCAAAAATGGACCTCTGGGTGCAGAATAATAGAGATCTTCACTCTTTTCTGCATTAGCGGGATTTCAATTTTGTGAAGAATTCATGATACCTGTTCATATTCTTCATGCAACATACCATTCTGCGTGTTGCGTAAGATAACGTCAGCACTGGTTAGAAATCGGCATCTCGCGACCGGAATCAGAAATCAGGTTTCGAATGAATTGGTCTGAAATTGAGAACCTGATCTGCCACTCTGTCGCCGTCGCTGCGTTTCTTTCAGGTTGCTTTATCCTTTTGATCAATATGATCTTAGGGATAAGTGGCAACAGCCCGAAACGCCCTCAACTGATTCTGAGTATCTCCCTTCTTCTTGGCGGAGGAGTGGCTCTGGCAGGGGTTCATTATTCCCCATTCCGGCAAATCTGGAAGTGGCTGCCGACTCGTTTTCGACTTGTTTATTCGGATGGAGTTCCTGAGACCTGGCTCGTGATTCTGGTCTCACTGGGGGCGATTCTCATTTTCGCAAATTGGAAACGGTCCCCTCGCCGAACTGATTACATGGCGGAAGCTCCCTTTTTTCTGCTCTCAGTTGCAATTTCTTATGTTTTGATTGTCACCACGGACATCTGGCTGCAATGGGCGTGCCTGTCGGCGATGAGTTGGCTGATGTGTTTGACCCTCGCATGCCACAACAGCGATGAATTTCGGAGTCGACGAATTGCCAGCGGATTGATCTGGCTGATTTTTGCAGATCTCGTTTTCCTGATGGGATTGTCTTCTCTAGGGTTTGCGATTTCTAACAGCGATCTGCCGGCTTTCTCGTCGAGCGAATTTCTTCAAGGGTTGGAACCGGGGACTGTGGCGCAGGTTGTCTCCGGACTCTCGCTCATTGTGATGGCACTGGCACTCCGCTGCGGACTGTATCCGCTCATGAGTTGGACTGCCCCCATCACAATGTCATTTCGCGAAACAGCCTGGTTGATCTTGCTGTGCTTCGGGCCGGCAATTCTCGTGTTGATTCGCTGGGGCCGCGTCTTACATTCATTTCCAGAAGTGACTCTTATCTTGCAGGGAGTAGGAGCGCTCTCTGCAGTCCTTCTGGGAATGATGGCATGGAGCCATGTGCTCCCGGCAGCGCGGACAGCGCACATGGTCAGTTCCTGCCTGGGAATCGTCTGGATTGCGGTCGGAACTTTGCAGTTTGATTTGGATCAGGCCACTCGATTAGGGTTGGGGGGCGTGACCCTCATGGCTGCTCTTGCGATCAGTTTCCATCTTTTTCAGGACTCTGGAATAAGCCGAGGACTTGCGAAGTGGGGAATGTTGGGTGGCGGAGTTCTGCTTTGCGTTGGAGTACTCGGACAAGAAGCACTAATCGAAACCATCCGAATCGAATCCGACCACTCGCCTCAAATGAACTGGATTTACATCACCGGAATCCTCATCAGCATTTTTCTTGTCGGGCTCTCATTGTTCAGGACAATAGAGGAAATTCACGCGTTCTCTCAGCATTCTGAACTCGTACCGGGGACGGATCTCCCTGCGGTGCGTGGAATCGGCCAAATCACAGCGGGGTTAACGCTGATCACAATGATGTGTCTGGCAATTATTTTCCGACACCAGATCGTTGACCTGTTTCAATTGCGGGGATCAGTCACCACGCCGATTCTGTGCGGAATGGTGACGGCAATCGCCTATGTTGCATCGCGAACGTGGCCACATTCGCAGCGAGCAGGACGCCAACAACGGAATGGTCTGCATCGATTAGCACAAGCGGAGTTCTACGTTCCGTCGGTGATCGCAATCGTGGTCCAGATTCCCATTCGCGGATTAGTTCGGTTCGCCCACTTTTCAGAATGGTTTTTCATCGGGAATTGCGTCGAACGGATTCCCTCAACACTGATGAAATGGATCGGCAATCGAGCGTCGCTGACAGATGAAGAGGGAACTCAATACGAACGCGCGTGGCGAGCACTCAGCGTGATCGCAGTGATGCTCATGGGAGTTGCTCTTGGAATGTTGATGTAACAGTAGTCCGGAAAGTGTCCTGTCGCGAACTGAAGCATTCGCACTTCTTCGATGGCGAATGTTTACTTCAAACCATCAAAAGGGAAGTGAGCCTCACTTCTAATCACCTTGCAATAAAAACAGGACCGCACCATCAAGTACGGTCCCGTTTCATATTGGCTGTCTGGTTCGTAGCGTCAGTGGCTCCGCAAATTAAGGAGCCTGTTCAGTTCGTTGTTGCTGGAGGGCCGCATTCGCCCCCTGATCAAGTCCCTGAATTCCTCCTCGAGTGAAGAAGGCATTGAGGTCAATCAGCGCAGGTCCCATGAGGAACAGAAACACCGCTGGCATCAGGCAGAGCACAGTTGGAAAGAGCAATTTGAACGTCGCAGCATTCGCCTTTTCGTCCGCTCTTTGCTTTTGAGATTCCCGCATACTGTCTGAGTAATCATTCAGAGCCTCTGAGACACTCGTCCCCATCTCTTCAGTCTGAATCATGAGCGATGAGAAGGAATGCACTTCAGGGGTATCGACGCGTTCAGCAAGGCTTGTCAGCCCTTCTGAAAGGTGGCCGACTCGTGCTTGTTCCGCCACGATCATCAGTTCTTTCGACAACGCAGGGTAAACCGGCGTAATCTCCTTACCGACTCGACGAAGCGATGTAGGAACTGTCATCCCTTGCGAGACACACATGTTCAACAGGTCGAGCATATCAGGCATCGCGGTTTCAATTTCACGAAGCCGAGTCGCAGCCTTGCTACGGACATACAGGGTTGGGAGTGCCCACCCAAGAATCGGGCCAATGACAATTCCTGCGATCATGTACGGTTCAAGCGACTCTGGGACGACAACCAGCAATGTGCCGAACAGTAAGATCGGAAGGATGATTCCAATGTAGCGAACCGCAGACAAATTTTGCCAAGCATGGGGCGAGTAGTATCCGGCATTGCGGAGAGTTTTCGTCAGATCTTTCCGGCCTGATTCACTCGTCGGCAAGAGGTCCGAGAGCAGCGGAGTCGCTGAACCGAATGCGTAGTCGCTCCCATCAGCCCAAGGGTATTCCTCTTTCCCTTCTTCGAAGGGATTGCTTTTCTCGATGACCTTCGGCTCGGTCGGCCAGTAGCCGCTGGATGAGTATTTCCGCTCGTGTGGATGTGGATTCGGAGTCCATCCCGAGACGCTCGCGATTGGCTCGGCGCGAGATTCCTCCGAAGCCAAAGGAACCACCGATTGCGCCATAGCGACTGGCACTTGCGACGTCTCTGCCGCAATTTCTACGGCATTTGATGGAGTCGGCTGACTATCAACGTGTGCCGGGACATTCGGTTTTATGAAGTCAGCGACATTCGTCGACGGTTTTTGTTCGCGTTTACGAAATGAGGTCGCCAGCAATTCCCGACGCCGACGCGACCACGACCAGAATTTGTAAATGATGAACAGCGCAACGACGATCCCGATTCCAATCGCCATGTTGTTCAACTGCGAAGTGGAAATGCTCGAAAAGTAACGTTGAGGATTGTCGAGTTTCAGCTGCTCGAAGTACTGTGTCAGGTTCATGGAAGTAACAGTCTTCAGGAACGAATCGACTGGGGAATAACGTTGAATCGTTGTCGTTTCGGGTGAGTCAAATCACACGCAGCATGAACAATATGCCACGTGTCTTCGTATGTATTAAATCAGACTTTATCGGTGCATGTTGGCCGCTCATCACGGACCCCATGCTTGAATCGCTCGTGTCAGCTTTGTGTACTCTTCTGGAGAACCCGGACCACCCAGATCGCTCCAATGACTTCAAGGATGAACGCCAGAATCGTGGCTCGGAATCCCCAGGATGATGCAAACAGCTTGTTCAGGTAGTCTCCATCGCGGAATACGAAGAAGGCCAGAATCGCTGGTGGGAGAACGATCATTAAAAAAGCAGTGGCACGGCTGGCAGCGGTGGCTGCTTTGAGGCGTCCCTGAAAGTGAATGCGGTCGCGCAGTGTTAGTGAAAGTCGTTCGAGCACTCGAACCAGGTCTCCCCCGGTCTGTCGATGAACAGATAGGGCTGTTGAAAGAACGCTCGTGGCAACCAGACCTGTCCGTTCTGGAAGTTCCGCCAGCGATTCATCAATCGTCATGCCCAACGAGAGCTTGCGTGTGCAGTTACGTAGTTCTGCCCCCAATGGATTCGGCGTATCGGTGGAGACGATCAACAGGCAATTTTCCAGACTGCGACCGGTCTTCGCTGCGCGAGCAAGTTCGTCAATCATGGGAGGAAGCTGATTCACCATCATCGACTGTCGACGCGATCGAATGATCATCGTGACCACAATTGGAACGAGGAACCCGAGGAAGCCAGTGAGCGCAGTGGTCACCAGGTTTTCCTGCCAGACAAATGCCAACCCCGCAAATGTCACCCCGGAGCACAGGCATAACGCCAGCACCATTGAAGGGGATGTCAGTAACCCGGATTGCAGCATCAGTCGGTCAAACCAACTATTGAACTGGTTGCCGAGAGAAGGGTCATTCGGAACGGCATACGTTTCACTCTGCCGGAGAATCCCCTTGAACTTGCTGTCAGGTTTCAGGATTGTGTCTGCCATTTGATTACTCACGTCGCTGAACTGTCGGTTCTCGTTGAACTGTTTCAACAGTTCTGCGCTGCGTTAGACGTCAGCGCGGTATTCCATGCCTGTTTTCAATTCACGTGGCACGAACAATTTGGAATTGAGCTCGTATCCACGTGATGCCATCTTTCGCAAACACATTGGCTCGTAGCCGGTGGCGTAGAACGAGCCGATCGCTTTTCCGTTTTCGTCCAGTCCAGCCATTCGGTACAGGTAAACGTCTTCCAGCTGAAACTCGCCGTCGACGACGCCGGTCAGTTCCGAAATACGCATGATCTTACGTTCACCGGACGCCAGACGTGAGATGTGAACGAAAATCTGAATTGCAGAGGCGATGTACTGGCGCGTCACATGGGTCGGGAGTTCTGCTCCTGAGAGAGCGATCATCAACTCGAGCCGGTGCAATGCGTCCTTTGTATCGTTCGCGTGAACGGTGCTCATCGAACCATCGTGACCGGTGTTCATCGCCTGCAGCATGTCAAGAACTTCTCCGCCGCGCGCTTCCCCCACGATGATTCGGTCGGGACGCATTCGCAAGCTGTTTCTTAACAAGTCGCGAGGAGTGATGATTCCCTTACCTTCAACGTTTGGCAGTCGGGTTTCCAGTCCAACGACGTCTGCTTGCTGCAACTGAAGTTCCGCAGTTTCTTCAATCGTGATGACACGCTCAGTCGCAGGGATAAACCGACTGAGGTTGTTGAGCATCGTCGTCTTTCCGGCACCTGTACCGCCGGAGAGCAGAATATTCATACGGGCCCGGACAATGGCAACAAGGAAGTCAGCCATTTCAGGGGCGAGAGTGTCCGTCCGGACCATGTCTTCAATACGCACAATCTGCGTTTTGAATCGACGAATTGACAGTGTCGGTCCACGCAATGCGAGAGGAGGAATCACGGCATGCAAACGAGAACCATCAGCCAATTTTGCGTCGACCATCGGCGACACTTCGTCGATGCGTCGCCCTGCCTGACCAACAAGTCGCTGAATAAACCGGAGCAGGTGATTGTCGTCCGCAAAGCGAATGTCAGTCTTTTCGAGAAGACCATTTCGCTCAACGAAGACGGTGTTGTAACCATTCACGAGTACGTCACTCACATCGGGGTCATCCATGAGTGGTTGCAACGGACCAAATCCGTAGATTTCGTCCATCAACTCGCGAATCATCCGCGCACGGTCTCGTTCCGGAACGCGTGATTCAGAGCGATTGACCAGATGTGCAGCGAGTGATTCCAGCTGACGGCGGAATTCCGCTTCACCCAATTCCCCCGCTTTCGACATGTCGATTGCATCGACCATCTCGCGGTGAAGTTGTGTTTTCACATGCTGGAACTGTGCACTGGTTTCAACAGTTTTTTCTGCGACAGCGACCATCCTACCCGGTCCTCTCCGTGCCTGTTTCAGTAACGTCTGAAGCAGGTCGACTCATTGCGAATCCATCACGCAAACAATTATTGCGTAATCGAGACTTTATAAATGTATGGGTTGCCGAAGGTTTCCCCCCGGTACAAGGCATCTTCATCCAGCACGGCAGTTCGAGTTGTGAGAACTGCTGGCTGAAATACAAATTCGGGGCCGTTCTTTCCTTGCGAAACGTGCATCAAACGGCCAGCGACAAACTCGACCGCTTCGACTGCAATTCCATCCTGGTCAGCTTTGCTCATCTTGGAGTAGAGCATCAACACGCGGACTTGCCCGAGACTCTCCTGCATCGCATCTTCAGGAACGCCACTGAAATCGTTGCTGGCGGCAAGATCAAGCGGGCCGGACTTGAATGAGAAGACATCTCCAAAACCACTCAGATCCTCGACTGACCAACCTTCTTCAAACTGCCGATTGACAGCTGGATCCTGTAGGGATGAACCGACATCCACCAGATAGCAGTTGTTCGTCCCGTTATCGCCTCGTGGTTGAAGCAGAATCTCCGGAATGCCATCGGAGCTGTTTTCGACAGTTTGAGTCTCAGCATTCCAGCTATAGAAATCGGTTCCATGTCGGAGTTCGATCTGGGATTTCCATGTCTGAACCTTTTCGTCCGAACTTGATTCCAGAATCGCGATGGGCCAACCAGGCACATCAACCGGGCCAAACGGTCGAAACCCTTCGATGAGATTTGTGACACTTGCTTCTGATGTACATGTCACATCCGCTGTGGGACGCCCCGTCAGAAGGGGAATCAACATGTTGACCGGGTTGCTTCGCGACCGATCGCGATGTCCGATCACGACCACTGAATTCGGTTGATTATCTGTCTCCAGCTTATGCGTTTGTCCTGTCGAGGGATCAAGAATCGCACGCCCGAGATGCAGCTCCATCTCCGGCATCGTGGACGATCTTCCGGAATTCATTTCCTGAAGTGTCGCGAGTTTTTCACGCGCCAGAACTGCGGGAGACTGAGGTGGGTCTAGCTTCAAAAGATCATCGGTGACGAGTTCCCGGGCCACCGCAAGTGCGGCGGTCTGGGTAGAACTTCGCAATTCTTCCTGAATCCCTGAGAGCCAATATTCATTCAGTACGAGTGCCATGCAGGAGCCACTGACCAAAAATGCGATTGCAATCGCCGGCATCAAGTTTCCTTGACGCCGATGGCTGCGAACATTTCTGGATCGAGTAACAATCACGCTGGTTTTTCCCGTCTATCAAAGACTCATACGTTTGATCAAGGCGTTCCTGATGATCAGAGAGCGCCTCGTGCTGCTTTGTTCGCCAGATTCGGCACGACGTTAGGGATTGCGGATGGTCGTCGTGTCACTGGTGCCGCGTTGCTGGCACTGGGGGACGAATCCTGATTACGGGCTCCGTTGTACCCGTTCAAATTGCCGCGTCGAACAGGGGGAAGGTTAGGCTGTCCGGAAGTACCGTCGCCGTTCCCGGTTCCACCACCGTATCCTCCATCGCCGATTCTGCGTCCGTCGCGGAAGTAGTGAATATCCCGCCCGCCGGTTCCCTGAAAGAGTTCCGTCTGGAATGGTGGAACTTCTGGAACCTCTGGCTTCTTCTTATATCCAAGGATTTCGTACAGAGTGGCTCGATCTTCATCGCTGACGCCGACAACTCCGCTTCCGCGCCCCTCAGGAGCGTACACCAGATTGAGACTCCCCCGGTCCTTGGCGAGAAGAATGATATTGGACTGTTCTCGCGAGAGCTCCAGCGTCACATTGGTCGCATTCCGGTTCGCTGCGGATCCGGAAATCTCAAGGATCTTAACTCCACGGAACAGTGTCATAATCGTTCCGCCAGTCTCTTCCTGATCTGGATCAGCCGAAGGAGTAAAGTGAACGTCGACAAACTGTCCGCGAGTCGCAGCGAATGGTGAATCAATTGCAACTGTCGCAGCGACGTTGCCCGGCTCAATGATCAATGGAGCGTTTTGTCCGGGTGGATAGAGATCCGCAGAGCTGATCGGCTGCGCCCCGGTGATTTTGTTTTTCACAACACGCCCAACGAGTGCACGTGATGTCAGCACGACGTCACGGCCAAGGTCAGCTCGCGAAGTCGGCCCAGTTGCGAGATGAGCGTCGGTAATGCGAGTCCCTGGCTCAAGGTCAGTCAGCGCCATCGGAACGTTCACGCTGGGATTGCTTGGAGGAGCCACATCCCGGGCGAGCAACTTTTTGCCGACATATAGAACTACAAGCAGTCCGACGACACCCAGCATGGCGATCGTCAAAAAGGCAGGCGATAATCGTCTCACGGTAAAACTCCCTGAATTGCGCCGAGGGGCGTTCACAATTGTTTCAAATTACTCTTTAAGTAAACGCGTCTGGGCAACCAGTTCGCGGCCCTGAATGTTGTAACCAATCGGCCACAGCAAATTGGGCGAAGCTGCGGTCATCGGGACTCTGACAGTGACGACAACTTCGTCCCCGCTAAATTTGCCTAGTTCAGTTTCAACTGAATAATCCGATTGGAATTTGCCACCCAAAACTCGCCCGACTTCAGACTCCACATCTTCAGGATAGACCCCGTTTAATGTGGCGAATCGAGCACCTGCTCGAGATGCTTGAACGACGTCGCTTCTTGCGTACATCAGGAACGAGAACTCGAAGATTCCCATCAACATCACGAACAGAATTGGGAGCGTCAGAACTAGTTCCATTGACATCACCCCGCGACGACGCGATGCGATGGTCTTGCTGAGGCGACGATGGGATTTCATTATCGTTGTTCCACAGTTGATGACACGTTCGCAGTTTCGGGGTGCAAAGCTCGCTCAAGTCGAGGTGCATACCAGATGACAACCAGCCATGTGGCGATGGCGACCGGAGGGGCATAGCCCATCACTCGCCGGCGGACTTTGTCGTCCCGGGTTTCTACATGTGCTGGTTGGCCCACTTTGGTTTTGCCAGTTGCCAGGTATTTCTCGCGAGTTTTTCCCATCCCCTTTGTGGTGATCTCTTTGAGGATGATGAAGGAGGTTCCAAGCAACACGAGGACTGTCGTGACAAAAATCACCGCCAGTGTCATCTGGAAGCCAAGCCAGACGCTTAATGCTCCGACCAGCTTCACGTCGCCTCCGCCACTTCCACCGACGAACCACAGGACGAACAGGAAGCCGAAGCCGACCAGAAATCCAAGTGCAGCTGAGCCCAGATGCTCCCAGCCGTACATGAACGACATGACAATCTGATAGACCCAACCAGCAAAGAACATGGGCAGGGTTAACTTGTTCGGAATTCGCTTCGAGCGGAAATCCGAATAAGCTGCCGCCGCTGTGAAGACAGAGACAGCCAAAATCAGGAGGAGAATTGGAGGACTCAGCGAGTTCATGTTCGCGCAAATTCCATACAAACAGGCAAAGCTAATAGATTGTGTTGCAACGCTACCTCATGTTTCGCGGTGACAGCGCCAGCCTTATTGGGAATTTGTAGTTTTCCCCGCCCGCACAGGTTGCTCATCTTGAAAAATCGGAACAACGAATTTGCGGGGAAACATCGTTCGGAAGGTCTTCCCCGGTTGAGGAACGGGGGAAAAGCAACATTCCATTTTGGTGAATCTCGGATGTCAAAATGAATCGATTGGCGCAATCGTCGCAATCGCGACGATACTGTCGCATAGTGAGTGAAGCTTCTCGTATTCGAGGGTGCTTCTGCGCATCAGTCGAATATCTCCCGCAGTTTCGGCCGAATCGAGTTCTAGCGAAGGATTGTGGACAAAGGCGAGGTGCTCTGAAATGACCAGATCTCAGCAATTGATTCTTGGTGTGTTGCTCTTCAACACGCTGCTTCAGTCTCGAGTCACCATCGGAAGTGACCCACTGAAGCGGAAGCCGGTCGAGTCTTTCGGGAGTGATGTCGTCCTCAAGGATTCCGTACTGGCAGGACATTACGTCAACTTGAACGGGATCGGAATTCAGAATGTGAGGGCGACAGTCAGAAAAGCGGGCCAGGATGTGGCCACCGCTGTGACGGACTCACAAGGGAAGTTCCACTTCACCGGCCTACACACCGGGGTCTATGAAGTGGTGATCGGCTCCCGTTCGGAGTTCATCCGCGTCTGGGACGCCGATGTTGCTCCCCCGAAAGCAAAAACAGGGGCTCAGTTTGTGAAGGATGGCAAATTACAGGGCAACGGCGGCACCGGAGCGGCTCTGAACCTGATGGGAGCAGCAGGAAGTCCCAACGGAGTTCTCGAGAGTCTCTTCGGAAAAGGGACCTCCATTAAAGAACCAACCATTTTCCGGCCGAACAGACCGTAGTGTGGGCCACCCCCAAGATCATGGTTCGGGAAGCGGAGATTGAAATCCATGCGTGAAGCTGAATCCAAAGTTGAATCGATCAGTGAATTGCACGCGTACGTTCACAAGCAACTCTGTGATTCTGAGAATCTTCTGGCAGAGCAGTTTCATACCCAACGAAAAGCACTTTTCGTAAAGGATAAGCTGTGCGGAATTGAGTTCTCGCTACAAGGCCTGCGTGCAATTCGCCTGGGCGCGATCTGGGCTGCAGATCAGAACGTTGTGTATTTTTACAACGCAAAGGGCGAGCGTGCCCTGAAGGTCAAACTGAAGAATCGCATCTCTCTTGGTGTGAATCCCGGCGAACAACAACACGCTGCCGCTTCGTAAGTCGACGCGATAAAAATAAAACAGGCCAGACAATCACGTCTGGCCTGTTTTGTTTGATTCTCACAACTGATGACTTATTTCTCGTCGTCAGCACAAACCCATTCAGTCAGTGTCGAGTTGTATTCGAGAACTTCTTCAGGGCGGAAATAGATCGCGATTTCGCGAGCGGCAGCCTCTGGGCTGTCGCTACCGTGAATCAGATTAACCTGACGTGAAAGACCGAAATCTCCACGAATCGTTCCCGGAGCGGATTCACGACCGTTTGTCTTGCCCATCATTCCACGAACAACAGCGACCGCTTCTGGACCTTCAACAACGAGAGCCACGACTGGCCCGGAAGTGATGAATTCTTCCAGCATTGGGTAGAACGGCTTGCTGACGTGCTCGGCATAGTGTTGAGCAGACAGTTCCTTGGTGATTCGCAGCAGTTTCAGTCCGAGAATCTTCAAGCCGCGTTCTTCGATGCGGGTCAGGATTCGGCCGCACAAACGACGTTGAACAGCATCGGGCTTTAACAGAATGAGAGATTTTTCCAGGGACATACTCAAACCTTGAGAGTGGTGGGACTAAGCGAGTTGCGAATCAATAAGCGAATTACGACTTATTTTGCGATCAACGGACGCAGGCGATCGACGAATTCACCGAAGATGTAATTACTGTCGTGCGGACCGCTGGCAGCTTCCGGGTGATACTGCACGCTCCAGGCCTGCAGTTCTTCGTGGGCAATCCCTTCAACGGTCTGATCGTTGAGGTTCACGTGAGTCACCTTCACGCCAGCAGGAAGAGTCGACTCATCCACTGCAAAAGTATGACTCTGTGAAGTAATTTCGACTTTGCCCGTCGCGACGTTCAACACAGGCTGGTTGGCACCGCGATGACCAAATTTCAACTTGTAGGTTTTGGCCCCCAGAGCCATTCCCAAGAGCTGATGGCCGAGACAGATCCCGAGAATTGGCTTTTTGCCGAGCAGGTTCTTGATGGTGTCCACAGCGTAGGTCAACGGAACCGGATCTCCGGGTCCGTTCGACAGGAACACTCCATCAGGATTGTACGCGAGCACTTCTTCTGCCGTCGCAGTTCCCGGAACAACCGTCATGCGGCAGCCCAGTTCGGTGAAGTATCGTGCGATATTCCATTTCATCCCGTAATCGAGCGCGACAATATGCGGTCCGGGCTCTTTACTGGATTCTGGATTGTAGGACGGAGTTGTCGAGTTGAGGAACTCGGGCAAGAGTCCATCGGTCCACTCGAATGCTTTTTCAGGAACGACCTCTTTGACCAAGTCTGTACCGTTCAGGTCCTGACATGTCTGGGCTTTCTTGATGAGTGAAGCATCATCGAGATCAATCGACGAAATCACACCGTTCATACATCCCACTGAGCGGATTTTTCGGACGAGGGCACGGGTATCGACCCCTTCAATTCCGATCACATTGTTTTCTTCGAGGTAGTCGCTCAGCGATTTTTGAGAACGCTGATTGCTCGGCTCGTGGCAAAGTTCGCGGATCACGAAACCACGGAGGGCGACTTTGGGGCCTTCCAGGTCTTCAACGTTGATCCCTGTATTACCGATGAGTGGGTATGTCATCGCAATAATCTGTCCAGTAGCGGAAGGATCAGTGATCACTTCCTGATATCCGGTCAGACCAGTGTGAAACACCACCTCTCCGTACACCTCGCCATCCGCTCCAAAGCGGGTTCCGGTGTAGACGGTTCCATCAGCGAGTGCGAGTTTTGCGGGTGCGGACATGCTGCCTTATTTGCCTCAAAATCGGGATACAGTTGGCGGACTTGTACCAGACCGCCCAACTTGAAGGAAGTCATCGCGCAATCTCCTCATTTCCGGGAGACCGGATGGAGAACGCACAGTGCTCTGGCTGGCACACTTATTATGGCACAACGTCGGACAATTTCGACATGCTGACGACCTGATTTTTTTGGACGAAAATCCGGTGTCGGTTGATTCCAACGCCATGCCGACGGCAGTCGAGAACGTACAAATCCCGTGTAGTGCTGCTGTCACGCAGGTCGTGAGCGTCCGCATCTTCAAGAATAAGGTAATGTGAATCGGCACCAACTAGAGTTCCGATATAGACATAGGGTGCGACCATATCAAACACAACGATTTCTCCGATGAAATCCGCCGGAATTGAAAAATGTCCAAATTCCTCGCTCATTAAGAAGCCTTTGTGCGTTTTGTAATCTGGCGCCGAATTTCTTTGATATGTGCCACAGCGTCCGAATCGAATGGAACATCCTGGTACCGCAAACTGGTGTACTGGCGATACCAGTTGGCCAATGCCGCTGAAGTGTTCCAGTGAGAGTCCCTTTCGATTCGATCTGCAAAATACAGTAGTCCTTCGTCCGGTTGCCGTGACATCCCCATCCGTGTCAGGAATCGATCCATTCTACGGAGTTCTCGCTGCAAAGGGCGGTAGACTTTGTCGATATGAATTTGCTGAGGTCCACTCCCAGAGAGTCGTTTCATCGAAAACAGAATGACCAGATAGAGAAGTCCTGCCAGTACCAGGAGCAGAGAAAGGTGAACTTTGTATTTCAGGAACAGGTGCCAGATCACGCCGGTACTGAGGATTTCAAAGAGATATTTGACAGCTCCTTTCCCCGCATCGTAAGGCTCCGTCCATGCTGGCATATCCAGTTGCTGGGGGATCCCTTCGACCGGTGTCGGCTCGACTGTGATCCAGGATTCCGATTCCTCATCGTACGCTTCCACCCACGCATGCGCATCTTTGCGGTAAGCGAGATAACTGCCGTCGATCGGGTTTCTGCTGCTCGTCACATAACCAGTGACGTACCGAGCATGAACGTTCGCTGTTCTCAACAGAATCGTTGCCGCTGTCGCAAAATACTCGCAATGCGCCGCTGGCATCGTTGTGAGAAAGTAAGAGAGTCGATTGGCCCCGCGTGGGACACGAAACTTCGTTGAATAGGTGTAGTTATTGCTGAAATACGCCTCCACAGCCTGAATCTTTTCACGGGTGGTGCTCAGCCCCTGAAAAATCTCCTTGGACTTTTCATGAACAACCGGCTCAAGGTCGTCCGGGAGCGAAAGGGTGACAATATTGAGATTGGACATCGGAACGGGTTGCGGTTCCCCAGTCAAAACCACGTACGATGTAATCAGTGATTTCCCATCTCGCTCCACCGTTCCGCCATAGTCGAGCTTGATCGATTTGTCGTCCGTGCTAATCACTGCTGCGTCCAGTGGAACAAACAGATGATTCAGCGAATTACGGTCAAACGGCCAGATTGTCATGCGCGTTGAATGCGATGGCCATCCACCATTCAACAAATACACAGAGTCATTGGGATGAGTGAACCGGATGGACGGCGTTTGCGAGAGTGGCGACAGAATTTGTGGCGACTCACTCTGCGTCCAACTATCGAACTCGAATTTCGTAAACACCTTTCCTCGCATGTACCCAGGGTCGTAATCAGAGTCGATTTTCAGTGCGACTTCAAACCCTTGGAAATTGCGATGATCCGAGATCGAACTCAGTCCTCCCGTCCCTGAAAATCCGGCGCCGTTGCTTCCAATCCGACCAACGGTAATGAACTCTGAGATCCAGTGTTCAAGACGATTTGCATAGGTTTTGTAGACCGAAGAAATTGCCGCTGTAGACACAAGCGTCAGGACAACCACCGCAACAAGGATTGCTCTTCGTCGCTTGCTGTTGCGAAATCGGGATGGAATCGTTGTCCGACAGGAGATTGCGTACCCTACCCAGCAGACGATGTAAATCATCACCACTGCGAGAACAGAATTCACTTTTTGAAAGGAAACCCTCACGTCACCCGCGAAGACCATACTTGTCCCGGATGCAGCCAGAAACCAGCTTGGAAGTTTGTGCTCATATTCACGGACAAACAGAACTCCAAGCTGACAAAAAATGCAGCCTAAAGCGATTTCAAACGCGACTTTACTTCCAATGAACGCGATGTTGGCAAACTCATCGCTCAGAAACTGATGAACGATCATGCTGATGGCTGCCACGACCGCGAACACAACCGTGAGGGGAACTGAAAACAGGAGTCGAATCTGCGGGGCGAGCCACCCCAACAAAGCAACCAAGGCAATTGAAAAGAAAACTGGCTTCATCAAAATTGTCAGGGTGAGTGCCTGAGCAAGAATCAGGCAGACCCCCATCGTACGATGAAACGAAGGTCTACTGGATCGCTTTGGTTGCAATGACCCTACAGGCTGCATTGTTCCCCTTCCAGTATCACTCGGGGACTGACTCGTGTCGACGATTCATCGGATGAAAACGGGAGCGTCGTCGCCTGATCGCTGACCAGAAAAATGCGGACTCCGCAACCACTTTGCAGGACTTCCTGGACAAGTTCCTCCCGCCGATGATCCCAGTCAAAAACGAGAAATATGACGACGGAGGTCGATTCAAGATAAGCTGCAATGCTGGAGGACAGGTTCTCGATTGAGCCTCCATTGGATGGCGAGGCTCCGGCCAGGATATCGAGCGAGTTTTCGAGGGACGACTGCGAGAGGTTAAACGTTTTGAAGTCGTACGTCTGATCGCCAACTCCGAACATTTCGATGGTGATTCCACTGCGATCCAGAGAATCAATAATGGCAGCGGTTAGCGAGACGCCAGCGTCCCACTGTTGCTTCGCGATTTTTCGCTTCAGAAAACCGGCAGAAGGAACGTGGGTGTCCAGGATCACCACCACCTTTGTGCAGAATTCGTCCTGATACTCACGTACAACTGGCTTCCCGACGCGCGCCCAGGCACGAAAGTCGAGACGTTTTGTCGGCTCTCCCGGGATGTAGTCTCGATTTCCAACGTACTCAGCGGCGGCGTTCCCAGAATGGGATTCGAGCAGAAGTCCACCGTGCTGATAGCGGTGTGAAAGAGGAATGCTCAAGTGTTCGAGAGGATGGAACTTCGGGACCACGATCAGCTTATGTGGTGGAACCTGCGTTGCTCCCGTTCGCATGATGTTCAATGGGAATGTGCTGAATACGAAGATATCACTGAGCACGTATTCGCCCCGATTCTCCGCATGGATCACTACGGGGATGGAGACCTGTTTTCCTCTCGGGATCGTCTGGATGGTTGTGTCTGGAACCAGATGGGTGATCCCCGGAGGAAGAACGAAACACCCGCAGCTAACATCAAATGCGGGGAATAATCCATGGTTCTCCACGGTGAGAAAGCCGTGCGCGGAATCCCCTGCGACGATTTTTTCAGGCAGGCTGCTGGTGATACGGAGCTTGGGACGCAGAATCATCCCGGTCAGCTCGGCGATTCCGAAAAGCGACGAGATGGCACAGAAGACCTGATAAATCGGAATCTCAGTTGTGATGAGCCCGATGGCGCTCAGGAACATCAGAAATACAGCCATCCGGCCGACAGGTGTCAGCTTGAACTGGATAAAGAAGAGGAGCTTTCTCGCCAGCCAGCTGCGGCGCCCCATCATGTTGGCACCGGAAGTTGCTTGAGAATCTCGTCGATCACATCGTTTTTGTTGGTGTTGCCGTATCTCGCTTTTGAAGTCATGACGAGTCGGTGAGCCAAGACGTAGCCAGCCATTCTCTGGACGTCATCCGGAGTCGCGAAATCCCGACCAGAAATAAAGGCACATGCCTGAACCGCTCGAAAGAACATCAGCGATCCGCGTGGGCTGACTCCCAGCTTCAGATGGGGATGAGACCGCGTTCGAGCGACAATTTCGACCAGATATTCAGCTGTAGAACGTTCAACGTGAACCTTCTTGACTTCTTCCTGAAGATTAAGAACCTCCTGGACAGGGAGGATTGGTTCAATCTCATCGTCAGGCTGCTCGTGGATGTGGTCGTAGAGAATCTCCACTTCCATCTTCCGGTCAGGGTAGCCCACCTTGAGCTGCACGAGGAATCGGTCGAGCTGAGCTTCAGGGAGTGGGTAGGTCCCGTGAAAATCGACGGGGTTCTGAGTGGCAAGGACGAGAAACGGATGGGGTAAACGGTGGCGAACCCCTTCAATGGTCGCCTGTCCCTCACTCATCGCTTCCAACAGTGCGGATTGTGTCCTTGGAGAGGCACGATTGATTTCGTCGGCGAGGAGGATGCTGCAGAATATCGGTCCTTCTTTGAACGTGAAAGAACCATCTGCCGGGTTGTAAATGCTTGCTCCAAGGATGTCTGATGGAAGCAGGTCCGGGGTGAACTGAACCCTGCGAAAGTCCGCATCCAGTGCTTTGGCCAATGATTTGGCAAGAGTCGTCTTTCCGACACCCGGGACGTCCTCCATGAGGACCGAACCGCCAGCTAACAGGCTGATGAGCAGAATGTCGATCGTTTCTTCTTTTCCACGAATGACACTATTGAGCCGTTGCTGAAGGACGGTAATTGAGTGACGCTGCCCTTTTCTGACCTCGCTATCGGGAGCCGTGTGGTTTGCGCCGGATGGAGAAGAAGAAGCGACGGAATGCTTTTTTGCGCTCGCTGGAAAATCCATTCAGGCCAACTTTTCCGGTTGATGGCAGCAGTCTCGACGCACACAACGATTCGCGGCGAATTCTCTGAATGTTAGCTCACCATCAGCCGACGAATCCAACGTGTGTTACGAAATATCAAAGAAGAGAGATCAGATTACGCAATCTGGCGATGACATGTTTTGAAAGATTCTGAAAGAGTTTGGTTGAACATTGCATTTGCTGAGCATATGATATCCGTGCGGCTTGATTGATTTTAGGTTAATACAGATAGGACAGGGGAAATCGGATGTTGCTTGATCAACGCCGCTCTGGTGTCCTAGAAATCATTGAAGTCAAAGGCTTTGCATCACTTAGGGAAATCGCTGACGAAATTTCTGTCAGCGAGTCGACAGTCCGACGTGATCTGGAATATCTTGAAAGTATCGGACAGGTTCGGCGCACGCGCGGAGGCGCAGCATTCGTTGGCGAGTCACTAGCCGGCTTTGATGATCGGCGAAACCTCGCTCTTCGTGAGAAACAGAAGATCGGTCGATGCGTTGCCGATCTTATCGGTACTGGAGAAACGATCATCCTGGATGGTGGGACGACTACTCTCGAAGTAGCACGACATCTTTCCGGAAAATCGTTGCAGGTAGTGACGAACTCGCTGCCAATCGTGAACCACTTGGTGAGTGTCCCTGATGTCGAAGTCGTGTTCTTGGGAGGCTATCTCTACCCCAAGACAGGAGTCGTACTCGGATCTCTCACAGTCGCAGCATTGAAGCAGATACAGGCCCGCCGACTCATTATGGGAGTAGGGGGAATCACAGAAGCGGGTTTGTTTAACTCGAACTCACTTCTCGTGGAAGCAGAGCAGCAAATGATGGAGTCGGCAGACGAGGTGATTGTCGTCGCTGACAGCAGTAAGTTGGGGCATTCAGAATTTTCGAGGCTCTGTGGACTGGAAAAAATTCACAGGCTGGTTGTGGACTCCGGAATCACTCCTGAGTGGAGAGACCGCATCAGCAGCTTCGGAATTGATTTGAATGTCGTTGAAGTCTGAGAGTGATCGTTTGTGAGACGGGGAGCTAAGTAAATATGTCTGCAGTGGATGTCAGCGGCTTATCCAGAGGCGATATCGAAAGAGTTGTCCGGTCCGTTCTGTCGAAGCACGGCCCGGCAGCGTCGCCAGCAACTGGCTCGCAGGGAACTTCGAAGACTCCCCCCAATCCACTGGTCGTGAACATCTCTGCCCGCCACGCTCACCTGACCGACGAGCACATCGAAATTCTCTTCGGAAAAGGGCACAAACTCAAACCGACAAAATGGTTGTATCAGGAAGGCTACTACGCCGCTGAAGAAACCATCGCCATTGTTGGCCCTCGTCGCCGCATGCTTCCAGAAGTTCGTGTTCTCGGGCCATCTCGCGGAGCCTCACAAGTAGAACTCGCCTTCACCGATTCCATTTCTCTCGGACTGGATCTTCCCGTTCGAATCAGCGGTGACGTCGCTGGGACACCGGGCTGCCTGCTTGTCGGCCCCAAGGGAAGCCTGGAATTGAAAGAAGGTGTGATTCGCGCGATGCGTCACGTGCACATGTCTCCAGCAGACATGGCTTACTACGGCGTAAAGAATGGCGATCAGATGCACCTGAAGATCGAATCTCCAGGATGCAGCACAACTCTCGAAAATCTGGCTGTTCGCGGCGGCGACGACAAGATCAAGCTGGAAGTTCACCTCGATACAGATGAAGGCAACGCAGTCAACATTACCAAAGCTACGAAAGTGGAGTTGGTTCCTGCGGTTGCCTGTGGATGCCACACGCACTGATCCGGTGCTGTTGCGAACTGAAATCTCGGTGTGCGATTCGCTTCGCCCACTCTGAAAAAAGGGGTCTCAGTATGTTTGAGGCCCGATCACAATCACTGACCCCCACTGAATTTTGGAGTTAGGTACGATGGCTCGTGTTAACGAAGCGTTGGGAATGATTGAGACCAAAGGTCTGGTTTGCCTGATCGAAGCCGCTGACGCTGCTCTCAAGGCTGCCAACGTGACCATGGTTGGCTGGGAAAAAATCGGAAGCGGTATCGCAACCGTCTTCTTGACCGGTGACGTTGCTGCTGTAAAGGCCGCCGTTGATGCTGGCGCTGCTGCTGCAAGCAAGATCGGCGAAGTGATGAGCGTTCAGGTCATTCCTCGTCCACACGAAGAGCTCGTGTCAATTCTTCCAAAGAAGAAAGACGCCTAATTCGATTCTGAAGATGAAAACTCCGGGTTGATTTCGGAGTTCAGAATCTGAATTGCGATGCTGGTCGTCCAACTGAAAAGTCAGCGTTGCAACGTCTCGTTCAAAAAAATTGCATGGTCGGAGTCCGGTTCCCGGACAAACAGGCTTCGCCCTTGTGTTAACTCAGGTGGAATCGTGGAAGAAAGTGTTCAAAACACATTGCCGGAAACACAACCGGCACCGCCACCGAGCCCAAGCATCATTGTTGCTCCCGCAGGAAATCGTCCAATGAACGACGCTATCGGTCTTGTTGAAACGAAAGGACTCATCGCGGCGATCGAAGCTTCCGACGCCATGTTGAAGTCCGCAAACGTGACTCTGGTGAAACAGGTCAATATCGGAAACGCCTTCATTACGACCGTGATTCGTGGTGACGTCGGCTCCGTTCGCGCATCGGTTGATGCTGGCTCCGCAGCTGCGAGCCGCGTCGGCGAGTTGCTCGCTGCTCACATCATTCCACGTGCCTCTGAAGGGCTGATGGACATTTTCTAGTCGGACGGACATTCAGCTTTTCAGAGTTCGAGGCGCAGGCGAGACGCCCTGCGTCGGTCGACGCTTCGTTCTCTGAAAGACGATTGATTCCTCGCTGATGTTGCATGAGGACGCTTGCTGACGCGCAAGCTCCGTGACGGGAAAGTTGTGAGGTTAAGAGTGAAAGTTCTGGTCGCCAATCTTGGATCTACCAGCTTCAAGTACCGACTCTTCGATATGTCTACCGAAGAGCAACTGGCACGAGGAGCGATCGACCGAATTGGTCAAGATGCTGACTCTGTCTGTACGGCGGAAGTGGGGAGTCACAAGCAGGAAGTGATCCAGAGAATTCCGGACCATGCGGCCGCTGTTCGCATGTGCCTGGATCAACTCACTCACCCGGAAACGGGTTGCCTCACATCGGTCGACGAAGTGGCAGCGATCGGTTTCAAAGCAGTCTTCGCTGGTCGATTGAGCGGCATTCGACTGGTCAATGACGAGCTTCTGGAAACGATGGAATCGCTAGCCGATGTCGCTCCAGCTCACAATCCACCTTATGCACGGGCAATGCGTCTGTTGAAGGCGTCTTTCCCGAAGATTCCGCTCGTGGCAGCACTGGAAACAGCCTTCCATGACACCATTCTCCCGGAATACCGCTCTTACGCGGTTCCTTATGAATGGACAGAGAATCATGAAATCCGCCGCTGGGGATTTCATGGAGCGAGTCACCGTTTCATTGCCACGCGAACTGCCCAACTGCTCAACAATCCCGACGCGAAGATTATCTCGTGTCACTTGGGGGGGAGCAGTTCGATCTGTGCGATTGAACGCGGAGAGTCTCGTGCAGCGTCAATGGGGATGACTCCTCAGTCCGGATTGCCACAGAACAATCGAGTTGGTGATTTCGACCCGTTCGCATTGCGTCTGCTGAAAAATCGCACAGGAAAAGACTACGAAACCCTGTTGAACGAACTGGCGAGCCAGGGCGGTCTGCAAGGGATGAGCGGTGTCTCTCCAGACTTGCGAGACATCGAGAATGCAGCGGCTCAGGGCCACGAACGTGCCAACCACGCAATTCGGGTCTACGTCGCTGAAATCAAAAAGTACATCGGACAGTATCTCGCAGTTCTCAATGGTGCTGACGCCATCGTCTTTACCGGGGGAATCGGAGAGAACAGTAGCCTGATCCGTAAACTCGTCTGCGAAAACATGACATTCGCAGGAATCGAACTGGATCAGCAGAAAAACGAAACATTGAAGGGCGAAGTCAATCTGTCGTCTCCGCAAGCGAAGACACAGGTTTGGATCGTTCCAACAAATGAAGAGATCGTCGTCGCCCGGCAGACCGCGAAAGTGGTCGGAGAAAATATTAGGTAACCTCGAAATTCCGGAGCCTGCATTCCAGCGGAATTCCAAAATGTCGAGGCAGTAGACGGGCCAGTTTGCGGACCGGGGAACTTTCAGGTTTCTTCACTCAACATTGAAAGACGGACTCATCAGGCGCGTGCTGCAGAAAAAGTGATTCGTGCCTCCGTGTCTCCGTGGTGAGTAATAAGACATGTTTCTTGCGAAAATTACCGGCAATCTGACTGCGACTCAAAAAGTCCCCAGCATGGTGGGTCAGACGTTGTTCATCGTCGAACCATTGCGAGTTGATGAACAAGCGCAGGATTCACTGAAGTCAACCGGGCGCACCTTCATCGCTGTCGACACGGTCGGTGCTGGCGAAGGAGAAGTGGTGCTGATCGTTCAGGGGTCGAGTGCACGCTTCACAGACGAAACAAAAACACTCCCAATCGATTGTGCGATCATCGGTATCGTCGACAACGTTCAGATTGCCAATCATTCGATTTACAAAGCGAACTCGTAGTTCATCAATCAGTCTCGTTCATCTTGACTGATGACGAAGGAGCAGTAGATGCAAGCCAACGAAAACACGATCCGGGCCGTTGTCGAAGAAGTGCTTTCAGAACTCGGCAAGTCCACGCGTTCGAACGGAGCAGCTCCGAAAAAGGCTGGAATTCCAGTTCTCTCCAGCGGAACAGCAGGAAGCATCGCTTCCAATGGTTCGAGTCGGTCAGCCGGTGGCAACTATGGCGTTTTCGATAACGTCAACGACGCCGTCGCTGCTGCTCAGGAAGCATTTCAGGTTCTGCAGACCAAGACGATGGCAGACCGCGCCAAAGTGGTGCAGATCGTCAAGGACCTCTGCGAGAAGAACGCCGAAGTCTGGGGCAAAGCCGAGTTCGAAGAAACCAAAGTCGGCCGTCTCGACCACAAGATCGAGAAGCTGAAAATCATCAAGCTGGTTCCTGGAACCGAGTTCCTCAAGACCGATTGCTACAGCGGTGACAACGGTCTGATGCTCGAAGAGTACGCTCCATTCGGCGTCATCGGTGCCATCACTCCTGTCACGCACTCGCTCCCAACGCTCGCTGGGAACATTATTAACATTATTGCTTCCGGAAACACCGTCGTTTTCAATCCGCATCCAAACGGTGCGAAGATTGCGTGCACGGGGGTTCAGGCGTTCAACAAAGCGTTTGAGGAAGCAATCGGTGTCCAAAATCTGGTCACGATCAACAGCAAGCCGACGATCGAATCAGCAAACGAAGTCTTCCATCACCGTGGAGTCAAAGTGCTGCTCGTGACTGGTGGACCAGCTGTGGCGCGTGCTGCCCTTCAGTCCTCGAAGAAGGCGATCGTCGCCGGTCCGGGAAATCCACCTGTCGTCGTTGATCAGACTGCCGACATCGAAAACGCTGCTCGCAGCATTGTTCAAGGGGCGTCCTACGACAACAACCTGCTTTGCATCGGCGAAAAAGAAGTCTTCGCAGTCGCGCCGATTTTCGATCAGCTGATGGAAGCAGTCGGACGTCACGGCGGTTACCGACTGAACGCACAACAAGTGGAAGCGCTCACCAAAGTCGCGTTCACTCCCCCGAAAGAACCGGGTGGACACTACGGACTGAACCGCGATCTGATCGGTAAAGACGCTGCTGTTCTGGCTGAAAAGATCGGATTGAAAGTTCCTGCGAACACGCAGCTTCTCTACGGCGAAACGGATGTCAATAACCCGTTCGTTCCAGAAGAACAGATGATGCCGTTCGTCCCATTCGTTCGTGCCCGCGACACCAGCCATGCCATCAGCCTGGCACTGGAGTTCGAACACGGGTACGGACACACCGCTCTGATTCACTCGCGTGATGTTCACACAATGACCGCTATGGGGCGGCTGATGAACACCACGTTGTACATCAAGAACGGTCCAAGCATGGCTGGCCTCGGTTTGGGCGGCGAAGGATACCTTTCCTTCAGCATCGCCACACCGACCGGAGAGGGTGTCACTACACCAATGACATTCACTCGAAAACGTCGCTGCACAATGGTCGGTGAAGGCCGCATTGTGTAGTTCCTGACAACATCAGCACAGGGACTGGCGTGGAATCATCATTTCATGTCAGCCCCGACGCTGATCCAGAAGTTCAGTTCGGGTTCGTCAAGTAAGTCCAAGTCATTATGAACCTCGCCCTCGTCATCGGAAACGCAACGTCAACAATCAAGCATTCCTCCATGAATGGATGGAAGCTTCTTGTCGTTCAGCCGTTGATGCCGTGCGGTGGTGATGATGGCGATCCCCTGTTGGCCATCGACACATTTGGCGCGGGGATTGGAAGCGAAGTGATTATCTGTTCTGACGGAAAGCTTGTCGGCGAAGCGATGAACGCCAACAACACTCCGGTGAGATGGATCGTCATGGGCCAACCAGACCCAAAAACCGATTAGTTCATTCCGAGTATCACCGAAAATTATCGAGTTGTTTGCGTAACTTATGTCCCTTTCTCAAGACGCGATTGACCGGATTGTTGCGAACGTGCTGACAAAAATCAGCCCGGACAGTGTCCGTGCGTCTGTTGCACTTCCGACAGTTTCTGCCTCGGTCGCTGCCGCTCATCCTGTGGCCGTGACATCGCACCCGGAGCCGGTCCAGACAGGGCGATTCTCTCTGAGTAGCGCGGTCATCACAGCTGAGCTTCTGGAACCGATGGAAGTTTCAAGCACAGTCACAGTTCGTCCGAAAGCGATCGTGACACCGGCTGCCTGGGACGTCGTCAAGAGCCGCAAATTGCGACTGGAACGGGGAACGATTGCCGATGGGCAGGCCGCCTCGAACCAGACCGATCGAGGTTCAGCTGTGTCCTCTCCGTTTCGACCACTGTTGATTGTGGTTCGAAGCGGAAACGTCGTGAATCAGCTTTGGGAGTCGATTGCGACTCAGTGGAATCGAGAGATTCTTGGCTGCCCTGATGACGCAGCCAAGTTGGCGATCAGTGCCGTTTGCCGCGGAGATGCCTCAACGGTGGTCATCCTGGCAGAACAGACATTTCGGGCAGCATGTCTGGCCAATCGCAATGAGAAAATCAAAGCGGTTGCCATTCAGGAATCGCGTGATGTCAAGATCGTCCGGACGCAGATTCGAGCGAATGTCTGGTGTCTCGACCCGACAAATAGCTCATTCTTCGAACTGAAGAACTTGATTCAACAGATCCAGCAGGAAGCGAAATAGTCTGGATGTGGAAACACTTACAGGCGAATTGAAGAATCAAACATGAAGATTGGCGAAGTCATCGGTCGAATTTCTCTTTCACGCTGTCATCCAGACGTGCAGGGAGCAATTTGGAAACTGGTGGTTCCGCTGAGTCGAACGGGATTGAAAGGTGACGTCCAAGGGCGTGGCGAACCGATGGTCGTATATGACGAGTTCGGTTCTGGTCCGGGTTCACTGATCGCCATCAGCGATGGTGCTGAGGCTTCAGCGGCGTTTTATCCAGATGTGAAGCCACTCGACGCCTATTGCGCGGCATTACTCGATGAAATCCGCATTCCGGATTTAAAGAAACAAAGAACGGGGATGGCCTCTGTCCCCATGTGAAAACAAGTTTTACTTCAAAGAATACCATCTGCACGTTTTCGGATCTTTGGTCCGAGCCTAGCAAGGATTTCAGATATGTATCACCCACTCTTCAACAATCCGGAGATCAAGGAATGGATCTGCGAGATTGGTCGTCGCGTCTACAACAAAGGTTTTGCCGCTGCGAACGACGGTAACATCTCCTACCGCGTGGGTGAAAACGAAGTTCTGTGTAGCCCAACAATGATCTGCAAAGGCTTCATGAAGCATGAAGATATTTGCATGGTCGACCTCGATGGCAAGCAGCTTGCTGGAACCAAAAAACGCACCAGCGAAATTCTGCTCCACCTGACGATCATGAAACATCGTCCAGACGTAAAAGCTGTTGTTCACTGCCATCCACCACATGCCACAGCATTCGCTGTGACACGTGAACCAATTCCGCAATGCGTTCTCCCAGAAATCGAAGTGTTCATGGGGGAGGTTCCGATCGCTCCTTACGAAACTCCGGGAGCACAAGGATTCGCCGACACGGTGGTTCCGTTCCTGAAGTCGTCGAACACCATCATTCTGACGAACCACGGTACTGTGACTTTCGGAAAGACTCTTGAAGAGGCTTACTGGAAGACTGAGATTCTGGATGCATACTGCCGCATTCTGATTCTCTCCAAGCAATTGGGTGGAATTACTTACCTGAACGAGCAGAAGTCCCGCGAACTGCTGGACCTCAAGAAGAAGCTCGGCTTTGATGACCCACGCTTCCACGTTGAAGACTGCGATCTGTGCAGCAACACCGCCTTCCGCGAAGGTTACAACTCGGTGAATGCACAATTGCCGGTTACAAAGGCTTTCGACGCCCCTCCAAGTTTCCCCGGCTATTTGCAGCCACCATCAGGACTTTCCGAGTTAGCCGCTGCTGACCCGGAAGCACTGGTCAAAGCGATCACCGACGAAGTCCTCGCTGCTTTGCGAAATCGCTAAAGCGATATTGGCGAAAGCTCATTTGAATTTGAGACGCTGGGAAGACGATTTCTTCTCAGCGTCTTTTTTCGTAACCGAATCGCGTTCAACAGATTATCGCAGTCACTGACATCCGGTGCAGGAAACCTCGTGAACGGCGAACACTCATTTGCGGTAACTCGCGATTGGCTTCCCAATTTCGTAGGATTTCAGCATGACAACGACAACAACCTCCCCGCGAAAAGCGGTTGTTTTACTCAGCGGCGGTCTCGATTCCGCAACTGTCCTGGCAATTGCCCGCGATGCCGGATACGAGTGTTATTGCCTCTCGATAGATTACGGGCAGCGGCATACCTTCGAATTGAACGCCGCATCTGCAATGGCGAAAGCGTTCAACGCGAGTGAGCACATTACGTTGAATCTCGACCTCGCGAAATGGGGCGGTTCCGCGCTGACGTCAGATATCGAAGTCCCGAAAGAGCGGACTGACGAGGCGATGTCGCAGGCCATTCCAATCACATACGTCCCGGCGAGAAATACGGTTTTTCTCTCGTTGGCATTGGCGTGGGCCGAGGTATTAGGTGCTTTTGATATCTTTATCGGCGTGAATGCTGTTGACTACAGCGGCTATCCCGATTGTCGACCAGAGTTCATCGAGCAGTTTGCTCGGCTTTCCAATCTGGCGACACAGGCAGGAGTCGAGGGAAAGGGGAAATTCCAGATTCACACCCCGCTGATTCATCTCACAAAAGCACAGATCATTGAACGTGGATTGTCGCTGGGAGTGGATTACGGCAAGACTCATACCTGCTACGATCCTCTGCCGGATGGTCACCCGTGCGGACGCTGCGATTCCTGTCAGCTACGCCAGAAAGGGTTTGCAGAAATCGGAATGAGCGACCCCGCAACGACGCGGTAACGTCGATCGATTTTCATTGTGGATGGTTCTTCAACAGGCGAGATAACGATGAGTGAGCGTTGGGTTGCTGACCGGATGCGAAATATTGACGCATCAGGAATTCGCAAAGTGTTCGACTTGGCAGCCAAAATGGTGAATCCGGTGAATATGAGCATCGGTCAACCACACTTTGACACGCCGGAACCAATCAAGAAGGCGCTCGAAAAGGCTGTCGAGGAAGGAAAAAACGCCTACAGCCAAACGCAAGGAATCAAACCGCTGCTTGATTTGATTCAAGGCTCAATCAAGGAGGAGTACAACCATGCTGATCGAACATCGTTCGTCACAAGCGGGACCAGCGGGGGGCTGATGTTGACGCTGTCAACACTTCTGAATCCTGGCGATGAAGTGATCGTCTTCGATCCTTATTTCGTGATGTACAAGCACCTGACGACGCTGGCTGGCGGCACAATTCGTCCAATTTCGACCTATCCCGACTTCAAGATCCCGTTGGATAAGGTGCGAGCAGCGATTAACGAGAAAACCAAGTTAATCATCCTCAACAGTCCATGTAATCCAACAGGTCACGTCGCCAGCGAAGAAGAGGTTCGCGGCCTCGCAGAAATCGCCAAAGAGCATGATATTGCGCTGCTGAGCGACGAGATTTATCGAATTTTCTGCGACGACGGCGCGTTCGTCAGTCCAGCGAAATACAACGACCAGACGATTGTGATCGATGGGTTCAGCAAGTCGCATTCGATGACCGGGTGGCGGGTTGGCTGGGCTCATGGTCCCGAACACATCATTCAGCAAATGATGAAATTGCAGCAGTACACGTTCGTCTGTGCTCCGCATCCCGCGCAATGGGCAGCGGTCACCGCCTGGAACTACGACGTGAGTGATCGAGCGGCTGATTACCGAAGAAAACGAGATTTGCTGAAGGCAGAACTCAAGGACGACTTCGAGATTGAAGGAGCAGGCGGAGCGTTTTACATGTTCCCGAAAGCACCGTGGGGAACAGGTTCCGAGTTCGTCAAAAAGGCGATCGAAAATCAGCTGCTTGTGATCCCCGGGAACGTTTTCAGCGACGCGGACACCCACTTCCGGATTTCGTATGCTGCTCCAGATGAGACACTTCTCAAGGGGGCAGAAATACTCCGCAAAGTTGCTCGCGCCGGCGCATAAACGCTGATGATCAAAACAAGAAACGCCGCTCAACTCTGAGCGGCGTTTCTTGTTTGGTTTATTGAAACTTGGAAGGTCAATCAGCCACTTCCTCGCGGTCCTGCTTCGGCAAATGGCGACGGTGATCTGTTTGACGACTCATCGGGCTGGCAGCGACCCGCAGTGAATTCGGGAAATGGGCTCTATTTCTTCTTGTCGTCTTCATCCTCGTCCATGAATTCATCGAATGTGAAGTCATCTTCCACGTTCGATGCAGAGGCAAAGTCGTCTTCATCATGGGCGTCAAATTCCAGAGTCGCTTCGCGATCCTGATCGAATTCTCCCTCTGGAGAGAATTCGTCTTCGATCCCCGACATATCAAATTCCTGAGCGGTTTCGCCGTAGGCGCCGGTGACATCTTCTTCGAATGCTTCATCCTGACTCAGGGTCTCTGATGGGAATTCTTCGGTCAGATCCATCCCATCTGCAGGAAGTTCTCCCGTCAGGTCGTCGCCGGTGAGTTCATCGCCAGCGACAGCTGCGGCTGCTTCAGGCTTCCCTTTGGTTTTGGCCTTTTTATCCCTGACGACAGGATCACGGCGATACCAAATGAGTAAATAAGCCGGGAGGATGGCGACGATCGCGCTAACCAGCAGCGTCGCAATCACGGCGATTTTGAGAGTCGTCGACATTTTGTCGAGACTCTGAAGAACAGCCATCAACAGGACGTAAGCGAGAGCTCCGGCTGGGATGGCAGCAGTCAATGATGTGCCGGCAAGACTCAGTTTTCCCACTGCTCATTCTCCGTCTTGGTGAACTTTGGAACTAGAAATTGGCGCTCGTCGATGTGTTGCGGACCTACCCAATTGATAGGCTCAAGTGACAGAGTACGCAAATCGTTGTCAAAACAAGGGGGCTACGCTGAAAATCGTAGCTTTTATGGTGGAAACTGTCGGGCAAACTCAGCTGAATGCGTAGAAAACATCAACTCAATGGCGGATGCGTGCCAGATCCGACACAATCGACACAGTCAAATGGGTGAAACTTCAGCGTTTTCGTCAAAAACCTTGACAATCAACAATTCGCAGGGCTGGTTGTCACTCGAAGGCGAGTGCCCTATATTGCCGCATTTGATAATTCACTCGAATTCTGCCCCGGAGTTCCCTCGTCAGAACCGATAATTCGGACGGTGTTGGAAACTGGTTCGTAGAGAAACCTGCACCCTAGATAATTTTAGCGAATCAAATAGGCTTCCAGCACAAGCTTTCGAACACATTCCTTTTTGCGCATGGCACGGCATCGATAAATGCGATTCACACTCATCGACAAGATCACTCAGGTGCAGCCTGGCGAGTCGCTCACTGCGATCAAGACTCTTTCTCTGGCTGAAGAATACCTGCAGGACCATTTTCCAGGTTTCCCTATCATGCCCGGCGTGCTGATGGTGGAAGCGATGGTACAGGCAAGTGCCTGGTTGATGCGTGCTTCTGAAGACT
The DNA here is from genome assembly GCF_051466335.1 of Planctomicrobium mucosum. Classification (NCBI taxonomy): domain Bacteria; kingdom Pseudomonadati; phylum Planctomycetota; class Planctomycetia; order Planctomycetales; family Planctomycetaceae; genus Planctomicrobium; species Planctomicrobium mucosum. The sequence goes on along the minus strand of NZ_CP195793.1, from coordinate 4,165,985 downwards.
TCAAATACAGCACCGTGCTTCTGAAAGAAGCCAAAGGCGTGAAGTTCAACAATTTCGTCTCTCCGGGGAAGACTCTGGAGATTGTGACGACAGTGTTGAAGAAGGAAGAGGGATCCTGGTCCTTTAAAGTTGCGGGGACGATGGAAGGGACGAGTGCTGTCAATGCGCGTCTTGTTCTCGAACAATTCAATCTCTCGAGTCAGAATCCAGAGATGAAAAGTGCAGACGATTTAGAACTGGCCAGCTTGCGCAGCCTATATGCTGTCCTCTGGCGTGGCGGAAAAGCCTGAACAGGTTGACTGGGAGTTCACTTTTCCCGTGACCTTCGTTGCCGAGTTCCATTCCGGCGGCGTGATAAGTTCCCAAGCCTCCCTGTTTCAACTGACTTAGGAGAAGAGAAGACATGAGCACTCAAGGACGCACAGCCCTCGTCACCGGGGGAAGCCGAGGGATCGGTAAGGCAATCGTTGAAAAGCTTGCCAGCCAAGGGACAAAAGTCGCCTTCGTCTATAAGGCGAGTAAAGAATCAGCGGACAAAATTGTCGCTGAAATGGCCGAAAAAGGCTACGAAGTCATTGCTCTGCAGGGCGACGTCGCTGTTAAGGCTGACGCTGATCGCATCATCGCCGCTGTCGTTGAAAAGTGGGGACGCATCGACATCCTCGTCAACAATGCGGGAATCATCCGCGACGGTCTGCTGGCGGTCATGGAAGAAGACGCCTGGAACGCAGTCATCTCCACAAATCTGAACAGCGTTTACAACTTCTGCCAGTCGGCCATGCGTCAGATGATGTCGCAGCGATACGGGCGTATCGTCAACATGTCCAGCGTGGCGGCAGAATTCGGTAATCAGGGTCAGGTAAACTACGCTGCGAGCAAGGGGGGGATCCAGGGGTTGACCCGCTGCCTCGCAACCGAAATCGGTCGTCGTAACATCACCGTGAACGCAGTTTCACCGGGATTTATTGAGACCGATATGACTGAAGCTGTGCGTAACCTCGCAGGGGGAGAACTGACGAAGCAGATTCCGGTACGTCGTCTGGGTAAGCCAGAAGACATCGCGAACGCAGTCGCATTCTTGGCAAGCGACGAAGCTGGTTACATCACCGGACATGTCCTCGTCGTCGACGGTGGACTGACTCTCGGCGGATTTTAGTAGAATATTTCTCGCAGAAATCCTATTTTGACGTTTGGTGTTCAGAAGGGGCGTTCTGCTATCAAGAAGTCGGGTTAACATGCCGATTGGCTTTCAACAGGCGATTTTGAGTCGTTGAAATCGCCTGAAGATTGATGAGTAATTCTCTGGGTAAGACGTGCTCACCGTCGTCTTTGCCACTGAATGGTTGGGTTCGACGGTGAGTCTTCGTCCGTACTGATATGGTCCGGACATTCATTACGGAGTTTCTGAAAATGGCGAGTGAAGAGCAGGTATTTTCGAAGGTTCAGGAAGTTTTGATCAACGCATTGAGCGTCGAAGATGATGAAGTGACTCCGGAAGCAACACTGATGGGCGATCTGGGCGCTGAGTCAATCGACTTTCTGGACATCGTCTTCCGGCTCGAGAAGGCGTTCGATATCAAGATTCCTCGTGCTGAACTGTTCCCGGAACACATGCTGACAGCTGATTCTGGCTACATTAAAGACGGCAAGGTCACTGAGGAAGGGATTCAGGAACTCCGCAAGAGCATGCCACACGCAAACGTGGACAAGCTTGCTGCTGATCCCAAAGCATCTAACGTGCAAGATTTGTTCACAGTCGACATGATCTGCAAGTTTATTGCTAGCAAAGTCTAGTCTCTATTCTGCAGGAAGTGTTTCGTGACTTGAGTTAACGGGTTTAGCCGTACAGAACCTTGTGCGGCTCAACTCGTTCCTTCTTTCTTTGAAGAGTGCATTCCTGGAATGCCGTTTGGGAATATACATGCGCTGGTTCTGGATCGACAAATTCATTGAGTTTGAGAGTGGCAAATACGCCAAGACGGTCAAGAACATCTCGTTGGCGGAAGAGCATCTCCATGACCATTTTCCCGGCTATCCTGTGATGCCAGGATCGCTAATCATGGAAGGTATGGCCCAAACCGGGGGGATTCTTCTTGGAGAAGCTTTCCAGTTCAAGTACTTGGTTTTCCTCGCGAAAGTTCCAAAGTTCATCTCCCATCGACATGCACGACCAGGTGATCAGCTGATCTACACCGCGACATTGGAAGATGCCCGCGAAGAAGGTGGAATGGCGACCATGACCGCGCATTGCGGTGACGAACTGGTGGCAGAGGCTGAGATCATCTTTACTCAGCTCACCGAGAAAGCTGCAGGGTTACCTGAAGGTCTGAGCCAACAAAATGCAGTCGAAGCTGGACTCAACAGCTTGCTGACAGAATTGAAACGCTCAAAGCTCTGATCCGTTGATATCAGGGATTGCCGGTGACCGCTGTCGTTCAGTCGAATTCGAACACGTTGGCTGCTTTTTTGCAGTCAGCGTGTTTGCTTGAATGCACCGCTCCTAAACCCGGAAACGTCTCTCCCGGCAAACGCTTTGCTGATTTAACCTACGACGACTTTGTCCGCTCCGCTGAAGTCATTGCTCCGATCCTCGCGGTGTCTGCTGACTCCGGAGTCGGTCAGGCGATTCTCAATGCAGTGAAGGCGACCCGGTCAGCGGTCGGCACCAATACAAACCTTGGGATGGTGTTGTTGCTTGCTCCACTCGCTGCGATTCCGCTGGGGATTTCTTGTGCCGCTGGAATCGAGTCAGTGCTTCGCGGGATCGACCTGAGCCAAACAGCACTCATCTATGAAGCGATTCGCCATGCGCAGCCCGGTGGACTCGGAGAGGTCGATCAAAACGATGTCTCTCAAACACCGCAAATCACAATCCTCGAAGCGATGGCGCAGGTTCCATCCGACAAGATTGCATGGCAGTACACACATTCATATGAAGATGTTCTGGGATTCGGCTGCGAGCGGTTCCTTGCTAGGCTCAGCAAGGGACAGGATGAACTGGAAGCCATTGTCGGGTTGCATTTAGACTATCTCGCAAACCAGTCGGACTCGTTGATCCTCCGTAAGTGTGGTGAAGAAGTCGCGATCGAAGCTCAACGAAGAGCGAATCGCATCGTTTCACTGGAGACCAGCGACAACCTGGTATCTGCCAATGCCATCGAGGAATTCGATCTTTGGTTGCGGGGCGATGGGCATCGTCGCAACCCCGGCACCACGGCCGATCTCATTGCAGCAACTCTTTTCAGTTTGATGCGGGATGGGGTCTGGCAACCTGTCACACAACCGGCTCTGTCGAGATTGCCAGTACAAGAGTAGACCGCAGGATGGGGGGGGCATTTTGAGTCCAGATATCAGAACGATTTCACGGCAATTCACTGTCGACGTCACAAAAGACCATCTCGTCTTTTCAGCGGGACATTTCATCACCATCGGAGACTTCTGCGAGCGACTTCATGGTCACAACTACCGTGTCGCTGCTCAGGTGGAAGGAACTCTGGATGAGAACGGATTCGTGTTCGATTTCATCGCATTGAGAGATACTCTGCAATCACTCTGTGACTCGCTGGACCACCGCATGCTGTTGCCAGATCGGCATCCGGAGATCCGTGTTGACGTTCAGGAGGAGGAGATCGAAGTGCGATACGATCGCCGCCGCTGGGTATTCCCAAAAGACGAATGTGTCCTGCTACCGGTTGAGCAAACGACCGCAGAACTGATTGCTCAATGGCTGGGAGAGCAGATGCTGGATCGGCTAAAGGTTTCCAATCTGACTTCGCTGACAGTGAAGGTAGAAGAAAACTTCGGTCAATGGGCCGGGTGTCGTTTTCAACTTGGATGATTGTTGTCGTCGGCGTGATTCGCTATTACGAACGGTCGACAATTCGTCCAGAGCGTGTTTGAAGTTGTTGTTTCGTCCTTACTGCAAATTGAAAATAGTCTTATGGTCGCGAACGGATCCTCCAAAAACGGAAACGCGGAAGAGGCTGAAGATCAACTCCAATACGTTTCGATCAGCGACGAAACTCGACGTCGTTATTTGAATTATGCGATGTCCGTCATCATGTCCCGTGCATTGCCAGATGTTCGGGACGGATTAAAACCTGTACAGCGGCGAATTCTGTACGTCATGTACAACGAACTCCGCGTGACAGCCGATGCAAAATACGTGAAGTGCGCGCGTATCGTCGGGGATACGATGGGTAAGTTCCATCCCCACGGAAACGCTGCGATTTACGATGCCATGGTGCGAATGGCACAGGATTTCACCTTTCGTGAAAAGCTGGTGGACGGCCAAGGGAACTTTGGCAGTATCATGGGGCTTCCCGCGGCCGCCGATCGATACACCGAAGCCAAGCTAACTCGCATCGCTGAACGGCTGATGGAGGAGCTGAAGTCGAACACAGTCGACATGCGGCCTACCTACGATGGGGCCCACGAAGAACCAGCCGTTTTACCCGCTCAGTTTCCGAATCTGCTCGTCAACGGAACACAGGGAATCGCGGTGGGGATGGCGACAAACATGCCCCCGCATCATCTGGGTGAAGTGATTAAAGCCTGTATTGCGCTGATCGACGACCCCTCGTCTAGCGTCGCGCAGGTGATGAAGTACATCAAGGGCCCTGACTTCCCGTTAGGAGGCCGGATTGTCACGGATCGAAAAGAGATCCGGGAAGCGTATGAGGAAGGCAAGGGGTCCTTCAAAGTCCGTGCCGAATGGCGTTTCGATAAGGAAGGGAAGAAGGAAATCACCGACCGGTTGGTCGTCTTCTCAATTCCCTATGGTGTTGAAACCGGAACACTTGTGAATTCATTGGGAGACATCCGGGATTCACGCCGGCTTCCTCAGTTGCTGGATGTCGCGGATGAGTCCGATGGCGAGCACGGCTTGCGCATTGTCCTTCACATCAAGCCCGGTTCCGACCCGAACTCGGTGATGTCCTACCTGTATAAACACACGCGACTCGAAGACAACTTCGCTTACAACGCGACCTGTCTGGTCCCCGAAAATGGAGTGCTCGTTCCAAGACGCTGCGGGCTCGTCGAGATTCTTCGGCACTTTCTCGATTTCCGCTTTGGGACGATTCGAAGACGTTTCGAGTATCAATTGGGTTTGCTTGAAAAACGACTTCATACTCTGCGTGGATTCGCCATCATCTTTGATGGTCTCGACAAAGCCTTGAAGATCATTCGAAACAGTTCAGGCAAGCAGGATGCGTGCGAAAAACTGGTCAAGGCGTTCCCCTTGGACGAAGCTCAGGCAAACGCCATTCTGGAATTGATGCTCTATCGAATTTCCTCTCTGGAAATTGGTCGAATCCGGGAGGAACTCCAGGAGAAGGAAAAAGAAGCAGCCCGCATCCGCAAAATTCTGGGTTCCGAAAAGAATCTCTGGAAAGAGGTGCGATCCGAACTGGAAAGTCTCGGAGCCACCTTCGATTCAAAGAGAAAAACAATTCTTGGATCATCCGATGAGATTTCCGAGTTCGATCCACTCGCGTATATCGTGCGAGAGAACACCAACGTTGTCTTGACGACAGAAGCATGGATTCGCCGAGTCGGAAAAATCTCCACCGTCGACAAATTGCGGGTGCGAGAAGGGGAAGAGGTACTGTCGATCTGTCCGGGCTCCACGCTGGATTCAGTCGTGATCTTCTCCAGCGACGGCGTCGCCTACACGATGCCGATCGATCAGGTCCCTCCATCGACAGGATACGGGGAACCGCTTTCCAAACATGTGAAGCTGAGTGATGGTGCAACTGTCGTCACGATGCTGACCACAGATCCTCGATTCACTCCATCTGATGTCGAATGGGAAGGATTTCCTCCGAGCCCTTATCTGGTTGTCGCCACAGCCCATGGGCAGGTGATGCGGGTTTCGCTGAGTGCATTTCGCTCTCCATCAACCCGGAGCGGTCGAAAATACTGCCGTCTGGCAAATGGAGATCGCGTTGTCCATGTTGAGATCATGGAAGAGGAAGACACCATGTTCCTCATCTCGAAAGCAGCCCGTTTAATTCATTTTCCGGTCTCGGAAGTTCAAATCCTCAACAGTGCTGGAAAGGGTGTCCGCGGGCTGAAACTCGTCGAGAAAGACGATGTCGTTATTGCAGCCAAGCGATTAACTCGCCCCAGCGATGTTCTGAAAGTCGTCAACGAGCATGACAAGTCGATCAGCTATGGCCAGATGAAGTACGCCGTCACAGCGCGGGGCGGAAAGGGAGTGAAAACCAGTCAGAGAACAGGGATCAAATCGGTGGTCCGGGACGAAATTCCTGTGGTCGACTGGTCCAGACTTGAGCAGGGGCAATGAGTTTCGATTCATCGACGTGCAGTCAATAGCCACATAAAAACAGGAGCCTCCGTATTTCTCGGAGGCTCCTGTTTTTTACTAACGATTCACACCGCTGTTAAGAGCGAATAGCTGGAGTTGAAGCGACTGTGAAATGGCTGGCGTTAATGCCTTGAGACGCCGGAATTGTCATCGTGTGAAACGCTGATTCCGCCTCATCAATATTCACACGAAGTTTTGCAAGGATGGCTTTCAGCGAGTCCGTTTCCTCCTGCGAGAGGCCACTGCTCATCTCTGAGCGAATGCCGTGCAGAATCGCGGTCGTCCGTTTCCAAAGCTCGTCAGCTTTGGGAGTCGGTTGAACTTTGTTCTTTCGGCGATCCTGATTGCAGGCTGTTCTTTCGAGGAGCCCGTCCCGCTCCATTCGTTTGAGAACACCGGCGAGAGTGTGGGGCTCGATGCCTAGGTGTTCTGCGAGTTCCGACTGTGATCCGCATGCGGGGTTGTTAGAGAGTGTTTGCAACACTTCAAACTGTCGGAGAGTAATTTTCTCTTGAGAAAGGTATGTCCCTAGCAGCTTGCGAATTGCATGTGAAGTTGAGCAGACCCAATGCCCAACACTTTTATCCCAATCGTAATCCAACACAAAAAGACTCCTTGAGTAGACCCGTAAAAATGGAGCTTACAAGTATCGCACGTGCACCCGTTTCAAGCGGCAAGGTGTGTGGCCCCTTGGGGGTCACCTCGGATCGCTGAACGATCTCACTCGGAATTTGCGTGTACGATATAGTTTTGTATAGATTTTGCGTTTTTGCCCGCAAAACATCAAAACAAGATTAGATTTTGTCAAAAAATGCAAAGAAAGTCGCGCCATGTGGTGCGGCAACAGCCACGAACCCACGGGGAATCCGATCCTTCTGTCGCTATTTTCGCCTGAGATTCGCCTTCAGTCTGGTGGTTTCGGAATGGATTCGAAAATTGCTTTGAGCGGCTTAAAAACGTTGAGATCTTGCGGATTTCTAAAAGTTCCCGACTTCGAATCCATTCTGAATTCGAATCACGCACTGATAATCATTCTTAGAAATCTGCGAATGCGAATGCCTTGAAAAAGGACTCTCGTTGATAAAAGTAATCATGCCAAGTTTTTACCAGCGCATGCAATCTTATTTGTGCGTTTTTCAACATTGTTCAGAACTTTCCTGAGGCAATATCGATCAATGTGTATTGTTTTGCGTCGAACTTGATCGAAATGGCAAGGAGCTGCCAGCAATTTATTAGGGATTCGTCATTTTCAGGCAAAAGCAAGCCGACTCAGAATTTGCGATAGTGACGCTTTTGCAGAGTTGTCTCCTCTCAGGGAGCGTCAAAAAACGCGACTCTTCGATACACCCTGCGATTGATTACTCCACTTAGACAAGTCGACCCGCTCGATCGCTGAAGAACTCCTCTCGTCGATCCAGAAGTGCGTTAAACCGTCCATGCGAACTGAATCCCTTTTTTAATCTTACGCCCGGCGTCATCTGAACGATCTCTGGTCGACTCGATCCGTTACGTTGTCTCATCCAACACTGTAAGATTCTGTTGGGAAGAGGTTCATCATTTTGGATGATCCACTCACGATCGTGTATCACCGCCACTGAATACGTGATCGTTTGAATTCAGATATTAGGCCTTCAGCTGTAGTGGGACGTGTCGTGATTCGAGTTGCTATTCAAGGGGGGACTGGGTACACAGCTTTGGAATTGATTCGCTTCCTGCTGCGTCATCCTCACGCCAAGATCACTGCTGTTACCAGTCGCACTGAGTCGGGTGCCGTCAGTAAAGTCCACCCTTCGCTTGCAGGTCGGCTGGATCTCAATTTCATAAACCCGAACCCCGAAGAGTTGGCAACCGTCGCCGATGTCTGCTTTTGCTGCTTGCCACACCGGGCCAGCATGGAGGCGATTCCAGCCTTGTTGGCCGCTGGTTTAAAGGTGATCGACCTCTCAGCCGACTACCGCCTCTCTGACCCCGCGGTCTATGAGAAATGGTACGGGCACGTGCACATCGATCCGACTCGACTTGGAGCAACCGTTTACGGTCTGCCTGAGCTGTTCCGTAATCAGATTCCCGATCAAGCATTGATTGCCAATCCAGGGTGCTACACCAGTGCATCGATTCTTGGATTGGCTCCACTCCTGCACTCAAAACTCATCGAACCGACCGGGATTCTCATTGACGCTAAAAGCGGCGTTTCAGGGGCTGGCCGGACTCCCGCACTGGAACGACTTTACGCGGAAGTCAACGAAAGTCTCTCCGCCTACAGCGTCGGAAATCATCGGCATACGCCAGAGATTGAACAGATTTTGACTGTCGTCGCTCAAGAACCTGTGGAGGTCACGTTTACTCCGCATCTGATCCCAATGGATCGTGGAATTCTGGCGACGATTTACGGCACGTTGATCAAGCAGGTTCAACAGGACGAGATCTTGCAGGTTTTTCGCGATTTCTACGCGAACCAGCCATTCGTTCACGTTGTGGAACATCTTCCTCGCACGAAGGATGTCGCTGGGACAAACTTCTGCCAGTTGACAGCACGAATCGTGAAAGGTCGTGTCCTGGTCTTCTCTGTGCTGGACAACCTGATCAAAGGGGCCAGCGGAGTCGCCATTCAGAATTTCAATTTGATGTGTGACTTCGACGAAACGACTGCATTGCTATAGGATCGGGAATCGAAGACGCTTTTCATGAGGAGATGGGCGTTCCGGAGGCAATCGACACAGCGATCTTCGTTGCGGTTGCCACCTCTCGCCAACTTGCACCTCTGAGGCAGCGGCCAGCCAGATTCAGATTCCTGTTCGGAGAGTTTGGAATGCAAGACCTGCAGCGCGATGATTTCGAACGAGAAAAAGCAGCCGTTCTGATGTTACGGGAAGGTCGGCAGAGGATCTGCGAGGAACTTTCCAAGGCCATCGTCGGTCAGCAGGACGTCATCGAACAGGTCTTGATTACGCTGATCGCTGGTGGCCATTGCCTCATCACAGGGGCTCCGGGATTAGCCAAAACGCTGCTGGTCAAATCGATCGCCCAGATTTTCTACTTGAACTTTCAGCGCATCCAGTTCACCCCAGACTTGATGCCTGCGGACATCACTGGAACGGAAATCCTGGAAGAGACAGCCGAGGGGCGCCGAACAATGGTGTTCGTTCCCGGGCCGATCTTTTCGAATGTGATTCTTGCCGACGAGATCAACAGAACGCCTCCTAAGACTCAGGCCTCGCTTCTGGAGGCGATGCAGGAGCATCAGGTCACAGCGGCCGGGAAAAGATATCCCATCGCAGAGCCATTCTTCGTGCTCGCGACACAGAATCCGATCGAAATGGAAGGAACCTATCCACTTCCTGAGGCGCAGCTTGATCGCTTCATGCTGAACGTTGTCGTGAATTACCTCCCAGAGGCGGATGAAGTCACTGTCGTCGAGCGCACGACGTCTGGATATTCGCAGAAGATCGAGGCAATTTTCACTGGCGAAAACGTACTCGAGTTCCAGAGAGTCGTGCGAAATGTCCCTGTCGCGAAAGAACTCATTCAGTACGCAGTGCGACTCGTGGCGGCGAGTCGACCGAACGAATCTTCGACTTCAGAATTCGTGAACAAATATGTCAGTTGGGGAGCTGGTACACGCGCTTCCCAGTATCTCGTTCTGGCGGCCAAAGCGCGGGCACTCCTTCAAGGGCGATCACACGTCACGGTCGACGATATCCACGCCGTCGCAGTTCCCGTGTTACGGCACCGAATCTTGTTGAACTACAAGGCGGAAGCAGAAGGGCTCCGCATTGAGTCCGTCGTTCAACGGCTCCTGGAATCAGTCAGCGCTCCGACTGTTCGCTGAACTTGTTATGACGGTCGAACTCCAAGTGGAAGCTCGAAGCTTGAAGCTCGATGCTTGAGCGAGTTACGTGTCCACGCACGAAGCGGTTTGCCTCAGGCGGAGTTACTTCAACACAATTCATTCATGCTCACACACTGCTTCTTCTGAACGCTGCCAACTCATTCACCCGTCAGACTGTGTTGTGCGCAGAATGTAGTTGAATGTTTCTTGCGATCACCCCACCGTTCGCATTAATGTCGATTCACTGAAACGATCGTGAAAGGCGTCCCGCCACTGGAGTCTGGTCTCTTTCCGTCCGCATATTCCGGTACGATCGATCAGTGATAGAAATGCGAAAGGTCAATGAAATGATGCGTTTCTCACCCGTCATGCTCTCGTTTGCTGCGTTACTCATCAGCATTGCGTTTCCGCTTAACAGCACTCCAGCGAATGCGGAAGAACGAGTCGCGAAGGTCTCAGATGCGTTTGCGGAAGATCTTTACGAAGTGCGCAATGTCGAAGGATGGACACTTCGAATACATCGTCGACTCAACGAAATCGATGAAGAGAAGGTCCTCAGGGCAATCGTGTTGCTGAAAATCCAACTCGAGGAGGTCGTGAGACTTCTCCCCGAAGAGACAGTCGCCAAGCTACGCGAGGTTCCACTCTGGTTTTCTCCTGAGTACGAAGGGAAGGGGCCGAGCGCCGAGTACCATCCAAGCCAACGCTGGCTGGAAGAGAATGGACGAAATCCAGCGATGGCGCGTAGCGTCGAATTCACCAATGTCCGAATCTTCGATGCAGAAGTGCGACGAATGCCGAATTTTGCACTTCACGAGTTAGCTCATGCATATCAGGATCGATTCCTGACTGAAGAGCAGGACCGCATGATTTCAGCCGCTTTCAAGGAGGCTGTGAAATCCGGGAAGTACCAAGATGTCGAGATACAGGATTCCGAAGGACAACGCCACAAGGGGCGTGCCTACGCGTTGACCAACTACAATGAGTACTTCGCTGAATGCACGGAATCGTACTTCGTACGAAACGACATCTATCCATTCAATCGAGAAGAGATCCTGGTGGCTGATCCGGATTTCGCCAAGATTCTCCCCGGTCTGTGGGGGGTCCCTGAAGAGCAGTAACAAAGCGTTCAATGGGTGCTCACAGGAATCACGAGCACCCACGAGAGCTTCGCGAATCGATTCTCCTTCCACCGAAAACGGAAGTCAAATTGACTTTTAGAAAACGGGGCCTGGTGTCCACGGGAAGAACTCGTGGTCTCCAATCCCCTGAGCCTCGCTCTTCGTTTTCTCTCCACTCGCGACCGAGACGATGCACTCGAAGATCTCTTTGCCGACCTCTTCGACTGTCTTTTCGCCATCCAAAATCGTTCCCGCATTGAGATCCATATCGTCTCGCATGCGGTCGAAGGTCACGGTGTTGGTGGTCACCTTAATGGTCGGCGCCGGTTTGCTTCCGTAGCAGCTTCCTCGCCCCGTCGTGAAGACGACAACATGAGCTCCCCCTGCCACGATGCCTGTCACTGAGGCAGGGTCGTTTCCGGGAGTGTCCATGATGACAAAGCCCTTCTCCGTGACCTGCTCCCCATATTCGTAGACGGCAGTGAGCGGCGCCGCTCCCGCCTTTGCGATTGCTCCGAGCGACTTTTCAAAAATCGTAGTGAGTCCGCCAGCTTTGTTTCCCACTGAGGGATTGTTGTCGATTGTCGCGCCGAACTTGGCTGCGTAATCTTCCCACCATCGAATCCGTTCGACAAGCTTCTCGCCCACTTCGCGGCGGACAGCCCTTCGGGTCAACAGGTGCTCTCCCCCATAAATCTCGGGGATCTCTGCGAGAATACTTGTTCCCCCCTGCGAGACGAGCAGGTCGCTCGCGACCCCCAAAGCGGGATTCGCACTCACGCCACTATAGCCATCGCTTCCACCACAGTTTGTTCCGAGAATCAGTTCTGAAACAGGAATGGGAACTCGCTGTACACGGTTCGCGTCGGGGAGAAGTTCCTTGAGTGCTGCAATGCCACGCTGCACTGTCTTGGCGACTCCACCGACCTCCTGAATATTCAGAATCAACGGGCGATGAGACGTTTCTACCGCATTCCCAAGTTGAATGAGATTGTGATTGTCGGCAAGGAAGGAAGCCTGACCCGTTTCGCAGCCAAGTCCCAGGATGATATAGGCGCCGATGTTGGGGTGACGGGCATAGCCGGCGAGGGTTCGCGTCAGCTGAATGTGGTCTGGCCCGCCATATTCGAAGGAGCAGCCCCCTTTATGTGTGAGCGCGATGACGCCATCCACATTGGGAAACTCTTTCAGAACTTCTTTGTCGAACGCATCGACGATGTACTTAGAAGAAGTCGCAGAACAGTTGACGGTGCTGACAATCGCAACGTAGTTCCTGGTGGCGGCCCGCCCATCAGTTCGTCGGTATCCCTGAAAGGTTCGGATTTCCTTGGGGCGAGGGAGTTCGATGACAGAAGAACAGAATTCGTAATCACGAGTGAGTTCTGTCATGTCGACATTGTGCGAATGGACCCAATCGCCAGCCTGAATTGCTTGAGTGGCGAACCCCATTGGTTGTCCGAATTTGTAAATCGTTTCGCCCGGAGCGATAGGGCGAATCGCCATCTTGTGCCCCATATCAATCCGTTCACGAGCAACAACAACGTCGGCAGGGGGGGCAGGTGTCCATTGAGTCCCTGATGTCGCAGTGATGCGAGCAAGAACCACGCTGTCAGCGGGATGGAGTTGCAGGAAGGAAGAAACTGTCGCCATGACGGGAAGTCACTTTCGGTCTGTTGGTGCCTGTTACCAACAATCTGGATGTGTCGAAATCGGCCCGCATGTGATGGAGGTGCATCCACAACGGGAAATTGCCCGATGGGACAGATCCTCGGACATCTGACCCATCGGGCAATTCGTATTTTACGAGTTCTTGCAAAGCCTGAACAGGACGCATCAGACCTTGTTTCTAGTTGTCACTCTGCTCCCGGCACACTTGAGGGTGGGGAAACAAGCTGTTGGTCGAAGTAGTTCACCGACATTCCAGCGTCCAGCACAAGTCCTTGCGAATTAATCCCCGATGAGCGCGGGCTCAGCAGAAAGACTGCAGCATTCGCTACCTCTTCCGTCTGCAGTGCCTCATGTCGGAGCGTGGCTTTCTCTGCGAACAGATAGGAATCAACGTAGCCAGGAATTCCGGCCGAAGCGGACGTCTTCAGCAGTCCGGGACAGACCGCATTGAATCGAACTCTGGAAAAGCTGGAAAACGACTTCGCCAGAAAGCAGACAGACGAGTCGAGAGCCGCTTTTACAGGGGCCATGTAACCGTAGTTCTCAGCGGCCATCCGTGTCGTGGAAATTGAAATCGTAATGACGCTTCCGGTCTTTGGGCACAGCATCTCTTTGAATGCGTTCGATACCGCGATGAAGGAAAAACAGGAGATGTCGACCGCCTGCAAAAACGCAGATCGCGGAGTTTCATGAAACGGAAGCCACCCCGCTGAGTAGTCAGCAAAGGCGATGGAATGCACGATCCCGTGAATCGTACTACGATCTCGTGCCACAGCCTCTCTCAGGGAATCAATCTGCGATTGTGATTCGACGTCGCAGACATAAATTGGAGCATCACCGACGAGTTTTCGCAGACTTGCCTGACGCGCTTCGCTGCGAACTGTGTACAGGACGTCGGCTCCCGCTTCAGTCAGGATTTTTCCAATCTGGAAGGCAACGCTTTTCCGATTCGCTGCCCCCATAACGAGAATTGTTTTTCCTTGAAGCTGTAGAAAATCCATACTGATCACTGTTCCTGAAGATCCCCCGTCGCAGGGGATGAAGCGAATGTTAGCAAAACCGTTCTGTCTCTCAGAGTTCGACGCCGAAAAGGCAACCCTGAGCCACCCTCACTGATTGTTCGACACCGACTGTTCGACACTGAGTGTGACGACGTGGAGACTATCTGGTGACGCAGAGATTGTCTCGATGAATGAGTTCTTCATACACCGCGTCGCCGAGAATTTTCTGAATCTCTTCTGTGCGTTGCCGGGCAATTGCCGAGACAGCGGTTGAGTCGTAGTTCGTCAGGCCTCTTGCAAACTCGTGACCATCCGGATCGACCAGTGAGACAAGTTCACCTTTTTCGAAGCTCCCTTCAACCGATGCAACACCGATCGGCAGAAGTGATTTTCCATTGTGCTCGACGGCCTTGACTGCTCCTGCATCCAGCTTGAGTCGACCACGTGGCGTCACGGTGAACCCAATCCATCGCTTCCATGCTGGGACGGTGTATCCTTTTGCGGTGAATAGCGTTCCAATATCTTCGCCATTCATTATTTTTGACAGAACTGTCGGGTCACTCCCGTTGGCGATCATGACACATTCGCCGACTGCAGTCGCCATTCGGACTGCTTCCAGCTTGGTGAACATCCCTCCGGTGCCGCGACTGCTCTTCACATCTTTTGCGAGCCCCATCAGCCCATCGTCCCAGTGATCAACAAGCGGAATACGCTTTGATTGCGGGTCGGTCGGATCGCCATCGTAAAGGCCATCAACAACTGACAGCACGATCAACAATGGGTTTGGAAGCAGGTTGGCCACCATTGCTGCGAGACGGTCATTATCGCCGAATTTGATTTCTCGCACACTGACCGTGTCATTTTCATTGATGATGGGGACGACGCCGTATTCAAACAACGTATTCAACGTGTTCCGGACATTCAGGTATCGGTCGCGGTGGCGGAAATCGTCCGCTGTCAACAAGAGTTGAGCCGCGTGGTAACCATGTTTACTGAAGACGTCATCGTAAGTACGAATCAGTTTTGCCTGACCGGTGGCCGCGGCGGCCTGCAGATGAGCAAGGTCTTTCGGGCGACCGGGAAGCCCTAGGAGTCCAATTCCTGCGCCAACCGCGCCGCTGGAAACCAGAACAACTTTTCTTCCAGTCTGGCGAATCTTATGGATTTGTTCTGCGAATCGTGCGATCCGGTCAGTGTCCAGTCGATCATCTTCCCGTGACAGAACGTTGGTTCCGACTTTGATAACGATGGTACGCGCAGAAGTGACGACTTCCTGTCGAACAAGACTTTTCATTGAAATTCAACTTTGAGGTGAGCTGGTCTTTTGCTGGAATGAGCTAGGAAAATCAATCGAAACGATTGCTGTCGACAACACTACGGTCAATCAAGTTTGAGTCCCCCTTTTTCATACTCGCGTTTTTTGTATTCGTGATCCTCAAGGATGACGATTTCGCCAGTTGACTCGTCGTAGGCATAAACTTGCCAGCGATAGAGCCCCTTGAGCTGAACGTTCGCCTGACGCAGAAGATCGCTGAACTCGGCGAAGGAAGGGGTTCGCCCATCGTTAATCGCCTTCATGATATCGACTTGATGCTTTAGGTTCAGGAGATTTGCCTGCGAACTGATCGCAAAATACCCCTGTGCCGCCGCACTGACGGGATCGCCCGCGTTGATGCGATTTTCTGTGATGATCAGCGCCGGGTTATCTGCCATTGCCTGCTTCAGATCCACCAACTTTGTGTTGTCTTGCGGAAGTGGATTCGCAGCGGGAGCGGCATTTGCCTGGGGGGCGGGAGCAGCCACATTCGGAGCCGCAGCGGGTTCCTTCGGGGGCGGATTCTGGTTCTCCATCATCTTGGCATCGATACATCCCAGTGAGATGAATGCCATTGCCAAAGAAGACAGGACAAGTCGTCGCGAATTGAAATGCCGATTCATCTGGTTACTTTCGAATGCTTCGCCATTGGTCCAATTGAAATCCGAATTCCACGCAACAAACCGAGCCCGACTCCATTCTGAAAAGAAGGGCGTTCCCCTTTCAGCTGGCATGCTCGTTTGTATTTATTTGTATCGATAACCCTCACTGTTTCACAGGGCCACCCCTCCTAGGGCGGGTTTGATGTTCACAAAGAAGTCGTGACTGTTTGACGCGAACTTCCATTTCAATTCACGGAGCACGGCAGGCGATTGAGCGTGAATCATTTCGGATTGGCATTCACGAACTGCATTTGTTGAAATGGATACACAATCGAGAGTGCTTTGAGTGGGAGGTCACAGCATGGCCGGCAATTTTCAATATCGACAGGACCGTAGTTTCAGCCCCTTGGTAGCGACTGCGGCTGTTTTGTTGCTCGGAGCGATTGGCGCGGGGGTGATCGTTGCATCCACTGGAACAGATGCGATTCACGGAATTGTCATCTACTTTTGCATCGTCGCATTCATTCCTGTACTGGGAGTCCTGTTTCGTGCCCAGCCAGTGCGAACCCTCTCATCCGTCTACGGATGGATGAGAAAAAGCCCGAAAAAAGTGCGAAAAGAATACGCCCTAAGAACTTCCCAGCCGGTCAGAGTATTCGGGGGGAATCAGCCGCCGACAGCGGAGGCGCTCAAAGAAATGAAAGAGGGATCCATTCGAAATTGGGTCCCGGATCAGGCGTCCGCGAAAAAGCACCGCGGACTCGGGCAATAGCCAACAGCTGAGGCAACCCAAGAGATTTGCTACGTGACTCCACTGGCGATCAAGGATCGCCAGGTTGACTCGCACCAGCTGACACGCGCCTTCAAGTGCGTTGCTGGCGACTTACGAACTCTTTTCAACGGCCGCCGACAACGTGGTCGCGGTTGCAGGCGGAGCACAAAGCTCATCCCGCACGATATTCATTGTGCGAGGAGCCTCGATTCCGATTCGAACGGTATTCGGTCCAATCCGAACAACGGTGAGGGCGATGTCATCGCCGATCAGGATCCGCTCTCCGGGCTTCCTTGAGAGAACTAGCATGGCTTGATGTCTCCTTCCTTAGGCTCGGGCGCTCCCGCTTGCGTCTTGCAAACCTCTGCGCCATCAATTCGAACATGCCATCAGAAAGATACCAACCGGCAAACTCTGCGCCTACTGTAAAACAGGAGTGAACAGAACTTCATACTGAACAGGACTGCTCTTGGGGTGCACAAATTTTAAGCTGCCCAAAAAACTAGCAAAATCCGAGCACGGCGATCTTGTCGAAGTCCTGAGTGTCCATGAATTTGACTGCCGTAATGGCAGAGAAGGCGATGAGCACCTTGCGAGCCCCTAAAGTGTCAGGGCGATCTCGCTCTAGAGCTAGAATTCCGGGGCTGACCATAAAGTCGGTGAAGCCGATCGATTCCTGCGACGTCGTGACAATCACGCCAACGCGCGGCTGACTGTCGGGCCATCGATCAAAGAGTTGCTGCCAGGCAGCTGAACTATCCATACTGCGACCTCCTCGCTCAGAGGAGATCGACATAACCCGGGGTGAGCTACGTATACTTTTGGCGAGAAGAGTGCCAAAATAAAAAAAGACGCCACCTTTGCAGGTGGCGTCTTAACCGGATGACCCCAAGGGGATTCGAACCCCTGTACTCGGACTGAAAATCCGATGTCCTGGGCCTCTAGACGATGGGGCCGGTGAGCACAGATATTAAGCAGTGAATTAGTAATGTCAAGCTTCTCGGCTGATGGTTTTGAACCTTTTTTTGATCCTGATTTCGGCGACCGGACACATCAATGCACAACAGTGAGTCTCGGGTTTCAGAAGCAATCAATCTCCTGGCAGACCGCCTCCGGCAAGGGGAGGATGCAAGACTGGAAGAGGTTCTACAGGATTTTCCGGAGGAAGCGGACGAGATCCGATCCCTCTGGGGAACGATGATTGTCGCCGAGCAATTCAGCATCGGCCTGAGCCTCCTCGAGAGTGTCAATCCGTCCGACTCCATGCCTTCCAAGAGTGCGTCCCCAATACGCAACAAGATTTCCCAATTTGAGCTGCTGGAAGAGGTCGGCCGCGGTGGAATGGGAATCGTCTATCGGGCAAGACAGGAGCACCCAAATCGCATCGTCGCATTAAAGATGCTTCTCCATTCGGAGTCTGCCACTCCGATGAACCGGAGTCGATTCCATACCGAAGCGCAAGCTGCTGCACATCTCGACCATCCCAACATCGTTTCCATCTACGATGTCGGGGAAGAAGGGGGCCAGCTGTACTTCACAATGCCCTACGTCAAAGGGGAGACGCTGGCCAAACTAATTTCTCGCGGCACGCTGAACGAACGCGATGCAGTCAGCATCATGGCTCCAATCTGTCGCGCGATCGCGTATGCCCACAAACGAGGCGTGCTGCATCGCGATTTGAAACCATCAAATATTCTGATTGATCAAAGAGGCCATCCATTCGTTTCGGATTTCGGATTGGCCAAGCGTTTTGAAAACGCGGAGGATTCGCAGGTACAGATGCACCTGACACAGACAGGAGCGATCCTCGGAACACCAGCTTACATGGCACCAGAGCAGGCCGCTGGAGGAAGAGGGACTCCCGGACCAGTTACCGATGTCTACAGCCTCGGTGCCATCCTTTACGCCTGTGTCACCGGAAGAGCGCCGTTTCAATCTCACAACGCGATCGATGCCATCTTGATGATTCTGGAACAGGAGCCGCCGCTCCCTCGTCTTTTGAATCCCCAAATCGACAGCGACCTTGAAATCATCATTCTCAAGGCGCTCCAGAAACCAATGGATCTCAGATACCAGACTGCCGATGAGCTGGCCGATGATCTGGAAGCTTACCTGAAGGGAGATCCGGTTTCTGCTCGGTCGTCTCAGTTGAATCAGGTTCTGAGTCGAATGTTTCGCCCGACGCACCACATTGGAGTGCTGGAAAACTGGGGGCTACTCTGGATCTGGCATGCAATCGTTCTGTTTGTTATATGCTTCTCGACTGATTTAATGCGTGCTTACCACGTCACCCCAGATTGGATCTACCCGACGGTCTGGGCGACAGGTCTCTCAGCCTGGGCAGCGTTCTTTTGGATAGCGCGGCGTCGGGCTGGTCCGGTCACGTTCGTTGAACGCCAAATCGCGCACATGTGGGGCGCGAGTATGGCGAGTTCGATGGGACTATTCGTCATCGAATCCCTTCTCGGACTTCCCATCCTCACACTCTCCCCCGTCCTTGGACTGATTGCAGGTACGGTCTTCATCTCCAAAGCTGGAGTACTCTCTGGGGAATTTTACCTCCCGGGAATTCTGCTCTACCTCGCTATCGTCCCGATGTGTCTGTTCAAGAGTTTGTCTCTGACCATCTTTGGGATCGTCGCAGGGGTTTCGTTCCTATGGTATGGAGTGAAGTTCTATGTGATCTATTTAGGGAACCGAAAACGACGTGTGCAGCGAGACGACGCCAGGAAATCGCCCTTATCAGAAGTGAAGAGCGCGACCTCATTCGAGATGCAGAAATAGTCTACCCCAAGAAGCCAATTTTATTCAGATGCGATCGAGGGGAAGATTCAGAAAAGAAATCTTCAATTCCCCCCACGCGCTCTCTCAGCGAGAAAATGATTGGCCATCACTGGTGAAATTCAAAAGCACCCGAGACTGACGTCGCGAGTCAAGAAATGCGGACAGCGTGTTGGATCGGTCCGCTGCAGCTCTGCCAGTGAAAGCGGTTTCCGAACGTCGTGGGCCGCGAATTGGCATGAAATCGACATGAAGTTAATAGAAAAACGGGCGGCAATCCGATGATTGTCGCCCGCGGGCATCTGACAGCTTTTCAATCGCTGTTCGATAAGGACCTGAGGAGTTCCTTAAGGACAGCTTCGAACTTTGGAGTGAACTCCAGAGAGCCGTGCGGTCGGGCCGTAGTCAGCATTCTTGTTTGAATACTGTTGCTTCTGCTCGCCGCAGCACATTGCTGAGTCAAAAATTAGTTCACCATTGTAAGCGGTGTTGTGCAGCTTGGCTCCACAGCGACACATGGGTCTTCGCAGACTGGAACCTGTCGGCAGACAGTCTTTGGAACGCAACGAGTCTTCTTCACAACAACGGTACGTGGAACGCACTTGGTTTTTGTGACCATCTTGGTTTCACAAACGGTGCGTGGAACACAGTAAGGAACCTTGCGTGTGTGGCATTCCTTGACCATTGTGCAGGTTGTGTATGGAACCTTCTTGCAGACGGTTTCGCAAACATAGCTGCATGTTGTGTAAGGAACTTGCTTGCAGACAGTTTCGCAAACGTAGGTGCAAGTTGTGTATGGAACTTGCTTGGTGCGGCATTCACGAACCATAGTGCAGGTTGTGTAAGGAATGCGGCGAACCTTGGTCTCACAAACGTAGCTGCATGTTGTGTAAGGAACCTGCTTGGTGCTGCAGACAGGAACGCGACGGCAGACAGTGTATGGAACCTGGCATCGCTGAACTTCTGGAACCATACGTGTGCAGGTCTTCGTCGTCATGACAGTTTTAGGAACCCAAACCCGCTTGCAAACAGTGCGTGGTGGGCACTGAACTTTCTCGATGCGTGTTGCACCTGGCTTGTAGACAGTGCAGCAGGATTCTGGATCGAGAACGAACTGTCCTGGATCCTGAACGCAACGGTCAACAACTGGACCAGGAACGCACTCGGAGACAGTCTGCCACTCACCACATTCAACTGGAACACAGGTTGTGGTTGTGACAGGCTTCATGACAGTCTTGCAGACTTCGCGATAACGGGTTTCAAACTCGTTTCGGTAGGTTGTGGTGTTCACAGTGCGGTAGCATGTCTGGTAAACAGGCTTGCGGACTGTGTAGCACTCGTCACGGTAGCAAGTCTTGTAGACAGGCTTCGAAACGGTGTAGTTCACAGTGCGGTAGCATGTCTTGTAGACAGGTCGCTTAATGGTGGATGTCACTGTGCGGTAGCAAGTCTTGTAGACAGGCTTACGAACGGTGTAGGAGACATCACGGTAGCATGTCTTGTAGACAGGACGAGTTGTTGTATAGGTCTCGTCGCGGTAGCAGGTGTCAAAAACAGTGCGGCTAGTCTGGACTGGCACCTGGTAAGCGCAAGTATCCATGACCGTCTGGCACTCGGTGTATTCTTCTGTGCACCAAACAGTCTCTTTGACTGTTCGATACTGTGGAGCTGCCTGGGCTCGCGCAGCGCAGTAATCGCCACTGGGCTCGCAACACGAGGCAGGAATGTTTCGATAGCGGGCAACGCCACACAGGAAGCCTGCTTTGGCGTCACTCACCCCAAACAGCGACAGCACCGTCGCCAAGATCGGGATGTACAGTAGATTTCTCATGATCGTCGTCCTCAACTCATCAGTCCCCAGATGCCCTGAGCCCATGTTTGGACTCAACCACTCTGAAAATCGACTGACCCAATCCAGTTAGTTAGCGCAAGTTGCCATACTTGCCTAATCATCTGGTTACTGAGTCCTTTGGCCCATTTTCTGTGCCTATCACTGAATATCCGGGGAAGCGGCAAAATTGGATCTTTCCCGACATCGCTCCCTTGATGGATCGACAAGGGAGTTCGTCCAACCACAATTTCGTCACCATTCCAACGACGAGTTCGACCAGTGAGCTCGTAGGCACTGCCACAAGCGATATAGGGCTTAAAGTCGTCATCTCTTCTTTCTTCGGCAGTGATCAGTTGAAAACTCAAGGAACTTTCAAACTTTTGCTAAAGTTTTTCGAAATCTCCGAAGCAAATTGATCGTTATTTTTTCGCATTCGCCGTAATATGGCGTGATATCATCTCGAATTGATGTTGACTCGCTCAGAAGCACTCGTATTTCCCTCCGGACTTAAGCCGAAAACACATGAAGTTTGCAATTTGTCAGGAACTGTTCGTCGACTGGGACTGGGACAAACAGTGTCGATTCATTCGCGAGACTGGCTATACAGGGGTCGAAGTCGCACCGTTCACCTTGGCAGAACAGGCAGATCGGGTTGATCAGCAAAGTCGAGGCGAACTCAGGCGAATAGCGGAGGGGAATGGGCTGGAGATTATCGGCTTGCATTGGCTGCTCGCCAAAACGACCGGTTTTCACCTCTCAACCGCCGATCAAGCCGTCCGCAAGAAGACCGCTGAATATCTGGTCACCCTCGGAAACCTGTGCGCCGACCTCGGGGGAAACCTGATGGTGCTCGGGTCTCCTCTTCAACGAAATCTCGAAGAGGGAGTTTCAAAAGACCAAGCGACGCAAAACACCATCGAAGTGTTGAAAGCAGCTCTACCTCAACTAGCCGACAGAGGCGTGGATTTACTGATTGAACCACTGACAACAAATGAAACCAATTTCATTAATACGTGTCAGGAGGCTGCGGAGATCATCGCTGCGGTCGATCACCCCAATCTCGGGCTGCATCAGGATGTCAAAGCGATGCTGGGCGAGGGAACGCCTCTGCCGGAACTGATTCGCGATTTCGCGAGCACCACTCGGCACTTCCACGCAAATGATGCGAATCTTCGCGGGCCGGGAATGGGGGACATTGACTACGTTCCAATTTTTCAGGCCCTCAAAGAGACGTCGTACCCAGGGTGGGTGTCGGTCGAAGTGTTCGACTACTCTCCGGGCGCTGAACTAACAGCGGTGGAAAGTCTGCGATACATGCAGAACGTGTGGAATTCCCTTTCATAACCTTATTTTTCACAACTCGTAATACAAAAAGAGACCGCCGACTCGAAATGGAATCGGCGGTCTCTTTTTTATTCTCAGCTTGTCTTAGTTAGAAGCTGGAGCCGGTTCAGGAGTTTCCGGAGTCGGCTCTGATTGAGGAGCGGGCTCTGGGGTCACTTCTGGAGCTGGCGCTTCTGGCTCAGACGTTTCTGGAGCTGGGGTTGTCTCAGCAGCGGGTGCTTCAGGAGCTGGCATCTCAGCTGGCTTTTCTTCAGATGGTGCAGGTGGCGCCGCTGGGTCTGCTGGCATTTCGGGAGCAGCTTCACCTTCTGCTGGTTCCGGGGTCTGAGTCGCTGGCGTTTCGACAGCTGGAGTCTCCTTCGGAATCTCCAGATCTGGCATCAGGACATCCAGCGGTGAGCTTGGCTTGTTATCGTTTGGAAGGGGACGGTCAGCAGGCTTTGGATTTTGCTTGCGGAACCAGCTGTAGAAGGACTCTGAATCAGGAGTCTTGAGTGCCGCCAGCCGTTCTTCTGCCCACAGACGATGTGGAGAGTCGCTGAATTCGCTGAGCAGGGCTTCATAGGCGTTAATCGCAGGTTTGTTATCGCCATCGGAGAGCAGTTCGAGAGATGTGGCCATTCCGTAGAGAGCTTCCTGTCGAACTTCGGACATGACCGACTTCTTTTCGAGCAGTGCATTGAAGTTCTCTTTGGCCTTGTTCAGGCTGGCATCGCTCAATTCGCGATTACGCATTGCCTGGTTCACTCCTTCAGCGAGGAAGCGTCGAGCCCCTTCAAGTCGCGCAAATTGCCCGACAGGATTGTTTGGGTACTGGTCTGCGACAGCGAGGTAATCTTCCGGAGCGCGGCATTCTGCGAATTTGTCCCAGCCTGCAGTTTTTCGGGATTGCGCGGCGTTCGTCCAGATGTAATAACCGACAAAAGCGATGACAACAGCGAGACAGCCAATCAAAATTTGCTTGGTGTACGGAGCTGCCTTTGCCATTCCTTCATTCAAGCCCTGCTGCAGAGCAGTGGGAGCCTGTGAGTGATGGAAATGCTCGTTATCTGGTACTTCGGGGGTCGTTCCTGCCATTGCCGGTGTCAGCCTACTGCCTTGTCAGGCTCTGGGGGACTTGATGGACAAAGCCGGCAAATGCCGCAACCTGTTCACCAAAGTCGTTAACTGGGATTATGTTCGGAAAACATCACGACCGCGCGTGATGCTCGCGGTGGTCACAGACACAGGGTGAATCCCCCTGTGTCATCTCCCCACTTGAGAATCAGCCCCCGTATCACCGTCTTTCAACGACACGAACTCTGCTCAAGATCATCGAGCCTGTTTCTTCAAAAATCGTCAGAGTCAGGCTACCGCAAGTCCTGCGCGGCAGTATAGGAGCGAGCGAGAAAACCGGTCAAGTTGCTCCGAGTGCTGCGGTTGGAGAACTTGATTGGAATTTTTGATGCGAGCGGCCTTTTGGCTTCATGGTCTGAGTGCCCATCGCGATTGCGGTCACACCCATGCGAAGCCACTACGAACCACGAAATGGGCAACTCCAATGAGGTTCTAAAGTGTAAAGTGTTCTTTAGGAAGGAGTTGCAGCATGTTCTCTCGGACCAGTTGCCGCCCATCCCGCAGAACAGCGACGATTTCGCCCGGGAGCGGGCGGAGTGAGACTCGCTTCATAACCTGATTGAGTCGAAACAGCAGTCGTTCGTTGTCCGGATAGTCTGCCAGAAATCGTTCGCGAACAAACAGCTCGATGAATCCGCCCAAACGTTCGATTGGTTGAGTCGCAATTCCGGAAACTGTGTGATGGACAAATTGAGAATCGACTGAGGCAAACGCCTCGTAGTACTGCACGAGTGCTTCCGGGGAATCTTCCATGAGCGTCGAGTCAATCAGCAATTCGGTCACGATGTGACCAAGAAACCCGCAGTGCCAGTCTTCATCTGGCCCCAGTGCCGACCGAAACAGCACCGACATCGAACCGGTGACCTCGTAAAACCCCGGCGTGTTGTGGAACCACTGATCGTCATGCAGGTGCTGGAGCATCCCCAGCGAGAGCTCACGTGAATGCGAAGCGGGTTCCGGAAGTTGATTCTCGATTGTCTTCTTGCGGACACGCGATCTGCGGTCCGACACACTCAACAGGTCCGGAATCGCAGAACCGATGAGATAGTAGGGGCGATCAAGAAATCGAATTCCGTGGGCGAGGTAGTTCACATTCAGAAGAGTAGAGGAATTCGTCACCGCGGCAACGAAGATTTTTCAACTGATTGGTCATCCTCAAATAAAAAAGAGAGGTACACCGCTGGGCATACCTCTCTCAGGCAATTCATTTAGCCGTCCACAGCGCTTATGGCAGGGTGGTCGATCCCATCAGGTAACGATCACATTCACGTGCTGCTTCGCGTCCTTCGTTGATTGCCCAGACGATGAGCGACTGACCGCGACGGCAATCGCCAGCAGCGAACAACCCTGGAATGTTGGTGGCATACTTGCCGTAGGTCGCTTTGAAGTTGCTGCGAGGATCAACTTCAATTCCCAGTTGCTCTGCGACGAGTTGCTCAGGTCCCTTGAACCCCAGTGCAAGGAAGCAAAGCTGAGCGGGCCATTCCTGTTCGCTACCTGGTACTGTGCTGAACGGGGCCCCACCTGGAACCGGCTTTGACCAGTCGAGTTTGACTGTCTTCAGCGCTCGCAGGTTACCCTCTTCATCCCCGAGGAATTCCACGGTCTGAATGCTGTACTCACGTGGATCGTTCGTCAATGACTTACGAGGATCCTGTGAGTAATCGAAGACCGCAGCTGCTTCCGCATGACCATAATCAGTCCGGTGAATCTTCGGCCATTGTGGCCAAGGATTGTTCGTTGCACGCTCCTTTGGAGACTGTGGAACCACTTCAAAGTTGACGAGCGACTTGCAACCGTGACGAAGGCTCGTGCCCAGGCAGTCGTTCCCGGTATCTCCACCACCAATGACCGCAACATCTTTACCTTCAGCAGAGATATAGTTGCCATCGGCGTGCTTGGAGTCGAGTAGACTTTTGGTATTCGCATGCAGGAATTCCATCGCGAAATGGATTCCCTTGAGATGACGTCCCGGAGTCTTCGCGAAAAAGTCGTTCGGAACTGTTGATCCGACACAGAGAACCACTGCGTCGAATTCAGACACCAACTGGTCTGCCTTGATGTCCTTTCCGATCGTGGTGTTGGTCTTGAAGGTGACCCCTTCTTCGCGAAGCAGGTTGACTCGGCGATCCACAATCCACTTCTCGAGCTTCATGTTCGGGATACCGTACATCAACAGGCCGCCGATGCGGTCGTTCCGCTCGAAGACGGTCACTTCATGGCCGACGCTGTTGAGCTGAGCAGCGGCAGCAAGTCCGGATGGACCTGAGCCGACAACCGCGACCTTCTTGCCGGTGCGGTTTTGTGGTTTCCGTGGAACGATCCAGTTCTCTGCCCAACCTCGATCGACGATATTCTTCTCGATCGTCTTGATCGCAACCGGCGGGGAGTTGATCCCGACTGTGCAAGACCCTTCACAAGGAGCTGGGCAGACGCGTCCCGTGAACTCCGGAAAGTTGTTGGTCTTGTGCAGACGATCGAGAGCTTCCTGCCAATCGTCGTGATAGACGAGGTCGTTGAATTCAGGAATGAGGTTGTGAACGGGACAACCGGCGGCCATTCCGCCGAGAATATCCCCTGTATGGCAGAACGGAATTCCGCAGTCCATACAACGTGCGCCCTGAGATTGAAGAACCTTGAGTTCAACCTTCTCCGCGAACTCGTTCCAGTTCTTCAAACGCTCTTTTGGAGCGATTTCTCGAGCTGTTTGCCGTTCGTAATCAAGAAATCCTGTTGGCTTACCCATGACGTTTACTTACTTAACTATGAAGCTGTTTCGCGTTGTCGCACCGGCTTCGGGATGATTTCGATTTGTGAAGAGCGATGAAAGTCAGAAATTCACTGCGTTTGAAGAGAGCCGGTTCCCGTTTCATTTCTGAAACGGGAACACGGAACTGACTTCGACACTAGGCATGAACCGGTGATTCTTCCCCGGCCGCCTCGGCAGCTGCTTCCGCTTTGCGCTCAGCCAGAGCCCGCTTGTAATCCCGAGGCATGACCTTCACGAATTTCGGAAGCGACTTGTCCCAGTTCTCCAGAATCTCAGTTGCTGTTGAAGATCCAGTGTATTTCTGGTGCTTCGTGAGCATGGATCGAAGGAGTTCGACGTCTTCCAACTCTTCGACCGACTCAAATTCAACCAACTCCAGGTTGGTGTTCAATCGCAACTCATCAATGTCGTTCGTGAGTACGAATGCGTATCCACCGGACATACCAGCTGCGAAGTTACGACCGGTTGGTCCAAGAACAACGACACAACCGCCGGTCATGTATTCGAGTCCGTGGTCTCCAACACCTTCGACAACTGCCTTGGCACCCGAGTTCCGAACGCAGAACCGTTCCGCTGCAATTCCGCGGAAGTAAGCTTCGCCGCTCGTTGCACCGTAAAGTGCCACGTTTCCGATGATGATGTTGTTACTCGCTGTAAAGGAACTCTCTTCAGGCGGAGCAACGATAATCTTCGCTCCCGAAAGTCCTTTTCCAACGTAGTCGTTCGCGTCTCCGATCACTTCGATCGTCAACCCTTTCACACCGAAGGCACCCAGCGACTGTCCAGCCGATCCGCGAACGCGAAGTCGAATGGTGTCTTCTGGAAGTCCTTCTGGTCCCCACTTCTTGGAGATTTCGTGACTCAGAGTCGTTCCGAAGGAACGATCGATGTTCTGAATATTGACGTCGAGCAGCTTGGGTTGTGCTGTATCGATTGCCTCACGGCATGATGGAATCAGCAGTTGCTGGTCGAGTGTCTCTTCCAGTCCATGATTCTGCGTCTGGGTGCAGTATCGACCGGCATTTGGGTATGGGCTGGTCGCGAGCTTGAGGACCGGTGAGAGGTCCAGGTGCTTCGCCTTCCAGTGATCGACATCGGAATTCCATTCGAGCATGTCTGCACGACCGACCATCTCGTTGATGCTACGGAAGCCGAGGCTCGCCATCACTTCCCGGAGGTCTTCAGCCACCATGAACAGGTAGTTGACGACGTGCTCAGGTTGCCCAGTAAAGCGCTTTCGCAGCTCTGGATCCTGTGTTGCCACACCGACTGGGCAAGTGTTGAGGTGACACTTACGCATCATGATGCAGCCGAGGGTGATCAGAGGAGCGGTTGCAAAACCGAACTCTTCTGCACCGAGCATACAGGCAATCGCGACGTCGCGTCCCGTTCGAAGCTGCCCGTCTGTTTCCAAGCGAACTCGGCTTCGCAGGTCGTTCATGACAAGCGTCTGGTGGGCTTCTGCGATCCCCAATTCCCAAGGGAGTCCTGCGTGCTTGATGGAAGTCAGAGGAGATGCCCCTGTTCCTCCACCGTCACCGGAAACCAGAATCTTGTCTGCATGCCCCTTCGACACCCCTGCAGCCACAGTTCCGACACCGACTTCGGAAACCAGTTTCACGCTGACGCGGGCACTTGGATTCGAATTCTTCAGGTCGTAGATGAGCTGAGAGAGGTCTTCGATGGAGTAGATGTCGTGGTGCGGAGGAGGACTGATCAGTCCCACGCCCGGGGTCGCGTGCCGCGTGGCTGCGATCGTCTTGTCGACCTTGTGACCGGGGAGTTCTCCCCCTTCACCGGGCTTCGCTCCCTGAGCCATCTTGATCTGAATTTCATCAGCGTTGGTCAGGTACCACGATGTCACACCGAAACGTCCCGAGGCAACCTGCTTGATGGCAGATCGCTTGGTGTCGCCGTTGGCCAGAGGATTGAAGCGTTCGTAATCTTCTCCTCCTTCGCCGGTATTGCTCTTGCCGCCCAATCGGTTCATCGCGATCGCAATGGTTTCATGAGCTTCCGCAGAGATCGAGCCGTAGCTCATTGCACCGCTGCAGAATCGCTTGACGATTTCCTTGGCTGGTTCCACTTCGTCGATCGAAATGGGAGTTCCTGCCTTGAAACGCATGAGACCACGGAGCGTTCCCTGACGATGGCTACTCTCATTCACGAGAGTTGCAAATCGCTTGTAAGCGCCCTTGTCACCGGCACGTGCAGCCTGCTGGATTTCAGCGATGGTGAACGGATTCCAGCCGTGCTTTTCTCCACCGTGACGCCAGTGAACGAGTCCCATGTTGGCCAGAACCGGAAGTCCGGTCGACTCGGTGCGACTTGGGTAACCCATCTCATGACGACGCAGCGTTTCTTCAGCAAGGATCTCGAATCCGATCCCGCGAATACGGCTGGCTGTCCCACGGAAACAGAGTTCGACCACCTCAGGAGACAGTCCCAATGCTTCGAAAATCTGTGCTCCCTTGTAGGATTGCAAGGTGGAAATGCCCATCTTGCCCATGACCTTGAGCATCCCCTTGCTGATCCCTTCACGGTAGGTCATCACGATCTTCTCTTCGGTGTAATCACCATTGAGATGGCCGTGGTTACGAGCATCGCGAAGAGTGTCGAAAGCAAGGTATGGGTTAATCGCATCTGCACCGTAGCCGGTCAGCAGGCAGAAGTGGTGAACTTCGCGTGCTTCCGCGGATTCGAGGATCAGGCCGATTCGTGTTCGCAGTTCCTGACGAACAAGATGATGGTGAACAGCACCGCATGCGAGCAGGGAGCTGATCCCCACCCGATCTGGTCCGGTTGCACGGTCACTTAGAATGACGAGTGAATACCCTTCGGCGATCGCATCCTGAGCTTCCTGACAGACTCGCTGAATTGCTGGGAGTAATCCTGCAGTCCCCTCAGACTTGGGCCAAGTCGCGTCGATCGTCTTGGTTTTCCAACCGTGGCCGCCATTCAGGTTCTTGAGTGCAGCCAATTCTTCATCAGTCAGAATTGGATGAGGAACTCTAAGTCGATGGCACTGCTTCTCAGCGGTGTCAAACAGGTTCCCCTCTGGTCCGATGTAACATTCCAGAGACATGATGACTTCTTCGCGAATCGAATCGATTGGCGGATTGGTCACTTGTGCGAACAGCTGTTTGAAGTAGTCGTACAGCGGACGTGGCTGATCTGAGAGGCATGCCAGCGACGCATCGTCTCCCATCGAATAAATGGGATCTTTCTTCGCATTGACCAGCGGCAATAGCATGAACTGCATGGTTTCGGTGGTGTAGCCGAAAGCCTGCTTCATCTTGAGGAGGTCAGAATCGCGGATGGGGGAGATCTGCCCCCCATTTGCCTGCCATTCTTTACGGAGGTCACGCAGTTCCAAACGCTGATTCTTGAGCCATTCACCGTAAGGACGGCGGCTTGCGACAGCGTGCTTGAGTTCTTCATCTGGGATCAGGCGCCCCTGTTCGAAGTCAACAAGGAACATCTTTCCTGGCTGCAAACGTCCCTTGAGCTTGACGTTTTCCGGTGGCACTTCCAGCACACCGACTTCGCTCGCCATGATGACCTGATCGTCATGGGTCACGTAGAAACGGCTTGGACGCAACCCGTTACGATCCAGACACGCTCCGATGAAGCGGCCATCTGTGAACGAAACGCTCGCAGGCCCGTCCCATGGCTCCATCAATGCGGAATGGTACTCATAAAATGCCCGTTTTTCCTCGGGCATTGCATGGTGATTCTGCCATGCTTCAGGAATCATCATCATGGCGACATCTGGAAGATCGCGTCCGCCGTGATAGAGGAGTTCCATCACGTTGTCGAAGTTTCCAGAATCGCTTCCGTGTGCTTCCACGACCGGGAACAAGGTTTCGAGATCTTCCCCGAACAGTTCGGACTGGAGAGCCCCTTGTCGGGCGAACATCCAGTTACTGTTTCCTTTCACGGTATTGATTTCACCGTTGTGAGCGATGCAGCGCAACGGCTGAGCACGATCCCATGATGGGAAGGTGTTGGTGCTGAAGCGGCTGTGCACCATCGCCAAATGCGATTCGTAGTCTTCGTCCTGAAGGTCTGGGTAGTAAGGAAGCACCTGAGCAGGTGTGAACATTCCTTTGTACACGATAATTCGAGTGGAAAGCGTGCAGATGTAGAACTGCAGAGCCAGTGCGTGCTTGCCAGTTCGGATCGCGTGGCTGGAGGTTTTTCGGACGACGAAGAGTTTCCGCTCGAATGTCTGCTGGTCAATTCCTTCGGGAGCCCCGATCAGAATCAGTTGCATGTCCGGCTCAACGGACAGTGCACTCGGTCCGATGTTGGCAGCAACCGGATCTTGAGGAACGTTACGCCATCCGAGCAGTTTGAGCCCTTGCTTTGCGACGTGCTCTGCAACGATCTTCTTGAATTCTTCCTGGACAGTTTTGTCCTTGGGGAAGTAAACAATTCCCGCCCCGTACTGGCCAGCTTCCGGGAGGTCAATTCCCAGTTCTGCCTTGACGACACGTCGCAGAAACTTATGAGGCAGCGCGGTCAGAATTCCCGCACCGTCACCGGTGTTTTCTTCGCATCCGCAAGCACCACGGTGGTGCATCTGACGGTTGATACGATCGGCGTCGAGAATCGTCTGGTGAGATGGATGACCTTTAATATTCGCAACGAAACCAACTCCACACGCATCGTGCTCGTTCTCACTTGAGTACAATCCGTTGTCTTCGGGGAATCCTGAAGGTTGCAACTTGATTAGCGATTGGTCCATATCAGACTCGACTTCTTCGAAACAATAAGCTGGCTCGGCGTTACTGGACCGGGTGCCATCAGTATCTGGTTGTTACTGGTTGTCATACAGAATTACGGAAACAGAACGATCCCGTTCATCTGATCCAGGTTCTTCATTTTTCTCCGGAATGAGCGAAATTCTCAGAGAGAAATGTCAGGCAAAAAATGAATCACGTTTAAACGATCAGGGGGTGGCCCCTGCTGCTATCGCTTGACTTGCAACGAAAGCGGAGTCGCCCGGATCGTCATTCAGGAGTTCAACGAATTTCTCCGCCGCTCTTGAAAGGTGCTTGTGCCGTTTATGCACAATCCCAAGAGGTCGCACAAAACTGACATCTGACAAATGAATGGCTGCCAGAGTGCCAATTTCCAATTCGCGTCGCATCGTCGTTAAAGGAATGAGCGCCACTCCAAGATCGATTTCGACCGCACGCTTGATGTTCTCAATGTTGTCAAATTGGTGGGTGACATTCACCGCGATTCCAGCGGATTTAAATAGTTTCTCGGTTCTTCGTCGTATTGTCAGGTCAGCAGTGAACGCAACGAAAGGAATCTTGTCGAGTTCTTCAAGTCGGATGGATGAGCGGGAGCTAAGCGGATTATTCTGTGCAACCGCAACAACCATCTCTTGATCTTGCCACGAAATACAGCTGATTTCACCCCCGACTCGGGGATATGAGACAATTCCCAAGTCGATTTCGTCCCGTTGGATACGGTTGTAAATCGTTTCAGGATGCTCGTAATCGAGAGAAAGTTCGATCTCCGGGTACGATTCCTTCAGACGTCGAACATATGTTGACATCTGCAAAAGTCCGACGGAGTAGATCGAAGAAACTCTGACACGACCGTGGATGCGGTCAGTGAGTTGAAGAACGGCATCTTCAATCTCCTGATAATCCTGCAACCACTGCTGACAGCGCTCGTAGTAGACCTTTCCCGCGGCGGTCAGTTCGATCGGCCGCTTGGAACGATCAACGAGCATGACTCCTAGCTTTTCTTCAAGCTGCTGAAGAGCCTGGCTGACCGCAGACTGTGAAATCTGCCTCACCTCGCCAGCTCGGGTTAAGCTGCGGTGCGTCGCAATCTCGCAAAAGATCTCTGTATTGCGGATATTCACAGGGCGGTGACTGAAATTTCGACAGAATAAGTGAAACGTAATGATAGGTCCGAAGATCGATAAGAAAAACTAGTCTAGCGACTCAGACGTCAATGTCAAGGTTTCTATCTAAAACTGGACTTGACAAAGTTGATTTGTGCGAATTGAACCACTTTTTCCTGCGTTTTTTCTAACCCCTTGCCCAAACCCAATTTTGGGAAAACACAAACGGCTGCATTACGATTGGCTGGCTATGAGAAAGCTCTGCAGCGAGACCGTCGGGATTGACTGAGAGGACACAGCCCGCCCACGCCTCGAACAAATCCAACGATCTTGATCTAACCCTCAGTCGAGACTCAACGACCGGATTTCAGAGGCACTTGCTCCCGTTCCACTAGATGATTGCGAACTCTTTCGTCACACTCTCCCTCAATTCAGGAACCTATCACTCTCCATTGCCGGGATGAGCGTTTTCAATGCGATACACAACTGTTGTTGGACTGGAAGTTCACGTTCAGCTGCAAACAAAGACAAAAATTTTCTGTGGTTGTTTGAATCGCTTCAATCCAGACGCTCCCAATACACAGACTTGTCCTGTCTGTCTGGGTCTCCCTGGTTCGCTCCCCGTGATGAATGAAGAGGCGTTTCGGCTCTCGCTCATCACAGCCATCGCCCTGAACTGTGAAATCGCCTCATTCACAAAATGGGATCGAAAGCAGTATTACTACCCCGACTTGCCGAAGGGGTATCAGATCAGCCAGTTTGATCTTCCGTTCAGCAAAAATGGCTATCTCGAAGCGACACGGCCCGATGGAACTATCAGCAAGGTTCGAATCAACCGCGCTCATCTGGAAGAAGACGCTGGCAAGAATATCCACGATGAATCCGGTCGCGGAGCGGATAGTCAGGTTGACCTGAATCGTGCAGGGACCCCACTTCTTGAGATCGTTTCAGAACCTGATATTCGATCGGCCTATGAAGCGAAATCTTACCTTGAAGAGATGTATCTCCTGCTGACATCGCTGGGAGTTTCCGACTGCAACATGCAGGAAGGAAGTCTCCGCTGCGATGCGAATGTGAACCTGCATCTCGAGGTGGACGGCAAGACGATCGCAACTCCGATCGTGGAAATCAAAAACCTCAACACCTTCCGAGGGGTCGAGGCAGCGATTGAATTTGAAGCGGAACGGCAGTTCAAAGAGTTCCAGGCAACCGGACGCAAACTGGGCGATCCCGGTGCTGAAAAAGAAACTCGCGGGTGGGACGCCAATCGAAATCTCACGTTCGCCCAGCGAGGCAAAGAAGCAGCGGCCGACTACCGGTATTTCCCAGATCCAGACTTGCTGCCGGTATTGGTAAGTCGCGAAACGGTGGAACAAATTCGATCGAGCCAGAAAGAAACGCCCGCCCGCCGTCGAAATCGCTTTAAAACCGAACTTGGACTTTCCGATTACGACGCGAACGTCATTTTGAATCAGGGGACAGCGGTTGCCGCCTACTTTGAAGAGGTCTTTGGACTGTGCGGGGACGCCAAACAGGCTGCCAACTGGGTTACTCAAGATGTGCTGCGTGAACTGAATGAACGACGCCTGACCATCGATGAATTTCCTGTCACCT
The DNA here is from genome assembly GCF_051466335.1 of Planctomicrobium mucosum. Classification (NCBI taxonomy): domain Bacteria; kingdom Pseudomonadati; phylum Planctomycetota; class Planctomycetia; order Planctomycetales; family Planctomycetaceae; genus Planctomicrobium; species Planctomicrobium mucosum. The sequence continues at coordinate 4,132,021 of NZ_CP195793.1, read as the reverse complement.
CCGAGATCCTTGGAACGCTTCTCAAGCGGATCACGGACAAAGTTCTGACGGTCAAGAGCGCACGGGAAGTGTTCGCTGCACTTCTGGGCGATCCCGATGCAGACGAGTTAGCGACACCTGCTGTCGCGGACGTTGATCGCATTGTGGCAGAACGTGGCCTGGCTGTTGTGAACGATACCGGGGCTCTCGAAGCGGCGATCTCGACTGCGATCGCAGAAAACGCAAAAGCGATCGAAGACTTCAAGTCTGGAAAACAGCAGGCCCTTGGCGCCATCATTGGAAAAGTGATGAAGCAGGTCAAAGGGGCTGATCCGAAGGTGGTCCGGGAAATGGTGATTGAACGGATCCCCTCGTAGAGTCTCGTCGAGATTCCGGGAATGAAGACTCCCGGAATGCGCACGGGCAGCAATCGTTTCGGTCCACACTCCCAGATGATGCACAGATCCTGCTTGATCCTGTGTTGGCCGTGATTTGTTGGACGTTGTCAATTCGTTAAGATGCCGGTGATCCTTTGCGATCATGATGTGTCAGCATGTCGCTGCTGACGTAATGTTCAAACCGAGTGATTTTCATGCATCTCCCCAAGTTCGATGAATTTGTTGGCCTCGCTGGGCAAGCACCGCTGATCCCGGTTTACCGCATGATTTACAGCGACACGCTCACACCAGTCTCAGCATTCTGCAAAGCTGGCTGGACCAACAACCAGTTTCTGTTCGAAAGCGTCGTTGGTGGAGAGCGGATTGGGCGATACAGCTTCATGGGGGGCGATCCGTTCCTGACGATCGAAGCCTACGGCAACGAAGTTGTCACGACCATCGATTCCATTGAGACGCGCCGCACCGTTGATGACCCGCTTTCGGAACTCGACACGCTTCTCGAAACATATCGTTCCGTGAAAATCCCGGGGCTGCCGAACTTCGTCGGGGGCGCCGTCGGCTACGCAGGCTATGACGTTGTTCGTTACACCGAGAAGCTTCTAAATCCGCCAGAGGATGATCGCCATCTTCCGGATATGTCGTTCGCTCTTCACGATGCGATGATCATCTTTGATCACATCCGCAAAGTTACTTTGATTGTCGTCCACGCCCGTACTCACGAAGGAGATCCCAAGGAAGCCTACGATCATGCTTGTTCCCGAGTGGATGCGATCTGTCAGCAACTTCAAAATCGCGATTCCGGGTTGTCGATGCCGGACGTCGACTTGTTGAATCCGGAGCTGCCGAAGTTTACCTCGAATTTCACTCAGGAAGAGTTCGAAGGGATCGTCAGTTCTTCTCAGGAGTACATTCGAGCAGGAGATATCTTCCAGGTCGTCCTGAGCCAGCGTCTCGAAGTGGAGACCTCTGCGACACCGATGGACGTTTACCGCGCTTTAAGAGTGGTGAACCCCAGCCCGTTCATGTTCCTTCTTCAAACCCCGCGATCGACACTTGTCGGAAGTTCCCCGGAAATTATGGTGCGGGTCGACGACGGTTTAACCACGATTCGCCCTTTGGCAGGAACCCGAGTGCGCGGTGCCAATGAGGCGGAAGACGCTGCGTTGGCTGCTGAATTGCTCGCTGATCCGAAAGAGATCGCTGAGCATGTCATGCTCATTGACCTCGCCCGGAATGACGTTGGCCGCATTGCGGAATACGGGTCGGTTCAGCTGAGCGATCTCATGGTCGTCGAGAAGTACAGCCATGTGATGCACATCACTTCCAACGTGACCGGAAAACTGCAACCCGGCCTGACATCGTTGGCAGCACTGAGAGCAGGTCTGCCCGCGGGTACGGTCTCTGGTGCACCAAAAGTGCGGGCGATGGAAGTGATCGACCAGTTTGAGAAACACCGCCGCGGACCTTACGCTGGAGCAGTGGGGTACATCGATTTCACTGGCAACATGGACACCTGTATTGCCTTGAGAACCATCGTCATGATGAACGGCAAAGCATACGTCCAGGCGGGGGCGGGAATCGTGGCGGACAGTGTCCCAGCAAGCGAATATCAGGAGACGATGAACAAAGCTCGCGGCCAACTCAAAGCGATTGCTCTCGCAGAAACGATCATGAAGTCGTAGCAGGTTGTTTCGATCGGCAATCCGGAAAACTGGCTGACGAATGATGCCCAGTGATCGGAAATTCACGTTGCCCGGATGACGGACGTGTTGCAGCAGCCTCCCCGAGTTGAGAGCCTCAACTGAACGCCCAAGGAGAGTAAAGATGATCAATCGACGTATTATGACGGCGGAAGAGTTCATTGACTCTCGAAGCGAACTGGCAGACGGAGGCCAATGGAGCGAATTGATTCGAGGTGTCCCGGTCTCTCTGGATCCTCCAGACCCGGAATATGGGAACATCGTCCTGAACCTGTCCAAAGCCTTCTCACAGTACGTTCACACAACGCTGAACGGGTATCCCTGCTTCGATATCGGACTGAAGGTCGAATCCGATCCTGACACTGTCTTTTTCCCTTCGGTCAGCTACTTTCTCGAAGGGCCGCGGTTTGAGCAGGGTGATTTCGAAGTCGCCACGCTTGTTCCGCCGCTCGTCATCGAACTCGCAACCACAGCTGATAAACGACGAGACATCACCGAGCGAATTCACGTCTACCATCGACATGGTGTCGGAGTCGTCTGGGTGATCGATCCACACGTCAAGGCCGCATACGTCTGTCGCAAAGGTGTCATGAATCACGAACGGGTCGAAGAACATCAGCTTCTCTCCGGCGGTTCGACGCTCATGGAATTTGCAATTCCTGTGAAACACCTCTTTCTCCCTCCGGCGTGGGCGCAGGAAGACAAGTAATTGCCCACGAGTCACCAAAGAACTGTGACTCAAAAAGAGTGCTGCAGCGGGGATGGTGAATTAATTTCATGAAGCGGTTGTTGTTGTCACCCATCGAATCGACAGGAGTCTGAGTGATTTCGTTGCTCTTCTGTTCGCGTTGAGTTGCAGGAGTGGAAATTTCGAAGATACTTCCGGAATCATCACCGTCTTCAACCATCACGAGAGCAGAGCATGCCACAAGTCACACTCAAGGGAAATCCGGTTACACTCGCAGGTCCGGAATTGAAAGTTGGCGCACAAGCACCAGATTTCACATTGCAGAGCGCTGCTCTGGAAGATGTAACTCTTGCAAGCTCCGCAGGGAAAACACGAGTGATCGTGACTGTCCCTTCTCTCGACACCAGCGTCTGTGCGTTGGAAACCAAGCGATTCAACGACGAAGCAGCCAAGCTGGAAAACGCCGTTGTTCTCGTCGTGAGCACAGACCTTCCATTCGGTCAGAAGCGATGGTGCGGGTCTGAAGGGGTTGAAAATGTTCAGACCCTCAGCGATCACCGCACTGCCGAGTTTGGTAAGTCATATGGAGTTTTGATCGCCGGTGGTGGTCTCGATCGTTGCCTTGCTCGCGCTGTGTTTGTCGTCAATGCAGCCGGCACAGTGACCTATTCCGAATACGTTGCTGAAATCGCGTCTCATCCAGATTACGATGCGGTTCTTGCCGCTGCCCGCGCGTAGTCGATGTCGCAAACAACAAAGTGAGCCGTGCAGGTCACCTTTCCTGCACGGCTCTTTCATTGAATTCGAAATTGGAACTGGGACTAAGCTGCGATGTTCGCAGCATTAACCGACTCCAATTGTTGAACCAGGTCGCGAATGACCTTTTCGACTTCGATGCGGTCGGCGTGCCATTGATCTCGCTCCGCTTGCCAACGAGCTTCCCGATCTGTCAGTTCGTTCAAATGATCGGTGAACTGCTTCTCCCGGTCTCGAACCCAGCGGTCACGTGATTCAATCCAGTTGGATAGCTGCAAATTCTCTTCACGCAGCTGTTTTTGCTGAGTTCCAAGTAGCGTCCGACTCTCTTCCAGTTCTGCAATCTGCCGGGAGAGAATAGAAACAACCTGTGAGAGATGACTCGCTGGAAGTTCCTCTGTTGGGTTCGAATTTGTCTCCTGAAATTCGCTGAGGAGAGATTGCAGTTGTTTCGCGATTTCCGAGACATTTTCACGCTGAACCATGAGTTGTTCAGCCTCAGATTGAAGGCGGGATTCCAACGAATGCAACCGCTCAGTCTCGCTTTGGCGGACTTCCGAAGCACGTTCCTGCTCCTGCGTCAGATTCAAGCGTTGTTCAGTGAGTTGCTGTTCAATCTCTCGTCGCTGGCGCGAGAAGAATTCCTGCTCTTCTGCTAGCGAATGCTCGCGCTGGGACAACAGTTCTCGCAGCTTTCTCATTTGACCAAGCCGAAGACGAATGGATGTCTCAACCTGGTCGATCCAGACGCGTTGTCGCTGCGCATTCCATTCCAGCTCTGAACGGTTATTGAGCAGTTCTTTTCGAGTCCGTTCCAAATGGTCTTCATGGAGCCGAAAACGTTTTTGCAGATCGATATCGCGTTGTTGAATCTCACGTTCACGCAGGTCCAGATCGGCGCTTCGACTCCGTCGATACTCCTCGAACTGCTCCTGAAGATTTCTCTTCTCTTCGCGGGAATGTTCGGCCCATTGTTGGTTGCGACGCTCTTGTTCGGAACGTTGTTCCTGAAGCTCCAATCGGATCTGTGCAATTTCGGCGAGTTCCGCTTCCCGCAGTTCCTGCATTTTTGCCCGCTCTGCTTTGACTCCTTCTGCCAAAGCTGCCTGATCGTCAGCCAGCTTTTTGCGTTCAGCTTCCATCTCGTCGTAAAACTGGGATTTCAGTTGCTCGACTTCTCCCCAGGCTCCAGCCTGTTCTGTCTCGCAAGCCTGCCGCAATTGCAGAAGTTCTGTTTGAAGCAGCGCACGCTCTTTGACGAGCGCTTGCCGAGACGCTTCTTGTTCCTTTTGGAACTCTTCACGAAGTCGATGTTGCTCTGCAGTCCACGCTTTTCGTCCCTCTTGCAACTCATTGCGGACTTGTTCCGCTTCAGCGTCCGCCGTGGCTTTCGCCTCTGCCTGATACAGACGAAATGATTCCCGCGCCAACTCGAGTTCGTTCGCACGACGGGCGAGATCGTGTTCCTGCTGCGAGATTGCGACCAGTCGCTGATCCAACGCTTTTTCGCGTTCGGCGAGAACCGATACCTGCGTTTCGATCTGACGGAATGTTTCCGACTGTTTTTCTTCAGCGAGGCGAGCAGCCCTCTTGGAGTTGACCTGTTGCTCAAAAAGTAGCTGTGCCTGATCGTTAAGTTGTTGTTCGCGTCGATCCAGCTCAGCAAGCTGAAGTTGAAGATGCGTTACAAAGCGGGCAGCTTGAGAGAGCCGATCGAGCTCAGAATCAGGTTGCAGATCACGAGTCGCAACAGAGGCCTGCATGGGGATTCCTTTCCCCTGATGGAATGCTCACCTGAAACGGCGAGTCTCTTCATCAGTTGGCATGGATTGCGTGTTTCGTCGAAGGCTTCCTTCCGTAGAAGCAACGTCACACGGACATGTCGATTCAAGGCGAGATTATCGAAGCTGGTCAATTGACCCAGAACGCACGGAGGGTGTTCATGCGAGATGAACACCCCTCGTTTTGTTCTGTGTTCGCGGACTCAGTTCAATCTGAAGCCGCAAATGTCTCTCTCAATTATCCAATGTGCTTGTCGAGAACCTGAGCAATGCGATCCTTTGGCTGCTGGCCGCGGATCATGTCGACCTGCTTTCCACCCTTGAAGACGATCAGGGTTGGAATGCTGTTGATCTGGTAGGCAATTGCTGTTTTGTGGTTGTCGTCGGTGTTCAACTTACCAATTTTGAACTTACCAGCGTATTCGTCGGCGAGAGCGTCGATTGTTGGTGTCAGCGCTTTGCATGGTCCACACCAGGGAGCCCAGAAATCGACCAATACCGGCTGATCGCTGTTGAGCACGTCTTCCTGAAATGTTGCATCACTGAAATTCTGAACGTTCCCAGCCATCACTCAATTCCTCATTGATTTGAAATAGTGTCTCAACATTCGTCGTTGAGAGTTGCAAAATTATAAGATCGCAAAATAGGTGTCAACGACCGTTATGAACGCAAATTCACCATAACTCGTTTGCCTTGAATGTGTTGCAATGTTTATCGGTCTGTTGGACACTTTTATTTTCAACCCGGAGCGGCGACTTTCACCGTTTCTATCCGTATTGCACGGGCTCCCTGCCAATAAGATCGCATTGTTTTGACTCCCATGCCATCACTTCATCATGCATTTTTTTAAATGCAGGGAATCTGCGACCCTCTTCGCTTGAATTGGCCCCTGTCTCAGGGGAGTGTGGCGGCGAATGGTGGCAAAAACTCAGTCAAACGCTGCGCTTATCGCCGCGCGAAACGCCGCACTCTCACGAGCGTCGCTCTAGTAACGGATGACTTTCCGCATCACGACCCACGCAGCGACCGCGAGCAGAGCATTGGCAATCCACATTGCGAGTTCCGGCGGAATGGCCCCTTTCTTCGCCTGCGTCGTGATCCCCAGAAGCAATGGGTAGTAGCAACAGACGATCGGGATAAAGCACAACAGGAAGCTTGTCAGATACTGACTCTTTCCGAATCGCATCGAAAACGGAGCGCCCAGCAAGACGAAAAAGAAGCAGCTGCACGCCATCGCGTATCGATTGTGGATTTCGGTATTCAATTTGAACGACCGACTCCGTTCCTTATTGATTCCGATCACGCGTTTTTCACAGCTGTCCGCCAACCCTGCGAAATCAGCTGTGTTCAAGAAGAAACAGGCTTCGATTGCCGTCAGCTGACGTTCGCGCTCACGTTGATCCTTAATACTCGACAGCTCCGACTGAATCGACGTGATAGGCATGTCTCTCGGGCTTTTTCGCCCTTTTTCACTGTCCCAGCGAATCGTCTCGGTCTTCTCAGAAAGACGTCCGCGAGCCTGTCCAGGGATGTCGATCCACGCGTTCTTAGCACGGATCGATAATGTCTGGCCAGCTGCATCAAGATCGATCTGTGCTTCTTCAGCCTGAAGCGTGCAGATTTTCTGACCTTTCGTGTACCTGAATGTCGGACGGATCAGCACATTTCCTTCTACATCGTCGACGGTCACCAAAAGCCCATCATGCTTTCGATCGCTGAAATGATGTTCCGTCCGCAACTGTTCGAGAAAGATATCCTCCATGAACGAGACGATGTGCTGTTCGATTTTCGTCATCGACCAAGGAATCACCTGATCCGTGAGGAACAGGGCGCCGACACTGAGAACGGCACCCAGCACCAAAGCCGGCCACATCAGCGAGAATGGGTGAATCCCCGCGGCTTTTGCAGCCACGACTTCCTGATCTCCCGTAATACGCCCGTAAACGACACTCACAGTCAGCAGAAGGGCGGCTGGAATGGTGAACGGCAACATACTGGGGATGACGTATGGAATAATCGTCAGCGCCTGGCCGGGATCGAGGCCACTCTGGGTCGCCTGCTGAAACACCCCCACAAAAACCAGCAGCGCAGTCATGCAGAAGAGGACAAACGCAAATACGCGAAAGACCTCTCCGAAGAGATAGCGTTGAAGGATCGGTAGTTTAGGGAGCATTGGAATGCTGCGAGCTTCGCATGCGGAATGCGAACTGATTCAAAGGGGCAAAATTCAAGCGGGAGTTATGCAACAACTCGGAAAAAGCGTCAAGACGGGTCTACGACGCGCCCCCTCAACTCGTCACTCTGGCGCTGTCGACAGAATCATTCACAACACGATACAGAATAAGAACTAACAACAATTGTGATGCCACTCCCACAACGTGTTGAGACCGATGAGTCGCCCTCCACAGAAGCTCAGTTCCAACAACAAATCCGAAAAATTCCCAAAAAATCGGACTCGCGTTTTCAATATTTCGCGCGACCAAGCGAATCAACAGACATCACCACCTCTTCTGTCGGAGAGGCCTGATTGAAATGTTGCGAGACGCCTGGAGGGGAAATCATGCTTCGCAAGTTGATTATTGGAGCGGCAATCGCCGCAACTATCGGAGGTGTTGTCATTGGACGCGACTTCTGCAGCTACGCACGAACAGGAGTAAAAACTGCTCGTGATCACCTGCGAAAAGAAGTTCCGCTGGAATTTGAAATCGAAAGAGCACGTCACGAAGTAGAACGGCTCATTCCAGAAGTGCGACGTTCAGTCCATTTGATCGCAACAGAGCAGGTTGAAGTTGCTCAATTGACCAAGTCGATCGCGACTCGTGAAAAGGCGCTCGCTACTCAGCAGGATGCGATTTTGGCGATGAAGAATGACCTGAAGAGCCAGGATCTTCAGTACGTCTACGCGGGACACAAGTACTCCCGGAATGATGTGGAGAAGGACCTTTCTGAACGATTTAACCGTTTCAAAATCGCTGAAGACACCGTCAAACGAGAACAGCAAGTCCTTGCAGCAAAGGAAAAAGCACTCGCAGCCAATCGTGAAACCCTCGAAGGAATGCTCAACCAGAAGAAGAATCTGGAAGCAGAACTTGAACGGCTGGATGCTCGCATGCGTACGATCGCTGCCCGCAAGCAGATCCACGGAATCGAAATCGACGATTCTCAGCTGACACGCGTCAAAGGATTGATCGCGAATATCGAAAAACGCCTTGATGTTGAGGACGCTGTTCTCGCTTCAGAAGGTGATCTGAATGGGCTCATTCCGGTTGAACAGGCTCAGGAAGAAGAGCTTGGCGATATCGCTGCTCAGATCGACGAGTACTTCGGGACAAATGAAGTGACTCAAATGGCGCAGAAATCAGATCCGACTGAATAGTTTCCAGTTCGCTTGAAGAGAAGTTCATTCACAATGAGGATGGGGGGCGTGACTGCACGCCGATCGCGACGACCGCGAATCGCGATGACGCCCTCTGAACTTCTTCTTCAGTGAACCAGAAGTTGATCATGATGCCCCAGGAAGATCCGACAGCGATTCAGCTCAGAGAAACTCCAGCGTGCCGACTTTGGATTGATGGAGTCGGCTGCTGGTTACTGTGGGGCGGTAGTGAACTCCTCTTCGGCAACGCAAATCGCGCGGCCGAAGAGGAATTTCGATATCGGATCATGGGAGCACTCGCTGCAGAACATGGACGCTGGAAGCGTCGGGATGGAGCAGATTGGTTCGAGCCGATTGGAGAAGTGTCCCTGAATGAAGCTCCCATGCGAGGTGAGACCCAGTTACGATCGAACGACTGCATCAGGTTGGGTTCGGATGTCGACCTGACCATCAAAGTTCCAAGTCCACTCTCTGACACCAGTACGATTACCGTTCAATCGTCACATCGAAACCCGGACAGTCTCAGCGGAGTGGTTCTGTTCAATGGCCTGTGCCTATTGGGCCCCGATACGAAGTGTCATATTCAATGCAGCTCCTTTTCCGAGAGGATCCTGTTCTACGAGTCGAAGGGAGTTTTGATGTGGAAAAGCGAATCAGAAGGCTCGAGGCCACGTTCAATCGCGCACGGTGACGTTATTGAAACGGATTCAGGGTGTATTCGGGTGGAACTGCTGTCATAGCGGGCACTCAGGGATTTTGACCTTTCAGCTCTCTTTGAAAATCAGATCCCCATGCCAGATTCAAGATGAAATGTTGAGCCGGATCGAGGAAAATCACGTTGCTCTGTAAAGCTCGCTCTGAAGTGACCATGATTCAGACTTGCTATGAAGTCGACGAGCAGTGACAGGCATTCAGGCAGAAAACACAAATGAAATTCACCTTTCAACCCGATGCACGACCTCTCGCTGGATATACGCTGAAACGAGCGATCCATCGGGGCGGGTTCGGTGAAGTGTACTATGCCCTCTCCGATGGAGGGCGTGAAGTGGCACTGAAGCTCCTGCAAAATAATGTTGATGTCGAGCTGCGCGGGGTGCAGCAATGCCTCAACCTGACACATCCAAATCTGGTCACCATCTTCGACATCCGGAGTGATGACGAAGGAGATCATTGGATTGTCATGGAGTATGTTCCTGGGGAGACGCTGGAATCCCAGATTCGCAAACACCCGACAGGAATGCCTCTCGAACTGGTTCGGCGGTGGCTCCCGGGGATGGTTGCAGGGATGGAGTTTCTGCACCGCAGCGGACTGGTCCACCGCGACCTGAAACCGGCGAACATCTTTATTGATCAGGATCAGGTAAAAATCGGTGACGTCGGGCTGTCAAAGTTCATCACCCCGTCCCGACAAAGTGCACACACCCAAAGTGTCGGAACTGTCTATTACATGGCTCCGGAAGTCGCGAAGGGCCGCTACGGCCTGGAAGTCGACATCTACGCGATGGGAGTGATTGTTTACGAGATGCTGACTGGGTTACTCCCGTTCGATGGAGAATCGACTGGTGAGATTCTGATGAAACATCTCACAGAAAAACCAGACCTCAACAAGCTCCCTCCTCGTTTGCAGCCTGTCGTTGCGAAAGCCCTTGAAAAAGAGCCTTCTCGTCGATTCACATCGATGAAGAGCTTTCTCGATGCCTTTAACGCTGCGGTCATCGGAAAAGCCGAGGCAAAATCAGCAAAAGCGGAAACGTCGGGCCAGGACAAACGGCTTCCTCCAGCAGTCAAAGTGAAGAACTCATCTTGCAGCAAGCGACCTGCTGCGCCCAAGCAGAAGGGACCATGCAGCTTCGGTACAGGGGAGAAGGGAGATTCTCTCCCAATGCCGATCTTCTTCGTCATTCTCATTACCTGTATTGTGATTTCACGTCGGTATCATGATTCTGGACCCGTCTGGTTGGCGATCCCATTGGCAGCTGTGACCTGGCCAATTTGGGCAAAATTGTCTCGGCAGAGAGCGGAGTCGAATCGACTCGCTACACAGGGATCCTTGACCATTCCAACTGTTGTTCCTGAGAACCCAGGCGTCAATTGGCGGAAACGGGCTTCAGGCTTTTTCACCTCTTGCCTGATTGTCGTTCCGATTGCCGGGCTCTTCACATTGATTCCACTTTCGTTCTACCGGGAGATGTTTGAAGTCGATGCGGGGTACGGCGCTGATGCAGGTGTCGTCGTCACATTTCTGGCCACGACAATTGTCGCGTGTTGGAGTGCACTCGCAGTCCCGGCATTTCTGCGGCAAGTCAATCAAAAGCGTCCTTCTCGCTGGAACTATCTCTTTCCTGCGGTGCTGACAGCGTTGACCGCGTCTGGCGTTTCGAAATTTCTCGCAACGAAGCTCCCTGTGAATGATCTGAATCGACCAAGAGCGATCATCAATTCGCTCGGCGATCAGCCCTTTATCACTGCATCCGAGGGGGTGACTCCAGCAGGTTTCGCCGTCTTTTTCTCATTGTTGTTCCTGCTTAGAAACTGGAACAAGGTGATGAGTCCATTCCGTGAAAGCAGATTCTCATTCTTTTCAGTGGCGGGAACAGCACTGGTGGCGGTGGTTGCAACAAGGTTTTTCCAATTTCCAATCGAATGGGCACTCGCCTGGAGTGTTATCGTCACTTGCACACTGCAATTGGCGAGTCCGTGGAGTGGAACGAATCGCAATGCGATTCGACATTAGGATCAGTTGTTCTCGTATTGGGTCATAACACGCAGGAGTGTCGTGCGGCACTGCAACCTCCTGCGGAAGGGCCTCTTTTTGACGCTTAATGGGAAACATCAGCAATGGTCGTAACAACGTTCAGCATTCTGGCAGTGCTATTGATGTTTCTCGTCTTCCTTCTCGTTGTGATTGGGCTGACCGTTGTTGCTCTGGCAGCATCAGGGTCTTCAGTTAAAAAGCCTGCGATGGTCGTCGGTTCAGCACTGATTTTTTTGTTAGTGGGGGGGAGTATTGCATCGTTCGCTTTCGTCATCCTACGAGAAAGATCTGTTTCAAGAGTCACGCAGCACGCGACTGTCATTCCAGATGCGATTGAATATGGAAGTTCGTACTCTCACTCCGAAATTCCATTAATAGCAGAGAAAATAGTTGACCGACCGGTCGCCCCCATTGAGAGGGGCAACATCGCAATAAACGACAATGCTGATGCTGAGGAATTACAGGAGCCACAGCCAGTTGAATCGGGAAGTGCGGAGCCAGATCAGTCTCGGGTCAAAGTCATTGAAGTCAACTACGACGAAGGAGAGGTCACACGGACTGTTGAAGGCATTGCTTCCGATACATCCCTATTTCCATTATGGACTTCGGAAAACTCTTCGATTCCCTCGTTACACACCCCTTCCTTTATTCTTCATTCGGGTCGTTATGCCACGATTCACGAAGCGCAGCATGACCTGGAATCTCAACTGCGAAAGCATATTGCGGATCTCTTTCCTCATCTCAAACCTCACGAAGTTCGCCTTCCCAAGACACAGGAATTAATGGCTCGCGAACACTTCCTTGATCGTCTTTGCATTGTGCAATCAAAGATGCAGGTCGGTGAATTCGAAGAGAATATTTATCAGGTCATGTGGAAGGGAAGCGTTCCAAAGCACTTTCTGGAACAAGTCGAGAGAACCTTCGTCCGAAAAGAACGGAGAGGGAAAGTGTTCGTTGTCGCTGGAGCACTTGGCTTGGCGACCGTCATCATGGGGATCGGCGCGATGCTCACGAGAGAACGTCGTGTTCATGCTTGACCACGCGAAGTGTCTTGAAAGCCCACTTCATCTGATCCTGATCGCATCGTCTGAAGTGGAGCGCCCCGAGTATCTCGAATCCGCTTCAGAGAAATGAGCATTCGATCATTTCAACGTGTTCAAAAAACAACAAGGCTCATCAACTGATTTGTTGACGAGCCTTGTTGGTATGGAGACGGCGGGAATTGAACCCGCGTCCTGTGAGCCCTGGAATGTGGCTTCTACGTGCGTAGACCTCTGTTTACTCTCCTCGCTCCCCTTGCGACAAAGGACCAGCCCGCAGGGAGACAGGCCACCACGAATCTCGTTTCAGGCGTAGCGACCGTTGACCTGAAACCAGTCTGATTTTGTAACCGGACTCTGGGCTCCTCAGACGGGGATCCCTCATCAGGGGCTACCTAATTAGGCAACCATTGCGAACTGCTTGTTTGCAGTTAGTTTTTGATCAGCTTTTTACGTGGCCAACTGATCAACCACGACACGCGACCAGCACCCCGCGGAGAACCAGTCGAATCCGATCGCCCCCGGTGCACTTTCGTACTCCCCAATCGTAGCATCAACCCCTGTCACGTCAATGCTTTCGATTTCGGTGACTGTCTGAAGTGTGTTCAATGCTTCAGTAAAATGATTTACTTGGTTCAGACGGGGGCGTAAGACGGGAAGCTCTCTCCGGAACTGGACAAATGGCCATTCGATCTATTCCAAACACCGTTCGAATGCGCCTATAATTCCGTTCATTATTCCTCCAGTGAAACGGATTTCCATGCCAGCAGCTGATATCGTGATCCGCGGCGCTCGCGAGCATAACCTTCGCAACGTCGATCTGACGCTCCCCCGCAATCAACTCATCTGTATGACGGGGGTGAGTGGTTCCGGAAAAAGCTCGCTGGCATTCGACACTCTGTACGCAGAAGGCCAGCGACGCTACGTCGAATCGCTGTCGACCTATGCCCGACAGTTCCTCGGGCAGATGCCGAAGCCGGACGTCGACACCATTTCCGGCCTTGCTCCGTCCATTTCGATTCAACAGAAAGTCACATCAAAAAACCCGCGCAGCACCGTCGGAACGATCACTGAGATCTACGATTACCTGCGGGTTCTTTTTGCCCGTGTCGGTCAGGGGCAGTGCGTCAAATGTCAGAAGACGATCACAGCGCAGTCCACTGACCAGATTCTGGAAAGCATTTTATCACTTCCAGAGGGGACAAAATTTCAGATTCTCGCCCCGTTGATCAAGAACCAGAAGGGCGAATTCCGCGATCTGTTTGAAGACCTTCTGAAGCAGGGATTCGTTCGGGCGCGTGTCGATGGAGAGATCGTCAACTTGGGCGATGACCTCGGGTTGAAGAAACACTTCAAGCATACGATCGAAGTGTTGATTGATCGGCTTGTCGCAGGCAAGGGAATTCGGAGCCGACTCGCAGACGCGATCGAGACAGCGACCACGCTGGCCGAAGGGCGATTGATTCTCCTGACAGCGGGAGAAACACCCGAGGAACGGCTGTACTCTTCAAAATACGCCTGCCCGGATTGTGGCATCAGCTACGATCCCCCATCTCCTCAGCTGTTCAGCTTCAACAGCCCACTTGGAATGTGTCGCGATTGTACCGGTCTCGGAATGCGACACGACTTCATTCTTGATCGGCTCATTCAAAACCCAGAATCGTCAATCGCAAAAGGGGCGATTGAACTCATTCCTTCGATATCGAAAGTCGGACGATGGAAGCGGCACATTTACCACGGGGTCGCTGCGTCGATTGAAAACGATCTCGGAATGAAAGAAGGGGAACTGTTCAAGACCCCTTGGGAAAATCTCCCCGAAGCGGCGTGTCAGCAGTTCTTGCGAGGGACCGGGGACCGTCATATTACGTATTCCTGGCGACATTCCGGCGGCGTGTGGAAACATGGTGGAACCTGGAATGGCTATTTTTCAGAGCTGCTGGACGACTACCTAAAGGGGAAAAACCCCATGCGTCGGAAGCAGCTGGAGAAGTACATGGAAGTCGTTCCGTGTACCAGTTGCCATGGAGCCCGACTGAATCCACAAGCGAGAAACGTCCGCATCACGTCGAGGAACAAAGAGGTCGCAGCCCGGCAACTCTCTCTGCCGGAGGTCTGTCGTCTCGCGGTCGACAATGCTGTGCAGTTTTTTCAGGAACTCGAACTTTCGGCGACATCTCAACTCATCGCTGAGGAGGCTCTCAAAGAGATTCGCGGGCGCCTGAGCTTTTTGAAGAAGTGTGGCCTGGGATATTTGGCTCTCGATCGATCCGCTCCGACACTTTCCGGGGGTGAATCGCAGCGAATTCGTCTGGCAGGTCAAATTGGTTCGGGACTGACGGGAGTTCTTTACATTCTGGACGAACCGTCGATCGGTCTCCATCCACGCGACAACGACATGCTTCTGGAAAGCCTTCTCAATCTTCGTGATCAGGGGAATACCGTCATCGTTGTTGAACACGATGAAGACACGATGCGGGCGGCGGATCATCTCGTCGATTTCGGTCCCGGTCCCGGTGTTCGAGGGGGCGAAGTTGTCGCTGAAGGCTCGGCCGACGAGATCATGAAGAGCGAAAGGAGCGTGACAGGCGCCTATCTTTCCGGGCGAACTGTCATTGAAGTTCCGAAGGAACGACGAAAGTCGACAGAAAATAAGATTCGCATCACTGGAGCAACCCACCATAACCTGAAGAACGTGAGCGTCGACTTCCCTCTGGGGATGTTTATTTGCGTCACCGGCGTGAGTGGATCCGGGAAAAGCTCACTTTGCAATGACATTCTTTGGGAAGTGCTGAACCGTGACGTCAATAAAGGGAAAGGGACGCCGGGGACTCACAAGAAGGTGACAGGGTTGGAGCTGATCGACAAAGCGATCGACATTGACCAGTCGCCAATCGGGAGAACACCGCGCTCGAATCCTGCGACCTATGTGAAGTTGTTCGACGAAATTCGCACACTTTACACACAGCTTCCACAAGCCAAAATTCGCGGTTATACGCCGGGTCGGTTCAGCTTCAACGTGGAAGGGGGACGCTGCGAAGCGTGCGAAGGAAACGGGGCGACGAAGCTCGAAATGGATTTCCTCGCGGATATCTGGGTCCCCTGTACTCTCTGCAATGGCAAGCGTTTCAATCATGAGACGTTAGAAGTGAAGTACCGCGACAAATCTGTTGCTGATGTACTCGACATGGATGTTCAGGAAGCACTTGAGCATTTCAAGAACCATCCCAAAATTCACCGAATGTTGCAGACTCTGCACGATGTCGGGCTCGACTACATGAAGCTGGGACAGGCTTCCCCGACTGTCTCTGGAGGGGAAGCCCAGCGTATTAAACTGGCTCGCGAACTGGGAAAGAGATCGACAGGAAAAACACTCTACCTCCTCGATGAACCGACGACAGGTCTGCACTTCGAAGACGTTCGCAAGCTGATTGAAGTACTCCACGGGTTCGTCAATGACGGAAACACTGTCCTGGTGGTGGAGCATAATCTGGACGTGATCAAAACTGCTGACTGGCTGATCGATCTTGGCCCGGAAGGAGGCGAGGGGGGAGGACGAATTCTCATCGAAGGGACCCCGGAAGAGGTCGCTCAGTGCAAAGAAAGCCACACCGGGAAGGCACTGGCACCAATTCTTTTTCCACAGAAAAAAGCTGCTCCAAAGAAGAATTCCAATGCCGCGGTGAGACAGGTTTCGCAAGAGAACATCGTCATTCGTGGAGCGTCACAGCACAACCTTCAATCTGTGAACGTCACCGTTCCTCGCGACAAAATGAGCGTTTTCTGTGGGCCGAGCGGGTCCGGAAAGACCTCACTCGCGATGGACACGCTGTATGCTGAGGGGCAGCGTCGCTATGTGGAATCGCTCTCCGCGTATGCCCGTCAGTTTCTGGGACAAATGCCGAAGCCCCGACTGGAGCACATTTCCGGACTGTCACCGTCAATCGCGATCGAGCAAAAAACCGTCGGTGCGACTCCTCGTTCAACGGTCGGAACGGTCACTGAGATTTACGATTATCTAAGAGTCCTCTTTGCGCGACTCGGGCAGATGTACTGTCCAGACTGTCAGCAACCGGTGACGCGACAAACGACAGACCAGATCATCGAGCGTGTACAGGGACTCGAGGTCGGAACAAAGCTCTACATTGCTGCTCCGATTCATGTGGACGTTGGACAGAGTTACGAAAAACTCTGGGACAAGCTGGGAACACAGGGGTTCCTGAGAGTCCGCATCAATGGGACGACATACACGCTGGAAGATGTCCCCAAGATTGACCACAAGCGTGAGCATCTCGTCGAAGCGATTATCGACCGGGTGAAAGTCGACCCGGAAAGTCGCGGACGTGTGGCAGACTCCGTCGAAACCGCTTTGGAAGTTGGGAACGGGGTCGTTCATCTCGTCTTTGTCGATTCATCCGTCGCGGAGCCGAAATGGCGAGTCGATACGTTGAGTCTGCGTTACTCCTGCTCAAACTGTCAGGGATGATTCCGAGCGAAAGCCGCACCAAACGAAAGATGCCCCAGAGAAACTCTGGAGCATCGATTTTGTGAATCGGCGATCGCCTAGAGCGGCTCTCACGAGAGTGTGGCGTTCCGGCAGCGATAAACGCAGCGTTTGAACGAGTTTTTGCCACCATTCGCCGCCATACACACCTGAGACAGGGCTAGTCGACTCGGACGTTGTCGGCGGTCACCCCCATCCAATCATCAGACCGGAATGGATGTGCCGGAAGATACGTTTCGTTGTACAAGTTTCCTTGAGGGTTTTCCGCCCAGTTGTACCGGACCGCTACTGGCTTCTCGATGCCGGATGCGGTCAGTTCGACTGTATTCTCCGAGACGATCTTCGCTTCTGCCCAGACAAACTTCTTATCTTCGCCCGCTACAGCGAAGCCTTGAAGCGGTTCTCCGTACCAGGTGATCAGCTTCGGACCGTAGGTATTGAACTTCACGGTCACTTTGCCATCTTCAAACGTGGCACTTTCGTAAGTGGGGCCTTTTCGGACGACTCCTGAGATCTTGAATGCATCGTTGAGAGCTAGGCGAGCGAGTCGTTTACCGACGGTCTGTTTGTCTTTCGGGTGAATATCTTTCGCTGCTCCAGCGTCCGTGATACAAACGGAATCAACATTCGGAAGAGCTTTGTTCGTGAGTTGCTGCGCCTCACGGAGTTCTCCCCATGCACTCTCTTTAGGTTGCGGTGAGACAGCCTGAAAGTTGGCAAGTTCTACCTGATAGAAGTAGAAGTCTCCCTGTCCCCAGGCGTCGCGCCAACTTTGGATCGCCGCCGGCATCAATTCACGATATTGATATGCTCGTCCGGCATTTGACTCTCCCTGATACCAGATTGCGCCGCGAATCGCGTAGGGAGCAAGCGGATGAATCATTGCGTTGTACAAGGTACTTGGATGGTGTTCCGACCAGCGGGTGTTGCCCGGGTGACCAGGGCGTGCCGGGAGGTCCGTCCCATCAGCCCGCGCCTTCTTCAGGGCTGCTTGCCATGCATTCCATTTCTCTTCGTAGGCTTTCGTCGCTTCCTGATTTTCAGGCTTGGCGATGATGTTGTTCCACGAATCCTGAATCGGCTGCAGGTTCGGCTTTACAGCCATCATCTCAGGGCTCGTCCAGGCTTCTGCACGGGTTCCGCCCCATGAAGAATTGATCAGGCCGATCGGAACTCCTGTCGAAATGTGCAATTGCCGACCGAAGAAGTAGCCAACCCCTGAAAAATGCCCGACGGTCTCAGGAGAGCAGACCTTCCATAAAGAATTCACATCATCCTGTGGAGTGTCAGCTGTTGTCAGTGGAACGCTGAACAGGCGAATGTTCGGGTAATTCGCAGCCAGTCTCTCAAGGTCGGGGTCATCCGATTGATTGACACTCCACCCCATATTGGATTGACCACTGCAGATCCAGACTTCTCCGACCAACACATCGTCGAATGTCAGGGTATTTTCCCCTGTGATCGTAAGAGTCCCTGGTTCTCCGAGTGCGAGCGGCGCCAGGCTGACTTTCCATTTTCCTTGGTCGTCAGCTTTTGCGGAGACCGATTGATCACGGAAAGTCACCGTGACTTGCTCGCCCGGCTCAGCCCATCCCCAGACAGGGGCAGCGATGTCCCGTTGGAGGACCATCCCATTCGAAAAGAGAGCCGGCGTCCGCACCTTTGCGAAGGCGGACACCGGTGTCATGGTCACTAATGCGGCTGCTACGAGCATCCAACTCACAAAACTACGCTTCATGTTTCCCCCTTGGTGGCAGGTTAAAGAAGTGAATCGAGTGAGCGAAGACGCTCGTTCCAAATTGTCAACTCTAGCGCCTACCTCACCTCATGAGGGGTGGCGACGAGCAGTGGAAGACAGCGATGTCCTGTCGTGGCTCCCGTCGCAACAATTCCCTCTGAAGTCAGATATTAGGCCTTCGATCCTGCAACCGGGATGTTCTTCCCGAGAAGTGTCGCGATTGAACTCATCTGCTTGAAGAGTTCATCGTACTGCTTCGGCAACAGAGCCTGAGGACCATCGCTCATCGATTTTTCAGGGCAGCTATGTACTTCGATGTGAACACCGTCAGCACCGGCAGCAACAGCGGCCAGTGACATTGCTGGAATCAAATCCGGACGGCCGGTCGCATGGCTCGGATCGACGATAATCGGCAGATGCGAGAGGCCTTTGACGTTTGGAACAGCAGCCATATCGAGCAGGTTGCGTGTCGATGAATCGAAGCTGCGAACACCACGCTCACAGAGAATGACTTCCTTGTTGCCGTTAGCAAGAATGTACTCGGCGGACATCAGGAGGTCCTGAACGCTGGCACTCATTCCACGCTTGAGCAATACCGGATGGCGAGTCTGCCCCACTTCTGAAAGCAGATTGAAGTTCTGCATGTTTCTCGCACCGATCTGGAACATGTCGGTGTAGCGATCGACAAGTTCGACCTGCCGTGGGTCCATGACTTCGGTGACGATCGGCATTTGGAGTTCATCGCCGATGGCGCGAAGAATTTTGAGGCCTTCTTCGCCAAGTCCTTGGAAACTGTATGGGCTTGTTCGTGGTTTGAAGGCTCCTCCACGCAGGACGTTTGCACCGGACGCTTTGACTGCGGTTGCGATTTCTCGCAGAATCTCTTCGCCTTCGATCGCACAAGGACCGGCGATCATAATGAGATTTCCACCACCGACTTTGACGCCATGGCCCAGATCAAATACGGAATCCTGATCGTGGAATTCCCGGCTGGCTAGTTTAAATGGTTTCAAAATCGACATAACCTCTTCGACACCAGGAATCGCTCGCAGTGGAGCGTTCCGCAATTGATCTTCTTCACCGATCACGCCGATCAGTGTTCGCTTCACTCCGCGACTCAGTTCATAGCGAAAACCCATTGACTCCAGCTGGGTATAAATATGCTGAAGTTGTTCTTCGGTGAAGTTGGGCTTCAATACGATAATCACGATAAACCTCTTGGAGTGACATCTTGAATTTAAGTCTGGCATGGCAGCAGTATTTCCACGATGGAACTACAGGCGGGCGTCGCCAGGAGTGGAGATTGTAGCTCGCACAACGCAGTCAATCGACTCTCGATGAGAGAATTGTTGCATTCAGAAATGCACTTACGGCAAAATAGTCAGACAAACCGTAACCGCATTCTGCAAAAGAAGATACGGATTTAAGGGGAAGTGCCGACTGAAGGGCCGCAAAGAAAATAAAGTGGATTCTTCCCCCAAATTTCGTGCAAGGGTGAGATAGAAATGGCATGGCGATCAGCGAACTTGTATTCGGCTCGCGGAACTGCTGCTTACGGGAATTTCCTGTCTCCCCCCAATTTCATAGTGCCAGATTTCGCCCTTGAGTCCTAAAATACACGCATGAACGAAGGATCGCAGCAACCAGAATTGACCCCTGTCGAGGCAGAGCCCGCAGGCCCTCAGGTGATCCCCTCGGAAAAGGTCAAAACTTTTCCGCGATCTCCCGGTGTGTACTTAATGAAGGACAAGCTGGGTCGGGTGATTTACATCGGCAAGGCGGTCAATTTACGAAGTCGAGCGGGAAGCTATTTTCTGGCGGCCTCCCTCGTCGACCGAAGAACCTGCGACTTGATCCCGGAGATCGCTGATCTCGACTACATTTCCACTGATTCCGAAGTGGACGCCATCCTGCTCGAATCGAGACTGATCAAAGATATCCAGCCTCGATTCAACTCTGAGCTCAAAGACGACAAGACGTTCCCGTACTTACAGATCACGACACGCGAGGACTTTCCCCGTGTCGAATTCACCCGAAAGCCGCTCTCCAAAGGGGTGAAGCTCTACGGGCCATTCACGTCCGCCAAGAAATTGCGTGGGTTGATCAACGTCTTGCAGAAGGTGTTCAAGTTTCGCAATTGCAGCCTGAACATCGATTCCGACGACGAGAAATGGCGCTGGTTCCGTCCGTGTCTATTGGCGAGTATCAACCAGTGTACCGCTCCCTGCAATTTGAGAATCACCAAAGAGGAATATCGGGAGAACATCCGCAAACTTCGATTGTTTCTGGACGGCAAAAAGGAATCTCTGATCAAAGAGATGCATGCCGAAATGCAACAGGCTGCCCAAGAACGCAAGTTCGAAAAAGCAGCACGAATAAGGGATGAAATCAAAGCTCTGGACGCCCTGAAAACCAAAGGGAATCTGAACGACCACGTCCAGCCTGAAGTCTTTCAGATCGACCCACGTAAAGGTCTTGTCGGTTTGAAGAAGATCTTCGGTCTTGAAAAAGTACCGCGTGTAATCGAAGGGATGGATATCGCTCATCTGCAAGGGGGCGAAACTGTGGCGAGCATGGTGCAATTCATCGACGGTTTGCCGTTCAAGCATGGTTATAAGCGATTCAAAATTCGCACCGTGGAGGGAGTCGACGATTTTGCCTCCATGCGGGAAGTTGTCAGCCGCAGGTTGCGTCGTCTGAGTCAGGAAGGAGAAGCGTTTCCGGACGTCCTGTTGATTGACGGTGGCAAGGGCCAACTCAACGCTGCTTTGGCGGCGATGAAAGCGATCGGTGTCACACCACCGTTCACGATTTCTTTAGCGAAGCGAGAGGAAGAAGTGTATGTCCCCGGGGAAGATGCACCGCGTCGACTGGGACGTCATTCCTACGCCTTACGGTTACTGCAATATGTGCGCGACGAAGCACATCGATTCGCACAGTCCTACCACCACACACTCCGCCGCAAATCGACCTTCGGTGAGTAACTCGATTATGACTTAAGCAGAGGCAGTCCGACACGCGGGCAGAGCTTTAATAGCGGGCATTCGACGCATTTTGGACGACGGGCAATGCAGGTTTTTCGTCCATGCAGAATGATCTGATGCGAGAACGCGATCCATGCTGGCTTTGGGAGCAGCATCATCAGCTCTCGCTCAATGATTTCTGGATTCTGACTGGTGGTAAGTCCGAGAAGATTCGTAATCCGTTTGACATGAGTGTCAACGACGATCCCTGACGCAATACCGAACGCAACCCCCAATACCACGTTTGCCGTCTTCCTTCCAACTCCCGGAAGCGTTGTCAGTTCATCGATGGTCCGCGGCAACTCGCCGTTGAAGTCGCTCACCAGCTTTTGAGCCATTCCGACAATGTTGTTTGCCTTCGCTCTAAAAAAGCCCGTGGATTGAATCAGTTCTTCAACTCGGGAAAGGTCCGCAACGGCAAGACGCTGAGGAGTCGGAAACTCTTCAAAGAGAGCAGGCGTGACCATGTTCACCCGGGCGTCCGTACACTGTGCTGAAAGGATCGTCGCCACAGTCAGTTCGTACGGGTTGCGATGAACCAGTGCACATTCCGGGGACGGAAACTCTTTGTCGAGCTTCGCAACGACTTTCTTGGCTCGCAGCTTTTTGATTTCGGGAGTGTCAGACATGGATGGAAGCGACTGAAGACTCATACAGAAAAGGAGAACGGCAAATCACTACACAATCAGCTTCAATGTCTCTCGCTGCCAGAACGCGAAACGACCATGAAATTCAACGCTAAGACACCATCGCCTCGATCGAGTTCTTTTCCTCGAATTCCTGAAGGACCTGTTCAAGCCGCTCTTTGACTTCAACAATTCGCTCCCGGGTCTGAATCTTATTATGGTCGGCCTCCATGACGTAGAAGACGTCCAAAACCTGATCGAAATGGGTCGCAATTTTTGCCATATCGATCGAAAGGTTCAGCTCAAAGAGGGTCTTTGAGAGAAGGTAAAGCAACCCTGTTCGGTCGTGCGAAAAAACATCGATGATCGTCCTGTTTGCAGAGGATTCGTTGTCGATCTGCACGCGGCTTTTCAGGTTGGAAACCGCTCCCTTGGGTCCGATCCCGCCGTATCGACGCTTGCGTTTAAAGAGCGACTCGACATCCATCGTCCCACGTAACACGTTCCTGAATGTCTCCGCAATTTCGTTGAATCGATGCTGAGGTGGCTCATCGCTGTAGTCGGGATCGATGACGAGATAACTGTCGACAACGACTCCCTCGGATGTGGTATTGATGTCAGCTGACAAAATCTGCATATGATGCGATGCGAGCACTCCGCACATCTTATGAAAGCAACCCGACGTCGCCAGCGGGTTCTTCGTGATGATGCGGTATTCGGTGGTGCCGGTCTCTTCGCGCCAAGTCGTCAGCACCTCAATCGCAGTGGGTGAAAGTCCGTCAATCACTTTCAGGTCACTGGCGATCTGCGAAGCTGGCGTCGTTGTTAAGTAATATGTTGAGTAACCGCTGAGCTGTTTCGCCACCCAGTTCGTGATGTCCTGATCCGGAGTATCCGCCTGCAGTATCTCAGTGACAGCATCATGGACTGCTTGAATGCGAATCGCTGCGTGGAACGAATACCTCTGACCGCTCAACATGACCAGGCAGCGGTCGAAGAGTTCAGCGAGCAACTCCGCCTTCCACTGTGTCCAGGTTCCCGGGCCGACAGAAGTGACGTCTGCCGCGGTCAGCACATACAGCATTTGTAGCGTGTCTGGCTTTCCGATTTCACGGCTAAAGTTGAGCAACAACGACTCGTCAGTGATGTCGCGACGCCATGCGAGATCAGCCATTTCCAGATGCTTGCGGACCAGTAACGCCAACTGCTCAGTCTTCTGATCCGGAAGAAACAAACGGTTTGCAATGCGGACGGCAATCTCTTCGCCAACGATGCAGTGATCCCGCTTAAATCCCTTTCCGAGATCGTGCAGAAGGACAGCCAGATGCAAGAGTGCTTTGTTGCTGATCGCTCGATAGGCATTCCCGACCGGCCCATCATCGAGTTCGAAGGAGACCACGGTCTCGACAGCACGCAGCGAGTGCTCTTCGACTGTGAAGTGATGGTATTGATTGAACTGAAGCAGACTGCGGATATGCGTCACATCCGGGATGACGATATCCAGCAAGCGGGTTGTGAACATGCTGCGAATCACGGGGCCCAGCGTCTGCGTGCAGGAAAAAATCTCCATGAAGAGATTGGCGCTTTCCTCCGAGACCTGCTTATTCAGTTTCGGAACAGCAGCCTGAATTGCCTCCGTCACATTCGGGGCCAGCGGCACTCCATAGATTGCAGCGGCCCGATAAATCCGAAGCATCCACTCCAGTGAACTGCATGCCAACGGGAGATGACGTTCTGCTATGGTAATCTCGTCAGGTCCGACGAAAAGAATTTCGTCTGCACGATGTCCGGTGACCCAGGCTCGAATCCAATCGAAAAACGATCGTGGTCTCTGTCTGTACACGAACCGTCGAGTGATCGCCAGAAGGGCGGAACTGTGCAGGAAGAATTCCTGCATGAATCGCTCTACGGAACGCTGCTCGGCAGTATCTCGAACACCCCGGGCATCAGCGATTCGTAATTGCTCATCCCGAGTGAGCCGATCTTGAGCCTTCCCTGCTTGCAGATGGAGATCAATCCGGAGTCGAGTCAGAAACTCCCATGAATCCTTGAGCTGTTGAGCATCAGACTTGCTGAGTGCTCCCTGCAGTACCAGTGAATCAATGTCTTTGATGCCGAAACGGGCGTACGCGATCCAGCGGAGCAAATGCAGGTCTCGAAGTCCTCCCGCGCTCGATTTAATGTCCGGTTCAAGCTCCTGAGTCGGCGGCCCGTTCTCGGGAGCCCCGGCCGTTCGGGCCAGAATGCAGTCGTCGATGAATTGTCGAACACGTGACGTAATGACCTTCTGCCGGAACTGCTTCGTGAGTTTCTCATATAACTCGCGATCCCCCCAAAGATACCGGGCTTCGATTAAAGCCGTGGCAATCTGAGGATCTTTCAATGAGAGAGAGAGACACTCTGGAATTGCGCGAAATGAATGCCCGAGTTGTAACCCGGAATCCCAGCAGGTCTGCATGAACCTCTGGGCGAATTTCTCGAACTGAACACTCTTTTCTTTTTGGTGGAGAAACAACAAGTCCACATCGGAATACGGAGCGAGTTCTCCCCGGCCAGTCCCTCCGATAGCGATAATCGCCCCCTGAGCGAAAATGACATCGCGATCGTCAGGAAACTCTTTGAGAGTCTCTTCGATGAGAGTGAACAACATGCGGTCAGTTGCATCGCATGTTTCGGTGGCGATGCGCAGCCCCGATTCCCCGGCGAGAAAGAGTTGTTTTGCCTGCTCTCGAACGGCTGCAATCATCCGTTTGCGGCGAGTAATCTCAGAGAGTGAAGCAGATTGGTGATCTGACATTTCGAGCGACGGCATGAGGCGCAAGGAAAAAGCGGATTGTGTCTGACAATTTGAAATAAGTCCAACCAAAATCAGAATTTATTGCACTCGAACGGCCCGATAGCTTAGGAGTCCACGTCTCCTGAAGAAGTGAATCGCAGAACAGGAATGTGCAAATCACCGAATCTGACCGGGATCTGTATCTCTTCGAAGGTTAATGATTGCTGACAGAACAGAAAAATAGCCGCTGATTCATGTTCATGGTTGAGCAATTTACTTAAATTGACGCCTATTTCTTCGGAGAATCGCGATGCCATTACCCCAAATGTACCGAATTCGCCAGAAATTCGATCCGACTAAAGTGGCGGACGTCTCACTGGAGACAGTCAAAACTTTGAGCCGTCTGAATCTGGAGAGCAAAGTTCGCCCCGGGCAGACCGTCGCGATCACCGTGGGGAGCCGCGGAATTCATCGAATCCCCGAGATCGTGAAGGCCATAGTCGATGTGGTGAAACAACTGGGGGCAACTCCATTCATCGTTCCTGCGATGGGCAGCCATGGGGGAGCGACAGCAGAAGGGCAAACCCGAGTTCTCGAAAGTCTCGGGGTGACACCTGACGCTGTGGGAGCGGAAATTCGCTCGTCGATGGAAACCGTTATCGTCGCCACAACCGAGCAGGGACTGCCAGTCCACTTCGACAAACATGCTTTCGGTGCTGATCATGTTCTCGTGGCAGGGAGAATCAAGCCGCACACCTTGTTCACCGGAGAAATCGAATCCGGATTGCACAAGATGATGCTGATTGGACTCGGAAAACATGCTGGGGCGTTGCTCTACCATCGCGCAATTTCCAGCTATTCCTTCGCAACGATCATTCATTCGGTAGCAGCGCAGCTGATCGAGAAGTGTCGAATTCTCGCGGGCGTTGCAATCGTCGAGAACTCGTTCGACGAAACGGCTCACATCGAAGCAATCCTTCCGGAAAACTTTTATGAACGCGAAAAGGAGCTCTTCAAGAAAGCTCAGGGTCTCTTGCCAATGCTCCCGTTCCCTGAAGCGGACCTTTTGATTGTTGACAAAATCGGGAAGAACATCAGCGGCTCAGGAATGGACACCAACGTCATCGGCAGAAAGTACAACGATCACGTCGCGATGCCCGGAGATCGTGCGAACTGCAAACGGATCATGGTTCGAGGTCTCACTTCCGAAA
Organism: Planctomicrobium mucosum; assembly: GCF_051466335.1. NCBI lineage: Bacteria > Pseudomonadati > Planctomycetota > Planctomycetia > Planctomycetales > Planctomycetaceae > Planctomicrobium > Planctomicrobium mucosum. The sequence goes on along the minus strand of NZ_CP195793.1, from coordinate 4,105,673 downwards.
CAAATGGCAATGCGGCTGGAATCGGGATTGCAGAGTTTACGACTCAGTCAGTCGTCGATCAGATCGATTTCGAGTACACTCGCATTAACTGCATCACATCATCGCATGTGCCCGCTGGAATGATCCCATTGATCTATCCTAACGACAACGATGCGATCGAAGATGCACTCAAGACGGTCGGCATGGTCGAGCCGGAAGATGCCCGAGTTATGCAGATCGCGGACACCATGCATCTCGAGCAGGTCTTAGTCAGCGACGCTTATTTAAGAGATGGTGTCCAGCACCCGCATGAAGTTCTGGAAGGGCCATTCCCCATGCAATTTGACGAAAAGGGCTTCCTGCGAGACGTGTACCCCAGTTTTCACAACTGATTCTCAACCTCGCAGCCTCGTTACTTCTCATCTCTGAGTTTCTGGTTCCGCTCTTCCACTTTTTTCATCAGCGGAGCGATCACACTTCGAGGAACGAATTTTTCCAGCTGCGAATGGGTCGTCTCTTTCCCCATGAACGCAATTTGCTTAATCAGCGTGCTGGAGATGTGAGAGAACTTTTCGGCTGCCATGAGGAACACCGTTTCGAGGTGAGGTGCCATCATGTGATTGGCCAGCGCCATCGTGAATTCTGCTTCAATATCCGAGACTGTCCGGACGCCTCGAATCATCACAGTCGCCCCGTGGCTGTCAGCGAAGTCGACAGTCAGCCCGGAGAAGTGGTCGATGATCACGTTTGGCACATCAACAAGCGATGCTCGCATCGACTCTTCACGTTCGGCCGCTGAGAATAGCGGCTTCTTGTCTGGATTAATCCCCACGCCGACGACGACCTTGTCGAAGAGCTGAGCTCCACGACGCACGATATCTTCGTGCCCCAAGGTGAATGGGTCGAAACTACCCGCGTAAATCGCGATTCGTTCTTGCTTTTTTTCAGACATTTCAGATGAGTTCAGAGCCGAAAATGGAACCGATTGATGATTGCACCGCTTCAATTTAACGTTCCGGTTCCGTTGCCCCAATGGTCAAAATGAATTCTCAAATCGGAATCGTTGGAAATGATCGCGGATGTGGAGGCGTACGGCCGACCCTCCGCAAAAAACAAGGGAAGAAGATCTTCTCTTCCTCCCTTGTTCGATCTCTGTCTCCCCGAGCTAGACGGGGAGGCGTCTCTCTTCGTCCAGACGCACTATTTTCCAGCTTCCTGAAAATTGCCGGCTTTAAAATCGGCCTGAGCTTTCGTTTCCTGAGCCGCTGACAACTCCGGATTCGGTGTGGCGTCAATTTCAATGTCTCCTCGAATCCACTTCACAGCGTTCTCGATAGATTCCATGTAATCTGCCCGAGTCCAGGTTGTTTCATTGTGGCCGAGGTTATTGCAGTAAACTTTTCCGTCCCCGTAGTTCTTGATCCAGCAGACCGGAACGTGGAAGCCGTGCGATGTGTTAATTGCATTTCCGATCGGACTGTTGGCATAGTCGAGGCTCATGAGCACGCGCACTTTTTTGGGCTGCCAGTTGCGGTACATATAGATCTCTTCTTTGAGCTTCAACTCTGGGCCAAACGAGTTGGTCAGCGGATTTTCAACGTCGTGATTGGCAATTGTGACATCGTTTCCGGAGTTCCAAGGGTGAGAAATGAAGACCCCGCCGATCATGTCCCAGTATGGCTCGTAGTTGTGAAATGTATCCATCGCAGAATGGAAACCCAGGACACCGTGTCCTTTTTGAGGGAGCCATTCTTTGAAGAAATACTCTTTATCCTCTTCCGAAATGGGAAGATCGCCAGTTGTGTAGAAAGCAACGATGTCGTAGTTCTGCAGATTTTCTTTAGTGAAGTCAGCAGCACAATCTTGTGTGCAATGAACTTCGAACAGCCCTGTCTTTTCACCAAGCTGCGTGAGAGCAATTTCCGCTGGAGCGAGCTTGTCCGCCGGACGAGAAACAGAGCCGTGCTTAAATCCGACACTTTGTGTCACAAACAGGATCTTGGACTTCGCATCCGCTCCCTGCATTTGTGAAACGGGCATGAAGAAAGCGACAGCCAATGCCATCAGTAGCATGCGTGGAATCATTGAAATTTCCCTTGACGGTATGAAGTCTGGCGGGTCAGTGGTCTGAGTCTGAGGAACACCTCGAACCATGGTAGGAAACTCGTCCAAAAATTTCAGTTCATCTGATCATCGCTTTCCGGTCGAGGCTGCTTGATACCGAACAGCCATATTGGAGCAGTGAGTCGTCCGAGCCAGGAAACGAAGAAGATCAACAGGTACGGAGCGACCTGAACCTCGCCCGGCGACGCATTTTTGACGATCATGGAGTCGAACCAGAAGCCCCCCAACAATCCCGCGAGTCCAGCGATCAGTCCGGAGATTTGCTCGTAAAGTGCGAAATGCGTTCGATTGTGTTGTCGTGGTGAGAGCTTGAAGCACAGGCTGTGACCACAGACATTCAGCATGCCGAAGCCGCCCCAAAGAATGTAAGCCCCAGTCACCAACCACCAGTGCTCAGGCGTTGAGAACATCCAGAGCAGCATCGCAAAACTGACGACCACCATGCTCCACTGCATCCCCCGTCGATCCTGATAGGCATCACAGACCTGACTGGCCTGCCAAGCTGTAGGGAGCTGGACGAAAATCATCAGGCTTTGCAAAAGGGCGTAGGTCAGCAGTGAAAGGTGGAGATAGCCGACAGCGAACTTAAACAGGATCGCTTGCGTGAGCCCCTGAAAAAAAGCCAGCCACCACCGGGAAACCAGGAGATACAGAAACGATGCGGAGAAACGCATACCTTTTGTGACCGCTATCGGCTCGAGTATTGCTTTACGGGGTGCGTGATGCTGGACTGACAGGAGCGGAATAATAGAACTCAGGGTGAGGATCCCTCCCAGCAGAAACAATGCACCGTAACTCCACCGTTCCACTTCTTTGGGGAGCCCTTTTAACGCCTGTTGGCGCAGGAACAGCATCAGCAGTGGAAAACCAATGGCAGCGAAGTGACTGGCAATCTGACGTCTCGAAAACAGCTCTCCCCAACGAGCTTGAGGGACCAGGTCGCTGAGCCAAGACATCAGGTTGATGTACGAAATCCCCTGACAGAGATACCACACTACGGTACAGCCAAGCACAAACAATAGCGGTTCAAGTTGCATTGCACGCTCGGTCGCTGACCCTTGGATTGGCCAGAGGAGTGCGATCGGAATGAACATCGCAACGAGACGGGCGAGAATCAGAAATACGATCCAGTTCCGTTTTCGATTATGAAAGTTGGACTGAAAAGTTCTTCCAGCCAGCAGACTCATCGACTGGGACAGTTCTGGCGTAATCATGAGTAAAGCCAGAAACATTGCGGATGGGGCGAACTGCGAAACGAAATAATAGAAGATTGCCCCGACAGTCAGCGAATTTCCTGACGTGAAAAGAAATTGACTGAGCATCACCCGCTGGAGGACATGCTTATCATCAGGTTGAATTTCGAAAGTCGTTTCACCGCGACTCAAGGATGCCCTTTCCTAAGTCATCGATCGTTCGGCCCGTTTTTCAGTCTGCCCATTAAAGGGACGCGGAAGTCGCTTGTCGACATTGCGAACTGAGAGACAACTCTGGTTGTTTTCTCGCTGCATCGGCAGAGGACTTGTGGCGCCCCCCTGAGTGGAAATGAATACCACAGCTCGTGTAAAGACCATGCCTTCCGCGTCAGCTCTGTCCTGCCGATCTGCAGCGAAACTGCCGAGAAGGGATTGTTTCGGCCTCAATCAAAGAGGTCACCCCGCAATGACTATTGAGGCTTCAAGAGTCGAACTAATTATCAGCCCCGCTCCCAACACGAAAAGCAGTGAAGGCGGCGAGCCCAAACCAAAGTAGGTCGAAAATTCCAAACTGAGCAAAGAACAGGTCCTGACGCATCGCAGGGACCATTTCGTCAATGATTGCATCGATTGCTTCTCTGCGGTCCTGAAGCATTTTAGCCCTCTCCTCTGGTGTCTGCTTGCGTCTAACTGCCAGCGCCTCTTTCCAGATGGATGCAGGAAAGTCCGCCTTCAAGAACGCGTCTTCCAAGGTCATCCCTTTGGGCCATTTCACTGCGGTTCCGGCTTCCTCTTGCGATTGAGCAATCTCCGAGGCGATGAGCGCCACCTCTTCCTCTTCAGAAAGCGTAAAGTTTGATCTTAATAAATCAGTCTGTAATGAATTCGAGAGAAGCATCGAAATCACCACGTATTTCGAAACACAAATCACAAGCGTGGCTGTCGTCACCGCTGCGATACCGGGACCAATCCCATGCTCTGAGTCGGCGAGGACGCGAACTCCAAGGCCCGCCAGCAACCCGATCCCCCAAGCGATATAGCCAACTTCAACGTTGGCATAGTAGCCAAGTAATACCCAAACAATCCCGCCGATTCCTGCGCCGACCAATCCTCCAAGTAACCATTTAAAATAAGCCATCGGTGCTGGGCTTCCCGAAAGTTTTGGATGCTCTTAGGGCGTCAGGATCTCGAATAACGCGCTGTTTAAGATTGAACTATTCAAATTTATACCAAGTCTCATGAAATTATGGAATAAAGAATCCTTGCAACCAATCGGGCTGCAAGGATTCGAGAGTTTGAGCATCACAAATGAAGATGTGGAATCCGCCGATTAGCGAATTGCCCCACCAGCTTGAGCCATATGAGCACGTGCCTTCGCCTCTTCTGCTTCAGGGATCTTCCCGCATTTCACGTAGATCACAGAAAGCTGCGTGTAAGAAAACGGGTCATTCGGGAGAATCTCACAAACTTTTTTCGCATGTGAAATCGCATCATCGAAATTCCCCTGTCGCTGCAGATAGACAGCGAGAGCAGCGTGTGTATCTGCGTGCTCCGGATGTTGCACTGCATTTTCTTTCAGCAGCGCAATGGCCCCATCCAGATCACCGGCATTCTTAAGATTGATGGCTGCATCGTAGTTCTGGTGTGGAGTCGACACTGGCATGTCTCCGTGATCTAAAGTTTTCTGATTACGAGAATTGCAGCGTCTCGAAGAGCAACTTCAATTCATCCGAATGATTGTTCCGTCAGGAATTCTCTCGATTGTAGACGTTCTGGGTGAATTGATGAAGCAGAGCAAGTCGATCGAGATGGTGGACCGATTGGCTGCCGGAGCTTAAACTTCTATTAGAAATGCCTGCATCGTCTTCCGCAGACGGTCGCCGAGGGGGACTTCCTGACAAGTTGTCGTAGAGAAGAGGGGTCGCAACGCTTGACCGCCCGCTCGCTGGCCGATACATTTCTCGATTCCCTTCCACCCGCACATTTGCGGCTGTGGGGGAACATTGATGCAAATTCCAGCCAGTATTGACTTTCAGACGCGACGAACGGTTCCATGCCGACAATCAACCAGCTGATTCGCAAACCACGCAAGAAGCAGACTACCAAGACCAAAACACCGCTTTTGGAAGGTGCTCCGCAGAAACGCGGCGTCTGTTTGCAGGTGCGAACGATGACTCCCAAGAAGCCAAACTCGGCTTTGCGTAAGATTTGTCGTGTTCGCTTGTCAAACGGCAAGGAACTGACCGCTTATATCCCCGGTGAAGGCCATAACCTCCAAGAACACAGTATCGTTCTGGTTCGCGGCGGTCGTGTTCGCGACTTGCCCGGGGTGCGATACAAAGTTATCCGCGGGGTTCTGGATACTCTTGGCGTGCAGAAGCGACGCCAGGCCCGCAGCCGTTACGGGGCAAAGCGTCCCAAGTAATCCGACAGTCGGCGCTCTATTGCCGAATCGGATGAGGCAGCTGCATGCCTCTTTCTCCCCACATAGATCGATCAGTTGTTGTTGAGAACAAGCGATGGCGAAAAATTTTACAGCAAGCAAGACCCAGCTGAAGCCGGATCCACGGTTTAACTCCAAGCTGGTGACAAAGTTCGTCAATTGCCTCATGTACGATGGCAAGAAGAGCGTCGCTTTTGGCGTGTTCTACGAAGCGATGGAAGCGATCGAGAAGAAGATTCCTGACGTTTCCCCATTGGAAGTCTTCAACGCAGCGATTGACAACGTCAAGCCAAGCACTGAAGTCCGATCAAAGCGAGTCGGTGGAGCAACCTATCAGGTTCCAACACCAGTGAACTACAAGCGACAGCAGGCACTGTCGATTCGCTGGCTGCTCGAAGCAGTTCGCGGTCGTAAGGGGCGTCCTGTTGCTCAGTCACTCGCTGACGAATTCATTGCAGCCTACAAGCGAGAAGGCGTTGCAATGACTAAGCGTGAAAACGTTCACCGTATGGCAGACGCCAACAAGGCATTTGCCCACTTCGCTTACTAACATTAGCAAGCGTCGATGTTTTGAATATTCGTTTAGCTGCACACTTCAAAGGGTGCAGCTAAACTTGTTTCTGGAACCAGTTTTTCTCGACGTGCGCGATGCGCTGCTTCGAAAATGATCCGCGAGGTTCCACAGGCAGTCGGCTCTGACATAAGACATGCGGTCGCCTGTTGACGAACCATAGAAATGGTCTGAAATGCCCGGCCCCATCGAAAAACTTCGCAACATTGGCATCGTCGCCCACATCGATGCTGGTAAGACCACGACAACAGAGCGAATTCTCTTTTACGCTGGTGCCATCCACAAGATGGGAAATGTGGATGATGGAACCACCGAAACCGATTTCGACCCGGAAGAATCCAAACGCGGTATTACGATCTACTCCGCCGCGGTGACCTGCCATTGGAAAGACTGCACGATCAACCTGATCGACACCCCGGGGCACGTCGATTTTACTGCTGAAGTTGAGCGTAGCCTGCGAGTTCTTGACGGCGCAGTTGTTGTTTTCAGCGCTGTGGAAGGTGTGGAAGCTCAAAGCGAAACGGTCTGGAGACAGGCAGACAAATACCAAGTTCCACGACTCTGTTTCATCAACAAGATGGACAGAATCGGAGCGGGCTTCGAACGAGTTCTGGAGCAGATGCGAAAACGACTTCGCGCCAATCCTGTTCCATTATTCATCCCGATCGGCGCAGAGCACGGTTTCACCGGCATCATCGATCTGATTCGCCGCAAGGCGCTTTACTTCGACGCCGCCTCTCAAGGTCAGATCATCGAAGAGAAGTCAATTCCGGAAGATTACGTCGATCTCGCGGAGGAATGGCGTGGCAAATTGCTGGATGCCGTCGCTGAGCGGGACGATGCTGCTCTGGAGCAGTTCTTCACAGAGGGAGACCTGCCAGAAGAAACGATTCATCGGCTATTGAGAGAAGCGACAATCGCAGGTGAGTTGCAGCCAACTTTCACAGGGGCTTCGCTGGACTACATCGGTGTGCAGCCAATTCTGGACGGCGTTGCACGCTACCTCCCCAGCCCGATCGATATTCCGCCTATGAAGGCGATCAATCGAAATCCAAAGCTCAAAAAAGGGGAGCCAGAAGAGATCCTCTGTCCTCCAGACAAAGAGGCTCCTTTGGCGGCGTTGATTTTCAAAATCGTCGCCGACAAGCACGCCGACTTGTGCTTCGTCCGCGTCTATTCCGGCGTCCTCAAAGCAGGAACGCGTCTGCTGAATCCTCGAACCGGGAAGAAAGAATTCTGCAGCCAGATGTGGCATATCCAGGCAGATTCCCGGGAGAAGATCGAAACAGACATTGTCGAAGCGGGCGATATTTGCGGGATCATCGGCCCTAAAGATGTGGCGACAGGCGACACACTTTGCGAACAGAATCTGCCCCTGCTCCTGGAATCGATTGCGTTTCCTGAGACGGTGATTTCGATGGCGGTGGAGCCCGAAACCAACGCCGACCGGAAAAAACTTGAGGACGCTCTTGTCCGACTTTCTCGACAGGACCCCACCTTTAAGGCCAAGGTCAACGAAGAGACGGGACAAACGCTCATCAGCGGAATGGGCGAACTGCACCTTGAAATCCTCAAGGATCGCCTGCAGCGTGATTTTAATTTGAATGTGCGTGTTCATCGTCCGCGCGTTTCTTATCGCGAGACTGTGAAGAAGAAGGCAGAAGCAGAAGAGGTTTTCTCACGATCAACAGCAGGCGAGAACGCGTACGCCAGCGTCAAAGTTCGCATCGAGCCATTTGCTTCAGAGCAGCCCATCACAGTCTTTTCTGAACTCAAACCCGAAACGCTTCCAGTCGAACTCGATAATGTCTTGCGGGAAGCGGTACGAGAATCCGCGCAGGCAGGGGGCATGCTTGGATATCCTCTGCTGAATGTCAAATTGACTATCCTGGACGTGGGATACCGTCCAGGCGAAACGACTGAAGAAGCCTTGCGGGCAGCGGCGTCGCACGCAGTTCAGACAGCGTTGACAAATGCCGAAATTGGATTGCTCGAACCGATCATGAAGGTCGAAGTCGTGACACCTTCAGAATTCGTTGGAAACATTCAAGGCGATCTGAATCAGCGGCACGCCAAGATTTTTGCTAGCGAGCAACGTGGGCATTTGACGGCCCTTGAAGCGGAAGCACCGCTGGCACGAATGTTTGGCTACTCGTCGCATGTTCGAAGCCTGTCACAAGGGCGTGCTTCGTACTCGATGGAGCCGTTAAAATACGACCTTGCTCCACAGTCGGTATTGGACGAAATGTTGAATTAGAATACCCCTCAGCGAGTTTGCGTTTGAGGGGCAACCAAGACAAAGTTTGGATGAGGATCTACCCCAATTCGCGGCCACGTTGCGAGGGGGATCCGCCGAAATCCGGACTCGACAGTGCTCTGGTTGATCGGTGAGTTGCAGATTAAGATCTGAGTGAATCAATCCGAACTTTTGTGCCGTGATCGGAAGGCTAGCCATGCCCGGTGCCAAGAATGTCCTTGGGAATCCACTTCAGCCCTGTTCTTACGATCCAATGACAGGCTGGTTTCGTAACGGTTGTTGCGATACAGGTCCAGGCGATTACGGTCTGCATATCATCTGCGTGCAGGTCACGGATGAGTTTCTTCGCTATTCCAGAAGCGTTGGCAATGACCTGTCGACTCCAGTTCCGGAATATCAGTTTCCGGGTTTGAAACACGGAGATCGCTGGTGTCTCTGCGCCACTCGATGGAAGGAAGCTTACGACGCGGGAGCGGCCCCGCAGGTTGTGCTCGCTTCGACTCACATGTCAGCGATCGAGTTTGCTTCGCTCGAAGAGATGATGGAGTATGCTGTCGATGCGGACGAAGCCGACGCCTAGGCAGTCGCTGGGCGTGTCGGTGACCGAAGGGGAATGGTGATGTATGTCGGACAGTTCTCCTGTATTAGCGACTAATCGTCTGGTGTTGCGAAAGCTGGTCGTTGGAGATCTGGATTTCGTCGCTGAACTCCGCGGCGATCCAGAGGTCATGAAGTTTTACCCCAAGGTGCTGGACCGCTCTGAATCGCTGTTGTTTATCGAAAAGCAACTCCAGAGATACGCTCAGGATGGATTCGCACTCTGGCTGGTTCTTGATCGGGAATCGCAATTACCGCGTGGGTTGGTTGGAATCGTCCGACAGCTTGTCGAAGACCGTGAGCTGATCGAAGTTGGATGGATGATCCAGCGAGAATCCTGGCGACAAGGGTTCGCTAAGGAAGCTGCTTCAGCGTGCTTGGAATGGGCATTCCGCCGACTGGATGTCGATCGGATCTTTGCACTGATTCGCCCGGAGAATCTTCCATCGATCGCAGTGGCAAAGAGCCTGCAGATGCAAGTCGAAGCGAAACTCGTCAATCACTTCGGATTTCGGCATCATGCGTTTTACGTGACGCGAGAGAATTGGGAGTCGCGATCGCAAGCCGCGGACTGAATCAGTTCTACCAGGGCATTTCCATCATGCCGACGATTTTGCGAGCCATTTGATCAACGGCAGACTGAGTCGCGGTGGCCAGCGACTGGCCGGTTTCTGGTGCGAAACTTGTGTTCACAACCGCTTGTGCGACCTGAGCGTCAATCGGCACAGTGCTTTGGGCCAGCACCTGTCCACTCTTGAGATCTTCCCAGACAATTTCGACACCCAGATTGAGCTCAAGCTCTCGAGGATCGTCGTATTTGTTCTGATTCACGACACCCTTGCTGACGTTAACGACACGTCCTGTCAGCCGAGTATCTGCATTTTCACTTTTCGTCAGACGAAACGGAGTGGCAGTCTGAATTCGCTTTTGAACTGCTTCAGTGAGTTGAAGTTCAAAGCCACGTCGATACCCATCGTTTGTGTACGATGCCTGAAACGCATCATTGCGAAAGGTTGGGACATGAATCGTTCGGAGTTCCGTGCGATAAGGCGATCCCACCACGTAACCACACCCGCTCAGGCAGACCAACGACCACAACGCGAGTCTTCGCGTGAATGATATTTGAGTTGAGCTGCTGCGAAACATGGGTCAATTCTCGAAGTTCGCACGTCGGGTCGGATCGAACGGGTTCGAGTCGGATTCTACCTCTGGAGCAGATTTGGGAACAGACCGATTTGGCGGTGAGAGAGGAGCAGGCTCTTCCTCACGGTTGGAAGGGAATAGTCGAGGCAGAAGCCGCGGCTTCGCTTCTGGTTCCGTCAGCTGCTGAGGTTCTGGAAGAACGGCAGGAGCGGCCTCCGGCTCTGGAAGTTTGACTCGTGCCGGAGTCTGGCCAGATTCTGCTTCTGTCTGAGCAGATTGCTGCGGAGCAACAGGCGTCGATGGCTGAGCAGGTGCCGTCGCTGCGATTGACCGATTCCTCTTCAGGTTCCAAGGTGAGTTCGCCCACTCTTGTTCCTTGCGTTCTACTTCGCGGAGTTTCTCGCGAGCAGGCTCTGCGTATTTCGAGTCTGGATGGCGATTCAGGATGAGATAGCAATGCAGCTTGATTGCCGGATACATCCTCTTGGCCTGATAAAACTCAACCAGATCCCAAAGCCGTTGAATCTCAGCTTCTTTGAGACGATTCACCTCGTCTTCAAGCTGGCTTCTCTGATCCTGCGTGAGTTCCGGGAACATGGCGAGCATGTCTTCTTTGAGCTCGCGAGAGGTTTCCAGGCTCTTCCCGTCGTAAGCCGGCCCCAGATAGGAAGCCAATGTCACATGAGAGCCAAGCAGATATGCATCTTTAATGTGTGGACTGTCAGGGTATTGTTCGCGAAGCAGCGCGTATAACCGGGCAGCTTCGACATAGTCTTCTGTTCGCAGTGCATGGTTGGCAGCGAGCATCAATGCGTCATCTGCCAGCGGGCCAGTCGAGTCATTCAGCCAAATGGCGCGGAGTGCCCGTTTTCCTGCCCCATAAGTATCGAATGTTGGTCGAGATCTATCGGAAAGATTGGGGAGAACAGGTACTCGTGATGTCACCGAAGGTTTACGAATTGGCTCTTCGATCTTGCCGAGTTCCGTTGTCTCGTGACCAGCCACCTGAATCTGGGACTGATTTGCTGTCGCTTCGTCCTCTGGGAAATCGAGCCAATAGCGGGCGATCCGGAAGAGTTGCCGAGTCGTCGGGTCCAGGTAACGAGTCGATGGGTACTTGCCCAGAAGCTCTTGATAATTCTTCTCAGCGTGTGCGTATTTCTTTTGCGAGAACTGGGATTCCGCGACCATAAACAACGCATCTTCTTCAATCGCGTCGCCATAGGTGCCGTACATGTCAGTTGGATTTTCGGTTTCTGCTCCCCACGCTTTCCGGAATTTCACCCAGAAACTTTCGTGGAGTTTGCGTCGACCTTTGACAACTTGCGTGAAGGCTGCTTCCGCTTCGGCGTACTTTCCATTTTCGTACAAAGACATGGCGGCATCGTAGTCAATCAATGCCTGATGAGTTTGATCATCCCCGTCCCGAAGAAGTTCAGCTCGTTTACGCTCCCAGCTTTCCTGACTCAATTTCCGCTCGATCGGCCCCTGAACACCCGCAATTGAGTAGTTCGGATCGCTCTTCATCTCCCGTTCCAGCGAATCGTTGCGAGAAAATTTCGTCAGGCTACCGCAACCAGTCCCAACCACGATCCCGGAGGACAGCAGAAGGGCCAGCGCGAGCCTTCGAGATTTTTGTCGCATAATTTCAGGCATGGACCTGCTCAACTGACTGACACGATGTCAGACAGATCGTTGAAGGGAGGATTGGACAAGGACTCTTGCTGGCAACGAGAAATCTGCATTGGCCAGCCAGAATCGAAAGGAGCGTACTTTGATTGAGTCCCTTAAAAGTTCAATAACGGAAGTGTTTTGGGTCGCTTTCCAAGGACATGTGAGATCGCAGCGGCCAGCAATCGCCGGACCTCCTTGATCGTGCGCCCCTGGAGGGCTGATAAATCCAGTTCCGGCACCTGTTCGCTGGCCAAACTTCTGAGCACAGTCAGCGATTCCGGATGGAATTCGGCGGTTTGATACTCTGAACTGCCACAGCTTGAACAGATCAATCCGCTCTGCGCGACCCAAAATCGCGAACTCTCTCCATCTTCGATCTCTCGGTGGCAAATAATGCAGGTTTCAAAATCGGGAATTTGGCCAATTTCGCGAAGCAGGGAGATCTCGAAATGACAGATTGGGACAAAAATAGAATTCGACGAGGCGAGACGGGACAGCGTATCGACAGCAATGGTATAGAGCGACTCGTGCGGGTCTTCTTCCTCTGTCAGAGCGTCAATAAGTTCTGCAACGTAGTATCCCCCATAGAGATGTGGCAAACTCCCCGGCTTGGGCTGAAAGCGTCGAATCAATTGCGATTCCGTGAGCAAGTTGAGGTTCCCGGTTGCTTTCCGAATAAACACAACTCGACACTCACAGAGAATGTCCAAGGAGACCTCGAAGGCACTCTTCAGGCGCTTTGCCCCTTTGGCGAGTCCGGAAATTTTTCCGAAATCCTTCGTGAACAGGGTGATCACGCGACTCGATTCGCTGAAATCCGCCTGGCGGATCACGATGGCATCAGATTTTTCTGTCGACACAGTGTCCCCCAGGTCTCATTCACCGACGACGTGGCGCCACAAAAAAAGAGCAGCACACAAACTGCATGCCGCTCAAGTAAATCAGGTTAGGATCTGCCCCAACTTCTGACAGCTCACCTTTGAGAATCCTGCGGCGAGCAAGTCCGTCTCCCGAACGCTTCACAGTCGAAATCCACGAACAATTGGCGACTCGATCACGATCGCCAATTGTTCTGAAGTCATTTTCCCAACAGCCATTCATCCGAGAAATGAATGGTTATCCGAGATCTGCAATCACTTCTTCAACACTCTTCAGCTGGTTCTTGAGGCCTTCGAGCGTTTCTCTGATTTGATCGACAACATGGGCGGGAGCCTTACTGACAAAGCTCTCGTTCTCCAGTTTCGCAGAGTGACCGGCAATGTGTTTGCGAATCTTCTCCGCTTCTTTCATTTGCCGTTCGAGTTCCGCTTTTGTATCGATCAACCCCTCCAGTGGAATGAATCCATCCGCATCAGCCAGCGTAAAGCTCGCCGCACCGCTTGGACGTTCGACATCTCCTCCAGCAGCTTCGAGGACAGCCTTCGCGAGATTGTCGAACTGGGCTGCGACAGATTGCATATCGCCTGCGACTTCCGAGCTTGTTCGCATCAACAACTTGACGGGAGTTCCGGGTGGAATGTTGTAGATCGAACGAACGTTGCGGACGGCAGCAATGGTCTCCTGAAGTCGTTCGAATCGCTTTTCCAGACCAACTTCCTGCCACCCCTTCGGAATGGTCGGCCAGGACGCAATGATGGCAGCTTCTGAAGCCGGCTGTGGCACCAGAACGAGATCACCCGACTCAACAGGCAGCGCACGTTGTGGGGCGATTTCGTTGAGACGTTGCCACAATTCTTCACAAATGAACGGTGCAAACGGCTGCAACAGACGGACAAGTGAATCAAGCACAGCTAACAGAACCCGTTGGGCAGTCTGGCGCTGCTCGATCAATTCCGGCGTCTGCTCCACGGCGTCATTACGGCGAAGTCGCGGCTTCACCATTTCGAGATACCAGTCGCAGAATTCGTTCCAGGTAAAATCTCGAACGGCCCGGGTCGCAGCGTCAAACTGATAACGCCCCAGATATTCGTTGACAGCATTCGCGGTTGTCGAGAGTCGAGAGAGAATCCACTTGTCCTCAAGCTGCAGCTGCTCGAACTTCACTTCGCCGGGTTGGTAATCGGCGAGGTTCATCATGGCGAAACGAGCTGCATTCCAGAATTTGTTGCAGAAGTTTCGACCGTACTCGAATCGCTCACTCACCATTCGGGCGATCGGGGCGTCCGGATCTGGATCGTAATTCGGGCTGGTATACTGGTAGTTCGCTTTACATTTAGGACAGTGAATCGTCGGCTTCACGCCCCCTTCAGGCTTCGCGTTCTGATGCTTCAAAGTCTGCGGGACAAGCGTTTCACACTTCGGACATTCATAGCTGATCGGGAGCTTGACGTCCTGAGTTTCCCCTGCCAGTGATGCGATCGTAAAGCGTACCGCATCCGTACCGTACTTGTTGATCAGGTCAACTGGATCAACACCGTTCCCCTTGGATTTGGACATTGTCTGTCCGAATCCATCGAGGATCTTCGGGTGAACGTGAACATGCTGAAAGGGAACCTTCCCCATGTTGTACAGACCGGTGAGAACCATTCTCGCGACCCAGAGCGTGATGATGTCTCGCGAGGTAATCAGCACGTTGCCGGGGTAGAAGTAATCGAGTACTTCGTTACGTTGTTCGCCTGAACCGGCTGACGCCTCAGCCCCAGCATGAACCTGCTTGGCAACTTCGGAAGCGTCCAACGGAGGATTCTGAGTCGTATCCGGCCAGCCGAGTGTCGCATGTGGCCAAAGTGCCGAAGAGAACCATGTGTCGAGCACGTCAGGATCTTGTTCGAACCCAGCAGCTTCAAATAGCTGTTCCAAATCGGAATTGCCGTCAGCGATACAAACGAGGATCAGTCGTTCACCCGGTTGGATACCGTCGGCAATTGTTGCTCCCAATGCAGCGGCTTTTGCGGGTAAGAATATGACCTGGTCGCCGTCAAATGTGGCACCGAGAGCTTCAAGAGTCGCACGCGATTCCGGTGAGTCGACCTTTGCCCAGATTGGAATCCGGTGCCCCCACCAAAGCTGGCGGGAAATACACCAGTCGCGCTTCTCTGCGAGCCAGTCGATGTAAGTCTTCGCGTATCGTTGCGGGAAGAACCGAACACGTCCATCTTCCACCGCATCAATCGCGTTCTGTGCCAGCGAGTCCATTTTCACGAACCACTGGTCGGACAGGAACGGCTCAACCGGAGTCTTGGAACGATCGCTGTGCTTGAGCGGAATGACGCGATCCTCGACCCCTTCGAAGTGGCCGAGTTCAATCATCCGTTCAACAAGTTGGTGACGAACTTCGAGACGGTCAATTCCTTGCCATTCACCGGCATTTTCATTGAACGTTCCGTCTGCATTCAGCAGATTGATCATGCCAATTTCAGGGTTACGTAAGTAGCACGCATAGTCATTCGGATCGTGTGCCGGTGTGACTTTCACCGCTCCAGTTCCAAGTTCCTTGTTCGCAAGAAGTGCATCAGCGATGATCGGGATGAGTCGACCGTTGAGAGGAATGCGAACCTTTTTCCCGACGAGATCAGTGTACCGTTCATCAGTGGGATGTACGCAGACTGCAGAATCAGCGAGCATCGTTTCTGGTCGAGTGGTACTAAAACGGATCTGCTGCCCCGTTGGTTGTCCATTGTCGTCGACGACGGGATAATTGAATGTCCAGAAATTACCTGCGACTTCTTCGTCAAACACTTCATCATCGGCAACTGCGGTCTGCAGGTGACAATCCCAGTTCACAAGACGCTTGCCGCGGAAAATCAGTCCGTCACCGAACATCTTGAAGAATGTCCGCCTCACCGCGCGAGCACATACGTCGTCCAGCGTGAATCGCGTACGACGCCAATCACAGCTGTCGCCGATCGACTTCAACTGACCGATGATTCGCTTTTCGTAGGTCTCTTTCCACCGCCAGATTCGATTGACGAGCGCTTCCCGTCCGACGTCACGACGGGTCAGTCCTTCCTCTTCCAGCATTCGGCGTTCAACGACAGCCTGTGTCGCAATCCCTGCATGGTCGGTTCCGGGCATCCAGAGAGCTTCGAAGCCTTGCATCCGGCGCCATCGATTGACCAGATCCTGGCAGGTGCTGTTCAGCGCATGCCCCATGTGCAATGCCCCTGTCACATTCGGCAGGGGGATCATAATGGTATGGGGCGGACGACTCGGGTTAGGATCAGCGTTGAAGTAGCCCCGTTCTTCCCAGAAAGTAAACCATTTCGACTGGGCTGACTGAGGGTCGTAAAGCTTTGGAATGTCAGACATGGAACCAGATATTCAATCAATGAAATAACGTATTGAAACTTTTATCGAGTACATCGCCGATTATCGAAATCGACGAATGCGCGAGCTTGTCAGATCTTGTAGGAAAGCCCCACGAGGGCAAGCAGAATAATCAGCATGACCACAACGATCTGGATGAACATTCTCACAGAACGCTGGACGATGACTTCTGTTGATTCATAGCGGCTCGCATTCCAGACAAGGCTGATTGCTGCTGCCATCGGAAAGAGAAACCAGGTAATGTTCATATGACTTCGCTGTAAGGTTGAGCGGCAGTAACTAAGAATTTCTCGGACTAAATGCTCCGTGTTGTCTCGGCAGGATTACGCTTCAGGAGCAGGTTGAGGCTTTTTCCCGTGATTTCCACTGTAGCCGTATGCGGGACCATCAATTGCATCCCAGATGGCGAGAATGTTCAGGAGCCCTGCGATCCACGTGAAGACCATTGCCAATTCATGGAATTTGCCCAAGCGACGGTGCAGGTCTTCTTCCTGCTCTTTATCAACTGGAGCCTGGAACCAGTTCCAGAACGTTCGCGGGACCGATCCACGCAGAGTTCCATATTGCTCCGTCCGTCCGTTTTGCTCGAGCAGGATGGTCCCTGCGACTGCACGATCTCTACTCCCACCAACAGGGGGAGCGAGCTGAACATCGGTGCCAAGCGGAAACTTGACATTCTCGCCGTTTAACTTCCCAGTGAAAGTGCCAGAAATCCCGGACTTTCCAAACTGTCCCTGAGACGGCTCTAGGTCAAGCGTGCCCTCAATCTGCCCTGAGCGACTTCCATCACGGAATGTGAGAAGACCGTGTACTGGGTACGAGACCTTTCCGGAAATCGATGTCTCCGGGACATTTTTGGGGCTTTCAATACGTTCACGCTGGACGAGTCCATAAAAGGCTGGAATTCCGACAGCAGCCTGAGTCCCGTATTTCAGGATTGCCGCAATCTGTCCTCCCTTCACTGCCTCTTTCGAGGGGGGCTGGATCGCCTGCCAATTACTCAAAACGAGGCCGAAGAAAAACAATCCCAGAATGCAAACAAAATAGATCGCACCTTTGAAGTAACGTTCCTGATAAAGGTGGCCGGCTCCTGGCAGCAACCATGCCAATAGCCCTGCCAACCACACGTTTTTCAGCTTGATGCGTTCGTCGAGCATTGATCTCGTTCAGTTTTGGAGCGTGCTAAGAGCCAGGGCTACCCAGCTTCATGATGACAGGTGGAATCGGGATTCGAACTGCAGGTTCGCTGGGTGGCCCAAAATTTCGTTCAACGTGGCATTGTAAGAGTCCACAACGTGCATCGCCAGTTGACGTTGGTAACGGCGAGCGACGAATTCAAAAGTCGCTGCCGGGTAGCATTGTCGCAAAGAACGACGAGCGATGTCCGTGAGAGCAGTCCTCCCGTTGTTGCAAGATTTGTTTGAGGGAAAGGACTTGTGATTGAGTACCGATTGCCCCGCGAAATGATGCACACAATGGGAGGAATAAAGGGAATGTGATGTATGTGAGTAAAAATACTTACCTTTCGCGCTCCTCCCGTAGATTTTCACTCACGAATGAAGTGAATTGATGCATTGAAATAACACTTTGAGAGTGAAAAACTCAAAGATTGCGTCGTAACGTGTTTTGTGCAAATGGAATGAGGTTAAACCTGTGGGGATTCTTCCAACGAGGTTCGGAGTGCAGAAAAATGCAACTCTTGGTCGAATCAGTAAAAGTGGTGGTGAAAAAATGCAACATTCCCCTAGACGAACACGGTGGAAGTTGCTGATATGACACGCATCGTGTGATCGCATGAACAGTAGTCAGCCAACAGGACACTCTCGCATGGTGACAAAGAAAGTCGTGATCATTGATGAGCAGCCGATCGTTTTAGATTCGCTTTCCGCCAGTCTTCAAGCGAATCCTGAATTCGAAGTCATTGCGGCGATGACGCACTCTGACCGCGCGTTTTTCGAGATCATGAACCGGAAACCCGATCTGGTCATTATGGATCTGGAGATTCCCGGAAGAGGAGCGATTGAGGTCGCCGAGCAGATCGCATCTCGACTTCCCGCGACTCGAACAATCTTCTTCACGAGTTACGACACCGACATTTTCATTGATATTGCGATCCGACTTGGCGTCGTTGGGTACCTGCTGAAGTCCGAATCCGTGGCCCAAATCGTCAATGCGATCACAAGAATTGCACAGGGGGAAACGATTTACTCGGAACGGATTCAGGAACGCATACAATACGATCGAGAATCACGACAATTTGTAGTGAAGACGCAGAGTTTCTTTTCCAGCCTGACGCTGAGACAGATTCAGGTGCTGCGCCATCTTGCTCGAGGGGACAGCGTCAAAGAAGTCGCAAAAATGATGATGCTCTCCGAACGGGCCATTGAGAGTCACAAATACCGCATCATGCAGAAGATGGGCATTCATGATCGAGTGGTGCTGACACGATTCGCGATTCGGGAAGGGCTCATGCCAGCATGATGCGGGTCGACCCAGCGTCAACGGCGTTGCAGGTCCTCTGCGGGTTGACTGCTTCGAGATCGTTGGTAGGCTCCGGGAGTCATTACCTTTCACCTGGGAGTTTCCACGATGCGGAATTTATGGCCAATCGTACAGCGTGCAGCGTTTGTCCTGCTGACAATGACCTCAGTTACTCAAGTCGTTCGCGCAGAAGTCCAGACCAAGGAGGTGACGTACGATCACGACGGGTTGGAACTCAAGGGTTACCTCGCCTGGGACGACGCGGTCAATGAAAAACGGCCCGGTGTTTTGGTTGTTCACGAATGGTGGGGACTCAACGATTACGCGAAGGCCCGCACCGAACAATTGGCAGCAGAAGGCTACGTGGCATTCGCGGTAGATATGTATGGCGGAGGAAAGGTCACGGTTCAGGCAACACAGGCTGCCGGGTTTGTTGGAACAGTGCGAAGTGACCGTCAGAAATGGCGTGCGAGAGCTTTGGCGGGCCTTGATGTTCTCAAAGAACACCCCTCGGTGGATGCAGATAAACTCGCCGCGATCGGATACTGTTTTGGTGGTTCAACTGCAATCGAACTCGCCTATGCAGGGGCTCCACTCAAGGGTGTCGTGAGCTTTCACGGCGCGTTGACTCCCCCTGCAGTCGACTCCACTGTGGCGCCAGAAGTGCTAGTCTTCACCGGGGCTGCAGACAGCAGCATTCCCGCTGCTCAGATTGACGCATTTGCTTTTGGAATGGAGCAGACAAAGTCGAAGTATACGATCGTCGTATTTGGCGGCGCCCGACATGGGTTCACGAATCCCAAAGCAGGTGACTATGGTGTCGATAACCTGAAATACGACCGATCAGCTGACGTCAGATCGTGGACCGCAATGAAGCTGTTTTTCGACGACATCTTCAGCAATTAATCGTCTCAAATTCCTGCGCTCCCGCTTGCCATATTGAAATGGGAAACGGTCAGGACAACGGGGTGAAGAGTTATCAGAAAATCCAAGGCTGCGATTCGATCGATCGCAGTCTTTTCTTGTATCTGGAGTCCTTGTCAGATTCATTGCGGCCCGACTCCGCTATGAAGAATACGTGACCACCATCAATTCAAATAGGTTTTTAGAAGCCGTAGAGCGGCATGGATGGAATCCAGAGAGGCGGTTTCCGAAGCAGTGTGATAGCCGGTCGTGGGGATCTGCAGTGTTGTTCCATTAATGGACCCTCCTGTCGCAGCGACGAGTCGTCCAAGCTCGGTTCGTCCCAGCGAAAGGGGCTTGATCCGCCCGACATTCTGGGACTCCACATACGCGTCTTTGTGAATGAAGCTGATGCCAAGCCGGGTGCACCGTTCTTCAAGTTCCGCAGTGATCTGATTCGCAAAATGACCGTTTGCATCTTTACGGCGCAGCACCAGTTGTTGTGCTGTTGCCGCTTCACGCGTTGGAAATGGACTGGTGTCGAGCACCAGTAGACGCTGGGTCGACAGTTGCTGCCTCTTGAACCAATCGAGTGCGAACCGCCAGCTTCGCCCAGCTTCTTCCTGGGCGGTGAAGAGTGCAGTCCCTTGAAAGCCGCACCGAAAGAGGTAGACAAGCATGGCGACTGAGAGCACGTTATCAAGCTGAGCGGAGACAAAGCCATCGCTGATTTTGACTCGATCGAGAAACGAAATCGGTGTTCCGGGCGAGAGATAGTCGAGGCCGCTGAGCTCGAAAATCAGGTTGCGACGCTCTGGACAGACGTAGCTGTTGGTGATGCTTGCCTGTCCAAGATACGTTCCGGTGTAAGGCATATGCGCCTGAACTCGTTGACCGGAGAATCGCCCCTGAATGTTGAACATCATCTGTTCAGAAACTGAGTCGCCAGTCAGTTCTCCCTGATTCGCAGCGATGAACGCAGCATATTGAAATTCGTTCGGTCCGGTGCAAAGGAGACCGTGACGATCGATGTGAGCAGACAAAATCAGCTCGTGTGGGTCATCTCCTTGCGCAACGAGAACCCCCTGATAGTGCTGCACATGAATGTTAACCTCTTCCAATTCCCTGCGCAGCACCCTGAAAAATGCGTCTTCGCAACCCACGACGCATGGCTCGCGCACAAGCGGGTTGAGAGTGTCCATGAACTCCAGAAGTTCGGCGTAACGAGGACTCTCAGTACCGGAGAAAATGGCGGTGAGGTCTGAGTCGTAATCGAAGTCACTCATCAGCTACCAACCGTCAAATACCTGAATGCCGATCGTTGATTCTTGGCTGGAGGCGCAGCGACTTGACCAGAATTACCACTGTGAGAGAAGAGGACCTGCTTGAGCAGCGCACCTTCATCGTCGACACAAACAATTCCGATGGAACGGTTCACTTCTCGCATCGTCGATGCATCCAATTTCCACAATCTCGCGATTTGCACATCGAATCATACATGCACCCCATCTTACCGAACGGATCGAACGCGAAACAAGACTGACGGGTTCAGTCGGTTCGTGATCATCTGGCGAGATCGGTTTGTATGAATCGTTGTAGCCCCAATCGAAGACTGCCGGACAAGCTCGGTTGAGATTTCAAGAGGGGACGAAGTCTCCCCCGGTTGAAAACAGAAATTGACTTCTGTCATCAACGGCCGTTCAAGTCCAGTCAGCCCTAAATTGGAGACGCACGCACTACTCATTGACCTGAGCAGGTCCTGCCGGTCCGTACAGGCCATCAACACTGATCTCGTTCATGCGAAGATATACTGACAGAATCCCACGATGGTGGATCATGTGATTCAGTACATAAGTACGCAGTACAGCAGATCGAGGAATCGTAAACAAAATTTGATTGCTGGACTTCAATGACCACCGCGAACTCAGTGCCCGTTGGTCAATGTAGTCCAAAAGATGAAACGCGTCCCTGCAATTCCGATCGAAGAGGTTGAGAATCTCCTTGATCGACTGCAGACGTGGCGACGAATAAGGCTCGCCTGTTGGTGGGGTGAGGTCCCATTCGGCCAATGAAAGAGTCGGCCGGACCCATCCGCTAATCTCAGCGAGATGGTTGGAGTTCCATCCAATTGTGTTCAAAGTGGCATGCGGCCTCCACTGCAGCAGATTGTCTGGAACTTTTTGGAGAATCCTACGCGTGCTCTCAAACTCAGCATTAAGCTCAGCTTTGAGCGATTCTAGTAAGCTCATAATTTGGCCCTGTCATCAAATTTAATTCTTTGAATACTCCAGATGGAGTCCGTGTCTCGAACGGGTTAAGCGGATTTCACCTCATCGTGATTGGTTTGAGTCCTCACTCTTCGTTAGCCCTCAGAAGAGTTCGTGACCGGAGACTGACTGTTGGGGAGATTGAAACGAAAATTCTCATACAATCAAGATCAAAACGGAAGAGTGCGAGGCCCCGACGGTGCCATCAGGACTCGCTAGGAATGATTGTCGTTCGCTGCGCAGACGCAGAGCAATCCATTAAAACCGCAGAAGATTAAATGCATTATGTAGTGGATTGCCCAGCAAAACGGCCGCCTGCGTGATACAGGCGGCCGTTCAAATTCTGATTACTATCAATCGCCTTATCGACCGATCTGGAAAGTCACCTTTCCGTTCCCAACCTGAAAAGTTGGTTGCTTCACATGATGAGAATGCTGAGGCCCGGGTGTCTTTCCTGGAGCCCAGGTTCCGGGACGGATTTGAGGTGCGTTGATTATTACGATCAACTCCGCATGCATTTCGTTCAGTTGAGTTTCGATGGCAGCCAGTTGCTGCAGGGCATGATCAACGTGCACTCGACCGGGGTGACGGGTTGCTGGAGCGAACTGGTAGCCGCCTGCTGAACCTCGATATTGGGCAGGGCGTTGGGTCGCGAAATCGCACCCCGACAAGTGCCCCTTAAGCTGGGAGACGGACTCCATGGCTGCATCCAGATTACGATCGAGCATTCGTGGTGAGCGGCCTGCGTAAATCGCATTCTGCAACTCCTGAAGGTCGACGATCAGGTGTTGAATGTCGTCAATAATATGGTCGCGATCCCTTGAATCAGCAAAGTGATCGTGGAGTTCCCATCGCAGTTCCCGGGCTGCCTGACTTGCGCCGAACACAAGGTCATCGAAGTGCCGCGCCGAGAAATGCTGAGCCTGTGCGATTGAACTAAAGAGCGAGAAAACAAGAGAAGCGACGCCAGCTGCAATGAAGGTTCTCATGATGATTTCTCTCAGGTTGAAAAGTTGCTTTTTGTATTCGAGATGATTCGTTCTAGTTGGAAGTTCTTTAACGCGTAAATTGTGCCGAAGTTTTTCGGGACGTTGTCAGTTTTTCACAACTCTTTTGTAGACTGTACATAACGAAATAATGACGCGCATTTATTGTGCAATGTTTTGTGGTGTCGGTTTGATTCTTGTGACATCACTTCTGTGTCAGTTCCCGAGGAGTCTTCTCGATTTACCAGTGATGAAAGTCGTTCAGGATTTGCTGCTCTCACATCTTTTTTCAAATCTCTTTGAATGAATTCCAAAATTTCGCGTTCAGTTTCTGGCAGTACGCACAACAACTGTTTATGAAGAACAGCGTGAACTTCACTCATTTTCGCATTGCCTGTCAGTGTTGCAAAAAGTCAAGCTTTGAGGCTGGAAACGAATAGTCATGGCAGATTTTGATCTGGTGGTCATTGGTGGTGGTCCTGGGGGATACATTTCTGCAATCAGAGCGGCACAACTCGGAAAAAGTGTCGCGATCGTCGAGCTTGAGAAACAGCTCGGCGGAACCTGCTTGCGAGTCGGCTGCATCCCAAGCAAGGCGCTGCTGGAAACAAGCTACCTCTACGAGCAATCGGTCAAAGGCTTCGAGGATCGAGGAGTCAAAGTCGGTGATGTGCAGTTCGACATCACCAAGATGATGGGGCACAAGTCGAAAGTCATCGACACACTCGCTGCCGGTGTCGAAGGCCTCATGAAGAAGAACAAAATCAAGCGTTTTCATGGTGCCGCCACCATCACAGGCAAAGGCCAGGTGTCGATCAGCGGCGAGCAGGCGACCACGATCTCCACAACTGATATTGTAATCGCGACGGGCAGCCAGCCTTCAACACTTCCCGGAATTGAACTCGACGGTCAGTACGTCGGAAGCAGCACCGAAGCCCTGAAGTACGATGCCGTCCCATCCCATCTGGTTGTGATTGGAGCAGGAGTGATCGGGCTTGAACTCGGAACAGTCTGGCGGCGTCTTGGAGCCAAAATCACTGTTCTTGAATATCTCGACCGAATCCTTCCGGGAATGGATTCCGAAATCGCCAACGAAGCCCTGAAGATCTTCAAGAAGCAGGGAATTGAATTCCATCTGGGTGCAAAAGTGACCGGAGTAAAAACCGGCGCCAACGGCTGTGAAGTCCAGGTCGAAGGCAAAGACTCAATCGTGTGCGACCGCGTGCTCATGGCTGTCGGGCGAAACCCAAACACCGCGAACCTCGGGCTGGAACAACTCGGAGTCGAACTCGACCCACGCGGTTTTGTCAAAGTGAACGAACACTTCCAGACAACTGTTCCGGGTATTTACGCTATCGGGGATGTCATCGGCGGTGCGATGCTCGCTCACAAAGCTGAAGAAGAAGGTGTCGCCTGCGTCGAGCACCTCTACACTGGCTATGGCCATGTGAACTACAACGCAATTCCTGGAGTCGTCTACACCGAGCCAGAAATCGGAACTGTCGGCAAGACTGAAGATCAGCTGAAGGAAGCAGGAATTCCTTATCGCAAAGGGGCCTTCCCGTTTGCAGCGAACGCCCGAGCTCGTGCCGCTGGACATACAGACGGAAAAGTCAAAGTTCTCGCACACAAGGAGACTGACCGCGTGCTTGGAGTTCACATCATCGGACCACAAGCGGGAGAACTGATCGCTGAAGCAACGGCCGCGATTGAGTTTGGTGCAAGTAGTGAAGACATCGCACGCGTCTGCCACGCACATCCAACACTGGCAGAAGCACTAAAGGAAGCGTCTCTGGCAGTTGATGGTCGCACCCTCAACATGTAAGTGGAGCTTCTATTCGCAGAATTCGACGAGACGGATTGTTTAATGCAGTCCGCCTCGTTTTTTATTGGGATCTTCTAGAGCGCCTCTCACGAGAGAGTGGCGTTCCGTCGGCGATAAACGCAGCATTTGAACGAGTTTCTGCCACCATTCGCAGCCACACACCCCTGAGACAGGGGCTGGGACCTGTTATGAACTCTGAACGCCAAGCGGAGTGTTTTTGAGTCGCAACGCGACTATCGCCACCCAGTGCCATCCAGCCACGACCTCGCTCGTTGGTAGACCGCGGGCCAGGGTGGGAACTCATGGGGCACGAGCCTCCACTGCGCACCGGTTCGTACTCGCCATCACATGGCATTAAAAACCGCTCGAAGAGAGTGGACCCGCTGGTGCGAGTCCTCTTTGACCAGCGCCAAATCCGGGGCCAGAAAGGCTCATACATCATCCCTGACGTCACTAGAGCCTGTTATGAACTCTGGACGACGATCGGCGTGTATTTGAGCAGCAGTGCGACCATGGCCACCCAGTGCCATCCGGCCAAGACTTCTGCCAGTCGTTCGTAGTCACGTGCCAGCCTCCGTGATCGTCCTAGCCAGGCAAAGGTCCGCTCCACGACCCACCGACGTGGCAATAATACGAATCCTTTCTTGGCATAAGGGAGTTTCACGACGCGCAGTTCCACTCCCTGCTCAGCGGCAGCCTCTTCCGCGTTCTCGCCAGTATAACCTTGGTCCACATAGGCGACTTCAATGGCCTGATCAGTCGCCTCCTGCACAGCGACACATAAGTCGGAAACCTGGGCTCGCTCCTGTTCATTGGCTGGGGTCACTTTCAAGGCGAGAAGGTGCCCGAGCGTGTCAATGGCCACGTGAACCTTCGAGCCCTTCCGCCGTTTGCCGCCATCGTAACCGGCTCTGGCACCACTCTCGGGAGTGGATTGGATGACTCGCGCATCTAAGATCGTTGCTGAGGGGGGCTCATCGCGTCCCTGAGACACGCGAGCCACTTCCCGCAGGTCATGAGCGATGTGCTCAAACACGCCAGCCTCCAGCCAACGGCGAGCCTGCTGATAGACCACGGGCCAAGGCGGGAACTCATGGGGCATGAACCGCCACTGCGCCCCGGTGCGTACCAGCCACCGCATGGCATTGAACACGGCTCGAAGGGAGTGAACCCGCTGCGGCGAGTCCTCTTTCACCAGCGCCAAATAGGGGGCTAAAAAGGCCCATTCGTCGTCCGTGACGTCACTGGGGTAAGGCATCCGGGGCTTGCTCATCCACGGAAACTACTTCAAAACCAACACTTAAGTCCATAACAGACTCTAGGGTAAGGCATTCGTGGCTTGTTCATCCACGGAAGCCACAACAAATCCACAACTTGAATCCATAACAGCTTCTAAGATCCTCCGCACTACTTTCCTTGCGGTTGAAAGCTGTCTCAAGCGGCATTCTCTGTTTGTCGCGACACCCGATTTCGTGTACACGAATCCAATGTCTTGAGGTCTACTGCAATGAGGCAGCGATCCCTGCTCCCTGTGTTTTGTTCCGCGAGCAGAGAACCTGCGTGATTGAACAGTTGGCAATGGACACAGCAAGGCAAGTGAATGCTGATTCGCCCGGTTTTCGCCGCCGATTTCTCGTCAACGTTCTTGGGGCATTGAATCAACTGGACAGCGAGGTTCATCCCAGTTTTTCTGCCCAGCGGTGCTCGTGGAAGACATCGCCATTCAGGTTGGTGACGCGACTGTTCATCTCATGGCCTGAATCCAATTCTTGAACATCAATGATTGTCACGGTTGCTTTGTCCGGATCGGGCCCCCCTCCGACGAACTGATGAATGGGAGCTTCGTCGCTGGGTTCGTCGACGCGATGGCTGTGGGTGTGTCCCGAAAGCACCGCGTGAAAACCGGATTTGATGAGAGTCGGCAACCAGAGTTTCGCGCCAAATCCGCTGAACCGGGCAAAGTCATCCAGCGTTGTTCCATCGGGCTGTCCTTCAAGCCCTCTCAGAGGAATATGACAAGCGGCAATTTTGAATGGGGCATTTCGGATATCCGGCCGTTCAACGATCGTCTGCAGCCATCTGGCCTGTTGTTCACGATAAGGTTCGTATGCTGCTGTACCCGCAAAGACCGGATGATGATCGGGCTTGTCTTCGCCGGTGTCCAGAGTGATCAGCGCTAACGGCCCGACCCGCAGGGCCTGACAGTACGGCAGATCGACAGACTCCGGGCAGCCGACAAAAGACTTGGGCACTTCCCTTGCTTTTTGACCGCGGACATCATGATTACCGTTGGAGAAGACGATTGGTCGCTCGCTGGCCCATCCTTGGGTCACATCCTGTGCCGGGTTCAACAAGAGCTGTTCCGTTGACTTCTCCGCATTAAAGTCATTGCAGGTGTCTCCATTCCAGATGAGAACATCCGGTTGGAGCTCCGCAATTCTTTGATGCAGTTTTCTCAGCGTTTCCTTGTTCTCGTGAGTATCGTTGATCGAGACGACACGGACTTTTCTGGTCTTGGCGTGTGCGAACTGGACCCGATAGATTGGGGATTCTTCAGGCTGACCACGACTCAGGCGATAGGCGTTTTCATACTGTAGCTCCTGAACGACAATCCGGTAAAAAATGGGATTGTCGTTGGGCAGGCCACCTTGATGCTGGACGCGAAGATGCAACACGCGGTCATCGGCTTGAATTAATCCGTGATGGCTGGCACGAGCGACGTATTGAAGATCATCCTCTGAGAAACCGTATTCGACCCATGCGGTTGCGAGTCGACTTACAGCGATACTCACATCGAATCCGCTCTCTCGTGGATTCATGATCACAGGGGGGCTGCAAATGAGAGGACGATTGTCCCCACCATTTGATTTGCCGGAATTGGACTCGATTGCACTCACAGCGTTCGAGGTCAGCGCCACGACGCTGGCCGGAAGCACCCCCATGAACTGACGCCGGTCAATCATTGCTTTTCTCCTCTATGAATCGTGGCGCGACAGGTTAAACCCATGGCTTTGTCGTTGAATTGGATCAAGGGACATCAGCTCTTCGGCCCAACTGAAGCCGGCACTTCCTCAGCTCTCTTGGCTTCGGCATTCGCTGCCGGGTTTGATCTGTTCACCCTCGAACTTCCGGGCGATTGTTGAGGACGTAGAGTAACATGTTTGGTCCGCTGTTGACTATTTGACCCCCAGATGGCACGGCTGTTCCGTGCCAAGTGCAGCTCTGACATGAAACTTGAAGGTGGGGATCATTATGGCCAGCAATGGCTTGCGATGCCGGTCGCTCCCAATGAGAAGTTGTGGTGGAGTCGCCCCTTCAGTTTCGTCGGTCTTTCAACGATTTATCTGGAAAATCGTTGGTTGTGGTTCGTGTCAAAGAGGGCGACAAGACTGAAAGGAAGCGGCGAGCAATCGCCACGATTTCTCTAGAGTCTGTTATGGACTTAAGTGTTGGTTTTGAAGTAGTTTCCGTGGATGAGCAAGCCCCGGATGCCTTACCCCAGTGACGTCACGGACGACGAATGGGCCTTTTTAGCCCCCTATTTGGCGCTGGTGAAAGAGGACTCGCCGCAGCGGGTTCACTCCCTTCGAGCCGTGTTCAATGCCATGCGGTGGCTGGTACGCACCGGGGCGCAGTGGCGGTTCATGCCCCATGAGTTCCCGCCTTGGCCCGTGGTCTATCAGCAGGCTCGCCGTTGGCTGGAGGCTGGCGTGTTTGAGCACATCGCTCATGACCTGCGGGAAGTGGCTCGCGTGGCTCAGGGACGCGATGAGCCCCCCTCAGCAACGATCTTAGATGCGCGAGTCATCCAATCCACTCCCGAGAGTGGTGCCAGAGCCGGTTACGATGGCGGCAAACGGCGGAAGGGCTCGAAGGTTCACGTGGCCATTGACACGCTCGGGCACCTTCTCGCCTTGAAAGTGACCCCAGCCAATGAACAGGAGCGAGCCCAGGTTTCCGACTTATGTGTCGCTGTGCAGGAGGCGACTGATCAGGCCATTGAAGTCGCCTATGTGGACCAAGGTTATACTGGCGAGAACGCGGAAGAGGCTGCCGCTGAGCAGGGAGTGGAACTGCGCGTCGTGAAACTCCCTTATGCCAAGAAAGGATTCGTATTATTGCCACGTCGGTGGGTCGTGGAGCGGACCTTTGCCTGGCTAGGACGATCACGGAGGCTGGCACGTGACTACGAACGACTGGCAGAAGTCTTGGCCGGATGGCACTGGGTGGCCATGGTCGCACTGCTGCTCAAATACACGCCGATCGTCGTCCAGAGTTCATAACAGGCTCTAGAGCGATTTTCGCGAGAGTGTGGCGTTCAGGCGGCGATAAACGCAGCCTCTGAATGAGTTTTTGCCACCATTCGCGGCCACACACCGCTGAGACAGGGGCTAGTTTACAGAGTCCATCACTGGCTCTAGTGAATTCTGAGTACCCTGCACAGGACTGTGTACGGACCTCGCGAGCTGATGCACTGTACGACGTCCCTTCAAAACTCGCCTTGAAGTGCATTCTCTTCCGATGCAACTCTCTAAGTCGATTTAGATTTTCTGGTTGCCGCGGTTCTATGCGTTCAATCGCCATATTGTGAAGTTCAGCACTGAAGCGAATGTTGACCACGCGAGGTAGGGTAAGAACAGTATCCCCGCTGTCTTGTTGTTTCGATAAAAAACAACTGCCGTCGCTGCGACTGCCAACCAGAGTACAATCAGTTCAAGGAATGCCCATCCTGGTTGATGAAAACGGAAGAAGATCCACGACCATGCAATATTCAAAATCAACTGAATAACAAACAAGGTCAGGGGGATGCTCGCTCCCTTAAGTCCGCGACTCCGCCAAACAAGCCAGGCAGCAATCGCCATGAAGACATAAAGAGTGGTCCAAACTGGTCCAAAAATCCAACCCGGAGGATTCCAGGACGGCTTGACGAGCGTCCGATACCACTCATCGTCCGCAGGCGACATCGCCATGGCGCCAAGCCCACCTGCTCCCAGGCAGATAAAGAGAAAAAAGACTAGTCCCAGGATTTGCTTTGTATTGCTCATTGGAATTCCACGACCGTCGCATGCGGTTCCGAATCGGAACTAGGTTCAATTTGCCTGTGAGCTTCAAGTCCTGAATCAATTCGTACTTTGAAACTGACAGCAACGCAATGTGAAATAGAGCCCGTGCATATCATTGTCCCTGACGGCTTGCCGGGGACTTCGATAACATTTTCGATATCCTTCAAATCAAGCTGCCGTCATCACCCGAACCTTTGAAGTCAATCGATACAGCACCCTATTGAACCAAAGGCATTTACACACTTCGTAGCAATTCCGGAATCACTCGAGCTTTCGTGATTTCCACATCTGTCAGGCTGCTCAAGCGGCCATCATTGGGATAAGTCAACCGGTGATGTTGCAGACCGAGTGCGTGCAGCAGTGTGGCGTGAAGGTCGTGTACGCTGACCACGTCGTGAACCGCCTTATAGCCAAAATCATCAGTCTGACCGTGGGCGTAGCCTTGCTGGAAACCTCCTCCTGCCAACCACAATGAGTTTGCATGTCGGTTATGGTCGCGTCCATCGGTTCCTTGTGAGATGGGCAGTCTCCCGAACTCTCCTCCCCACAATACAATCGTTCGATCAAGAAGTCCTCGCTGTTTGAGATCCTGAACGAGAGCCGCACTGGGCTGGTCAGTGCGTGCACAGTTCTTCTTCAGCTCCTCGGCGTTTTTGCTGTGCGTATCCCAAGGCTGCCCGGCGAGAAAAAGTTGGACGAAACGCACGCCCCGCTCGACCAATCGGCGGGCGATCAGGCAACGAGTGCCATACTCCGCCGTGACCGGATTGTCGAGACCGTACATCTTCTGTGTCGCTTCAGTTTCATCGGAGATGTCGAGAAGTTCCGGAACAGTCGTCTGCATGCGTGCCGCGATTTCGAAATCCTGAATACGGGCCATTAACTCGTTGTTCTCAGGATGACGTTCGAGGTGAGATCGATTGAGCTCTTCGAGGAATTTCAGTTGTCCAGCTTGTCCGCCCACTGTGACATCGGCGGGAGGCTGGAGATTCGGAACGGGAAATTTGCCCGGACGAAAGGCGGTCCCCTGATACTCTGCCGGTAGCCAGCCGGCGGTCCAGTTCCGAACATTGTCCACAGGCATGCCGCCGGGATCCGTCAGAACGACGTAAGCAGGGAGATTTTGATTCACTGTTCCCAGGCCATAGCTGACCCACGCTCCCCAAGTGGGATACCCGGCCTGAAATTTTCCACTGTGGATCAGTCGTAATGCCGATTCGTGGTCTACGGAATCTGTCGTCACACTTCGGACGAGAGTCATCTCGTCGACGATGGTCGAAGTGTGTGGGAGGAGTTCGCTGAGTTCAATTCCTGATTCACCCCGCGGCGCGAACTGAAAAGGGGAACCTAAGATGTTCCCCTTTTGGCCGACAAAATGAATCTCCAAATCCCCTTCGTAGGGCTGTCCGTGTCGACGGCTGAGTTCAGGTTTTGGATCGAAGAGATCCATCTGGCTGGGGCCACCGTGTTGGAACAAGCAAATGACTGAATCCGCTGACGGTTCATGGTGTGGAACATGAGGACCTCTGCCTGCACTCTTGCTCATCGCCGCCCTGGCATCATTCTGTAGAAGCTGGGCGAGCGCAAGTGTTCCGAGTCCAACGGAAGATCGGTTCAGAAATGCACGGCGGTTGTATGCGAAGGGAAGCTCTGGATTCATCTGAGGTCTTCCGGTTATTCAATGTAGAGGAAGGCGTTGCTGGCGAGGATCATCTGGCACAAATCGACCCAGGTGATCGAATCCGCATCTTCACGCGAGGGGTAATTGGCAGGTTGCGTTTTCAAGAACTCAAGACTGGCGGAAAGTTCCTGTTCGGTCGCGGATCTGCCCAGTGCAGTGCGGAATAGCAGTTGAATCGTGTTGTCTTGACTCAATTGATGACTTTGTACCTGACGGGACAGCTCACTCGCTCTTTGGCGTATGAAAGGAGAATTCATCAGTTTCAACGACTGAAGCGGGACTGTCGTCCGATTTCGAACGGTGCAGTTAAACACGATTGAAGGAGCATCGAAAGCGTCCAAAACACCAACGACCTCCGTTCGGCGCTGTCGTAAATAAACACTTCGGCGTTGGCCCTGGGGTTGCTCTGCAACTATGACATCCCCATCGCTGCTCATCTGGGTTCCTGCGGGAGGACCGTACATTGTAAGATCAAGGCTCCCACTCACTGCGAGTAACGAATCGCGAATTGCTTCTGCATCGAGTCGGCGGAGAGGGAACCGTGATAGAAATTGGTTTTGTGGATCGGATTCCAAGCTTTGCTGAGAAGGAAGACTGACTTGTCGATAGGTTGCCGAATGAAGAATTAACCGATGAATCGCCTTGCTGCTCCATTCGCGATCAACGAGTTGCCAAGCGAGGTACTCGAGGAGATCCGGATGCGTCGGGGCTGCACCGGAATAGCCAAGATTATCCGGCGTGGCGACAAGTCCAGTTCCGAAATGGTATTGCCACCAGCGATTAACAGTTACCCGAGCCAGCAATCCAGCGGGACGTGAATCAGGTGCCATTAACCAGTTGACGAAAGCGAGTCGCCGTCCCGTGGTTTGACGATTTTCCGTCGACGATGGTTCCAATAACTCTGAACTTCCGTCTCGGCTGAACATCGATGGAGCAGCCGCTGCCACCAGTTCCCCACGAGCCTGATAACTTCCTCGTTCTAATAAATGAACTGGTGGTGCCTCGCGACCACCGTCTGTAACGAGCGCAAGTTGCTCGAGGGGGCCAGGTCGTTTCTCCTCCAGTAACTTGATCTCGTTATCCAATTGAAGCCGGCGTTTTTGGCGTTCCTCCTCAATCGCTTGCATTTCGTCACTCTTTGGAGATGTCGCCAGTGAAGTCTCCACCAAGACATTATCGACTACATAACTTCTCCCGCAGCAGTACTCGAACCCAAAACCGCCATTGGGAAGTTCGCTTTCATCGAGGATGAGCGAATCCGGTTCGACCGAGCCATCTACGACATGAGATAGCTCAAACTTGCCATTTCCAATATTGGTGATCCGGACGCCATAGTTACGGCCGGGCGAGTAGCTGCTCTTTCCGATCTGACCGCGATTCACGGAAACGGTGCCAGGGTAATTGGTGTGAACTGTTGTTCGGCCGGACATCGCCCCGTCGATGAGCAGGTTCCCGTTGGTCCGTTCCTGCTGGTTGTTGAAATCCCGCAATGCAATAAAAAATCCGACGTAAGGAGCTGGAGTACCAGCATCAACAAGATCGAACGTCGCTTGAATCCAGTCACCGGTGGCCTCTGGAGTCCAGTCGAAGGATTCGTGTGTCGAGAGGACACGATCTCCTTCTTCTGCTCCGGCCAAAATCCTGAGTGTCCCGTCAGCGAGATTCGCGCCGGGAGAAGTCGTGTGGTCCAGCTGAACTGGAGGGTCGCCCGCGGGTTGAGCGTCTCCAGGAACTACGTTTGACCAGTGATCAGCAACTCGCTGTGATTCCGTATCAAAAGCGTCGTGAAAAATAATGTTTCCTCGTTCACGATGCTCTCTGGCCCACTGTTGATAATCGCGATGGACTTTTGCGATCTGGTTATCGATGAGCTGGTTTTGCTCTTGCCATTTTGAGACCTCGTCTTTTGTAGCGGAAACAATCACGCGTTGACTTGGCGTGATCCAGCTATCCACATTGAGAGCAGGGTAGATGACTGCCTGAAGCTGATAATAATCCTTCTGCGTAAAGGGCTCGAACTTATGGTCATGACAGCGAGCACATTGGACCGTGAGACCTAAAAGTGACGTTCCAACGATCTGCAGGGTTCCTTCCAGAACAGCGTATTTATCGGCGCGAACTTCGTCGGGGTTGCCGTCGCTGGAATCTGTTCCATCAGGACTATTTCGCAGAAAATGAGTCGCCTCGAGCAGTTCGACCATCTGTGGATCGAATTCCTGGCCAGAAACATACCCGGCCAACTCGTCCCCGGCTAGCTGTTCGCGAATGAACTGGTTCCACGGCTTGTCCGCATTGAGCGAACGAATGACATAATCCCTGTATCGATAGGAATACGGACGCAGGGTATCACTTCCAAAATAACCATTACTGTCAGCGTACCCAGCAGCATCAAGCCAGTACTTTCCCCAACGTTCTCCATACCGCTCTGAGTTCAGATAGCGTTCCACCATTTTTTCATAAGCGTCATCAGCAGGATCGCTTAGAAATTGTTCGATTTCTGACAACTTAGGTGGAAGGCCGGTCAAGTCGAAACTCACGCGGCGGATCAACGTTTCTCGAGGGGCTTCACTGCCGATTTTTAGCCCCATTGGTTCGAGTCGAGCCTGCACGAATCGGTCAAGATCATTCCGCACCGCCGTGTCATCACGAACTTCAGGAACTGAACTTGGTTGGAGTTGCTGAAACGCCCAGTGATCTTCCGTATTCGGCTCGTCGGATACTGTTTCCGGCAATCCGGGGGCGCAGGCCAAGATCCACTGTTTGAGAATTCCGATATTTTCGTCAGAAAGCGGCTCTTCCGGGGGCATTTCTTTAGCGGCCACTCGCTGCCAGATTAGGCTGTCCTCAAGATGCCCGGGAACAACCGCTGCGCCGTTCTCGCCTCCTCGTTTGATTCCTTGTTTAATCGCGAGGTTCAGCTTTCCTTCTGCCACTGCCGGCCCATGACAACGAACGCAGTGAGTTTTCAGCAATGAAAACACATCATTAGGATCGATCCGGGGACCGGTTGCGGGTGGCAATTCCTCCGCAGCGACGAAAGCCACAGAAGAGGCCAAAACGACAATCACATTAAGCAGACGAAGCAACTTCAAGGCCCGGCTCCTGAGTCACAATGGACGGAACCATTTTCATATCGCCGCATCCAATTCTAGTCAAGTTTGGAACGTCCAGGCGAACCCATAGTTTGTACACGAGAACGAGCTTGAACAGCAGTAATTCATTCTGGCGAGACTCTCGCCTATGGTGTCGACTAACTGCCGGTTGCAATATCGCTGATTTTGTTGAATGGCTGGATAGGGTGTGGGCGGTTCAAAGTTTTCATCGGCAACAACGCCCGGGTCAGCGGATTGGCTGCGTCAGCACCTTCAGACTGTTATGAAAGTCGCTCTAGGAATGGCGATCTACCAAACGAAAAAAGGCTCGTTGCAAATTACTGCAACGAGCCTTTTCTTCAGTCGGGATGACAAGACGCCAATGAACGGTTTGTAATCGCGATTGAGTCTTTGGAGGCATGGAACGTCAGAAAATTCCGATTACTTGTAGGATTCTAACTTAAAAACAAATTGACTCGGCTGGTCTTTGTACTCTTTGAACTCCAGGACACTTAACTCACCGAGATAGGTGAACTCCGAGTGATGCCTCGGCCTATAAAATAAATGGATCTCATCATCTGATTGAGTCGCGTTGACCATTCGACCTTCTGCAAAATGGTCATTGGGGCCTTCCCAGAAGAGAAAATTGCCATTCAACGAGTCAGCATACTGCTCACTTGACGCCTGTTTCTCTTTGGTCACGAACAGGATGATTTTATTATCGGCCTCTGGTGTCACCACTCCTCGCGCAAGGGCGTGATAGCTGGAGTAACCCCAGAGTTTCGCCAGCGTCTTTCGAGAGTAGTCGTTGCCGATAACGACTCCATCGAATGAAACAACCACACATCACCCTTGTTGGCTTCAAGTAGATCGCCACCCACCCTGCCGGATTTAGACCGGAGCGGGAGGGCTCAGTTTTTAATGCATTTGCGAAGCGTCTGCAAATCTTCCTGTGCGATGGTATAGCCTTCGCTTAGAGCCGGCGGACAAAACTTAATCGGCGTTGAGGAATCGCCAGGTGATCAGTGAGTTAGCGATGTCATGAAACGCCTGAAAGATCTCTTCCCGCCTGTCCCAGCGAATCCGGATTCGACGGAACTGCTTGAGCCAGGCGATCGTCCGTTCAACGGGCCAGCGGCTGCCGCCTAGAGAAGAGGCCTGTCGCGTTCCGCGCTTGGGGATGTGCGTTTCAATCCCGGCCACGGCGAGAAGATCACGGGTGGTCTGGCAGTCGTAGCCCTTGTCCGCGATCACGCTACGGGGACGGTCCAGTGGCCGTCCTCGCTTGCCACCAATCTTGGGAAACTTCAGAAACACCAGCGGGAGAAGTTGTCTCAGATCAGGGACATTGGCAGCAGTGAGCGTGTTGGCCAATGGAATCCCGTTGTGAGTGGTCATCAGGTGCGACTTGCTGCCGCAGCGGCCGCGGTCTGTCGGATTCGGGCCGATTTTTGTCCTCCCAGCGGGGACTTAATCAACCCAGCATCGATGAGCACGTCGGCCAGTTCTAGGCGACCAGCGGCGTTGAGCTGCGTGAGGAGGTGGCGATGAATGTCTTGCAGGACTCCCAGATCGATCCATTGGCGAAGCCGCCGGTAGCAGGTCTTGTAAGAACAGCCCAGCTCCAGTGGCAGGTCTTCCCAGGCGATCCCAGTCTTGAGCACAAACAGAACGCAGGTGAAGACGGTGCGGTTCTCCGCAGGAGGTCGGCCCCCTTTGGGAGAGAACTCGTAGGTTGGGAAGAACGATTCGATCTCGTTCCACAAATCATCACTGAGCAATTGGCCAGCCATGTCGGTTCCTCCATGAACAGAAAAACCAGACCTTCCCACAATCCTCAAAACGTGCCAAGATCAGTTTTGTCCGAACGCTCTAAGTACTATTGCAAGGTCATCGTCCCCTCACTTCTAGAATCTGATGCAATCACGCCGCCTGCAACTTTCACAGCGACTCCAGCATACGAGTACCAATCCGTCGGAAGCAACGCCTGTACACTCGTCGAAAATGACGACGGTACGTTCACTGAGACGCAGGCGGATGGGACCCAGCACGACTACAATTCATCCACGGCGCCGTCGCACCCGGGCAAGATCTTTCGCATTCGGAAAACAATCCCTCAGCCGGGCACCTGGACAATTACCCGCAATGTCGGCAACACGACCATCACCAACCCGGTCAGTCAGGTGACCACATACGCATACGATGGCAACGGCAACCTCTCCGGAATCACAGATCCCTATGGCAGGACGACAGCCTACGCATTCAGTGCTGGAGGACTACTGCAGTCCGCAACAACTCCCGAACTCTGCCAGACTCAGTATCAGTACGACGCCAACAGCCGCATCAAATCTATTATCGCTCCAGACGGCCTGCGCACGACCTATGGATGGGATGCGAACGGGCTCTGCAACCGTGTCCAGTCGCCTAATAGTGGGATCACCACGTACAACTATGTCAGCGGGGCGGTGACGGAGGTCACCAACCCATTGGGGCAGGTGACCACTAAGATCTACGACGCCATGCGCAATCAGGTCGGCGAGATCGAGCCACTCGGAAACCGCACAACATGGACCTACGACCGCCAGCTTCTCACCGCTGAAATTCCGCCATTGGGTGGTCGCACAACTTACTCGTACAAGACGTTCTCTTGCCTTGTTGAAAACGTCTCTTGAATGTTCGATTGTGTCGCGCTAAAAGAGGTTGCATGAGCGCGTCATCACCTACAAATATCCTGCTGGAAGTCACTTCACTCTCAATGCGGATCGCCCGCAAGTACGTCGCTCCCTATTCGCACCGCTTCAGTCCCCAGAAGTTTACTCAGGAGCAGCTTCTCACCTGCCTGATTCTGCGGGCGTACCTGAAGGCAACCTACCGGGGTGTGATCGAGGTTCTGGAAGTCTCCAGTGACCTGCGTGACCGTCTGGGGCTAAAGTCCTTGCCGCATTATTCGACGCTGAAGAAGTTCGCTGACCGCTCCAGCGTGCTGGAGATCGTCGACGCGATGCTGCATGAACTGGTCCAGAAGTTTGCACTGGATGCAGAAGAAGCCGCCATCGATTCCACAGGCATGGAGACGAGCTCAGCGAGTGCTCACTTCCAGTCTTGCAGCGGAAAACAGCGGACAAAGTACGTCAAATTGTCCGTGTGTGTACTGGCCGGATCACTGATTCCCAGCGGACTGGCGGTGAGTTGGGGGCCCTGCAATGACAAGGCTGAAGCAGCTGAAGTGCTGGCCAAGGCGGCGACGAGTTCGCAGCCGAAAACTCTCTTTGCCGATGCAGGCTACGATGCCGAATGGGTCCATCGGTTCTGCCGGGAGGATTGGCAGGTGGACAGCGTGATCAACCCTGCTGTGCACCGAACGGATGATGGGCTCAATGGAATGTATCGCTCCGAAATGACTGCAGAAACACTCAAGGAGAAAGGCTACGGCAGACGCTGGCTGGTGGAATCGTACCTGAGTGGGCTCAAACGCACCACCGGAAACGCCCTCTCAGCCCGGAGTGAGCGAAGCTTGTTTGTGGAAGCAGCGATCCGAGTCCTGGCCTACGCCCTGAGGCGTTAGGTGAAACACAATAACTCACAGGCCTTTCAACAGAGCAACGTTCTCTCAAAACGTCCGTCGAATCGAAACCAGACAATCCCCGGTCGGTCGCACCACTTATGTTTACGACGTGAACGAGCGACACGTTGCCACTGTGAATCCACTTGGTCAGCGAACGACTCTGGTCCGTGATGGAAATGGAACTGTCATCTCGGAAATCAATCCGCTGGGGGATCGGACCAGCTACATCTATAATGGCGCAGGACAGACGATCGCCACTGTGAATCCGCTTGGCCAGCGGACGACTATGGTCTACAATGCACTCTCCCAGGTAATTTCCACGGTCGACCCGTTGGGAAACCGCACCAGCTACACCTATGTGAACGGTCAGCGAACTGTTACACAAGATCCGCTCAACCGTCGAACGACCGTATTGTACGATCTCTCCAATCGCATTCTGGCGAATGTCGACCCCACCGGAGCGCGTACCAGCTACACGTATGATGCCGGTTGTCGGCAACTTTCCACGATCAACCCTGCGGGGTATCGCACCACCAATATCTACTCACTCGGTCGACAAGTGGCGGCGATCGACCCCTTTGGCCAGCGGACCAGCTTCAGCTATAACCTGGCCAATCAGCGCATCGCGACGAAAGACCCGCTGGGGAACATCAGCACTACACTCTACGATGCCAACGGTCGCACTCTTACATCCATCAATCCGCTGCTGGCCCGAACGACGCTGGTCTACAATGCGAACAACGATGTGATTGCGTCTATCAACCCTCTGGGCAATCGCAGCACGAACATCTACGACAACGCCAATCGACAGATTGCGACAGTCGACCCCCTGAATCACCGCACGACCACCGTGTACAATGCCCTCAGTCAGCCCGTTGCCCAGATCGACTCCCTCAACTATCGGACGACGACGGTCTACAACGCCAATCAGCAGGTCATTGCCAGCATCAATTCCCTCGGCAACCGGACGACAATGGTCTACGACGCTGCCGGTCGAATGACCGCTCAGGTCAATGCCATCGGTGGACGAAGCACGACGGTCTATGATGCCGCTGGAAGGGCAACCGCTCAAATCAGCCCACTGGGAACCCGTTCAACGACCGTTTACAACACCGCCAGCGACGTGGTCGCCAACATCGCTCCACTGGGGCAGCGTACCACGCTGGTCTATAACGCCGCTGGTCAGCAGGTGGCGATTGTCAATCCTCTCGGCAATCGCAGTACCAATGTCTTCGATTCCGCTGGCCGACCTCTGGCTCAGGTCAATCCCCTCGGGGCCCGCACTACGTCGGTCTACGACAAATCCCGCATCGTAGCGACCATTAATCCCAACGGAAACCGCTCGACGGCCGTCTACGACCTGAACGGACGACAGCAGGCCACGGTCAATGCTCTCAATTTCCGCACAACCAATGTGTTTGATGCCGCTGGGCAGACGATCGCGAAGATCGATGAACGGGGAAACCGGTATACCTCCATCTATGATGTTGCCGGTCAGCAGACTCGTCAGATCGATCCTCTCAATCGGCGAGTGACGTTCACCTACAATGCAGATGGGAACGTGCAGGCCCGCACTGACGCCCGAGGGTTCCGGACGACTTATGTTTATGATGCAAATCATCAAGTGACCCAGGGGCGCTATCCGGATGGATCCCGCACGACGTTTGTGTATAATGCGCTGGGAGCGCGGACGATGAGTGCTAATGCCACCGGACGATACACGACGACGTTTGACACACTGCAACGGAAACGTGCGCAGGTGACACCAGTCGGCAAGCGGGTGACCTATTCGTACGATGCCAACAGTCGCCGGACTCAGCTGAATGTCGCCAGTGGAGGGGTGTTCACTTACTCCTACGATGCCAACAATCAGCTGAAGACCCTCCGCAACCCGCAAAACGGCAGGACATCCTTCAGCTATGACAATGCCGGACGCAGAACGCTGAAGGAACTGGCGAACGGCACCCGGGCGACGTATCTGTACGATGCTGCCAACCAGCAAAAGCGAATCGCGAACCTGAAGTCGGACAATTCAACCATTTCGAAGTTCGACTACACATTCGATGCAGCCGGGAACAGAAAGACGATCACCGAAGCTTCCGGCAGCGTCACGTCCTATTCATATGATGCCATTGATCGACTGACCGGTGAGGATCGAAGTTCTCCCGCTCTCAGCTTGTCTGGTCTCACTCCTGATGATTGGGACACTCTGTCAGCCGATGAATGGAGCACACTCGATGCCGGGATCTCTTACCGGAACACCTACACCTACGACGCCACCGGCAACCGGCTGGTGAAGAACGAAAACGGCACCCTCACCACCAGCACATACGACGCTGCCAATCAGCTGACCGTCAGCGTCAGCCCCTCCGGTCGAACCACCTCCACCTACGACGCCAGTGGAAACCTCACTGTCATGCTGGAGCCAAGCGGTTCGCGGACCACCGGGACTTATGACTATGAAAATCGCCAAACTCTGATCCAGCTTTCTGGCGGCATTCGAAATACCATGGCGTATGATCCAGATGGGCTGCGAGTTCTTCTACAAGACAGTAGCAGCACGACAAAATTTCTCTGGGATAGTCAGGCGTACCTGTTGGAGACGGACAACAGCAATGTCATCACCGCGGTTTACACTCAAGAGCCGACAATCTACGGCGGCACAGTGTCTCAATACCGGTATAATGGAAGTGTCTGGGTTCCAAGCTATTCTCACGACGAGAGTCTCGGCAATACCACTGAGTTGACAGATGCCAGCCAGATTGTCACCGATACCTATCAATACAATGCCTTTGGCGAGCTGCTTGCCAGAACCGGCACGACACGGAATCCCTTCCAGTTCGGCGGATTCTGGGGCTACTTCACCGATTCAGATACCGGCCGGATCTACATCCGCGCCCGTATTTACATGCCTCGAACCGGCCGCTGGACCACAATCGATCCCGCCGGATTCGTGGATGGCATGAATTTGTACCGCGCGTACTTCGTGCCGAACGGGGTGGACCCCAGTGGAACGGAAAACAGAAAAATTTGGTCCAGTATCAAAGACAAGAGGAGTGCAATCTGTGAAACATTAAAGCATTACGATGGGAATATATGTAATTTCGCAAAGCGGTTTGATCCAACATGGGGAGAAGAGGGGAACATTTTGTTTAATCTGGAAATGGAAACAAAATACGGAGATGTTGACGTTGATTGGATGCTAACAATAATAAATGCATCCTGCGGAAATGCCCCTTGCCCCGGATCCGTTATTCTTTACATTCTGCCGCTTGAGATCGTCTATGGTGGAGGAAAAATCGCATGGATATTATCGGATTCAGCAAATGGCATTAACTTCTCTCGATTTGGAAAAGAAAATGAGCGAGTTGCAATTACTGCCGCAAGATCACTGATGGACGGATCGATTTCATTGCCCGAATTGTTTAATATTGACTGCTTGGATATAGAAATGCGCCCCCCGCGTCCTTCACAGCTTCAATCCGACATGTTATCTGTAAAGAATCAAGGATTGGGGCATTATCAAAATTTCTTCAATGCCGCAATAAACCTTAGATAATAAACGTGTCAATCAGCAACAGTATTGAAGAGTCAATTTCATAGAGCCGATTTCATACCCCCTGGAACTGTTCGAAAACCCAGGTATTCAGAGGGGTCCCCGAATGGGTTATGAAAGGCGCTCTAGTAGTATGCATT
This sequence comes from Planctomicrobium mucosum, assembly GCF_051466335.1. NCBI lineage: Bacteria > Pseudomonadati > Planctomycetota > Planctomycetia > Planctomycetales > Planctomycetaceae > Planctomicrobium > Planctomicrobium mucosum. The sequence continues at coordinate 4,063,867 of NZ_CP195793.1, read as the reverse complement.
ACAAAAGTGTTGTTCGATTGCAGGAAAACCCATGTCACTCAACAGGGCCTTTCAGTGCCTCTATGTAACACTTTGACACCTGTGTGTTTGGGTCATGAAATTGCTTTTAGCGTGTTGCGTTTTTGAGAAGGTTTCGTGTAATGCGAGTTGTTTTTGCGATTATTTCTGCGGTAGTGTTAACAGCAGTGATTTTTATGATAAGCGCACCCACAGAGAAGAAAGTTGTCTGGAGTGATGCAGATTCTCGTAATCTTGGTGGTTATCAGTTGTTTTTGATTCTAGGGTTTCCGAAGCTTGGATCGGTCGATGAAAAATTAAATAGAGCAATAATTATTGACTATAGGGAACTGCAAAACAATCCAATTACATATGTGCGAAATGATGGTTCGCAAGGCACAATAGATGTTAAAAATGTTTGCTTTGACCTTCCTTTTCCTCTGAATCAGTCATACTTAGATCGTTTGAACAGTATCTTAGAATTATGGGGAGATGAAACTGACTGGAGAGAAGTTAAGTGGGATCTAAAAAGCCAAGATTCGAATGGAAGTTATGTCTTGCTGCAGGTGCAAACCAAGCGTGGTCGTAGCTATTATTTTGAGTATCTTGTCAATCACTCCGGAGAGATAATGCCTAAATTAATTTTGTTCGGACCGTAATGTCTATTGCGTTCGTCGCACGCATCCGCGATCATCAGTGCCTTACTCTCCTTCACGTCCCTTTCTCACTGATCAAAAAGAAGGAATGGTTAAGGAGATTTCCGTTTGCCTTGTTGAAAAGTATTCTTGAAGTTTGCATTTGGATGCGCTAAAAGTCGTTGATGAGCCAGTCACCTCGGACGAACATTCTGTTGGAAGTTACTTCCCTTTCGCTGCGAATCGCACGCAAGTACGTGGCGTCCTATTCGCACCGCAACAGTCCTCAGAAGTTGACGCAGGAACAGTTGCTGACATGCCTGATCCTGCGGGCCTATCTGAAGACCACTTACCGGGGACTGATTGAATTTCTGGAAGTCTCTGACGCTGTTCGCCAACGAATGGGACTGACTGCTGTTCCGCATTATTCGACCCTCAAGAGGTTTGCCGACCGCTCCAGCGTGCTGGAGATTGTCGATACCATGCTGCATGAACTGGTCCAGAAGTTTGCCCTGGATGCAGAAGAAGCGGTCATCGATTCGACCGGCATGGAGACAAGCTCAGCCAGTGCTCATTTCCAGTCCCGCAGCGGAAAACAGCGGACGAAATACGTGAAACTGTCAGTGTGTGTCCTGGCTGGATCTTTGATTCCCAGCGGACTGGCGGTGAGTTGGGGGCCGTGCAATGAAAAAGCGGAAGCCGCTGAGAATCCATGTAGTGATGGTGAACGATGATCATGGGTTTCTCTCGTGAATCAAAAAGCTGCCGGGGTTGGCGGGCCTCCTCCCCCGGCAGCAACCTGTCAGTGCGGGCCAACGCCGACAGGACTTTTCAGTGCGCGATTCCCTGTGATCTCTGGATAATTTTCCGCACCTTCTGCTCGCAGTCGTTGATCGCGTCCATAATCAGGAACAGCGTTTCGGATGCGGCATTTGAAACCTCTGGAGCGTTAATGGCGTGGATCGCATCTGTAATGGCAGTCAACTTCTCGATGTCCGGTCGCACAGCTTCCCGGTGCAGTCGATCCCGCTCGGCCTGCTCAGCAATCTCTTTGTCTTTTTGAGCCTTGGCAGCCTTTGCCTTCTCAGCTTCATCAGCGTCCCGTTTAGCCTTTTCTTCAGCTTCGATCCGGGCCTTTTCCTGTGCCTCCTGGCGTGCGTTTGAGCCCACTCATGTACGATTCCACCAGCCAGCGTCTGCCGTAGCCTTTCTCCTTGAGTGTGTCTGCAGTCATTTCGGAGCGATACATTCCATTGAGCCCACCATCCGTTCGGTGCACAGCAGGGTTGATCACGCTGTCCACCTGCCAGTCTTCCCGGCAGAACCGATGGACCCATTCGGCATCGTAGCCTGCATCGGCGAAGAGGGTTTTCGGCTGGGAACTGGTCGCTGCTTTGGCCAGCACACACACGAACAGTTTCACGTATTTCATCTGTTTTTCCCACTGCGAGACTGAAAATGAGCACTGGCTGAGCTTGTTTCTAGGCCCGTGGAATCGATCGCCGCTTCTTCTGCATCCAAAGCAAACTGCTGGACCAGTTCATGCAGTATGGCATCGACAATCTCCAGTACGCTGGAACGGTCCGCGAACTTCTTGAGCGTGGAATAGTGCGGTAGAGCCTTTAGCCCCAGACGGTCGCGCAAGGCGTCAGAGACTTCCAGGAACTCAATCACACCTCGATAGGTTGTCTTCAGATCAGCCCGCAGAATCAGGCAAGTGAGCAGTTGTCCCTGCATGAATTTCTGACGACTGAAGCGATGCGAATTCGGAGCCACGTACTACCGGCCAATCCGCAGTGAAAGTGAGGCGACTTCCAAAAGGATGCTCGTCCGTGATGACTGGCTCATGCAAACTGTTTTAGCCCCAGCATTCCAGATGTTCAAGAGTCGTTTTCAACAAGGCAATCTTCTTTCAACAAGGCAATCTTCTTTCAACAAGGAGGCGTAGAAAATTGGTCTAATTATTCAACAAATCTTCGCGCTCCAGAACCCTGCGGATATCTTCATAGATCGCGGAAATGTTTCCTGCAGGAAAGCGGATCTGAACGAGTCCTTCGACATTGGAAAACTCTTCACACCCTTCCTCCAATAAAATGATCGCCCTTTCGAACCCCAAGCGGCCTTGGAATAGTCCGGCTTCGTGAATGACATTCATTCGTGCCTGGATTTTTCCGTCCTTTGTTTCGTCTTCTGCTGTCATCACAAGAAAGGCGAATGCCGCTTCGTCGAGCATTCTCGAAAGCCGAGCGACGACAGTAATCCCAGCCGCTGAAACTCGGTTGAACTCATCCCAGGGGAGATGCAGACGGTCTTGGAGAAAGTCCTTTAGATCGCGCCATGCAGCAGATCGTCCGTGTCCAATAAAAATTTTGTCACCCAGTACAGGCTTTTGGCTCGAAGTTTGATTGCGGTGTGACAAATGTGTCCTTGCTCGACCAGCAATTTTTGAAAGTATACCAGCCACTGAGTATGGTTCTTGATACGCTGCCACTTCACCATAAGCGGCAATATGAGGTGGGGGTTTAATTCCGTTGGAAAGAGCCACCATATCATGAGAGAAAAACTTCCCCGAAGGTTTCAGTCTTCCTATTAAGGTCCGTGCACTAGCCATCCTTAAGCTTTCGCAGTCTTTCAGTAAATCCGACAGGTAACGATCTTCTCTTTCATTCAGCGTGATCAGCAGTGAAGACAATCGCTCCTTTAGTTCCCGGACTTCTTCTGCGGCTGCAATCGCCAATTTCTTGATTTGATCGAGGTTAGGATTCTTCGCAGAGCTGACAACGAATTCATAGACGGCATCAAAGGGATACTCGAACCATCCTTCATCGGTTCCATTTGAGTATCTATTCATTAATCCCCAAGTTGGATCGAAATGAGAGCCAGGTGGGGGTATTTCCAATTCTCTATAGTAAACGCGAGACTGATAACCAAGCCATGAACCGGAATGGGCTTTCCCAGCTGTCTCAATAGACGTAGTAAGTGCATCAAACGCTTCTGATAAATCAGAAGCTTCGCATCTTCTGGCAATTTCACGGGCGGCGTTCTCGATGGCTTGGAGTAGTGCGTCCGGACTGCCTTCTTGGGTGGATGCTGATCTCTTACCACAGCTTTTTGGTGTTTTGCGAGTTGTCATACCACAATTCAAGCAACAATCCGCCTAAAAGGCAATAATACACTCTGCTGCCCCAATCCCCTCTAGAATCTGTTATGAACTCTGGAGGACGAACGGGGTGTATTTGAGGAGCAGAGCGACCATAGCGACGTGTCGAGCTGCTGCGGGACGGTGAATGGGGCGGTCGGGAAGCGTTCATCCCCGCGACGTTTGCGTTCGATAACGGGTTCTGGTACGCAGCATCAGCTATGGGGTGCTCACTACTTGATCGGACGGCATACCCGATTTCGCAGCCTGCAACTCATTATTATGAAGTGATGACTCGACAGAAACGCATGCCCATGTTTGTCGGGGATCAGATCTGAACTTACTGCTTCTTGGATCCAGGCTTACAAACTCAGCTCGTGCCATCAGATTTACAGTGCTTGCATGAACAGAGGTGAGCGTGAATGTCCCTCGTGGGTGACAGCAGCAATTGCATATGTGATTAAAAAAGGTTTCAGCAGCTTCATTTGTTGGCCCTTTGAGTTTGGAGAATTGGGATGCGGGCAAAGTATCTCTTCATGATGCTGGTCGTCATTCAGGCATCTACGACTGGATTGGCCGCAGGCAAGATTCCAACGATCGAGCGGGTTGCCCAAGGCAAAGTCGTTGCCGTAACTGATGGCGACACCGTAAAAGTCCTGATCGATGGTTCAGAGGTAAGGGTGCGATTGGAAGGAATCGATTCACCCGAGGGCAAGCAGGCGGTTGGAGCGCAGGCTAAGCAACACCTCAGCGACTTGGCTTTTGGTAAGACCGTTCAACTGCACGTGACAGGCAAGGATCGCTATGGCCGGATTTTGGGCAAGCTGTTCGTCGATGGGGGTGACGTCAATCTGCAGATGATCACGGACGGAATGGCGTGGCACTACGAGTATTACAACTCAGAGGAGCGGTATGCAGCTGCTCAGGTCGAGGCGAAGGAAGCCAAGAGAGGTTTGTGGGCTGATCCGATGCCGCTGCCGCCGTGGGAGTTTCGTAAGCGGAAGTGAGCGAAACGAAGGTGACCGTGGAGGTTTTTTCAGGAAAATTCCGTCGGAGAGAATTTTTAGTCCAAATTTCACGTAAAAATCGACGTATCAGTGGGCGGTAATTGTCCCGATCGTTTTTTAAGTGATTCTGAAGAATTGAGGTTCCATCGCCGACGATCACACAAGATGTAGTGACGACAGCAACTGCTCTTGATGAGTGTTCAGGTGTATAGTAATGTTCACCACATGCAAAGGAGCAGTCAACAGCGCAATGAGGTGCCAAAGACACAACGCACATAATCGGACAAGGGCATTCACGCGATGATCAGCGACGATCACGTTTTCTTTCAGATTGATCCACGTTTCTGTCGCTCAGAAGCCTCTGCGGCTCGCGACGGGAACGCTCTTCGATCACGTACTCAGCAGTCGAGATAGGCTGCTTTGATGCGGCTCATCAGTTTGCTTTGCTGATGACTAAGGCAGCTGGCGATGTTCCAGTTTGTGTCGTCACGACATTCACGTTGTCACACCGTCACGTTCCGTGGCTTGCGTTTTCGCGTCATGGGATAGCTGGTGTTATCGCTTCGTTCCTGAATCTTCCGGGTCCGTGCATACGCACGCCTATTTCTAACTTCCATCACGAACTAGAGGTTTTCAGATGATCACTACAACAGTCTTCAATGATGAGTTGATTCACATCACGTCCGACATCTCTATCAAAGTCCGCAAGACGAGAAACGGTCGCGTTTCAATCCAGGTCAATGCACCGAAGTCAGTGCCAGTTCTCAGGTGTAACGTGGCTGATTTTCGAGAGAACGTCACAACGACTCAGAGTGTTCTTGGAGTCGGAACTGATCGAAAATTCGAGCTGCGAATTGTTCGCGACGATTGAGGGAAACGCGTCGAAGAAGCCCTGGCTAGGAGTCGTGATCTGGCTGGCAAAACTCACCGACGGCATTTGTCGATTAGGCTTTTTACATGCATGGGATTGTCAATTCCGTTGATCTCAATTTCGAATCCGGATTGACCAGAAGTGGAGAGCTTAATTCTTCCAGAGTTCGCAAGTCTCTGTCCTAAAGACTGAGTGACTTGAATATTTCTGACGTCACTATGCCGGACTTCAGTGGTTGAAAACGAAAAGAACGAACGCTGAAGAATGGTCCTTGTGGTCGTGACAGTCAGTGTTGTCCTAGAGCCTGTTATGAACTCTGGACGACGATCGGCGTGTATTTGAGCAGCAGTGCGACCATGGCCACCCAGTGCCATCCGGCCAAGACTTCTGCCAGTCGTTCGTAGTCACGTGCCAGCCTCCGTGATCGTCCTAGCCAGGCAAAGGTCCGCTCCACGACCCACCGACGTGGCAATAATACGAATCCTTTCTTGGCATAAGGGAGTTTCACGACGCGCAGTTCCACTCCCTGCTCAGCGGCAGCCTCTTCCGCGTTCTCGCCAGTATAACCTTGGTCCACATAGGCGACTTCAATGGCCTGATCAGTCGCCTCCTGCACAGCGACACATAAGTCGGAAACCTGGGCTCGCTCCTGTTCATTGGCTGGGGTCACTTTCAAGGCGAGAAGGTGCCCGAGCGTGTCAATGGCCACGTGAACCTTCGAGCCCTTCCGCCGTTTGCCGCCATCGTAACCGGCTCTGGCACCACTCTCGGGAGTGGATTGGATGACTCGCGCATCTAAGATCGTTGCTGAGGGGGGCTCATCGCGTCCCTGAGACACGCGAGCCACTTCCCGCAGGTCATGAGCGATGTGCTCAAACACGCCAGCCTCCAGCCAACGGCGAGCCTGCTGATAGACCACGGGCCAAGGCGGGAACTCATGGGGCATGAACCGCCACTGCGCCCCGGTGCGTACCAGCCACCGCATGGCATTGAACACGGCTCGAAGGGAGTGAACCCGCTGCGGCGAGTCCTCTTTCACCAGCGCCAAATAGGGGGCTAAAAAGGCCCATTCGTCGTCCGTGACGTCACTGGGGTAAGGCATCCGGGGCTTGCTCATCCACGGAAACTACTTCAAAACCAACACTTAAGTCCATAACAGACTCTAGATCTGTCTAGCCAGCAGATGGCCGCAATAAAAATTCCTAACGCCCCTCCCACAATGCAAGCAGAAATTGAATTCACGATGCCATGTGCGATCAGACCAGCGGCGAAAGCCATCACAACTGACGAGCCAAATGGGCTCTCTCCCAATAGTGTCGGGCTTAGCCTAACCAAGACTCGTTCGTCTTTTGGTGCAGTCTCCGGAATGCCGGAGTTACGGCTTTGGCTTGTGAGCGGCAAACTGGTCGCGACATCTTCCCTGAAGACTGGAGGGACCACGACGCTCATCGCACAATTGGGGCAGGGGAAGGAGTTGCCAGCTTTTCGCGACGGGGCCTTGAGTTTTGACCCGCAACCATCGCACGAGAAACTAATCAGCCCGTTCATTTCGCTGGCCCTTGGCACGGTGTCAAACGACTGCTCAGGAATTGCTGCAAATACAATCAGGGCGAATTTCAACAGCCTCCTGACGTGTCTTGTGTTGATGCATGATAATCGATATAAAGCGACGTTGCACGCCGTGGGTGCGAACCACGACGTGCATTCTCAGACCCTACGTTACCACCGTAAGGACCGATACGTCGTGTTCAATCCGCACAAGCGGGCTTATCGCCCTGCGTTCTGTTGTCGTGCGTTGCGAGTCTCGCCAGCTGCGAGGCCTCCTCCAAAGATGTTTCTTGCCGCCCCCGGTGTAATCCGTTTTGGGCTGGCGGTGCTTGTGAAATAAAAAATGCAGTCGGGACTGCGAATCCCAACTGCACGTGTTCACAAGCTTCAAGACATTCCTACCTACCACGGTTTTCGTGCCTTCAAGTGCGAACATAGGGATTCTATTCACCCATGTCAACAACACAATATCCAAACTCCCCAGAAGAGTTTTTGTCTCAGAATGGATTCTACACCGACACGGCCTGGGCAAAGGCGGTTGGAGACGTCGAGCCAAAGACACTTCGGAAGAAGGTTCAGGATGCGGAAATTCCAATAATAAAGTGGGGAGATTGGTCTTTGATTCACGCAGATGATGTACTCGGGTACTTGAGCAACCAAAGGTCAAACACAAGTGAAAAACCAAAAACGAAATAGTCAACGGCGTCGCGGAAATCGCGAGGGGACGATCTTTCAGCGAGCAAACGGTCAGTGGGTTGTCAGTCTGACCGTTGAGAATCTGGACGGTACGACTCGACGAGTCAGCAAAAATGCTAAGTCTCAGGCTCACGGACAACTTGTCCTGAGTGAGCTGCGAGAAAAGCACAAGAGATTCGCCACGGCAGGAACGAAACTGACTGTTGCAGACCTGCTCGCCAAGTGGCTCACTACAAGTAAAGGAGGAGTGAGCACCATCGACAGTTACAAGCGTGCCATTGACTGGCGGATAGTCCCGCTGATCGGAAACCGCAATTGCGAAGACTGCACGGTCGAAGTTGTCGACATGTGGGTTTCCGAGCTGAAGTCTCCTACGTCCCTTGTGGTCAAGCCATCTGGTGCGAGATCGATCGAAATTGCATTCAAGGTTCTGTCCAGCGCGTTTGCGTTTGGGATGCGTCGCAAACTTGTTGCATTCAATCCCTGCGAAAAGGAACTGAAACCGACTGTGAAGCCAGCTGCGATTGAACCGTTCACGGATTCTGAAGTTCGAAAGATTCTCAGACACGTGAAAGGTCATCGATTGGAGGCCCTGCACCATATCGCTTTTGCTTGCGGTCCACGACTTGGGGAGCTTCTTGGTCTCCAGTGGCGTGACGTTGATTGGAAGAATTGCACCATCCGAATTGAACGTCAGGCCAGAGACTATGCCGGAACAGTCACAATCAAGGCGCCAAAAACCATGAGAGGGATGCGGACTGTCACTCTTCCTGCGAGCGTAATGGATCAGCTCAGGGAGAGACAAAAGATTGCGTTGAAGGAAAAGCACGCCCAACCCGAGGATTTTATTTTTATTGGCCGGAGAGGGCTCCCCACTCGTAGAACCAGCTTTGCGAAGAATCACTGGGCGGTCTTGTTGCGAGATCTGGGCATTCGACATCGTGGCTACCACCACGTTCGTCATACTGCTGCAAGCACATTGCTGAGAGAGGGGACGGCGATTCACATTGTGTCTCACATCCTGGGCCACTCGGATTCAGCGACAACACACCGGACTTACTCGCACTTTATTGCGTCAGACGGACAGATTGCGGCAAAAAAAATGGAAGTGGTCTTTGCGAGACTCACTTCCTAATTGCTGTCTAACTGCTGTTCGGCGGTTTGGGATTCGCCGTAAACTAAGTCGGAGTGACAGGATTCGAACCTGCGGCCTCCTGCTCCCAAAGCAGGCGCTCTAGCCAAGCTGAGCTACACTCCGTGTGCGGGGAAGATTAACGGGTCCGACCCGACTATGAAAGTCAATTCGACTGAGATTCTGAAATCTCTCCCCCCCATTTTGAAAAATTTTCAAACCGAAATTCCTTCTACAGCGACCAAGTGTCGCCGGGAAGGGGAAACTGACCCCGAACTAACCGTTTGTTCACTTTCTGGGGACAATGTTTCGTGACCTTGACGTCTCAGTGGCAATCGCAATTCCGTTTGAACGCTTCAACGGCTTTGCACGGATGTCCTGTTAAAGACCCTGTCTGGACGTTCCGGTTCAGCTGTGTCTGAAAATTGTTCTTTACTGCTTTGGTGGCAGTCCTTTACGCGCGACGCCCGTTTCGACTGCAACGCGAGCAACAGTCTCAGCAACGGCAGTCGCGACACGGCGGTCGAAGACGCTGGGGACGATGTAATCTTCGTGAAGTTCTGAATCTGTAATGATCGATGCAATCGCGTGGGCAGCGGCAACTTTGATTTCTTCGTTGACGTTGCGGGCTCGGACATCGAGGAGTCCACGGAAGAGCCCCGGGAAGCAGAGGACGTTGTTGATCTGATTTGGGTAGTCTGAGCGTCCGGTCGCCATGATGCGAACGGAGTCTCCCGCGTCTTCTGGAGTAATTTCCGGATCCGGATTTGCGAGTGCGAAGACGATCGCGTCGCTGTTCATTTGTTCGATGTCGGACCGCTTCAGCGAGCCTGCAGCGGAGACTCCCACAAAGACGTCGGCGCCGGCGATGACGTCGGATAATGTCCCTGCTTTTTGCTCTGAATTGGTATGGTCTGCGAGCCAGGCTTTCAGGGAGTTCATCTTGTCGGTCCGGGCTTTGTGAATCGCTCCGGCTGTGTCGCAAACGATCATCCGCTTCACTCCCACGAGGAGGAGAAGTTTCGCGATAGCAACGCCAGCAGCCCCGGCTCCGTTGATGACAACCTGAATCTCCTCCATGTTCTTGCCGACAACTTTGAGGGAATTCAATAAGGCTGCCAGCACGACGACGGCGGTTCCATGTTGGTCGTCATGAAAGACGGGAATTTCGAGTTCTGCTTCCAGGCGTTCTTCGATCTCGACGCAGCGAGGCGACGAAATGTCTTCCAGGTTGATCCCTCCGAATGTCGGAGCGAGATACTTCACTGTTCGGATGATTTCTTCTACGTCCTGTGTTTCCAGACAGATTGGAAACGCGTCGACTTTTCCGAACTCTTTGAACAGGAGTGCCTTTCCTTCCATCACAGGCATCGCTGCCCGAGGACCGATGTTTCCGAGTCCGAGCACAGCAGTTCCATCGCTAACGACCGCGACCATGTTTCGGCGGACGGTGAGATTAAAAGAAGCATCAGGATCTTCGGCGATTGCTTTGCAGATTCGTGCGACACCCGGCGTGTATGCCATCGACAGGTCGTCTCGAGTTTTCAACGGAACGCGGGATGTGACCTCAATTTTTCCGCCCAGATGCATCAGAAAGGTACGGTCAGAGACATTGACGACATCGACATTGTCCAGGCTGCTGACCGATTTCGCGATCTGTTCGCCATGGGCGACGTCGGTTGCCTGAACAGAGAAGTCGCGAGTGATCACCCCGTCCTTGCTGTCGACGATATCCACGGCACCGATGGACCCACCTGCATGGCCAATCGCTGAGGTGATCTTTCCGAGCGCACCCGGAATATCGTGGTATTTCAAACGAATCGTAATGCTATAAGCAGGGCTGAAATGGCTCATTGTCGCGTCGCTTCCCGAGAACTTATCGAATCGAATTTGAATGCGGTTCGATAATATTCAATCACGGTCGACGCTGCGACATCAACTTGCTGGCCGCAAGATTGACAGACAATCGGATCATTAAATCGACGGAGTGAATTCAGTTCAGAGAGATCACTCTGTGACATCGTCCTGAGCTGAAGAATCTGCAATGGAGTCGTCGGCAGCGGGGGTTGCTTGTGATCTGCGAGGAGAGTCGATCAGTTCCAGCAAGAGGGGCAGCAGGATCATGTTCACCACCAATCCTCCCGCAATCGCGACGCTGACAAGAACCCCGAAATAAATAAGCGGAACGAAATTGGAGGTCGTCAGCACAAGGAAGCCTAAGATGAGGGCTGCATTGGAATAGACGAGCGGGCGGCGAACTTCGGTTTGAACTTCGCGTAATGCTTCACGAAACGGCAATCCCGATCGGCGGGCTCTTCGATAGGCGGAGAGGTAAAAGATACTGTCGTGAATCGTGAGCCCCATGGCGTCGCTGGAGATCATGGCGGTTCCAATGTTGACTGGAACACCGAGCCATCCCATTCCTCCGAGCAACATGATCATCGGGAGAACATTGGGGATCAGCGAAATAACACCAAATTTCAGGCTGCGATATGCGATCGACATGACGCAAATCAGACCGGTTGCGGAAGTCAGGAGATCGATCCATTGGTCATGGACCAGGCTGTCGATCAGATTCGTCATCAGGACGTAGAGCCCGGTGACATTTGCATCGGAAAATTTCTCGTTAACCGCTGCGGTCACCTGCTGAATAAGTTGTTCTTTCTCTTCCGAAGACTGACGTTCTTGTGCTCGCAGCATGATGCGCATTCGCCCTTCTTCAGGCGAGTACAAGCTCGGGAGGAAATGAGGTTGGACCTTGTTGAGTCGCTCAATCTGAACTTGCAGCGTTGGTGTGATGATCGGGAATCTGGGGATCATGTCGACCCCGTCACTCGCAGAGAGGACGCGGGTAATTCCTGGCTTCCCATTGATCTCGATCGCGCGCAGCGTCTCAGAGAGTTCTCGAACTTCATCGAGAAAGATGTCATTCAGTTCTTCCGGAGCCGGGAAATTCACTTCGAGCGAGCCAGCTCCTCCCAGTCTTTCTTCCATGAAATCGAGTGATTTACGGACAGGGCTTGAAGCGAGGAAATTCTTGCTGAAGTCCGTTTCCAGTCGGAGTCGCTGGAGCCCAAACAAAGAGATCACCAGTAGTACCAACGTCGCAGTCCAGACGAGGAATCGGTGATGAAGCACCCATTCCGTGACGGCGAGCAGGAAGCGAGTGATCTGGCTTTCTCCGCGAGGGTGTCGAGCCAACGAGCGTTCCGGTCCCATCAGCAATCCGCCGGGAATGACAAGTGCCATCGCTGCGAGAACGAGAAGAGAACCGATCACCATCGTCACCCCAAAAGAACGAACAGGGTGAAGATGGCTTGTGAGCTGAGCTGAGAATCCGGTGGCTGTGGTGATACAGACCCACATGATGTCGATTGCCAGCAATTGCATCATGAGGCGGAATGCGCCTCGTCGATCATGTGATTCCCGGAGTGATCGATAGAAAAGAGAAGTGTAAACGACCGTCGACACACCGATGATTGTGACGAGTGAAGCCAGAATCGAGCTGACCATCGTCAGCTGAATTCCACTCAGCGCGAGAACGGCTTTCGTCCAGATCACAGTCATTTGGACGATGATCAGTGGAAGAATGACTGATCGCAAATCCCGCAGCATGATCAGGATGACGAAAGAGAGGACGCCAGCGGCAGCCCATCCCATGCGGGCTCCATCCTTCTCCGCATACTGAAACATGTCATGGATCAGAACGGGTTCACCGACGACAAACGTTTCAAATGGCTGCTCGGCAGCGATCTGCCGCAAGCGAGAAATGGTGTCCGCCTGCGAGATACCATCCTGGCCGTCCGGTGTAAGGCTGATCATCAGCGCCGTGGTTTGATTGTCGTCACCTACGACCAGTCGCCGCCCGAACTCGATCACTCTTTCCGGGTGGCGTCGCATAAAAGGATTGCGACCGATGTTAATGAGTTCGCTCAGGCTTTGAACATTTCTCGGGTCAACTCCCGGGGTGTTCCGCATGAGGTCAGTCAATTGAATGAGGTGAGCCTGACCCTCTGCAGACATTAGTTCTGGATCGGTGTAAGCGAGAAAGACGAAGTCGTCCCCGCCAAACCATTTTTTGCTTTTCAAATAATCCAGAAGTCTAGGATCATTTTCCGCGTAGAGAGATTCGATCGATTGATCAAACGTGAGCTGAGAGGCAGGCCTGATAGCCAGTGCTGTCAGTATAATTGCTACCAGCATCAGCCAGCCCGGCCAACGCATGACGAAATCGATGAGACGATTTCCTGCGGTTTGATCCGTTGACTGAATGTTCATGGAAACTTTCGCAGCAAAAGCGACTGCAATCTGCCTGTGAGGTAATTCGCTTCACAAGGTTTAGCATACTGGGGCCTTCCCGCAAGGAAGGAACGAGAGAAGCATCGCAAACAACTCGATGAACGTGCCTTTTCCCTGATCTGTAACGGACGGGAGTTTTTGGAAGTTCTGGAATTGAAGAATTCAGGTGAGGAAATTTGAGGATTGCGAGAGCCATTCCAATTCCGCACACAACGTGACATTTTCTATCGGATTTCGTAATGCAGGGTCGATATCTGATGGATACTGCACGCAACCCCAAGGGCAGGTGTTGTTTCACCGAACACAGCCGGAGCGCCTGATGGCATCGACGAAGAAGGGAATTATTCTCGCAGGGGGAGCGGGGACCCGTTTGCATCCAATGACAAGCGTGGTCAGCAAGCAGCTTCTTCCGATCTACGACAAGCCGATGGTTTACTATCCGCTGAGCGTACTGATGCTGGCGGGGATTCGCGAAATTCTGATCATCAGCACGCCCGTTGATCTTCCCCTTTTCGAACGACTTCTCGGAGATGGTTCACAGTTGGGCATTTCGCTCAAGTATGCGGTGCAAACGGCACCACGAGGACTAGCTGAGGCGTTTCTGATCGGTGAAGAGTTCATTGGAAAAGAGAACGTCTGCCTCGTTCTGGGGGACAACATCTACTACGGTCACGACCTGCAAAAACTCCTCCAGAGTGCTGCGTCCCGCGAGACAGGTGCCACCGTCTTTGCATATCGCGTCAGCGATCCAGAACGTTACGGGGTGATTTCGTTCGACGAAAATGGAAAGCCGGTCGACATCATCGAAAAGCCCAGGCAGCCGAAATCCCGGTATGCTGTCACCGGGCTGTATTTCTATGACAACGATGTCATTGAGATGGCAAAATCGGTCACTCCATCGCAGCGTGGGGAACTCGAGATCACATCGATCAATCAGGCGTACCTCGAACGAGGCGATCTTTGCGTGGAGTTAATGGGACGCGGGTTTGCCTGGCTGGACACCGGAACCCCATCGGCATTGTTGCAGGCATCCGGTTTTGTCGAAGCAATTGAGAGTCGACAAGGCCAAAAAGTTGCTGTCCCTGAAGAAATTGCATGGCAATTGGGATACATCAACAATGAACAGTTGCGGGCGCTGGCTCAGCCTCTTGGGAAGAGTGCCTACGGAGCGTATCTCCTCGACCTGCTGAATGAAGGTCGAGAACTCCCTCGTCGACTGAAAGAAGGGCGCTAACTTGCGGATTCGCATTCCGTATGGGGAAGCGTTCCCATTCTTTCGGAATCGAATCCTCAGAGCTTGTCGATCGAACCTGACCGGTGGTAAAACTACCCGTTGTCTCGGGGGATGTTCCAGCGAATGGATGCAAAACCATTTGCAGGTTGTGTTTGTTGCATCCGGTTTCTTTATGTTCTGATCACTTTCTTATGTCGGCTCCAGCATTTGAATTTCTCGTCGAAGCCGAACTGAATGGAGTCCGCATCGACTCCTTTCTCATTAAGCATTTGAGAAACTACAACCCCTGGCGGATGCAGAGAATCGTCAGAGCGGGTGGAGCGACAATTAACTACGCTCCAGCGAACGAAACGGACCGGGTCTTCTCCGGGCAACTCGTGAACATTCGATTGTTGGAACCCCCTGACAAGTTGCTGGAACCGACAGACATCCCGATTTCTGTGATTTATGAAGATCCCTGGATGCTGGTCGTGAACAAACCGGCCGGCCTCATCGTTCACCCGGTTGGTGAAACTCAGGTCCACACACTCGCCAACGGACTGCAGCACTATTTCGATCAGCGGACATCTCATCGTGGATTGCTGCGACCGGGGATCGTGCATCGTCTGGATCGCCAAACGAGCGGGGTGATTGTGACGTCGCAGAACCATCATGCTCACGCTGCTTTGGCCGGGGGGTTTGAAGCGTCACGGATGAGTAAAACCTATCTCGCGATCGTCGAGGGAGTCATTGAGAAATCGCGAGGTTCGATTGATTGGCCGATCGGAAGAGCGAGGACAGACCGGCACGTCTTAATGTCCTGTCGGGCAGACGCCATCGATCGCAAACCGGCAAGAACGCATTTTGAAGTCGTCGAGAGATTCGCAAATCACACACTCGTTCTGGCGAAACCTCGGACTGGTCGGAATCATCAGATTCGAGTCCATTTTGCCGCATTGGGACATCCTCTTGTTGGGGATGAGTTTTACGAGAGCAACAATCGATTCAAACCGTTTCGACCAGGAATGACCGAAGACGAAGACAGGGAAATCGAAACCGGTCTCCCGATTCGTCGACACGCCTTGCATGCGAATCAACTTTCTTTCGCACATCCGGTTACTCAGTTGTGGATGGAGTTCACCGCCCCAGTGCCTGACGACTTCGTTCAGACGATTGAGGTGTTACGCTGCGGAAATCTGGTCGGCCGCGTCGATGAATGACACTGAATGTCAGATTTTTTCTGGCCAATCGCCTATTTTGTGCAAACTCATTCAAGTCCCCGTTTAGGCTTGATGATTCGGAGAAAATCAGTTACGAAGAACTTCGATTGTTAATCATTCAGACCCAGAAGGAGTTGGGAATGTTTCGTTTACGTGGCGTGATGCTGCTTGGAATTTGCATTTTTCTAAACGCAAGTTCCGTATTTGCCCAGGCTCCCAGCGAGCTCGATAAACTGAAAGATGCAGCGGACACCGCTTACCGTGATCGCGACTTTCCGAAGGCGATGCAGCTTTGCGATCAGGTACTCGCGAAAGACCCTCAGGACCACGTCGCTTTGTATCTCCGCGGCAGTAGCCGAATTGAGATGGGGATTTTCTCTGGCAAGACAGATCTGATCGTCTCTGGAATTGCTGATTCCCGTGAGGCGATTCGGCATGAAGGCAACGGAAAGCCAGAATACTACCTTCCTTACATCTACGGGATGAGTCATCTTTCCGCCCATGAAGGGAAGCCGGTTCATGCCACAACAGCACGAACTGTCGCCGATTCCATTCTGGACAAAGAGGGTTTGACAGCAGAGCAGCGCGCCAACTTGTACTATCAGCGGGCTCAGGCAGACCTGCAGCTGAAGGATTTTCCAGAAGCTCGGAAAGATCTTCAAGAAGCAATTAAACTCCAGCCTCAACATCTGGCTGCTCATATGCTCCTCGCAGAGTCGGCTGCCGCTGCCAATATGCCTGCTGAAGCAGTGGCAGATTACAACCGGGTAGTTGCCACCTTTTCGACGAACCCGCTCGTGTACAACAACCGCGGGATGTACCTGCAGTCGATTGGAAAGACCAAAGAAGCACTTGCAGATTTCGATCGCGCAATCCAACTCGATCCCAAGTTCGTTCCGACTTACGTGAATCGTGGCTTCGCGCTCCTTGAGTCTGGTGACGCTGCATCTGCAGAAGCGGCACTGACTCAAGCATTGGCAATGGATCCTTCACAGTTGGGGGCAGTGAGTCTGAGAGCAACCGCTCGTCTGGACCAGTTCAAAGCTGCTGAAGCGATCGCTGACTATCGTCAGGTTGTGCAGAAGGCGCCAGAAAACCCAATGGCCTACGCTGACCTGGGATTTGCTCTCTTCTTCACGAAAGATTATTCCGGAGCGTTAGATTCATTCCGGACAGCATTGCGTCTGAATCCGAATTTGCGATTCCTGTTGCAGTGGCAACTGGCCTGTGAAAAACGACTCAATCAGGTCAATGCTGCCAACTACCAGGCCTCGACGACCAAAGCTGCTGATCAACTGGATTGGGTGGATCAGGTTGTTCTGTTCCAGTTGTCAAAGAGCGATACCAAGCAACTGCTCGCTGCGGTGAGCAAGGTCGACAAAAACGCGCAGGCTTCGCAAATGGCTGAGGCATACTACTTCATCGGGGTGGAACTTCAGCGATTGAATCGTGAAGATGATGCCAAGGCCTACTTCAAGCAAGCAACAGTGAACAAGCTTCCGAAACTGTCAGCGTATCGTGGATCGGTTTACGCACTTGGTGCTCCATAACCGACTTTAGTTCGTCGAACTTCCGGTCGACATTTGACGTCACTTCAGACAGGCAGTCCAACACAGGATTGCCTGTCTTCTTTCTTAGAGCCGGCGGACAAAACTTAATCGGCGTTGAGGAATCGCCAGGTGATCAGTGAGTTAGCGATGTCATGAAACGCCTGAAAGATCTCTTCCCGCCTGTCCCAGCGAATCCGGATTCGACGGAACTGCTTGAGCCAGGCGATCGTCCGTTCAACGGGCCAGCGGCTGCCGCCTAGAGAAGAGGCCTGTCGCGTTCCGCGCTTGGGGATGTGCGTTTCAATCCCGGCCACGGCGAGAAGATCACGGGTGGTCTGGCAGTCGTAGCCCTTGTCCGCGATCACGCTACGGGGACGGTCCAGTGGCCGTCCTCGCTTGCCACCAATCTTGGGAAACTTCAGAAACACCAGCGGGAGAAGTTGTCTCAGATCAGGGACATTGGCAGCAGTGAGCGTGTTGGCCAATGGAATCCCGTTGTGAGTGGTCATCAGGTGCGACTTGCTGCCGCAGCGGCCGCGGTCTGTCGGATTCGGGCCGATTTTTGTCCTCCCAGCGGGGACTTAATCAACCCAGCATCGATGAGCACGTCGGCCAGTTCTAGGCGACCAGCGGCGTTGAGCTGCGTGAGGAGGTGGCGATGAATGTCTTGCAGGACTCCCAGATCGATCCATTGGCGAAGCCGCCGGTAGCAGGTCTTGTAAGAACAGCCCAGCTCCAGTGGCAGGTCTTCCCAGGCGATCCCAGTCTTGAGCACAAACAGAACGCAGGTGAAGACGGTGCGGTTCTCCGCAGGAGGTCGGCCCCCTTTGGGAGAGAACTCGTAGGTTGGGAAGAACGATTCGATCTCGTTCCACAAATCATCACTGAGCAATTGGCCAGCCATGTCGGTTCCTCCATGAACAGAAAAACCAGACCTTCCCACAATCCTCAAAACGTGCCAAGATCAGTTTTGTCCGAACGCTCTAAGACACACAATGGTCAAATCAATGTTTCTGACGTCAGCCCATCTCGAACTGTTTCAACGCTGCCAGCAGACATTAGCGCTCGGATTTAGTGATCTTCCGGAGATTCAGCTTCCGGAAGTGACCCGTCGTATGGAGGAAGTGCTTCAGCAAACCGCTGTGAAGTTGCAGGATAACTATCCTTATCAGCATCCTCTCTATCTCGGGCAAATGCTGCGCCCGCCACATCCTGTGGCGCACCTCGCATACATGCTGGCGATGAACCTCAATCCCAATAACCATGCGCACGACGGCGGGCGGGCCACGTCGGCTCTGGAACTCGACGTAGTTAGCCAAATTGCAGCGATGTTTGGATTGTCGACCCACCTCGGGCATCTGACAGGTGGGGGAACGATGGCCAACTTCGAGGCACTTTGGGTAGCACGTGAATTGACCGAAGGAAAAGCGGTCGCTGCCTCGTCACAGGCTCATTACACTCATTCTCGACTCTCGAATGTCCTGCAGGTTCCATTTCATCCTGTGCCAGTCGATTCCCGAGGGCGCATCGATGTTGCCGAGCTCGAGCGGCTCTTGAAAGATGAGGAAATTGGAACTGTGGTCGTTACGCTGGGAACGACAGGATTCGGAGCGGTTGATCCTCTTGATCAAATTCTGCTCCTGAGAGAACGCTATTCTTTTCGAGTGCACGTCGACGCTGCTTACGGTGGTTATTTTCGGTTGGCCTCGCACTTGGATACTGATGTGAAACGGGCATTCGACGCCACATCGGAAGTTGATTCCATCGTCGTTGATCCGCACAAGCATGGGTTACAACCGTACGGCTGCGGGTGTGTTCTCTTTCGAAATCGAAATGTAGCTGCGATTTACCATCACGAATCTCCGTACACGTATTTTACTTCAGATGAACTCCATCTGGGCGAGATCTCATTGGAGTGTTCGCGGGCTGGGGCTGGTGCGGCAGCACTTTGGGCCACGATGCAGCTACTCCCAACGATTCCGGGTGGAGAATTTGCAGGTCAGCTCGATCAATGTTGTCTGGCTGCCAGACAACTCGCAGGTTGGATCGAATCAGAGAGCCACTTTCATCTTGTGACTCAACCGCAGCTGGACATTGTTGTGTGGAACTTTCAGGCTGAAAGTAGCAGCCTTGCCAGTGAGAAAGCTCGGCAGTTCTTCAATCAGGCTGCGAAGAACAACATCCATCTTGCGTTGCTCTCTCTGCCGCGATCGTATTTCTCAGGAGATCACTCCATCGAGACGTGGGATACAGACGAAGTTACCTGCTTGCGCACCTGCCTTATGAAACAGGAACACTTCGAGTGGATGCCACGAATCATTCAAGCATTGGAAAAAACTCTGAATGACGTGCTCTCTCAATAGAGTGTTCAAAACAGGCGACTTCCGCTCCTTCAGCCGTTGTCTGGTTCAAGAAGCGGAATCGTTCTGCAATCGATGTTCATTGTCAGGACAGAGTACTCGCTCAAAATTCAGGGGCACTTCGTGCGACGGTGCCTGCTGACTACTTCGTTTGAGAAATCGTTGCATCACGTTGATGTTGAGCCGATGCAGCACGGAGTTGATCGTCGCCAGTAATCAGTCGGGCTGAACGGTCGTTAGTCAGGAAATTCCAACCCCATTGAATGACAACGAGCACTCGGTTTCGAAATGCTGCGATGTACATCAAGTGGACGACGAGCCACAGGAGCCAGGCGATTACCCCAGAGACTTTGAAGAGTCCAAGATCAGCAACCGCAGACCATTTTCCGATGGTGGCGAGATTTCCTTTGTTCCAGTATTTGAACTCTGGTTCTGGTTTTCCTTTTAATCTCGCTTTGATCAGCTTGCCGACGTACTGACCTTGTTGAATCGCAACGGGGGCCACTCCGGGAAGAGGACGGTCTCCCTGATGGGAGAAGTTGGCAGTATCTCCGATCACGAGAATCTCTGGATGGCCGGGGAGACTCATGTTCGGTTCTACCATTACCCTGCCAGCACGGTCCGTTGGAGTGCCGACTTCTTCTGCGATCTTCTTCCCGATCGAAGAGGCCTGAACTCCAGCAGCCCAGAGAATGGTGCTGGTTTCGATGATTTCTTCTTTTCCATCGAACTGAATTTTGACGTGATCTGCCTGAATGTCGATCACTTTGGTGTTGATCCGTACCTGTACGCCAGCTCGTTCGAGAGATTGTTTCGCACGCTCGGAAAGTTCTGGTGGAAACGGAAGCAGAAGACGATCTGCTCCTTCGAGCAGCAGGATATTGGCCTCGGAAGGGTTGATGTTCCGGAACTCGTGTTTCAGGCTGCGACCAGCAATTTCCCCCAAAGCCCCAGCGAGTTCCACACCTGTCGGACCTCCCCCAACGATCACGAACGTGAGAAGTTTGCGGCGAATGGCAGGGTCTGGCTCAAGTTCAGCGTCCTCGAACGCCATCAGAATCCGAGCACGAATCGATGTTGCGTCTTCCACCGTTTTCAGGCCGGGAGCGAATTCCGCCCATTGATCATTCCCAAAATAGCTGTGACGCGCACCGGCAGCTACGATCAGCGTGTCGTAGCGAATCTCTCCTTCGTCAGTGATGATCACATTGCGATCAGGAGCAATCCCGGTGACGGATGCGAGCAGTGTCTGGCAGTTCTTCTGTCGTGCGAAAATGTGACGAAGAGGAGATGCGATATTCGCCGGGGAGAGAGCACCGCCAGCGACTTGGTAAAGCAGCGGCTGGAATAAGTGGAAGTTCCGCCGATCGATCAGTTTGATGTCGACAGGAGCATTTTTGAGTGATCTCGCTGCATTCAAGCCACCGAAGCCTCCTCCGATGATGACCACCTGGTGTCGTCGTGCGGATTGATGAGTTGTGTTCATTGAATGAGTCTGCTCGTTGCGGAGTTTCGATGAAGTGGCACTGTGCGAATTGTTACTGTGATTGCTCAAATAAACGACATTTGGGACCGAGACAGAATGGACATCCGTAGTCATTCATCCGCAGAACCGCCTGTCAGTTCACAGGAATGGAAGTGGAACGAGGTTGATGGAATCCACTTTCTATTCCTGGCATTCAGGACACTCGTTGACTTGGCCTGTTCGCGACCCAGGGGCATTCCGGAGTTCATTTCTCAATTGCTGGAAAGAATCTTGAATTTGATCGTCACTGATCACTTCGTTGCCGCCATTCTGACTTTGGCCAGCTTGATGAAGCCTAGATGATCTTTTGACGAATGCAAAACTGAATTTCCAGAAGAGCGTCGCTGTTTCAGGATTTAAAACATCAACAAGTAGATGGGCGAAGTCTCTAAAGAAATGTGGTTGAGTTCAAATAAAAAAGCATCGGAGCCAAAACACTTAAGTTGGCTCCGATGCTGGAGAAGTTTCAGTTGCTGAAGGTAAGCCGTCAGTGGGCGGCCGCTGGTTCTGCCGGGATGTAGTAGTTCTGCGAGAGCCAGCGGGCCAGCAGATCCAGTTCACGTGGCTGCATCTGAGACTCGAACGCAGGCATCGCGTTATTTCCATCTGATCCAGCATAATGGCCTTGTGGATTGCTGATGAACGCCTTCAGCCAGCCCGTGCTTGCATAGCCGGTCAATGTCGGAAACAAATCTTCCGAGAGAGCCGTTTCAGCAAGTTGAGCTTTCCCGTCGACGATGGCCAATGGGCGCATGCTATGGCAATCCGCACAGGCATCAATCGTTCCGTTGGTGAGTGTGCCGCTAGTGAAAATCTCCTGTCCACGAACCACTTTTTCGTGATCTGGATCAAGAGCATCCGGTCGTTGACTCTGTGCGTAGACGAACTCGGTGATTGCTTCGAGGTCAGCGGCGTTTTCTGGAAGCGCCAGAGTCGGACCATTCGAGACGGACCAATCGTTCATGCTGCCACCCAGAATTGCTTTGGCATTCTCTGCGAGATCACCCTGAGTGTTTTCAAGGCGTGAGAAATGCACGGCAAAGTCTGTGAGGACTGATTTTGTCCATTCCCGGGAACCGAAGAACATCTCGCTCCGATGGTGAGGATCCGCGAGTGCTGGTGCAACAGGTTTCTCTGCGAACTCCCAGCCTTCTTGGGGCTGATGGCAGGAGATGCAATAAGTTTCGAAAAGTCGTGGCCCCTGTGTCAGAGGATCGTCGTTTAATAGGGAGGCTGCTCCCTGAGGCGGAATTCCAGTGGGAGACTTCGCAAGTTCCACGACGCGGGCAGCATCACGATGCGCGTTGGCCACTGCTGATCGGAAGTCTTTTCCGTCCTGTGAAGGAGAATACCAGTCTTCGTACGACGCCAGAGCAGTCAAGACGCCAGCGATTCCCAACACTGTCCACATGTAAGCGACGTTAAAGCGATGTCCCCAGCGGAAGTAGGCGATGATCGGCATCAGGAAGATCACTGTCATCGCGATGCCCGGAACGACGATCGCTCCGAACGCTTCACCCAGGTGGGTAGCTTCTCCCATCTGGCTGACCCATGGAAACTTCAGGAATTTGAACAGGAACAGGTAATACCATTCCGGACGAGCGGCATTGTAGGCCTCTGCTGGGTTCGCAGGGGCGGTCAGTTCTGCTCCATTCCAATACCACGTCGCAGCGAGAATGGCGATCAGCACAGCCATGCAGGCCACGGCATCTTTCAGAATCTGATCGGGCCAGAACATCCCATCCTGGACGGTCGGTCGTTTGATGGCATGAATCCCATGGCGACGAAACACGTAGATGTGAAGTCCCAAAAATCCAATGAGCATTGCTGGCAGGATTCCAGCGTGCAAAGCGAAAAATCGAGTGAGCGTCAGATTTCCGTATTGCGTTCCTCCCTGCATCAATGTCTGAATGGAAGGTCCGACAATCGGAGCGGAACCCATGATTTCAGTGGCGACTTGTGTCGCGTAATACCCCTTTTGATCCCACGGAAGCAGATAGCCTGTCAGACCAAGGAATAGAATGATCTGCATCAGGACGAGCCCGAGCCAGAAGTTCACTTCACGTGGGGCCCGATATGCTCCGTCAATGACGATCTGCATCATGTGCAGGATCAACAGAATGATCATTGCCTGTGCTGTGAAGTGATGAATCCCGCGAATGATCCACCCAAACATCATGTAGTGTTGAATGTAAAACACGCTTTCCCAGGCAGTGGTCGCGCTGGGGCTGTAAGACATCCACAGACATGTTCCGGTGATGACCTGAATCATAAACGTGAAGACGAGCGTACTTCCCCAGACGTAGCGCCATCGTGCGCCACCAGGGATTGGCTCGAACAATGCTTCCTTCATGAGGTGTCGAATGCCCGTGCGGTCGTCCAGCCAGTTGAGCAATCTTTGCATGATTCCGGTCCTGATGTTGATTCAAAGGTCGAGCATTCGACTTATGCTCAGCGGGGCAGGAATTCCCTGCCAAAGAGAGAAGCAATCGCTGTGTCGTTCGGGCTTGCCGTCTGGCGACGAGGCTTCACAGGCGAAACACAACGACTAAACCGGAATCTTCGCTTCGCGACCAGCCCGGAAGTTCTGAAACTTGACCCACAACTCGTCGTTGTTACGAATTTCGCACTCGAGGTGATCGAGATCACGCGGCGGAATCTGATTGCTGCGTTGCCCATCGATACTGAAAGAGCTCGCGTGACATGGGCAAAGAAAGTCCTCTTTGTCCGGACGATAAGTCACAGTGCAGCCTAAATGTGTGCATCGTGCATTAAAACAGGTGAGCTTGCCGTTTTCGTCTTTGCGAACGTAGACCGCTCCCAGTGACGTCGATGGATAGGTTGTCCACGCATCCTGTTTGATGCCGGAGACCTGAAAAAAAGATGGTTCGCCTTCATTTCTGAGGCTGTTGACCGAGCCAATTTTCAGAAAGCCGTCATCGCCCTCCGCAGCTTTGGCTTTCCCTCTCAGAAGCGGAGTGAGAAAATACCCGATCGCTGTGAACGCCGGCACAATAGCTGTGAAGGCGCCAACAACGACGGCAGCTGCCTCAACAATAAATTTACGTCGCACAACTTCTGCAGGAACTTCTGACGATTCCTGAACTGGAGGCGCATCAGACATCTTAAGCCCTTCGTAGTTGGAGCTGAGGGTCTTCCATGACGGAGTGACTCAGCGACTCGGAATCTGTGTGACGGTGCTTTCGGGGGGATTTTATTCGATGTTCGTCAATGACTCGCTACGGGCACTCATTCGCAGTGGAATTCTGAGTGGCCTGCAGCTGATCTAACTGTTGGTTGAACGAGTGAAGAAGCGTTTCCTGAGCAGAAGCAATCGGTCCCGGGAGCATGACACCGGCAGCCTGTTTGTGTCCTCCTCCTCCGAACAGCTCTGCAACAGCGGCAACACTGACGGAGGAGCGACTTCGAAGGCTTCCTTTGACTCTGCCGTCGGGTTGTTCCACAAGGATAAAGGCCGCTTCGACTCCTTCAATTGTCAGGCAGGTATTGACGAGTTCTTCAGTATCGGTGGGGACAGCGCCGGTATCGACGAAATCCTGTCGGTAAACAAAGGTGTGTGCAACGCGGGAGTGGCAGGCCAAGGTGACTCGACCCAATACAAGGGAGTGTAATCTCAGGCGGGCGAGCGAAGATCGCTCATATAATTCACGGAATAATATGTGTGGTTTGGCTCCGGCGTCAATCAAAGAGGCTGCTGTTCTTAAAGTTCTCGCTTCAACATTTGAAAAACGGAACCAACCGGTGTCAGTGGCAATCGCAGCGAACAACGCAAACGCCTGTTGCTCCTGAATCGGGGCCTTCGAAGCCTGAATGAATTCGGTGACGAGAACACCTGCTGCTGAAGCGGTGGTGTCTTTAAAAACGACGGCTCCCAGATCATCAGAACTGAGGTGATGATCGATCACGACCTTCTTCGCGGGGGATTTTCGAATGACTTCTCCCACTTCCTGCAACTGCTGCCAGGCGCTTGTGTCGACAACGATGTGCACATCTGTGTCACATGCCGACTCAACAGTAATGGGGCCGCCAATTTTCTGAGTAATTCCTTCGGGGTCCAGAAATTTCAGATGATTTGGAGTTGCGGAAGGGTTAATGACACGTACCTGCTTCCCCAAGGCACGAAGGTGAGCAACAAGCCCCATCTCCGAACCGATCGCGTCTGCGTCTGGACGAACGTGGCTGGTAATCACAAACCGCTCGTGAGCGTTAACAATGTCAATGAGCGGCTGCCAGTCGATCGGCATGAGGGTTACCTTTGGGGTTCACGAACGTATGAGATGAATTGGTATCGGATCCGGCGAATGTCTATAGTGGAAAATGTAACTCGCTCGTTGCCGAGTTTCCAATGGCCTCCCTGAATTTCAGCGACATCAGGGAGTTAGAATGATTCTTACGGTATTGATTGTATTCAAGGTTATAACGTTCAGAATGCAAGAGTTGTTTATAACAGGGATTGATACCGGGGTCGGCAAGACACATGTGACCGCGTTACTCGCCAGAAAGTTGCAGCAGGATGGGCACCGGGTCGGGGTTTATAAGCCTGCTTGTTCTGGGGCAAGTCTCGACGGGAAAAGCTGGTCCGATCTGGAAATTCTCGCCAATGCAACGGGGAATCAGTACCCATTGGATTGGATTTGCCCTCAGAGGTTTCTCGCTCCCTTGGCTCCGCCCGCTGCGGCTGAGCTGGAAGGAAAGAAAGTCGACTCAGGCTTACTACGATCCGGGGTCGACGTTTGGAAGGGGAATGTCGATTGGCTTCTCGTTGAGGGAATTGGCGGTTGGCTTTGCCCGATTGGCGAACAACAAACTATTGCTGACCTCGCGGTGGATCTGGGATTTCCGGTTCTGGTTGTGGCAGCCGATCGTCTGGGGATGATCAATCATACGTTGCTGACTTTGGAATCCATCCGAAATTCTGGATTGCCAGTCACCGCGGCGGTTGTCAATCGGGTTTCTGCATTAGATGATGGAACAGGATCGTCCAATGTGAGCCTGCTTCAGAGCTTAACATCCGTCTCGATTCTGGGACCACTTCCATTTATCAGCGGGCCAGATGCAATGAACGAGGCGGAGTCACGCGAAATTCTGGAGAGCATCGTGAATGGTCTGAGTTCTTAATTCGTCGAGGTCGTTTGGATTTAAACTGGTCTTCTGTTTCTGTTGTTTCAGTTGGACTGCAAGGGGTGTAACGATGGCCGAACGGGATTCCTCTTCTGAGCAGGATTGGTTGAATCAGCGCCAGCCAGCAGATCCACCTGAAGAACGCGGGGAAATTCCACTCGGTGATGATGGGAATGCCGCTGACTCCAGCGACAGTGCACAGCAGGAGAATGTGCAACCAGCGGACGTCGATATTGAAGCTGAGTACGTTGAGAGCGAAGAGATTGCATCGATTCCTCCTCCGCGGTTCAATGAATCCGATGGATCGACACTGATCTTCTCTTTTCCCCTTGAACGACCTCCTGAGACGAATCTTCAATTCGGTGAAGGTAAAGAAGCTGAGAGCACAACTCCCGTAGAAACCTTCTTCCAGGAATCGACTGGCGAGAACGCCCATTTTGAAGAACGAGAGCAGGCCGGCGTCGACCCATCCACGCGGGAGGAGACTGAGACTCCTGAAGATGGTGAGTCATTTTCGTTCGAACCAGCACGGATTCGCCAGAATGCACATACGGAAGCGAGTCCTGTCGATTTTCTGAATGGCCCCCCTCCAAAACCGCAGGAGCCCCGTAGGAGTCTCTCAACGGCCTCTCCGTTTGAAGTGAGTTCGCCAGAGAAAGTCGCTGGAAGCGCCGCGACGGTCGCAGGTGCATTCGCCGGGATGGATCAACCGACGTCTCGCCCAAATCAGGCAGCCACTGGCCAGCCATCGCCCGAGCAGGTTGCACCGACATCCTCACCCTCTCATCTGAAGTGGGTACTTCTCGTGAGCTACGCCAGTGCGGTGACCTTGGCACTGCTGGCATCAATATTTCTGTTGGGCGGACGGTCTCATCAGTTGGAAAGCCTCCCTGACATCCCCAACCAGAAGCCGGATGAACTCACCTACGTTCCAGCGCATATCAAGCTACCCGACGGCCACACGCTTCATTTGGGTGAGTCTCGGCGTTTTGGAAACATTCTCGTCGAGCCTCTCGAGATCGAGCAGTCACGAGCAGAGTTTGTTCATTATTCTGGAGACACGTTTCGCAAACGGGAGCCAACACAACCGCTCTGGAAGCTCAAGCTGAGATTGACGAACCTGTCGCCCGAGCAAGGGATTGCCCCGTTCGATCGGGAATTGATCTTACGATGGGTGACGAATTCAAAATTCAAGCACGATCTATCCAACAACTATATCGCTGAAGCGGGAACAAAGATTCGGGACGCCCAGGAACTGCCACTTTATCGTCTTCCGGTTTCGAGTGACTGGGACATGGTCGGTCAGGAGTTGGGTAAAGTTCTCTCACCGGGAGCCTCCTATGAGACCTACCTGACCTCTTCAGATGAAGGGCTGGATCAATTACCGGAAAACCTTGTCTGGCGGTTTCAGTTTCGGAAGGGGTATTCAAAGAATGGAAACGGCGTAACAACGATCGCCGAGGTCGCGTTCAAGAAGAGCGATGTCAAACAACATTCTGAAGCGAGTGTTGTTCGTCGGTGATTCCATCGACTTTAAGAATTGGAATCTGTACGGAATTTCTTGGTCGCAACCAAGTCCGCTGCTTCCCTGATCGAAACGCTCGCCGATCTCAATGTAACCGGTTTAGCCCGCTTTTGATTGCGTTTCCAGAACACGTCCGTTCATCATCGCAAAGATTCTCACTCCTACCTCTACCAAAAAGGCGGTTGTGAAAATGAGAAATCCAATGATGCTGGGAGTCAGAAAGGTCCACCATAGGGCTCCAAGCAGCATGATGCTCCACTGGGGACGGAGTGCAAACGCCTCTCTGGTTCGTTGTAGCCAAGTCGAATAGAGCACGACGATGCAGACTGCGACCAGTACCAATAGCTCTCTCCAGAGACTACCCCATGGAAGAGGAACAACCAGCTCTGAACTGATTTCACCGAAATCGCTTTTGGGAATGGACTTGAACCAGTCCACTTTGATGATCTGATCAGGATCAACGAGAAACTCCGTGAAGGGAATTCCTGAAGCGGCCGGAGTGATCTCGAGGCTTTCTGTTCCTCGAAGAAACGCGAGGTCTTCTTCTAGTTTCATCCACGTCTTGGAATTGCGTTCATAGAGTTCAAGCTCTTCCTTGGTCGGACTGACTCCCGACGACATGATGGAGTTTGCCATACTTGAACTGAAGCGAATCTGCTGAAGTAGCAAGCTATCTTGATCAAGTGGACCGCTGACATCGCTCATGCATTGCAGCAACGCAGACCAGCGTTCCAGCCAGACCGACAGCTTTTGCATCGGACGTAAGCCCACGGGGTTGAGTTTCCAGAAATCCGACTGAGCAATTGCGATCATGTGGGATTCCGCGAGATCTCCTCGAATCTGAATCGGTGCTTCAGCCCCTTGGGAGGCAAGCTGATACCAGGAAATGTTCAAAGTGATCAGGTTTTCCAATGGGAGATTAATCAGGATGCCTGCCTGACTGATTTCCCAGGCCGGCGGTGACATCCCATCACAGGTGATCGCAGTGACGTGAAGGTACTTGTCCAGCGGGATTAAAAACTGCTCACTTTTATTTGTCGCCAGCCAGACCCGTGTTGTTCCTGCCATGAGCCCTTTTTCGAGCGGCCAAATGACCGACTCGATCAGCCGCACGACCGGTCTGCCCGTGAGGTCAACGGTCGATCGTCCAATCAGATTCAACTCTTTGCGAACAAGCTGATAACTGACCAGTTCCTGATTCTGGACGGCGTGCAACCATTCGTGGGGGATCCATGTTGGCAGATCAGTAGATTCAATCCGGACGCTTTCCGACTGGACCGGAATGAAGGACGATCCTTTGGTTAGCAGGACAATCTGAGATTGCTTCTGTGCGGACGTAATCTCCACCATCGGGAAGAGTACCGGGGGCGATGCAGAACTTTGATGAGTCAGGAGTTTCTGGATGATGTCCCCCTTCAGCTTGGCGGCGATTGAGACAGTCGCAGAGCTGGAGAAACGGTCCGGGATTTTGACCGTGATGGTCGTCCCATTGGCGTCCGACGTCGACGTATGAGTGAACAGCGAAGGGCGAACACGGATGTCCGAGAGATCAGTGGGGAGTCGAAAGACTGCTTTCTTCAAACTTGCTTCGACTGCGGTCAGATGAAAAGTGCTGATCAGATCGGCTTCTTCTTCCGACTGGATTTTCAGAAGCAGTATCCCCTCGGCCCGCGTCGCTCGAGAGGGCATGGTGACACGAACCCGTTCTGGTCGAGGGCCCGATCCGGATTGATATGTGCCGATCGCACGCGGGAGTTCAATCGCCCCCTCGGCATCCTCTCTTTGGATTCGATTGGCCAGTGGGACTCCCGCTTGGGTTTCCAGATCGATATTCCAACCCGTGTTATCGGAAATCGAGAGTAGCGATTCTGTGAATGTCGTATCAATTCCCGTGATGGAGGGGATTTGACTCCAGGCGTCGACAGTCAGTGGGACCTTTCCATGAATCTGAAACATCCGCTCGCCAAGTTGTCCGCCCGACACAAAAACCGAGAGAACATCACCCACTCTGGAAAATCGTACAGGCCCGTCGATCCCATCCTGGCCGGAGATGACAGCATCGATTTTCACTCCAGAAGGAATTCGAAATTGATGACGGAACGTCGGAATCTGTGCCACATTCAAGCGGATGCTGGCGGACCACGAAATGTATTCCCCTTCGATAGTCATTTGCTCGGATAACGCAGCAGTTCGAACCGGAACTAATTTGTTCCATTTCAACTGAAACGTCTGAGGGGAGTTCAAGAGGACTGCGACATAGGGGCGGGTCTTCTGTGAATCTTGCTGAATTGGCCATTCATCGGGATTGAGGATGCTCACTCCCGTGCTCGGCACAACGCTCAACTGGCTAGTTGGTGGCCCTGTGATTCCAATGGAATGTGGAACAGTTCGACCTTCCCAAAGAGGAAATGCGGGGACTGAGAGATCAATGTCGTTCTGCTGGCTCCCCTTCAGGTCATAGTTGATCGTGACTGCGGTTGGAGCGACATCGGGTTTCAGGCGGAGTGTGAGGTCTGTGGAATCCGGCGAAGAGGCAGCGTCGACAGTGTCAATCAGATTGGTTCCTGTGACGGAAGTAATGACACAGTTCGGCGGAAAACTGAGCGGAAGTAAAGCGGGCCATCCATCCGGTCCGGGAAGAATTCGGGTCTGTCCTTTGAATCGAAGCGGAGTCACGTCGAGAAGGGTGACAGCACTTCCTCCCGAAAGCTCAATCCGCTTTGGTTGGTCGGGGTCAATCTTGAGATTCTGAACTCCTCCCAGCTGGATGATCAATCCCCCTTTTCCATCCGGGACAGCCTCGCCAAGACGTTTGAACGGACGCGCGGATTCCGTATCAGGAATCGATAGCACCGAGTCGTGAATTGCAGGAATCTGAGCGTGGAACGACTGGACCAAGCGCTCTCCCATCATCGCATTCATGGGAGTGACGGGTGCGTCTGAATAGGTCGGTCGAATTGAGAATTCCAGTTCGATTTCGCTTTTGCCCCAGCCATCGGGGAGTCCTTCTCCCTCCATCTTCGCTTGACTTGGATCGACGCGAACGATGATCGAATCTCCGCTAACCGAGGGAATCAGACTCTGCTTCTCACCGTTGACCAGGCACTCCGCCGAGGGGGAAAAGACAACACTCCGCAGCGGCAATCGCACAGAGACTTCTTTTTTTGCATTCGGCGTGAACACAACAAATGTTGTTCGGAATCGGGGAATCGGGTTGGACTGCTCTAACTTGTAGTGAGCTGAAGCAATCAGATACTCTGGTAAAACGGAGGCGGCAGCGGTCGATTCTTCAGTAGCAAAAGACGGAACGAGCACTTCTGGCAATTCAGGAACCGGCTGGGCGAACGCCGATTGGGAACTGAAAAGAATCGCACAAATTGTTGCCACATCGCGTTTGCGAACCGTCCGCGTACTGCTTTCTGCGAGAAAATCGGGCTTCTGCATCCATCTCCGTGGAATCAACAGGGACAAGAGTGAGCCGGAGATCATTCCGCCGAGAATGAGCGCCCACGGAGGAGAGGCAACGGAAACAGCCGCAAACAGGATGATGATCCAGAACGCCGAAATGCGACGAATCCAGACGATCTGGAACAGCCTCGTCGCTGCGCCAATCAGCATACAAGCCATCATTGCGACCCACGCGTAACCACGCACGTTGTTTGCATTCCATGCTGTGAATTCTACGGAGTCACCTACAGTCGGAGCGGTCAGGTGGATCGATCGGCGGAGGGACTCGATGTCATCGGCGTGATGGAGTTTGTCAATCACCTGAGTCCATTCACTTCTGGAGAATGGATTAAACACCTTGTCGTTGTCATCGCGATTCAATGGCCCGAAGAACTGATTTTCATTTGAAGGGGCGTTTTTCAGACTACTCAACACACCGGGGACGGCGACATTCTCGATTTGCTGTTCTGCGGGGAAGTTGATTTTCCAGTTAAACGCAGTCACTGGGAGCGAGAGTCGAGGCACTGGAATGGAGTTGATCTGATTCGGCCACTTTTCGATCGGCTCGGTGACATAGGTGATTCCCAGTTTCCCCACGGTCGTGATTTCTGAGGGGAGCGGTACTTCGTCTCCCACCCGGAATACGGTGATCGACCGACCATCGACAGAAATCGCCGAGAGCCGGCAATTTTCAGGTAATCGAAGTTTCAGGTCCGCTGCATTGGAGGGTGGATCAACATCGATTGTGACCTGATGCATGCAACCATGACGGACTGTCGGACCAACGTTCGTCAGCATTTCCATCGAGACCACGCTCGCGATTCCGGAACTCAACGCAGCTGCTGTGGTGTCATCAGATGACGATTCTGTTCGAGGACTCTGATCGATCAAGCGACCGGTGATTCCACTTTCTGAAGCAGGGTTCTTGGAAACAAGATTAATGAGCGTTCTGCCCCCCCGATTGACGTGATTGGACTTCAGGGTCGTACAGGTGATCGAATTGGCCGTCGTAATCCTGTCAGTCACTTCTCGTAACCGCAGAATCGGCGAAGCAATCGGGGTGTTTTCGATAACACGCCACCCTTCGCTTTCGATGATCTGTAATTCTGAACTGACCGGAGTCAGAATCTGGAACAGAACTGAGACCTCGCTCGTCGAGAGTACTTGTGGAATCTGTAGGCGAGTTGGCGTCTGCAATTTCCATGGAGAGACCTTCGCAAAGAGCCTGAGTTGTCGATGAGAGGTCGATGTCATGGGGTTTTGCCAATTGACGATCAACGTTTTCTGTTCGACCTTCCAAGACGCGATGCGAGATTCAGAGTCGCCTGCTGCCACGGAGACCAGCTTCCAGTCATCCGGAAGCTGAATTGCAGATTCAAAACGGCTTCCGTTTTCGACATGCATCGTGATCGAGGCTGCCGTCCACGCACTCAATCGACGAGCATCCATCAGACAGGTGATGTCTGCGACGACGGGAGACTGTGGGAAATCGATAGTGACCTTCAATGCGGAAGACGGGTCGCTGACTTCGTATCGCCAAACTTCCCCTGTCGCTTCTTCGCTCGTCAGACTGGTTTGAAGCAAGCCCTGCGACTCGCTGAATTGCAGTTGCAATGGCGGTTCAATGCGAATCACAACAGACTTTCGCGTCGCGAAAGCGGAGGAGATACTCACTGCTTCCAGCGCATGAGGCTGTCCCCACGCAACTGACTGAAAGGCGCGAAGCCGCAGGATGAACCGGGGTTCCAGCCGATCAACA
This sequence comes from Planctomicrobium mucosum, assembly GCF_051466335.1. Classification (NCBI taxonomy): domain Bacteria; kingdom Pseudomonadati; phylum Planctomycetota; class Planctomycetia; order Planctomycetales; family Planctomycetaceae; genus Planctomicrobium; species Planctomicrobium mucosum. The sequence continues at coordinate 4,030,802 of NZ_CP195793.1, read as the reverse complement.
TTCAACGGGACAAGCAGCTGATCCGGTTGCGATGGGTCTCGTTTAAAGCTCAGGGTCGTCCCGATCTGAGAAGCCCCGCTGAAGAGGGTGACTGACTGCACATCCAGCTCGGCAGGGACATTCAGCAGAAATGGATGCGTTGAACTGATTGGACCTTCGATGGCGAAGTCTGCTTTGATAAACATCCCGTCGCGACGGGCTCGAAATTCCGTTTCGAGTTCGTAGCGGGCAGGAACACTCCCTTTAGAAAATGTTCCCGGAGTCGCGGTGAGTGTCGTCGCAGGTTTATTTCCAAGTTCGAGGGTCCATTCCACCTTTCCTTGCTCGTCCTGTGATCCCTTCTTCAAGACTCCATGACTGGCAGTGAGAACGATATCCGATGCGGATCGAATCGTGACTCGGCTATTGAGCGCTGGAGGGAACACCAGATCAAAAACGGATTGCTGATTGATTAGAGTGCCCGCGGCACTCCAGTTTCCAGTGAGGGTGTCTTGATCGCGATCTGTGTAAATCAGCATTCGATTGGCGGGAGACGTGCCCGCGAGAAGAGGCTGCTGGGACCACTTGAGGTTGGCGACCGCGATTCTGATGTCGGTCCAGTCCAGCGTGCCAATTCCCGCTTCCTTGCGAACGACATCCAGCGTAAAAGCGCCGCTTGTCAGGTCCTGTCCATTCAGCTCTGCGGAATATTCAGCGAGGTCAACTGCAACGACGTCTTGTTTGTGGACTCCAGTCGAGTCTGCTGGCTCTAAAGTCGTTGCGGTTTTTGTGGGAGTGGAAAGAGTCGTTGGCTGCACTGCGTCTTGCGCGTAGCTAGAAGCCGGCAAGAGTGCCAATAGGAGCAGCAGCCAAAAGCAAATACGCCTCTTTGCCGGGAGATACGAATAAAGTGTTCGATTGTTGTTCATCTGTTCTGACTCCCAAATCCGGATCGAATGGCGAATCAACTTTCGATCCGATCGGATTTTCCGGCGTTGACTTGCCGATAGATCCGAGTCGAACGGGAGTTCAATGAAGAATCTTCCTGCTTGATTTCTGTGGCGGTCACTGGATTGCGATCCAATCTAGAGCTCGGCCGATCCTTCTCTTTGGGGACTCCTGAAGAGTCAATCACAGTTGCAGTCAATGCCAGTAGTACCCCGAAAATGGCAGGTTGAAGGAGCAGTAGCATCGATTCCACGTACCACAGGCTCGCGGCTGAAAACAGGAAGAAAATGACCACGATGGAGAAGACGTTTCGGGTCGCTGGGAAGTACCAGAAGATGAATCCGAGCAATAACGCGAAACCAGCTCCGATCAGGAGAATCAGGGAGCGATTCATCGAGATGAACGAGAGTTCAGGAACCGGGCCGAATGCACGAAACGCGTAAAATGTCTGCGGAGCAAACTGAAACTCGTGTGGGACTTCAGCGATGGTCAGTTCTTTTCGATGACGCAGGAAATCAGGAGTCGGTTCACGTAACCAGAAGAAGTAATTTCGGGTCCACTTGAATTGCGGGACCAGATCTGGATAGGTGAACATGTGATTGTTCTGCGGGAGTTGTGCTTCCCAGACCGTTTCATCCACCCAGACACTTCCCTTGAATTGAGGGAGTGGGAGTTTGATCCGGTTATAAAGCCCGAACGCCTTCGTTGATGGAGTCCGGTATCGCACCGTTACAACGGTTTTCGGTTTTGCATGTTGAGGAATCGTGATCGTCACTTCGTCGGACTCACCACTTCGACGGGTGATGGCGCTTTGTGGGAGCGGGAGTCCATCCATCAGGAAGGCGTTGTCCTTGAACTCAGTTCCCTTTGGGAAGTCGATCACGAGTCGTGATTGAGGCCGCTCCAACTGAAGTTCTGCCCACGACTCGGCGCTTCCATCGGAGGCGAAAATTGTGCGAACCTGAACCTGATCCGCCACAAATTGCTGAGAAGCGTCCGCGAGTTTCGCACCCATCGTGAGTGGAATCGACTGGACTGGCCCTTTCTTCAGGGAGTTGATCCAACGAGCATAACTCGGAGAGGTCTGCAGGGCTTCCCATTCTTTGTTACCGGAGCGGACCTGAAGCGAATCGACCGCACTGATCGTGCACTCTGCGACTTGGAATGGTTCGTTCTTCAATGAGAAAACCGGGAGGTCAATGTCGCGAGTGGAGGCGTTTTCAGGAACCGGGAAGCTGTAGGACACTGTGACATCAAATTGCCCGATCCGCTCCGCTCCAAGATCGACCTGGACAGCGTCTGACGTTTCTCCCGGGGACACTGCTACCGGGCGACCTTGTGAGGTGACCTCGAAGCCCTGAGTCAACGCCCAATCGGGAATGTGCTTTTTCAGCTCAGGCGGAATGACGATTTCGAATGTCCGGACTCGTCCATAACGGACGTCGAATTGAAACAGCTGATCGACTCTCAGCTTGGTGGCAGTGACATTCCCAATTTGGACCTGTGTTGAGATCTTGGTCTCTCGGTCATGCGACTGGATCAGGGCAATCATTGGTTCTGATGGCTGGTCGATCCGATAGGCGCGACTGCTCTTCTCAGACGGTGTTGTCTGGACGAGTGCCAGTTCAGGTAATTCTGACACTCCAGCGAATCGAGGGAGCGGGCTGGAGTCGGTTTTCGTCAGCTGGACAGAAAGCTGATCCGCTGAATCGAGTCTGACAATGAACGGTTCAACTTCCGACGCCTGTGGCGCAGGGAGCGTGAATTCGACCTTCGCTTCTTTTTGGTCGAACTTAACCGCTTTACGAAACGTTGTCGTAAAAACTGCTTCCCCTTCTTTCCGGCCAAGAGGATTCGGCCACCAAAGACGAATCATGCCGGGTTGTGAAGTGGCATCGTACGCCATTGGACCGGTGCGGGAGTGGTCTGAGGAAACAGAGACAACCCGCCAACCTTCTTTCATCCAGTCTGGCCAATTGAGTTTTAACTCGGTGATGGCTCCCCGTTCAAAGCGAACATGGTGATTGACCGTCAGGTCAATGGAGTCGCTGTTGAATCGCAGTTGCCCAACAGGCTCAACCGAGAAATAAGGGATCGACGGTTGTACTTCAAATTCGATTCGGAATGGCTGTCGCAGATATTCATAGGCGACCAACGGGACACCTGTTCCCAGGGATCGAACCTGATTAACGCCGATCGCGTGGACAAGTTGCGTCCCTTGTGGACGAGGAACCATCAAGAGGTTTTCGAATTCATCGATTCGAATCCGGCCTTCTTCTCTGACTGCCCCTTCAACATCGAACCCTTCCAACTGAAGTGTTCCACCTGCTGCATTGAAATCCCGCTCAAAGCCCCAGTTCAAGGTCAGGCGACCGAGGTTGTTGCTGGCAAACTGGACCCGAACCCAATTGGGGCGATCAGGTAGGATTTCGTGTGATCGATATTGCTGGCCGGTGAGTTGAACAAGTCGAAATCCCGGCGGAAGGCTGATGAGCAGCGAATCGGTCGGCTGCTGCAGGTCGATTTCCTGTTCGACAATCAACGCGAGATGTTCAGCGCTTGGTTTGAGATGAAGCCAGGTCTGGACATTGGAAACGACTTCGCCGCCCGCGATCGGTGTTTGCCATGAGAACAGGAGCAAATTGCCAATAATGCTCGACTCGACGGTGGTTTCTTCGGGTGTTCGTTTGACGTCGAGAACGGTTAAATTCTTGGCCGACCGTACGATCGCGGTCGGATCAGGAATTCGAGTTTTCAGGCGAGCTTCGAATTGTGATGGCAAGGTTGGCAGAGTCAGTTGGAACTGCCCACCGGTCACCGAGTACTTCAACGGAACCCAGCCGTGGAGTTTGAGTTGGTGTTTCCCCTCTCCTTTGAACAGCCAGTTCAACCCCTCGTCTGCTTCTTTGTTTGATGTGTCGGCTGCTTCTTCTCCCCCCCCCGTGTACTCGCGACGTGAAACGTGCATCCCGCCGAACCGTAAAGGAACTCGGTGCCAACCCGGTCCATGATTGATCATCACTTCGACTGTCACGACCAGATTGACTCGATCTGCGACGATGTCAGCGTCCAATTGAACCTGAGTCAGGTGGAACTCAGGAATTTCCAGTTCAGCTTTTGGAGTTGCGACAGACGGTGGCCCGGCGCTGTTGGGGACTGGTGTCATCGTCGATGATGGCCGTCCAAACGGTGTTGGAGCGGATGCTCCGGCAGCAGGGGGAACGGGATTTGTCGGTTTGGATGACGCTGATGGAGGAGTCGTGGGTTGTGGCTGGGGTGGAGTTCCCTCGGTCATCCCACTGGAGTCTCTCTCCGGAGAGGCTGGTTGAGCTGATGCGGAAGCGGTCTCGCAGAAAATGGCAAGAATGAATGCAAGGCATATCGTGCTGTGACGCAACAGATTACTGCCAAACCGAAAGCGTTGATTTTCAGCCGCAGCTTGAGCAAACGCTGATCGGGCCCGCCTGAAAATCATTTTCGAGCAGGTGCAACTCTTCAGAAGATTCGACTGAACTCGCATCACCTCGTCAACTTCCGTTTGACTGTCGATGCCGGATCGGGCTGCCAACGACAAATGATATGTCACCCTTCACCTTGAAAACCACAAGACTCCTCGAATTCTCACTCAGGAGCCAAGAACTTTCGGAAGGAATCACCGAAAAGAAAAAATCGGTAGGACTGGAATGGTTTTTTGCTGTTTTGGATTCGACGTAACCTCTTGTTGGATTGGAGGTTGACTCAAAATATTCAGTTTTTAGACAGCAACGCCTCGCTAGGAGTCACAGCGTTCTTCGTTTATGAAATTCTTCAACTGAGGTTGAGGTTGGGTTTTCGTTGACTCGTTGTCATTTAAAGGGCGTTGTGGTCCGCGCGAAAGACGTCTACGAGCGTTTGATGGAGTGCCAGGCCGTTCGTGGCCAACAAGTCCGGGACCATCACCGAGAAGGGCGATTCATCGCAGGTTGTGGTCACTTTCCCACCCGCTTCAGTGACGATCAGGACTCCGGCGGCCATGTCCCACGACTGCAGACTCATTGACCAGAAGGCTTCAATCCTTCCACACGCTACGGCGCACAGATTCAACGCTGCCGACCCCGTCCGCTGGACTGTCTGCGAGATTTCAAGAATCTTCAAGAACCGTTTCACTGCTGGGTGATCGCGATCCACTTTGACAGGGAGGCTTGCCATACACATCGCCTGTCGAATGTCGCTGCGATCTGAAACAGAAATCGGTTTGCCGTTGAGTGTTGCGCCCTGTCCCAGTGCTGCGGCGAACATTTCGTTTCGATTTGGATCGTAAATCACTCCAGCGACAATTGTTCCGCTTTTCTCCAGTCCGATGGAAACGGCGTAATAGGGAAAGCGGTGAACGTAATTTGACGTCCCATCCAATGGATCGATGATCCATCGGTACGGAGAATCTCCAACTTCCAGCGACAGCCCCTCTTCCCCGAGAAAACGGTGGTCTGGGTAGAGTCCGTGCAGGTATTCAAAAATTGCTTTCTGAGACGCTTCGTCAGCTTCCGTCACCAGATTTGCTGGCGATTTCTCTCGCGCGGTGAACTTTTCTCCCCACTCCTCGAGAATTCTCCCGCCGATCCTGGCTGCCTCAATCGCTGCCTGAAGAAAATCCATTTTCACTTCCAACTGAACCCCACAGAAACAGACCTTCCCGTTATTGTCGATTTATTTCACCCAAATCTCCAGCGTGACTCCGAGAATTCGCATTGGAAAGTGAGTCCTGAATTCAATCTTGGGGACAACTGACAGAAAAAACCGAAGTTTGCCGCGCAGTTTTCTGCGATCATTGAATTTTCAGCAATTCCGGAAACATTCACCAAACCGTTCACGTCGAGTATGATGATGGGGAGGTATTCAATGCTGATCTGCGTCGCGGATCTGGTTGTTTATCGACGCCAATTAACCTGATAGCACTTTTTCACGAGTGACTTGTTCTGGTGCGATTTCTAACTCTCAGGACTTGTTGCTGCTCATTGGGCTCATCGTCCAAGGAATCACCCTATGGCGGTTATTGAGAAACCTAAACCTGATGCAGCGCAGGGAAGCTACGTCGATTTTGACGAGTTCATTGAGTATCAACTCAAAAAGACAAGAACCGGGATTCACTCAACCGATCTGATTTCCGCCGGGGTTGTGCTGCTGAGTTTTCTCAGTGCGTACCTACTCGTGTTTGCGATCGTCGATCAGTGGGTCATCCCGCATGGGTTATCGGACAGCGCAAGGTTGCTGCTTCTGTCCGCATTGGGGCTGATCGCGCTGGGCTGGGTCGGTTGGAAAATTCTCTATCCGTGGATGCAGTCGATCAACACGCTGTATGCAGCCAGACAGATCGAAGCTGCGCATCCCGAGCTCAAAGGGAGCCTGCTGAGTTGGGTCAATCTCCGACAAGCCGGCCATGAGATCTCGCCATCGATTCTCTCCGCGCTCGAGAAGCGAACTGCACACGAGATGTCGAACGCGAATCTCGAACAGGCTGTCGACCGTAAATCGCTGATGCGAGGTTCTTACGTACTTTTCTCGATCATCGTTGTTCTGTGTCTTTATACGTTCTTCTCACCGAAGAATATGTCCACGACACTCTGGCGCGCATTGATGCCAGCTTCGTCTGTATCTGCTGCCACGCAAACAGAGATTCGCAACGTGAAGCCGGGAACCACAGAAGTTCTCGCCCGCGATCATGTGCAGGTCGTGGCGGAACTGGGCGGAAAAATTCCGGAGGTCGTCAACCTGCTCTTCTCCACCGCAGATCGTCGGTTTGTGAATGAGCCGATCCGGATGCAGAGGACTGACGAAGAGATTCCCCGTTTTCAGGCGACTCTGACTGGCGACGGCGGCAAGGGGCTCATGAGCGATGTGACTTATCGAATCGAAGCAGGCGATGCTCGGTCCGCGACGTATGAGATTCGCGTCAATCAGCCTCCATCTGCCGAAGTCATTGAAGTGGTGTATGAGTACCCGCGATACATGCGACTCGATCCATCGACACAGCCAGGCAATACCATCGAAGCGTGGGAAGGAACGTTCGTTACGGTTCGTGCTCGCGCAAACATGCCTGTGAAGAAGGGAGCGGTTTTCTGCACTGAAGACGAAACCGCTACTGAGAGCGCGGAAGAGTACCCAATGGTGATCCGAGACGATGTGCTTACCGCACGGTGGCAACTTCGATTTCGGGACGATGGGACGTTTGCCCGGTATTACCATGTTCAGGTCTGGAACGAGCGGAATCAAAAGAATCGGGCGCCTACGATCTACCGCATTCAAATCAAACCGGACCTGAAACCGGAGATCACGATCGTCAATCCGACGGAAGAGATCACTGCTCCGGCGAATATTCATATCCCCATCGCGTTGAACGCTCGCGATCCTGATTTCATGTTGCGGCGTGTCTCTTTGAAACTCGCCCATAATGGGGAAGAGCTTGCCTACCCCGCGCCATTGTTCATGGCTCCTCCAGAGAAGGATGAGTTCAAATCCGTTTACCGATTAAAACTCAACGAAATTCCGCTCAAGGCAGGGGATCAAATCGAGTATTGGGCGGAGGCTGAAGACAACTTTGAACCGTTTGGCAAACGTCTGAAAAACATTACCCGCACGCAGCGGCAAGTCATCAAGATTGTTGAACCTGTTGCGCCTGAGCAAGCAGAGAATGAGAACCAGAAGCAGGAAAAGAACCTCGACGAAAAGATCCAACAGGCGGATCAAAACGACCAGCGTCAGGATCAACCGAACAAACAACAGCCTCAAGATCACGACCAACAGGGCCAGAAAGAGCCCCGTCAAGAGGGGGGCGAACAAAACTCCGAGCAGATGCAGGATCAGGCTGATCAGAACCAGCAGGGCGAACAGCCTATGAATGGGGCGAATGAAAACCAGCAGAAGGGTGGAGAAACGAGTGAAAATGCTGGCAACGGAGACCAGCAAAATTCCCAGCCGGGTGAAAATTCGCGTCAGGGGAAGGGAGCGGACGGGAACACTCCGGAGCCGAACCCTGAGCAAATGCCCAACGACCAGAAGCAACCGGGCGAACAACAATCTGGGGAATCCGCAGGCAAAGAAGGCGATTCCCGGAACGGGACACAATCACAACCATCACCCAATCAAAAGGGAAGTGATGGGGAATCATCCAAGCAAAACGGAGAGGGTGAGCAATCCGGTAAGCCATCTTCTCAGAACCAGAAGTCCACTCAAAAGCCGAAGCAAGATAAGGCTGCCGAGGACCAAGCTCTGAAAGAACTGCTGGAATGGGAAGAGAAGAATCAGCAGCAGTCAGACGAGGAGAAATCTCAACAGGGGATGAACCGTTCTGACGGGGGAGATCAATCGAAACCGGAATCGAGCCAGAATGAGCCATCTGCAAATCAGCAGGGGGGTGAGAATCGTTCTTCTGATTCAGAAAATGCTCAGAGTGAAAACGGGGATCAGAACGATCAGTCACCATCGGACTCACCGATGTCGCCGTCGCAGAATTCGAAGCAGAAGCCGATGACGGATCAGAGTGGGACCGATCAGGAACAGAAGTCGAACGGCGAGCCATCTGATCAAAACAATACTGGTCCCGACAGTGAGTCGATGCCGGCCGATGAAAACGGCGAGAATAAGAACCAACCGCAGAACGGTAATCCTCCGAAATCGAACGGGGAGCCTTCAACGGGCAAGAACACGAAAAACGCAACTCCTCAGCAAGGAGAGCAACCAAGCTCGCCCGGTGAGACGGCAACCCCGTCTGACTCCGAAGATGGTTCTCATGGAGATGCTTCCGGGCAAGAGAACGGAAACGGGAGCAACATGAAACCCGCTCCAAACGATTCGTCCAAGCCGAAAAACAATTCTGCTGAAAAAGGAAATAACGACTCCAGCAGCGGCAAACCAGACGCCAATCAGATGGAGAGCGGCAAAGAGGGACGGCCCGGCGAAACCGGTGAGCAGCAAGGTGAAGGCAATCGGGAAACGCAGAAGACTGGTCAACCCGATGGCAAACCGATGAAAGAGGGCAATGACGCCTCAAAACCTGCTCCCGACCAGGGCGAAACGACTCGCTCGCAGGGCGAAAATTCCTCTGATCCCGAACAAATGCCTGAAAAGGGCGAGGGAGAGTCGCGCGGCGAATCTGCTGGTCAGTCGGAGGAGAGAGGAAATCCCCCCAATCCGAATGCTCAGGGAAATGGCGCGGAGCAGGAAGCCAAAGAAAATCAGGGGATGAAGGGGCAGGAGTCGCAACAGGGCAAACCCCAGAATCCACAAAATCCATCAGGCAACGAACAGCAATCGGGGAGCGACTCCGAAGGGGCAGAAGGTTCGCAGCAAGGTATGGAAGACCAGCCTGGCAAGGAGGGGCCTGGCAAGGAGGGGCCTGGCAAGGAGGGGTCTGGCAAGGAGGGATCTGGTAAGGAGGGATCTGGTAAGGAGGGATCTGGTAAGGAGGGATCTGGTAAGGAGGGATCTGGTAAGGAGGGATCTGGTAAGGAGGGATCTGGTAAGGAGGGATCTGGTAAGGAGGGATCTGGTAAGGAGGGATCTGGTAAGGAAGGATCTGGTAAGGAGGGATCTGGTAAGGAAGGTGGGGGGCAGGAAGGTGGGGGGCAGGAAGGCGGCGAGAGTGGGGCCCAGAGCAGCGATGGTTCGCCATCAGGGAAACCAGGATCGAATCGTCAAAGCGGAGTCAGTAACGGAATGCAACGCCCGGTCGGCGATGACAACGCTTCTGGTTCTCCTTCCGGGGACTCAGGTGACCTGACACCAGAGGAAGCGAATCTGGCCAACAAGAAAAAAGCGACAGAATTGGCACTGAAACGCCTGCGGAACCAGATGGAGCGAGGTGAAACTCCCAACGAATTGATGGATCGACTTGGATATACCGAGAAAGATCTGGACCAGTTCATGCAACGACTGGAACAGCAATTGGGAGACCAAGGAGCGGATCAATCCCCTGAATCGGCTGCATCACGTCGACAGTTTGAGACACTTCTGAAAGGGATCGACTATCAGTCGAGCGGCCAATCCAAAGCTGGGGGCACGCACGAAAGAAAGGCCTCCGGAAGTTCCGGTTCCAGCAATCGTCTGGCTCCACCGCAGTATCGGCGGAATACTGAAGCCTATAAGGAAATGCTGAACCGTCAGGGAACGCAGAAGCCGTAAATCTCACTTCTTGTTCGGTCGTTTTTTAATATTCGAACGATTTTTACCTCGTCGTCGACCCTGAATATTCCACCTTTGAGATGAGATCGCAGTGAGGGCGACTCGCTCTGAAACGCATGTTTAATCCGTATCACCACCTCCGGAAATTGATGAACTCTTTGTAGTGCAGCCGTATCCCATTCGTTTCCTGAAGAATTTGAACCGCGGCCGTGAAGTCGCGACGGTCCTGTTGAATTACGGATTTGGCGATCTGCTCGAACGGCTTGGATTGCTTCCTTATCTCAACTGGGGGCATCGACTTATCAGTCGCAGAAAGCGGGAGGCGTCGGAGAATCTGACCACTCCTCGCCGAATCCGGATGGCCCTGCAGGATCTGGGGCCAACATTTGTGAAGTTCGGTCAGGTGTTGAGTACACGTTCGGATCTCATTCCAGCGGATGTGATCGCTGAGCTTGCACTGCTTCAGGAGAGCGTTCCCCCCTTTGATGTGACGCAGGTTTACGAATCGGTCGAGGATCAGTTCGGGCGTCCCATTCAGGACCTTGTACGCAGTTTCGACGAAGTTCCACTCGCCGCTGGTTCGTTGGGGCAGGTTCACACTGCGATCGCTAAAGATGGGCGTCGTCTTGCGGTCAAAGTTCGCAGGCCAGATGTCGTTCAAACCGTTGAGCGGGACATCTCCCTGATTCTGGAACTTGCACAACTTCTGGAAAATCATGTTCCGGAATCGCGGGTGTTTGATCCGGTGGGGTTGGTCAATCAGTTTACTCGTACGATCCGCCGTGAAATGAATTTCCGTCGGGAAGGGCGAGCGATGCAGGAGTTTGCCCGCCTGTTCGAGGGCGATCTCTCCCTGTACGTTCCAGTCGTTATCGACGAATTGCTCTCCGACTCGGTCCTCTTCATGGAACGGGTAGACGGGATGAAAGTTGACGACATCGTTGGGCTTCGGCAATGTGGTCTCGACCCAGCGAAAGTCGCGTCTGATGGAGCGCTGATCTATCTGCGGATGGCATTTGAGATGGGGGTGTTTCACGGCGATCCGCACCCCGGAAACATTCGGATCATGCCTGACGGTTCCATCTGTCTGCTCGACTATGGCATGGTTGGGTATCTCGACGAGGTACGGAGAGATCTCCTTCTCGATCTGTTTGTCTCGGTGGCAAGAAATGATGTCGATTCCGCTGTTAATGTCGTGACGAAACTCGGACAGGCGACCCAGAAAGTCGACGAGCAACTGTTAGTGTCGGACGTCCGGGACTTTTTGGATGCCTATTACGGCGTCTCACTGGAACAACTCCGAATCGCAAGTTTGCTCAACGATTTTATCGCCATTTTAGCGAGTCACGGACTTCGGTGCCCCGGGGATCTCATGGTCCTGGTTCGGGCAATCGTGACGCTGGAAGGGGTTGGTCGAAAACTTGATCCCCATTTCAATCTGGCGGCGGTTCTGGCGCCGTACGTGGAATCGCAGATTAAGCAGCGATATCACCCCAAAAAGATAGTGGAACGGGCTTTTGAAGATCTGAAGATCTTACTGGGTGCTGCCCATGATCTGCCGATTCATCTCGGCAATACGCTCAAGAAAATCGGTCAGGACGACTTGAAAGTCCAACTGGAGCATCGCGGTCTGGATCGACTCATTAACGAGTTTGACCGCTCCAGCAACAGGCTCGTCATTGGTCTTCTGATTTCATCGCTTGTCGTTTCGACAGCGTTGGTGATTCGTTCGGGGGACTTGAATTCCATCTGGATCGCCCTGCCGATATTCACACTTTCCGGACTGCTTGGAATCTGGCTGATCTGGGGGATTCTTCGTAGCGGTCGGCTGTAAAGATCTCTTGTATGCTGTTCCTGAACGAAATTCAGGAAGGGAGATGACAAATCCTCTTTACGCTGTTTCAAAGCTTGCTAACTTCAGATGCTTGTAGTACTGAAGTCCCGATGAACAACGGATTTCAGAGATTGCGATCTGGTACTCGAATCGAGGCGAACGATGGATTGGGTGATTCCGCTGCTGACGTTGACTGCGATGGAAATCGTTCTTGGAATCGACAACATCGTGTTCATCAGCATCTTGGTTCAAAAGCTTCCGGAAGCGCAGCGAGCATTTGCAAGAACATTGGGCCTGAGTCTGGCGATGGGGATGCGCTTGGTGTTGTTGTTCTGTATCACTTGGGTGCTATCACTTGCGACTCCCATTTTCCACGTAACGGATCTGGGGATTCCTGCGGGCTGGATCGAAGCGATGCAACCTCAGGGCGATGATGCTCTGGCAGCAACCGAAGCGAAACATCGATTCGATGAGATGAACGGCATCTCCGTGCGAGATTTGATCATGCTTCTGGGGGGGCTGTTCCTGATCGGGAATAGTGTTTTGGAGATTCACCACAAATTGGATGGTGCGAATGAGAAGCACACTGAACCTAAGAAAGTGACTCTCAAGTCCATTCTCATTCAAATCACGCTGATGGACATTATTTTCTCTCTCGACTCAGTCATCACAGCGGTGGGGATGGCGAAGGAGATTTGGGTGATGTGTACCGCGGTGATCATCTCCATCGGAATCATGATCTTCTTTGCCGGGACAGTCGAACGCTTCGTCAATAAGAACCCGACCGTGAAAATGCTCGCGCTGAGTTTCCTGATTCTGATTGGGGTGTTACTGGTCGCTGAAGGGCTGGGGACACATATGAATAAAGGGTACATCTACTTTGCGATGGCCTTCTCGCTCGCTGTCGAGATGATCAACATTCGATTGCGACGCGCTACGGAGTCGAACGTGCCAGCGAATCCTGCTCACTAATGTCGATGTCTTTGATCACCCGATGCGACAGAAAACTGCTTCGCATTGTTCCCTGTCATTCGGGATAGGATCAAGTAGACCGCTTGATCCTATCCCGGTGTCGAGGAGTGATTCTACGACCATGCGTGGTTGCGGGCTGAATCCCATGATGCGAGGCCGTCGGCATTACCGCTGTTTCCTCAGACGTTTCTAAATCATCTTGTGGCAGTAGACCTCTTTATCGACGCTTGGTCGATTCGCCGTCGGATACGGGGCCGAAACATCATCGTTGCAATGAACTGAAATTCGTCTGAAATCGCGTTCGGTTCGTTGATGCGGCTTCCAAGATTCTCTTTCCGACGTCTTCGATGTCCCAGTGATGTCGGGAGCTTCGCTTCTCGATGAGCATCGATTCGTTTGCTGTGAAGGGGATTCACGTCCGCCGCTTCGTTCGCTAACGAATGAGCTTGAAGCAGGGACAGCAAACTGAGTTCCTTTTTGATTCATGAGAATCGAAGCGAGTTCCGCTGATGCGAACTCGCAGCCTTAAGGCGATGACGCCAAATGTTCTTCAGTTCCTAAACTCCCCACGATTCTAAAGAGCGCCCGGGGCACTGCTCAAATTTGAGAGTTCAGCAAGCGGCCGATAGTTCCTATTGACTTCAGGGTTTAATCAGTTCAATAATGGAATCATTCGAAGTTCGAACTAATTATTGAAGGGGCGACGAGGCTTGTGACAATCGAAAAACGGGCGGAAGAACTCGGTCAGTATGTTCAGGTGATTTTAAAGGGATTTCGTAAAAACCCCTGCACCGCGTCTGATATTGCGCTGACGTCGAACGAGATTCGAGTGATTGAGATCCTTGGAGAGTCCGGGGATCAAATCATGCGTTCACTTGCTGAGCAACTTTGTCTCGCCGTCAACTCTGTCACTTCTTTGATCGATGGAATGGAACTCAAAGGGCTCGTGAGCCGTCAGAGGTCCACAACAGATCGTCGTGTTGTTTTTGTCCAATTGACAGAAAACGGGAACCAAATCTGGTCCGGTGTCAATCAGTACAAAATGGAGTTGCACCGGGCGTTACTCCTGCCCCTGACCACCGAAGAACAAGTTCAGCTCCTTGGCTTATTCCGTAAGATCGCTGAAGGGGCACCCCAATTTGAGTCCATTTCATAAGTGAACGATCCCGCTTCGTGGATCGAAATGATTAATCAATTCAGCTCAGTCGTTTCATCTCTCATCTCACTGAGACACCCATTCCATGTCACAAGCACAAGTCACTGAACCGAAACCTCTGACCGCAAAGCAACCTGGTTCACCCTCACATCATAATTCCAGTTCGACGGCCGAGCATTCCAAGAAGTCCAGTCCGCTGAAGACAGCGTTCTGGTTGCTTCTGATGACTGCTTTTGGATTCGGCGGGTGGTCTTACGCGACAGGCAAATTCGGACAAGACCACCGTGCGGAACTTCCTCCGGACGTTGCAGGAGATGGCGAAGAGCCGTCTTCGATCTTGATTACGACTGACAAAGTCACGGTTCGCCCTGTCAAGCGGACTGTCGAAGCTGTCGGGACGCTGTATGGCTACGAGGATCTCGTGGTCAGTGCAAAAGCAGAGGGACGGATCCTATCAATCGAGAAAGAAGTCTCTGAACGAATTGCGCCGGGAGAGCTCCTGCTTGAGATCGACCCAACTGATCTCGAGCTTGCCTCGAAGCAGGCGGAAAGCAATTTGAATGTCGAATTGGCACGCCTCGGTTTGAAGAATGTCGTGGACACCCAGTTCAATATCGAATCGATTCCGACTGTCATCCTGGCGAAGGAAAAAGTCGATCTCGCTCAGTTGAAGCTCGGACGGATCAAGAGTCTCGCAGAGCGGCAGGCAACGACTCAGGAAGCGGTCGACAACGTGATGAGCGAATTCCGGATGGCCGGGGCTGAACTCGAAAATCAGCTGCTGATTGCTAAAGCAAGCCTCGCCACAATTGCGGCCCGACAGGCTGCCCTCGCCATTGCACAGCAGCAACTTCTCGACACAAAAGTTCGCGCCCCCACTCCACAGCGGATGAGCCCTCATGGAGATGAAGCCAAGCCGTACATTATCACGAGTCGATCCGTTTCGGAGGGGACATTCGTGCGGGTTGGAGATGAGCTTTTCCGGATGTGTATCGACGGAACACTGAAGTTGCGCGTGGCAGTCCCTGAGCGGTACAGTTCGCAGATTCGAGTCGGTCAGAACGTTGACGTTTGGACCGCTTCGTCTGATGAGCCGTTCAAGGGGCTCGTGACGATGATCAACCCCGGCGTCGAGACCAGAAATCGAGCCTTTCAGGTGGAAATCCAGGTCAAGAACGATCACGCCGGCCTGAAGCCGGGCGCATTTGCGAAAGCAGTGATCGAGGTTGAAAACGATCCCGAAGCCCGGACGGTGCCACTCTCTGCGATGATCCGCTATGCCGGTGTCATGAAGCTGTTTTTGATTGAGAACGGAAAAGCCCGGGAAGTTCAGTTCACCCCCGGAAAGCAGACTGATGACTGGATCGAAGTTGCTTCGCCCAAGTTGCCTCCTGACGCGGTTGTGGCGACCAGCGGACAGTTCAATCTTTCAGAGGGCGCCGAAGTTCGGATTCGCGAATCTCAGCCTGATGCGACTGCATCAGACGTGAAGCCTGTTTCCACGACACCAGCAACGACAGAGCATCCGTAGTTGCAGCGGAAACAACCTCAACCTGTAATTGACTGACATCCCATTCGAATCCAAACGGTCCGACTACGTCGAGCCAAGGATGCTGTTCTGTGAACATTTCGGAAATCTGTATTCGTCGTCCGGTCTTCACCTGGGTGCTGGTCACCATCCCAGCGGTCCTCGGGATCGTGGCCTACACTGAACTGGGAGTGGACCTGTTTCCAAAGGTGGAATTTCCGATCGCATCAGTCACCGCCACAGTCGCAGGTGCGAGTGCGGAGGAAATGGAAACGACGGTTACCAAAGTTCTCGAAGAGGCGATCAATACCGTCTCGGGGCTGGACGAAATTCAATCTGTGAGTCGAGAAGGGGCGACCACAATCGTCGTCCGATTCGATCTCGAAAAAGACATCGACGTTGCGGTGCAGGAAGTACGCGACAAAGTCTCCGCAATCACCAGGCAGCTACCCGAAGGGATGGAGCCACCTGTCGTCAACAAGTTCGACCTCGACGCCTCGCCGATTTTGACGCTCGCGGTTTCAGGGAACCGTGATGAACGCGAAGTCACTGAGATCGCACGCAGAAATATTCAGGAAGTGCTCCAAACTGTGTCTGGCGTTGGATCAATCTTTCTGAATGGAGGACGCACTCGGGCTGTCAACGTGATTCTCGATATGGATCGACTGAACGCGCTGGAGCTTTCGGTCGAGGATGTGCGAGTCGCACTCGTCACGCAAAACGTTGAGCTTCCGGGTGGTATTGTCGATCAAGGGCCGCGAGAACTCGTTCTTCGCACGCTGGGGCGAATCCGTGATACGCGTGAGTTCAATGATCTCATCGTCACCAATCGCAATGGGCTGCCGATTCGAATCAAAGACATCGGACGTGCTGAAGACACCATCGAAGTGCCGCGAGGATTAAGCACTCTCGACAATCAAAATGCAGCGAGTCTGTTTGTTCTCAAACAGTCAGGAACGAACTCAGTTGCGATTTCTAATGCCGTCAAAAAGCGGCTCGAGAAAATCAAGAAAACGTTGCCTCCTGACATTCGAATCGAAATCATTCAGGATCAGTCACACTTCATCCAGGAATCGATGGATGAAGTGCAATTCCATCTGATCCTGGCAGCGATTCTCGTTTCCGCAACGATTCTCCTCTTCATTCGCGACTGGCGAACCACACTGATCGCCACATTGGCGATTCCGACATCCATCGTCCCAACTTTCCTGTTCATGCAGTACCTCGATTTCTCGCTGAACAACATCACGATGCTGGGGTTGATTCTGGCGATTGGAATTGTGATTGATGACGCGGTGGTGGTGCACGAAAACATCTTCCGCCACATGGAAGAACACGGAATGAGTGCTATGGAGGCCTCGCGGGTCGGGACGAAAGAAATCGCGATGGCAGTCGTGGCAACCAGTCTGTCGCTGGTCGTGATCTTCCTGCCGGTCGCATTTATGGGAGGAATTATCGGTCGCTTCTTCTCCAGCTTCGGGATTACTGTTGCGATCGCGATTTTGGTGAGTCTGTTCGTTTCGTTTACGCTCACTCCGATGCTGTGCTCTCGATTCTTGAAAATTGAGGACCTTAGCAAACACAATTCGAAAGATGGTTTCATCTATCGAATCATCGATCAGGGTTACGGGTACGCTCTCCGGTTCGCCTTACGACACCGATGGCTGACGATGATTGTCTGTGTGCTTGTGACCTTCTCAACGATTCCCATCGCGATGAATTTGGGAGTCAACATGGTTCCCCGTGATGATCAGAGCGAGTTCCAGGTCAGCATCCTCACTCCAGAGGGGTACACGCTGCAACGTACGACCGACATCGTCAAGGAAATCGAAGAGAGAATCAAAACGCTTCCCGGAGCGACTCACTTATTCACAGTCATTGGAGAGAGTAACGGCGGGGGCAAAGGGCAGGGAGATGTCACGAAAGCGTCGATTCACTGTGCGATCCTTCCGCTTGAAGATCGAAAATACTCTCAGTTCGATGTGATGAAGCGGGCTCGACGAATCTTGCTCGACTACCCGGAACTCCGAACTGCGGTGATGGACGTCGCGACGATTGCCGGCGGAGCGAATGGGGACAACCGTATTTTTCAGATGCAGCTGAAAGGGCCGGATCTGGAAAAACTGGCAGAGTACTCGGGAGCGCTCGCTGAAAAACTGAAAAAAGTGAAAGGTCTTGTAGACGTCGACACCACTTTGACGCTTCGTAAGCCTGAGCTACAAGTGCAGATTGATCGCGATCGAGCCAGTGACCTTGGAATCCCTGTTCAGACAATTTCGAGTACGTTGAATGTACTCGTTGGAGGGCAGATTGTTTCGAAGTACGAAGAAGGGGCGGAGCAATACGATGTGTGGCTTCGAGCAGACAGGTCGTTTCGTAATAATCCTGAATCCCTCGAATACATCACAATTCCATCGCCGACTTCCGGTTTGGTGCCACTCACCAGTCTGGCTAAGCTCACCGAAGCTCGTGGTCCAAGCCAGATTGACCGACTCAATCGCCAGCGTACTGTAACGATCCGCGCTCAGCCAGAAGATGTGACGCTCAAGGAAGTGGTCGATCAGGCAAACGCAATCGTCAAAGAGATGAACCTTCCTCCCGAGTACGAAACATCATACGCCGGGCAGGCGGAGATGTTGGCTGATACAGCATACTACTTCGCCGTTGCCTTGATCCTCAGCATCTTGTTCATGTACCTGATCTTGGCTGCTCAGTTCGAAAGCTGGTTGTTCCCGGTCAGTATTCTGGCAGCATTGCCGGTGACCATTCCGTTTGGCTTGGTCTCGCTCATGCTTTTCCGGACTCCATTGGACCTGTACGCGATGTTCGGGCTTTTCATGCTTATCGGGATCGTGAAGAAGAACGGGATTCTACAGATCGACAAAACGAACGAATTACGTAGTGCTGGGATGCCTCGCGATGAAGCGATTCTCGAAGCAAACCATACTCGTCTCCGTCCGATTCTTATGACGACCGTGATGCTTGTCGCAGCGATGGCGCCGATCGCTGTGGGGCAGGGCCCCGGAGCAGGAGCCCGTGCGAGCATGGCCAAAGTCATCATCGGCGGGCAGATGCTGAGCCTGCTGCTGGCACTGCTCGTGACCCCCGTGACTTACTCGCTCATCGACAGCTTCGGCAACTGGTTCTCTGGAGGCCGATCCAAACGGTTCGCGGCTCCGGAGGAGGTCGAAGCAGACAGGGTAAACGAACTTCAGTCCGTCTGATCCCGGCTTCTCGGATCACAATGCGGACTGAACAGTGCAAGGACGGTGCACTGTTCGACGAGTTATCAAAAAAGAGCCCGAAGTTTCCATGAAGCTTCGGGCTCTTTTTATCAATTCTTGTCCTGAAGGTCGTCAGTCAGGAAAGGATCAAAAATCTCTTCCGAAGACTGCTTTCCGGGGGCGTTCTTCTCCGGTTCGGGGGGAGTCTGTTCTTCGGTCTCCACAAGGGAAACGGGTTCTGGTTCCGTTTCGGAATCGACTTCACGCACAACGATTCGAGTTCCTCGAGCCGCGACCACTTCGATGGGGCGATTGGCGTCGACCATCAGTCCCTCACTGGTCGCATGAAGTCGTTCCCCCTGAACGAGGACCATCCCCCCGGGATTCATGGGTGATAATGATCGTCCGCGTTTTCCGATCAAAGATTCCAGATGGGCCTGATCGCTCTGAAATGGGGTTACTTCCTCGAGTGTGGGGGCCGGCATGAGGACACGGTTCCCGAACTTTGTTCTGGTAAGGATCTGGATTGCCCCCCAGATCGCCAATGGAATGAGAAAAGCGATGGAGACAATATAAATCCACCAGTAAAGTGGATACGAACCGTACCAGGACTGGTACGCACTATAGCCGGAAGCAATAAAACAGCATGCGGCCATGACCGCAATCATTCCACCCGATGGAACGAAGAGCTCCACAAAAATAAGAGCCAGGCCGCAAATCAAAAACAGGAATACGAGCAGTTGTGGGTCCATAAACTACAATTGCTCCGCTGTATCGTGAAGTTAAGTCACAGCTTATATCAATCTCGAGTTACTCCAGAATTTTAGCTCCGGGAATGGCGAGAACAAACCGTCACTCAACAACGATTCAAAAATTGGTGAGGATCAGCGCGATTGCAATGGGCAAGTGTGTGTTCCCGTGCCGAATTCGTCCGATTGCTCAGCGTTTCTGAGAACGGGTGAGTCGCTGGGAGTCACCTTCAAAATCCCAGCACTACCCGCAGAGCGTTCGCGACGCATTTCATGCCGCGATCAATTCCTTCCGGCGTCTGCACCCCGTAGCTGAGGCGCATTTGGTTCCGTTTTCGCGTTTCGCCAGCCTGTGCATAACAAAGCTCACTCGGAACGTAAATCACGCCTTCTTTTACCGCCGCCCGATAGAGAGGACTGTCGAATCCGGTGTCAATATGCTCGGGAACCGTCATCCAGACATACAGGCCCCCTTGAGGGTGATGCCAGGAGACTCCGGGAATGTCCGAGAAATACCGATCGGCCGCTGCCAGCATCGCGTCTCGTTTGACCCGGTATCCCTGCAGCACCTGTGCCAGATGCGGGAAATACCGCCCTTCCTGCAACACCTGCGCGAGTAGATGCTGCGAAAGGTTTCCAGAGCCGAAATCTTCATTCCCTTTCCGATCGCAGACCGCAGAGACAAGTTGGGTTGGCAAGACACCAAACCCAACCCGCAGTCCCGGTGCGAATGTTTTGGAGAAGGTCTGAGTGTAGATCACCTGTTCGTGCGACTCATCAAACGACCAGATACTCGGTAAGTTCGGACCATCGAAGTTGATCTCCCGATACGCCGCATCTTCCAGAATGAGAATCTGATGATCAGTAGAGTACTTCTTTGCGATCTCAAGTACCTGTTGACGTCGTTCGAGACTGAGATTTGTTCCCGCCGGATTATCAAAGTAGCTCACGACATAAATCATCTTGACGCGAGACAACTCCCCAGAAGCTTTGAGTTGCTCCAAAGCCTGCTCGAGCAGATCCATCCGCATCCCATCACCATCGCTGGGGATGGTGATGGGACGGGCTCCAACTCCTTCCAGATTTCCTGAAAAGACAAAGTAGGTCGGGCCAGCGACAAGACAAATGTCGCCCGGATCGAACAGCACTTCGCAGAGCAGAGAAAGCAACTGCTGCGAACCAGTAGTGACCACCAGGCGGTCGGGGGAAATCCCTAGCTGTTGGGACTCAAGATTCTCAAGATGCGCGAGGTGTTCGACTAGCAGGCGTCGTAATCGACTATAGCCTTGCGTGGTCCCGTACTGGAGGGCCCCTTTGCCTGCAGCAGGGGAGCTAAGAATTCCGGCCGCAGCCTGCATCACTTCACTCAGCGGAAGCGTCTCGGGATCGACAAACCCCGCAGCCAAAGAAATGACATGCGGGTTCTCGATTCCCTGTTGCATCAGGTAGCTGATCGCGAGGTCGTGAGTCAGCGCGCGACGTTGGCTAAATTTGATATCCGGCATATACGGTGATCAATCCTGCTTTCGCCAGTCATGTCCATCGGCACTGCCAATGGACATTCCCTGTCGAACCGAATCAGCCGTGGCCGCCCGCCTCTGCCTTGGCCTCTTTGGAGAAAATAGTTGCTTTCAAGTATTCACGATTCAGACGGGCAATGTGGCTGACTGAAACCCCTGCTGGGCAAGCTGCCTCGCATTCGTAGGTGTTCGTGCAGGCGCCGAAACGCTCCGTGTCCATCTGAGCCACCATCTTCAAGACCCGCTGAGCACGCTCAGGTTCGCCTTGAGGCAGCTGCGCCAACTGTGAGACTTTGGCAGACGTAAACAGCATCGCCGAAGCATTCTTACAGGAGGCGACACATGCTCCGCATCCGATGCACGCTGCTGCGTCCATCGCGCTTTCTTGATCATGGCGAGGAACAGGAATGCAATTCCCGTCCTGTGCTTGTCCGGTGTTCACTGAGACGTAACCACCAGCCTGCATGATGCGGTCGAGCGCAGTTCGATCGACAACAAGGTCTTTAATGACAGGAAACGCTGAAGCCCGCCATGGCTCGATCAGAATGGTGTCTCCATCCTGGAATCGTCGCATGTGCAACTGGCAGGTTGTCGTTTCCATGTCAGGACCATGAGCCTGACCGTTAATCATCATTCCGCAAGAACCGCAAATCCCTTCACGGCAGTCATGATCAAAAGCGACAGGCAATGCCCCGTCTGCGATCAGCTGTTCGTTGAGGATGTCCAACATCTCCAGAAACGACATATCCGGAGAAATGTCTTTCAGCTTGTACTCTCGGAATGCCCCCTTCTCATTCGGGCTGGATTGCCGCCAGACTTTGAGGGTCAGGCTGAGCGACTTCTTTGAGGAACTGGTCATGGGATGCACGGTCTAATAAGGAATGTTTGAACGTCAACGAAACAGGGCTGACCTTCGACTTTACTTGTAGCTTCGGGAACTGATCTGAATCGATTCGAACGACAGTGGTTCGGTGTGACGAATCGGCTCGGCGGTCGGTCCCTGATGTTCCCAGGCTGCGACGTGAGCGAAGTTCACGTCATCACGTTTGGCTTCGCCATCTGATGTCTGATGTTCTTCCCGGAAGTGTCCTCCTGCGGACTCTTCGCGTCGCAATGCGTCGAGGGCAAGAAGTTCACCGAATTCGAGGAAGTCTGCGACTCGTCCAGCCTGTTCGACTTGCTGATTGAAGTCTGCACCGCTTCCTGGAACATGGACGTTAGTCCAGAACTCTTCTCGGAGCTCACGAATATTGTTGATCGCTGTCTGGAGCCCGGATGCATTGCGGGCCATGCCGCAATAATCCCACATGATCTCCCCGAGTGCGCGGTGGAAGCTCTGCACGGAGCGTTTTCCGTTCACATCGAGGAGTTTCTGGACACGGGCCTGAGCTTCTGCCTTCACAGCGTCGAACTCTGGGTGTGCTGTCGTCACTGGATCAAGTTGAGCAGAGGCGAGGTGATGCCCAAGGGTGTAAGGAATCACAAAGTAACCGTCTGCGAGTCCCTGCATCAGAGCACTTGCACCCAGGCGGTTTGCTCCGTGGTCAGAGAAGTTTGCTTCCCCGAGAACAAACAGGCCCGGAACGGTGCTCTCCAGATGGTAGTCCACCCACAGTCCACCCATCGTATAGTGAACCGCAGGGTAGATCTTCATCGGAACCTTGTACGGGTTCTCGTCGGTGATCTTTTCGTACATATGGAACAGGTTGCTGTACTTGCTGCGAATGACATCTTCGCCCTGTTCCTGAATGGCACGCTGGAAGTCCAGATAAACGGCTTTCCCTGTTTCATTCACACCGAAACCGGCGTCACATCGCTCCTTAGCGGCACGGCTGGCTACGTCGCGAGGAACCATGTTTCCGAATGATGGATAGCGGCGTTCGAGATAGTAGTCGCGATCTTCTTCCGGAATATCCTTCGGGTTGCGTTGATCGTCTGCCTTCTTGGGAACCCAAACTCGCCCGTCGTTCCGGAGACTCTCGCTCATCAGCGTGAGCTTGGACT
This sequence comes from Planctomicrobium mucosum, assembly GCF_051466335.1. Taxonomy (NCBI): domain Bacteria; kingdom Pseudomonadati; phylum Planctomycetota; class Planctomycetia; order Planctomycetales; family Planctomycetaceae; genus Planctomicrobium; species Planctomicrobium mucosum. The sequence goes on along the minus strand of NZ_CP195793.1, from coordinate 4,007,732 downwards.
GGTAGTCACCCTTCACTGGAATACAGGTCGGATGAATCTGGGTGTACGCTGGATTCGCGAAGAACGCCCCACGCTTGTAGCATCGCCACGCAGCGGTGACATTACATCCTTTGGCGTTTGTTGACAGGTAGTACGCGTTTCCGTACCCGCCAGTACAAAGCAGAACGGCGTGGGCTGCGTGTGTCTCAAATTCACCTGTCACAAGGTTACGCGTGACAATCCCACGTGCGACACCGTTGACTTTGACGAGATCCAACATTTCCCGACGGGCGAAAACCTTCGCCTTCCCCTTCGAGACTTGTCGCATCAACGCTGAATACGCACCGAGGAGCAGTTGTTGTCCGGTCTGTCCGCGGCAGTAAAAGGTTCGCGAAACCTGCGATCCCCCGAATGTTCGATTCGCGAGAAGTCCGCCGTACTCGCGAGCAAACGGAACCCCTTGCGCTACGCACTGATCAATAATATTGGAGCTGACCTGAGCGAGACGATAGACGTTGGCTTCACGAGCCCGGAAGTCGCCCCCTTTGATCGTGTCGTAGAACAATCGATAGACGGAGTCACCGTCGTTCGGGTAGTTCTTCGAGGCGTTAATTCCCCCCTGTGCCGCAATGCTGTGGGCACGACGGGTTGAATCCTGAAAACAGAAGACCTTGACGTTATAGCCAAGTTCAGCGAGCGATGCCGCTGCCGATGCCCCTGCCAGACCGGAACCGACAACGATGACGTCGTATTTCCGTTTGTTGTTTGGAGCGACCAACTTCAAATTGTTCTTACAGCGATCCCACTTCTCAGCCAAGGGGCCTGCGGGGATGCGAGAATTCAATCGTCCTGTCTCACCGTCACTCATTGCTGCTGTCCTGACTTCCTCAATTGCAAACCGCAATCGACAGTGCGAAATCATTGGGCGTCGTTCCAATGGAACTCATCCCCCACGCGATCTCTCAACGTCCGAGAACTCTTATTTACCTAACACTGAAGCAGGATTGCTTTAACAACCCGTCCCACTTGTGGAACCACTTCCGGAGACGCGCTCCATCCACTAATCCAGGCAACAATTGGAAAACTTCCGAATCCAACTGCAACGACCAATCCAAACAGCCATGAGGCGTATTTAATGGTCGGCGTGTATTTAGGATGATTGACTCCCAGCGACTGGAAGGCACTCTGCAAACCGTGTGAAACGTGAATTCCGACGAATACCGCACCGATCAGGTACAACACTCCACGGAAGGTATGAGATAACACGATCTGCACTTTGTCAGAAGGTGTCGCCCCTTCGAATGCCGTTTCCCAGCCACCCTGAATCTTGAAGTCGTTCAGGTGCATGATCAGGAACATGAGGATGACCAAACCGGTCAAAAACATGGTCTTGTCGGAAGTCGGCACTGTTTCGGTCAGTACGCGGTCCTTACGCTTCGATTTCTGAAACGCATAACGCTCGGTGCGGGCTTCCCGATTGGAGAAGGTCAACCAGATTCCGTAAGCGATATGGAATGCCAAAGCGGAAAAGAGCAGAATCTCGGCAAGCACCAGAAATTCAGGATTTGAATGCAGCTTGTGAGCATACTCATCGTATACCTCGAAACCCGCATAAATCATGAGGTTTCCAGCAAGGTGCACAACGAGAAAGAAGCACAGAAACAGCCCTGTTGCTCCCATGACGTACTTCCGCCCCACTGATGAGGCGAAGAAAGCTTTGAGCCAATTCAATTGAGGCTCCTTCGTTTCGCAGAAGATTGCATCAAGTGCATCAATTTGGCTCCAGTTACATCAGAAACCACGTATTCACACTTGTCACGGAATTTGCCTAAGTCACGCGATAATACAGGGAACCGCCGCTTCTCTGCAACGAGGCACTCTTCCATCAACCGCATCACTCTCACCGTTGAAACAGATTCTCACGATTCTTTCTCAGTACTGAGAATCAATTCCGATTCCGGAATTCTGCCCAAAAAAAGGAAGATTTGGCGCAGAGATTCGATCTGAAAAGACCTCATGTTGTGCTGGCGAATTTGATTGGATGTGCTGCTTGTTGCGTCAGGGGGGCTGGGTGTCACGGCGCGAATCTGTCGGGAAGTCGCGATAGGCTGCGCTATTTTTTCACGGGTTCTCGCTTCAAGGTTCCATTCTGCAGTTCTTTGACGACTTCAGCGAGGATCGCCGGGTCTCGCTTCTCCATGACGTGTTGGACTCGGCTGGAGATCACTCGCAATCGTTCCATGGTTTCGCCCGCCGAGATCCAAAGCTTGTCCATTTGTTTGCTTCCAGGCTTGGCGAGATAAATACTCGTCACAAGTTCCGAAAGTCGCTGATCATCGATCTGGTCTCGATTGTCGTAGTAGCGGGAAACTATTTTCTGCTGATATGCACTGAGATCTTTAGCCATGACATTCAAACCCATTGGCACTCTTGATCAGTCGACGACCAATCGCTGAGCTATTTTATTGACTTACGATGCCTCACCGTCTGATGAGGGGCGACTCTTCCGTCCTGAGCAGTTGCGTTTCCGACGAAACGAGTGATCCGTCCATTCCATCGGCGATCGCTCCGTTGAATTTTACCAAATCCCGGGGGGGCGTCGCGGGTTTCGTTGCTCCCGCTCTTGGAATAAACGCGAATTTTGGAAGCGTTCATCGAAGTATTTAAAGTTGAGTCTTCACATTGGAAAGTTCGTATTCCGATGCGAAGACTCAAAGCTGAGATTCGATCACTCTGAAGTTCCATAGAACTTGTTCGCTGACGCAACTCCAGATCCAGATTGACAGTTGTATCCCTGAGAAATCAGGCATCCGTCCAAGGCGGCCAGAAATCCCAGGACGTTCCGTCGACTGCTGGAAACTCCCATCAGGCCGACCCGCCATGTTTTGCCTGCCATTGGTCCCAGTCCGCCGCCGATTTCAATTCCGTAGTCCTGAAGCAACTTCCCACGAACGGCTTTGTCATCGACTCCTTCTGGAATGAGAATCGCATTGAGCATCGGGAGGCGAATGGACTCTTCGACTGCGAATTTCAGGCCCATCGCTTCGATCCCTGCCCGCAATGCCAGATGATTCCGCCGATGGCGATCAAAGCGGGTTTCCAGCCCTTCTTCCAGAACTTCTCGAAGTGCTTGGTGTAATCCGTAGTTCATATTGATCGGCGCGGTATGGTGATAAGCGCGTGACTGGCTGCTCCAGTAATTTCGTACCATTGAGAGGTCCAGGTACCAGCTGGCAACTTTGGTTTTTCGAGCGTCCATCACGGCAACGGCGCGGTCGCTGAAGGTCACTGGCGAGAGGCCCGGTGGACAACTCAGGCATTTCTGAGTGCCAGAGTAGGCTGCGTCGATATTCCATTTGTCGATCGCGACTTCAGTTCCCCCTAAACTGGTCACACAGTCAACAAGCAGTAGACCTCCCGCTTTGTGCACCGCAGCGGAGATTTCTTCGAGGGGCTGAAGCGCGCCCGTTGAAGTCTCTGCGTGGACGATTCCCACCACTTTCGGATTGAATTCTTTGATGGCCGCTTCGATTTCGGCGACGTGAAAGACTTCGCCAAAGGGACGTTCGATTTTTCGAACCTCAGCACCAGCACGGGCTGCGACATCGGCCATTCGCCCGCCGAAGACTCCGTTCACGCAAACAAGCATGCGGTCCCCCGGTTCGATCAGGTTGACAACACACGTTTCCATTCCTGCACTTCCAGTACCGCTGACCGCCAGAGTCAGTTTGTTCTCGGTAGCGAATACCTGACGCAGCATCTGTTGAGTTTCGTCCATCACTCGGAGAAAATACGGGTCAAGATGACCAACGCTCGGAGCAGCGAGCGCCGCAAGGACCTGAGCTGACACAGTACTTGGACCAGGGCCCATCAAGACTCGGTCTGGAGGAGTGATCGGATCGAATTTCATCTGGGACATGAGCGACCTGCCATCGGATGCAAAGAGACTGTAGAATCATTTCCAGTCTACTAGCGATACCGAGGATTTGTCATCGGTCGCAGAAAATTCGGAAGTCGCTGCGGTGAAAAAATTCCTTTCTCACAGCGAATTCACTACTTTGGCAACTCTCTAAGAGTTGATTTACCTGATTTGCTGCAGACGCGCAGGGGCAACGAGATCATGTCCACGGCTGTTTCACTCCATTGTCCGCATTGCGAAACGAAACTCAAAATCAAGGACGATTCCCTTTTCGGGCGAAGTGTGAAATGCCCGGGTTGCAAGCAACCGTTTGTCCTGCGCAATCCCAACGAACCTGCTGCCGACGCTACATCCGTGCCGGAACCGGTCGATCGGGTTGAGGAGACGGATTCTCCAAAGGCAACGGCTCCTTCCCCAGCGGAATCTGCACCTGCTTTTCCAGACTTCTCGCAACCCTCTGCCAATGCACATACCAATGCACAGCCTGGCGCATTCAACTTCGGTGAACAAAATCCGTTCACCGATCCGAACCCGTTTACGGCTCCACCCGCAACAAAACAGAAGCCCGCTTCAACTCTCTCTCCATTTTCATTTGATGCAGTTCAGCAGCCTAAGTCGAGCGGATCGTCGCCTCTCACAAGCAGTGAAGGAGATGAGACCGCCGAGTCTGACTACATTTCTGCTCGCAAAGCACGTCAAAAGAAAGCTCAGCTTTATCAGTACGCGGTATTTGGAGTGATTGGAATTGCCTGTGCGGGAGTCATCGCATTTATGGCGACTCGGCAACCTGCGGCGGTTTCAACGACAGCAACTCAACCAGTTGCTCGGAACGAAGCGGTTGCTCCCAAAGTGATTCCAAGGCCAACTCATCCGAACGCGATCTATAGCAAAGCACTTCTTGAGAGCGATCCCGAATTGGCAGCCGAATTTCGTCCCACTCACGGTGATCCAATTCAGCTTCTGATGATGCCAAATGGTGTCAACATGGTCATTCATCTCCGGCCAGCGGAACTCTGGTCGGATGAATATGATTTTCAGGTCTTGCGGGCCAGCCTGACCGATGAGGTAACTGAATGGATTGCCGACACGATCAAAACATTTTGTCGACGTGACCCATCTCAGATCGAGTCGTTGACGTTGGGCGTCCTCTTTTCCGGTCGCGGAGCACCACCTCAATACTGCGCCGCCGTCACACTGAAAGAGCCTGAAAAACTCACATCGCTCCTTGACTCGTTTCCGGGGAAGTATCTGTATGAGATCACTGATCGTCCGGACCTGCGTATCAAAATTGACGAGACTCAAGGCTATCTGATCAAAGACGAGCGCAACTATGCGATCTGCCCGGTCAGTTTGGCATCAGACCTCGAGTATTCGGTCAATCGTCCCAATCAGGATGTCTCTGCTGCCATGGAGGAGATGCTGAAAACAACGGACCGGCAGCGCCTTTTTTCAGTGGTTGCAGACTTGCGGGATCTTGATATCTACGCCAAAGAGCTGGTTCCGGGACCGGCTCTGCAGTTCGTCACGGCAGTACGAGACTGGTTCGGCGAAGATATCGAGATGGCAAAATGGTCAATGCATCCGACCCCTTATCTTCACTCCGAGTTTACCGTACTCCCTGTGACGACAATGCGGCCGATGAAGCTGAAATCAGAAATGGCGTCTCAGCTGCAACTTCTTCCGAAGGTGCTCTGGCGGTCACTTTGCATCAAGATGCACCCGCAAGAAGTCCGGTTCCGAAAACTGATTGGCCGACTCCCAGCCATGATTGAAGCGTTTCAGCGATCGACCGTCATTTCCGATGACACGCAACACGTTTCTTTTACAACAGTGCTCCCTGCAAAAGCGACCCCTAATCTGTCATTGGCAACGCTGTTTACCATCAACGAAGCGGCCCGCACCAACTTCTCAACAGCCGTGACAACAGCAACAGATCCTGCGAAACCCAAGCTACCGGAATCTGTTGTCGATCGTCTAAACACAATCGTCGATGCCGAGTTCGCTCGAACACCGTTTGAACAGGCTGTCACTTTCCTGTGTGACGAAATTCAGGTCAAGGTGTTCGTCGATGGTGACGCATTGAAGGATGCTGGCTATACCAAGAACATGCCGCAGACGTTCAACTTGGGGAAAGTTCCGATGAAGAAGGCACTTTCGAAGATCGTCAACTCTTATCAGGAAGCTGGTAAAGAGATGGTGATCTCGATCGATGAAAAAACGAAGACAATCACGGTGACAACATTGAAATTTGCAGGTCAAAACAATCAGCCTGTTTTTGACTTGAAACCTGAGTGATTCGTTCTATGCACTCGGGCTCATTGAATGCGTCGTTGCTCCATTAGGTCATCTCAGAGTTTTAAGGTATACGGGCATGATGGTCGCTATTGTCGCGGTCTCAGCGGTGTTGCTGATGATCGCGTACAGAACTTACGGACGTCTCCTCACCAGACTCCTTCAGATCGATCCCGGACGGAAGACTCCGGCGTATGAACTGCAGGATGATCTCGACTACGCGCCACTGTCGAAGGGACCACTTCTCAATCAGCATTTTTCTGCCATCGCAGCAGCGGGCCCGATCGTTGGTCCCATTCTGGCAGGGGCTGCATTTGGATGGGCTCCAGCGTTACTCTGGATACTCTTTGGGTCGATCTTCATCGGGGGTGTGCACGATTTCACTTCGCTCGTCGCTTCCGTGCGACATCAGGGTAAATCGATCGCAGAGGTTGTGCGGGAGTACATGTCTGCTCGTGCGTTCCTGTTGTTCCTGACCTTCATCTGGTTGGCCCTGGTTTACATCATCGTCGCGTTTACCGATATCACAGCAGCCTCGTTCGTTGGCGTTCAGGAACTTGAAAATGGCGATCGGGTGACGGGTGCAGGGATCGCATCTTCATCTCTGATGTATCTGGTTCTTCCTGTGATCATGGGACTTTTGCTTCGATTTACGAAGTTGACTGCCGGCTGGGCAACGCTGATCTTTCTGCCGCTGATTGGTGTTGCCATCGTGGCTGGCCAACATTTTCCAGTCGACGTTTCAGCGATGCTCCGCTCGTGGAATCCAGAGATGACTGTTGCTCAGGCGGACGGTACCGCTCATGTCATCTGGGATGTGTTCCTCCTCCTGTACTGTGCGATTGCTTCCGTCGCTCCACTCTGGATTTTATTGCAGCCTCGGGGTGAGTTGGGGGGCTACTTCCTGTTTCTGGCCTTAGGAGCAGGAGTCATTGGTTTGATCGCGGGTGGAAAGCCTATTGAGCTTCCTGCTTTCTCCGGTTGGACGAGCCTGAAGGGGGACGCACTGGCCCCGATGTTATTCATTACAATCGCCTGCGGCGCCTGTTCCGGATTTCACTCTCTAATCGCTTCTGGAACAACATCCAAGCAATTGAAAACAGAAGCTGATGCAAAGCCAATTGGCTATGGAAGTATGCTTCTCGAGGCAATGGTCGCGATCGTATCACTCTGCTGTGTGATGACGCTGGCAGCAGATCATGCACTCGTGAAAAACCCGCAGCCAAACTTCATCTACGCACTGGGAATCGGAAGTTTCCTTGAAACGATATCGATTCCATCGTCTGTTGGGGTTGCGTTCGCCTTAATGGCGTTTTCCACCTTTGTCTACGATACGTTGGACGTCTGCACTCGTCTTGGGCGATTTATCATTCAAGAACTGACCGGCTTGCAAGGTACAGCGGGACGGGTTCTTGGCACGCTTCTGACGACGGGTGCTCCGCTATTCTTCGTGTTTCAGGCGGCCACGGATGCGAATGGTCGCCGTATTCCTGTCTGGCGAACCTTCTGGGAGTTGTTCGGAGCCAGCAATCAACTTCTTGCAGCGATTGCGTTGCTCGGCGTCACGGTTTGGCTGTGGCGAACCCGACAAGCGATTTGGGTTTGGTTTGTCACCGGCATTCCGATGGTCTTGATGTCGATCATGAGCATTTGGGCTCTTGTTCTGATCATCATGAAGCAGTTCAAGGGAGGGGTTACCGCCAATCCTGTTGCATGGATCGCGATATTCCTCGTTACCCTGGCCATACTGATGATCTGGGAAGCGATTGTGATCATCAGTCGAAACATGCCGCTCGACTCCCCACGAACAGCGACGCCAGTTCCTCCGGAATCCGCTTAGCGTGAATGTCGAACCAGTCCGGGTGTCACATCGAGATCGAGTTCAGATGTGCGCCCGGCGTCGAGGAGTTCCCACGCGATCGCTCCCATTGCTGCGTTGTCAGTGCATAATGACATGGGGGCAATGATGACCTCAAATTTATAGCGACGCGATGCCTCTGCGAGTTGTTCCCGGAGTCGAGCATTCGCTGCCACGCCCCCTCCAATGCAAAGAGTCTTCAGTCCACGCTGCTTCAACGCCTGTCGACTCTTGGAAACCAAGACGTCGACGACTGCTTCCTGAAAACTTGCTGCGAGGTCCGAAATCCGCTGTTCTGTCAGTTCCGGTGCAGGCGTCGAAGATCCCGGTTGTCCCAGCGCGGTGTATCGCAGCGCTGTTTTGAGTCCGCTGAAGCTGAATGCCAGTCGATCATCGTGAATGAACGAACGCGGGAAGGTAAACGCCTTTCGGTCTCCCTTTTTCGCGACTTTCTGCATCCACGGCCCACCAGGGTAGGGCAATCCCAGCATCGCGGCAGCTTTGTCGAACGCTTCACCGGCCGCATCATCAATTGTGGAGCCAAGCAGTTCGTAGTCGATCGCAGTCCGGCATTCGTAAAGGTTGGTGTGGCCCCCGCTCACAACCAATCCGATCGCAGGGAAGACATTTTTCTGAGCGACCATTCGGCAGGCATAAAGATGGGCGTGGATGTGGTTCACCGCAATGAGCGGTTTGTTCAGCACCATTGCAAGCGTTTTTGCCGCAGTCACGCCGACCAGCAACGATCCGACGAGTCCCGGTTCCGTCATGACGGCAATGGCTGTGAGATCGTCGAACGACTTCTCCGCTCGTCGCATCGCTTCGTCGATCACGGGTAGAATTCGTGACAGATGCGCCCGTGAAGCAATCTCTGGCACCACGCCTCCGAAACGTTGATGCAATTCGTCCTGAGATGCGACGACGCTGCTGATCACGTTCAGACCCCGGTCGACGACCGCAGCGGCAGTTTCGTCACACGACGATTCGATCACCAGAATCAGCTGTGAAGAGGAGTTTGAAGTTTCAATTTGAGTGGTCGATGACATGCGATTCATCCCCGTTTCGGTGTTCGCAGGCAGTCATCAAAACAAACCAGCACAAACAAAACGTCACAAGGTATTCGTTCAGTGTGAAAGCAAAAATCAGGATCGCCGACGCAACGCAACTGCTTCGGCGACCCTGACGAAAATTTAGTAGTCACAACTCTGCGTGCTGCATTGCAAGCAAGAGTCCAGTTAATTGTGAATTCCAAAAGTGTCGAACTTCACATGCGAGAAGGACTAACCGACTCGAACACGAGGGACTGCGAAGAGTGGAGGACGTCCATTCTTTGCAGCTTTCTTCCCGGCCGGTTCACCTTCCGCAGGAGCAGCAGGTTCTTCACCCGGCTTTTCTTCGCCCTCTGCTTTGGGTTCAGCCTGTTTCTGGAATTGCAGATTGAGGTAATCAATCGCTGCATTCAGCTGGGTATCGATAAACGAACTTTCCGGTGCTTTATCACCCAGGCGGTCACGTTCGTTGCGATAGTCCTGGTATTGCTGCTTCCATTTCAAATCTGTTTCGACCTTGTAACCCTCGTCCGGAGAGACACCCCATTCATCGGTCTCTTTGGCTTTGAGTGAACGGTGGATGTTTTTTCCACTAGGGCGGTGATATCCAGCGGTTGTCAGCTTCAGTGCACTCTTTCCACCTTCAAGGTCGATGACGTCCTGAACGCTCCCCTTTCCCCAGCTCCGTTCTCCGATGACAGCGGCACGCTTGTGATCTTGCAAACAGGCACTCACAATTTCGCTTGCGGAGGCGCTGTACTGATTGATGAGAATTGCTATCGGGAAGCCAGTGTACGTTCCAAAGCGTTTCGCGTTCCATGTGCGATGGGCACTGTTTCTCCCATCGGTACTAACGATTAACCCTTCTTCGATGAACAGGTCGGAGATTTCAACGGCAGCTTCGAGAAGTCCACCAGGATTGAATCGCAGGTCGATAATCAATCCTTTCATTCCTTCTTTCTTCAACGTCTTGAGCGCTTCACGAACCTCCGATGTGCTTCGGCTGGTAAAGTGCGTAATCCGCATGTAGCCGATCTTCTTCTCATCGTCGATTATCATCTTCCACTTACCGTCTGGGGTCCGGGTGTCTCCCATGACGGTATCGAGTTGAATGATCTCTCGAACGAGCGGAACCTTTTTCACTTCAGTTGAATCCCCACTGAGGATGCCCACTTCGACGGATTCCCCGGGCTTACCCCGCAGGGTTTCGACGGCGGTATCGATTTCCTTCCCGACTGGAAAATCCTTGATCGGTTTGCCGTTGATTTCAACGATCCGATCTCCAGATTTTAATCCAGCCTTGAATGCAGGACTTCCAGCGAGTGGGCTTTGAACTTCAAGCGTTCGAGTGTCGCGGTTCCAGTTGACTCGAATTCCAACGCCACCGAATTCCTGCGAGATCGCTTCCGTAAAGTTCGCAAGATCTTCTGGAGCAATGTAGTCAGAGTAGGGATCAAGTTCGGCGAGCATGCCGCGAACAGCGGCATTGATCAGGGTCCGGCGATCAACTGATTCCACGTAGTTCTGGTCGATTTCCTGAAACGTGTCAGCAAAGACACGCATCAACTCAAAATACTCTTCTTCCGGAGTCAGCTTTTCGTCAGCGACCACGTCTTCTTCAACAGCATCATCCGGCATCGATTCTGTTGAAGCCGGAATTTCGGCTTCCGGAGTTTCCTGCGCACATAGTACGGGAGTTGTGAAGAACATTGACGCTGTCAACGCAGTTCCTGTGAGCCATCCGAATAAGCGGGAGTATCGATTCAGCATGAAGCCATCCCTCTACCAAGGCAATTTTGGATTGTGCGCATCGTCGCTCGATTGTAAATCCGTTTGCGAGAACCATCAACACCGGAAGCCCGGGAGAGCAGTGTTCTCCCGGGCTTCCAATGAAAATCTGTAACGTATTACTCTAGTTGGACTTGGCGTCGATTCGCCGCTGCAGGGTCTCCTGCGTCTCTTTCAGAGTGTATTCCAGGTAGTCATCCTGATCGTACAACAGAACCTCAACACTTGCGTCGAGTGCTTCCTGACTGTCGAAGAAGCTGAGAGCGCGGACTGCTTCCAATCGAACGCGTGGATGCTCGTCGTGAACCGCTGCTTTCAGCAGTTCCAATGGCTGCTCGACGCGGTCTGTCGCATAACAGAGGGCACGAACAGCGGCAGCGCGTGCTCGGCCATCCTTCGCGGACAACAGCTGCTTGAGCAGTGCTTCGTCCAGAATGTTGTGGTGTTGCTTAACCCAAAACGCTTCGAGCACATGATGCTCGTAGTGTTCATCCTCTGTGTCGAGGGCAGCGATCCAAGCGTCGACGGCAGGGATCACTTCAGCGGTCTTGCGGTCACGAAGTTCCTGACGAACGCGGTAGCGGGTCCGGTCTTCATACGTCTTTAGGAGATCGAGCACCTTCTCGACAGGCTCTCCAGCGATTTGGGCTGGTTTGACTAGCGGGTTTCCTTTGTAGGTGATTCGCCAGATACGACCATGAATCTTGGATCGATTTGGATCTCGGATGGAATGCTGCATATGGCCGACGAGTGGGTTGTACCAGTCGAGAACATACAGTGCTCCATCTGGTCCAAACTGCAGGTCAACAGGGCGGAAGTTCGGATCAGCTGATCGCAGGAGTGGAGCGACTGGTTCAGCAGCGTACCCGGATCCCTCCTCCCGCATTCGGTATTGCAGCACTCCCTGGAAGCCGATGCAGTTGTTCAACAGGTAGTCGCCCTGCATTTCGGCTGGGAAATTGCTGCTGGAAACGAATTCGCACCCGCATGTCGGACGCCATTGCATCTGGAGGAATTGCTTGAGCCCCGAATGTTTGCGAGGGTGATCCAGATCGCCAGAAAACGGTGCAGCGAAGTAGTTCGCTCCACCCGAAGCATCTGCGACGAAGTCCTGGCCCCATTTGTCGAACGTATGCCCCCACGGATTCGCGAATGGGTAGGAAACGAAGACGCTGAACTTCTCGCTCTTGGGCTCGTAGCGGAAAACCGCTGCATTCGCGACACGAGTTGGACCGTATGGTGACTCCACCTGAGTCTGATGGAACGTTCCTTCCTGGAAATAAAGTTCTCCGCCCGGTCCCATTTCAAACGCGCTCAGCGAATGGTGGGAGTCGGCAGAATCGAATCCTTGCAACACCGTTTCTGAGTGATCTGCTCGATCATCACCATCTGTATCTTTCAGGTGGACGAGGTTTGGTTGTTGTGAAACGTAAGCCCCGTGGTCCGCCAGTTCGATTCCAATTGGAAGATAGAGATTGTCGGCAAAGACCTTGTGGCTGTCCGCTTTGCCATCACCATCGGTGTCTTCGAAAATCAGAACTTTGTCGTTAACAGGCGTTCCCGGGAGGTATTGCGGGTACGATTCAATGGTTGTGACCCACAAACGCCCCTTCGGGTCGAACGCGAAGGAGACAGGGTTTTCGAGGGCCGGGAAATCGACCTCAGAAGCAAACAGGTTCACTTCGAAACCATCTGCAACCGTAAACAGTTTCGCGGATTCTTCTGGTGGATTGATTCGAACTTCATTTTTGAAGTTCGTTTCAATGTGTGTGAATTCACCGGTTTTGGAATCATCAATCTGCTCTGGCAACGTCTCGCCTTCAGCAGCCTTCCAGATTCGTTCATCACGAACTTCCACCATTTTACGAAGCTTCGCGAACTCAGCAGGAAAGTTCACAACTCCGAACGGATTGCGGCGGCCGCCGTAGATGTAGAAGCCATTGACAGCGCGATAGTCGTAGAAAAACTTTTTGTTCTTCTCAGCAACTTCTTTCTTGACGCTCTCGGATTTATCGCCGGAAGGTGTCGTTTCTGTCCCGAACAGTGCACGATCCAGAACCTCTGCGACAGCAGCGTCACCTTTTTCGTTCAGGTGGCAGCCGTTGATGGTGAGATCGGTCGAGGGGTCGTCGAGTAAGGGCTTTGTGACCGAGTACAAATCAACGAATCGAACACCAGAGGCAGCAGCGACTTCCTTCATCGCAGCGGTGTAAAGTTCAAGATTCGCGTTATTCTTTTTTCCCGCAAGAATGTTGCGTTCGACAAGGTCCTCGTTCGCAATCGGCGAAACAAGAACAATCTGAGGAGCCTTCTCAACGGTGCCAGAGATGTCCTGAAGCACAGGTTCCGTTCGGCCGTTCGGGAAGTTATGGCTTGGGTACTTCAGTTGCTTCAGGTCTGTCAGAAACGTCGTCAGGTTGGCCTTGAATTCAGGCAGACCGGCTTCACCAGCAAATGACTCGTTGAATCCAAAGAACGCCAGAATCACATCCGGCTGATGGTCAATCAGTGTGTGGCCGTGGTTCTGAAAATCCTCGGAGCGCAGACGGACGGTAATGGTGTCAGCAGCGTACCCAAGGTTACGAAGCACTAACTTTTTATCAGGAAATCGGCAATGTAGGAGAGTTTCCCAATGATTATGAAGCTGCATCCGTTCGGCAAAGGTATTACCGATGACGACGACTTTGTCATTTGCATTGAATTTGAGCGGCTCGTCTGCGAACGAAAAGGAGCCCACGCCCATTGAAAGCAGACATCCCAGCAGCTTCCATTTTTTGGGTCCTGAAAAGCCATATTTCATTTGATTGTCCGATTTGACAGAATTTTGATTGGACTCTTCTGAAAACGTTTTATTTTTAATTTGCATTCGTCTCTCTGGTGACAATGAACAAATTCAAATCTTACAGATTTTGCAGACGCTCATGCCGCTATTGACCACATTCCATCCTCTGTGATCGCCTGAGATTTTGGCAACAAAGACGACGATTGTAAATTCCTGGATGGGTATTGATTCGCATTCCCCGACAAACACTGTTCACATGACTCAATCAGAACAACCACATCTCGCAGAAACGTCACCACTCGCGGATGTCGTCGAACGCCCGGCACCAGGTCGACGAAAGAAAACGTCGCTCACGTTACGAATGACTTTGCTACCGTTGCTGATTTTCGCAATGGTGAGTGCAGGGGTTTTGATTCAACGTCGCACTGATCCCGAGTCTCCTACCTCCGGAAAGATTCCTGAAGGAGGCGCAGTGCAGAATGTGAATCCAGCTTCGGAGAACCCCGCGACAGATGAAGGAACGACTTCAACAACAGCGGCCCAGCAGGTTGAACTGACCGGACACTGGTTACTCGATGAATCGATCCGCAGGGAGATCTGGGTGAATCAGGATGGGACTGCCAAAATGCACATCCGCCTGGATCTTTTGGCGTCGTTCCTGTACGGGACGGAAATGGAACTGGAGTTGCGTTGGAAAGAAGAAGATGGGGTGTTGACCCACACAATTGTGGCAGGAACTCCCAAAGAAAACGTCGACCGCCTCGTCAGAGACTTCGGAGACTCTCGCAGCTACAACATTGTTCGAGTCGACGACTCCTCGCTGAAACTTGTCGACACTCAGAATTCCGATGAAGTCTATCTCTGGAAACGCCTTCGGTGACAGCTTGTCAGCTGGACTGAATTCGTCTCCATCGATGTGCAGTCATCTCAAACTCCGACTAAATGGCGTAGTCCATTTCGGGCATAAAGACCCTTGCCGATTTCGGGCTGACGAATACGTTGTCGTTGAGCACAAGTTGCAACCGTTGTGCCTGTTCCCGAACCAGGTCGACGGTGACTTGAGCGCCGAATTCGTCCAAAAGAACGCGAACCTTGATGACCGCCCCGTGCGGATTGATCTGAACAACGCGTCCCGAAAGTGATCCCGGTGCAACAGCCACGCGATCGATCAGCAACTCGTGCGGACGCACATACGCGGTCGCATTACGAGGCTCATCGTGTTGATAGTCGTCATAGGCAAGGTTGAACGGGCCGACGTGTGCGCGTCCCGCTTGAACTCGTCCGTGGAAGACGTTGACGTTCCCAAGGAAGTCCATCACGAAAGGGGTCGCCGGGTGGTCGAAAACCTCTTGAGGAGTTCCAACCTGTTCGATATTCCCCTTCCGCATCACAACGACCCGGTCAGCAACTTCGAATGCTTCTTCCTGATCGTGCGTCACGAAGACCGTTGTCACGTGCATCTCTTCGTGCAGTCTGCGAAGCCAGTTTCTGAGTTCCTGACGAACCTGCGCATCCAGTGCACCAAACGGTTCGTCCAGCAAGAGCATGCGCGGACGGACAGCTAACGCACGCGCGAGTGCCACACGCTGCCGTTGTCCACCTGATAGCTCTGAAGGATAACGATGTCCGAGGCCTTCCAGACGAACGAGATTCAGTAGTTCGTGAACGCGGTCGTGTACTTCCTGTTTCGGAGCTTTTCGCACCCTCATCCCGAAAGCGACGTTTTCGAAAACCGTCATATGTCGGAACAATGCGTAGTGCTGAAACACAAACCCGACGCCGCGATCGCGAGCCTGCTGACTGGTCACGTCTTCGTCTTCGAAACGGATCGATCCAGTGTCTGCATGCTCCAATCCGGAGATAATGCGGAGCAGGCTCGTTTTCCCAGATCCGGAAGGGCCAAGCAACGCGAGCAGGCATCCCGATGGAACTTCCAGGGTAATGTCGTGCAACGCTGTGAAGCTGCCAAACGTTTTTGTCACGTTCTGGATTGTGATACTCATTCCACTGTCCTTCAGCACCCCGGTCGGGTGTTACTCTCTTTTGAATCCTGATGCGAAAGTCGCTTCCTGAGTCGGCGTCAAACCGTTTCAAGTTCCTCAGCTTCCGCCCGACGGGCTGCCTCTTGCGAAGCCAGAATGTTCTCGAGAATGATCTTCCCGATGAGTGTTGCCAATGCCATGAGAGTCAACGCGGATGCAACGGCGTAAGACCCGGGATTGTTCGATTCGAAAAACAGCTTCTCCACGCGAAGCGGCATGGTGTCTGTCTTCCCTTCAATGCGTCCTGAGACCACGAAGACCGCTCCGTACTCACCAATCGCTCTCGCGTTGCATTGAATAATTCCAAAGAGCAGTCCCCAGCGGATATTGGGGAATGTCACTCGCCAGAATAATTGCCAGGGACTTGCCCCCAGACTGACCGCAGCCATCTCTTCATCGCTTCCCAATGATTGCATCAATGGAATCAATTCACGGGCGATGAATGGCATCGTGACGAAACTTGTTGCCAGAACGATTCCCGGCCACGAGTTAATGATTTGCAATCCCATGGAGTTCAGTGTTGGTCCCAGCAGCCCGCGTGAACCAAACAGCAACACGAACATCAATCCCGCGACGACGGGAGAAATTGCGAACGGGACATCCAGGAACGCCATTAATGCGGAACGACCCGGAAATCTGAATTTGGTGATTGTCCAGGCTGCTGCGACGCCGAAGACCGTGTTCAGAATCACTGCGATGGGGGCAACCGTGAAGGTCAGGAAAATCGCGTGTCGGGTATTTGGGTCGCCGAAAAGATTCGAGAAAAACGCAGCGAATCCGGACCACAATAATCCCAGACTTTCAGCCAGCTGACTGAAGCTGCGAACGTGAAGAATTGTGTCGAGAAATCCTTTTGCGCCCGGGAGCAACGCCTGATAGAAGACGTACAACACCGGAACGAGAATCAGAGAAAAGACAACGACAAAAGCCAAGGTGATCAAGACACAACGAAGCCAAAATGGCTCCTGTGCTGTTGCGTTTGCCTTTTTCAGGCCGTGTGAGTGACTAACCTGCATAACGTCGACTCCGGCTTTCGAGCCAATTAATGACGATCAGTGACAGCAATGACGCGACAATCAAAACCAGCGCAACTGCCGTCGCTTCCGCATATGCAAAGTTGTCGAGTTTTTTCACGATCAGTACAGGGGCGATTTCAGTTTTCATCGGCATGTTTCCCGAGATGAACACAACCGCTCCGTATTCACCAATTCCACGTGCGAAGGAGAGCGCAAATCCGGTCATGATCGCAGGCCAGAGTGCGGGAAAGAGCACTTTTCTAAAGGTCTGCAAGCGAGAAGCACCCAGCGATGCCGCCGCTTCTTCGACATCTTTATCCATGCTTTCCAGAACAGGCTGGACGGTTCGCACAACGAAGGGAAGGCCCACGAACACAATCACGATGACAATCCCAAGCTGGGTGTACGCTCCTTGGATGCCGATTGGAACCAGAACATTCCCGTAGAGCCCCTTTTCAACCAGCAAGGCAGAGAAGACAAGTCCCGCGACAGCGGTTGGAAGTGCAAACGGAAGATCGATCAATGCATCGAGGAACCGCCGCCCAAAGAATTGATACCGGACGAGCACCCAGGCAAGAAGCAGCCCGAGCACACAGTTCACAATCGCAGCGACCAGTGACGTTCCGAACGAAACCATGTAGGCTGATGCAGCCTGACGGGACCATACGGCAGCGAGAAATTCTGAAGGAGTCAGGCTGGTCGCTTTCAGGATGAGAGCGAATAGCGGAATCAGCAGCAACACAGAGAGGTAGCTGAGTGTGATTCCCATCCCGAGACCGAATCCAGGAAGAGGGCTTCGATGCGAACGCCCTTTCTTCACTGGAGGCTTTGATCCATCCGATGAATACAAGGTTCGACTTCCCTGAGCTTTTCCGGGAGAGGACTCGTGCTGTGATGGAGTTGTGATCACTCCGGTTTTTGACTCGGTCATGATCCTTCAAAACTGTTAATTAAAGCCACCCGCACGTTTTGGGGCCAGTTCTCTCCAAGCTTCAGTTGAGATCGCAATGGAAAGGTCATGGGGTCAGTACGGGTAAACTCGTTGAGTTCAAATCTGAATGGAACGGAAGTGACCAGTCGCCGAATTAATTTCTCGGCGACAGTCTGTTGACGGCAGATTACTTCCCCGAGCTTTCGTAGATCTGATCGAATTCTCCACGATCATCGAAGAATCGTTTTTGAGCCTCGCCCAGTCCGCCGGGGGAAATTGCTGTGACAGGATACAGTTTGATTTCAGGAAAGCGATCCCGATTCGCTTCGAGAACTGTTGTGTCCTGTGGGCGGAAATAGTGGTTGGCGATGATCTGTTGTGCTTCAGGTGTGTACAGGAACTGGAGATACTCTTCAGCGATCTCGCGGGTCTTTCTCGAATCGACCACTTTGTCCACGACGGTGACAGGGGGCTCTGCCAGAATGCTGCTCGATGGGAACACAAGCTCGAGGTCTCCATTTGACTGGGCAATTTCGAGGTGAGCTTCGCTTTCCCAAGTCAGGTGGACGTTTCCAAGACCACGTTCTGCGAAGGAAACTGTCGCACCACGCGCCCCGGTGTCGAGCACAGGTGTATTCTTATAGATCTTTTTGACAAACTCGCGTGCTTCATCTTCTGTTCCGCCATTGAGGACAACACTTCCCCAAAGTGCCATAAATGCCAGCTTCCCGTTGCCGGAAGTCTTGGGGCTCGGGACAATCACCTGAACCTCTGGCTTGGCGAGATCTGGCCAATCCTTGATTCCCTGAGGATTTCCTTTGCGGACGACGAAAACGATGCTGGAGGTGTACGGAACGCTATTGTGGGGGAGCCGTTCGCTCCATTTTTCGGCGATCACTTCGGAACGTGAGATTGCATCGACGTCGGAAGAGAGTGCCAAGGTCACAACATCGGCCGGCAGACCCTCGATCACAGCCCGGGCCTGAGGTCCAGACCCGGCGTGGGACTGGTTGATCTTGATCGTCTTGCCGTGCTTTTCTTCAAATTTGGGCACGAACGCAGCGTTCAGATCCTTCCAGAGTTCTCGGGTTGGGTCGTACGAGACGTTGAGAAGTTCATAATCGGTCGTCTGTTGTGAACATCCCGACAGAGGCAGGAACGTCGCCACTCCTCCGAGCAGCAACGCTGTTCCAACGAGGAAGCTCCAACCAGATTTTCGAGTCGATTGCGATAACAAGAGGCGTCGTCCTGTAACTTTGAGGCTTGACCGGAAAATGAACTACTAATTCAGTCGTGGTTATATCAGATTTACGTACGCTGTCAATCCACACCAATTTGTGTCGATCGGCGTTTTTGCCAGTGAATCGCCACCACAATACCCAAATTAATCAAAATAATCAGTTCAACCGCTACTTTTGCGGTTGAGCAGGGTGATTTGGTGGAGCGAATACTTCACGGAATCATGGAGAGTCACGGAAGCAGATATCGAGATGCAACCGCTTCAAAGTCAGAAACTTGCGTCGCGACCCAGTGCTCATCCCGTTGCAGTTCTTCTGCGAGCGTTCGAGCGACCTCGGAAGCTTGGAGGATCGCATCTTGCGCATTGACGAAGAGTAATCGACTCCGGCGGGCGAGAACGTCTTCTACCGTTCTCGCCATCGCGTGCCGAGCACTCTCTCTGACGAAGTCACCACTCAGAACAGGGATTTCCTGGAGGTTGACGCTCTCCTTGAACTCCCCGGCAGAGAATTTAAGAGACTCGGTCTGGGACGCCTTCATCGGCAGGTCAGCGACTTTGGACGCTGCGTCGACGGCATCCTGACCCATCTTTCGGAAGGTGGTCCATTTCCCTCCTGAGATGCTGACCAATCCGGTCGCCGACGTCCGGATGACGTGATCTCGGGATAATTTCGACGTCGAGGCCTCCCCATCGCTTTTGACCAATGGCCGAAGTCCTGCGAAACAACTTCGCACATCAGAACGCTGAACCTGTTTTGCAAGGTAACGATTCGCATGTTCAATCAGGAATTCCACTTCTTCCTTCAACGGGCGTGGTTCCAATTCAGGAGCAGAGACGGGAATGTCAGTTGTTCCGATCACGGTCGATCCATGCCAGGGGATCAAAAAGAGTACCCGACCATCATCCGTTTTGGGGACGATGATCGCCGCTCCCCCGGGGAGGAAAGATCGATCAACGACAATGTGTGCTCCCTGGCTCAAGCTGAGTGTTGGCTTCGCCTCACCATCATCCATTCGGCGAATTTCGTCGGTGAAAATTCCAGTAGCGTTGATGGTTGATTTGGCTGAAATTCGAAAGGATCGACCGGTTTCACGATCCTGCACTTCTGCCCCAGTGACTTTTCCTCCTTCTTTCATTAACGATGAAACCTGCACGTAGTTCAGAGCGACGCCGTCCAAATCGAGAACCTTTTGCGCGAGTGCAATCGCCAATCTGGCATCATCGAATTGGGCATCGAAATAGGAGATCCCGCCTGAAAATTTCTCGCCGTTGAGTGTGGGGACTCTGCGAACTGTCTCTGCGCGAGAGAGAATTCTTGAATGAGCCATGCCCAGTTTGCCCGCGAGCAGATCGTAGGCTTTCAATCCAGCGGCATAGTACAGGCGTTCCGTCCAACTGTGTGCGGGTATGATGAATTCCAGCGGTCGAACGAGTTCCGGGGCGTTGCGTAATAACAGCCCCCGTTCATGCAGCGATTCGCGAACGAGGGAGACATTTCCCTGTGCGAGATAACGCACGCCACCGTGAATCAGCTTCGTGCTACGACTGGAGGTCGCTTTGGCGAAATCACTTTGCTCGACGAGAACTGTTTTGTATCCGCGTGATGCCGCATCAACGGCAGTTCCCAGCCCGGTCGATCCTCCCCCGATGACAAGCACGTCCCAAATTTCGTCTTGCAACCGTAACAAGGCATTTTCACGATTCATCGTCTCTCCGCTGATGTCAGAGACACATTTCAATTCGAATTGATCATCGACTTGAAATCGAAATCAGGAATCACTCCCGACAGCCGGCTGATTGTTGAACGTTCTTGTCGGGGAGACCAAGCTGGCTTAGGGTGCTCGGTTTGTAACGTTCAATGATCACTTGGTCTGCTTCTTTAGAATAGGCGACCGATTCCCATTGCACGACGCCACATGGACAGCTGACCGGTGTGAATTCCGACGTGCCCCGTGATCGCAAATGAAACGAGATCGCCTACGGTCGGGAGATGCTCAATCATGTGAGGGCGAGGATTGCGACCTTTTAATGCCTCGGTTGGTGCGATTTCGAGGAGCTCACAAGCGGTGCGATATCGATCGACGAGCAATTCAATGAGATCCTTTTTTGAAGGATACTTCGAGCGGTCCGTCGATGGCTCTGTATTCTGCCCGAAGAGTTCAGTCCAGTTTTCCGGAAGTCTTCGCACTCCTCCGAGGAGTGTCACAATCGATTCTGCGGAGGCAGTCAGGTGTCCGACAATCCAGGCGGGGTGATTCGCTGCCGGGAATGGCTGATCCGCCATTTGCTCATCCGGGACGTCGTTGAGCAGGTTCACCACATACTCAATCAAAAACCGGTTCACCTTGATTTCGGTTTCCAACATTTCTTACTTCCGTCGGAGATCTCATTGAATTGACGCAACCACGACCGAATTATGGGCATGTCCTGCAGCATTTAGATAGATGAGATTCCCAGTTAAATACGTCGTGGCATTACAACTGGTCCCCTGTGCGGCGCGTGTGGACTGGGTGTGGGCTTCTGTTTCACGTTGGACTGGAGTGCCAGAGACGCATCGACGTCAGAGATCGGGCGAAGAGACGAATGTCACGGAGAGAAGGCGGACCGAGCAACCTGGTTCATCAAGTGAACGCTGCGCTGGTCGTCTGTAGGCCGCCAATCTCTCCAGTCATTCTTTTCAGGAAGCGGCCAGTTTTACGGCCTCAGCGACGTCCACGGTTCCTTCGTAGATCGCTCGTCCTGTAATGGCTCCGACAAGGTTTGGGGAGGTTTTTGAAATCTCGTGGAGCTTACGAATATCTTCCATCGTGGTGACTCCGCCAGAAGCGATCACCTTGAGCCCCATGTCTGCGAGTGTCCGGAAGTCGGCGAGGGTTCCGTCATCAATTCCCTGCATCATCCCGTCATTCGCGATGTTCGTGTAAATCACAGCGCCCAGCGGAAGCCCCACATACTGTTTCGCGAGATCCATCGCCGATGTCTTGGAGTCGGCCAGCCAACCTTCTGTCGCGACCATGGAATTTCTAGCATCGAGTCCCAGGCAGACCCGATTGGGAAATTTTTCAACAATGTCCCGGAACCATTCCGGTTGCTTGAGTGCAGCGGTTCCGATGATGACGCGAGCCAGACCGACTTCCTCGAGCATCTGGCGAACGGTCTCTTCGCTTCGGATTCCCCCTCCAAGCTGGCAGGGGATCTTGACCGCTTTCACAATTTCACGAATGACATCGGTATTCACAGGTTTCCCTGCCTTCGCCCCATCCAGGTCGACGAGGTGCAACCGTTGGCCACCAGCCTGCTCCCATCGAAGCGCCATGGCAACAGGGTCGTCACCGAAAATGGTCTCTTGTGCGTAGTCCCCTTGACGCAGTCGTACGCATTTTCCTCCACGCAAATCGATCGCTGGGAGAATTTCCATCATGTCCACCGAATTCCACAAGTCATGTAATCTGTTGAAAGAAGAATGGTCGGGGGACTGGGGGGTGGAGTCAAGGAAGCGGCAGTCAGAATGGTCGGCCACCAGTGAATTCGCTGGCATTTTTTACAAAATGGCGATCGAACATCATATTTCACTGAAGTGAAAGTGCGTTTTGAATCGTCGGCGCCAGTTACGCATTGACCTGTTTGCGCAATTTGGGGTATTTTCCCGGCGAGTGTCTCGATCCGAGAGCCTGATTCCACTTTTTTGTTGCGTACAGAGTATGTCTAACCCACGCCTCACCGTTGTTCAAATCCTTCCGAACCTGGAATCCGGCGGGGTTGAGCGTGGAACCGTTGAGTTGAATGCGGAACTCGTTCGGAACGGACACCGCTCCATCGTGATCTCTGGTGGAGGCCGTCTGGTTGAAGAGATTACTCGCGCTGGCGGTGAACATGTCCAATGGCCAATTGGGATGAAGTCCCCCAAGGTGCTCCAGTACATCTTTAAGCTGCGATCTCTGCTAAAAAAAGAAAACGTCGATATCCTGCATATCCGCTCACGTATCCCGGCGTGGATTGGGTGGTTTGCATGGAAAAGTCTGGGGCGAAAGTCCCGCCCGCATCTGGTTACGACTGCACACGGCCTATACCGCGTCAACCGGTTCAGTGCCATCATGACTTCCGGAGAGCGAGTGATCGCGATCTCCGAAACTGTCGCAAATTATTTGAAAACAAATTATCCGGCACTCTCACAAGATCGGATTCGGACCATTCCACGAGGGATCGATCCTGTGGAATTCCCGCGAGGATTTCAGCCTGACGCCAATTGGCTTGATGCGTGGTATGGAAAATATCCCCATCTGCAAGGAAAGCCTGTCGTCTCGCTCGTCGGACGCATGACTCGCCTGAAAGGGCACCATGATCTGGTCGATATCGTTGAGCGTCTGAAAGTCGATCTCCCAGAAATTCAAGCGTTGATCGTGGGTGGGGTTGATCCACGTCGTCAGGAATATGCTGAGGAATTGCGGGAACTCGTTCAGTCAAAAGGGTTGGACAAGCAAGTCACGTTTGTGGGGCATCGTCACGACATTCGCGAAATTTATGCGGTCTCCGATGTTCTCGTCTCGCTGACTTCACACCCTCCAGAAGGGTTTGGACGCACCACTGTGGAAGCCCTGAATATGGGGACACCCGTCGTGGGGTACGATCATGGTGGAACTGGTGAGATCCTGAATCGCATCTTCCCGGTGGGGGTCGTTCCTCCGGGAGACACCGCAGCAGCAGCGGCAGCGATTAAGAAGATACTGACCGAGGGGGCATCCATTCCGGAAGATCACCCTTACCTGAAGGAGCGAATGCTCAGCCAGACGCTCAATGTTTATCGCGAGTTTGCAGCCTGATGAGCAATTTGACTCACTAACAAGATTTACCGCGCAGGAGGATTCCTGCGACACAGTGTTTATATTTCCGTTTCATTCGTAGTTGCTCCTCCTGATGCCGAGAGAGGAGTTTCGTCGTGATGCTGGTTTTTAATCAGCTCGATCACACCAGCGGATCAGTAAGTTCGGCAATGAAATTCAGGAGTACAGGCCGATGAGTTGGGACGGAGCCCTACAACGCCGCCATTTGATGTTCCAATTCTCGCCGATCGCTCACTTCGCAAGATTGAGTCGACGTGATCCGACGATCGGATTCTTCTGGGCGATCGTGACTGTCCATGTCATCGTCTGGACGATTCTCGCAACAGCAACTCAGCCGAACCTCCCGAATGAGACGCTGGAAATGCTCACGTCGGGACGCGAATTCGCATGGGGTTATGCATCGCATCCCCCATTGGGCGTCTGGATCGCAACTGCTGTCAGTTCGTTCTTCGCACCGTGGAATTGGCCGGTTTACATGCTGGCGCAGTTGTGTGGTGTTGTCAGCGTCTGGGCTGCCTGGAAGCTGGGAAGACAATTTCTTCACCCTTGGACGGCACTTTGTGCTGCGTTCGTACTACTGGGGGGATATTCCTGCACCATCGCAGCTTCAGCGTTCAATGGTGATCAGCTGGCAAGCGCCCTGTGGTCCCTGAGTATCTACTCATTTTACACGGCTCTGACGAATGAAAGACGCCGCTACTGGGCTGCGACTGGTCTTTGCCTGGCACTCGGATTCCTTGCCAGTTACGGAACGTTGCTTCTGCTTCTGACCATGTTCATCTTCACGCTGATTAATGATCGTGCGAGACGATGCTGGGATTCCTCTTGGCCATTCCTCTCTGGAATCGCCATGGTGACGTTCCTGATGCCACATCTGGTTTGGCTTGCTCAGAATCAATTCCTGACAGTCCAGGCTGGTATTGAACGCTCTGCTTCTGTTGCTCACCACTTAATCCAGCCGCTGTCGTTTTTAGGAACTCAGCTGTTGTGCGTGGTACCAGTCATTCTTCTCCTCACTCCGCTCGTCGCGTGGTTCAGCTTTGAAGAGCCAGTGAAATCAGAAGATGAAGAGCGAGATTTTGGTCGTCGTTACTTGTTGTGGCTGACTTGCCTCCCTCCGGCGATCATCTTCGGGCTTTCCTTGATGGCCGGCCCGAGTTCAGCGTTGTTTGCAGGGGTCACTAACTGGAGTTACCTGGGAGTGGTGCTACTGATGTGGGGACATTTAAGCGAAACACGACTTTCATGGAGACGATCCATCATTCGTATCGGTGCCGCCGTGGGCTTGTTCGCAGCGACACTCGTCGCCCTGACTGTGATGGTTCCTCAAATTAAAAATCAGGGAGCGAACACGCAGTTCCCGGGGGAGAAACTCTCTCAGCAAGTTGAGTCTGCCTGGAAATCCGCCGGCTTCAAAGGAAAACCTCCCATCGTCGCTGGCAATAAGCAGCTTGTTCAGAACGCTGCCTGGTACAGCACCACAGGCTCGACCGTAAAAACATACACGGATCTAAATCCCGGAAAAAATGTCGGAATGAATGACCAGACATTGCTCCGTAATGGCGGAGTCGTGATTTGGGATGCGGATTCCGATCAGCTGACGCCAGTTGAATTGCAGAACCGTATTCCAAATGCCAATGTCATTACCCCGGTGAATCTGAAGTGGCAAACGGATGCCAACGTGCCTCCGTTTCGATTGGGGATGGCAGTCGTCCGACCTTCGACCGAACCGCAGCCAACGCGCGTCCAGCAACTTCAACCTGCAGGGGCGAGCCCGGCTGCTCCGTTCCGATTCAATCCAAACCGAGCGAGTGATGCTCCGCTCGCAACCGGGATTCCACTCCAGACACCGTCCGCTACAGAGAGTCAGTCTCTTCCATTTTCGATCGATGGTTCTCCGCGCTCTTCGACGACGAACCATCCTGATGCAGCACCTTCTCTCCCTGCTGGCTACCCATCGCAGAAAACTACCGGAAGTTCCAGTTCGAAAAGTGGACCTGTCTACGACCCGGTGACCGGCAAATTCAACTATGGGGAAACAGGGACTTCGACTCCAAGTAGCAATGACTCGATTTATCAACCGAATTCGGGGACCTCTCCACTATTGAACTCGCCATCGAATCCAAATTCATTGCGGGAATCTTCGCAACCAAAATCGCAGCTGAATCCTCAGTATGACTCGTTGTGGTATCCGCAGGATTCGGAGATCGCTACGCCTCCCCCTGGCGACAGCAAAACCCCTCCAGCGACACCTGAATACCAAGAGAACTGATCCCAGCGATGACTCTGTAATAAAAAACGCCTGCACTGTCTGCAGGCGTTTTTTATTGACAAAAGGAGTCCGGTCAGGTCGTGGATTATCTGCGAGCCAGCTTCACTGGTCAATCTTTCTGAATCGGGACTTCGTACACTTCCATTAGCCGGTTCAGGTGAGTGATTTCCAAAACCTCGCGAATGTCTTTCGACGGGTTGTACAGGTGCACTGAAACCCCGAGTTTGCGAAGTGATGCAAGCACCCCGAGAAGACCGCTTGGTAGCAGCATTACACCGGTCAAGTCGAAGGCGACGACCTCACACTGTTCGTTCTCAATCAGCGCGAGAAGTTCATCTCGACAGCCCGCGACATTCACATCGAGCAGGACGTCCCGTCCACCAAATCCGACCACCGTCGTCGGACCGGTCTGATAAACTTCGAGAATGGGATGTGCGGGAGCACTCATGAGTCAGTACTTTCAAATGGTTGATCTAAAAACTCGATGAATCTTCAGCCGCCTTCGAGATGAAGTGCGGGTGATTATATCTTTTTTAGTTTTATATAACACGGCGTTGGTCAATGACAGGCGTGTTTTTGTAATATTTTTGCACAAAATTCACGGTGGACGGTTTTGATATCGAGATATTTGCCTCGGTGGCGGGGTCAGTCCAATGGCCCAATCGACTGAGGGGACGGAAGCAATTGCTGTGCTGGAAGGTCTGGCTAGCCGCTAGACACGACGCCTCGATCGAAGCAATGTGTTTTCAGTAGATGATTTCTGAAACAATGCATATGATCAGATAAAACACGTTGCCCCTGAGGAGTGTCCAATGCATCACCAAGACGATCGATCGCGTTCGATTAAATCGAGACTGGCCCGCAAAGAACGATTGAACGTATTTGCTCTCGGACGGTCTTTTCACCCGAATATGGTCGAAATGTTCGGGCTTCAGGGCGGCTTCGATGGATTCTGGATCGACCACGAGCATGGCGGATTCACGATCGATCAAATCGAATCAGCCGCCCGCGCTGGCAGGGCCTGGAATCTCGACAGTTTTGTTCGAGTCGCTCCGACGGATTACGCCACTGTGACTCGCGCGTTGGAGTCTGGTGTCGGAGGGGTGATGGCTGCGCAGGTTTTCTCCCCCGAGCAAGCAGAGCAGTTTGTCCGATGGAGTAAATTCGCACCCCGCGGAGAGCGAGGACTCAACGGTGGTGGTCATGATGGTCAGTTCGGCCTTCTCTCGATCCCCGAGTTCTGTCAGCAAGCGAATCAAAACTCCTTGGTCGCGATTCAGATTGAAACCGCAGCTGCGGTCGAATGCTGCGAAGAAATTGCTTCAATCAGCGATGTCGATCACCTCTTTTTGGGGCCTGCAGATCTCAGTCAGGCTTATGGCATTGCTGGAGACATCATGCATCCCCGCATGGTCGCAGCGGTCGTGAAGATCGCGAAGAGTTGTGAACGTCACGGTAAGACATTCGGAGCAGTCACATTCAGCCCAGAGCATTCAGCGATGTTGGTCGATCATGGTTGCAGTTTAGTCTCCATGACGACGGACGTGAAAACATTTCAGGAAGGGATCAAGGCGATCAAAGAGAAATTCAAACCCCTGTTTTAATTTGATCTTTCTTTGAAAGTGTCTCAAGTTTGCATGCCCGCTCCGCCCTGAGTCAGGAATGTGCAAACAAATTGGCATCGCAAGGAACCCGACTAGTCAAAAATTAACGGGAAGTCGCGAAACCATTTACTGTTCGTCATGGTATTCTCTTGGTAAAGCTTGCCGATTTGACATTTTCCCGATACACCTGAGAAAATCAAATCATGTCTCTGGAGAATTGAATCACATTTCTCCAGCAACAAATATCTTTGTGTTGGGATCAATTGCCCGTTCGCATCACAGGCAGTTGGCCAACGCGACATAGCCGAAAAGGATACCACGAAGATGAGGTTCAATCGTCTCTTGCGAACCACCGCGATGCTGCTTGCTTTCGCAGCCTCAGTCGCAGTATCGCCAATTCGAGGGTATGCAGCGGACGAAATTACCGCAGCACAGCGTCTACCCGACGGAGTTCTGCTGTACACTACGATTCCGAATGCTCCAAAGGCATATGAGAGCTTCCAGAAAACGGAATTGAGCAAGCTCTTCCACGACCCAGAGTTTGACGCTTTCAAGAAGCAGATTGTCGATAAAATCGACGAAGGGCTGAAGAAAGCCGAAGAAGAGATCGGACTCAACCCGGCTCAGATTTGCGGTTTGTTTTCTGGCGAAGTGAGCTTTGCTCTCGTTCGTCCAGTCGGCGAGTCATTGGCTGGAGTTCTGTTCATTGACATCGGGACACATCAGGATGTGCTCGAGACGCTGTTAGCCAAGGCAGAAGAAGCTGACAAAGACGAGATTTCCGAGAAGTCTACGGAAACAATCGACGGTGTTGAAGTCACGACTTACACCATCGACCACGAAGACTTTGACGAAGGGGTTACAATCTCTTACTTCGTCAAAGATCAAATCTTTGTCGCAGCTTCATCTCTGTCTGTCCTTGAAACGGTCATTGATCAATGGGGTGGCGACGGCGAAGAAACATTCGCCGACAACGAAGTGTTTGGCGAGATTATCGAGAAGTGTACCACTCCAGGAAGCTCGGACACCGCATTCGAGTACTACATCGATCCTGTCGGCCTTCTCGCGACGGCACTTTCAATGAGCGAGCAGACTCAGATGGCTGCCGGACTCATCAATGCTCCAACTTTCGGACTGAACTCCCTCAAGGGAATGGGTGGAGCGATCGAGTTTGCAGTCGAAGACTACGATTCGATCAGCCGTTCCATGATTTATGTTGACGGCCCACCTTCCGGCATCCTGAAGATTTTTGAACTTCGCCCAACCGTTTCCGCTCCAGCGGACTGGATTCCAGCCAATGCAAGCCAGTTTGGTGCGTTTGACTGGAATATTCAGGGGGCATACCAAGCAATTGAATCGATGTACGATTCGTTCTCGGGGCCGGGCAAGTTCGCTCAGATGGTTGACGGCTTCTCGCAGCAATCCGGCACCAATTTGCACATTAAGAAGGACATTATTGACGTCCTGACCGGAGAAGTTCAGTACCAGATCACTCCAGGTGCATCGGCAGAAGACGTTCTTGCAACAGTCGCTCTCGGCGTCACAGACGAAAAGAAAGCCCAGAAGCTTCTCGATTTCGTCGAAGGACAGAATCTGAATGCGAAGAGCGAAGACTTTGAGGGAGCGAAACTCCTGAAGTTGACCGAAGAGGGTGACCAGGGTGCTGCTGTCGTCAAGAATAAGAGCATCATGATTTCGTCGAAGGAATCACTTCTGAAGACCGCACTGTCATCAACTCATGAAGCTCCGTTGAACAAGTCGGCGGAGTACGAAGCAGTCAAAGCCAAGATTCCAGCCAAAGTCAGCCTGCTGGCTTACCAGAATCCAGTGGACCAGCTGAAGCTCGGCTACGATAAGGCACGTGAAGGCGAATTTGATAGTCTTTTCGAAGGAAATGTCGACTTCGGATTGCTTCCTCCATTCGAAGCTCTTCAGAAGTATCTCACTCCATCGGCCTCTTACATGGTTCCAGACTCAGAAGGTCATGGATCATTGGGGGTTCAGTTCTCTCTCAAGCGTAAATAACGGGTTGGTTTGAACTTAAGTCGCCGCCCACTGAAACCGAATGTTTCAGTGGGCGGTTTTCATATATCTACTGAGCGTTGATAGTCTGGGTAACTTAGTCGTGTTACTGGCTGCAAATCCCAGTGCCTGAGTTCCCAGGAAAAGCGAAGCCGAAAACGGGAGTTGTGTTCCCGGCGTGATATGAAACGTCGCGGCCCAATTGCCCAAAGTCTGGTTGTCCATTATCGTTCAGCAATTCAGGTTAACTGCATCTTCAGGAGTAAATACGGATCATGGGTTTGTTCACTGGAAAGAAGGGAGTCGTCTTCGGCATCGCCAATGATCGCTCTATTGCCTGGGCGATTACTCAGGCACTGCACGCGGAAGGCGCCGAAATGGGGTTCACTCATCTGCCGGACAAAGATCCAGCACGCCCCAAGAACGAGAACAAAGTCCGCAAACTCGTCGAACCGCTCGACGCCAAGTTCGTTGTTCCATGTAACGTTCAAAGCGACGAAGAACTCGATGCAACGTTCAAGATCATCGAAGAGCAGTTCGGCCAAGTCGATTTCATCCTCCACAGTATCGCTGGAGCATTGCCTGCAGACTTGACCGGTCCGGTTTACGCCTGCAGCCGCAACGGTTTCCATTTCGCAATGGACATCAGCGTTTACAGCTTGCTCGCGATGACTGACCGCGCCCGTCCTCTCATGACCAATGGTGGTTCGATTCTCACGCTGACCTACCTTGGCGGTGAGAAAGTGATCCCAGGCTACAACCTGATGGGGCTTTGCAAATCGGCTCTCGAAAGCAGCGTCGAGTACATGGCCAGCGAAGTGGGCAAGCAGAACATTCGTATCAACGCGATCAGTGCAGGTCCTCTCCGAACCGTGAGTGCCAGCGGTGTGGGCGACTTCAAGAAGATGCTCGAGCTGTACGAGACGTTCTCACCACTCCGTCGCAACATCTCTGAAGATGAAGTTGGTAAGACGGGGATGTTCATGCTGAGCGATTATGCTTCCGGCATCACAGGTGAAACACTGCACGTCGACTGCGGATACCACGTCATGGGTGGTCCTCCGTTGGATGCATTCGGTGAGTCATCCGAATCATCAGCGTCGTAAGACGTCACGTCCGATTCAGGAATGCGGGGGATGAAAGTCCCCCGCTCTTTTTTTCAGCATTGTTTCTGAGATGCCGCCATGTCTCACGCTGCCTACTCCCGCAGTTCCGAACTCCTTTCTGCAACTCGCAGCCGTCTATTGGTTGTTGATATGCAGGAGCGATTTCAGTCGGTGGTGCCGGAATTTGATGTCGTTCTCGACAAGTGCATCAAGCTGACCAAGGGGGCCCAATTGCTGAACGTCCCCGTCAGCGTCACAGAGCAATATCCAAAGGGGCTGGGGCCGACAGTCGCTTCGTTGGCCGAACTTGTCCCAGAGCGGGTTGAGAAGCTTCGTTTTAGCTGCGCTGAGTGCCTCGACTGGGTCACTCAGTCAGGAAGACTTGACGGTCGGGATCAAGTTGTCATCGCAGGGATTGAAACGCACGTCTGCATGACACAAACGGCGCTCGACCTGCTGGCAGCGGGATTCAATGTTTACTTGGTCGCCAACACTTCGCGGAGCCGAAATCCCGATGACCACGAACTCGGTCTGAAGAGAATGTCGGATGCGGGAGTGAGACTGGTAACGATGGAAATGGTGCTCTTCGAGTGGGTCGAAGTCGCTGGTTCAGCCACGTTCAAGCAGATCAGCAATCTGGTGACAGGGCGTTCATAAGGACCTGACGTCGGTCCTGGATGAATGAGATTACTTCTTCTGAAGATTGATATCGGCGAAATCGAGAAACCGAGCCCAGTCGTACTCCGTCAGGTCATGCTTCCCTGACCGGATGTGATAACCGATGATCCCTGACTGAAGTGGCTGATCGACTTCCGGTGAGATCTCTGGTAGACCGTCTCCTCCCATCCCTGAGGTCCCTAAAAAGCGGTAGACCGGATCAGCAAATCGTGCGGCCAGGAACTCACCCTTAGGGTCGGCCCACTGATCATCAAGGGCGCTCGCGATGTAGACGGGGCGGGGGGCGATCAAGGCGATGAGTTCATGCTGATCAAAGGGGAGTTCCGCCTCGCGACCGTTGTACTTCTTGAAGTTCTCGCAGAACCAATGCGGAAACGCATGGTTGATTCGCCAGACTGTTTCACCATATTCCCTGCGGCTGATCGCCGCTCCGCCACATCCGGATTCATTTGAAATTGTCAACGCAAACCGGGGGTCATTCGCGCCTGCCCAAAGAGCGGTTTTTCCCAGTCTGGAGTGCCCCATTCCAGCGATTCGGTTTCCGTCAATGTCTGAATCCATCTGGAGATAATCCACACCGCGACTCATGGCCCATGCCCATGCACCGATCGCTCCCCATTCATCCGCAAGTGGCTTGGATTGGTTTGAGCTGTAAAATGCGGGGTGAATTCCGTTTTGAAACTGGTCATCGAAATCTGGATCGATATCCCCGTAGTAAGCGGTCGCCACAGCGTAACCACGATCTATGATCATGGGAATTGGATAGCGGGACTCGTGGCTGTTTCGACTCTCTTCTGTTGCCTGATGATCCACAACTCCAGGGATCCCATTTGCCATCCAATTGGGGTTCAGTCGGACTTGAGGGTCGGCAGTGACGGAATGATTCCCACGGAAGTTGAGGCCCCAAAAAACCGGGGCAGGCTTCGAGTTTTTAGGAATGTAGATCAGCATCGTCATCGTGACGGGCGTTGGCTTTTCGACGAGCGTTATCTCAACTTCCTTGCGGATTGCTTTCCCATCTAATGCCTGTTCGTCTTGGGAAAGTATCTGATATTTCAGTTTCTCCGGGGCAGGTGGGAGCTTGCCATACATTTGTTCTGCGAACAATTTCAGCAATTCCGGACGACGCCGTTCGAACCAGTCCTCAGCGGTCTTCACTGGAGTTCCATCAGCGAATGTCAGCGGATCTGGTAACTGGTAAGCGGAAACTTTGGATTCATCCGTATGGGTCGGCGGTGAGTCTGCCATCGCAAGTCCAGCCATGAACGTAAGGAGTGATAAGAATTGAACTCTCAGCGTCCAGTGATTCACCATTTAGCAACCCTCGCTTTATTTCTCTGCGAATCTCTGTATTTCACCTGCTTGACCAAACGGATCGACGCCTCAACCAAAGGAATTGATGCCGATTCCCCGGAGCATTCAATCGCTGCCAGACGCCAGATATTCAATCAGATGAGTTATCTGACAAACGGACGAATCTATCGTGACCGTTTCGTTCTGAATTTACCAGTCACCCCGACTCGCTGATCGCTTCCGTCTCAGCTGGAACGATTCAACCTGCAACCCTGAGAGACTGTGATTGAATCGAGCGCGCTCCCAGGTATTGTCGATTCAATCCGAATACCTGCGTGATACTTTGGAAGCATGTTGCCAACTGAGGAGGGCGTGAGTGGAGTGTTGGATTGAGGGGGAAGTGGTCACTGTCAGAATTGCAGAAGGAAATTGCAGCGAGTTGACACAGCGACAGCGCTCAGCACGATTCGTTCTGGGGTTCAACAACAGGTCCTTTATTGAGTATTCACTCGACCTTCAGGTGACGATCGAGAGAGTTCAACTTGAATCAGTGACTGGCTGATGAACTTCTTTCGGGCAACATCTGCGAGTGAACCGACCGTTTTACGGCATTTCCATTTCAGTCGATAAGAGTGCTATATTCAGGAACGGGGGAATGAACCGATTCACATAACCTGAAAGGACTGTTGCCATTACTGCTCCGGGCAAGACACAACTCTGGCAACCGATTGCCACGCTGATGTTTCTCACGATGGTCACTCCTGAACTGGTGACCGGAAGCACTCCCCTCCACGCGTTTCTAAATCCCATTACACTTGTCTTTCTGACGCTCGGTTATGGGTTACCGGTTCTCTTGATACGCGAGTTTGCGTGTCGTCGCCAAATTGGTTTAGGAGGTCTGATTCTTTGTGGAACAGCATACGGGATCTTTAACGAAGGCGTCCTCGCAAAGACGCTGCTGCTCGAGACAGGGACTCCCATTAGGCAATTTGATGGCTACGGGGATGCGATTGGAATCGGGTGGCCCTGGGGGACGTTCATCAGCATCTGGCATGGGTTTGCCTCAGTCGTTTTTCCCATTTTCTTCACTCACTTTTTCTTTCGAGCAGTGAGTGTACAAGCCTGGCTACGAACTACACGATCGTTTTTCCTGCTGAGCCTGGGACTCGTCGCATTGGGGAGTCTGGTGTTCCTTTCAGATACTCGACGTGATGGAATTGTCGGAAACATAGAGCAGCTGATCGCGCTTTACGGCATCATGGTCCTTCTAATGGGAGCGTCGCTGCTGTTACGGCGCGGTTCCCTGACATTGACAGGAAGGCCATCGCTTCTGGCGGGCATTCTCGGAGTGAGCGTTTTCGTGCCAATGATGTCTCTTTGCTATGTTGCAGAACACAAAATGAATCTCTGGGTTTTCTACGGACTGTTCGCTTTATTTCTGGCGACGTACACGACGATCCTGATTGCCAACGGGTGGAACTCGTCCCCGGCACTGCTGTCGTTTGCATTTGGGTGGTATTTTCAGACCGCTGTGGTTTCCATTGTGGTACTCTCGGGAAATCCATTATTCGCAATCGGGACCGCGATCGCTGATGTCTCACTCTTGATCGGCCTTCGTTGGCTCGTCAGCCGGAGTGTTCAATCGAATTTGCTCGAACAAGTCCATTAGTATGCCAGAGGTGAAACGTGCGAGTTTCTCTGAATTCGGTTATTGGACGATGGGGATTTCGAATCGGAAAGTGGACTGCTTACCTCTTTCTGTTTTACGTCGGAGTCATCCTGATTGGGCTCATCCCTGTCAACAACGACTTTACCCCCACCCCGGATGGAATCGAGATCTTTATCACGTCCAATGCTGTTCACTCTGATATCATCGTTCCCGTGACGAACGCTGTTTTCGACTGGCAAACTGAACTGAATCCAGACTGGTTCCAAACGAGTCCCACTCGATATTCCCACATCGCCATCGGCTGGGGAGATCGGGGTTTCTTTCTCGGAACGCCGACTTGGAACGACCTCAAGTTCTCGACCGCGTTCAATGCACTTTGCCTCCCGTCGCATACTTGCTTACACGTTGCGTTCACGTTCCCGCAGGTCGAGAGCAGGGCTGTTTCTGTGAAAATCTCCGCTGATCAGTACAGCGAGTTGGTCGAGTTCATCAGGGGATCATTTCAGCGGGATGAGCAGGGGCGAGTGATTCAGATTCCGGGATATTCCTACGGCCAGACCGACGCATTTTTCGAAGCCAAGGGGAGCTACATCATCTTCAACACGTGCAATTCGTGGGTGGGGAACGCACTGCGCGTCAGCGGCGTTCACGTTCCGTGGCAAAGCACACTTCCCAAAACACCGACCCTCTATCTCCCAAGATCGTAATGCGTGGCGAAGACGCCTACATGAAGAGGTCTCGTCATAAAAAAAGAGCCTCCAGAATTTGTTTCTGAAAGCTCTGTTTATGACCGTCACCACGCTTTGGGCCGGCAATTTTCAACCTGCATTACTCGGGCAATTTTCCCTGAAACTTGAGCACTGCCATGGGGATGTCGGTGCAGATGCAATCGACTCCCAACCCGACAGCGAGGTGATAATCTTCGAGATTCCGACCGGGCCACCCGTTCACTTTGAGTCCGGCCTTCTGGGCCTCTTTGACCATCGCGCGGGAGGTTCCTTCCATGCGAACTCCGATTCGTTTCGCTCCGAGAGAGACCGCCTTTTCCACGAATTCAGGAGTGCAGGCTCCCCCCGTGATGTAAAGAATATCCGCTTCTGGATGATTCTTCTTGATAATCTTGAGAGGGCGATCGTCGAACGAAGTGAAGGTGTATATTGACTTCTCTGGTTGCCTGGATGTTCCCAGATCGTAAATTTTCTGGCAGTACGTTTCCAGAATTTCCGGAGTGTAAACTTCGGGTTTGCTGGTCTTCATTTCGAGTTCGAGATAAACACCGGGTTTATCCGCGAGGTAATCGAGAAGCTCTGTCAGGAACAGAAACGACTCCCCTTTTTTCGTTTTGATCTTCCGGACTTCTTCGGCAGTCTTGGTTTCAACTGGACCGGTTCCTGCGTGCGTGCGATCCAGGGTGTCGTCGTGCAGAACGACCAGTTCGCCATCCTTGGTCATACGAACATCGATTTCAAACCCGCGAATTCCCTTTTCGTAGCATGTGCGGATTGCAGAGAGTGTGTTTTCCTCGTACTCAAATGCTCCCCCACGGTGGGCATAGACGAGCCCTTTTTCCTGAGCAACTGCAGTTACTGGGATCTGACTGCACAGTCCCAAAATGGCGATACCAGCCAGCCAATTCACTAACTTCATTTCAGTCTTTCAACTCGAGAAGGAGGCGTTTGATTCTGATGCAGTTGGCCCGCTTTACAAACAATCCTGTCTGTGTCGTCAACCCGCAACCCACTTGGCCTGAATTCACCGCTTTTTAACAGTCATTTTTTGTTGCCGATTGTCTCCATACCGGAAGCGAGTAATACAGACCGCTGCACATCAATTTCCTGTTGATAACGATTCGGGATTGGCATGTCACCACGTACAACGCGAGCCAGCTCATCTGCCTCTGCGATGTACCGATCGAACCGCGGGAATGTCACAGTTTGGGTTCCTTTCTTGAAGTCACCTTGTGCGGTCTCCAAAGTGATTGTTGCGGATGGATTGTCTAATGGTTGGATCGAGAAAGTTCCTTGAGTTCCACAGACGACAAGATGCCGTCGTGCAAAACCGTCGACTTCCAATCCTGTACTGACAATCGTGGCTCTCGCCTGTGGATAATCGAACACTGCAAGGCAGTTGTCGTTCAATGAATCATCGAATTTTCCCGAGTGCTTCAAGTAAGAGTGGATGCTGTCGGGCACTCCCAGAATTCCGACGACCAGATCGACCAGATGGCAACCCAGCTCGAACATCGTTCCGCCTGTGAACTCGGAGAAGACCTTGCGGAAAGTCGGATCCACGACCTTACTCATGACGGCATGGATCTCGAAAACGTCTCCTAACCATCCCTGCTGAAGGAACTGATGGAGCAGTTGAACAGCCGGGCTGTACCGGTACATGTAACCCAGCTGAACGAACAAATTCCGCTGCTTTGCGATGTCAATCACTTCCTGCAGTTCTGGAAGTGAAGAGCCGGCGGGCTTGTCCAGATGAATATGTTTGCCAGCCTCCAATGCAAGTTTGGAATACAGAAGAAGATCGCGGATATCCGTTTCGATTAACACCGCATCCAGATTTGGACTGGAGAGAAGCTCTTCAACCGAGCAATGCTTCAGATCCCCGTATAAGCGGGACGACTTCATCATCTCATGTTGCTCAGGATTCGGCTCTGCGACCCCAACGATCTCGAATTCGGAATGGTTCTTGAACACTTGCAGCTTGTTCGCATGCCCGTGTGTCACACCAATCTGGCCAATACGGACTTTTCGCTGGGGGCGATCTTTGCCAACCGCGTTCTGTGAACCGACCGCGATGGATGTCAGTCCCAAGCACCCGGCCTTCAATGCGACCCGTCGAGAAATCGACTGCTGGCTCGAAGAAGAGAACAGTTCGAACATGGGGCAATCACTTTCCGGAAGAATTGCTGCAATGAATTGAGTCAGGACGGAATTCGAGGACCAACGGACCACAGGGTGTTGCAGGACAAATTTAACTTCATTACAACAGCTTCCGTTGATTAGTCCTGATTCAGCTTCGTGAGATCTCCGGATTCGATGGATTCGAATTCATACTGGGGAATTTCGTGTGGCGAATTTCCATGAACGATACACTGTGGAGTCCCAATGAAGCGATCAAGACTGGCTCTAATTCTGTGTTCCGTGTTCATTTTCACCTCCGCTGTACGGGCTGACCATCTGGTCTTCGAGGGGGAATCGGGGATCGGCCATGGGAAACACATTGTGTTCTTGGCGGGCGATCATGAGTATCGTTCCGAAGAAACGCTGCCTGCGTTGGCTCGAATTCTTGCGAAGCACTACGGCTTTAAAACCACTGTGCTTTTCAATGTGGATCCTGTCACGGGTGAAATCGTTCCGGGGAATAACAATATGCCCGGGACAGAGGCTCTTGAAAACGCAGACCTGATGGTGATGATGTTGCGATTTCAGGATTTCAGTCCAGAACAAATGCAGCCGATTGAGGACTACTTGCACCGTGCTGGACCTGTCGTTGGGCTGAGAACCTCGACACATGCTTTCAATATCCCCAAGGGAAAACAGTATTCCCGCTACTCCTACGACTATGATGGGGCGGACTATCCGAAGGGGTTCGGACGACGAGTACTCGGGGAGACCTGGGCAGGTCACTACGGAGACAATCACCGCATGAGCACGCGATTGGATCTTGTCCCAGAACAAAAGACTCATCCAATTCTCAAGGGAGTAGTCACTCCCTGGGTACAGGCTGGAGGGTATTGGACAGAGCCTGAAGCTGACAGCACCATTCTGGCGTTGGCGCAGCCGCTCGAAGGGATGACTCAGGATTCCGCTCCCGCTGAAGGAAAGCATCCTTGCCCCGGAGCATGGACGCGCACTTACGAAGGAGTCGATGGGAAACAGGGACGTGTCTTCACAAGCACCTACGGGGCCTCTGTCGATATTCTCAACGACGACTACAGGCGAATGCTTGTCAATGCCTGCCTGTGGGGGCTTGGTTTGGAAGACGAGATCAAACCCGAGTCCGAAATCGCTTTCGTCGGCGCATATCACCCGGTCAAGTTCTCGTTCGACGGCTATCGCCGTGGAGTGAAGCCGCTCGACATGGCGGGTTGGGATACCCCTATCATGAACCCGGTACACCCTACAAAATGAAGTCGCTTTGACTTCGTGAATTCAGCAAGATCTCAGGCCCGAGCAATCAACTTTGTTCGGGCTTGTTCATTGGGTTTCAGGTTCTTTCGCCTGAATCTTCAAAATTCAGACTCCCTTTGTTGAGGGCTTTCCTTTGCTGCTCTTCCTGCTCCTGTTGCATGGAAACTTGAATGAACTGCTGAGCGGCTAGCTGCAATCGGACAAACTCTTCCAGATCAGCAGAAGCTTCTGTTCTTGAAGATGAAACCATGTCGAAGATGTTCCGACCGATTTGCAGTGGGGTGAAGAGCAGCCCCCATGGAAAGCACCACAGGCCGAAACAGACAGTGTAGCCCAAACTTTTCAGCCGCGAGACTCTGGCGCATGACGGGCAGCAAACATGCGTCTGGCTACCATAGGTCGACCCGAGGAAGTAAGAGAGCGCCCAATGCGACTTGTGGCAATCGACTGGGCCGGACCCGCCACATCGCGGACAGTCTCCCTCAAAAACCAGCTGGACTTGTTCGGCCAGCACCTCGGGAGGGATCTCGCGAGCCAGAGATTTGATGATGACGCTGTCACGGTTCTTCTTGAGGCAAGCCTGCTTACAAAAGCGGAGGTCGTTAAACGTGACACCCCCAAAAACGATCGACGCTCCACACCCATCGCATTTTGCCATCGAAAACACAACTCCCGAAGCAAGAACGTTTCCGCGGAATTCGCACCCAAATTTAGTATAGCAGGGTGAGAAGCATCATGAATGGAAATGTTGATCT
The DNA here is from genome assembly GCF_051466335.1 of Planctomicrobium mucosum. Taxonomy (NCBI): domain Bacteria; kingdom Pseudomonadati; phylum Planctomycetota; class Planctomycetia; order Planctomycetales; family Planctomycetaceae; genus Planctomicrobium; species Planctomicrobium mucosum. The sequence continues at coordinate 3,968,457 of NZ_CP195793.1, read as the reverse complement.
GACATGGAAGCAAGATCGTGACACCGACGACGCTACGTGTTCAGTCTGCTGCGATGCCCGAAAATTGCTGAATTTCCGCCACGAACGCCTGTCGCTCATTGTCGTTTTGAAATGCATTTGCAGGAAGCACTAAACCACTCCCGTTGTTGAACACCATGAGCACTCGACCCTCTCGGACAGCGAGGTGTGTTAATGTTGTCCAGTTGTAAACTACGGTTCCGATCTCATCTGTTCCGGAGATTCCTTCTGCAGAAGTCGTCACGGATTTTGGACTGTAGACAGCAGCAACTTCTTCACTCTCTGCCATTGCTCGAAGTCGACGACGGACTGTTCGCTTCGTCATGAAGAGATAAATTGGAACAGCAAAGAAAGGGCCGAGCAGCATTGGCCAGATTTCCTTCGCTGTTTCAATTGCAGGCTTCTCTCCGCCGAACAGCGCCATGATGGGCAGAATTGAAAGTACGATAAAACAGAGTGCTGCTCCGCGAATTGTCGATTGACGATATCGCTTGTCCGTGGAGAGGTAATAGTTTTGGAACGCCAGAAAATCCTCAGCTGTGAGGCTGTATTCCAGTTTCATCGATCGCACTTTCAACTTGATTCAAAGAAGAAGCCAGTGGACTCACCACTGGCTTCCGGTCACCCGATGTCAATGTTAGCAGCTGGTTGATCACAACTGATAGCACATGAGCTTGTCCTGCTCACGCAGATACAATTTGCCATTCACCACAACAGGATGCGACCAGCTCTCACGCTCCTGATACTCAGGCTTGAATGTTCCCTTGAGCTGGTAGGCTTTGGGGGTTGCATTGATCAATGCCAACGTCCCATCCTGGTAGCGGAAGATCAACTGATCGTTTACTGCTGTAATGGCCGCCGAGCCGTCTCCAACCGGGCGAATATTGCCACCCCATCTGACCTTTCCAGAAGGAACATGCAGGCAGAGAGGGAATCCTTTGTTGTGCTGATGCCCGGTGTAGATGAAATCGCCAAACTGAACCATTCCGCCATGGTGATTCTGGAAAGTCTTCGCATCGAGGAAATATTCCTCTTCCGCCTTCACAACATTTCTGACCTTCGAAATCTTCAGCAAGGCGGCTCCAGTCCCGTATCCGCTACTCGCGAAAACAAAATTTCCAAAGCAGATCGGAGTAGGAATGTTGGCGACATCATTGGCGACTTTGTCGTATACCCACAGGAATTTTCCGTCGCTCGCCTGAACGCCGATGAGGCCCCTGCCAATCAGCTGGACATACTGCTTCACACCAGCAGCATTGGAAATCACGATGGACGAATAGCCAGCTCCATCTTTTCCTCGTTCTCCATTGTAAGAGAAAGGTGATTTCCAGATGACATCGCCGCTCATCTTGTCCAATGCGACCATCATGGCCTGATCGCCACCGGGAGTGCAGACGACCCGGTCACCGTCGACGAGGGGAGATTCCGAGAATCCCCACACGCTCATCATCTTTCCGTCCCATTCTGATTCGAAGCTGTGCTTCCAGATGACGTTGCCATCTTCCGTATTCATGCAGAAAATCTGCCCATCGGAGGCAACTGCATACAGGCGATCGCCATCGATCGTCGGGGTGCAGCGCGAGCCTTCGTAACCGTGCTCTGGCGCCTTGCTTGTCATCGGAGTAGACCAGACGACTTTCTGGCTGGGGAGGTCGACGCAAACAACCTTCTGTCCCTCAGCGGTATTCCCCGTTGTGTACAGACGATCGTTGACGATCGACATGCTCGCATAACCCTGGCCCATCCCGTCGATCGTCCACAGGTGTTCGGGGGCTTTCTTTTCCCAGTCCAACTTCAGGCCGGGATCAACGGCTTTGGCGTCGCGGTCTTTTCCACGCCATTGTGGCCAGTCTTCTGCCAACAACGGAGCTGAAAAGAGCATGGCAGCTACACCAGCAGTCAACAGTTTTCGACGCATCGTCAGCCTTCCTGAATGTGATCGTTGGACAAGGACGAAAGGACAAATGGCACGGTCAGAGGAATCACTGGTCTGACTTACCGGTCACTATAACCCCAACACTGCTCGAATCCAAATGTTGAAATGTTGACGACAACTGCAGGTGCGGGCGTGAACTTGGGGATGCGAACGATATAGAAAGGGGAGATGTCCACAACGAGGAACTTCTGGACGCCGGAGCTACATCCGTAGAACAAACGAAAAGGCAGGCAACACTCAAGTTACCTGCCTTTTGGTTTTGCGAATCGAAGAAGAAGATCGCTGCTCTCTTGCAGAGAGCGACTATCCCAGATTCATTGTCACGGTCTTGTGCTCCGTGTAGTTGGCCAGTGCTGCTTCGCCGAGTTCTCTTCCGATTCCGGAGTGTTTGAAGCCACCGAATGGAGCAGCGGCATCGAAGACGTCGTAGCAGTTCACCCAGACGGTCCCTGCCCGCAAGGCGGCCGCGACGCGGTGAGCCTTGCTGACATCTTTCGTCCAGATCGCTGCAGCCAGACCGTAGTTGGTTTTGTTTCCTCGGGCAACCACTTCGTCGATGTCATTGAACGGGAAGACGCTGAGAACCGGGCCAAAGATTTCGTCGGTGGCAATGTCCATGTGATCCTTCACGTTGTCGAAGATGGTCGGCTCGATAAAGAAGCCTTTGTCACCAAATCGATTTCCGCCCGTCACACAGTCGGCACCTTGCTTCTTTCCTCGATCGATGTAGTCCATGATCTTGTTGAACTGATCACCATCAATCTGTGGTCCCTGAGTCGTCGCAGCATCGAACGGATTTCCGAGCTTTCGCTGCTGGGCGCGATTTGTCAGCTCCTTCACAAAATCTTTGTGAATGGACTTTTCGACGAACAGGCGGCTCCCCGCACAGCAACACTGCCCCTGATTAAAGAACAGGCCGAATTCGGCTCCGTTAATCGCCGACTCAATGTCTGCATCATCAAAGACGATATTCGGGCTCTTGCCACCGAGTTCGAACGTCAATCGTTTGAGAGTTGCAGCCGACTCTCGCATGATGATCTGACCGGTTTCTGTTGAGCCAGTGAACGCGATTTTGTCGACTTCCGGATGCCGAACCAATGCAGCCCCCGCGTCGCCGAATCCTGTGACGATATTGATCACGCCTGCTGGAATTCCGGCTTCCATCGCCAGTTCTGCCATGCGTAAGCAGCTCAATGGAGTCTGTTCTGCTGGCTTCATGACGATCGTGCAGCCACAGGCAAGAGCTGGTCCCCACTTCCATGCCACCATCAGAGCAGGGAAGTTCCACGGGATAATCTGGCCGACGACGCCGACAGGTTCGCGACGCGAGTAGCAGAAGTAATTTCCGCGGATCGGGATGGTATCGCCCGACAGTTTGTCCGCCCAACCGGCGTAATAACGAATGCAGTCAATGACTCCGGGTAAGTCACCGTTGAGGGCATCGAGAATCGGCTTACCGTTGTCGAGTGTTTCCAGGGCTGCGAGTTCTTCGATATTCTCTTCGAGGAGATCAGCCAGCCGGTACATTAAGCGTCCGCGGTCTCGGGCATCCATCTTGGACCAAGGACCGGTCTCAAAGGCTCGACGAGCAGCCATCACCGCTAGGTCGACATCCTTTTCGTTCGCACGAGCGACATCAGCAATCTTCTCTTCGGTCGCTGGGTGGAATGTAGCGAACGTTTCGCCGCTGACAGAGTCCTGCCACTTCCCGTCAATGAGCAATTGAGTTCGACGGACTCGGGGTGGGGCGTACGTCGACTTGGGGGCGGATGCAACGGACATGAAGAACTCCTTGGACAATCGAGCGTAAATGATCGGCAAAACGTAATGCGTTTGACCTATTCTCGATTGAACCGCATTCAGCCTCGCAGGTCAACCGGTCCGATCAACGCGAACTGGTTTGACTGGGAACTGCCGGGAGATCGTTCCGTATTGTACAGAATTTGGAGTGGCACCGGCAAATTTACTGCCGGCGAGCTTCTGGAAACGCGTACGAAGAGGATTTTGGATTGACGTTGATCACTTCAGTCGTCGGAGAGAGATTTGCGGGGCGACCAGAGTCCGGTGCTGATTTATCTCTCAGCATTCGCGGACGGAAATCTTCTCCTTCAGAGCTACCAGATTCGTTTTGTGAAGCCTGAGCAACTTTCTCATTGGACATCGCGGAAAGTTCAGTTTGGCGGACGCTTCGCAATGGTCGCTGAATCGCAGGGAGAGGGTCAGGACTCAGACGAGAAGAGGTGGCTTTGACAGGTGTCTCTTCTTGAGGACTTTGTGAACGGATGACAACATTGTTGTTCTCACCGTAATTCGCCAGAGGTGCATCAGTCAGATCAGCCTGATGAGCGGCAACGGCAACGCGTGCTGTCGCTTCTGTAGCAGGAGTTTCGTTGCTTGCGATGCTGGTTCCAATTGGCTGCAGTGGAGGCGAGCCAGCCAGAATCCATTTCGACCAGTACTGCTCGAGTTGTGCGACGCTTTCGTAACCGTAGTTCCGTTTGATCGCTGCTTCCCAACCGTTTCTGTGAGCGTCTTCAAGAAAGTTCATGTAGACGCGGCGTCCGTCCTCACCGCGAAGTCCAACCAGAAACGATGCCAGTGAGAATCCTTCTGCATACAGCGTCAACACGTCCTGCATATCGGCAGGGTATTCACGAATTGCAAGCAGATCCTTCAGTGGAATTTGTTTGGGTGTGTTCATCACACGGTTGAGGCGATGAATCTGTTGGGCCTGTTCCGATTCGTGTTCAATCAGCGAAGCTGCCCCTTCATCCGCCCAGCGTGGCATGGGGCGACGGAAATGCGATGCAAAGATGGTGTGATTGACTTCGTGCGGAATCACGGAATCGAGGATTCGCTCGAGAGAACCTTCCACCTGCATCTTCCAACCGTAGACTTCACCATTTTCAAAGGTGAAGGTGGTCTGTCCGCCGGCGCCGCCGTTCGTCACCTGTACGGTGATCGGGCAGGGGTGAGACCAGTTGTTGGGAAGTGCCTTGCCCAGCCACTGGATTGCAAGCTCATTCCGCCAGTATTCGGCGCAGTTTGCAACCCGGCGAGCGACATCATCCGACGTGGCCGTGACAACGAAATTCGCTGTTTTGTACGTTGCAGCCTGAGCAGCAGTGGTCAGGAGACAAAGGGCAAGAAATGCCCCGACTCTTTTGGCTATTGCTTCCATGCACTCAACTAACCAGATGAAGGGATGTTGGAAAGTAACGAGTAGCTAGCGATTCCGTGCTGACCTACCCACAACCTTGTCACAGCAAGGGCTGGACCAAAACCGGCAAGATCTGCTGGTCTTAACGGCGGGACTATACCCAAGACCTTGAAATGCGGCAATATCTGCCGGAATGGAACAGTTTCACAAAAGCGCCAGGTCAATTTCGACACGTGTAAAACCTACAAATGAGTGACGCTAAATCCCGCAACTCATTGCAAATCTTGCACATAAAACCGGCAAGCTGATGTGGCAGCAGATTGCTTGCCTACTTCTTTGGCCGAAAAGCAGTGATGCGTTCCGCACTGGTCTCAAGAAAAGGACCCTCGATCAGGTCAATGCAGTAAGGAACCGCGGGCATCACTGCATCGAGGCACTCTGCAATGGCCTTCGGCTGACCGGGCAGGTTAATAATCAAGGAGTTCCCGCGAACTCCAGCGGTTTGGCGAGACAAGATCGCCGTGGGGACTTTGGTGAGTGAGACAGATCGCATCAGCTCACCAAACCCGGGAAGCACTTTTAAGCAGACCGCTTCGGTTGCCTCTGGGGTGACATCGCGAAGGGCGGGACCTGTGCCACCTGTCGTGACAATCAGGCAGCAACCCTGTTCATCGCTGAGTTCGACGAGCGTTTTCTCGATGAGTTCCTGATCATCGGAGATGACTCTGCTGACAGGAACCCAGGCTGACGTGAGGACCTGCTGAAAATATTCGAGAATTGCCGGTCCACCGCGGTCTGCATATTCGCCTCGACTTGCCCGATCTGACACGGTGACAATCCCGATCCGAATTTCTCGCGCCACTTCAGCCATCTTATGATTCAGCCTGATTGCTATGGAAGTTGTCGGATCAGAATCGCTTACGCCTGAGGACCGGGAGGTTGTAAGGCACGGGTTAGAGATTTTAAGAAGGGGGCAATATGAGGCACACTCAAGTAGACTCGATTGGAAACCGCCGAACGTGGATACAGATTCGTGATGAAGTCAAAACAGAATTCAGTAGCTGAGTGACGAATCAGCACTCCATTGGCATAGCGTCCACTCAACATTCGATCCGGCAGTTTGAGGTCGTCGTAGATTTCCTCGATCGGCGGCGGAGAGGGATGCTGTTCCGGCAGATTTTCAGGATGGAATGCGGGCAATTCTCCAGAAATCCCCGTGTCAGTTTCTGAGCGAGGCTGATCGCTCGACTCAACTTCGGGTTCGGGGAGTAACTTGGGAATCGGAGCCAATGGGCCAAACCGCATTTCATAGTTGACGATGTTGTCCTGCAGCGCCACGACAAACTGCTGACAGACCAAATGAGGCATGACAACGCGCGCGGTGACTCGCTGTTGTTCACCCATCCGGAGCACGAAGTCGAGAACGATTTCGAAAGGCCCAGTCAGAATCATCACGCCATTGCTGAACACTCCTGTTCCAATTTCATCTGGAACCCGAGCGCTCAGGTGACTGTGCCGCACCTGTCCTTGCACAGTCTGATCCTCTTCATCACCGGGCTTACCGGTCTCGTCATCAGGGGGGACATTCGTCATCTTGAATTGGACCTACAATTACTGAAAAAGAGCTGAGCGACCAATTTCGACATGGCTGAACACACCATCGCTGGCACCTCTCAGACCGTTCTTCAGGACTGGACGTTCTATCCCGCAACGACACAAAATGAAACATCCTCCCAGCTCTTCTTCAGGGCAAGGGAGGACGATCATTTTAGAATGAAAGTAAGCTCTGTCGACGCTTATTTTCGGCAGGCTTCATGCTTCAGCGGGACCCATCCGGAATTCTGCTGGCTGCTGGCGACGCACTGCTGAATGAAGTTCATTCCATCAATGCCGTCATAAATATTTGGGTAGATCGTGTTGAGGGACTCAAACGATTCTCCGGTTGCTCGCTGAATCATGGCATCATACGCAAACCGGTACACATTCGCGAAAGCCTCAAAAAACGCCTCCGGATGCCCACCCGGCAAGCGTGACGACGCAGCCGATAATGGAGATGTGAACGGTGCCCCTGGATTGCGGGTATAAACCTGCCACGGTTCGCCATTCCGACGAACATACATGTGGTTAGGCTCTTCCTGTCGCCACGAAATCGCAGCTTTGGTGCCGTCGATATCAATCGAAAGATCGTTCTCGCGACCATGCGAAATCTGGCTGGCAGTGACGGTTCCCAGTCCACCATTCGCAAACTTGATCACAGCGTGACCATAGTCATCCAGCTGGCGACCTGGTTCGAAAATTTTCAGTGTGCAGGAGACTTCTTCTGGCAGCAAACCGGTGGTGTAACGGACAAGGTTGTAGGCGTGTGTCGCAATGTCACCGAATGCTCCCGCGATGCCTGATTTCGTGGGATCTGTACGCCAACCTGCCTGCTTTGAATCTTCTGTTTCAAGTCGAGTTCGCAACCAACCTTGAATGTAGCTGCTCCGAATCGCCTGAACTTCCCCGAGTTCTCCGTTCAGGATCATTTCACGAGCCTGACGCACCAGCGGGTAGCCGGTGTAGTTGTGAGTTACAGCAAACACAACCTTGTGCTTTTCGATAAGCTTGGCCAGCTCTTCAGCCTCTTCGAGTGTGAAGGTGACTGGCTTATCGCACATGACGTTGACACCACGTTCGATCGCAGCTTTGGCGACCGGAAAGTGCATGTGGTTTGGAGTTGCAACTGTCACGAAGTCGATGCGATCTCCTTCAGGACGCTTCGCTTCTTCATCCAGCATCTCGATGTAGGAGCCGTATGCACGATCAGGTTTGATGTCGTAAAAAGGAGCGGATGCTTTGGATCGCTCTGCATTGGAGGAAAGTGCTCCGGCGATCAGTTCAGCGCGATTGTCGAGAATCGCAGCGATGTTGTGCACGCGACCAATAAATGAACCCTGTCCCCCTCCAACAAGACCCATCTTCAGTTTTCGGTTGAGCTTCCCGTTCACATGGTCCATTGAAATTCTTCCTCTTCAAGACACAAACAGATGATGGTTCGATCGGAATTTGTCCGAACCGCTCACAATTTCAGTATCAATCAATCCCGTTGCAATTGCTTCAACTCTTCATTGATTGAGCGTTCAGGGGCGCTCTGAGAATAGTCACCCATAAACGAACTCGCAACTTACGGGAATCGGTCGAGTTGCCGTCGACATCCCTTTCGGGGTCGACAGATTTACCGAAATCACTTGAGTCAAGCCACTGCTCCGCGGAAGTAGCGTGTTGATCAAGGAATGGGTGCCATCACAATGTGTCGGGCACTACTGAACGACCAAGCGTCCGAGCGAAATGTCTTATCCACGCAATTTCGCTGCACATTCCACGAAGCATCTTCCTCGCTGTTCGTAGTTCGTGAATTCTCCGTGACTGGCACAAGCTGGGGAGAGCAGAATCGTGTCCCCCTCACGGGATTCTCCCCATGCCCAGTCGAATGCCTCAGGCAGCGACGCGAGTACCCGGACACTCTCTGCATTGAGGGACGTCCCCCGGGCATACTCCAGAATCATATCTTTCAAATGTCCTGCGGTTTCGCCAATCAATGCGACCGCTTTTGCTCTCTCTGCAATCCTTTTCGCCAGTGCATCGAGATCAATCCCTTTATCCTTGCCGCCGGCGATTAAAATCAAAGGAGTCGTAATGGCTTTATTGTTCAGTGCGGCCAGTGTGGATTCGGGGGTTGTCGCTTTGGAGTCGTTGATGAGGTCTCGCCCCTGGACGCTCTCAAGTCTTTCGAAGCGATGGTCAAGTCCCTGGACTTTCGACAGCATGTCTCCGAACTTCTCCAGCGAGATTTCAAGCCCCACTGTTACCGCACCCAAGGCTGCTGCCACGTTCGCCATTCCGTGTTCATTTCGTAACCACGGAGCGAGATCTGTCTCCGCAATCTTCCACGCGCCGACATTGGAACGAACGATAATGTTGTCTTCGTTAATCTTGACGCCGTTGCGATCCTGCCAGACTTCCTTTCCGAACCAGACTACCCGGGCATCGGTTGGCCACAGCGAAGAGTCTGGATCGTCGGCGTTCAGCACTGCTATTTGCTCGGCAGATTGCCAGCAGATGGCTTCCTGTTTCGACTCTCGGTAATGGTCCAGCGTTTGATGCCAGTCAATGTGGTTTGGAGCGAAGTTTGTTACCACGCTCACGTCCGGCTGAATCTTGAGTTCTGCCAGTGCCGCCAATTGAAAACTGCTGAGTTCGAGTACTACGTACTCATCCGATGTCATCTCTGAAACGCGGTGAAGTAACGAGCCTCCGAGATTCCCTCCAACCGTTGATCTGATTCCAGCATTCACGAGGAACGTATGAATCAGCAAGGCTGTCGTCGATTTACCGACGGTCCCTGTAACAACAATCTTCTTCGCTGCGCAGTTGCTCCAGAAAAGGGCGATTTCGCTTGTGAGAGGAATCCCCCTATCGCGAGCGAGTTGGAGGAAGCGGTTCTCTCCAGCCGGAACAGCAGGGCTGACGACGATCAGATCAGCATTCAAAAAATCCTGATCCTGATGTTCTCCAAAGGTCGTTTTCTCGAGCTTGTCGACAGGAATCATCTGCAATGAAGATTCCAATGCTTCAGCTGTCCGAAGGTCTGTCACTGTCACCAGCGCACCTTTGGATAGGAGAAAGTTGACGACCCCGACTCCTCCGCCGAAAAGCCCCAATCCCATCACAGTGACACGTTTGTCGGCGAGGTTATCAATCATCTTTCAATTCACTCATTGCTCGATGGGATTCGATTCAAGGGGGGTTCGATTCTATGAAGTCAATCTGGTTTTCAATACTCTCCTGTCACGACATTTATGCAATTCCAATGCTCCCCTGAAAAAATAAAGCGAGCCGGAAACATGGGCTTCCGGCTCGCAGTGGTTCAGGGTGAAACCTCGGTCAATTGACCGGGATTACACTTCTTTGGAATCAATCCAGGTCATCATGCTGCGGAGTTCGCGACCAACCTGCTCGATCTGGTGCTCGCGCTCACGGCGGCGAATCGCTTTGAAGCCAGCCTGATTGACTTTGTTCTCGAGCAACCAGTTACGGGCGAATGTTCCGTTCTGGATCTCAAGAAGAACTTGCTTCATCACCTTCTTTGTTTCTTCGGTAACGATGCGTGGTCCTGTTGAGTAGTCGCCGTACTCAGCTGTGTTCGACACGCTGTAACGCATGTAATTCAGACCGCCCTGATAGAACAGGTCAACGATCAGCTTGAGTTCGTGCATACACTCGAAGTATGCCATTTCTGGCTGGTAACCAGCTTCAACCAGTGTTTCGAAGCCGGCTTTGACGAGAGCGCTGACGCCCCCGCACAGAACAGCCTGCTCACCGAAGAGGTCGGTTTCAGTTTCTTCAGCGAAGGTTGTTTCGATCACACCACCGCGAGTTGCACCGATCCCTTTTGCGTAAGCGAGAGCCAGTTTTTTAGCCGACTCAGATGCACCTGGGTACATCGCGATGAGACCAGGGACACCGCCCCCTTTGACGTATTCGCTGCGGACGAGGTGACCAGGCCCCTTTGGAGCGACCAGACCTGCGTCAACGCCAGCTGGTGGAGTGATCTGGCCGAAGTGAATGTTGAAACCGTGTGAGCAGAGCAGCAGATTGCCTGGCTTCAGGTTCGGCAGAACGTCATTGCGGAAAACGTCTCCCTGAACTTCGTCTGGGAGAAGAATGTTGATCAGATCGCCAGCTTTTGCAGCATCAGCAGCTGAAACAGGCTTGAAGCCGTGGCTGACAGCGAGGTCGTAGTTAGGGCTACCTGGACGCTGCCCGATGATGACTTCGCAGCCACTGTCGCGGAGGTTCTGAGCCTGAGCATGCCCCTGGCTGCCGTATCCCAGAATCGCAATGGTTTTCCCTTTGAGGAGGGACAGGTCTGCATCATCGTCGTAATAAATCGTGACGGGCATTGTAAGTGAGCCTTCAGGAAAAAGTGTTTGGGTTTGGTGGTTGAATAGGTTGACTCGAACAGGTGGTCGCCACCTGTATTGAGCCCCGCGCCTACCAGCGATTCGCGCGGACACGTTGAATTCTCCGGTGCTCGCTCCAAGTGTGAACCTGGCATCAACACCGATACTCATCCGACGAGATTATCTCGCCTCAGCCTGCAGTGTTGGGTCAAGCACTTCAGCATTCGCCGACATGGTCAACGTACGGGCCAGTGCAATCCGACCTGTTCGTGCCATTTCGAGAATGCCGAATGGGCGAACAGCGTCGATAAAGGCTTCGACTTTCCGCTCCTGCCCGGAGATCTCGATCATGACATGATCCGCTGAAACGTCGACGATCCGACCTCGGAAAATGTCGACGAGTTCTTTCAACTGGCTGCGCACTAGAACACTTTCAGTGCGAACCTTGATCAGCATCAGGTCACGTTCGACATGCTCCTCTTCGAGGTAGTCGACGACCTTGACGACAGTCACGATCTTTTCAAGTTGCTTACGAACCTGATTCAATTCCTGGCTGCTGCCGGTCACGACGAATGTCATGCGAGAAAACTCAGCGTTTTCAGTCGGACCAACTGCCAGGCTGTCAATGTTGAATGCACGTGATGCAAGCATGCCTGAGATATGAGCCAACACGCCAGGCTGGTTCATCACGAGTGCAGAGAGAATATGTCTCATAAATTCACACTTTTCAGGAAAGGCCTGCGGTAGGCGGCCTTCCGATTCGCCGAAACCGCACCTGAGCAGTTCAGGTGGGCAATTCGAAACCCAATTGTCCATCGATTTCATCTGCGTCTTCTGGACGGGCAGAGGTGCCACGTTCTCCATGACAAACCCGATGATTCGAGGTTCACCAGAACTGAGCCCAGTCTCGGCAGATCTGGGAGTCTATCTCAGGCGTGCCGCATGCTCAACTGTCCGCTGGGAACAAAGATATTCAGCGACGGCAGATGTGATGTAATTCCCACCCTCGTCAGAGGCACTAGCTCGATCTGTCCGCATCTGCGCACAACGCAGCGAAGAGAGATCCACATATGCTTGAATATTAATTCACGTTTTGCATAATACGCTACGGATAATATCGAATGCAATGTATGCAGTGGCGATTGAAATCGCTCGAACGTGTGCTTTGTTCGTGTTTCGTCCTCCCATTAGCGATAGCCCCAAGACCGAGAATCCAACCCCAATGCGCCAGAAAAACTTGACCGCGACTCGAAATTATCGCGGCTTCACATTGATTGAACTCCTTGTTGTCATTGCAATTATCGCAGTTTTAATCGCACTTCTGCTCCCTGCCGTTCAACAGGCTCGAGAGGCTGCAAGGCGAAGCCAGTGTAAAAACAATTTGAAGCAAATTGGACTGGCAATGCACAACTACCACGATGCGTTCAACACCTTCCCTCCCGGCTCGGTTTGTTCATATCATTCAACAAATCCGTGGGCGTCGATCCTTCCTAACGCAGACCAGGCTGCCGCCTACAATCAACTCGTCTTTACAGACGGTTGGTCATGGATTGGGCATCCAGACAACTGGCCAGTGAGTGGGAATGGGCCGGGAATGCCAAATGGCCCGGTTCTCAATGGGCTCAAGCCAGCATACATGCTCTGCCCAAGTAGCGTTTTGCCGAATTCAGCATCACCGAACGGGTTTAATATCGTCATGGCAAGTTATGTGTTCATTGCTGGCTCAGATTTGGATCAAGGAGCACGGGCGACAGCAAGCAGCAGTGGAATTGCATCAGCGGGCGGAATCTTCTTCCAGAATTCCAAAATCGGATTTAAAGACATCACCGATGGTTCGTCCAACACATTTATGGTTGGCGAGCAGTCCGACTTCGTGAAAGACGGGGCGGGCAACAACATGGATCCTCGATCCTCAGGGGCAGGGAACGGGTCGTTTATCGGGGATCCAAATTCGAACGTCTGGGACTCGGATTCACGCTGTTATGGTCGAACAACGCTGCGATACAGTCTCGCCTCCCGCGATGGAACACAGCCAAATTCTTCCGGCGAAGCGAATTGCAACACGTTACTCGTTTCGGCTCATGTTGGTGGAATCCACATCCTCTTGTGTGACGGTGCGGTTCGTTTCCTGTCATCAAACACTGATATGGGGACGGCCAAAGCACTCGCCGGCCGCGCCGATGGAAAAGTTATCGGTGAATTCTAATGCAGTGGCGTGAACGGCGTGACTGTGCATGGCGATCCCTCGGTTTTCCGCACATCATTCCGAGGTGAGGCGAAATTTGTCGTGTCCATCGAGCCCCGCATCTCTCCACATTTTTGTGATTTGAGAAATGTCGAATTTCTGGCAAGCCATGTGAGCACCGTATTTGTCGAGTCGTCGGCAGCCAAAATACTCACAAGCGAAATTCAAGCGAAATTTCTGCAATACAGTGAGCGACGATTGCCTCCAGGCGACCAATAGAAATGCGTCGACTGGAGGATATTTTGCAACCGGCATTCACTCCGCGATTTGCGGTGAATCCAATACTCAGAAGACAGAACCCTTCATCATGAACAATAGACTCGGATTAAGTGATGGTCGCCGTTGGGCGGTTCCAGTTCTCTGCTTTTCTCTTTTCGCACTAGGATGCGGTGGAGGTGGAGACAGCATTGAGGGGGTCAAAGTGACGGGGAAAGTCACTTACAAAGGGGTGGCTGTCGAAGAAGGGAGCGTCAATTTTTACAGTCCGGAGAAGAGTGTTGGTGGAACAGCACCTATCAATCCTGACGGAACCTACGAAACCCTTCGTCCACTCCCTGCAGCGACCTATCAGGTGTCCATTTCTCCGGCAAAAATCGAGAAAGCGATGGCGAAAGCGACACCCGCCCTCGTCCCGAAGGATATGCCAAATATTCCTCAAAAGTATCGTAGTGGCACAACCAGCGGGTTCTCAGCTGAGGTTACGGGGGAAAGCAAGTCGATTGACTTCGAAATGAAATAGAGAGTTTTGGGGAAATGCGTGGGATTTTCGGGCAACTGTGGCTCGGAAATCGCTGCGGTATGTGATTCCAGCGAAGGAGAAAGTAGGAAATGGAACGTCAATTTCCTTGTCTTCTTTTAACATTGAATTGAACTGGTTCATTGTTATAGTTGTGTTCTGATGTTCAGTATTTCGGGGCAAGGAATTTGTCTTCGAGTACACTGTTGAACAAGGGCATTCAGGCCAACGAACGTTTTGGAGAAATGCAGAATCATGGCCAAGGCAAAGATCGCGAAGAAATCGGATTCATCCAGCTCAAAAGAATCCAATGGCGTTCTCCAGAATGCACTTGGGCAAATTCAGAAGAGCTTCGGCGAAGGTTCCATCATGAGGTTGTCGGACCAACCGGCAGCCTCCGTTGATGGAATTTCCACCGGTTCATTCTCGTTGGACCTTTGTCTCGGTGGCTCCGGACTTCCACGAGGTCGAATCATCGAGCTTTTCGGGCCTGAATCGAGCGGTAAAACGACCTTGGCTCTCCACGCCGTTGCGAACGCACAGAAAGCGGGTGGAATCGCTGCATTTATCGATGCGGAGCACGCGTTGGATCCTGCTTGGGCCAAGCGTCTCGGAGTGAATCTGGAGGAACTGCTTGTCAGCCAGCCGAGCTATGGTGAAGAAGGCCTCCAGATCGCAGAAATGCTGATCAAATCCAATGCTGTGGACATCATCGTCATTGACTCTGTGGCTGCACTTGTCCCCAAGGCAGAGCTTGATGGCGAAATCGGCGACAAGCACGTCGGTCTGCAGGCTCGCATGATGAGTCAGGCGATGCGAAAACTGACCGGGGTGATCGCGAAAGCAAAAACGACCGTCATCTTTATCAATCAGATCCGTGAAAAAATTGGTGTGATGTTTGGTAGCCCGGAAACGACTCCCGGGGGACGTGCGCTGAAGTTTTATAGTTCCTGTCGGCTGGACATTCGCCGTATTGCGACCTTGAAGGATGGGGATGAAACGATCGGAATTCGCATGAAGGCGAAGGTCGTGAAGAACAAAGTGGCTCCTCCATTCCGTGTTGCGGAATTTGACATGCTGGGGACCAGAGGAATCAGCATGGAGGGTGATATTCTGGACATGGCCACTGCGGTCAACATCGTTCAGAAGAGCGGAGCGTGGTTCAACTACGGAGAAACCCGGCTGGGGCAGGGCCGTGAAAAGGCGAGAACATATCTGGAGGAGAATCCTGAGGTTCTCGACGAAATCAAAGGGAAGTTGGTCGAATCCAAAGACCTGATCAAAGGAGCTAGCGGCGGAGCCGATGACTAGTCAGAATAGCTGAGACCCCATTTGGCCGGCGCTACAACGAGCCGGTGGGGCGCTGACTTGAAGACATCATTGAGACTCAGGACATTTGATATGACTCCTCGGGAAGTACTGGCGCTCTGCCGCCAGAACGAAATTCAGGCCATTGACCTGCGGTTTATGGATTTTCCCGGAACTCAGAAGCACTTCACAATTCCTTCTCAGGTCCTGACGGAACGAAGTTTTGAAGACGGGATGACGTTTGATGGGTCGTCGATTCGGGGATGGCAGTCCATCAACGAAAGTGACATGCTCGTCGTCCCACAGGCCGAAACTGCAATGATCGACCCGTTCATGAAGTCGACTCTGTCGATGACATGTAACGTTCAGGATCCCATCACTCGCACTGATTATCCTCGTGATCCTCGAAATGTGGCGAGGAAAGCGGAAGCGTACATGCGATTGACGGGAATCGCAGATCTCGCCAATTTCGGACTGGAGCCCGAGTTCTTTGTCTTTGACGACATTCGTTTCGATTACAACGAACACGAATCTTACTACCACATCGATAGTATCGAGGGAGATTGGAATCGCGGAAGAAGTCAGGGAACCCAGAATCAGGGAGCCCGAATTCGGCGTCGCGAAGGGTATTTTGCACTCCCGCCGGCCGATACGCTGCAGGATCTTCGCACGGAAATCATGCTGACATGTCTGGCATGCGGTGTTGAGATCGAAGGCCAACACCACGAAGTCGCTACAGCAGGTCAATGTGAGCTCGATCTGAAATATTCCTCGCTGCTACACGCCGCTGACAGCATGTTGCGGTTCAAGTACATCGCTCGAAATGTCGCCGCCCGGCATGGAAAAACAGCGACGTTCATGCCCAAACCTGTCTGGAATGAAAACGGTTCCGGGCTGCACATGCATTTCTCGCTTTGGAAGCATGGGCAAACCTTGTTTGCGGGCTCCGGTTACGGAGGGTTGAGCGAATTAGCGATCTACGCAATGGGCGGAATTCTTAAACACACCCCCGCACTGGCAGCGTTTTGTTGTCCGACGACCAACAGCTATAAGCGGCTTGTCCCCGGATTCGATGCTCCAGTCAACCTGACTTACAGCTATCGAAATCGTTCTGCAGCAGTACGAATTCCTGCACAAACATCTTCTGTGGATACCAAGAGGTTCGAGTACCGATTCCCAGACCCGACCTGCAATCCGTATCTGGCAATGTCAGCGGTGCTGATGGCGGCGATCGATGGGATTCAAAATCGCATTGACCCGGGCGATCCGCTCGACAGAGACATCTACGATTTGACGCCTGAAGAACTCTCCGAGTATCCCAAGGTTCCAGTGTCGCTGGAAGAGGCGCTTCAGGCTTTGCGTAAGGACAACGATTTCTTGTTGCGAGGAGACGTCTTTACAGAGGACGTGATCGACACCTGGATCTGGTACAAAGAAAAGCACGAAGTTGATGCACTGCGAGAACGCCCTCATCCGTGGGAATTCGCAATGTATTACGACATGTAATGGAGAGGGCATTCATCGCCTCCTCAACCAGCGCGACAAACTGTCTCGTATAAAACGGAAGAGCACGACCTTGATTGGTCGTGCTCTTTTTATTCGATCACCACGCCCGGAAAATGAGTATTTTTGGGCGTGTTCGCAGTCGAGATCGACTATCTGGTGATAATGTCGATGACGTCCGTTTCGGATGTTGCTTCGAGCAATGCCTCTCGCTGCTCGACTGTCCCAACGGCTCGGGCAATCTTGCTCAAGAGGACCACTCGCATTTCCGGATGTTCTTCCGGTGTAACTAACAGGAATACAAACCGGACAGGCTCCGAAGAATGCGTATTGAACGACACACCCTCGCGACTGATCCCGAAGGCAATCACTGGTCGCTCAAGCCCCGGACAGTTTGCGTGAGGGATGGCAATTCCCATTCCGACATCTGTCGAGATCTCATGCTCGCGGGCAATCGCCAGTGAGGCGATGTGCGAATCATCAGGGACTGCTCCGCGCGGAATGATCCCCGCCAATTCAAAGATCACGTCGTGAGCATTGTCAGAAGACAAGTCCAGTTTGATCGCCCCACGTCGCAGTGCATCTGGCACGGAGACTTCTGGACGTCGCGGATACTCATCCTCGATTCGCCCCACAACCTGTTCGAGAATATCTTCAATCGTGATCAGCCCGACAGGGCGGTTGAGGCTTTCAACCAGACAGACTGAAAGTCCTTCCGATTGCAGTTGCGTCAGCAAGGAATGAACATCCATGTCGACACTGACTTTGCAAATGGGCCGAACAAGTTCAGTCCATGATGTCCCCGAGCTTGTGAGTCCGACCAGATCTTTCGCAAGCAAATATCCAATCACTTCGCCGTTGGATTCAACAACTGGCCAGCGGGAGAAATGTTCCTGCGAAATTTGAGCTCGCACGCTTTCAATTGGAGTGTTCGTGCCCAGTCGCTTCACTCTTGGCCATGGAACCATCAATTGATCAACACGTTGCTGGCTGAGATTGGAGACATTTTCCAACAGCAAGCGGAGTCGGAGTTCACGAACCGTCTTCTCGACCACCTCGCGGCTTGCCCCAAAGTCGGCGAGAACGAGGCGCGACAACGCGACAGCTGCTTCTCCTTCTTCAAACACGGCAGCTGATGCGCCAGCCTCTTCCAGATGAACGCGGTCCTGCAGGTATCGGGCACGAACCAAAACACGAATTTTAGGATTCAGGCTGCGGGCAGCGTGAATAATCGTGCTGATGTCTGATGACTGAGGCAGCGTGACAACCAGATGTGAAGCTCGTCCAACTCCAGCCTTTTCGAGCACAGCCTCCCGGGAACCGTCCCCATAGACTGCGAGCTGACCGTTCCGATTCGTTTCCGTCACAGCGTCCATGTTCATGTCGATAATCACAGTTTGCAGCCCCGCTTCGCGAAGCATGTGATTGACGGATCGTCCGACCGGTCCATAACCGATGACGACGGCGAGTCGAGTTTCTGGCGCCTGCGACGCGATTTCCTGTGAGACATTGAGGTTTGCGCGACGCATGCGTTGATCGGTGCGGTAATTGAGAATTCGCCACAATTTCGGTCTGCGACGCAGCCAGTTCTCAATATCAGGCACGAATCGGAAGATGAGAGGGTTAATTGTGATTGTGAGAATCGCAGCAGCGACGAGCACGCTATGCGACGCTTCTGACATCAATCCGAATCGAGCAGCAACGTCCGACAGAATGAAGGAGAATTCCCCGACCTGCGAGAGAGCAATTGCGACAGTCAGTGCGGTACGGATCGACCATCCCAGAACAGCCACAATCAACAATGCCGCCAAAGGCTTGATCACGAGAATGATGAACAAAGCGGCGAGGATCATGAGTGGTTGTTCAATCAGGAAAATCGGGTTGAACACCATGCCCACCGAGACGAAAAAGATCACCGCAAAAGCGTCACGCAACGGCAACGCATCCGCAGCTGCCTGATGACTCACTGGAGATTGTGCGACCATCATCCCTGCCAGAAACGCTCCCAATGCCATGGATGCTCCGAAGGCCCAATAGGCTCCGGCAGCGACGGCCACTGAGAAAACGAGAACTGTGAGAGTGAACAGTTCGCGAGAGCGAAGACGAGCAACCTTTTCCAGTGCCCAGGGAATCAGACGCATCCCCAGCACCATGACGATTACCCCGAGGATCACCAGTTTCAACAACGCGATTCCAATCGGAATCAGCGGGTGAACTGCCTCTGTCGCCGCTTCGTGTCCATGTGCATCACCTCCCCCTGCAGCCACCCCGACTGCCGGAATGATGACCAACACAATCACTGTCAGTAAGTCTTCAACAAGCAACCATCCAACTGAAACGTGCCCTTCCGGAGCGTGAATCACGTTGGCATCCATCAGCACCCGCATCAGCACCACGGTACTCGCAACGGAGAGTGCGAGGCCGACGACGACAGCTTCTTTTACCGGCATCCCCATCTCATAGAAGATGAAGACCGAAGCAAGAGTCGCAACGAGAACTTGTCCGACCGCCCCGGGGATGGCCACCCCTTTAACGGCCATCAAATCTTTTAGGTGAAAATGTAGGCCCACTCCAAACATCAGCAGGATCACACCAATTTCCGCAAGCTGATGCGCCAACGCCACGTCCGCGATAATGCCCGGAGTATACGGGCCAATCACGACACCTGCGATCAGATACCCGACGATGGGGGAGAGACGCATCCACTGGGTTAATAAACCAAACAGCCAAGCGAAAAAGAATGCCGATGCGATCGTTGTGATGAGGGGGAGGTCATGATCCATCGGCTGAACTTCTAACGAATTTTCAAGAAGTGATCCGGCGAGAATGCCATTTCTCCTCGTTTCCGTGAGGAGCAGACAAATCCAGCGGGTAATAAAAGCGTTGAAATTGCACGGTAAAGAGTGATCAACAGAATTCCAACATCACATTCCCACTCCAATCGGTTTTTTGAGAATTTTGTGATGTTTTGCCATCCATTCACGTTCGAATTCTCTACTGCATATTTAGTAGTTCAGTCGTTTAAGGAAGTGGAGATTTTTTACGGGGCGATCTCTTCTGGATCGTATAGGTTTACGAGAGAAACCAGAGACAGGGGAGGTCTTTCCCGGTAGAATTTCGTGAGCCAGAAGAGTGGTGACCGGCAGTGAAGAATTGATCCTTTTCCTCCCAAGACAAATCTACTATATATGCAAATCTGGATTGATGCTGATGCCTGCCCGGGTGACGCCAAGGAAATCCTGTTTCGAACCGCTGTTCGCCGACAGGTGAGCATGACACTCGTCGCAAACCAGCCGATGCACCCTCCGCGATCTGAGTTTCTCAATACTCTGCTCGTCGGCTCTGGAGCCAATGTCGCAGACCAGAAAATCGTGGAATTACTTCAGCCAGGCGATCTGGTCATCACCGCTGACATCCCCCTCGCTGCCAATGTCGTTGCGAAAGGAGGGGAAGCACTCGACCCCCGCGGGCATCTCTACGACAGGCAGACGATCGGCGAGCGTCTGGCGGTCCGTGATCTGCTCGATGAACTCCGGGCGAGCGGCGAAATTTCGGGTGGACCGAAAAGTTACGGGGCGAAGGAGAAGCAGGCGTTCGCCAACCAGTTGGATCGCTGGCTGACTAAATCGCTACGTAAGTTGAGAGTTCCGCCGGTGGTTCCTCCTTCTCAGTGAGGAACGTGTTGCCTCGAATTGCGTTCCTCAGCGATCTTCGACAAAATTCACTCGCATTGATACGCATTCATGTTTAGATCGGCCACTCCGTCCAGCACTCAATGAACTTGCCAGCCTCAGTTTCAATCCGTACGGGATCCCGGCTCCATTTCGGACCGCTTTCATACCTACCTGCATCCGGGCGACAATTCGGAGGGGTGGGGATGATGATCGAAAAGCCCGGGGTGGAACTGACGGCGACCTCCCCAATTCCACGCCACAAGTACGGAATAGCTTCCACTCGTGCTGATTCAATCCTTGCTCGATTACTTCAGCAGCATCCTCAGTTGAATCGGCCAGTTCAGATTGATCTTTCCGAGGAGATCGTCGCGCATTCAGGTCTTGGCTCCGGGACGCAGTTGGCGATGGCGATGCTCGAATCGCTGATGATTTTGAATGGCGAATCAGTTGAGTTTCCAAGCCTCGCCCTTGGTGCCGCTCGAGGCGATCGGTCTGCCATTGGATTGAACGGGTATGAAACGGGTGGCTTTTTAATCGATGCTGGGCATTCTGGAGACGGCTCTTTGGGAGACCTCGCTGCCCGGGTGGAATTTCCTGCGGAATGGCGAGTTGTTCTCCTCCAACCAGCCGATGCGAAAGGACTCCACGGATCTCTGGAGATTCAGGCGTTCCGACAATTAGGGTCGATGCCCGAATCGACAACAGGACGACTGTGCCGTCTCGCGCTCACGGAAATTCTTCCAGCACTTCAACTCAAGCAGTTTTCCGCGTTTGCTTCGGCGCTCTCCGAATTCGGATGTCATGTTGGTGAGTTTTTTGGACCGACTCAGGGGGGAGTGTTTGCCTCACCGCTGATGCGGAAATTGCTGCAGACGTTCCCCAATGTGGAAGAAACCGGAATGGCTCAATCATCCTGGGGGCCAACAATTGCCATGTTTTCTCCCAGCGAAGCCGCAGCCTATGAATTGATTCGTCGCTTGCGGGTTTGGCTGGATGGAAAAGCGTGTGGGATTCAGGTCACCACTGCCAGAAATACAGGGCGAACGATTTCAGTTCAGCACAGTCACTGACGTCTGCCGACCGCGAAGTCGGCAAGTCGATGAACGTGACGGATACTGATTCGCCTCAGGTCCAAGCCTCTCTCTCACTTATCTGTGGCTGTCAGGAGAGGCTTCAGGACGATCTGTGACACGAGGTGAGCCCCTGTCTCAGGTGTGTGGCGGCGATCGGTGCCACACACTCGTTCAAACGCTGCATTTCTCGCCGCCGGAATGCCACACTCTCGGAGGATGCAATTCAGTCGATCACTTCGAAACCGAGATCGTTGGATTGATCTTCCGGATCGCCGTTGTAGTTGATGGTGACTTCTTCACCCGCTTTGATGTCGCGATAGGCGGTGAAAACTTTCGTTTGACGCCCGATATCTTCGTAGTACGCGTTCGGCTTGAAACTGTGGTTGTAAAGCGAACCGTAGCCCATTGCGAGCGCCGCCTTGGTTTCCGACCAACAGTAGGCGTAGTATCCAAGCTCGGATTCAACGATCTTGTCCCAGGTGACGATGATCAGTGGCACACGCTCGAACGGTGTCCCTTCCGGGATATCTTTCTTGGCGAAAACGCCGCGTCCCTTGTCTTTGGTGTACCGGACTTCCAGGTAGTCGGACTGAATATGCGCCATGGAAAAGATCGCCTGAAGCAAGTTGAAAAACTGCAGAATCGCTGCATCTTCTTGCTTTTTACGGGACTTTCAACTCTGCACGCCGGAATTCATCTGGAATGGAATTCCAGTACTTGCAGAGTGCTCATTGAGAACTGCTGATCAACTCGAGGCGATGGCGTCAGAAAGTGGTTTGGAGAACTGGACGTTCTCCTTCCGTCGCTTTTGAATGGAACTCGCCAGATAGAGAACGACGGGGTAGCTGACGATGGCAAAGATTGCCCCGAGAATGACAGAGCCGACAGCGAGTGGAAGCCCCACGTTTACAATGATCAGTTTAAGTGATGAACAACTGTCGCTGATGCTGGCGAAATGAAACATCTCCTTGAATTCCAACCAGGTCGTCTTGTTTGGATAGAATAGTGTTCCGATCCGGTAAGAATACCAACACAGTGGAATTGTGGTCAGCGGGTTCGAGATATAAACGCCAATTAACCCAGCGATGCGGTTAAATCGGAAGAATTTCTTCGTGCAGAATGCGATCAGCAGGACGAGCGCCATCTGGAAGCCGCCGGTTGGCGTGATCCCGACAAAGACTCCGATTGCTGTTCCGAGTGCGATCGAATGAGGCGAGTCGTCCAGGTGAAGGATGGTGTTCAGCCAATGCTTCAGGTTCAGGCAACTCTTCACCCGTCCCCAAAGTGTCGGTGTCACCTCCGGGCCGGGGGGAAGGGCCTTTTCCAACACTGAATCTGTCGGAATCAGCAGTCGTGCAGCGATGTTCGAGCACTGTTCGTCAATTGAACATTGCTCGTCTGCTCGCCTCTCCCCTTGCGGGACCATCGTTTCTTCATCAGTTATCATGGACCCTGCCACGTCAGGCTCGCACCTCACAGTGTGTTTGGATTGGCACTACCAGAATGGTGTGATCGGATATTCACAGAAGGAACTGGAAGTGACTCAGGTCACTTCATCAGCTTTTCGACTAGCGGAATGATCTGATCCTGATAGGTAAATTCTTCCGGGTTCTCCACGTCTGGAAACTGGCCAGCCAGTTGTCCGTGTTGATCGAAGACAAGCACAATTGGGATCGACTGCTGATCGACCTTTTCCTTGAAGAAGACGTCTGAGCTGTCAGACAGCAGAATATTGTGGATGTCTGCCTCGTTCTTAACCAGAAACTTCTCTACTTTGGGCAGATACGACTCCACCGGTTCATCTGCAATTCCCTCATAATCGAGAGAAACTGAAATGCAGGCAATCCTGTCTCCAAACTCTCGATGGAGCCGAATCAGATTCGGAAACTCCGCGATACAAGGGGGGCAATAGGTTGCCCAGACGTCGACAACAACGACCTTCCCCTTGTTCTGTTCGACGAGTGCGAGTGTCTCTTCCCAATTGGCGATTTTGACCTGGATTCCATCGACTGGATTCGATGCGGAGGCAGATTCGGGAACAGCTGACTCAGTGGTGAAAGTGCCAGAACTTGGGCGGTCCGGCAGGGATTTTCCTTCAGATGCAGGCTTGCATCCTGCGAACACCAATAATGCAAGACATGCGATCAGACGCACCATGACAGACCTCCCATTCACATCATTGAGAAACATGGAGCGTTCCCGACAGGAATCGGGAACGCTCCATGAGTGGCGTTAAGCCAACGCTGCCAGAACTTTCTGGCCCATTTCTACAGTCCCGATACTTGGTGTCCCTTTCGGGGCAATGTCCTTCGTGCGGAACCCGGCATCGAGGACTTTCTGAACCGCTGCTTCGATTGCTGTGGCTTCTTCCTCCAGCTTCAGCGAATGACGCAACAGCATTGCGGATGCGAGAATTGTGGCCAATGGATTGGCAATTCCCTGTCCGGCGATATCTGGTGCCGTCCCGTGAATTGGCTCGTAGAGTCCAGGACCATCGGATCCAACAGAGGCGGACGGAAGCAATCCCATTGATCCCGGCAACATCGATCCTTCATCGGTGAGGATGTCACCGAACAGGTTGCTGGTCACGACCACGTCAAAAGCAGTTGGCTTGGAAATCAAGTGCATTGCCATCGCGTCGACCAGAACTGTATCGAATTTCACATCAGGAAACTCGGTCTTGATGACTCGCTCTGCCGTTCTTCGCCATAGACGGGAAACTTCCAGAACGTTGGCTTTGTCGACGGATGTCACGCGACCACCGCGACCTTGAGCAGCCTTGGCTGCCACTCGAACAACACGTTCAATTTCGTGAGTCGAGTAGGTCATTGTGCTGAAGGCGGTTTCGCTTCCATCGTCGTTCTTCTTCAGACCGGACTCACCGAAGTAGATGCCGCCGGTCAGTTCTCGAACGAAAAGGATGTCTGTTCCCTGCACAACTTCCCGCTTCAAAGGGGAGGCGTCGACGAGGCATTCGAGAGCTTTAATCGGCCGCAAATTTGCGAACAACCCGAGTTCTTTACGGATTTTCAGCAAGCCGGCTTCCGGACGTGTTTTGGCGTTCGGATCGTCCCATTTCGGACCCCCGACGGCACCCAGCAACACTGCGTCTGATTGACGGCAAGCGTCCAGAGTGGCTTGAGGAAGTGGATCCCCAAAGTCGTCGATTGCGTTTCCGCCGATCGGATGTTCGGAAAATTCAAATTGATGTCCGTATTTCCTCGCAACCAGATCCAGAACCAATTTGGCCTGACTCACGACTTCAGGGCCGATTCCATCTCCTGGCAACAATGCGATCCGAGCGTTCAACTGAGTGTTTCCCTATTTGAAAAGATGATGAAAATGAGAGTGTTTCTTCACTCTCCCGATATCAGGTCCAATCTGGCAGAGGCAATGCGTGTTCGACTGCCTGATTGGTCGATTTTCGCTGGCAGGAATTCCAAGGGAGTTCAAATGCCTATTGACAGATGATTCACTGTAACGTGGCTGAGAGTGCGCTGCCACCGCATGTCCCGTTATCACGACTCGATTGATCAGTGCGCGGAAGCGTGGCGGATTCTCTTGGTTCTGAGAGTTCTGTAAGACGCCGCCTCGCTAATGATCAACCTATGATGATTTTTAATTTTCATCTTATTATGAGGGTTGTAGCGAATATCTGTCTTTGCAGTGTCTTGTTGCAGATTGTGTCTGGTTGCAAATTGTTTGGGTGTTGTTGGTTACGGTTTGTGGCGTTCTGGTTCAGCTGGCGGAGGGAGGACCTCCCTTAATCTCTCAGGCTTGGTTTCGCCTTCAATCGGCGTAGTGGAAATACGGTCTGTTTGCTCGCGTATTGCCGATTAGGACTGGCTTAAAGGTCTGGGTCCTGCACAATTCTTACGAGTCCGGGGCCGGTGAATTCGTGAAAACGCAGCCCGACTCCCTGCGGACTTTTTGACGCTCTGCAAACTGTGAGCTAGATAACAATAGGTAAGTGGCGTTGAAAATAGTGAACAAACTATTGATCGAACGAATCGTCTGCTTGGAAATGGTTCGATGTCAGAGAAAATCGTGTCTGAAATGCATGTTGGTGATGTTCGGAATCCTGTTCGAACTTCCTCGTTAGGGCCATCCGCAGATGCGATTCAGGTCGATTTAGGAATTCGACTTACGCCGGTTCATCAAGGCAGGGAAGTCGATTCGATCGATCTCATTCCGGGCCAATACACCTTCGGCTCTGCCGAGGATTGTCAGGTCGTCGTTCCGATCGATGGAATCGCTCCGCGGCACTGCACTTTCATCGTTGGGAATCACCGAAGTATTATCAAGGCTCTGTCCAACCGGACGTGGGTGAATGACGGCCTTGCTGTCGAAGCGGCATTGCGTCATGGGGACCGACTGGTGATTGGTCCGATCGAGTACACAGTCGGTCCGATCACACAGGCTGTGGAAGAACATGATTTCAGCGTTCCGCACGCTTTTACCCCTGATTCACGATTCGAGAGTCGCGTCGAACCTCCCATGCCGAGAAACGATGCTCAACTCATTCGTCGAGAAGCCCAGTTGAATGAATTGCTGGAAGTGATTCAAGGGCATCTGGATACAGCATTGCAGCAGGAACGGGGTCTGCGAGAGGAGTTCTCTAAAGAACGAATGAGCATCCAGCACCGTGCGCGCGAGCTCGATTTTCAGTGGAAGGAATTTGAGACCAAGCGGCATATCGATGCGAAACTTCGCGAGTCACTCCAGAAGAATTCACACGATATCGAGGTCCGGAAAAAACAACTCACAGCCTATGAACAGGAACTGTCGGAGCGACATGCGGAACTTGCTGACCGCTCTGCTGCTTTGAATCAATTCTTTCGACAGTTGAAAGGGCGGGATGAAGAATTATCGACTTTAGAACAGGTCCTTGAAGGGGAGAAACGTGACTCAGCACGTCTCCTTGAAGAGCGACACGCTTCGCAGGATCAGTTGCTGCGCTCGCGAGAATCCGAGCTTGAAGAAAAGCGACTTGAACTGGAGTCAAACTTCGCATCCGTCCAGCAGCAGCAACAGGAACTTCAGTTGTTGCAATCTGAGATCGAACAGAGTCAGGCAGAATGGGCAGAAGCCTGTAAGGCGAAAGAAACTCTTATCCGCGATTTGGAGTCAAAAGCCTCGCAGCGAATGCAGCAGGTGGAGGAGGAGGAAGAACGTCTCAGCCACTGGTCCCGCCGCGTCACTGAAGCAGATGCAATTGCGACTGATAAATTGCAACTCCTGGATGCGAGGAGTTTGGCCGTCGAGCAGGCAGGTCAGCAAGTCGATATTCAGCTAGCGACCATCAAAGAAAAGCGACATGAGATTGATCTTGAATTGGAGAGACTTCACGCTGCCCATAATGAAACGGAGCAAAAGCTCTTTGAGATTCAGCAGTTTGAGGACTATGCCGCAGAGGCACGTCGTTCGATTTCAGAGAGCAACGCACTTCTCTCAGAACGTGCCAGGGGGCTGGATCTGCGCGAACACAATGTGAATCGTTTGCAGGCTGAAGTTCAAAAACATGAAGCGGCTGTCGCAGCGGAAGAGGCTCTCGTCGAAGAGCGATTGCAACTCGCTCGGATCACGGCCAACCTTCTCGACGAGCGCAATGTCGCTTTGGAGCAGCGCGAACGTCATCTCGCCGAGAGCGAGTTGGGGCTTCACTCTCGTGAAGTCGCCGTGATTGCAAGAGAGATGGATCTTGAAGAGATCCAGGCCGCAATTCATCGCAGAGAGGCAGAACTCTCTCTGAAATACCGCGATTTCAGTCAATCTCTCGAGGCAATGCAGGCCGAACGACTCAGCCTGAATGGATCGCAAACGGAATTCAACCTGTTTGCCTCGGACAAGCAGAGTCAGCTCGACGCCTTCAGCCAGAATCTGGAACAAGAAAAGGCTGCTTTCGAGGAGCAGCGCGCACAACTCTCTCAAGAAATGGAAGAAGTTCGCCATTTGCAGGCTGAGCTCAACGAGGGACGCGTACGACTTCAACTTGAGCAGGAGCATCTCAACAACTATGCGGCGGAAATGGCTCCGCTGCGAGCGAACATCGACGCTGAGCAGCTTCAGCTGACCGCAGAAACTGAGCGATTGAAACGACTGCAGGTCGAGCTCGATCAGCTGCGCGCTGCATTTGATTCTGAGCGGAATTTACTCGAAGAAGAGAAGACTCGCTTTTATCAACTGCAGGCTGATCACGACAACGAAAAACGCACTTTGGAGCATCAACTTGGCGTGCTCAATGATCAGACGGCGTCTCTCCAAGCGGATTCGGCATCATTTCGAATTGAGCAGGAACAGTGGCAACAAGCCTGCAAAGAGTTCGGCACCGACAGCCAGGCACTGCAGCAGCTTCGCGATGAGATTGCAGCTGAGCAGGCACTGCTCACTGCAGAGAAAGAACGTTTCGCCGAGCGACAAATCGAGTTGGATCGCTCGAAGCAGTCTTTGGATGAACAATTGGCTGAGTTGGACGCTCAACGTGCTCAAATTCACGCCGAAACTGATGCAGTTCGCGATGAGCGTGAAAAGTTGGAAAGCAGTCGAGCCGACTACGATGCTGAGCTTCAGAATCTCAACCGATTACGCGGCGAGATCGAAGCAGAGCGTCAACGGGATGCCTACGACCGTGAACAACTCCGTACTTCGCAAGCTCTCTTCTATTCACAGGAGGAGTCCTTGCGAGCCAAACAACTTGAATTGCAGGGCGAAGCGGAAACGCTCTCTCAGATGCGGCAGGAAGTCGAATTCGCCCAGCATGGATTGAAACACCTGGCGTCCCAGACTCATGAGACTGTCGATCGGCGAAATGACTCCCACGAGATTGCTGAGGAGTTGGCCTCGCTCCGCATCAAGTACGAATCTCTGCTCGCCGATGCTGAGGAGCGGAAGCGACAGGATGAATTTGAGCGTGCTTCAAACGAACAGAAACTCAAGCAGCGCGAGGAGAACTGGGAGGCAAAGGTTGCATCAGTCAATTCGGCAATTAAGGCTGATCGAGATGAACTGGAAGCGTTGAGGGCTCTGATCGAAGATCAGCAAACAAACCTGATGACTTCGTCGACTTCCGCTGTTCCAGACTCAGTACATCCGGATCAGGATCAAATCAACGAGCGGCAGTTGGCACTTGAAGCACTGGAAGCTCGTTTGCTCGCGGAGAATGAGCGTCTGCACGAGATTGCCACCAATCTCAAATCTCGGGCACTGGAGTTGGAACGACGGGAAGTGGAACTCTCCGAATTCAATATCGATTCCTCCAACATGTTCAACGATAGGAATCTGAGCGTGTTTGGAACGTCTCATGCCGGCGAGCTGAGATCGGATAGTCAGATCGCAGAGGACGTGGCGGCAGCAGACGAAATCTCGGAGGTAATTCGTCAGGAACTGGCGAGCGACAAACGAGTTGAAGCAGGAGAACTTCCAACCGATCGTGCGGAGATTGAGTCGACTGACTCGGAAGAAGAAGCTGCAATCAAGTTGAGGCAACAGCTTGCCAGTCTGTTCGGAATGAACACTGATACGAGCGAACCTGCTGAAGAAAGCCGAGCAGCCAGACGAAGGCGGCTTCAGGCGGAACGTGAAGAAGCTGATCGCATCTCCGCGGAGGCGGCTGAAGATGTTGCCCCATCCGTGGAAGAAGAAGTTCGGCAAGAGGTCGACAAGCAGGTCGAAGAATCAAGCATTGTTCAAGAAACAGTCGTCGAACGTCGCCGTTCTCGGGCTGTCGAACCGACCCCGCAACCGGAGCCGGCATTAAGCCGTTCAACTGAAGATGAGGGAGAAATCTCTGTCGCTGACTACATGGAGCGATTGATTGCCCGATCGAGACAGGGTGGGAATCCGTCCAGTTCTGCGGCGTCCACCGACGCTGCACCGAAGCAGAACGTGCGGCCCGCACCTGTTACTCAGCCTCCAGCAGAGGTCGAAGTTGGCGAGGAAGTGATTGCCAGAAGGACAAGAAAGCTGGATGAGTCAGAAAAGCAGGCATTGCGAGTGAATCTGGATTCGTTTCGCAAACTGGCGAATCAGTCAGCGCGGACCGCGGTGGTGACATCCACTTGCGAGAAGAAGTCGACATCACTCAAGACAATGTTGACGATCAACGCTTTGGGTTGGGCGATGACAGGCATACTGCTAACGTCGGAATTCTGGTACGGAGAACGCCTATTGATTGAAGCTGCGAGTGTTGGATCCGTCTCGCTGTTTCTCTCGTGTTTGTGCATCTACCGAATGAAAGAGATCCGAAGACTCCAGCATCGCAGCGCCGCTGAATTGCGTTTAGATGCAGTCATCGAGCAGACTCCCAGAGTGGAGGAGCAGGCGAATGGATCAGAAAAGTCAGGTCCGCTTTCGTTCCTGTAATCGTGGCAAGCCTGAGCTTTTGGAGACGGCTCAGATATCTGTGGGTGTTGTGTGGATTGGTTGTAATTCACACTCCCGTAGTCGGTTATGGAAATTGTCCACGAATGTGATCGACCGCTTTTTTGCTGAAAATCGATCGATACACCTCGAAGCGTTCCAGGAGAATTCCTGGGATTCCGGCATTCAGAACCGACCTTCAGCACTCCCCTGTTTGAAAATCTTCTTGGAAAGACGGACTCTCATATCCGTTTTTTTAGAAAACAGCTATGATGTGGGTTCTGTAGAAAACGGAACCGTGAATTGATTTCGGCCCGCTCGCTGCAGAGTCCCCATACAGAAATTTCCAGCGACACGGTGTCGCCTATCTGGAAAATTCGGCGTCCTTTTTCGGCTGATGGGCAATTCACCGATCCGCAAGGTTCGTTCTAAGACGGAACAACATCTTCGAACCGGGTGGTTGGCTTCTCGCGGAAACGGCGTCATTGACCGCATATCGCCCGTGCAAGACCGACACTGATGAAGACGGAACTGATTCGCAACTTTTCTATCATTGCCCACATCGACCATGGCAAAAGCACGCTTTCTGACCAGCTGCTTCTGAAAAGTGGTGCGATCGATGAACGTGAATTCCATTCTCAACTGCTCGACGATCTGGACGTCGAAAAGGAGCGAGGAATTACCGTCAAAGCGCGAGCGGTCGCGATCGACTACAAATATAAAGGCGAAACGTATCAGTTGAATTTTATTGATACGCCGGGGCACGTCGACTTTCATTACGAAGTTTCCCGGTCGCTGGCAGCGTGCGAAGGAGCACTCCTCGTCGTCGACGCCTTTCAGGGGGTTCAGGCGCAAACTGTTGCAAATGCCTACGCTGCGATCGAATCGAATCTTGAGATCATTCCTGTGATCAACAAGATCGACTTGCCGGTGACCCGTATTCCGGAAGTTTGCGACGAAATCGAGACAGTGATCGGCCTCGATGCTTCAAGCGCTCTTCAGGTCAGTGCCAAAGCAGGGATCGGAATTGAAGCGTGTATCGAAGCGATCATCGAGCGAATTCCTGCGCCAAAAGGAGACCCGGATGCACCTCTCCGGGCTCTGGTTTTCGACAGCAAATACGATGATTACCGTGGAGTCATTACGTACGTCCGTGTGATCGATGGAACAATTCGAAAGCGAGACCGGATCCGTTTCATGAAAGCGGCCACGGTTCATGAAGTGCTGGAAGTCGGACAGTTTCGGCCATTTATGGTGGAATCGGAAGAGCTCGGACCGGGGCAGGCCGGTTACGTGATCGCCGGGATCAAGAACCTCGGCAACGTCCACATCGGTGACACCGTTACACAACAAGGGAATCAGGCCGCCGTAGCATTGCCGGGTTATAAGCAGCCCAAGCAGATGGTGTTCTGCGGGATGTACCCGATTGACGCGACGGACTTCGAAAAGCTGCGATTCGAACTTGATAAGATGGCGCTCAACGATGCCAGCTTCTCGTTCACTCCTGAGACCAGCGATGCCCTCGGATTCGGATTTCGGTGCGGATTCCTCGGAATGCTGCACATGGAGATCATCCAGCAGCGTCTGGAGCAGGAAGCGGATGTCGACCTGATCCAAACCGCTCCGAACGTGACTTACCACATCCTGAAGCCGAATGGTGACGTTCAGATTATCGACAACCCGGCTGACGTGCCGGATGCGGGACAGATTGAAGAATTCCGCGAACCGATCGCGAAAGTCAACTTCATTCTTCCGAGTTCCAATATCGGCCCGATTATGCAGCTCTGTGCGGATCGGCGAGGGGAATACAAGGGGACAGAGTTTCTCGGCCCTGAACGGGCCCAGCTCAGCTACGAACTTCCGTTGGCTGAGATCATTTACGACATGTATGACAAGCTGAAGTCGATCACCCGAGGCTATGGGACGATGGACTACGAAGTCATCGGCTTCCGTCCCGCCGACCTCGTGAAGCTCGACATTCTCGTTAAGGGAACGCTCGTCGAAGCGCTCGCAACCATCGTTCACCGTTCGACTGCAGATCGACGTGGGCGCGCATTGGTGAAGAAGTTGAAGGAAGAGATTCCAAAGCACCAGTTCGAAGTTGCGATTCAGGCAGCCATTGGTGCTCGCGTGATCGCCCGTGAAACGATTTCTGCTCTCCGTAAGAACGTGACCGCCAAGTGCTATGGGGGCGACATCTCCCGTAAGCGGAAACTTCTGCAGAAGCAGAAAGAGGGTAAGAAACGCATGAAGCAATTCGGTATGGTGGAGATTCCCCAGAAGGCATTTCTATCAGTGCTGGAAGCCGGAAAAGACGAGTAATACTCGCCTCCTGACGTCGGATCTTTATCAATCCCCCGTAGAGCATCTCTGCGGGGGATTTTTTTATGTTGATGCACCTCAATGCACGGATACTCGCTCTCGAAGAGCTGAGTTTTTAGTTTCGAATTATATCGGATTTTCCTGGGGTGGATGTGCGCTAATTGAAGCTATTTGTTGGATTTTGTGTTTTGGGTCTCCGGTTTACTTGAATTTGTCTTTTATTGTCTGCTTGTTGGTGTGAATTCGATATTTTGACGGAGTGTTTTTTGATTAATTTGTCCCCAAAAAGAGTATGTGTTGGCATCCAAGGGTGGTAATATGATGATTCGACAGTCGTGAAATGCGATTGTATATTAAATTTTTACCCATTTGCATTTTGTTGGTTTGGATAAATTTCATTCAGATTTGCTAGGCGATGTCTTTTTGACCTTTATTACGACTTGAAGGAGACATTTGAGCCATGAAGACGTGGAGCAAACGACTCGGTTTTACACTGATTGAGCTACTAGTTGTGATTGCGATCATTGCGGTGCTGATTGCGCTGCTTCTTCCTGCAGTGCAGCAAGCAAGAGAAGCGGCTCGACGTAGTCAATGTAAGAATAATCTCAAGCAGATTGGATTGGCGCTCCACAATTATCATGACACGGCCAGTTGCTTCCCAATTGGATCCCGTGGGGGAAACGGCATCTGGATTGGACCGTCTTTCTGGGTCGGAATTCTTCCAGCACTGGACCAAGCAGGGGTATTCAATCGCTTCGTCGCAGGTGGAAATCAGCCGGGATACGGAGGGGATGGAAACGCCGATCTTGTTGCGCAGGCTGGATCACTTTCGGTCATGAACTGCCCATCTTCAGCGATGGGACAACCTTCGCACTGGCAGAAGAGGTCGGCGTATATCGGAATTTCCGGGGGAACCGCAACGACTCAGTTTCCGGAAAGCCGGCTGATTTCGGATGCGAACACCTGCTGTAGTCATTCGGGCGCAACGGGTGATGGAATCTCAGCGATTGGCGGCGTACTTATTCCCAATTCGAGCAAGTCGATGAAAGACATCACCGACGGAACTTCAAATACGATGGTTATCAGTGAATCTGGCGGGAGCTTGGTGAGTGCGAATCAGACGGCACTCAGTCACTTGGCGGCCAACGATCCTCATACGATTACAGGGAATCGAATCTTCATCGGAGGGTCCGGACCACACGCATGGACGATGGGAGCACTATCCGGTGATGCTTATGGAAGGGATCGCGCATTCAATCTCACGACGGTTCGGTATCCTCCAAACACTAAAAGTTATGACCAGCCCGGTATTAACATCAACTGGGGGCCAAACAATCCGCTGACTTCAGCGCACACCGGTGGAGTCCATGCAGTCTTCGCTGACGGCCATGTTTCGTTTATCAGTGACAACGTCAATATGGATACGCTTCGCCATCTCGCAATTCGTGATGACGGCGTTCCTATTGGAGAGTTCTAACGAGCCTCTCAAGAGAGTGTGTGGTATTGCGGCGGCGATTGACAACAACGTTGGAACGCGATTGTTCAACATTCGCTGCCACAATTTCCTGGGTCAGCGGGGGAAATTGGCGTCTTGCATATCGACCTATTCGATCGACTCAAAATTGTTTCAGCCGCCAAAACGGCCACACTTTGTGATCGTGTTGCACTCGTAGATGAAATTCGAACGTTTGGCTAGGCCCTTACTTCCTATACAGGCGATTACTTCCCATTTTTCTCTTCCTCAGTGGTCCACTTTGCAAATTTAGAAACTCTCATCACTTCACAGACTTATGTGAAGCTGAATGCCTTGAATTCTAGGGAGCATCGAGAGCTCCCGGTTTGTTGTCGTCCCTCAGTAACGGAATTCCACAATGCTATCTCATCGCATCCTGATTGCGATCTTCATGTCGTCTCTGTTCATGGCTGGTTGTTCTTCCAGCGTCACCCAAGTTGGAGGGGTCTCTGGGAAAACAGAAGCGGATGGGAATCCTCTTCCCGCTGGGACGGGGATCTCCTTCTACAACACAGCTAGCGAGGATGTGTTTATGACACGAGTGGATGAGAGCGGGAATTACAGCTATCAGCCTGTCGCTGGTGTCCCAATTGCTCATGGGAAGTACAAAGTGGTTCTCGCTAAACCGCCACTTGCGACGATTGAAAAAGAGGGGATGACGATCACTGATCCCAAAGCGAAACCAGTGAAGTTTCCAGTTGATAAAAAATACCTCTCCAAGGAAAGCACACCATTGGAAGTCGAACTCGGCAACGATGCGAAAACGTTTGACATCTCAATTTAGTGTCGCGGTCCACTGAGTGTGAAATTTTTTGTGTCATGTTCTCTGCTGCCGAATCTGAAGTTGGTGCATCACCATCACACTGACATCGAATCCCGGAACGAGAACGTATCTCTCCGATCCGATTGCTAGGTCTGGGAACGATTAGTCACAGTTTTTTGGATCTCAGTGAGTAACGACGAGCGAATGCGAATGCTCCAAGAAGGGGGCGTTTGTCGGCTCAGTCTCTGCACCACTCGAGGGGAACGGGGCAGCCTCGTTTCCCTCGAGCTCAGTTCGCTTTTCGCTATGAGTTCAAGACCGAATCCAGCGTTTCATGTCTCACATACTCTGTAAGATCGTAATTCATTGAAAATCTGGATGAATATCTGTGTTGTTCGATGTTCGTTTGTTTATCTTTTTCCGCTAATGAATTAAGGACTAATCATCTCACTTGGGTGGCTTGCTCAGGTTGATTTCAACGCATCGTTTGTCAGCTTTCTGCCAAAAGTGATTGCGATACAGCTCCAGTATCGTTTAGGTCTCTCCATTCTGCCAATTGCCATTAGGTTTATGTAGCCTTGAGTTTTTAACTGTAAGTAAGGTGAATTGATGACTAAAATGTGCAAATCAAGGTCCGGATTTACCCTCATTGAATTGCTGGTTGTGATCGCAATTATCGCGGTACTTATCGCGTTGCTTTTGCCAGCAGTTCAACAGGCTCGAGAGGCTGCAAGGCGGAGCCAGTGCAAGAATAACCTGAAGCAATTCGGGCTCGCACTTCATAACTATCATGATACGTCAAGTTCGTTTCCCATCGGTGCCCGCGGTGGAAATGGACTTTGGATTGGTCCATCATTCTGGATGGGGTTGTTGCCAGGTCTGGACCAGTCGGCCGTCTACAACAGGCTTGTTGTAACTGGAAACCAACCAGGATGGGGAGGCGATGGGAATTCGGATGTCGTTAATCAAGCGGGGCCGATTTCCGTTTTGGTTTGCCCTTCGTCCGCAATGGCACAGCCTTCCGGCTGGGAAAAGAAATCGACCTACATCGGAATTTCCGGCGGCTCGCCAACGGCGGCCTTTCCGGAAAGTCGGCTGATCAATAATGCGTTTACTTGCTGCGACTCAGTAGGGGCTGCGAATAATGGAACGATGGCCATTGGAGGAATTCTCATTCCAAATTCGACTGTCAAAATGAAAGATGTTACGGATGGAACATCCAACACGATTGTGATCAGCGAGGCGGGCGGTTCCCTCGTATCGGGCAACACCGCGATTATGTCGGCAGCTCAATCCAATTGCTCGCACTGTATCGTTGGGAACCGAGCGATGATCGGAGGATCAGGAACACACTCCTGGTTGATGGGGGCGCTTTCTGGAGACGCTTACGGAAGAGATCGTGCGTTTAATATCACGACAGTGATGTATGCGCCGAACTCTGTGAGCTATGACCGACCCGGGATCAGCATTAACTTCGGGCCGAACAATCCTCTGAACTCAGCTCATACTGGAGGGGTCCATGCAGTCTTTGCAGACGGCCATGTGTCATTCTTGAGCGACAACATCAATCTCGACACGCTCCGACACATTTCTATTCGTGATGACGGCGTTGTCGTCGGCGAGTTCTGAGAGCGACTCACCGGAAATGGGCGATACTGAACAAGCTGAGTCTTGTGCGATGCTGGAATAGCAGACATCGATTTCGGGTCAAACTGAAATCGATGTCTGTACTCCATCAGTCAGCCCGCGGTTGTTGTCGTCAAACCAGAAACCAGTTCGCTTGAAAGCGATTTCTGTAATGATCCGACCCTGGATTGATAGACAGGTGAGTCTACACTTCAAGTGACTGCTTCTGTGTCGCGTTCTGTTGGCGATCTCTTCCAGACACGACCTTATTGGGGGTGTTCAGCCTCTCGGTTTGAACCCCCTTTTTTCCTGCGATGACATCATCGAGTTGATGTACCCGACGACAATCTCAGCTTAATGTTTCAATGAAGCGAGTTCCGCGAGTTTGCGTGCTTGGGCGATGGAAGTATCCGCGGTCAGCTGAATTCGAACCTGCCAGCGGCCTGCATGGTCAGCTGTAAACTTCCAGTGCGGTACAACGGTGCTGCTTTGGTGGACGAGTTCGAAACCACCTTCGCTCTGGCTGACCGTTTCGATTGGAAAAGTCCAGAATTCCGCTGGCTGCGTCAGTTCAAGAGAAGCATCGATACCCAGCCATTCATCAACCAGGCCGATTCTCATTCCTGCTGGTAATGACTGTACCGTTTCCAGCTGCCCGAGTTGTTCTCCATGACTGTTGTAATAATAGCGATCGCTCAAACCAGCGGGCATCGCTGCGAAGTTGAACTCGACTGCAAAGTGAATTGGAACACCTGCCGGGAGTTGGCTCAGCTCGTAAGTAATTTCCAACTGGCTGCCGTTGGAGCTTTCGAGTGAGACAGTTTTTTCGACGCGTACCCAATGTTCTCCGACGCGTCCTTCGCGAGTCATCACCGTTTCGACCCGCTCGTCCGATCGGCGAAGTCGGGTTTCGTAGACGCCAAGTACAAAGTCGCCAATCCCCCCGTTACCTGTCTGGAACTCTTCGAGATCGACATCCGGCCGCAAGAAATGATCGACCAGCGATTTTCTGGGCCAACGATCATACGCAATTTTCTGATCGAGATTCGACTGTTTAAAGCGAACCCCTTCGTGTTTCAGAAACGCGATGTCGTCGACATCAGCCGCTGCCGCAGCAGACTCCAGGACGGTTTGGTGATACGGTTCAGGTCTACGGTTCAGCGTAGCGAGCAGGTTCACTTTTGTTGAACGCAAATCAAGTTCGTAAAGATGTCCCCCGCGCGCCGGAGCAAGGTAGGCGATCATGCGATCACCAGACATTCTGACTTCTTTGCGGGCATCAAGATTGTAGTCGTCAGCTGCGATATCCACCCATCGTGCAGGGCGCCTGTGTAGCTGCTCGACAGCATTGTCGGCCGCAATCAGATGGTGGTAAATCGCATTTCGGAGATGCGGAAGATACAACCCGCCGAACGCTCCATGCCAGAAAGGGCAGTTGCATTGCCCGCGGTACAGGTCCATCCGGGCACTATGGAGAAGATCTGCGTTTTCTCTTGCTGCCGTTGAATCTGTCAGCGCGTTGACACGCTCGCTCACTTCACGCGAGCGGCAGTACATTTCATTGCTTTCCGGGTATTTCACGAGGAAATTTCGCCAAAACCCAGCGCGAATAAACGGTTTGATGTCAGGCCAGTCGGGATTCTCTGAGAGCTCGGAATTCACCCGCTGATAGTTCAATTGCTGATCTGTCGGAAGTGCCCATTCCGTCATTTCGCGATAGCTGGCATTGGGGAGATAAATTTTCCCCTGTGGAGGAACCTGGTCGACCGCCTGCGCCATGGTCACGACACGGAGCCAGCTCGAATTCTCCTTTAACGCAGTAAAGAAATCTCGGAGCCATCCCTTTTCGTAGACGTGCTCCTGAGTTCCGGGCCATGATCCGAATTTCTCGCCGTCATCTCCAAAGGAAACGATTGTTCCTGGATGACGGTCACCAATCTTCTTGAGGTAAGCAATCGCTTCGAGTGGCTTCGCCCAGGGGATTGCATAGCGGAGAGGTTCATCGTCCGGGAAAACTTTGAGAATTCGTCCTTCGTTCTCTGTAATGTAGTAGCCGTGAAGTTTGTCTTCGCTTAGTCCTGCCCAGCGGAAATGCGAGTCGTCAAGAATCGTGTACTCGATACCGGCTTCGACAATGTCGCTGGCGAACGTCGGTTCCCAAACACGCTCTGGCACCCACATCCCGCGAATGTTTGTTTCAAACAAATTGGCAAGATGCTGGGTATACGCCCGAATCTGACCGATACGGTCACGTCGGGGAATCGATGCGAGGATCGGCTCGAAGTAAGGACCGCCAAGAATTTCGAGACGGCCTTGCGCGACGAGCACTCGAATCCGGTCGACGTAATGCGGTCGGTGCACTTCCAGCCATTCGAGCAGGCTTCCTGAGAAGTGTGCAGTGATTGGAATTTCGGGGAACTCGTCGAGGACATCGAAAAATGGCTCGTAAGCGTCACGGTATGCCTGTTCAAAGACCCCATCAAAATTCCCGACAGGCTGGTGATTATGAATCGCAAATATCAGGCGAATCCGAGGGGAGGACATATTCCATTCCAAATGTGAGTACACAGTGCCGCTAGCTGTTCATATCAGGTTTGAACTTGAGTTTGAACATCGGTTTTGAAACAGTTCGTCCAAGTTTTTACTCTCGACCGTTACGAGCGTACCAACTTTCTCTCCGCTTGTCTGACATTTCAATGAATGGGCAATCTGGGGTGTTTGGCGAGATTGTCTCTTGCCCTCATTGGCAGCATGGACAGATATCCGGGATGAGAATTTCGAGAGTCGCTGCGTAGAGCGTGGCGTCGTAGTTATCTGACGTTTCGTCGTCGCGTCGCTCGTGTGTGACGATCAGATACCGATTTCCGACGCGAGGAGTAAATGAGGCAATTCCCTCGGCATTTGTCTTTCGTTCGTAAGTCTCGTCAAACCCCTCACTCAGTGTGACTCCCTGGGGGATGAACGCCACACGGGCATCGACAGCAGGGGTGCCGTTTCGTAGCACCTTGACTTCGATGGGAACCCCGGGCCCTGTGAGTAGAACCGGATGTGAGACAGGAACAATTTCCAGTGGATGACCCAAGGGTTCCTTCCAGAGGTTCGTTTCGTCCTGCAGACGGTCGAGCAGTGCGCTGGCAAGGAAGAAACATTTTGCACTTCGTACCGAACGTACCGGCCGCCCATGACTGACCACTTTGTCCATTTGGTGAGAGACAACATAGGTGCCAGCTGCCCCGGTCACGAACCGGCTGCTCCAGTAACCTTCGTTCGGAGCGTAGCCAAGATCACGCACCTGATCGATTAGATTGAATTGAGCACCATTCGGAAGGTGAACCTGAAAAGTAGCACCATCGAGATTCAGTTTGCTTGCCAGTTTGAAATCGCGATGGTCGTTCCCATGGTTCCCGAGTTTCAGATCGATGAAGACGGCATCGCCAGCCCGGATCACAGACGCGTTGGTTTCCACCCAGGTGTCATGAGCGAGAAGGGGGGCTGCCATGAAAATCAACGAGAGAACGAGTATTGCCATTCGCGGGCGGACGTACGGTGACGGCATTCTGTTTCTCTTTCTAAGGATCAGATTTTGAATCAGCATCCGTCGAGATTCAGCGAATGCTCTAGGATTCAGCAACAGGGATTTTTGTTAGGCTGACCTGTAGAGGGTCACCCGGCTCGCCAGCCTTGATCACGTTCAATTGATATTGTTCCCAGACGCACTGATCACCAATTACCGGGAAGCGTTCCAGCTCTTCGTAGAGCAAGGCAACGATCGTCACTGGAGAGTCGTCTTTGTTCTCGAACTTGATGTCGAGGCGTTCTGCCAGATACCGCAAGGTCGCTAGCCCGTCGGCGATGACAAGACCGTTCGTGTGGATGACGACGGGCTCTCTCTCGAGCATACGTCGCCCACGGCTACTGGCTGGATTGAACATGGAGTCTAACACGTCATCTTCGGTGACAATGCCAACCGTTTCCCCGTATTCATTTACGACGACAGCGACGCTGACAGTGCCCGCCCGTAACAGTGCAAGTGCGTCAGCGACCGTAGCGCTCCATGGAACGTAGATGACCTGATCTGCGACCGATTCCAGATTGCGCGCGGGGAGTGAATCGAGATCGTAAAGCATCAATGCTTTGGAGACGTTGTCGCCATCTTCTCCAGCAAAAAGCATGACCTCGGGAATCGTCCCGCGGGCTTTGAGGTCCACGAGGCTTACTGGGGGTTGCCAGACATGGTACGAACCGCGCGGTCGCATAATTTCTTCGACGGTCATGTCGGAAATTTCCAGAATGCGACCAAGCATTTCCTGCTCGAGTAACGCGATTTCGACACCCAGTTCAGAGGTTTCGACTGCGCGTTCGATGTCTTCGACTTCCAGGTACGGTTCCTGTTTCAGATTGGGAAAAAAGACTCGCCGCATCGCCAGTGTGATTGCTTTGAGGACAGGAAGGATCGGGCCAAGAATTTTCTGGGCGACAGTCAGTGGACCGCTGGACCAAATCGCAATAACTCGTCTGTACTTCACAGCGAGATTCTTGGGGGCGACTTCCCCGAAGAAGATCAGTCCGAAAAAACCGATTAATGCGAGCGTTGCAGCGGCGCTGGCATGACCTGTCATCACCAGGCGTCTGGCTGCAATCAGACTGACTGCAAAGTAAACGAGGTTGATGAATAGATTCAGAAAAAGCAGAACAGAGAGCATGCGGTCAGGGTCGCGCATGAGGACGGCCACTTGCCGCTCCGCTGGTCCACCCGTTTGCATTCGCCGCAATTCTTCACGCGATAGGTAGAAGAGCGCCGTTTCACAGGCTGACGG
Source organism: Planctomicrobium mucosum (assembly GCF_051466335.1). NCBI lineage: Bacteria > Pseudomonadati > Planctomycetota > Planctomycetia > Planctomycetales > Planctomycetaceae > Planctomicrobium > Planctomicrobium mucosum. Next base: position 3,927,463 of record NZ_CP195793.1, on the reverse strand, counting down.
GAGGCCTGACAGAATGATCAGCACCGACATTAACAATGCGGCTGGCAGCCAGGCCGGTATTGATTCCAGGATCTCCATCATCCCCGGTCACTCGACGTTCGACCCAATGCTTCATCAAATGCACTGATCGCTGGAACAAGCATGGCAATGGTCGTTCCTCCATAGGCCAGCAAGACTGCGATGCACGACTCCGGTGCTTCCTGAAGCAGAAAGCTGACGACAGCGTAGAACGTCAGGAACGGTAATCCCCACGCAGCGAGAGTCAACGCCTGTGCTGGATTCTGATGAGTCAACGATCTCCAGAGACCGAACGCTCCTCCGCAGATGAATCCAAGGAACGGGATAAGCTGCAGAATGAAGGAGGTTCTCGCCTCAACGATGAGCATCATGCAAACAAAGATCCCGACAAACAGAAAGAACATCGTTCCCAAGCTGTTGATGATCGCTGACTTTGACGCTGTGAAGGAAAATCCGGAGTGCAGGCCAAGCATTGCAGAGAACAGCACCAACGTGGAATAAGCCAGCAGGATGCAGATCAGCGGTCCTACGCCGAACTCACCGCGAAAGAAGCTCATCATTGCCATCAGGATGGGAATTGCAATCAGCTCTTTTGTGTTAAAGAGAACTCCGAGCAACTTCCCAAAGACAAATTCCTGGGCCGACACTTCCGTAACGAGTAACAGCTCAAGTGTCTGCCCATCCCGTTCAGATGTGAGTGAGGTGACTGATTGAGCGTTCACAAGAATGAAGGTCACTAGCGACAGGACAACCAGAACCAAGCCGCTGCTGGAGAGTGCTCCAAACACCAACGGGGCATCCGATGGAGTGCGGCTTACCCAAAGCAGACAGAATAGTGCGAAAAGCACGTACGCTGCCTTGATGATTCCGACTTTTCTTCCATACGCCTGAGTGCAGATTTCCCGCCAGAGAATTGGCTGTTGCCAGATCGTTCGCCCTTTGGTGTTCGATGTTGTCGGGGCGGCTACTTCTTCAGATTCTGGAGCCGCTTCCTGAGCCTGAAGGAACATGGCACGAGATGGGTTCCAGACTCGCACCATGACACTGGTGAATGTCCAAATGGCGATCGTCAGACCGCCAAGCGTGAATACTGAATTCCAGGCTTCAACGACAGGTTCGACCGAATTCGGATTGGATGCTAACGGATGCAGGATATTGCTGAGTGCCCGAAACGGATCGCAACTTCCCGCGAGCGTTCCCAGAATTGTCTCAGGTCCCGCGATGACGCTGATGGTTTCAGCGAGTCCGATGAAGAGTCCTGCACCAAGAAACGAAACAGCTAAAATCTGGAACGTCTTTTCCCGCCAATAGGCAACAAGCGTTCCCCATGCCGATGCAGCGAAACAGGTGACTAAACAAATCACTTGCACCCAGAGCACTTGTGAAGTGGTGATACCCCCGAGCATCCGCAGGCAGCATAAGACAGGGAGCGAAACAGCGATGAGGATGAGAACGGGCAAGATACTGGCGATCGATTTTCCGATCACGAGTTCAGTAGCTCTCAAATCGGTCATCAGAAGCAGAATGAGTGTTCGGCGGTCCTTTTCCTGAGCCACGTTTCCAGCCGAGAAAAGGAGCGAAGCACCTGTCACGAGCGCTAATTGAAACGTGCACAGCACGCTGAAGATGTAGGCGCCGAAACTCGAAATGTCTCCCACACTTTGCAAGGGGGAGAGTCCAGCCGTTACCTGCATTCCGGTGTAAATCAGAATACTCAGGGCAGCGACATATCCACTACGCAGACCGAAATGCCGTGGTTGACGCGGGAGCGTCAACAGTTCGCGTACAAGAAGTGGGCCGCCTATCACTGAAAACTCCAAAGCAACCGGGAGACCTCTAATCCATTAATTCATTGGTAAGAATGCCAGTATAGGGACGAGCAACCGTCGAAACCAGTTGCTGCGTCACTTCTGCCGGAGGTGCGAGCTACAGGTCAAATCCCGCTCTCTAGGAGAGCGTGGAATGGGGCCTTTCCCCGAGTCATCAGGGGCTATCGGCAATCTCTCCGGAATGGAGAAGTTTTGACGACCGCCTTGGTAGAGTCGTGGCGGCAACACTTTGCAAGGGATTTTTGTCTAACTCGCTGGAAAATCGGAGATTTCGTCGGATCTTCACAGCGTTTTTACATGGAGACGGGGGGGGCGAATCCGCTTTTAGATTCGTCATAAAGTCTTGTTGCACATTTCTTGAAAGCTGGCAGTGGGATACGTACAGTAGGGTCTTCATCACCCTGATTTTATGCGGGGAATGTCAATACCCAGCAGGCCTCTCACATTTTTGTCGAGAGCTTGTCGTGCAATTGTCCAGATATTTCCATCCAAACGTAAGTAGGTTTGGTCAATGATCTCATCATCGTCGACCGAGCAGTTAGCTAGGGGGAACAGCGCACGTGTCTGAAAATGTGATTGAGATTCGTAACCTGACTAAAACTTACCGCGACTTCTGGGGTCGTCCAAAGGTGACCGCGGTGAACTCCCTCAGCCTGGATGTCAAACGCGGGGAAATTTTCGGCCTGCTGGGACCAAACGGATCCGGTAAGACCACCACTCTGAAGCTGCTTCTCGGTCTCCTCTTTCCGACCGAAGGTTCCGTCAGCATCCTCGGTCGTCCTGCACACGACGTCGAGAAAAACGAAAGAATCGGGTATCTCCCGGAAGAGTCTTACCTCTACCGCTTCTTGAATGCAGATGAAACACTCGACTTCTACGGTCGCTTGTTCAAGATGTCTGGTGCCGAGAGACGCGCCCGCTGCGATGCGCTTGTCAAGAAGGTCGGTATCGATGAAAAGGCTCGGAAACGCCAGCTCAAAGAATACTCGAAAGGGATGACTCGCCGAATCGGTTTGGCACAGGCATTGATCAATGATCCTGAACTCGTGATTCTTGACGAGCCAACCAGCGGTTTCGACCCGAAAGGGACTCGAGACATGAAGAATATGATCCTGGATCTTCGGAATCAGGGAAAGACCGTCGTGATGTGCAGCCACAATCTCGACGACGTCCAAGACGTTTGCGACCGAATCGCAATTCTGTACCGAGGCCAACTGAAGGTCATTGGAAGTGTGCAGGAACTGCTCGAATCGAAAGAGGAAACGCAGATCCTGACCAACGAACTGTCACCAGCCGCGATTGCAGATGTGGAAGCAGCATTGCAGAAGCATGGTGCCAAGCTGAAGAAGGTCTCTCACCCGACCTCAACGCTGGAAGAGTTGTTCCTCCGTGCGGTTGAAGAAAGTGAAGCCCGCCCCGGACGCCGATTTGAGCCCGGAGAACGTCCCGATTCCCAGAAGTCCTAAGGCTTCCGGTCAATCCCCGTTCCTCCAGACATCTTCTTGTTGATTGAGGCTCACTGATGGTTTACGAAAAACAGATATTTGAGATAGGTCCTGCAATTTTGCAGTGGCTGCTGACCTTGGGGGTATGCGGCGTACTGGCAATTATCCTGGGATTTGTTGCTTCTATTGCTGCTTATGGTTCCAAAGGGACCAAGATTGCCGTCGACACGATTCAGCGTGGATTCAAAGATCTGGTCTTCCTTTCCTGGAACCGCATCTATGCCAACGCGTTGCTGACATTCAAAGAAGCCTCACGACGTAAAGCGTTCATGATCGGCTTCATCTTTTTGCTCCTGTTTATGTTCGGGGGCTGGTTCCTCGGGCGTGCGGACGTTGAAAAGCCGGCGAAGCCGTACGTCATCTTCGTGTTGACGTCCATGAGCTTCCTATTGATTCTGATGACATTGCTTGTCGCCTGCTGGGGAATCCCAGCGGACGTGAAAGCACGTTCGATTCACACTGTCGTGACAAAGCCGGTTCGCCGCAGCGAAATTCTCCTCGGCCGAATGCTCGGTTACGCGTGGGTGATTTCACTTGTTCTGCTCGGAACGTCGATCGTCGGGTATTTCTGGATCATTTCCAAAGTGCCTGAAAATGCAAAATCACAGCTGATTGCTCGCGTGCCGTTCTACAGCTCGAACCTGGAATTTCTTGACCGTAATGGAGACAAGGCCCCGACGGGGATCAATGTCGGAGACATCTGGGAATACCGTAGCTTCATCGAAGGGGGCACAAAAGCTGCCGCTATCTGGACTTTCGAGAATCTGGATGTCGGTGCGATTCGACGTGCAAAAGAACTGCGAATCGAGCAATCGTTCGAAGCGTTCCGAACCTACAAGGGGGATGTTCGTCAACAGTTGCGGTACAATCTGGCGGTCATCAACCCTGCGAAGAATTTAAGAGTCCCCATCGGGACGTATGAAGTGGAAGAGCATAATGTCGACGTTCAATCGGCACTCGTGACCGTTCCGCTCGATTTGACTTATCGCGACACCTTCGAGGTGGCTGCTCTGGAGAAGAGCGTCAACCTTCTGGACGATCTCCTTGATGACGGCAAGCTCAGGCTGGAAGTGACCGCACTGGAACCCCAGCAGTACATTGGAGTGGCACAACACGACCTGTTTGTTCGACTTCCAGACGGCTATTTCCTGACCTCATACGCCAAGAGCTGCTTTGGACTGTGGTTGCTCTTGATGCTCATTGTGATCATCGGGACATCGAGCAGTACGTTCGTCAAAGGTCCTGTCGCGACGATTCTGACTGGAAGTCTGGTGTTTGTCGGCTTCGTCTTCCGAGACCAGATCGACAAGACATTCGATGCGCTGGCGAAGAATCAGGAAGTTCTCGGCGGGGGAATGTTTGAATCGATCTACCGAATCGTGACTCAGATGAACCAGCAGAGTCCATTGCCGGACAACATCGGAACGGACGCGATCAAATTCATCGATCAAGGGGTCTTCGGGATGATGCGACTTGTCAGCGCTGTGATTCCAGACCTACGATATTTTAGTACCAGCGAATTTCCGGCCAACGGGTTTGATGTTCCCTGGAATGCAATGCTACTTCCCAGCTTGTTGATTACGCTGGCATTTTTAATTCCGATGACGATTCTCGGATACTTCAGTCTGCAACTTCGAGAACTGGAGCACAAATGAACGCACTTACTGTTCAACAGCGCAAAGCGGTTTACGCCGGAATTGCGTTGATACTATTGATCCCGATTATCTATCTCGGGGCTCCCGGTGGAAAATCGGCCGGGGCAGCTACTGCCACCAATTCCTACACGCTTGCCGGCTTGCGAACTGCTAACGATCTGGGTGAATCAAGCCTGGGTGACGTTGATCCAACCAGCGCGACAATGAATCTCGTGCTGCTCGGGATGCGTGGGGTAGCAGCCAGCGTACTGTGGAATCAGGCGGACTATCTCAAAGACCGAAAGAAGTTCTCAGAACTGGCTGAAACTGTGGAATCCATCATTCTACTTCAGCCTCACTTCAAGACTGTCTGGCGGTTTCAGGCGTGGACACTCGCTTACAACGTTTCAGCGGAATGCGATGCGGTTTCGGACCGGTATTTCTGGGTTAAACGCGGAGCTAAGTTTCTCCAGCGTGGTGTCGCCCGAAATCGGCTGATTCCGGAACTCCCTTTCGACATGGGAACATTCCTTGGAACGAAACTCGGTGTTGCCGATGAAAAAGAGGCCTACTCAGAGTTCTTCCTGCACGATCCCGACACCGAGTTGTGGAATGGTGGGCCGGATGAAGAGATCAATCCGCAAGGGATCGACCATTACCTCGTAGCACGTGATTGGTATTTCACTGCGAACAAGGTTCTGGAAAACAAAGGTGTTCAGCAAAACACAATGGATTTGGCTCTGTTCATTGCCTACCCATACCGGTCGCTGATGAGCTACGCACAGAAAGTTCAAAAAGCAGGTGTGGCGGGGAATCTGGATAGCATGACTCCAGCCCAACTGAAAACAGCCTATCAGGAATGGTCCAAAGCTGTTCGCAGGTCGTGGGATCAGGCATACGATGAATGGGTGAATACCTATGGTCGGCAGAAGTTCATGTCAGCCGGATTCGGAATGCTCGTTCTGGAGAACGATGAAGCTGGTCTGAAAGAACTGGAAGAACTCGGGAAGGCAGAGAATGTCACCTTCGAACAGAAGAAAGACTGGCAAGACCGATATCGCAAGATGACCTCCTACCCTTACTGGAAGACGCACTGCAATATCGAAGGTCGAGAAAGTATGACTCTGGCCCGATTCCATCTGGCCGAAGGTCGCCGCCTTTACCGTGACGTTCAAGACTTCGAAGGGTCACTCACCAATCTCGAGGTCGGTCTGGCCGCAATGGCTGAAGTGATTCAGCAGTATCAGGTCAGCCCTGATTACAACGTTGTTGTCACCGATGAAGAAGAGATTATCGAGGAAACATTGAAGGCATTGATCATCTGGGAACAGGTACTCACTCTTCTCGGACATGAGGTTCCAAAACAGTACACTCTAAAGCCGCTTTGGGATGATCCAAGCCTGAAGGACACTAAAGAGGAATTGATCAAACGATTCCAGCACTGGAACGGAACTCTCTAATTTGAGCGACTCAGTGAATTTCAAGAAGCCGCAGTTTTCCTCGGGGATCTGCGGCTTCTTTTTGTTGGTCTCGGGCACTTTTGTAGAAATGCAAGGTGTTGCGATGGACTCATGTTGCAACACGAATGAAAATGAGTCACGCTGAACCAAACCTGCTCCAATTGTTGAAGCGAATTGGGCATGCGCTATGCTCACAGATCGTTCCGAATTGCCAGTGATCATCCGGAACGGTTGGAAGGAATGGAGCTTGCAAGTTGAAGTCTTCTCAGGAAAGTGATTATGCCAGTCATCGCAGAAACCATTCAAGAACCTGCAGTTCTGGAACAACTCTCCTCAGTTGTTTGGGCGCTGATCGGTCTTGGAAATGCTTTGACGTCCTTGCTTCTTCCTTGGACTCCGCTGTTTGCATGGATCGTATTTTGGCTGGTGATCGTCGATTGGCGCAAGCTGTATCCGGTGATCATGAATGGAGCCCTGACAAGTGCTGTGCTTTTGGGGATGTTAGCGGTGCTGATCTGGGCGTCGATCGCCTTCCCAGAAGGGAATCTTCATCACCTGTTCGGCTTGAAGGTCCATAATTTTATCGGGAAGTTTGTCTACGTGACAGCCTTGTTCATCATCGCTGCTCTGTGTGGGTCCGTGCAGCTTTCGGGACGCCATCCGATCTCTCAGGTCGAGGCCAATTTCTCACCGGAAGAGGAACACGCCTGATTCAGCGACGTGCTTTGTTTCTCAACACAGAACAAAAAAGCAGGGGAGCGGTGATCATCACGGCTCCCCTCGTTCATTTTGATCTCGTCTGCGGAATCGGAGTCGATCAGACCTGATACAGCCCACCGAACTTCGTTTGCAGATGTCGCAGAAGCGGTGCGGAGGAAAGTGGCTTCCCAGTCACTCTCTGGACGAGTTCTCCAGCTGAATAACGGCGTCCATGCTGATGAATGTTTGTTCGCAGCCATTCGCGAAGAGCTTGAAACTCTCCATTTGCGAATTGCGCGTTCAAGTCTCCCAGATCGACAGTCGCCTGCTCGTAGAACTGGCTTGCGTACATATTCCCGAGTGAGTACGTCGGGAAATATCCCATGAGTCCCGCACTCCAGTGAACATCCTGCATGCACCCCAGCGCGTCACTTGGAGGAGTCATGCCGAAGTAGCGAGTGAACGTTTCGTTCCAAACGCCCGGAAGATCAGCGACGTTCAGATCTCCACTGATCAACGCCTGTTCGATCTCGAATCGCAGCATGATGTGCAGGTTATAGGTCACTTCGTCAGCTTCAACGCGAATCCAGCTTGGACGAACGTCGTTGATTGCCTGATAGAACTGATTCAGTGAGACATCTCCCAGCGAGTTGGGGAACTTCGATTGGACTGTTGGATAGAAGTGTTGCCAGAACGACAGACTCCTTCCGACAAGATTTTCCCACATCCGCGACTGAGATTCGTGAATTCCGAGAGAGCAGGCCTCGCCGCTTCCCAGTCCGAATTCATTCGGATTGAGACCTTGCTCGTAAATTCCATGCCCTGCTTCGTGCAGCGTTCCGAAGAATGCGCCGTTGAAATGGTTCTCATCGTAACGAGTGGTCAAGCGGCAATCGCCGGGACCAAAACCCGAGCAGAACGGATGGGCTGCGATGTCCAGACGACCGGAATCGAAGTCAAAGCCAATTGCTTTTCCGACTTTCAGGCTCAGCTCTTTTTGAGCGTCGACACAGAATTTTCGCTCTACGATCGAGATGTCGAACAGCTTTCCGGATTCCCGAATCGCTGTGACTAATTTCACCAGTTCATCCCGTAGAGGCGTGAACACTTCCTGTAGCTGGGCAGCAGTCACTCCCGGCTCATAATCGTCGAGCAGTGCGTCGTAACGCAGCCCAGTGGAGCTTCCCTGAGCATCGGCTTCCTCCCGCTTGAGAACGACCATCTGTTCAAGCCAAGGCTGAAACATTTTAAAGTCGGATTTTTTGCGGGCTTGCACCCACGCCTGTTGCGACAGTGTCGAGACTCGAGAGAGTTCTTCAACGAGTTTCTTCGGCAGGCGGGTCGCTCGAGTGAAGTTGCGGCGCGCATCACGCACGTTGGAGGCAGCCAGTGAATCGTGGCCGCCTAGCTGCTGTTCATCCGTCAGTTGAGCCAGCAATTCACCCAATTGTGGATTGGTCGCGCGGTCATGGGTGAGACCAGCCAGCAGGGCGAGCTGATTCGCACGCAGCTCCGCTCCGTTTGGGGGAAGATTTGTCTGTTCATCCCAACCCAACACTGCTCCGCAGGAACGCAGGATTGCCAATTCGCGCAGTCGACCCACTAAGGACTGGTATGCTTCGGGAAGTGGAGCCATCCGTGAACATTCTCCATTCAAGTAAAAAAGTCTTCGCTGATCGAAAATTGTAGCCATTTGAATACAACTCCCCCAGTCAGATGCAACAATTCCCACTCGAATTCACTGATTCTGAGGAGATCCAACACTGTTCTCGCAGAAAGAATCGTCGATCGGGCGAGATCAGGCCACTGGGCGTCGATCAGCCAGAAGCTCGACCGCCAATCTGGTTGTGTTGCGATCAGATGAGTATCCTGATGCGGGATTGACGGGATCGGTTCCGTGATCAAACGACCTCTTCTCCAGGATGGGAGCCACGGCTGTGAAGCGGCTCCTGAAGAGAAGGAGTGTCAGAGCGGATTGACAACAGGCGTGACGCGGTTTGCAATGCGCTCGCGATTGAACCAAGCGGAGTTTTCAGTTGAGTTACTACAGTCTTCTGGCCGATGCGGGACATACGCGCATCAAAGTGGCACTCTGTCGCCAGGACTCGGAAATAAACCTCCCGGTGACTGTTCAATCCACTGCCGCCATCTACGGGAAGCCGATTGACTGGGCATCCGTTCGTCGCTGGTGCGATGAAAATCCCCCCGCCGCTGTGATCATCACAGGTACGAACGCTGTGCGCGCTGCCGAAGCATTTGAGAACTGGCCCGCTGACCTTCCTGCCCCGTACCTGCTGAGCGACAAAAGTTGCATTCCTCTGAAGGTGGACGTCGACTTTCCACAGAAAGTTGGAATCGACCGCTTGCTCAATTGTGTCGCTGCCAATTTACTGAGAAACAAGAATCAACCGGCACTCATCGTCGATTCCGGAACCGCGATTACCGTTGACGTTGTCGATGCCGGCGGAATCTTCAGGGGAGGGGCGATTCTTCCGGGAATTTTGCTCGGGGCGAAATCATTGCATGAAGAGACGACGACACTCCCGCATGTCGATGTCTGGGAACTGCTCAAGAATGAGCCTGCTGTTGTTGGCCGAAATACTGAGGCTGCCATCGCAAGTGGACTCTATTGGGGCCACCTCGGCGCTGTGAAGGAGATGCTGGCCCGTTCTGCGGAATGGCTTGAATCAGTCGATGAAAAACCGATGATTCTACTAACAGGGGGAGCCTCCGGGATCCTCGCTCCGTATCTGGATTACACGCGAGTGGAATGGGATCTGGCACTGCAGGGATTGGCGATCGTCGCCCGTCTGTTGCAATCGCAAAGGAGTGAGTGATCTGTGTGCGATTCGAATTCATTCACCCTCGAACCGCAGGCGTCTTCTCAAGCTGAGACTGCAACCGCCTCTGAGCTGGTCGCCTGTCAATTGACTCCCATTGGGCGTGGGGCTGTCGCTGTAATAGGGCTGCGAGGAGACCTTCAACGGGTCAATTCAGAGTTTCGCCCCGTCAACGGCATCGGGTTAGAGTTCCAGAAGCTCGATCGGATCTGCTACGGGTATTGGGGGAGTGATCCTCAAGAAGATGTCGTGGCTGTCCGTAAATCAGACTCGGTCGTGGAGATCCATTGCCACGGCGGAATGGCTGCTGTCGATCGAATTCTGGGAGACGTTCAGCGACTCGGTGGAAAGATTGTTGAACCGCAGGAATGGATGCCGGGCTCTGCTATTGATGTGGAATGTCTAGAGGCTCTCACGCGGGCGACCACAGAACGCACGGCTCATCATCTTCTTGAACAGGCGTCTCTCCTGCCAGAACTCTTCAATCAACTGGAATCACAGTCGATTCCGGAACGAACTCCGCTCATTGAAACCATGTTGAGCTGGAGTTCCTTTGGACGACATTTCACCACCCCGTGGAAAGTGGTTCTCTGTGGACGCCCGAATGTCGGCAAATCGAGTCTGATCAATGCACTCGTCGGGTACACGAGATCTGTCGTTTATGACATGCCGGGCACTACCCGCGATGTTGTTGCAGTCGAATCCGCCTTCGATGGCTGGCCCGTGGAGCTCAGTGACACGGCAGGGTTACGTCAGATCGAAGGGAATTTGGAAGCAGCGGGAATCGCAAAAGCACAGCTACGGATCTCTGAAGCAGATCTCGTCGTCGTCGTCCTCGATGCAACCACCGGAAAACTCGACGACGATCAAGCGTTGATTGAAACTCTCTCGTCTCCGATCGTGGTCTGGAACAAGTGCGACCTAGTCCCAGACGTCGACCATGTTGGCTCTGTCCCGGGAAGCCATGCCGTCTCTGCTCAGAACGGCACTGGGATCCCGGGGTTGATCGCTGAAATTGTCTCCCGATTGGTGCCCCGCGTGCCTACTCAAGGGACGCCTGTCCCAATCACTCAGCGTCAAATAGACCGACTCCTAGAGCTACTGCAAAGTCCTTGAACGCAATGCGTTGGCAAAGTCGATTCAACTGAAGTAATTAGGGGAATTCAACGAGCGTCTGGGTCCGCAAGACTACAAGCTCTTCAGGATAAGTGTGGAATGAGTGGACGATCAGCATTCGCTCGCTCCCCGACACCTGAATCAGGCTCAATGGGCCAGGGAGAATTCGATTCTTCGCAGGGAATTGCTGGGAGATGAATGCTTTTGAAGCAGCCATCTCAAGTTCTAATTGCACTCGGGTAAAGACCGTCGGATCGACAGCATCCACTTGACCTGCGAAATGATAGTCGAGCGGTGTTTTGGTTTCGAAAAGGATTTCCTCTTCGTTGTTGAAGAAGAAGGTCTGTTGGAGCGAGTTTGCGGAGAAAACTTGATCACCCGCTGAAGTGATTTCCGTGATCGACTTCCCGTCAGACGAAACCTGCAGGAAATGTCCCCCTTCACAGATTCCGATCAACGCTGAGAAGCGGGATGTCCGAATCCGACCCGTCACTGCGGGGTTGAACAACTCTGGATGCAGCTGTCGATTGAAGAACCGATAGGAGGTCTCAGAGATTTTTGGCCTGGTGCTGTCGATGTTCACGATCCCGGCCTTTCTGTTTCACGTTGACCAAGCGACTTCCAACCATCCGGTTCAAATGTCATTGAAAGTATACGCCGGGGTGGAGTCCGAACGTAGACGCAGATTTTTCATATTTTCTGTTCAGGTTTTTTCGACAAAATTTTCTCTGATATCCCTCCTCGGAGTGCGTTGAACTCGCCCTGAACAAAAGGACATGTTGGAGTTGCTGATTGCGATTCAGCTTAGGAGTGCTGCAGAAATGACAGCTGAAATCCGGCATCAGCTGCCGGTCACGATGAAAAAGAGGCTCTTGGGGAACCACCCCGATTGACCTGCAATCGGCATCGTCTTAGTTTCGCCGGAATTGTGGCCAAATCCTGTGATCAATGCTGCGCTAGACTTCATCCAGATCACGAAACTTCAAGTTCAGTCATCGATTCCGTATCGATTCCAAATGTCCATCTTGTCCAAAAGATTCACGACTCTCGTGCTGCTGATCATGATGATTGGGCAGGACGGATGCACGTTGATTCAGCCGGACCCGTCCATTCTGTCGACGAGTAAGCCCATTCTTCCTCCGATCGTCGATTCCCGGGACACGATCGATCTTGAAGTGATCTTCATCGACCGACGTATTGGAGACCCGCTCATTGGAGATGGATTGTGGAGTTCACTCTCGGGAGTTTCCGCAGTGAACTCGGAAAATCGGGCTAACCTGAAAGCAGAAGGGTTCAGGTTCGGAATGGCCTCTTCCCGTCTTCCGAGACAGCTGCAATCTCTCCTGAAGATGTCTGATGAAGAAGACCCCAACCGGCGCATCGCCCCGCAGCGGTATACTGTTCCTTCTGGGCAGGAAGCAGTCGTAATGGTTTCTTCGGTTCCCGATGGAACTCCGCTGGTCCTCAAGGGAGACGCAGAAGCGCGGATCAATGAGCTCAATAACGCGCAGTGTCTGTTGCGAGTTACTGCAAAACGAGTGGATGACAACTGGGCGAAACTCACGATTCTTCCTGAGGTGCGACACGGTTCGAAGTTGCTTCGACCAATTGCAACAGATCAATCGTGGCAGTTGAACGAGACCCAGAGCCACCTCCCGTTCTATCAGCACCGCATCTCGGCTGAATTGAACACTGGTGAAGTTGTTGCAATTGGCCTCGACCCCGCGACTCCAGATGGCCTCGCGTCATGCTTTTTTCGCAGTGACATATCTTCGGGACTCGAACGGTTGATTCTCATTCGCGTGGTGGACATGCGGAAAGTGAATCCGGTTCGCGTCGAGAACTGAGCAGTCAGCGACATCCTCGACGTCTGTTTGAAACGCATTTGCTGTTGGTTATGCTTCTCATGATCTGGCTGACTTGGTCAGAGGTCACAACATCCATGTTGCACCCAGAGGCATCCGCATGCGTTTTCCGGCCCTTCTCTCGATCTTCTGCGCACTTTTCATCGTCACATCGATCGAAGCCAATGATGTGCCTCCGTTTCCGGGTGAGAAGTCAGACTGGAATGGGTATGACCGATTCGACTTTGAGATCGCTGGGAAACCGGTACTTGTCGTCGCCCCGAAAGAATGTGCTCCGGGTCGACCCTGGGTCTGGCACGGCGAGTTTTTTGGTCATAAGCCAGCCCCGGATATCGCCCTGCTCGGCAAGGGGTTTCATATCGTTTACATGTCAGTCCCCAACATGCTCGGCTCTCCACGAGCGGTTGGGTTTTGGAACCAGTGTTACGCGGAACTGACAAGTACCTATCGCCTCGCGCCGAAGGTTGCTTTGGTGGGGCTGAGTCGTGGTGGACTCTATTGCTACAACTGGGCTGCAGCGAATCCAGAGAAAGTCGCCTGCATCTATGGTGATGCACCGGTTTGCGACTTTAAAAGCTGGCCCGGAGGATTGGGAGTCGGCCCAGGAAGTCCTCAGGATTGGAAGCTCGTCTTTGAAGAGTATGGCTTCAAGATGGAGGATCAGGCCTTGGCGTACGACAAAAATCCCGTGGACAACCTGACTCCACTGGCTCAGGCGAAAGTTCCGTTGTTGCATGTCTACGGGGACGCTGACGAAGTTGTTCCGTGGGAGGAAAACACGGGGCTCCTCGCCGACAGATACAAGGAGTTGGGAGGCGAGATTCAGTTAATCGTCAAGCCGGGCGTCAAACATCACCCGCACGGACTCGAAGATTCGACGCCGATTGTGGAGTTCATTGAGAAGCATGCTTCCGCTCCACAAGCCGCTCCAGTGTTTCAGCCGATTAAAACGGAACTCTATACCCCCCGCAAAGGTCTTGGAAACTTCTTTGCGAAATTGCGTGCCGGTGGACCGGTCAAAGTGGGCTTCCTCGGAGGATCAATCACTGCGGCAGAAGGGTGGCGAGTGCAGCTACAAAGCTGGCTCAACACGGAATGGCCGAATGCTCAGATCGTTGAGATCAACGGAGCGATTGGCGGGACCGGAAGTGATCTCGGCGTGTTTCGCCTTCAACACGACATTCTCCGCTATGAACCAGACTTGCTATTCGTAGAGTTTGCTGTGAACGATGGAGGGGCCTCTCCCGAGCAAATCTGGCGGGCGATGGAAGGAATTGTGCGACAGACCTGGAAGAAGTCTCCCGAAACTGACCTCTGTTTTGTCTACACGTTTCGAACAGGTTATGAAGACGCTTATCGAGAGGGGGGGGCTCCCCGTTCCACCTCCGCAATGGAGCAGCTCGCAGAGCACTACGGCATTCCATCGATCGACTTTGCCAAACGGATCGTCGCGTTGCAAAGTGATCAAAAACTCGTGTTCGCTGCTCCCGAAGCACCGACTGATGGAAAGATCCATTTCTCAACAGATGGTGTCCATCCTCTTGACGCCGGCCATCAGATTTATGCGGATCTCGTTCGCGAAGCGTTCGAGCTCTGGGAACCGAAGCACGAGCCTTTCAGTCACGAATCGTCCTTGCAACTCCCTTTCATTCAAGACAATTGGGAACAAGCGAAGATGGTTCCGGTGACCACAGAAATGATGACGGGTGACTGGGTCGAGCTTCCAGTGGACGCAGAACTCACTCGATATTTCGCAAATCGGACAGGCCCGCTCTGGGAAGCATCTGAACCCGGAAGTCGATTGGAGTTTCAGTTTCGAGGCTCGACCTGCATGCTCTATGACATCCTGGCGCCAGATGGAGGACAATTGATCATCACGGTCGACGGTATCACACAACCGACCCCCGTTCCGCGATTCGATAGTTTTTGCACCTACTCTCGAATTGCCACTCTCCCGATTGCTCATGGCCTTCAACAGGACGCTGTTCATACGGTGACGGTCGAGATTCACCCTGAACAACCAGATCGCTCTCCCGTCGCCTTCCGCTTGAAAGACCCGGAAAACGAGTTGAAACAGCCAAAGTATCAAGGAACTTCAGTGCGAGTTGGTCAGGTCTTGATACTTGGTGACCTCGTCACCGATTGATTGCCGCGAAAACCGCGAAATTTTAGAAGACTCACCTTTTCAACCGGGCCTCCGTTCCTGATTTTAAAAGGTTTGTCAAATTGACATGGCGACTTACGAGAAGTTCACGCTAGAATTTATCGAGATTTTTACGGCGGACTTTTCTCAGGAGCTTATTTCGAATCAGAGGATGATTTCGATTTTGGAACGACAGGAGTGAGACGGTGGTAGCTGGACGACGCGAAAGTGCGAGATTGCTTCTTGCAGACGACGACGTTGCATTTCGTCAGACCGTTGCTGCGATTCTCAGTCCGTATTTCGAAGTGATTCAGGTTCCATCGGGGGAACAAGCGATTGATGTTGTGAGGACGACCCCGGTCGACCTCGCGCTGTTCGACATGAATATGGAAATCCTCACTGGTCTGGATGCCATCCGCTGGTTCCGCGAACATCATTTGGAACTTCCTTGCATCTTAATGAGTTCCGACGTTACTGCAGAAATCGAGATTCAGGCCCGCGAACTGGAGACCTTCAGCGTGATCCGTAAACCGCCGCGCCGTGCTCATCTGCTCGACACGATCCATTGCGCTTTAGAGATCTGACCGTTTTAAATACATTCACGTCGTACGAAACGGGTTCACGATCGTCTTTTTCTCGCTTCACATGGACAGGCCCAGCCTGTCCACAACGTCAAGATTCTTCCATGACTCAAGTTTCCTTTCAGGTTGTTGAAGGTATTGAAGCCGGACGTATCTTCCGTGATCTCACACCGCCAGTGACGATAGGCCGGGAAGACGACAACGACATTCAGCTCAACGATGAGCGCATCAGTCGATTTCATGCGAAAATTCAGGAAGAAGCTGGCCGCGTCATTCTGACCGACCTCGATAGTACGAACGGCACACGAGTCAACGGGCATCCCATTCGCTTGAGAGTGTTGCGAAACGGCGATTTGATCATGATCGGTCGGTGTGTACTTCTCATGGGCGGGCCCGAGGAGTACCAGAATCTGCGTAAACGCCTCAATCAGGTGAATGAGGCCGCCAGAAATGAAAGTGGTGAAGACTCCGCAGCTCTTCTGGAAGCGAGCGATTTGAACGTCGCATTTCCGACAGGGACTCCACCAGTTCCTGAACAACTCACCCCGTTACAGACAGCCGAACTAGTCGATCTGCTTGAGTACTATCGGACGAATCTTCTGAACCTGCTCACGCTCCCCACAGACGACATCCACACAACGCACGGAGATTTCGTGCGTCTTCACAAAGATGCCTGGATCGGGCTGCAATCCCTGCTGCCCGAATTCACACGCATGCTCAATCAATTGAACAACGTCGACGAGAAGCAGGAGTAGCCTGCGTCACTTCGGGGTCATCCGTACGACCAGTTCCGCAGCGTGGACTGGTCAACGACTCAGTCCGCCTTTGTCGCTGCGGATGAAAGCGTCTGGCCAGGATCTACGCAACTTTGGCTGGCATCGCTGGGCGGACTTCGAGCGGGATCAGCTTGGGAATTGGAACCTGAAGCCCCATCACCCCGCCATATTGCTCGACGATTTCGTCGTAGTCCATTTTCAGGAAATCGTAGAGATGTGCTGGCGGATTCATCTTGAGGTATTCGCGAGCAAACTCTGCCATCTTCTCATCGTATTCGTGCTGGCTTTCGGTGTGGACGTGGCAACGACCACTGAATCGTCGGATGTCACCATTGAACAGCGGACTGATGTGATACAGCTCGTGGAGAATGGTGATGAACTTTTCCGAGAACGACTGATCGAAAAATCGTGGCAGATAGAATGTCAGAATGTAGGACATCTCACGCTTGCCGAGCATCAGTCGCTGAATGGTGTATTGTTTTCCACGGCGCGTAGTGGTGAGTGAACCATCTTCAAAACGCATTGGAGTGAGCTTCGCCTGTAGCCCGTGGAGCGTGCGGGATCGGGTTTGCGTAAAGCAGATCGCGACGCGTGAGATATCGATGTGCGCAAACGCTTCATGGCGTTCGGTGATATCGTGGCAGAGCCTAGCCATTGATTGAGTGAAATCCAGCGGGCACAAGTCAGGTGCAGACGCGGGGACTTCGGGCGCAATCGTTCGACTCATCTGAGCTTCCCTTCTCGATTGCCATTTCCTTTCATCAGTTCCGTGAGGACGACAAAAGAATCAGGCAGCGTCGATTTTGTTTGAAAGCCGTTGGCTTTCAGGTCCAGTCACCGGGACGGCACTCAATTCCATTGAGGTCCCGGTAGACAGTTTCGGCTTGCGCGGCAGTGATTGGACACCGTCACACAAGCTGTGCTGGAAGTATACGAGGAGAGTCTCCCGCATCTCCAGTCACAAATCGCTCGAAATAGTCAGTGTTTGGCGAGGGTGATCCCCCTTTTGATTTCTTAACTGCTGATGAAACCGAATGTTGTGGCATCCGCGAGCCGTTTTTGCTGAAGACCGGATTCAAACTACCGCAATTTCGGTATTGCTGGGATGGGCATTCAGCGAGGGGAGGGGAACAATTCGGAATAGGCCGATTTTGCTTTTTCTTCCCTGATCTTCGCTGTGGGAAAATGCTCTATCTTCTCTATTCTGCGTTTTCAGGAACCCAGATCGCAGAGCGTGGTTCGGGGGGCTTTGTGCGAATTCGACGTGCCTTGATGCGTACGTAGGGGGCGACAAACATACCGCGATGGCGAAAGTGACCGGGACGGGCTGCCGGATCGCCGCGCTTCGGCTCGACGACATCTTCAATCACAAATCCGGATCGGCACAGGTCCCCAATCAGCTGCTCCCATCGATGGAGATACTCCTCCGCCCCGGGCTCACGGTAGGCCCTGTCGGGGACAAGCGGAAGTGGGTCTGTGTGGTAATAGGGGATGCCAATGATGTAGCGATTTTGTGAATCTCGTTCGACAACCTGCAAGCTTCCGGGCTGTTTATGTTGGCTGATATAGAGTCCGTTGTCGCGTAGCACGTAGCCAATTTGCTGGTAGACATCCCGAATACGTGGGATGTAACAGGTGCTGACCGGGTGATGGACGATATCGAAGGAGGCCTCCCCGAATTGTGAGAGGTCTTCCATGACACCACGGACGACGTTGACCTTCAGGTTCCGACGTTTGGCTTCCACTTCATCCCGTTTAAGCATTTCCGGGCTGATATCGAGAACAGTGACCCGTGCTCCTGCGGAAGCGTACAAAATCGATTGCCATCCACCGCCAGATGCCAAGCACAAAACGTCGAGACCTTCGACAGATCCTGGAAGCCAGCCACGACGGTCGAGCGTCAACAATGGTTGGGCACATTCAGCGTCGGTTGCCACATTAGCGAAGTTGCTGTTGGCTTTGGCAAGGTCGTCCCACGCCTGACGATTTGCATCCTGATGTGACATTTGAGGCTTTCAGCTGGAAACGACCGCAATCCTGAGTCGTGTTCAATGCGTTCGAAATGGACGCTGTCAATGAGCAGCGAAATTGGACCGGAGGAATTCGGATTGTAAGAGGTTACCGAATTCTCCACAGAAGTCTTGCGAGCCAATCATTAGGTAGGTCGGGTTCGACTCGATTCACCTGAATTCCCCGTTTCTCCAGCACGTTCGCAGCAGCCAGATAACCACTTCGAACAGCACCTTCCATGGTCGAAGGCCATCCCGTCTGCGTCCAGTCTCCAGCGACCTGCAGATTCGAGATTGCTGATTGCTGTGCAGGGCGGAATTGATCAATTCCCGGAACAGCAGAGAAAACGGCTCTGCGTTCTGTGATCATGCGACTGTGAATCAGCCGAGCTTCGCGAGACTCTGGCCAGATTGCTTTCAATTCCTGCGTGACAGCGTCTGTCACATCAGTTTGACGAAGGGTTGCGAGGTTTCGGCTCGCGCTGATGACGACCTGATATAGGAATCCCGGACCAGCGGGGGTCGTGGCAGGTCCGCGATTGAACATCCATTGTCCCATGCGTTCGAGAAGAACAGCATGTGGTAAGGATGTGATCGCGCGGTCAAACCAAAGGTGAACACTCGTAATCGGTGCAGTTTCAATCCGCGATGCCTGATCAATCAGCGGTGTGAGGGCTGGGATCTCCGGTAGAATGCCCGTTAACTGGTGATGGGGGACTGCGATAATGAAGTCGCTGCCGCCGAACTGCTCCCCGGATGGCAATTGAACTGAATGAACGAAGTCATTCCGAATGTCGATTGAAGTAACTCTTGCCTGCCTGTGAATCGTTACGCCTGCCTGTTGAAGCCAGTTGGCAGTTCGATCGGAGTACAATTCATCCAGTTTGATTTGAGGAACTTCAACCTTCCATCCTTCTGTATTGAGAAGAAACCCATCAACAAAAACTTTATGAGCGTAGGCTGCGTCGATGCGGTCCAGCGATTCACTGAGTGCACTGACGAGAACCACTTCCCACACGTTTCGGATCAGGTGATCGCTTTGGCGTTGATCTCGCAGCCATTGCTCAAAATTCTGTCCACGTAGATCGTCCCTTCGACTCGTTGCCAGCTTACGAACACATGTGGCAAACGAAAGTTTGTCGCGAAATGACAGGTAGGGAAGGTTCCAGAAACCCCGGGTTAAGTGCAGCGGGGCAGGGAGCGGATCTGCTGAAAACGGGGTGCAGTTCCCGTGAGGGCAAATGAAATACAGGGTCTGCTCGGTCTGCAGAATATCTGCCAAACCGAGCGTTTTGCAGAGATGACGCAAATTCGTACAACAGCCCATGCTGACATGTTGGCAATTGTCGATGGTTGTCCCAGATTCTACGTCGGTGTAGGAAGTGGCTCTCCCGCCGAGAAACTGTCGCGATTCCAGAAGCGTCACTGGGAGATGGTTCTGGGCGAGTCGGACAGCAGCAGCAATTCCTGCGAGTCCGCCTCCCACGACAACAACTCGAGAACTTTCGTCGAAAGATGTTTGTTGAGCCACGAGCCGATTGGATCTCTGAGTACGAAAAAGAAGGAATTTCGCCGGAACTGCCAGCGTAACAACATCTTCTACTTTGTCGTCAGCACGGTCCGGTTTGTCAAATCGCTTTATCTTCTCTTCTTGGCGGAAGATGCCCGCAATTGACACATAATGCGCCCATCTTAAAATGGATGTAGGGTTTACTTGTCGAAGTCTGGAGCACTTGAGTCAGTTGAATTCAATTCAAGACATGATTTGATGTGCGTTTGAGGTGGTCTGCTGTGAAAAAATGTTTGCGTTGTACTAAACAGGCCACACTTCACATCACCGAGATCAAGTCGGGGAAGTCGATTTCGTTGCATCTGTGCGAGACTTGCGCTCAGGAATACTTGAGTACTGTTGAAGTTGGCGGGATTCCTGAAGAATATTCAGCCACGTATTCTCCAGCTCCATCGAAAGATCCAGTGCTCGAAGATGATCAGCCCGAGGTTGGAGCCAAGACTTGCCCCTCTTGTGGGATTACTTTCAAGCAGTTTCGTAGCCAGGGGCGACTCGGTTGCCCACGTG
Source organism: Planctomicrobium mucosum (assembly GCF_051466335.1). Taxonomy (NCBI): domain Bacteria; kingdom Pseudomonadati; phylum Planctomycetota; class Planctomycetia; order Planctomycetales; family Planctomycetaceae; genus Planctomicrobium; species Planctomicrobium mucosum. Next base: position 3,906,911 of record NZ_CP195793.1, on the reverse strand, counting down.
ATTACGAAGTATTTCACAGCGAAATTGTTCCGCTGCTGGAAAGTATCCATGGTGAGACGCAGCACGTCGGGAAGTTCCCTCCCGAGGTTTCCGAGAACAGTCGTCGGCAGCATGAATTGATTCGTTTGAGAAACGAACTCAAATCGGCAGTCGATGAAGAACTCTACGAACAAGCTGCAAAAGTTCGCGATCAGATCCAGGTGATCGAAGCGGAGTTGAAGGCGAACTAGCGTCTGGTGTCACCGGACTGTCGCGGTGAGCTAGCAAAGACAATCGCAGTGTGTTCTGATTTTTGCTGAAACCGGCACCGTCATCAGCGTGACGTTGGGGGATGTGGATTGCCACGGTCTTCATGGCGCAGCGATCAGTTGTATTCGGAAAGCGGTTTCTACTTGTAAATCTGATTCTTCGACTCGCAGTGTTCGATGAAAACGAAAAAGTCCCGCAGGACTGACCCTGCGGGACTTCATTTTTTTAACTCATGAATCCGTGGGGATTATGGGTTGCCTTGGCACTCAGCAACTGGAGCGTGGCAAGCGATTGCGTTGCAAGCAACGTCGCATGTGTCAACGCCGTCGTGGAAGCCAGATCCCTGTGTAGCGGATTTGGTAGCGTTGTTACCCTTGGTAGCACGGAAGCCTGTGAAAACGTAGCTCTGGTTGAGTGAACCGATAGCGTGAGCAACGTCGTTCAGTTCTTCAACAACAGCGTGCTGAACCTGGCTCAGACCAACGATCAGGCCGAGGACGAGAATTGTAGCGATCAGAACGAGTTCTGCAGAAACGATGAAACCTGCTTCATCATTGAGGAGTTGGCGCAACATTGTGTGAATTCCTGTTTGCAATTTATGTGATGGTATTTTCGAAGTAATGACCTTCACTTCGGGCTGATCCTCCGAAGAAAAAGCAAACGACATCACGCCGACCCGTGAATGCGCCGAAACTCTGTAGGGGTCAGCCTGCAGCGTCTCGAGTGAATAGACCATCAGCTGCTTACTTCAGGGACAGAAGATGGACCTCACTGACACCAACTCAGTCCGTCTCCCTGAGGAGCGACACTCGAGTTAGCGTCAGACTGCTCGTCTTGTTCAGAGCGGTCATGATGTAAGAGGAAAGCATGGGGCGTGCCGAAAAAGCGACGGCGCGGCGGGAAGTGATGCGACTCGGCATCTGTTGGGGAATTGCTTGAGGGATTTCCGGGAAATCGTCGCCTGGACTCCTAAAATTATCCCGTCGTCGAGTGAACTAATTCCCTCGCCAGCATCTTGAATGGTGTTCTGCGCTAGCGCCTCTTATCAAGATGGCCGTTCGAATGATCACATTCTTGATCATGCTTGGGGGTCATGAAGAGTGCGATCCATCCGCTCCGGTGGCGATTGATGCAAATTTAGATCAACGGATGCCTGGGTGAGGCGTTTAGCTGACGATCGTAGCTGTCGTGGCGATAATATGGGTTTTGCTGGTCTTGTCGTAAAGTTAGCGGTGAGATTTATTCGCTCCGTGAATGATGCGTGAAGCGAACTCTGCGAAGCACTTTCATTTTGAAGCGTCAGGAATCTTGTCGCGGCAGCGGGTGCCAACCGCGACAAGATTCAGGATACCAACTTCAGTGACCATCTAGGTTGCCTCGCCCTCTGTGACGTCTCGGCAATTTGCCGAGGGCAGTGAAACGTCCTCGTGAAGTCCTGAACGATTAAGTCGCACAGGGGGCGTGTGGCGACTCGGCTGGCTCTAGAAATGATTAAAGCGGCATCGAACTCAATCGACGCCGCTTGAAAATCAACTGGACTTATTGTTGTCAGGAACTACTTCTTGACGACAGACAGCACAGGAGCGTTGTTCTGAAGGTTGGTGTCTGTTCCGCGAGTTGCACGCCAGCCAGCGAGTTTAATCGTTGGAGCAGAATCGCTGGTTGCGATTGGTCCGCCGTTGGTCGATGGCTGAGCCTTTTCTTCGCTCTGGTTCTTCTGGTGCGTTGGGTAGCGGATTGGCATCTCGTCTTTTGTGGTTGAGTTCAGACGAGTGGTTCCTTTTTCACCACCTGCTGTCGTGCTTGGAGTTGCTGGGTTTGCAGCGGTTGGCTGTGGTTCCAGACCTGCGGAAACAGATGGTGGAGTGTAGTCACCAGCGTAAACCATCTTTGTGACAGTCCCGACAGCAACTCGTTGAGTTGTTGTGAAAGGAACTTGCACGGTGACAGTCTGATCTTCCCATACAGTGCGCTGAACTGGGACCTGCTGAGTCGTTGTCACGGGGACAACTTTTGCGACGTTGTAAGTGACCTGTCGTGTCGTTGGAATGTGAACTGTTCGTGTCACTGGCACCTGCTGAGCAACAACATTCGGAACAAATTCACGGCGGGCAGTGTAGTTTGGTGTCATTGCGTTACGCATTGCGTAGCCCATGCGGTTCAATTCAGGAATCAAGCCTGCACGATTGTCGTAGGTGCATGGGGAGTACTTTGGAACCTGCTGCCACTGTGTCTGCCAGTAGCTTTGGTTGCTGGTGACACACTGCATTTCGGTAACTTGCTGTGCCACTGTGTGAGGGACTTCAGCTGTGCGGGTTTCGTTGACGGTCTGGTAAGTCGTGACAGGTCGGTCTTCCATCACAGTGACAGTCTTGGCGACTTTCTGGACACGCTGTTCTGGGCGGTATTCGACGCGAGCGACGTCCTGATAGACAGTCTCGGTCACTGGACGCATCGCAGGAGCACATTCTGCGACTGAAACTGTCTGCATGACAGGTGCCTGCACGTAGGTTGGCTGCATGACGGGAGCGCTGCAACCGCAAGAGTTGATCCAAGGGAAGAGTTGAGCCTCGGCAGTTCCCGCCAGGCCGCAGCTAACAGCCAGAAGCGTGATCCCGGTCCAGGCTTGTGTGCGAAATCCGAACATCTGAAAATTCCTGATTGAGGGGGAGGACGATTGAAGAGGCGAATCGAGTCGAATGATGTGAAGTCGCGTCTGTGAGGAGATGAGTCAGTCGCGGGACGTTGTGGGACGGTTTTTTACGAGAATCAAAAAAAAGGGTCAAGATGAAGGAGCCCTTCTGCCGAGGCGCTTTGCAACTCTTACACGGATTCGGCATCTTCAGCCGCTTTCCTGGGGAGATTACCTGCAGTTTTCGCGGAAAAACGCACCTCGGATCATGAATTCAGCGGTTCCTGCAGGTCCGTTTGTTGAATCGATTGAGAGATTGTTAGAAGATTTGTCGCGGTTGAGGTCAGAGAATAAACCGTGGTTCCAACTGAATTTCGTTTTGAAAGGGCAGGAATGGCAGCACAACATACTCCTCGGTTTTTGGAGATCGTGAACGATTCCCGCTCTCGCGTTTCGGAATGTACCGTTGCAGACGTGAAGAAACGGATGGATGCAGGCGAGACCTTCGAACTTGTCGATGTCCGAGAAGAAAGCGAATTCGCAAATGGGCATCTCCCCGGGGCGAGACACATCGGCAAAGGGGTCATCGAGCGGGATATTGAGGGAAAAATCCCGAACCCGGAGACTCCGATAGTTCTCTATTGTGGTGGCGGCTACCGATCAGTACTGGCTGCGGATGCTCTCCAGAAGATGGGGTACAAGAACGTGATTTCAATGGATGGAGGCTGGAGAGGCTGGACTGAATCTCAATTTCCAGTCGAAAAGCCTCAGTCCTGAAGTTCCTGAGCGAGAATTTCGCCCCAATTCAAAGAGAATCTCGCCACATCTTGACACTGACGAAATACAGCCATAAAAACAGTCGATACAGTCAAACGACAAGAATATCATTGAAAAAAGTCGAGTGCGGTTCCTCGTTTCTCGCAACTTCCAATGACAGAAATTGGACGGAATGAACATTCGGGTGACGCGAACGGCGTCCTCCCCTGAAATTCGCTTCGTCAATTCGCTTGAGAGGCACGCAGTTCTCTCCAGTGGTCGATTTGGATGACACACGATTGATTAAGGACGTTTTAGATGACTCATGTTGTTGCCGAACCGTGTTTCAACTGCAAATACACAGATTGTGTCGTGGTTTGTCCCGTAGAGTGTTTCTACGAAGGAGAGGCAATTCTCTACATCCATCCAGATGAATGTATTGATTGCGAAGCATGTGTTCCTGAGTGTCCGGTTGCTGCGATTTTCCATGAAGACAATCTGCCAGAGCAGTGGGCCGATTATCTCGCATTGAATGCCGAGATGGCTCCACAGTGCTCAGTGATTACCGAGCGAAAAGAACCGCTCGGAGAGAATCCTCCAAAACAATAGTTGCTGATGTGTTGTTCTTGAAGCCAATCGAAATAGCCGCGGGTGGTTACATCCGCGGTTTTTTCATTGAAAGCGGACGCCTGTGCTCCAATTGTGGGTGTGCGTGGCTGCGAATTCCGGTTTCTGCTGAGTCTCGATCGACCGCCGTCATGATTTTTGACCCTGCAATTGACAGAAACTGCGGAAACGAGAATGCTTCGATCTACGAATTCTTTAATGGAACACTCAGAGATGCCAATTCATTCCACTGCGATCGTTGATCCGCTAGCTCAAATTGACCCGACAGCAACACTCGGTCCTTACGTTGTCATCGAAGGTCGTGTCACCATTAGTGCAAACTGCCGGTTGGCAGCGGGAGTCGTGGTGTACGGTCCGACCGTGATCGGAGCAGGGACACAGATTCATGCACATGCTGTGCTGGGAGACGTTCCTCAAGATCGTGCATTCAAAGGTGAAGACTCGTCCGTTGAAATTGGCGAAGAGTGCATCATTCGCGAAGGTGTCACCGTTCACCGTGGGTCAACACCTGGTTCCATTACGCGAGTAGGGAACAGATGCATGCTGATGACCAATTCGCATGTTGGCCACAACTGCGTTCTCGAAGATGAAGTGGTCATGATCAGTGGATCGCTTCTTGGTGGATATGTGCATGTTGGACGACGTGCTGTGATCTCCGGAAACGCCGCTGTCCATCAGTTTGTTCGCATCGGCGAAGCGAGCATGATCAGCGGTCTGGGCAAGATCGTGCAGGACATTCCACCATTCTTTATGACTGATAACGAAGGGGCCATGGTTGGTGTGAATCGGGTTGGACTGATTCGCGGTGGGTTCACCTCTAAGGAGCGAGATGAGATCAAGGCAGCGTACAAGGTGATCTACCGATCAGGGCTCGACCGTGCGGAGATCAACCGCCAATTGGAAAGTCTCATCACCACGGATGCCGGCAAGCGATTGCAGGCGTTTCTGGCTGCTGAATCCCGTCGCGGATTGGCAGCTGCGGCTTATTCCCAGTTGACCAAGTCTGCAAACTCAAAATCACCAGACGCCGTTCCACCAACGGAATAGAGAATCGGCCTCTCGTCCCAATCGGCTCTCAGTAATCGCAGCATTATTGCCACATGAGTGACTGGCAATGTCCATGCCCGTGACTCTGAGTGTTGACGTCCGACGATTGCCAGCACGGAGTGATCGATTCAGGGCCGCCGAAAGAACTAGGAGGCGGACGCCTGAAGTTGTCGTCCGATTAAGAGTCTCAAAACGAAAACAGCACGACCCGTGATTGCGAGTCGTGCTGTTTGTTTTTTCAGGTCGCCGTTTACAGGCTTGCTGGTTCCATGACTTCTTCTTCCACTTCGATGATCGGCATTTCGCCCGGTTCACCGTTGTAAAGTGATTCCACAAAGCCTCGCAGGTGCTCTGCACGAGTCTGGTGCTGAAGCTTGCGAAGAGCCTTGGATTCGATCTGTCGAATACGCTCGCGAGTCACTTTGAAAATGCGACCGGTTTCTTCCAGCGTGTAGCTGTAACCGTCTCCCAGACCGTAACGCAGCTTGATGATCTCGCGTTCGCGGTAGGTCAGACTCTTCAACACGTGGGTGATCTTGTCACGAAGCATCTGGTGCATCGCGGAGTCAGCAGGAGTGCTTTCGCTGCTGTCTTCGAGGAAGTCACCATAGCTGGAGTCTTCGCTCTCACCGACTGGAGTATCCAAGCTGATTGGATGCTTCCATGTCTTCATGATGCGTTCGGTTTCTTCAACCGAAAGTCCCACTGCTTCTGCCAACTCTTCGGTCGTCGGTTCTCGGCCGGTTTCCTGTCGAATCTGCTCACTCTTGGCTTTGAGAGTGGAGATGCTCTGGAACATATGCACTGGAATACGAATTGTGCGAGCGTGGTCTGCGACCGCTCGTGTAATCGCCTGGCGAATCCACCATGTGGCGTAAGTTGAGAACTTATAACCACGGCGGTATTCGTATTTCTCGACACCGCGCATCAAACCCGCGTTTCCTTCCTGGATCAGGTCCAGGAAGCTCAATCCACGGTTTCGGTACTTCTTGGCGATCGAAACCACCAGACGGAGGTTACCGCCTGAAAGCTGTTGCTTGGCGTGTGTCCAAGCATCAAACCGTTCGCGAATTGTTTTGAGTCGAGCCTTGAACTCTTCCGGCGTCTCACAGGTGAGGTCGACGAGTTCCTGCAGTTCACGTCGCAGCATGGCCACTTCGTTGACCGCAGTTGGCTTCCGCTTGATCAGGTTGATTTCGCGAACGAGCTCAGCCATGCGGTCACCGATCTGCTGCATCCGTTTGTAAACAGGTTGCAGGCGGTGCGTACGCAAGGAGAGTTCTTCACACAGAGAACACATCTTGCGACGGCGAACCTTCATGCGGTTCTTTGCTTCGGCCTTCTCCTCTGGTGTCGCGTTCTCTGCACGGGTGAGTTCGAAGTCGTTCCGATTTTCGGAAAGCAAATGACGGATTGTCGGCAGATTCACCGGCATACGTCCGAGAATCTGTTCTTTCTTGGTGTTTTCTGTATCTGATGTACGCAGAGTTCGCTCGAACGGGAGTTCGTTGGTGTGAACCTGTTCAAGGATTTCGACTGCTGTTGTCAGCGAGAAATCCGATTCCATCAGAGTGCGGCGGTATCGCTTACGTGTGATTTCGATCTGCTTGGCGAGGAAGATTTCATCTTCGCGGGTCAGCAGTGGGATGTTGCCCATCTGGCTGAGGTACATGCGAATCGGATCGCGGGAAGACATGGGAGCGTCTGGTTCGATCAGGCCACGTGCGAGGGCCATTTCGGTGACATCGCGCTCAGTCGTTGTCTGTTCCATTCGTGTTTTTTCAGCGACCGTCTTAGGTTCCTTCGGGTCGTTGATCAGCGAAAGTTCCAGCTCTTCCAATGCCTGAATGATCCGGTCCATCATGACCGGGTCACCCCCTTCGTCCGGCAGATATTCATCAACCATCTGAAATGTCAGATAGCCTCTCTTGGAGGCCTTCTTCATCAGGTCGGCTAATCCGGAGTCAAGTCGATGCACTGGTTCTGCTCCTACACAAGTTATCTTCAAGTAATATGTCGATCAGCAAAGTTCATAACTGAAATCGAAAGGGGGCGACGATAATTTTCGATTCAAGAACGAGCTGTGAGTCCTAAAAAATCGTTGTCACACCACTATGCAGCCTTGAGCTACCAGTTGGCGTAAAATTGTTTTGATTTCTTCCGAAAAGGCAAATAGAGCAAATCTGATTCAGGCGCGCATCCGTTCGGAGAAGAGAATTCCTGCTCGGTGTTTGACATAATCGCAGAGTCGAATTCGAAGAAACGCGAAATGCAAACATTGAAAAACTCGGCCAAGAAAGAACAGTTCAACGGGATGGGGAAGGAATTCGAGAGCTGTTTTGCAATCACCTAGTCAAATCACACAATCAATCACTATTTTAATTTCAATTTCACAACTTCTTGTGTGACTCAAAACCAACTCGAATTCAAACTGGCAACACTAACCGTTGCCGCGACACCCTCAGGAAATGCTCCCGAGCAATCGCCTTCTTCCTCTGCTCACTCGATTCTGGATAATCGAGACTTCCCTGTTAAACCTTTCGGCCAAATTGTATGCGGGACGAACCGCAAAGTGACGGTCTTTGCGAAACCGACAGAGCAAATTCGGGGCGATTGCATCCTGCTATTCTCCCGAGAATAACGCTAATGCCTGTCGCCCAACGTCCTTCCTCAGAGAACAACTTACCACAAAAAACGGTGAGATGACTCGAGAAAGTGTGAGTAACCGGCGGTAAAGCACGCATTGAAGCTCTCATCGTAACACAAGACCAATCACAGTCCACGCAGATTTTTTTGTCGACTTTAACTTTTCTTCAAAAATGAATCACTTTTTCGGAAGAAAATTTACTGCATCTTACACAGCTTCAAATTCTTCCAGTTTTTGCGATCTCAGCTGTGCTGATGGAATGGTTCTAGAAATCAACGTTCCGCTGCAAATTGCAACATCGATTCAACGAGTTGTCCCAGTTCACTAATTCAAGGGGTTCTCGTGCCGATGACACAGGGAATTCTGGCGTCACCCTCACAACCCTTTTCGTAGGTCTAAGCACATCAGTTGCTTTTCGTTACGCATCAACAGGAGTCCATTGGAAAGCGCCGGCAACGCTCGGACAACCCCGTTGAGTGGTTGACACTTGGAGACCAATGCGAACGAATCTGGGTTCGGGTTGACCAGCAGGAGTTCGCCGTTCGTTTTCACGATGATCAGTTTGTTGTCTGCAAACAGCAGGGTTCCGTAACCGAAATTATGCTCAATCCACTTCAACGGAGTCCTACTGGCTGCATTATTGGCCGGCTCTTCCGAACTACGTGACTTCGATTTTAACCCAGCGAGCTCAATGCACTTAAGATCGGCGGGTGGCGCGTCATCTCTCCCGTCGATGACGTAGGCAAAACCGTCAACAACGATCGGGGTGCAGTACTGCGTCGCGAGCGGCGTTTCACCGTCAAACACCTTCTGAAACCCAAAGAGATCGAATTGACCGTAAACTGCGCCAATTCCATAACTGGATGTCACCAGTAGGCGGTCGCCTATCACCACGGGGCAGGCTCCATTCACTGTTGGCCCGCGCTGGCCGAATGGGAATTTAAACAGGATTGTCCCGGTTTTTGCGTCGAAAAGCTGGCACTGATACCGGGTGACCATCATCACCAGTTTTTCGCCGTTAATCTCGACAGCAACAGGTGATGAGTAGCTGGCAGGCTCGTTGGACATGTTCCAGACCGTCTCGCCGGTTTGCAAAGAGAACGCAACAATTCCTCCGTTTGATTTCCTGCCCCCAACGTTGACGATCACACGGTCGCCGACCACGATTGGGCAGCTCCCTGCACCGAAATACCCCTCGAGAGCATTGAAATCCTGATGGGTATCTCGTTGCCAGATTCTCTGACCTGTCGTGAAATTCAGGCACGTTAGAAGCCCTTGAGCTCCATAAGTGATGACGAAATCCTCGTGAATCACCGGCACGCACAGAGGGCCGTCTCCTCCGCCAACTTGCGGGTAAAAGGTTGTCGGCGAGGCATCACTCCAGAGTGTTTTACCATCCGCCATGTCGAGGCATTCGATGACTTCTTCATCCTGAATGCGATGGAAAAGGCAGGCTCGCTTACCTACCGCAGCCAGGCCTGCGTAGCCACTGCCGACCGATTTCTTCCAAAGCACAGGCGGTCCCGATCTTGGCCAGCCTGGGGCGAGCTTTTCGTCTTCTGCGATTCCATTGCGATTCGGGCCAAGGATTTGCGGCCAGTCGCCGGAAATTGCTGGTGTGGTGGATGTCAGAATCGCTGCAATAACGAAGAATGGGAAGAATCGGTCCCGCATTTTCTCTCCTCCATGAACACTCGGAAACTGACGCAGAAGCTCTCGGTGAAGCAAACATGACTCAGAAAAGAAATAATCGGGATCAACTTTGACGACAATCCACTTCAACGAATTCATCTGGACATGGTCTGAGTCAAGAAGATTGAGTCATGATTTTTGTGCATTCGGGAATTTGGCAGGACTCTGCTCGTGTTGTCGCATTCTAAAACGTTGTTAGACTGTTCACTGCGAATGCTTACGTGTACGCACAGCCCGTCTTAGGTTCGTTCAGCGATTCCCAACGCTTCGATTTCAGGATCAGCCATGTCATCTTCTAAGCCTGCTGCCCCCGCTGGACCACCTGCTGAAATTATGGGGCCACCGGTCGCCAATAAAAACAAACCAGAGCCGGAAATCAACAAGTTGTTCCGGCTTCAGATCAAGCATGGTGCGTCGGACTTACATCTTCAGACAGACAAGCCAGCGATGCTCCGCGTAAAAGGAGAAATCCGCGAGCTGAGTATGCCTGCGATCTCCGAAGAACAACTCTGGGCGATGTTCTATGAGGCGATGGACGACCGCAACAAACGAATTATGGAGCATGATGGAGGCGCTGACTTTGCTCACATCGTGCCGCACGAAGGACGCAACTGGCGTTTTCGTGTGAATCTCTTTAAACAGTTGGGCAAGCCCGGAATGGTGGCTCGAAAAGTTGAGCAATCAATCCCGCCATTTGAGGGGCTGTATCTTCCCCCCATCATGGAAGACCTCTGTAAATACGATCAGGGGATGGTCCTCCTTGCAGGGGTGACCGGTTCAGGAAAGTCGACCACCATTGCGTCGATGTTGAACTGGATCAACCAGAATTACCGTAAGCATATCCTGACGATCGAAGACCCGATCGAATTCGTTTACACCGCAGACAAATGTCTCATCAATCAGCGTGAAGTGGGGATGGACGTTGTCGACTTCCATATCGCGATGAAACACGCGGTGCGAGAAGACCCCGACATTATTCTCGTGGGAGAAATGCGAGACCAGGAAACGTTCGAGACAGCGATTCACGCGGCTGAAACTGGACACTTGGTGTACGGGACGATTCATGCTTCAAGTGCTCCGGGAACGATTCAGCGTATTCTGGACCTGTTCCCACAGAACATGCACAGCGCGATTCGTGCGAGTATGGCGATGAACATGAAAGCGATCGTCGGGCAAAAGCTCTTGAAGACGATTGTGGACAAGCCATCGCGAGTGCCGATCGTGGAGATCATGATTTTCAATCCGACGATTCGTAAGTTGGTGCTTGAATCGATGGACGAAAAGCTCTCTGCGGGGATTCGTATCGGAAAAGACGAGGGGATGCAGGTCTTCAACGATTCCCTGTATTCATTCGTGCAGCGTGAGTTAATCAGCCGAGGTGACGCGTTCGAAATTTCCCCGAACGTGGAAGAGTTGAAAATGATGCTCAAGGGAATTCAGGTGAAAGCTCCGGCGATTCTGTAGTTCAGTTTCGCAAGCTGTCAAAGCAGATCGTTACTGGTTTTCAGGGTCTCTTACCTCAGGTTCAGGCAGTGATTGTGAATTCCACCAGATCCCATGCATCCACCTTTTTTCTACTCCTTCTGGTCGGGACGCAGGTTGCCAATGCGATCATCGTGCCGGACGTTGGGTTCGCGCAGGGACCTCCGCCACCGCAGGCGGGGGGAGCAGGGAATGCACCCGGAGGATCGACTCCGGGAACTCCACCAACTGGTGCTGCAGTCCCTGCCCCATCATTTTCATCGACTCTGAAATATCCAACCTCGCTCGATCCGTTTGTTCGGGGCAACGCCGTTCCTTCTCGAGGAGATCATCCGAATCTTCAGGTGAATGCCCCTCCACAGGCGGGGCGATATCTGGCAGATTGGAAAGTTGTCTTTTTAATTGGACTGTTTGCGTTCTGGCTGCACTATTCGAACTGGGTTCACGAAGATAGCCGTGGGCTGAAGGTGCGTCCCGAATTCTGGAACAGCCTGATGTTGGGAGGAGGAGTGTTAGCATTGCTGCTCATGCTTTGCTTCCCAACCTTCTTTTTTGGAGTCGGTGGATTCGCGCTCGCGATGGGATGCCCGCTCGGAATTTATGTCTGGGAGCGGAATCAGGTTGTCCCTGAAGCACGTCGGGTCATGACCCCGGCTCATCTGGAAAACTGGGCGCGTCGACAACTCGCGAAACTCGGGATCCGGTTCAATCGTACGGACAGAGTCGATCCCACAACGGGCCCGCCGATCGAGTTTCTCGGGAAGTCCAGAACAGGCCAAAAAGATGCGAGTCGCTCCAAGCAGGTCGAGTCATCGAAGGGCTATGTCGGCGCGAAGGAATTGGTGTACGACGCATTGATGCGGCGAGCCACTGATATTCACCTTGAACCAAAAGAGACTGAACTCGCAGTCCGCCTGCGTATCGACGGGGTGATGTTCCCTGCTGAGCCGTTCGATCGTGCAACTGGTGAAGCGATCACGAACATCATCAAGGTGTTGTGCGCAATGGACATCACTGAGAGACGCCGCTCGCAGGACGGAAGCTTCGCGGCCGTTGTCGATGGTCGCGAGATTGACTTCCGTGTTGCCTCCCAAGGGACGCGGCATGGCGAAAAAGTCAGTATGCGAATTCTTGACCAGTCCAACTCGGTCAGCAAGATGGTCGACTTGGGGATGCGGAAAGCGGTTCAGGATAAACTGATCGAGGTGATCAATCAGCCACACGGATTGTTGCTCGTCTGTGGACCAACGGGGGCGGGGAAATCAACAACTCTCTACACCGCGATCAACGAACTGGACGCTTACGAGAAGAATATCATCACCGTCGAAGACCCTGTTGAATACAAGATGCCGAATGTGACGCAGATTGAAATCAACACGAAGGGGGGGACGACATTCGCGCAGTCGCTTCGCAGCATTCTTCGCCAAGATCCAGACGTGGTGATGATTGGGGAAATTCGTGATGAAGAGACCGCCAAGATCGCCTGCCAGGCTGCGAATACTGGACACATGGTGTTTTCAACAGTCCATGCCAACGACTCGCTGACAGCGCTTTATCGCTTACTCGACTTAAAAGTCGAACCCTTCATGTTGTCGACTGCAATTTCTGCGATTCTCGCACAACGACTGGCCAGAAGACTCTGTCCGAACTGCAAGGAATCTTACGCGCCGACGCCAGATTTGCTGAAATCTCTGGGGCTGCCGGTGGGCAAAGTGAAAGAGTTCTTCCGACCGCCGACGGGGAAAGAGAACACCTGTACCAAGTGCAGCGGGACGGGATATTACGGTCGTGTCGGGGTATACGAACTGCTCACTCTGAACGATCGAATCAAGGATCTGGTTCGCGATAACTCCACGATGTCGTCCGTCAGAAATGAAGCACGGAAGAATGGGATGTTGTACATGTCTGAGGAAGGGCTTAGACTTGTTGTGAAAGGTGTGACTTCTCTGGACGAAATTCGTCGAGTTGCGATGTAAAGGTACTTTTCAAATCGTCTGCTTCCGTCAGAATCGAAGAGTCTGTCGGAAGCAGTTGAAATTGGGCCGGTACATCCGAACTATTTCTCGACGGGATTGTCAATCAGCGGTCCGCTTTGCATAGCCGTACCAGACAGGAGTGATTCCGATGCCATTGTTCGAAATCGAAACCAGCGCTCACATTATGATTGGCTGGGCGGAAAACGATGAAGAAGCGCGCAGCTTCGCCCATGAACACTATCCGGAAGAAGAAATTACCCGGGTGACACGCCGTCCTCGAGACGTCTGGGTGATTTCGAAGCGACTCTTGGGATTGGAAACTGTCGCGGATCCCTGCGATACCGCTCGCGATTGCCTGGCGAAAGCATCGGGTGACAAGGTCCACGCGATTCGACTTTACATGCACGAAACCGGTGTGGACCTTCTGGAAGCTCAGAAAACGATTGAGACCAACATGTCTCTCGGTTGGTAACGGGATCGGTCTGTCTAGAGCGTCTCTCACGAGAGTGAGGCGTTTCGGAGGCGAGAAACGCAGCGTTTGAACGAGTTTCGCCACCATTCGCCGCCACGCCCTCCCTGAGACAGGGGCTAGGTCACAGCTCGAGAAGTCTGGCTCGACGCTGTGGGTTCACGTTTCTAGAGCGGTCGCGCTCGGCCGCATCACGCCGACTGACATGCGCCTGCGTCTCTGACGGATTGAGGGCTGCTTTCGAGTCTTCAGGATCTTAGCGGTCCAATCTGGTCGACTCCCGGATCACCCAGATGCGATTTCGCAATGGTTATTGGTTGCTTGGAATCTGACTGTCAGGCTTGGGGGCTTTGCAGAACAACGACACCAACAGTCCCAACAGGAAAATTGGCGTCATGATCACCGTGACGTTTCCAGCGTATTGCACGCTACTCCAGAACATGTAGGCGGCTGTCATGGTGAAGACAATCGGAGTGAACGGGTAGAGCGGAGCCTGAAATGGTCGCTCCTGCTGGGGTGAACGGATTCGCAGGACGATCAACGCAACTCCAGAGAGTGCGAAGAAGACCCAAAAGATCGGGGCGCTGGCAGCAACGAGAAGCTCAAATCCTCCTCCAAACTTCTCCCAATCTGGTCGCGGGTAGTGAATGATTTCGAACGACTTCTCGAGTAACTGCTGTCCGGGAGTTGTGGCGACAAGTGAAGTGAGTGCAACCGAGATCACTGATAACGTCAACAGTCCCCAAATGGGAGCCCCACTGACCGTCCAGATGCTCCATTTACGAAACATCGGCACATCGGTCCCCACCGCGTTGAGTAAGCGGCAACCTGCAAAGACCATCCCGTTCATCGCTCCGAGCGCACTTGTCATCACGATCAGGCTCATTCCAAACGAAAATCTGTCTCCTAATGTCCCACGGATCAACTCTGCTGCCGGCGCTTTGGCGTTCACCAGGCCCTCGTAGCCGAGAGTTCTGAGGTAAGCGAAATTCAGCAGTAGATACAGCCCGCAAATGAGCAGTAGCCCGAGAATAAGTGCACGTGGAACAGTTTTGCGGCAATCTCGGACTTCTGGAGTCAGGCAGGTGACATCGCTCCAGCCTCCGTAGGCATACAGCACAAACACCAAAGCCAATCCCATGCTCGACAGAGAGGGAGCACCTCTCGCTGTCTCACTGGCGCCGGGAGTAAACGCTTCGGTCGCCCCTGAGAAAAAGAGTCCGCAGAGGATCAATGCGCTCACTGAAATCACTTTTAAAGTGGTCAGAATGTTCTGACTGATTCTTCCTACCTGGAACCCGAACATCTGTAATGTGGTTAGTAGCAGGATGGAACCGACTGCAATGAGGCCCTGATATTTCAGCAACCCTGCGTCAATCGATGTTGCATAATCAGCGAAGACGAAGGCCATTGCTCCCATGCTCGTTGGAAGGATCGCAAATGTCTGCAGCCAGCCGAACAGAAAGGCGACTCGAAAACCAAAGGCTTCGTGCAGGTAAACGTACTCCGCTCCAAAACGTGGATAGGTCGCTGCCAGTTCCGCGTAACATAAAGCGCCAGATAACGCGAGAACCCCTCCGAGAACCCACATCGCCAGACCGAGAGATGGAGTCCCTGACATTTCCATCACGAGTCCAGGTACCTTGAAAATGGAGACCCCTACGACGATACCGATGATCAGGTTGACGACGTCCCAAAGGCTCAATCTGGCGAGATGAATGGAGTTTTGCATCGGGTTGTCAGATGGAGAAGTTGAGTTCACTCTTTAACTCCCGGAATCGGAGGTCGGCTTGCTGGTCAACAACGTAACTCAAATTGAGCGAATTTGAGAGGGTAGGTCTTCTTTCTCTTCGTAGATTTGGGACCGTTGAGAGGCATCAACGATGTAGGCTTTGATTGTTTTTCGTTTTCGCCGCAGCAGCACACTCCACATTACATTCTCAATTTGAAGGACACTCCGGATTAAATCGGGAATTTCCTGTAGATGAGTGATTCCTGATTGGAGGTTGTGTAGATTGAAGTGTATAGCGGCTCAATCAAAATGAGTGAACTCCTCACTATCATCCGACCTACGCAGCGGCACGCCCGAAGATTGACGGCTTGTCTCATGGTCCTCGTGTATTGTCTGGGGATCTTCGGGGCACCGGTTGGGGCTGGAAGCATTCGAGGAGGTTGCCAGTGCGCTTCGGAATCAAAAGCAAATGGAACTTGCTGTTGCATCAATTCTGCTCTGGCTGGCAGACAGGACTCGGGGGCAGGTGGCTGCTGTGCAGCGAAATTGAAATCTCCCCCAGTGAAAAGTCGGGCATCCTGTTGTGCCAAGAAGAGTCCTCCTGAATCCCGTTCGAAGAGTTGCTGTGCGAAGAAGACGGAAACCGTAGTGGTCAGCGACTGTCATTGCGGTCGTCCCACCGATTCCGGGTTCGCACTCAATCTCGATCCTCGGCTCATCGTTTCTGCAACATCGCTGAACGGTGATATGCAGGTTGAATTCCTGTCTGTTCCCGCTTCGCTGCAATTCGTGGGAATCACTCGCGAACCTGCCACACCTCCTCCACGCGTCCGTTCTGCTTGAAGTTCTGGACTGGCGAAGTCCGTCTGTGTGTATTCCCCTGCGCGCTGTTATCGAGTCGCGGGAGGGGGGCATCAGTCTGGTCCGCCACTCGTTCTCTTCCGTGGACTCGTTCGCCGCTGCGCGGTGAATTCGATCAGGATTAACTCTTATGTCTTGTTCAATAACAAAAGTCGGCAGTCGAAAGGCCGCCTTTACACTCATTGAGTTGCTTGTCGTCATTGCGATCATCGCGGTGCTGATTGCATTGCTGCTACCAGCAGTCCAGCAAGCCCGCGAGGCTGCCAGACGATCGCAATGCAAAAACAATTTGAAGCAAATTGGACTGGCGATTCACAACTACGAATCGTCTCACACCGTATTTCCTCCGGGCCGTTGCGGCTTCCCGATGGTCTTTTCGGTACAGGCTCATATCTTGCCCTATCTGGAAAGTGCATCACTTTACAATCTGATTGACTTCAATATACGCCCTCGTTTTACGGAGCCACCGACCAATCCGGATGACCAAAACGAAAAGGCTGCGAGAGTCAAAATTCCTCTCTATCTTTGCCCGAGTGATTTTGGACAAGTTTCTGGGATGGTCTTCGGTCCAACGAACTACGTCGCGAACACAGGGAGCGGGTCTCCTCCAACGGCAAATTTCATTCGTTCGGGGAATGGAGTGATGTACGACGCCAGCAGCGTGCGGTTTCGAGATGTGACTGATGGATTGTCAAACACGGTCGCCTTCTCGGAGCACACTCTCGGCCCGGGCTCGGTGATTCCTGCGGCAGGGGTAATCCCCGGGAATCCCGCAGATTATGTCCTCGAACTGACGGGCGCAACGCCGACGACGGACGAAGCTTGTATCGCGACTGCCTCCAGCGGTGTTTGGTCCGGAAATCGGGGTGCGAAATGGATGAACGGCCATTTCGGGGACACGCTTTACAACCATCACTATGGACCGAATTCCAAGCAGTTTGATTGCGGCAACGGCAGTCACAATTACGGTTTAACTGCTGCTCGAAGTCGGCACACGGGGGGAGTCAATCTGCTGATGTGTGACGGAGCGGTTCGGTTTGTCGGCGACAGCGTCAGCATCCAGATCTGGAAAGCAATCGCCACTCGAAATGGAGGAGAAATTGTCGGCGAATTCTGATCAAATTTTCGGTTAAATCCGGGTTGTTTGATTTGTTGGGATCGCGTTTGATCTGTTGGATGAAAATTTGGGAAATAAAAGCCCCATTAAGGTCACTATTGATGGTCTAAATGGACTTTCATCCAGCAGAATCAAAATCCTGCATGCCCGAGGGTAGCAACTCTGCGCCTTGCAACTTCTAATGCATATGATCGCATCCGCGAAGTTTCGGGTTTCTGTGCTTTTTGCACACATGTATTTGTGAACCCTTATCAATTCGCTGCAAGATCGTCTAAAATGCCCCAGTTCGGGGCGTCAATCACCTTGGTTAGTTGTTGCCCTGTAGTGCAACTACTCCTGTAATGGGGGATGTTCTGCTTTATTTGAATGGCCGTTTATGCGATTCATGACGAGCTGACACCCAATACAACTCATTGCAGATTTGAAGTTTCACTCGAATCGGATTTTCGGACGCACGATTCATGAATCAGAAATCAGCGCCTCGCGGACCGGTTTCCGCCTTTATTCGTCATCATTACCGACACTTTAATGCCGCCGCGTTGATCGATGCTGCAGATGGTTATTCTGCACATCTTGAAGCGGGGGGGCAGATGATGCTGACACTCGCTGGTGCCATGAGCACCGCAGAGTTGGGGTTGTCACTCGCTGAAATGATTCGGCAGGACAAAGTTCACCTCATCTCCTCGACAGGGGCCAATCTTGAAGAAGACGTGTTCAACCTCGTTGCTCACGATTTCTATGAACGGGTCCCGCACTATCGCACACTTTCCACTCAGGAAGAGGTCGATCTCCTTAACAGACATCTGAATCGCGTTACGGACACATGCATCCCGGAAGGGGAAGCAATGCGTCGCATCGAATCCGCGATGCTCGAAGTCTGGATGAAAGCAGACAAGGCTGGCGAACGCTATTTTCCACATGAATTCCTTTATCAGGTTCTTCTCAGCGGCAAATATCAGGAACACTATCAGATCGACCCGAAAGACTCCTGGATGCTGGCAGCAGCAGAAAAGAATCTGCCGATGATCGTTCCGGGTTGGGAAGACTCGACACTCGGAAATATGTATTCCGCAGCAGTGATTCGTGGGGACGTCAGAAACGTTCATACGGTCCGCACCGGCATCGAGTACATGACATGGCTCGCCGAATTCTACACCGAACGAACCAAGAAGCACTCAATCGGGATGTTCCAGATCGGCGGCGGGATCGCGGGTGATTTTCCGATTTGCGTCGTCCCGATGCTGCACCAGGACCTTCTCCGTGACAACGTACCGTTGTGGGGATATTTCTGTCAGATCAGCGATTCCACAACAAGCTACGGAAGCTATTCCGGCGCGGTTCCCAATGAGAAAATCACTTGGGGCAAACTCGGTGGAGAAACTCCCAAGTACATCATCGAATCCGATGCAACGATCGTCGCACCACTCGTTTTCGCCAGCGTTCTAGGCTGGTAAGACGGTTTTGCCACTCAGATGGGTATCATCCAATAAAGAAACGGGCGGAGATCACTTGAAGATCTCCGCCCGTTTCGCATTGCGAGTTATTTTTCCAGCCCCGACGGGCGACAGGAAGTCTACTTGCTCAGTTTCACCGGGACCACTTTATTCACCCGGATCAGATCTGCTCCGTAGTTTTCTTCTCGGTTACGAGCTCCAATCAACCCCGCCGGTTTTCCGACCCATGCCTCAAGATTGACACCTGTTCCCGGTTCGACATAAGCCAGCATTCGACCATCGGGAGAAACGAGAACATACTTGGGGAACCCGGGAGGGGCTTGAACATGGTGCAGGATTCCTGCGCCGTTCAACTCTGGAGTGACTCCGCTAGGGAGAGGAGTGGAGCTTTGTTCTACGGGGACCGTCAAGGTCGGCGCTGGGATTGAACCTTCAGTGGTCATTCCGAGATTCATCCCCGGATCAGAGTTTGCCACCATTGTTGGATAGGCTTCACCTTCACCTTGGTAGACTACGGGAGCTTCGAGAGTTTGTGCTGACTGGGCTCCGGGACGTTGTGAGAGAAGCTGGGCATCACGCTGCGACGTTTCTACAGAGATCTGGACGAATCGTTTGTATCGCTGCGCGACTTCCTGCCGTTTGTTCACAGATTCCAGCCGCTCGTTCGCCATGTAGCTCACATGCGAGTTCGCGACTCGCTTGAGTTCTTCATACCCGCGGGCAATTTCTGCGAAATCCCAGTTCGCTGGATCTTGCGCCAGCATGGCATGGAAGGATTTGTCCAACTGATCCAATCGAGCGAAGTCCTGTTTCTTTCGATCGTTTTCAGCTGAACTGATCGCTGGCGCTGATTGAACGACCTGATCTGGAGCGGGCATCCGCGAGGTTTCAATTGTGGAAACCGTATTCACGGTTACAGGTTCTGTAGACGGTGCCATCAGACCAGCAGTCCGTTTGGGAGTCTCGGCTTGAGCATAGCTGACCTGTTCAATTCCCTCGAGTTTTTCAGTCGGTGTGCTCAGAACATATCTCTGGCGATGCTGAACGGGGATCTGGTATGGGTCGACCGCAAGTTGTTGTTGAATCTGCTTGCTCATCGGAACAAGGTATTCCCCTTTGACCCAGCGAAATTCCTGGGCAGGTGGCGCGATTTTTAACATCGAACGAGGACCATTCGGGCCAGCGATCGTCGTTTCACCAAGGATTGTTACGATTTCTCCGTGAGACAGTTCGCGTCCGTAAAAGGTGTTTTCGTTGCTAACTTGGCTGCCGATTCTTACGATCGCCCGGCTGGTCTCACTACTTCCGGGATTCAATGTGACTTGCCCGCGATTCCCAGCGTCTCGGGTGATGAGTGCTGCATCAATCAGGCTGAAACTCCCTGAAGGTGGAGAGATCATGTACCAGCCGCCATGATCGTGGCGGTGTACTGTGACCTGCTCATTCGCTTTGGCGATCCCGGTGACATAGAAGTTTCCACCAGGTCCACATCGCACATCTACCTTATCGCCAACGACAACCGCCTGATAAGGAAATTGCTCAGCAGCCTGAACGTCCCCAAAAGAAATAAAACCAACAATCAGCAACGCTGGAGTCAGTGCTTCAAAGAGTTTTCGGATCATAATTATCCGCTCCTTTGAGGAACGAGAGAGTTGAGTTGGCATTAGGGTCCGGGAAATGAGCGAGGAAATCTTCAAAATTGCGGTCGCAAATCTGAAAACAAGCTCAAGTTTTGGAGTGGAAAGGAGGTGGGAAGTCGGGGTGATACCCGATTCCTCCGAAATGCCGCAAGATCGGTTCGGTACTCGCTCCGCCACAGGTAGCGATGAAGCGAGTCAGTAATGAGGGGAGCGATCCCACTCATTGAGTGACAACTCTCAATTGAACGCACAATTTGGACATGAATTTCGTCCGTCAGTCTAAGCCGTTTTTTAGGACGTCGCGGTCCATGTGATATGAGGTGAAGTCGATGCAAGTTTATTCGGAATAATTGTTTGCAATTACCGTTCTTTGGCTGGCGTGGCCGTTTTTTTTAAAGCGTTAAAGACCTGACACGAGCCTGAAACTCCTGCTTGAGTACAAACTCATTGTTCCTTGGTGGGAAACTCGCTGCATCAAGAAATTCCTCTGCAGGTGAATCGAAGTCCGGTCCATTTCGCCGTCAGTGGCGCTGCGGGACCTACCGTTGAAATGATTCAGGGGCATAAGGGGACCAAAATGCGCAAATCAGTCCAGACCAAAAATTCGGAAAACCGAGGAGTCGTGCTTCCCATCGCGGCCTTGTGTCTGACGATGCTGTTGGGGTTTGCCGGGATGGCGATTGACCTTGGATATCTCTGTAAGTCGCGTGCGGAAGCTCAAAATTGCGCAGACGCAGCAGCGCTGGCGGCGGCGGCTGAATTGTACCCTAATCCGCTGCCACAAACGGCATTGAAACTTCCTCTTGGGCTGCAACTGCCAATCTACCAGCCCTATCGTCCAAGGTTTCAACTTGACCCCGCGATTGCGGCATCGAAGCGAATCGGGCAGGCGAATGCCTGTGGAAATAATCAAACCATCGAAGTCCTCGATTCGGATGTTTCATTTTTTATATACGACAGAGGGATTTTAGTGGGGCCACCTCCCACTCTTCCGCTGGTGGATGGGTTGTTGCAGATCCTTCACCTGCAAACAAAAAGTCATACCTTCGTGAATTCGTGCCGAGTCACGGTGAGGAAGGATGCCCTTGCCAATAGTCCATTGAATCTGATGTTCGCACCTTTTCTGGGTTGTTCCACTCAGACATTTCAGTGTTCAGCATCCGCGGCAGTTCATCGTGGCTATGCAATCGGTGCAGGTGACAAGCTCTTGCCGTTCGCGATGGACATTACGATCTGGAATGCGTTGAGATTCACAAATAGTGAGCTGAACGCGGTGACACTACAGCCGTTGGGGATCGATCTCGACAGCATTACTCTTTCCGGACTGCTGGGGTCAAACGGCATTCTCAATCTGCTGAATAACAACCTTCCCCTCGCAGTGCTTGGCTCTCCTGTCAACATCCTCGATGGCTACACCTACGCAAGGGGAATGCCCACTGTGACAGCGGGGCCAGATGGACTTTTGGAAGTCGTCCTTCTCGCGGATCAACTTCACATCACGAATAAGCTCGGAATTCTTGGAGCACTGCTGCAAACCGTTCAGCGGGTTCCCAGTCTGATGATCTCTCTCGAAACCGGTTCGAGTGGCGACTCCTCCCCCAATGCCCAACGGATGAACTCAGTGATACGAAATGGGCTGAGTGAAAACGACATCCGAAATCTCTCCGGGAACCTCAATGCGACAGAGCTTTGGATGCCATTTCACGCGAAGGGCTATTTTGAAATTCCCACGGCCTGCGAAGCAGATCTGAAAGCAATTATTGGGCAACCTCGGATCATGCCGCTGTACGCGACTCTCCCGGGGACAGTCAATAAGTTGACTGATGTTCTCGGAATGTCGCATTCGTTCAAACTAGTCGGATGGGCCGGAGTCGTTGTCACAGAAGTGAATCTCAGCGGACCCGTCCGTTACATCAACGTGCAACCTGCCATTTACGCCAGACACAGCGTGCTTCCCGCAGGAAGTACGCATTCAGCGGTGACCGATTCCTGTATGAGTGATGGGGTCTATACCACTCCCAGGCTGATCCGCTGATCAGATTTGGTCGAATTTTCAGGACATGCTAACTGGGTAAGATGAATTGCTTGGGCATCGGATCGGTTCGTTTCCCTCCCGGATTCCCCAGTCCTCGCGACCCTTCACTTCTCTCTGAAACCGAATGACTTACCGGGCAAATTGATTGCCTCAGCTGGAAATAGTGTACAATTGAGCGAAGCGACCGAATTCGGCTGCGCATCGCGCCGGCGTGCCAAATTCGTGTTGCGGACAAGCTCAATCTCCAGTGCTCTTTCAGAAGCGGAATGGAGTTCGTTTCGTAGTTGGTTGGAAGTTGGGGGATTCGATTTGTCGTGTTCAGAGATTATTTGCGATGTTGTGAGAATGGATGCACAGGCATCGCCATTGACCATCGAGGATTCATTCGAGTGAAGATTTTGAATCTGGCTGGCCATCACTGCATCGATCGATACTTCTCCTGTCTCTGTACGTTCATGCTTCTGCTATTCGCCTTTCCGCAAGGGCTGATGGCGGATCCTGTTACTGACTACAACGTGGCTGTTGAATTCTACAAACAACAGCGATGGGATCTGGCTGCGGATGCCTGTGCTGAGTTCATCGAAAAGAACCCGAGCGATGAACGTGCGGTCGCGATGCGGATCTATTGGGCTCAATCTCTCGTCCACCTCCGAAAATTCCAGGAGGCTCGCGTTCAGTTTCAGCTGTTTTTACAACAGGCTCCAGATCACGCTGACCGCCCATTGGCGATGTATCGCAAGGGTGAGTGCAGTTACTTTCTCAATGACTATGCCGCCGCCGAAGCTGAACTCACCGAGTTTCTGAAGGCTTACGATCAGCATGATCTTGCAGAGTGGGCGTACGTCTATCTTGCTGAATCACAGCTTCGTCTGAAAAAATATGAGGCGGCAGCAGCGAATTTTGATGCTGCGATCAAACGTTTCCCCAATGGTCGACTGACGTCAGATGCTTATTTCGGTCTGGCCATGACTCTCGAAGGATTGAATCGCAAACCTGAAGCGCTGGAGATGCTGCAAAATCTTGCAAATCGAACGGATAGCCCACGAAGTGCAGAAGCGCGATTCAGTCTCGGTGCGAGATTGTTCGACGAGAGAAAATTCGATCAGGCATATGCGGAGTTTCAGAAGTTGATCACTCAGGCTCCGGGGCATCAGCTGATTCCCGCTGCACGACTCAATGCTGGTTACGCGCTCTACTATCTCGCGAAGTACTCCGAGGCGATTGCTGAACTCAAGCAGGTCCCAGTGGAATCTCCACTTTCGTCTGATGCCACGTATTGGATTGCTCTCAGTCAAAAGTCACTCGGGGATTTTGCCGCAGCAGCGGCGACAATTTCGGACGGGCTGCAACGACTTCCTCCTTCGGACATGGCTGAGAGAATGACGTTTCAGTTAGGAGACGTGCAATCGCGACAGGGAGAGCCTTCCAAAGCCATCGCGACATTCGCCAGCATTCCCGAGAAGTGGCCGAACGGGGATTTGGCCGATGACGCCATTCAGGCAGCTTGCGAAGTCGCGTTGCAGTCTGGCGAACTGACTCAGGCGAAGGCTCTGAACGACCAGTTTCAAAAGAGTTATTCGTCTGGTGGACTCTCGCTGATGCAAGAGTTACTGATGGGGCGAATTCTGATTGCAGAAGGGGATGCGGCAGGGACAACCACCGAAGCTGCAAAATCAGCCTATGAGCAGGCGAGAGTCGTTCTCAAACGAGTGGTTGAAACCACTACGATTGAACGTACAAAGAACATCGCTCGATTTCAGCTGGCACGTATTTCAGAACGGCTGGGAGAACATTCCGAAGTGATGGCGGCTCTGAAGCCGATTATCGACTCGCAAGAATTAAACGGAACGCAAGAACTCATCAACGCACAGATTCTCTTTGCTAATGCGAGGATGCGATCAGGAGATGCAGTCGGAGCACTCGCTGATTATCAAAAGCTGCTCGCACAACCGCTCACGGAAGAAGACAAACTGATCGGTTTCACTGGGCTCATCAAAGTCATTGTGGAATCAAAAAAGTGGGATCTGCTCAATGCCGCACTGGACGAGTTCTCCAAGGCGGATCCAAATGACAAGCAGTACTCGGTCGCTGCGTTGCGTGCCGGGGACCAGGCGTTCAATCAGCAAATCTGGTCAATTGCGATTGCTTGTTTTGAGCGTGTGATTGCGAAGAATGAAGGCAAGTCTTCCGCCTATTCAGCGATGTCCGGCGTCGCACATTCTCAGTTCGAGTTAAAGGAGTTCCAGAAGTCTGCGGAATCTTTTGGAAAACTCGCGACCTCGCCGGGAGTTGATGAACTACTTCGATCTCACGCAACCTATATGCAGGCACTTTCATTGCAACATGCAGGGAAAGCCGGTGAGGCGCTGAACGTTTTCGAGGCTGGGGTGGGAAGTTTTTCGCAGGCGAGTCAGACCCTTCCATTGACCTCTGATCAAGCGGCCATCGGGCTGAATGCGTACCGGCTTGCGAAGGCGGGGGCTCGCGTCAGCCGTGAACTGATGCAAACGGTCGAGTCAGATAAGCTCTACGAAGCGGCATACCGTGAATTGAAAACGCAGCCAGAATCGGCTCGCACTGAATTGGATCTTCTCATTAATGAATGGGCGGATCTCAACTACAACGCCAAGAATTTCACGCGTTCCGATGAAATCTACACCTTGTTGATTTCTGAATGCCCCGCCAGCCCGTTGTCTGATGATGCACGATTGATTCTTGCTGAAAGCCTTCGATTCGGGAATCAGCGGGATGAAGCGCTCGCCGCTTTCCAGAAGCTGGCGGAACTTGATAACGCAGATGATTTTGTTCGACAGAGAGCACTGACCCATTTGCTCGATCTTTACGCTGAAACGGAAAATTGGGAAGCAGTCAAGCAGTATTCAAACCAGTACATCGCTCGATTTCCAAATCAAAGTCAGTCGCTTTACGCCAAATTCCGGAGTGGTGAAGCAGACTTGAAGCTCAAGAAATATGCGGAATCATCCGCGATTTTCAGTCAGGTGAGTGAGGAGATTTCGCAGAACTTCGAGAAGGCTCCAGTGTGGTGGGCGGAGGTCTGGTTGCTGCTGGCTGAAAGTCAATTCTGGTTAAAAGACTACGCGACAAGCGAGGCCACGATTGCTGATCTGAAGAAGCGGGCGCCTGATTCCCCGTTGCTGTATCGGGCAGACTCCATTCTCGGTCGTGGACTCGAGAATCAGGCCAAGTTTCCTGAGGCGAGGGCTGCGTACATGCGGATCATCAATTCCGAACAGAGTCGTGGCAGTGAAGCAGCGGCTGAAGCACAGTTTCGCGTTGCAGAGTCCTTCTTGAAAGAAAACAACCTGCAAGTCGCTCTGCGCGAGTATTACAAAGTGTACGCCGGCTATAAGTCTCTCACATATCAACCAGCTGCTTTGTATCAGGCTGCAGCGTGCGATGTTTCGCTCAAGCAGTTTCCTCAGGCGCTGGATACATATCGCAAGCTCATTGCCGAGTTTCCCGAAAGTGAATACGCTGAGATGGCCACCAGAAGAATCGAGGAAATCAACGCAGCTACTGGAAAGTAGATCCATCTACTCCCGCCAGTTGACCTGATTTTCTGGGAAGCGGACGTTGAATATGAGCTGTCCGGTTGGACAGACGAAGACTGAATTCGCACGGGATTCACTGGGTTTGAATGCCGCGCAGCGGGGGCACCCCACAGAAAATAGGTACTATGGATTTTCGATTTTTTATCTGGTCTCTGTGCATGTTCAGCATGTTGATGCTCAGCTCGAATGCTGATGCACAGGGGATCACTCTGGGAGATCCGGCCACAACGCAGAATACGAATGATATTGCTCAGGCACCTTCAGATGCAGCGGCAGATGTGCCTGCTGATCCCAACGTGAAAAACATGGTGATCAAGCCCGGGGCTTCTCCCGCGGCGATCATTCTGCAATTAGTCCAGTCGTTGAGTTATTTTGCAATTCCCTTCGGACTGTTGACGCTCGTCGCAATCTGGTTCACCACGGAACGAATTGTGGTTCTCCGACGTGGTCGAGTGATTCCCAAGCCGTTCGTGCAGCGGTTCATGAAGCTCATTGAAGATGGCGAACTGAATCGCGATGAAGCGCTGCAGATCTGTGAAGAAAACGGGAGCCCAGTGGCACTGGTGTTCGCACATGGGGTGCGAAAATGGGGGAAATCCAGCGTCGAAGTCGAGCAGGCGATGATTGATGGAGGGGAACGTCAGGTCTCCGCGCTCCAGAAGCATCTTCGAGTCATCAATGGGATTGCGACAATTTCCCCTCTGATGGGGTTACTAGGGACCGTGTGGGGCGTGTTGGAGTCCTTTAATAAGATCGCTGAGGCGGGGGCGATGGGACAGACAGAGCAACTGGCCTCTGGAATTGCACTCGCGCTTGTCACAACCGCGGCGGGACTGATCATCGCGATTCCATGCCTGGTCTCCTACATGTACCTGTGCGGGAGAGTTGATGCTCTCGTTGCGGAGATGGACGATCTCGCGATGCGAGTCGTTCACAACATCTGTGCGGAAGGGATCTCCGAGCGGATGGCAAAACCCCGCAGGACTAAAGAGCCGGCGGAAGCGGCAGCCAAGAAAGCCTGATTCGTCATTGACGTCGTTGCTAATGCGAAATGAGCGTCCTGGAGTGAATCCGGACGCTCATGATCGAATCTGTGTCATGGTTCTCAGGCTAAGCCGAAATCCGCTGATCATCCCGATCTCGGTCGTCGTCCGCCTGGATATGAGTCCGAATCACCTGAAGCTGGCGATGGAGTTCTTCGTGTGATTGCGCAAGACGTTTCGCGTGCGCCTTCAGGTCCTCTTCACGTCGGTCCAGGGCCGTCGAACGTTCGTGAAGCTCTGCCAGAAGCTTTAGAACTGCTGCTCGAGGGTCAGGCGTATCCTGCGAAATCAGTGGGATTTCGGCCTGTCGCACTGCGGCGTCCAACATGGCAGCGGCAGCGTGGCGTCGATTCCCCTCGAACTCGTTCAGTGCTTCCATCTCATCGTGAAGATGGTCAACAAGCTGCTCGGCGTTCATCTCTTGGGCATCGAGTGCTTTGGATTGCGGGGCGACTCGATCGCCAGAATTCGATTGGATCACCCGAAAAGTGAATTCGCCGATCTCCAGCAGGTCGCCAGTATTCAATTCGCTTTCTCGAACCTTCTTGCCATTCACCTGAAGTTCCGGGGTCGCAACGACGGCATCGATCCACAAGCACTCCCCCTGATCAATGATCACACTATGCATCATGGGGATATTGCCGCCCAACTGAAGATGGCAGTTACTTCCTGCTCCGATCAGATAGCGGGTCGTCGTGATCGGCCGGGTCGGAAAGCGAGAGATTCCGCGTTCAATCTGGAGTGCGAAGCCGGCAGACGGGGCTTGATGCTGAGGAACACTGGAGGTGTTGTGACTTGATGAATCGGTGGGCATTCTCTCTTCCTCTCGCATGGAGATGGAACGTCTTTGCAGGTCGCTCCAACCACATCGATTGACATCCTCCTGTTCGTCAACAGGTTTGCTCAAAACGATGACGATTTGAGCGGGTCCAGGATGAAACGGCTTTCGTTTTCAAGAAAGCCTGAGCGACCTCCTCCATGAAATCGGCATGATTGCTGCAGTCGCTTCACTCCAATCGTCGCTGCCGGGGAAATCCCCTTGAAGAAAAACGGACGAAACGAGAGTCCTTAAAGGAAATGACGAAAAATTTCCGTCGAGTTCCTCAAAATACCGCTGGAATGGCCGGGATCCAGATGGCGCCTCAGAAATCCCATTCAGTCTTTGGGAGTGAAAACACCGAGGACCATGAAAATCGAACCGCAGGCCAGCAGCGTCGTGGGAAGCCATTTTGGGGGGCGGACATGAGACCTCCCTAGATCGTCGAAATGCCCGACTAACTTCAGCATCGGGGAGGCGCCCTGCGATACCTTTTTGTTCAGTGCGATATCGTCGACGAACAAAATCTGGCTTCCAAACAAGGCGAGAAACGTTCCCACTGCAAAGTAAGTCGCATTTGACATGAAGCCAATCCCTGTGTGGGGGTGTTGTGAGCAGGCGAGACAGAGTCGCCCGCATTCAACACTCCGATCGAAGAAAACGGTACAGCGTGTTTCCTTCAATCGGAGAATTGGACTTCGACCATCGTTGATTCAGCTGAAAAATCAGCTCGGCGGAATCGAATCAGTAGAATCACTTCGATTCAGAAAGATTCCATTCACCGCTGAAAACTTCTGCCGCAGGGCCGGTCATGAACACTTCACCACCCGGGGTCCACTCCAGCGTCAAATCGCCGCCAGGCAGATGACAAAGAACCTGATTGTCTGTCAGGCCGTTCAGAATCGCTGCGACTGCTGCTGCACACGCACCGGTTCCACACGCGAGCGTTTCCCCGCTGCCCCGCTCCCAGACTCGCATCTGCATCTCGTTGCGGGAAATAATCTTGATGAATTCTGCGTTGACTCGGCGAGGAAACGCTGGGTGTACTTCGACTTGCGGTCCAATATGCAGCACGAGTTCATCAGTGATCTCATCCACAAATGTGATGCAGTGTGGGTTTCCCATCGAGATGCAGCTGACTTTCAAAACAGTGTCTGCGACCTCGAGTGGAACCATCAGCGGTGGAGTGCCGGCAAGAGTTGTCGGAATCAAAGCGGATTCCATGATTGGGGCGCCCATGTTCACACGAACAGAGTGAACGATGCCGTTCTCGGGGTAGACCTGCACCGTCAACACGCCGCGACCCGTTTCGAGCTTCAATTCTTCTTTTCGGGCAATTCCATGATCATAGACGTACTTGGCAACGCAACGAAGACCGTTTCCGCACATCTCGGATTCTGAACCGTCCGCGTTGAACATCCGCATGCGAGCATCAGCGATCTCGCTGGGGCAGATCAGAATCAGTCCATCACCGCCAACTCCGGTGTGTCGGTCGCTAATTTTTCGGGCGAGTTCTGGGATATCCTGTCCGACATCTTCGGAGAAGCAGTTCACATAAACGTAATCATTTCCTGCCCCGTGCATCTTCGTGAACCGCATCGACATCCCCATCAAATCCAACTGAACTGGCAATAAAGCGAATGCTCCATTGTCTCAAAACTCCTCGGGCAGGCAAGACTTCGAGGTCACTTTCCATCTGGAGAGGCGTCGCGTGGCGATCTTGCTCGTCGAATAGAGCGTTTGCTCATCATTTTTCTACGGAATCCTTGGAGCATTGGAGTGTCGCTGAGGATGTGGCGAACTGACACCGCACCTCGCTGCGAGGTGATTTCGCAGATTGGAGGTATCTGCCCATTTGATCCATCTTCCACATGATGCGGGAAGGGAATTTCCTCGATTCGTGTGAAGTCCCAGATTTCCCCCATAAATTTGGAACTTCCTCTTTTATCATCGAGTCAAAGCAAATGGATATTGCAGGGGCTGGCCGGTACTCCGTGTTCGATTCGAATTGAAGGAGAAGCGTGATGCTTCGCACGATGTTTTCGCCGTTCTTAGTGATGATTGGGTTGGTTCTGGCTCCAGCATTTGCTCATGCGCAATTCGGTTTTCCCGGCGGACCGTTCGGGCCCGGGACTGACGGACCCGCTTCCGGCATCATCATCGATGCAAACGGGGTCGTGCAGGTTCAAGACGCTCGTCCGGTCCATGTGGGCCAGTTGAAGAAGCAGATCCAAAAGTTTGCGAACGCGACGTTGCCCACCAATGTCGTCGTGGAATCCGCGCAGCGAGTGTTATCCTTGAAGAATCTTGAAGAACAACTTCAGGGGCTGTCTGACGCTGCGAAGCCGATTCCGGTGGAACTCATGTATCTCGCGGGCCTTCAACGAATTGACTTCGTTGTCTTCAATCCAGAAACGCGAGATGTACTGATTGTCGGTCCGGCCGAGGCCTTTGGTCCCGATGCAGCAGGCCGAATGATCGGACTCAGCAGTGGTCGGCCCGCATTGCGACTCGATGATCTATTAGTGGCTCTTCGGGTCACGTCGCAAAATGAGTTTTCCATCGGCTGCTCGATTGACCCACAGCCTCAGAATATGCAATCACTTCAGAACTTTCTGCGTGCGAATTCGACACCTGCAACAACGGACTTGATTCAGGCGCGATTTCAACAGATGGGCCGTATTCTTGGTCAGCAAGAAATCTCGGTGTGGGGCGTGCCTGAAACCTCTCACTTTGCCACCGCTCTGGTTGAAGCAGACATTCGTATGAAGCGAATTTCCCTGGGGTTGGAGCCGTCAGGAGTTCCGCAAATTAAAAGCCATCTTTCCATGCTGAAACCGCAGGGAAACAGTTTACAACGATGGTGGTTTGTTCCGATGTTCGAACCGTTGGAAACCAACAGCGAGCGAACGATTTTTGGACTCAAAGGGCAACGTGCAAAATTGTTGTCGCAGGAAGAGATTACCGATGCTGGCGGCCGCCGATCAGACGCCGCTGTGACACGTGTGAGCACCGAAAGGTTTGCCCAGAAGTTTACAGAGCATTTTGAAGATCTGGCCGAAAAGTCTGCTCCTTTCGCCGAATTGCAGAATCTGTACGATCTCGCGGTCGTCGGGGCATTGATTCAGATCGAAGGGAAGCGTCATCTGAAAGGGAATGAGTTTCCGATACTCATGACAGAGAGCCGGCTGGCGATCCCTCAGTCGATCGCACCAAAACGCATCCCTTCGCAGGTCAACTACCGGGATGCAGGGAACACCGTCTTGGGACTGGTCGGTGGAGTGAATATCAACGTCGAACCGCTACTACGGGCTCCACATTTCAGCGAAAGTCTGAGTGCCGATACACTGATTCGAAGCGTGACGAAAAACTCGCTGTTCGGGGATGGACCGGAAGCCACCAGACCCGATCCCGACGGCAAGCGGGACGGCAAAAAGAAGTAAACCTTTAACGGGGAACGATCGTGGATCGAACACTCGTCACGCCTGCAGTTCTTCTTTGATCGCTTGGATGTGCCGCAGCAGACCGGTGTCGATCTGCAGGCGTTCGGAGATCTTCTGGCAGGCGTGGATGACGGTGCTGTGGTTTCCACGCTGAAAGTGCTCGCCGATCACGCTGTAGTGTAGCTGTGCCAGTTCACGGGCCAAGTACATCGCTGTCTGCCGAGCGAGTGACAGGGTCTGGGCACGGCTGGGGCCTTTCAGCTCGGCCGGTTTGACTCCGAATCGTTCTGCTGTGATTCGAGTAATATCCTGAAGGCGAATGTCCGTCGGCTTCTGACGCTCTTTGAGAGTCGCACCGAGATTGATTTGCGAATCGCGGCGCTTTCCGCGAGTCAGTTTGGTTTCCGAAAGAAGTTGGTTCAGCAACCCGATCAGTTCGCGTGGAGAGCCTGTCGATTCAATGACGATCTTGTCGATTTCATCAAGCGATAACGGCAATGATTGGGACTCGAGAAACTGATCAATCAGTTTTCGACGGCTGGCGGGACCGGGAAGTCCGAGTTCGATGCATAGTCCTCCGTGCATTCGATTTGAAAGTCGGCGTGTGAGTCCCTTGACTGATCCTGGCATCTTTGTTGATGTGAACAGGACGACCCCGCCATTTGCAGTGATCTCGTCGACAGCAGCGAGCAACTGGTTTTGCGTTTCTCTGGAATTGCCTAGTACGTGGATGTCTTCGCAGATCAGTAATTTCACATCGTTTCGATATTTCGTCTGGAACTGCAAGATTGTTCCAGCAGCAGAGGCTTCTGCTAATTGAGCTGCGAATTGAGAGGCAGTCAGCAACAGGAGTTTGCCGTCAGATGCATTCTCAGCCTCCCAGCTTCGGAGCAGTTGTCTCGCCAAATGGGATTTGCCGCTGCCCGACGCACCGACAATCGTGACCATCCAGATCCGTCGACGTTTGACTCCCGGAGCGAGCCTCTTCACGGCGGCAATTGCCAACTCATTCTCTGGAAGTACCAGAAAGCCGCGCTGGTCGGATTGCCGGATCTTATGGCTCAAGATGCTGAATGGGAGTTGTGTCGACTCTGACGCAGATGTCCCGAAGAACCGGGAGGTGCTTTCATCGACGGATTTCAGATCGGTGGCTTCTATCTATCGTGTCCCGGAAAAACACCGTTTTCAATAGAAGAAACCCAATCTGTGATTTTTCATTAAGTTTCCTGCAAATTCCGGGAGAAGTTTTGGATCACTTCTTTCCCCGTGACAGATTCGCAAAACGCGCCAACGCCATCAACGGGAAGTAATGTCGATAGAGGTGATATCGCAGGTAGAAAACTCGTGGGAAACCGGTTCCTGTAAATTCCGGTTCGTCCCAAGTACCGTCTTCTTTCTGCCTGTTCAGCAGGAAGGCGATTCCTTTTCTGACTGCTGTTGATTCGACTTCTCCAGCAGCCATCAGACCCATGAGAGCCCACGCTGTCTGTGAGGGAGTCGTCGTCCCCATTCCTCGCAGTGCTGGCTCTTCGTAGGTTTGTGGAGTCTCTCCCCAACCGCCGTCTGCCTGTTGTTTCTCTTTCAGCCAACGTGCTGCCGCTTGCAGGCGAGCGTCTTCTGGGGACACCCCGAACTCTGTCAGTCCGACGAGTACCTGCCATGTTCCATACAGGTAATTCACTCCCCATCGACCAATCCAGCAGTGATCAGTTTCCTGTTCATCCCAGACGAATTGAATGGCTTTTTCAAACATCGGATTCCCGCCACGGATTCCCAGTCGTCCGTACATCTCCAGGACGCGGGCGGTGATGTCGGCGGTGGGAGGATCGATCATGGCATTGTGATCCGCGAACGGAACACGTGTCAGGATCACGCGATCATTGTTGGCATCAAAGGCCGCCCAGCCACCGTCGCGGCACTGCATGGCTCCCGTCCAATTCACGGCGCGGCGAATCGCACCGAGGATCGGTTGCATCCGTTCGACGTCAGCGACTGCTCGTTCCGCGGAATCTCCTGTTCCTCCGGAAACGATCGCCATGTTGAATTCGGCTTTTCTGGAGTTGCTCGATTTCTCCATTACCGAAGCGGTCCAGCTGGAATGATCGCTCCCCGTCAGGCAACGGGAGAGTGCCATCGTGACCATAATCGTGTCGTCGATGTCTGGGTAGAATTCATTATTGAATTCAAAATACCAACCACCCGGTTCAACATCGCGATGATTCACTGACCAGTCGCCCGGAGAGCGAACTTCCTTTGAGAGAAGCCAGTTGACCGCTTTTGTGATTTTCGGGTGCTGGGCTGGAACACCTGCTTCACGAAGTGCGTTGATCGAGATCGCTGTGTCCCAGACCGGAGACCGGCAGGGCTCGAGACGAACAGTGTCCCCCTCGCGGATGGTCAACTTTTCCAGTTCGTTGAGCTGTTCAATGACCTCTGGCGAATCCTCTGCATAACCTAGACACCGAAGTGCAATGACTGTCCAGATGATCGGTGGGAAAATGGCACCTAGACCATCACTCTTTTGCAGGCGTCGAAGCACCCACTTTGTAGCGAGCCGACGGGCATGTTCCCGGAACGGCTTGATGCGAAGCCGCTCAAAGAATTTCCACGTGACATCAACCGTACGAAACACTGCATCCCACGGGATCCAGGTTTTCACTTTCATGTCATCCAGCTGCGACGATTTCTGCATGACAACGGGCAGTTCCCGAGGACTCTTGACGAACAATTCGTCAATCTTGAACTCAGGTGGAAGTTCGCGTTTGGGTTGATAGGCCCAGACGAGACTCAATGGAACAACAATTGTGCGGGACCACGAAGACATCTCATAGATGTTCAACGGACACCAGCGGGGGAGCATCATGATTTCGGGCGGAACTGCCGGGCACTGACGATAGGAAATGATTCCCAGCAGCGCCAAGTAGAAACGAGTGAAGCTGTTGACTTGTTCTGCACCACCGTGCGAGAGAATTGCTTCTCGGGCACGAACCATGTGTTCCGCTTCGGGATCATCCCCGGCAATTTTCAGAGTCCAATACGCTTTGACGGACCCACTGATTTCAAGCGGCCCATCGGGAAACATCGCCCAGCCTCCCGTCGGGAGTTGTTGACGACGAATGTACTCAGCACATTGCTGGACGAGTGGATCGCGCTCGCGGCCCATCCAAGTCAACAAGAGTGCGTACTCGGATTCGAGAATCGTGTCTCCTTCGAGTTCGCCAAGCCAGTTACCTTCTGGATATTGGCGTTCGAGAAGCCAGCTGGTTGCAGCGTCGATCGCTTCATCGACTCTGCCTCGAGTTTGTTTTTGTTCAACCGGGGCGACGTGTTGCGAGAGGCGACTTTCGGCTCTTGAATTTCCGTATCTCGTTTCACCTGAACTCATTCCAGGCACTCCATTTAATGTCGTCGGATCCTGCTGCACTTCCATCATGGAGCGTTGTCGGCAGGATGAACCAGGTTGCAAATCTGAGCTGAATTGGAGAGCGACAAGACGGTCAAACCACCCGCAAATTTGGCGTCCGATCTAACTCTCAAGGGGTCAGAAGGTTGTGATAGTAAACCTGATTCGCTTTAAGGGACAAGAGCAATTGCCCAACGGTCGACGAGTGGTGAGTTTGGATGAGTTGTAGAGGTTGGGGGATTGTCGGTTCGGCGTTGGTGATACCCAAAACGCCGCAATCTTTTCTTGCCCAGTGCGAAGCAGAGAAATTTTTGAGCATCGCGGCACCGGATCGACGATCGGGGCAGTTGACGACAGTGATCGACGATGATTGATGAGACTTCAAAGCGGATCACTCTTGAAATTCATTCACGTTCGAAGTCAACGTGACCTCTGGATCGCCGATCGCTTCCCCTTTGATCCAGATTGAAATTTCACAGATGTCGTACATGTCTGTTTTCAATGTGATCCGGTCATTGAACGGGCCGGTCTGTTTGGGACTGACGATCAGATCGACATGGTGGCGTTCAGAGGGAGCCTCGCCGATCTGAAGTTTTAGATACGGAGGAAGAAGATCTTTCTGCTGGATCAGTCGAAAGAGTCCGTATTGATTGCCTCTCAGAATGACCGTTCTCGTGCGATTGCTCCCGATTTGTACTCTTCCAAAGTTCACGCTTTGCGGGAAAACTGCTTTTTGCCGTGTGTGGTAGACGACATGACATTTGCAGGATTGTGATTCTCCGTCGGCTGAATCGAAGTTGACCTGCAGCGAAGTCGACTTTTCAACTGGATGCTCGGATTCTCCGACTTCGATTTTGAACAGGACATTCCACTTCTGAAGCCACAGCGAAGATTCACACTGCTCACATTCTCCGTCAGCGACCACACTTTCGACCGTCATGGTGGAGGGAAGATTGGCGAAGCGTGGTTTCGGAGGGGTTCCGGTTGATGAGCGGAAGTAGTGTTGGATGTTGAGTGTGTGAGGCGTGCTGAATCGGCTCCCCTCGTCCAATGTGACCACGAGTGCCCCCGGACTCATTCGAATGTCGGAATAGACGCGTTGGCGACAGGAGACACGGTGGGGCTGGTGGCCCCCTTCCGGGAGAATGATTGCGAAATCCAAAGCATGATTTTTGTCGCTATGGCATTTCACTGGGGCGAAAGTGACCTGCAGTTCCGATTTGGAATTCCCCGGGATCGAAACGGAATCTCCAACGTTCAGAATTTTATCTCCATGTTTTACGGACGATACCCCGAATGGAATCTTCGTGATCATCAGGGTCTCACTGTCGGAGCCTGGATTTCGAAGGTCGACTCGGCAACTGGTCCCCGCTACAGAATCCTGCATCAATTCGCTGACGAGCAATATGGGGCTGACAATATCTTCGGCGACAATTAAATCAGTTGAGTTATTTGAACAGCTAGAGAATAGAACGACTGACGCGAGCATGACGGATAGCAACATTCGCCATGAAGACGCACTCTTGAAAGATGTCATCACGTGCGACTTTGAAATCCTGTCGCGAGAGAGTGATTGAAGTGTTCGATACCCGAGCCGAAAATATGTCTGAATAGACATGTTGATTCGTTCTTTTGCTGTACACGGTTATCTACATCACGGATGTGAAAAGACGTGAAAAATCTCAGAACGCGATGTTAGAAAACTGTGTGAGAAAGTCAGCCAGCTGAAGGGCTGCAATTCTCAATGGATATGATTGCGGAAACTCGAAACAATCATATCAGAAACAATCAGAAACTGTTTGTCTATGCGTTTTGGTTGCTTTCTATGGAGTGAGTTCAGGGGATTTCACGCGTTTCAGGATGATGAAATATCCTTTGGTATCAACTGGAATTACTTCCCATTGGTCACGTTGATTTCGGAACTCTCGTGTGTCGCTGAACGATTTAATTTCGCTGTACCGATGACCGGTATCGATCACGATGTATTCAGTATCGTCCGGAACCTTATCTTCGTAATTTGCCACACGACGGGGGTAATGGCTGTAGTCGTATGAACGCTCGTGATGTGTAAATCGCGGGTGTACGAAATCGGTAGATGCAACCCGCGAAGTGACCGGAATGAGTGGCAACACTTTTTCAAACTCTGCCGCTCGCTCATTAGGAACGTACAGCCTCTTCCAGTGGAACGGGCTGCCGGCATCCCAGAATTGGATTCCGACTGGGGACAGACTGAAGAAGAACGAGGTCGTTGCTGCACAGACCAACATCCATAGCCCACGTTTCTCTGCGTCCGATCGAATCGATTTCTCATCCGAAGCACTCGATTTCAGCGAAACGCATCCTGCCCAGATGATCGTAGGGATGAGCGCTGCATGGAAATGGTGAAACGGGCCGGGGAATTGCTGAAGCAGCTCATTGAGGCACAACAAAACGAAAAGTGGGACGCCCACCAGCAGTTGGCGCCACGCCCGTAGTGGAAATCCGACCGGGGCGATGAGGTCAAGAAGCAGCGCCGTCGATGCTGCTGTGACAAGATTGGTCCATAGGAGAAGTGGATTGAACAGAATGTTCATCACAATCTCGAACGGAGTTTTACCGAATGCCTGAAAGTAACTGGCGTAGTGGACGACGTGTCCTTCATGAAACCACGGGATCGCGTATTTGACAGCGATAATGACGTAGAGCGGCATCGTGATCGAAAGGATCACGCCAGCGAGAACTTGACCAGAGTACGCGTCACGCTCTTTCGCCGAAGCACGAGATCTGATCCATCCATCGAGTAGGAGCCAGACGCCAAAGGGGGCAATGGCGACCGCGAAATCCTCTTGGCAGGCGAGTCCCAGTAAGACGCACAATGTCATCCATCCCCAACGACGGCGCTCCGCTGCATCGATCATGAACAGCAGAGCAGGAATGCCGAATGCACTCGGACGAAATGTCTTGAGATCGATCGCGATGTCGAGATAGTGCATCGGGAAATACAGGAGGTACGCCAGTGCAGCGAAGGTCGCGGCACGTTCACTTCCGGTATGACGCCGGGCGATCCAGAGAGTCGGAATTGCTCCCAGGGCGAGCACCGCGGACTCTGCGAGTTCCATCATCAGATGAGATGGCCAGAGCAAATGGAATGGAAGCAGAATCAGATGAATGACCTGAATATGCTCTCCTAAAAATAGACCTTGATCGAGATAGCTGCGGAATCCTTTGCCGTGCCAAAAATTCCAGAGATGTTCTTCGTACATGGAGGAATCACCATGTGGAAGTTGCAGGTTGAACCAGAGTCCCCAGTTCATTCCAACGAACATTGCTGTGTAAACGGCCATGCCCGTGAGGACGATGATCAGGGAAGATTTTCTGGAGAGGTCTACGGCGTCTGTCGGGAATTGCTGCCGCGTCCCCGACCAGAATTCTTTCAAGAAGTCGTATCCCCAACCGGCCAGAGTCATGGCAGCAGTAATTTTTACTGTGAGGAGGAGCAGTCTCGATAACCCGGTCTCAGGGAACAGGAACGAGAACATCCAGAGAACGCTCCAAATAGCAATCGGGGCGGTCCAGAGAGCATTTATTCTCGCTTTTTGGTTGAACTGATCCCAGAACAAACTTCCAGCGTTGGTCTTCGATTTCCACGCACACAGGGCATTGTAACTGCTCACCAACAGCACGCTGGCAATTCCGATCCCTTCCAGAGAGACGTTCGGCTGGAACCCATTCGGTCCGGCCTGCAGACTTCCACCCAAAGTT
Source organism: Planctomicrobium mucosum (assembly GCF_051466335.1). Taxonomy (NCBI): domain Bacteria; kingdom Pseudomonadati; phylum Planctomycetota; class Planctomycetia; order Planctomycetales; family Planctomycetaceae; genus Planctomicrobium; species Planctomicrobium mucosum. The sequence goes on along the minus strand of NZ_CP195793.1, from coordinate 3,868,476 downwards.
CTCAGGACAGATCCCCAGAGTTCGATGCTGAAGAATGCCCGCGCGACGACTTCGTTTTCCAGTGTGAACAGCCCGAATATCGTCAATCCGAGTGTTTGCAGCAACGACCATCCGATGCCCGCGACCGGTGCAAGGGGGACTGACTTGTTTGAAGATATTGAAGGACGTGCCAAAGGAGTTGCTCACTGAAACAGATGCAATCGACACGTGTCGATGACGTGTCTGAATCGCAGAGTCATCACGCTGAAAAAAAATTAAACCGGGGTGTAGCTCAGGCGGGCTGACAGGAATTGCTCGGCGATGCAGACAAGTGCAAGACAGATGAGCAGCAGCCATCGAATTTCGGAGCCGGGGGATTCATTGCGGATCCAATCAAAATTGCCGGCAGCCTGAATTCGAATATTCGTTTCAGGGCCAAGTTCCTCCATCAACGACGAATCGTCAATGACCTGCAAAGCCCCTTCTTCAACCGGCACGTTTATCGCGAAAAGACGTCGTTCGGAAGTCTGATCCTGTCCCATCAATGTCGCACTGTAAACACCCGGTTCATCCGTATCGCGGTAAACCGCCTCCAGGCTCGGAATGGAGGAATCAGTTTGCTCCCCTTGAGTTTGAGCGGGAGCGGCGGTGATTCGGGTTACTTGATCCTGCGGAGTTTGAATTTCGATCTCTGGCTGGAACGCGGCTTGGCTGAACTCGAGTTCAATGGGGGTACCCGTTGCGAGTTGAGGGAAGGAGAGGTCTTTGCGAACCAGGCGTTTGGTCAGTTCCAATTGCAAAACGACGAAGCTGAAACTCGCGGGACCGTTCGCCCAGTTCGACCATGAACGTCCATCCGGTGTCACAAGCGGGCCAGCGGACGTCAGGCAAGTGAAGATTTTTCCCTTGCCATACTGATGTTCGAGCATCAGAGGATCATTCCCGAGCTTCGCGAGAACCCGAACATCTTTGGCGATATTCGGGAGATCTGCAGTTACAGAAGCGAGCGGATAGAAGCGGTTCAGAAACACCTGATCCAGAATCGTGGATTGCGACTGAGTGAACAAATCAAAGAGTGGATCTTTCATCATTTCGATTCCTGAAGAACTCGAAGAATCTTCAGGCCGGACGAAATCCGCGGGTGCAACTCCCAGTTGGACTGGGAATAGTCCCCCGGCTGCATCGAAGAGTTTTTCGTTATAAAACGCGGGCCGAACCGCGTCTCCGAGGTACCAGATCAGCCCGCCGCCGTTCTGCACATACTTCTCGAGAGCCGCGACCGCATCCGGTGCGATTTCGGCGATATTAATCAGATAGATCAGGTGATACCGCTCCAGATCGACTTGGCGGAGTTCTTCCGGGCTGCGAATATCTGGTGCAAGGCCAGTGACCGATCGATCGGCAGCCAGCGCATCCGCAATGTAACTCGCCTGTTCAACTCCGGGTGAACCGTCGACGATCAGAACCGGATTTTCTTCCGGAACATCGACAGCGAGAAATCGGCTGTTGTCGACAGCGAGTGCATCCTCACCGATCATCAGTTTAACCGTATGCGGTCGGGCAGTTTCGAAGACAACATCGAATCGACGGGTCGCGGATTGTCCAGCTGGAATTGTCTGGAAGTCGATCGTTCGTGGGAGTTTGTCTCCATCGACGAAGACAGAAGCGGAGACGTTTTGGGACTCTCGGGTGCCCCAGTTTTTGACTGTCGCTGAGAGTGACACTGGCACTCGTGCTGCAGCAACTTCAACCGCACCGCCAAGGTCGGAAATGGATAGATTCTCATCAGCGCCCGGGACACAGCGTACGAGGTTGACGCCGATTTTTGCCTGATCAAGTCCTTGAAGTGACGAAATGGCTCCCTTGTTGTCGATCCAGTTGGATTTTCTGAAATCCGAGAGGACATGCACTGTGCGAACAGATGACCGATCTTCCAGCAGGCGACGTTGGGCTGCCTCCAGAGCAACAGCTGGATCAGAAGCCTGATTCGTGCACTTCAACGTGGTGAGGCGGTCGGTAATCTCAGCCAGTAGGGCGTCGTCGATTACTCGCTCGCTGAGTCCTGAAACGACCCGATCTGGAGCAGACATCAGAACCATAGTGAGGAGCTGCGATCCGGGGCGTCTTGCTCCTTCTGCGACAATTCTTCGGATGGCGTCTTTGGCTGCGTCAAACGCTGAGGTTTCCCCGACGCGATCCTGCATGGACGCAGAATCGTCGACAATCACGACGTGTTGTGAACGGGCACCTTGAAACAACGAGAGCTGGTCTGGATTCGTAATCAGTCGGGCGACCAGTGCTCCGATCAAGGCGATCATCGCGATGCGAAGCAGCAGAAGAAGAAGTTGCTCGATCAGCACGCGACGTCGATTTTGCTTCTGGCTGGTCAGCAAAAATTCCATCGCTGCAAATCGCACCCGGCGATATCTCATCCGATTGATCAGATGAATAATGATCGGGGCGGCCAGCAATGCGACACCCGGCCAGAAGAGTGCAGGATTCAGAAAGTGCTGAAGAATCCATGAAGACATATGATCCGTCTACCGAAATTGATACTGCTGGCGACCTGACACACTCGCACTTCTTCCGGTTTTTACCGAACAAAACGCAGAACAAGCCAGTCCCTGACGACTCGATTTGAACAACGATCAAATGTGAGTGTACTGTAGAAACGCACCCGGGGCGAGTCGGATCGAACCTCCCGGTGGAAGCCATCGCACTTGTGAGGTAGGCGGCGATCGCTCTGAATTGGCAGGCTCGTTGTTGATGGTGCCTTAGTCGGGGGATTCCCCATGATTGTCGAGGGGCCCGAGGTCCTCGCTGTTATTGTCCGGGACGCGGATGGTGCGAGAGAACTCAGCAGTGCGAATCCTGTCGATGCCTCGGGAGTTGGGTACTCTCGTTAAAGGTCCGCGGGCACAGTCCGTTCGAAATTGCATTTGACCACACACTTCTCCATCATGGAACGGTGTGACGCAGGTTACGTAATGAAGTTGCGTAAGACTGTGGAGATGCCATTTCGCGGACTACTCCCGGAAACATGAGAGAGCTGCCGTTTGCGATAGCTGCTCTGTGTGGCTGAGAAGTTTAGTGATTTGGACGAAACGTCGATCGTGAGAGGAGTGGGCGGGAAATGTCAGGATGGGGAAATCGGATTCTGATCGCAATGGCCGCGATAGCGTTCTGTGGTTCGTCGTTGCTGGCAGCTGAAGTCAGCTCATCAAGGCATGCGGTGATTGCAGCCGACAAGGGACGAATCTCGCGCTTTAATGAAGAAGGAAAGCTCATCTGGTCGTACGACCTCAAGTCGAGCATTCACCATTTTGAACTCCTCTCCAACGGAAATCTGCTGACTCAGCAGCACTACAGCAAGTTGATCGAGATTCATCCCTCAGGTCGCATCGTCTGGACCTACGATTCATCGACAGCCAATGGAAATGAAGGAAAACAGCTGGAAGTCCACACGTTTCAGCGACTGGAAAACGGCCACACGATGATTGTGGAAAACGGTGTTGGTCGCATTATTGAAATTGATGCGGACGGGAAACTCGTCAAATCGATCGACTATCAGGTTAGCAAACCGAATGCACACAGTGATGTTCGTCGGGCGCATCAACTGGATAATGGAAACTACCTCGTCTGCCACGAAGCGGACGGTCGCGTTGTCGAATATTCCGGTGATGGTGGAATTGTCTGGTCGTTTGATGTCCCTTTGTTCGGTAAAGAGCGTAGAGGAGGGCATGGCCCTGAAGCATTCGGAAATCAGGTCTATAACGCCTTGAGACTGAAGAACGGCAATACCCTCATCGCCACGGGGAATGGCCACAGCGTGATCGAAGTGACCCCTGCGAAAGAGATCGTCTGGGAATTGCACCAGAATGATTTGCCCGGGATTACGCTCGCCTGGGTCACCTCGCTGGAAGTTTTGGAGAACGGAAATCTGATCATCGGGAACTGCCATGCTGGCCCGGATCAGCCGCAGCTCATTGAAGTCTCGCGAGACAAAACTGTGTTGTGGACATTTAAAGATCATCAGACATTGGGAAACGACACGGCAGCTTCAGCGACTGTGACGACAGGAACGCTGAGATAGTTCTTTTGCGAAGTCATCGTTCTAAGCAGACAGTCGGACGGTGAGTCGGACGGTGAGTCGGAGAGTTGACTTCAATTTCAGATTGGTCACCAACGGAGACGGTGACAGGTCGGCGACGCCGACATCAAGGATGAAGGAGCAGGCGACCATGTTGTTGAATCGTATTGTTGCGGCAATTTTGCTGGTGGTCTTGCTTGTTGATTCTCGAACTGGGGTCGCGAATGAGCCCGTGTCTGCTTTTGAGGCAGCATCAATTGCTCGGGAGGCGTATGTTTTTGCTTACCCGATCGTTCTGATGAAGGTGACGAAAGACGTCGCCAAAAACTGCGAAATCCCGCAGGGGTTGCGAGCGCCTGTCAACCAGTTTGGACATGCCAGGGAGTTTCCTGACCCTTCATTTAAGGTTGTCGTTCGACCAAATTCGGACACGCTGTATTCAGCACTTTCGTTCAACGTGTGTGCTGAACCGGTCGTTGTGCATATTCCGGATTCCAAGGGACGCTACTATCTGGCGCCCATGCTTGATGCCTGGACAGAGGTCTTTGCGACTCCCGGAACGAGAACGACCGGCAATGGCGCAATCACCTTTGCGATCACTGGTCCAGACTGGAAAGGGACACTCCCTGAAGGACTGAAGGAATACCGCAGCCCCACCGGCGAAGGCTTAATGCTCGTCAGGGCACAGACGAATGGGAAAGCGGATTATCGGGAGGTCCACGAATTTCAGGATGGGATGTCGTGTGTTCCGCTCAGCTCTTTCGGAAAACCTTATGCATTGCCGAAGGGGACCTACCGTCCAGAGCAGGATATGTCGCCTCCTCCGGAGCAGATCGCCAGTTTTTCCGCAGAGCGGTTCTTTGAGATCTTTGTCGAGGCGATGAAAGAAAACCCCCCTCATCCTGAGGATGAAGAGATCATTTCGCGTCTGGCTCGCATTGGCATTGTTCCGGGGCAAAACTTCAAATTCGCACATGCACCGCAGGAGATTCAGGGGGCACTCAACGCTGCTCCAATCGTCATGTTTCAAATTAAAGCTTCCTGGCTGCTTTCAGGAACCGCCGCCAATGGGTGGAAGACCAAACTGTCTTCGATTGGAGTCTACGGGACGGATTACATGCAGAGGGCGGGGACTTCCTTCGCTGCACTCGGAGCGAACATTCCGGCTGATGCGGTCTATCCGACAGCGATTCTCGATTCCAAAGGGAAGCAATTCGATAGCCGAAGGTCTTATTTGCTACATTTCAAGAAGGATGAGCTGCCGCCTGTGCGTGCCTTCTGGTCACTCACGATGTACAATGACGAGCAGCGATTTGCTGAAAACCCCGTTAATCGATATTCCATCAGCCCGCAAACTGGACTTCGCTTCAACGAGGATGGTTCGCTTGATGTCTACATTCAGCGTCACTCTCCCGGTACCGACAAAGAAATGAATTGGTTGCCGACCCCGGAATCTGGCAACTTCACGATGAACCTTCGCTTGTACTGGCCGGAAGATGAGGTGTTGATCGGCGACTGGTCTCCTCCACCTGTTCAGCGGATTGATGGTCAACCGATTCCAAGGAAATTAAGTCAGCAATAACGACTGATGCGATTGCCTGGTCCCGCGGAGCGAACGACTGACTTTGATCTGCATGGGAGTTCCTGCGGAGTTCACACTTTTTACTGATCTTGTGTGCAGGTGTTGGGGAACTTTGTGTTATCTTGATGCTCTTGGAATTTTCACCAAAGTGACGACCACGAAAGTGCGAAACAAGGAGGGATGAGCTGTGTCATTTGCGAATACGGCATCACCTAGTGACCCCAACGGAAGGGGCCCCTCCATGGGAATGCATGCTGGAAACGCTTTCGTCGGTGGTCGCGGATCGATTTACCTTGGAATCGATCCTGGATTGAACCGCACTGGCTACGCACTTCTCAAAAGGTCTGCATCTCGCCCTATTCTGCTCGAAGGGGGGGTTATCAGCTCGAATCGCAGCCAAACACTGGCGCAACGAGTTCTGGAGATTGGATCTGGAATCCGTGAGTTGATCGAAGAATTCCAGCCAGACGCTGTGGCGATCGAACAGGTTTTTTCCATGGTTCGCAGCCCGAAATCTGCTTTGTTGATGGCTCATGCCCGCGGCGCCATCCTCTTTTCAATTGCCAGCAGCAACCTTCCAGTCGTCCACTACAGTCCGCGACAGATCAAAAAGCTACTGACCGGAGCGGGAACAGCAAGTAAAGACCAAGTCCAGATGGCGATCCAGCGAGAACTCGGTATGGAGAGTGTGCTGGAACCGAATGACGTCGCTGACGCCTGTGCGATTGCGCTGTGTCACTATCACAGCCTGCGGGTCGAGAAACACGTTTTCGCATCGTGATTGATGGAATCGCGAGCTGAATGGTTCTGTCAGGCTCGCCCGACGTCCCAATTTCCCTGCTTTGTTTCGCAGAAACTCTTGGCGTTGCTGCCAATTCAGCCAGAGTATACTGTGAATTTATATACATTCCGCTGGTGAGAAAATGCAGCGAATCGGCATGCATCCTTGATCGATAGGGGCTGAATTACCACGCTCGTCGACTTGAGTTGTCAGTTCTTTCTGAAGCTGGCTCGCTCGGGAGGCCAGCGAGAGTAGCGGGTTCCTGCGGAAAAGAGGGTTGTTCGGTTTTCCATGAGCGAACATTGAACTAATCTAAATTTCCCATTAGCCGCTCTCCTCACCCTGAAGGAAGACAATTTCATGGTCGGTTCTTCCCAGCCTGCCTCGACATTCAAGTGGACGACGATTCACACTCTCGTCTGTTTGACTGCTGCAATTGGTTTTGCATTCGACACGTACGAACTCTTGATGCTCCCACTGATCGCGTCCTCTGCGATCCGTGAATTGGCCGGAGTGACGCCGGATTCTGCAACGTTCAAAAACTGGCTGTCAGCACTCTTTTTCGTCCCCGCAATTTTCGGAGCGGTCTTCGGATTGCTCGGCGGATGGCTGACAGACCGTTTTGGTCGTCGCCGCGTGCTGACAGGAAGTATTCTGCTTTATGCGGGTGCTGCGTTCATTTCTGCTTACTCCACATCAATGATGATGCTGCTGATCTGCCGCTGTCTGGTGTTCGTCGGAGTGTGCGTTGAATTCGTGGCCGCTGTTGCCTGGCTGTCCGAGCTTTTTGATGATCCCAAGGTTCGCGAGCGTGTGATCGGATACACGCAGGCATTTGCTTCCTTCGGTGGTCTCATGGTGGCATTCGTCAATCACTACCTGAGTCATCTCGGTCATGATGGACATCTGCCGGGGATTACGATGCCTGCATTCGCGGTTCCTCTTCTTGGGGAACTCACCAATCCGGACGTCGTCTGGCGATACACGTTGATGTCTGGACTGTTTCCCGCGATTCCGTTGATTCTGGTCCGTCCGTTTCTTCCTGAATCGCCGAAGTGGGCGCAGAAAAAGGCTGCTGGACAACTGAAACGTCCATCGTTGATGGAACTCTTTACCCCTGAGCTACGACGCACAACCATTGTGTCGACACTGCTGGTCGGCTGTACTTACGGGATGGCTTTCGGCGGCCTTCAACAATTCACACCAATCGTGAAGGGGCTCCCAGAAGTCGTTGAGAAAGTGAAAGATCTTCCCAAGCCAGCGGCGGGTGCAAAATTGCAGGCAGAGGCTGCCAAGATTACGGAGTTCCAGGAAGTTGGTGGACTGTTCGGCCGGTTCCTGCTCGCGTTTCTCGCGATGCGAATCCTGAGTCGTCGACGATTGCTTTGGGTCTTTGTCGTTCCAGCGTTGTTCATGCTGCCCTTGATCTTCTACACGTTCTCGCAAGGTGAAAACGTGCATTACTTCAAGATTGGTGCGAACATCGACTTCAGCCTGCTGTCGATTCTGGCGTTCATCGGAGGGGCATTGGTGATTTCTCAGATGAGCTTCTGGGGGAACTATTTGCCGCGCGTCTTTCCACTTCATCTGCGAGGAACAGGGGAGAGCATGGCTGCCAATGTCGGCGGTCGATTGATCGGAACCAGTTTTGCGTTCATCACGATTCAAATGGCGCAGTTCATTCCAATCCAGAATGCCAGTGGCACATCGAAGATCGCAATGAGCGCAGCATGCGTGACATTGTTCCTGACGGTCGTCGCCTGCATCCTGACAGCATTTCTTCCTGAGCCACCGCCGGAGGAGCACGAGTAAAACATCAAGGCCTCAGGGCTTGATGTTTTAGTTCTTTGTGCTGACACCAAAGAAAATCCCACATCGACTCAAACAGTGGTCGATGTGGGATTTCTTGTTTCAGTTGGATCTTTTGCGAGACTCACTGATGCAAGCGCCCTTGCAACCAGCGGCCTCGACTCATTTCAGGTCAGAAACGGAGGTAAATTCCGGGTGCTCGGTAACCACCCCAACCGCCGTATCCACCGTACCCATACCCTCGGTTGTAGTAGCCGCCGTTGTAATAGTTGCGGTACCCGGGAGAGTTCCAGCCACGATATTGATTGTATCCGCCGTAATAGTTTGGTCGGACATACCCGTTTGTATTGAGGTAGGTACGAGTTCCAGCAGGGCCAGAGCGAACCGTCACTCCCGGTCCACGCACATACACACGTCCGCGTGCCTCTGCTGTGTTTTCGATACCCATGCCGACAAACATCACGGCCGCCGCTGCTGCTGCAATCAGTAAGTTCTTCATAGCATCTGACTCCTTATCTTGGACGCGGCTAAGCAAATGGTGCCTTGCCTCATTCTCACTGCGAGTGTGAGTAGTCAATGACTGATTTCTGTAACTCACTGACGTTGCAATCAACATGCCAATGAACTGTGTAAACAGAGTTGGAATTACGGACGTTTTTGTAAAATTCTTTCTGTAAATGAGATAGGTCGATCTTCTTGTTCTGTTGTGCAAGGTGTCTTGGAGGAAAAAACGACTGTCTGAACGGAAACAGTACAGCGTTGTGACTTGCTTATTCATGCCCAATGAGCGGATTGACTGGTGTGAAATTGACTCCAATTTGACGTTCTCATGTTCCCAACTGCATAAAGCTTTTGGTTTTTGATCGAAATCGCGGTCAGTCTCGGGCGAAAAGACGGAAAAACTCGCTCTGGGTTTAAGCATGGATCTGCGGCGAGTAGAATCTGAGAGTTCAGTTTTGAATGGTTGTCCGATCTCGTTCGGTTTTCAGAATCATATTGAAAGAGCGTCCTTCATGTTTGGTCTTGGTGTTCCTGAGATGGTCATCATTGCGGTGATTGTGATTGTCTTGTTTGGTAGCCGGATTCCTTCCGCAATGCGGTCTTTGGGAGGGTCGTTCAGCGAATTCAAGAAGGGGCTGAAAGAGGGAGAGGACGAAGACGAAAAACTGGAGAAATAGGTCGCCACCAGGACTGGCTCGACACAATCGATCGAGCGCATCCGACGACACGCTGTGGCGAAGAGAGATCGCAGTCTTTCCTTTCAAGAGACTGGCCAATTGCTCTAGCTGCATCGATGAATTTGACACGCCTCGAAGTCTGATCACACATCCCCCCTGACCGAAGTACCTTCCTGCCGTCCATTCGCTTCTGAGCAGGGGGTCACTCCTTTGAATTGCAGTGAAACGACGCCTCTTTTTCTCAGAATTTTGGAACAAGGTGGCAATCAGATGGATGAGCACTCGGAAAGTAGACGAAAGTGAAGCATTTCTTGTCGCCAATGCCTTTGGCAGCCTTGGCTGCTATTCTCTTCGTTGCTGTCCAATTTCCGATCATTCGTGCGGAGGCTGCCGCGACGACGCCAGAATTTCGAGTCATTGGATATCTTCCGGATTATCGCTTTAAGCAATTCGACGCCAAGCACGCAGCTCCATTGACAGACTTGATTCTCTTCGCTGCAGAGCCGAATGCTGAGGGCGAACTCGACATGTCGAAAATTGCTCAGGCTCCGTGGGAAAAGCTCTGGACTTATCGTCAGGAATTCAATACCCGACTGATTCTGTGTGTCGGAGGGTGGGGCAAGTCGGATTACTTTTCCAAAGCGGTCGCGTCAATCGAATCGCGCAAGCTGTTCGCAACATCCATTCTGAGTGAGATGGAAAAGTACAAGTTGGATGGTCTCGATCTCGATTGGGAGTATCCAGAATCAAAAGCGGAATGGGAGCGGTACATTAAGTTGCTTCAGGAACTCAAAGGGGAGTTCAGCAAGAAAAACTATACCCTTTCATTGACGATTTCTCCGTGGAAGGAGCTCCCGATAGAGGCATGGAAAACTGTCGATCGGGTGCAGTTGATGTGCTACGACTACGGTCAACGACATTCCACAGTCAAACACGCTGAGTCGGATGTGCAGTCGTTTGTGAAGAAGGGGATTCCACCTGAAAAGATCGTCCTTGGAATTCCGTTCTATGGACGCAACATCGACGACCGGAAGGCGATGCCGTACTCACGCGTTGTCGATCAGTTTCAGCCTGCTCCTGAAGTCGATGAAGTCAACAACATCTTCTTCAATGGACCTCAAACCGTTGCGAAGAAAACTCGCCTGGCTCTTGATGCTGGGATTGGCGGGGTCATGATCTGGGAGATCGGTCAGGACATGATGAATGAACACTCCCTGATCAATACGATTTCGAGAACAGTAAGTCGTGCGAAGCTGGAATCGCGTCCCAAGGCGACGCGCCGGAACTAACCCGCTGCCTGCTTGCCATTCCCGTCAGAAAGTAAGCTGCTCTATGTCGAGAGCCGCCGTTTGCCTGCGGCTCAGATCTGGAAGTCGTATCCATGAGGCGGACCGGAAATCGCAGCCCCTTGGCCCTTTCTCCGGAACAGGACAATCTGCCGGCCCGTCTTCTGAATTTCGACTGTCGACATGAATGTTCGTGTCAAATTCAGCGTCTCTAACTTCTCCGGCGTGAGTGTCCGGTGCTCGTCGTCGCTGGTCAGGTCGTTGATCTGCACACGCACGAAAAGGGCCGTAATGTGTGTACGAACCTGAATCTGAGTCCGTTGTGATCCGGATTCATTCAGCTTGAGCAGAGAATTCAGAGATTCCGCCACGCTGGTTTGAACACCAAAACCGTCTGAGACGCTGAACGGAAACTGCCGCATTGAGCTCATGATCCAGCGAACAACGAGATCAATATCGGCACGACAGCAGACCGAGAACTCCATTGCGACTGGCAATGTCTTCTCCGGCGTCTGAGTGGTGAAAATTGGTTCTCGGGCAATCATGGTAAGCTCACAGTGACAACGAACTCATTAGCCGATCAGAAAAATTTGAGCGAGTCTTCGCTCGACGTGCGGTGATCGACGGGCCGCCTGGTTTCTCTGGAAGAATCTGTATCTGGGACATTATTGGAGCGTGATGGGGCGTCTGGAACTGCTTGTCGCTGTGATGAGCTAAACAATTCGCTTCTTCTCAATCCGTTCGACTTGCACGACAACGCCATCCTGCACGACAGCAGTGACTTGCCCATATCGAAGTCCGTTCAGTGCTTCACGAACCTGATTGAGGGCTTTGTCGAGGTTTTGTTCTTTGACACGGTGGGTCGCTTTCCCGTTCGCGACAGAGATTTGTTCTGTCATGTTTTCTCTCGCCCCAATTTTATCAAGCGGGAACGCTTTGTTTCCCGGACGGCTCCAGTGAAGTGACCGGTATACTTGGGTGGCTGCAATGTCGATTGGAGCGGCAACAGAAGTAACACCTATGGGGTAGTGTTTATATTGTTCGGCGTTTCTTGTCAAGACGATGAGTGAAAAATCGGCCCGATGCGAAGTTCCGGTCGTCACCATGTGAGCTCCATAACGCGGTGTTGTTGTCGATCCTCCTTCCTCGAATTTTATCGCATAACTCGCACTGTCAAAGAATGTTACGGATTTCTAATTTCGGTCGAATGGGAGACGCCACACAATTCGAAAATAGGTGGCATTGAGGTACAGTATCCGGGCAGATCACTCTCGATCCCTCCAATATGTGTCGCCAGTATGAGCTACAATCAGCTAACGGTCCTGATCCCATCACATGGGCTGGAAGATTTGCAGACGGACCTCGCAGAGAAACCAGCGTCCAGCCTCCTCAACTCGTTTGCGGTTCTCTGGCACCCTAAACTCATCGCGAAATCGGGAGTTCTCCCGAATTGGCAACGCGCCGACGCTCCCCAGACACCAGTGACAGATAAACTGGTGGTGATTCCATTGTCCTGTCAGGACATTGTTCCCCCGGGATGGATTGAGCGGACTCGGAATGAAGGAGGAGTCGTTGTCGTCGGGGAGATTGAGCGATCTGAAATGCTCGCTCAGGCGTTCGTTCCGCTCGAGGAGGGGATTGAGCCAGATCCAGATCTCGCGGCCGATTTTATGGCCTTCGGGACCACATATCTCCTGCTTGAGTTGCTGACCAGGAAGATGCGCAGCTACCTCAGCGTCGATGAGATTCGACTGAAACGGGAGATGATCGCCGCGGCAGAAGCGGCCATGGAACATGACGACGCTGCAGCCCGGAAACACTTGAAGTACTGCTATGAACTACTGCTGGAATGTCGTGAGCGGTTCTATCCCGTCGACTGCTATCTCATTGATTTGTGCCTGGTGATTCCCGATGTGGTAGATGACTCTCTAAACAAGTTGCTGGAAGCAGATTCGGCGGTCAATTTGTTCGCAACTGCCAGCGACTGGCAAACGATTGTTGCTGGTGATCCAGCATGGAAAGATCGCATTCAATCGTCCATCAAACGGAAGATCGTTGAGTTGATCGGTGGTGATGACGTTGAGCTGACGAATCCACTGATGTCGCTGGACGCGTCGCTCTTCCATTTGAGATCAGGACGAAAAATCTTCGAAGATTTGTTTGGGAGTCGACCCGTGACTTTTGTCCGAAAGCGATTCGGGCTTGGGCCGCACATTCCTCAACTGATTCAGCGTCTCGGCTATGTGGGCGCGTTGCATGTTGTTCTCGATGATGGAAGTTATCCGGACGAAGAGCAATCACAGATTCGCTGGCAAGGAAGTGATGGGACAACTCTGGACGCCATTAGTCGTATTCCACTCCCCGGAGATGGTGCGACCGGAATCTTCCGTTTTCCGGAGCGGATGTCCGAATCGATGGACATGGACCATGTGGCAGCGGTGGTGTTTGCCCGTTGGCCTGACTTGCGAACCCCTTATCTCGAAGACCTCCGACGAGGGCATCGCTACGCTCCAGTCTTCGGAACTTTTGTTCGCCTTGAAGAATACTTTCTCCGTGCAAGTGGCCCATGTCGTACCGCTGTCAACAATGCTGGTGACTACCTTTCTCCCGCGTTGATTCAAACGGTCGCAACTCGCGAGGCAGATCCTGTTTCACGTTTTCAGAAGTATTGGGATCGTGAACGAAGATACGAACGGGCGGATTGGACTCGGCAAATTGCCCGGCTGCTGAAATCCGATTTTGGTCCGGATTCCACGCGAGATGAATTGGAAGTGATCGTTCAGGCGGCACACCCAGAATCGACTCCCGACGCTCAAAACGCAGCAGATGCGGCGCTCGAGGCTTACCAGCACAAAGCAGAGGAGTCGCTTCTTCCGGTACTGACTTCTGGAGGTGAAGAGGGGCCGGGCGTGCTGGTCGTGAATTCGCTCTCATTTCCTCGCAAAGCACTGATTCAATGGCCGCAGAATTGGACCCCCGGTAAAGATCCCGACATCCTCGGCGTCCAGACGGAGAATGGGCGAACTCGCGTTCTCGTGAATCTGCCCCCAAGTGGCTTCGTTTGGTTCCCTGCTGGCTCGGCATCAGCGAAAGAGACGGCGCCCGGAAAAACTCCGTTGGCAGAAGACTTGCTGTTGCGAAATGAATTCTTCGAAGTTCGTTTGAGTCCAGTTACAGGTGGGATCTCGGGAATTCAGACCTATCAGCGGAGTCCGAACCGCATCAGTCAGCAAGTCTGCTTGCGATATCAGTACGAAAAGCAGGTCTGGAGTGATCAGGATGGCGAACAGTCGTCCTACCAGACGCACTACACCAGCATGCAGATGCGTGAGTTTCGCATTTTGAGTGCTGGTCCATTGATTGGTGAAATCGAGACACTTGGTGACATTGTCGATGACAGCAATCAACAGGTTGTCGGCACATTTCGTCAATCGACACGCGTTGTTCGGGGGAAGAATGTTGTCGAAGTCGATCTGGAAATTTCCCCCGCAGTCGAGGTCGAAGGAAACCCGTGGTTGCACTACTACGGGTGTCGGTTCGCGTGGAAGCACGAAGATGTCGCGATAACGGCATCGATGCAGCAAGGAGCCCATCAAGTCCTGAAGGAACGGATTGAGGCTCCGCAGTACCTTGAAATCGCCGACGATAATTTCCGGACTACAATTCTGACTCCGGGGCTCCCGTTCCATCGCAAGACCGGGGAAAGGATGCTCGATACGATTCTGATTCCAGAAGGGGAATCGAAACGGACGTTCAACTTTGCAATCGCGATCGATTCCAACTATCCGATGCAATCTGCAATAGATCAGTATTCAGAACCAGTGGTGATCCCAACCTCCACAAGGCCGCGCGAGGAAAGTCGCACCGGGTGGTTCTTCGGGTTAAGTGCAGCGAACGTGCAGATTCAGAAAATCATTCCATCAGATCTTCCCAACAGCGTCGTCATTCGGTTGCTCGAAACCGAAGGTCGCGGGCGGACAGTCGGTCTTCAATGCTTCCGGACACCTCGGAGCGCCCGGCAGCTTGATTTCGAAGGAAATGTCATGCACGAACTGATCACTGATGATGCCGTCAATATCGAGATGGCACCTTACGGCTTTTGTGACGTCGAGTTGTCGTTTTAGGGCACTCGAATGAGAAAAATCTCTTTGGTGGGCGGATTGATTGCAATGAGTTGTGTCTGAGCGGGTCAAGTCGCTGGACTCTGATATGTTCATCAATTCCAATGTGCGCACTGAAAGACGAAATTCGGGAGTTGTTTTCGAAGTCTGTTTGGCAGCGAATGCCCCTTTGGAGTGAGGCGATGAAATACGGGTTAAACCTGTTGCTTTGGACAACAAGTGCGGATGAGGCCATCTTCCCAACACTCGAAAAAATCAAAGGTTGGGGCTACGACGGCGTCGAGCTCCCCATCTTCGATATGCAGTTGCCCCAATATCAGAAAATGGGGAAAAAGCTGGCGGAACTCGGACTGGAAAGCACCGCGGTCACTATCTGCACGGATGAAGAAAACCCAATTTCCCCGGATGCTTCGATTCGCAAGGCTGCGATTGCTCGACTGAAAAAAGCAGTCGATATGTGCACTGCGGCGGGATCGACACACCTGTGCGGTCCGATTCACTCAGCAATCGGGACATTCTCCGGCACTGGCCCGACAGCGGATGAATGGAAATGGGGACAGGAAACCCTGGCCCAGGCAGCTGATTACGCTCAGGCCAACAACGTGACTCTCGTTGTCGAAAACCTGAACCGATTTGAGTGTTACTTCCTGAATAGTTCTGAAGATAACGCTCGATTCTGCCGTGAAGTCAATCATCCAAACCTGAAGATGATGTACGACACATTCCACGCTCAGATCGAAGAAAAAGATCCCTTTGCTGCGCTCGAATCGTGCAAAGATCAGCTGGTCCATGTTCATATTTCGGAAAACGACCGTTCCACCCCCGGTGAAGGTCAGGTCAATTGGGACGCTTCATTCGAAGCGTTGCGACGAATCGACTATGATGGCTGGTTCGTCATCGAGGCGTTCGGGAACGCGCTTCCTGCAATTGCAGCAGCCACCAAGATCTGGCGTAAGATGTTCCCGAATGAAGAGTACCTTGCGACAAAGGGACTCGAGTTCATGAAGTCACGCTGGGAAGGCGAGTTGACCAGATAGGTCGACCTCGTTGATGCGTCAACTGGAAAGCCCTCTGCGTCACGTAGAGGGCTATCCTCATTTAATACGCCGAATCAATTCACCGAATAACGACCAACGATTCATCAATGACTAACGCTGTGAAACCCGGGAAAGTGTATCTGGTTGGAGCTGGTCCGGGGGATCCCGGACTGCTGACACTCAAGGGGCAACGCTGTCTTGCTGAAGCAGATCTGGTGCTTTATGACGGTCTCGTCAATCCATTAATTTTAAGGCACACTCACGCTCTGGCTGGTCGAACGTGTCGTGTAGGGGACGGCGCGAACCGTCGACTGGATCAGGCTGAGATCAACCGGCAACTCATCGCGGAGGCTCTCACGGGAAAGACTGTAGTTCGACTCAAGGGAGGCGACCCGTTTATCTTTGGGCGTGGAAGTGAAGAGGCTGCTGCACTCCGAAAGGCTGGGATTCCATTCGAAGTCGTTCCGGGCGTAACTGCGGCCACTGGCGCAGGGGCGTATACCGGCATTTCTCTCACGCATCGTGAATTCGCATCCGCTGTCGCGTTTATCACTGGACATGAAGACCCGACAAAGCCGGAATCTGCACTCGACTATCAAGAGTTGGCGAAGTTTCCCGGAACACTTGTCTTCTATATGGGACTTCATCGGATTCGCAACATTACTGCAGCATTGCTTGCAAATGGAAAAGCACAGTCCACACCGGTAGCTGTCATTTCACGGGCCAGCACTCCGCTTCAAAAGACAGTTACTGGAACGCTTGAGAACATCGCAGCTCTCGTTGAATCCAGCAGACTCAGTGCTCCGTCGCTGATTATCGTCGGTGAATGCGTTTCACTTCGCGGTCAGATCAACTGGTTCGAGCACTTGCCGCTGTTTGGTACTGCAATTGGAATTACACGCCCAGAGGGACATCTCGATGGCGCAGCTGAGATGGCGATGGATCTCGGAGCACATCCAGTGCTCATGCCAACGATCGAGATTCGCCCAATCGAGGACTGGACTGAAGTCGATCACGCAATCGATCACATTCAGTCCTATGACTGGCTGATTTTTACGAGCGTGAATGGAGTTGATGCGTTTCTCAATCGAATCTGGGATCGAGGAAGTGATGCGAGAGTCCTGGCTGGAGTGAAGTTGGCTGCCATTGGGCCAGCGACAGCTGAACGTCTTCGACACCATCAACTTCGCGCAGATCTGGTTCCAACGAGCTATCGCGGTGAGGCATTGGCGACTGCTCTCGAACCCCATGTGAAGGGGAAGCGAGTTCTTTGGGCTCGGGCAAGTCGTGGGCGCGAAGTGATTCCGCAGCAGTTGAAGGCTGCCGGAGCGCAGTTTGAGAGCCTCGTCGTCTATCAGCACGTCGATTTGGAGTCGTTTCCGGAAGACGTACTGAGACAAATTTCTGAAGGGGAACTCACTTGGATCGCTCTGAGTAGCCCGACGATCGCTGTCAACATCGCGAGACTGCTGGACTACCAACAGCGAAGCCGCGTGAAGTTTGCTGCCATCAGCCCTGTCACCGAGGCAGCGGGCCAAGCGGAAGGGCTTCTTATCTCGGCTGTCGCGCAGGAATATACTTGGCAGGGAATTTTTGACGCGATTGTAGCTGCACACGTGTGATAGCCAAACCTGCGTTGCCACGTTGCAGGCTTCTGTCGCACGTGGCAATGCTCTCTTGAGACTCTCGCGGGGAGCTCAAGCTGTCGGGCCTGGGATTGCGGCGGGGGGAGGACCCAGAATCAGCATCGTGATGATGAGCATCGGGACTGCCAGCAGACAAATGCCAAGGATGATGTTTGCCAAACCTGCGCAGGCGGACCGATAGCCCTGAACTTCAGCGACCGACTTACTGATCAGAATGATTCCCCAGACGTTGCAGATCGCCATGATTGTCAGCGACGTCTGGAACAGATTGAGCTGGAAAGCGGTGTACTCTCCTTTGAACCCTCCGCTTACGAAGAGATCTTTTCCAAAGTTGTTGAGCAGCAATCCCCACAAAAGCAGGGTGAAGATATTCGGGAGCGATCCCCAAGCGAGGGCTGCTCGCAGTTGAGCTGTCGTTGCAACGCCGCTGAAGAGGCGTCCTGTGAATCGAATCAGGAACGCCGTGATATACAGACTCAACAGCCCGGCAATTGGTCCCAACAGACCAGCACCCAGGACAATCGACTGCTGAGTAATCTTCTCAATGTCGCCAATGTGCAGCGACGCGCATCGGTTCAGGAATTCTGAAATTCCGCTGAGGGCTGCCAACAGCAACACATGACGAGTTGGATCGGTCTCGATGAGTTGGCGAATGGTGGCTCGCGGCTGCAGCCACATCGTATTGAACGGTGAATCAGGCATCGGAGCAGCTACTGCAACCTTCTTGTTGAAACTCGGCTGCCATCACACCAGCGGGACGGCGTGCCAGCATCTTATTGTGACGAGCCTTCACAATGAAGGACATGCTCTGAGGGCATCGAATACGCGACAATTCGCGGTTGCTTGTCCGCTTCATCCCTGGAGAAGTGCAATTATACCGTTCCGTGCGATTGAATTTTGTTCATTTCTGCAGCGATTGGACTTACGAAAAGTTCATCTGAAATCCGTCAAAATCAGCTCAACCGGATTGACCATCTCGGCCCGCAGAGTAATATCGTGCTCAAGTGGGATAGACGCCCAAATCGCTCTTTGAAAACATTTGCAAGTGGGAATTCAACCCAATAGACTCAAATTCACTTTCGTGAACCGAACTCACTCAATGTGTCCACATGCCCGAGCTCTCTCAATCATTTCTGAATGGAGAATTTCGTCGTGCATTGGACGACCGATTTCGACTGACTCTCCCCACCGAGTTTGCTACCGGGGTGACAGACGATGCTGGTGAGACCATCCTGGCGAAGGAACGTTATGGGTGTCTCAGCCTGTGGCAAGCAGGCAACTGGCGTCAGCGGATGAACGACGGAGTGTCGTTGATTCGCGAAAAGATCCGTGCCGGACGTATGGAACAGAGATGGACCGACGTCCAACGGCTCGGCCGGCTTCTTTCAACACGCAGTGTTGATGTCACTCTCGCAAACAGATCCCGATTATTGATTCCGGAAGGTTTCCGCGAATTTTTGGGAGTCGAGAAGGGGGGAGAAGTAATCGTTGTCGGTGCGGTGATTTGTGTCGAAATCTGGCAGCCTGCTGCCTGGATGGAACAGCTCAAGAATGACATGCCGGAGTTCGGAGAACTCTTCAAGCAGTTATCAAATTAGCAGTAAAGAATGCTAGAGCGCCGAACTGCTTTGCAAGTGCAACGCAGTGTTGATCGAAATCGATTGAAGTGCGATCTCTCCAGCTGACCGGCCCCGCGACTGTGTTGGGACGTCGCTGCTAATTGAAGTGCTTTCAATCTTTGAATTCCCACTGTCGGACTCAATGCACATGTCCGGCGAAGGAAGAGAAAGTGACTCAACACTCTCGAGCCCCACACTCGGTTTACATGGATGGATATCGGCAAGGACGCCAACTTTCTCGGAGATCGCCGGGCATGCTCTTTTTGCATCGTCCTGGATCGCGACCCAGAGTTCGTAATGAATTCACGCCTGTTTTAGTACACGATTGCAGATCAGCGCCCGGGATTTCCCGAGTACTTTTGCAATCATCAGGGTCGCTCTTCCAGCTCCTGTGAGATTCATCTTGCGATGGATTGCCTGAGCGTCGGTCGGAATATGACGCGACTTCACTTCCACATCGCCGTACCCGCGTGCTCGGATGGCGATGCGATACCCACGTTCGTTGTTGGGGAGATTCTCCAGCACTTCAAAGGCTGTGACGGCTGGGCAATCGATCAACTCATCGCTCGTCAGGTACTCTTCGGCATCGTCCATGCGGTGGATTGGAAGTTGTTCGACAAGCAGGTCGAGAAGTCCTGCTCGAACAATCGCTGGATCCGGGTCGTAGACGTATCGTCCGATTGGGCCAACCTGTGGGCGGAGTTCCCACGGGTTCCCAGCGATACTGAATCCGCTCGGCAGAACTGTGGCACGCATCGCAGCCTCTCCCGCCAGTTCCCCGTACCAGACTGTGGCTTCTTTACATTCCCCGTCCAGCGAGATTAATTCGATTTCGCAGTGGTTGAATTTCCCGCCGAAGTTGCTCGCAGGAGACAATTTGAAAGCACCTCCGGCCGATTGTTGCTGCAATTGCAGGAGAAATTCCAATGGCGGGGAGTAGTCTTCAAGCTTGAGTGCCCGTTGCTTCCCCGCTCTACGGTCAGGGTCAATGTGAACAAGTGCTTCTGTGTAATCGAGAGTGGTTGCGTCTGCAGTCTCAATTTTGACTTTGTCAGCCACGCCGTAAACGGCCGCATTTAGAAATGCACGATGCCCCATGACCGGAGAGAGGTCAATGTGCGTCACGTCTCTTCCAGTGGAAGCCATTGCGATGGAATCCGATCCGATTCCTCCACACAGATCGAAGATGCGACGAGTGCTTTGTGAGAATCGCTTCGCTTTGTGTTTTGCGACGATCTCTGCTGTCGATTGTTCCAGTCCGGTGCGGTCAAACCACATCTCTTCCGCACGGCTGAATTTTCCTTGTGCCCGGGTTCGCAAATCGTTCAGAAGGAGCGCCATCCGAACGAGCGCTGCAGGAAATTCTTCACGTAGCGCAGCTTGCTTCTGCAGTTCAGTTCCTGAGACATCTTTGACGCGATGAAACACTTCCGGAGTCAGGACCAGCTGTTTCACGATTTCGAGTTCGTTGTCCATAAAAAAATAAGCCGCACATTGTTGCGTGCGGCACTCACCAATCGATTGAATGGATGAAAAATTGAGCGAAGACCAGCGAGACTGAAATTGGTTTAATTGACCGCCTGCCGCCACGGGAAGGATCCAATCGGAATCAATTCCTGAGTGGGAAGAACGACGTTCGATGCTGGGTAGTAAAAGCCGTACATATTGCAAAGCCCGGATGTCAATTCAGCGACGTAGACGACTCCAGAGGCAGGCTGTGCTCCCCCTCCGGCTCCCGCTTGAGCGATATTCGCCTGACCGGACACCATGACGTACTGCGCTTTGCTTCCGGTCTTGAAATCGAGAGCGAGGTTGCGTGCCCACGAATGAGCGATTCTGTTTGCCGCTGTGCTGTATCCGCCACCAATCAGACGGCCCGAAACGCCGTCGAGGATGAAGACTGCTTCACTGTTGAGGGCGAGAGTCGGGACGGTGCACATCGAGAATTTGTCCCCGGATGCCGCTGTTCCTGCGTATGCAGGTTCCGCGGGACAATAATAGGCGACAGCCATTCCGAGAATCATGCCGGCTGCCAGCCAGGCGACACGTCGATCAAGTGCTGAGGTCTGCATCAGATCTATTCCTTGAACCTGTACGGTAAGCTGTTAAGGGACATGTTTATGTTGGCAGGAAACCCCGCGATCAACAAAGTCTACCGCACATCATCGTAAATGATTGGCAAACTTTGAACCAGTAGGAAAAGCCAAGAGACCGCATTTCCGGGGGACATGCGGTCTCTTGGGTGAAATAATCGACAGTCGCTACACCGTATCAGGCGGCTTCTTCCTGATCGTCTTCCATGCCAGCTTCAGCGTCTTCTGAATAAACCAGAGAGAAGATCGCATCAGCCGCTTCTTCCAGTGTGGAGCGGATGTTTTCGCTGTTTGTGGAAGCAATCAGCTGGTCAAGACCATCCAGAATCCGATCGACCTCATCACTGGTGATGATTTCGTAGTCTTCGTCTGATCCATCGATGGAAAGTGTTGGATTTTCTGAGTTGTGATGATTCATGGGCATGTTCAGCGACCTCCGATGTCAATATTTTTGTCAAGCCATCATGGCTTGCTGTGTTATTTCTTCTGTCCCTTTTTGCCAGTCTCTTTACCGGGCTTTTTCTCCCCGGACTTCTTTTCAGACGATGCGGGTTTCTTTTTGGCTTTGAAAATTTCGTCCCAACCGGCGCGAAACTTGTCGTTCGACCCTGTGTGTACTGTGTAACCCGTCATTGCCTACTCACTGGTGCTGGTGTTTCCGGTGTCTGACTGACCGATCGTTCAAGATAAACGAAGGAACGTCTTTCAACCAGTGCATTACGAATTGATAAGACTGAATTTCCGAACGTTGGAATATTTGATTTGAGACAGTTCAAATTCCGCACACGGACAGTGATTCGCTTGCAAATTTACGCTGCTTCCTGGTCGCCAGAATTTTCTGGTCGAGATCGTTTCCTGATTCGTCGAGGTTGTTGGGAATTGAGAATGCGAACAGTTGATTCCTCAATCCTGATAATGCGTCCACCGAGATGTTCGATTCGCTGCGAGACTTCATGTGTCGTCTGCTGCATCCCACCGCCGATGAGAGTGACGACTCCCAGCAACAGGAGCATCTGTCCGGCGGTTGACATCAACCAGCCAGTGGATGCGTATTGTTCGATCTCTCCAAAGTATCCCCACAGCACAAAGACGGTGCCGACGGTCAGGAGACCGACGCCGGAGTACGCCATCAACTGGCCCCAAACTGCTTCTGCTTTTCCGGGGTAGATGGTTTTCTGAGGTGCCACTGAACTGAGTTCGAAGTGGGGAGGTTGAATCACAGGCTGTGGCTGGTCGATCCGTCGCTTCTTCTTACGACGGGTCTGTGTTGCTTCAGACCTGATAGGTTCATCCGAAGACTTTGCAGATGTCTCGACCGACTTTGACGAAGTTTGAGGAGCGGTCGACTCTCCGGTTCCGGATGCGATCACTTTCTCGAGTTTTTGTGGGCGTTGCAGCGGATCTTTTCGAGTCGGGATCGGTCCAGCAGGAGCATCGTGCTGACTGTCCAGTCGGAGTTTCTTTTTAGGAGCCGATTCAGCGGGAGTCGATTCAACAGCGGCTGGAACAGTCTTCTCGACTCTGGCGATTTCTTCAGCGGGAGTTGTTGGAGTAGTTACGGGGGACAGACCCGCGACTGAGGCAACGAATCGGGGTTTTTCAACTGGAGTCGGGGCCGGAGTCAGTACAGGCTGAGTCTCAGCGGCGCTGCTAGGGAGCCCTTCTGTCTTCTCAGGTTTCGTGCCGAGCGACTGTTGTTCCCGTGCCCATCGCTCCAGAAATTCCCGCGCGGATTTTGTTTCAGGGTGAAGGCTGGGAGCGAGAACCTTGCGAACCGGTTGACCGCAGTTCGTGCAGAGCAATTGCTGACCGTCCGCAGAAATTTCTGTCGCGACGTCAGATAAACATTGTTCACACCACATCCCTGTGATCCTGCTAGGCGCCCTATTGAATCCATGGTGAGTATTGAAGTCTGCCCAAATCTCTTCATGAGACATGAAATGCAGAAACCTCATCACTCAGTTGTGGTCACTTCCATCCTGGAAGATTCTCGGAAGATGAACTGTGCTCAATGGAAGTTGAGTGTGGAGTCATCGGGAAACCGCACAAATGAAAGACGACCGGAAGGATCGGGAACATAAAACAGTGTCTTGTTCAGGGTCAATAGGAATTGAAATTGCCGGTTCTCGGAGAGGGATTTCAGCGAAAATTGCTGGCGATCGGTGAATATTGCAGCATTCACAGCTTCCAACCTCATTTCCTATTGCTCGCCGTTTTCTGTTCATGATATCCATGCCAGTCACTTCAAAGTTCCCCCCCGAATTCCCAATCCCACCTTCAATTTGAATGACGCTGCCCATCAGGATGATGTGCAGATCCTTCAGGAATGTGATTCCCATGCAGGCAAGACGCCTCTTCACACTCTGTTCGCTTCTCCTGCTGATAAGCATTGGTTGCAGCGAGATGAAAGTTGGTTCCTTCGGAGATAAGGAAGCAGCGCAAGAGAAAGCACGAAACGCCAAAGTGCGCTCTGCCATCAAGGGAGATAATGGTCATTCCAAATTATTGGGAGACTACATCAAGATTGGTGGAAACGAGTACATTCTTGTTCAGGGAGTCGGATTGGTCGACCGTCTGAATGGAACTGGAGAAGATCCGCCCGCGAGCGCACTTCGTACCATGTTGCTTGAAGATTTGCGTCAACACAAAGTGAGCGAGCCTCAAGCTTACCTGGCTTCACCGAATACAGCACTCGTTGTTGTGAAGGCATACATTCCCCCGATCTGCAAAAAAGACGAGTTGATCGATATTGAAGTAGTGCTTCCAGATGGAAGTGAAGCAACCAGCCTGGCTGGTGGATGGCTGATGCCGTGTTACCTGCGGGAGATGCAAAAACTGGAAGGCCATGTCCATGAAGGACGCCAGATTGCGATTGCGTCCGGTCCGGTTCTGATCGATGCACTTTCTGAAAACACAGATTCATCAGCCGTTTCCCATAAAAAGGGCCGAATTCCAGGGGGAGCCCGCTATCTGGGTGATAACCGGGATCTGGCGATCGGAATTCGCAGCGACTACGCGACAGTGCGTATGTCCCGACAAATTGCAGACAGAATCGGAACCCGGTTCCACGATTATAATGAGCATGGAATCCGACGACCGTTGGCTGTCCCTAAGACGAATAACCGTCTCGATCTCATCGTTCACAACAGATACACGAACAATTATCCACGTTATCTGCAGTGCATCCGGTCGATGTCGCTCACCGAGACCCCTGTCGATCGACATATCCGAATTCAACAACTGCAGGATGAAGTTCAGTTCGGTCCGACGTCTGAATGGGCTGCCCTTCAATTGGAAGCGATCGGATCCGAAGCGGTTCCTGCACTCAAGATGGGGCTTTCCTCCCCGGATTTAGAAGCGAGGTTCCACTCTGGAGTGGCGTTGGCTTATCTCGGACATACAGATGGTGTCAAAGTTCTCCACGAAGCAGCGGAGAAAGAGCCTGCGTTCCGTGTCTTTGCATTAGCAGCACTCTCGACGATTACCGACGGGGACGCTGCCGGGGCACTGCGTGAGCTGATGAATAACGAGAGCGTGGAAACGCGTTATGGTGCGTTCCGTGCGTTTTCGACAATGGCTCCAGACGACCCGTTTATTGTGGGCGAGAAACTCGAAGGCAACTTCTCGCTTCATCCCATCGAATCAACAGCCAAACCGCTGGTCCATCTGACCCGGTTTAAGAAAGCGGAAATTGTTGTGTTCGGTGACAAGCAGGAATTCATGACTCCGCTAGTTCTGCGTGCCGGCCACCGAATCATTCTGCAGAATAATGCTCATGGTGATAAAGTCATCATCAAACGCATCGCAGTGGGCGAGCAACCCAAACAACGGGAAGTGTCAACTCGTGTTGTGGATGTAATTCGGGCCTGCAGCGAACTTGGCGCGAATTATCCGGACGTGGTCGAAATGCTAATTCAGGCTGAACGGCAACGAAATCTCCCCGGTCAAATTGCGATTGACCGACTCCCCGAATCTGGGCGAATTTATGATCGGCCAAAAGCGGGCTCAACGACGTCTGAACCGAAGGATGAGGGCGTTTCACCTTCAGGAGTCGCCGTCGGCAGTGAAGGATTGTTGCCGAACCTGTTCGATGAACAGCCACCCGAAAACATGGTGATTAAGGAGCAGGTTAAGCCAGTCCCATCAAAACCAGAAAAGCCGACTCTCCGCGAATAGTGTTTTGAGGTAAAACGTCCAGCATCGAGCATGCTGGACGTTTCACTCACTCCGCGTGAAGTTCCTCAAGTTCGATTACTTTTTGGTTCCTGATTTTTTCCTCTCCCGTTCGAACGTCGTTTTCATTCGAATTTCGAGAGGGCATCCACCGGAACCACACGAAAACTGGTACAGGTCACGCTTCCAATCACATGTTAAAGTCCCTGGAACTCTTTGGATTCAAGAGCTTCGCTGATCGAACACTGTTCGAATTCGCGCCGGGGATTACTTGTGTTGTCGGTCCGAACGGAAGCGGCAAGAGCAACGTTGTCGACGCAATCAAATGGATTCTGGGAGACCAGAGTGCAAAGAGTTTGCGCGGCAAGGAAATGTCTGACGTCATCTTCAATGGATCGGCTGGGCGTCGAGGGAGCGGCTTTGCAGAAGCGACGCTCACTTTTGACAACAGCCAGGGACTTTTCGGGATTGATACTCGAGAAGTTCAGATCGGACGTCGGCTCTATCAGAGCGGTGATTCCGAATATCTACTCAATCGTGCTCCCGTCCGGTTGAAGGACATTCGTGACCTGTTTATGGGAACCGGGGCAGGGACCGCCGCCTACAGCATCATTGAACAAGGCCGCGTTGATCAGATTCTGCAGGCGAATCCAACAGCCCGTCGAGCGGTCTTTGAAGAAGCGGCTGGAATCAGCAAATTCAAAGTGCGTCGAGTGGAAGCGGAACGTCGACTGGAACGTGTCGCTCAAAACCTGCTCCGTCTCACCGATCTGGTCGATCAGGTTGAATCGCAGCTGAACTCGACCAGAACTCAGGCCAGCAAAGCTGCCAAGTACCGCGAAGTGTCGAATGAGCTGAAGGCTGCCTGGACAGGATTGGCTGCTGACGATTGCCGGATGTTATCTAACAAACTGGATCTTCAGCTCACCGAACTGGAGCAGATCGAATCGACCCAGTCTGCGATGCAGATTGAGATCGAAGAAGTTGAACTGCGAAAGCGTGAAACAGAATCACGGATTGTCGAACTGGATCAACAGTTGCAGCAGCATGAACGCAGCATTTCCAATGCTCGTGAATTAATTGCTGCCAATGAATCGACAATCCGGCACCAGTCTTCCCGACTGCATGAACTTGAAGCAGATTACCTGAAGCTGCTGCAACAGCGTCATCCGCTGACACGGCAGGCGGAACTGGCAAAGGTCGAACTCGAGACGACATCAGAGCAGTTACACGCATTCGAACTGAGCCTGCATACATCGCAACAAGAAGTGAAAGAACGCGAAGAGCAGCTGACCCAGTTACGGCAGCTCGCGCAGGAACGACGAGCTCAACTGGAACTTCGCCGATCCGAATTAGCGACCATCCAGAAGGAAAAACTGCAGCTCAATGAACGGAAGGTTGCTCTCGAATCTCAAACGGAATCGATCGCGCAGAACTATCAGCTTGAAGAAATTCGATTGCAAAGCTTGATTGAGCAGCTTGAACACAGCCGCGCCCTGCAAGCAAAAAACGAAGCAGACCTCGCCGAAGCGAAAGCGGCACTCGAGATTAGACATTCTCTTCTGACAGAGGCCCAGCAGGCCCAATGGAAGACGATTCAGCAACGAGAAGAGACTGAAACACAGCTGGCTTCCATGCGAGAGCGTCGCAGTGCGGCTGAAGCCCGTTTGACGGTGTTGGAAGAGCTCGAGTCCAAGCAAGAGGGAATTGCAATCGGGGTTCGGGAGATTTTGCATCGGGCAGAAAATTCGCACTATCCCCCGTGGAATCGAATCCTCGGAACAGTTCGGGATCTTCTAGAAGTGCCGATGGACCTGGCTCCGATTATCGACGCTGCGCTGGGAGATCGAGCACAACTGATCGCCATGAGCGATCTGGGGCCATTGCTCGACTATTTGAACCTCGGTGCGCCTCCGATTGAGGGACGCGTCGGGTTTGTCTCCATTCGTCCGGTCGAAGCAGGGGAGGAAGCTGATCAGCCGACTCACATCAACGCCTTCGGCAACGTAATTGACAACGTTGATTTAACTGGTTTGCCCGGGGTTTACGGGCGTGCGGATAGACTGGTTCAGGAGCGAGAACGATGCACCGGACTTGCTGAACGAGTCCTGAGCGACACGTGGATCGTCGAATCGCTCTCACACGCGAGGAACTTGATCGCAGCTCACCAGATTCCGTTGCGATTGGTGACGCTGCAAGGAGAGGTCATCTCCACAGGCCAACAACTGCACGTTGGAACGATGCCGCACGAGGCATCGATCATCTCTCGGAAGAGCGAGCTCAAACAGCTCAAGAATGAAATTCACCAGCTGCAGCGGAACATTGAAACCGCGACCCAGCGAGTTGAAATTCTTGGCGAAAAACACGAAGCCCGAACGGGGGAACTTGATCAGCTCGGAGATCAACTCAAACAGCTTTCACAAGTGGCCACAGAACGGGCCACCCAGCTCGCCGGTCAAGTGAGCGATGTGCAGCGAATCGAGCGAGAACTGGCAGAACAACAGCAGGTTCTCGATGGGCATCGTCAACGTAGTGAATCGATTCAGGTTGATGCTACGAATACAATTGCCCAGCTAAATTTGAGTGATTCGCAGATCAGCGAACTTCGAAAGAAGCTGGATGAAGACGAGACTCAAACCATCGAGTTACAGCGGCTTCTTGATCAGACGCAGCTTGAAATCAAATCGCAACAGTTGGAGTTGGGGCAGCATGAAGAGCGTCAACGCGGGTTGCGTCAGATTCAGGCGCGATTGAATCGCGATCAGGAACAGCGTCTCCGGCAGCTTGAAGAGTTGGTTCAACGCTGCTCGGAGATTCGACAGCTTCGCCGTCGTCTGAATTTCGAAGTACTCAATGCTCAAGGAGCAATCGCTTCACTGGCGTTAACACTGGAACAAGCAACAACCCTTGCGAGAACTTTGACGAATGAACGTGCTCAGCTCCGCGCGGCCAGATCGCAAATCGCCAAAGAGGAAGAGGCTCGTTACCAATCACGTCGTAAGATTCAGGAGAAGGAACACTCGCTGAATTTCGAGATTCAAAAGCAGCGAATGCAACTGACGACACTTGCGGAACGGATTCAGGAAGAATACCAGATCTCTTTGGAAACGCTGGTCGATTCCGATGTGTCTGCATACCGGGCATTTCTCATCGAACGGTACGGGTCCGTCGATGAAGTGGAATCGCAACACCCAATTGAAGAGGGATTTGCAACTGAAGAAGAAGGTTCGCATCATTTGTCGTCTGTTCCTCGGCCATCCTATGAAGACGTGCGAGAGGAGCTTGAAGCACGTGTCGATCGCCTTCGCCGAAAACTGAAGATGATGGGGAACGTCAATACCGATGCGCTGGAGAATCTGGAAGCCCTGGAAAATCGGTACTCCACTCTCGCGAACCAGCTGAAGGATCTGCAGGAAGCCAAGGCATCGCTCGAAGATATCATCCGCCGGATCAACCACGAGAGTCAGCGAATCTTTCTCGAGACGTTCGAAGTCATTCGGGGTCACTTTCAGGAGTTGTTTCGAAAGCTCTTCGGGGGTGGTGACGCGGATATTCTGTTGGAAAATACCGATGACGTGCTCGAATGCGGAATTGAAATCGTCGCGCGTCCACCCGGAAAAGAACTCCGTTCAATGTCATTGCTGAGCGGCGGAGAAAAGACCATGACTGCGGTTGGATTGTTGTTTGCGATGTTCCGCAGCAAGCCCAGCCCGTACTGCATTCTTGACGAAGTTGATGCGGCACTCGACGAAGCCAACGTCGACCGCTACGTCACGGTTATTAAAGAGTTCGTGGCGATGACTCAATTTGTTGTCATCACTCACCGCAAACGAACGATGACGGTTGCCGACGTCCTGTATGGGGTGACAATGGAACAGGCTGGGGTGTCGAAACGCATCGCTGTGAAGTTCGAAGACGTCCGCGACAACGGTGAGATTCGCTCTGCCGCGTAGACCGGTTCAGGCGATCGATGAGCAGGGATGAGCAGGGATGAGCAGGGCCGGTCTGAATGGACACAATTCAGGGGGGCGTTGCTGCTCCCACGAATTACGACATCATACTGATGCAGACGTTACTGCACCTGTTTTGGATGACGACTGAAATTCGCTGGGAGAGAGTTCAGGATAAGGCGGATCGTTCGCTCTGTCGCTCCCTTTTGGCTGAGTACCAGCTCTTTGGCTTTGCGTCCCATCTCTTCTGCCGCCGGCTGATCAGTCAGCATCGCACGGACAAAGTTTTCCAGTTCTATTTCCGTCTGCACTCGGCGTGATGCATTCTGAGCAAGCAGAAGTTCCACGATCTGTTTGAAGTTCCACGTGTTGGGACCAAAACAGACAGCGGCTCCGAATGCGGCCGGTTCGAGCATGTTCTGTCCACCTCGGTTTGTGAAACTCCCTCCGACGAAGGCGATGTCGGCCAGTCCCCAGCATGCTCCGAGTTCTCCAACTGTGTCGAGTAATCCAATCGCTGGAATGTCGCAACTTCCTTTGATCAATTCGCGGCTCGAACGTTGAAGCACTGAAACGCCGCTCTGTCGAATCATTTCGACAAGTTCGCGACCACGTTCAGGGTGACGCGGCACAATGATCATCCGCAGACATGGAAATTCCTGAATCAGAGCGAGGTAAGCGGAGAGTGCATAGCGTTCCTCAGGCGCCTGCGTGCTGCCTGCGACGAAGATGGGCGAGGACTCGTCAAATTGCAACCAGTTTCGAAGCTCCAAAGTGACAGGATTCGCTGGATTTGTTGCAACTCCATCGAACTTGATCGACCCGGTGACGCAAGTCGTCTGTGCATTTGCTCCCAATGCACAGAACCGATCGCGATATTCTTCCGTCTGGACACCGATTGCAGTAAATGCGGAAAAAATCCTGCGGATCAATGGACCGAGTTTCGAGTAGCCCTTGAAGCTCTTTTCGCTCAATCGCCCGTTGATCAGCACGAGCGGAATCTGTAGGCGAGATGCGGTCAGAATGAAGTTCGGCCAGATCTCCAGTTCGACAAGTACGATCATGTCCGGACGAACGCGACGAAGTGCGTTCCGCACAGCCCAGCTGAAATCGAGTGGAAAGAAACCGACATCACAACCAGTCAATTTCTCTTTGGCGACCGCGTACCCTGTTTCTGTCGTGGTCGAAATGAAAATACTGACGTCGGGCAGAGAGACTTGTAGATGGTCGACGATCTGTCGGAGTTGCAGGACTTCTCCTACGCTGACGGCATGTAACCAGATCCGTGGACCGATCCGCTCATCGTTGGATTGTGACGTGGGGAGTCGGCCAAGCAGCTTTTGTCCCCATCCAATTTTGTACTTGCCAGTGCGAACCCGCTTCCAGATCACCATTGGCAACGCCAGGATCACGAGAAGGCCATAGCAGAGATTCAGCACGAGCGACAACACGATCTTCCCTGATCGGATGGGGCATAGGGATGCAGGAAGTGCTGGCAAGGGTATTGTTTCCCTGACTAGCACTTGCGGATACTACACCAGCCGGAACCGTTGGTAACAGGCGAATTTCCTTGAGGGATTCGATGAAGTCCGCAATCAGCGTCGCGAAAAGCTCTCGCTGATGTCCGTGATTCTCCGCTCAGGTAAGGAGCCTGCGTTTTTGAGTTCGATTTGTGATTAGATGAACTCAGCGACAGTCGGCTTGATGATGATGTCGGGGACGTGTGCACGTGGTGGAAGCTGAACGATCGACAGGACCATCGCTGCAATGTCTTCAGGCTGAAGCATTGTGGCACGATGTTCCGCAGTCGGCATGACGGGGCGGAACTCCATGATGGGAGTCTCTACTTCACCGGGGTACACATTGGTGACACGGATTCCGTTATTGCGTTCTTCGTGCCCAACGCAGGTTCCCAGAGCGGTCATCGCAAATTTTGATGCGTTGTAGGCCACTCCACCCAATGGGCTCGCTCGCAATCCAGATACGGAAGAAATGTTGACGATGATTCCGTCTTTACGTTCCCGCATCTGGGGCAGCGTGGCGTAGATGGTGTTGAAGGCACTGGTCGCGTTGACCTGCATCACCTTATCCCAGTCGTCGGGAGAAATATTCGACATCATCCGTTTCGGGGTATTGATGCCTGCTGCATTGAGCAGAATATCGATTCGCCCCAGCGTCTGAGTGGCCCATTCGACCAGTTCAAAGGCTTGTTCTCGCACCGAAGCGTCAGCTGGATGCACTTCGATCGCAGGAGTTCCTGAAAAGCTGGCAGCAACTTTTTCCAATGGCTCACGTCGTCGACCCGAAATTGCGACTTTGCAGCCAGCCTGAGCGAGAGAGACCGCACAGGCTGCTCCGATTCCTGATCCACCGCCTGTAATCAACACTGTTTTTCCAGCAATCGACATCGCCAGTCGCCTTTGAAAATCAATTCGTGAAGTCAATCTTTCAAATGAGGTGTCAATGTAACGCCGGAATCAATAACTTCACAGTGGGCCTACTGAATTCTTCCACCGTCGATCTGGTTTTGTGTTGATTGAAAATGTCTTCTGATTTTGCCACTCAGGTCGTCCGCACTCTTGTTGATGCAGGGTTCATCGCGTATTGGGCAGGTGGGTGCGTACGCGATTTACTTCGCGGTGAGATTCCACACGATTATGATGTTGCAACCAATGCCACACCGGAGCAGGTAAGGAATCTGTTTGGTGCGAAACGAACTCTCGCAGTCGGTGAAAGTTTTGGCGTCGTTGTGGTGCTCGGGGCAAAAGGATCGGGCGAAAGTATCGAAGTCGCTACCTTCCGGAAGGAAGGGGAGTATCTCGATGGCAGGCATCCGTCAACTGTCGAGTTTTGTACTGCGGAAGGAGATGCGAGTCGCCGCGATTTTACGATCAACGGAATGTTCTTCGATCCAATGACGAGGCAGGTGCACGATTTTGTCGGTGGCCAGGAAGATTTGAAGCGTCGCATCGTACGTGCAATCGGCGAGCCTCTCGACCGAATGACCGAAGATAAATTGCGGATGCTCCGCGCAGTTCGATTCGCGGCCAAGTTCGAATTCTCGCTCGATCCGCAAACCGCTTCTGCTGTGGTTAGCATGGCTGACCAGATTCGAATGGTCAGCGCTGAACGGATCTCCCAGGAATTTCGAAAGATGCTGGTCGACCGATCCCGAGCGACCGCAATGGAGCTATGTCAGCAACTGGGACTGCTGAGAGTGGTCCTTCCCGAAGTGGAACAGAAGTCCTGCCCATCGCCAGCACGGTGGAGTCAGATCCTGCAGCATCTGGATCAATTAAAGACTGTCTCCTTCGAGGCGGCGATGGCGGCGTTACTCAGAGATGTTCCGGCGCCGTTGGATCACTCGACGAGGGACGCGGTGACGTCGGGAACTGTTCGTCGAGTTTGTCGACGATTCAAATTGTCGAACGATGAAACCAATCGAATCGCATGGTTGTCAGAGAATAAAGCAGCGTTTTCAGGTTTGGATTCAGCTCCGCCTCACCGAGTCAAGCGGTTGGTGGTGGAGCCGGGATTTCCGGAGCTGCTGCAACTGGAACGGACGCTTGCGCAATTGAAAAACGAAGACCTCACGACATTTGCATGGCTCGATGCGTATCTCAAATCGACTCCGCCGAACGAGATTCACCCCGTACCATTGCTGACCGGAAACGATCTCCTTGAACTCGGGTATCGATCCGGGCCTCAGTTCAAAGAGTGGCTCTTTCGCGTGCGGAATGCACAGCTTGATCAGCAGATCCTGACCAAAGATCAAGCGATTGCGCTGGTCAGGGATCTCGCCGCAAATCCAGAATCAACAACTGACTCGCAGACAGGCCCTGATCGTGGAGATCAGGTCTAGAAAGTCGGCCGACCCATTGCATGAATGAATCGGCCGACGAATGCTCATCGTTCTTTCAAGCACGCCTGAATCGGCCAGTCAAGCTGGGATTCGGGGTGATTGAGGAACACTTCGCTCTAGAAATCGCGAGGTTCGATTTTGTCGAGCTTCCAACCGTCTGGCAGAACGGTGTTCTTTGGGATCACGATCACGCCATCACGGATAATCACTGGGCCGCATTGCCCGTCCGGCATATTCGCCTGAGGAGCCCGCACGACGACGTTCTTTCCAATGCGACAGTTCTTGTCGATAATTGCTCCTTCGACAATTGAATCGGAGCCGATTCCGACTGGTGGCAAGTTGGCTCCGCCGCAATGACTGTCTGCTTCTCCGTCGTAAAAGTCGGCGCCCATCATGACAGATCGTCGAATTGTTGATCTGCTACCGATGACGCTGCGAAGTCCGATCAAGCATTCATCGATCTCCGCGTTTTCACTGACAAGGCAGCCATCTGAAATCAAGCTGGCAGTGATTTTCGCTCCATCGATACGTGATGGTGGCAGATATCGTGGACGGGTGAAAATCGGAAGGCCGGGAACGTTCATTTCGAACTGTGGATTCTTCGATGCCAGTTCGAGGTTACATTCGTAGAAGGCCTTGATCGTTCCGATGTCTTCCCAATACCCATCGAACAAGTGAGTCTGCACATGTTTACTACGGATCGATGCCGGAAAGACCTCTTTTCCAAAATCGTGATACGTCGTCTTTTCCAGAGCCTCGATCAGAACTTTCGCATTGAATAGGTAAATCCCCATGCTCGCGAGGTATTGGCGACCATTTGACGGGATCCCTTGCGATTCGATCCACGCGGGATCAGTTCGGAACTGGGAGAGTTCCTTCTCTGTTTTTGGTTTCTCCAAAAAGCCCTGCACGCGACCGGAGTCGTCCAGTCGCATGATTCCAAAGGATGAAGCGAGTTCCTGATCGATGGGCAGGGCAGCGATCGTTACCTCTGCTTTGCTCTTCAGATGCGTCTCGAGCATCTTCTGATAATCCATTCGATAAAGCTGGTCGCCCGAAAGGATCAACACATATTCAACTCCGGGCTGCTGAAGGTATCGCAGTTGCTTGCGGACCGCATCGGCTGTTCCCTGGTACCAATCTACCGACTCGTTCGTCTGCTCGGCAGCGAGGATTTCAACAAATCCGCCAGTAAAGGCATCGAAGTTATATGTTTGTCGAATGTGGCGGTGCAGACTGACGGAATTGAACTGGGTGAGCAGGTAAATCCGTCGCAGATCGCTGTTGATACAGTTGGAAATCGGGATGTCAATGAGGCGGTATTTTCCGCCTAAAGGAACGGCAGGCTTCGACCTTTCAGCCGTTAATGGCATCAGCCGAGTTCCTTTTCCTCCACCGAGAATGAAACAGATGATGTTGCTCATAAAATTCCCTTTGGGAGGCTTATACAATTCTGGGATTGATGTTGGCTATTTTGTCGAACGTATTGCAGAAACGAAAGCCTGAATTTGAGGAAGTCATCACGCAAATTGGGGATTGCATTGTCGCGAGATCAAGTCTGGGGAAATCGCCAGAAACTGCGCAGTTAGAACACGTTTCGATCAGAAGCGGAACATCGGGGGATCAGTCTTTGAATTCCCCGGGGAACCCGGTAGCATCTTCCTGAATAGAAACGCCGGTGAGTTCCAATTGCGGTCGTAGAACTTCGGAATCGACTGCGGTAGAAACGAATTTTTAGAGTGTTTCTCCCGCACTGCTGTGTCGATTTCAAGGTGCTGTCTCGGAATTCGATTCATGGTGTATTGACGGCCTGGTCTGGAGTCGCGATGACCAGAGTTCGCGCGTGTTGGGTGCCGTTGGAGAGTTTTTCAACGTACTCGGGAGCGATATCACTTGTGAATTTTGGACCTGATTCCAGAAGGTAATTTGCGAACCAATGGGCTTGACTGTTTTTAACCTGGGGCTCGTGGGAGAAGTTTCACTCTCAGGGAAAGGTATCGTCAACTCGCTTCTCAGGCAGCCTCGCGTGCGGTTGACGGAGGTCTTTGACACGTGTCTGGCTTCTGCGGAATCGCAGGCTCAGGAGTTTGAAGCGACCTGTTCCCCAAACTTGGCTGGGCTGATCAAAAAAACTCAGGGAATTGTCGTTGCCAGTATCGGTTGGACGGAACTGGAGCCAATAATTCGGGCGGCAGAAATTGAACGTCCTGTTCTGATCCTCAGTCAGGCGCTCGCAGGACTTCAATGTCACCAACTCGCGGAATTGCAGCAATTATCGCTGGAAAAGCGGGTGCTGATTATGCCCGAGATGTTGCATCGCTGGGCTCGATCAACTCTCAGATTGCGAGAATTGACCGCGACTCAGGTTGGGGCGATTGAGAGAGTCGTCGTAGAGTGCGCAACAAATCTCGATTCCCATCAACTGGAGAACGCGATCGATTGGTGCGTCAACGTCATGCAGTCGGAATGTCAAGCGGTGTCAACTGCGAGTGATGGAAAGAGCACAACATTGATATTTCGCCGTGTCGATGGCGAAGGCAAGTTCGTTACCGCGGTTCTGAATTTTCACGACCAGCAGGCGTCTGCGTTTCCGATCATCTCCGCCAAGGTCCAGTGCCGACACGGATCGCTCGAGTTATCCGGAGAGAAGAATCTCTCCTGGCAACATGCGTCGAAGTCACTAACTGAAGTGCTCTCGACAGATCGATCTGCTGGAGATGTGATGTTCGACCTGTTCGGTCGCCGGCTCGCGGGAGGCTTGGTCCCTGTGCCAGAGATCGCCGACGTCATCAAAGCCAGGGCGATCCGGTCAAGCTGCTTCGCAAGTCTGAATGAGCAGGCTGAAGTTCGCGTCAGACCGATATCTGGCTGACGAAAGATCCATTGCCTTTCTCTCGACTGTGGGCAATACGAGCGTCAATTGGGGACCGCTTATAGAGAGCGGTCGAAGCGCGTGTGCTCATTCGCACTTCACCAAGGAACGCCAGCGTCTAGTTGAGCACCTGCAATTTTAGCGCTTCGATGACCTGCTGCATTGTCCGTCGCAATTCCGGAAGCCGTGCAACTGTCCCTTGAAGATCGTGAAGACGGCCACACTTCTCGACTTCAAACGCTGTCGAAACGGCTTCCTCTGCGTCGAAATTCGAGGAAAGGCCTTTTAGGCTGTGAGCGCATCGTGTAATCGACTCGAAATCTCGGGACAACACCGCTGATTCAATCTCGCGTAGCAGTTCCGGCGAATCTTCCAGATAGAAGATTGCCAGTTCCCTGAGCAACTCCTCATCCTGTCCGAGTCGATCAAGTGCGATATTCAGGTGAAGTACAGTGCTCGTCATGAGCATCGGTCGATTAGCTACCATGATCGTTTAACTTCAATTTGCTTGCTTCCGAATAATAACTCGCCCGCTATGAAAGCTAAAATCAGGAAATGAGACAAGACCAACCCGTTAACAGCGATGACTCTGTTGAACATCGCACAACACTGACACTACGCGAAATCCAAACTTCGGTGACCGGAGCAGTGATTTCGAAATTCCATGAGCAGCTTTCGCTCATGGAATTTCGGTTCGCTGTTCCCATTATGCAACTGGGGTTCTACGGCCTGTCAATGCTGAAATCAGGAACAGGATGATAAACACCACGAAACAGATTTTCGCCGCTGTGGCAGCCATCCCTGACAGTCCACCAAACCCTAACACTGCAGCAACTAAAGCGATGACCAGAAATGTGAGTGCCCATGAAAGCATGACTGTTCTCCAAGCTAATCGTGAAAGGGCGCAAGGCTGACTGAGTGACGTGAATAGGAGTTCAAGTGGCTCTGACTGCCTTGCTGTGAAATTACTTAAGGTAGTTACGGATAAAACCCGTAACGATTGGATTTGGCGTCGAAGTCGTCGGACTCGAATTGCTCGACAAATTCAATGTTGTTGTATCGGTAACTATCCAGAATCTGGGGTTCGCCACCCTCTGGGTTCCATTCAAAGTTTTCGAGCTTGATCAGATAGTGGTGATCCGCATCGAAAGAAATTCGCGAACGTGCGTATTCCGGAGAGTGTTCCTGGCTCTTAAAATCGACTTGAAACGTAATGACCGAGTCCCCTTGATCCTCCTCATTCAATCGCAGGATTTCACACGTTGCAACAGGGGCCTGTGACGTCTGATAAAAGTCGTTGACCGTTTGTGTGAGCTTTTCGATTCCGATGTTTGTTAAGGGATATCGCGACTTCTGCATCGCCTGAGGACTGTCAGGCTTCAGGAACCACACATTTCGAAACGCTGTGATCCCACGAGTGGGGTGAGCGAGCAGTCTTCCATTGTTCTGTCCTTCTACGTACAGAACTTCCTGCCCATCCACCTGCCATTTCATGTAGACAGAAAACGGGGCTCTCTGCAGCTTGAAATCGATGAGCTCCACATCGTGTAGCACGTCCCCCTTTTTTACCTGCTGTTGAAGGGTTCCGACATAACCATGTTTGGACGAAATTGCCTCTAAGGAACGCTTGAGGAAGCTTTTTAGCTCAATCAGCTGCGTGTGATTTTGCGGCTCACGTCCAGGGAGGGCTAACGTGTTTTTGATCACTCCAGAGTCTGATTCTCTGATTGTCGGTTTGTTTGCAGTGACAACCGTCGCCTTATCTTCGGCGACAACTTCATCACTGCTAATCGCCAATCGAATTGAAGCCGGGGCCAGCACAATGATTACCGCTGTCGCTAACCTCGCCGTCGTGATCCAATTCATAGTTGGCTTCTATTGAAATCGGGGCTCAGAAACCTGTTGTGATGAGTATCTGGCAAGCCCCGTGCCGAACACGTGATATGGAAACGCTTTTTCGGAAAAACGTGTATTCCTGCGAGTTTCTGAGGTGTTCGACTGCGATGTCGCCCGCATTTAGGGCGCCAAATGGCCGTTGAACGCGCATTTTGAGCGTCAGGCCATCAACGCCCGGGGAGTACGCAGCCTCGCTCGTCACCACTCCTGTGCGGCGTTAGTTGAGGGCCGATGAGTCGAAAGACCGGTAGGTGCTCGCCAGCCCCTCGAGGTTAAATCGATTTTGAACAGGTGGCGAGCTGTCAACGCGAACCAGAAGATCGTGCGACGACGAAGAGAAAAGCCTCCCTGAATCAATGGAGGCTTTTGTGGAGGTCGGAGAAAACGACTCTGAGAATCAGCTGAGTGGCGGGGTTCAAAGTCCTCGAGATCCGCTCTAATCGAGTAGCAATTCGCTACTCGCTGTCGATCGTGATTTTCTTCCCAAAGGAAATGTTGAACGCGGCGATCCGGTCTCGAACCTTTCCGCGGGTGATCCCGAGGATCTCAGATGTTTTTGTTTGATTGCCGCCGGTCTCCTGCAGCACTTTTGTGAACAGGTAGCGCTCCATCACTTCCAGGGTTTCCGCGTACAGGTCTGTTGTACCTTGCAAAAGTCGTGATTCAACGAACTCCTGAAGTTGAATCGTGGGGTGAAACTCACCGTCGTCTTCATTGCCTTCAGGGGGGAGCGTTGCGGTTGTCGAATCAGGTGACTTTTCGCGAATCGCAGGTGAGCTTGGGACTGAGACTGATGTCGACGAGCCTCCGTCGAGAATCGTATCAGGGAGGAAATCCGGCACGATCACCGGGCCTGTTGCTTTGAGAACTGATTGTCGAACGACACTTTGCAGCTCTCGGATGTTCCCCGGCCAAGGGTAATCCTGCAACAGATTGATCGCGTCTTTGGAGATCCCTTCAATCTCGGGCTTGTTCAGCTCCTTGCGAATGCGAGTCAAGAAATACTGCAACAGCAGCGGAATGTCCGCCGGACGATCGCGAAGCGGAGGGAGAGTAATCGTGACGACGTTCAATCGGTAGAAGAGATCTCCGCGAAATGCCGAGGAATCGACCATCTGTTCCAGTGGCCGGTTCGTTGCAGCGATGAGTCGCGCATCTGTCTCGATTGTGTCGTTGCCTCCAACACGTTCGAAACGTTGTTCCTGAAGCAGTCGAAGAACCTTTCCCTGAGTGAGCGGAGACATGTCCCCAACTTCATCCAGGAATAAGGTCCCCCCGTTGCATTGTTCGAATTTTCCAATACGGCGGCGTTCTGCTCCAGTGAATGATCCTTTCTCATGGCCGAACAATTCGGACTCGAGAAGAGTGTCTGGAAGAGCAGCGCAGTTCACTGCCATGAAGG
Source organism: Planctomicrobium mucosum (assembly GCF_051466335.1). Classification (NCBI taxonomy): domain Bacteria; kingdom Pseudomonadati; phylum Planctomycetota; class Planctomycetia; order Planctomycetales; family Planctomycetaceae; genus Planctomicrobium; species Planctomicrobium mucosum. Next base: position 3,829,100 of record NZ_CP195793.1, on the reverse strand, counting down.
GCTTGTTGGCTCGATCGCTGAAGTGGTAAATCGCACGTGCAACGAGTTCTTTCCCGGTTCCGCTTTCTCCACGGATCAGGACAGTGACGTTCTGCTTCGAAACTCGTCCAATTGATTTGAATACTTCCAGCATTCCACTGCTTCGGCCAATGAACAAGTCACCGGTCGATGTGTTGAGCTTCTCTTCTTCACGAACCGAGACGGCGACTGGCACGCTCATCAATCGACGGGTTTCGAGTGCCTTTGCGACGAGATTGTTGAGTTTGGCCAGTTCGAGCGGCTTTGCGAGATAGTCGTAAGCCCCCATCTGCATCGCTTCGATAGCGGTCTCGCTTCCCGCGTCAGCTGTGATGAAAATCACCGGCAATCTCCGGTCGATCTCTGTGATGCGAGCGAAGGCTTTGAGCCCGGACATCTGGGGCATCAGGATGTCGAGGAGAACGACATCCGGCCGACGCGATTCAACGAGTTTTAGGCCTTCTTCTGCTGACGTCGCAGTCAGAACTTCAATGTCGAGCTTTTCAAGTGATCGCTGCACAATGTGAAGTGCGGAACGATCGTCATCAATAATCAACACTAAAGCCATGAGATATTTCTCGGAGGTCAAGTCGCCCTGAGATTTTAAGAGAGAGCCGCCACCACGTGCTGTCGGAGTCCAACACGAGTCTCTCTACATTATCGTTTCGATATGCTAGTTGATGATCGCCTCCACTGAAAAAGGAGACAGTTGAAGTATTTTGCCTCAGTGAGTGGCGGAGTGTCTGCGTCGCCCGTACGTGAAGTGATCAACATCACTGTAAAAAAGATCATAATCACTTAGATCCTGCGGCGAAACGGACATCACCCAATCTCTTTGCAGAAACGAGAATCCTCGAATAGCGAAAGATTTCGGTTTTTGTGGATTCGTCGCTGGCGCACGGTTACGAGCGTTGCCGAATTTCACCACTGCATGCTTGAAGAGCACTGATCAGCAATGAGTGTTGGATCGGCTTTGCGATGTATCCCGAGCAACCGACTTCAATACAGCGTTCGCGGTCGCCCTCCATCGCGCTGGCTGTCAGTGCGATTACCGGGATGTTCTGGCCGAGTTCTCTGAGTTTCTCTGTTGCTTGATATCCGTCCATCACCGGCATCTGGATGTCCATTAGCACGAGATCAAACGGTTGGGATTTATCAGCGTCGAGAACGGCCTGAACAGCCTCCTTGCCGTTGTCAACAACCCGCACCTCCAGAACGACCGGCGCTAACATTCTTTTCAGCATAAACTGAACGCTGGGGGTGTCCTCTGCGACAAGGACTTTGATGGGGATCTGGATATTTACGGAGTCGCCCGACTCCTTGAGGTGTTGCTGGTAGGTCGCCGCGTCCGTCGAGACAAAGCTGACTCTCTCAATCGGCAGTGCGATCGTGAAGGTACTACCGACTCCGACCTGACTGCTTACGGTCAGCTTGCCCCCCAGTAACTTGATGAGCCGTTGGCTGATCGTGAGACCTAGGCCGGTGCCACTGGCACGTCTGCGGCTAAGTCCGTCGACCTGTTTGAATGCTTGAAAGATCACTTCAAGATGCTCGGGCGGAATTCCAACTCCGGTGTCCGAGACGGAAATGACGAGGTTCAGGCTACTCCCTTCCGTCCTGCACTGGAATTTCAGAGCGATATGACCCTTGTCGGTGAATTTGATGGCGTTTCCAATCAGATTGAACAAAACCTGTCGCAACCGGATCGGATCGGTGAGAATGGTCTCAGGAAGGTAATTGTCGTATTCGATGAGCAGCTCCAGATTCTTGTCATTGATCTGAGGCTCCCAAAGCGCTTTCATCTCGGTGATGATCGCGATGATCGAACACTGTTCTTTGTTGATTTCAAGCTTGTCAGCTTCAATCTTTGAAAGGTCGAGGACGTCGTTCAGAATGCCTGTGAGTAGTTGGCATTGAGACCGGATGGTGCTGGCGGTTGCGTGGGCGTCTCCATGCTTCAGTTCGCGGCAGAGGCTGTCCGCACAGCCGAGAATTGCAGTGAGAGGAGTTCGAATTTCATGGCTCATGTTGGCCAGAAACTCGCTCTTGGCCCGATTCGCCTGCTCAGCCGTCTGCTGTGCGTCCTTGAGTCGACGCTCCGCGCGGACGCGTGCTGTCACGTCGTTCTGAATCCCAACGAAATGGCTGATCTCACCCTCGTCGTTTTCGACGGGAGAGATTTGAAGGTTGTTCCAGAAAGGGGTTCCGTCCTTCCGATAGTTGAGGATCGTCACCTGACATTCCTTCCGCTCGCGGATCGCCTCACGGATGGTTTTCACGGTCTCTGCGTTCGTGCCGGCCCCTTGTAAAAATTTGCACGATCTTCCGATCACTTCAGAGGATGGATACCCGGTCAGTTCTTCGAAGGCAGGATTAACGTAAATTATGGGATTATGCGGAAGTCTGGAATCGGTGATGATGATCCCGTTTTTCACAGCTTCGATCGCTCGCGTGTTGACTCGCAGCGATTCCTGGTCGATGACCAGATCGGTCACATCCAGATCGACTCCATAGATGCGATTTTCTTCTCCATTGGGACCATAGGAAACGGCGCCGCGAGTCTGAAGAAAGCGATATCCTTTGCCATCAACGTAAAAGCGAAAAACGCTGGTAAAATTCGTCTTTTTGTTAATTGCTTCCTGGATTTGCAGTTCCAGTTCCGCCTTGTCGTCCGGATGGACATTCTTAATGAACTGATCGAATCGCAGTTGATTGGAAGGGATTTTCAATCCGGTGATTTCCAGGCACGCTTGATCCATCCAAAGTGCGTTCGTGAGCAAATTCCAGCTCCATGCTCCCATTCTACCAGCCTGCATTGCGATTCGGAGTCGGTCGTCGTGCTCCTGAAGTCGAAGGTTGACGAGTTGCAACTCCAAAGCGCTTTCACGGATTTCATGTTCCAGCTCGGTCTGACGTCTGATCTTTTTCAGAACGGGCATAGCGAAGATGAGTGCAATCAGCGTCGCCCAAGAGACAATTGCCGTCACGATTTTAATCGTGTTGGAGAACGGGGCGAGAGGACCGACGACGATGATGGAGTCGAGAAGTTGCAGCGTCGCTGTCGTCAAAAAGAGGGCTGCGAGAAAAAACCAGACGCGGGCGAGTGCAACGTCTGTTCGTTTTTTCAGCAGACTCCACAGAACAATTGGAATCAATACGAAAGAAGCGAAGATCAGCACATCTGAGATTGCATGAATCCAATTAGTCATAGTTACGGATTCCAGCGATCCTGCTAGTTGCCTGTGAAGCTGAACGTAATCGAAGATTTGAGCACTTTCGATCCTTCGCGCTTTGGGATGCCTGTGTTGAAAGCAACGCTCCTTTTTGAGGACCGGTCACCTGTCCTTGTCGGAGCCCGCTGCGATCCACTCAATCTTCTCACAGGAATTCCTTCGGAATATGCCAGAATTCAAAAAAGAACTAAAATAAAAGCCCGTTTTGGCAATTGATTGATCGGATGGCTTTGCGGAGAAGGCCCCCTGTTTTCAGTTGAGTTGAAGCAGCCTGGCTGAACAGGAGCGAGTATTTGTCTTGAAATTCGGCGAGGGATCGAGAGCGCAAACAAAAACCACTGCGAACAGAACTGTCCGCAGTGGTTTGACTTAGAATGAACTCGAATGATCTCGAGTTTAGTCGAGATCAATGTGGCTGCTTGGGGCTGCCGTGAAAGTTTCCATCGTTTCGACGCTGGAGAACAGATAGAGCCGGCCCTTGTACCACACCGCATGCTCCAGAGAACCCGGAAGCTGCTCTCCCGTTAATGCTGCGTGAATGGGGTCACATCCATTCGAGGCAGGAGCATACTTGCTGGGCTCGGCCTGGAATTTTTTCATCGCTTCTGGAGATGAAACCTCATAGGACGTTCCGTTGTGAGTCACAACAAATTCCGCAGACGCTTCAATCAGATTTCGTTCGTCACGCAAGGCAACAGGACAGAATCCTTTTAACCCTTTCAGGTCTTTTCGAGAAGCAATCTTCTCGAGTTTGCTAGCGGGACTTTCGGCCTTGGGGGTCGAAGTAACGCCGAGATTAAGGTCTGGGGCACTGCTGGCGACCTGAGTCGGCTTGGCAGATGGCTGCACAATGGGGAGTTCAGATTCAGCAGGAAGCTGTAGTGGAGCGGGTTCCATTTGCTTTGCAGGGAGTGCTGGCAAATCCATTGGATGCACGACAAGTTTCGAGTCGCTGCTCGCTGGTGACTCGATTTTCGGAAGCGATGTATCCAGAGCGGTCAAACTCGCTGCATTTTCGTTTGGCATGGAAGGGACAGAGTCCATTTCCAACGACAGTCCGGTATAGGGCTGATTCACAGGCTCAGCGGGCTTCGCCACCGCTGGTGCCGGGGAAGGGGTGGCAATTTCAGGGCTCGTAGCGACTTGCTCGGATTTCTTGTCCGCGGGGAATAGCTCCAAGAATGGATCGGCATTTGGTTTGGGTGTCGATGCGTCCGATGGTGGTGGCACGACCAGGGACATTGCTGCGGATGGTTCACCGGGGGCAACTGCTGGAGGGATACTCGGAATGGATTGTTGCGATTCCAATTTCGGAAGACGGACAACGCCGGCAGGCTCATCTTGCGATGCGACTTCAGTCAGTGTTGACTGGGGCAATTCGTTGAGAGGAGGGATTGTAGTGGTGGGCGATTCGAACGAACCGGTCTCAGTTGATGCTGTTTGAAGGTCCCGACTTCCAGTTGTGAGTGGCGGAATCGGAGGAATGCTATTCTCTGAGATTGGAGCATTCTGGACGTTGATCAATTGAGGTTCGATCCCCGGAATGCGTGGAGGAATCGATGGGATCTCCATGCCAGAGGCGGCAGGCGCCGGTGGTGGAGAATTCGGAATCGATGCCGGAGGAAGGCTCGGAATAGATCGTGTATTCGCCTGAGGATGATCCGAGGCCTTTGGGTAGACCATTCCAGGGTCGACTGGCGCTGTTGTTGGAGCGCCTTTAAATATTCGACCGATCCGTTCAGTGAATCCCGGCCCTCGCGAAGTCTGGTTGTTATTGACGGGGTGGTTCGCCGAAGGGCGAGATGAGTCGTAGTTGCTCATCTGTGTCTCTTGCCCAGCAGCAAGCTGTACTTGTTGCGGGGCCTCGGAAATGGAGTGCATCTGCGGATTCTGGATCGGCAACAGTCGAGGTTGCTGAGCCCCAACTGGCTGCAACTGGCCCGGAGCGGATGGGTTGGTCGGGACTTGAGCGAAGGCGAGAGCGTTGAGTGAACAAAGTGCCAACCCCGTTGCTGAAGCCAGCACAATGGGGCGAGTTTGCGCGAGAAGGTTGGGATGAAGTGTCATCTCTCGAGTGCTCCCAGGTAGATCGAATTCGACGTCCCGATCAGCGGTGATCGCTCTTGTGATCTCGTGAGGGACAGGCAGGACGAATTCTGAAATGTTGTTCAGCACCTTGCTGAATCTGCTTGGAGTTCCGAAACTTTCGGCAGCGTTGCGAAGAAGTCGGACAATTCCTACAGCCGTTACTACTGGCTGCTTTGGAAATATCGTCTGGCTGATTAAGATGACGTGACGGGGGTTGATCGAATTGAATTCGATTCGATCCGAAGATTGTGAGAAAGCTGCACAGGCGAAAATATCCAAAAACCCTATTTAGGTACCCTATTTTCACATGAACGCACTGACAACAGATGGGAATCCGCCTGTCCACACCGCTGGCCGTCGATCTGGCTGGAAGACCTGGGTGATTGGCTTCTTGGTACTTGTGCTGCTCAGCTCATTCGCCCTGAATCTGATGCTCGGGTCAATGCTTTCGGTTTACATGACAACCGAAGATCCTCCGATAGAGCAGTACCACTCCGGAGACAAAAAGGCTTCCGCAAAAATCGCTCGGATCGTGACTGATTTCACGATCATGCCCCCCCACACACATCGTCTGATCGACACCATCAAGCACGTGGCGAAAGATGATGACGTCAAGGGGATCATGCTGGTGATCGACAGCCCGGGAGGGCTCGTCTCTGATAGCCACCAGATCTACCACGAGTTGATGAAGCTGAACAAAATTAAGCCGATTTATGTGTCGATGAAGGGAATCGCTGCTTCCGGAGGCTATTACATCGCGATGGGAGCAGGGCCCGGATCTCCCATTTACGCCGAGCCGACAACATGGACCGGATCCATTGGGGTCATCATGCCTCGCTATGACGCCAGCGAGCTCGCCAAGAAGGTAGGAATCACGAGCGACTCACTTGTGACTGGACCATTCAAAGAGACACTCAGTCCTTTTAAAGCAATGAGTGAGAGTGAAAAGGCTGTTTGGGACGCGATTCTGAATGATTCCTTTCAACGGTTTCTGGCTGTGATCGATGACAGCCGGGAGAACCTGGATCGCAAGCAAGTCGAAGCCATCGCAACGGGGCAGGTTTATACCGCGAATCAGGCGTTGGAGAATGGGCTGATCGACAAGATTGGCTACGAGGAGGACGCGATTGAAGCGCTCAAGTTGAAGCTGGGGCTTTCCGAGGCCAAGGTTGTTGACTTCACGTTCCCGAAATCGCTTTCGGAAACTCTCCTCGGTGCCACTGCCGACCTATCCAAAGCACAAGATCCCGTTTCTCGACTCATCGATCTGAGTACTCCACGGGCCATGTACTATTTTGGCTCGCCAATTGGACTGGCGAAGTAGTCGATTGCACTTGAGAACTGCCGACGCTTCTTACGACAGGCGTCGGCAGTTTTATTTTTATAAGCTTTTTTGACGAATAATTTGCTGCGAACATGTTTGGACTTTTGAATCTCAATAAGCCGGCTGGCTGTACTTCGCGTGACGTGGTTTCGAAGGTGGCGCGACTCGTCGGTCGAAACTACAAGGTGGGCCACGCAGGAACCCTCGATCCGCTCGCGACCGGGGTACTCGTCGTCTGTGTCGGGCCAGCGACTCGGCTTGAACCTTTCATCCACGAACATCAGAAGAGCTATGAGGCGGAGTTCATTCTCGGGTGTCGTAGCGACACTGATGATACAGACGGTGTCGTGGAAGAAGTGCTGGTTGACCCTGAATTGAGTGCAGAGCAGATTCGAGAATCACTCCCGGAGTTCATCGGGAAAATTCAGCAAGTTCCTCCCGCTTATTCCGCAGTCAAAGTTAACGGCAGACGGGCGTATCAAGTGGCTCGCGAAGGCGCCGTCTTTGAATTGGCAGCTCGGGAGGTGGAAGTGAGCCGACTCGAGCTTACGAGCTTCGCATTCCCGAAGTTTTCGTTATCGATCGACTGTGGAACAGGGACCTACATTCGTTCAATCGGTCGAGACCTCGCCCGCAAGTGGGGAACGGAAGCTGTTATGAGTCGCCTTGTGCGCACTCATGTCGGTCCATTTCATGTCGAAGATTCTGCTGACACAACGACACTCTCTCTGTCAAAAGTGCGGGAATTACTCATCTCTCCGCTGGTCATGTTAGATCACATTCAGAAAGTGATCGTTTCGGAGCTTGAAGCTCAACAACTTCTGTTCGGGCAAACTCTCCCTTGGCCGGCCGACCTTCCTCAGGCGAGCGAGGCGAAGCAGAATTACGCTGCGATCAGCCCCGATCACAGGCTGGTCGGAATGTTGGAAGAAAAAGCAGGGAGACTCGCTCCTCAAATTGTCTTTCGCATGAAAGAATAGACTTGGGTGATGAACCATTCGGGCAACTCGAGTTCGTCGCTCTGTCCTTTCAAACTTCATGCGAAAGCGGGCCGCTGATGCAGAACGTCGATGAGAAACCGCAGCTTGATCGTGAAAAGCTGGCACTCCTGCAACTGAATTTGACGGCTGGTGTTGGTCCTCGGCTGCAATCTCTTCTTTTGAATCATTTCGGAAATGCAGAGTCTGTGTTTTCTGCATCGGGGACCGAACTGCTGCGAGTCGATGGCATTGGCCCCAAGGTGTCTGTCGCAATCACGAACGGGCAGAATTTTCTCGAAGCGGAACTCGAATGGCAACGTTGCGTTGAATCCAATACTCAGCTGATCTTTCGCAATTCCAGCGACTACCCCGGTTCGCTACAGGAAATTCACGATCCCCCATTAGTTCTCTACGTTCGCGGGGATTTGAAACCTCAGGATATGTTGGCGGTCGGTATAGTCGGGTCGAGAAACTGCACGCACTATGGTCGCACGCAGGCACACCGATTCGCTCAGCAACTGGCCTTTGCTGGCGTGACGATCATCAGCGGTTTGGCGCGTGGGATTGATGCATCTGCTCATCAGGGAGCCCTTGATGCGAATGGAAGAACACTCGCTGTCTGCGCTCCCGGTCTGAACCAGATTTACCCCCCAGAGCATCGAGACCTGGCATCAACAGTCTCGCAGCACGGGGCGTTGCTGACTGAGTCTCCCTTGCAGCGGACCGCACTCCGTGGGCTCTTTCCTCAACGAAACCGTGTGATCGCGGGGCTGTCGCTGGGAGTTCTTATTGTTGAGGCGAATCGCAAAAGTGGGGCGTTACACACCGCTCGACATGCGATGGAGCAAGGGCGCGATGTCTTCGTCGTACCGGGGCGAATCGATTGCATTGCGAGCGAGGGGTGTCATGACCTCATTCGGGATGGAGCAATTCTCGTTCGCCACGCCGATGACGTGCTGGAGTCGCTTGGTCCTTCGGTAAAGCCGGTGCCGGTGTCGGATGCGACGAGCAATCCAGCGAAAGGGAAGCAGGTTGTTGGAGTGGCCAGAGAGTTGGTACTCAACGAGCAAGAGTTCACAATCCTGAACCTGATTGAATTTGCTCCGACGTCAATCGATTCGGTATTGGCAAAAGCTGGGATGGAGTTTTCTCGGGCACTCTCCACAATAACGGTACTGGAGATGAGGCGTCTCGTGCGTCGTCTTCCCGGAAGTTACATTGAACGCGTGACTGGCTGAGATTGGCCAGTAAGGCTTTTTTCGGAGTTGCAGCGTGGGACTCATCGACGTTCTTCAGAACGCACCTGAACATGTCCGTGAACTAGGAACTCAGCGAAAGTTTCATCGTCGGACCATTCCGGGGGCTGCTCCGGGGACGCTGGTGTCCGATACTTCGAAACATAAAACACAGATGAGGCTGATGATCTATGGGGGGGGAGAGGTCATCGAACACCCATTGATTGAAATATCTAAAATCCCGGAACCGACTCCGGGACACGTCATGTGGCTGGACGTGTCAGGCCTCGCTGATGCAGACGTGATTGGAGCGATCGGAAAAAAATTTCGTCTTCACCCCCTCGCACTCGAAGACGTTCTCCATATTCATCAGCGAGCCAAGACGGAGGAATACCCCGAGTTCCTCTTCATTGTTGCCCGCATGCTGCAACCAGATGGAAATGGAGGATCGGAGCAGGTGAGCATGTTTCTGGGGAAAAATTTCGTGATCACGTTTCAGGAAGATCCCGGTGACTGCTTTGACGTCATCCGCGAACGAATTCGAAAAAATGGCCAGATCCGAGGACGTGGTCCGGATTATCTCGTCTACGGACTGCTTGACTCCATCATTGATGCCTACTTCCCCAGATTCGAGCGGATCGGTGCTGAACTCGATGAGATTGACGATTCACTGACTCGAAAGCCAAATCGCACGCATTTGAGTGAGCTGCATGAGATCCGCCGACATCTGATTCAGCTACGGAAACTGCTTTGGCAGCACCGGGATTCGCTGAACACTTTGGTCCGACAGGAGACGATGTTTGTCAGGCCGGAAACTCAGATTTATCTGCGAGACACACTAGACCACGTCGTTCAGTTAATTGATGTGTCGGAAACTGATCGGGATTCCTGCACGGGATTGCAGGAATTGTATCTTTCCGAACTGAGCCAAAAGACGAACGATGTGGTCAAAGTGCTGACTCTGTTTTCCACGGTCTTTATGCCGATGACCTTCATCGCTGGCGTTTACGGGATGAATTTTCGAACAGAGATTTCCCCCATGAATATGCCGGAACTCGATTGGTACTATGGGTATCCGTTCTCATTGGCGTTGATGTTCGGGACTGGATTCTTGATGCTCATTTTCTTCTGGTGGCGGGGGTGGTTCCGTCGGTAGAGTCAGAGGAGAGCGACGCGGATCCGATTTCTTGAGAAAATCTCTCAATAAAAAAATCGTGAAAACAGGAGGACGCGGATGAGTTGCCGCGAACCCTCCGCTTGATTATTCTCTCCGTTTCCTGACGCGAACGAAAGTTGTGTCGGGATGAGATGGTGGGTATAGCTCAGTTGGTTAGAGCACCAGATTGTGGATCTGGGGGTCGCGGGTTCAAGTCCCGTTACTCACCCTTTCGAGTAATTCGCGAGCGAGCCTACGTGCTGTAGAGGTACGTAGAGGGATCAGTAATGAGGCGCAAGCCTCTGCACGCTAAAGCCTTGGTACCTCCTTGCGAATTACCCGAAGTCACTGCGATCAAGAGGGTTAATGAAGCAGGCGAAAGCCTCTGCCGTTTTGAGCCTTGGTACCTCCTTCCAAAACTCTCTTTTTCATTTCTGAGCGGCGTTTTGCAGTGGGCCCGCGGAACGAATCGCTTTCTTCCTGCCTCCCGAATTCATGCTGCGCATCGGCACTGCCCTCGATTGGGTATTAAGCTCTAAGTTCATTCCCAGCATTTACTCGAGGCTGTCTCGGTTCACTTTCGGATGCTTCTGATTCCAAATGCATTTACTTCTTAGTTTTGCTGCCCTTTAAATTCTTTATCTCGACTTCACAAAGTGGCGTGAATTGGCTCGTCGATTCGTGAAGATCCTTCAACGTGACCCCCTGAAATGCGGCTTCAGTGGCGGCATAGGCCTTGTCGAGTTCGGCATGTAACGGACAAAGCTCTGTGTGTGATGCGATTCCGAGTGGACATCGACGAATACGCTCGATGGGGGAGACTGCATTGATCACATCTAAAATCGTCACATCACTCGTAGGCTTCGCGAGTTCATAGCCTCCGCCGGGACCTGGGCGAGATAGAACGAGTCCGTGCGCAGCCAGATCCTGCAGCACTCGGGTGAGATATGCTCGAGGGGCCTGTGTTTTCTTCGCCAAGGCGTCTGCAGACTGCGGTTGCACGCGAGTGCTTGCCAAACAAATGATCGCTCTCAGGGCATATTCTGCCGTTTTGGAAAGCATGAGGAATTCGCTCAATTCTGATTCAAATAATTCTGGACCTTGACGTCCAGAATTAAATCTATACATTTTTGTACAGATTTCACTCTACCTGATCAGCGACACGCTGACAACTTCTTTGGCACTCAAGGAGTCAGAATGCTCTCTCCCAAAACCATTGAGATCGTCAAACAGATCACCCCGCTGGTGGCTGCCAATGCAGAAAAAGTCACTCGACGGTTCTATGAGCTGATGTTCGCAGAAAATCCGGAAGTAAAGGCTTATTTCAATCCGGCGCATCAGCACTCTGGGGGGCAGCAGCGGGCATTAGCTGGGGCAATTTGTGCGTATTTCATGAATATCGACAACCTCGCGGCGCTCGGTCCCGCAGTGAATTTAATCGCTCATAAGCATTGCTCTCTCAACATCCAGCCCGAACATTATCCAATTGTCGGTAAACATCTGTTGGCTGCGATTCAGGACGTGTTCGGAGAGGCTGCGACAGAAGAGATTATCGCTGCCGTCGCGGAGGCCTATGGCTTCCTTGCAGAGATCTTCATCGCACAAGAACAGGAGATCTATCAGCGGCAGCGTGTCGCCGCCGGAGGGTGGAATGGCTATCGGAAGTTCATCGTTGAACGGAAAGTCCCCGAAGGTGAGATCGCCACTTCCTTCTATCTCCGCCCTGCTGATGATGGGGAATTGCCTACATACGAACCGGGACAGTACGTCACAGTCCGTATCGATCATCCCCAAATTCCGACATCTCCTCGCAACTACAGCCTTTCAGATGCTCCCGGAAATGGACACTATCGAATCAGCGTCAAGCGTGAGTCGCGACTTGTTGACGAAGCACCTGATGGAGTCGTTTCGAACTACCTGCACGACTCGGTTCAAGTTGGCGACGCATTGGAAATCGGTCCTCCCTGCGGTTCGTTTACAATGACTCCGGAATCCTGCGGAGAGAACCCGGTCGTCTTTCTCGCGGGTGGAATTGGGGTGACGCCGCTGCTGTCGATGGCGAAAACTTTGGTCAGGCAGGGGGCTCGAACGCCAGTTCACTTCGTTCACGCAGCACGGAATAGTCGAGTTCATCCGCTTGCTGATGAGGTTCGCACCCTGGGAGAGCACTCGACTGTCTCGACGCACGTCATCTATAACGCCCCGTTGGACGACGATTTGTCGGGGCGACGCTGCGATAGCGTTGGCACGATTGATCTGGGATTCCTTCAAAGTCACACCCCCTACAAGCAGGCATCATTCTACTTCTGTGGGCCCAAACCGTTCATGCAGTCGGTTTATTCTGGCTTGAAGGAGTTAGGAGTGGATGACGATCGGATTGCGTTCGAGTTCTTCGGTCCCCATCAGGAAATCACGACACCTGCAAGTGTTGTTTAACCATCAATGCGATCAATGGTTCTGGGCCTCCAGACGTCGCGTGGAAAGAACTGCTCTAGGCGACGTCTCCAGCGCACAGATCTGCGGATCACCGAGGAAATTTCTCGTCACCTATTACGGACGAGGATGCTGCTATCACATGGAATTTAGCGAAGTTGGTAGCAGTCTTCGAACAGAAGAAATTGAATGGCGACAGGCACCGCTCAACGAAGTGAACGGTGCCTGCTGAACCTCGGGGGTGGATCGCCGCCAAAATAACAGTGTGGCTGCATCAGCAACATCCATCTCGACCGAGGACGTTCTTTCAAATGGTTTGCGGCAAGATTTAACTCTAATCCGCTTCAACGGCGTCTTGCGGTTCAACAGCAGCGGGATTAATGGTTTCGGAAATTTGCGTTAGCTTCTTGTCCGCCGCCTCTTCCTCGCCCATTGTTTGTTTCAATACATTCAGGGCCGCATCGTGTCCCAATAGTCTTGCCCAAGTGCAAAGAGTTCCATAGGTCGCAATTTCATAATGCTCCACTTTTTGAGCGGCAGCAATGATCATGGCGTCAAGAACTTGGGGGGCTCCTTCTTCTTCGAGGACCGATGCGCCTTCCTCGAGGATTCCGGCCATTGCTTCGCACTTCTTTGCCCGCGGTTTCAGATCAAGCGATTCCATCGCAGTCTCGACACGTTCGACGTGAACCTTTGTCTCTTCCAAGTGCGATTGGAGAGCCTTACGAAGCTGGTCGCCCGACGCACATTTTACCATTTTCGGGAGCGCTTTGAGTAGCTGTTTTTCAGCGCTGAGAACGTCCCGAAGTTCATCAATGAAGGCATCTTGCAATGAATTCAAAGCCATGTCGCTGCTCCTAGGATGGAAGAAATTTGAACCAGAAGTCGATCGAGCAATTTGTAGACCAGTGATTTATTGCGGGAGATCTCGCTTTGATGAGCTCAGCCGGAACTACGACACGAGAGAGTCCCGGATGGATTGAGACGCTTTAAGTTCATAGACCGTATTTCCCTTGCTGTACTTAGCAGCGAGGGCCTCGAGTTCCTCCCTTGTCCCGGTGATTTTGTCATAGTCATCGGGAGCAGTTGCATATTCATTAGGCGTGATCTCAGCCATGTCGCCAGCGTGGACCGTCTGTTCGGACCAGATGTAAATCGTGATTGCCTCACTGCTCATGAGAGGTTCCTCAAGCTAGGGGTGAAGTGCCCGATGGTCGATGGAACGGAATTCACTTCTGTCGGACGTGAGTTCATGAATCGGACTCGTCATCAGGAGAACCAAAGAGAGTTAATTCACCATCGACTCACGCTCCCAGATTCGCTGTTGACCAAGAGTGTCGATGAACTCTTTGATTCCTTTTGCCGTGGACGATTCTGAGGAGCAGATCACTCCAAGCTGGTTCGTAACTCCCTTCTGGGTCGAGGATGTCGTATCCAGAAGAGAGACCACGCGAGTCTGCATCAGAAAATCGATTCCACTTCCGAATGCGCCAATCGGCTTACAGTGCTTATTAGATTCTTCGACGAAACCGACCGCTTTCGGGAGCTTTTGCAGCGCCACTGTGCTGGCCTCTCCATCTGCGATGATCACCGCATCAAAGAGAACGGAGGCTGTGGTGGGTAAGGCGAAGTCTACTGGAATTTCCTGACCATCCTCACCGACAATCGAACCACCGAGAGGCGCGACTACGTGCAATGTGGCTCCGGCCTCCTTGAGTGCTTTTCGAATTGATTGAAGGCTTCGTTCGTTGACCCCGTTTGCACACAGTGCCGCAATCTTTCTCGTTTCAATCGTCCCAGTTACCGAGTTAGCCATGCTCAGAGCAGGGGAAATAACAGGCTTGCCGGTGAATTTGCGAGGTTGTTGCTCTCCCGCCTCTGCATCAGCTCCAATCGCCATATTGAGCGGTCCATCGATCTTGGATGGAACGCTGATTCCCAGACCGTCTGCGACCGCTTGTGCTAAACCTGCGTCGATTTGCGACAGGACGTAAACCATCCGTTCCCTGACATGCGGCGTTTCGCATTTCCCCAATTCAAAACGTAACGCATCGATAATGTGCTGTTGTTCATGCGGAGCCTGGCTGTGGAAGAACATCGCAGCCTGGCTGAAATGATCGGAGAAGCTGGGACTTTTCGCTCGAAGCTTCGCTCCGTCGACCTTTTCCGCGTAGCTTACGAATCCACCATTTCTTGCTGGCGCCTGAAGCGGAGCATTTTGGTTGAGTGAATTCGGCTGATAGGCGACTCGACCGGGGTTGATCATCTGCCGCATGAAACCATCTCGTTGATGATTGTGCAGCGGAGCAACTGGGCGATTGATTGGAATTTCATGGAAATTTGGACCTCCAAGCCTGATCAACTGTGTGTCCGTATACGAGAAGAGGCGTCCTTGGAGGAGCGGATCGTTACTAAAATCGATCCCCGGCACGAGATGACCGGGATGAAACGCGACCTGTTCGACTTCAGCGAAGAAGTTCTCCGCGTTGCGATTGAGGGTCATTTTTCCGATGCGCTCGACGGGAATCAATTCTTCAGGGATCAGTTTCGTCGGGTCGAGTAGGTCGAAATCGAACTTGTGTTCATCTTCTTCAGGTATGATTTGGACGCCGAGTTCCCATTCGGGGAAATCGCCATTCTCGATTGCTTCCCACAAATCGCGACGGTGAAAATCCGGATCGCAACCCGAGATGCGTTGGGCTTCGTCCCACAACACGGAACTCATTCCAAGGAGAGGCTTCCAATGGAATTTAACGAAGTGGGAGCGCCCTTGTTGATTGATCAGACGGAATGTATGAACACCGAATCCTTCCATCATTCTGAGGCTGCGAGGGATGGCTCTGTCGGACATCACCCACATGACCATGTGTGCCGATTCTGGTGTGAGCGAGATGAAATCCCAGAACGTGTCATGAGCGGACGCTGCCTGTGGCATCTCGTTGTGGGGTTCCGGTTTGACCGCGTGGATCAAGTCGGGGAACTTCATCGCATCCTGAATGAAGAAGACCGGAACGTTGTTGCCGACCAGATCAAAGTTCCCTTCGTCAGTGTAAAACTTAACAGCGAATCCTCGTGCGTCACGTGCGAGATCGGTTGATCCTCGTGAGCCGGCGACTGTCGAAAATCGCACGAAGACTGGCGTTTCCTTGTTCGGGTCCTGAAGAAATCCTGCTCGAGTGTATTTCTCCATCGATTTGTAAACGCGGAAAACGCCGTGTGCACCGTTCCCGCGTGCATGAACGATCCGCTCAGGAATTCGTTCATGGTCGAAGTGTGTGATCTTTTCTCGAAGGATGAAATCTTCCAGCAGCGACGGGCCTCGCTCACCCGCTTTGAGTGAGTTTTGATTGTCGTTGATTGGCAAACCCTGGTTTGTCGACAGGTAGCCGTCGTCAGATCCCTCCAGATGCTGGGAAAGATCTTTCACTTTTTGGTTCGAGGGTTTCGCCCCTTTTTTTGCGCTGGAACGTTGTGGCCCTTTTTTCATCGCTTCATTCCTTCTCGAAGAGAACGCGACTTCATTGTGAGTGATCACACATTGCAACTACGAAAAAAGGCCTCCGCACCTCAAGTTGGTCGCGGAAGCCTTTTGGGTTTTATTATTACGATGGCGACCGAGTGTAACCGCCACATTGGGTTAGGACGTCTTTTGCCTGGGCGATGTTTGTTGTCCCGTGCACGGTGACAATGGTGCGTCCTGCTTTAAATTCTTCCTCGTAGTACTTGGCGTCTTCATCAGGAATTCCGAGACCAACCAAGGCACCTCCGATCCCTGCGGCGGCCGCCCCAGCAGCGGCGCTGGAAAGAAGCACACCTAAAGTTCCGCCAAAGATCGCTGGACCGATTCCCGGAAGAACGTTTGATAAAATTCCGATCGCCCACAAAGCACCAATTCCAGCGCCCGTCGCCAATCCTGCAACAGCCCCTTCTTCGACTTTGGTGCTGGAATCCTCGAGCACTTCGCCTTCAACGTGTTGTGACACCACGCCAATTTGCTCGTCGGTATAGCCCAGTCTCTTTAACTCAGCGATTGCTCTCTGAGCTTCAGACCGATCCTTGAAAACTCCGATCACGGTATCGGTCGCTGATCCCGTAGACATAACAGCCTCCTCGGTTTGGTGGACGATCATCTTCTTTGGCCTGATAGGCAGTCGAATGATGTGTCGCAAAAGTCGTACCTTCAGCCTCTCGAGTCGTCGCTGCACGTGAGCCGATTGAGCACAATCGAGTTTGTTCTAAGTGAATGCGACAAACGTAATGGCGTCGTTAATGACTCGCTTCACCGATATTTGCGATTTGAGGCGAAGCACTCGAGAAATTGATCGAGATTTTCTTCAATAATCCATCCGCGACTCAATGCCAGCGATTATTGTTCTCCAGCTGACCATGCTGGACTGCAATCGGTCAGCAGCGGGAAAAGGGCTCTATGCTGACCTTTCTGCGTGCAGGAGCAGCGGATATGCGCTGGGCGTAATTCGCTGTGCGCTACGGGTCGGAATGATCACGTCATCAAAAATAGCAAGGGAACGCGACACTCTCGTTGCTGAGCGGGAGCGACTGATTGCGAACGTGAGATCAGCGAGCATTCGTAGATTGCTTGGATCTGCGATGAAGATTTTACCTTGCCCGTTTGATTGAACGCGTTGATGCAACAAGCATAACGTTGAGGTCGACTTACTCTGGTCGATCATCTCAGTCAGTGAAATGTCGCCCATGCGAACACGATCATAAAACTCAAGAACATGACTGTCAGTAGATGGTAGCCTGCATGGAGCCACCAAAATTTCAGGTGAGGCTTCGCTGATAGAAAGGGCTGCAACGATACGCGGACGCCCCAGAAGATCAGCCCGTAAGCAGAGACAGCGCGAGCGAGAACGGTACCGGAAGCGATCTCACCTGCTGCTACAAGGCAAATCGTCGCGAGTGCGATGATCGCCATGACAACGTACCCACCGTAAATCCAAAAGAGTTGTCGAACTAATACTGGAAGAGGAGAGAGCGTCGACTTCCAGTCGAGCTGGACGGGAACCAATGCGGAAGCAATGAGCACAAAAAACTGTCCGATTCCAATGGTAAAAATAGCCTGTGAAAGAGACATTCAGATTTCCTTTATGGCGGAAAAGAAGGGAACGATCACGTTCTTGAGAAATGGAGGATGGAACAGGAGTGCAGATGGAACTGCGACGATGCAGAAGCAGCAAAGCCTCCCTGAGAACCCTTGGCTGAGTTTCCAGTATCTCCCTGCAGATGTTTTGGCGATGAGGATGCCAGCCCCTTGAATCAGGAAGTAAAGGGTCGGGAGCCCGTAACCGCTTCTTGCGGGAACCGAGATCACGATTTCATGAATGAGTCCGCTGATCAGGAAGCCGACTAAGAGAGCCGTGGAGGGGCTGTAGATTCGGTTCAACGGCTTGAATAGGTAGGTGTACGTCAGGTCGCGAAATGCAAGGTTCCAACGGGTTCCCCAGAATTCTCCAACCCCCTGAGCGAGAATCGGAGCATTCATGATCGGCTTGGCATTCAGTCCGATTCGTCTCCAAAAACAGGAGAGAAGATGAAATAACCCGAAGTGAAAGAAGAAGAGGAGGCCGATCATTTCAAGGCAGCCGGTGAGGTACCAGTGCAGATTGGAGGTGGTCGCAATCACGAGCAGCCAGATTCCAAGGATCCACTTGCCGAACGCAAAGCAATACTCAATGGAGGAGGGCGGATTGATGGGCATTGGATGGGGATCAAGGAATTTGTCAGCGTCCATTCCGGGCCATGCGAACAGGTAAGCTGCCTGCTTCCAAACGGGGGGACCTTTCCATTTGCAGTTCCGCCAAGTGAGGAACTTCAGCGCAAAGTACATCAATGCGACAAGCAGAACCATCACCGCCCAGGCAGAGACCGGGTTGTTGGGCAATTTGTCAGGCATGTGTTGGTTCTTAGGTCCAAGGCAACGATTTCACAGTTTGGGCGTCGCCCGTTCCTTGTATAAGCTGTGAGACAGAATGAATGAGGGCTGCTGGCGGTTTTGGTTCGAACTTTCCTGATTTCTCGAATCGTGGAACTCTGCTGAGAAAGGTCTCCTGCGTACTCATGAGAAGCCGTCGACGAAATCTCAGAAATCTTTCGGAGGCTTGGGAAATCTTTGATCTTGAAATCCGTTATTGATCGTTCATTGGTGGTGTCGATACGATCATCGAGTAGACTACGCAACGATCACGTGATGAATTGTTTGCGTCACAGATTGATTCATTTCGGGCTTCATATCTACGTTCGCATCAGCCTAAGGGATCCCAATGGGCATTTTTGACAAGTTACGTAATGAACTGATCGACATCATCGAGTGGATTGATGATGGACGTCATACCGTCGCCTGGCGATTTCCCCGCTACCAGAACGAGATCAAAAACGGCGCGCAGCTGATCGTTCGTCCCGGGCAGGTTGCAGTGTTCGTGTTGAACGGCCAACTCGCAGATGCATTCGAACCAGGACATTACACACTCAAGACGGACAATCTCCCCATCCTGAGCACGATTGCAGGATGGAAATATGGGTTCAACAGCCCATTCAAAGCGGAAGTCTACTTCGTCTCGACTCGTCAGATCACTGATCTGAAGTGGGGAACTCCGAATCCAATTATGCTCCGCGATGCGGATTTCGGGCCTGTCCGATTACGAGCTTTCGGAACGTACGCCGTGAAGGCAGTCGACCCGAAAGCACTACTCAAGGAGTTGATCGGGACGACGCAGAATTTCTCTGTCGATGAGATCACTGAACTGATGCGATCGATCATCGCAACAGCTTTCGCGGACTTGATCGGCACGTCCAAAATCAGTGCGCTGGATCTGGCTGCACATTATTCCGACCTGTCCGAGCAACTGCGGAAGGCTGCTCTGGAGCGTGTCGATGACGAATACGGTCTGGATATTCCACAGCTGTTCATCGTCAATGTTTCGCTTCCAGAAGAGGTGGAAAAAGCCCTCGATACCCGCAGCAGCATGGGGGTCATCGGTGATATGAACAAATACCAGCAATTCCAGATGGGGAAAGCCATGACCCTTGCAGCCGAGAACCCCTCAGGTGGGGGGGCCGCGGAAGGCATGGGGCTTGGTTTGGGATTTGCAATGGCCAATCGCATGGCCACTGGAATGCAAGGTGCTCCCGCTGCAGGAGCGGGTGCACAGATGGCTCCGCCTCCGTTGCCGGCTGATTCTGTCTGGCACGTTGCGGCCAATGGACAGAGCCAAGGACCTTTCAGCGTTCAACAGGTTCTTTCTGGAATTCAAGTCGGCCAGATTGCAGCGGATACGCTTGTTTGGAATCCTGCATTGTCCGGGTGGACCGCAGCAGGACAGGTCGGGGCATTGGCATCCGCGTTCCAGAAATCTCCTCCGCCCCCACCGCCGCTTCCACCGTCAGCACCTCCCGTGCACTGATAACTACGGTAGGTGAGTAGAGTCTGTTATGGACTTAAGTGTTGGTTTTGAAGTAGTTTCCGTGGATGAGCAAGCCCCGGATGCCTTACCCCAGTGACGTCACGGACGACGAATGGGCCTTTTTAGCCCCCTATTTGGCGCTGGTGAAAGAGGACTCGCCGCAGCGGGTTCACTCCCTTCGAGCCGTGTTCAATGCCATGCGGTGGCTGGTACGCACCGGGGCGCAGTGGCGGTTCATGCCCCATGAGTTCCCGCCTTGGCCCGTGGTCTATCAGCAGGCTCGCCGTTGGCTGGAGGCTGGCGTGTTTGAGCACATCGCTCATGACCTGCGGGAAGTGGCTCGCGTGGCTCAGGGACGCGATGAGCCCCCCTCAGCAACGATCTTAGATGCGCGAGTCATCCAATCCACTCCCGAGAGTGGTGCCAGAGCCGGTTACGATGGCGGCAAACGGCGGAAGGGCTCGAAGGTTCACGTGGCCATTGACACGCTCGGGCACCTTCTCGCCTTGAAAGTGACCCCAGCCAATGAACAGGAGCGAGCCCAGGTTTCCGACTTATGTGTCGCTGTGCAGGAGGCGACTGATCAGGCCATTGAAGTCGCCTATGTGGACCAAGGTTATACTGGCGAGAACGCGGAAGAGGCTGCCGCTGAGCAGGGAGTGGAACTGCGCGTCGTGAAACTCCCTTATGCCAAGAAAGGATTCGTATTATTGCCACGTCGGTGGGTCGTGGAGCGGACCTTTGCCTGGCTAGGACGATCACGGAGGCTGGCACGTGACTACGAACGACTGGCAGAAGTCTTGGCCGGATGGCACTGGGTGGCCATGGTCGCACTGCTGCTCAAATACACGCCGATCGTCGTCCAGAGTTCATAACAGGCTCTAGTGAGACTCATTCAGCGAGTGTATTGCCCATACACTCGCTGTTTTTTTACCGAGGCGAAGACGCTGGAGAAGTGATGATCAGCGGTGAAAACGAAACTTTAGCGATGCAACGGCGTATTGGCGCTGTCGTACTCTGTGGGGGAGAGAGTCGACGGATGGGAAGGCCGAAATGGTCACTGCCGTTTGGAGATGAGACCTCTTTAGCGCGAGTCGTCCGGATCGTGAGTGCAGTTGCGTCGCCCGTTGTTGTCGTCGGTTACCCCGAAATGGAGCGTCCCATCCTTTCTGAACAGACGCTATTCGTCCGTGATCAAACACCGTTTCAAGGGCCTCTTTCCGGATTCGCGACCGGACTTGAAGCACTGAAAAATCAAGCCGATGCAGCCTTTCTGCTGGGATGCGATTCCCCGATGATTCGGTCGGACCTACTCCGGTTTTTAATGACTCAGCTCCAAGTCAATTCGGAAGTGGTCGTCGTCCATCAGGCAGATCGGCTCCAACCGTTGGGGGCGCTGTATCAACTCTCTGTGACGAGGCAGGTCACTTCGCTCCTGGAGTCGGGAGAACGCAGCCTGCAGGCACTATTGAAACATTGTGAGCGACGGATCATCTGCGAGAGTGACCTTGCGGACGTAGATCCCGGTCTGCAGTCGTTCCTGAATATGAACACCGTCGACGACTACCACCGATTGTTAGAGCTGGCTGGTTTGAGACACTCCAGCTGACGGCTTCACCTGATTTCGAAGAAGCACTTCCAGTCCGAAGATTGTCTCGAAGAAAAGTCGGTTTCGTCGAACTGCGATTTGCTCAATCGAGAGATCTTCTACCGCCGGGACGGAGATAATCAGGCGATTACGAACACGACGACATTCAATCGAACGAATCCGCTGACTTCGCGAGGCATCGAGTGCGATAGCGATCCGTAAAATCGCCGCTAATTTCGAAATGATGACTCGGCGATACCGGTCCATCGATGCGTAGAGTTGATGTGTGATTTTGGGCATGGAGCGGCGATGATATCTCGCGACGACCGCCACCAATTGCAGGTCGTCCGAGGTGATCCCGAACAGCGTGCTGTTCATGATCAGATACATCGAGTGTTTGTGCATGCTGCTGGTGTTGATGTAGCTGCCGGTTTCGTGCAGTGCGGCTGCCACGTAGAGCAGCGTTTCGTAACGGTCATCAAGAACATGTTCTTTTCGAAGCTGGCGGAAAAGTTGCCGGCAGAGTTCCGCAACGTTTCGAGCGTGGTCTTCGTCTACGTCGTACTTATTCGCCAGCTCCCAAGTCGCGCGAATGATCTGCTTCTGAAAATCGTCAGTCCAGGCACCGCTCGCTTCAGCCATATCTCGAATCAGACCATCTCGAAGATTGACATTGCAGACGAGTACTTTGTCCACCCCGAGCAGCTGAGCCATTTTCAGGTTTGAAATGAGCGCAGGGCCGACGGTTTCCGCCTCGGCATAGGTGAGGTGGAATTCGTTGACCAACTGGTCTTCTGTGCGGGAGAAAATGTAGTTCACGAAGTTGGTCAGTTCGACCACGCTGATTTCCAAGAACCCGGAATCGCTGATCGACTCCTCAAGAATTTCTTCCGCGGCAAATCGGATGTCCCCGCCCATCGCGACCATATTCACTTCTGACTCTGAACGGAGTAACTCTGTGAAAGGTTCGAGGTGGCTGTGGATTTCACCTTCAATGATGCTACGTGCTTTCGTGCGGGGGACACGGTAGGAACTCAGCGTTTGCGAGAGCCGCAATGAGCCGAGTCGAAATGCATGGGAGTAGGAAACGTTCCCTTGCTCGAGCGTCAGGACTTCAGTGCTTCCTCCGCCCACTTCGATGATCATTGATCGCGATTTGAACAACGCGGGCTGCGCTTTGAGAAGTGGTTGCACACCGCGGTACGTCATGCGGTGAACTTCGGCTTCGTCGAGGGTTTCGATAAATAGCCCGGTCGCAACGAAGACGCGGTCGATGAAAGTGATGCGGTTGCTTGCTTCACGCACAGAACTGGTGGCAACGACTCGAATGTCTTCCTGGCGATTGATACGGTATTCATCGAGTTTGTGCCTGTAGCTCCGAAAAACTGACACGCATTCTTCGATGGTTTTTCGAGAAATCTCCCCGGTGTTGAAGGTGTCTTTGCCAAGGTGAACGGCTTGCGAAAGTGTCTCCAGTAGCCGAATCGCTCCATCAGGCTTGATTTCGGCAATCGCCATTCGAATGGAAGCAGCACCAATATCGATCACAGCGACTGTTCGGACTCGCGTCGAGCCTGTCCGCGTTGGGGCGTTCACGTTATGACTTTCCTTGACATTTCTTGATTGTTCCAGCCGAGAATGCAATATCGCAGTTCCAGTTCCTGTTCGCCAGTATTATTCTGAGAGGGACCACTGAATTGCTCGCTTTGGGGCGTTCATTGGCATGGCGTCTGCTGACTCGAGGAACTGTGGAGTGAGACGCAAACGCTGAGGCGAATTGCAGTTTTTAGGTGCAATGTTCTTCCAGGAAACGCTCAAAACTGCATTATCGAATCAAATTGAACTTCGGGCAGCCGAAGTTGTATCGGTGAACAGGATTGTGACTGTGATTTTCTTGACCTCTCTGTCAGAATGCGTATTGGGTAAACGTGCCAGCCGGCAGGTTTACCCAATATGATTTACTAAACACAGTGACCAATTTACTAAACACAGTGACCAAGCGAATTGGAACTGTTCGAAGCCTTGTGACTTCTACTGACCGACATCATTAATCGGGACCGAAACGTGATCTTTGGATTTGGACGCAAGAGCGAGAAAGTCAAAAAGGAAGACCTGGATGAAGAAGAGGAATTGGTCCTCTTTCAGGGAGCGATGAACGGGAATAACCCGGACCTCTCTGCCAATCCCCGATTAGTTCAAGTTGGGCTGGTCCCTGCGAAGCAGTTGATCAGCGACGCGTTGGCTGCCAGGGCCGACATGATTCGCCTCGACCCGAAGGGGCAAGTTGTTGGCTCTACAGTATTCATTGACGGCGCACCGACAGCCCCTGCGAGACTTCCAGGTCAGCAAGGGCAAGCAATCATTCAGATGCTGAAAATGCTCGCCGGTCTCGATATCAAAATTAAATCGAAACCACAGGTCGGATCGGTCAAAGCAGAGTACAAAGGCAAAACCTACGAGTTGAAGTTGAATTCTCAACCTATCGAAGGTGGAACTGAGCGGTTGATTGTTCGCGTCTTCGATCCCAAGATTGTCCTCGAGAAACCTCGCGATCTGGGATTCCCAGAACCACTTATTGAGCGAGTGCGAGAATTCGGGGCGATGAAGAATGGATTGGTTCTGGCTGCGGGACCACCATTCTCCGGCCTGACCACATTGAAGATTGGCTTGATCCGCTGTACCGATGCGTACCAGTACTCGATCTATTGTCTGGATCAATTTGGCGGGCGCGAGTTGTCTTATGTGAAGATGTTTGAGCCACTCCCCGACGACGACTTAACGAAGACGATGCAGCGTGCTCTGCGAGAAGACGCCGATGTGATTGCAGTGCCTCCGATCGAAGGTGCAGCCGATGCACAGGCGATTCTGGAATTTTCCAAGAAAGCTGCAATTGTCTCGGATCTTCAGTCAAGAGACGCGGCTGATGCCATTCTCCGACTAGTGGCAGCAACCAAAGATTCGAAATTGGTTGCAGAGCAATTGCGACTGGTTGTGAGCCAGATGTTCATTCGCGCACTTTGCAAGAAATGTCGACGGGCGTATCGCCCCAATCCAGTTCTCCTCAAGAAAATCGGGTTGCCGCCAGAAACACGCGTGCTGTACCGCCCTGCAATCGAAGGGGCACACTCGAAGGACGATGAAGAATCGAAGGATGACGTCCAGTACTGCGAGCAGTGCAACGGGCTCGGATACTTCGGCAAGATTTCATTGCTTGAAGTGATTGAAGTCACCGAGGCGGTGAAGAAGGTCATCCTGTCAAACGGAGATTCCAAAGCGATTCGTGCAGCCGCTCGAGCTGAAAAGATGCAGTCTTACCAGTCGGAAGGATTGCGTGCTGTGCTCGAAGGAAGCACTTCGCTCGAAGAATTGCAGCGTGCTTTCAAAGCCTGACCTGATGGGCATCATTCACAAGCGCGGCGTGTTCAGGAATGAATGTGTCGCGCTGTTGGCATTCAGGGGAGTCTGAACAGACGGAATCTGTTTGATGCAAAATTGGATGCAATTTGCTCTCTCATTGGTCCTGCTGCTTGTCGGGATTCGAATGAGTGCCTTTTTTAGCGGCTCTGAGACCGGATTCTACCGCCTTAGCTTGCCACGCCTGAACATCGACGCGCGTGCGGGAGATAAGAAGGCAGTAAAGTTACTCTGGTTCGCTCAGCGACCGGGATACTTTGTTGGGACTTGCCTGATCGGGAACAATGTCTCCAGCTATCTCTGTTCTGGCGCCGTCAGCTCTCTGATTGTCTTCATACTGGGGCGGTCCAACGAAACGGTTGAGATTGCCTCTACACTGATTCTGGCGCCGATTCTGTTTATCTTCGGTGAATTGTTGCCCAAGGGGGTCTACTATCAGATCCCCTATTCCTCATTGAAGAGAGAACTGAAGTGGTTCCGGATCATCTTTTTCATTTTCCTGCCGGTCACTTGGCCGCTGATGCAGCTCATCAGATTGATTGAGAGATTCCAAGGCGAAGTCGATCAGGCTCCAGAGATTCAGTTGGGGCGAACTCGGCTCATGCAACTTCTGCAGCGAGGGAGAAGCGAGGGAGTTTTAACCGAAATTCAGAGTCGGCTGGCGAATGGCTTGCTGCATCTGGCCCCTCAAACCGTCGACACATCGATGATTCCAACCGCGCGCGTCCTGGGCGTTTCAGATCGAGCCTCCCGAAAGGAGATGTTAGAGTTTGCCCGGAAGTTTGGGGTCTCTTCCGTGGCGGTCTTTCGCAATCAGGATGAGACGAAATGGTACGGGTATGCGTTTGTGGCTGAACTTCTGACCACCGAAGGAGAGCTTCCACTGATCTATTCGATGCCCGTTTTTAAAAATACAACCAGCAAGCTGGAAGCTCTTCATCGTTTGCAGGTGGCGGATGCAAGTTACGGAGTCGTCGAACATAAAGGGAAGACTCTGGGGATCGTTGCACGAAACGGTTTGATCGAACAACTGTTTCGCCCACAAGGACGCCTGGGAGTCCAGCCTGCGCGGGCAGCAACCTGATCGCATGGCCGTTTGTTGTTCGCGATCCAGCATTGAAAAGCCACAGCACTCGGCGATGAGGGTGAGAACAAAAAAGGACCCGATACTGATTTCAGTATCGGGTCCCGATATGCTCGAGGATCTGTGATCCCGAGGATGCTGTAATAGAAATTACAGCTGGAGAACGAGAAAAATTGTCGGAGCCAGATCCGACACCGTTCTCCCGGTGACTGTCGACGACAGCCCGCCGACTGCCTTAGACAGTATCACCTCGTGTTTGGCTACAACTATCAGATTGCATCAAGACCACCTCCTTCCATTGCCAAGATTTCCCGCTTCTTCCGGCTTAGCCATTCCGGATTCTTCACGAGCTCTAGTCACTCCGAGCTTGCGTAGGGCTCGAAACCACAACTTGATTCTTGCAAAAATCACATCTGAGACAAGACCAATTTCAATCAGGTTCGCAATTTTTCTTTCTGAGATGAAGACGGTAATTCCGGCTCTCCTGTCTGGACTCAAAAGTTTCAAATTGAACAGGAGTGTCGACGCAATTCCAATTCAGGATTGGTGTTTCCTTACCGCCGGCATCCGTTGGCTCGGTGCTTTTAGTCGGCATCGTGAGTTCCACCTCCATCAGACAGCATTGTCGGGGGATGTTTTTTTTGCCAAGATCGCGGTCGATATCAATCAGGTTCTGTCGATATCAATCAGGTTCTATCGGGCAGAGAATCGTGAACGATCACATTGCCGAGTCGCATCTCCATCCTATTGAGGAGAACAACGAGCTTTTGCAGCCTGAGCCGAAGTCGCCTCCAGGCAGCGCCGATTCCGTTGCACTTGGATTCAATCGATCCGATCGCCTATTTGTAACATTTCTCTGCTCAGTGATTGTCGCGTTGATTCTGGCTCATCTGGTCCGCATGTCCGTGCAGGGAACTCCGAGAGTCGAAATTGTTCGACTTCCTCAACATGACATCGATTTCAAAATTCAGATGAATCGCGCGACTTGGGTTGAGTGGATGCAGCTTCCACAGATTGGCGAAGTAACTGCCCGCAACATCGTTGCCGATCGCGACCAGCGCGGGCCGTTTTTAGCGGTAGAGGATCTGACCCGCGTGAAGGGGGTCGGTCCTGCGACAATGGCCGCGGTGAGATCGTTTCTCGTGGTCGACGAACTTCAGAAATCAGATTTGCTTTCGAACCAGAAGTCGTCAGCAGTGGATTGACCTGCGAAAAGAACTTGAAGTCTCGGTGTAATTGAAGTGGACGACGACTGCTCCAGGTTTCATTTCGAGTCGAGGCTCAACAATTCATCAAACGAAGAGTTGAGCCAATGTAAAAGACTCCTCAACGGATCAGGAAACTGATAGCTTTTATGTCCGGTGGGATGAAGCATTTGATGCGATTCAGGGAAGTGCTAAATCTCGCAGCGAGACCTCGCGGTTTGAGTTTACTGTCGCGAATGGTGTGGTGGCATCGTCCGGCGACGATCCTCCATTGAAATCAGAGCATCTTCAGGAAAGGCGTAATCGTGAGTCTGCAATCTGGAGTTCTTTCACAGCCTTCCGCACTTGGCTTAACCCCGAGCTTTGGCTTTGGTGATCGACTCGGGCTCGCAACTCCCGGACATCTCGCTGCGCTGAAGGAAGCGGGCGGTCCAATTCAGGGGATTTTTGCCCAGCAATCAATTCGTGAAATGGCCCGCACCCAGCGATCAGCGACCGAGGTGATGTATGCCGCCAAAGCGTCCATCGAAGCAGAGAACTACGTTGGCGCCTGGGGAGCAGATGCAGATCATCTGAAGACTACAAACGATATTGACGTCACAGCAGATGCTGGATTCGTCTTTTACACGATCGATCCCAGTGAGTTTGTCGATCAGAAAGCAGATGACTACGACGCAGCGACATTGGAAGAGAAATTCGCTGCCATTCGACATGAGGTTGACTGGTGTTCCACTTATCGCGGGCAGGAGATTGCGCTTGATCGCGGGCCTGTTATTCGGTTTGATGATCAAACCGTCCTGCGGGCTGCTGTGAAATACGGAAGCGCGATCAACCAGACGGTTTCGTTGGCACAGCACATCCGCGAAGAGGCTGAGAAAAGAAGCCAGCCGTACGAAATTGAGCTGAGCGTTGATGAAACGGATCAGCCAACCAGCCTCGCCGAGCATTACATCATTGCGGATCAACTGCGGCGTCACGGCGTGCATCTAGTGAGCCTTGCTCCACGCTTCATCGGAGAGATGGAAAAGGGAGTCGATTACATTGGAAATCTGCAACAGCTGGAGTCGTCACTCGGCGATCACGCCGCCATCGCCCGTACACTCGGTCCTTATAAGCTGAGTCTGCATTCCGGTTCAGACAAACTGTCGATGTATGGGATTCTGGCGCGACAAACCGAAGGCCAGTTTCACGTCAAAACAGCGGGGACGAGCTATCTTGAGGCACTCCGGGTGATCGCCTTGCACGCTCCGGAAGAGTTTCGGCGCATCGTGAACTTTGCACGTGGCCGATATGACGTCGATAAAGCGACTTATCATGTTTCGGCGACCTTGGCCAATACGACGGCCCCTGATTTGGTCGCGAACCCCAAGCAGTTGGAACAGCTTTATCTGGAATGTTGGGCGGATGTTCCGCAAGGCCGGGGGTTCACTGCACTTGGGCGACAGGTTTTGCACTGCACATTCGGTTCAGTGTTGACTCACGCTGAGTTTGGCCCTCTTGTCAAACAGATTCTGAAAGAGCACGCGGAAACTTACAAAGAGGTGTTGAAAGAACACTTTGTGCGTCACTTGCAGGCGCTGAATCGCGGATGACTCCTCCCCGTTGACGGAAATTCCGCAGCGGAAGTTCTTCCAGAATGAACAACGTAACGATCCCCAGTCTGATCGGGCATCGTTACGTTGTCCGGTCAATTCGGGACTACTTCGCATCCGCCGCGAGCAACTCATTGCGATTGAGGGTCAGTGGGTCATCCACTTCTTTTTGGAGCTCAATGAGTCGATCCCAGAGGTCAGCGATTCGTTCGGTCTGTTGTTCGTCCTCTGCCAGATTTTTCAGTTCTTCAGGATCGTTCTTCAGGTCGAATAAAAGGATGCGGGGAACGTTTGGAAATACGATTAACTTCCAGCCAGCGTGGGTTACTGAACGCTGGTGAGTCCGGTAGCTGCCAAGGATGGAATCGTAATTCTGCTCGACTTTCCCTTCAGCGAGCGGTAAGAGACTCTTGAAGAAGACATCGTCAGGCTTTTCGACTCCGGCCAGTTCGAGCGTCGTTGGGTGAACGTCTTGCAGGTAAATCGGTGCATCGATTTTTTTACCTGCTTCGAAGCGTGGGCCAACGGCGATGAACGGAACCCGCACGCTATGGTCGTATAGATTCTGCTTCCCCATGAGTCCGTGGTTGCCGCAGGCAAGGCCGTGATCGGCTGTGAAGAAAATGTAGGTATTCTCTCTCTTTCCAGACGCTTCGAGAGCATCGAGTACGCGGCCAACCTGCTCATCGAGGTGTGTAATGATCGCGTAGTATTCCTGGCGATGGACCTGTACCGAGTATTCAGTACGAGGGAATGGAGCCAGATTTTCATCTCGTAAGTCGGCTGGGCATCCAATTTCATCTTTATTTGGATGCTCTGGAACGAAGCTCTTGGGGATACGAATCTTCTCGTGAGGGTAGCGATCGACGAACTCTTGAGGAGATTGACGGGGATCGTGCGGAGCATTAAAGCCGACGTACATGAAGAACGGCTCTTGATGATCTTTCGATGAGTCGATGAAATCGATGGCGTCGTCGGCCGTAACTTCGCTCCAATGTTTGCCACCTGTCCAGAAGCCAAGTTGTTCAGGATCAGATGGACTCCACGCATCGGGCTCTCCCTGAACGGGGCGTTGGTAGAGCGTTTTATTCAAAGGAGCCGGCATTCCACCACGGATATGGCGGGTGGTCTGAAAAATCTTGCTCGCATCGGTCGCGACGTGCCATTTTCCCGTCAGGTAGGTTCGATAGCCAGTGGATTCGAGTCGCTGCGCCCACAACGGACTATCGTATTCCTTCTTACCGAGCTTCTCGTCAGCTTCCTTGGCATGCCACAGCGACCGCCCCGTGTTCAGCATGGTCCTGCTCGCGACGCAGACAGCGCCATGATATCCACCCATGTTGTAAGCATGAGTAAAGACCGTCCCGGAATTGTAGAGTCGATCGAGATTGGGCGTCTGGATCTCTTCGTTGCCGCCTGCGTGAAGCGAGGCGAAGGTTTGGTCGTCCGCGAAGATGAAGAGGACGTTCGGACGGTCGGCCGCAAGCGACAACGACGTTGCCAGTCCCGCGACGATCGTCGCAGCGAGAAATGTCAGCTTTTTCAACCTGATCATTTTGAAAAATCCCTGAGCGTGTAAGGGGGCGGATTGAATGAAACGATGAACGAAATTTCTGCTGAGAGCAATGATGAAGGATTGGCCAGACTAGAATTCGCCAATCACTTCTCCATCGTTGCGGCTGCAAAGTCGTTGGAAAGTTCCAACTCCGCTCCAGTTGTTTGAGTTCACCCATTCGAATGTCGATTGCGTGTGATTGGTGTTGTCCGAGATGAACCGGACGGAACCGTCTGCCATCGCGAACATGGCTCCACCGGTATGGTGACTCCCAAATGAATTGCGCTTCACGAGATCAGAAATGATGGCCAGATTCGGTGGATTGATGCGGTATTCGCCTGTGCGAATCTGTGATTCAGGAGAATCTGCCCGGCCTCCATTCGCCGCTTGAAAGCGACCGTACCAGCTGGGATCCCATAGAAATCCACCGGCACCTGAGTTGTTTCCATTTCCCCAAAACTTGACTTCACCCACGAGGACAGTATTAGAGGAGCCATCAGTGATGTCTCGCATCTTGATGTTTCCATCTTCGATTAGAATTCCGTTTCTTCGGTTGGTCGGCTGGTTGTAGTACGCGCTCCCTTCGAACGAGCCAGCTGAGCCAAGGTAGTTGGTCGCTGCTAACCCGGGGTTGACGAGGTTTGGGGTTGTCGAACTCGTTCCAATTTTTAGATGTGATGGATTGGGAGCCGATGGGCAATTCGCGAGCGGAATCGGTGTTTGCACGACAACATCATTTGGCGATTCCCAAAGCCCGCGACCATCGAAGACGATTCGATTGTAAAGAGCGCTCTGTTCAATGAATGGAAGTATCATTGTTGACCATGCCCAACCGGGAGATCGATTCGGTCGATCCCCTCGGTTGAGCATGTTCCCCGACATGCTCATTTTCGGATTCTGAAAGAGAAATCCCGGTGGAAACTGGCGGAATGTCTCTTCGTAATTGTGCATCGCGAGCGCGATTTGCTTGAGATTGTTTTTGCATTGAGATCGGCGGGCCGCTTCGCGGGCTTGCTGTACTGCGGGGAGCAACAGTGCAATCAGCACAGCGATAATCGCGATGACCACAAGTAATTCGATTAACGTGAAGCCGCTTGAGGAGGCTTTGGAACGCACACTTGTCTTTTTGGACATGATGAGACCTTGTTCGTCAGGCATGCAGATCGGGTCAGAGAACTGAGTATCCGCGAATGGCCTCAATCGGTTGATTCGAAGAGACAATTCTGAGACGTTCGATCAGCGAAGCAGTTTTGTTGAAAGCAAACGGAACGATTCAGTTTGCGATATATGAAACGGCGTCGAACGCTCTCTCGAATTTCGGGTCAAGCTGTTCCAAAGAATGGATCGAATCCAGTTCAATCCGTGGTCTGCACCCCTGTATTAGCGGGGCGGGGTGGTTCGAGTCGAATGGCTCATCTCAATGATGAGTCGAGCGAGTCTGGAATCCCGAACGGTCACAAGGTGGGCAGCAGTTGCTCGTGCTGCCATGGCGTGGGCACGGATGGGAGTGTCGTTGACATCTCCGATTTCGGACCCACTCCTCACTCAATCAGAGCAATCAGTGAACTGAGCCGTTACTCGATCGCTGCTTTGCGTATTTTTCCCTCCTTGGATTTCAATGCAAAATGAAATTCGTTGTGACGCTTCTCCACAGTCGCGGAGAGCGTGGTTTTCTTGTTGTAGACGTCCGGGACAAGTTCTGCTGCACCCGGTCTGTCTCCGCCGCCAACGTCGGCAGTACTGATTTGAACCTTGTTTTCTCCGAGCCAGGCTCCACTCTGGGACTCAGAGAAGACCATCGCATACTTTCCCTGAGCATCGGTTTTTCCGTAGGAAGTCGTCCCGCTCTGGACTGGGGTAAAGACGATGAACGCATCTTTGAGCGGCGCGGAATCGAGTGTCACCGTCCCTGTGACTGTGGCCAGGTCGTCGTTCTTTTGCGAGCAGCCAAGTGCAAGTGATGCCAACAGGAGAAGGGTGAGGCATTTCCTTGAAGCGATGTGTCGCATTGAGAGCGAAACGAGGCTGGCCCGGATCATCAGTGTGTGGCCCATTGGAGTAGGAATCCCTGTCGCAGAGGAAATTCGAAGTGCCACGACTAATGTAGCACGACTAAGTCGTAATTTTATTTGAGTGCGAAATTTCGTCAATCCGTTTGATTGTATTTTTTGATGAATCTCTTGAGTCTCCTGAATAGACAGAGATGCAACCGATAGCCCGGCGATTTCAAATCGATTGCGGTGGCACTGGGGGAGAGCGGGGTAGCTTCAAAACACGAAGAGCCGCGTAACTCTCTCAGGGTCACGCGGCTCTTTTGTGATTCACGATGTGAAATTCGGCAGGAGGTGCCCTTTCTCAAGGGGCGGTGGACTCCTCAATCGACCTTTCGGTTTTCACCTCCAGGCTCTCAATCACCGAAACGTCATTACGCAGACATCGTGCCAGACGGCCAGAGATTTGTGGCCGAATCGGTCCTAACCTTTGACTGTAGAGTCGGTTATGGGAAGTTGGGGTAATGTCGCATCAATGGCGACGAGTCGGTGACATGTAACACTTACAGGTGCATTCAACTGAAATTGCAATTAGTGCATGTCAAGAACCGCTATGAAAGACTCGCGTTCGACGGCTGACACGAAGCGTTTCGGTCCCCAAAGCTGAACGCGAATCCATCACGGGTTGATTCCTGTCGTTCCCGAATTCGAGCCCATTCAGCGGTCCGAAGATGCAATATCCGATCATCGTTGATTCTGTTCAAGAATTAGCTTGTGAGACGGTTTGGTCCAACTGTGGAACTTTATATGCTGGCTTTGGTCAGTATTATTGCAAAGTCTTCGGGGAGAGAATCGGATGTCGAATATGCCACGTCTCGTCTCATTGGGAGTCATCCTGGCGGTGATCGTGGCTTTGGGAATCACGTTTTTTCAGGTCGTGTTTCCTTTTTTGCTTCCCCTCTTTCTCGCTGCGATGACGGTCGTCGTCTGCCGGCCGCTTTACCGTTACTTGTTAAAGCGGACCGGAAACAAAGAAGGGTGGTCTGCCGGATTAGCGACAGCAATCATTCTCTCGATCGGTCTGGTCCCAATTGTTGTGGGGACGTTGCTAGCCTCATTGCAACTCTACTCATACGCAACAGACTTGGATCACGAAAGCGTAAAGCCTGTTCTCAACAAAGTCGTCACTTGGGGGGTCGAAAAGGTCAATCAGTTTCGGGCCGAAGACGAGCAGCTTGTCGCGGCAGATGTTTCTAGAAATGCGTTAGAATGGCTGAAAGGATCGCTCAACAATTTTGGAGATCGATCCATGGGGGCAGCCGCCGGGACGACTTTTGGAGTTCTGAAAGGAGCTGCCGGATTCGTCGTGAAAGTGGCCGTCGCTTTGGCCATGTACGCAATCGCCCTGTTCTATTTTTTCGCGGATGCTCCAAAACTGGTTAAAGCGACTGAATCGCTGATTCCCGTTCATCTCAATTACCAGAACGAGATGCTGGTCGAGTTTGGTTCGGTCGTTCGCAGCGTTGTGATCGCGACATTCCTGGCAGCGATTGCTCAGGGGCTTGCAACGACGGTTGCGGTTGGAATCCTCGGGTTTCACCAGCTCATCGGGCTATTCGCACTCGCAACTTCCGGAGCCTTGGTTCCACTGATCGGGACAGCCATCGTGTGGGTCCCTTGTGCGATCTGGCTGTTCGCCAGTGGCAGCCCCGGTCAGGCGATTTTTCTCTGCCTTTATTGCGTCATCTTCGTCGGGCTGATCGATAACGTCGTGCGAACTTACGTGCTCAACTCCAGTACGAAATTGCATCCGTTGCTCGCCTTCATCAGCGTCCTTGGTGGCATTGAAGTGATGGGACTCTGGGGAGTGTTTATCGGTCCCATTGTGGCATGTTGCTTGCACGCACTGCTCAAGATCTTCAATAAAGAGCTCTCTCAACTGTCGGTGGAACGCAGTGGCAATGGTGACGCAGTTGAGCCTCCTGTCGTCGAGATTCAGCCTGCGGCGGTCGTACCAACTCCTGCCGAGTGCACTCCCGCTGTGCCAGCAGACAGCAAGAAAGCCTGAGCAGCTTACCTCCACTTCCTGTGGTCCTCTGATAAACGACTGGTGTGTACATTTGAGTTTCAGTCGCTTGTGCTTCGGGTGAATGCAGCCGGTGTGGATCACCGACTCGATGAGGGCGTTCTGGAAAGGGAGTGGTTCCGCCTGCTGGGGCACACAGGCAGTAAACTCGCTGGCTGGTTTTTAGATGGCGTCGACGTTTTGAATCGGCTTATCGCGGGTCGACGGAATTTACGATCACATCGCTTGGATTTTTGGGGTGACATTCATGCTGCGTTCTCGCCGGGCAGTGATGTCTCCAAAATGAGGATTCGTCCTGACGGGGGGGAGTGTTTGGGGAGTAGCTGCAAGTGAACGAGAAAAGTTCGTGAATGAGGCCGCTATTAGTTTCCTACTGTCGTTATGAACGTAACCGTAGAGTCTCAGAGGACTTTTCAAGGCGGCCTGTCCAGTGTGACGGGGGGGCGAGACTGTTCAATTCCGAAGTGTTGCGGTAATATCTCGCTGTTACGGCAGACTGGGAAACCGACGTCTGTCGCCCCGCCAGAATCCCCAGTTTGACTCACCCCACGGCAATTTTGTGTTCCGCTCAAGGAATGAGGCGACTTTACTGACATGCTCGTTTGTAAAGCGTCAATCGAGTGGATGCATGGAGTTGTTTGAGTTCCCTCCTCGAAGCCTGAGTGAACCATGAGAACCACACGAATTCGAGCTGTCCTCATTGCGGCGTTGCTGCCGTTCCTGATCTCTCCCGTTCTGGCGGAGACACCGGATGTCCTCTTTGAAAAGGATATCCGTCCGATTCTCAAAGCTGCTTGCTTCCATTGCCATGGAGAGTCGCCCACTCCAGAAGGGGGGCTGGACTTGCGGCTGTCCCGATTCGCGATTCGAGGGGGAGACTCTGGCCCTTCAGTCGTGAAGGGAGATAGAGAAGAGAGTCTCCTGTTTCAATATGTCCGCGATGGCGAGATGCCACCCGACAAAGCTCACCAGCTGACTACTGATCAAGTGGAACTGATTGGAAAATGGATTGACGCCGGGGCTCAGACTGCGCGACCTGAACCCGAAACCATCACTGGGATGCTGATTACCGAGGAAGAGCTGAGTCACTGGGCCTACCAAAAAATTACTCGCCCAGCTGTTCCTGCGGTGAAGAATACGGATCGCGTCCGCACGCCTATTGATGCATTCCTGCTCGCGAAACTGGAAGAACAGGGATTTGGATTTTCCCCCCAAGCTGCCCCGGCGAAGTTGGTCCGCCGCGGGTTTCTCGATCTAACAGGTCTCCCGCCATCGGTCGCGGAGATTGATGTGGCGAATAACGAGTTTTCTCCGGAGAAATGGGATCAGGTTGTTGAGGTCCTACTCGCTTCGCCACATTATGGGGAGCGCTGGGGGCGACACTGGCTTGATGTATCGGGCTATTCGGACTCCGATGGCTATACGAACGTGGACCAGCAGCGTAAGCACGCCTGGCGATATCGGGACTACGTGATCCGTAGCTTCAACGAGGACAAGCCGTTCGATCGTTTTATTCTCGAACAGCTTGCCGGTGATGAGCTGATCACGTCCCCCCTCGATAACCTCACTCCTGAAGACGTTGAACTGCTGACAGCGACCGGGTTTTTGAGAATGGCCCCCGATGGGACCGGAGGCAATGTCGACGATCCGAACGTCGCAAAAAATGATGTGCTGGCTGAAACGGTTAAGATTGTGACCTCATCTTTGATGGGCCTGACAGTCGGTTGCGCTCAGTGTCATGACCATCGTCATGACCCAATTCCCACTCGCGATTATTATCAGATTCGTGCGGTCTTAGCGCCGGCGCTCAACGTCAACCAGTGGCGGACGCCACAGCAGCGACTGGTCTCGACCTATACTGCTGCTGATCGGGAACAGGCGGCGAAAATTGAAGCACAAGCTGTTGCAATTGAAGTCGAGCGGAGTGCCCGAGAGAAGGTTCTCATTGAAGCGACGTTCGAAAAAGAGCTGGCGAAGTTGCCTGTCGAAGTTCAAGCGATCGGGAAGGGATTGCCTTCCATTCCGATGGCGGAACGGACTGAAGAGCAGATCGCGCTGATCAAACAGCACCCTTCCCTCGAGATCAATGCAGGGACCTTGTACCTCTACGATTCTGCTGCGGCTGAAGAGCTGAAGAAGATGGCGGAGCAGGCTACAGAAGTTCGAAACACAAAACCAAAAGAAAACTTCGTACATGCCCTCACTGAAACGGGCGACATCCCTGCGAGCTTTGTGTTCTATCGTGGTGATTTCAATCAGCCAACGGAGGAAGTTCAGCCGGGCGCGTTGTCAGTGGTTTCGATGAACCAAAACTTGAACGTCAACGTCGAAACGCCATCAAGTTCGCAGAGTTCCGGGCGAAGAACCGCGCTCGCCAAATATCTCACTCACCCGGACAATCCTCTCACTGCTCGTGTCCTCGTCAACCGGATCTGGCACCATCACTTTGGACAAGGAATTGTAGCGACGTTGTCCGATTTTGGTTCTCTCGGTGCTCAGCCGACCCACCCTGAGTTACTCGATTGGCTGGCAAGCGAATTCATTGATTCAGGGTGGAGCGTGAAGCATATCCACCGGCTGATTATGAAGTCTGCCGCCTATCAACAAGCCGCCCGCTTACCGGGAGATCTGGAGCAGGTCGACCCTGACAATCTGTTGTACGGCGGGGCTCAGGTCAGGCGAATGGATTCAGAGACGCTCCGCGATTCTATCCTCACGATCAGTGAGACGCTCAACGCCACGATGTACGGTCCTCCAGTCGAGGTGATTGCGGATCAGACAGGGACTTGGGTGCTGGGGATTGAGAATCTCGTGACAGGATATCCTGGTCCCGTGATCCCGTTGAATGGTCGCGAGAACCTGCGCAGTGTGTACGTGGAAGCGAGACGGAGTCGTCCATATTCAGTGCTTGAACCTTTCGATATGCCGGTGATGACGCCGAACTGCATTATTCGTCGCAGTTCGACCGCCAGCCCACAATCACTCATGCTTATCAATAGCGACTTCATTCTCGACTACTCGGGCAAATTCGCACGGCATCTCGAATCGATCGCTCCAGATAATCTGAGTGCTCAAATTGAGGCAGCCTGGCAAGCGGTTTACTGCCGCAGACCGGACTCCTCAGAACTTGCATCAGCGACGTCGTTTGTTCTGGAAGAAGCGACGTTGCTTGAGGAACGGCTGAAAGATGTCAACCTTCCTGAAACATTGACGGCGCAGCAGCGCGCCCTGGATTGTTTGTGTCAGATGTTATTTTGTTCCAACGAATTCCTGTACATCGATTAATTAAGCCTATTCAGAACTGATTCGGCGGCATGTTCGTCGACCTCACGTTCCGGAAAAGTAAACGGCTGTCGACATAGATCCCTACCAATTGAATTAAATCGGTCCTTGATTCAGCAGATTTCGTGTCGCGCCGCGAGTGCATTGCAGGAGAGTCATCCTTTCGGGAACCAGCGATGTTCCTTTCACGGTGATTTTGCTGCAACCTTAGCAGAGAGCACATTGCTCAAGGAGAAAGATTCTCATGAACCAGTCGACATGTGGAAACCGACGTCATTTCCTCGCGGGAAGTGCAATGGGAATCGGTTCAGTTGCCCTGAACTGGCTGCTGCAGCATGACAATGCGTTCGCCAATCCGGCCAAGCCTCCGCTGGAACCCGTTGTCTATAACACGTTGCCCAAGACGCCGATGCATGAGCCTCAGGCGAAAGCGATGATCTCGCTTTGGATGCAGGGAGGGCCAAGTCATCACGACCTCTTCGATCCAAAGCCATTGCTGGATGAACATGACGGCAAGCCATATCCGGGGACAGTTGTTTACGACAATGCGGCTCAGGCCAGCTCTAAAGTTTTTGCGTCACCATGGAAGTTCAAGCGTCATGGCGAATGCGGAATGGAACTCTCTGAGCTTATTCCGCACACAGCGCAGGTCGCCGATGACATTTGCCTCATTCGTTCGATGTACACCGGGCTGAACAATCATGTTCAGTCGATTCAGGCTCTTCAGGCAGGGAGAGTGGGAGAGGGACGACCGAGTCTGGGGAGTTGGGTGACATACGGGCTGGGGTGTGAGACGGACAATCTTCCAGCCTATCTTGCACTGACAGATCCGGGGATTTTACCGGTGCTTGGAGTTGATAACTGGCAAAGCGGTTTTCTTCCCTCGGTCTATCAGGGCACGGTGGTGCGTCCGCAGGAACCCCGAATCCTGAATTTAACCCCGCCCGTTCATATTGCTGGCGAACCGCAAAAACGTTCGTTGCAGTTTCTCAATGAACTCAATCGGCGGCACGCTGCCAGTCATCCGACATGCAATGATCTGGAAGCGCGTATCGCCAGCTATGAACTGGCAGCCAAGATGCAAGTCGCTGCTACGGAAGCACTCGACCTGAGCAAGGAAAGCAAAAGCACGCAGGAGATGTACGGCATGTTCTCCGAAAACCCTGCCACGCGCGAATACGCGTCCCGCTGCCTCCTCGCTCGTCGGTTTATCGAACGCGGAGTCCGATTCGTACAGATCTACTGCTCTGACCAAGCGTGGGACAGTCACACCGGGATCGTTCACAGCCTTCCAGCAGTTTGTGCGAAAGTCGATCAACCATCCGCCGCATTAGTGAGCGACCTAAAGGCACGAGGGTTACTGGAGACAACGATTGTGCACTGGGGCGGGGAAATGGGGCGACTCCCGGTGATTCAGAACGACGCTGGAAGAGACGCTGTCGGACGCGATCATAACACGTACGGATTCAGTTCATGGGTGGCTGGCGGCGGGTTTAAAGCAGGGCATGTCCACGGCGCGACGGATGAATGGGGACATCACGCAGTCGAGGGCATTGTGCGTAACTATGATTACCACGCTACTGTGATGCACCAGTTTGGCATCAATGTGAACGAGCTGAGTTATGAGTGGGCTCGACGAAATCAAACATTGATCGATGGACAGCCCGGACAGGTCGTGAAAGAGATTCTTCAACGAGCGTGATTCTTCCTACTGGGCCCCGCAGGTGTATTCATAATTGAACGCCGCATCGCGACGATCGAAAGGTCTGACTGCGCTGCGGCGATCAACTTGGAATGCAGCAATCGTTCCTCGAATGCTGTCGACGCCTCCGTCGCGTGCTGCGATGAGAATTCCCAGTTCTGAGTCACCATCTCACGTCGACTGGACCCCGATCAGAAGAAAATGAATTCCGTTTCTCGGCATGATTACGTGGCCGAAATTGGGGTGTTCGAGACGATCGGTTCTGTCCGATCAGTCCGAATACTCTCCGCTGCGGACCGCGCTTTGTGCGCAAGCGGCGACACCTGACGGGTTATGGCGGAAGCCATTTCGCGAAGACCTGTCGATGAGATTCGCAGCACGTATCGCAGTCAGAGATCGCTATTGATTTTCAATGTTCTTCCGGTCAGAGCGGACTGTGCGACGAAACATTTCGATTCAATGGGCTGAACAATTCGTATGATGTTATTCTCAATGATTACAGATTTGTTATGCTCTTGATTTTAGGCGTCGCAACGTCTAATGGGTGAACGTTAGTTGTCGGAACGGGTAATGTCATTCAGCTGTGACTGGAGAAATTCAACACGCGATGGTATCAGCCCACCGAACTGCGGGAGTGCCGACGTCCATCTGGGCCAAATCGGACTGAGGAATATCCGCGATGTCGGATCATCTTACTCATCAAAAATCGCGGTG
Source organism: Planctomicrobium mucosum (assembly GCF_051466335.1). NCBI lineage: Bacteria > Pseudomonadati > Planctomycetota > Planctomycetia > Planctomycetales > Planctomycetaceae > Planctomicrobium > Planctomicrobium mucosum. The sequence goes on along the minus strand of NZ_CP195793.1, from coordinate 3,788,996 downwards.
GGGGCAGTACTGCGGAATCGCGTTGTATCTGCTTCTCATTGCGGGCGGCGTGGGAATCGTCCTCTGGGTCAGATCGATTGGCCTCGGCTTGAGTGCTCCTCCTACCCCGGAAGAAGCGATTCGATTCGGGCATGCCAGCACGCAAAAAGTGGATGTCGTACTCCACGTTTTAATGACACTCATTTCAGTGATTTGTCTGGGAATTGTCCTCGCACGATGTTGCCGTTACGTCGGGCAACCGCCGGTAATCGGCGAAATCATCGCCGGGATTGTTCTCGGCCCGTCGGTGTTAGGTGCGATCTCACCCACAGCGATGCACACATTGATCCCGTCGCCAGTCGACGATCCCTCCGGTCAGGTGTCTGCTGCGATTCGGGCAATTTCACAACTCGGTGTTTTCCTCTACATGTTTGTCGTGGGGTTGCACCTTGATGCGAATCGGATTGCGCGAAAATTCCATGCAGCAGTCGCCGTATCATACGCGAGCATCTTGTTCCCGTTCGTCCTCGGGTCAGCACTCGCTCTCTGGTTGTATCCGATATTCTCTTGTGAGGAAGTTCCCTTCACAAGTTTCGCTCTATTCAAGGGGATCGCGATGTCGATTACCGCTTTCCCGTTCTTGCTCGCATCCTGACAGATCGTAAATTAGAAATCGGCAGCGTGGCTCTCGGCTGTGCTGCCGCGGATGATGTCACAGCATGGTGCTTACTCGCGATCGTCATTGGCATCGCGCGGTCAAATATAACAGCCGCGATCTGGGTCATCGGAGGAGCCATCGTGTTCATCGCCGCAATGTTTCTTGTCGTGCGACCAATCATTGACGCATTGGTTCGAAGATCTTGTCAAAGCGGAACTGAAAATTCCGCCTCGTTACTTCCAATCGTGACGTTGGGTGTTCTGGTCGCCTCGATGATGACCGAAATGATCGGAATTCATGCCATCTTTGGCGCATTTCTGCTCGGCGTGCTGATTCCCCACGATGGTCAGGTTGCCAGAGAATTCTCAAGTAAAACGCAGGACTTGATCACAACGCTGCTGCTCCCTGCGTTCTTCGCATTCAGCGGGATGCGGACGCAAATTCAACTCGTGAGTGGCTACGAAAGCTGGTCGTGGTGCGGAGTCATCATCCTCGCAGCGACACTTGGAAAGTTCGGAGGAACGTTCATCGCTGCGAGGCTAACCGGCTTGAACTGGGGTGACTCGGCAGTACTTGGGACGCTCATGAATACGAGGGGATTGATGGAACTGATCGTCCTGAATATCGGACTCGATCTAGGCGTGCTCAGTCCGGAACTCTTCGCGATGATGGTTCTCATGGCGCTGGTCACCACAGCCGCAACGTCACCCATCCTCGCCCGGTTGATGACACCCAATACCTCAGTCGCTTCTACGTATTCAACCTGATCCCTACTTGTTGGGTTTCTTGCGATTCAGTAGGACGAATATGAGAGACTTGGGGCGCCCGCACATGCGAACATCAGATGAAATTCTTCGCGAAAACGCCCATTCTCTTCCTCAGCCAGGGCATGTTTCCCATTCAAAGTAAGGCCTGTGCGTCACGAGTATTGAGCTGAGTTCGGGGATTGTCACGGGCACGATGACAGCATTACGACACGCTTAGTGCCGTTGGTAGCAGGCGAAACAAAAAATCCCTGCCAGGCATGGATAAGCCGCAGCAGGGATCTCGCAATTTTGAGAGTTTATTCGGCTACTCTTCGTCGGAGCGACCAGCTTTGATTGCGTCGCCAGCTTTCGCTGCGTTCATCGTTTCCTCCATCTTCGATGTCGTGGTCAGCGGACCTGCTTTGGGGTCCAAGGCCATCGATACCTGATTTCCATCAAGAGCATCGACGTTGATCTTGAGTGGAGACTTGCTGATGTCGCGATAAATGCGTGGGAATGGGCGGGGCGGCTTTCCAAGGTCCACACCAACCGCCACGCGGTACTGTCCACTTGGTAGACCATCACCGGGGGCGTAAGTCGTGAACGTCACTTTCCCGCTCTCGTCAACGTTCCCCATAGCGGAACGCTTTCCCTGTTCAAGAGCAATCAGTTGAAGCGTGGTTGGGCCAAACGGAGTCCCACCCATCGTCAGTGTTCCATCAGCCTTGTAAACCTTGACTTTACCATCGCCACCACATCCAACGGCGAGGCTCAGAATCGCCATGCCGAAAGCTGTGAAGATAAATTTTCGCATCGAACCCTCAATATTGAACTACAACTCGACCTGTTGTTACGGCAGACGAATTAGACCCTGATGGATCGGCGGAGAAGTGGACTCCCTTCAATATGAGGCAGCCTCACTTCTCCGGTCCGACTATTTGTGGAGTGAACGAGAAATCCGCTCTTAGAATTCACCAACAACTTCACCGTTTTGGTGTGTGTTGAGAGCGTTCCAAACCATCCAGTCGAGATTCTGATTGACGAAGCGGACAGCTCCATCTGCCATCAGCACCTGAACACCGCCAACGTGCAAGCTGGTTGCTCCGGGCCAATTCGTATTGATGCCGTACTCTGCAGTAAAGTAGGGAGCCAAGAGGTGCGGTGCTGCTCGGAACCAGGCATCAGGTGATGTCGGAGTGCTGCCGTCTGGCCACACGAAATCGCGCCCCTGCAGGTCCATCCCACCCTGATGCTGGACTTTGTGGAAGGAACCAGCGATGAACGCTGCACGGAACACGGCGTCTCCACCACCTCCACGTGGCTTACCTGCACCGTTGATGCGAATTCCGATTCCGGGATTATTGGCATATCCGGTGGAGTTCACTTCTGCGACAGCAATCGTATTCGACGTACCGTCTGTGATGCTGGCGATTCTGGCGTTCCGCTGCGGTGCAAACACGCCTCCTGCGTAGACGTCAGCGTTGTTCGTTCCTCCACGAGACCACCAGTCATTACCTGATGCCGAGGCATAGCAGGTGATCGCACAACCATGAGACTGGCCGGGCGCAACGAGTTGTTGCGGATCGGATGGGCAGATGAGCCCTGGCACTGCTTTGTCAATAAACGATTGCCCCCAGGCAGGTAGGGAGAAGTTGATTGTGTTGTAGATGAGGTGCCTGATCCATGAAAGGGAGGATCGCACCAACCCATGTGTGATGGTAAGCCTGATTGGCGGTGCCATTCCAGAAGCCGTAAATCGCCCCCTGAGGGAACATGAGGGAATTGTCATGGTAGTTGTGGAGCGCAAGCCCGATCTGTTTCAAATTGTTTTTGCACTGTGTGCGGCGGGCAGCCTCACGGGCCTGCTGAACAGCTGGCAGGAGCAGAGAGACGAGGACTGCAATGATGGCGATGACGACCAGCAGCTCAATAAGTGTGAATGCTGATCTCCTACGGCGAATCGATGTCATGAGAAGCTTCCTTGGGGACGGTTACGTTCAGAATGAAATGAACTTGAGATGGATCAGAAAATGGGCTAGCGAACAACTCGATAAGTTCACGCACGCTGTGTGAACTCAATAGTAAATTGCACTGAATGGAATTGAAGAAATGACTCGATTTTCGCAACTGATCGAACGGAGGTGCGACGAACCTGAACGATAAACTCAATCATCCCTAGTGACTTACGTCCACCACGATATCGGCATCTGTGAATGCGAATCTCATCAAGGTAAGCGAATCTGTAACTTTGTCAAATGCATTTTCGAATTCTGATCTGTTCGCTGGGTTTTCTTTTTGGTGACGTGTATTTTCCGGTGGCGTGCGCCGAAGCCTCCAGGAGTGGTCACGCACCCGTTCAGTAGCTGCCATTGATGGCAAACTAATCCTTTATGAACGACATTCCTTTGTTGCCATTCTCTGAAGTCAGCCTGACAGTCGAGGGGGAGCCCGAAGTCTTAAAACGACAGCGCCTCACCTTCACTCCAATTCATCCGAGACGCACTGCGGCCAACAAGTCAGATGGTTCCGGATGCCCTACTCGACGTAGTGGAGGTCGGCATCGCTTCGGCGGACCAACCTGTTCGTGTCGGTGAGCCTGGTGCAGCGTAGAAGCGGTTCGACCGTTAGTGTCGCAACGGAATCCGGGTGACGTTCGCTAAGGAAACTCTGTTTCCTCCATCAAGATCGGTGGAGTGACGAGGTCGTAAACGAGTGTGGAATTTTCTCGGACGACTTTCTTATCGTGAAGAACAGGCTGCTCCACGAAATACATCCAAGGGTCATTGCCGCGTCGGTCATTCTGCGGTACTTGATGCGAGTGGCCTGCGAGACTTCACTCCTCAAGATGGAGTTTAGGTCGTCAACAGAGTGGACTTCGAAAGTCTTCTTAAACCCACTTCTGAGGGGGCTTCCATTTGTGGACAGAGTCTCCACAGAGAACGTGCCGAAGCAAGCTGAATTGAACCATGCGAGAACAACTATTCTTGAAATCCTCACTCTACGAGCAGCGAGTGGAGCATGTGTTCATTGCCGAGGTTCTGCAGAAAGCCTGGGGTCCACATGGAACGACCAGCGAGGTCGATGCCTTTGGGTGCCATCTTGTGCTGGAATGCCAGAATCTCCTGCGTTCTGTTCAACGGTAAGACAACATTGCAGAAGGTGAACACGGGATTTCGAGAAGAACCAAGGCGGTGTGTCGTCTGGCTGATACGCGATGAAGATCCTGTCACTCATCGCATGAAGCTTCAATATTTGTTTTTCGGAGGTCTTCCTGGAGATCCTCTCCCGTCGCTTGATCTCTTTCAAGTCGGAAGACACACCAAGGCGTCAATGGCAGGAATTAAGGCAGAGCGGCCTTCTATTCGAGTTGTGCGCGAAAGGCACTTTGAGTCCCTGTTCACGACTTCCGATGCGATTTAAAGACTGTTTGGTTTGACCCGTCTCCAACGTCTTCAGATCTTCTGTAAGATGCTAACAGCCTGTTGAAATACGGTTCATTATTGCTGATCGGTTGGATTGGGTGTGGGCGGTCCGAAGTTTTAATCGGCAGTAACGGAAGGGGCTGGCTGTCGGCATCCAGAACACCTGCTGCCGCGATTGTTCCCGCTTCCCCTCGCCATCGAACTCCCCACCCGGAATCCTCGTTCCGTAACTGCCAGCAGTCTACGAGCCCCGTCAAGTACTCTGAGAGATTTTCAACGGGCTGCTAGCAGCGAACTCTCCTTAGGCTGCTTTTTCAGCGGGCGGTGCGAACTGACGATCGGCGGTGGTACCGCGAACCTTCGTCGAGCCATTCAGCATTCGACCGATCCAAGTGCGGCGAACGAGGAACTCGTATGTCACCAGACAGATCGCGAGGCCACCAGTCGTGGTGATGAGAAACTTCAGTGCCGGAGAAATCGGGCTGAATAACAAATCGACCTGAATGATCGCCACGGCTGGGTGATGGAACAGATAGATCCAGAATGACGCTTCAGCTAAGTACTTCACTGTAGCTGGGATTCTCGTCAGGTGGAGCATCAGTGCCCCGCCAAACAGCCCCGTCGACATCAGCAAGTTGTAGCTCGCAAACAGATAGGGAAGTGCGGCGTTTTCGACTTCTGTCGGGGATGTCTGCAGGTGATATCGCAGCTGTGGCCACATTAAGAAGAACACCCCGCACGCCAAAACGATTCGCATCGCTGCCTTGCGCAGCGCGGCCTTGGTTTTTTGCTTGGAGTGTTCAACCTGTGGCCAAAACCAACCCATAGTGAACGGGACAGCGTAGAAGAGAACGTTTTCCCAGAATGGAAGCCAACCGTGCCGAAATCCGATGACGATTGTCGGTTCGATGTAGAGCACGCTCCCAATAAACAAAATCCCAGCCACGAGCACCACGGTGCTAGATCCATTGAGCGACTGGATCGCCCTGTTTGGAGTCCGGTACTGCTGCCGGGGTGATCGCTTGGCAAATGCCAGGATCACACATGCGAGAGCGCTGTAAAGCAAAACATACTGGAGGTACCACAAGTGTGAGAATCCATGCAGTGCATCCCCGAGCTCCCCGTCGATTTTTACAGCGAGGAGATCCTTCATTCTGATCAGGTCACTCGAAACCCAGCCTAACATCCACGTATACAATGAGAGTGGTAACACGAAGGCGCAGGCGAAGAGAAAGGGGAGCCCCACTCTCGCCAATCGATTTTTGAGAAACTTGTTAGGACCCCTCTGGGAATAAAGTTGAGCCCCAAAGTATCCGCTCATCAGAAAGAAAATCGGCATGATGAAGCCATCCACGCTCCAGCCGATCAAATTCACGAGATCCGATTTTTCGCTCGGTTCGATGGCCCACCGCAAGAGTGGCATCGGGTCGGACATGTAGGGAATCGCAGCGTGTAAGGCGACGACAAGAACAGCGGCACATGCACGGAGGTAGTCGAGTCCCAGAATTCTGGGGCCACGCTGGGTCGAATCAGAGCTGGGGAGTGAAACGACCCCCTGTTGAGTTCCGTTTAGCATGCAAAACCTATTGCGATTCCCATCCAATGAGATCGTCCACAAACGCGATACTATAGCGAATCGGTTACCATGTGACGAGTTGTGAGGGATTTCCCAGTGAATCGAAGCGAATTTTCCTAAAGGGATCTCTCTGTAGCTGGAATCAGCTCAAAGCTGTTCCCACAATGAAATTGCAAAAGCTCCTAGAGAGTTCAGCTGTGAATGATGGAGAGTTTCGATGAGAAGTTTTCTTCTCGTACGACGGAGTTTATGTCAATGAAAATTTTCAGTCTGAGCTTGTCGTTATTGGTGTTCGTGATGTCAGGCTGTGGAGGCGGTCAACCGCCCGCTCCGCCTGCTCCTGCACCAACAGTCGAAAAGACGGAACCAAAATTCGAAGTGCTGACTCTGAAGGACTTTACTCCGTTCATGGCTGATGAGGGGACTTGGGGAGAAGAGGAAGGAGAAATTCACTGTACAGGAATCCCCAAAGGGTACCTGTATTCCAAAAGCAGCTATCGAAATTACACGCTGAAGTGTGAAATCCAGTTTCCAGTCGCAGAAACCGATGGCGTGAAGCCAGTGAAATACAACACTGGGGTCCTGTTGGGGATTCAGGAACCGCACAAGGTCTGGCCAGCGTCGATCGAAGTTCAAGGGAGAGTGGACTCGATCGGATCGATCGTTGCCAACGGCGGCGTCCCTGCGCTGACCATCTCTGACAAACCAGACGTGCGCGAAGCGATCCGAAAACCGGTTGGAGAGTGGAATGCATTTGAAATCAATGTGAAAGAGGGGGCCGTTGTCGCGTCGCTCAATGGAAGCGTGATCTGCAGAAGCGAGCCAACTTACATTTTGACTGGGGCAATTGGGTTTCAGGCCGAGGGCAATCCAGTGAACATTCGCAATGTGCAAATTCTCGTTGATTCGCCGGCGCCTTAGCGGTCTGCGAGTGAAGAGGTGCCACCGGCGAGAATGCGGTACAGCAGGTCAGAAAGAACGCAGGATGATCTACCGCGTGACCTGTTCGAGGCGCCATCCAGTGTAGCCAGGCGAACACTCACTCTCTCGGAGGTACGTCGCAGGGACACTGAAGCGTTGATGCGTGAGCGAGTTCCGATTCTGTTCATAGAATCGCCACATGTTTCACGACAAGTGAATTAGAGGGACGTCTTTTTGACAGTCGAAATCTGATAAACTGGCTTTCCGAACTGGTCTTTGACAACGTTGTCAACCTGCCCGTGAATCACAACGGTATCCCCGTCTTTCAGGGAATAAAGCTGTGAGTTTTCTGCGAGTGAGAAGTGTCCGCCCCAGCGATCATCTTCACTAGGCTTGTCGTTGTAAGTGATGCTCCAGGTCCCTTCGATCGGATCTTTGCTGACGATTCCTCTCAACCATTGAAAATGGCCATCATTTCCGAAGGTGGATTCTTGGTCGCTGACAACTTTGTTTGTTTCCACGTCCCAGCTTGGCTCAGCAGGGGCAGGTGTTTCAAACGGATTGGTGTTGCTCGTAGAGGACTTCGCTGGACCTTCTTGCACCACTGGAAGCTCGAAGGTCGTCGACTCTTCTGGCGCGAAGCTGCTGATCGGAGCAGGTGTGGTGCTTAGGACGGGAGCGGACCCCACGAGTGGAGTTGCGAACTCGGTTTCTTGAGACTCGAGTTCTGACTCTGACGTCAGGTCAATATCCGAAGATCGAAGCGCCCGGGATGTTTCCATAAGCTGCTTGGACGGCGTCGGCTGATTATAAGCTGCCTGCTGAATGCTCGTCGGCTGACTTGAATACAGCCCTTTATTCTGTGGAATGTTATAGGTGGAACCCGGTGGATAATAAGGGTTTGGAGTCTGCGGATTCGTCGTTCCGGGAGTTGGATTCGGGTTATACGTTGGAGCGTTGCTTCCATTGTCCGGAATCGGGGTGAGGCCACCTTGAGGGTAGGTTGTTGTGCCCCCCTGAGGATAGACGCCCGGAGTGTAGGGCTGTCCCGGCTGTAATGTTGAGATTGGAGCCTGTTGGTACTGAATCGTTCCGGGGTATGGAGTCGCAGACGGAGCTCCGGAGTATCCATATGGCTGCGAATACATGTGATAGCAGCCAGACGCCACCGTCAGGTAGCAGGCTGTCAACATGACATAGGTACATGCGACCGGTCGAAACATGACCAACCTCGGTCTTACAGGAAAGGGAACACTGGAGGTGATCCCAGGGGAGTAGGCAATTTAAGTTTCATGCACCCGATCTACGAATTTCGAAACATCGAGGGTCATGGAATCCAACAGCACAGGGATGACTCTGCGAGGACGATCTGGAGTTTTGAACCTCCGAAATCGACCGGCACAAATTGCACTCTGTATGCGGGATTTGCTCGTGGTCGGCAGAACGTGCCGATCGTGCAAGCGCGGGGAGTATAAGGATGTGGCAGGATGTGTAAAGGTCTGTTTTTGCGGTCAAGTACCGCGTTTCGTGCGAAAATCCGCGGAAAATGAGGTCTTATCTGCCGTTGAAGCCGGGATTTCCGGGCTCGAATGAGTCTTGACCGTGGGACATCTCTATGGGAGAAGCTACGTCCCATCCTGGAATTTTCATCACCTTCCCTCTCGTTGCAGTGCAGCCGTCCTGGTTCACTGATGCAACATTGAACAGTCTCGGATTCACCATGAGCCGTCGCTCTCATTTGATCGTAGCTCTCGCATTCGGCGTTTCTATTACTCCGGGTTGCTCAGGCTTATTCACGAAACGTGCGATCGAACGATTCTCCCAAAGCATGGAAGCGCAGGATCTCGACAAGCTCAAGGTGTCGACGTCCGACTCTTTCGGGCAGCGAGCGTTACGCCAGGATGATTCCGCCAAGGGACTCAAATTATTGAAGCTCCCGGTCGGAAAGGTTGAGATCATATCCGTCACGGAAATGGGGGACGGCAGGCGCAAAGCCATCGTTAAAGTGGGCGAAAAGGAGAAAGCAAAGGAGCTGGAGTATATCCTCGTCAAAGATACCACCGGTAAAGGCTGGGTCGTTGACGACGTGATCATGATTCAGGACTCTGGCAACGGGGAGATCGTCGAGCGATCAGTCACGGAACAAATGGATCTCCTGTTGACCTGCCGCGAGATGCTCATCAGTTGGCGAGGTAAGGAGATGGAGGAGAAACTCGCCTATTGCGATCCGTCCATGAAAGCCACCCTGACGCCATTGCCTGCTGAATGGCTGAATCAGATGTTTAAGGAGATTGCAGGGCCAGGGACGCAGAGTTCATTCAAGCCAGAGGCCCGTCTCAAGGGAGATGCAGCAACGGTCGTTGTTCCGCATCCACAGGGAAATCTTTTCCTGTCGATGAAGTTGCGGGATGACAAATGGATGCTGAGTGATTTGGGAATCGAGCCCAAGTCCAAAGAGTCGACCGGAATTCGCAGCCTGAATAACATGGTCACAGCCTTGGACCAATCGGCCAAGTTCCTCAAAGCGTATCAAGGCGAAGATCGAGCGGCCCTTGAAACGTTCTCTACAAAGCACTTCTTTACGAATTGCCTGTCCGGAGCGGAGTACTCCGAAATCTCACTGCCCGTCGAAGAACTCATCGCGGGCGGGTACGAAGCACGGCAATATACCGATGGAACGAATTCAATTAAGCGCGTGGAGTTGTTGTTGAATCACAACTCCGAGACGTTCATGCTGACCCTGCGTGAAGAAGAGCTTCCCAAAGACGAAGCTGGCCGGTCCAAGACCGAAATGCGTGTCGATGAAGTCACGATTTTTGAACAGGGCTCCAAAGACGTCAAACGCATGTCGAGCGTCTTCCTGTCGCATGCCATTGTGCATGCATATCTCGATGCATTGATTCAGCGAAACTGCCAGCGGCTTCGTGAAATCTCCTCGACCGATTTCAATGATCGTGTCTGGAATCGGGCAGAGTCCTCTCACTTTGCGGTCATGCGTGACCCGCACCTGGAGAAAGCCGACCCTGAAATTATCTCAACCAATTTCCGTGGGGATGTTTCCGAGGTGACCTTGATTCTCGGTGAAACCCCGATGACTCTGGTGCTGAATCAGGCCAATGGCTGGATGGTCGTCGATGACGTTCTCCTGCCGGCACTGGATCGACCGACTTCCTTGAAGACAAATCTCGAAGCGTTCTTAACGGTTCATGCTTTCGCTACGTCGGTCCACAAACGTGATATGAACGGCTTGCTCCGCTTCTCGGCGGATGGGTTGGATCGCATTGTCTGGAGGCAACTCGCTGAAGTACCGGATCTCACGCAGCAAGTGGTTCGACCCTTGCTGAGCGAGGTTGTGTCTCTGGATGTTCAGGACACCATGACAACCGTGAAAACAAGCAATGGCGATGTGATCGCTGAGGTAAAACTCGTGCGAGAAGGAACGAGCTACGTTGTCCACGATGTCTGCCTGACGTCTGCTTCAGATTCGCAACAACAGTTCTACCTGCTTCAATCGTTGCGGCAGATGATCGCTGCGGGGCAGTTGGGGCCAGCGAATAAGAAGACTGGGCAGATTGTGCCTGTCAAAGGTGTCATGCCAAACTTTTCGCAAGTGAAACATGCAGATTTTGAACCAATTGAACCCGAGGTCTACTCTACAAACCAAGTCGAATAATTCGATTTCGGGAGCGCTCGATACTGCAGTAGTCTGTCGAAAATGTGCTATCATTTACTCTGTTCTCTCGGCGATCACCTTTGACGCTTGGGGATGATTCGACCTATATTCAACTGTACAGCAATCAACTCCGACCGGTGTCAGTGGTTCGCAGTGCTGTACAGACCGATATGTGTCGCGAGCACGCTTTGCCTATTCTCACTGCACCCCCAAAAAAATATGAGTGCTGATTTCTCACCTCCAGATCAATCGACCGGCGAGAGTCCGACTGGAGACCTGAGTCGCATTGGACGTTACACCATTTCCAAGCGGCTTGGTGCAGGGGGGATGGGAATTGTTTATCTCGCCGTTGATTCTGAGTTGAAGCGGGATGTGGCTCTCAAGGTTCTTGCAAAGGATCGAGCCAATAATCCGATTCTGGTCAGACGCTTTAAGTCCGAAGGTCAGGCGGCTGCGTTGCTGCAGCACAAGAACATCGTCAGCGTTTACGAGGCTGGACAGGATAACGGATATTTGTTTCTCGCCCTCGAATTCGTCGAGGGAATTGACCTATTGGAATGGGTCAATCGGCGCGGACCCATTTCAGTGAAGCGATCGATCGAGATTATCCGACAGGCTGCCGAAGCGTTGCAGCATGCCTATGAACGCAACATTGTCCATCGTGATATCAAGCCATCCAATCTGATGATTTCGAAGGATGGAACCGTCAAACTGACCGACATGGGGCTTGCTCGCTCGATCGATGAAACCCTCGACACGACGATCACCCGGGATGGGACGACTGTTGGAACCGTCGACTACATGGCTCCGGAACAGGCGAGTAACAGCAAAGCCGCTGATATTCGCAGCGACATCTATTCATTGGGATGCACTTGGTTTCACCTTCTTGTTGGGCGACCTCCTTATCCTGAAGGAAGCGTTACGAACAAGATTTCCGCACACATCTCGAGTCCTATTCCCGACCCATCCTCGCTCAATCCGAATGTGACCGAAGCGGTCGTGGCCATCATCCATCGCATGATGGCAAAGAAAAAAGAGCAACGGTATCAGACGCCGGCGGAGTTGCTTGAGGATCTCAACAACCCCACGCTTCGAAACACACAGGGCCTTCCTAATCTGCTCGACATGTTTGGGGATGATGTGATCGGCGATGAAGAGGGGAACTTTTTGTCTCCCACGTTGGAGACCAAGAACCTGGCGGTTGTTCCAGCTATTGAGCCTGTCGCTGGTCAAAAAAGAAGTACGTCCGCTCCAAGGAAAAAATCAAAACTCCCGCAGCAAAAGACCCGCGAATTGCCCGCTCGTCCGGAAGCGGCGCAACGCGGTGAGTCTCTGTCGGCTGAGTTCAAAAAACCTCTTCCACGGCTCAATCGCAACGGCAGTTCGAGTGATGGCGCAAGAAACGTCCCGTGGGGGCTGATTTCTTTAGGGGCGATTGTGATTGTACTGGCACTGGTTCTGCGATTCGTCGTGCGATCTTATAGCGTGATCCCTGCTGGGGGCGATCCGTACATTCCATATGTCGATCCGATTCAGGGGTCAACTGACACTTCTTCCGTTCAGTCTTCTAAGCTGCAATCGGATTCACGGCCCGCCGCCGAGGGTGTCGCTGAGTAACGCGTGCAGACGCGATTCGGCGTGGGATCTCGCTTTTCGATCCCAGCCTTTCGTGCGGGCCATGTTCTGGTTCGTCGGAAGTCGAGTACTGCTCCATTCTGCAATCAGGCTTGGTATTCACGATTCGGCGGATTTGTCGTAGGCGAATGAATTCCGAGTTTCTCTGCGGATTCCCGGACATGTCGTTGACCTGCTTCGGTAATTGCGGTCACAATTCATATGCGAGGCCTCCAGCTGCCTGACGACTGGTCGTCGTATTGCCGGCGACACAACTTGTGATTGGTGTGAAATGGAACGCAAGATTCTTGTGATTGCAGGTTTATGCGTCGCGGCGATGCTCATCTATGTGAGTCTGAAGCCTGTGGGAGGATCAAGAACATCCAGCCTGGACCACCTCTCTGCCGTGGATGCTCGCGATCCTTGGTTCACGGAAAACGTCCTGAAGAACCCGAAAACTGTGCTCGTCGATTTCACTGCGACATGGTGTGGGTACTGCCGGCAACTCGAACCGATTCTTAAGAAGGTCGGTGATAAGTACAGCGAACAGTTGGATGTCATTCAGGTCGATGTTGATGATCACCAAAAAGTCGCAACAGCTTACGAAGTGAGCGGAATCCCACTCATGATGGTTTTTCGGAATGGTAAGGTCGTCGGCGTTGCTGCCGGAATGATGGCACAGGACGAAGTTGAAAAACTGGTTGCCCCGCACATTCGACCCGAACGTGTGGACGATGCTGCCCCTGAGACATCGGAGGATTCGCAGGAATCTGGCAATTCTTCAATCGTTACACATGTCGTAGAGCTTCAATAGGATCGAGCTTCGCTGCGGCCTGCGCTGGGTAAACACCGAAGACCAGTCCGGTGAAAACCGAAAACCCAAATGCGACGGGGAGGCTCCAGATCGCAATTTTCGGTGTCATCTCCAAGAACATCCGTCCCATGTCAGACATGTTGGCAATCGAAGAAGATTCCAGCATGTAATTCATGACGAAGTATTTGATCCCCCAGAACGCAAATGGTGTACTTAAACCGAGTGCCATTCCGATCAATCCGCCTGTTCCTGAAAGCACGATTGTCTCGAGCAGGAACTGTTGGGTGATGTCTTTGCGCCGTGCGCCAAGGGCTCGCCGGATTCCGATCTCACGGGTGCGTTCGGTGACCGTCGCCAACATGATGTTCATAATGCCGATCCCGCCGACGAGAAGGCTGATGCCAGCAATTGATCCAAGCACGACGTTGAAAATATTTCTGAGTTGGTCTGCCTGTTTCTTGAGTTCCAATGGAACGACAACGGAATAATCCCGTTTGCTGCCATGTGTTTTCTGCAGTGTCTCGTTCACCACTTCCGATGTCGCAATCACATCGTCGATGCTCCTGACATTCAACGTGATCTGGTCGTAGACCACTGACTCGGCCGACATCGATCCGGAAGTTCTTTTGATGATCTTGTCATTTGTGTTGATGCGAGATTGGAACGTAGAAAGTGGAAGATACACGTCGTTGTTGTAATCTTGGCCGGACAAACTTCCACCAACAGCAGCGGATGCGGTTCTCTCCTTGGTGATTCCGACGACGAGATAGGGACTTCCACGGACCTGCACGCTCTTTCCGATTGCATGTTCACGTGGGAATAATTCGAGGGCAGCCTGTGATCCGAGAACAACGACGTTCGAAAGTGTTCGTTCATCCTGCTCTGAGATAAAACGTCCGAACGCCATGTCGAGATGATTCATCTCTTTGTAGCCGGGTGTACATCCGACAACGCGGGCGTTCAAGGTCCATTTGAGATTTCGGACGTCAAGAACCACTTCCCGCACCGGAATGATTGCGGAAACCGTTGAGAGTGTCTTCGAGAGAATCTGATGATCTTCTCTGGTCAGTCCGTAACGCAGGATCTGAGTATTCGAGTTCCCCGCTGCCGCATCGTCAGGAGGCTTCACACTCGTGACAATGATATTCGTTGCCCCGAGCTTCAGAATCTGTTCCTGAGCTTGTTGGCTTGCACCTTCCCCGATCGCGAGCATGGCGATTACGGAGAAAACCCCGAAGACGATTCCCAACATCGTCAGCCCGGAGCGTAACTTGTGTAATAACAAGCTCTTCAGGGCTAAACTCACGGTGCGGATGAAGCGTGACATGCAATTCTACAGAATTTGAAGGGGGCGGTGGGAGTCTGGGGAGCTTGCTGCAAAAATTCGGGAACGAGTCCGATCAGTGATTCAACCCCGTTCAAGTCAGAGTGTTTCGCGAATCACGCGATGCCTCATGGGGGATTAAAGGCAGTTCGTCTCTTTGTCGGTCAGTTTGTTCGAAGAGCATCGCCAGATCACTTCGATCTTACGAGATTCACATGAGACCTTAGTCTTCGTGTGACGTTCAATCAATCAACACTCTTGTATCTCTTCCGGACTGGGCGGTTTTCTGGTCTGAATAAAAAAGTCATCCGGATAATCAGGACCAGTCACGACTGGCTCGATACAAATCTTTCCAACCATCCCGTTCCTTAACGATGGTCTGCAGATATTCCTGCCAGACGATTTGGTCCTGTACCGGATCTTTCACAACCGTTGTCACGAGGGCTGGCACCAGATCGCTGGCGTTGAGCGTTCCGTCGCCATAGTAAGCGGCCATTGCCATGCCACTTGAAATGACTGAGATTGCTTCCGCTGTTGAGAGCGTGCCGCTGGGGGTTTTCAATCGCGACTTGCCATCGATGCTCAGACCATTGCGAAGTTCCCTGAAAATTGTCACCACCCGGCGGATCTCTTCGAGTGCTGGTTTTTCGGCGGGGAGTTCCAGTGCTCGTCCAAGTTGAGCCGCTCTCGACTGGACGATTTCCACCTCATCTTCGAGGGAATCGGGCAGGGGGAGCACGACAGTGTTGAATCGCCGCATCAGCGCACTTGAAAGTTCGTTCACACCCTTGTCACGATTATTCGCGGTGGCGATGACGTTGAAACCTCTTGTCGCCTGAATTTCGGTATTGAGTTCGGGAACCGGGAGCGTCTTTTCTGAGAGGATGGTAATCAGTGTGTCTTGGACTTCTGTCGGAATACGGGTCAGTTCTTCGACTCGAACGACACGGCCATGTTGCATTCCATGCAGCATCGGGCTTTCCACGAGTGCTGCTGGAGATGGACCTTCCGCAATCAGGCGAGCATAGTTCCAACCATAGCGTAGGGCGGTCTCATCGGTCCCGGCAGTTCCTTGAATGAGGAGTGTTGATGTTCCCGATACAGCAGCGGCGAGATGTTCGGAGACCCAGGTTTTCGCTGTTCCGGGGACTCCGTATAGGAGCAGCGCCCGATCCGTCGCCAGTGTCGCGATGGCGATTTCGATCAGACGAGGCTGGCCGACGTATTTTGCGGAAATAGCTGTTCCATCCGGAAGCGTTCCACCCAAAATGTACGTTTTGATTGCCCAAGGGGAGAGTTTCCAGCCGTTGGGCTTTTGCCGATCGTCATTGTGAGCGAGAGCTTCAAGCTCGTGTGCGTACTCCTGCTCCGCGTGCTGACGCAAGACATCCTGTACGGGTTGAGCTGACGTCTGAATTGCAGTGTTCAAGTGATCGACTTTCTCGAGTGTCGTTTCAGGGACCAATGGCGTACTTCCCTGAGGAACATCATGAATGAGTGCCCCTTCTGGAGCAATGCAATGGAGGGAGAGACTCGCTCCCCGCTGAGACTCAATGTCGACATGCTGTCTCTGCTTGTCGTCTTCAGGTGCGCATGAAATACTTTGAAACATTCGCAAACCCGATGAACTTGAGGACGACAGATGCCAAAATTGACCGTAGAAAATGTAGGGGAGTTTGACGTTCCAGCGGGCAAGCGATTGGTTCTCGCATTGAAGGAAGATGCCGGAATTGATCAGCTGCACGCATGCGGCGGCGGCGCTCGTTGCACAACCTGCAAAGTCGAATTCATCAGCGGTGAGCCTGTAGAGATCACAGTTGCAGAGAAGAATGTTCTGGCGGCCAAAGGACTTTCTGGTGTTCGACTCAGCTGTCAGATCGCCTGCAACGAAGACATGAGTGTTCGTGCAATTTCCCGTTTTGAGGGAAGTGGCCGGAAGGACTGCGGCGGCCAGCCAGCGGTCGACATTCAGCCAGCGCCCGAATGGACCCAAATTTAGCCTAAGTTCGCTTTTTGATCAGAATGTGAACGATCGAAGTCCCGGATTTTCTCTCCGGGACTTTTTTATATTCAGCACGATTTGCGCAAAAAACCTCAGATGTGTTTGGCTGTGATTCATCGCAACATCGTTTACACTTCTCACTTCCCTGACTTTTCGAGCGAGTGAGCGATGACGATTACAACCAGTTCTGTGTCAGCACCAGCCAGTTTGATCAAAGGACTCGCAAATCTGTTGGGGCGAGAGGCGGTGTTGTCGACACAAGATGAGATGCTGGTCTACGAGTGCGACGGCTACATCGTTGAAAAGCAGGTTCCGGACATCGTTGTTTTTCCAAAAACGACTGAAGATGTCGTTCAGATCGTTCGCCTTTGTAACGAGTTCAAGGTGCCGTTTGTTCCTCGGGGAGCGGGGACCAGTCTGGCAGGGGGAACTCTTCCCGTCGGCGGCGGAGTCATGATCTGCACGTCGATGATGAAGGAAATCCTTGAGATCAACGTCGCGGATCGCTACGCGGTGACGCAACCGGGAACCGTGAATGTTCACCTGACTCAGAAGCTCAAAGGAACCGGATTTCATTTTGCCCCAGACCCCTCGTCGCAAGGTGCCTGCACGCTTGGAGGAAATGTCGCGACGAATTCAGGAGGCCCGCACACTCTCAAATACGGTGTGACGGTGAATCACATTCTGGGGCTGGAAGTAGTTCTTCCATCCGGGGAAGTGGTCGTAATGGGGGGGCCTTGTGCCGATGAGCCCGGATACGACCTGACGGGGCTGTTTGTCGGGAGTGAAGGGACCTTTGGGATCTGCACGAAGATCTGGGTCAAATTGACTCGAGACACATCTGCGGTCCGCACGATGCTCGGGATTTTTGAAACAGTCAATCAAGCAACGGAGGCGATCAGCGGCATTATCGCTGCTGGAATTATCCCGGCCGCTTTAGAGATGATGGATCAGGGAATTATCGGGGCGGTTGAAGCCGCTTTTCATTTCGGTTTTCCCTTGGATGCCGGCGCTGTCCTGCTGATAGAAGTTGATGGCTTGGAAGTGGGTGTCGATGAAGAGGCAAAGAATATCGTCGAAATCTGCAAATCCTTCGGAGCCAGAGAAATTCGTTCTGCAAACACGCCAGCAGAACGACTTCTTCTTTGGAAATGCCGCAAACAGGCCTTCGGAGCAATTGGGCGACTCTCCCCGAGTTTCTGCACTCAGGACGGGGTTGTTCCTCGCACCAAGTTGCCGGACATTCTGAGCTTCATTCAGGAGACCGAAAAGAAATTCGACCTGCGCATTCTGAACATATTCCATGCGGGGGATGGAAATATCCATCCGATTCTCATGTTCGATGAGCGAAACGTGGAGCAGATGCAGCGTGTGATCGAAGCAGGAGAAGAGATTCTCCGGAAGTGCATCGAATTGGGGGGAAGTGTCACCGGCGAGCACGGAATCGGCGTGGAAAAAGTCAGCCTGATGCCGGAGCTATTCAATCCTGTGGATTTGAAGGTGATGGAAGAAATTCGTCACGTGTTCAATCCGGAAAATTGTTGCAGTCCACGGAAGATGCTGCCGACTGCTGGAGGCTGCGGTATGGAGCACATCATCAAGAAGAAACCGGGTCGCCAGGCTGCGATGTAGGCAGCGAAGAGTATGCAGCGATGACAGGATGTCTTGAATACGTTGCCTCCGAGCGAGGGCGTGCTGTCTCCAGAAATTGAGTGTCTGTCCAATAAAAAAGCCTGCGAGATATTCATCTCGCAGGCTTTCCCCTGATTCAGGGGATTGATCATTACTCTCAAACAATAGCCCAGTTTCATTCGGCCAGAATGCGGTCAGCTTCGCGAAGATTCCCTCCCAATCGCTCCACTGGCGTCGTCCTCTGTGAGAGTCAATGAAGTCCCTGATTGACTCTCGTGAGTTTCCCGGCCGATCGGTGCCCGTTTGCTGGGGCACTGATAACGGGGTTATTTGTTCAGATTTTCGAAAGTGGTGGTCGGTGGAGCAACTTTGCGGTAGCCCAGATCGCGAACCACTTCCAGTACTTCGCTCCATGTGGGGAACTGGCGTCCACTGCGGCGCTTGTAATCGTCCATTGCTCGCATGAACTCGACTTCGTCTGGTTTGTAATCTCGCTCGCAAGTCGTTGGGTCGATCTGGCGGCGACGTTCAACCTTACGGCGGTCGCTGACGCGCGTTTCCTTGACAGGTTTTTGTTCTGTCAATGTTGTTCTGCGCTCGACACCGGTGCTGCGACGTTCTTTATAGCGTCGGCTTGGGCGAATCTCGCTGGTTGAGATGACTTCATCAATCATGAATCAGACTCCTGTGGGGCTTGGGAGGGGAACCATGCCGCAATGTCCAGGTTGGGGCGGACAAAGTCGGTCTTTTCAAAAAACACTCCATCGCCCTAACAATGCCCTCTGTTTTCGCGTCGTGCGGGATGGGTTTAGAAAAATACGTAAGTAATCGGCATACTCTGCAGATCAAATTCTGGTTGTAACGGTTGTGAGCGCTCTTGCATTAGGTTGCGTGCATGAAACGAGATAGGGAGTTTTCTGTTGCAAAAATACAGCGAAATCCCCGGGGGTCGCCAAGAAAAACAAGAGGAAAATCTTGTTTAATCAGCAAAGTCCAGTGATTCATTGCAGTTCCAAATGGTTCAGTTCCGAATGATTTAGGGTTGAACGATTCCGATTATTCCGGACGGTTGCTCTATGAACGGACATCAAGCGAATTCCTTGGACACCACGAGTTGGGTGAGCCTGTGGAATCAGGTTTCGCGTCAAATGAAGCGCCTACTGGCGGATCGTTACGCGACGGAAGACCTTTCCAGCTCCAAGGCGGCTGTATTACAGGCGCTGATGAATGCGGATCAGCGGTTCACTCAGGCTGATCTGGCGACGGAACTGAGTTTGTCGGAATCGAGCCTGTGCAGTCTGGTTGATCAGATGCATTCAGAAGGATTGTTGATCCGAGGCCGGTCAACCGTCGATCGCCGTAAATCGGTACTGAATCTGACTGAACTGGGACGCCAACGCTGTCTGGCAATCGAGCAGATTCACTCGGACTTCGCCCATGAGCTTTTGATTCGATTGTCTGATGAAGTTCGCCCGCTGGTGCCGCAGGTTGTCTTTGCACTCGGTGCCGCTCTTCAGTCACAATTACTTGCCGACAACACTGTGAAGTCCGACTGGAGAGCCGCGTAATGTTGAATCAGCTCTTCGAAACCATCGGTTCCAAAACAGTTTCTGGAAAAATAGCAGTGGCACTCGCCGGTGCGATGCTCGTGACGTCCACACCGGGATGTTCCCGGACATTTTGGCGCGAGCAGGCTGACCGCGACTCGTATCTTGCGATCACGGAAAAATTGACTGATCCGCGTTGGGAACTTCCTCGCGTTGACGTCACTCCGGATCCGCGAAGCCGGTTTTACGACCCGTACAATCCGGATTGCGAACCGACCCCGCCAGACGACGGGGCAGCGTCTGTTTACATGAATTGGGTGGATGGTTGGAAAGGGTACAAAGGCTGGCACAAGTTTGGTCAGCTGATGTCTGTCGAGAACCCTCAATGGCTCCAGTATTTTGGAATCAGCCCGGAGAACGTCGACCCGCTAACCGGCGAGTTGATGGGGGCACTTCCAGCATTGGAGAACGTCTCATTACCCGAAGCCGTCGAACTCGCGCAGATCAACAATCGCGACTATCAGACTGAAATTGAGAACGTCTATCTCGCTGCATTGGCAGTGACTTTCCAGCGATTTCAGTTTGGCGTGCGTTATCTCGGCTCCAACGGAGTCGAACCAACGTCAAGTGTCACAGGGATCGGTGTTCCCCACGGTCCAGGCGACCGCGTGATCGGAGGGGTCGCGGGGGGCGTGAGCCAACTGCTCCCTGCAGGAACTCAATGGGCAGTTGAGTTCGCGAACAACACCGTCTGGTTATTCAGTGGTGGAAGCCAGACGCAATCCGTTTCAAATCTGACGTTCTCAATCGTGCAGCCACTGCTGTTTGGAGCGGGGCGAAAGGTCGGACTCGAAGGACTTACCCAAACTGAACGAAACCTCCTGTACGAAGCACGTGTGCTGGCCCGACTGCGTCAGGAGATCTTCACGAGCGTTGTGGGGGGACCGACCGGATTTCTGCAGCTACTCTACTCTGTGCAGCAAATCCGCAACCTGCGAGGAAATATCGGACGGCTTGAAGAGCAGATTGAAAAACTGCTTTCGCAGTCAGCCCGGAACAAACAGTTTGCGAGTGTAGACAACTTTGAATGGCCAGCGAACGCTCCCCAACCGGAGAACCTCCCCCCAGTTCTGAGAGGAAAGCTGATTTATGAAGCTGACCTCGGGCGTCTGCGATGGAGGTCGCTCGAGGATGTGACCGCGGCTGAAATTCAGGCTCTGCGCGTCCTGGGAGAAGATCCGAACTTTCAATTGGCGATCGACCAGTTGATCAACACTTTGCAGACCGACGTCACTACGCTGGACGTATTGAATCTTCAATCCAGCCTGGCCAACTCGACGAATCAATTGCGAAGCCTCGAGAGGGGATTACAGGACGACCTGGATAGTTACAAATTGTTACTTGGTCTCCGGACCGACATGGTGTTCACGATCGACGATTCGATGTTGAAAATCTTCGAGCTCATCGATCCGAGATTAACGGAACTCGAAGAACGTGCCCGCGATTTTGTGCAAAGTTGGGGCGCATTGGACGAAGACCGCCCTGATCTGGATCAACTTCGGAGAAACTATGTCGAGTTTCTGGCGTTGGTTGACGATGTGGACCGGGATGGTCTGAACGTCGTGATCGAGGACCAGCAAAAAACGCGGGCTCACTTACCGCAGCGAATGCAGGAAGTCTCTGAAGTCGATCAAAAAGTGCTTCTATCCGATCTTGAGCGCGGGGAGGCATTGCTCGAGGCTGCCAGGATTCAGCTACAGCAGCTTCGTGAAAGTGTCGTTGAAACTGGGCAGGGGCTACGTTCGAACGATCTTCCCGATGAGAGCGTTCAGGACGCCTATCGAGAACTGGCGAACTTCCGAGAATCTTTGGTTCGTCTGACGCAAAATCTGACGGTGATTCAGGTTAGTTTACGAGTGGAATTGATTGAAGTTCAGCCGTTCTTCATTCCTTTACAAGAAGCCGTTCAGGTCGCGATCGACAATCGAGTCGATTTGATGAACGAACGTGCATATGTTATGGATGCGCGGCGAAAAGTGGAAATCGCCGCCAACGCTTTGCTCTCGAACGTCAATATCGTGGCTGAAGCGGATGTCGGTACCTCTGGAGGCAACAGGCCGCTGGATTTCCGAGGGAGTCAAACCCAATTGAGAGCAGGGTTTTCGTTCACTGCTCCTCTCGATCAGATTGATGAGAGAAATGCGTATCGCGTCTCTTTAATCAACTATCAGCGACAACGCCGACAATACATGTTGGCTGAGGATCGGGTGAAACAAGAGGTTCGTAACGCCTGGCGTCAATTATTTGTGCTCCGGCAGAATCTCGAGACATTAAGACGCGCCGTACGTATCGCAGCGCTACAATATGATTCCGCAGTCGAACAGAGTAACGCTCCAGCGTCCGCCGGAGCCTCGGCTGGTCGATCCTCGGGAAGCGGATTGGCAGGTAACAACTTGCTGAACGCGTTGAATGCTATCCTGAACGCTCAGAACAATCTTGTTCAAACGTACACTAACTATGAGCGTAACCGGCTTAACATTTACCGAGATATGGGTATCATGGAGATTGGTGAGGACGGCATGTGGGTCGATCCTTTCTATCGGAGTCTAAGTAATGAACGATACGAAAAGACGCTCGGGCCGGACGAGAATCTGGATCCTCGGTTTGGTGATTCTTCTGGGGTTGGGAGGAGCCGCGTTGGCTCGGAGCAGCCTGCCGAAGGAATGGTGGCAGTCGCTGACGGCTCAGTCCGAGTCTCGCAACGCTCCCAAGAATCTCGTGCTGGAGACGGTCAAATCCGGACCGTTTCTGGTCAGTCTGAATCTACAAGGTTCTCTCGACAGCCAGAAAAACTCTACCTTGATGAGTCTCGTTGAAGGAACGACGACGATCATCAGCATTGTTCCAGAAGGAACATGGGTTGAAGCGGGTGAAGTGGTTTGCGAACTGGATGCATCTGCACTTCGTGAGAAAGCTCAGCAGCAGGAAATTGTTGCGACACAGGCAAGTGCAGCACTGGCTGCCGCGCAGGAATCTCTTGAAATTCAGAAGACCCAGAACGATAGCGATATCGCTGCTGCCGCATTGAAATCCGAATTGGCACAGCTCGACCTCGAAAAATTCGTCTCTGAAGGGGGAGAATACGAGCAGCAGGAGCATCAACTTCAGGGCAATGTGGCGATCGCTCAGGAAGAGCTGATTCGGGCCGAGGAAACCTTCTCATTCACCAACGGTCAGGTGAAAAAGGGATATGCGAATCAGAATGAACTCGATGCTGCCCGTATTGCGGTCAAGCAGGCAAAGTTGAAGGTTCAGGGAGCGGAAGAACTCCTGAGCGTGTTGCAGAACTTCACGAAGAAGCGGACGATTGCCGAGTTGGGAGCGAACGCTGAAGAATCGAAACGCGAACTGGCCCGTGTTGAACTGAAAGCGAATTCCTCACGGACTCAGTGTGAAAAGCAGGCCGAAGCGGCCCAGCTGACATACAACGTTGAGAACGAAAAATTGCAGCGTCTGCGAAAGCAAATCGAGGCTTGCACGCTACGAGCGCTTCAATCTGGCGAAGTCGTCTATGCCACGAATCAAAGCGGGGGTGGACGCGGCTCGCAGCCCGTTACCATTGAGGCGGGGGCTAGCGTTCGTGAACGCCAGCCGATCATCAATCTGCCTGATGTGACTCGCATGAAAGTCGACTGCCGCGTGCACGAGGCACTCATCGGATCGATTCGAAAAGGTCTGAAGGCGCGTATCCGGGTTGATGCCTTCCCTGATTACTTTTTCAACGGAGAGATTTCACATGTCTCTTCGGTTCCGATGTCCGGAAGTTGGCCGAATTTCGACCTGCGAGAGTATGCAACCGAAGTTCTGTTGCTCGACGATGCCGACAAAGTTCGTCGACTTCGTCCGGGACTGACAACGCAAGTTGAGTTGTTGGTCGATAACCGCTCCAACGTCCTCCAGGTTCCAATGCAGGCTGTCGTCACAATCGTGGATAAGCAGGTCTCGTTCGTGTACGGGAATGGCGCTTCTGAATTCCGCTACGTCAAGGTGGGTCAGGCAAACGATGCATATCTCGAGATTCTCGAAGGGTTGAAGGAGGGGGAGAAGATCGTCCTGAATCCTCGAACCCAGTTTGCGGATCAGATTGCAGCCATCGAAGCAGAGTTGCGAGCAGATTCGGAGAAAGAGAGTGAAGAACTCGCTTCCAAAGCGGGAGCCCTTGCGGCTGTACCTCCAGGTCCAGTTGTGAAAGCCGAAGCAGCTGGCCCGAAGCCAGGTGCTGGCGGTCCTGAAGCGGGTGGTGAGAATCGCCCTCGCGATCCAGCCGCGATGTTTGCACGGATGGATAAGGACGGTGATGGATCTCTCACCGCTGAAGAAGTCGGAGACGCGGAACGCTTTGGGCGAATGGATAAAGACAAAGACGGTAAAGTGACTCGTGAGGAATTGATGAGTGCAGGGCCACCTCGACCAGCGACTCCTTAATGGGTTGGCTGAAGTCGATTCCCTGTCGGTTTGCGCCTTCCCGGCTATGTGTCGATCAGTACTGTGCAATCAGATCAAAGCGACTCGGAGCGGTGAGTGAATTTCGGCAAAGCCGAACAAACGCGTCCGGTTTTGTTCGCCGATCTACTGAGAGTTTGGTTTTCTATCAGTAACTCACTCTCGCTTCACTCATCATCGTTTCTTCATTCGCTGCCACACGCCCCGGAGATGGGGTCTAACGAGAATTGCTCGATGGAACTCGCTGCCAAAATTGTTGACCTGCACAAGAAATACGATCTGGGGTCAGTGCAGGTGCACGCGTTGCGAGGCGTGTCACTCGATATCCCGACCGGCGATTTTATCTCAATCATGGGTTCGTCGGGGAGCGGCAAAAGTACATTGCTGAATTTGCTGGGGGCGTTGGATCGTCCGACTTCCGGTCAATATTTTCTGGCTGGTCAGGATGTCTCCAAGATGAATGACGATCAGCTTTCCATCGCCCGGAATTCATTGATCGGATTCATCTTTCAGTCATTCAACCTGATTCCTCAATATACCGTCTTGGAAAATATCGAAGTTCCGTTGTTGTACCGACCGGGGTATCCGCCGATCACCGCTGTTGATCGGGAACGCTGTGCCATCGTGGCTGAAAAAGTCGGCCTGGGAACTCGATTGGATCATCGTCCCTATCAGCTTTCCGGGGGACAACAACAGCGCGTCGCGATTGCCCGGGCACTCATTAATGACCCAGCGATCATCATGGCAGATGAACCGACTGGAAACCTCGATTCAAAAACCGGGGAAGAGATCATGGAGATGCTGAAAGAACTGAATGCTGAAGGGCGAACAATTATAATGGTGACCCACGAGCCCGATGTCGCTGAGCAAACCAAGCGTCAGATTTTCATGAAGGACGGCGTGATTGCTGGTCATGGAATTTTTCGGGGTTAATTTGATTTGCGCGGACTTTCTGCGGGTCAAGTGGAACTAATCCGCCGAGGAGACTCGTGATCCAGTCGATTCCACTACACTCTCACTCAATTCCGTTCGGGCCGGCGTGAAAGTGTGCTTTCCGCATTCTCCTCGTTGTCTCCGAATGGTCGATCTGGTTGTAAGACGCTCTCTTTTGCAGTTGATCACACATGTCCATTCCAAGCATTCGCACCCCAGAAGCAATTTACAGCCCAGCACTCATCGTCTGCCGTGACAGAGTTCGCAAGAACATTTTGACAATGCTTCACGTGGCAGGTCACGCCGATCGACTTCGTCCGCATTGTAAAACACATAAGATGGCTTCGGTTATCAAGCTTCAACTGGCATCAGGAATTCATAAGCATAAAGCTGCGACCATTGCGGAAGCGGAAATGCTGGCGTACTGCGGGGTACGGGACATTGCAATCGGGTATCCGATGGTCGGGCCGAACCTGCAGCGAATTGTTCAATTTCGCCAGCAATATCCGGAAGTGACATTGAGTGTGACCGCAGATGATCCGGTTTGCATCGATCAGCTTGGAGCGGCCGTCTCCGCTGCTGGAACATCGGTGCGAGTCTTGCTCGACATCAACCCAGGTCGCGATCGCACTGGAGTCGCTCCTGGTGACGTGGCTGGTTCGCTTTACCGCAGGATTTCAGAGACACCCGGGCTGATTGTCGATGGCTTTCATTTCTACGACGGCCATCTGACTGCATCGTCGCCGCTGGAGCGTGCCACCGCTGTGAACGTCGGGTGGCAGAAGTTGTCAGAGTTTCGAAACTCGGTGATTCGGGCAGGACTCTCAGTGCCGCGAGTTTTGTGTGGCGGAACACCAACGTTCACCGCCTACGCTGCGATTCGGGAACCACATGTTGAACTGTGTCCGGGGACCTGCCTGTTCCATGATGTCGGGTATGGTGAGCGTTATGAGGATTTGCAGCAGTTTGCCCAAGCGGCCTACGTCTTGACCAGAGTGGTAAGTCGCCCCACTGAGTCGCGAGTGACGTTCGATGTCGGGACGAAAGCAGTCGCGAGTGATCCAGCACAGGGGCAGCGAGTGGTTTTTCCTGAAATTCCGGATGCGATTCAGGTTTTGCACAATGAGGAGCATCTGGTCATCGAGACCAGTCAGGCTTCAAAATTCCGTCCGGGGGACTGGACTTTGGTCATACCTCGTCATATCTGTCCAACGAGTGCTCTCTATTCCAGTGCCACAGTCATCGAGAATGGAGAAATCGTTGATGAATGGAAAGTCACGGCACGGGATCGATGTTTACGGGTGTGATTTCAGTCGAGATTCAAACGGTAGATATTCCGGGGCTCCATTGTTTGCTACTCTTTGGCATACAATTGAATTCGGATACGACGGCAAAGTGCCTCCCTTCGCAATCGACCGCGAAGGAGCGATCAAGTTTGCAGGAGCTGTATTGTGGCTGATGAAAACCGATGGGCTGGAGATTGCTATCGCCGTGGAAACGACGCGATGCAGAAGCAGAACTGGGATCTCGCTCTCGAAATGTTCAGTACCTGCGTGAAATTCGTTCCAGATAACCTCCTCTACCGCCAATTTTTGCGAAACAGCGCGAAAAAGAAGTACAACGACAACGGCAAAGGTGCCGGTACGTTTGCGATGACCAAACTGATGGGAATTCGCAGTCGCATTAAGAAGGCCAAGGCGTCTGAGAACTGGGAAGATGCCTCAAAGGCGATTGAAGAGGGGCTGTACCTCAATCCGTGGGATGTTCAGTTCAACGTCGATTTGGCCGAAGTTTCAATCAAGTTGAACCGTGGGGAAATCGCGAAATGGTCCTATATGGAAGCGATCAAAGCGGATCCAAAAAACAAGACGCATCTTATCGCACTCGGGGAACTTCTTCGCGAACGGGCCGAGTATGACGACGCCATCAAGATTTTCGAACGTGTCTCCAAGCTCGATCCTTCTGATCTCTCCGCGATGAGGAAGATCACCGAGTTGCAGACAGAGAAAACGACTCATCGCGGTGGTTACGAAAATGCAGAGAACACAAAAGATGTGATGGCCAATAGAAATCTCGCCGCTGCAGGCAGAGCCAACGGTGGTCCTGCTCCGGGAGAATCTGTTGAAACTGACCTGAAACATGCGATTCGCAAAGCCCCAGAGGTCATCGAAAACTACCTCAAGCTTGCTGCCCATCTCAAAGGGGTCAAGAAGTTCCAGGAGTCTTTCGAAACACTCGTGAAGGCCGTTGAAATCTCGAATAACGAGCCAGCGGTGCGCGAGCAGATGGAAGATGCTGAGTTGCTGCTGATGAAGTACTCATTAGATGATGCAAAGCAACGGGCCACCAAGACCGAACAGGATGAAGATCGCAAGAAAGCTGCCGAAATGTCGGTGGCGTTCAGAGATCGTCGGATTGAAGTTCTGACCAAACGAGTTGATCGCTATCCCTCGAATCTGACTCTCAAGTACGAATTGGCCACGTTGCAAATGCAGTTGCAGCAATGGTCCCTCGCAATTCCTTTGCTACAAAGAGCGACTCAGGATCCCCGCTTGAAGGCGAAAGCATTCGTTGCGTTGGGCAAGTGCTTTGTTTACGACAAGAAGCCAAGCCTTGCTCGGGGGCAGTTCGAACGGGCCCTGCCTGAACTCAACCCGGAAAACGAACCGGAAACATTCAAAGAGTGTCATTATTTGCTCGGTCGCATCTGCGAAGAACTCAACGATACAGCGAAGGCAGAAGAGCACTACGGAGAAATCGTTGTGCTGGACTACGACTACAAAGACGCCATCAAGCGACTGGAAGCACTCCAGGCCGGTAAGGCTTAAGACTCAATGCGGTCTGATTCGGTTGTCGGTTCCAAGTGAATCGACAGCCGACTGCGTTTCCTCTGAGCCTTCAGGTGAGTGCTGAGGATTGCGGTCAGATTTTCGCAGTGAACCATTCCAGAACATTTTCATGTCCCGAAAGTGTCGATGGATCTCCATAGAGACCTGCGAGGAACGTCGTCCGGTGATTGGCGTTTGCAACCGGGACGCCCGTTGTGAATTTGCCTCCAGCAGAAAGAGCCCGGCCAACCATTTCCGGGTGAATGGCTTCATCGACCAGACCGTAGTGGAAGCGAATTTCCCGATCGTAGTTCCAATAGGACGCCGCGTTCGTTGAGAGTTGGCGAAGGAACGCGCTGTTACGCTGATCGGTGAATCGTTCCGTGAATCCTTCTACCAGAAAATCGCTGCTTCCGGGAAGCGCACTGAGGTCAATGTCGTTGAGATCGTATTTGGCTAAATAGCGACGAGTCATGTCGTGAAATTGTGGTTTCACCACCGCCTCAATCAATCCATCCAGTTTGTAATACTGTTCGTAACTCCCGAGTACGACCATCATGCAAAGCGGTAACCACATCGGAGAGTCGGGATAGCGTTCGACTCCTTCTGGAAGTGGAAACGTCACACGTCCGCTCCAGAAACGCCACGCTTCACCGGGATCGTTGAACGGGCTATGAACTGCAGTTGCTGCGATTTCCACTCCAGATGTGCGCAGGGCCTGATGCAGCCACTGCGTATTGATGGCTCCTTGTGACCAGCCATTGAGAAACAACTTTGTCGGATTGAGGTCTAGGCTGCGAATTGCTTCCAGCCCGGCATTTAGCATGTCGATGCAGGTCTGTGTCGACGCGTCTTTCACGACGTAGGCTTCACCGCGACCATTTCGGAGTGGACCTTTTCCGAGATAGTCCGCGGCGATCACCGCGTATCCGTGAGATGCGAATCGGTGAATGTTGAACAACGTTTCCAGCGAGTCCTCGTCGTCGCTGAGCGAATACGTCGGGGAAGCAAGTTTGGTCAGGTTTGATGGAACTTGATCGAAAGAGAGGATCGTCCCATGTTGCCAGGAAACGACTGGCAGGTCTCCAACCGCATCGCTTGGAATTGCCAAGAGTCCTGTGACATCGACAGTCTCGTTGGTCTCCGGAATGGTCGTTGTCGTCACAATTCGATGCAGGGTGACGTCGCGTTTTCCACCCTGTGACTTCAAATCGAAGTCGGGAAGGACGGACACTTTGTTGAAAAGCGGGAACGCATTTTTGACCTCTTCATCCAGTCGAGTTGCGGTCACATTGGCTTTCGCTTCCAATCGAAAACTGGGTGCGGAACGGTTGGAGTCTTTCGTCGCTGATGAAGCCGACTGTTCGACGAAAGCTAGAGTCGTTGCCGCGCCAAGTCCGCTTAAGAAGCGTCGACGGGAGAGAGACGAACAGTCGTCCGGATGAGGATTAGAAACCGGGTGTTTACAACGGATCGGCTTTGGTTGATTCTGCATGCCCGCAGCGACTTTCTCTGAGTTCAGTGGAGATGACCTTGTCTGCGTTCAATATAGGGCGCAGAAGACGTAGCAGCGGGTGAATTCAAGGTCGCATGATTGAATTGATGGGCACCTCACCTGTCGCCGCCGTTCTTGAACGAATATTCGCAAGGATTTGGTGCGAGGGCGCAGCGAGCGATCACGACTCAATCAAATGTGATCGAACTGACGTGGGGGCTGATCTGATGAAATCAGGGTCCGGCTGCCTGACCGGATGGGTCGAGATTTGTCACAGGGGAATCTGGACCTGCGAAGGTATCGATCAGATCTCGTACTACGACAGGACGCGGAGAAATCAGGATTTCTCCTGCTCCGAATCCCGCTGAAAGGCCAAGAACCTTCGCTTGGCTTTCGACGAGTTCAAAGACACGCTGTTTGCTCGTGGGAAACTGGGACTGATAGGCTCGAATGGCTTTCAGCTTTAATGGCAACGATTCTGTGATGTCCACAATCATCGTTCCCGCGCCCTCAGCATGTGGAGATGCTCCGAATCCGAGCGGATACCATAACAACTGCTTGACTGTATGGACTGGAAGTCCATCGAACTCCCCATCCCATTTCGTCAGGCGAGAATAAAAGACTGCAGCATCGGTAATCTGCATCGCTTGCCAATGGTCCGGAGATGCAAGCGGAGTTTTGTCTGCGATGCCCAGGACGATTTTCGGACGGTAGGTTCGAAAGAATTTCGCCAGCGCCACTCGTGCTTCGTAGCAGTCGAACAATCGCCGATTCGGCAGTGGGAGTGTGATTCGTACGTGAACTCCCAGGATTTCGGCAGCAAGCCGAGCCTCTTCAAGTCGGTGTTCGGGTCCGGGGGAATTCGGAGTCGGTTCCCCATCGGTCAGGTCGACAATTCCTACTCGATATCCCTGTTGCACGAGCCGCGCCAGAGTTCCACCGACGGCGATTTCCACATCGTCCGGGTGTGCTCCAACAGCTATCACGTCGAGTGGTTCAGGAAGTGTCTTGGGAGTTGATGACATGAGCTTGATTCTTGGCAACGATTCCGCTGGTTTCACTGAAATCAGTTTTGCGTCTTCACTTCTGATTCGGAAGACGAGTTTGTAACACGTTTCGCAAATTTGATGCAGTCTGGAAACCCAGCAGATACCATTGATCCGTGATCGGTTCCGGGATATTCGATCAGCGTAACGTCCGAGTTCTTCATAATTTTCAGCATCCGAGCAAAATACGCGTTTTCTTCATATCGCCCGAGCAATTCCAGTTCGCGGTCGCCAGAGAGAATGAGAATCGGTGGAGCGTTGGCCCGCACATGAAAGATCGGAGCAAGACGATCGATGGTTGGCTGCGTCTCTGGAATTCCGTTCTCTTTGCGTGCAGTGAAGTGAGTAATGGCCTGCCCGCTAAGCGGCGCGACGCCGGCAATTCGATTGGGATCAACGCCGTATTTTTTGAGGCGACTCTGATCGAGGACAGCGAGTGAGACGAGATATCCCCCGGCTGAATGCCCGCTGACGACGATCCGGTCCGGAGATCCCCCGTATTCGCTCAGATGGCGAACTGCCCACGCGATCGCGGCGGCGGCATCATCGACACAGTCGTCGACGTGCACATGCGGGCTCAGACGATAACTCACACCGATGACACCGAATCCGGCATCGATGAATGGTTGTGGAATTTCGCGGGCACCTCCAGTTAATCCTCCGCCGTGCAGCCAGATGATTGTTGGGAAATCCTTCTGGTTGGTGGGGAATGCAATGTCCAGTCTGCAAAGTGACTGTGCATAGGCATCCCCTTTGTTCGCGCCTTCACGGTATTCGATATTGCGGACAACCTTGATTGACGCTGGGGCCTCTGCAACGACATCAGCGGAAGTTGCACACAACGCGAGCAATGCGATAAATGCGGAAATCGCACGTTTCAGATTGATGTGATTGAACATGACGCCCTCTCTGGTGAAAATGGAACCTGCAACAGTTTATGGAATCGCCAAAGTCTGTATCCAGTGACAGAGGCGGTGGGCTTCGCGGAAAGGCAATGGAAATGCAATTGTTTCGTCTGCACTTGGCGGTCGTTTTTGGGGCCTTGCTTCTCCTGAGGAGTGCTGTCATCGCAGACGAGATTCAGGAGGCCACACTTCCACCGAAACCGGTCCAGAAATCAGTTCTGTCGATGGTGGAGTTTCAGAAGGATTCAGACCAGGCTGAAACGCTAGAAGCGACGGACGGCCAACTCATTTCTATCAAGAGCAAAACCGGAATCGGTCGCGGAGTGATTCATCGTCCGGAGGAGGGTCGGCCGCGAACAACTTTACGGCTGCATCTGAACGGGATGGAGTCGTTGCAGCTATCGACAGAGAAAATCTCCCTCCTGTGGAGTTGGCACGGATTGGCCGGCGAGGGAACTGGAGAATTCAGCGCACGGAAACGGCTTCTCCCCAGTCAGGATGAATCGGAGGTTGCTGCGGCAGACCCTCTTTTCGCCGAGGTTCGGCTCAATCAGAGCTGTTGTCCCGAAGCAGAACGAATGAGTAAGTGTTTCGAAGTCACAATTCCGTCGGCGTTCCTGAAATCCAATCCAGCGACGATTGAGATTCAGTTCATAGACTTCTACCGGTAACTCGTGCACTCCTCTGATTGCGTCCACTCCTCAGATTGAATGAGGAAACCTCGTCATTCTCACCTGAAATAAGGATTCAGGCTGAGATGTTGTGAGTGAACGGGAGTTCTCTATAATGCCCGCTTCAAATTCCTTCAGCTGCAGGGCATTTTCAGAAATGATCTGTGAACCGGCAGCAATGAAAGCCGAACGTGCTTTCTTAAAGTAAAGCAGTATAAGGATATCCGTTCCGTGTTACGCACTCGAACTTGTGGTGAACTTCGCTCGGATCTAGTAGGCCAGACAGTGACGCTGTGCGGCTGGGTCGACAAGTATCGCGATCACGGCGGGGTTGTCTTCATCGATTTGCGCGATCGATACGGAATCACCCAAATCGCATTCCGATTGGATGAATCGAGCGATATCCAGCTTCAGGCGAGCGGATTGCGCCACGAAGACGTGATTCAGGTCACTGGTGAAGTGGTTGCTCGTGGTGACGAAAACAAGAACCCAAAACTCGCAACCGGCGATGTCGAATTGCGTGCTGCGTCTCTGACCATTCTCAACAAGAGCAAGACACCTCCGTTCGAGCCACGTAGCGAACATGTGGCGAACGAAGAATTGCGACTGCAGTATCGATTCATCGATCTCCGCCGTCCCGCATTGCAGGAAAAGGTTATTCTTCGTCACAAGCTGACAAAGGTTGTCCGCGATTACTTCGACGAAAATGGCTTCCTCGACATCGAAACTCCAATTCTGGGTCGTAGCACTCCAGAAGGGGCTCGCGATTATTTAGTGCCTAGCCGCGTTCACGAAGGAGCGTTCTACGCACTGCCACAGTCGCCTCAGCTATTCAAGCAGATTCTGATGGTGGCTGGATACGATCGGTACATGCAGATCGCACGCTGCTTCCGCGACGAAGACCTTCGTGCAGACCGCCAGCCAGAGTTCACACAGATCGATCTCGAAATGGCGTTTGTCGAGCAGGAAGACATTCTGAACATGGTCGACGGGCTCGTCGGTCGTCTGGTGGAACGCCTACAGGGCAAGCAGATCAAACTCCCACTTCCTCGCTACACCCACGCGGAAGTGATGCGAGACTACGGGTCTGACAAGCCAGACCTCCGTTTCGGAATGAAGATCAAAGACATTTCGGACATCGCAGCCACCTGTGATTTCGCAGTGTTCAAAGGAACCATTGAAGCCGGCAATAAAGTTCGCGGTCTTTGCGTGAAGGGATGTGCTGAGAAGTACAGCCGCCGTATTCTCGACAACGACTTCAAGAATCTCGTCGGCGACTACGGAGCAAAGGGGCTCGCCTATTTCAAAGTGACCGATGGCAAGCTCGATTCGTCAATCGCGAAGCGATTCACAGAAGCTGAGCATCAGGCCATCATTGAACGGATGGAAGCCGAGAACGGCGACTTGCTGCTCTTCGTGGCAGACACGTTCAAAGTTTCTTCAGCGGCACTCGCTGCCCTGCGAAGCTTCCTTGGAAAAGACCTTCAGCTGTACGATCCACTTGAGATCAACTGCGCATGGGTTCTCGACTTCCCTCTCTGTACATGGAACGAAGAAGAAAACCGCTGGGACGCAGAACACCATCCATTCTGCGCCGTCCACCCAGAAGACGTTGAGTACCTCACGACCGATCCGGGCCGTGTTCGTGCTCAGTCCTACGACCTCATCTGCAATGGATACGAGTCAGCGAGTGGAAGCGTTCGTATTCACGATCCAGCTATTCAGCAGAAGATCTTCGATCTTCTCAAGATTACCCCTGAGCAGGCAGAAGATCGATTCGGCTTCCTGTTGCAGGCTCTTCGATACGGTGCACCTCCGCACGCGGGAATCGCACTGGGATTGGACCGCTGGGTGATGATGTTCACTGGAAGTGATAACATTCGCGACGTAATTGCGTTCCCGAAGACACAGAAGGCGGCAGACCTGATGTTGGGGGCACCATCCGACGTGGACGATCGTCAGCTTCGGGACCTCCATATCAAAGTGGACGTTCCCAAATAGTCGGCGGATTCTGATTCGCTAGAAATGCGACGAGTCTGAGTGATGGAATCCATCCACACAGGCTCGTCGTTCTTTTTTGATAGGGAATATTCCACTACTCGGCCTTTTGAATCGGCTTGAACGTCACAACGACATCCCTGTCGCGGTCTGGCTTGGGAACGTCTCTCCCTCCATCGTCCTTTTGGTCTGGGCCAATTGAATAGACGACTGGCATGCCGTCGCGGATCAGATAGAGAAAGGGCTGTCCTGAAAAGGGATCCAATGGAGCCTCGAAGATTCCAGCTTCTTTGATGGCCTCACCAATTGTTTCTGGCAAGTGACCGTGGACGATCTGGTATCGTCGAATCGCAGTTAAACAAAGTGTCGCCCCCATGAGTGCATCTGATTCAGCGAAATTGGGGAGGTTCAAAAGTATGCCCGGCGTCAAAATATTCATGATCACTGGTTCAGAGTACTTCCAGGGGAAGTAGTCGCTCCCTCTCCGAAATCGGCTCGACGACGTCTCCACATCTTTCGATAACGAAGAGTGAGCGAGGTCTTGGATTAGTTCATGAACGGGACGATCAAGTTCTGCAAACGCGAGCGAGTATCTCCGGTCAAGAGTACGCCGTTCAAGTGGCAAGTTAACCCGATGTGAAGCTAATGGTTCGGATTCAGTCGCCGACAACTTCATGACCGGAATGATGAGATGAGTTGCCGCATCATCTTCAATGACATTTCCAAACATGACATATTCCATCTTCAACGCGTTTCTCAAACGGTCGCGACAATCAGTCGAAGATTCCAGAAGCAACTTAATGATTTGGTCGCATTGCTCACTGGTCAGCTGATCGTCTGCGAGCACCGAAGTCGCGAGTGCTTTCAAGACGATATTTTCGCACGCAACTCCGACGAGTTCACCGATGACGAAACCGTATGGACGAAAATCTTTAACCATTCGGAAAATGCGTCGGGCAGCAGCGAAGGCATCATCAAAATCATGCTTTTTGATTGCGACGTAAATTTCAGTTGCGGCCAAGCGTGCAAACGTCCGCTGGGATTGAGCATGCGGAATCAGCGATTGCACGGATTGCCCGGTGATGAAAATGCACTTCGGCTTCGTTTGTGCAAAGTCAAGCATTGCAATTGCAGGAGTGGTTTGTTGCAGGAGAATTTCTAATTCCTCCAGCGGATAGCCTCCTTCAAACATCAGGTCAAGATTCGAATAATTTTCGCGTTGTTCCATCAATACTTTTCGATTCTCGAAAACCTCCTTTTGTTTCTCAGGTGGATACAGGTAAACAAAAAAAGGGGTCACGGCATCGCAGGCGAGGAGATAAATCGGGGCAGCGTTTCCCTCAAAAGGAACACGTTCCTTTAAAAACGCTTTGACGTCGAATGGCTCTGTAGAACGTGTTCCGACCCAGGGCGGCACTGAAGTGTCGGATCCCGGCAATACCAGATCCAACTTCCTCAGGTCGTCCACAGGAATCTTCAGTATCTCCGCACTGATCACGGCATCTTGCTCTCCCAGATGGTACTCGTCGGGAACGGCTACGTGCGGCGGAGCTTGTTTCTGACACCCGGCGAAGACGAGGCCGAGAATGAGTACCATCCAGTTCTTCGAGATGAAAAGGAGAGGAGAGACGGTGTGCATGTGAATCCTCACGATTTCAATGGGGAGAATTGAATGATGCGATGACGGAATTCTGGAATGATGCTACCCGACAGATCAATAGTGCCCTATTTGTTTTGCGAAAATGCGATAAAACCATTAAAAAAGCACCGAACAGAATCGCTCTGTTCGGTGCTTTTGAATTGAGTGTGGATTAAAAACTGGTTGGAATCAGCTTTCAATTCAGGCAGCCTTGGAGACCACTCCGAGCTGACGAGATGGGGAATGATACAGCCGATGATAAAGCGGACAGGTTTCCAGCAGTTGCTGATGGCTCCCCGAAGCGACCACTTTTCCATTCTCCATCACCACGATGCGCGTCACGAAATCCAAGAGGCTCTGCGAGATCATGTGTGAGATCAGGAACGTTGTACGTCCCTTAACGAACTCTTTGAGTGCCTGATGTAACAAGGATTCGCTTTCCGGGTCAGCAGCTGATGTTGCTTCGTCCAGAATGAGAATGGCAGGGTTGCGAAGTATGACTCGGGCAAGCGCCACGCGTTGTCGTTGACCGCCGGAAAGATCTTTTCCTTTTCCGCCCAGCATGGTGTCGAAGCCTTGAGGCAGCGACTGAACGATGGGCATGACATGAGCCCGGCGAGCAGCCTCTTCCACTTCAGCGCGAGTCGCTGATTCATTGCCATAGCGAATGTTATCCATCAACGTCCCATCAAACAGAACGGTGTCCTGAGTGACGATGCCGACTTGAGATCGCAATTCATCCAGCGAAACGTCTTTCATTGGGTGTCCATCAATGAAGACATCTCCCGCTTCCGGGTCGTAATATCGGGGGAGCAGGTTGACGAGCGTCGATTTTCCGCAGCCATTCTGCCCAACAATCGCGACCACTTCGCCGAAGTTCACTTTCAGATCGACATGTTCAAGGACCATGCCTCGCTGTGAATTCGGATTCTTGTGGTGATAGCAGAAAGAGACATCGCGGAACTCAATGGACTTTGAGTGACGTCCCAGATTGATTGGCTCTGGACTATCGACAATCAGTGACTTCTGGTTCATTAAGCCAAAGATGCGATCGAGGGCTGCGGCGGATTTCTTCAGGCGCGGGAAAATTCCCGAGAGGCGACGACAAGGATCGAGCAGGCCTGCGAGTAATGCATAGATGAGTCCGAGTTCGGCGCCATCCATCACGTTTTTCGTCAACTGGATGCCCCAGATATCAGTCTTACCACTCATCACGAGGTAGGCCCCGGGAACAAGCGCCGCGAACATGGCGATGATTCCCAGCAATTCCAGAAGCGGTTTGGCAGCAGCATCGATGCGGACCACTTTCATCGCTTTGCCGAAATACGCGTCATACTGTTTGGCGAATAGTTTGCGGTGGTGATTTCCGTTGTTGTATCCAACGACGACTTTAATGCCGTCAAAGGTTTCTTCCAGAACTTTGTAGATCTGCGACATGCTTTCCATCATGCGGCGGCTGGCGCGTTTGAGCATCCATCCAACACGACTCAGGAAGAGGCCAAGCAATGGAATGAAAATCAGCGACAACAGAGTCAGTCGCCAATTGAAATAAATCGCGAGCACCATACAGGCGATGCACTTCAGTGGCTCGCGAATCATTCTTCCGCCAAGGAGAGTAATTCCCTGTGAAAGTTGTTCCGCGTCGTAAGTGAACCGGGACATCAGGCCACTTGGCCCTTCGTGGCTCAACGACTGGTAGTCGAGATCCAGGGTCCGATCGAGCATGTCCTTTCGCAAGCCCATAATCGCCGATTCAGCGACGTTCCCGATGAGCACGTCCTGAATGTACATGAGCACCGCTTTGACGGCGGTCGCCAGAATCAGCAGGATTACCAGCCATTTAAAGGTCTCAAACGAGTCCTTGGGGATGAATGGCATCAGGTGCAACTTGAGGTAGTTATACCGGTAGATCGTTGACTCAAACCCTGCCAGCGCATTTTGCTTTTTGGCCAATGACTGCTGCAGGTCCACGACTTTCTCATCGTTCTTGGCAATACTCTCTGCTTCCAAAGCAGCGAGTTTACCGGCAATCACAGTCTGCTCTGCGATTAGCTCATCTTTTTCAGCGGTGGCGGTTGCGATCGTCTGATCGACATATTCATGAAGACTTGTGTCTTCAAGCAAGAGCTTCACGATCGGGAACGCAACAGTCAGATTCGCTCCCCACAAAGCAGCGATGATGAAACCGAGCACAATCGAAACGCCAATCTTCGTGCGATGCGGTTGCAAGTAAGGCCAGAGCTTTGGGAAGATTTCCACGTGTCCATCCGTGACAGAGAGGAATACAGATTTTGAGTTGTCCGGACGGGATTTAACTCGGTTTCGCCTTTTTCTGTCCAGACGAATAATGGTCGGTGTCAACGAAACTGACTAATCTTTGCATTTCCGGTTTCCGCGAATTGCTGTGTTCACTTCAAAGACTTCTGAAGTTTGATTCTTATGACCTCATTCTCTTCAAGACTCCATACAAAGATTCGACAGAAACGAACCCCTGCGCTTGTCGGGTTGGATCCTCGGTGGGAACAGCTACCGTCTGAACTTCGGAAGAACGCAGAAGCGAATTACTCAAACGTCTTTGAAATGCGGGCCGCTGCTTATGAAGATTTTTGTAAGCGGGTGATTGATGTCGTCGCTCCGTTGGTCCCTGCCGTGAAACCACAATCCGCCTTCTTCGAAGATTGCGGGCATTGGGGAGTTCATGTGCTGGCAAATGTGATTGCGTACGCCCGAAAGGCAGGCCTGATTGTTGTTTGCGACGCAAAGCGGGGGGATATCGGAAGCACAGCGGAGGCGTACGCGGCTGCCTATCTTGCCGGCGAGGATCCCCAAGCTGCCCCGTTTGCGGCCGATGCTTTGACGATCAACCCTTACATGGGAACAGATACTCTCAAGCCGTTTATTGATCGTGCAAAGACCGTAGGAGGTGGACTTTACGTTCTCGTACGCACAAGTAATCCGGGGGCGCGTGATTTTCAGGATCGGACGACGGATGGTCAAACGCTGTATGAGAGTGTCGCTGGCCACGTTGAACGCCTGTCCGTAGAAACTGCTGGAGGGGAGGGATATGGGCTAGTCGGCGCAGTGGTCGGGGCGACTTACCCGCAAGAATTGTCGACTCTGCGTAATGTCATGCCGCATGTCCCGTTGCTGGTACCGGGATACGGAAGTCAGGGAGGGACATCACAGGACACCGCCGGTGCGTTCGATTCCAAAGGACTCGGCGCACTGGTGAATAGCTCCCGCGGCATTTTGTTCGCGTTTCAGAAGGGGCCGCTGGCACAGGAATTTGGCGAATCTCGCTGGGAATCGGCAGTCGAGAGAGCGACTGAGCTCATGATTGCTGACCTTGCCGAGAATACTCCAGCAGGTGCATTGAACCTCTAGCCCCACTGTCTTAGGGGGTGTGTGGCAGCCAATGTTGGCAAAAACTCGTTCAAGGCCGCGTTTATCGCCGCCGGCACGCCACACTCTCGTGAGAGATGCTCTAGGAACTGCCCGGGGTGCCACAATTGACATAATCGGTACATTCGCTAAAATCGGCACCTCTCAGGTCCATGAACATATCGCTCCGCGTACGTCACTCCTCGGTGAGAGGGTTGGGGATGTTGTTGGAGATTTCAGTCGCGAATTCTCAGGGTGTTGAACGCACTTTAGAGTTGGCATCGATCGCTTTGCGCTCATCGCGATTTGGCGAGATTGACCGTATTCTCGAGTCTGCAGCTTTACGCAGTTCTGATCCTCGTCTGTGGATGATGCTTGGTGTGTCCCAAGCATGCCAAGGAAATGCTGAAAAGGGCGTTTCAGCCTACGAGCGAGCAGTAGAAATCGGCCAGGGTGTTTTGGACCCAAGCCAGCTTCTGAGCGTTTTTCTGGGGCTTTGGGAGTGCCATTCGCGGTCCGGGCGTCAGGAACTCGGGAAGTATTATTACCAGCGGGCTCTGAAGCTTTATTTCAAGCAGTCTGCAACAACTGAGCCCGGATCGATTCCACTTTCCCTCCAGTTTGCGACCCTCGTTGCTCATCGGGCGGAGTTTAGTCAGCGAGAACTTCAAAACGCTTTGGTGGATTTGCGGTCGCAAATTGCGGATCCAGATCTGGCAGCGAAAGTGGAATTTGAACTCTCTCGGATCGCGAGTACTGAGGAATCGATCGCGTGGTTGGACAAATGTTGGAGGAACTTCCGCCGGTCTGGAAATTTGTTTCAAACAATGCGGTCCTTAGAGGTTCTGGCAACTCGGCTCCTTGAACTCCAGCATTGGTTACCCGCGAGAAATGCGCTGCGTCTCGCAAACCGGGTTGCCGGGCGTCTCAAAAAATCGAATCGAGTTCAATGGTATCGATCGTTGGATCGCCGGATTGGGGTCTCTTTGCAACTCTTGGCCTCTGACCCCGAGCTGAATTAACGTGTCTGGCGCAGTTCGTTTCCGACAAGAAGTCAGAAGTTCATCGAAAATGCTCTCCAATCTGCTCGTGAACGGGATTAGAATCTGACCGGGGAGTCAGGTGTAAGCAGATTGCCCCGTGCTTACGAAAATGGAGTGCAGGAGCGCATTCAATTTGTTGAGATCCCGTGTGTCTCAGTCTCACGGATTGTATAATTTGCTTTCGAATGGACGCTCGATGGGAATTGAAAGGGATGCCAACTCCTCTATGTTGGATGTAACGCAATTGTTCGACGGCTCAGGGCTCAGCGGCCAGCCGATGAAGATCGATCCCACTTCGGAATTGATGGATCGATATCAGCAGATTGTCACGAGTAAAGAAGTTGCTTGGGAAATGACTTATCGGCTCCTCTCCCGTCTCGGGGCAGGGGGGCAGGGGGTCGTGTTTCTTGCTGATCGCTCCGGAGCATTCGGCGTCAATTTCCCGCTTGCGTTAAAATTCTATCGTCCAGACGGCTACCCTGATCTCGATACGTATCGACTTGAGATGTCGCGGATGGCCCG
This sequence comes from Planctomicrobium mucosum, assembly GCF_051466335.1. NCBI lineage: Bacteria > Pseudomonadati > Planctomycetota > Planctomycetia > Planctomycetales > Planctomycetaceae > Planctomicrobium > Planctomicrobium mucosum. Next base: position 3,748,124 of record NZ_CP195793.1, on the reverse strand, counting down.
CGTCATCATGGAGACGGCCAGAATTCAGCAGGACCACCTCGTCGACGTCTACAATGTCGTCGAGTACGGCGGGATTCTCGTTCTGGTTTCGGAATGGGTCGATGGCTATGACCTGCGACAGCTGACGACTCCGAAGCTCCTGAAGCAAGTGAAGCGGACCGTTGAACCAGACCGTTGGAACTACATCAACGATGTGATCATCACCGATGCCGGATTTCAGTCTCGTCTCAAGCCTGGAGTGGCGATTGCATTGATCCGTGAGTGCCTGTCTGGGTTGGCTGCGCTGCATCGACAGGGGATCATTCATGCAGACCTCAAGCCTGCCAACGTGATGGTGAAGCAGACCGGAAACTGCAAGATCATCGACCTTGGGTCAGCGTTTATGAAAGACGAGTTCCCTGTTCGTCCGACGTGGACCCCGCGATATGCCGCAGTCGAGGTGCTGGAAGGAGCACGTCATACGCCGTTGTCGGATCTCGCCAGCCTGGGATACGTCCTGCTGGAATTGCTGACCGGCAAATACCCATTCGCGGGAGTCGCTGATGGTCAGGATCTGATTAACTTGAAGAAAGAGATGTGGCACCGCATTCCGGATTTGCTGCCGAAAGATGTGGCCAGGAATGGAACGCTCGTTGAACTGGTTTCCAAGATGATCGCTCCGAATCCTGCCGACAGATTTGGTTCGCTGGAAGATGCCGATTTGTCGCCGGCAGGGGCAGCGGAGATTCAACGTCAGCTGGTCAAAGTGAACATGACGACCGAAGTTGAAAACGAGATGCGAATTCTGATGCAGGAGTTTTCACAAGGGGTGCGGTCAGAGCCAGCGATCAGCAATCTCAAAGTCAGTTGAACGTTCGCCTGACCATGAGAGATGCCGGGACGTGTCGCGGAATCAAACGAATGAGTGGAACTGGGACATGTATTCGGTCCCGGTTCCGCTCATTTTTGTCTGAGAATGCCTCTTTGATGTAGGACGTTCAGGCAGGGTATATGGTGTGTCCGAGATCGCAAGCCACCCTCCACTCAGCTCGCCGCCTGTATGCTCTGTTGAGTGCCGCAGGTAGGCTCGAGCAGTGACGTTCCGTCGAAGAGGGGGAGACGAATTCGATTCAAACTCATCATTCCCCCGGTTACGGAGCTCGTCGCAGACTGGGATTCGCCCCAGTCTCAGGGACGTGTGGCGGCGAATGCAGGCAATAGGTCGTGCAGACGCTGTGTCGATGGCCGCCGGTGCGTGACACTCTTGTGAGAGTCGCTCTAAACTGAAGCAGAGGGTCTTGGCTGAAGCGAGTTGAGGAAGCTGATCGAACGTGCGATATCACCGCTTCGGTCGCTTCCTTCAGTTCGATCGACGTTCAGCCATCCAGAGTAGTCCATCTCCGCGATGAGCGCGAAGAACTCGTTCCAGTCCACTTCCCCTTGGCCCGTCGGAACTTCTCGACCTCGCCCGTCGACACCTGTGATCGCGTCGCGGACCTCGAAATGCCCGATGATGTCGTGCAGCTCTGAGATCTGTGATGAAATCGATTGCTGATTGATGACCCAGGCGGCGACATCAGCGTTCACCATGAGCTTTCCGGATGACACGGATGTGAAGAACTCGCGAGTCTGCTGCACAGGTTCGGCCCCTGTGAAAATGCAGAGATTCACACCAACCCGTGTGGCAACTGCTGTCAGGTCATTCAAAACCGCGCGCAATGTTCCCAGATTGCGAGTGTCGTTTTCATCAGGCAGCGCCCCGATCCGAAGTGTCATTGTTCGGGCTTGCAGCTTGGAAGCGAACTGAATTGATTCTGTGAGCGCGTAGACTCGTTCCTGAAGGTTGATCGGATGGATCAGAGAACTTCTCAGCGGAAAGTGAACCGAAGCGAGGGTCAGTCGATTTTCGCTGAGATGGTGCAGTAGCTGGCGTCGCGCAGATTCGCCGAACTGATGTTGAGGGAGTTCAGATCGCAGGTCAAACTGTACGCCCTGTGCTCCAGCTTCAACCGCAGCTCGGATTCCTAACCGTACGTTGACGGAGAAGGTTCTTGTTGGTACCGAAATCTTCACTCGCATGCTAAACGATCCACTTTTAAAAGCGAGGGTGTATTGAAATGATGCAGCTCTTGTTGGGTGAGGGCGATTCATAATGACACAGTTTGCGAGTGTCAATCAAGGGTAGACGTCATTTTGGATTTGCGGAGCCGCTCAATTTCTCCGGTCGATAGCAAGGAAATTTATATGGAAGTTCGATTGTATGAGATTTCGGGTTTTCTTGCGGAATTTGCTCCGTTAGGGATCAGCGAATCATGGGATAACGTGGGATTGCTGGTCGGAGAAACCTCGCGAAACGTCCATCGAGTCATGACTTGTTTGACACTTACGGCCGATGTGGCAGAGGAGGCGATCAGCAAGGATGTCGACCTCATTATATCACATCACCCGATCTTGTTTCGTCCCATACAGAAGCTAACAAGTGAAACATCCGAGGGGAGACTAATTGTTTCATTAATACAAAATTCAATTTCTGTGTATTCACCTCACACGGCATTTGACAGTGCGCGGTTGGGTATAAATCAGCAGCTTGCTGAGTCACTGGAGTTGCTCGAAATCAGCCCTCTCAGAGGGGTATCGGATAGCGACGTCGGAGCAGGCCGCTGGGGAAAACTTGCACAACCAATTTCTCTGAAAGGGTTTATCGAAAAGGTTCGCTGTGTGCTACGTGGGTCAGAACAATCGCTCGGTGAAGTTCCACTCCAATTCACTGGTGATCCTTCGCGAATGGTTCAAACCGTCGGGGTTGCCTGTGGATCGGCGGCAGAGTTTCTGAAGGACGCCGCTAACTTGGGGTGCGAGGTCTTTTTCACGGGAGAGGCCCGTTTTCATACGTTTCTCGAGGCTCGAGACCGTGGAATCGCGATGGTGCTTGGGGGGCACTACGGAACTGAGCGACCAGCAGTTGAAAATCTTGCGAAGATCATCGCAAATCAATTTCCGAGCGTGGCCGTCTGGGCAAGTGAAGTGGAGAGAGATCCAGTACAATGGAGTGTTTTGTGATTCACAAACTGAGAAGCGTGGAGGCTGGTTGATTGTCGACTCACGAACAACATGAAGATCGCCCAACCTCGGAGACTTTGCTCTGGCGTGCATTTCAACTGAGGTGCCCACGTTGCGGAGCGGGAAAACTCTTCTCTGGACTGTTCCGCATGAACACTCGCTGTTCAGAGTGCAATTTCCTTTTTGATCGCGGACCGGGCTACTATCTGGGATCAATGTACGTGAACTACGGTCTGACAGCTTGGATCACGACGATCGTGTTCGTGGTTTGTAAGATCTGGTTCGAATTGCCACTCGTTCCGCTGATGTGGGGGATGGGCACATTCTGTCTCGTGTTCCCCACGCTATTTTTCAGGCACGCACGCGCATATTGGTTGGCATTGGATTGTCAACTTGATCCGGATGTTCTCAGCGACACTGCGGAGACTGAAGTTGAACACTCGGACGTTGAGAAATCCTGACCGTCATTGATGTTGAGAATCGAGAATGCGAGTAATCGTCCTGAGTTTTGAGAACCTTCCTGCATGTTCACTTGGCTGTTATGGCGAATGGAATATTCAAACGCCTGAGTTTGACTTTCTCGCAAGTCACTCGTATGTCTTTGAGAACTTCTTCATGTCCCCGGCGACTGGACTCTTGCTGAAGCAGTTTCGCGAGGATGCTGCGGAATTGGGTTTGGTGCGAAGTGATCAGCTTGATGCGGAAGAGGTCGCCAACTTTCCTCACCAACTCGTCATCAGTGCGGGAGAGGTCCCAGAGGAGAGTGATTTTTCCGAGTTCTTGAATGAGCTGCCCGGAACCGATGTGTTCATTCATTTTACTGCTGGCGAACCGACTCCGGAGGAACTCGACGCCACGGCAGGAGCGTGGGACATCGCTGCGAGTTCTGTCTCTGATGATTTCTGTGATTTTGAAAGTGAAGGGGAAGCACTCCTTGCATCCATCGCACCAGTGAGCGTTCAGAGCTTTGCGAGTCGACCCGCATGGCAACAGTCGCTGATCGCTCATTCAGCACAAGTCCGGCAATGCGATGCAGCATTCAGCGTCTGGCTGGAGTTGCTGGAGAATGTTCTGGAAGAGGGGGACGTTATCGTCGTTACGGCATCCTCCGGCGATGTTCGGCGTCTTTGTGACGATCGCCCAGAGTGGCTCAAAGTTCTCTCCGAACCGCTCGTTCACCTTCCACTCATGATTCATCGCGTCGGGGACCAGGAACAGCATCGCATTGACAATTTCATCGCTGTGGAGGATCTCCCAGCATTGATCGAAATTGTTGGGTCCGAGACGCCGGAGTCGACGGCTCAATGGTTTGAGAAACATCCTCGAAAACAGATTCAATATGAATCCGATCGCGTCGAGGCGCTACGAACTCCGGAATGGCTCACGATTTCTCAGAAAGTAAGTCAAGAAGTGCCTTTTCCGACTGTGATGCTGTTTCGTAAGCCGGAAGACAAGTGGGAAGTGAATGATCTGTCGCGGCAGTTTCCGGATGTTTCCGAACAACTGCGAAACGCCCGGAGTGTCTCGGGCGATTGCCAGTAATCGGACAATCTCTATGCCTGACTCTCCTCCTTGGTGGCAGTGTCATTTAGAATAATCAGAGACAGTTGGCCCCTTTCGACTGTCCGCTTTCGGTCAGAGATTTCCGTTGAGGAAATGAAAATTATGCACGAAATTCTTCGCTTCAGTCCACGCATTAGCTGCCTCCCTGTCGTGCATGGAAGTGGTGACTTCGCTGTTGAAGTGCGTCGGGTCATGCTGGCTGAGAAATTCGACTGTCTGGCGGTTCCTCTGCCGGAGTCGTTTCGTCGTTCGGTCGAGGAGGGGATCCTGCACCTTCCGAATGTGACAATCGCCGTCCAGCCTGAAACTGCTCCTGATCACAATCCGGAATGGACTCAGGAAGAACGTGAGCCGGCACCCGCGATCAGCAGCTATGTTCCAATCGATCCTTGTCAGCCTGTCATTGCAGCGTTGCGACTGGCGATGCAGGAACGAATTTCTCGGTCTTATATTGATGTCGAAGTGGAGTCATTCGAAGAACAATTCGACGTCATGCCTGATCCCTACGCCATCAAGCAGGTTCCCATCGAGAAGTTTGCCGCTGCAGTGATGGTGCGGACTTCTTCGCCGTCGACTGAACAGCAGATCGACAGAGTTCAGTTTATGGCGAAGCGATTGCGAGAGCTTGAAAAGAATCATGACTCAATTCTTTTCATCTGCTCAATCGCGCAGTGGCACTGGATTCGGGATGCTTATCGGACTAACTCATTCGATGAGATGTCCGAACCACAGGTTTACGAAACAGAACTCTATCGAGTTGACCCCAAGACGTTGATGTTCCTGCTTGGAGAGCTGCCGTTCATTACCGGGTTGTATGAGCAGTCACGATTCAATCTGGATTGCGATGAAAATCTTTCGGTCGACGGTGTTAAAGAGATGCTACTGGTGGCTCGTGACCACTATCGGAAGGAATTGAAGAATCGCGGCCGAAAAATTACGCCTCATCTCCTCGCGACGTATTTACGATACGTTCGCAATCTCTGCCTCGTCGAAAAGAGGATGACGCCGGATCTGTACACATTGATTGTGGCAGCCAAGCAATTGGCAGGGGATCAGTTTGCACTGTCGCTCGCTGAGGTGGCAAGAGAGTATCCATTCGATGAATGGCTTCCGTTGGGCGACTTCCAGATGTCGACCGGCCGCGGGCAGTTGCCCGATGGAAATGTCATCGAGTTGAAGAACCGTCTTCCCGGAACGCCGGTTGAATGGCGCACCTGCTCTTTGAACCGGAAGCCGCCGGAGATCGACAAGCAACAATGGGCAATGCGTTGGAATCCTTATAGCCATTGTAGTTGGCCTCCCGAAGATGTGGCGATCGAACGATTTCGAACCCACGTCAAAGACCGTGCACTCAGCATGCTGGGGAACGACCTCGCGAAGACTGAGAAATTTACAACGAGTCTCAAGGATGGTCTGGATGTTCGTGAGACACTCCGGAACTGGCATACCGGCAATCTGTATGTCAAAGAATTGCCAGCCAGCCGCGGGCAGCTCGATTGCGTCATTATGCTTTTCGATTCTCCTGCAGACCCTCGCGATTATCCCTGGAGAATTACGTGGTTCGCCGAGCATCAAGATGAATCGACACTCGCTTTTTTTGCGACGCAACTCGGTGAGGAAATGGTCGGGCCAGGGATTGCCATGGCAACCTATGGAGGAGCAATGTTCCTCTTCCCGCCACGTCCAATTATGGACATCTGGGAAGATCCTCGCCTCGATTTTGCAGATACCATTGAAGAGCGGATGGTCGCTGCCGGCTGCCTGCATTCAAAAGAGAAGCACGTCGCCCTGCTGTCACAGGCACCACCGGGACTTGGCTGGAGACGACTCGCGAAGAAGTTCGGCAAAAGGTTGTTGCATGTTCCCCTCGCACATTTCAGTCAGGAAACTGTTCAGCAATTGCGAATGTTTCATGTCTTGAATGGGAGGCAGGTCCGAAACTATGCGGAGCATTTTATCCGCAAAGCATAGTTCGAGTTTGCGGCGTTTCGGAGGTGACCAAGATCCGCGTCAAGTTTGTCCTGCGATTTCTGCGATGATCTCGAACGAGCGAAATCGCTTCTGAGCATCGTAGATATCGGACACGATGATGACTTCGTCAGCACCGGTCCGATCGATGAATTGATCCAGTTGGCGTCGAACAGTGTCACGGCTTCCGATGATGCTGCATCCGAGCATTTGTCCAGCCTGGTATTTCGCTTGCTCTGACCAATAGGTTTCGATGTCGTCGATTGGCGGGCGTAGTAGAGACCTTTGCCCGCTGACCAGATCTGCAAATGACATCTGCTGCGAGGTTGCCAGATGCTTGGCTTCTTCATCGGTTTCCGCCGCGATGATATTGACCCCGGGCATCGCGTAGGATGTTGCAAGCTGGTCAGAAGGCTGGAAGTTCTCGCGATAGATTGTCATTGCCTGATCGAGCGCCTGAGGGGCGAAGTGCGAGGCGAAGCCATAAGGAAGGCCAAGTTTCGCGGCCAGCTGCGCTCCGAACAGACTCGATCCCAGAATCCAAAGAGGAATGTTCGTGTTGGATCCAGGAATTGCTTCGATTCGCTGGCCAGGCTGGACTGGTCCGAGAAACGCCTGAAGCTCGAGAACGTCTTCAGGGAATGAGTCTGATGCCATCGGTGTTCTACGAAGTGCGCGGAGCGTCATCTGGTCAGTCCCAGGAGCACGACCTAAGCCGAGATCGATCCGCTCAGGAAACAGTGTCGCCAAGGTGCCGAATTGCTCTGCGATCACGTAAGGAGCATGGTTGGGAAGCATAATTCCTCCCGCTCCCACTCGAATGGTTTTTGTCGCAGCAGCGACATATGCGATGACGATCGATGTGGCCGCTGTGGAAACCGAGCCGATATTATGGTGTTCGGCGACCCAGAAACGTCGGTATCCCCATTGCTCCGCAGCCTGTGCGAGATCGCGAGCCTGATCAAGGGCCAGACGGCGATCGTTCCCGACGCGGACACGTCCCAATTCCAGTATCGATAGCGGAACCATGCACTCGACCTTCAATCAGCAAGATTAGACTTCATCAACTTCAGTCTGAATCCTTATTATAGCCTCCGCGTGCTATGGATGTGGGGCGAAAGGCAACAAAACCGCTCGGTTGCCGGGGATCCGAGCGGCGAAGTTCCTGCGTTGCGTGAGGTGTTTTCGTGAGACAGCTTTGGTCACGTTGATCGGACACCTAACGCTCGCCCAATAACTTGTGATCCGGGTCTCAGTGTTTTGGTTCGACAGACGGGGGCCTGTCAGCGGCGTTCAGCTTGTTTTCATTCACGACACGCTCAGCTGCTTTCAGGCCGAAGAGTTCAAACAGAGCAGGGTGAACAAAGAAGTCCAGAAGCGTCGAACTGATCAGGCCACCGAGAATCACCGTTGCTACAGGGTACAGGATCTCTTTCCCCGGTTCTTCTGCTGAAAGGACAAGCGGAATGAGTCCAATCCCGGAAGTCAGGGCAGTCATCAGCACCGGGGCGAGACGCTCGAGACCAGCACGCACGATCATCGGTTTGGTGAACTGCTCTCCCTCATGTTCGACGAGGTGCAAATAGTGATTGATCAGGAGAATTCCGTTTCTCGATGCGATTCCCGCCAGTGAAATGAATCCCACCATTGCAGCGATTGTCAATGTTTGCCCGGTGATCACGAGAGCAGCGACGGAGCCGATAAACGCCATTGGTAGCGCAGCCATCACTTGCAAGGAAAGGTTTGCTGATCGGAACATCGTGTACAACACGAGGAAGACACCAACGAGAGTCAGTGCGAACAGTAATCCGATCATACGGCTAGCTGATTGCTGGCTTTCAAACTGTCCACCGTATTCAACGAAGTATCCCACGGGGAGGGTTTGAATGACCGGGGCGATGGCCTTTTTGATGTCTTCGACGACATCGACTACTCCACGATCCGAGACATTGCATTGCAGAACGATCCGGCGTCGGACGTTCTCCCGGTTGACGGTATTCGGGCCACCCGATTCATAGATCTTCGCAACAGAAGAGAGGGGGACTCGGCCTCCATCTTGCAATTCAATCGTCAGACGTTGCAGAGCATCAATGTTTTCTCTGTATTCGCTGTCCATTCGGACCAGCAGGTCGAAGGTGCGTTGCCCCTCGAGTACTTCGGAGACAACCACCCCGTTCATCGCTGTTTCAACGAATTGATTCACCTCAGCAGGCGTGAGGCCGTAGAGAAGTAGCTTGTCCCGGTCCAGTTCCACTCGTAGTTGAGGGATAATGACCTGTGGTTCCACGAGCAGATCTCTGACGCCGGGAACCGACTTCATCGCCGCTTCCATCTCGTGGATTTTACGTCGCAGAATGTCGAGATCGTCCCCGTAGAGTTTGATCCCGATTTGTGCTTTGACTCCCGAAAGCATATGCGAAATCAAGTGGGCAATTGGTTGCTCGACTGCGGAGACGACGCCTGGAATGTCCGCCATCGCCTCGCGAATTTCATCGAGTTGTTGTTCGCGACTTCGCGTGGAATGTGGATCAAGTTCAAGAAGGTATTCCGTCATGTTGACACCTTCTGCGTGTTCATCGAGTTCAGCTCTTCCCGTGCGGCGGGCAAATCGCTGCAAATCTTTGACTTCGGAGAGTCGCCTTTCGACGATCTGATTGATCTCGATTGAGGTGACCAATGACGTTCCCGGGGGGAGGACAACGTTGAGCTGAACCGTCCCCTCATTGAACGGAGGGAGAAAATCGCGTTCCAGATTCATCAAGAAAAAACCGGTAATTCCAACTCCAATGGCAGTTACGGAAAGGTTCAGCCAAGGGTGTTGCAAACTGAAATTGATGATCCCCGTTGCAATCCATTTCAGTCCCCGAAGTAATCGACCATCGTGCTCTTCTCGCGTCGATTTTGAGCGTCCCAGAAGCCAATAGCTAAGAACAGGAGTGACGGTTAATGAGACCAGAAGCGAACACAGAATCGAGACGATGTAAGCCAGACCGAGAGGCGCGAAGAGTTTTCCTTCCATCCCTTCCAATGCAAACAGGGGCAGGAAAACCATAATGACGATCATCGTGCTGAAGACGATCGAATTACGGACTTCAACAGAAGCATCGAATACGACCCGGATTGCTGGTCGCGGATTTTCGAGCTGACGGTTTTCTTTGAGACGCCTGAAAATGTTTTCAACGTCGACAATTGCATCGTCCACCAGTTCTCCGATTGCAACCGCTAGACCGCCCAATGTCATGGTGTTGATGGACAGTCCGAAGTAGTGAAAAACAACAGCGGTCATCGCCAGCGATAACGGAATTGCAGTCAGGCTGATGAAGGTTGTCTGGATGTTCATCAGGAAGAGGAACAGGATGATCACGACGAGAATGATGCCGTCTCTCAATGCTTCAACGACGTTTTCGATGGCGCGATCGATGAACGATTCCTGCGAGTACACCGGCTCAATGTGAACTCCCTGCGGCAATGACACCTTCAGGTCTTCCAGCGCCTTCATGATTTCCTGTGTCACGAGTCGAGTATCGGCAGTCGGCTGTTTGTTGATGGTGAGAACGACAGCAGGGCCACCATAGAATTCTCCCTGATCGTCTCTCAGAAATGCAGAGCTATCCCCCCTCTTAATCTGGGCGGCTTCAATGACATCGGCAATTTGCTGGAGCGCGACAGGGCGCCCATTTCGAATCGTCACCACTACGTTCTTGAGGTCATTGAGCGACTGGATTCGCCCGAGAGAGCGAACGAGAAGTTCATTGGGACCTTGCTGGTCCAGATAGCCGCCGGTGCCGTTTTCGTTACTCGCGACGACTGCTTGTTTGACCTGATCGAGAGTGACTCCGTATTGCAGCATCGCGGCTGGATCGACCAGCACCTGATACTGCTTTCTTCCTCCGCCCATCACGTAGACCTGCGAAACTCCAGGAATCGTGAGAATCCGTTGGCGGACGACCCAGTCTGCAATTGTTCTTAGTTCAAGGTCTGAAGAATCGCCTCCAGAATCCCTGAACATCGCCAGCATGAGGATTTGCCCCATGATCGAGGAGACGGGTGATAGCTGTGGTTGGACGCCAGCGGGCATTCTGTCCTGCACAGTTTGCAGGCGTTCAGTGACGATCTGTCTCGCTGTGTAGATTTCGGTATTCCATCCGAATTCTGCGTAGATGACCGAGATTCCGACACCAGATGAGCTTCTGACGACCTCAACGCCGTTCGCGCCGTTGAGGGCCGTTTCCAGCGGAAATGTGATGAGTGATTCGACCTCTTCCGGCGCAAGACCCGGAGCTTCTGTCATAATCACTACGCGTGGGCGATTGAGATCGGGGAACACATCGATCGGCATGTGTGTCGCCTGCCAGTAGCCGGCAGCCAGGACGAGGATGGCGAATGCAATCACAACCAGTCGTTGATTGAGAGAAAATCGAATAATGGCATTGAGCATTGGAATCTGCTGTCAGAGTGTTTCAGGAACGTTCAACTAATTAGAAGTCGAGAGATGAACGACTAATGGTTGTGGCCAGCGTGAGGATCGACCCCTCCACCGGCTTTGTTCTTCAACGCGATCTGAAGTTGATGTGCAGATTTCATCACGACGAGTTGTCGAGGCTGGATCGATCCATCATTTGCGACAACGACAAACCGTTGGTCTCGATACTTCACGTGGACAGAGGTCCGGGTGAACTTTGCTCCATTTTTTACAAACACGAATGATTCTGCTGCTTCCCGCACAACTGCATCTACCGGGAGGACGAATTCGTTCTTCCATTCCTCAACGGGGACGAGTAGTTGCAATCGTTGTCCGACTCGATATTTCCATGAGATAAATCGCTGATTTTTGTCGTTGACCGTGTTGCTGATCAACTCATTAGGAAGGTCGACGAAGAACGAGAGCGACCGCGAATTCGGGTCGATCGAATTCGAAACGTAGGCTAATTTCAGGTCTGCGACTTCGCGTTTCTGCGATCCATCGTCAAAGAGGGCAGTGAGGGGCCAGTTGCTGGCGATAGTGCGATTGATCGCTGCCAGGTCCTGTTCGAATGCCTGACCTTCTATGAATAGGCGATCGTAATTTGCCAACGTGCACAGGCGATCGCCGGCAGTAACCGATTGACCTTTGGTGGCGAATAGCTGTTCAATCGTTAACGCCGGAGCTTGATTGCCACCGAAGTTGTCGGATGATTGCACGTTGACTGGCTGAAGGATATCGGCCGTGAGTTGCAACTCTTCGGTTCCAGCTTGCTCATCCACGGAAGGGGCGTTGATGTGGAGTTCTCTGAGGAGCGTGCGGGATTTTTCGATTTCCTCGATCTGTCGACTGGAAAGCCCATGCAACTTCAGCGCTTCCCGCTGAGCGGCAAGCATCGCTGCCAGCTTTTCGTGAGCGTAATGGCGTTCGAGCAGGGTTTTTCCAGCGATTGCACCGGAATCTGCAATCGACTCGAGTCGTTTGATCTCTCTTTTCTCGACGTCAAGTTCACCAAGTGTTTGCAGGAATACGGATTGCGTTTGTACGAGATCCTCATGGGTGAGCCGAATGTCGAACAGCAACGAGTTTGTGTCGACCGCTTCACCGGTGACGGCGTGGACGTGTTGAACAACGCCTGTGAGAGGGGTCGAGACTTCGATGATCGTCCTACCGGGGCGAGGAACAATCACCGCTGGGACTGCGATGGTGCGAAGAAAGTTGCTGGGTTGAATTGCCTGAACCGTGGTTGCATCCAGCCCAAGATTCTTTCGTGCTTGCGTAGAGAGTTCGAGTGAATTTGGGTCGTCCGGGCCGTGATCATGGTCATCATGTTCTGCTGGCTCGGACTTTCCTTTTTCGGTTGCAATGCCTAGCCGCTGCATCACTCCGGGAAGCCAGCGCTGACTGGTGATGGCTGCAGGGATGATCAGACTGATAGCAACGACCGCAAGTGCGAGACCGGCAACACGCGATCGACGAGTCGGAGTGGATGTGGACATGTTCTGCTGCGCTTTACGTGCTGTTGATGGAGAAGACAGTAAGAGAGAAACTGTCGATTGAGAGTCGACTCGTCGGGGCGCGTACGCACACTGTTGGGACGTACAATTCGACTTCAAGTCAGTGGTGATCAGAGAGCGATCTAGACGAGCCAAAGCTGGAGAAGAGAGCAACGCAACTGCGGCGTTGTGGGCGTTTGAAGAATTGGAGGAGTCCTCAATTCCACGTCGACCGACGCCTGGATGAGGTCCTGCTGCAGGTGCAGCCAATCAACAGGTTTCACGAGCGGATGCCACTGGAACTCTGATGCAAAGTGCTGGCCAATGAACTGGCAATGTCCCCCCTCGCAGGGGGCTTCTTCACCATGACTCTCATCGTCCGGGGCAGTTCCGTTGCGCTGATCGTGTGAAGCTTGCGGTTGCCGAGTTCGCTCTTCTTCGAGAATTGTCGATGAAGAATGGGAGCAGGAGCATCGCGTCGGCTTCTGCTGTTCGGGCTGCGGGTGATCGTCGACTATTACGGCATCTGCTGCATGCAAATGATGAGAGCAACATCCGCCAATAACGTGAAAGGCGAAGGCGAGAAGAGTCAGCACGTGGGCAGTTTGATTGAACATCGTTGTTTCCACTAAGGTCGATGTTTTCTGCCGGGAAGTCAATACAGAAAAAGCAGCGATAAATGCGATCATGCGGTGTCTCGAAGATCGAGAACCGCATGAGGTATTTCTAATTTGCGAATTGATATGGCTTTAGAGCAGGTCGTTAAACCAGATCTTGAGCCGCTCGCAGAACTAGGCTGGCTTCTTTGAAATCAGCTTGGACAAGCGAGATTTGGTGCGAGCTGCAGCGTTCTTATGAATCAGGTTCTTGGCAGCGGCCTGGTCCAGTTTCTTGGTTGCGAGGCGAAATGCTTCTTGAGCTACCGCTTCATCTGTTCCAGCAGCAGCAGCGCGAGCTTTCTTGATGACCGTACGGAGAGCGGAACGCTGTGTTCTGTTCAAGAGACGGTTTTTGTCGCTTTGACGAAGAGCTTTTTTAGCGCTGGATGTATTGGGCATGGATCTGTAGATATTCTGTTCAGTCTGAAATCGGACATCCGTGCGGAAGTCGACCGCCGCAAAACGGAAACGCAGATCATAGTCATGTTTTGCGACTGATTCCAGCGAAAATACACTGATTTCGTGCTAAAGCTGGAAGGCGGATTTGGTCGACAAACAGCAAACCCAAAGGGGCTTGGATGGTATTTGTAAGTGTAACTGTGTCAGTGTGTTGTGTTGTTTGTTGTGAGTTGGTCTGGCCTCGTTGACACTATCATCGAACCAATTCGAACTCAGAGAAATCTTCCGATCTGACCCTGTTTGCTGGCGTCCACCGGTTTGGAACTTCTTGTCAGATCAGTCTCTGAGTTCGATTGTCAGCCCGTCATACGCGAGTTGCACATGGTCGGGGAGGCGAGCATTCGTTGCCTCGTGCGGGAGCGAATGCGAAATGTGAGTGAGATAGGTTTGCTGGGGTCGACAACGGGCAACCACCTCCAGCGCCTGATCGACATTGAAGTGTGTTGGATGTGGCTCATCCCTGATGGCACCGAGAATCAGAACGCGGAGATTCTCCAGATGCTTCCAGCTTCCCTCCGGGATTTCGCTGACATCAGTACAAAAAGCGACATCTTCGATCCGGTAGCCGAAGATGGGAAGTTTGCCGTGAATCAGACGAATTGGCTGCACATTAAGCCCGCAAAGTTCAAAGGGGGCTTCGGTGATCGATCGAAATTCGACGCTCGGCTTGAAATTGTGCAAGTCGTTGCCAGCTTCAAATACATAGCCAAAGCTGTTTCGCAGCGCCTTCTGTACGATTTCTTCACAGTACAGCGGCATCGGTTTCTTCTGTCGAAAGCAGAAGATTCTGAGGTCATCCAACCCCATGATGTGGTCGGCGTGTGCGTGAGTGTATAGCACTCCAGACAATGTTTTGATTCTTGCCCTGACAAGTTGCTGGCGTAGTTCGGGGCCGGTGTCGATGAGGAACCCCTCATCGCCATTTCGGATTGAAACGCCTGTGCGTAATCTCTGATCGCGTGGGTCTGGCGAATTACAGACCGGGCAATCGCACGCAATCATGGGGACTCCCATGCTGGTGCCTGTTCCCATTAAGGTGAGACTGCTGCGTATTCCTGCAAAATCATCAGTAGGCATCGTCTTGAACCAATTCCGAAACTCCGTCTGCCGTCACCAAGAGGATGCGATTCGTCAGCGGGTGATCTGTCTGTCTGAAATCATCTTTTACGCGGCTACGAATTCTCTCGATCATCGATGGAGATTTGGCAGATACTGCCATGAAAAAATCTCTCCCGGGAATGCCAACGGCCAGGTCTCCTTCGGCAACCATTCGTAGCTGAGAGAGATAGGAGTGGCAGAGTAGCCTAGCTGCGTTGTAGGAGTCTGCTTTGCTGGGAATCAGGATCGCGGGTACGTCTGAGGGAGAGGGATTCACCACCAGATCGACAGGCTCGCGTTCGAAGTAACTCATGAGATTGTCGAGAGCGATTTCATGGATTTCGTCCTGAGACAGCCCCCATTTCTCCATGAGATCCCTGCGAACAAACCAGTAGGAATTCGCCTCATCGACCACATAAAGTACGACTAAGCCGGCAACCCATGTCTCTCCTGCAATCGCGTGGTGAGAACCCTTCCATGCCTCTTCGGGATACAGCATCGGCATGAGTCGATCCCTGACAAGTTCGAGCGGTGGAGAGAGTTCTGTTTCTCCCCAATCACGAACTTGAACGGCGGTTGAAATCGCCGGAAGCAGAATTTGTTCGAATTTCGCCGGTTCACGCACATAAGCCCGGTAGAAATTCGTGAGACTCAGAATGGAAGTGTCGATCAGCAATTTAAAGTCTGGATGCAATTCCACTTTGATCAAGGGGAATTTGCGCCGGGTGAAATCGGCTGCTTTAGTTGCGAAGACTTCGGGAGGATCCGCTGGATGCTCGGGGAGTTCGAGGCAACGCAACATGACGTGAGTGATCGCTTCGAGTTCGGGGTCTCTTTCCTTGGGGTGAAGTAGCGTCACAACAACGATTAGCTGAGAACGTTGAAGTCCCCACATCTTCCAGGTGCGCCATTCATCCTTTTTCCAGAGCTTTCCCCACCAGCCGAGAGGAGGGGTCAGCACTGCTTCGCCTTGCATGACTCCAATCGAGTGGTCGATGAGTGGATCAGCGGCCAGACTTTTGATGTTTCTTGTCTGAGGAAACTGGTTAGCAATGTTGAGCAGTGACGGAACTGGTCCCCGATTTTCTGCATCGACCCAGATCGTATTGATCGCAATGATCGCATCCGATCCTGGAGGTCTGAGAGCAAAAGCGCCGAAGTGTTCTTCCTGGATCCACTGTGGAGGAAATCGCAGCCGAAACCAGTTGGTTTGGCTTGTGTAGTGTTTCCAGTGATCAGGAGCGATTTCTGCCAACTTCATTGCTCCTTCAAAAAACTGCGTCGATGTTCATTGCCCATCGACGCAGCGTTTGGATCCTGTCGCATCGCAACAGAGCTACGTTGAGGGCTGACTCTTGGAAACTGCGACGTATGCCATTCGCAGTTCGTGCAGCGTACCGTCGAGAAACTTCGACTCGTCTCCAACAAGGTTTCCCTTCGTCTTCTTCTCAAGAACCGTGAGAAGATCGATGAAATGTTTCGCAACCGGGAGTTGAATGGTCGTTTTCCCATTCGAAGATGGAAGAAGTCCCAAGGCCACAATTGCTTGAGAGGAGAGCATCTGCAACAGCGTCAACATCGAAGCATCAGGCAGCATGCTGGGATCGATCGGCTTGTCATCATTCTCGACCGATTCCTGAAACTGACGATCCTGCTTTTCATCTTCTGCTTTGACGCGGTTCTTCCAGTCCTCATCGGAAGACAATTCGATTTGTGGTTTGTCCTGTGGGGATGATGACTCTGGCATTCTGTTTCCTCACTCAGTGAGTTTGTTCGGCAGTGAGCGAAATAATCGAAATCGGTAGTATGCTCAGCGACCAGCATATTTTCCAACGTCCATCTCAACAACCATAGCCCTCCTGAATCATGAAACAGAAGGCTTTCCGTATTTTTATGATGTCGCTCATGCTTTCTGGAAATGTGTGTTGCCACAACCAAGGGGGAACGTTCATGATTCACTGACATGCATGGAGCCGCTAGCGAAGTTCGATTCGGAGAGGACGTGATTCGAGTATGAGAGCCAAAGGACACAGCTGGGGAATCGTAGCCTTGCTCTTGATGCAAGGTGTCGTGTTCGCACAAGTCGCTCCGGAATCTCCTGCGGTTCGCCCGATTCCACCGCTTGGAATTGAGGTTTCAAAAGAGGTCGAAGAAGAACTGCGGGAGCAGCTTGATCTCCTTCGATCCCGAATTGAACGCCTGCAGTCAATGCCAGAGTCTCAGCGTTATTTACCAGATGTTCTGATATTTTCAGAAGCGGTGACGATGGCACTTTGGGGCGACTCTTTCTACGACGAAAAGGATGCGCTGAATGGGATTGAGCTCCTGCAAATGGGGATTCAGCGAGCCGATGAACTGTTAAAAGGGACTCACTCATGGACGGAAACCCCGGGTTTAATTGTCCGAGGGTATCGGTCACGAATCGATGGCTCGATTCAGCCCTATGGATTGGTCATCGGGGAGAGTTTTTTCGACGACCCAGCGACACGCAAGCGTTGTGATATCTGGTTTCGCGGTCGAAGTGAGAAGGGGCTCGAACTTCAATTTCTTGCGGATCGAACACGCAATGCTGGTGAGTATCAGCTGAAAAACGGGCTCGTTCTGCACCCTTTCGGGCGGTATTGCAACGCGAATCGGTTTGCTGGAGAGGTTGACGTTTTTGAAGCGTTGGAGCATCTGCAACAGGATTACAACATCGATTCCGATCGCATTTCGGTTCGCGGCTTCTCGATGGGCGGAGCGGCTTGCTGGGGATTTACTGTTCATTATCCCGGCAAGTGGTTCGCGTCGAATCCGGGGGCAGGGTTTTCCGAAACCTACTATTACCGTGGGCTCGACAAGCAGCCAGATCTCGCGATTCCCGAATACCAGCGAAAACTCTGGACGCTTTATGACGCAGACGTCTTGGCGATGAATCTCTCAAATGTTCCAGTCATCGCCTACAGCGGCGAGTTAGACAAGCAAAAGCAAGCTGCGGACGTCATGGTCGCTGCGGCCGAGAAATTTGGAGTGACTTTTCCGTATCTCATCGGGCCGGAGACCGCACACAAATTGCATCCCGATTCCAAGGTGGAAATCGCCAGCCAGTTGGATGCATGGGCTGTTGAGGGGCGCCCCAAGAAACGGCGAACAGTTCGATTCAGCACTTATACTCTGAAGTACAACCACTGTGCCTGGCTGACAGTTGATCGCCTTGGTGAACATTGGAAGTTTGCATCCGTCGAAGGAAACGTTGTCGGCGATACAGGACATCCTCAATCGATTGAAATTAAATCTGAGAATGTGACTCGATTCAGCCTCGACTTCGTAGGTGATCATTCCTTCTTCAAAGCGGGAGAACTGGTGAATGTCGCGATCGATGGGCAGAACCTCATTGCGATCAAGGCAGATGAATTTGGCAACTTACGAGCATCGTTCCAACTGAAAAGCGGGACGTGGAGCCCTCACTCACCGGAGACAAAATCCACTCCGGTACTGGAGAAGAAGCACGACTTGCAAGGCCCGATCGACGACGCCTTCATGGACTCGTTTTTGTTTGTTCTTCCAAGCGGTGAGTTTCAGGATGCTGCAGTTAAAGACTGGGTAACCAGCGAGCAGGAGCGCGCGGCGCGGGAGTGGGGGCGACAATTCCGTGGGCGAGTTCGCTTCAAGAAAGATATTGAGGTGACCGCAGAAGATATCGAGAACTCGCATCTCATCCTCTGGGGGTGCCCGCAAAGTAATCAGTATCTGGCCAGAGTCAGTTCAATGCTTCCAATTGCATGGGGAGCCGATCAAATCGCAGTCGGGGATCATTTGAAGTTCCCTGGGGTGAATCATGCATTGATCTGTATCTACCCAAATCCACACAACCCGAACCGCTATCTGGTCTTGAATAGCGGCGTGACATTCCGAGAAGCTGACTACCTGAGTAACTCGATGCAAACTCCGAAACTCCCGGACTGGGCTGTGATCGATTTGAGTGTCCCTCCCTCTCCAGCGTCCCCCGGCAAAGTTGTGGACGCCGATTTCTTTGATGAAAAATGGCAGGCGAAAGTCCGAGGTGAATGAGGTCAGTGATTGTCGAATGCCATATTCGTATAAAATTGGTTTTATCTGGTCCACGTTCGCCTGATGAAAGCGTTTTCAACGGATTTACGAGTGTTTGAAAGACAGAATCTCCCTATTTTGGGATGACTTCCGATCGCAGTTTTGCCGCAACTTCCAACGTAATAACCAGACTGAAAGTAAAAACTGCTCCCCCCTCGTTCAGATCGAAAGCGGAATGGGCTTCTAACTTGCGACCAGCTACGAAACCCGCTAGATTTGTCGACGGTCGCGTAGCTCAGTTGGTTAGAGCATCTGTCTTACACACAGAATGTCGCAGGTTCGAGTCCTGTCGTGACCATCCCCGGACGGGGCTTGAAACGGAACTGAGAGGAATAGGCAGGAAAATCACTGGTTTCCTGCAATCCCTCTTGGTTCCGTTTCTCTTTTGTTTCATCCGTTTCTGCACCAATCTGCATTGCATCCACAGCCCTGCTGAAGTGGTCATCCGTCACCTGCAAATAGTGCTTGGAGGCGATGACAGGATTGTTTCCGATCCAGGCACAAACTACGTGCATTGGAAACGACTCTGCCAGTTCAGTTTCCCGGCTTGCCCGCAGGTTGTGGAACGTTTTGGGCCACGATGCCAGGCCTGCAGAATTGATGATCCGAATCAACTGTGTTCGCAGGTTTGATTCTGCTGATCGGTAGCGGCTGATCACAAACTCAGACTTTTCGCCAGCTTCCTCCCACGCGGCGAGCAGGTAGGGCCGCAATTCGGGAAACAGTGGAATTACTCGCTGGGATTTTCCTTCGTGGTGCTCTGTCTTGGGAGAACTGACGATGATTCGTTCCTGATCCCATCTGACGTCAGCCCATTTCATGGCAAGGTGCTCTGATGGACACCGGAGGCCACCGAATCGGCTTAATGCAAAGAGTAGCCTCCATTCTGCATTGGGGCACGCCTCTAGAACCCTGTAGGCCATTTCCCGCGTGATGAAAAAATCTCGGCTGCGATTCTCTCGGGTTGTTCTTGGAATCGCTTTGTTGTGAAAAGGGTTGGTGACGACTATGCCACGATCAGCAGCGTCGCTGAAAAACTGTGACGCTACGCTACACATCTTTCGGACCGTATTCTCTACCATGTCCCGGCTTAACAGGTGCTGGCGGAAATCTTTGGCCTCGCCTGTGTCAATCGTCGCAATGAGCCGATCAGCCCCAAAGAATCTCACAAGATGCTTATGGCAGCGTTTCCAGACTGTTCTGGTCGATTCCTTGATGTCTGACCGGGTGTTGATGAATCTCTCAATGAATTCGCCCAGCTTTGTGCCAGCGTCCATTTCCACTGGTTGTTCAATCAAGCCGTGATGGAATAGCTTCTCTCTGGTTGATGAATCTTGAGCGTTCACCCATGCCGCTGTTTCTTCGGCGACTCCGGTACGCTGCCGCTTTGACGACAGTAAATTCTCTAGGTGTCGAACAAAGTTCTGAGCGTCACGTTTGGGCATTTTTCCGGGGTAAAACGATATCCGTTTTCGATTGCTGGTGTATTGAATCAGCCAACCACCATGATGCTTTGTCAGCGATGCCATCTATTGAACCTCTAAAACCTTTTCGAGAGAGAGAGAGATGGGGCCGAACCGACTGCGACCAGTCCAGCCCCAGTGAAAGCCCGCAATTCAGCCAGAGATTGCAGGAAACGAGACCACCTATGCAATCTTTCGTTCAGGTTCAGCATGCTGATGGGCCGCCCCTGCAGCCTGCACCCACTCAATGAAGGCTTGGGCCTCTGACAATGCTGAAGCCTCTGAGGCGTGATTCCAGATGCAGATGTCGATGTTACTGAACTCATCGCCAGCCAGCCTGAACCTGTGTTCGGCCTTTTCGATGGCCTGCAACGTCACTGGAGTTTCGGGAACTGCTGGAATTGCTCTTCGCATTCGCTCCCCTCCAGCAAAGTCCAACAGAGCGATTTCAGCCTGCCTCAATGCGTCCTCTTCGTCGTTGGCGTTCATCACCACCAGTTCCACGAAATCATTGTCGTTGACACTGACGCTATAGCCTGCGGGCCGGATGATGCACAAATCATTCTCACCAGAGAAACCATTGAGTTCATCAATCTTTTTGGCTGCCGCTGTAATCATCGCCCCGATATGGTGAAGCTTATCGGACAGCTGATAGCCTTGTTCTATTCTACTGTCTGGCGAAAGCTTCCACGCAAGGGCTACTTGAAGTTCCAAGTCTTCATCCTGAGGCCTCTTGGCGAGCTTCAACCATCCGTTCGTGTAATCGTCCAGCACGGTCTGCATCTGGTCGATCGTCAGAGGAGTGTTTAAATTTTCAGGAACTGTGGGCTGTTCAACTGACTGCAACATGGTATTCTTCTTTCAAGCTGGCTTTGCCGATGTTGTCGAAAACTTGCGGCAAAGCTGGTGAGAGTTCGAAACCGTAGCCTTCAAGCTGCGGTTTTTTCTTTTGGTGCTTCTAACTGCAATGCGGGGTTGTGCCGGATGTTCTTGATGATGTTGGCCAGCCTCGGGAGCTTCTCCTCCAGGAGTTGAATTTCCTGCCGTAGCCGAATGATGTTGCGTTTCTTCTTGGCGAGTTCCCAGGACCATTCCGCCTGCATTGCTTCAACATCCAAGATCCATTCGTGTGGAACGTAATTTCGTCGCTGTGTGCTGCACCGGTTACAGCAGACGATCAGATTCTCCTCTGTGTAGGCTCCTCCCCTCGACCGGGGCAGACGACGACACAAGGTCACTTCGTTTTGTGGCATCACCAGCCCGCAGAATTCACAACAGGATTCGCCGTTGTAGTCCCAGCGGTTTTTAGAGATGACAGCGTCGCGAGTCTCTGCCGCCTGTTGCTTGGCTGCCAAGTCTTCGGGGCTGAGTTCTGTCTCTTCCGTTTCCATGAGCCTGCATCCTTTCAAAAGAGAAAGCCTGCAACAGACTTGGCGGAGTCCGTTGCAGGCTTTGAAACCGGGTGATCCCGGAGAGTTCTGTTTTATCGGCTCACATCCCGCCAGACGTTGAGCACGAAACGAAAGTCAACTGCAGTTATCTAAAATTATCTTCAAGAAATTGCCGAAGACTGTCGATTGCCGGAGTTGCCTTTCGTCGACCATAATTTGAACTATGGCAAAGAAAGCAAAATCAACTGAATACCAGCAACCAGGAGTCCTCTACGGCGTACGCTGCCCTGAGGAAGATTCAGCCGCGTTCGAGCGTGCTGCTTATCTGGAAGGCTTCTCGACAGTCCAGCAGTGGCTGATCGCGATTGGGCGAAAAAGATCACGTGCTATCCTCCAAGCTGCTGAGAAAGTTGACTCCGTTACACTCACTGAAATTGTGGTGATTCCGAACGAGAAGTAGTCGAAACTCTAACCAAACGAAATGCGGGCCAAAGCATGAATGAAGTAACTTCTTCGGGTAAGTTCCTAGCCACTGACACCAGCGGGGCGATTTACGAATTCAGCTGGTTCGTTGAACGATCAAGGCATGTCAGCAGAGGCGACCAGGTCCAGGTAAACAATCGGGTTATTTTCACGAATGTTACACAACAACTGCCGTTTCGATGTCGCCTCAATGCAGACAGGTGCTTCCAAGGCCACAAAAGCGAAGACGTCTACATCTTTGTACCGGGAGACGATCCACGCCCTCACATGAATTCAATTTAAGGAATACAGGACATTTTCGGTTCGTTGAACAACTCAGGGTGAGTGGAGAAGTTACTCATTGATTATTTTCTTCACCCTGTCGAGAAAACTGTCCACATCAAGAAAGAAGTTTGGATACGCCTTTTTTAAGTCTTTAATCGACCCAGCGGATACCAAGACAGCTTGCCGTGGGTCATTTCTGTCTTCTTTAATTTCTTTCTCCAAAATCATGTACTCGCGATTGGCGATTTCTACGTCGCTCATCGAGTACGGCTTAATCGTCACGGAAGGCTTCCCTTCAGCTGGATGAGGGTTCAGTACAATTAGGTGATACCATCCACTAGAGCCTGTTATGAACTCTGGACGACGATCGGCGTGTATTTGAGCAGCAGTGCGACCATGGCCACCCAGTGCCATCCGGCCAAGACTTCTGCCAGTCGTTCGTAGTCACGTGCCAGCCTCCGTGATCGTCCTAGCCAGGCAAAGGTCCGCTCCACGACCCACCGACGTGGCAATAATACGAATCCTTTCTTGGCATAAGGGAGTTTCACGACGCGCAGTTCCACTCCCTGCTCAGCGGCAGCCTCTTCCGCGTTCTCGCCAGTATAACCTTGGTCCACATAGGCGACTTCAATGGCCTGATCAGTCGCCTCCTGCACAGCGACACATAAGTCGGAAACCTGGGCTCGCTCCTGTTCATTGGCTGGGGTCACTTTCAAGGCGAGAAGGTGCCCGAGCGTGTCAATGGCCACGTGAACCTTCGAGCCCTTCCGCCGTTTGCCGCCATCGTAACCGGCTCTGGCACCACTCTCGGGAGTGGATTGGATGACTCGCGCATCTAAGATCGTTGCTGAGGGGGGCTCATCGCGTCCCTGAGCCACGCGAGCCACTTCCCGCAGGTCATGAGCGATGTGCTCAAACACGCCAGCCTCCAGCCAACGGCGAGCCTGCTGATAGACCACGGGCCAAGGCGGGAACTCATGGGGCATGAACCGCCACTGCGCCCCGGTGCGTACCAGCCACCGCATGGCATTGAACACGGCTCGAAGGGAGTGAACCCGCTGCGGCGAGTCCTCTTTCACCAGCGCCAAATAGGGGGCTAAAAAGGCCCATTCGTCGTCCGTGACGTCACTGGGGTAAGGCATCCGGGGCTTGCTCATCCACGGAAACTACTTCAAAACCAACACTTAAGTCCATAACAGACTCTAGGGGCAAAGCTCTTCGTTTCAGGTTGTCTCGTAACTTTCGCAATGGAAGGTGTGCGATGCTCTGCGATAGAATTGGCAGAAATGATACGAAAGAAGTTAATTAACGTAATTGAGGTTGAGGTTGTTTTTCGATTTCATGTGAGCGATGGCAGCTTATTTTCGCAAATCTTCTATCGCTTGGATTGCATTGAGAGCCAGTTTTCTAATGGAGCCGGCCGAGTAGGAAGTGGAATCCTCCTCCTGCGAATCGACCCACCTCCAAAACCGCGTTTGCCTTTGTCCACTGCCTCCTGCTCCTCCAAAGTCATGACCGGCAGCTCGGGAAATAAGTTCGGGAAGATATTGTTCATCTAAAGCTGGTTCGGCAAGTTCTCCGAGGTCTGCAATCTTTCGTAGAGTTCGCTTCGCGTTGCGAATGCACGGGGGGACGAGTTCGGGGAAGCCGATGGCGTCCAGTAGTTGCACGTTGTGGTCCGTTAGTTTGGCAACTCGCAGGACCATCTCTTGGTATTCGAACTGTTTTGCGTTTGGAATCGGGTTGGGGAGTTGCTCGACAAACGCACGCACCACTTTAATCGAAGGTTTCGGAACTTCAGTTTCAACAGAGCAGTTTGGGCAGCGAGCTCGATTGCCGATCATTCTGATTGGCGACTGAAGTAAAGCGTTGCATTGACACCGAAATTTAACGCTGAAACGGTGTTGGTCTTGGTCAGAATTGTCGCCATTCATTCCAACTGTCCCCCGCTTTTGACTCTCCGCCACAAGATTTCAGAACATTGCTGATTTCAACAGATCGTGATTGATGCTTTCAATCTCCGCAACCAATCGATGGCGACCGATGTTGCGGTGTTCAATCGGGGTGGAGTCCCACACAGTTAGTTCGTCACTCGTAGGATCGGACTCTGTAGGTGGGCGTCTCGTCTATGGGCCGGATTCAATTTCCCTCAATCGCCGTCTTGAGACTCGCTCAATGCAGGAGAAGGAGTTCCGAGAATGTCCTTTGCCTGATTTCTTAGCGTCACCATGATCCACGAAGCTGTTGTAGTGAATCCAGACGCCTTTGCGGCCTTTTTCAGGTATTCCCTCTCGTCGCTCGACATCTTTAAGGTGATGCCAGCTTTTTCTGGGAGAGGCGTTGATGATTTCTTTTTGGCCATGATCCTCTTTTACAGATAGAGGGCTTTAAGTGCAAAAGACCCACGTTTGCATATGTCGAAACGATTTCAATTGACAAGCAAAAAGAAATCAAATAGAAATTGATTAGCTGGCGGTTGGATGAGAACCGATAGTGAATTAAAATCAACTCCACCGGGCATCGCTCGGACATTTACGCCTGTTTCTAGCCGCTCGTCCCGGTCGGAAGCGGGCGTTTTTCTTTTGAAAGGATCTTGCATGATTCGAATTGATGAACTCACTCCGCATGAAGTCGAGTTGCAGAGGATGAGGAGCACTCTCCGGACGCGGCTCCGGCAGAAAGCCAAAGAGTCGCACGAGGGCAAAGTTCCCTGCAGCTATTGTGGCCGGGAGTTGAACAATGCAGCCACGATGCTCAGTCACCTTCAGGCTCCCAGCAGGGGAGGAGCGACAACGGAATTCAATGTCGTCCTGGCCTGCCGGAACTGTGTCGACTCTAAGCGGGACAAGACGCTGAATGAATGGTGCCAACACCTGATGGTTCAGCAAGGCGAAGTGATGCGGCTGATGGGCTCGATGCATTCCAGAGAGTCCGCTACAGCGTCTGCTCAGTGATTCACTCCCAAGAGAGTGAATGAAGAAAGCCGGTCGCATGGTGCAACCGGCTCAAACATCCATCACGCTTGCCGTAACTTTCTCACGGCTTCGGCAAGCCTGACCACGAAGGAATTCTGGATGAACAGAACGTCATCGTCAACACGAAAACGAACTCCACAGCTCATTTCCCCGAATGATCCTCGCTGGGATATCCAAATCGGCATTCCCCGCAAGCATCTTCTTGAACTTCTGGTGACTGGGAAGATCACCCATGAAGCGGATCGACTGACCGGGAAGGGAGGTGCCGTATGACTCGATCTAGAGTCTGTTATGGACTTAAGTGTTGGTTTTGAAGTAGTTTCCGTGGATGAGCAAGCCCCGGATGCCTTACCCCAGTGACGTCACGGACGACGAATGGGCCTTTTTAGCCCCCTATTTGGCGCTGGTGAAAGAGGACTCGCCGCAGCGGGTTCACTCCCTTCGAGCCGTGTTCAATGCCATGCGGTGGCTGGTACGCACCGGGGCGCAGTGGCGGTTCATGCCCCATGAGTTCCCGCCTTGGCCCGTGGTCTATCAGCAGGCTCGCCGTTGGCTGGAGGCTGGCGTGTTTGAGCACATCGCTCATGACCTGCGGGAAGTGGCTCGCGTGGCTCAGGGACGCGATGAGCCCCCCTCAGCAACGATCTTAGATGCGCGAGTCATCCAATCCACTCCCGAGAGTGGTGCCAGAGCCGGTTACGATGGCGGCAAACGGCGGAAGGGCTCGAAGGTTCACGTGGCCATTGACACGCTCGGGCACCTTCTCGCCTTGAAAGTGACCCCAGCCAATGAACAGGAGCGAGCCCAGGTTTCCGACTTATGTGTCGCTGTGCAGGAGGCGACTGATCAGGCCATTGAAGTCGCCTATGTGGACCAAGGTTATACTGGCGAGAACGCGGAAGAGGCTGCCGCTGAGCAGGGAGTGGAACTGCGCGTCGTGAAACTCCCTTATGCCAAGAAAGGATTCGTATTATTGCCACGTCGGTGGGTCGTGGAGCGGACCTTTGCCTGGCTAGGACGATCACGGAGGCTGGCACGTGACTACGAACGACTGGCAGAAGTCTTGGCCGGATGGCACTGGGTGGCCATGGTCGCACTGCTGCTCAAATACACGCCGATCGTCGTCCAGAGTTCATAACAGGCTCTAGACGCGTCCTAAAATACTGGGGACCGTGTAAAGCGAATGGCCTAATGCCCTCGCAAGAGTTCGAAAGAGCAGTGCTTAAGCGAACCGGCAAAAAGCCTGCCGCCTTCCGAAAGTCAGGAAAAGGTCATAGCCAATCTGCTGGCCTTCGTCGAAGCATTCAGCGGGAAGCAGGTAATTCTTGGGAATCCTGAACCGCAATCCCGGTGAACGAACTTTGAGCAGCGACGACATCGTCATCACTCACGTCCCCCTGCTAGGGAGATGTGAGTAAGGCCTTGGAATTGATGTTGAGGTTCCAAAGCCTTTTCGAATTCTGAGGGGAGAGCTTTTATCTCCACCTCGCAACATTGCCAGAGTCAAAAATGGAGAGTTTGTCTATGAGCAAAGCTCGTAATCGTTTTACTGAGTTCGTCCGCAAGAATATTCCTAAGGGAGTCATGACAACAATTCGCCGACAGAGAAGAATCTGAATCGACATTCGCCCCCTGGTGGGAAACTGTTGGGGGGCAATTTTTTAATTCAATGTTGCGCCGGCGTTGCGCAGGATGTGCAGTTAACCAGTTTCACCGCAAAAAACGGCTGTAGAAATAAAAAAACCCGGAAACAGCGAGTCCTAGGGGGGCGGAGGACTTCGAGCTATTTCCGGGGGCG
The DNA here is from genome assembly GCF_051466335.1 of Planctomicrobium mucosum. NCBI lineage: Bacteria > Pseudomonadati > Planctomycetota > Planctomycetia > Planctomycetales > Planctomycetaceae > Planctomicrobium > Planctomicrobium mucosum. The sequence goes on along the minus strand of NZ_CP195793.1, from coordinate 3,720,917 downwards.
ATGAGCTCATTTGGTGTCGAAGGCTGCTCACCTTGCCTCCGATGCGGGGGAAGTTACGACACCGATGGATTTTGGTCAAGATGGCTTTCTATGTGACGTCGGTGCATTGTTAAGCAGTGATGAAACTGGCTCTGATTCAGATTGCGGCAATGTCCTAAGTGTTTCCCCGGTCAGGCAGTTTCGTCAATTACTACTCGTTCTCTGGGCTCGGCGAAATCTGCCGAAGTCGTTCAAGGTAGTACCGATCGCATCAGAGCGGGGTTCGGTTAAATTTCATCCGCTTCGAGAGGAGCGATGGAAGTTCAACCACAATGAATTGAATTCTCAAACAGAAGTGGCCCTCGGTAGGATTTCGTCCTGTGCAGTCGCGTCTAAATGGGCCGACTGCGTTGTTAAGCGAATTAACTCAGCGACTACCCCCCGGCCTGTCGCTGAATGGCAGCAAGTCATTGGCCTCGGCTGCTGTCGCGAAAGCATGAAGGGTGACGATCAGGGAGCGGCTTCAGAGCTTAGGTACGACCGGTCTAATGACTAGCGGCAGCACGTGGAGACACCGAACTTGCGAGATAACGGAGCAGAACCGATGACGCTGCACGCTGGTGTTATCAAACTCAAGCTGTGTGGGCGTCGTGGAGGTTACTTAGTCTGAGAACGCTTCCACTCGATCACGTCATCCAGAATTGAGCCTAATGGGAGCGTCGGCTTTATGCCAATTGTGGATTCGAGGCGGCGAACATCTGGAACGCGGCGGCGCACGTCTTCGAAATCGTTCCCGTAAGCTCGCTGGTAGTCGAGGAATTGAATCGGAACGTTCGGATCCACTCGCTTGATGATCTCCTGAGCGAGTTGCAGGACGGAGACATCTTCGTCGCTTCCGATGTTGAAGATTTTTCCGACAGCAGCGTCAGACTCTGTCAGCCGAATGATGCACTCGACAACTTCTTTCACGTGTGCAAAACAGCGGACCTGCTTTCCGTCGTCGTACACGACGACTGGTCCGCCATTAAGCGCTTGTTCAACGAATCGCGGGATTACCATCCCGTAATTGCCGACCTGTCGCGGGCCAACGACGTTGAAAAATCGTCCGATGACAACGGGCAGGTTGAATTTCCCGTGATAGGCGAGTGACAAGAACTCATCGATGGCTTTAGAGCAGCCGTAGGCCCAGCGAGGTCGCGACGTCGGCCCGAAGTGCAGGTCATCTTCTTCTGACCAGCGTTCCTTGGAATTCTTTCCATAAACCTCACTCGTAGAGGCCAGGAAAAAGCGGCACCCGCTGATTGAAGCTTGCCTGAGGAGAGTCTCGGTCGGGTAGATATTTGTTTCGATCGTCCGAACAGGATCTTCAGCGACCAGCTTCACCCCGACTGCGGCTGCAAGGTGATAGACGAACTCGACACCCTTGACTGCGTCGGTGAGCAGTCGGTGGTCAGTGATCGAGCCCCTGATCAACGTCAGGTTCGGATGGTGTTCAACCCGTTGGAGGTTGATTGGCCGGCCAGTGGAAAAATCATCGACGACCCGAACCTGATGTCCGTTCTCCAGCAGTCTCTCTGTGAGATGACTTCCAATAAATCCCGCACCGCCAGTTACCAGACACTGAGCCATTGGACGCCTTGTTGACGCGAATGAGATGTAAAAAGAAAGGAATCGCGGCCCAGTTTCAAATTGCGACAGAGATGGGGTTCGACCTTCCTAAACCATCTCGTCGATAGTGCAATCGGAAAGATCAGTTATGCAGCTGCTGTGTCCGAATCGGAACTTGGTGGAGCTGGGTAACCAAATCGATCATAAACTTCTTTACATCTGCGGTAAACTTCCAGCTGCCAGTGTCGGTCAGGCTGAAAGTGATTTTTCTGATATTTCTGATGGTCGGCGAGCTGCGGTTCCAGGCGGCGTCGAACTTCGTCGAACCCGCCGAGGTTCAGTCCGTTATAGATCTTTTCCAGGTGTGTCAGCGGGTCTGAAGAAAGTTCTTCGTATTTGACTTCAACGAGATTTCCCTCTGGAATCAAGTGCCGATCTCGTTCGTAACGCGTGTAGGCTTCCAGAAATGTGTCGATAACATTTTCTTCGGCATTGGGGTGATACGCGCTGCCGAGCGTGTTTTCGCCGATCAAGGTGTTTCGCAGGTGCAGTGTGGAGTTGAAGACATCGAACGGATTCCGGTGGATGTACACGAACTTGGCGTTCGGGAACATTTCGAGAATCGCTTTGATCCGGTAAGTATGCGTTGGTGACTTCATCACCAACGGCTTCTTGTATCGAACTGTCAGCTTCTTCATGAAAAGTTTGACTGTGTCGAACCAGAGCTTACGGTCTTGTTCGGGGAGTTCTTCAATTCGGAACGATCGTGTCCACTCCTCTAGATCGAACGGACGTAGCGGCAGAGTGTATGGAGAGACCAGACACATCGTACAAATGGCAAACTCGTCTTCCTGGGGCACTTTCCAGTGCGCTTCCATGTTATCCATGGGCCGAGATTTCGGAACCATCCATCCGGTCAGGCCGGAATTAATTGTCTCCGAGCTCAGGAAATGCCAAGGGAAAATCGTCTCGTAGAGATTTGGGAAGGCGTACCGTGGGTCGAGCGCCATCAGGTTGTGCAACATTGTTGTCCCTGATCGCCAGTAACCAAGAACGAAGATCGGGTTCGGATCGATTTCCGTTTTGTTGATCTTGTTGCGAAAGAGGAGCAATTCGACCAGGGCCATGATGGAATTGTAGATCCCGAAGGGAATCATCAATCCAATCTGACGCCACCTTGACCATCTCAGCGAGGGTTTCAGCTGAAAGAGCTTTACCATCGTGGAAAGTTTCATTCCGTGGTAAAGGATCAGTGCGCCTTGTGATGTACGTTTGGGCTTCTTTTCAGAACCTGTCATCTCGCTCACTTATTTTCACAGTTCAGCACGGTTGAAGACTCTGTGGACGGCAAAGAACACAAGAATCAGTAAAGCTGATTTCTGGGAGATTCTATTGAATTAAAGTGGATTGTCGCGGTCGGAATGGGGAACCACGGTGTCGGTGAACGACGAAAAACGACGTAATTGGGACTCGAACCTGAAACTCGACCTGTGGAGTTTCAAGATCCTGTCAAAATAATTTACCGATACCTTAGGGAATCGGGCAACCTGAGAATATCGCATCTGCCGATACTCACGGCGAATTCAGCAGAATCGGTCGCTTGGAATGTATCAATTGTTCCGGCGTGTTGCATTTTTGCGTGGTGTAATTCTTCAACCTCGATCCGATCTCCAGCCTCTCAAACCACTCACGTCACATAGTTCCAGTATTGCGGTGGACTGTGCAGGATTTGCCGGTCTCCGTTGGGATTCTGTTCCGTCTACCTTCAATTCGAAGTGGCCAACGTGGTGGGTTACGTCCTTTTTCTGCTCGCGAACGCCTTGCTGTTCGTCCGTCCGCAGGAAATCTTCCCAGCGTTAGGCGACTTACAGCTTTATCTTCCATGTATTGTGGGAGCGTTGGTTTTCTCGTTCTCCGATCTTCACAACCAGGTGCGGTGGAAAACGCTGACGCAGCAGCCAGTGAATTTGTGCGTCCTCGGGATCGTTGTTGCGATTTTTACCAGCCGCCTCTTCTCCGGGAATCTCACCGGCGTTGATCTCAGTATCACAGGGATGCTAAAGGTTGTTTTGTACTATCTCGTTTTGGTGTCGGTGATTACGACGCCACAGCGACTTCGCACGTTCCTGATGACGTCAGCGATTTGCGCCACGTTGATGACCGCTTACAGCGTTGTTGACTACCGCAGCTATCGTGATGAATGGCTGGGAACCCCAGAGTTTTACGAGCTTTTGGCGAAGGAACGAACTCTACAGAAAGAAGAACGCCTGTTCCGTCATATTCCAGACCGCAACGGCGTGGACATATATGGGGAAGAAATTTGGTTCTTCAGGCTGTGCGGTCTTGGTGTCTTTCGAGATCCCAATGACATCTCGTTGTTGATTGTTGCGACCTGCTTTATCTCGTTCTATTTCCTTACGGACAAATCGATCTCGGGGATCCGGGTTCTGTGGGTTATCCCGCTGGTGATCATGGCGATCGCGATGGTCTACACTTACTCGCGCGGAGGAATTCTGGCCTTTGGACTTGGGGGGATGGCTTGGCTGTGCTGCAAGTACGGTTCCAAGGTGGCTATCTCGATTGGAGTCCTCTGCGCGATGACGCTTCCGGTGATGATGGGGCGTATGGGAAAAATCGACATCTCAGAAGGAACCGGGCAGCAGCGTGTGCAACTTTGGGCTGACGGTCTTGCCTCCATTAAAAATTCGCGTTTTCTGTTTGGCATTGGAGAAGGGACCTATCACGAAGTTGCAGGTCACGCGGCCCATAATTCGTTTGTCCACGCCTATGTCGAACTCGGATTTTTTGGTGGAACGCTGTTCTTTGGATGCTTCTTCCTGCCAGCCTTCACTTTCTTCCTGATGAAAAAAACAAATTTTCAGATTGAAGATCCGGAACTCAGACGGATGTTTCCGTATATCGCAGCGATCCTTGCAGAGTGGTGTATGGGAATGTGTTCACTGTCGAGGTGTTACGTTCCATCGACGTACATGATCTGCGGAATTGCAGCTGCATTTATCAATTTGGTCGGTTTTTATCGAAGTAACCCACGGCCACTTTTGCGACTGACGCCGCGTACGATCAAACCTTGGATCGCGTGCAGCGCGTGTGCAGTGATGGCAGCGTTTTTATTCGTTCGGATGTTTGCACGGTGGGGGTGAGCGGGGAGTCGTCCGACTGCGTTCGCGCAATGCCGGAAACAATTTGAGCACACGGATCGAATCAATTTATCAGTCAGTGAAGTATGTCTCAGCCTGAGTGGGGCAGCGATTCATACGGAAAGTCAGCATCATGTCCAGTCAACAACGCGTGAGTGTCGTCATTCCTGCTTACAATGCAGAGAAGACGATACTGACCACAATCGAAAGCGTTCTGGCACAGACCGTGCCAGTGCACGAGATCATCGTCGTGGACGATGGTTCGAAAGATCAGACACTGGCTGTCATTCGGAATTCCATTCCCTCGGTTCGGTGTGTGCAGCAAGTGAACGCGGGGCCCGCTGCCGCCCGCAATCACGGAGTTCGATTGGCTTCCGGAGACTGGATTGCTTTCTTGGACGCTGACGACTCCTGGTTGCCAGAAAAGATCGAGCGACAACTTCGGTCCGTGGCTGACGAAGTCGGACTGATTCATACCCACACCGTTGGGGACGGGGGCAAGAATTCAAAAGATCTCGATTTTGATGAACTCTGGAAACACAACTACATCGGGACTTCAACAGTTCTGGTCAGGAAGTCTGTCTTCGATGCAGTTGGAGGCTTTCACGAAGATCGCAAATTGATTGGGGCAGAAGATTATCACCTGTGGCTAAGGATTGCGCGCACAGGTCAAAAGATTGTCACGGTGCGTGAGGAACTGACTCGGTACACGCCAGCAGAGGGGAATCTTTCCGGCCAGATTCAGCGAGTGATTCGCGGGGAACTGTTGAATCTGGAATTGCTTTCGAAATCGAGTGGCTTCGACCCAAAGCAGATTCAGGAGAAGCGAATTTCCATTCTCGAGGAGTATTCCAAAGCGTTGTTCTGGATGCGGGATCTGCCCGCTGCACGGACGACGTTTCGCGAGTTGCTGAGTTATCGATTTTCTCCGCGGGACTTTGCGTTTTATCTGGCCACATTCGTTCCGATCAAGCTTCTCGATTTGAAACGTCAGAGTGGACCGACGAAGAATGAACTTCTCGGCCGCGCTGCTGCGGGCGGAGTGAACCGATGAGCGTTCGGAAAAATATCATCGCCGGTTGGGGAGCACATCTCCTGACGATGCTCATCGGCTTTTTCATGATGCCGTATATTCTCGGCACCGTGGGAGAGGCGCAATACGGAGCCTGGGTATTTATTAATGCCATCGCCGGGTATTCGACAATGATCTACTCCGGTTTTGGAGCCACGATCTGTCGATATGTCGCCGATCTCTATGCGCGGGAAGACTGGAAAAAACTGAATATTGTTGTCAGCACAATCCAGACGATTTACGTTGGAACGGCAAGCCTTGTTTTTCTGTTCACAGCAGTCTGTGCGTGGTGGACTCCGTCGTTGCAAAACTGGGGAGAACTTCCTCTCTGGGAAATTCGAATTTCGATCCTGATTGTGGGATGCACGATCGGGCTAGGAATGGTCGCGAGTGTCTATGGAGGCGTTCTGGTTGGAACGCAACGTTTGGATATCAAACGCGGAATCGAAGTGACATTAGGGCTGGTACGGCTTGCGGTGACATGGCTTTGTCTCCATCAGCATTATGGCTTAATCACGTTGTCGTTGATCTTCCTGTTCGTCACGATCATTGAACATGGGCTCAGTGCATACTTTGCCTATCGTCAAGTTCCCACGTTAAGTGTCGGTCCGTGGAACACCCGTCGCGATGTGATGAAAGAGTGTTTCGGCTTCAGTGCATTCAATGCGGTTGCGCTGTTTGCTGAGTACCTGATTTACTTCACAGATACGGTGATCATCGGTCTGATTCTCGGTCCGTTAGCTGTCGTGCCGTATCAGATCGGTCTTCGAATCGCACAGATGATTCAGGTGCCGATTACACAGATCGCGGAAGCCGTTCTTCCGAAAGCAGGAGAACTTCACGCTCGTCAGCAACACAACCACCTTGGACAACTCGTCGCCAAAGGGATGGGACTCGCATGGATGTTGTCGGGAGGATTTCTTATCGGTTCGATCTATTTCAGCGAACTGCTCATCCAAACCTGGATCGGTAAAGTTTACGACCAGAGTAGCACCGTTTTGATTCTGCTGGTCGCTTCACAATTGGTTTCTTTGCCGATGATGGTGGCTCGAAAAGCTCTATTGGGAATTGGTCAGGTTCGAAAACAGGCGTTCATCGATTTGTTGGAAGCGTGTCTGAATCTGGTGTTGTCACTCATGCTGATTTACCAGTTTGGAATTGTTGGAGTGGCCTGGGGAACGTTGATTCCTTTGATTCTTGTGGAACTGTTCGTTCTGTTGCCCTATGCCATTCGTGAGCTTCATGTATCAAAACGTTCTTTGTGGCATGTCGTCGTTGCACCAGCCATCCCGGCGCATGTGGCACTCATTACCTTCTGTGAGTTCGTGAGCCCACATGTTGGCCGCAGCGGTTGGATCCCTCTGCTTTGCGTCACTCTTGGCGGAGGCGGAGTCTTGTTTGGGGTTCGTGGATTAATCCTCAAGTTGGAAAAGAGGTCCTCGGAGAGGGTCCCTTCGACCTCCTCCACGGCAAAAGTGGCTGTCTGATTTTACCAGTAGATCATGTCGTTTTCTCTGACGTTTCGGGCATTATGACTATCCAGTTGAAGACTCAGGTTCTCCAGAAATCGAACGCAATTTCCATCAAGAAATTGTCGTCCGCCAGTGTGCATTCCGCACTGACAGACTGGAGGCAACTCGATCGGTTGTTGCTGAACAACAGGGTTTCTTGCAGTGCTCCGTGGGTTGAAACGTGGATTGAATGTTATGGGGATCTCGTTCCCTACTATTTCCTCGTTGCTGAAGCGGATTCGGAAGTCTGTGGAATCTGTCTGATTACTCAGGGAACTGATCAGAAGGAGGGGCCGTTTGGAGTCAGGACCCGCCACATCGGGACAGCGGGTGAGCCGCAGATTGGAAGTGTCTGCGTCGAGTACAATGCGATCCTCGCTCGCGAGGAGATTCGTGATCAATTCATCCAAGCCATCGCGGAGTCGCTGCAGAAGGAATCGCTTTGGGATCAGATTCGCATTGATGGATTTTCAGAACGCGACCTCAGCACTTGGCAACATCAGTTTCCGCATTCAGAGATCCGATTCCGTGATAGCAAATACTTCGATTTGCATGCCGCTCGGCTCGCGAATCAGGCTGTTATCGATCGCCTTGGCAAGAGTACACGATCAAATTTACGACGGCGGATCAAGCAGTATGGTCAGTTAGACTGCGAGTGGGCTGCCGAACCAGATCAAGCGTTCGATATTCTGAATGAGTTGATGGCGCTGCATCAGGCTCGGTGGCAAGCTGTCGGGCAACCGGGGGCGTTTGCTAACGAACGATTCAAACAGTTTCAGACGAGTTCCGCGATGAAGCTGTTTCTGGAAGGGAAAGCTGTACTTTTCCGTGTGAAACACGAATCAGAAACCGTGGGATGCCTGTTGCTTTTGGTCGATGAGAACCGCCTGCTGGATTATCTCTCTGGGTTCGCTGACTTCGAAGTAAAGCCCAGCCCCGGGTTGATTTCGCACTATCTTTGCATGAACGAAGCGCTCAAGAGAGGTTTCGACGCCTACGATTTTCTCGTCGGTGACAAACGGCACAAAGACAATCTTTCCACAGATGTCAATCAGCTGTGCTGGCTGAAGGTAACTCGCAAATCACTCAAGATGCAATTCATTGAATTGCTGAAAAGTCTGAAGTCACGGTTCAAATCTGGCCAGAATCAAGTCTCGAATGGATCGGCAAGTGAAGCCGCGGAGCAGGATAAATAAATGGTTGCAACAACATTGAATACTGCTCAGTCAGTCCAGTCCGAGAGTGGAATGAACGCTACCCTTTCCGGGGTTCGTCAAAGGATCAAGGTCTGTCATCTCAGCATGACATTGAAGACTGGTGGTCTGGAGCGATTGCTGGTTGATTTTGCTAAGTTCCATGATTCATCGCAGTATGAACTCCATTTTGTTTCGCTGGCGGAGTTGGGACCACCTGCCGACGATCTGAAAGCCGCCGGGCACGATGTGCACACCATTGGACTTCCGCACGTCAGTAAAACAGCGGCGATCAAAGAACTGAAGAAATATTTTCAGACGAGCGGAATTCAGGTCCTGCATACGCACAATACCTATCCCCATTTCTATGGGGCATTGGCAGCCCGCCTGGCCGGTGTCCGAACTGTGATCAATACGCAGCATGGGCGCGGTTGCGGCCCAGGCTGGAAGTCCCTTTGGCAATTTCGAATCGCGAATCTGCTTTCATCGCGCATCGTAGGTGTGTCTGATGACGCAACACGATTGTGTCAGTCACAAGATCCAGCGAATCGAAAGCGGATTCAGTGTGTCTGGAACGGGATTGATCTGGAGCGATTCCGGTTCACTGGGCCCCAACTGAACCACACTGCGATTTCCGTCGCCCGCTTATCACCAGAGAAAGACTATTCCACGCTGTTTCGTGCAATCCCAAAGGTTCTCGAAGCGTATCCCGATTTCCGCTTGAAACTCGTAGGAAATGGTGCGGAGAGGGACCTGCTTGAAGCTCTCGCTCGCGAGCTTCACATTGAAAACAGCGTCGAGTTTCTTGGAGAACGCAAAGACATTCCAGATCTTCTGAGAACTGCCGGGTTCTATGTGTCTTCATCCAAGACTGAAGGAATTTCCCTGACACTTTTGGAAGCGATGGCGGTCGGACTGCCGATTGTCACAACCCGTGTCGGTGGGAATCCGGAGATCGTTGTCCCGGGTGTCACAGGAAAACTGGTCGACTCGCAGAATCCCGATCAACTGGCGAATGCGATGATTGAGATGTTGGATGAGCAACCACTCTGGCCGGCTATGGCAGATGCGGCTCGTGTTCGAGTGGCCGAGAATTTCAATATCCGCACCATGATTCGCAACTACGAAGCATTGTACTCAGAGTGTTTGGCTGCGAAATGAACTCGCAAGTGAGTCAACAGATTGGCTTAAAGCACGAGTTGATTGGTTCGCAGCTGAGGACAGGATAGATGAAGACACAAAAACGAAAAGTACGCGTTGCGCTGCTGGGATGCGGGCAGATCGCCGATGCGCATCTGTCGCAGTTACGACGCGTCAAGAACGCGGAAATCGTCGCTGTCTGTGATATGCACGAAGACCTCGCCTATCAAGCAGCAGCAAGGTTTCAGGTTCCTCAAACATTCATCAATATCGAACAGATGCTGGAGCAGGTTCATCCTGACGTGGTACACATTACCACTCCCGCACACACGCACGCCCGGCTTTCGAAACAGTTGTTGGAAGCAGGGTGCCATATTTATGTTGAAAAACCATTCACGCTCGACACTCCTGATGCCCGGGATGTGCTGGCAACTGCCGAGAGATGTGGGAAGTCTGTTTGCGTTGGTCATGATCAATTGTTCGATCCAGCATGGCTGAAGTGCCGGGAGTGGATTCAAAAGGGAGTCATCGGCGACGTTGCCCACATTGAGTCGATTCTCGGTTACCCGATCGATGGGAAGTTTGGTTCACTCGTGGCAGCCAGTCCGAATCACTGGGTGCGAAAGCTCCCGGGCGGCTTGTTTCAAAATACGATTTCTCACCCGCTTTACCGGATTCTGGATTTGATGGAGGACGATCAGCCAGCGATTCTTGGTGGAGCGTGGACCCGGCCCGAATACGATTTCCCGACAGAATTGAGTGTCTCTTTTCAGGGGAACAAGCAAAGTGGCAGTTTGACATTTTCAACCTTTTTGCCGCCCCAACGCATCACGCGAATTTACGGTAAAAAAGGAACGATTCAGATTGATTTCGATGCTCAGACGTTACAGCTGAACCGACTGATGAAACTCCCCGGTGCGTTCGCCAAACTCGAAGCACCGATTCAGCAGTTTCGGAATAGCTGCTGGAATCTCACACGTAACTTCTGGAATTTTGCGAAGTCCGAGATCCACTATTTTGCGGGGATGAAGAATCTCTTCGAAGCGTTTTACGCTTCGATTCTGAATGGAACTCCGGCCCCGATCAGTCCACACGAAGTCGAACGAGTGACCTTGATGATGGACAGGATTTTTGATCTGTCCAGGAATCATTCATCTGAGAACGGTCATTCCTCAGCGGAAGTTTCAGCTCCCCAGTCACCTGTCGAAGAATCAAAGGCACACGCATGTCCGTAACTGCATTGGTGACCGGCGGGACAGGGTTCCTCGGCCGGCGGTTGATCAAGTTACTTGTTGATCGGGATGTCAATGTCCGTTGTCTCGTGCGTGAGTCCAGCGACCTGAGCGCCGTGACTTCCGGATTGACTCAGTCCCAGTTGGAGCGAATTCGCTTTGTGACCGGAGACCTCGAAAATCGCAGTTCAATTGAACCTGCGTTAGAGAATGTCGATGTGGTTTACCATCTCGCAGCAGCGCTCAACGGCAGTTGCTCAACGATGTTTCTCAACACGGTGATTCCCACGCGTGGACTGATGGAGGCAGCGGCGGATGCGCAGGTCGGGCGATTCGTGCTTGTCAGCTCAATGGGGGTCTACGGAACCGCAACAGTGAAACGCTGGCAGACACTGGACGAGTCGACCCCAGTCGATCCGAGTCCTGAAGAACGCGACGCTTATTCGTTCAGTAAGGTTCGTCAGGAGCAAATTGCCTGGCAGATTCGGGAGAAGCGAGGACTCCCACTCGTGGTCGTCCGGCCGGGGGTGATCTACGGCCCGGGGCGTTCACTTCTGACCAGCCGGGTTGGATTGTCTCTGGGACCGTTCTTCATTCGGATGGGAGGGGGACAACTTCTCCCGTATACCCATGTCGAAAATTGTGCTTCAGCCATCATGGAAGCCGGGCTGACTCCCGGAATTGAGGGTGAAGTATTCAATGTCGTTGATGATGATCTCCCCACTGGAAAGCGGATTCTCCGATTGCTCCGAAAAAACGGGAAGCATGTGCGTTCCTTTTGGATTCCTCGGAGGGCGATCACTCCGTTGGCGTCAATTTACGCTGCCTATTCAAAATGGTCGGAAGGTCAACTCCCCGCAGTACTTTCGTGGCACAAAAGTGAGGCAATCTGGAAACCACTTCGTTATTCCAACGAAAAGGCCAAAACTTATCTGAACTGGATGCCAAATATTTCCACGGAAGCAGGGCTTCAACAGGCAATTGATCAGCAATAGATCATTTTTTGACGTAAGAATTGATTGGGATGTCGCGCGCAGGTGCGAACATGATCGCGCCAGGAGATCGTCCTGCACCGGCGAAGACAATTGAGCCAGCCTCCAACATCTCGACATTAAACCCTTGGCGACGCGATATGCGGATCCTGTTCTTCAGCACGACATTCTCTGATTCCTCCGCTCCGACGAGAGGGACATACAATACCGCGCTGTCGCTTGCGTTGCAGAGGAAGCACCAGGTTCGAGTCATTTCTCCCCGGGTCTTCTCTGAAGCATATCGTGGGTTGAGAAAGAGGAAATTTGCCCCGACGCTGGAAGTTCAGCAGGCTGGCATCAGTGTGGAGTATCCAACCTACTGGTACACGCCCGGAACTTTGCAGCATTACTACGGCGAACAAATGTGGTGGTCTGTACGACGCACCCTCGAACGCGCTGTGAGAACGTTTCGGCCAGACGCCATTCTGAGCTATTGGGCTCATCCAGATGGAGCAGTCGGTTACCGCGCAGGAGTACTCGCGGGGGTTCCCTCCGCGGTTATCGTAGGCGGAACTGACGTTCTGATACTCCCAAAAACACCTCGTCGCGGAGACCGAGTTCGGGAAGTTCTGGCGAATTCGGATGCAGTGATTTCTGTGAGCGAGGGGCTACGATCAGCGTGTCGGGAACTGGGGATTGACGAGACTCGCGTTCACACGATTTATCAGGGAATTGATCCTCGTTACTTCAACACCAGCGTCTCTCGTGAAGATTCCAGGAAGCGACTGCGACTTGCAGACGATGGGACAGCACATCTCGTCTGGGTGGGGCGGCTTGCACCTGTGAAATCAGTCCCCACGTTGCTAGAGGCGGGCGCCCATCTCCGCGATCGTGGAATCCGATTTCAGTTGCACCTGCTCGGAGATGGTCCGCTGAGAAGTGAACTGGAAACGCAGGTACAGAAACTGGGCCTGACCGACGCTGTTCGTTTTCATGGAGCACTGAAGCAGGATGTCATCCCTGATTGGTATCGAGCAGCCGATCTCAGCGTACTGTCGAGTGATTCGGAAGGATTACCGAATGTCTTGAGGGAGTCGCTGGCTTGCGGAACTCCGTTTGTTTCGACAGATGTCGGGAGTATACGCGAAATTGCTCGCCCGGATTACTCAATGCTGGTTCCTCCAAGAGATTCGCTCGCTTTCGCAGATGCTGTCGAATCACTCCTGAATATTGAAGCGAAGGAAGCAGCAGCGAGCTATGTTCCAAGGATATGGAGCCATTGTGCAAACGAAACGGTGCAGTTGTTCGAGCATCTGATCGAATCCCGAATTGATCAGGGACGATCTCTGGTCGCTCCGCGACGGCCCGTTGGGGCGCTGAGCTCAATCGATATTCCTAACGTCGTCTCGACCAGATCCTCGCTGAAACCATGACTTCGAATCGTCTGAAACGCGTCCTTTTTGTTTCGTACCTGTTTCCACCGACAGGTGGGGTCGGGGTGCATCGTGTGACGAAGTTCGTGAAGTTTCTTCCCGCATGGGATTGGGCATCGTCAGTTCTGACTGTTTCGAATCCATCTGTGCCACTCAAGGACGATAGCCTCCTCAACGACATCCCCGATGGCACAATCATTCGACGGGCCAAAACGTTCGAACCCGATTACTCAGTGAAGAATTCCGTTTCTGGCGGCGGTTCATCAACCGGCAAATCGAACACTCTCGTGCGGGCTGCGAAATCCTGCATTCGAAGAGTCGCGAATACTGCGTTACAACCGGATCCTCAGATACTTTGGCGCCCGCAAGCTCTCAAAGCTGGACTCAAACTTCTGAAAGAAGTTCCGCATGACGTGATCGTGGCGACTGGACCTCCATTTTCTTCGCTCGTGCTCGGCGCGACCTTGAGCAAGAAAACCGGAATCCCGTTGATTCTCGATTACCGGGACGAGTGGGATATCAGCAATGAGTACTGGGAGAACAAAGGGCAGGGAAGACTGGCGAACTGGATTCAGAATCGTCAGCAACGTTTTGCGCTGAAGCATGCGAAACTCGTCCTCGCGACCACTCCATCAAGTGCTGCTGCCATTCTGAACTTCAGTCTCTCCGTCGGTGGAACCGACAATGCTGCCTGTATCTATAATGGTTTCGATCCCGATGACTATTCCGGGAAAGGAGATGCTGAGTCCGTTGCGAAGCTTGCGCCCATCGTTCGCCCGTTTCGATTGGCGTTCATCGGCACACTGTGGAATCTGAATTCTGTGCAGCCAGTCGTTGATGCACTTCGCAAGCTCTCAATCGAAAATCCCCATCTCGCTGAAGAAATGGAATTTCTGCTGGCAGGACGAAGGATGCCGGATCAGGAAGCAATTCTCGATCAGCTGAACGACACGCCAATCAAAGTGACACGCTTACCGTTTATCTCGCATCCGCAGGCCATCAGCCTGATGCAGACGGCTCAGGCCCTGCTGATGATCAACAGCGATCTTCCCAAAACCCAGCGGATCATTAATGCCAAGACATTCGAATATATGGCAGCCAAACGCCCGATGTTCGTTGTGGCACCGAAAGGGGATGTCTGGGATATCGTTCAAGACTTACCGGGTGCCATGCTGTGCACCCCTTCCGACGTCGATGGAATTGCGTTGAAATTGTCGCTGGCGATGGAACGGAATCGATGCGGATTCCATGACAATGATGCGATCTGGCCGATTCAGCACTTCGAGCGAAAACATCTAGCGGGGCAACTGGCATCGTTAATGAATGAACTTGTCCCCGATTCAAACGATATTGAACGCAGTTTGTGCTCTCCATCGAACGGTGATCATTCGGAAAGGTCCAATCCCGAATGGTAGTCTACCTGGATTACTTGATCGCTTCCGTGGCAGTGATGAGTGTGATTGTCACCGTTGCAGTCGTCGGCATCTATCTCTGTATGCGTGCCCGCAACATGCAGTACTGGGCAGGAAGCTACGCTTTTCCGTCAGAGCCTCGTCCGAAGTGGAACCATGAGGATCCGATCGATGTCTTCATCGCGATCTGCGATCACTGGGAACCTCGTTGTTACGGGGCCTCAGATACTCTCGCGATCGAACGTGTGAATCGATGGCGGGAGGAGTATCCACGTGCGTTTGAACGATTCGAAGATTCAAGCGGACGACCGCCGCAGCATACGTTTTTCTTTCCGGAAGACGAATACCGTCCCGAATACATGGATCTGCTTCGACCGCTGATCGATGATGGGTTCGGCGATGTCGATGTCCATCTGCATCATCACGACGATACTGCAGAGACGCTCCGTGAGAAGTTGGAGAAGTTCCGAGAGACCTTGTACCACCGACATGGTTTGCTGCGACAGGATCCGCGGACAGGCGAGATTGTTTACGGTTTCATTCACGGGAACTGGGCATTGTGTAATTCCCGTCCCGATGGAAAACTGTGCGGCGTTGATGCGGAATTAACGGTGTTGATGCAGACGGGGTGCTACGCGGATTTCACGCTTCCGTCCGCACCAAGCAAGACTCAGACGAGCACGATCAATTCGATCTACTACGCTCAGGATTTCCCCGGGAAACGAAAATCGCATGATTGGGGAGTCCGGGCGAAAGTCGGTTTACAGGCTCCGGCTGATCAGCTGTTGATGATTCAGGGGCCTCTCCTCCCAGACTGGAGCAATCGTCGTTTCGGGGTGATCCCTCGGATTGAGAATGGAGATCTTCACGGAGGACGCCCCGGTTCGATGAGACGAATGAATCTCTGGATGAACGCCGGTGTCCACGTCGCAGGGCGTCCGGAGTGGCGCTTTGTCAAACTGCATACCCATGGCTGCAAGAATGAAAACATCGACACCATGCTGGGTGAACCGATGCAGCGGTTTCATCAGGAACTCCGCGACTATGCAACAGTCAATCCGCAGTTTCGTTATCATTATGTAACTGCTTGGGAGATGGCCCAGCTTGTGCATCAGGCGGAAGCAGGTTATCAGACTCCCGACTTTCAGTCGCTACGTGCTTCCGTCTGTCGACTTCCCATGACGTCGGCATTCAGTTCACCGCAGCGGTAACGCGCAGAGACAGCCGTTTGATGAAATTCCAGTTTTGGAAGTCTCATCTCGAAATTCGATTCTCCATGCGATAAAAACGGTGGACTTCGGCTGACTCTCGCGATCGGATGAACGAGAGGCGACCGTCATCCGGGCTTGGATCATCGATATGGCAAATTGGATTTTCATCATTCTCGCGGGTTCGCTGCTCCCTATTCAGGCAGTCATCAACGGACGACTCGGGACTGCATTAAAGAATCCGCTCCTCGCTGCCTTAGTCTCGTTTATCATGGGAACGATCGCTCTGGTGCTCGCGGTGGGAATTCAGTCTCGCGGTTTCCCTAAACTCGCCACTGAGGGACGAGTCCCGCTGATATTTCTGACGGGTGGATTGATCGGAGCAGTTTTCGTCACTCTCGTTCTGCAGGCTGTTCCTCGCATGGGAGCTGCCAATGTGTTGAACGCGGTGATTGTCGGCCAGCTTCTCATGGGGGTGATGATGGATCACTTTGGGATCCTCGGTCTGCCCCTCCATCCAATTTCTGCATTAAGGGTCTGCGGAGTCGGCCTCATGGTGATCGCAGCCTGGATGATTCAGCATGGCTGATTTCGGTTGACTGAGTGTCATCATATCAACCGGAGTTGTTGCCTGGTGGTTCTGAATTTTCCGGAGAGTCGTGGCCGAAATGGGGACGCATAAAGTTTTGGCGATTTGAAACCGGTGCTCACGTCGCATTTGAGCCGTGCGTTCAATAAGTGCTTTTTGTAATGCGGCGGCGTTTACGATTTCATTTGCGATGTTCCATCTGCTTGTGGGCGGAATCTGTTCTTTGCTAAAACTCTCGCATGCCTCCGCACAATCTCAAATTTGATGGTCCGAAGAGAGCGAAAACCTGCGTCGTGCTCACGCATGGAGCGGGTGAAAGCTCGGATTCCACCTTCCTGACGTACTTCGCAGAAAATCTGGCAGCGAAGGGGCATCGAGTTGTTCGATTTGACTTCCCGTTTATGGTGGCGCGCTCCACAGAAGGTCGAAAGCGTCCAACAGATAAAGAGGACGTTCTGAAGGCGACTTGGAAGAGTGTCGTCGAAGGACTTTCTCACGATCGACTTGTGATCGGTGGAAAAGCACTCGGCGGCCGCATCGCATCAATGGTCGCTGACGAAATCGGTGTCGCTGGGGTACTTTGCCTTGGATTTCCGTTTCACGCCAGCGGACGGCCGGATCAGCACCGGATTGAGCCTCTCGACACAATCACGACGCCGACGCTAATCGTGCAAGGGGAGATCGATCAATTTGGTGACCGCGAAGAGGTGCAGGAATACGTGCTCTCTCCGAATGTGCAGATTCACTGGGTCCCGGAAGGGGATCACGGCTACAACGTGAAGCGAGGAGCGGTTCGCGATCACGATCAGAACCTGAAGAACGCGACGTACGCCATCGATAAGTTTCTTTTCGAAGTCTTCTCCGCCTGAACGCAGTTGATTGACCACAGCTCAGCGAATGAGCGTTTCTGGGGGTTCGACGGCAATCTGCACTTCAGGGTTGGACTGAGATTTTTGCTGTGCCTCGCGAACCATCGAACTGATCCACTTCTCGTTGGGACGTCGTTTCTCGCACCACGAGAGATGCTCGATCGAGTCGGGATAGTACCCGTTCTTATAGAGCCAGACGCCAAAAGTCTGACGGGCGTGGGGCGATTGCGGACGCATCCGAACCGCTTCCTGACCGCAGCGATAGGCGTTTTTGTTGTCTTTCAAACTGGCGAAGCATTCATGTGCGAGTAACCATTCCGATTCCGCAGCTTCCCCGGACAGAGAGCCCGCGCGCTGAATCGATGATTTTCCGAGTGTTTCCAGCACGAGTTGATATCCAGAATGATCTTCTGAGTTCTCGTAAGCAGATTTCATTTGCTTCAGTGTTTCATGGTCTGGATCAAAGTAATCCAGGAAGAAACGGGCGGGAACGTACGCTGCCATTGAGTGAATCAAATGCCCACGGTAGCCAATATCCTGCCGGAATGCATATTGCCAGTGCTCCGCTGCCTCGTTGTGTTCACCGTTCAGCCAAAGAATACGTCCGAGGGCAAAATGTGCCCGCGCGTCTCTCGGACGCGCAATGACCGATTGTTTGACGAGGTCCAGTTCCGCTTGTGGCCGGGCCCCTTCGAGCCAGACAAGTTCTGCCAGTTCCAGATAAGGACGTGGCTGTAATGGGCATGCTGCCAATGATGCCCGGAAGTGCTTGATCGCTTCTTCCAGCAATCGACGCTCTTCGCCGAGCACACCAGGGCGATTTAACCACTGATCCATTTCGTCTGGTGACGTGAACAATGAGCGGGCAGCATCGCGAATTTGCGAGAGCGGCATGTGTCGTTGCTGCCGTTGCTGATTAATTGCGAATTGATTCAGACACGCCAGACCCGCGTGTAGTTGTAATTTCTGTGAATGAGGATTGGCTTCAGCGGCTGCGATTGCGAGTTCAATTCGCTGCTTTTGTTGTTCCACAGGGGCTAACGTGAGTGGAGCTTGTGCGACCTCACCCGGATGATTGAGTGTGATATGCAAGTACTCATCCCAGATGCGCTCAGCAGCGACTTCCGGCAACTTTTCTCGCACCATCCATCCGCCGGTCAAAGCGATCAGTGGAATGGCACAAATCCATGTCATACGAGAAAGCGTGCGATTTTGATTGCGGACTTTGATCGACTGAATGGTCGTCTCAAAAAATCGCATCAAACTCATTCGCCAGGCACAGACTGCGTAGAGCAAGACAACGTTGATATACGCCGGAACGTACCAGACGAAGTCAGTGATTGATTGAATCAGGCTGAGGAAAAGTCCTGTCGCTGCCGTCGCGATAATTCCTTTGGTTCGAAACGTACTCGCGTTCCACAGTCCCTGTGCGCACCAGAGAATTGATGTGAGCCATAACAGAATGACGAGTCCTAACCCCGTCAGCCCGGTCTCCATGGCGATTTGCAGATAACCGTTCTCGGCGTGGCTGTATTCGACCCCTTCCAGAGGAGCTTGAAACCACAGCCAATAGACTTCGTGGTGACTTCCCAAACCGGTTCCTGCCAGCGGGAAGTGGCGAATTCCCTGAATGTTGGCGTCCCAGATTTGTTGTCGCCCAATGGCGTGCACAGAGGAGTTTTGTGATAGGCGTGTCTGTGAAAAGGTATTCTCATTGGTCGACAGCCAGGGAATTGTCAGCATCCAGAGGATTGCCAGAACTCCACCAATCAGTACCGCTCGACCATTCACTAGGGAGGTCTGCCAGCTAATCGCAAGCATCACCACGACCGCGATAAACGCAGCGAACATTCCAGGTTTTGAACCTGAGCAAAGGATTGCGATCAAAGTCACTCCGAAGAGCGAGGAAAGCGCAATTAACTTAATATCCAGATTTCGGATACGGTTAAGAAATCTGTTGCCCGAGGAATTCGAGACGACATGATTCGAACTGTGAAGCTGAAGCAGAATGAAATAGATCTGAGCGGGAACCGCAATCGCCAGATAGTTGGCAAAGTGGTTCGCGTTGGTGAATGCGCCTTTGGCAGATGCACTCGTATCAGTCATCGGATGCTCGTAAACCCAGAAGAATTTACCGTTTCCAAAGAGGAACTGGGCCAAACCAAACAGTGCCATCAATGACGCACCAATGGCGAGAATCATCAGATACCAATTCAAACTTTCAACCGTCTGCAATCTTTGTGAGAGCACGAAGAAGAACAGAATGCAGGCAACGATGACAACCAGATTGCTCCACGTATCGGATGGTGTAAAGCTGATTAATTTCCACTCGCTCTGCAGCAGCAGGTGTGTTTCATTCCAGGCCGGAAGCAGATTTTGACTTTCCGGAGAGATAGCGTGGATGAAACTGGGGGAAAGTTGGCAGCACTGAAGTGCAATCAATCCCAGTCCAAGCAACATGATCGGTTCGATTCCAGTGAACCGCCAACGTCCATCACCTCGATGAGCTTGATGGAGCGACCAGAGGATCGCTGTGAGTGCGGAAGTGAAGCAAAGGACAAGTTGCCCCATTGCCTGTCGGCCACCCATTAAAAATGGGGCCAGAATCAGAATCGAAATGAGCCCCAGATCAACCAGTTTTAACAGGAATGGCTGTTCCCACCAGAGTTTCCATCCGCTTCGCAGACGCAATGAAGCTGTCTCAAGCTGTCCTTGCGGGACAACCGGTGCCAGCATCGAATTGATGCGGACTTCGGAAATGGGAAACTCCTTGAACCGTGACGCTCCGTCGACGAAAAGTCTTCTGCCGACGGAACCAATGAATTTGATAGACGTGATCCACCGTCTCAAAGTCTCTGGCAAGAGGTTTTGAGTTGTCAGTCTGAGGCGATGTGGGGGCGAATAGATACCTCTTTCTAGGCACTGTGGAAAGAGGAATTTCTGAGGAGACGTTTTGCTAAATTGCCCAGAATTCCGCTCTTGCTGCTTCAGCAAGCAACTGGGCAATTGCCGGAACCTCGCGATTTCATTCGAGCTCGGCTTGATCGAGTAAGAGTTTTGTCTCAGCGAGGGGAAGGCCGATGACATTACTCAGGCTCCCCTCGATCGCTTTGACGAAGATCCCGGCCGCGCCTTGAATGCCGTACCCGCCCGCCTTCCCCAGCGGTTCTTCAGTTTTCAGGTACCAATCGATCTGAGCATTGGTTACGGGGAGAAAAGAGACTTTCGTGCAGACCTGCGTTTGTAGGATCTCCCCATTGCGACAACGAAGACAGACTCCGGTCGCCACGAAATGTGAACGATCGCTGTAGTAGTCTCGAAACCATCCCGCAGCGACCTCTTTCCAATTCGCGCCATCAGGTTTCCCCACGACAGTGAAACGACCTGAATCCAAAGGGACGATCACCGTCGTGTCCGCAGTCAGAATGAGCGGCAGAGCTTGCAGAGAAAGCTGTGTTGCCACAGCGTCATTCTTTGTTCGAGCGATCTGCTGCAAACGGAGAAGAATCTCGTTGAGTGACGTGAGTCCCTCGAACCCCGCTTCACGCTCATCTTCAGGAACGACCACCTGAATCTGCTTTGGAGGAATGAGATACGAGAGCAGTTCAATTCGACGTGGAGACCGCGAACCGAGGATGATCTGTTGGTCTTCAGTCAACATACAAGCACACACACGTGATGTTGTCTTTGGATCCACCTGCCTCTGCAGCGGCGATCAGTTTACGCGCTGCCGTGGCGGGATCTTGTTCTTGTTCTAAAATCACTTGGATTTGCGAATTGATCGTTCCGTCTGTAATCCCATCTGAGCAGAGCATGAAGCGATCGCCCGGTTCCGGTGAGACGACGAACGGATGTGTGCCGCTGCCACCATCCCTCGTTCCGAGATATCGATACAATACGTTTTTGTATCGATGAGTTTTGGCTTCTTCCTCGGTGATGGTTTTCGCTTTGAGAAGTGCCTGAGTCAGCGAATGGTCTTCAGTCAGCTGTTTCAGCTCTCCATTCCTCAGGTGATAGACACGACTGTCGCCCACTCCTCCGATGTAGAATTTGGAATTCACATTCACGAGGAACGCAATCGTCGTTCCCATGTTCTTACAGCTAGGTTCGATCTCTCCAAGAACCATGATCTCGGAATTGGCATGAGCGACAGCCTGATCAATCGCGAAAATGATTGAGGCAGCACTCGCTTGAGGGGAGCTGGGAAGGGACTTTAATCGGGCAGCTACGAGATCGATGGCAAGTTCGCTGGCACGCTCGCCGGCACTTTGCCCCCCCATCCCGTCTGCGACAAGAAAGAAGCGACCGTCTGGATCGATGTAGAACTTGTCCTCGTTGTTTGCGCGAAAATTCCCTGTGGTTGTACTCCCACCCCAGCGGTACTCGCCCTGGCTCCTCATGATATTGCAGTCCAATTTATTTTGGAGAATCTCTGTTCCAGTGATCAATCAGCAGTCAGTCAAGCAAGTCGAGTCTGACGGGTTCTGAATCTCATCGGGGTGAATCCAGGGAATGGAGTTGCCGCAGGAATACCTTCTCTCAATTCCGCACACTCTGACTATCATTGCGTAGTTGGTTTTTGAAGGCAATTGACGACGTATTTCCAGCGGCGTTTAGCAATGAGCTATTGGGCTGGGCAAGTCTCAAGTCGATGCGACTTCCATTCGCTGTTGGGGCCAAAAGAAACAGATCGCTGCACGGAGGTCTCCGCAATGCGATCTGTAGTGGCATCGAGTAATGAGAATTGACGCCGAATTAGATCGAAGATGATTTCTGGGTGGTAAAGCGACCACCACTGATGAACATGCCGTTGTCGCACGGCGTGCACCACTCGATTCGTACCTGATATTCGAAGTCCCGCGTGTCACTCGCCATCCGAACGATTACTTCTTCCGGAGTGATATAGCCCTTGTGCAGAAGGCCGATCCCGAATCGACTGATTTCTCTGGTCACCGCAGAAATCGTGTTTCCCCGACTCGTCACGATCTCAGCTGGAACAGTTAACTCCAGCCGTTCAGCGCTCCGGTTGTGATTGATCTCGGATTTTCCAATCCTATCCAAGACGATGCGTAAATCATTGGTTGTCGGACGACTCCATGGATCTGCCATTGGAACCCTCGGTATATTAGAAACGGGTCAACTCCTGTTTCCAACGTTAGTTCACACTTTCAGCCGTGCTGCAGGTAAGTGGTTGAGTGGGCAGAATTGCTTCATTTTAACGCGTTACAGGCGTTACATCCGGACCTATGCTGCTCGTTTAAACCGCAATGGCTGAATTTCTAGCTCGTCCGAGCTGGCCTGTGGCTCACTGGAGGAGTCCATGTTTTCAGCGACCGGTCTCTCAGGGGCAGTCATCATAACCGGGCCAACATTGGCTTGCTCGAGTTCCTGCTTTTTACGAGAGACTTTCAGGCCAATCACGGTGGCGACCGCGGCACCGAGCAGTCCCAGCATCACCCATGTCAGACGCCAGAAGAAGTCCTGATCAAGGTTTGCGGTCTCTGTTTGATTCGGTTTGGTGACCAGATCGTTCCAGGTAATCGGAGCTTGCTGAGCACTGCTGGTGGTTAGTGATTGGTGGTCTTCAGGCACTGGTGGCGCCATCAATGCTGGACGCGATTTACTAGATGGAATTTCAGCCAATGCTGGGAACTCGCTTCTCTCCATCTCAGGTGCAGGCAGTCCCAGGAACGCCATCTCATCCTTTTCGGCATCGGGAAGACTGACCAGAACTGGTTGAGACGTCTCTTCGGTTACAGTGTGCCCAATCGCAAATTGAACTCGCTCATCCAGCTTGGATGACACCGTTGTCGGCTGATTTCGGACGTTCAATTCAGAAGCTGGAGTCGTCTGGATCACGACGCTGTCAGACATCGGAGCGCTCGACCCAACGGAAACGGTCTGCTGAGGCGACTTCTGCTGTGTTTCGGATTCCTCTTTCACCCCGGAAGGTTGAACCAAAGGTTGTGCTCTCGCACGGGGTGACGGAGTTGGACGAATCTCAGGAAGCCGTTCTGCAGACCAGAGGTCGTTTTGTTGGGATGCCGAATGAGAATTGCTCATCCGCTCATTCCGAGCCAACGCACCTTCGGTTTTGCCCGATGGTTCAACTGGGAGGGCCTTCCAGGTCGCAGACGGAATTTCAGGGAACACAGTATTATCAACCGCGATCTGCTCATGAGACTCTATGGGTTTCTCGGTTGAAAACGCGGGAGTCAGATGAGTCGCTGGCAAGCCCTTCAGGTGCATTTCGTTAGACTTGGCCTGGGCTTGAGCGGGAACGTCTGCCTGGGGGTAGAGCTTCGCAGCAATTTCCTCGGCAAACTCAGCTGGAACAACTTCGTCGGCGTTGTACTTCAACTGATATTGCTGGGAGACCTTATCGGCCAGCAATGCACTTCGGTATGCCGCATGGAGTTCACCACGCAGCTTGCTCGTTTGTGCTTCAGACATCAAGGCCTGAACCTTCAGCTTCTGCTGACGATGAATGATCAGGTCATCAGGTCGTGCGGTGGTCGGTGGAGCCGAAGTGCCGGCCTTCTCTGCAATTGCACTCTCTTTCGCTGCGATCAATGCAGCGGTAGAGGGATTTACCTGAGAAGACTTTAATCTGCGCGACGACGTGGTGTCCTCTTCAGCCCATTTCGGAGTCGTATCGACCTTCGGAGCAACAGATTCTGCTTTGACCTGCTGAGTCGCACGTTCGCCTGGAACTTCAGTCCAGACTCCCTGCTGAGTCTGCGCACTTTCCTTGAACACGATCTCAGATTCGGGCACTGGTTGCTTCACTTCTGCAACAGCAGTCTGATTCTCAGTTCGTTTTGCCTCTTTCTCAAACCATCGATCAGGATTGAACTCCTCATCGCGAGAATGTTGGACTGGCGCCGGTTCTTGCTGCGCGACCCATTCCGGCTTTTGAGTTGGCGTTGCTGCCTTTTCGAAGTCGTTAAATCCCAGCTGGGCAGCCCGTCCCTTTTTGGCAACGTCTGAGTTTTCATTAGAAAGCTCAGCAAAAGGGTCGTTGATTTCTGACTTCGGTGTTTTCTTCCCGAAGAGATTCCAAAAGGAGGATTTCGACTTCGCGGCCGCTTCACCCGCGGTCAGAATGATCCCAACATCATCGTCGTCGAATTCTGATTCTGCAAAAACAACTTCTTCGAGCGAACCCATTGGTCGCTGCGAAGCGGTGTCAGATGGAAGCTGCAGCGAGACAGTGTGCGAGAGTTGTTCGCTCGCCTGTTCGGCCGCGACTTCCGAGGCGGAAGCGGTGTCCGACCGATCGGCGTTGTTCACGCAACCAGAAAATTGAATGCCAGTGGCGCAGCCGACTGCCAATGCAATTTTCATAGAACGTGCGTGAAATGTTTCAGACTGTTGGCGCATCACAAGATTCCCCCTGAGTGATGACGAGAGCGTGGTATCGGATGTATCGACCCGAACATTTCGCTTACATGAGCGGAATTTGCGTAAAAGACTGGTTGTAGCAATTGCTCTGGATGGGGATATTTCGCACCTACTCTCGCGGCAATTCCACTCAATTCCCTGTGCGCGCGTTCTGTTGTTGGCGTACCGTGAGTTAAAGGAATCGTAATTTTTTCTCTGGAATGCCAAGAGATGCCAGCTGTCGAATCGCCATTACTTACCGCGAGCGGTCAACACTCCTCAAATGATGGGGGTGCCGCTGAATTCTTCGGTCAGAATGGTCAGAAATACGAAATCGTCGTGCTCACGGATGCGTCACGTCTTGAGTCGCATCTTTCGGAATGGATGCAACTTGCAGAACATTCGATCGACGCGAACCCGTTTTACGAGCCCTGGTTCCTTCTTCCTGCAATCAAAACACTAGGACAAGGGAACGATTGGTATTTCGTACTGGTTTTCAGGGATGACAAACGTCGTCCCGGCAATCCAGCACTCTGTGGCTTCTTCCCATTTCATAAATCCCGGGGGCCGATGGGGATCTCCCAGCTCTCGCTGTGGAAAAATGCGTTCTGTTTCTTGGCAAGCCCACTGATTCATCAGGAATCGCCAACTGAAACCCTTCGAGTCGTGATGAGTTTCCTCCAGCAGAAAGAAACGCCGGCATCCTGTCTGGAATGGCATCTGGTGAGCGGAGAAGGGCAGTTCCACTACTCGCTCATCGAGGTTCTCCGCGAAAATCTCACGACGACCTATGTTTCGGACCAATATCTTCGCGCCAGAATCACCTGTTCTGGAGACACTGAAGAGTATTTCAAAAAGACCTTAGGCGGCCATCACCTTCGTGAGTATCGCCGCAAGCGTCGGAAACTCGAAACGCTCGGTGATGTCGAGTATCGACAACTGACTGATTTACGTGCCCTGGATTGCTGGACTGACTGGTTCCTGCAACTTGAAGCTCAAGGCTGGAAAGCAAGAGCCGGCACAGCAATTCAGCAAAACGAAGCAGAGACCAAATTCTTCAGAGAATTCGTTGCACAAGGATTTCCGGTAGGAAAAGTTCGCCTGGAAGGCCTTTTCCTGAACGGTGAGCCGATCGCGCTGAAGTGCATCCTGATCGCTGGGAAAGTCGCGTTCGCCTTCAAAATTGCCTTCGATGAGACTTATCGAAACGCGTCGCCAGGCGTGCAACTGGAATTCGAAAGTTTGCGTGAGCTTGCAGCGGATCCATCGATCGAGTGGAGCGACTCCTGTGCCGCACCGGGGCATCAAATGATTGATCGCCTTTGGTCGGAACGCCGCGTCATTCAGAGCCTGACCTTGTCCACCGGAAAAATCGCGGGGGAAATCGTACTTGGAGCACTTCCATGCCTCCGGGCGTTGAACCGCGTCCGTAAGCGTCTTCTCGGAAGATCCGCCTCTAAGTCCGCTCCGAAAACAACAGAAAATCCATCCTGAAACTGGGATCCTGGGCTGAGATTATGACGATTAATACTGTGCCGGTGAGTCAACCCGTGGTCAGCAATAGCAACTCCACCGTCGGCGGGCCACTTCTGGAAGTAAATCCTCACGAGTTTGAGAATTGTTTCACGAAGCGTCCGTTCCTCGTGAAGCATCGACTTTGCGACCATCCGCTGTTCACCATGGAACGCATTCTGGAGTTGTCGCAACGACTTCCGGAATCATGCATTGAGTACAACGCGGGCAATATCCCCATCAGTGTCGAAGAGGGGCTGACACCACGAAACGGGCTCTCTCCAGAAGAGACGATTCGCCGGATTGAAGAGTGCAAATCGTGGCTGGTGCTGAAATATGTCGAGAAGGATCCTGCGTATCGCGAGCTTCTCGAAGAGTGCCTTCAGGTCATTCGTCCCTACTCAGAGCCCATCGCACCGGGGATGACGCAGCCACAGGCGTTCCTGTTTGTGAGCTCGCCCGGATCGGTGACCCCATTCCATGTCGATCCCGAACACAATTTTCTCTTGCAGATTCGAGGCAATAAAGAGGTCCGGATGCTCGATGGGCACAATTCAGAGATTGTGACTCAGGAAACGCTCGAGAACTTCTATTCGGATCGCGGGCGAAATCTGAAGCTTCGCAAAGAACATGTCGACGCTGGCTGGACTTATGATCTCCAGCCGGGGCAAGGGCTGCACTTCCCGGTCACTTTCCCACACTGGGTGAAGAACGGTGAATCGGTCTCGATTTCTTTCAGCATCACGTTTCGTACGCCGGACCTTGATCGACGTAGGGCGTTGTATCAGGCGAATGCGGAACTGCGTGGTCGGGGGTGGAAACCATGGGCAGTTGGCAAGAGTTTTCTCCGGGATAACATCGTCTATCAAAGCTTCCGACTGAAGAGGAAATTCAATCAACTGTTCGCGAAGTCTTCCTGCAGCGAACAGGACGCCAGAAGTTGCGGAATGACGAAAGGGATGTAACTTTCCAAGCATCCTCCGAACTTCTAAAAACACCGAGACCGTCTGAAACTCATCTGTAATAGTGGGTTCAGACGGTCGTTGTTTTGAGTCACTTCGTTTTCATGGGAAGTGGTTTCGAATCAGCTAGGATTGCTCCGCGTCTCCTTGAGTGATGTTCTCATTGATTGACAGTTTTGCTGCAGTTATCGGTGTTTATGCAGGAAACTCCAGAATCGGAGCGACCCACTTGGCATCTCTCGAGCAAGCTGCTCTTTTCCCGAACACGATTTTCGCTGACACTCAATTTGCAACTGATCGGCTGAATTGCCTCCACGTAGATGTGACAGGGGAGTTTCATGAGTTCTCGCAAGAAGCGCTTAGCTGGGGTGCCATTGGAATCGGAAACTGCTCCGAACACTTCTTTTGCCGCTCCGTATTCAAGTGCTGACAAATCGACTCCGCAAAAGCGAAGCGTGGAATCGACCTCTTCTGGAATGAGTGCGCCCGCGAGACTAGTTTCGTTGGATGCGTTTCGTGGGTTCATCATGTTGATGCTCGCTGCTCACGGATTCGGAATCGCATCATTAGCAAATGCTCCCGAAGAGAGCCCCGTCTGGGATCTCGTCAATCGCCCCGCGTTCCAGTGGTTCGCATTTCACTTCGAGCATCCTCCCTGGGTGTCCAGCTTTGTTCCGGGGACACATGATGCTGCAATTGGAAGTCCGTGGTGGCATTGGGGCGTCTCATTCTGGGACCTGATTCAACCATCGTTCATGTTCATGGTGGGAGTCGCTGTCCCGTATTCCCTGCAGCGTCGAAATACACAGGGAGAATCTCCGTTTCGTCGGGGACTTCACGCATTAGTACGCTCCATCGTCCTCATCCTCATGGGGGTCTTTCTGTACTCGTTGTGGTCACCTGCAACGAACTGGATCTTCCCGAATGTACTGGCTCAGATTGGACTGGGTTACTTCTTCGTCTATCTGTGTGCGGGGAGGAAACTCTGGATTCCACTGACGGCATTCGCCTTCGTCCTCGTCGGGACATGGGCTCTGATGCACTTCGTTCCTCCGCCGGCGAACTACAACCCGGCAGAGGTGAACGCGAGTGTGGAGCGGGGCGAAGTCTTCGCGGCACCATTTGCGCAATGGTCAAAAAACGGGAATGCGTTCAGCCAGTTTGACGTCTGGTTTCTCAATCTCTTCCCGAGATCGGAAGAGGCGGGCCCATTCACTTTCAATGGTGGCGGATATCAGACACTCAACTTTATTCCGAGCATCGCCACGATGTTGCTCGGATTATTTTGCGGACAGATTCTCCAAAGTCGAATCGCTCCAAGTCGAAAGCTGCTGAGTCTGATCGGATTGGCGATCGCACTGCTCACACTCGGGGTGATCGCAGGAGCGACCTGTTGCCCTGTCGTGAAAAGGATCTGGACCCCGGGATGGGTGCTGTTCAGCGGAGGCTACGTCGTCGCAATGCTCGCAATTTTTTACACATTATTCGACCTTCTCCCGCTTCAGAAATTGGCGTTCCCGTTGGTCGTCATCGGCTCGAATTCGCTTCTCGTCTATTTCTTTGGCGAATTGCTGACTGGCTGGTTCGCTGAAAATGTGAAGCGGCACTTTGGCTGGATCATCGAAGGGACGCTCGGGAAAATCGGCGAGCTGTTTAAGTTCTTTCCAAATCGCGACATGCTTGCTGGCGAAATGGGGAGTACCCTTGTCACCGCGTTTGAGCCTGTGATCAATTCCACGAGCGCTGTGATCGTCATCTGGCTGATCTGTTACTGGCTGTACCGACAGCGAGTCTTTTTGAAGGTTTGATTCCGCTACGGATTAGGTCTGGATTCCATGGAGAATCACTTCGTTCATGGATGCCCACTGAGTCAGGTTCTGCCGGCGGAGTGCAGCGGCCAGAAGTTCTGGAAAGAGATCTGGAGTGCATGCGAACGAAGGAGTACCCAGCGACGCGATTGCCGTGACCAACTCATGATTGTAGGAAGGAGTTCCTTCATCATTGAGAGCCAAAAGCGAGATCACGTTCACTCCACTCGCGATGAGTTGAGCGATCCGACGGACGAGTCCGTGTGGATCGCCCCCTTCATAAAAGTCGGTGATGAGGATAAAAGTCGTTTGCGTCGGGCGAGTAATCAGCTGCTCGCAGTACCCGACGGCACGATGAATATCGGTCCCTCCGCCAAGTTGTGCGGCAAACAGCAGGTCAACGGGATCCTGCAAGTGTTCACTCAAATCGACCACTTCCGTGTCGAACACAACCATGCTTGTTCGAATCGAACGCAATGAAGCGAGCGTCGCACCGAGAATTCCCGAATAGACCACAGAGGTCGCCATCGAACCGCTCTGATCGACGCAGAGAATGACGTCCCGCATGCTGGACTGTTTGCGACCGTGGCCGACCAACCGTTCCGGAATGATTGTTCGATGATCCGGAAGATACGTTTTCAGATTTTTACGAATTGTCCGATGCCAATCGATCTCCTGCGGACGAGGGCGGGACGTTTTTGTCGCTCGATTCAGTGCTCCTCTTACCGCAGAGATCAGAGAGTTTCGTAGGCGTTTTTCCACCTCCTGCACCACTTTGCGAACAACCGTTCGTGCCGTTTCGCGTGTCTTCTCCGGAATCACCTGCTTCAGCGACAACAGGGTCGCCACAAGTTCAACATTCGGTTCGATCCGCTCGAGCGTCTCCGGTTGCAGTAGCATCTCATGGAGCTTCAATCGTTCCAGAGCGTCCTTCTGCATGAGCTGAACAGCGGATTTCGGGAAAAACCTGCGGATGTCCCCAAGCCAGTGATTCACGCGAGGAGAAGAACTCCCCAATCCGCCTTTCCGATCGGAGTCGTAAAGGGCTCTGAGGACCCGATCCATTTCCGCGTCATCGCCGGTCAAGGGACAGTCAAAACCTTCGCTCCCGTCCTGCTGCGATTTTGGAGTCGACTCCTGTTCACCAAGCACGAGTTGCCATCGGCGTTGTCGTTCCTGTTCTTCACTCTGCGGCATGCTGGCCTCCGAGTATCTTCGCAAGGATGGGGAGAACTTTGGCGGCACGTTCGTAATGTAGTGGAGTCCCCTGACGCGGGACGTTCCTGTCCGCGGAATCAGAATGGCGATGCATTGATTTCAGCTTCGCAGCCATCACTCTCCGTTCCGCAACGCTGAATTTCGCAAAAGAACGACGCAGCACCGGAAGCATTTCGAGAAAGAGGCTTTCTTCCAGATGGAGGAGCCAGAAGTCCAGAACCTGCCAAACCGAATCCTGATGGATCAGCAGCATACTGCTCCCACCGAATAGCCCTGAAATCCAGTGTGCACAATAGGCGATCTCCTGAGCAGGACCCAGCGCTTTTCGGGTGAGTGTCTCAAGGCCGGCCGCATCCAAGAGTTGTCTTTCGAGCAAGTTGCGAGTCGCCGAGCCCGACAGAAGCCCATGGAAATCCTCGAACGCAAGTCGTTGAATCCGGAGATTCCATTCATCCTGCAACTCGGCTTGCTGCAGCAGATCCAACGCGTCTTGAGTCTTCGACATCGACTGAACTAAGGTCGTCGCCAGTTCATCATTCACGCCAGTACAGGCTGTGAACAGGCCAACGCAAACTCGAGCGAACATTCCGGAGACGATCGGCTTCAATTGGGTCGTGTCAGTCCCTCGGACATCGCCATATCGAATCACACTCGCCAGCGGACCGAGTGCATCCATCAGTTGAATAACATCAGCGGAGATCGCCGAAGCCGATTGGATTCGTTCAATGAGGATCGGGAAGACGCTGTTGAGGTCTGCCTGCATCGCATCATGAAAGAGTTGCGTGATGTCGGAGAGGTGGGGAGCGGTTTCCGCCCGATTCAGGATGCGTGCTGATGAAGCATCAAGTAGAGTGCTTCCCCAGACATTCGCTTCAATGATTGAAATTGCAAACTCTGGCTTCCATTCGAGTTTCCAGACCTCGTGGAAGGTGGAAGTTGCACTTCCTGAGCTCTGAAGTTGCCCCCATGGAATGCCAAGTATGACGAGTCGATGTAACGTTCGACTCTGCTCCCGTGCGTGGTCATTTCGCAAGTCGAGATCAAGCAACTTTGGAGTCAATGAGATTTTCAGTCGCAGGGATTTCTGCAGTCGCTGAACGTCCGCTTCCAGCGGCACTGAAGGTGTTTCCGGTGGAACGGAACCGAGTCTTTCCCCGAGTTCCAGTTGATTTCGAATGGCTCGAAGGGGCGTCTCCTCTCCTTGGCACATGACAGCGAGGATCGACTCGTTCAGCTCGTTCAAACCGGGTGTTCGCAGTTCTCGCAGTGAGGCGAGCGTATCCGCCAGGCGTCGAGCTTCAATGACACTGGCCGACGATGCTCCCAAATCTCGCTCTCGCAGTAATCGTGCCGCATTCACGAACCATCGAGTCGGGGCGTCCGCTTCGGACTCCCAGAGGTGTGCGTACCATCCCGGCGCATGAATGCCCGCTCCATAACCACTACGATACGCCAGTCTGGAATGCGTCCAGGGAATCCAAGTCGCAGTGGTTTTGATCTTGGGTTGCCCCTTGAGCCGTGCATTGTCTTCGGTTGTTTTGCATCCCGGCCGCTTCCCTGCAACAGCCAATTCATCGACGAACGGTCCGTGCCACGCTCCACAGATCACCGCAATCTTCTGAAAGCCTTCCTTCAGCGTCGCACGGATTGTCTTTCGCATGTAGGCTTCGCGAAGCAAGTCCGTTTCACTTGATTCCGGGAACTCGTCTCGGACTGCAGTCATTGCTTCCTGAATAGCGTCAAACACTCCGTGAGCGTCCTGTCGACGCTCAATTTGTTCCTCCCACCAGAGTTCGTGATCCTGATATCCAGCAGCTTCTGCGAGGATGGCAATCGGGTCCGCTCTCCAGGATGGGCGAGATTGCGACTCCTCTGCGGACGATTCCATTGCCTGACGCAGTTTTTCCTGATCATGCGGGAACCGCAAAGCCATTGGCAGGTCCATCGCTCGCACAGGGACCTTATGAACAGCTGCCCAGCGTAATGCCTGCCATTCCGGAGAAAAAACTGCCAGTGGATACACCACCGCTGCTGCCGGCTGATCCTGAGGATAAATCAGCATCGCCACTGGGGGCTTCATCGTCTCGTAGCTTGCGTACTCGAACCGGGATTCGATGTCCCCCGGAGCCTCGAGTGCGATGACATCAGGCTGCCATTCATTCAACGCAGCCAGCAAACTTCTCGCGCAACCGGGACCGTGATGTCGTATTCCAAAGACGCGAATCATCAGTTCCGTTGCCTGATTGAGGTTTGGTGAGTGAGAGCAGATGGAGTGTGATCTTCAGTACCGTCGCTCGCAACCGAGTCGCTGCGAGTTGCGCGCTGAATCATCCCCTTGCTTAGGCTTCTGGAGTCTTTTTCACGTGGTGGGTGTGTTCCTCTGCGGGGAATGTTCCCGCTTGAACTTCCTGAATGTAAGCCGCAGTCCCGCTGATGATTTGGCTTCGCAGTTCCGCGAACAGCTTCATGAACTTCGGCTGGAATCCACTGAGTCCAAACATGTCAGGCGTCACGAGAACCTGGCCGTCACAGTGCGGACCGGCTCCGATGCCGATAGTCGGAATCGTTAGCGTCGCAGTGATTTCCTGTGCGATCTCGGTGGGGATGAGTTCGAGCACAATACTGAACGCTCCTGCCTTCTCAGCAGCAATGGCATCCGCAAGCAGTTTTTTGCCGTCTCGCTGTACAGCTGACATCTTGCCAAGTTTTCGAACCGATTGCGGTTGCATCCCGATGTGTGCCATCACGGGAAGGTCACACTCAGCGAGCCGCTCAATCGTGCGGGCCTGATGGACTCCGCCTTCGAGTTTGACGGCGCCCGCTCCGGTCTCCTTGAGGATTCGACCGGCATTCTTTACTGCCTGACGGGAACTGACCTGATACGACATGAAGGGCATGTCGACAATAACAAGGGCCTTTTTCACTCCACGGGTTACCATTTCTCCATGGTAGATCATCTGGTCCAGCGTGACGGGCAACGTGCTGCTATGGCCTTGAACAACCATTGCCAGTGAATCACCGACAAGGATGGCGTCGATTCCGGCTTCATCGAGCATGGAAGCCCAGTTGTAATCGTAACCCGTCAGAACGGAAAGTTTTTTCCCTTGGGCTTTGGCTCTTACGAATTCTGGAACGTTCATTTCGAAACAATCAAATCAGACAGGGATGGAAGGCAAGATCGCACATTATTACTCATTGCCGATCTTACAGCGTCTAAAATCGAGTGGAATCGTGAATACTCATCGCATTTGCCCCAAGTCGCCGATGCGAAGGGGGCTCCATGTCATTCAGGAATCACGACAATCTTTCCGGTTAGTGAACCCGACTTTAGCAGAGTATTTTCTTCCTGAAGAGCATGTGCAGCGGCCGCTTCGCTCAGAGGAAAACGGGCACCGATTTGAGGTTTCCACTTTCCTTGAGTAAACCAGCGATTCATTTCCTCGGCACAAACCCGTTGTTCGTCTGGACTGGCATTAAACATCGCAAATCCGAGTAGCTGCAGGTCGTTGACGTAAAATGGACCGAGAGTGAATGAGAGCTGAGCATCGCGGCCGGCCATGACGATGATTCTGCCTCGCTTCTTCATAAGTCCGATTGAACGGGTGATGTTCGGCTCGCGTTGGGTTTCCCACCACACATCGAGTCCGCCGTTCCCTGTTGCCGCTGATCGGATCTCCTCATCAATTCCTACTGAGCGGTAGTCGAGGACGACATCCGCCCCCAGCGAAGTTGCGATCTGGCGCTTTTCTTCGCTGCCAGCTGTCACAATTACGTTGGCTCCGGCAGCTTTCGCAAACTGGACGACCATCGAGCCGACGCCACCTGTGCCGCCATTCACGAACAGCAGTTCTTCTGGTTTTAGCCGCGCGAATTGGAACAATCCGAGGTGGGCGGTAATTCCAGTGAGTGCGCCGGCGGCTGCCTGCTCGGAACTCATCTCCGCTGGAGTTGGGTAAAGCCAACTTTCGTCAACGGCTGCTAGTTCCGAGAGAGTGCCTTGCCGATTGAATAGTCCCTGATTGCTCCCCCAGACACGGTCTCCGACCCGGAATCGGGTCACGTCCGAACCGACTTCAATTACCGTCCCCGCCAGATCGCATCCCGGAATGTAGGGGAATTTTACAGGCATCGGGATACTCCCAGCCCGAATGTAGGTGTCGATCGGGTTAATCGACGCGGCACCGACTTTCACCAGCACCTGAGTGGCGCTGATTACGGGATCTGGAAGGTCGCCGTATTGAAGTGTATGGGCAGGTCCCGGCTCGGCAACAAATACACACTTCATCTTTTTGACTCCAGATCTAGCGAATTGGGCCTCCATTAAAGGAGGGGGCGGCAATGAACAGCGGCGTTTAGGGCGAGAAAAACGTTTAACTGCTCATGTCTAGTCGATGTTCGCCAAAGTGATTCCAATGTTCATTCGGGTGAACCAGCCTGGATTCTAAGTGCTGGCATCCGGGGAGACCACTGGAAGTCCGCGTTCGAGCGAAAACAATCGATCTGAGAATCCCAACTGGATTGAGGGCAATTCAGGCGGTGACAGGGGTCCGGGTTCCGAACTTTTCACTGAACGAAGCGAGAAGGTTCAGTAAACGCGTTAAATGGTTTGGTTTGATTACATCGATTATTTCGCTTCGATTTTCTGGGTGAGTTCGGTTTGTAGGTTGGCTCTACGAAAAAGATGCAGACTCCTGATCAGGGAACCCAGCTGAAATGGTTGCGTCGGCTCTCAATCGCCGATCAGATAGAGACATCGGCGTCCCCTTCACGCCTGTTTGCGCCAGTCGGGGAGGGGCCGTTCGGGGTCAGCCATTGACCATAGGGCCTTAGTCCTTGAGACCCGAGAGGATTTTCTCCTCATTTGTTTGTCAATTTAGGCTGAGTTAAATCATAATCTTGTTGTCTTCTCCGGTTGTATTTCTTGATCAGAAATGCAACTTGGCAGGAGTCAGACAGCCTAAGTGAAACGCCACGTCCAGGATTTACTCATGCAGATGTCAATTCGACTCGCCCCGGTCGTTGTCGCAATTCTCCTGTTTGCGTCGCCAGCCTTTGCTCAAGGGAAGAAATCGTTTCTTCCGAGCGAAGTCGAGTTGAATCGACACGGCCTGACGATGGCTTGGTGGGCTCAGGCTGACGTCAATGCGTCACGAGATCGCGTTGAGTTCTTTAGTTGCGATGAGCAATGCGTTTACGTCCAGTCCTCGACTGGTGTGCTGACTGTCATCCATAGCGAACTCGGCCGAAAGCAATGGGGACAACTTATCGGCAAGCCGGAACAGCAGTCGTTCCCTGTGAGCACGAACGAAAATGAAGTCTTGGTGGCAGTGGGGCTCAGCCTGTTTTCCCTGAAAAAAGAGACTGGAACAACTGAATGGACGATGTTGTGCCCAGAGTATCCTTCCACATCGCCACAGGTCGATGATAGATATCTGTTTATCGGGACGGTGGACGGAAGCATTCTTGCTTATGATCTCGAAGAAATTCGCAAGACATATTCCCAAGGGTTGCTGCCACAATGGACCGTCCGTTCACGGTTGTGGAATTTTCAAGCTCCAGAGCGAATTGTCTCGACTCCAGTTTCATTTCGAGATGACGTGATTTTTGCGTCGGCTCGTGGCGAAATTTACTCTCTGAAGAAATCTAATAAGGAGCTGAACTATCAGATTGAGCTGAACACGCCACTCCGTACTCAGCTTGGCTTCTCTAGTGATCGGATGCTGGTGTGTGACGCCCGTGCACGAATGCTCTGTCTGGAAAAAGCATCTGGACGAACTCTTTGGACGTTCGCGGGGGGGGCACCCATTCAGAAACGCCCAATCATCAGCGGTGCAAATGTCTTTGTCGTGCCTCATCGTAAAGGGCTGACCGCACTCAATAGCGCGACCGGCGTGACCGAGTGGAACAATCCTCTTGCATCAACGTTTCTGGCTGCGACTGACAATCGCGTCTACGCCAGCGATGACAGCAACAATCTGCTGATTCTTGACCGTTCAAATGGAAAGCTGGTTGGTTCGCTGAGTCTGCGAGATTTCTCTGTTCGTGTGACAAATGACCGCACTGACCGCATTTTTCTTAGCAGTCCGGGGGGAACTGTGATCGCTCTTCGCGAAATCGATTCCACATTCCCACCGTATTACCTGAATCCAGAGCGACGTCCGATTTCCCCGGAATTCGCAGCCGAAGAGGAAACGGAAGAGACCGCTGCGGAATAAGTGCAGCCATATTGAGCCTTGCCGCTCACAGGTGATCAAATAAAAAGAGAGGGCGTTCGACAAATCGAACGCCCTCTCTTTTTCCATTCAGCATACAGTTCGCTTATTGCTTAAACTGCAACGGCCTCAGCCTTCGGCTCAGGTTTCAGTAACAGCTTGTTGATGTC
Source organism: Planctomicrobium mucosum (assembly GCF_051466335.1). NCBI lineage: Bacteria > Pseudomonadati > Planctomycetota > Planctomycetia > Planctomycetales > Planctomycetaceae > Planctomicrobium > Planctomicrobium mucosum. Next base: position 3,684,277 of record NZ_CP195793.1, on the reverse strand, counting down.
GGCACCCTTTGAGTAGGCACTTCGCAGGAACGATTCGTTCGAAGTGTTTTCAAGAAGGCGACGGACCAAGTAAGACATCCCCGGAAGCATCTCACCGAATGGGGTGTAAACGCGAATGCGGTACCCGCGTTCGCTAAAGAGTTGCTGCATCTCTTCCGCCATCCCGTGCAGCATCTGGAGTTCCCACGCTCTTGTCGGAACCCGCAATTTGTCTGCAGTCGCAATCGCGTGGGAAATGCTGCGCAAGTTGTGTGAAGCAATCGCCGGTTTGAGCCATTTGTAATTCTCAAACAGGTATTCCGTCATCTTTTCGAAGTTGGCGTCAGACTGCCATTTTTCGCGAAAAACGGGGCATGGCCAATCACGATAGTCCGAGGTGATCGTTTCGTGGTCCCAGTACGCTCCTTTGACCAAACGGACCCAGACGGGTGTACCGCGTTGCTCAGCCCATTCGCGAAGATCTTTCAAATCCTGCTCGGCATCATGCAGGTACGCCTGAATGACAATGCCGACGTTTGGCCACTTTCGGAATTCGTCTTCACTGCAAATCTCTTTGAAAATTTGCAACGTGAGGTCTTTGTAGGCGTAGTGCTCCATGTCGATGTTGATAAACGCATCTCGCTTTTGAGCGCTGCGAAACAGGTTTCGCAATCGCTTCTTCACCTTTTCGGATGTCCCAGCGGGGTCCATTGGATTGAAGTGACTGGTCAGCGCCGACAGCTTTAATGAGAGATTGCAGCGGGGAATGTACGCCGTATCGTCCCTGTCCAAGACTGCATCTTCGTTCCACTTTTCGACGAGCGGAGCAAGATCTTCGAGCAGCGACTTGTAAGCGTTGTAATATTTCTTGGCTTCGTCGTTGCTGATGACCGCTTCGCCGAGCAGGTCCAGGGTAAATGCCAGTCCTTTCTGTCGCAACTTGGAGACCGACTTGAAGACCTCTTCAGGCTTGGTTCCCGCGATGAATCGCTCTGCCATTTTGCGAGCGTTGGTCCGGGCGTTGAGTGCCAGTGCCTTGCCGAGAATGGAATCTGGTTGAGCGACATCCAGACCGACGCGCGCCGCGTATGGGAGGCGGGAGCGGACCTGTTCGAAATACTCCTGGAGATGCTGCGTCACCGAGGTGCTCGATTTGAGCATCGGGAGAACATCCACGAAACGAAACATCTGGATTTTGACCGACTCGTCCTGCATCGCCCATTCGAGAATATGGTCGAGCCACCAGCGTCGTTCAAAAACCGTCGGAGTTCGACGCGCCAATGCGGTCCAGAGTTCACGACCGATCGACTGAGTTCTCTCTTCGATTGTGCTCGATTCTGTCACTTCAGAATTTGCTGGAGCAGGTTTGGCCATGGGACTCATCTTGAAATAATTTTGAATAGGGAGAAGCAGGAGAGAAGTTGACCGGTCCACGTCACCTTGGGACCAGGCATTCTACCGTCATGGTACCCGCTAATTTTCTGAAAACTGCAACGAGATTTGAAACGTTTTTACATGAATTTCAAAAAACATTCCGGATCATGAAGACTGCTCCACAACGACAGAAGTAAACATGCGTTGATATGCCTGCTCTACAGCGTATGGTGTGTCAGGAATTGGGAATCAACGTTGGCTTTACCGAAGGCCGATTCAATCCTGCGCCTCTTCGAGTCGGTAAAGCTGCTCGCCAGCTTTGCGAACAAGGAGAATTCCTTCATCCTCGCGATTGGCGAAATCTTCGACATTGATCGTCGCTGGGTCTCTGTAACCGAGATTGATCTGTGCGCAAACTTCTGGAGGAATTCCAGAGGCGAGTGTCACTTTCACGCGGCAACGTTCAATTCCGTCTTCGTAGGTCCCGCCGCCGCGCACGTGGGTCGAGTGTGCAAGAGTTCCCCAGGGGTAGTCTCGAAAACGATCCCACTGTTTCACGAAGTAATCGCGACAGTGGTAGCCGATTTCCTTGATGAGGGCTCCATGTGTCACTGAGATATCATGCATATGTGGTGCGTAGATGATGAGCTCTCCGCCGTCAGCGACCACTGGTTCAAGTTTGTACATACACTTGCCAGCCACCCAAAGTTCGTCGTACATCAACGGAGCGCAAGAAAGCACGGTGTGAAACGGCTTCGGCATTCGCTTGATGTGAATCTTTCCGGAAAGATCGGCAGCGTCGCTCCAGGCCTGCTCCGGAGTGTTGTAGAAAATGCCGTGCAAACGCGCGGTGCCATCGGGCGACACGACAAACGTGATCGCTTTTCGCTCCCGTGGAATCAGTTTGGCCGCTGCATTCACGATCTCTCGAACGGGGGTCGATTTCACACCGATGATCCCTGCATTGGTGATCAGTGCTCCCAGCCAATGGAAGAAGTTCAGCAGTTCCGGGCCAGAAATCCCGGGGAAGAAGTATTTGTTCCCTCCCGAAAATCCGACCACTTCGTGTGGGAAGACAGGGCCCAGCACGAGCAATGTATCGTAATCAAGAATCCGCTTGTTGATCTTGACCGGGACCACCTGAGAGAGCATTCCACTGGAGATGGCCGCCGTCTCATCCTCGGTCAGGATTCCAATCTGGGTGAGCGCCTCTGGATTATCCCACTCATGGTTGATGAGTTCCGTTTGAAAGAATAATCGCTCTCGTTCTTCGGGATTGATTCCCAGCAATTTACAGATCTGCGCATCTGACATCGGGGGATGAGTTCCCAACGCCACCATCACGTCAAGCTGTTGAACGACTGGTCGTAGCTGTTTGAAGATACAGTCGAACAGCAACGGAAGAGGGGCCGTTCTGGTTGCATCCGGGATAATCAGCAACAGCTTTTTCCCTCGAAATTCTTCGACGGGGAGATTCCTCGAAAACCATTCCCGAATTTCATGTTCGGAGAGAATCGGATGTGAGGAGCTGGAAGAGTCCGGTGTCGAAATAAGGGCTTCGCCGCTGGATTGCATCTACGCGTCCTCAAGTGCTACGGAAATGGTTGCGGGAATTGACGTTGGAGTCGAAGTTCCGCCTGGGTGACCAACGAAATGGCCGCAGAAGACCGGCATCGTAAATCATGCATCAAAATCGGCAAAGAGATCGAGAGGCGGATGCACGAAATTCCCGGCCGAAATCTAATGATCTCCGGGATTTGGCTGCCCGAAGTAAACCAAACGGCAGGACTTCCCAAAGTTGGCGGGCCGGATTCCTGTCAATGGCCGCAATTCCAGATACAGTTGTTCTTTAGTCGAAGTGAATTTAACTTCCGGTCAGATCAGGCCCGAAATTGAGGCCTGACGAGAACAAAATAATTATCGCTGATCCATTCGGTGCGGAAGCGGCCGAGATCAGTCATCCCCATCGGGAACTTTCCAGGACCACGTTGATTATGGCAATTTCATACAAAGATGCGGGCGTCGACCTGGAGTCCTACGAAGAAGCAATGGGGAGGCTGCCTGCGTTAATTCAGCGGACCCAGACTGCTCGGGTACTTCCGTTGATGGGGGGCTTCGCCGGCTTGTTCCAGCTGAACGGCGACAACCGGAAATACCGGGATCCCGTGCTCGTTTCCGGAACTGATGGTGTCGGAACGAAAATCAAAGTCGCGTTGATGGCGGGGCGTTACGATACGATCGGCATCGATCTCGTTGGCATGTGTGTGAACGATTGTTTGTGTCTGGGGGCTGAACCCCTCTTCTTTCTGGACTACGTCGCCGTCGGGAAAGACAACCCAGACCTCACCACAGCATTGGTAAAAGGGGTTTCGGATGGCTGCCTGTTGGCGAAATCCGCTCTGATCGGTGGTGAAACGGCGATTATGCCGGACCTCTATTCAGAAGGTGACTTTGACATGGCCGGTTTCTCGGTCGGTGTCGTTGAGAAGGACGAAATTCTAGACGGCAAGAAGATTCAGGATGGGGACGTTCTGATTGGAATCGAGTCTTCGGGGCTCCATTCGAATGGTTACAGCCTGGTGCGCAAAGTCGTCTTCGGGCACGCCAAGCTCGATATCAATGCGGACGTGCCTGAACTGGGGATGACTGTCGCCGACGCGTTGCTGGTTCCAACACGGATTTACGTGGAAGTGGTTCAGGAACTGCTTCGCGGCGAAGGGATGAAGGGGCTGGTCAACGGGATCGCTCACATCACTGGAGGAGGACTCGCTGAGAACACCGGCCGTGTGATTCCGGCTGGACTTCAGGCGACGATCGATCGAAGTGCTTGGCAGGTGCCACAGCTATTTCAGTGGCTGCAGAAATTGGGTGAAGTGGACCGTGAAGAAATGTACCACGTGTTCAATATGGGAATTGGTCTGGTCGCGGCAGTGCGTCCCAGCGCTGTGGAAGCGGTGCAGGCGATTGTTGAGAAGTGTGGATTTCGGGCGCACATTGTCGGTAAAGTACAGCCGGGCGAGACCACTGCTCAATATCTGAACTAATGGGATTCACGAAAACCGCAGTAAATTCTGTGGTGTAGGATTCGTTTTAACCGATTTTGACAGAAGAGGTTGCGTTTCTGCAGGGAAGGGCGGATAAAGATGTCCAATCCGAGATCGCAGGCCCGAAAATCTCTTCACTAATCTTTTCTAGTCCGATATCGTTAATCCTCTTCACACGTCAAGGATTTGCCCTGAGGAACGCACAACATGGCCATGCAAATTGATGAGATTCTGCTCGACGCTGAAGAGCGTATGGAAAAAGCTGTGGAGGTATTCCGCAACGCACTCCATGGTCTCCGTACCGGGCGGGCTTCTCCAGGATTGGTCGATTCTGTCCGAGTCAACCTTTACGGGTCGCCGACACCGATCAAGCAAATGGCCAACGTAAGTTGCCCAGAACCACAACAGATCGTAATTCGTCCGTTCGATCAGTCGACTTTGAATGACATCATCAAGGCGATTCAGGCGAACGATGCTGGACTCGCTCCGAACTCTGATGGTCGTCTGATCCGTATCAATGTTCCGCCGCTTTCAACCGAGCGTCGTCGCGAAATGACGACCCGTATCAGCAAGTTCGCAGAGGAAGCGCGCGTTTCGATTCGAAACGTTCGTCGGGATGCGAATAAGCATGCTGAAACTTCAGAAAAGGAAAAGCTGATTTCAGAAGATGAGCTCGAATCAGCAAAGAACGACGTTCAGGAATTGACCAAAAAGTTTGAAGGCAAAGTGAACGAGTTCGCCAAAGACAAAGAAAAAGAAATCATGGAAGACTGATTTCCATTTCTGTCATGAACACGAGACGCGGGGCATATCGGTTTGCCTCGCGTCTTTTTTTGTAAATTGCTGCCTCTACCAAATCCCGAGAGTGCTCAATTCGAGCGACCACTCGTCGTCCGAGACTCGAAGATTTTGCGGACGTTTTTAAAATCTTCGACCAATCTTCTCTATGTGTGCCACCTAGTTGTCATAGCTGCCTCGATAACAGAGGACGTACGTCTTCAACCGTTGACAGGGCACGCACGATGCTGACAGATCTCAAGATTCACACCAGCCATGATGGTTCGCCGGGTTCAGACCGCATGAACAAGGGAAGAGGCATTCCCCTCATTTGCCCCCAGTGTCAGCAGGCCATTAATCTCTCCATTGGTCTGTGCGGAAATCGCCAGATCGATGCCATTCTGTTGCAGGCGGGGCGGATCGGGACGGAACTTGAGTGCGACCGCTGCGGGCTTCGGTTTGTCTTTCACAGCACCGGGAGCGTTGCAGCCAGTCGGTCAGCGATGTTTCATGGACGTGAACCGGTCAAAGTCGATGCGATGATGTGATTCCTCGCTGGCAGAGGCCAACTCCTCCCGGACGACTTGGTGCAACAACCGCCCCTCCTCAAAAGCAAAGCGCAGGGCATCGTTGCCTCGTTGTTTGACGGAGTGGTCCTGCGACGGTGCAGGGAGTTGCCTGAGTATGCGGGACCCTGCTCTCGCATCGGACATTCTCTTCTGCACAGAAATCGCTGCGGGAGAAGGGCAGAACCGGAATACGGACCGGCGTCAAATTCAGAAATAGAATTTCGCCAAGTGTCGATTTGCCGACCGATTAAATGTCGCCGCCGGTAACGGATGTGGTGATAAACCGTAGCGTCTGGCCGAGAGTTGGGTCCGCTGATGCGAAGTTCAGGCTGAATTCTGAGTGGATCTTTATGAGAACTTGGGGACTTCCTGCGGAATTTATCCGGCGGGACCGGGGGATTTTTTCAATTTCCCCAAAGAGCGAACTCGCTGGTCGCAACTATTGTCCTAGTGAGCAGATTTCGCAAAAATAGACCCTCAGGCATTGCAACCGCGGTGGCGAACGCTGCTTCTGGACAGATGTTCACTCTTTGCCTGCGAGACCGTGGGGTCTAAGATCGAGCGGGTTGCTAAGAAAGAATTCAATCTGACGAGGAGAATCGGCGATGGCCGAAGTGACAGCTGCAGCCGTGAAGGCACTGCGTGAAAAAACCGACTTGCCGATGATGGACTGCAAAAAAGCGCTGGTCGAAGCAAACGGTGACGAAGATCGGGCGATCCAGATTCTGCAAGAGCAGGTAGGCAAGGTCATTGCCAAGCGCGCTGCGAACAGCACCAACGAAGGAAAAGTGTTCACCGCTTTCTCCGAAGACGGCAGCCAGGCTGTTGCTGTTGAGGTTCTCTGTGAGTCTGCTCCAGTGGCTGGAAGCGAAAGTCTTGCAGTTCTCGGGAACGCCTTGCTCCAGCAAGTGATCAACGGCCCAGGTGCAGCGAACGGCGAAGAGTTGCTCGCTCAAGGCAGCCTCAAAGATCTGTACGAATCAACCGTCAACAAGATTCGCGAGAAGATCGTGATCGGTCGCGTTGTGAAAGCACCGGGACCTGTCGGCGTTTACGTTCACCACGACGGCAAGACCGCAGTGTTGTTCGAAGCAGAAGGCACACCGAAAGACGCTGCGATTCTTCGCGACGTCGCAATGCACATCGCTGCATTGAAGCCAACTGTCGCGACGGTTGAAGAAGTCGATCCAGCGGCAGTCAAAGCTGAACGTGATCGCCTCAGTGAAGAAGCACGTGCGACTGGCAAGCCAGAAGCCATCATCGAGAAAATGGTTGATGGCCGTATGAGCGTCTTCTACCGCGACGTTGCTGGTGTTCTCACCGAGCAGGCATTCGCGAAAGACGACACCAAGTCGGTTCGTCAGGTCCTGGCTGAAAACGGCCTGAAAGCCAAGAAGTTCACTCTTCTGGTTCTCGGAACATAATTCGAGTCGGCATTAAAACGAGGTCCATTTTCGACGACGGAAATGGACCTTGTTTCTTTTTTGCTTTGCGATTCGCCGTGCTCAAGTGAAAGCGGGCAACGCTCTCAACTCACGGATTTTTGTCGAGGGGTGCTGTTCTGAATACGCTCTTTCCTGACCTCCCGGAATTTGTTGCAGTCGCCAAGCTGGGGGATATTCCCGAGGGTGAGGGGAGAACCTATCCGGTTAACGGCAAGATGATCGCCATTTTTTTCACTGATGGTGAATACTTTGCAATTGATGATGCCTGCCCTCACGCCGGCGCATCACTTGCCGCCGGTTGGGTGGAAGATGGAGCGGTGACCTGCCCGTGGCATGCCTGGCGATTTTGTGTCAAGAACGGGACGTGGCTCGATAGTCCGAAATCGCCACTACGTGCGGGAACGTACCCAATCCGGATTCAGGGAGACGACGTCCTGGTCGGTGTGCCACCTGAAGTGAAAAAGTAGAGTGAATTGCTAGTTTCTTTAGACGTTTTCTGTGACGTCTGGGATCACATGCAGGAACGAGTTCGGTCCTTCAAACGTGGCTGAGTTTCCATCTGGAAATGTGACCTGAATATCGAAGCGATACTTTCCGGGGATCCACGTCGCCGATTGTGCGGAAGTCGGCTGGAAGCGAACGACCTTTGTCTCGATCCCTGAAAGAATCGTTCCGGCCAACTGGAACGAAACGCCCGGTTGATCAACGTTCTTTGCGCTGAGCCGCACCTGGGAATCGGCGGGCAGGTCTGGAAAATCGCTGCGGGAGAACTCGAGTGCTCGTCCGTGCTCTGCGAGGTAGGAATCCCCTCGGATCAAAGGTGTTGAGAGCGTCTTTCCAATCATCATCGGAGCTGAGACAGTCAGGATACGCTGGGATGCGAGTTGTCCGAGGGCCGCTGGCGAAAATGAACTCACTTCAAGGTTGCGTGGGAATTCGCTGGTGATGATGAATGAATTCGCGGTTCCAGTTGGGGAAAGAAAACCATCGTAGATCAAAACGTCGTCCCGCAGGACACGAGCGCGGAGTGGGCCTTGAATTGAGGTGGCGAGCGTGGCCGAGTAGTAGCCTGGGACGGATTCAGAATTTTCTTCAATGAGTTCGACTGTGGCCTCGATTTGCAACGGGCCTCCTTGGACTGGATGCAGGGAGAGGTTGAGGGGATCGTCTGATGTGAAATGCCAAAACCCGATCGAAGTGGGCATTGTGACCCTTTGAGATTAAAGACGTGAGGGCTGGAGCAGCCTTTCTCGGAACCTATTTGAATTCACTCAGTTGGCGGAACAGTCACGTGCTGAAACTGAAGAGTTTGCTGGAATTGGCTCAGGCATCGGGCATGAGTTTGAAACTCTCTGACAATTGCGTGTTCTTCCAGCAACCGCTGCATCTGCTCCGCATGAAATTTGATCCGCAACTGAAGTTCATCGGGATTCATGGTGATTCCTTTCATAGCCTAGACGGCCGTCATGTTGAATTTGAAAACGGTTCCGGAAGCATCCTTCCAGAACAGCCCGCTGTCTGTCGATGAGCGAAACAGTCCCCCAGGTAGAGCAGCTGATTCCGCAATCTCCGCGAGAACCACGCTTCCGCCCCGGTCGACTCGAAAACGCGATGATCCACCGATCTGCACATCCAGCAACGTCTTAACACCACTACCAACCGCCGATTCCGAAGGATTGATCAGAAACGCGGAATAGCCCGCTGTCCCGCTTTGGTTGATGACGGGATTGATCGTAAACGGAACAGCGACTCCAGAACTCCCATCACAAGTCACTCCCCCCATCGAAATCAATGGGCCGGAAGCTCCTGAACTCAGTGCAAAATCGATTAGCCCTCGTGAAGCAGAAACCGGGGACGGAGAAAACCAAATCGAACGGCCTGTATTCGTGGCGATGGATGATGCGTTTGCATTCGTCGATGTGCCGATCACCGTCGTTCGAGCAACTCCTCCGGTATCGTAAAACGTCCCGAAGTAGGCGGTGTTGCTAGCAAATCTTGCGATGAGTCGTTCTAAGGAATTGTTGTTGACTGCTACCGGGAGTCTCGACGTCACTTGCGACTTTTCAACGGCGAACAGACTGGATCCACCGAGTTGAAAATCTGCAATCACTTTCGAACCGCTGCCGGTCGAGGTTTCAGAGACGTTGAAAACGTATCCGAGATAGCTTGCTGCCCCCGATTGCATCACGCTCGTTTCGAGATATTGTCCAATCTGAATTCCGCTTGCTGCCGTGAGCGTCGTTGAGTTCGAAATCATCGGCCCCGCCGCACCATTTCCAGCACACGAAGTGTGAATCGATCCGACGGTGCTGCTGATGGGGTTGGCAGCGTATTGAGTCTGATTGACGTTGTTCGCTGAACCGGCCGTTCGGGCAGCACCAATTCGCAGCCTGCGGGAAACCCCTGAACCACCGTATTCCACCAGCAAACTCAACAGATTGCTGGTCCACGATGCGGAAAATCGTTCATAGTTCGTGACGTCGGATGTGTTGTAGACTTCGAAGCCATTGCCAGCCGCCAGTTTCACTGGCCCGGAGAACGTGGCCCCTGAAAGTGGCGCATAGCCCGCGATCGTGGATGCCCAATCGGTGATCTGGGAGATGGTGTGCGAATGCGACGCTGGCGCTGCCCCGACATCCGATGATCCCAGATTGACTACGCCAGTTTGACCGTTTACTGATTGCACGCTGACGCTTGGTAAGGAAACTTGCAGCCAGCTTTCAACATCAGCTGGCTCGTCAGTTGTCAACCAGAACGCCGCCTGCTGGTCATTACGGTAGCAGTAATCACCGCGTTGGCCGACCAGTTCCAACATGGCAGCATCGTCATCAACAGCACCTAGAAATTCCGAAATTGCGATGGCTGGTATTTGTGACGATGGAATCACGCCATCGATTAAATCGGCTTTACCGTCGAGCTGGCTATTCAAGCTCGACTGCAACGCATACTGGTGATGCGGGTTAGAATTCGTGATGTGGTCTTCCAGAATATCGGCGGGCGGGACGAATTGAAGTTTCCCTGAGCCGTCAGTGCCGAGTAGAGATCCAGAGGTTCCGTCATGTCGCGGTCCTCTGAAAACGAAGCCTCCGTTGAGAATGCCGGGAAGGTAACCACTCACGCAACGACTCCATCTCTCGAAGACTGAATGTGCGACTCGAAATCTCGAGTACTTCAATCGAAGCCTGAATGTTGCGCGAGTCTGCGAGCAGCGCATGAAATGGCTGAATTTGGGGTGTGTCCTGGGCGAATGCATCGATAAACTGGTGACGTGATCGCTGGTTTTTTAGTTGAAGTGAGACGCCGTGGCCCTACAGAAATTTCGAGTAACGTGTCCACATTGCCAGGTGAATCTTCTCGTCACAGAAGACCTGCTGGGGCAACCAGGAAGCTGCCCGGGGTGCCATCTCGACTTTCAGCTTCCTCCACTCCAAGCGTTTCTCCAAAACGTGGCAGAGGCGGCGATTCCCAATGAAGAGCCAGCAGCAACAACTCGCGAGGAGCCGTCGAAAACGCGCGAGGAGCTGTCGAACGTCAGCGCTCCACCGCATCTTCCTTTAGTTCCACCCGTCTCGACATTTGTCGATGAAACTCGTCAAGCTGGAAGCGAGACGCAGCTACCGACCGGAACGGTTAAGATTCTCCAAAGGCCGTCACTTCGCTATCTAGCAATCTTGTTGAAGTGTATCGGAGCGTTTCAGGTTTTGGTCGCGTTCATCATTCTGGTCGTACTGCTGGTGAATGCGATTTCAAACCCTGCCGAGCCATCCACTGTGTTTTCAACAGTTGGTCTGGCGTTGACGCTTGCAGCTTCGTCTATTTTTACTCTCGCATTTTCTGAGCTGATCCCGGTCTTCTGCTCGCAGGAGACGATGCTGCGTCATCTTCTCAATGAAATGAGATCACGGAACAACCACGACCGTGAGTGACTTGTGCGGGCGCAGCCTGCAGTGCTGAACTCCAAGCGTTTCCGAGCCCAAGCGGCAGGCGTATTCTACTGGCCGCCAGAGAGCGCCGAGCGGAGCGCTTCGAGGTCCGAATCGACGCGACTTTTGTTTGAGCCTTCGTGCAGTGCGGAGGTGGTTGGTACCGGTTTGCTGCCAGCCAGAACTTCTTTGACGCCTGATTGCATCTCCTCAAGCCTACGGACTGCATCCGCGAGCCGAGCCTGCAAGGCGCAGAGCATCGTCGACAGGTGTTCGCGTGTTGCAATGGCTGCCTGAAGTTGCTGTTCAAGACCTGCAATCAAGTCCTCAACTTCGTGCTTTCGTTCGAGTGCTTGTCTCGCGCGACTTTCATTGTTTCCCTGCAGCGCATCCTTGGCCTGATTGAACCAGTCGGCGACAGTCGCTTTTTGCTCATCAATCTCGGACTGAATCCGGGCTACATTCGCTGTCGCGGTGTTGACACATCGCTGGGCACCGGTAACGCCTTCCCGCATTTCCTTGATGATCTCCTCCAGGCATCCCGCGCTATTTTCATTGCGGGCGAGCAGGGAAGTCAGGTTGCAGGTGACGATGTCTGTTAATCGACTGAAGTAAGCCATGTGCGATGATCCTAATCCGAGAGGCAACTGCCAGGTGCCAGTCTACCCGGCGATTGTGGGCCTCACGGAACCGTGTCGGTCCGTTCGTGAGTCTCGAGCCTCGAAATAATCAGTTCTGTGAATACGAAATTTGATCCCTGATGGATCACGCTGATTGTTAGATTCTTAAATATTCAGGGTACTTGACGTGTCTGAGGGTTCAATTCCCCGTGCTCGCAATTTTTGAGCCAGCTTTTCTCTCGCTAGACGAAGCCGACTCTTTGCTGTTGCGGGAGAGACTTCCGTAATTTCGGCAACTTCTGGCAAGCTCAGGTCCGAATAATGGTGCAAAATAAAGGTCTGGCGTTGATCATCCGGAATTTCTGCGAGAAGTTCATCAATTAAAGCTGCAAATTCCTGCTGTTCGATTTGTGTTTCTGGAGGTACGAATTCTTCGGCCATACGGTTGATGGCATCGACCTCTTCCTCATTTGTTTTCTGTCGGACGGTTCTGACCAACGCATCATTCGAACGACGCCGCAAATCGTCAATCAGGAGGTTTCGTCCAATACGAAACATCCACCCACGGAAGCGGCCCGATGGAATGTAATCCCAATGTTGATTGTATACCTTGAGGAGTGTTTCCTGCGCAAGATCTTCCGAGAGCTGAATGTCCCGAGTATTTCGCATGAAAAAGCCGATCAACATTGCCTGAAAACGATCAACAAGCGTCTGAAACGCCGTTTCATCGCCTGATTGCAGGCGGATCATCAGGTCATCATCACTGCTTGTATTCGGCAAGGGATTCAATCGAAGTGTCTTGGAGTGTCAATGTGAATCTGATCTTTTCCTAATATAAACAATCAGATCCAGTTGTGGCGAACCTCGAACAAGGAATTCAACATCAGCGAGGTGGCTTGCTCTCGCATTCCCTATCATAATGGGAACCAACAGTCATTGTCACATTGATATTCAGTGATTTGATCCACGTCGATCTGGCGAAAACTTTCAAGAAACAGGACATTTGCACAGCATGTCGGATGATGTGATTTCACTGCGTATGAAGTACGGGCGAACAGGGCAGGTGGAACTGGACATTCCGGAACGCCAGTTGATGTTGCATCATGCGTCTCCCCCTGCAAATTGCAGCACTGCATCCGCGATTTCTCAGGCGTTCGATCAAGCCCTCGACTTCCCTGAGGTAGAGACAACGTTCGTTCCCGGTGATCAAGTCGTCGTGGTCATCGAACGCGACACTCCTTCTGTAGAGCTCATCTTCGCTGAACTCTGGAAAAGATTATCTACGGCGAACGTGCAGCCAGGTGATGTCAAAATTTTGCAACCTGCGACATGGCGCAAGGTGGAAGGTCACGATCCGCGTTCGCTTTTGCCAGAAGAGATTCAGAGCAAAATCGCACTGGAGAAACACGATCCCACTGCGGAAGGGACATGTTCCTACCTCGCCTCCACCGCAGGAAATGAACGCGTTTATCTCGCCCGGGCTGTGACCGATGCGGACGTCGTCGTGACGATTGGACCTGCGATGTACGACTCTGTGCTGGGAGTTCGTGGCACCTGCAGCAGCCTGTATCCGGGACTGTCCGATGTTGAAACACTTCAGAAGGTTCAAGGGCAGGGACATGAAGAGCTTGGCCCTGAAGATACGCGTCCGCTGCGCCAGATCGTCGATGAAATTGGCTGGCTGATTGGTGTTCAGCTCTCGATCAGCGTGATTCCCGGTCCGGGCGGTGAGGCGAACGAAGTGATCGTCGGACAGACGGACAGCGTATTGCGGCAAGTCAGAAAATCGCTCAGGAAGAAGTGGTACGTCCGTTCGAGCGAACGCGCTGAAATGGTCATTGTCTCGGTTCAGCATGACGCCGGTGGTCAGAGTTGGGATCAGATCGCCGCTGCGGCCAACATTGGTCGTCGGTTGGTTGAACGCAATGGTCGCATCGTTATTCTGTCTGAATTGAGCGAAGCGCCTGGGGCGGGGTTGGAGATCCTCAAGTCAGTCCGCGAGCCGAAAGATGCAATCAAGCTGATCCAGAAAGCGAATCCGCCGGACGCACAGGCAGCCATTCGGATCGCATTTGCAACGGACTGGGCGAATGTCTGTTTACTCAGCAAACTGGAATCGCAAACAGTTTCAGACCTGTTCATGATTCCGATCGAACATGCCTCTGAAGTGGCTCGTCTCATCGAATCAGAAGACATTACGACGATTGTCGAAAACGGTCAGTTTGCCTTTGTGAGTAGCGGAATCTGACGAAAGACAAAGATCGAGATTTGCTCCGGAACGCCGAATTTTCCCAAGGGGGATTCGACTCCGGAGTTTTTTATTTGGGCTGCCAAGCAATCCAGATCGAGCAGGGAAGTGCAAATGCGACAACAAAAAGCTGTCCTGCCGCTGTCGTGACGTCGAATGGGTTAATGGCTACCAACAGTACGGTGAGACCGATCAACGCGATCAGAAAAGTGAACATTCCGCCCAAGAGTCGACCACTCGGAGATGAACGAGATTCGGTTCGCTGTTTTGGCACTCTCACTGATGTTCCATGAATTAACAGGGGGGTATGAGATTCAATCGCGGTTCAACGAAGGACAACTTCAGTGAATGAACCGTACCTTCGAGAAGTCCGGAAGCCTCAGGAAGCGGGATTTCCCTTGCCAGTTCATCGGTTGGGAACGTGAAGGAAGGTGGACAATCAGCGGTTTCCCGATGAATGCAGAACGCGGGACAGCAGGGTCGTTCCAGACTCGGCTATCTACTGAGACCGGGCTATTGTCGCCGAGCACAAAATACTCATTCTGTCCCATTTGATATCGCGGTTTGGGATGATTCGGAGGAGAGGTGTAAGTGATGTCCCTGTAGAGACAGAGTTCACGGACCCGACACGACATTCCCGCTGCGCCGAATCTCACTGGCCGTTTCATTTTTGAGACTGTCTTGGCAGGCTCAAACTCAAAGGGGGCGAAGACTTCTTTGTTGTTGAAAGCAAGAATCGCCTGATGGTCGATCAAAGAGAAGTCGATTTTTACAGGAGCGTGGAAGAGGGAGTCACTGAACTGAGTGCTGCGAACAGCGATCGGGTCACCATTTTTCAGCAGCTCAACGGTCTGCTCAGGCTTCTTGATGATCACAGTGAAGACATTTACACCATTTGAAAGTTCAATTTCAAATCGGCCATTTCCCCGGACATCGGAAAGTGTCATTGAGCAAAAGAATTCATCGACTGGCTGGCTCGACAGGTTGATTGAGTTGTACCCGTACTCGTCGACGATCGGAGCAAGGTGCGACTGCTCCCAGAGGTTCTGAAACGCTTGCTGGAACTGGGGGTCATCGGATCTGGAGATCCACTTTCGGCGTTCCAGATCGGAAAACGTCCCGGTCGTTTGCAGCTGCTTGCCGCGATAAACGAGTGGTTCCGAGGCGACATCGAGTGGATGAAGATGCCCGGGCCATTTCTCAAGAGGAACGCTCGTTACGTGTGATCCACCGCTCCGGACCCAATGGCGGTATCCCACCCACGAAATGTTCTGAACTCCAGGTTCGACCGGAGCTGTGTAGGTCAGTGAATCTGCTTCCAAGTTCCACGGCGAATTTTCATTCAGCAAAACCCAAGTGGCGCGTGAATCGGGATCATTGGACGGAATGTGAGCAGCATATTCCGATATGGGAATTTTGATCGCGTTTTGAACGTGAAAGGGCTTTCTCGCGAGCTTCCCGTCGATATAGATGTCCCCTTGAGAGATTTCGATCGACTCATCAGGAAGCCCGACGACACGTTTCACATAAGCTTGTGTGGAGTCGCCAGGGTTTCGGAATACGACCACTTCCCAGCGACGGGGATTGCGAAAGTCATAAGCATGCTTGTGCACGAGCAGCTGGTCGCCTTCCGTTTTGGGAAGATCATTCATCCGGATTCCGCTGAAACCGCAATTCGGGCAACGGGCATCTTCTTCAGGTCGTGAATTCCGGTCGAAATTCACCCAAGCCGTTTCAATCTGATCCGCGAGTTCATCGACCTGAGTACCGCGAGCGAACTCGAACGAGCATTCCGGGCAGACGACTCCGTGGTGGAACCCTAACAACGTCGGGGCCATTGACCCGGTTGAAATTAGAAAGCCTTCCAGTGCCAAGCCGCGGAACATCACCACGCCGATCGCGAGCAACACCAGGGACTCCGCGATATGTCGAAATGGACCGACACTTCGGAACGTCTGAGAATCGGATGTGAATCGTCCGGAATTATGCATCGGTGAAATTGCAACTCTCATACTCGGGAGCAGAGAAGGATCATAACTCTTCTCGGGACCATGTCGAGATTGGTCCTGCGATCCCATCGAATATGAATGAAGATGGGCCGCCGATCACAGCTTTCTGTAACGAGCAGCCCAAAGAATTTCACGAATTAAATCCAAGCGTCGGTCAGATGACAGACGACTTGGGAGTCAGGTACTTGTCCATCTCATTCGCCACGATGACCCCGTAGTTCACCGCTCCGAGCCATCCAGACATGATGATTCCGACGGACCCAGCGTGATACAGTCCCGGAATGTGCTCTGGCATCTCCTGGGAGACCTTGAGCCCTTCGAACTTTGTGCCGAAGCTGGCGCCTTGGAGATGACGCGTATACCGCTCGAATGTCCGTGGCGTCGATGCTTCCAGCCATTCGATTTTGCTTCGGACGTCTGGGATGTACTTCTCGAGACACTCGATCGTGCTCTCGCTCAGTTTCTGCTTTTCTCGCTCGTAGTCTTCCGGGGAGAGTTCTGCCCAGTCCTTATAGTTGGCGTTCGTCGACGAGACGATCAGCCAGCGGTTTGAACCGGGACGGGTCTCAGGGTAATAGAATGAAAAGGTACGACTGCTGACATTCATTGACAGCATCGCATTAATGTCGAAACCTTCATGCTCAGAATGGAAGAGCAGGTCACCGCAATTGTCGAAGCCTTCGCCCGTCTTCAAGCCGATGTAAACCTGGCAGCTGGAGTTGTTGAGGCGGACCGCTTTCGCTTCTTCGACGTACTCCGGATCAAGATGTTCTTCGCCGACAAGTTCTAACAGTGTGGACTTGATATTGGAGTTAGACAGAACGACTCCGCACTCGATCCGCTTGCCGTTGACGTGAACCGCCTTCACCTGACGATTCTGATCGAGTTCAATTTTTTCAACGAGCGAACGGATTCGAATATCGACACCGTTTTTCTCAAGCTCAGCTTTCATCTTGCTGACCAGTGCGTCGGTACCACCCTGGAAGGTGTACACCCCTTTGGTCATGAAGTTGCTGAACACGATGCCGTATGTGATCGCTGGATCTTCAAGAGTCGATCCATTGGCATAGGTAATTGGTTCCATCAGCAGGCGAACAACGTCGCTGCGGCCGGGGAAAAATCGTTCGAAAAGCTGACGAGTAGTTGTGGACTGGTCATCGTAAAAGTTCATCTGTCGCGCGGTCTTGAAAAACTCGTCGACGGTTTCCTGTGGAACCTTGAACTTCTCGGTGATGATGTTTGTGAAGTCTTCGCGTGTGAAGGTCGTTCGCAATGAAAACTGAGGATTCTCAAAGCGAATTCCCGTCAGCGGAATAATGCTCTCAGCGATCTCCGGAGTCCAGTATTTTCGACAGCTCTTGATCATTCCAACCGGGAAGCCGTGTAGGGAGATATCAAAGATGTGTCCCCCTTTTCGCTTAAACCAGGTCGCCATACCTCCCAGCTGATAGTGATGTTCGAGGAGCAGGACTGAGTATCCCTGCTTCGCCATGACATTCGCACCCGTCAGACCAGCCAGACCGGAGCCGATGACGATGACGTCATAGCGGTCCTTCACTCCGAGTAGAAAATCCTTTGCCATCGAACCTGATCATCCCCGTTGAGCAACTGAAAATTTGCTGTGTTTGCTCCACTGAATCTGTGATGCCGATCGCCCAATTTTAATTGGACAAATGTTCACAGGCGTCGTTCCGCCAGGGAGCAGTGATGTGGTGTTTCCTGAGAGTTGCATGATTGACGAAAACGGTTCCAACATCCAGTGTTCCGCCGTCCTCGAAGGGAATTTTCGGGATTCGCATGCCAATCCGAACACTGAAGTGCTTCGGGCAACCGATTTTCCCGGTGAAGTCCGGCCAGACTTCACTGAAAGAGAGTTGAGGAAGCGCCGCGATCACCAGTGGGCGATGGCCACCACGGCGAAGGCTCACAGCTGAGACGCTGGAGGATGGTAGAACTTTAATTCGATCAATGGTGGTTGATGAGTGTTCCTCAGGCGAGCTGACAGCTTTGCGGGACATCGGAGTCGAAAGTCATTCACTTTCGAGTGCATCGTGATGTCACCGCAAAGCAATCTCACTGTAAGCCTCAACGAGGCGAACTCGCGAGTCAGAACGGAGAGAGATTAATCTTCGTCTGAATCATCTTCGTCGGCATCTTGCGACTCTTCTTCATCGTCCTCTTCCTCGTCGCTATCGACGAGTTCCTCTTCGATTTCTTCGTCATCCACCTCGACTGCCGATGCAGCGGCTGAGGTCGCGCTCGCTTGGGGCCAAACCATCAGACGTTCGGCGTCGATTGTGACGTTGGAACGACCCGCTTCGCTGCCGGGAGCAAGGCTTGCTCCCCACTCAGCGAGTTCACGAGCTTGATCGCTCTTTGTTTCGACAGTGTTGTCATCGCGAATGGCTCGCCATGCTTGCAGGTGTGGCCACTCTCGCAGAATTGTTGTCAAACAAGTCTGCATCGCGCGGCCGTTCGCGCCTGCACTGAATCCTGCCCGCTGAGCAATGACGCCGTACTTCGCGACTTTATCAGATCGCTTGAGTTCCCAGAGAATTTCAGCCACGGCTGGTGCACGTGATGACGCCATCTACTACTCCTTGTTCAATCTATCAGCTGCAGCAACTCGATAATGCAATGAATTCAAACATCGCCGAAGGGCGAATTGCGTCCCCATAGATGAAGAAAATGGGGCAACGCGGAATGCTGGAAAACCACATGCTGCCAATCAATCTACACCGTATCACTCTTTGTGATTCATCTCAAGCGCGAGTTCTTGATAAGTATTTCGCCTAATTTTCATCAAATCAATTTGACTTGACATCAACGAAAAAACATCCGGTGACACCAATTCAGGACATCACCGGATGTAAATATCAAGCAGGGAGAGTGTCGTTAGCCAACACTTCCTTCCATCTGGAGTTCAATCAGGCGATTCAACTCAACTGCGTACTCCATCGGCAACTCTTTCACGAGCGGTTCGATGAAGCCTGTGACGATCATGGCACTTGCTTCTGCTTCGGTCAGGCCGCGGCTCATCAAGTACAGCAGTTGCTCTTCTGCAATCTTCGAGACGGAAGCTTCGTGCTCCATCGCGACATTTTCTTCTTCCACTTCGATGTATGGATAAGTGTCGCTGCGGCTTTCCGGATCGAGAATCAGGGCGTCGCAAACCACGTTGCTCTTGCAACCGGTTGCACCCTTCTGGATTTTCACCAGACCGCGATAGCTGGAACGTCCACCCGATTTACTGAGGGACTTGGAAATGATTCGACTACTGGTATTGGGAGCGCAGTGAACCATCTTTGCACCAGCATCCTGATGCTGACCGTCTCCAGCGAACGCGATGGAAAGGGTTTCACCGCGTGCACCCGGTTCCATCAGGTAGATGGCAGGGTACTTCATCGTCAGTTTTGAACCGAGGTTACCGTCGATCCATTCCATCAGCGAGTCGCCGTACGCCATTGCTCGTTTTGTAACGAGGTTGTAGACGTTGTTTGACCAGTTCTGAATGGTGGTGTAACGACAACGACCCTTCTTCTTCACGACGATTTCAACGACTGCGGAGTGCAACGAATCGCTGCTGTAAGTTGGAGCAGTACAGCCTTCGACGTAATGAACACTTGCTCCCTCGTCGACGATAATCAGCGTTCGTTCGAACTGTCCCATATTCTGGGTGTTGATACGGAAGTACGCCTGAAGCGGGAATTCGATGTGAACTCCGGGCGGAACGTAAATAAACGAACCACCTGACCAGACTGCGGAATTCAGTGCTGCGAACTTGTTGTCGTTCGGAGGAATGATTGTTCCGAAGTGCTCGCGGAAGATTTCCGGGTGCAACTTCAGCGCAGAGTCCGTATCAGTGAACAGCACGCCTTGATCAGTCAGGTCTTGCTGTAGAGATCCGTAAACCACTTCAGACTCGTACTGAGCTTTCACACCGGCAAGGTATTGACGTTCAGCAGCGGGAATCCCCAGACGTTCGTACGTGTTACGGATGTCTTCAGGAACTTCTTCCCAGGACTTTTCCTGCTTATCGCTGGCTTTCACGTAGTAGTAAATGTCCTGGAAGTCGATTCCGGACATGTCGCCCCCCCAATTGGGCATGGGCTTCGATTCGAAAATGTCGAATGACTTCAGTCGAAAGTCCCGCATCCAGGCAGGTTCGTCTTTCATCTCTGAAATCTGAGCAACGATATTTCGGTCAAGTCCCTTTCGGGAGATGAAAGAGTACTTATCAATTGGGTCATGAAATCCGTACTGGTAGTCGCCAACAGGACTGACTGCCTTTTCCGTATTCAAAACTTCAGTGCTGGACATTTGAGTGTGCTCTCTCCGATGGAAGGTCGGGATTGCTGAAGGAATTCGAATGTAAAACGAGCGACGTGACGTCTGTTGCTTCTTTTACGATGCGACAGACTGATGGCGAATGCACTTATGCACCCGCTGCTGCAGCTTCCTTTTTCTCTGTTTCTGTTTCCTCGGCGGCAGCCTGAGGATGTCGTTCGCGGACACCTGCGTAGCCGCGTTCGTGGAGTTCATGTGCGAGGCTCGCGTCTCCGGATTCGACAATACGTCCAGCCAGCATCACGTGGGTGTGCTGTGGAACGTTGAATTCGAGGAGTCGTTCGTGGTGAGTGATGATCAAGATTCCCATGTGTGGGCCGGAGAGCTTCTGCAAACTCTCGCTCACAACACGAACAGCATCGCTGTCGAGCCCGGAATCTGTTTCATCGAGAATCGCAAATTTTGGCTTCAACATGGCCAGCTGAAGAATTTCCATTCGCTTCTTTTCACCGCCGGAGAAGCCTTCGTTCAGGTAACGACGGGCGAATTCGGCATCAATATTGAGTTCCTGCATCGTCTTGCGGAGTTCGGTGCGGAACTCTCGCATTGAAATGAGGTCTTCGCCTTCTTTGCGCTCCGGGTTACGGACGTTGGAAATCGCGTGACGCAGGAAGTCGGCGACCTTCACACCCGGAATCGTGACAGGGTACTGAAAGGCCAGGAACATCCCGAGGCGAGCACGCTCGCTGGGGTCCAGCTCAATCAAATCTTTGCCGTCGATTGTGATTGAGCCTTCGGTGATCTCGTACTTCGGATGTCCGACGAGCGTGTAGGCCAGCGTGCTTTTTCCTGAACCGTTTGGTCCCATCAATGCGTGAATTTCGCCCTGACGAATCTCGAGGTTCACCCCTTTGAGGATTTCGCTCTCACCAACCTTCACGTGCAGGTTTTCAATCTTCAGCAGACTCATTGCGACAATTTTCTTTGTTAAAACGACTCGTGGTGTCGAACTCCGAGACTTCTCCTGATGTTGGCGAAGCCCCGTTCATTCTCCACGAATCATGCAAATTCACTTCCAACAGCCCAGAGCCACGATTCTCCGGAGGTCCTGTATTCTGGTTCTTAGGCCAGTACGATTTCAGGATCTTTCACGTAGCCGGAGTGATGTGGGACGGGCAAAATTTCCTTTGAACCTTTGGTCAGCTTTCGGGCACGGATCTTATCCTGAATCCGCATGATTCCTTCGAGCAGTGCTTCTGGTCGGGGGGGGCATCCGGGGATGTAAACATCAACCGGAACAACCAAATCCACCCCTTTTACGACATGGTATCCATGTTTGAAATAAGGGCCTCCACCGACAGTGCATGCTCCCATTGCAATCACATATTTCGGATCGGGCATTTGTTCCCAGAGTCGGCGAACTCGAGATGCCATTTTGTAGGTGACGGTACCTGCAACAATCATGAGGTCTGCCTGACGCGGGGTTGCCCGGAATGCTCCAGCACCGAACCGCTCGAGGTCGAAACGACTCCCCCCGACAGCCATCATTTCAATTGCACAACAGGCAATTCCGAAGGTCATTGGCCAGATGCTGGACTGCTGCGCCCAGTTCATCGCTTGTTCCAATGTTGTGGTAATCACATTCTCTTCGAAACGTCCCTCAACCCATGTCATTCCCGAAAATCTCCTCTGTTTTGTCTTTTCACTTGTTGATTCCCATTACTAAGAGAACTGAGCTCCGAGTACAACAAACTTCGTAGGGACTCTCAATTCTGAGTGAACTGCGCGGCTCTTCGCCGTTCGTGAGTTCAGTTCGCTTCCACTCCAATCTGAAACTCGCAGCAGCGATGCCCCTCGAGTCGACAAGTCGTCAGTTCGACTGGTGCTTGTAGGATCTCAGAAAAGATCGATGTTTCGAAATGACAAAATGACGGATCTTCTTCCACGATATCGTGATACGGGCAATTGTGCTCTCGCAGGACAGCCAGCTGCCCACCAAGTTGGCCGTCGCCTCCGGGCTCTGTCTCCATGTCGACGTCGAAGCCGAGTTGGGTCAGGTTGGAACAAAGTTCCTTGAGCCGCTCCGGGAGTGCGCCGTTCGTCATTCGGGAGCCGAATCGCTGAACGAGGGCATCTTTTACGCCCGTCAGCACCTTTTTCCTAACGTCGGGAGAATCAATTCGCATGATCTCCCGCCAAAGCACAGATGCCATCTCTCCGGAGTCACTACCGAGGGCTTTGAGGCCAGCCTCTGTAATCGCATATGTGTGGTAAGGGCGTCCACGATCTTGCCGCGAGACCTGTCTCGAGATCATCCCTTCAGTCTGAAGTCGTACAAGTTTCTGTCGTACTGCATTGGCTGTAACTCCAATGAAATGGCAGAGTTCCTGTACCGTTGCCGGTTCGTGGCGATGGAGGGTCGCAAGAAATTCGCGATCTGAATTTTCGTTCGTAATGGCTCCCTCCTTTCGTTGTTTCTTATCTCAGTATACCCGTCTTCGGATTATTGACAAATCAGTATGTGAAAAATGGGAACTCTTTGGTTGTCGCGATCTTCTCTCGTTTTTTTGAATTTCGATGGTTTCCGGAAAAGATGTGAAATACTTTCGATAGTATGGAATCGGGGCAAACGGGGGGGATTACCATGGGGCGGTTGTTTCTTGTGCCAGCGTGGCTCGCTATTCAGGGGGTTGTGTTCGCTCAAGGGAATGCTGTCGTTCAGCAGCCAGTTGCTGGAGCTTTGGGCATTCAATCAGAAGTCGCAGTACCCGATCGCGGAGAAGCGAAGCTCGGCGGAACAAGCACGAGTGCGGTCGGTAGAAATCAGTTAGGGACAGTCCCTTCTGGGACTTCCACTGGAAAAGTCACAGCGGGGAGTGCCGGCGCGGTCGGCGCATATATCCATAATTTCGACGATTTTGATGAAGTGGTCAGTTTTACTCGACCGCCCATCCCTGGCATCGACAAACCGGGCGGAGACGACCCGGAATCTGTGCGGATCATGAAGGCTCGGTCACGGGTTCTTCGGCTCTCGAATTCGCCAATGCTGCAGACGCCTCGCGAGATTATGAACGTCTACCGGAGATCGTTGAAGTTTTAGGCGAATTGCGGGAACTGTCTGGTGACTGAATTTCTCATTTCGGGCAGAAATCCGATGACGAGAGTTCTTTCGCAGGGGAGCGTTCGCGATTGAGCGTGAATTTCAGTAGAATCTTCAGGTTTTCCACGTGCGCGTTCAGTCGCTTTTGATTATCGCTGTCCGGGCGAAGAGGGTCAGGCTCTATCGAGAGACTGGCTTTGTACTGACACCGGATTGCAAGCAGTAGAAGTAGCAGTTGTCCATGCCTATCCCAAAGGTTGCCATTGTCGGTCGTCCCAATGTCGGCAAGAGTTCCATTATGAACTGGCAGGCGGGAAAGCTTGTCTCCGTTGTTGATCCAACAGCGGGGGTCACTCGCGACCGGGTCGAATACCTGATGCATCATAATGATCGGTATTTCGATCTCATTGATACCGGCGGGATCGGCATCGTCGACTCGGACGATCTCTCTGAAGACATCGAAAAGCAGATCAACTTCGCGATCGAAGAAGCAGACATGATTTTGTTTGTCGTCGACGGTCGAACTGGTCTGACTCCTCTCGACCGCGTGGTTTCGGAACGCTTGCGGAAAGTGCAGGTTCCCAAGCTGGTTGTCGTGAACAAGTGCGACTCAGTCAAAACAGACCTGGAGATGCATGAGTTTGAAGGGATCGCTGATGGTCCCATGATTCAGACCAGCGTCAAAGGGAACCGGCATCGCAAGGAACTCATGGATCAGCTTGTCGAATTGCTCCCTCCAGCGGAAGCAGACGAGAGCGAGTCTGGTGAGAGAAAGCAGACCGAACCAGAATTGAAGTTGGCGATTGTCGGCCGGAGAAATGTTGGCAAAAGTACCTTCATCAACGCGCTGGCTGAAACTGAACGCATGATCGTCAGCGAGATCGCGGGCACGACCCGAGACAGCGTCGACATTCGATTCGACCTCGATGACAAATCGTTCGTCGCGATTGATACCCCTGGGGTTCGCAAGCGAAAAAGCTTGGCCAATGACATCGAATACTATGGTCTCGTTCGTGCTCAGAAGAGTATCCGTCGCGCAGATGTTGTGCTGATGTTCTTCGATGCGACTCAGCAGATTTCTAAAGTCGACAAAAAACTCGTCGATGAAATCCTTGAGCGAAACAAAGCCTGTATCTTCGTCGTCAACAAGTGGGACCTGGGGCTCGATGGTGGGATGACCAGCGAGAAGTGGTCCGACTACCTCCTGAAAACGTTCGGAAGTCTCAGCCACGTCCCCGTGGCGTTCATCACGGCGAAAGACAGCCGCAATATCAAGCAGCTGATCAATCTCTGTCAGTCGATCTACAAGCAGTCTCGTGAGCGAGTCTCAACAGGGCAGCTGAATCGAATTATTGAACAGGCCTGTACTGAAAACGCTCCTCGCTATAAATCGAACAAGCGAGGGAAGATTTACTTTGCGACTCAGGTATCGACCGAGCCACCGGTGATCGTCCTCAAGTGCAATGATCCAGAACTCTTCGAGAAGAACTGGAAACGCTACCTCGTGAAACGCCTTCGTGAAGAGCTTCCATTTAAGGAAGTCCCGATCAAGGTGTACTTCCGCGGA
Source organism: Planctomicrobium mucosum (assembly GCF_051466335.1). Classification (NCBI taxonomy): domain Bacteria; kingdom Pseudomonadati; phylum Planctomycetota; class Planctomycetia; order Planctomycetales; family Planctomycetaceae; genus Planctomicrobium; species Planctomicrobium mucosum. Next base: position 3,659,335 of record NZ_CP195793.1, on the reverse strand, counting down.
AAAGCCGAAGGCGAAGATGAAGCGAAGCAAGGGGAGGTCACACACAAGCTGACGACCAAGCGAAAGAAAGCAAACTCCAGCAAGAGAAATGCGACCCTCGCGAAGCACAAGAAGCCTCGCAAGCCGGGGAATGCGAAACATCGCCGACCAGAATAAATGACGGGTTCGTTTTGAATTCCGTCTTGGAAAAAATCGTACCCACAACGACTGAGAAGCACGATGCCCGAAACAGTGGCCATTATTCTTGCTGCCGGCAAAAGCAAGCGCATGCAATCCGAGACCCCCAAGGTGTTGCACGAAGTTTGTGGACGTCCGATTGTGGAATACGTTCTCGACGCCGCCCGGGAAGCAGGAGCGACGCGGCTGATCCTCGTTGTGGGGCACAAGGCCGACGTTGTTAGACAGGCAATGCGGAACCATCCCGACGTCGAGTTTGCATTGCAGACAGAGCAGCTGGGGACCGGGCACGCGGTGATGTCCTGTCGTGACCAACTCGCGGGATTCGATGGTCAGGTGTTGATTCTGGCGGGTGATACTCCGCTCCTCAAAGGGAGTTCGTTGGCTCGGTTACTTCAGGAACGTCTGGCTGCGAACGCTGCCTGTGTGGTGGGGACCGCAACGACGGAGAACAACTTTGGATTGGGCAGGATCGTCCGCGACCAAGATGGAAAGTTCCTGCGGATCGTGGAACAACGTGATGCGACCCCTGAAGAGCAACTGATCACGGAGATCAATACCGGTTGCTTTGCGTTTGATTCCGTTTCGTTGTTCAAAGCTCTCGATCAGGTGCGTCCTGAAAATGCTCAAGGCGAGTACTATCTGACGGACTGTCCTGAAATTTTGAGTCGACAAGGAGAGCCGGTTCTGGCTGCCTGCACACTTGATATCGAAGAGGCTCTCGGGATCAATACGCAGGAACAACTTGCCGAAGTCGAAGCTGTCATGAAAAAGCGTTGAGTCTCGACGAGAGATCCCGCTTCTGGCACTCACGCTGGATGAGCATGCAAGAGATCGGAACTTCGATTGCCGATTCCATGCGCTGGATCGCCCGCTCAAACAATTGGCAACGAAGACTTTTTGGGTTGCCTCATCATTGACCACTGTTTTCGCGACGAGATGACATGAGTCTTCCTCTCTTTCAGCTGAATCCATCCACCGCTCAGTTCGATCAAATTGAAGAAGCGGTCTGGCTGGAGTTGGAGAGGGCAACGCAAGAGTTGACTCACGGTTGGCGATTGCCGATTTTGGGCACCGTTTTCGAGAATCGTCCGATACAACGGATCGTTGTCTTACGTGAAGTCGCGCGAGCATCCTGTCGAATCGATGCCTATACGGATGTCCGTTCACCGAAGGTGGATCAGATCCGGTTCAACCCGAGCGTGAGCTGGCTGTTTTACGACACCACATCCCGCGTTCAACTCTCGTTGGAAGGGGGGGCCACATTGCATGTTGACGATGCGACTGCGGATGAACACTGGCTTCGGGCAAACGTGACCAACCGTTTAGGGTACCTCGGGGTCGTTCCGCCCGGCTCGCGATCAGCTACTCCATCTGTGAACCTCCCTGCTGAATTGCAGGGACGCGTTCCGACGATGGAAGAAACTGAGACCGGGCGAGCAAATTTCGCTGTCATCAGTTGTGAGGTGACCGCGATGGATCTCCTGTTCATCAATCGAAGTGGGAACATCCGGGTTCGTTTGGAACGGTCAGGAAGAGATTGGCAAGGGTGTTGGCTGGAACCATAGCGTTCGTTAGTAATGTGTGCGGTCAATTTGAATTTGGTCTCTTCAGTGAAAACATAATCGGGTCGGTTTTGCGGATCTGAAACAGCAGGGGAATCTGTGCCGTTCGAGAAGGAAAGCTCCGTCATTCCACTGGGAGTGGCTTTCGAATATGGATCTATCAATGGTGGCGAGCGATCGATGCTTCTCGTGCTCGACCGTCTCATCGGGAACGGCATTTCACCCGTCGCAATTTGCCCCGCTGAATCACCACTGGAAATGGAACTCAAGTCTCGCAAAATCCCTTGTTTCAACTGGCCGGAGAATTCGCTTCAAACTGGAAGCGACGCGCAGCGAGAGCGGCTGACATCCTGGTTGCAACATGTGATCGCTCAGACCGGAATTCAGATACTCCATGCCAATAGCCTGACGATGGCGCGGAAACTCGGAACCATTTCTGATCAACTCGCTTGCACGGTGACAGGTCATGTGCGCGACATCATGAACATCGCTCCGAATGCAGTGAAGAGTCTTCAAAAGCTACAACTTGTGGCTGTTTCGGACGCGACTCGGAAGAATCTGATAAAGCAGGGGATCGCTTCGGATCGAGTTGTTCGAATTTACAACGGGATCGATGCATCTCGGTTTCAGCCGCGGAGTCGGACTGGCCGTTTGTTGATAGAGCTTGGTCTTTCGGAGACAACGAAACTCGCAGCCACTGTGGGGCAAATCTGTTTGCGAAAAGGACAGAATGACCTTGCCGAGGCAGCAGTCCTTCTGAAGGACAAATTGCCAGATCTGCATTTTGTGATCATCGGCGAACGGCACTCGACGAAGCAGGAAAGCATCGACTTCGAAGCGAATATTGAGCAGACATTCCAGCAGGTTGGGATCAGGCACCGGCTCCATCGCTTACCGTTTCGCGATGATATTCACGAGCTTTTGAATGAAGTCGACATTCTTGTGCACCCCGCACGGCAGGAACCGCTCGGTCGAGTGCTCCTTGAAGCAGCATTTTCAGGAGTATCCGTCGTTGCAACGAACGTGGGAGGAACTCAGGAGATCTTCACGAACGGCGACAACGCGGTTTTGGTTCCACCGGGCAATCCCGAACTCCTTTCCTCCGGCATTCTGAATCTGCTTCAGGACCCGGATCGGGCGGCGACACTCGGACGCAATGCCAGGACTGCGGTGCTGGAAAAATTCTCTGATGACGCCGCTGCGAGAAATTTGCTGCAATTCTGGCGGCAGCAACTGGTCGATTTATAACTCTGTGGCATGTAGCGTCACTATTCTGTTCACCTGCGGTGACTAGAATTGCAGTATCATCAATGATCAATTCGTCTGACTGTGACACTCGGTAGATAACACGAAACGGCATCGTCGAAAGTCTCTGAGTTCCTTTCCGGATTAAAAGCGAATCTATGTGGAATTCATTCAGAGACTGGTTCGAAAAACGTCCCGTTTCGCAGGACGAGCAGAATCTCAGAACCGAAGAACTTCTCAAACAGACCCCCGTTCCGTTGATCTGGCTGTTTGGAAAGACGGGAAGTGGGAAATCCTCCATCGTTCGCTACCTCACGGGGGTAGAAAGCGTCGAAATCGGGACTGGATTTCGACCGCAGACGCAATTTTCGTCGCTGTACGACTTCCCGACGGAATCTGAGCCCGTCATGCGATTTTTGGATACCCGTGGGTTGGGGGAAGTTGCTTACGATCCCCAAGACGATCTCGAGAAGTTCGGGCAGGAAGCACACTTGATGATTGTGGTCGTCCGGGCCATGGACCATGCGGTTGCGGAACTCGTCACGTCGCTGCGTCAGATTCGAAAGGAATCGCCTCATCGTCCGATCGTTCTGGCTCTGACGACGCTGCATGAAGCTTACCCCGGAGCACAGCATCCAGAAGTTGACACGTTTGGTGCCGGTCCGTTTCCACTCCCCGCTGAACTGAATGACGGATTGCGACGATCCATTTCGTTGCAATACGAGCGGTTTAAAGGGTTGTTCGATCGAGCCGTTCCAATCGATTTGACACCTGTGGAGGAAGGATTTCACGAGCCAAATTTTGGGGGAGAACGCCTGAAACTGGCGATTATGGAATCGTTGCCTGCTGCGTACCGTCAGACCTTCATTCAGCTCGAGGAACTGTCAGGTCCGCTCAAAGACAACATCTGGAAGCGGTCCATGCCTGTCATTTTGGGGACCAGCACGCTGGCAGCGACTGCCGGGGCCATTCCAGTTCCCTGGGTCGATATTCCTGTGGTCATCGGACTGCAATCTCATCTCGCTTACAAGCTCGCCAAGATTCACAATCAGAAACTCGATGCGAAGACGATTGCCCACGTCACCGGGGGGATCGGTGGAAGAATCGCAATGCGAATGGCAATCCGTGAGGGACTGAAATTCATCCCCTGGGTGGGGATGGCTGCGAATGCCGCTGCAGCTTTTGCCTATACGTTCGCTGGTGGGATGGTCTGGAACTGGTATTTCACCGAAGTCCGCGCTGGCCATATTCCGACGGAATCGGAACTTCGAAACATGTTTCGGGATCAGTTACAAAAGGCAGCAGCCTTGTGGAAGACATCTCATCAGAAAACGTCAGAACCGGAAATTCGCTAAAATTTCACTGAGTTCCCAAGCGGTTCTTGAGCGCTGGACAGGAATTTCCAGAGTCGGCAGGGCCGTCCAGCCGGTTTGGATTGGCTCAAAATTGAGTACTATAACCAGCTTAACCGGCAGTCTTCACAATAATTGCTATGAAACTGCTCGGGCGGGTGACTTCACTCATCGCGGATGGTGTCGGGATTCGAAACCATGATAATGATTAGGGAACAGTGTTTTCCTGTTTCGGGGAGGCCCTGTCGTTAAGAAGCGACAAATTCTGGACTGTCGCGGCAAGAGACGAGCTCACTTGCCCGTGATAGGGCGGGAAATGTTACAATAGGCAGGATATCACTGGCTGTGTGGCAGAACGGGGCAACCTGAATGGGGATTGCTCTCGATCGAATGCAACCACAAAAGGATCCACTCGTGCTTTCGTTCAAACTATCCCGATTGCGTTCTCATGTGCTGCTACCGCAATTCTGCGGCCTTTCCATGTTGGCAGCCTCGCTGGGGTATGCTTCCACAGCGGACGCGCAGATCACACGAGGGTTCGACAAGGTCGTGCCTGCTTTCGTTCCGACGGTGGAACTTGCCCGGCAATCCGACATCTGGATGATGGAAGTCCAGTTCAAGCCGATGCGTATGGTCTTTGTGGATCGCGTTGACCCGAATACCGGGGAAACGAGCAAAGAGCAGATCTGGTACCTCGCGTGGAGATCAATCGTTCGCAAGGTCGACAATCGCGAAGTTGACCCGACGCAGGCTGTGAACAAGCTGGATTCCCTTCCCGGGCCGCGACAATTCATTCCGGAATTCACACTGATCACCTACAGCGATCCGAAAACCGAAATTCCAAATCAGATCCTGCAAGATGAGATCATCGCGTCAGCAATGCGTGAAATCCGGACGATCGAGCGGGCTCCACTGTTGACTTCCGTTCAGGTCGTTCAGGATCTTCCGGCTGAGGTCGATCCAAAGGCTGAACAGCAACCTTGGATCTATGGGGCGGCGACTTGGCGCGGAGTGAATCCAGACACCCGTTTCTTCAAAGTGATCCTCGGTGGTTTCACGAATGAGTTTGAAGTGCGAGGTGAAGATGGTGATGAACATACCTGGCGAAAGGTGATCGTTCAGAAGTTCCGTCGTCCCGGAGATCGGTTCGATCCCAATCAGAGAGAATTCTTATTTGACGGAGAGTCAGCTTGGGTGTTTCAGCCTGACGCTGCCTCTGACGTTTCCGTCTCTGAGTAGCGGAAACAGCTGTCGCTGAAATCGAAAAAAGCCCGCATCCGATCATCAGGTTGCGGGCTTTTTTGGGGTTCAATTCTTCTTCACGAGGAAGTCGACTTTGGAGAGTTACTCCACGATCGCCTTGATTTCTTCCAGCGTAAATGGCTGCTTCAGGCGGGCTCCGAGTTGACTGACGACTCGGGACGCTGCATGGGATGCCAGTCGGCCAGACTGCTCCCAAGTGAGTCCATTCGTGATTCCATAGAGAATTCCTGCCGCGTACATGTCTCCTGCACCCGTCGTGTCGATGGCTTTGACAGGGATGCCCGGAATGTAGATCGATTCCCCTTCGTGCATGAGCAGGGAACCCTCTTCTCCCAATGTGAGAGCGACGTTTTCAGCGTGTTTGTGAATCTCTTTGGCGCATGCTTCTGCGTCGTGAAGTCCGGTCAGTGCACGGGCTTCTTCGAGATTGCAGAACAGCAGGTCAACGGGACCTTTGATCAAGTTCCAGAAGTCGTCTTTGTGGTACTGAATCAAAAACGGATCTGAAACGGTGAAGGCGACTTTGATTCCGTTCTTCTTGGCGAGTTGGATTGCGCGAAGTGCTGACTCCCGATTCGGGTCTCCTGTAAACAGGTAACCTTCGACGTAAACGTACTTCGAGTTTTTGATGGCTTCTTCGTCAACGTCCTCTGGCAGTAACGTTGAGGAAACAGCGAGGTTGGTCAGCATGGTCCGCTGTGCGTCATCGGTAATCAGAATGACGCATGTCCCGGATTGACCAGCGGCGGGTTGCACTTCGATGCTGACACCGCTGTTCCTCAGGTCACCCAGAAAGAACTCCCCGATGAGATCGTTACCGACTTTACCGGCGTAGGCAGCCTTTCCTCCGAACTCAGCGATTCCCATAATGGTATTCGCGGCTGATCCCCCGGCGCAGCGGGTGACCTGGTGGCCATCGATATGAGAAAGGACTTGTTCCTGAGCACCATCCTCGACGAGCGTCATGATCCCTTTCGAGTAACCAAGGGAGGCCAAAGTCTCATCGGAAACGTGTGCTTGAATATCGACCAAGGCGTTTCCGATTCCATAGACGTCGTAGCTCATGAATGACTTTCGAAGTTGATGAAAATAAGGCTCTTGTAGCTCTCAGTGGTAGTTTACCGGATTTTACAAAGAGAGAAACCGTTCGGAATTCAGTACTTGGTCAGTTCGAGTATCAGATGATCTTTCGATCGCCACTGACAGAGACTCTCAGGGAAGAATGACGAATTGCGACAAAGACTCTTGGTGCATCGCATCCCTTCCCCCTGGTGTGCTCATGTTTCAGAGTGACAGCCCGGATCAATCTGGTACTCAAGTCGCACGGCATAACAACTCGGGCTGTTCAGCTCGAAGTCCCGACAGGCGGTCGGGCGAATCTCGTAATGGCTGCAACGCAAAGTCGACTCATCGAACCACGGACATGGGCTGTCAGAGACTCGAAGACGAATTTCCCATGCCGGGAGAATTTCATCGACCAATTCTTGTGGCACGTTGCGAATCGCCAGTTCGTTGTACTCGTGATCGATTCGGTAAGGAGGAGCGCTCACGGTCCTGCAACAGGCACCACAGCCACCGCAGTCTTGAAGTACCTTGAGCTTCGACATCGATTGACCAGAAGAGCAGGGAGTAGCACGGGTATTGAATCGATGAATTTGAGCGTTTGTTAAAGCCGGACACGGTCAAATAAAAAATCCCGGTCGTGATCGTTCAACCGGGATCATTTCAATCAGTCGGCTCACTTTGGAGCGATGGCCACGCGCCGTTTGACGTCGTGTTCATTGAGGCAAGCCTCCTACATCGCTCGTGTCCGATTAGGGAACAACCACGCCGGTCGCGCTGCTGACCAACGGTTCAGGACGTCCTGCGATTGTAAACGTCAGGTTTTCAGTGAACTCACCGGGAGTGGATGGTGCAGTCACCTGAAAGGGAACGATATGGACTGTCTTGGCATCGGCACCGGGGCTTTTGACGCTCATGAGATCAGGGTGATCCGCTTCGATCTTTCCGATCGAGAATGGCCGTCGTCCACGAAGCACAACCCGGAATTCACGCACTTCACCCGCCTTCATCTGGCCGAGTTGATAGACTCCAGCGGGAGAAAAGACGATATCCGGCTCAACTGTTCCCAGTACAAGCACAGGAACTTCTGCGGAGTTGGCATCGTTGGTAATCAAATGGATTTGATCCTGAATTGTCCCCATCTTCGCATCGCTTGTCAGCACAACGGTCAGTTCGTAGCGAACTTGACCACTGCCTCGGAACACTTCTTTGAGGTCAGCCTGAATTGGAGCCCCTTCGGGAATTCGGATATTTGTGATTCCCCAGTCTTCGCGACCGGCGTAGGCGACGTCAAGTTTTCGGATTGCTTGCTGGCCGAGCTCGACAACGCCGAAATTGGCATTGCCTGGTTCAGGTGAGATGACGACATCGGAACGGATGTATGCCGTAATGGGGACACGAACAGTTTTCGTGCTGATCCCTTGTGGACCACGGAAGGTCAGTGTTACGTCGACGTTGGAGTCTTTGCGACGCATGAACTTCACTGTATTCATGACGATCTCGACGTCTGCAAACTCACCTGTTTTCAGCAGGGTCTTGTTCGGCTTGGCTGCGGTACAACCACAGGTCGTGCCTACGTTGTCGATGGTCACATCTTCTTCGTAGATGTTCTGAATTTTGAGGATCGCTCTGGTGTCTGCTCCGCGCGCGACGGTTCCAAAGTCATGCCGCAGTTCGGAGAACATGCGCGTGGCCCAATTTTCCTCTCCCTGCTGAGCTGAAACATCTGTTACCAGAACGCAGGTGAAAATTGCGGCTACGATACTGGTGAAGAGACGGCTATTCATGAAAATAATCGCTTTCCAGACTGGCGTAACACCAAGATTGGATCAAAGGTTTGAGATTGCGTCCCTGGCGACCCGGATGATCGCATCGTAATAAACAGACGGAGTTTTGAGCAAATTCGATTCCATTCTACGCAAAGATCGGCCTGTAATTTCAAGGAAATTACCGATCAATCTCGCTAGATTCTGGAAATCAAGAGACTCGATATTCAATACGCCTAAAAGAATGATGCCATTCTATCGACGCGCTGCGAGAACCAGAACCTGGAATTTGGGAGTAAAATGACGATTCGTCGTACCTGCTGTGTTTCAGGTGGGGTTCACAATGAATTTCTGATCCCCGGTGTCAGAATCCTCAACCTCTCCGTAACTCACAGAGTCGACGCGAATCGTCAATTTGGGATCGATCAGGCGACCTGAGTTGATCACTGCCGGAACCCAACACTCCACGAGACGAGTTCTACGTTTCGGTCAACAACTGGCGAATCATGACGATCGCTGCTGGCCCGACGAGAACAACGAAAATGCCGGGGAAAATGAACAACACGAGAGGGAAGATCATTTTTACTGCAGTCATCGCAGCTTTTTCTTCAGCAAGCTGACTTCTTTTAACTCTCATGCTGTCCGACTGAACACGCAGGGCTTGCGCGACGGACGATCCAAACTTGTCAGCTTGAATCAAAATCGCTGCCAGAGCTTTCACGTCATCGACGCCGGTCCGCACCCCCAGATCATGGAGGACCTCTCTGCGATTCCGCCCCATCTGCAACTGAAAGTTCGCTGTGCTGATTTCATCGCAGATATCCTTGGCTGAGTCACCGAGTTCTTCTGCGACTCTTCTCATTGCGGCATCCAGTCCCAAGCCCGCCTCGACGCAGACGACCAGCAGGTCAAGAGCGTCCGGAAGTGAGAGAAAGATTCGATCCTTCCGGGTCCACGCCATGAAGCTCAGCACGGTATCTGGAATGAACATCCCGAGAGCACATCCGACGCCCGCTGCGCAAAGACCTTCGAAGGTGGGGCCGAGAGTAAAGATTCCCACGCCACCCACGAGCACTGCACCGACACCCATTGACGCCATCTTGATGGCGAGAAACAGTGTGCTCGCATGTGGGGATGAATAACCGGCATTTGCCAGTTTGACTTTCAGTTTGTTCTCTTCCAGTTCGGTCTTCGGCTTGAGTGCCTGCGACAACGCAGGGGCTGCCTTTTTGAAGGCTGACCCGAGTCCGGTTTCAGTCTGGGGAGTTCCTCTTTGAAGCGGATCTTTCATGACCTGCAGACGCTCTGACACGCGGTCGTCGTCAGTGTTCCATGCGGACATGAAGGCCAGCACACCCAGTACAACTGCAATGAAAGCAGCCGCCGGGACGAGATATTGTAAAAGCGATGGATCCATTGGAAGTGGTCCGTCAATGTGTCAATAAAATTGAAAAATGAAATTCAAACAGCGACGCGCATCACTTGGAGAACCTTCCCCATGCTCTGCTCGTCACACTTTGATGTTGATGATCTTCTTGATTGTCACAGCACCCAGAATTTGCAGAACTACTGCTCCGGCAACCATCTGACGCCCCAGTTCATCCGTGAAGAGCAACATGACGTACTCGGCATTCAGGTACCAGACGGCAAAGAATAGTGCGATCGGCAATGCCATCAGCACGATTCCACTAATACGGCCTTCGCCGGTGAGTGCCTGGACCTGACCAAGGATTCGGAATCGCTCGCGGATAATGTGGCCGATTTTGTCCAGGATCTCTGCGAGGTCTCCCCCTGACTGCCGCTGAATCGCGACTGCCATTGCAAAAAACTTGTAGTCCATGTTCGGCATGCGGACATACAGATTTTTCAGTGCAACATCGAGCGGGATCCCCAGATTCTGTTCCTCGTAAGCGATGTTGAATTCTTTGGAGATCGGGTCGGGCAATTCGTCGACCACGACTTTGAGTGCGGCTGCCAGTGAGTGCCCGGAACGCAACGCACGGGCGATCAGTTCCATCGCCTCCGGTAGTTGCTTGCCAAACTTCTTAAACCGCTGGCCCCTCATATAAAGGAGCCAGCCCACAGGGAGAGCAGCAGCTATGATTGCAATGAGCGGATAGAAAGGAACGGCTATATTCGCGATGACCGCACCCAGAACACCGAACAGCGCCATTCCTCCCATGATCAGGAAGAAGGTTTCGGGTTTGATGTTGGTGTCTGCCTGTGCGAAGAGTAGTTTGAAATTCGCGAACCGTTCAAACAGCTTATACGAAAATGCTTTGAGCCCTTTGAGTCCTTCAGCACTGAGGACTTCACGGGTGACTTGCATCCCCTCAACTTGTCGGTGCGTTTTCTTGCCCGCCAATGCGTCCAGGCGTCCTTCAACGACGTTTTCTTTTGCTCCGTCGGCGAGGAAGACAATGGCGATGATCAGCCCAGTCACGCCGATGAAGGCGATCACAGAAGCTGCAAATGGTGATAGTGTCAGGGCAATCAACATGGTTTGACTTGTTATTTTAAGGGGTCGTCAATGTGATTGGTTCTTGTGCAGGATGCGTAAACGCCAGTGGTTTAACCGAGTCGTCTAGCTGAGAACAAGTTGTTCGGCAGTTTGACGCCAGCCGATTCAAGACGATGCATGAATGAAGGTCGCACGCCGGTCGCTTCAAAGTGTCCATACGCTTTCCCATCAGCATCGATGCCATCCTGCACGTAGCGGAAGATGTCCTGCATGATGATGGTGTCCTGCTCCATATTGAGAACCTCTGTCACATACGTGATTTTTCGAGGTCCTCCCTGCAGTCGACTTGCCTGAATAATCAGTTCAACGGCGGAGGAAAGCTGATGTCGAATCGCTTTGAGGGGCAAATCGGTTCCTCCCATCGTGACCATCGTTTCGATACGGGCCACAGCGTCGCGCGGGGTGTTGGCGTGGACGGTTGTCATCGAACCTTCGTGGCCAGTGTTCATGGCCTGCAACATGTCGAGCGTTTCAGGGCCGCGACATTCCCCGACGATGATTCGGTCTGGACGCATACGAAGTGCGTTTTTGACCAAATCCGTCGCGGTGACCTGTCCTTTGCCTTCGATGTTCGCTGGTCGGGTTTCCAGACGGAGCACGTGTTCCTGTTGCAGTTGGAGTTCTGCAGCGTCTTCAATCGTGATGACGCGTTGATCGCTTGCAATAAAGCTGGAGAGCGTGTTGAGAAGAGTCGTCTTCCCGGACCCGGTACCACCGCTGATGATGATATTGAGTCGCGCTTTCATCGCTCCTTCCAGCAACATGACCATTTCCGGTGTGAATGCACCGAATCGAAGGAGGTCTTCGAGTGTCAGCGGGCGCGATCCGAACTTTCGAATTGTCAGCGATGGACCATCTAGTGCCAGCGGAGGAATGATGGCGTTCAGTCGAGATCCATCGGGCAGTCGAGCGTCACACATCGGCGACGTTTCGTCGATACGTCGACCGACACGGGAGACGATTCGGTCAAGAATCTGCAGCAGATGATCATTGTCCCGGAATGTGACCTCGGAACGCTGGATCCGACCATTTTTTTCAACGAACACCTTTTTCGGGCCGTTGATCATGATATCCGCGACACCCTCTTGCTTCATGAGGATCTCCAACGGACCAAACCCGAAGGTTTCATCGAGAACTTCTTCGATCAGGCGTTCTCGTTCAGTTCGATTGAGCAGCGGATTTTCAGTATCACACAGATGCTCGACGACGAGACGAATTTCACGACGGAGAGTGTCTCCCTGGAGTTCGCCCAAGCGATTCAGGTCGAGTTTGTCGACGAGTTTGCCGTGAATCAATCGTTTGAGGTTTTCAAAGTCCTCGCCCGATGGTTCTTTACGAAGTCTTGTAGTAGGAGTGGCAGGAGCAGCCATTTTTAGGTTCCACCCGTCTGCAAATTATTAAGTCTGAGATGCCCGTCGCTCATCGAAAATGGGACATCACACTGGGGTTCGATCAGAAACCTAGCTCAGGTTTTGAGGACAGCGCGGAACTGGAACGGAGAAATGATGAAGAATCACCACAACTGCGGAGAATCGATCGACTTGTATGCCGCTTGAGAGGGATGGTCGTAAGGGTTCTTCCGTAAAATACAACGAAGTGATGTCACGCGAAATATTAAGATCCGGCGGAGTCTGCCAGTTTTCAGTTGACTACGTGTTTCGAGATATCTAGGCTCATGATTGAATTTAGAACTATTGTTTTAAAAACTCACTATCCGACAAATAGATGATGATGAGTTTTGATATAGTGGATTAAGTTCAAAGTGCTCCTGCCTCTCACACAACAAAATTTCTGGTTCTGACGCTTGTCGGTATCAGCCCCGTGTTTGCACACCACAGTTCAGGCCCACCTACAAAGTTAATGGAGTTCAGCCGATGGCCGTGTCTTCAAAAGTTGATAGCAGCTGCGCACCCGGGCATTTTAAGCGTCTCTCTCGACGTGGTTTTCTCCAAGTGGGAATGTTGGCTGGAACAAGCCTCACGCTGCCACAACTGCTCGCTCGCCAAGCTCAAGCTGAACTCAAAGACTATCCCAACTTCCAGGGGACCGCGAAATCTGTCATCCATATCTTCCTGCCAGGGGGGATCGCCCAGCAGGAATCATTCGATCCAAAACCATTCGCGCCGCTGGAATATCGCGGTGAAATGGGCTCGATCGAAACCGCAGTGAAAGGTCTTCGTTTTGGTGAGACCTTCCATCAGTCCGCTCAAATCGCCGATAAGCTCTGCGTCATTAACTCCATGACTCATGGAGAAGCTGCACATGAACGTGGAACGCACAACATGTTCACCGGATACCGACCAAGTCCGGCCTTGCTGTATCCATCGATCGGTTCGGTGCTCAGCCAGCAACTCGGTAGCCGCAACAATCTTCCTCCTTACGTCTGCGTCCCCGGTGTTCCGAACGAATATGCGGGAAGCGGGTATTTGAGTTCTGCATTTGCTCCATTCGCACTCGGAAGTGATCCTGCGAACGATGGATTCAAGGTTCGTGACTTAGAATTACCTGCTGGGGTGGACGACAGCCGGTTTGCAAGTCGACGTTCCGCACTCGAAGCTGTGAACAACTTCTTCCGTTCACGAGAGACCTCTGACCAAATCGATGCAATGGATTCATTCTACGAATCCGCATACAGCCTGATCTCTTCTCCAGCAGCACGGGAAGCATTCGATCTGGAGAAAGAAACTCCAGAAATGCGGGATCGGTACGGTAGAAATACCGCTGGGGCCCGAATGCTGCTCGCACGCAGACTTGTGGAATCAGGAGTGCGACTGGTCAATCTCACATACGGTGGATGGGACCACCACGACAACATTGTTGCCGGATTCCGAAATCAGGTTCCTGCGTTCGATCAAGCGTTCGCCGCGTTGATTCGCGACCTCGATGAACGTGGTCAACTCGATGAAACGCTGGTGATGGTCTCCTCCGAATTCGGTCGTACTCCGAAGATGAACGGAACCGCTGGCCGAGATCACTGGCCGAAGGTATTCAGCGTTGTACTGGCCGGGGGCGGCGTCAAACGGGGCTTGGTCTACGGATCCTCGAATGCAACGTCCAGTGAGCCCGAAACGGATCCTGTGACGATCGAAGATCTGTTCGCAACCGTTTACCACACGTTAGGGATTGTCGCTGACAAGGAACTCATGTCTCCAGGCGCACGTCCGATCGAAATCGTCGACGGTGGCACAGTTCTGCAAGACCTGTTGGCGTAGGTCGTTGTTCACCAAGCCTGTGCACTGAAATGACGTTCGGTGTACAGTGCAGGTTGGACAAGACTTTAGCAGGTGTGCCTGCGTTCGATCTGCACAATCTGTTCGTCGTGTCTGATCCTTATCGCGATTCGATAAATCGGACACCGCAAAAGCCCATCATCCGGGGGGATTCGATGCGTTTCTTGTACTTGACTGCGGTCTACTGTGTCTGTGTGATTTTCTTCAGCTTGCACGCTGAAGCGGCAAATCCGCAAGTTCGCAGAGCCGTTCCTCACGTCGCCCAGCGGGGGACGGAAGTCGAAGTGATGTTTCGCGGCGAACGTATCGACGATACCGAAGAGGTTCTCCTCTACGATTCCGGTATGGAAGTGCTCGAACTGGAATCGATCCCCAAGAAAGAAGGGGAGCGCCGGGGAGAGAGCGTCCGTGTGAAATTCAAAATCGCGGCGGATTGCCCGCTCGGGTCACAACGTCTGCGTCTGCGGACGAAAACAGGACTGAGCCAGCTGTTGAATTTTCACGTGACGGCGTTGCCAGTCGTTGAAGAAGCAGAGCCAAATACAGAGTTCACCGCCCCGCAGTCCATTAGTAAAAACGTCACCGTTGCGGGTCGAATTACTTCAGAGGATGTCGACTACTATTCGTTCGAAGCCAAAAAAGGGGAGCGAATCAGTGCGGAAGTCTTCGGGATGCGTATGGGACTTTCAACGGGCTCGAACTATTTCGATCCATATGTCGCCATTTTGAATTCCGATCGTTTCGAACTCGCAGCCAACGACGATCACCCTTTGGTTCTCAATGACGCCATTGCATCAGTCATTGCACCCGAGGACGGAACTTACTTTATTCAGATCCGCGATGCCTCGTACAACGGGGACGGCAACGCGATTTATTGTTTGCACATTGGAAACTTCCCTCGTCCGACCGCAGTTATCCCGTCGGGTGGAAAGCCAGGCGAAACCATCGAGGTTACCTTTATTGGTGATGTCGCTGGACCAATCAAACAGCAGGTGACACTTCCTGCGGAGATTCCGGTCGAGAAGTTTAGTTTGTCAGTCACTGATGAGCAGGGGATCGCTCCTTCGGGAGTGCCTTTCATGCTTTCAAATCTGGACAACTTTACAGAAGTTGAACCAAACGGCGACGCCGCCACCGCGACTGTCGTCACTGTCCCCGGTGCCTTTAATGGTGTCATCAGTGAGAAAGGCGACGTTGACTACTACAAGTTCAATGCGACCAAGGATCAGGAATTCCAGTTCGAAGTTTATGGACGTCGAATTCGCTCGGGTCTCGATTCGTTTATCACAATTGTGCGAGTGCGAGATGGCGCAGGGTTGGTTGCAGATGATGACGCTCGACGTCCGGATGCTGCCCTCAAATACAAATTTCCTGAAGATGGTGAATACGCGGTTGTCATCCGTGACCACTTGATGAATGGTGATCCGACGTTTGCTTACCGTGTGGAAGTAACTAATCCAACACCTTATTTGGAAGCCCAGCCCACTGAGTTTGCACGATACGTTGGTCCTCAGATCGTGATTCCACAAGGAGGGGGCTTTGGGATCGTCGCGAACGTCACACGTCAGGAATTTGGCGGCCCAGTGAATTTTCGAAGTGAAGATTTGCCGCCCGGGGTTCGAGTCGAGTGCGCCGAGAGTTGGCGAAATGATGGAACAGCGTCGGTAATGTTCTACGCTGCAGAGGATGCTCCCTTGGGAGGCAAGTTCTCGCACGTTGAAGCGTTCCTCGATAACCCGGCCGAGCCAGACCGTAAGGTCACTGGTCGTCTGTTCCAGGACACTCTGATGATTCTCGCTCGTAACGATGAGCGTGTTTGGGAAGAGCGAATGAACCGCCTTCCGA
Organism: Planctomicrobium mucosum; assembly: GCF_051466335.1. Classification (NCBI taxonomy): domain Bacteria; kingdom Pseudomonadati; phylum Planctomycetota; class Planctomycetia; order Planctomycetales; family Planctomycetaceae; genus Planctomicrobium; species Planctomicrobium mucosum. The sequence goes on along the minus strand of NZ_CP195793.1, from coordinate 3,643,309 downwards.
TCGTCGTGGTTGAGAAGATGCCGTTCAAGGTCTGGATCGAAACACCCGCTGTTCCCGTCGTTAAGGGAGGCTCAATTGAGCTGAAGGTTCGATGTGAGAAAGCAGAAGGGTGGGACGAAGAAATTCGCCTCGTTATGCTCCAGAACCCTCCAGGCATGAGCTCGAACGGATCTGCTGTGATTCCCAAAGGAGCACTCGAAGCCAACATGACGGTGAACGCTTCTGATGGAGCCCCTGTCCGTGAGAACATGTTGGCGATCCGGTGTCTGTCTACGTTCAACGGCGGCGAGCACACATATCTGACTCAACCAGTCCCGCTGCGTGTCGCAGACCGCTACCTCGGATTCGAGTTTGCACAGGGAGCAGTTGAGCAAGGCAAAGAGATTCCTTACCTGATCAAGATTGATCAGTCACAGCCATTCGAAGGCGAAGCGGTTGTCGAGCTACTGGGGCTTCCAGCGAATTCAACAGCTGAGCCACTGAAGATGACAAAGGAAACGGCCGAACTGACGTTCACCGTGAAGGCTGCCGAAGACACACCTCCGGGGATGTCTCAGAATGTGTTTTGTCGGGTGATGGTTCCAGAGAATGGGGACTTCATTCTTCACAATCTTGGGACTGGCCGACTGCGGGTCGACAAGCCAACTCCTCCACCAGCCCCAACCGAAGGTGCTCCGATGGTTGAAACACCAGCAGCTCCCGTTGCAGCTCCGGAAGCACCACCGAAACCACTTTCACGCCTGGAACAACTTCGGTTACAAGCTCAGCAAAAGGCAGCAGCGGGACAGTAGTACTTCTTGAATTGAAGGCTTCGTGTTCATCAACCGAGTTCCTACCGCGTTCCCACTGAAGCAGACATCCCAAAATGATTCGAAAACTCACTTACTTGCTGATTGCTGGTCTTTCGTTCCAGACGGTTGCAGCTGCGGCGGAATTGGTTGAACTTCGGGTGTATCCGAAAGAGGTTCAGCTCACGACGAAGCGAGCCGCCCAATCTGTGATTGTTCAGGGCGTGTATGACGACGGAATCACTCGCGATCTTGGCTCTCGAACTGAGTGGAAGATTGAGAATGAAGAGGTTGTCAATCGCGAAGGATCACACCTGTTCCCGGTGGCAGACGGCACGACATCGTTGACTTTGTCTGTTGACGGCAAGAGTGTTCAGATTCCGATCAAGGTCGAGAAGGCTGAAGAGGATCGTCCGGTCAGCTTCAATCTGGACGTGATGCCGATTTTCATGAAGGCCGGCTGTAACACCGGCAGTTGCCACGGGGCTGCTCGCGGGAAGGATGGCTTCATGCTGTCATTGTTCGGCTATGACCCGAAAGGGGATCATTTCCGAATCACTCGTGAACAGCTTGGCCGCCGTGTCGACCTCGCCGTTCCAGAGTCCAGCCTCCTCATCGAAAAATCGATTGGCGCAGTTCCACATTCTGGCGGAAAGCGCTTTGATGCGACCTCACCGATGAACAGCACTCTTGTTGAGTGGATTCAAAACGGAGTCCCAACCGACCCGGAAGGTCAGGCAGTCTGCACTTCGATCGAGCTCTTTCCAAAACAGGCTGTGATGGACGGATCTGGGGAGACTCAGCAGCTTGTTGTTCTGGCTCACTATTCCGACAACACGGTTCGCGACGTCACTTCACTCGCTTCATTCTTTTCCAGCAATGATACCTCCGCAAAAATCGATGAAGCGGGTGTCGTGACTGCCGGAGAACGTGGCGAAGCATTCGTCATGGCACGTTTCGACGTTTTCACAGAGGGGTCGCAGTTCCTCGCGTTGCCCAAGGGGTTGCAGTACACACCGACTGTCGAAGAGCCAGCGAACTATATCGATTCCCTTGTTGCCGATAAGCTCGTGAAGATTCGTCTGAATCCTTCGGGAATCTGCAGCGATGACGAGTTCCTGCGCCGAGTTTCGATCGATCTCATTGGATTGCTTCCGACTTACGAAGAGTTCAATGCTTTCATGGCGGATACCGATCCGAACAAGCGCGAGAAGAAGATTGATGAACTTCTGGGTCGCAAAGAATTCACAGAAATGTGGGTGGCCAAGTGGTCCGAGTGGCTGATGATGCGGTCCACTTTGGAAGTTTCTGACAAATCGATCGTTCTGTACTCGCAATGGCTCGTGGAGCAGATTTCAAACAACGTTCCACTAGATGAAATGGTTCGGTCAATCCTTGCCACATCCGGCGGAACATTCTCTGAGCCAGCGACAAACTTCTATCAGTTGGAACGAGATCAATTGAAGGTCGCTGAGAACGTCGCCCAGATCTTCATGGGAATGCGGATTCAGTGTGCCCAGTGTCACAACCACCCGTTCGATAAGTGGACCCAGAACGACTATTACGACTTCGCTGCGTTCTTTACACAAGTGGGACGCAAGGTCGGCGAAGATCGTCGTGAAACAATCGTCTTCAACAGCGGCGGCGGAGAAGTCGCTCATCCAGTGACAGGGAAAAACGCGATTCCTAAGTTTCTGGGAGGCGCGGTTCCCGATGTGGCAGGGAAGGACCGTCGACAGGTTCTCGCCGACTGGTTGGCTTCGCCTGAAAACCCGTTCTTTGCTCGTAACTTCAGCAATCGGGTTTGGCATCACTTCTTCGGCGTTGGAATTGTTGAACCGTTCGACGACGTTCGAATTTCGAATCCAGCTTCGAACCCAGAATTGCTCGATGCACTCGCAAAGAACTTCACTGACTACAATTACGACTTCCGGAAACTGGTCCGTGATATTTGTCTGTCGAAGACTTATCAGCGATCGACACTCCGTAATGAGAGCAACAAAACTGACGAGTTGAATTTCGCTCATCAGACTGTTCGCAGAATCAAAGCAGAGTCGATGTTGGATATCATCACGCAGGTGACAAATACCAAGGACGATTTCGCTCGACTTCCGCTCGGAGCCCGCGCTGTTCAAATCGCAGACGGAAAAAATTCGACCTACTTCCTCCAGACGTTTGGTCGAGCCACACGAGAGACCGCATGCTCCTGCGAAGTCCGTATGGAACCGACACTCTCACAGGCGCTCCATCTCATGAATGGGGATACTGTTGAAGGAAAGATGAAGGGCGGCAATGTTCTGAAAACGTTGCTCGATCAGAATCTGACTCCAGAGGAGACGATCGAACGTCTCTATGTGACCTGTTTGACCCGTCGTCCGACCGCGGAGGAGTTGGGGAATCTGGTTCCACTCGTCAACGAAGAGAGTCGTCGTCAACAAGGCTACGAAGACATTTATTGGGCTCTGCTCAATAGTCGAGAGTTCTTGTTCAATCACTGATTGCTGAAACGATTTCATCGGCAGCATGTCCACATGGCATGCTGCCGGTTTCACAGTCCTGCCTTCAATTTTATTGCGTAGCGTCCTCCCAGATGTATTCGCTGTGCAGCCAGCCTCAAACACGACTTCACACACCATGCCACGCTACTTCTTGATCACAGCTTCTGTATTGTTGTGGACCTCGTCATTTGCGGTTGCTGAAGATGCGAAGCCGGACGAAATGGCGGAAGGCGAGAAGGTGACGTTCGCCGACGATGTGCTGCCGATTTTTCGTTCCAAATGTGGGTCTTGCCACAATGCGAACGATAAAAAGGGTGGATTGGTACTCGACAACTACTCCGCAATGATGCTTGGAGGTTCTTCGGGAACAGCAATCGAGCCAGGGGACGCTGGAAACAGTTATCTGTGGAGTTTGATCACTCACGAGAGCGAACCAAAGATGCCACCGGCAGCCGATAAGCTGCCCGCAGATCAACTGGCAGTGATTGAAAAATGGATCAATCTTGGCGCTCTGGAAAACGCGGGCAGCAAAGCCAAGAAGAAGAAAAAGTCTAATCTTGGCAAAGTGGAAATCACTACATCTCGCCCTGCCGAAGTGGCTGTTCCTCAGCGTTTCTTCGGCGAGAGTGCGTACGTGTTGTCACACGCCAACGCAGTGACCGCACTTGCAACAAGCCCATGGGCCTCGCTAACTGCCGTGTCTGGATACAAACAAGTCAGTCTTTACGATTCAGACAGCATGCAACTTCTTGGGGTATTGCCGTTCCCTGAAGGAAAAGCACATATTGCCAAATTCAGTCGCGACGGTTCGTTGCTTCTTGTCGGTGGAGGTCGTGGCGGCGAAAGCGGCCGCGTCATCGTCTTCGACGTCCGTACCGGTGATCGTATTGTGGAAGTGGGTGAAGAGTACGACGAAGTCCTGGCGGCAGATATCAGTTCTGACCAGACCATGATCGCTCTTGGTGGACCCAAGAAAATGTTGAGAGTTTATTCCGTGGAAACTGGGGAACTTCTCTATGAAATGAAGAAGCATACCGACTGGATTACGGCGGTCGAATTCAGCCCTGATGGGGTGCTGCTCGCTTCAGGCGATCGGAGTAATGGTCTCGTTGTCTGGGAAGCGCCAACCGGTCAACTCTTCTATGATCTGCAAGGTCATCGCAAGGCGATCTCTGATATTAGCTGGCGTCCCGACAGTAATGTCGTCGCGTCCGCTAGTGAAGATGGCACTGTGAAAATGTGGGAGATGCAGAACGGGAATCTGATTAAGTCATTCGACGCTCATGGCGGCGGTGTGACAGCACTCGACTACACCAGAGATGGTGAGATGGTGACAACTGGCCGCGACCATCTGACTCGCTTCTGGAATGGCGAGGGAAACAAGATTCGAGATCTTCCAGGCGTCGCGGATATCGCGATGGAAATTTCTTTCGATGCTGAAAAACGTCGAATTCTCGTTGGTGACTGGACCGGTCTCGTCACCGTTTTCAATGCAGATGACGCGTCTGTGGTCGGCACACTGACAACGAACCCACCGACGGTCAAAGAGGAAGTTGCTAAGGGATCTGCCAAAGTCGAGGCGCTGAAAGCACAACTTCAGGCCCAGCAAGCGGGCTTGGACGGGATTCAGGCGAACATTGCATCGAGAGCCAATGCTGCGACTGCTTATGCTGCCACGGTCGCACAGGCCGACGCTGCAGTCAAGCAGGCGGTCACGAATCAAGAGCAGGCCGATGCAGCACTCAAAGCTCAGCAAGAGAATCTGAAGACCGCGGAGCAATCGCTCACCGACGGTAAGACTGCACTCGATGCGTTGAAAACTCAACTTGAACAAGCTGCGGAGAAGCCAGCGGAAGAAGTCGCTGCCTTGAACGCCTCAATTGCAGAATCGACAGCCAAAGTCGAGAGTTTGAACCAGGCGTTCGTTGCTGCTCAAGAAGCGACTAATGCTGCTCAAGCGGCGCTGGATTCTGCGGTTCAAAGCCATCAGCAGGCAGAAAAGGGGCTTGCTGATGCTAACGCTATGCAAATTCAGTTGAACGAAGCTGCGAAGGTTCAGGAAGAAGAACAAAAGGGCATCGACGTGGCCAACGCTGCAATCGCAGCGACACAGGCCCAGTTAGCCACTGCCGAAGCGAGCCTCGCTCGAATTCAGCAGGTTGAGATTGAGCTCTCACAAAAGGCGACTCAGAACTAAACAGGCGGTAAATGGACACATCGCGATACGGCTATCCGCTCTCTCACCGACAGGTTTGAGTGCGGATGATTTTTTTTCGCGACCGAGGTAACGGCATTGAAAACTTGGTTTCATGCTCCTGCGTCGCACGGCATCTCCGGCGTCAGTGTCTCCGGCAACAAGAAGATTTCAGAGTCGGGTGTTTACCGCTGTGTGCCGCTCAAATTCCATGTGGTGTGAGTCACTTCCAATTGCGCGGATCAGGTCGTGCTCTTTAGGAATTCGCGAATAGCAGTGTTCACCGCTTCGGGTTGTTCCTGCGGGGCCATGTGACCTGCATTTGGAATGATCACCAATCTGGCGTCAGGCAGTCGCTCTGCCATTGATTGCATCTCCGATACCGGAGTGATGACGTCATCTTCGCCGACGATCAGGAGCACTGGGATGCTGATTTCGGGGAGCCAATCGGTCGCGTCGATACGGCCTGCCATTCCGGATTGGGCCGCTGCAATTCCCATTGGCGAATTGCTCATGATGGATTGCTGGGCCGCTGCGATCAGATCCGGTTGCGTTTCGTGCGTTTTCGGTGAGAAAAGCTTCTCGGGCATGGTCTCAGCGAGGAACCCTTGACCTTCTTTCAGCACTCGCTGCGCCGCTTCAATTCTGGTTTTTTTCGCTTCAGGAGAATCTGCGGCAGCCTTTGTATCGCAGAGGATCAGACGACGGAGTCGTGAGCCATGCCGCTTCCAGAACTGCCAGGCAACATAGCCACCCATCGAGAGCCCGCATAATGTTACAGGCTTCTGAATATCGAGTTGAGTCAGGAGGTCCGCGATATCGTCCGCAAACGTCTCCATGGTTGTTGGACCTGAAGAGTCCTCGCTTTGCCCGAATCCGCGGAGGTCTGGTGCGATGACGTGATTCGTCTTCGCGAACTCGTTGATCTGATCGTCCCACATGGAGTGATCGAGCGGGAATCCGTGGATAAAAACGATGGGATCACCTTCCCCATCGTCAAACACATGGAGTTCAATGTCTGGAAGCGAAATGAACAAAGACATCTAAACTCCTCCAATCCGCGTCGGTTTGGAATTGAGAAATGGAAAAAGCATGGGACTGAATCAGGCTTCAGTCTCATGCTCATCTAGACTAATGGGTCACTCAATCAATGCGATTCTGGCGAGGTCTCATGAACGACCAAACCAGTCCGTCCAGAGAGAGTCGCCCGCCGCCGCAGATCAGGATGGTGACGAAGCCAGCGAGGTAAACCGCCGCCAGTTCCTTGGCACTCCACGGATCGGCGCCGTGGACTTTGACTAATGCAATAAGCATGGTCGTGATCAATGGAATGACAACAAATCGGGTGGCGACGCCGAGTACCAGCAAAGCCGAACAGACAACTTCTGAAAAGATGGCCAGAATCAAACTTGTGCGGTGTCCGACCCCCAGAGGGTCGGGAAACGACTCTGACAATTCAGAGAATTTCATGAATTTAGTGAGTCCATGACCGGCCAGCATCATGATTCCAAGGGATGCCCGCAGGACGAGAAGTCCGAACGATTGAAGGAGCGAATTCAACATTGACTGTCCCTGCTTTCGAGAAGTTTCGTGTTTTCTATAAGATCTCAAAACCGCCCGAGTTTTGTATGACAGTGCATTAGAAGAAGAAATTCGTATTAGGTGAACACGAATTTTTGCTCAGCCACCTTGTACAGGTGCGGCAGCATCACCTCCAGCAGGCGCAGAGGCAGCAGGCGTCATGAACGCATTGAACTCCTCGACGATTGTTGGGCCACCTAAGACGACGATCCCTGCGATCACACCGATTGAGAGCAAGCTGAAGACAAATGCGAGTGTCTTCACCTGAGGGTCGACTCCCTTGGTCGATTTCTTCTTCTTTTTGGCTTTGGGCTTCTTCTCGACCGCATTTTCATCGAGGACTTCACCTTCAGGAACCTCGACATCCTGGAAAGAGTCCAAGTTCACCGAAAGAAGATCGACGCGGGAATCTTCTGCTGGCTTCGCTGCCTTGACTGGTTTCGGTTTTGCCTCCGCTGCTCCGGCGACTGCACCAACCGCTTTGCATTTCGGGCATTTGATCTTTCGCCCAGCGAACTCGTCTTTCACCTGCGTCTGAAATCCGCACTCGTTGCAATGAAAGGAAGCAGGCATGATCGATCCAGTTTCAGCTGTGCAATTCACGAAAATTGATTGTTGGACTCTCAGTAAGGTTAACCGCATTTCATGCTGAAGTCATCCGAAAACAGGGGTGTACCGATTTTGCTCAGCGACCTATTTCGCGAATGTGACTGATTTTGCGATTTCCTTCCGGACGAGACAGGCGCGAACTTTTGGTTTTTGAGTTAGAGTAAACGGGTGATTTGACTCTAACATTTTTGTTGTGAAGCAAGCGATGATCTATTTGTGGGCTTTTCTGCTATTTCTTTCGAATGCTTTGGCGTGGGCGTCTAACTTTTTTGGGGTTCCCGGGAACTGGCTACTCGTCATTTTTTCGGTCGTTTACAAGCTGGTCCTCCCTATTGAGACCGTTCCTGATCTAAGCTGGACAATGATCTTCCTGCTCATCGTCCTCGCCACGTTTGGAGAGGTCTGGGAGTTCGCTGCCGGAGCCTTCGGGGCCGCAAAGCAGGGGGCTTCCCGGAGAGGGGCGATCATGTCCATTGTTGGATCACTGATCGGGAGCATAGTGGGAGCGACGGTGGGAATTCCAATTCCAGTCGTCGGACCGCTGATCGGGGCGCTGCTTGGGGGCGGGATTGGAGCGTTCGCTGGAGCGTACTTTGGCGAACAGGGCCGATCTCATCGGGACAGAATGCAAATTGGCAAAGGTGCGCTGATCGGGAAGTACCTGGGAATCGCAGGAAAGCTGATCTTCGGGTTGATCATGCTCGTTATTGCCACTGTCGATTCCTTCGCAAACTTTTGATCAACTCTCGAATGGGGCTGATCAACCAGGGACTCCATCACCCTTGCAATGACGAACATCTCAGTGGAAAGATTCACAGATCGAGTGATCGATACCGATTCGCTGAGTGCCTCGCAATTGAACATCCGTTGATAATAAAAAAGGTCTCCTTCTCATGATGAGGGGAGACCTTTTTTATTTTAGTTCAACGTCAAGTACTTAGAGCCGGCGGACAAAACTTAATCGGCGTTGAGGAATCGCCAGGTGATCAGTGAGTTAGCGATGTCATGAAACGCCTGAAAGATCTCTTCCCGCCTGTCCCAGCGAATCCGGATTCGACGGAACTGCTTGAGCCAGGCGATCGTCCGTTCAACGGGCCAGCGGCTGCCGCCTAGAGAAGAGGCCTGTCGCGTTCCGCGCTTGGGGATGTGCGTTTCAATCCCGGCCACGGCGAGAAGATCACGGGTGGTCTGGCAGTCGTAGCCCTTGTCCGCGATCACGCTACGGGGACGGTCCAGTGGCCGTCCTCGCTTGCCACCAATCTTGGGAAACTTCAGAAACACCAGCGGGAGAAGTTGTCTCAGATCAGGGACATTGGCAGCAGTGAGCGTGTTGGCCAATGGAATCCCGTTGTGAGTGGTCATCAGGTGCGACTTGCTGCCGCAGCGGCCGCGGTCTGTCGGATTCGGGCCGATTTTTGTCCTCCCAGCGGGGACTTAATCAACCCAGCATCGATGAGCACGTCGGCCAGTTCTAGGCGACCAGCGGCGTTGAGCTGCGTGAGGAGGTGGCGATGAATGTCTTGCAGGACTCCCAGATCGATCCATTGGCGAAGCCGCCGGTAGCAGGTCTTGTAAGAACAGCCCAGCTCCAGTGGCAGGTCTTCCCAGGCGATCCCAGTCTTGAGCACAAACAGAACGCAGGTGAAGACGGTGCGGTTCTCCGCAGGAGGTCGGCCCCCTTTGGGAGAGAACTCGTAGGTTGGGAAGAACGATTCGATCTCGTTCCACAAATCATCACTGAGCAATTGGCCAGCCATGTCGGTTCCTCCATGAACAGAAAAACCAGACCTTCCCACAATCCTCAAAACGTGCCAAGATCAGTTTTGTCCGAACGCTCTTAGGCTGCGATGCGACTATGCTGGTCAGCAACACGGTCCCAGATCTTACGACGCAGGCGTTCACGAAGTTGGAATCGCCGAATGCTCTCCTGTCCTGCAGTTGCCAACACGACCAATCCTAATCCAATCAACGCGATGACTGAAACAGGGACAGGGCCGACCTGTGTAATGGGGTTTTCACTGGCGATCAACGTACTGACGGGGCTGATGGTCAACATGACAAAACCAGCCAACATCACCAGTCGATTGAACATGGGGACTGATCGCACAGAAACCAGGTAGGCCCAGATGCTGCCGCCAATGGCCCCCAGAGCGGTGAGGAAGATTCCCCATCCAGAGATCGAAGTGAACAAATTGGATGCAACCAATTCCGTAATCATAATCATCGTCGTTAACGAAGAACGTACTGTTCTTCTCGGTGCTTCGCATTCTCAGGAGGCTCAACTGCGCCCCACGTCGAAATGCCCGGCAAGGTAGTGAAAAAAATCTATTAAGTCTAAATGTGAGAATGATTTCAACACGTTATCTGTACTGTTTAACACCCGGATCCTAATGATCAGGAAGCTGCTTTACAGACGCGTCAAAGAAACGTTTGGTTTAAAAAAAGGAAGGAATTTCTGTTGAATTTCAAACTTTAATACACCAATGCAATTCACGCTTTGATGCGTTCCAACAGGGAGGCAATCAGTGAACGGATTACGATCAATCATTAAAATCGTAAACAGCTCACAAATTCGACTGGGAAGGTGGCTGGACTCAAGTCCATTATCCGATTCTCACTTTCGATCGGCACTCGCAGTCAGTGGGAAGTTGTTCACAAATTAAATGTGAACGCACGTGTGTGACTGCAACAGGATCGACAGCTCAAATGTCCGCACTCTCGGCACGAGAAATCTTCGGTGCACAAGACTGTTTCAGCGGCTTTGAAAGAGGCGAGATCGGGCTTCGATCTCAGCTTTCATCGGTAACTACCAATTGTTGGCGGGTGAGGTTTCAACACTTTTTGGCTTTTCAGCCATCAACCATTTCTCTCCATGCCCATCGTTCTTTCATTTTCTCGTTCAGTCGTACTATAGGCGCTCGGTGGCAAACTGTCAGTAGATCTTTTTGAGAGAGAGAGGAATCAATCAGTTCTGGGAAATCGCCATTTTCGATTGGCACTTGTGAATTGTGAAAGTTTGACGACATCTGGAATCTGTTGACGTTGATGAGTGAGCTAGTGAAAACAGGTCGCCTTCTGAGAGAAGACGACCTGTTCGAAAACAATTGAGACTCCATTCGGCTGTTTGTCAGCCGATGAGCATTATTTCCCGGGATCCGCTTGAGGAAGCGGGGCGTTTTGCGATTGACCCTGATTCCCCGACGCCCCACTTTGCGGGGCATCGAGTCGAACGAGCAGATCGGTTTGAGTCTGATCAGTTCCGTAGTGGACCAACACCTCTGTCTGCGGTTGCGTCAGGTTGTAGATTCCCGTTTCCAAGACGACACCCGCCTGATTTCCGATGGTGAATGCAACGCGCTGCGTTTGTTTGTCGACTTTCCCTTGGACAGGCCATGATTGCTGGGTAGAGCTGTTGTACATGGTTCCACTGACAATTCCCGATTTGTTCACTGCCAATTGGAGCGTTCTGGCAGGATTGGTATCGGATTCACTTGTCGAGAGCGAGAACGTTCCAAGCGGCAACCAGTCGTCTTCCTGATTCGAGTCTCCATTGCTGTTGGAGTTCGGAACTTGATCTGGTGAAACGTAGGCGAGGTCTGCTGCAGATTGAGCGTATTCGCCCGCGGTGCCGACCTGTTGACCGTTCACGTACACGTTGTCGTTCTGGTAAACAACATTTCCGCCTGAACCGTAGCTGTAGTAGACCGGTGTGGAAAAGGCAGCCCCGAGCATCCATCCGTTCACGGTTCCCCAGGCAGCCCCAGCCCACCAGTAATTCCATGGATGATTGTGCCAGCTGTTGTAATACCAGCTGTTCACTTCAGGATGGTAAGAGTGCCACCAGTTGTCGCCATAGTGATTATGGTCGTTCCAGTTTGGGTGATTGTCGTTCCAGCTATTGCGAACGTCTCCACCCCAATTGTTAATGCGATCGTTCACCTCGGGGTGGTCGTTCAACCATTGATTGTGGTCCCCATTTCCTTCCGTGCCGAGCTTGTTGTGATCGGAAATGTTATTACGGATATTGTCGAAGTCGCCTGACGACTTGGTTTGCCAAGGCGCTTTTTGAGACCCACTAAAGTTGCCACTTCCAAAATTGTTCTTATCGGGGCTGCCCATCCCGAGGAAATTCTGAAGCTGGTCGTTTGTTGGTTTTCCTGAATCGCCGAACGCTCCTGGGCGATTCCTGCCATCGACGTTACCGCCGCCAAAATTACCGCCGCCGAAATTACCGGGCCTTTCCCCACCGCCGGGATTCCCAGAGCCGAAGTTTGATCCACCAAAGCTGCCTGGACGGTTTCCTCCGCCCTGGTTGTTCGCCCCTCCGAATCCGCCCGGACGATTTCCGCCTCCAAAGTTGCTTCCGCCCCCGTATCCGCCGAAGCTTCCACCTCCGCTGGGGCCGCTGAAGCCCCCCTTGAAGCCGCCCCCACCCCCGCCGAAGTTACCACCACCTCCACCGAAGCTGCGGCCACCGCCGCCAAATCCACCCCCACCACCCCCGCCATGGAATCCCATGCCGAACACAGGTGCTTGAGCAGTCGTAAAAAGCAGCGATGCAGACAGAATTGAAGCAGTTAGCGTTTTCATATGAACTCTCCCTTGATCAGGAGTTGAAGATGCGTGCAGAAATTTGAAAAGTGCCGATCGAACCGGAATGAATCAACGCAAGCGAGTGCTCTCCGCAGCGGTCCGTTTAAGGCTGACGATTGGGCTATTCGGTCGCGATTCTCCCGCGACTTCTACACCAACATTCTGCATGTGAATCAGGTCGTTTGATTCAATCGTGATCTTCTGCGTCAGAGATCCCCTGCTGCCGTCCGGATACTTGATAGCGAACTGGATGCTCCAAGATTTCTCCCCGTCCTGTTTCCATACCCCTTCTCCGAATGCACCATCGTCTTCAAACATCCAGGATCGGAAACAACCTTGCTCCGCGTCCCACCCAATCGTTTGTGCCCCTGTGCTGACGACTTGATCACCGACGGTCCGTTGGTAATTGCGAAGAATGAAATTGCCAGTTGGAGTGGATCGGACCCTCGTTTTGATTGAGTATCCGTCCCCTTGTTGTTCCCAGTTGCCGATGAACCACTGGAGTTGCTGCAGATATGCGGCAGGCGGATTTGTCGCAGGAATCTCGACTTCGAGCACACGTGCGATCAGCCATGTCCCATCGACTCGATCGATTTCAGCTGAAAACCGTGAGGCGGTTCGGAGGCCGTTCGTGTGAACAATTTCAAGCACCCCGCCCAGTAAGAGTTGATTTGGTTGAGGAGCGGCGGCGACCTGATCTCGTGCAGAAATGGTTGCGTTGGAATTGGTTTCGAACAGCTTCCGATACGCTTCTGTGATCGCTTTCTTACCTGACAGCTCTCCATTTGGGAGAGAGGGAGAAGAGTACGTTCCATCCTCCTTCCAGAGTTGACCCAGTGCTTCCGCATCGTGAGCGTTGAATGCCTTCAGGAATTGCTGGCCAATCTCTCGGGCACCTTGGGCTTCAGCGGAATCTAGCTGAAGGGGTGTTTGAGCGTTTGCGACCGCGGAAAGGAATCCCAAGGCCAACAAGGACATTGTCCAGAATGAACGAAACATCAATTCTCCAGTTTGCAAAACCATTTTCGATCGTATTAACGACAAGCTCTTCGGGGGGACTCGGATAAAAAGTACGCTTTTCCAGAGTGGAAGCATGATTTCATTTCAGGGGGCTTATCCGGTTTGCAAGGATTGGAAAGTCATGGGAGTTAGACTCCTCAAAATCGGACTCATTGGAGAAGCGGCATGTTGAACTCCGGAAACAGAAGTGCCGAAATGTCACCATCGCTGACACGATCATTCAGCGAAGGGAAATTCCGGCACAACCGTCACTGTGGAAAAGAGACTATCGCGGAGCGTCAGTCGTCTTTTTCTCACTGAGCAATGGATAGACGACCCCTGCGAGTGCACCTCCGATTATCGGGGCGACCCAGAAAATCCAGAGTTGTTGAATCGCCCATCCGCCGACAAAGATCGCCGGGCCAGTGCTACGAGCAGGATTGACCGAAAGATTCGTGACGGGAATCCCAATCAGGTGAACCATTGTTAATGCCAGGCCAATCGCGATCGGTGCGAAGCCCGCTGGGGCGTTGGCGTGCGTCGCTCCAAGGATGACGAACACGAAGAAGAACGTCAGGACGACTTCCGCGACAAACGCTGCCATCATCGAGTAGCCGCCAGGAGAGTGCTCCCCGTAGCCGTTCGACGCGAAACCTCCAGCGAGATCGAAACCCGCCTTTCCACTAGCAATCAAGTACAGAACGGCAGCACCAGCGAGTCCACCGATCACTTGCGCGATGATGTAGGGGATCAGATCCTGAACGGGGAAACGCCGAGCGACGGTCAATCCGACGGAAACTGCGGGGTTCAGGTGGCAGCCAGAGATGTGTCCAATCGCGTATGCCATTGTCAGAACCGTAAGTCCGAATGCGAGTGAAACACCCACGAAGCCGATCCCCAAATTGACATTGTTGTTCGTTGCATCAAGAAATTTTGCTGCAAGCACAGCGCTTCCGCATCCTCCGAAGACCAGCAGGGAGGTTCCAAAGAACTCTGCAATCAGTTTTACAGCGATGTTCATGAAAAGACTTTCGTTAAAAAATGACTCAAAAAAGGGATCTGAAATTCACGGGTTCCAATGAAATTTCAATGTGATTCGATTTGATGGAATCACCGATAATTTCAATGCTTCCGCTTAACGTAATCACCTGTTGACAGTCAGATAGACCAATCTTCCCGAGATTTTTTGAGTTCAGGTCTAGTCCCGAGAACTCGGCAATTGCGAGTTCCTCTTCTAGATCTCAAATGATTCATTTAACATCAATCGAAGTGTGTTTTTGCTGCGATGGGGTGCTGCGTTTCAGTCTGTAAGTCGATCAGTCTGGAACGACCAAAAGTCGGGTGAGGGATGTTTCAGGGAAGAACATTTCCGGTTTCTCTATGTCTGCTACTGATCACGGCGATGTTGATCGTCTGGATGGGATTGAGCGGAATTACGCGCGGAGATGAACTGGAAGGCTCTGGAAATTTTGCTCAAAAGCAGATCATCTGGTTGGCATTGGCATCAATCGCCGCGACGGTTTGCTGGATGATTCCCTATCAGACATTTAAAGGGTTCAGCATCCCGTTTTATGTGCTTGTCGTGATCATGCTGATTGCTGTTTATTTCTTCCCACCGAAATTCGGAGCCAGACGCTGGATTCCACTGGGGCCAATTTCTCTGCAGCCCTCGGAACTCGCCAAACTGGCTCTCATCATGTTTCTCAGCGAGTACCTGATGTTTCGTAAGAATCATCGAACTCTCGTCGGACTGATCCTACCATTCACGATGACCATGATTCCGGTGTTGTTAATTTTGAAAGAGCCGGACCTTGGAACCGCGCTACTTTTCTTCCCGGTGCTTTTCGCGATGCTGTACACCGCCGGGGCAAAACGATGGCATCTGGTCGCGACGGTTCTTGCGGGCATCGTCTGTTCCCCAATTGTCTGGATAAACATGAGCGCCGAGCAGAAATCTCGAGTGACCGCTACATTCATGCAGCAGGACGGGGCAGCTCCTGACATGGGCGACGGCTTTCACCTGCACCAGTCAAAGCAGATGCTCTCGCTGGGGGGCGTTTGGGGAAGTCAGTTTGGAGGTCAAGCAGTCGACGATCCTTATGCCTACCGACTTCCCGCTGGTCGAACAGACTTCGTGTATTGCCTGGTCGGGGAACGTTTGGGATTATTCGGGACTCTCGGAACACTTTTGCTCTACGCGATTTTTGTGCTCTCCGGCCTTCATTTGGCAGCGACCACACGTGATCCCTATGGACGTCTCATGTGCACCGGAATCGTGACTCTCTTGGCGACGCAGGTGGTGGTCAACACCTCGATGACCGTTGGTCTGACACCCATTACCGGTTTGACTCTGCCGCTGATGAGCTATGGCGGGTCCAGTCTGGTTTCAGTCGGTGTGTCGATCGGGATTTTGCTGAACATCGCACAATCTCCGGGATTTGATGTCGCCGGCCAGCCATTCCAGTTCCCTGAGAAATAGTTGGCGAACTGAGAAGTCGGCTTGCTTACCGAGTTCCATTCGCTGCAGCATTCAGCAACTCCGTGATCGCCTGCAGTGCATTCGGGAACTGAAAGGAAACTCCCAGTTCCTCCTTTAACTTGGTGATGCTGCATCTCTTGTTCAAAGAGTTCGGGACGCTGCACTCGTACGTCGGTTCTGGCGAACCAATTGCTCTCGCAATTCCGCTGTAAAATTCGCGTCTGAGAAGCGGCGTTTCGTCACTCGCAAGATAAAGCGGCGCGGGGGAAGGGGTGGAAACCACCCTGCTGATGACCTGTACAATGTCTTCCAGGTGAATCAGGTTCAGCCAGGACTCCGGATTGGCTTGAATCGGCAATTGTGCCACTAACTGATCACGACGGGCAATCAATCGTCCCGGTCCGTAAATCCCTGAAAGCCGAACAATCGTTCCGCTCGATTGCCCTTGGTTCTCCGGGTAAAACTCTCGTAAAACCTGTTCCGCTTCCAGGCAGATCTTTCCTCCTTCTGAAGTCGGGACACAAGGAGAATTCTCGTCGACAAATTCTCCATCATCCTGACCGTAAACGCTCGTACTGGAAATGTAGATGAGTCGAGGGATTTTGCGAGAAATGACATCGAGAACGTTTCTCAGACCATCCACATAGACGGACCGTTTGTCAGCATTCGCATGTCGATCGAAACCGACCGCGTACAGGCAGAGGTCAGCATTCGGTAATGCTTGCAGCGAACTTGGTTCGAGTACGTCTCCAATAATCGGAGTGATTCCAAGTTGCTGAAATTCCTGGGACCGGTTCGTCTGACGAGTCAAGGCTGAGACGGTGTCTCCTAACGCAAGGCGTGATTGTGCGAACTTCAATCCGACGTAGCCGCAGCCGATAATCAGCACATTCATTAGTCACCTCGCCATAAAAAAAAGCCACGTTCAATGCTGTTCTACAGGCAAGGAACGTGGCGAAACGATTTCAATCCGAAGTTAGACATTGAACAGGAAGTGGCAAATGTCTCCATCCTGCATGACGTATGCTTTTCCTTCGACTCGCAATTTGCCGGCCTGGCGAATCGCCGCTTCTGTCTGGTGATTCTGAAGGTCTTCGACAGAGTAAACTTCTGCGCGAATGAACCCACGTTCGAAATCGGTATGGATGACTCCCGCAGCCTGAGGAGCAGTTGCACCGATTGGAATTGTCCAGGCGCGAAGCTCTTTCGGACCCGCAGTAAAGTAGCTCTGTTGCCCAAGCGTATGATAGATCGCTCGCGCCAGTACTCCGAGTGAAGCTTCGGTCAACCCGACCGACTCCAGCATCTCAGCGCGATCTGCTGGTTCCAACTCAGCGATCTCGGACTCGAGTTTTGCACAAATGGGGACGACGTCCGCGCCGCTCTTCTTGGCGTATTCACGAACCTGAGTCACGAGTGCTCCGGTTCCTTCAAGGTCGTTCTCATCAACGTTGGCGACGTAGAGGATTGGCTTGATGGTCATCATGCCGAATCCGTCGAGAATTTTCTTTTCGGATGGTTCCCATTCCAGCGTGCGGAGTGGTTGAACCTGATCGAGTGCCTTCAGGCATTTTTCGATCACAGCGACTTTCTCTTTCGCTTCTTTGTCGCCGGTGCGGGCTGCCCGTTCCGCTTTGGCCTTGCTGTTTTCGAGCGTCTGCATATCCGCGAGGATCAACTCGGTTTCAATTGTTTCGATATCCGAAAGTGGATTCACGCCACCTGCGACGTGCGTCACGTCCGGATCTTCAAAACAGCGGACAACTTGAAGAATGGCATCGACTTCGCGAATGTGACTCAGAAATTTGTTCCCGAGACCTTCCCCTTCGCTGGCCCCTTTGACAATTCCTGCGATGTCGACGAGCTTGAGAGCAGCAGGAATGGTTTTCTGTGGATTGAAGAATTTGGCAATGATCTCCAAGCGTCCATCTGGCACGCTGACAACCCCTTCGTTGGGATCGATGGTGCAGAATGGGTAATTCGCACTTTGAGCCGCTTTGGAGGATGTCAGTGCGTTAAAAAGGGTGCTCTTCCCCACGTTAGGGAGACCAACGATGCCAGCTTCCATGTTTCAGCGTCACTTGCTCGAGAGAAGTTGATTCAGTTGTTTCGGCTCATCGCGGACAGATCGCCATGAAGAAACGAAACGCATTATTTCAGGCTGTCACGAAATTGAAAGCTCACAGAAGAATTCCATCGGAATTCTCGCAGGGGTCGAGAACTTCTGGATAGGGAGTTACAGTGAAGGTTGCCTGAGAATCAAGAGGAGATTTCCGATGCTACTACGTAAAAAACTGGGGCAAACCGGGTTGGAAGTGACTCAACTCGGATTTGGAAGTATGGGGCTGCGTGGGGCGAGAACATGGGGCGTGCGCGTTGTTGAAGATGATCACGCGGAGCGAATTCTGAATCAGGTGCTCGATTCCGGAATTAATTTTATTGACACTGCGCCCGACTACGGAGCGGCAGAGGAGCGAATCGGACGGTTCATTTCCCATCGTCGTGGTGAATTTATCCTGGCAACCAAATGTGGATGCGATCCAATTCAACATGCGAATCAGTTGGAAATCGTTCATGTATGGACTCCCGGGGTTCTGGAGCGAAATATCGAGTCGAGTCTCATCAGGATGCGGACAGACTACATCGACCTGTTGCAATTCCACGGAGGCGATGCAGATCAGTTGGAAAAACTGGGATTAATTGAACTTCTCCACGATTTTCAACGGCAGGGAGTGGTTCGGTATCTCGGTGCATCCAGTTCTCTCCCGCAACTGTCTCGGTTCATCGAACTGGGGATCTTCGATGTCGTTCAAGTCCCCTATTCGTGTCTCGCTCCGCAGCATGATGCGATCATGAAGCAGGCAGCCGCGCAGGGTGCCGGAGTGATCATTCGTGGCGGGATCGCACAAGGAGGCCCGGATGCCGAGATTCAGCGAGAGCACTTGAACCGCGTGTGGAATCAGGCTGGTCTGAATGAAATTCTGCCAGCGGAGATGACACGAGCGGAATTCATTTTGCGATCCACTCTGTCACATCCCGCTTGCTCCACAACGATTGTTGGAACTGCCAATGAGCAGCATTTGAAGGAAAACGTCGAAGCTGCGATGAAGGGACCGCTTTCCGATGAACTCGTAACAGAAATCAATCGGCGTGTTACAGCGGCACTTCAATGAACGGATTTCAGAATTGCCTTGAAACCCGTACTGACTGCATTGTTGTTAGAAATTCAACTTGGTAATTGGACGAGAAAAACCAGAAGTCTATCATCATTCAGGGCGTCTTGAGTCGTTGAGGTCGTAGCGACGTCAAACCGGAAACTGAAGAGAAACGTAAGGTGTAGCAGAAATGGCGAAGCTGTTTGATGAGTATCAGTTAAAGGACGTGACGCTCCGAAATCGAATTGGCGTCGCTCCCATGTGTCAGTACTCGGCGATTGATGGCTTCGTGAATGATTGGCATTACGTCCACCTCGGTTCACGCGCAGTCGGAGGTTCAGCACTGGTCATCGTCGAAGCAACGGGCGTTGCTGCTGAGGGGAGAATCTCTCCAAACTGCACCGGTATCTACTACGAAGAACATGTAAATGCCTTCGCTCCAATCGTCAAACTGATCAAGGACCATGGTTCAGTTCCAGGGATTCAGATTGCCCATGCCGGCCGAAAAGGAAGTGCTGCTGCTCCGTGGTTAGGCGATCATCATCTCAAAGAAGAAGAAGGAGGCTGGGAAACCATTGCTCCTTCACCGGTTGCCTTCGGTGAAAATCTGTGGAAAGTTCCTCGGGAGATGACGCACGAGGACATTCGCCAAACGCAATCAGATTTCGTCGTCGCTGCTCAAAGAGCACTTGCTGCCGGGTTCGAATGGCTGGAGCTTCATTTTGCTCATGGCTATCTGGCTCACGAGTTCTATTCGCCGCTCTCGAATTTCCGGAAAGATGAATACGGTGGGAGTTTTGAGAATCGAATTCGCTTCATTATGGAAACATTCGAAGCCGTTCGCAAAGTCTGGCCGGAGCGATACCCGTTGACGGCCCGATTGTCAGTGACAGATTGGAATGAAAGTGGAGTCACCGTTGATGAGAGCATCGAACTTGTGAAACGGCTGAAGGCAGCGGGGCTGGACATGATCGACGTCAGCCACGGGTTTGTGGTGCCAGGAGTTTCCCAGATTCCTTGGGGACCAGGATTTCTCATCCCGACAGCCTCGCGGATTCGTAATGAGGCGGACATTCCAACTGCTTCGGGATGGATGCTGACAGAACCTCAGCAGGCCGAGCAGGCATTGCAGAATGGTGACCTTGATATCGTGCTGCTTGCCCGTGAATTGTTACGAGATCCACATTGGCCATACCGTGCTGCCATGGAATTGAAAGACACTCGATTAGAGGAAGTTCTTCCGATTCAATACCGGCGCGCCGTTCGTGAGCGGTGATGGATCATCTGAATGATTCGGTAGCCAACGAGTCTCAGGCCGTGCAATTGGCAGGTTCCAGCGAGTTGTGCGGCCATTTCAAAACCACTGTAACCACTTTTTTATATTCTGGTGGTGACAGGATCGTCACTCCCTGATATGAATTGCTCACACGAAAGATGGCTGTCCCTTGGATAAGGAGTCATTCGATGAGCATGGATGCTGCTTGCGTTCCGGTGTTGAGAGCAACTCAATCACAGAATTCAAAAGCGGGGCTAGCTCCGCTCCCGACCTCCAGACGCCAGCAATCCTGGGTCCATACCGAAAAGTTCATCGTGACGGCCCATCGAAAAACTCGCCGATGTCGCAAACGCTCAGGGTAGCCGCTGTCTCAAAAGAGTGTGGCGGCTAATGCTGGCAGAAGCTTGTTCAGGCGAAGTGTATCAGCTGTCGGAACGCGACTTTTTTTGTAGCGGCGTTCTAAGGAACGCTTTCTTCAGCTGCTTCCCCTATTTACAGCAACTTATTGCTGACCAAGTCTGCTCAGCCGACTCCGTTAACAGTCAGGCGTTCTGGCGGGATTCAATGCCGTTGTGAACGTTCATTGAGCAATGTCGCGTTGCATCGAGGCGTCAGTTGTTACTGAGCGAGCTTTGCAGCCGTCTCAACTTTTTCATCCATTGCATCAATTTTGGATGGAGTCGGAGCGGTCGGAGGCTGTCTCAGGATCGGCATTCCCCCTTTGAAGGGAGCGAGTGATTTCGGCCCAGAGGATGGTTGAAGTTTCATTCCTTCCGCCTGAATCGTCAAAGCTTTGTTTTCTTCGGCTTTCCCAGAGAGCTTCGTCACTTCGTTGGTAGCGTTTTCGCCGGACACTGGTTTGACATGCTCCGGAGGAGAGATCGGCGGAACCATGAGCACGGGGGGCTGGGTCGACTCTGTACTCCGATTGAGGTTGGTGGCACTCTCATCGCCGTTTTCGGTAGGGCTCTGGAACTCTACAGGGGATGTTTCCGCAGTCGGAGTCGCTGGTTCATTGGTGACAGAAACAGGTTTCGCTGTCACTTGCTCTGTGGTAGACGGAGTCTGCGGCTGCTGATTGGCGGTCTTTGGAACGGAGTCGCCATCAGGCTTGGCTTTGGTCCACTGTGCCACGGCGGAATTTGTTGTCGATCCGTTCGCGACATCATTACGGGTCGCGTTGGGAGAGAAATCTGGTTGCATTCGTTGTTTGAAGAGAATCAGTGCGTGCAGCGAGTGGTAGAGTGGTCCGCAATCAGCAGGTTGTGACGCGTTCTTAATCATGTCGTTGGCGAGCGTCTGGACTCCGAGGCGAACCCAGTTTTCGTTCAGTCGCTTACGAGGTAGTGCCACCATCAACCATTCCAGCATGTGGCCGGACGACTTGATGCGCTCGTTGAAGTCGTTACTCATTCCGCGCGCCTTGAAGAACTGCGTGGAAAACGAGCCATCCCGATTCATCATCGATTGGGCAGCAGAAATGTGTTGCTGAATTTTCTGGTCGGCCTCCAGCCAGCTTCCCTGAAGTCTGCCGTGCTTCTGCAGGTAGGCATTACGTGCATAGGCCAAAGCGAACAGGTTATGGCAACCGCCGCACGCGGAGTTGATCACTGGTGCCGCTGTCTGGATGCGAACCAGTTTCTCCATGCTCCAGGCTTCTCCTTCGCCATTCTTCCAGTGTGTGTCCTGATCCAGATAATGTGTCAGGAACCAGAGCGTCCAAGTCGTTTCTTCTTTGTCGTTGACTGAGTATTGGGCCTGCCGAACCATGTCTGCCATCGTGACTTTGCTGCCGTCAGCCAGAACGAATTGATGTGTCAACGGGAGGTCGCACATGGCGATGATCGACAAGGTCTGGTTGATGTGACCTTCAAAGTCGTACGGTGTCCCGTTGTATGGACGCGCTTTCGCCCCTGCGGAAGTCCGTTCGAACCAACGTTCCCCTTTGAATGTCGCCTTTGTGGACAAGTAGTCCAGAGCGTTGACGTATTCAGGGCCGTTTTTAATGGTGTAATTCGTGCGAAGCGCTAGAAGCCCGTGGAGAATCTGCCAAGGAGTATGCACCTGGAAATCAAGATTTCTCTGGCGGGTAACATTGATTGCTTGATCGACGAGCTGAACGAGTGGATCAGCAGGCACAGATGCAGCAGGTGCCTTGGTCGGATTCGCAAAAGCGGATGACGATCCGGCAAATATTGCCACAGTGCAGAGGACCGCGCAGAATTTTCGCATCGCAAATTTTCTATTGCTTGATCGGGTCGTTCGCCCAGCGAACAGGAGGGCAGAGAAGAGACGCCTGATGAAAACCTGCGGCGAAAACGTCCCTGTCCATCGCTTGGAGCGATGCTTTGATGACCCTTCAATATATCCGTACCCACTTCGAATCCGTACTCACATTGAGCATCGGAATCTTGGTGTTGAATGTCGACAGCTTTTTCCTCAACTCGGATGATTCCCGATGACAATCCCGTGTCTGGAGGAATAGGTGGTACAGAATAGATGATTTTCCCCAGACTGAAACAGTCTGTCTGGACTTTCTCCCCCTGTTTGGCCGACTGGCCACCCGGTTCGTGGCAATTTGGGGTAATTATCCTCCAGTGATCTGATCTTGACCTATTTTTGAAAATAGAAATAAGGTCCGCGAGCCATTCCACGACAAACATCTGTGGGCGAGCATGTGTTGATGCGGTCTCGAGGAGGGCTGACCCCTTTCCGAAAACGCCTAGAAATTGAGGATGATTTACGATGTGCGGCATTGTTGGGTATGTGGGACATCGTGACGTCAGTAATTTCCTGCTCGAGGGTTTGCATCGCCTCGAATACCGAGGTTACGACAGCGCTGGAGTGGCCATTGCGTGCGACAGCGGGATCCAGATTCGAAAAAAATCAGGTCAGGTCCGTGAACTCTCTTCGTTGATCGATTCGAGTCCGGTTCGTGGAACCGCCGGCATCGGGCATACCCGGTGGGCGACACACGGTGCGCCGACCGACGTCAATTCCCACCCACATACAGGCGGATCTGGCGAGGTCGTTCTCGTCCACAACGGCGTGATTGAAAATTACGCTTCATTGCGTCTACAGCTTCAAGGGCTCGGGTACGTTTTTCGTACCGAGACAGACACCGAAGCAGTCGCCCATCTGGTCGCGCACCATCTGGAAGAGCAGATAAAACTCGGCTCCGATGCATCGGCGTCAAGCACCTGCCTGGTGGCGGTCGAAATGACGCTTCGCATGCTCAAGGGGACATACGGCTTAGTGGTCATGTTCCGGGATTGTCCGGGGATGTTGATCGCTGCTCGTAACGGCAGTCCTCTCGTCGTCGGAATTGGGGAAAACGAATACTTCCTTGCAAGCGATGGAACCCCGCTGGTCGGGTACACCGATCAAGTGGTGTACATGGGAGACCACGAGATCGCCGTGCTAACAGCGGATCGAATGGAGCTGCTGCATCGCGACACAGGGCGTCTTCCACCTTCTATTAAGACGCTGAACCAGGTCTCCACCGATATTGAACTTGGAGACTATCCGCATTACATGCTCAAAGAGATTTTTGAGCAGCCGAACACTATTGAAAACGCATTACGTGGCCGTCTCGACGACGATGAAGCGACAGCACGCTTCGGCGGTTTGAATCTGACATCGCAGCAACTCCGGCATATCGATCGCATCGTGTTGACAGGGTGCGGAACAAGTTGGCATGCGGGGTTGGTCGGTGAGTATCTGATCGAAGAATTTGCCCGTATTCCCGTCGAAGTGGAGTATGCGAGCGAGCTTCGGTACCGCAATCCGCCGCTCACGGATCGTACGATGATCTTCGCGATCACCCAGAGTGGTGAAACCGCGGATACCCTGGCAGCGATGCGCGAATGCAAACGAAAAGGTCATCCGACACTCGCGATCTGTAACGTCGTCGGCTCAACGATCGCCCGCGAAGCGGACGGAGGGGTCTACCTTCACGCCGGTTCCGAGATCGGTGTCGCTTCGACAAAAGCATTCACTTCGCAAGTGACCGTGCTCACAATGCTCGCGCTGTACTTTGGCCGGATGCGCCATATGTCGTATCAGGCTGGCAAGAACATTATCCGCGCACTGCGGTCGATGCCTGAAAACGCAGAAAAAGCACTGCGATGTAATGATATGGTTGCGGAAATCGCAGCGAAGTACCACCACTGTTCCAACTTCCTCTATATGGGACGTTTGTACAACTTCCCAGTGGCGTTGGAAGGAGCTCTCAAGCTCAAAGAAATCAGCTACATCCATGCGGAAGGTTATCCAGCTGCCGAAATGAAGCACGGCCCGATTGCCTTGGTTGATGAGAACACCCCGAGCGTTTTCATCGTACCCAAAGGGGGAATCTATCCGAAGGTCTTGAGCAATCTTGAGGAAGTGAAGGCTCGCAAAGGTCCGGTGATTGCGATCGCCTGCGAGGGAGACCGAAGAATCGCAGAACTCGCCGATGAAGTCATCTATATCCCAGACACCGATGAATGTCTTGCACCTTTGATCACAAGTATTCCGTTGCAGCTACTCGCCTACCACATCGCAGTCATGCGGGGTTGTAACGTGGACCGACCTCGTAATCTTGCAAAGAGCGTGACGGTTGAATAGCTCAGTGTGAAGCATACGAAATTGAGAGAGCCGTTGATTCTGGTCGACGGCTCTCTTCGTTTTCGGATCTTGGCTTTCAACGATTTTGTCTCGCGAGGCACCAACTCGCCGTTCTCGATTCGGCAAATCGCCTAGATGACCGAAACCTGAATCAATCTTTTTGTTGACTCTGGCATAGGTCGAGGATGCGCGCAGATCCAGCAATTGCGAAGTCAAAGACAGAATTGTCAGCCACCGATCAGCCGAATTTATTGGCCGTTGCGTTTTCCGCCCGGGCTCTGACCAATGCGGCTCGCTTGCTCAGAACATTGATGGCGATCCTGGTTTCGGTAAGCAGCACAGTCGATCCATGGACAAGGCTTGAGACCGCAACAACGCCGGCGATGATCCCCGCGATTTCGGCCAGATAAACCACCGACATCACATTGAACGGTGCGATCACAGCTCCCAGAAGTGACAGCAAGGTTGACGATGCAAAACCTGCCATCGCAAGGTAAAAGCACCGCAACCCGGTCATCAGTAAAATTCCTCGATCTTCCGCAGCTGAGAGCTCGAAGAGCCGACGTTCGGCCACATCCGAGTTCATGTCTGTCTCAGTTTCGAGTTGCTTCGAAAGTTCGCGAGCTCTGTCGACGGCACGCGCGAGACGATTGCTCGTGCTCATAATGAGAACCGCTGCAGCATTCGTCAGAATCGCAGGTGCAACGATGAGAGAGAGGATTCCAAATGGATTTGTCGTCGCTTCCATGAAAGTTGAATCACTCCCGCACCAAGTGGATCCAAGACCGTCTACGCAATCAGTCGACTTTGGATCGGCACTATCATCGCTACTGTTCTGAAACTATTTCCCCTTGCCGCGATAGCTTTGTTCCAGTAGTTCGACGGGGTGAACGACTGGGATGTCTTCGCGACCAGCAGCTTTCAACATCGCCTGAATCTGCAATGAGCATCCCGCATTCGCGCAGACCACCGCTTCCGCGCCGGTTGCAAGAATGTTCTCTACCTTACGTCGGCCCAGACGATCGGCCATGTCTGGCTCGGTGAGATTATACGAACCAGCGGCGCCACAGCAAATTTCAGACTCGCCGAGCGGAACGACCTCGAGTCCCGGAATCGTACTCAGTAGCTGCCGGGGTTCGCTACGAATTTTCTGGGCGTGACACAAATGGCAGGCGTCGTGATAGGTGACTTTCTTCGCGACGGGCGTTTGAGGCTGTACAGGCCCCAACTTCGCCAGGAACTCATTGACATCCTGCGTTTTATCCGCGAGCGCCTGAAGCTTGTCGTGGACATCTTTCTTCTCAGGACAGATCTCTTCTGCCATGTGACCGTAATCTTTGATCATCGCCCCGCAGCCAGCGACGTTGATTACGACGGCATCTACCTGATCGATATCGAACGCTTTGGCATTCGCGAGAGCCGTTTCAATCGCAGGCTCACCCGCTCCAGAATGGTAGTGAATCGCTCCACAGCATTTTTGCGAAGTGGGGATGATTACATCACAGCCATTTCTTTGTAGAACCCTCGCAGTGTCCCAATTGACGTGCGGGAACATGGCATCCGCGACGCAGCCAGTGAAGAGAGCGACTGTTGCTCGCTTCGGTCCTTCAGCAGGCAGAAATCCGGGGAGTTCCGGACCACGTGCCTTCATCTTTGGAAGAAGCCGTTGCATCCGCTGGAGTTTCTGTGGAAGTAGCCGATTGAGACCGACCGCTTCCATGGCTCGGTCGAGCTTCAATTGCTGCATGATTCGCGCTGGCCAGAGTGCCCAGCGGAGTCGTTTTGCGTAGGGAAACAGCCCGTAAAGAATAAACGTTCGGAACCAGTCGAACTTTTCTTTTTCCCCGGCAGCGGGTTTGTGCATGGCGATTCGGAATGGCTCGATCAGACGGCCATACTGTACGCCGGATGGACAAGCTGTTTCACAACTTCGGCAATCCAGGCACAAATCAAGATGGCGTGAAACCGCCGGTGTTTGTTCGAGTCGTCCGTCGGTGACCGCTCTCATGAGATAGATGCGTCCGCGTGGACTATTGTTTTCGTCACCCGTTTCCAGATAGGTCGGGCAGGCAGCGGTGCACAGACCGCAATGAATGCAGTCGAGAAAGCGATCATACGGAATATTGGCTGTGGCACCGCTGGCTGTGTTTTTCGGCGTGCTCAGTTGCTGTAACTCCGGCGTGTAACTCATTCTGCACATTGTCCTGTGTTTTCTCGCAGGCGACACCAGTGTTTGGTGAAGTCCGGTCGAATTCGTCTTCTGAAAACTCAAAACAGCCATCGACGTCAGTGATTAAGAATCTGCTCGTCCCCGGTCCATCGGTCACGATGAGAATCGTGCCAATTTTTTGCGGCTTCCTGTGCAGCAATTCCGCAAGGCTGCCGTTGTCAGATTGTCAGGCTTGCGTCACTGAAGTCGTATCGTAATCGAATTGAATCACACTTACAGTCTCAACACACAATCATATGACAAGATCCTTTTGGATGTCGATTTGGTCGAGGGAAGAGGGAGGGGAGTTAGCATGACCACGTTTCCTTTGCCTGTCACCGCGTGTAAACGCTGCTTCCAATGGCGATCGACACGAGAGCGTTTCTTACAAGGGGGCGCGTTCCGGCGGTGAGTTACACAGCGTTTGAGCGTTTTTGTCGCCGTTCGCCGCCACACACATCTTAAACAGGTGCTAGTTAGACAGGTGCTAGCGGGCAGCGTCGATAAAGACCTGGTTGACTGAGTGCGCGATTGTCTGGCACAGACCGTCGAGATCGAGGTCGTCTTCGTCGTACCCGAACGGTTCTTCAACTTTTTCCGCCACGACTTCCAGCCCCACCATGAAGTAGGAGGTGAAGATGGTCAGCGGGATCGTCCACCATCCGAAGCTGTGTGAAACTCCCCAAGGAAAACTGATCAGAAACAGGCCGACACATTGCCGGGTGAACAACCGGTAGGAACCAACCACGCGAGTATTGCGAATTCTTTCGCACCCACCGCAAACCTGTAGCAGTTGCTGGGCATCCGCATCGATGACTCGAAGCTCCCAGATGTCGATTTTTCCGGCAGCTTTCCAGCTCGCGAGAACCGCGTAAATCTTCTGAACGACGTCTGTCGGGGCGTGCTCCTGGTTCGCACACTCCGGAAGGACCCCATCATTTCGGGAGCGGTGCATTTCGCGGCGGAGATTATCCCGCAGAATGAGGGCGAAGCCGACGATCAATTGACGAACGCGGTCGAGTTCTTCCCTCGACGCCGACGACAGAGTCGTCACTTTGATGGCCAAATTGCGGCTGCAGTTCACCAGCTGTCCCCAAAGTGTTCTCGCTTCCCACCAGCGGTTGTAGGCTGCATTGGTTCGAAACACCAAAAGCCAACCCAGCACAGTCGCGAGAGCGGCGTGAATATTGGTTGGAAGGTCGGCCAGTCCGGTCAGGTACTTGGAATCGATCAGGATCGGAATGATCGAGTAGATTCCGAGGGCGCCTGCATAAAGTGCGACGGTTCGAAGCGTGTGGCCAGTCATGACTGGCTGAACAATTCCTTGTTCTGGGCCGTTTTTGCTCATTCGCGATCTAAAAGTGGAAGTAATTCCGCGGGACACAATGGAGGGCGAAGCATACCTGATTGGAGTCTGTTCCTCTATTCGGGAATTGAGCAGATTTTTTGCGAGTCGATATAATCAGTGCTTTTAATCTCAATGAATTTTGGGAACCTCATGCGAAATTTCATCCTCTCCCGTAGACGAAATTCACATCTGTCCGAACCATGAAGATCTACGATAAGCTGTGAGTGATCATCCCAGTTATTGCAGGAAATGATTTCCACGTGGATACGTCAAATTTTATTTATTCGAGTCAGCTCTCGGACGAGACGCGGCAGCGTTGGAAGTCGACAGGAAATTCCCCGGAGAATTTGCCAGAAGACAGGATCCTCCGGCAACTGATCGACGCAGCGTATCAGGCCAGTCTCTTGCGTGAAGAAGGAGAACAGGTCAGTTGCCGCGTCATTTTCGCCACGCCAGAAGAATTGACGAAACTCCAACAAAATGAACTGGGACCGCTGGTCTGTCTGCGATTCCGGGAGATGCAGGCGCTCAGCGCCCATCAGATTCGAAAACTCGCCTTCTCGGCAGGCTTTTATCGCTCGTTACTCGGTGTGCTGATTGATCCGGTTGACGACTCGTTGAAAATCTGGGGAATCATCAACACTGGAACACGCTGGGTCAATCGGGTGTCGAGCGGACGACCTGAAGACCTGCCATTGCCCCCAAACCTTGTCATCCAGATTCATGGTCCAGGGCATCTGGTCATCGCCAGCGGGGATCTGCGACTTTTTGAGACCTCGGGAGGAATTTTACGAGCAGATGGATTCGATCCATTTGAGTCGCGGTGGCTTCCGGAACGGTTTCGGACCGTCAAATTGGCCATGGACGCCATTCTGGAGTCGGACGGGCACGATCATGAAACTCGGATCTGTAATGAGTTTATGAAGTGTGCAGCGCAGAGTGTCGTTCGCCGCGCGATTGGCCTGATTCGAACCCGTGGCCATGGTGGGATGCTCACTTACATCTGCGAACAGGAAGATGCAGCGAGTGTGGCCCATCGCTGGTTCCGGTTTCGGGTCTTCTTCGAACAGGATGACGGAGCAAAACGGTTCCGCCTGCTTCTGTTCCGATTGGTGAAGTCTTTGATTCGCGTTGGGAAAGAGCGGGGATTAAATGTCGTCACCTGGGACGATTTTCAATGGCTCGTCGATGCGGAGATCCAGGCGTTGGATGAAGCGCTCATCGAGTTCTCTCATCTGCTCGCGGACTTCATGAGTGTTGATGGAGCGCTGGTTCTGGACCGTTCATTCCGGGTGATTGGATTCGGAGCGGAGATCCTCGGTGACACGCATGTTTCGGTGATTCATCGTGCAGTAGATCTGGAAGCAACTCTAACTGTCGCGGAATCAGCAGATGCCTCCGGAACACGGCACCGGGCAGCCTATCGTCTGGTCAGCGGTGTGCCAGATGTCATTGCATTGGTTGTGTCACAGGATGGAGCAGTCCGGTTCGTTGCGAATCACAACCAGAAACTGACATACTGGCCGTATCTCCCTTAGTTTCGCATGCTGCGGGAGTATTTTGCGGAATTTCTGTAAATTCATTCCGGGTATCTGTTGTCTCCTCGAGTTAGTTTGCGGGTAGTTGTGCAGAAATCCCGCAGCGAAACAGCGTCTGATCAAGGAGATGATGATGGGCTCCGACAATCGACCAGCCTCGGGCAGCGATGATCAAACGTCAGAATTGCAGGCTGTACTCGAACCGAGTTTAGAGCCACGCCCTCGAATCAATTCAGTCTGGACGCTACTCCGATTCCTCTTCGGTTGGAAGATGCCGGTGAATCGCCGGGATTACATCGTATTCTTCGGCGGGACACTCCTGCTCTACTAACTGATCCAGGCGGTCATTGATTACGCCTTGACGGGGCAGATTTTACTGCCGACCGATCTCGTCATGCCAATGCCTTTGCGTCATCTGTTGCACAGCGAGTCTCTGAGTGGGGGACCGGCTGGCATCCCAGTGGATCGAATTGGTTCAGAGTGGGCGATGCTTTGTCAGTCTTTGCTGATATTTATTGTCTTGTGTATCGGGATTTCGATGAGCCTTCGAAGGGCTGTCGATGCAGGGATATCGCCGACGTTCTCCGTTTTTGTCCTGTTTCCGCTACTCAGCGCTGCGATCATTACTGGTTTGGCCGTGATGGAATCTGATCCGAAGGCAAATCGTCAAAGTGCTTCGAGTCTTCCGTCCAAGATTTCCCCCCTACTACTCTGCCTGGCTGTCTGGACTCGCGACCTCTGCGGTCAGCCTCCCATTTGTGGCGATCCTTGCTAACGTCGAATCGTACGGTCTGGCGATGTTCCTGCTCATCCCCATTTTGTCGGGAATTTTTGCAGTCATGATGAACTCGCGATTATGTCCCAATCAGTCCATCAGGTCTGCTCTAAGTGTTGGGTTTCTATCAGTATCCCTGATGGGATTATTGATTTTGTGCTTCGCATTCGAAGGAATGGTCTGCTTGTTCATGGCTGCCCCGATCATGTTGCCCTTGGGGGCGATTGGGGGGCTCGTGGGGTATGCGTGCGTTCATAATGAGAAGACCCCACTACAACTCATGCTGTTGATGATTTTCACAATTCCGCTCATGATGGGAATCGAAAAAATCACGCATACGCCTCGCGAATTTCTTGTTTCGACGGTTGTCGACATCGATGCACCGAGAGAGCAGGTTTGGAAAACGGTGCTCGAGTTTCCGGAATTGCCTCCGCCTGATGAAATCTTCTTTCGGGCTGGCATTGCGTACCCGATTAAAGCAGAGATTCAAGGTCATGGTGTGGGGGCTATTCGACGATGCATCTTTTCAACGGGAGCTTTTGTCGAACCGATTACGGTGTGGGACGAGCCGAAACGTCTGGCGTTTGACGTCGCGGAGCAACCGCATTCCATGACGGAGTTGTCCCCGTATCCCAATTTGCATCCACCGCATTTGGATAATTCATTGAGGAGTAATCGCGGGGAATTCCTGCTGGAAGAGCTCCCTGGCAATCGGACCCGTTTGATCGGGAACACGTGGTATGAATTGGAAATCTATCCTCACGCGTACTGGACGATCTGGACGCAGGGCCTGATTCACCGCATTCATCTTCGCGTTCTTGAGCACGTCAAAGTTCATGCTGAAAAAGACTACGCCTCCAGCCAAGGCGCCCAGACCGAGTGACCGAGGCAATTGGCACTCGCCCAGCGATGCGGTTCATGCATGCGGTTCAGTATGTGCGCGCCACTCGCCACGATTTTATTCGAAAGCCGTGACTACCAGCTGACTTCAATTTTACGCTTGATCGCGAGTTCTTTGAGTTCAGCTGCGATGGCGATATGAACCGGAATTCCGTGTTCCATTGCGTCGGCGTAGCAAGCTGCTCCACGGTCACCCGGAATGCGTACTGGTTCCGCCGGATTCGTCGGAGGAAGATTTCGAATCTCTTCCAGTGTCGTATGAATCTCTGCCGCGAACTGGTCGATGTTACAGAACTTCGTGGGGTCGAGAGCAATGAAAAAGTGCTGCGAGTCTTCCGCATCGACGCGACGTTTCTTGTGAATCGGCATCCACCCTCCGCAAAGCGGTCCAGCCAGAATCGAACAGAGCATCGATAGACCAAAGCCGAGTGCTCCTCCGTTGGGCAGCATGGCAGCGGCGGCTTGTAACGAAGTTGTCGGTGATCCATCAACATCGAAGATGGTTTCGTCTGGCAGCGGGATGCCGTAACGTTCCAGAAGACGCATCTTTCCCCACGACTCAAACCCGCAGGCACTGTCGAAAACCAACGGGTGATGGTTTTGCACAGGAACCGCATAGGCAAGAGCGCAGTTTCCAACGGCACCGAAATTTGTTCCGGGAGCAGTGACGGTCGCCCCGCCAGTACTGGTCAGGCACAGTCCGATCATCCCGGCTTCAGCGATGAGTCTGACATAAATGTCCGCTGCGCCTAAGGTCTGGCTGTTCGAGACCACGACAACGCCGACTCCCATAGTTTCTGCTTTTTCGACCGCCAGCTCAGCAGCTTTCGTCGCTGCGATCGCGCCGACGGCACGGCTGCCGTTCAGGACTGCAAAGCAGGGAGCTTCGGTTGTTGTCAGAACCCGAGCGCGAGGGTCGATATCGCCGATGTCAATCGCTGCGAGAATGCGTGTGAAGTTCCCCAATCCATGCGATGGGACGCCGTAAAGATCTGCTTCGACCACTCGTTTCGCAACGAGTTTCGCATCGAACTGGAACATGCAATTCTTGACCAGAAGTTTCTCAAGAACACGTTCCAACTCTTCTGGACGGAGCCGGACTTCCTGTGCAGGATCGACCGGGATCGGAAGTGAAGAGGACATGATTGAGTCGATTCTGGATAAAGGAGCTGATTCGGACTTCCTGCAATGGATCGTCAGATTCTACGGGTCCGGTACGCAGGTGCCAACACTATGGGCGTTTCAGTGATTCTCTTCAGACGATCGATGAGCTTCGAGCTTGAAGATTGTTCGGGCAAGCTCGAGCGGAGTAGCTCAGACGCGCCGGAGTTCAATTGATCCTGAACTGACTGAATTTCCGCTGATACCGATTGCATGAAGCTGTTGAGTTCGGGAGCATCTAGATCGCGTCGAAGGAGTTCGGTGACGGTCTCTGTCCGATTGCGGATCATTCTGGCCAACGTGTTTCCCTGTGTCCTGTACAATGCGCCGCCCGCGAATGCTCGCAGTAACTGATTGTCTCCATTGAAGTAGAACACAGGATCGTCGTTTAGAAAGAGTGCAATCCGGCCATCGTCACGAATCCCTGCCACGAGGCATCGCGACTGCATTGGAAGCTGAAATTCCCATCGTGATTGGTAGCTGGAAATTTCCGCGAAGAGATCTTCTCGCGGCAATTCATTGCGAGCCATGCGCACAGGACCTTCAAGAACATTGGAAATCTCGTTGAAGAGACTCATCGAACTTCTCAAAGGGTAGTTTAGGCGAACTATCATTGGTATGGTGATGGGAGTGATGTCGTTTGAATAACGATGCTCGTTGATCAACACGAATTGCCCTCAATGATTGAACTGGGTCTGGTTAGCTGTCCGGGAAGGGTCGATGTCACTGACTGCACTTGCTCCTGATTCGCCAATTTCGTCGGCAGAAATCCCACTGGTTGACGGGACTCGGCTGGAAGAGATTATGCGTCGGCATTCTCAGCTGTCCGACTATCTGCGTGAGAGTGGTTACGAGAGTCTGCTGATTCGAGACCCTGCAAATTACGCTTGGGCGACTTGCGGAGGACGCAATACGAGACAAGGGAATTCTGTTCCATTTGCGACGCTGATGGTCACTTCGGATGCGCGGGTCATATTGACGAGTAATGTGGATTCCGGGCAGATTTTTGATCGCGATCTCATGGGGCTTGGCTTTCTGCTGAAAGAACGTCCCTGGACGGAAGATTTTCGCGTCCTGTGCGAGGATGTCAGCCGGGGCAGGAAAACTCTTTCCGACTTCGATCTTGCCGAAGCAGATCAAGTGCCGGACGATTTCTCTGCCTTTCGACAACAGTTCAGCGAGTATGAACGAACCCGGATTCGCGAACTTGGTCGAGAACTTGCTCACGCTGTTGAAGCGACTGCCCGGAATTTTGAACACGGCGCGACGGAAGCCGAAATTGCAGGTCATCTTGCGCATCGCCTGATTAAGCACGAAATCAATCCTGTTCAGATTCAAGTGATGGCAGACCGCCAAGGTTGGCGCTATCGGCACTGGGGGTACGGCCCTGATCGAGTTGAGCGCCATTGCGTGATCTCCGCAGTGGGGATGCGGCGCGGGCTACACGCAGGGACTGCTCGAACTGTCAGTTTTGGTGCTCCATCAGAGGAAATGCAGGCAGAGCATCGACTGGCCAATGTCGTGCTGGCAACTGGGATGTTTTTTACTCAGGCTGGCTGGAGCATTTCAGAGACTTGGGCGCGCGTTGCCAGAATCTATGAAAAATTTGGGATTCCTAATGAGTGGCGGTGCGCAGAGCAGGCGGAAGTTCTCGGGTACAGTCCTCACGAAATCTCTGTCATGCCGAACTCGAAGTCGAACTTTCAATCGGGGCACGCTGTCTTTTGGCATCCGAGCGTGAAATCCACCCTTGTCGGGGACACCATTCTTATTCGTGATGAAAACAGCGAAGTCATCACTCCGTCCCACAATTGGCCAATGATTTCGGTCGAAGTGAAGGGAGATGTCATCGAGCAGGCCGGAATTCTGATCCGAGAAATTCGCCGTTAGACTGCCACTTTGTCGCGTGGAGATCACCTCAGCGATCCTGATGGCGGTTCAGTGAAGCGTCGCGTGCGTTTAAATTTGGAGTCTCAATTCTGCTTTTGACTCTCTGGCGACTTGGTGTCCCGACGGTCGTCCGCGGGTTGTCGCCTGTGCTCCGCCCGAAATTGAACTACAATCCGGGCTCATTCAACTTCGAACAGCCATTGAGCGGTTTTTCAGTACAACAGAGATCACGGTAATCGATGAAAATCGGCGTTTACGGCGGCACTTTCGACCCTATTCACCACGCCCACCTTCTTTTGGCTGAGTCTGCCAGAGAGCAGTGTGGACTGGATGAAGTCTGGTTTATTCCTGCTTTTCAATCCCCTTTCAAAGAAGCGGTTGCCGCTGCTACTCCCAAACAGCGGATTGAAATGCTGAGACTGGCCGTGGCTGGATTTCCGGTATTCCGGGTGATGGATCTGGAGGTAAAACGTAAAGAAGTCAGCTACACCGTTGAGACGCTCAGACAGATCGCCCAGCAGCGACCTGATGATCAGCTTTTTCTCTTGATGGGAGCGGATTCTCTTTCAGATTTCCCACGTTGGAAAGAACCAGAGGGAATTCTGAAGCTGGCGACGATCATCGCAGTCAATCGATTCGAGACGCCACCTGATCTGGAATCGATTCGATCAACTCTCGGAGAGCAGGCAGCGAGTTCCATTCAGGTTGTCTCCATGCCGGGGATCAACATCTCAGCGAGTTCGATTCGAATCCGGGTTTCTGAACAGCGGAGTATTCGCTTCCAGACACCTCGGGCGGTCGAGCAGTACATTGAACACTATCGAATGTACAGACCATCCGCCCCCGCTCAGACAACATGATTGTCTGTCAGTTGACCGACTTCGGGACTATTTCCCCTCGATCTTGAATTCGAGAGCTTCGTCGGGATAGTCGAAAATGTCGATCGCGCTGAAGTACGCGATCGTTGTCGGATCGTGCCCTTGCAAGCTGAGATGTCCAGCGTCCAGTCTCAACCCTTTGCGAGGGTTGGGATCTGGCTTCCGCGTGTCTTTCCAGTCAACTACCTGATACCCATCGACCCAGACACACATCTGGGGGCCGTAGGCAATCAGTGTAATCTCGCACCATTTGTGGTCCTCCGAGACAACTCGACGCGCTTCAACTCTCCGAAAGATCGCTCCCGTTCCTGCATTCGCCGGGGCGTTTCTGTCGTCTTCTTTGATTGAGTTGTCAATCTGTAATTCGTAGCCGTTCGAAGGAGTCGCTTCGGTCCCGGGTTCCGCGCGGAAGAAAATCCCACTATTCACTGCCGGTGCTTCCGTTCGAAATCTGGCTGTCAGTAGAAAGTTTCGATGGACACTTTCTGTCTGTAAAAAACCAGGGCCCCCGTGCACCTTGATGCAATGAGCTCCGTCGCTTGCTGGACGGTCTGGTTCCGCTGACATTTCGAAAGTCGCTTTCGAACCCGGAACAACGCTCCAGCCTGCGAGATTGTCCCTGTTGAACAGATGTTTCGTGTTGATCGGACGGATAATGACAGTGCGAAACTCGATTTTTCCGATCCGTTGCTGCAGGCCGATGAATCCGAACTTCCGCGACTCTGGATCTTGATCAACGTACTTGGTGACTTCTCTTCCTTGTATCGAAATGGTGACCGTGTCCCCAATTGCCATCACTCGCATTTCGAGCCAGTCCCCGTACCCTTTAGCGGGGCGGCTAGACTTCTCTCGTCCGACAATGCTTCCCGTGATAAACCCCTCGGGATGCGATTCGGCGATGTTGATCTCCATGCAGTCTTTCAGGAGATCCTTGGGGTTCGCATTCGTGCGAATGAAGACTCCGCTATTCGTTTTGTCAGAGGCTTTGAAGTGACAAATCAGTTCAAAATCAGCAAACGGAACTTTTGTAAGAAGCAGTCCCTCAGGTCCTTCATCTGCAGTGATTGCAGCATTTTGAACTTTCCAATTCACTTCCGGGTTGTTGCTTTGCCACCCGGTCAGAGAAGTTCCATCGAACAGACTGAGCCATCCGCCTCCTAACGCTGCGCTGGGGATCATCCCGTTTGAGACAACTGGATTGGCAGGCTCGGCGAGAATCTCCATTGAAACGGGTTGACTTCGATCGACTTCCTTTTCCTCTGGTCGACGCTGCTCGGGACTCAGCGTCAGGGTCCGTAGCATGTAATCGGAGTCCATTTCTCGCGCAGCGAGAGACTCCTCCTCCAATTGTTTTTTCACTGACGTCGGCGTTCGATCACATCCAGCAAACAGGATGAGTGCGCAAATCATGCAACTGCGTACGTAAGAGTCGAAATTCCACACGTCGCCACTCCCTAGAAAAAGTCAGGTCGTCATTCGTGACCGCGCGGGAGTCATCAGGATGCCTCTCTCAGAGATCGAATCCACTCTGCTTACCGGGCCCGCTACGAACTCAAATCAGTTTATCCCGTTTGCGTCGAATTTCGAACCTGAGACTGTCTTTGGGGGGAGTGGCGGCGAATGGTGGCAAAAAGTCGCTCGAACGCTGCGTTTATCGCCGCCGGAAGGCGGCACTCTTGTGAGAGAGGCTCCTGCGAAAAAAGGGGATGGTAAAAAAAATCCACGTCCACAGAGTTGAACTCCAGTGGACGTGGACAATTTTTCAACAAGTTACTGAGCGAAATTACTCAGCTGCATTGCGTTGCTTGAAAATGAAGTTTTCGAAGCGCCATTCCGAAGCGTTGTTCTCTTCGGTGAAGCTCTGGAACAGTTCGCCCATGAGCTCGTGGAAGCGGCTCTGCTGGATTGAGTAAAAGTTGTGCTTCCCGTCACGTCGTGGCTCGATCAGACCAGCAACACGCAGCAATGCCAAGTGGTGGCTGACTGCTGGCTGGCTTTGTCCGAGACGCTCACAGAGAGCTGAAACGTGCAGTTCTTTCTCACGGCCGAGGAAAAAGAGGATCTTCAGGCGTGTTTCGTCAGCGAGAAGCTTGAACACCTGAACGAGATCTTTTTCGAGCTTGTGAGAGAGTTCTGGAACTCGAGTTGTGGAAGTTGGTGCAACTGGAGCTTCTGTCTGGCGAAGTACTGGTTCCGACAATGGCGTAATCATTCGTATTCCTATTTTCCGGTTTGGGTGCACTCGCAAACAGCTCGCGAGTCCCCTTTGATCGAGCGTTGTGAAAAGTTGGTCTCCGTTGGAGCGGATTCAACTCATTTCTTTTGTAGTAAGGACCTGCCCTTTTTCAATATCCATTTTTGCGAATGCTTACATGCATCGTAAAGGTGTAATTTCTTATGACACCGGTGAATTCCCGAAAACGATACTGCTAATTTGCCGCTGAATGAGACAAAGAGGGCGTTTATTATTCAAATCGAAATCGGCAGGCGAAATAATTTTGTACGGGAGAATTGTGTGGGAAATCTGGGGAGGCTTCCCATTGATT
This sequence comes from Planctomicrobium mucosum, assembly GCF_051466335.1. Lineage (NCBI taxonomy): Bacteria > Pseudomonadati > Planctomycetota > Planctomycetia > Planctomycetales > Planctomycetaceae > Planctomicrobium > Planctomicrobium mucosum. The sequence continues at coordinate 3,605,284 of NZ_CP195793.1, read as the reverse complement.
CTAAAGATTGATGTCATTATCTGATATTTCGGTCAATCAATGCAACTATTTTCTCGGGGTGATTTGCGGTGCCGATTTTCGTCTTTGCTCTTTGGCAAGCTCCAACATCGCCTCGATTCGGTGTCCTTCGCCGTTCAAATGAAGATAAGCGACAGCATGGAACACCCCGGCAAAAGGTAAGACAAATAGGGTCCCAGCGATCGGGAGAAAGTATGATGCGACAAGGATGCAAAAGTACATGGAAATCAACACAGCAGATCTCCATGGGCGTTTAATTGTCATCTGAAAAGAGCGTCCGACCGCGTAAAAAAGATTCTTATTCTGATCGATCACGATGGCTGCTGCTGGCCAAGTCAGTGAGATCAACAGAATTCCCGGGACGAAACCGCAGAAGAGTCCAAGAATGCTGATCGGCCACATGATGAATCCAAGCATCAGTAGCGAGACAACCGTCTTTCTTGGTGGGAGCAATCCCTGACGAGGCCCCGTCGCTCCACGGCAAAGTGACAGGTAGTACCGTTGATTGCCCGCAGCAATGATGGCGAACGTTGGAATTGCACCGAGGAAAAAGATGACCAACGCGGCAGCGACTCCCAATTCAACTGGAGGCTGCACCAGAAATGCTACGGTCAGTGCAAGAAAGACGGCGAGAAAGAGTCCGACGGCGCCGACAATCGTGTCGATCAGCGACGCCAGCAGGCATTTGGGGAGATTCAGCGAGTAAATTTGTGAGGTGTGTGCCCAAATCTTGGCGACGGAAATGGGGGCTCTAAAATCGCTTGCCCCCTCTAGGGTTAAAGCGTCTTCAGTCGCCGAGGAGAGGTGAACTTGATCAGGATTTTCGCTGCTTTTACGAGAAATTGACGTCGTTGATTGCGGTACAAGGCCGACCGCAGGGTCGTCAGCAAACGGGACATAAATTGGTTCGCTGCAGGCGGGACACAGAATTCTCTGTCCCGCCTTTTCAGCGCCTGCCTTCAGAACGCTGTCGCAATACTTGCATTCAAATTGAATTGACAAGTTTCAGTTCACTCGATGAAAACGGGTTCACAAGGACACCAAACTAGAAGAGAATCGCGAATTCTCAGGGCGACGGACTTTCTTCTGCTGGCGTCGGCGCCTTGGTTTCTAACGTTTCTTCAGCCTTGTCAGCAGGCTGGACCCCCAACCGTTCCCGGAGCGATTTCAGGAGCTTTTCGCTGGGCTTTGCCTTTGACTCTTCGGTTTCCAGCCCTTTCTTCCAGGCGGCAACCGCTTCTTCATGTCGGTTCACTTTTTCCAGGCAATCTCCAAGGTGCTCCATCAGTGTGGAATCTTTCGTCCCCTTGTCGCTTGTGGCCTTTTCCATTTCCAGAACCGCTTCTTCATAGCGTCCCAGCTTGAAGAGAACCCATCCCAGACTGTCCTGATAGGCACGGTTGTCTGGTTCGTGGTCCAGTGCTTTCCGGATCATCTTTTCAGCACGTTCCAGATTCTTACCCTGGTCAGCGTAGAGATAACCGAGATCGTTATTTGCCTGAGCATTGTCCGGGTTTGTCACAAGCACTTCTTCAAGAATCTTTTCTCCTCGCTCCATCTCTCCTTTTTCGACATAGATATTGGAGATCTGGAACCGGCACTTCAGGACATACTCTTTATCCTGAGCGAATGTCTTCATGGATCGTTCGAAATGCGCGATCGCTTCGTCGTAGCGTTTGCCGTGAAAGAGAACCCAGCCTTCCTGGTAATTGAACATCGACTGAGTCGGCTGCTGTGCAATGGCCTGACGAATTGCTTCCAGTGCCTTGTCAGTATCGCCTTTCATGGCGTAGCCATAGCTGGCGAGATAGTGAAAGGTCGGTTTCTCACGTTGAAGTTGAACTGATCGATGTTGCATGGCTTCATCGATTACTGCCAATGCTTCGTCAAATTGCTGGGAGTCGATCAGATAGATTGCGAATTCACGATACAAAGTCGCTGGCGGATCATTTCGCATGGAAATCGCGAGTTTGTAGAAATGAGTCGCGTCTTCTTTGCGATCTGCCTCAGAAGATAGCTTGCCGAGGATGTAGGCAGAAACAAAATCCAGTTTCTCCTCACCCTCTTCTTCGGAGGTCGCCTCTAGCGTTCGCGCGTAGGCTGTCAGTCCGCTGAACGCGGCTTCGTCTTCTTCCAGTTCCTTGATTTGCTGTTCGAACTGTTCTGCCAGTTCTTTGACGTCCGGGGCCATTTGTGCTGTGGCAGCGTCGTCGTCAGCACGAGGGATTGAGGTGAACGCCTTTGTCAGCAACGGGAGGAGCTTTTCGTAGTTTTTCTGCTGACGGTAGATCGGGAGCATCCCGACGATCGCCCGCGGGTCTCCAACTTCAGGCTGCCCTTTCGTGAAGAGTTGTTCTGCTTTTGCCAGATCACCCGACTTCAAGACTTCATCTGCGAGGAAAAATCGCAAGGAGTCGTTGTGCTCATCCTTGCTCAGAAGTTCTTCGAGCTTTGGAAGGAGTTCCTGTTCGCGATTGAGTTGAGCCAGCAATTCCTTCAGAAGCTGGTAGGCTGCACGTCCGCGACTCTGCAATTGAGCGTTGAAGTAATCTTGGAGCTCTTCGAGAGCTTTTTCTGGTTGCCCGGTCTGTCTGAAAACTGTCGCGAGGTTGTAGCTGTTCTGGCCAGGGCGAGCTTCGCGGTATTTGGATGCTTCTTCAAACGCTTTGAGGGCCAGTTCCGGGTTCTCAACTTTCAGGAAAGTGTCTCCGAACTCGTCGAACATCTTCCCTTGATTGACCATCAGCTTTTCTTGCTCATCAGCTGACAATTTCCCAGAGACGCAGGCTTGGAACACCGCTTCATATTGCTCGGCAGCGAGCTTGAAATTCCCCTGAATCCGGTAGAACAGCCCGAGGTCGCGTCGAATCGCGAGAGCCTGAAATGTATTTTCTTTGTATTTGGGAAGTTCGAGAGCACTGGACAGGAGACGAATGGATTCGCTGAGCTGATCCTGGCGGGCGAGGATCGAGGCGACTGCGAGGAGAAGGGTGTAGCCCTCATCGCTTTTTTCGGCAGCTTGTAATGAGAGTTCCTGCGACCGTTGGAACTCGCGCTTCTGAAGGAGCAGGGGAATCGCCGATTGATAGGGGACGATGGCCGTTTGGTCCTGCTCGATGGACTTTAGGTAGGACTCGAGTGCTTCAGCGAGTTTTCCATTTTCCTGATGAATACGCCCAGTCATGTAGTGCGTGACAGCAGCATTTCGCGATTTAGCTGACTCGGAGATCGGTTTGAGTGGCTGAAAAGTCTTCAGCGGCTCGTCACCCGGTTGGATCGTTAACCCTTCGAGTTTGCTGGGCGGGACTGAGAGCGTCGATTCTGTTACTGGCGATTCCGCCGAATCAGGAGAAGTGGCTGAGGAGCCAGGAGTTTCAGCTGGTGTTTCGTAAGCCCAGGCTGCTCCCGCTTGCGTTCCCGCGAGGATCAAAGCGAGCCACTGAGATCGTCCCCAAAAACCGCTGAAATTGCGACGCTGGATGTTCAACTCAATCTCCCTGGATTCAATCAGGTCGTAGAATCCCAATCACCCCGACACATTGCTGCGTGAGAGGGGATTGATGTAACTCGGTTCTGTTGCTGACTTCAAATAGGCTGACAGACGGGAGGATCAGGTCATCGATCATCCCATTTTCAACTCCGAATATCATAGTGCATCGAATTGCGTCGAACCAATCCCGAATTGGAAACAGTTTCGGACGAAATTAATTCCGGTCAGACATTTTAGTTTCCGACATGTCGATCAAGCGATCCACGAGCATTTGGGGCTCTTCGGTTCCATCGATTTTGAGCTCCCGGCATTCTTCAAGATTACGAAACCATGTGTGTTGTCGTTTAGAGAATTGCCGTGTCCGGGTTTGAATTGTTTCCAGCGTCTCCTCTTTCGATGAATAGACGCCAATGAACCAGTCGATCACTTCCCGGTATCCCAAGGCTTGGCTCGCACTTTTTCCGGGAGGGGTGGGCTCTGCGAGTAAATTTCGGACTTCCTCTTCGAGTCCAGCATCGAACATTCGTACAACACGTTCATTGATCCGGTGGTGCAGCCACTCCCTTGGCGGGTGAATCCAGAAGACATTGTTCGGTCTAATTTCCACTGGAAGTGGTGTTTCCTGTTGGAGTTCTGATGGTGGGGAACCGGTCAGGGCCTGGATTTCCAGTGCCCGAATCAGTCGACGGGTGTCGTTCACATGTAGCCGGGCTGCTGTCGCTGGATCAATCTGGCGGAGTTTTTCTTGCAACCAATGCGGGGGATGCTGGCTGCTTTCCTCGATCAACTTGTTCCGGAAATCCCAATCAGCAGGGGGGCCTTCAAACACACCGCGCAATATGGACCGCAAATAAAGACCGGTTCCGCCGGCGAAAATCGGAGTGGCGTTTCTGGAGAGGATTTGGTCGCAAGCGTCGATTGCCGCTCGGAGAAACTCCGCCGTGGAATATTCCTCGCACGGGTCGACCAGATCAATGCAGTGGTGCGGTACTTCCGCCTGTTCGGTGAGTGACGGTTTTGCGGTCCCGATATCCATGCGGCGATAAATGGCCATCGAATCCATGGAGATCACTTCTCCACCAATTCTTCGCGCAAGATGGATTGCCAACGCCGATTTTCCTGAAGCGGTCGGGCCAGCGATGAACCAACTCTTCTGCAGGAACTCAAGAGGAAACTTCATAAAACTCTACAGATGTTCAAGTTGTGGTAGATTCCCTCAGGTCCTGGGGGGGACCAGCAGGAGCCAACCTGAATTACGCGAAAAGTCGGAACAGGACAGCATCATTCGCGTTTCGATTTCACAACTTTATCAAAAACAGAATCACGTGCAGGGATCCAGAGCTATGTTTTTCAAAACCTGTTCCCCACAGATTATGAAGAATTTGGAGTCGGATTGTGCCAACATCGATGAACGCCGTAGAAACCTTGACTAATCCCTCCAATCGATTGGCAAACGTCCTTCGTCAGGTTGAATCAAAATACGCTCGCACCCGAACTTTGGCTGTGATGCCAGCGTACAACGCTGCGAAGACTCTGGAACGGACGATCGCAGATATCCCATCGGGGTCGATTGATGAAATCCTCGTTGTTGATGACTGCAGCACGGATAACACGTCCGAAGTCGCCAGAAAACTTGGATTAACCGTCATTCGCCACGAGAAGAATGGCGGCTACGGCGCCAATCAGAAGACCTGCTATCAGTACGCTCTTGATAATGGCGCCGATCTCGTCGTCATGATTCACCCCGACTACCAGTACGACAGCCGCGTCGTCGGGGCGGCGTTTGAGTTCCTTCGCCTGGGGATTTGTGACGTTGTTCTCGGTTCCCGAATTCGGACTCGTCGCGAAGCTCTTCAGGGGGGAATGCCTGCCTATAAGTATTTGTGCAACCGCTTCCTGACGACAGTTGAGAATGTGGCTCTCGGCCAGAATGTCGGCGATTTCCATAGCGGATTCCGAGCCTACACGCGCCAAGTGCTCGAAACGATTCCGTTCCATCGGAATTCAAATGACTTTGTCTTCGATAGCCAGTTTTTGGCTCAGTCGGTTCATTTCGGATTTCGTATCGGCGACATCCCCGTTCCGGTCCGTTATTTCGATGAAGCGAGCAGCATCAATTTCCGACGTAGCTGCACATACGGCATGATGACCTTGAAGACCATGGCTGATTTCCATCTGCACCGCATGGGACTCAAACGCAATCCAATTTTTATGCCTCGATAATCGCTTAAAAATTGGAACCTGTGAAAATTGAAACCTGAAAAGCAACGAGCAACGCGATTCGACATCAGTCGGAGCGCGTTGCTCGCATTTGTTTCCTTAGCGGTCCTTGCATGTTCCCATCTTTTACTGATGAGCAATCGTTCCCGGTTAAATCACTGGAGGTCGGCCAAGTTGGCGGCGAACAACAGCCCATTGGCCGCAGTGCATCAGCCAGTGAGTACTTTGCATCAGGTAGATGGCTAACCCGTTGGGAGCGTAATCGACCCCGGATGGGCGATTCAGATCTTCGTCGGTGAGTTTCGCAACCGCAGCCAGTGTGGCAGCACGTTGCGATTGATACGCAGCCATCAATGTTTCTTTCGATTCGAACGCTGCTGGATCATCGATGAGTCCGGTTTCCTTCGAGTACTTCTCGGCGAATCCATCTGGCAACGCTGGCATCGTCCCTGGCGCAAAGTCTTCGATCATCCTGTTTTCACTCAGGATGAGGTGTCCCAGCTGCCAATTGATATGGTTGCTTCCTTCTGCAGGACGATGCATCATCTCTGCGTCGGTCAGATCTCCGAGATATGCTCCGCAGATCATCCCTGCGGAATTGATGGCGGTTGTGATGACTTCGTTGGGAGTCATTAGGTACCTTGCTGAGGATTGGCTGCCGTCGACGTGCGTCAACAGGATGTGAGTGTAGTTTCGATGGAAATCATCTCGTCAGAGCTGTGGGACGTCAATTCGGACGTTGTATTCAAAATCGGTGGTTCTCTCTTCGATCTTGTCGATCTTCCCCAACGAATTCTCAAGATGGCAGAAAACATCCGAGGGAATCTCTGGATCGTTACAGGCGGCGGTGGATTTGCAGATGAAGTTCGAAGATTAGATGCAATTCATGGTTGGGACGGCGATGTCTCTCACCGAATCGCGATACAGACGATGTCGCTCTCAGCAAAAATGCTAACGATCTGGGAGCCTCGATTCATGCTGGTTCATTCGCTCGAGGTCGATTCCAAACTCGAACGAATTCGCGTGCTGGATGTCGCAAGCCTGCCGGGTCTGGATGTCCTCCCGTCGCGTTGGGATGTCACCAGTGATTCCATCGCTGCATGGGTCGCGATTCAGCTCGGTGCCGAGCTCACATTGTGTAAATCAGCGGACCTTCCGGAAGAAGTTGGCGACTGGGAACGCTTGGCGGAGACCGGCTTTGTCGACCAGTATTTTCCTCAAATCGCCCCGCAGGTAAAAGCGATTCGGTGCGTGAATCTGCGATCGTTCAAATGGGCAGATTGATGGAAATTGCTGGCACTTGCTTCCTGCGTGTCCGGTTCACAGTAGAATGCAGGCTCAAGAATTTTTGGAAGCTCAGCAAATTTGAATCTCAACGTCGAGCAGGTTTGAAAACATGACGATCGAAAGACCAAGGACCTGGGGTGAACTCCGAGAATCCGGGTACCGTTCTGTTCCAGTCAAGTTGGAAATGAGACGTAATCTGATCGCACGAATGAAATCAGGTCAGCCTCTCTTTCCCGGAATTCTTGGTTACGACGAGACCGTGATTCCGCAGATCGTCAATGGGATTCTGTCTCAGCATGACATGCTCTTTCTCGGCTTGCGTGGTCAGGGGAAGACACGCATGTTGCGCATGCTGACTCAGTTTCTCGATGACGCGATTCCTGCGGTCACTGGCTCGGAAATTCATGATGATCCTGCATCTCCCCTTTCGAAATATGCCCGGGATATTCTTGCTTCACAAGGGGACGCCACACCGATCGAGTGGATCGGTCGTGATGAACGATATCACGAAAAGCTGGCGACACCAGATGTGACAATCGCTGACCTGATTGGTGAGGTCGATCTGATCAAGCATGCAGAGGGAAGGCATCTGAGCGACGAAGAAGTCATGCACTTCGGTTTGATTCCACGGAGTCATCGCGGAATCTTCTGTATGAACGAATTGCCTGACCTCTCCCCCAAGATTCAAGTCGGTCTCTTCAATGTTCTCGAAGAGAGAGACATTCAGATTCGAGGGTTCACTGTCCGGCTTCCTCTTGATCTGTGCATGGTCTTCTCCGCGAATCCTGAGGACTACACAAACCGTGGGCGGATCGTCACACCGCTAAAGGATCGTATTGGTTCCGTGGTCCGGACTCATTACCCAGAGACGCGAGCACTGGGGATTCAGATTCTCGATGACGAAGTGAAACCGGAACGGGACGGGATCGAAGTCATTGTTCCTCGGTATCTCAAAGAGACGGTCGAGGAAATCAGTCGACTCGCGCGAAGTAGCCCCCATGTGAATCAAGCCTCTGGGGTGAGCGTTCGCATGTCGATTACGAATTTGGAAGTTCTGATTTCCAATGCAGAACGCAGAGGGCTTCTCGCGAAGAAGACGTCCGTCGTTGCGAGACCGGGCGATCTCTTCTGGCTGGCTGCAAGTTCACGGGGAAAGGTGGAACTCGCCCTCTCGGAAGACTCAGGAGACGAAGATGTTCTCTTGCAGCGACTCATCGAAGAAGCCATCAAGAACATTTTCGACGAGGCTTTTTCTGCAAAGCAATTTTCCGCAGTGACAGAGTATTTGAACTCGGGGAATCGAGTGCAAATCAGCACAGACGCGACTGCAGAGGACTTATTAAAGTCTGTAGAAAAAGTCCGTGGAATCGACGAGCAGTTAGCAACCGTTGCCAAACGTCTCGATCCTGAACTTGCCGCTTCAGAGTCCGCAAGAGAATTCGAATCCACTCTGGTCGAATTCATTTTGCATAGTCTGTACGCCCATAACCGGGTGAACCGGAAGCAAGTAAATGGCAGCGTTGAATTTGTTAGCTAAGTCATCTGGCCCAGTGGAAAACGACCCTTGTTGAGAGTTCTTCAATTCCGGTTTTCAGGGAGTTGTTTCCAGTTCAGGGAATTCGCTGAGTGCCAAAAAGAACTGCCGCCGAACGACATGTTTGTTTGATCGTTCAGGCGGCAGCGTTGATCGTTGAGAGAGCGTTTTTTGAAAAACCCTTGATCGTCAGACAGTCTGAAAACGGATCGTCTTTCTTCTCCAGTGAAGCCATCCGAGACTCGCAACAACCATCCCGAAGCTACAGTTGAATCTCCACCAGGGAATCAGTCCCGCTTCCGCAACCTGAAAAGAGAGGACTGGTGGAGAGGCGACTTCTAATTTCTGAATACCATTTGCTAAATCTCTTACAAAAGTCTTTTGATCGATCAATGGAAGAGCGAATTGTTCTGGGGCGATTGTTTGATCCATCACCACTTTTGTCACTTCAAAGTGAGTTGTGGAATTCAATCCGAATTTGACGACTCCTTTGGAGGGGAACCAGAGACCGTTGTCAGTCTTAGTGAACTCGGTGCATTCCCAACGAAAATTGCTGTCATGCGAAGTGGCTTCGACGAGGCATGGCAAACCGCCGTGGTCGAGGTCGAGCCAGATTGTCGGACGAATTGTTTTGTCGACGACAAACCCAACGCATTTCGAGCCATTAATGTACTTGATCCCGTATGCTTCGACGCGTTGCTGGTCAAAAATGGAATTGAACCAGTCTGTGGTGATGAGCATCACAGGAATCATGATTCGTTGTTCCTGAGTGTCGAATCCTCTCTTCCCGCCGAACTTTGCGAGTTCAACGTGCGTGGGGGTCGCCTGGTAAGTGAGATAATTCGCGCTGTAGATCACGTCCTTGTTACGACCAGTCTCCTTCATCGGCTGGTTGAATTCGTTGTAGGTGATCGTTTTGGAAAGCTGGTGGTCCGATGAGACCCACCAGTCCTGCCAGAGATAACGAGTCTTTCGAATTTCACCTGATTCCGCGATCGCATTCGTACCCGCAGTCCAGTCGGGTGGGCAATTCCACGTGAATTCCAAGTCCAAGGTCGAGAAAGAATCCCGCCAGACTGCTAGCTGGTAGAGCGCTTCATCAATGCACTTGTCTCGTTCTGTGGCGATTACTTCGTTTGCGTAGGAGCGAGTTCCATTGAATTGAGACGCGAGGACAACTGCGATCAGTGAGATCGACCTCAGCAGAGTCACCCTGAACGATGGCCGAATTGCATGGGTAGTTTTCATCATCAATCAGTTGGGTTGTTGTGGGGAGACTGACGCGTTGTGTATGACTCCCGCAGAACCGAAGTTCGAAATTTCCCGAGGAGTCTCCATCCCCGGCGATTGGGCTCTATGGCGATTTCTGTTCCATAAAATTCAGTACAATCACTGATTCTCATTGCGAGACCACTCAAATGCCTGAAAATCGTTCAGTGGAGCTCGCGGAATGGGCAAGTTGGCGTGGAATTAGGCCGTTTGAGGACCTGGGATCGCTGGTTCTTGATGTCAGGAGCTCTACCAGAAATCGATCTCAAAATTGGGATGGACCTCTCGGTGCTGTCGTTGTGGGCAGTGGTGTCTGTTGGGTAGGCATTGTGATGAATGCTTTGACCGAATTTCTCTCCCGCCCATAACCGAAGCAGGATGGAATCGCATCGAAATTCCGAGAAACTCACTCAAAAGCAGAGGAGCACTCTGAGCTTATACGTGTGAGACCCACGCGTTTGGGGAGGAGAAGTGCCGAAAGATTCGATTGTTCCGGTCTGGTAAGTAGCGATAGTCTCGCCGATCAAAAGAGGTCGAGGCCGTGTCATGGCGTTTCGCACATTGCGGAACTGTGGAATCGCTCTCCTGTCGCTATCGATTCTGGACCCGTTTAGATAGTATGAAATTCCCCTCAGCTTGCTGAATCAGGTCCCGCTTCGTTTCCGGAACTACTTTCAATTCAACTCTTTGAGGAGATTGAATGTGTCGGATTTCGAATTTTGAACTCGATCCTGCAAGGTTGGGTGTGTCGCAACGACCTCATCGATCCTGACTGAAGTCGTTTTCCGGATTCTGTGATGGTGAAAGACCGTCAGGAAGCAATCGGATGGCACACTAAAAGTTCTGTTTGCACGGAGTTGGAAGAATGCCTTTGGAGAGCATCAGTCGTACCTGTTTCAAGTTGATTCACGGGAAAAATCTCGTGTACAACCAGTGCTGGGAAGATCCGCGACTGGATCGTGTCGCGCTGGAATTGACTCCAAAAGACGATGTACTGGTCATTACCAGTGCTGGGTGCAATGCGCTCGATTACGCACTCGCAGGTGCGAACCACGTGTACGCGGTCGACATGAACTACCGACAGAACGCGGTCCTCGAGTTGAAGAAGGCGGGGATCCAGGGACTGGAATACGATCAGTTCTTTTCGCTGTTCGGTAAAGGAAAACTCCCTGAGTGGAATTCAGTCTATCATCAGAAGATTCGTCCGCATCTGCCGGCAGATGCGCAGGAGTTCTGGGATCTGAATGGAAAGTTCTTCAAAGGAAAAGGACGCCGTAACAGCTACTATTTCCGCGGAACTTCCGGCCTTTTTGCCTGGATTGTCAACGGCTACATCAATCGGGTTGCTCGCATTCGTGGACCGATCAACGAGATCCTGGACGCGAAAACACTCGAAGAACAGCAAGAGATTTTCAAGAAGGCACGGTTGAAGGAATCGCTCTTCCGGCCGCTCGTGCAGTGGTTACTCCGTCGCGACACGACGATGGCACTTCTGGGAGTTCCTCGCAGCCAGCGTCAGCAACTTGATCGCGAATATCCGGGCGGAATCGCTCAGTTCATCATCGACAGCATCGAGACGGTGTTTGCGAAATTGCCGTTGTCCGATAACTACTTCTGGCGAGTCTATCTGACTGGCGAATACACAGAGCAGTGTTGCCCCGAATATCTGAAGCGAGAGAATTTCGAAGCGCTCAAAAACGGTGTGGCTGCTAAGGTGACGACACACACCAATTCTGCTTTGGGATTCCTTGAGAGTCACCCGACGAAGATCTCGCGGTTCATTCTGCTCGACCACATGGACTGGCTTTACAGCAATTACCGTGAAGTGCTCAACGCTGAGTGGCAGGGGATCGTGGATCGTGCATCCGCAGATGCCCGCGTCCTGTGGCGCAGCGCCAGCTTACATTGCGATTTCGTCGATCCGATCGAAGTGACCGTGAATGGTCAGAAAAAGAAAATGGGCGAGTTGCTTACTTACAACAAGCAACTTGCAGATGAACTTCATCAGATCGACCGCGTGCACACTTACGGCAGCTTCTACATTGCTGACCTGAGAGTATAATTGTCCGCGTTGCTTGCGTGTTGACGGGACTGTCTCTCAGTGTTGAGGGACGCTTTGACTGCTGAAATCTGGAATTGAACTGTGGCTGTCGTCAACGATCTGAAAACGCTCTGGCATCTGGTGGTTCACAAGAACAAAGGGAACACCCACCAGGAACGGCTTGAAAGTTTTTATTCCGGTCAGGCAACTGGCTACGATGAGTTTCGTCGTCGCCTGTTGCATGGTCGTGATGAAATGATTCAGCAGATTCCAGTTCCACAAGGGGGAGTCTGGATCGACCTCGGGGCTGGAACCGGAGAGAACGCGGAGCGCATCGGCGGTTCGATCAATCAGCTGTCGAAGATGTACCTGATCGACCTGTCAACATCGTTGCTCGATCGGGCAAAAGCTCGCGTTGATGCACATGGCTGGAACAACGTCTTTCCGGTTCACCACGATGCAACGACATTTCGGCCGGAAGAAGGTTTGGTCGATGTCGTGACGTTCTCTTACTCGCTCACAATGATTCCGGATTGGTTCCGGGCGATCGATCATGCCTATTCGCTGCTTAAACCCGGTGGGACGATTGGAGTTGTTGACTTCTTTGTCGCCCGGAAATATCCAGGCGAACAGAACGTGAAGCATCCGTGGTCAACCCGCACTTTTTGGCCAACTTGGTTCGGGGCAGACAATGTTTTCCTCAGCCCGGATCACATTCCGTATTTGCTCAATAAATTCGAGACGGTTCAACTCGAAGAGCGACGCGGCAAAGTCCCGTATCTCCCGTTGATCCGTGCCCCTCATTATTACTTCATCGGCCGGAAGCCTGCATAAGTAGGGGTTCACGATGTGCGAACCCCAATCACTCGTGCAATTACAACGGCTATCGATGAGTGCTTCAATCGCTGGTAATTGAAGCCAGAGGTTTATCGGGACCGCCGTGTCGTGAATGAATGACGCGGCAGTGTTTGACGGTCTGGCTATCTCAATTTCAGCAGGTGCAACCGCAATAGGTTCAACGCGGTTTTCATCGCGCGGTTCTTGGTGATCGCAGGATTGCCGCTCCACCGGAGTTCCTGATGAGCAATCACTTCACCGGGGCCTAATGCTCCGATCGGAATGATGGAAACTGGATGGCTGTCCGCATCGGGGGCAATCACTTCTGCGCCGACATAGATCACAAAATCGGATCCGGTCATGAGTCGATAGTTCTCTCCGATCTGGCCTGGCACCTGAGTCATGCTGGGGAGCACCATTCCCCCTCGGTAGCAACTTGCTCCGCCCGGAACTTGCGAAAGGTGTTCAGCCAGGAGTCCACTAGTGCCGCATTCGACGGTACACACGGTGAGATTTGATTCATTGAGCTGACGAACAATGATGTCTTCGAGCCCTTCGTCTTCGATTCCGTAGGCATAGTCGCCAATCCGTTCACGAATCTGCAGTTCCGTCTGCCGAATTTTTTGCAGGCAGGTCGCTTCATCTGGACCTGAAGCGTTGATTCGCAGAGTGATTGTGGCATCGTGCGCAGTGATTCCAACGTCCGGATCATGCCCGCGCGCTGTCAGGTCACCGAGCAGTTCTTCCACCGCAGACTCGCCGAGTCCAAAGCAGTTAATCCGGGCTCGCCGCATGACTGCTTCGCCTCCCTTGAGTCGCGGGCGAACCTGTTCGAAATACATTTTTCGCATTTCACTGGGGACACCGGGCATTGCTGCCAGATAACAGGGCTCTCGACCCTCACGCGGTACTTCCATCCAGATTCCTGGAGCGGTCCCGATTGGATTCAAAAGTGGAATTGAGCCTTCGGGAAACATCGCCTGAAATCGGTTTCGCGACGGCATTTCCCGTCCACGATTCTGGAAGAATTTTTCAATTGTCTTCAGTGATGATTCATCGATTTCCAGTTTCACACCGAAGGCGGCAGCCATCGCTTCCCGGGTCAGATCGTCGAGCGTTGGTCCCAGTCCTCCGGTGATCAGAACAAGATCAACGCGACCGGATGCGATTTTCAACGCCTGAACGTTCGCCTCCATCTCATCCGCAACAGTGGTGTGAAAGAGTGTCGAAATACCCAGATCGACGAGTTGGGAACTGAGCCACTGGCTGTTCGTATCCAGCTTGGCACCAGAGGTAAATTCGGTACCGATAGAGATGATTTCTGCTTGCAACATTTGACACCGTCGGAGTCTACGTCGATCTGTACGTCATGCTGAGATCACCCGGATCATGCCGACAAACAGCCTCGTCTTTGTCTACGATCTACGAATCTCAGAGCAACACGGTAGAGCAATCTCGCGATGGACGCCATAATTCCGCGAGTTCGCTTTGTTAGCCCCCAATTGCTACGATTACGTCCTCGCCGGAACCTCCCGAATGATTGGGACTTCCGACAAATACAACTGATGGCTACGTAATCAAGGTAGTCCGAGTTCTGAGAAGGAAAGCAAGATGGCAGAACGAGTTATTATTATTGGATCAGGTCCTGCCGGTTGGGCCTCCGCCATTTACGCTGCTCGCGCCAGTCTTGAACCGCTTGTTATTGAAGGTGAAATGACTCAGGAGAACTGGGATTTGGGACGTCCCCCTCTTGGGCAGCTTGCCATTACAACTGAGGTGGAAAACTACCCCGGCTTCCCACATGGGAATGTTGAGCAGTATCTCGACAACGCTCTTCCGAAAGAGCGTCGCGAGTTGATGGGCCCACACAAGGGAGAAGGGGTCAGCGGACCAGAGTTGATGGAATTGATGCGACAACAGGCCGTCAATTTCGGGACACGCACCCTACTGGAAGATGTCGTCGAAGTCGATTTCTCTGTTCGCCCGTTCAAACTGACCACCAGCGGCGGTCAAAAGTTTGAGGCTCATTCAGTCATTATCGCGACTGGAGCCCGAGCGAACTATCTGGGCCTCGAATCTGAGAAGCAATACAAGAACGCCGGTGTCTCAGCCTGTGCAGTCTGCGATGGTGCATTGCCTCGCTTCCGCAACCAACCGTTGGTGGTTGTTGGGGGTGGAGACAGCGCAATGGAAGAGTCCGATTATCTCGCGAAGTTCGGTTCAAAAGTTTACATCGTCCACCGCCGCGACTCGTTCCGCGCCAGTAAAATCATGGCAGAGCGAGCCATCAACAATCCCAAGATTGAAGTCAAATGGAACTCGGAAGTCGACGAAGTTCTGGGGACTGATGAGAAGGGGGTCACCAAAGTTCGGATTCGCAGCACGGTCGATCCATCCAAAACGGAAGAACTCGACGTCACTGGGTATTTCTGTGCGATCGGTCACACACCGAACACAGAATTCCTAAAAGGGCAGTTGGAAACCAACGAGAAGGGTTACATCAAGTGGACCGTTCCGTTCCGCACGAATACCAGTGTGGAAGGGGTCTTCGCTGCCGGGGACGTTGCAGACGACAATTATCGTCAGGCAATTACCGCAGCGGGATCAGGTTGCCAGGCAGCCCTCGACTGCGAACGGTGGTTGTCACTCCAGCAGATCCACTGAGACGCTCCTGTTCGCAGGAGTGATGCTCACGTCCAGTCTATTCGCCATTCAGCTGAGTTGTGTTTCGCTTACGCAACTCAGCTATTTTTCAAAGATGAATTTACAACTCATGCCGTTGAACGACTTTAGCCCTGAAATGAAGCTGGCCCAATCCGCTGCATTAGAAGCAGGGGCACTTCTGCTGAAGTATCAGAAGGAAGGATTCACGATTCGGGAGAAGGGGGCGAGTGATCTCGTTTCTGAAGCGGATGTGAATGCTGAGCAGTTAATCATCCAGAGAATCCATGCCCAGTTTCCGGGGCATGCGATCCTCGCTGAAGAATCCCAGACGCAGTTGTCCGGAGAGACTGTTCCGGAGCACCTCTGGATTATCGATCCACTCGACGGAACCACAAATTTCGCACATGGAATCCCTCATTTCGCCGTCTCAATCGGCTACTATCGGCATGGGGTTGCTGAGTGCGGAGTCGTCTTTAATCCTGCCAGAAACGACCTGTACGTTGCAGCCAAAGGGGCCGGCGCGTTTTATGGCGAGACGAAACTGCAAGTTGGCTCACAGTCGTCGATCAAGGATTGCTTGATTGGACTCGGTTTTTATTACGACCGAGGAGCGATGATGGAGGCGACGCTCGCGACGATTCACCAACTCTTCCAGAACGGCATTCATGGAGTTCGCCGTTTTGGAACCGCCTCGCTCGACCTCGCCCACGTCGCGCGAGGGTTCTATGGCGCGTATTTTGAATATCAATTGCAACCTTGGGATTTCGCTGCAGGGCGCTTGCTCGTCGAAGAAGCGGGTGGCCGGGTGACGGATGCAAGAGGGGACGAGATTCCGTTCAGGAAAAGTTCAATCCTCGCTTCCAATGGGACCGTTCACCAGCAAATGCAAACGATCATCCACGAAACGGCCAGCCGAATCTGGGAGCATTGATCAGAACAGGCCAAGGGCGGATTCACTGCGAGCGGGTGCTCAATGAACCGCGATTTGAATTTTAGTTTGCTTTCAGAGTCTGCACAGGCAATGGACTGCCGTCGGCTTGTTTCTCTTTGCCGTGGATTGTCGAAGTTCAGACATGTCAGAAAATCAACGAGTGCTGGTTATGGTCTGCACCTATAACGAGCGCGAAAATCTCAAGTCTCTGATTCCGGAAATTTTTTCCAGAACTCCGAAAGCCGATCTTCTTGTGATCGATGACAACTCGCCAGATGGGACCGGACAGTACGTCGATGAGTTGAGGCTGACGAATCCGAAGATTCACGTCCTGCATCGCCCAGGCAAACTTGGTCTCGGAACAGCCACGGTTGCTGGTTTCAATTATGCGATTCAGAATGGTTATGATTCTTTGATCAATCTGGATGCCGACTGGTCTCATCCCCCCAGATTTATCCCGGACATCATTGCTCCGTCCTCGCAGTACGATGTGGTCATTGGGTCTCGGTACGTATCCGGAGGTTCAGTTACGAACTGGGGGATTTCTCGTCAACTCATGAGTCAGGCTCTGAATGTTTATGCCCGCGCGATGCTTGGTCTGAAGACGCGGGACAACAGTGGGAGTTATCGGTGTTACCGTGTTTCAAAGCTGGCTGAGATTGATTGGTCGAAAACTCGTGCCAGTGGATATGCCATCGAGGAAGAGATTCTGTTTCGTCTGAAGAGGAGTGGAGCCACCATGACAGAGGTTCCTATTTCCTATGAGGAACGGAAACATGGTGAGACAAAACTGAACTGGAAAGAAGCGGTCTCCGCCGGTTGGGTGCTGCTGCAACTCCGATTGCGGGGATGACGAAGTTTTTGCTGTGATGCAACAGCGGTTCTCCTTACTGGCAGAATTCGATTTTCCTGCGAGCGAATTCCAGTCGGTGAGCCCCGTTCCTTTCTTCAGCGGCCGTTCCATTCTACAATTTCAATGAATGGGGAATCACCAAGTCTGAAGTTCTGATTCGATCGCAGTTGAGTATTTTCAGACCTGTTTGAAACCTCGCAGACCGAACATTGAAGGAACAGGCATGGCCAGTGAAGTGGAACTCCTTGATGCACTCAAGCAGGTGATCGACCCTGAATTGATGGTCAACATTGTTGATCTGGGGCTCGTTTACGAAGTCTGTCAGGAAGAGGACGGGAACGTCAAAGTTCAGATGACCCTCACCAGCCCTGCTTGTCCTGCCGGCCCTCAAATTATTCAGCAGGCCAAAAAAGCATTGGAAGATCTCTCTGATGTCGAGACAGCAGATATCAAACTCGTGATGTCTCCTCCCTGGACTCCTGAACGCATGACGGAAGAAGCCCGAGATCAGCTCGGAATTTTCTAAATCTCACGATTGATTAAATTGCGAGTCTGCAATGCGCGGGAACACTGCAGAAATGAGAATCACCACAATCTGACTGGAGCAATTGCCCCTCAAAGCTGTTGTTCTCAACGTATCAGATTGCCACTGTTTTGACTCCCTCCTCAATTTCAGTTGCGTATGGAAACCATGACTATGAAATTATTGAACCTGTCAATTCTGGCACTGTTAATGACCGCTTCCGCATGTGTTGCGGAGTCATCCAACGTACAGACTCAAAATGATCCTGTAATTCCAGTGTCAGAGGAAGTCGCCTTCCAAGCTGACGCAAACAACAATACGGAGAAGCTTGCTGTGTACAAAGTCAAATTCGAAACCACCAAGGGTGATGTCATCATCGAAGTTCACCCAGAGTGGGCTCCACTGGGTGCTGCTCAATTCAAAAAGGCTGTCGAAGCTGGTGTCTACAACGACGCCAAGTTCTTCCGCGTTGTTCCAGGGTTTATGGTTCAGTTCGGTATCCCTGCTGACCCAGCAGAAGCTGCAAAATGGCGGGATGCAAAGATCAAAGACGACAAAGTGACCAAGTCCAACACCAAGGGCTACATCACTTTTGCAACATCTGGTCCGAACTCGCGAACGACTCAGGTCTTCATCAACTACGGCAACAATAACTTCCTCGACAGCCAGGGATTTGCTCCATTCGGCCAAGTCGTCGAAGGGATGGATTTGGTTGAAGCCATCAATTCCGAATCAGGTGAACGCCCAAATCAGGGGTTAATTCAGACTCAGGGGAATGAGTACCTCAACAAGACATTCCCCAATCTGGACGGCATCATCAAAGCGTCCATTATCGCTGAGTAATTACAGTGCCGCATGAGATCAGGAGGAGTCATTCGAACGGCTCCTCCTGCTTTATTCTCTGTAGATGTTTGTTCTGTAAGCGATGATCTTTTACAGACACAGCAGATCCTCTTCACGACTTCTGCTCTCTCTTTGCCTCCTGCCCTTGATGCGACGCTATGGCCACAGCAACATCTCATTCCAAACTGGCAGCGACTTTTGTAGACGATTTACCACGGGCTCACTGGCATGATCAGTCGCTGTGGTTTGTTCGCGCCAAACGTGACAAAGCGGCATCAACTCTCCCGGAGTGGGAAGACCTTCGCGCAAAAGCGTCGGAAATTAAGCAATACACAATGGCGAATCTGGCGGACTTGCTCGAGCAGTTCGAAAAGAACGCCAGCGCCCGTGGTGTGCATGTTCACTGGGCCAAGGATGCCGCTGAACATAACCGGATCGTGCTCGAGATTCTTCAGAAGCATCAGGTGAAAAAGCTTGTCAAAAGCAAGTCCATGCTGACAGAAGAATGTCATCTGAATCCGCACTTACAGGCCAATGGGATTGAGGTGGTCGACACCGATCTGGGCGAGTGGATTGTCCAGCTTCGTAACGAACCCCCCAGTCATATCGTCATGCCGGCGATCCACACAAAGCGTGAGGAAATCGGCGAACTCTTCCATGAGAAGATCGGAACTGAGAAGGGCGCGACAGATCCTCAATACCTTGTTGAAGCTGCGAGAAATGAGCTTCGCCAGAAGTTTCTCGCCGCTGATGCGGGTATTACTGGTGTCAACTTTGCAATCGCCGAAACGGGCGGGTTCGTCGTCTGCACCAATGAAGGGAACGCAGACTTGGGAACGGCGCTTCCCAGGCTGCACATTGCGTGCATGGGGATCGAGAAACTGATCCCTCGTAGCAAAGATCTTGGGGTCTTTTTGCGACTTTTGGGTCGATCCGCCACCGGCCAACCGATTACAGCCTATTCGACTCACTTCCATGGTCCTCGCGATGCAAATACCGAGATGCATATCGTTCTGGTGGACAATGGACGCAGCAAAATTCTAGGAAGCCCGGAGTTCAAAAACTCCCTGAAGTGCATCCGATGCGGCGCTTGTATGAATACGTGCCCGGTCTATCGTCGCAGTGGAGGCCATAGCTATAACGCGACCGTCCCCGGACCAATTGGCTCGATCCTCTCGCCTGTGACGAATCCAGAGAAGAGTTCAACGCTTCCTTATGCCTGTTCATTGTGCGGTTCGTGTTCGGATGTCTGCCCTGTCAAAATCAATTTGCACGAGCAGCTTTACACACTCCGTGAAAAAATCGCGACGATGAAACTGCTTCCAGCGACAAAACGTTGGAGCATGAAGGCTGCTGGGTTTGTGTTAGGTCGAAAATGGCTTTACACACTCGCAGGAAGCATTGGACGGTTCGCACTGAAAATCACACCACGATTCCTTGTGTATTCGAAGCTGAACGATTGGGGACGCCAGCGAGAACTTCCGACGCCGCCGTCGAAGAGTTTCCGGCAGCAGTTCCGCGACCGCTCAAAGTAGAGGGCGATCATCATGAAACGGCCGCGTTGTCAGTGAAGTCATATTCGCTGACAACGCGGCCGTTTTTGTTGTATAGCGTGATCGGCCTTGCTTCCCCGGCAGCACTCAGGGGACTGACGACTGCGAACTGGTCGCAAGGGAACGATTTTTTGAGTCAACTGGATTTGTACGCCGACAAAAAATCCCCGTGACAGCGAAAACTGGCACGGGGATTTTAGTTGAGTTCAACGCGAAGAGATGAATTCTCGCGATGAGAGATCACACTCAAAAGAGTGATCAACTCAAATTAGTTGGCGCTTCCAGCTTCTGGAGCAGCAGCTTCTGGTGCTGCAGCTGGAGCTTCTGCGTTAGCAGCTGGTGCAGCTGCTTCTGGTGCTGCTGCTGGTGCGACAGTTTCAGCTGGCTTTGCTGGCTCAGCAGGCTTTGGTGGCTCGCAGCCAACAGCAACCAATAATGCAACAGCGCTGAACAGTGTGCACAGATTCTTCATTTCGCTTCTCCGCGGTTGAGAGTTTTGAGAAGGGAGCGAGGAACAAAGAGAGATCTCCCTCCGCAACCCTACCTGTTAACCCTACAGATCCCATGGGACCATCGCTTATTCCCTGAATTCCCCTGAAATGGCAAAAATCGCTGTAAAAACAAAGTTTCGACAGATTTCGCCGGTACAGACTTTTTCGAATACAAAAAATAGTCAATTTGGGAAGAATGTTTTGTCGCGTTTTGATGCGTAGAAGCGTTTCAACCCACAAAACTTACCTAGATCGCATTTCCGTTCAATTCATTACCGTCCGCAAACCGATTCCAAAGATAACTCGCATCTTCGCGCCGCTCCATGTTCGGGGTGAAGTGCGACTACGAAGGGGTGCAACGTCCAATTTGGGCGATTTCGCAAAACACGATTCCCATGAAAGTGATTGACAGCATGAGGCTGGAGCAATCGATGAAATACGCAAAACAGCGCTGGATCGGTACTGTGGCGATATGCCTGGGGCTCGCTGGGCCAGCCTGGGGGCAGCAAGCCGAATATTCCGGAGTCACTCCGGTTTTCGGGGAGGAGGCTGAAGCGTCGGTTGTCCTCAGCAAACCGTCTTCGGCTCCACTCGATATTTCAGATGCAACTGCGTCAGTCCGCACGGGACAGAGTGCGAGTGGCTCAGCTGGAATGAACCAGCAGGCTCAGTATGTTCCACCACCAGTGGAAATGAGCCCGTATGTTCAGGGCCAGGCGGGCCGCCCTTACCAGCCGAATTTCCAGGAAGCGGCTGTTCCGTTCGATGACGGAGTCGGATTCGCCCAGACCAACAGAAATATCAACGATATTCTCTGGCGAGTCGGTCGCATCAATGGGGATCAGTACGGCATCAACGGTGGCTATACTGACTTCAACGCGTTCGTCCCATTGTGGATGAATGGTCCCGATTCGGTGACCTTTTTCAATCCACGCGTCGGGGTGACCGATTACGGGTTCGGATACGCGAACGTCGGTTTGGGGCACCGTGTTTACATGCCGTCCCGCGACCGCGTCCTCGGTGCTTCTTTCTGGTATGACTTCGACAACGGCCATGCTGTCGACTTCAACCAGCTGGGCGTCAGCTTGGAAAGCATCGGACGATACGTCAGCTGGCGAGGAAACGCCTCGATCCCGGTTGGACGTCGCAAAGCATTAAACAGCTTCTACGATGGTGCCCAGTCCTTCACTGGAAACAACATCAGCGTCCTGCGTAACTACATCTACGACAACGCTTACCAGAACTACGACATGGAAGTCGCGTTCCCATCGCCAGTCATGGGGCGATACGGGTTCGAGACCGGTGTCGGGATGTACTTCCTCAACGGTGACGTCGCGTCCGACGCAACCGGGGTGAGCGTTCGCCAGCAGGCTCAGGTCACTGAAAACCTGTGGATCAACGGATACTACACGTACGACCACGTGTTCGAATCCATGTTCTCGCTCAACTTCGAAGTCACCATGCCGGATGGACGACCACGTAAATGGTTCCGCAAGCCGCGTGTTGATTCTTACCTGACACAATCCGTCCATCGTAAGTACCGAGTGGCTGTCGGCAAGACGACAGATTCCGCCTCGATCCTCGGACGGGATGCGAATGGCAACGTCATTACTATTGCCTACATCGATCCAGATGCTGCAGGCCCTGGTGACGGTACGATCGAGAACCCATACAGCTCCACTACGAACTACGGTGCGGATGCAAATCCCGAGCGATACCAGTTTATCTTTGTTCGTCGCGGCACTGAGGTGAATGAAGCTGCCAACCTGAACACTGGCATCACACTTGTTGATTACCTGCCGAGCGATCCATCTGATCCGGGCCCACCAGCCTATGGTCAGAAGCTGATCGGAGATGTGGACCTGCCATTGAGCCAGATTCCGCAGTACCTCGTCAACTTCGATGGTGTGAACTCACTGTTCCGCCTTCCATCCGAGTCAAATGGTGGAACGGGTGCAGCACCAACTCTGAGCAACTTCGGCGGAACAGACGTTGTCACCCTCACGGGCAATGGACATGAAGTCTTCGGACTCACCATCGACGGTGCCCTGAGCGATGTGAATTCGACAGCGAATGCTAACGGTATTTCGACCGGTGCTGGTCTCACGACAGATGGATTCTACCTGCACGGGTTGACCTTCCAGAACGTCGTCAACGGGATCACAATCAACAGCGATACCGATCCTGGGGTTCCAAGCCTCGACTACCACGAATATGGCCGGATCACGAACAACCGCTTCATCGGGTTGAATGCTGATACAGGTCTGCCAGGGCTCTCCGAGCGAGCGATTCAGATCAATCACACCGATGGTGACCTGAATCTGCTCGTCGCTGACAACACTATCAACGACTTCCAGACAGGTGCCAACAGCGGAGGAATCTTCGTGACAGCCGATGGTGCAAACGCACGCATCAACGGGGTCAGTGGTATCCCAGGCTCACCTGAACTTGGAGTCGTTCGAAATACAGTGGGAACTTCCGGTTCAGGAATCGTTCTGCTGGCGGACAATGGTGCGGAATTCTTTGCAGACGTCGAAGACAACGTCGTGACCGACAGCACAGAACTCACCGGCTTCGGTTTCAGCGGTTCAGCTGAGAACGGCAGCACAATGGGGCTCTTTACTTTCAATAACAACAGCTTCACAGGTGGCGAAGGAACAGGAGCACGTCTGAACGCGACAGCTGGTTCCGACCTGTTCGTAGGAAATCCTGACCCGACCATCGAAGCTCCAATGATCGGAAACACCTTTGACAACAACGACCTCGACGGATTGCAAATCATCTCCGATGCATCAGTCGTCCAGATCGAAGGAATTGGTGATGGAACTGTTGCTAACCGTAACACCTTCAACGGTAATGGCGACAACGGTTTGAATGTTGCAGCCCTGGCTGGCGGAACTGTGACCGTGATTGACGACGTTGTGAATCAGCAGTTCAACAACAATGGTAACAACGGTTTGCTGGGAGTTGCTGACGGTGCTGGAAGCCAGATCAACATGGCGATCGGGGACACCACAGTTGGAAGCACTCTTGGGAATACCTTCAACAACAACGGTGCAACAACTCTGACCGGAGACGGATCCGGACTCAATCTGACAGCATCAAACGGTGGTGCAGTCACAGGTCCAATCCTGCACAATACTGCGAACCTCAATGCTGGAAGCGGTATCCAATTAACTGCTAACGGCGGAACGATCGGAACGCTGGCTGCTCCAATGGTTCTTGGTAACAACACCATGAATCAGAATGCAGAGAATGGCCTGTTGCTTCGCGGTGACGGAGCCGGTGTGATGAACATCGATTCCATCCTGAACAGATACACAAACAACACTGAAAACGGTATCTCGACCGAACTGCGAGGAAGCTCGACACTGGTTCTCGATTCACAGGGTGACACCATCACAGGGAACACTCTGGCCGGTGTGACAGCTCGTAACATCGGAACGAGTGACTACACTCTGAACATGATCGGTGCGACCGTCCAGAACAACCAGAGATTTGGTATCATGACCAACGCTCTGGAGGACAGCACCTACACAATGAATATCGGAACCATCGGTGAAGCTTCGAACAGCATTACCGGCAATACCGATGTCGGTGTGGGGGTCTTCAGCGACAACCAGGCGACAGGCGTCCTGAATGTTCGTAACTCCGAAATCACTGGAACGATCAATGGACCAACTGCTGGCTCACTGTTCAACGGGGAAGGGATCTCGGCTGTTCTTCGTGGTTCCAGCGTGATCGATGGGGTTGTTCAGGCGAACAACGTTAGCGACAACCAAGGTTCTGGTATTCGTGTCACTACCACGGGTAACAACCTTGCGACCTTCTCAACTGTGAACTCCTTCCTGATCGGTGGAGCGACTGCAGATCTCGGAAACATCATCGAGAACAACGGTGCCAACGGTATCGAGTTTGTCCGTCAGTCGAACGGTCGAATTGGAACTGTCTCACCTGTTCGAATTCAGATGAACCAAATCGAGAGCAACACTCTGAACGGGGTCTTCCTGTCAGCTCAGAATGCACAGCTCCAGGATAACTACGAGATCATTGAGAATAATATTGTCGAGAACGGGGCGAACGGAGTTCATCTCGACGTTCGAGCTGACGCTGGAATGCGAGTTGACATTGACCGCAACTTCATCGACTCAAACACTTTCGACGGTATCCTGACCACAGAAGTCGTGAACTTCCCATCAGACGCACGGTTTGTGACAGGCGATTGGACACGAAACAGTATCACCAACAACCTTCAGAACGGTATTAATCTGACTAGCGTCACTGGCGACTCCCTGATTGGAGACCGATTGAATATCGGACGAGAAACTGGACCTACGTTCCTGACAGATCCTGCTGCGAGCTTTGGTAACCTAATCCAGGGCAATGGAATTGATGGTATCAACATCACCGGGGCCACCGATGTTTCGATCGGCAACAACCTGATTGATAACAACGCCCTGCACGGTATTGATATCGGCGGAGTGTTCGGCAAAGACATCCGCATCGTCGCGAACGACATCGTCAACAATGGATTCGGTGCGAACGCTGGTGGAGAACTGGGAGACGGTATTGAATACCAGAACAACAGCAACGGGACGAACCTTCTGGCGATTCTTGGCAACAACATTGCCTTCAATTCCAACCGCGGAATTGACATCCTGAACCAAGGGTCCTCGAGATCGTTCGTGAGCATTGATGAAAATCCACTCACTGGACGGGGCAACACAATCAACTCGAACGGCGGGGAGGGGATCTATGTTGTGAACACTGCTTCGACAACACAGAACCAAAGCAGCCCAACCCCTTACGACGAGAACTCTCCTTCCAAGGGGATGAATGCTGACGGTGCTTTACGAGCTACCGCCTTCCTGGACATTTCGATCAACAATTCTCTGATCGTCGGGAACGGGTTTAACTCCAGCTTCCGAGCGACAGGGGTTGTTGTCCGGTCCGGAACAACCGGAGGGGGATATGGATTCACTGATGCAGGTGGATTCGCAACTGATGGACGCGGCGGTATCGTGATGGAGATGGTTGACAACGTACTTGGAGGAAACTTCGGAGACGACATCTACATCGAATCGTTCGTGTCGACCGTCGCCCCAGGGGCAACGCAAGGCACATGGAATGGAACAGAGTTCACTGTGACCTTCTATGAAGGAGACTCTCTCTCCCGACTGGACTTGACCTACCGCAACAACGTTCGTGAAGCAGCAAGCGTGACCGTCACCGGTGCCTACTTCAACAACGACGAAGCGAACTTCAAGTCCCGTACATTCGGGCGAACTGCTCCTGATCCGAACGGACCATTCAACTCTGGAACTCGCTTCCGAAACGCACAGCGTCAAGGACTCCGCGATTACCCAGGTGGAGGCAGCGAGCCACCAGCAGGTTCTGGAGCAGGCTTCCGGTACGCTGGATTGGGTGACAGCACCTTCCGTATTAACCTCGCGAATAGCGATAGCCTCTTTGACCTGGCACTTGCTGGATTCATCATGGATGACAACTCGCCGATTCAGGGTCCAGGAGACCGCAACGGAGTCTTCTACCCTGCAGGTGAAATGCAGACACCATGGGGATGGGGAAGCTTCTAGTCTGAAAACGTGTTGAAAACCGAAAGCCGGCGACAAAGTGTCGCCGGCTTTTTTTGTTGGGAGCATTGTTTTCAATTTCGCTGATCTGAAGAAAACTTGAGACTCAGCGAGCTACTTCACAGACCGCCCGTTCAACCTTTATAAACGGAGGGGGATTGATTGCCTGATATTGGCGATTCTCGATGAAGGAACCTTCTGCATGCGTACTCTGTTGTTTCGACGATTCGTTCCCTGTTTGGTTCTTGCGGGAATTATAGGGTTTCAAGTTACGATCGCTCATGCAGATGACGCTGCCACTGTTCATCAAGCTGATATCATCGTTTATGGCGGAACTGCTTCTGGAATCATGGCAGCAGTGCAGGCCAAACGCCTTTCGAAGTCGGTCATTGTGCTGGAGCCCGATCGTAGAATCGGCGGCCTGACAACAGGGGGGCTCGGAGCGACAGATATCGGGAACAAGGGAGCCATCGGCGGGCTGTCTCGAGAGTTCTACCAACATGTCGGCAACTACTACCGAGAACGCGAGAACTGGAAACTCAAGCCTGTCGACCCGGAACAGATTGATGCCCCGCTGACGAATCGTTCAGATGAGCCTGCCTGGTTGTTCGCCCCCTCGGTTGCCCATCGAATTCTGGAAGCGTATGTCGCTGCTTATGACATCCCGGTGATTTTCGAGGCGAAACTCGACCGCACGCTCATCGAAGAGGGGAAGCCACTCGTCAAAGGGGTTCATCTTGAAGGAAGCAGAATCACTGGTATCACTCTTGAGAACGGGCAGACCTACCGCGGCAAGATGTTCATCGATGCCACCTATGAAGGTGATTTGTTTGCGGGCGCTGGCGTCAGCTACACGATTGGTCGGGAGGCAAATTCCCAGTACAACGAGACACTGAACGGAGTTCAGACACAGCATTCCGTGCACCACAAACTCATGCCGGGACTGTCTCCGTACATCGATCCGAACGATCCTTCCAGCGGACTGCTGCCGGGAATCGATCCCAATGGTCCCGGTGAAGAAGGAAGCGCGGACGATCGCGTTCAGGCGTATTGCTATCGGATGTGCATGACCGATCGTCCCGGTAATCGCATTCCCTTCAAAAAACCCGAAGGTTACGAACCGATTCTCTACGAGTTGCTGCTGCGCAATTTCGAAGCGGGAGACACACGGATCCCGTTTCATGCGGTGCGAGTTCCTGATGGAAAGACTGACACGAACAACAATTTCGGTTTCTCAACCGATTTCATTGGTCAGAATTACTCCTACCCGGAAGCGAGCTACAAGGAACGCACCGAAATCTGCAAACGGCATCTTGTTTACCAGCAAGGACTAATGTGGACGTTGGCAAATCATCCCCGGATGCCAGAGGCGATTCGAGCGGAGGTCTCAAATTGGGGGTTGGCTGCCGACGAGTTTGTCGAAGGAGAAGGGTGGCAGGATCAACTTTACATTCGCGAAGCGAGAAGAATGGTCAGCGATTATGTGATGACAGAGCACAATTGCCGAGGATCGGTGATCGCCGACGAACCTGTTGGGCTTGCTGCCTACACCATGGACTCCCATCACGTGCAGCGGTACATCAAATCGGATGGGACCGTCTGGAACGAAGGAGATGTTCAGGTCGGCGGGTTTTCGCCATATCCCATTCAATTCGCGTCGATCACACCGCGACAATCACAATGTGAAAACCTGCTTGTTCCGGTTTGCTTGAGTTCAACCCACATTGCGTTTGGTTCAATCCGCATGGAACCGGTGTTTATGGTTCTTGGGCAATCGGCAGCGACCGCGGCATCGATGGCAATTGATGACAACGTCGCGGTTCAGGATGTGGAGTTCACGAAATTACGGGATCGCTTGAAGGGGGATCGCCAAATTCTGATCTGGGCAGGGACGTCCGGCAAATAGTCGACGCGATTAGGTCAGGTCGAGACCGCCGAACTGACGCACAGCTTCGTACATAATGGTGTTGGCTGTGCTCGCAAGATTCAGGCTGCGCACTTCTTCGTGCATCGGCAACTTGAGCGAGGTCTCCAGATGCGCAGCACGGATTTCTTCAGGGAGCCCTCGCGACTCGCTGCCGAAGACCAGAACGTCCCCCTTCTGGAAATCCGCTTCCCAGGCGAGTTTGGTTGCGTGCTTTGTGAGCAGCCAATAGCGAGGCGTCCCATCTGTTGATTCCGCGATGCGAGTCTGCAATTGGGACCAACTGTCGACGACTTCAATGTTCACAAATGGCCAGTAATCCATTCCCGCCCGTTTGAGGTAACGGTCTTCCATCAGAAATCCGAGTGGGCGCACCAGCCAGAGTTTCGCCCCCACTGCGACGCAGCTACGCCCAATGTTTCCGGTATTCTGCGGAATCTCCGGTTGGTGGAGCACAACATGGATCAATGGATTTCGCTGCATTTGCTCGATCGGATTTCTGAAAACGTTGATCAGTTAGGATTGCCGGTTCCCATCAGGAATCCCGGTTTGTAGTGAAGTTGGGAGGAACTGTCATCAAATGCCGTTTGCCGTCGTAAGAATCAATTTCCTGAATTGACGAAGGCAGGGGGTTTAAAGGCGGAAGAGATTTTGTCCTCCTGGAGATTCGTTCGTCCGGGTTCGACGGCAGCACCTGAACTGATGATCAATTGCACAGTTTGATAACACGAGCGACTTGATTGGGATCAATGACGGCCGATTGATTGGAATCACGACTTTAACGGTCGTCGGTCCAGAGCCCATGAAGTTCATGGAATTCAATTGTCCTTTTTCGATTACTTTTCAGCAATCGGCACAAATGACCGAAAACAGAGGCATGTGCCAAACAACGGTTCACTGTCTGTGCTGTCTATGTTGTTGTTCTCAGACCTTGGCGTCTGCGAACGACAGAACTCATCATTGATTCGGTAAACAGATGATGGTTCACGCAGGTTCAAACGCCCGGGCAAACTTCCCGGGTGTTTTTGTTGTTATCGCATGCAATTGATGCCTACTTATCGAAGACAACTGATTTCATCACTGCCGGCGTCCGCTGTCGTAATAAGTGTCTCGAGATCGCGATAAAGTCGCCTCGCCATCTCGATGCACTGCTCCCGGAGTCGCTGCGAGGTCCACCCTTCAGCAATTTCAACGAACGGCGCTGGCAGTATTTTTTTTATGCGGATCAGCGAAATTCTTTTTCCTCGCTGCGATTGCGTCGATCTGCTTTGCCCCGTCCGGCTCTCTCTGTAAACTGCTTGCACGATGGCATGATCGCCCTCGTTGTATACCGGAGCCGGACATGTCGTTGTTGAGTTTGAAGGATGTTTCGTTCACCTGGAGCGGTCCGGCGTTGCTGGATAACGTCAGCATGGAGATCGAACGAGGTGAACGGATCGGATTGCTTGGTCGCAACGGTGCCGGCAAATCCACGTTGATGAAGATCCTCGCAGGGGAACTGTCTCCAGATGATGGGGAAATTCGCCCCGCTGCCAATCTGCGCGTCCGTCGTTTGATTCAGGAAGTTCCTTCAGAGGCATCTCATCTGTCACTGACGGAGCTTGTTCGCGCGGGTTACGAGGCCGATCCAGATCCTGCACACGACTGGGAAGCGGACTATGCTGTTGAACAAACTCTCGAACGAATGGGGTTGAGCGGGGACCTTCAGTTTTCCACGCTTTCCTCAGGGATGAAGCGTCGCGCTCTGTTGGCGCAGGCAATCGTTCAGGAACCGGACATTCTTCTTCTGGACGAACCGACAAACCATTTGGACATTGCCTCCATCAACTGGCTGGAAGGCTTCCTGAAAAACTATGCGGGAACGCTGATCTTCATCACACACGACCGCGCCTTTCTACAGGCGCTCGCGAATCGGATTCTTGAAGTCGATCGCGGTAAGATGTACGACTGGACCTGCGACTACAACACGTTCCTCTTTCGGAAGCAGCAACTCCTCGAAGCGGAAGAAAAACAGAACGCGCTGTTCGACAAGAAGCTGGCGGTGGAAGAGGTCTGGATTCGCCAGGGGATTAAAGCTCGAAGGACCCGCAACGAAGGTCGCGTCCGCGCTTTAAAGAAATTACGGGAAGAACGCCGAAATCGCCGTGATCGGATCGGCGATGTGAAAATGCAGGCTGGAACCGCTGATCGTTCGGGCCACATCGTCGTTCAGACCAAAGACGTCTCCTTTTCATACGGGGAGCGTCCAATCATTACTGGGCTGTCGACACTGATTACGCGTGGAGACAAGATCGGGATCATCGGTCCCAACGGTGCGGGAAAGAGTACGCTTCTCAAGCTGATTCTCGGTGAACTCCAACCGACGGAAGGAACGATCCGCCACGGCACCAACCTGCAAGTGATTTACTTCGACCAGCTCAGGGAGCAGATCGAAGAAGAAAAGACCGTCGCTGAGAATGTTGGGGAAGGTCTCGAAACGATCGAGGTCAACGGGACCCGCAAGCATATCATCGGGTATTTACAGGACTTTCTGTTCACTCCAGACCGCGCTCGCCGACCTGCTCGTTATCTCTCCGGGGGTGAACGAAACCGCATGTTGCTCGCTCGTATTTTCAAACGGCCGTCAAACGTGATGGTGCTGGATGAACCGACGAACGATCTCGATCAGGAGACTCTTGAGCTTCTTGAAGAACTCGTCGACAACTATCCCGGGACAGTTCTCATCGTCAGCCACGACCGGGCATTCCTCAATAATGTTGTCACGAGTACGCTCGTATTGGATGGCGACGGAACTGTACGTGAATTCGATGGCGGGTATGACGATTACCTCCGTCAAAGGGAACTTGCTGAGAAATCCCAACCTGTTGAGCAACCGGCCGTTGTCCAAAAGGGAGCACCAGCCAAACAGGTTTCACCAGCTAAGGTCAAATTGACCTATAAAGAACGTCAGGAGCTCGATGCGATTCCAGGGAAGATTCAGAAGTGGGAAGAGGAACAATCTCTGATCCACGACAAAATGGCTGACCCATCATTTTTCAAACAGCCCGCTGCACTGATATCAACGACGACCGAACAACTGAACCAGATTGCAGCGAACCTGAAAACGGCCTACGAACGCTGGGAGATTCTGGCGGATCGCGATCAATAGCAAATTGAGTTCAAGTACTTACACTGCATAATGAACTGTTTATGCAGTGCAGGCTGTAGACTTTCGAATCACATTATCCTGAATCCCGAAACCGGAGCAGAGATGACCAATCCGAATCAGAACTCTGGATTTTCTCGTCGTGAGTGGATGCAGATGACGACCGCTGGTGTCGCGACGGCAGTTGCCTGTCACTTGAACCAAGCCGAGGCTGATGAGCCAACAACCGCCCAGAAAAAAGGGCGGATTAAACAGTCGATGGTGCAGTGGACTTACGATGCGGCCTGGCCGAACGTCGATGAAATGTGCACGGTCGCAAAGAAGCTCGGACTCCAAAGTATCGAACTCATTGACCCGGAGCACTGGCCGACACTGAAGAAGCATGGTCTGACTTGCGCAATCGCCCCCAGCCATGGATTTCCTACTGGGTTCAACAATAAGAATGAATGGGCGGAGTGCATCGCAACCCTCGAAAAACGCATTACCGAATGCGCTGAAGCAGGGGTTAAACGCGTCATCACTTTCACTGGAATGGCGAATGGGCTTTCGAAGGACGAAGGCGCGAAGAACTGCGTCGAAGGTCTGAAGAAAATCGTCGGATTCGCTGAGAAACACGACGTGATGTTGTGTCTTGAGATGCTCAATACCCGTGATGATTCGCACCCCATGAAGGGACACCCCGGCTACCAGGGTGACGACTGCGATTACTGCATCGACATCTTGAAGCAAGTTGGATCAGACCACGCCAAGCTGCTCTTCGATGTGTACCACGTTCAAATCATGAACGGTGACGTCATTCGCCGAATTCATCAGCACAAAGATTATCTGGGGCACATCCACACTGCAGGAAACCCCGGTCGCTGTGAAATCGACGGCAAGCAGGAAATTTTCTATCCAGCTGTGATGCAGGCTCTCGTCGACGTCGGATACGACGGCTATGTTGGACATGAATTCATTCCAACTCGCGATGCGTGGGATGGACTATCTGAAGCAGTGGCCAGCTGCGACGTCTAAGCCGTCGTAGACTCAATTCCCAATGTGCGATCAGTTCAGAGTGAGCAATCCGATCAGGGTTGCTCACTCACTGAGGGACTGCCGACTTCCGGCTCATCAGTAAGGATTCGTTCGGATTTGGATTTCCCCTCCTGTGAGAGGAAGAGAATTCCGTAGATCAATCCTGCGAGAGTCACGGGGATCCACTGAGTCACTTGATAAAACACTGATGAAGCAAAGACCGCTTCCTGATCATCTGTGAAGAATTTCATCGCGCTGACGAAGATGATCTGGATCACCCCGATGTACCCGGGGGAACTCGGAACTGCCACGCCAAACGCGATCGCTCCCATTAATACCATCGCGATTGGGGCGGAATGTGGCAGATTAAAACTCCACAGCGATAATAGCACGATGAAGCCGTTCAGCCCCCACTTCACCAGTGAGAGCACAAGCATCGCGAACACGAGTCGCACATCCTTCAGTGACGCCAATCCTTGTGCCACTGTTTCGAGTGTGCGGCAGATGAACTGAGTGATTGCGTCTGGAAGAAATGGGAGGGATTTTAGAATGCGTTCGGCGCACTGAACAAATTGTTTTGTCCAGATCACAAAGATCAGCGAGACAACCACGACGCAGGCAGCAGCGACAGAAAACGCCATTGCAGCTTGCTGCACCCGCGGATCGAGTCCTTTTATGAAAAGAAATCCGATCGACAAATAAAAAACAACGCTCATTCCATCGAGAATACGTTCGAGCACCACGCTGGAAAGGGACAGAGTCAGAGGAATTCTCTGCTGCTTTGAGAGCGCGTGGCAACGGAGAAATTCACCAATTCGCATCGGCAAAAGGTTGTTGAATCCAAAGCCAATCATGATCGGACCAAGGAGATCCCGGATCGGTCGGAAATTTCCAATCGGACTGAGCAGCAGGCGCCAACGCCACGCTTTCAACCAATAGAACACGGTGAGCACAATCAGGATGACGGGCAGGGAGGCGTAATTTGCCTGTCTGAACGCATCAACAATCTTTGGCCACGCTTCGGGATCTTTGAGCATATCCCGTACAGCGAGCCATAAGCAGAGGATCGAAACCAGCAATCCAACGACGATTTTCGCCCAGCGACCACGTTTGGAAGTTTGCTTCAACTCGGGCTGCGCGGTCATCGTCTCTGAGTCTTCATCAAGTGGGAGAATTGGTCGCGTTGCACTCCGTCGTGAATCGAAATCAGTCATCCGACTTCAGGCCAGCCAGTTTGTGGACAACTTTCCATTCTTTCGGAGTGACCGGCTGAATCGAGAGGCGGGATCCTTTTTTGAGAACCATCATTTCCGTGAGCTCTTCGGATTCCTTCAGCTGGTCGCGTGTCACCGGAGTGTCGAATTTTTTCACCAACTTCAAATCGACCATAAACCAAGTGGGTTGATCGGGTCGACTTTTCGCGTCGTAGTGCTTTTCACCAGGATCGAACGCGGTGTGATCGGGATAGCCCTTTTTGACGATTTCGCAAACCCCGGCGATCGCCAGTGGGTCGCAGTTGCTGTGGTAAAAGAATACACGATCTCCCACTTGGGCGTCGTCTCGTAACATATTTCGGGCTTGATAGTTACGAACTCCGTCCCAGAACGTGGTCTGATTTTTCTCTTTGGCGAGATGGTCGATCGAATAGCAGTCTTGTTCCGACTTGAACAACCAGTACTTTCTCTCGTTCGTCTTTTTTTGAGCAGCCATCAAGCCAACCTTACCTTTTCACCAGACCGAGTCCACGACGAAATTTATGCCATTTCTCCCGATGCGTCGAGTACGTCCTGTGGAGATTGCTAAAAGAAAATGCCTGTTGCCAATTTTCCATAAAATTTGATTATGCAAGCAGTTCCAGTTTCGGATGAAATGGGCAGGACATTGGAAACGGAGAACTTGTCCGAACAATTGAGATGTTCTATTCTCGAATACACATTGAACCCGATGAATTACCCCATACGATCAGGCTTATCATCGGCTTGGGGAATTCGAATAACACGAATCAGACTTCTGTCAATTGAGCAGTGACAGAGTTGAATTATCGAAGGAGCGTCGCTGTGAGCTACCGCAGCAGAATTTCTGGGTTAGTGTGCTTTGCCCTCCTCTGTATGGGGCACGGGACTTTCGTGCGGGCAGCCGAGCAGGCTCCTCAAGCTCGGGTCGCTGCGGGAATCGGAACTGCTGACAAAGTACTCGACCTCCTCGATTATCTCGTCGTCAAACTGGCGAACAAACAAGATACGTGGAAGAAGTTGATCCAGCCGAATCTTGAGATCTTTCTGATTGGGGTCAGCACAGACCAGCCTGTCCGGTTCGACATGGTGTTCGATGAAAAGAACGGCATGCAGACTCAGGCGATCATCCCGATCACCGACATGAAAGACTTTATCGAGAACAATCTGATTCCTATTGGAATTGATGTCACACAGGACAAGAAAGACCGCACTCTTTATGAGTTGACCGGACAGGTCTACGAAGGCTGGATGCGTTATCTGTCCAAAGCTCCTGCTTACGCAGTATTCTTTGGACAGAAAGAAGCTCTGCCGGCTGATCTGGCTCATCCGTCTGAAGTGCACAAAACATTTACAGACCGCGAAGCGATCGCGTTTGTTGCAATCGACAACGACGAAGAGCACGTCAAAGAACGTGCTGCTGCATTCCAAATTTATCGTGACAAAGCAGCCGAGAAATTCAAAAAGCTCTCGACTGAAACAAAAGAAGAGTTTGAATTTCGAAAGCAGTCGCGTAGTCAGCTGATGAACCTACTTCAGCTTTGGGTTTCGGAAATCGACACCGCTGAACTTGTGGCTACTCTCGACAAGTCAAAGGGAGAACTCCCAGCTTCGTCGTCTCTCACAGCAATCCCCGGAACGTCTCTCGCCCAAGATCTTGCCGCTTTGAAAGCAAACGGCAGCCGATTTTCAGGGATTGAGGTTCCAGCCGATGCCATCCTCTCGGTTCGCGTCAATTTGCCTGTCAATCAGGGGCAAATTGAAGGAGCCAAAAAGACTTATTCGATGATGTTGCCGATGCTCAGAAACCGCATCGCAAAAGCAACGAAGCCGACTGATGCAGAGAAGGTTGCGATTGAAGAGATTGCCACAACTTTGGTTGACGTACTCACAGAAAATCTGACTTCTCAGAAATCATTGGATGGGTTTTTGGACGTTTATCCATCGGGTGACAAGCACACCATCATCATGGGTGTGTCAGCTACGGGTGGAGCAAAGTTCAATGAGATGCTCGCCAAAGTCCCAGGTGCTCAATCTGGATGGGCAGTTGAATTCAACAAAGAGAAGGTCCGCGAAACCAACATTCACCGCGTGACTTTCGGAAAGACTCCACCGAAGTCTCTGTCGGACTTCTACGGCGGCTCCAATGAAGCGTGGATCGCTGTGAGTGACAACAGTGTCTGGCTCGCGGGTGGGGCAGGCTCTCTCGAGGCGCTGAAGTCCGCCATTGAAAAAGCTGCTGAAGTCAGTCCAGCCAATGGCGTATTGGCAACTGTGAAGCTGCGTGGATATCGCGTGTTGCAGAACATTGATGCAATGCAAAACGATCCAGATCTTGAACTGCTGAACCAGATCAACATCAAGGGACGCCGTAAGGAGCGAGTTGAAACTCGCAAGGCAGCAGAACCGACAGGAAATCGTCCCGGCGATAAAGCAGGGAGCAACCTTGCAAGCTTCGTGTGGGTTCCAACGGCACTGACAGCTCTTCAGGGCCAGCCTGATGAGCTGACTCTGGAGATTAAACTCAATGACAAGGATGAACTGATTGGCTCCAGCAATGCTCAGTCAGGAATCCTGAAAGCATTCGGGGCACTTGTCGCGAAGTTTGCAGAAGAAAACCTGAAATAACCCGTTCAGTTTCGTTGAATGTGGTGAATTCAAGAACGCCGCGTGCTGATTGCATGCGGCGTTCTCGTTTCGTCCCGCATGGATTTCATTCCTCCACGCACTATCATGTAGCGGGAGACTCGACGTGCTTTTCGAAGCAGACTTGGCCCCGACACTTCATTCGTACTCTGTAGCCTGAAAATCTCCATTCAATGTCGACGGAAGAGACGTCCCGTATTCGCCAACTCCCGACAGCGGTGATCAATAAGATCGCGGCGGGAGAGGTTATTGAGCGACCTGCCAGCGTTGTGAAGGAGATGCTGGAAAACTCCGTTGATGCGCTGTCGACTAAGATCGAAGTCGATATCGAAGAAGGGGGAGCAGAGCTGATACGCATCGTCGACAACGGGGAAGGAATTCACCCGGACGATGTGCTGCTGTCTGTCGCCAGCCATGCGACGAGTAAACTGGTTGACGCCGACGACCTGTTCAACGTCCAGACGATGGGGTTTCGTGGGGAAGCACTGGCTTCCATCTCCGAAGTGTCGCACTTTCGGCTGCGGACAAAGCAACGAGATCAGGCGATTGGAACTGAACTGGAAGTTCACGGCGGTGTCATTCAGCCGTTGCGGGCTTGCGGATGCCCCGATGGGACGCAGATCGAAATCCGGCAGCTGTTCTTCAATACTCCTGTACGGCGGAAGTTCCTGAAAACTCCGTCCACGGAATTTGCTCACATCTCGGAGCACTTTACTCGTATTGCAATCGCGTACCCAAACCTTCAGATGACTCTTCGCCACAACGGGAAGATCGTCCACGAGTTGCCGCCAACCCATCAGTTGATTGAACGCCTCGAACTTTTTTTCGGGAGTGAATTGGCACGTCAGCTGATCTCGGTGGAAGCCTCGCATGGAGGGGCCCGGATCTGGGGATTTGTCGGGCACCCGAGCCAAAATAAGGGGACTCGCAAAGGCCAGTACCTGTTTCTGAACGGACGCTGTATTCAGGATCGCTCGTTGCAACATGCCCTCGGAGAAGCTTACCGGGGACTGGTGATGGTGGGACGTTACCCGGTCGCATTCCTGTTTCTGGAGATCCCTCCTGATCAGGTCGACGTCAATGTTCATCCGACGAAAGCTGAAGTTCGTTTTCAGGACAGTCAGGTCCTCTATCGATTGCTCCTGTCGACACTGCGAAACAAGTTTCTGTCGATGGATCTCGATTCCAAACTTTCCATCGGTACGCCGGGGGGACCCGCGGGGCGATCCGCTGAGCAGGACGAGGCTCCTTTTCAGCAGCAGGAACTTGTCTCCTGGGTGGCTTCGTCATTGGATCAGCAGCACGAGAAGTCTTCTCCTGCTGCGAGGCTCCCGCTGCAGGAGCATATTCCACCGTTTGCGAAGTACCCGGAGCTATCGCGGCCAATTGCCGAGTCCGGTAGCGACGCGGAATTCACGCCGTTTGCGATCAAGCCAGAGTTGGCAGAACGACTTCCCGCTCCGCCTCCTGTGACGCATGTTGAAACGATCGAAGCACAGTCAAAGCCTGCATCTGCAGCAGCGGAAGTCCGTGCGATGCAAGTTCATGATTGCTATCTGGTCGTCGAAACAACCGAAGGCATTACGGTGATCGACCAACATGCGCTCCACGAGCGGATCATGTATGAGCAATTGAGGAAGAGAGTCTTGTCAGGCGGCATTGAGGTCCAGCGACTGCTGATTCCGTTGCTCGTGGAGCTTTCGACTCGAGAAGTCGGAATTTTAATGGATCAGATTGATGTTCTTTCAGAACTGGGGATCCAACTTCAGGAGTTCGGTGGTAATACCGTAGCACTCTGCGGGTACCCGACGCTGTTGGCGAAAGCAGATCCCGCGGGGCTGCTGAAATCGGTTGTGGAATTGATCGAAACCAGCAGTCGACGTATTGAGCGGAGAGACCTCATCGACAGTCTACTTCACATGATGTCCTGCAAGGCAGCGATCAAGGCGGGGCAGCGGTTATCGATTGAAGAGATGGAAGCGCTCTTGGCACAACGTCATCTCTGTGATGACGCCCACCATTGTCCGCACGGACGGCCGACTGCATTGAAGCTCAGTCGCGATGAACTTGATCGCCAGTTTGGTCGACTGGGGTCATAGCCGCTACGGAAGACGGGGCCGCTGAGGTTTCAGGTCTTTGACCGGTCAAGCTGGATCAACCGTTCGATCGCGGTAGTGACACGTGACTTTTCTTCAGTATCTGTAAAGATCGCAGAAGCTCCCAGTTCTCTGGCCAACCATTCCCATTCGCCCGCAACGGACTCCATCAGACAAACAACGTGAAGATGAGGAGCGAGTGTGAGAATTTGACGAACGAGATCGAGACTCGCATCTGTCGCTGGTACAACGAGGATGACGATCTTCGCGTTCGATAGTTCTTCGAATAGTTCTTTCTGATACGGACGCCAGCGGAACGAGACCTGATCCAGCTTCGCGAGAGAGCGTTCGAGTTCTGCGGTCCAGAAAGATTTGTGTTCGTGTACCAGGATCTGCATCATCCCCACCTACCACCAAATTTCATTGCGTCTGATCGAGATTGAGCAAGCGAAATTCTCCAGTGTTTTTGGCTTGGAAGTATTCTCCCGTATCCACATTCAGGCAGGTGAGCCAGCCATCTCCGCAGGCCCAGGTGTCAATGCAAACCGCATGGCCGACATTCGCGGGAAGCCCAGATTTTTGTGCTGTATGTCCGCAAATAATCGTTTTACCAGAACGATGCGGACGAATGCCGTTGAATCTTGTCCAGTACAAAGAATCTGGGATTTGCTCAGCGAGTGAAAACTGCGGTTCGACGCTGGCGTGCACGAAAATGTGAGTCTCTGATTCGTAGTAAGGGAGGAGCTGCGATTCAATGAATTGCAGATGGGATTGCGGAATTTCCTCAGGGACTCCACGCTCGCCTTCCGCTGCGTAGGAATCGAGTGCTTCTTTCCCCCCGTACTGCAACCACAGCCCCATCGGCATGCGACCGAAAATGGCGTCGAGCATCATGATTTCATGATTGCCGCGCAGAGGAATGCACTTTCCTGTCGCCGTTCGCTCCATCACCCAATCCAGCACTTGCCGAGACTGAGGCCCACGATCCACATAGTCCCCTAGCGTTATGACCGTATCGTCAGAAGTCATCGGGACACGTTCAACGAGCGTCAGGAGTGCAGTGCCGCACCCGTGAATATCACCAATCGCAAAAAGACTCATGTCCGGATCATAACCCAAAGCATCAATAGGCAGAAAGTGGTTACCGATAAATTACCAGCCATATTGCCCCGGTTCGAAGGGATCTGTGATCACCATAAAATCGTCGGCGGTCTGATTCTCTGTCAGTGTGAGGCAGGCGACTCCAAGCGAGAAAGCACGATCATCATGGTGTTGTCGACTCGACTGGTGATCGATTCGTAATCGCCCGTTGCTCGATTGCTTGAGGATGAGAGAGGCGAGTTCCGTTTCGAGATCGTCGCGATGTGGCGATGCAATCATTCCACACCCCGGATACCAGTGAATTCGTTGGTGGATCACGAATTGCCGAAGCGTCACTGCCAGTCGATGGTTTCCTTCTCCCCCAGCAAATCGGAATCGTTGGATGGGGTAACGATTCTCGAGTTTCTGAATTGTTCCGACAAGCTGAAACTCGTCGACGACGTAACGGACTCTGCCAAATTGCCTGGAAGTTTCTTCAATCCAGTTTTCAAC
This sequence comes from Planctomicrobium mucosum, assembly GCF_051466335.1. Lineage (NCBI taxonomy): Bacteria > Pseudomonadati > Planctomycetota > Planctomycetia > Planctomycetales > Planctomycetaceae > Planctomicrobium > Planctomicrobium mucosum. The sequence goes on along the minus strand of NZ_CP195793.1, from coordinate 3,565,489 downwards.
CCATGAGATCTGTGTTGGAGTGTCTGGTCCCGGAACGACGACATCCATGCGGTCGACGATGACCACGTCTCCTTCGAGATGACAGATGCAACCGACGGTGTAGTCATGCTTTTCGGCGTAGTCGATCGCAGCTACGTACTGATGATGAGCACTACCGGAAGATTGCATGCGCAGCCCATCGCGACGGCAGGCTTCGACTTCCTGCAGGGTCAGGAAATTCCCTTCCGCTTGCTGCCAGATGTTTAACCAGAGTCTCTCGTAGACTGACTGCGGAAGCATCGCACGTTGCTCAGCGAGAATGTCGTCGCTGATCCACGGTGCCTGGGGGCCTTCCAAGGAACTGAAGTTCCATCGACGATCCGTTCTTGCTCGTTCCCGGACATCCCATTGCCATCCTCGTCCGACCCCTGCATTGGTGAGGATCGAGAGGATGCACTTCGGCTTCTTGGCGGCTGATGAGAAGAGCGAGTGCCAAAGCTCCGGCTTCGACCAATGGCTCAGTTCGTCACAAACGATAAAATCTGGAAGCGCCCCGAAGGAGCCGCTGACATCCGAGGCGATCACATCAAGTCGACTCCCCGTTTGCTGATTTCGGATCTGATGTTCAACGAAGCGAATCGATTCGAACAGACACTGGTTGCACTTTGCCAACCGGTGAATGGCATCGTGAAGGAAATGAGCCTGTTCCCGATCTGCAGCTGCTGCGATCCCAATGACCGGTTGACGGGCCGCGATCAGGATCCACGCAATCTGCACAGCCATGTCCGAAGTTTTGGAATGTCCGCGGGGGCGTTCCACATAGGAGCGGCGAAGAGGAGCCCCCTGGGGCTGGGCCGATCTTCCTGCGAGGTCTTGCCAGCCCGGGTCTAACGCCCTGAGATCTTTCAGTTGCCACGGTTCAATGACGTCCGCGAGGCGAACCACTTCGTCTCCGGGAAGTTTGAGCAGATTCCGGAATGTCTCGGGATGTTCGAGAGCCTTCTTCCGAAGAATCCTGTGTTGCGAGCTGAGCAAGTAGGAGAGGTGCTTCCTTGCGGAACTGTTCAATGAGTTCATCGTCCGTGATTTCGTCGGCGAGTGTTGTGGGGGAATGACTTTCAGATGGCCATTCTGGAGGCGGCTTATTTTTCAGATAGAACGTCTGGGCTGAGACGCTCCCTTCCATCGCAGATCGGTACAGTGCGGCTGCTACATTCTGGCTCAGCAATTCGTTGACGCGTTCCCAGAGTCCGCGGAACTGGCTGTTGGCCTCCAGAGATTGAGCCACCGTCACGAGTGAGAGGCCAAGCTGCTGACAGGCAACCGCGGGCGAGGCTCCACGTGTGAGCAGATGCAGGTAGGAGGACTGTCGCGCCGCGTCGAACTCGCGATGGCACCCATCGAGTGCAAAGAGTGTCGACGCATCTTCAGCCTGGCTGTCCGGCATTTTCGAAGTTCGAGCTTCCGATTTGTTTTCGGTTGTCGAAGATGTAGTAGACCGGGTTTGCAAACCGGCTTTTTTCGTAGGTCTCTTTTGTGAGGAAGCCAGCTTTTTTGCCATGTTTCTGCTGCCTGCGATAGATCATTGAATGCGATTCACGCGAACGAACACTGGCCGCCGACGAACCGATGCGAAGGAAACCGGCTCTCTCGAAAAACGGGTTGATGTGTCCCATCTGTGCGAGAGTTTCAATCCAGGGATACGGGCTGAGCTCACAGCACCGACGGATAAATCGATGAGCGATTCCGGCTCCGCGATAGGTTGGATGGAGGACCACTCGAGAGAGGGAGATCAGCTGTCGGTTGAGCGTGCGAAGCGTCGTCCTGTCCCATTTTCCACTCCTTCCGAAAAAGCGATTCCGCTGAGCGAGCGTTTTCGGAGGAGCGACAAACACACAAATTCCGATGGGCTCCGTTGCATCCCAAAGAAGGTACATCTTTCGAATCAGTCCCAGATGGTGGCTCCGATAATGCCACCGAGAGAAGTACGACCAATCGGACTTGGACGCGGTGGAAATCCACATCCCTTTTGTGAGACCACATTCTTTTTTTTTAAGGTGTCGTCATTACTTTCACCAGGTTCAGAAACGTGTTCATGTCCCCCTGACAGGTGACATCTCAGGTGAAAGTCGGCAGAGAGATCGTTGGCCACGTCCTCATGGGTAGTTGCCAGCAGAAATCCGGTTCCAGTCCGCGTTGCAATCTTCCGTAAGTTAAACGCGAGTAAGCGTGCAAGTTGACGATCAAGCGTCGCAGCGAATTCGTCAGCAACAACCCAGTCGGGTTTCTGCGAAAGGGCAAACGCAATTCGGAATCGATAACGTTGACCATCGGAAAGTTCTTCAGGAGTGCGTAGCATCAACTGAGCTTCCGCCAGGCCGCAACTCGCAAGAAGTTGCAGACATTCATCCAGCGGAAGATTCATCAGATCGACCAGCGTCTGGCTCTTCCAACTCAATTGATCGAGATCGATGACGGTCCTTCCTTCCTGTCGTAGAAGGGCCGCAGCTTGCCGCATCATCGATGACTTTCCAGATCCGCTTTCCCCCGTGAAAAGCACCAGCTGACCATTCTGAATCGGAATTTCGACATTCGCGGCGACGACATGCTCACCCTGCTCGAAGGTGACTCCGAAATGGTCCATCACTTGTGAAGACCGCACTGATGCGGTGTGAGGCAAAAAACGATGCGACACATGAATTCTCAACGGTTATTCCTTCGTTGCGATCGTGGGGAAAAGGGAAGTTAGAAAAGTGGCGACCCAATGTGCCCGTCATCAGCGGCGGAGGTGCAGGCGCGTTGCAGGGAAGTCTGCAAGGACGGCATTCAGGCGTTCTTCGATCTCTTCCCAGTCACTCTCGTCGATTTCCAGCGTGACATGAATGCCTTTGGATTCCGGCGGAATTTCTGAATTGTCCAAGGAATTGAAAGAGTCCTCTGGCCTCAACACCAGATCCTTCAACTGCTGAGCGTCGAAGCCTGTCAGTGTTGCATCAAAGTCTGGGAGTTCCTGCAATTCGGAGATCAGGTTCACGAGTTGATCGGCTTCCCATTCGCTTCCCACGGAGGCGTTGTTCAGAGTGACATTCAGCGCCTTTTCACGTTCCAGAGGAAGGTCGACCACAACGCAGTCAATTTCAGTATCACCCCGATGCTTGAGGATCTGAAGGCGTTGATGACCACCGACGACGTTTCCTGTTCGCGAGTTCCAGATGATTGGCTGAACCAGATCAAATTCTTCGAGTGAGCGGGCGAGCTTATTCCAGCGAGCATCCCCGGGCTTGAGTTTCACACGAGGGTTATAGGGAGCGGGATTCAACAGATCGATGGAGAGCTTTTTCAGATTCATACAGAGTTTTCCAAGGAATGTTGGATGAGATGATTGCTGGATCGATAGATCTGGAAATTAGCTCGCCTGATGGAAAAGGCGGGGAGCGTGCTCCAAAAGGGCGGATGTTGATTCCGAACCGTCGTCCCCAACGAACGCGTCAGATTCAAGTTCCCAATGCAACTCATCGTCGAGCTCGAGAAACTCTGGAGACGCTTGGAACTCTTCGCGAAGCTGCTGTTTGATCCGGGCCAGACACCGCGTGATATGCCCCTTGGGATGCCCAAACACATTCCCAATACGGTCGAGCGGCCAACCGGCATTTTCTCGAAGGGCCAGCATCGCGAGGTATTTCCACTTCAGACTATCTTCACCAGCAAAATGTTCGTGGATGATCTGCCAGAATTGATCAGGACCAGAGCGAGGGAGGTGAATCTTGGTTCCGTTTGAGCGTGTCACAGACATCATTGCTCCTTTAGTTGATCATGCAGGGCAGGGCGGGCCGACATCCGACACGGTCCCAGTTGCGCGAGAGCAAAGCCTGAATCTGGTAAATGACCATGTGGAAGATGATTTCTGCAAAAAAATTGGACTTTCTCCGTGAATTTTTGCGGAGTTCCAGATGACCCCACTGATCGCCTGGCTGCTGACTTTGCGCAGGCCTTTGTCGATGCCACAATGAACGTCCGCCTGATGCCCGCCTCGTCCTTCATATTTGAAATACCCCAGCATGGATTTCGATCGGCCTGAAACCTACGACCGGACTCGATTGCAGGACCGCCAACTGACCATGCTCAACGGTCTGCTTCAAGCTGTCCGCTCAAGCAATCCGTTCTGGGAAAAGCGGCTCAGCGAGTACGGCATCCCATCGGCACCGCTGACATCAGTCAATCAGCTGCAGGATTTCCCGCTGCTTTCAAAAAGTGATGTCGTTGACGATCAGCTTCAGTATCCTCCATACGGGACGAACCTGACTTACCCGGTTTCTTCTTATGCACGCATTCATCAGTCGTCTGGAACAACCGGAAAGCCACTCCGATGGCTGGACACGCCTGCCAGTTGGAACTGGGTCATGGAATGCTGGGAGCAGATGTATCGTCTCATCGGGATTCGTCCCGAGGACATCTTCGCGTTTCCTTTTTCGTTCGGGCCGTTCATCGGATTCTGGGGAGCCTGTGGCGGGGCGCAGCGGATCGGCAACCTCACGCTCACAATGGGGGGGATGAGCACCGAATCACGCCTGCAGATGATGAGAGACTTGAGCGCGACAATCATTTGCTGCACTCCAACCTATGCGCTGCGCATGGCAGATGTCGCTCGTGCAGAAGGGATTGATCTGGCCAACAGCGCTGCCAGAATTCTGTTGCTCGCCGGGGAACCGGGAGCCGCAGTCCCCGCTGTGCGGAGTCGCATTGAACAGGATTGGGGAGCGCGCGTCATCGATCAATGGGGAATGACCGACATTGGCTGTCTGGGGATCGAAGCGATCGATACCCCCCGGGAACTGACGATTCTCGAATCGCAATGCATCGCTGAAATCGTCGATCAGGAGACACTGAGGCCAGTTTCATCCGGAGAACTGGGCGAACTGGTCATTACCAATGTCGGACGCTGGGGACAGCCGGTGATTCGCTACCGCACGGGTGATCTGGTACGGGCAGCGACGACGCCTGCTCCATCTGGAAATTCCATGCTGCGACTCGACGGCGGAATTCTCGGTCGGACAGACGACATGGTCACCATTCGGGGAAATAATGTCTTCCCCTCAACGATCGATGCAATCCTGCGAGAGTTTCAGGACGTGGCAGAGTACCGAGCGACAGTCATCACCAAACACTCGATGCCGCATCTGAAGATTGAAATCGAATCGTCCAACACCGTTTCAGAGAACGGGGACGAGCTGAATCGGCTCATCCAGAAAATAGAGCGACTGATCAAAGTTCGCCTGAACTTTCACGCGGAAATCGTGTCGGTTTGCAACCTCCCTCGCTTTGAACTCAAAGGACGCAGGTTCTTCCGAGAGTCCTGAAGTCGGGCGTTGACACCGGTTCACAGCGTCTTTGACATGTTTGCTGCCAGACGGGCGAGTGCGGGACTGACGTCATCAGGCTGCAAGTGGACATTCAGGATGCTAAAGGCCTCAGTGTTCTGGAGTGCTTTTCGAATTCCCTTTTGAAACTCGCCAAAGGTTCGGATTTCGAAACCGGATCCCGCACCAAGCAATTCTGGCATCCGGTGATAATTCCAATTCAGAATGTTGTTGAATGGGCCTTCTTGAAGGAATCGCTCTGTCGTGTACCCCTTGTTGTTCAGGACGATCACGATCGGGTTAAAGCCATTGCGGACGACGCTGGAAAGCTCCATGCAGGTCATCTGAAAAGCGCCATCACCCACAAGCACAACTGGTCTGAGACGTGGGTTCGCGACTTGCACCCCCAACGAGGCGGGAATCGCAAATCCCATCGACGTGTAATAGGCGGGGCTTAAAAACTCGGTGCGACGATGGATCGTCAAATCCGAGGCGGCAAAGAGCGAATCGCCGACATCCGCCACGACGACCATGTCTTCACCAAGGAATTCATCAATTGAGTCGAACATGCTGGCAATTGTAATGGGAGCATCTGGCTGGTGTTCTCGCGTTTGCCGTGAAGCTCTCTTTGGAAACGGAGTCTTTGATTTTCTGAGCTTTTCAATTGCCAGCCCAGAAACGAAATCCTGAATGAGCACATCGTGGAAATGTGTGTGCCCGATCCTCAATTGCTCACTGGTTACATACACGCATCGACCTGGATCAAGCCGCGCAGTGTAAATTCCAAGATTGATATCCGTCATGAACGTGCCCAACAGAATGACGCAGTCACTCTCTTCGACGAACTTTGTTACGGACTCCCGACCCATCGCCCCTTCATACACACCAACATAAAGCGGATGTCGTTCGCTGACGGCCGACTTTCCCAGCAGTGTCGTGCACATCGGAATATTGTTCGTCTCTGCGAATTTGACGACCTCATCCTGAAGTCCAAACCTGTGAATTTCGACACCCGCAATGATGACAGGCGATTTTGCCTCTTGAACTCTTTCCCTCGCAGCGGACAACGCAGCCTGGAGTGCATCAGAATTACTCTGGGGCTCCAATGCGAGATTTTGATGATGAACCAATGCTTGCGCATGCACTCGGTCCCTTGGAATCTCAAGATACACCGGGCGTTTGTAACGCATCGCCGCTTCGAGGCATCGATCGATTTCGCGAAACGCAGTCAGGGGATCATCTAGCGAAGCACTGGCGACAGTGATCTTCTCAAAAATCTCTCGCTGGGTACTGAAATCTCGCACCTTGTGGTGGAGGAGCGGGTTGTTGACACGCTCGCGAATTCCGGGTGCTCCGCTGATGACAATGACCGGGGATTTCTCAGCGTATGCCCCTGCGATGGAATTGCATAAGCTCAGTCCGCCGACACAGTACGTCACACAGACAGCCCCCAGTCCGTGGATGCGGGCATACCCATCCGCAGCGTATCCAGCACAGTCTTCGCGCGTGCAGCCGATCACTCGAATCGAGCTCTCTTCCAGCATCCCGTAAAACTGGAGGACGAAGTCTCCGGGAATCCCGAAGATGTCTGTGAGCCCGTAATCTTGCAACCGCTGAATCAGGTAGCTGCCGATCGTTTGTGGCGGAATGGCGGGACTAACAACGCCATTTGACTTCAGCTGAGGAGAAATCTCCCGCTCTTCGGGGAGAGCAACTCGAACGTTTGTGCCAATCTTCTTCCGATTTGGCTTCGCCTCGCTGGATTTCGACGCTGCATGTTTTCGAACGGATTTCGATGGCATTACAGACTCCTGAAATCATTGAGTTCATGTTCTGATTCAGTCGCTTTCATTCACATTGACTGAATGATTCCATGAAATCAATGGGAGTCTGCTCAGGAAACGAGGAAACGTTCCAATGCGTTGCCCGGTCAGCTACTCAGCAAGTGCTGGCCAATAAATTTTTGCTTGAACCACTCCGCTCGCAGTTCTGAGATCGACCTGTGAATTCACTTCTGCGAACTGGGTTCGAATCATCCCAAGAGCGATTGACTGGTTTGTTCCGGGCAGCGTTGCAACGGAACTCAACTTACCAATTTCTTTTTCCCCCGAGAGAAGCACGTCACCAACTTGCGCCCCACCCGATTCAATCAGAAACCCTCGCAGTTCGCGGTTTGTATGCCCCATGGCATCCAGGCGGGCGATCGGCTCCTGACCCAGGTAGCATCCCTTCGTGAAACTGATGGCACGTTCGGTACGAGCAGCGACTTGCCCGAGATCGTCTGCGGAGATGTCGCGACCATACCAAGGGAAACCAGCGCCAATGCGCAGGCGTTCGAAGGTCGCATCGTCGCCGGCTTCAACGCCGACCTGTTTCAAGGACTTTTGAATAGCTTGAATCACGATGGAATCGCCGGAGACGAGCAGGGCAGTCGCAGGTAGGAGATCTGTTCTGGTGACAACGACCGAGCCAGAGGGCATGTCGACCTGTTGGCACTCTCCCAAGCTGCAACTTGATGTGATGCCCAGTACTTCGGCGAGGTTCTGTTCGCCTTGTTTTCCTGTGACGAGCAATAAGTCCAGTTCTGCACTTCGATCAACAATTTCGACAGGTGCGTCGAGGAGATATTTCTTGAGATGTGGAACAATTGTCCCTGCCGTGCCGGGGACCCCGAAGATTCTCAATGAACCATTGGGATTTGCCACAAGCAGATGCCCAAGAATGCGGCCTTTGATGTCGCAGACAAACGCTTCACACGTCTTCCCGATGTCCAGTTTGTTGATATCGTTTGTGGAGAAGTTATGCAGGAAAGATTTGGCACCTGTCCCCGACATCTCGAACTGTGTCCAGCCTTCGAGAGTAAACTGGAGAGACTCAGGTGACGACAACGTATTGGCCACAATCTTTTCCTTCCGATTACGTACAGTGAATCACCGCCGTGGCAGAGGGGAGATCAACCTCCGCAACAGAGACTTCACTTGAGGATTTGCATCACGGGAACCGGACGGGTTCCCTCAACCAGTCGTCGAACCAGGACTTCGCTGACTCTCCCGCGAAACCGCAGCTTGCCATCAATGACAACGACTGGTACAGACGTTTGATACCGTTCCAGCAACTCGACATCGTCAAGAATGTTGACTTCGGTGGCGATGGGTAACCACGGGCGATATCGCAATAACACGTCCATCGCCTCGTCACATAATGGGCAGTCAGGCTGAGTGTACACGATGACGGAATGAAACCGGACACCGGAGCGTTCTGGCTCCCACTCCGTTCGTCCGTAGCCGGCCGTCCAGAGCATTCTCATGCCACAGACGAGAAATGCTCCACTGCCGAGCCACCACATCGCAGAGTTCGAACGAACGAAGGACTGCAGACTCGAAGGAAGTCCATCCATCGCCGACGCGAAGCCTGCGACAATTCCCACCACGCCGATCAACATCAGAAACCGACCTGGCATGACGTTTGATGAGGTGGAGTTTTCGGCTGTCATGGACTCGCCTCCTGCGAACGCGATGAGCACACTTCCGATGGTAAGATCGCAGGAATTACAGCAGTTTTGGATGCGGTTCCTGCGATCTTCTTTCACATATGCGAGGACGAAACTGCTTCGAGACTTCAACTCTGGCAGCGACGAAATTCGGGATGGAACTTCCGCCACCGAACGTGATGTCGACTCTGCTGAGCGGCACGTCCTCTCTCTCGATCGAGACTAACGAGCGCTCGGCAATGGGCGGTCAGGATGTTCAACAATCACTGTTGTCCGGATCCCCCCGCGTGGTGTGAACGCTGCTTCGATCTTCATCCATCGTGGCTCAACAACCGCCACAAGGTCATCCAGAATGGTGTTCGTCACTCGTTCGTAAAAAGCACCATGATTGCGATAAGACTGCAAGTACATCTTCAAAGATTTCAGCTCGAAGCACTTGGCCTCTGCAATGTACGAAATCGTAAGAGTTCCATAATCCGGTTGACCGGTCATCGGGCAGAGCGAAGTGAACTCAGGACAAATCGTATCGATCACAAAATTCCGCTGAGGGAATGGATTCTCGAACGTTTCCAGCAGGTCGCGAGATGGTGCAGACATTGTATTTAACGACTCCAGATGTCTTGATGACATCAACTCAAAGAATAAACGGCAATCGCAAGAATACCGTCCGAGAGAGTATCGTCAACGGAGTCCCCAGCGGGAAGGAATCAAGAGGACTGGATGCAGCCTACGAAAACTCGACCGCAAAAATCCGATGGCGACCACGCACCAGTAGCGGCCGATCCTTCCGCGGCCGTCGCGATGAGTTCCGATTATTTTTCGGTCTCTGGTTTCTTAGTCGCATCGCGTGCAGGGGCCGCCTCGGTGGAAGGCTCATCGGGCTGCTTCTTCAGGACGACGTAAGCACGAAAACGGGGAGCAGAATAATTCTCCTGCCTGACTCCCGAATTCCGCTGCATCGGGCCCTGCTGCGATGGTTCATTTGCAGAATTAAGTTGCATTCGTGACTGCACCTGAACTGACTTTGCAGTACCAGGCTTCTCGGCAGGCTCTTCTACAGACTGTTTTGACTGAACGGGTCCACCACGCATCTGTTCTTTCGCAGCATCGCCGCCGCCTGATGCCATGTCCTGCAAAAGAGCGTCCTGCTGTGAAACGATCTGATAAAAGTTGAACTGTCGTTGTCCTCCAGGAGAAGTTGCTCCGTTTCTTGACTCGATAGAGGCTGTTCCGAGCACGTGATTGGCGTCACCCGCATCTGTTTTTTGGGGCATCGGGGCCGGTGTGGGCATGCTTGGGGTATTCAATGATCGGCTGAATGGTTCCGGGCCGATGCCTCCCATTGCTCCCAACATCTCATCAGGCTGAGCACCATTCAAGTTTTGTGACAAAAGCTCCTGATTGGGAGCGATACGACCATTTGCGGTCTCAACCCCTTCTTCAACATAGAGAACAGCATCGTAAGCCTGGAGGTTGTTCAATACCGCCGCCATTTCTGGGCCAGCAAGTTCGAGTTCGATCGCCACCTGACCAAGGTCGGACCGCATTCCATTTTTGGATTCCAAAGTATTTGATACCTGAACAGGGACTGCTGCATCAGATTTCAATTGGCTACGTTCGACAAGGACCTGCATCTGGTTCATCGACTGCAGAACATCCACGACGGTGAACTCGACGAGGATCGGGGTATCAATTGTCTCAGCTTCTGTCGCTTCCGGAAGCTGAATGGAGTTTCCATAGACTGGAGCCCGGTTCAATGCAGAAATACGATCGCGTATCTGCTCTTTGCTCAAGATGATTGTCGGGACTTCTGTCAGGTATGCGAGGTTCGCAGAGGCCGGCTGATCCATTGGCGAAGCCGATAAATCAAACTCGGTTCCATCGAAATTGGCCCCGAAACCAGCTTCTGTACTCTCCATCACCGGAGCCGAGGCTGCGATCATCGCGTTGGGATGATCGACTGCAGGGAAGTTGTCTTCGTGTACAACGTTATTCGCAAATTCTGCAGGACCATTTCCGTTTCGTTGAAGCAGAACAATAGCCAATCCTAGCACCAGGCATCCCGCCATCGGAGCGAGGGCCCATCGACGAAGACTCTTCCCGAAACCCGATCCGGAACGACGACCCGGTAACACGTCTTCCGGCTCTGCAAGAACTTTTTGCATGATATTCGATCGAAAATCGACCGGGGCATGCATGCGTGGCAGTGATCTGAGTTGCAAGCCGACTTCACCGAGCGCATTCAGCTGCTCGCGCAATGGAAGCGAGACTTCCAATTCACGTTCCAGATCCAGCTTCTCGGTGGGAGTCAACTCCCCATCGAGATAGGCGGATAACAGCTCTTCAGTGATTCGCTTTGACATAAGTCTACAACTGCCAAGGGGTGCGAAGTTCGCCCACCTAAAATTTCATCCCAATCAAGATTTCCTATTCAAAAAACGACTATCATCCGTGTCTGCCGTTAGCAGATGAACCGCTCACCAGTAAATTAAATTCACTTCAATTTTGCTCCCGCTCCGCAACACGAGTGAGATGTTGTTTCAATAAAATCCGTGCTCTGTGAATTCGACTGCGAACTGTACCGATCGGGCAGTCCTGGATCTCCGCAATTTCTTCGTATTTCAACCCTTCAATTTCCTTCAGGACGATTGCATCACGGTATTCGACTCCAATGGAGTCCAGAGCGTCGCGCACCTGCTGTTGGGTCTCAACTGAAATGAGTCCATGGTCCGGACTCGACGAAGCATTCAGATGCACTGGTTCGATGCCGGTCCGTTCTTTCTGTTCATCCAACGAATGGAGGGGCCCTTTTCGTTTTCGACGATTCGAAATGGCAGCGTGATACGCGATCCGAAACAGCCATGAATAAAACGAAGATTCATTCCGGAACGTCTTCAGCTTGCGGTAGGCAAGCAGAAACGCATCTTGCCCGACATCACGTGCATCATGCGTCGACCCCAGCAGGTGAACAAGCGTTCCGAAGAGTCGATCCTGGTACTTCAGCACCAGCTCTCCAAATGCGTCTCGATTCCCTGCCAGCGTCAACTCAATGATTCGTGAGTCGTCGGTTGGCATCATCATCAGATTTAAGAGGTTATTGAGAACCCAATAGTTCCAAAAATTCTAACCGAAATCTGAATTCGGGCAATCAGATTCTCAGATTCACTGAGTCAGCTGAAAAATCCAGCGAAGAGACACGCCGTGCGCATCGCGTGTTGTTCCCAGACTCGGCCGATTTCGTATGACCAATACCTTCTGCGAACTTTACGAACTCACCGATCCACGGTTACCATTCAAATCAAAATTCGAATATCCAAATTCTCCGTTCAAGGTGAAAGACTCTATGAACTTTCGAACCTTCTCAGCAGCCTCCTTGCTGTTGCTCACCCCGTTTGCTGCTGCGTTCGCAGGTGAGCCCAATACCTTAACTCCGAATGAAGAGGTCTCTGGATGGAAGTTGCTGTTCGACGGTAAAAGCACCGACGGTTGGAGGAATTACAAGCAGCCGAAACTCGGAAGCGGCTGGGTTGTAGAAGAAGGAGCTCTCGTCCGAAAAGAAGCCAATGCTGGTGACATCATCACCAACGGCGAGTACGAGAGCTTTGAACTTCTGCTCGACTACAAGATTTCCAAGGGGGGCAACAGCGGGTTGATGTTCCACGTCGCTGAGAACACCGGTGCACCTTGGGAAGAAGGCCCTGAAATTCAGATTCAGGACAACGTCGATGGACATGACCCTCAACGCTCTGGCTGGCTTTATCAGCTGTATTCACCAGGGAAAGATCGACTCTCAGGTGAGACTCTGGACGCCACACGGCCAGCTGGTGAGTGGAATCAGCTTTACGTGCGAATTACCCCGCAGAACTGCGAAATCCAGATGAACGGGGTTCACTACGCTTCATTCCAGAAAGGCAGCGAAGACTGGAACAAGCGTGTTGCAGCAAGCAAGTTTGCTTCGATGCCAAACTTTGGAAAGCACGCTTCGGGCCATTTGGTTTTGCAGGACCACGGCGATGAAGTCGCTTATCGCAACATCAAGATTCGTGAGATCAAACAAGGTCAGGGAGCTCCGAACATCAGCACCGGGACACTGGAGCTGAAACCTGTCGTTGCTTTTCCAGAACTGGTCTGGGATCAGTGGGAACCAGAGGACGAAAGCGGACGCAACAAGCCATTTCGTCCGATCGTCATTACTGCTCCAAATGATGGAAGCAACCGCCTGTTTGTCGCTGAGCAATGGGGAGCCATTTGGACCTTCGAAAATCGACCAGATGTGACTGAGTCGAAGCTTTTCCTCGACATTCGCGATCGTGTGAACTACAGCGATAGTAAGAACGAAGAAGGCTTCCTCGGCTTTGCATTCCACCCGAACTTCAAAGAAAACGGCCTACTGTACGCTTCGTACATCAAGAAGCCAGGCCTGATTTCGATTGTCTCGCAGTTTCAGGTTTCCAAAGACAACCCGAACTACGTCGACCCAGCAACTGAAAAAGTCATCCTGACTCTCGAACAGCCATACTGGAACCACAATGGCGGAACGATCGTCTTTGGCCCAGATGGCTACCTGTACGTCACTTTCGGTGACGGCGGAGCGGGGGATGACCCACACCGAAACGGGCAAAACCTGAAGACTCTTCTTGGCAAGATCCTGCGCATCGACGTGGATCATCCTGCTGAGGGGAAGGCTTATGGAATTCCAGCGGATAACCCATTTGTTGGCAAAGAAGGTGTCGCTCCTGAGATTTACGCGTACGGATTCCGCAACATCTGGCGGATGGCCTTCGATAAAAAGACTGGTCACCTCTGGGCTGCAGATGTCGGGCAGAATCTCTGGGAAGAAATTGACATTGTCGAAAAAGGCGGAAACTACGGCTGGAACAGCTTCGAAGGGACTCATCCATTTGGTTCTAAGTCAGTCGACGCTGCAAAGACCATCTTCCCTGTCTTCGAATACGATCATCAGGTCGGGAAATCGATCACCGGTGGAAATGTCTACCGTGGTAAAAACCTTCCGGAACTCCAAGGAAAGTACATTTACGCGGACTACGTGAGCGGCCGAGTCTGGGCGTTGACGTACGACGAAGCGGGTCAGAAGTTTGTCGCCAACGAAGAAATCCCCACTGAAAAGCTGCCAATTCTCACCTTCGGCGAGGATGTGGAAGGGGAAACCTACTTCGGGATCGTGACCGCCAACGGAAAAGGTGTCTTCAAGTTTGAAAAGAAGTAACCGTCTCTGAGAGAGGCACTTACTGAATTGAATGAAGGCTGGTTCCATGAATCAGCCTTCATTTTTTTCTTGTCAAATGACATGTAGCTGAGAGAATTGAGTGCAGCGCTCAGAGTCTGTCGAGGAAATTAGCCGTATTACAACCATTACGATCGCTACACCTCAGGTAAACCATCTGACAGCATCGACACGCGCAAGTCTTCCGGTCCAGTCAAGTTGCCCCCTCTGGAACCGAAACAAAACCGTGTATGGACTTGTCACGGCATTGAGTTGTGACGATCATTGAGAGATCAATCATTTCAAGTTTTATTTCGCTTTCCCTTCGCTGATCCAGGAAATCTTCATGAATCAGGCTGCCGCAAAAGAAAATCCTTGCCCAGAATGCGGAGAAATGGTGCGGGTCAATTCCCTGCGCTGTTGGAACTGCGGCGCATTCATGAATCCTGAACTTGAACAGAAATACATGGAAATGCAGGCGAACCCTGCTCCCGTGATTTTGAGTGAAGTTCCCGCTAACGAGATGTCATCGTTCGAATCCAACGACGACGAAGACGATTTTCAGCTATCTGTCCCCTCGATCGCTCACCGACCTGCCGTTCAACAGGTTGAGTCCAAATTACAGCCTCCTGTACCGGACGTCAGTGAATCGTTCCTTGATGAACCCGCTGAACCGTCACCAGCGGAAGAGAAGCCGGTTCGTCAGTCAGCTGGGGACGACAATGTTTCACATTCCGTAGCAACTGGCGGAGATGCTCTACTCGACATCGCCAGACAGGAAGAGAAGGAAGTCAAGCAGCGTCTCAAAGGGCGAAAGCTCACCGGTCCTGTTGTCACAGCAGGCGGTGGACTCATCATTTACTGCCCTTACGGGTGCAAGGTGGAAGTGAAGCAGGAACACCGCGGAATGACAGGGAAGTGTCCCCGTTGCGCGGCACCGTTCATTGTCCCCGTCGATCCACCACAATACAAGAAGCCGACTGTTGCTGCCGCAGCATCGGCCCCAGGCGAGGATAAGTTCAAGACGTGGATCACCGACTTGCACGTCCACGCAATTGAGCCGGAGAAACTGAAGCTGAAAGCAGACAGTCTTCTCAAGGAATTTATCGAAGCCGATGTTGGTTTCTCCCCGGATCAACTCGTCGTCGCTGTCCTCGCCAAGAAGGGGGGCGGGGGAATGTTTGGAAAAGGGGGAGACAAGAAAGAGACTGTTCGCGAACAGATGCTCGCCTATGTCAAAGAGGACAAACCGCTCAACGATCTCCCTGTGGGCGAGAAATACATCTTCACTGTTGACGAAGTCTCGCAGATTCGAGTGGTCCAGCCGACAACAAACCGCGGAGCATCACTGTTCCACGGAGTTCCGGTGTTCGGAACAGGTCGTATCGCTGTCCAGTTGCCGATGCAGGACGGCATGAAGCACCCGACTTACATTTCCTTCGGAATCACCGAATTCTGGAAATTTGCCAAAGCGATCGAAGAAAATTACGGCATCGTTGGACTGGGTGTCAGCGATGGTGTTCCGAGCGAAGCCAAAACGACGGTCAACAAGGATCACTATTCGGACATGTTGATCAAAACACTGGAGAGTCCAGAACTCTTCCAGGCCGACCCAACCGCCAAACTGGAAGTGGTGGCCTATCGCTGCGGTGCCTGCAAAACCGTTGTCAGCGAGGTCAGCCGCAAGAAAGAAAACCTCGGCGGAAAATCTCCCAAAGGAATCGCGAAGGCGAAGTGCCCGAAGTGCAGCCAGAAGATGGGAGAAAACCTGCTCTATGCATTGAAGCAGGACGCGGTCGATCCGAGCATGTCCAACTCTTCAGAAGAGGCCTAACCAAACCTGATTTGCTGACGCAAAACAATATCAATGAAAAGAGCCGCACAGTTTGCTGTGCGGCTCTTTTTTCTTGTGGTGACCACTTCATCACCCGAGTTCATTACCCGAGCGGAAGTCGAGCAATTGAAACGGCCACTTTGTTCCTTAGGACATGATTAGTCGCGGTAACGCTTCACAATGTCTTCGTAGGCGTCAATGCGACGATCTCGAAGGAACGGCCAGTGAGTGCGTTGGAAATCGATACTTCCCAGATCGCATTCTGCAATCAGGATTTCAGGCTTGTCTGAAGGAGCGATGGCGATGATCTGGCCTCGTGGATCGCAGATAAAGCTCTGCCCCCAGAAGTCGATTCCATCTTCCTTGCTTCCTTCATGGCAGCAACGGTTCGGAGCACAGACGAATACACCATTCGCGATGGCGTGGCTGCGCTGAATCGTTTCCCAAGAAGAGTGCTGAGCTTTTCCGAATTCTTCTTTTTCTGCTGGGTGCCAGCCGATTGCAGTCGGATAAAAGAGAATCTCTGCCCCGGCCAGTGCTGTGAGTCGAGCCCCTTCTGGATACCACTGATCCCAACAAATCAGAACGCCAATTTTTCCAAACTTGGTCTGAATTGCTTTGAAGCCCAGATCACCGGGGGTGAAATAGAACTTTTCATAGAACAGCGGATCGTCTGGAATGTGCATCTTGCGGTAAATTCCCGCAATCGAGCCATCAGCGTCGATCACAACTGCCGTATTGTGGTAAAGGCCCGGCGCACGGCGTTCGAACAGCGAGGCGATGATGACAACGCCATGCTTTTTGGCGATTGGGCTTAATGTTTCGGTGCTTGGTCCTGGGATCGATTCAGCCAATTCAAAGTTTTTGTAATCTTCGCTTTGGCAGAAATATTGCGATCGGAACAACTCTTGAGTGCAGATGATCTGCGCCCCTTGTTCTGCTGCTCGCTCAATATCGGCGACGGTGTCACGGAAGTTGACTTCCGGATCCAATCCGACTGACCGCTGGATCAGCCCCACTTTCACTTTCTTTGACATCGTCGTTACTCTCCCGGCAATTCAACGGTGCCGTCCGTCTCTGATTAGTAAACAAAAAGTGAGATCGAGAAATTTATAAACGAGCGTTCCGACTGGTTGGATCAGAGATCTGTCTCAAATGACAAAAATTTGAAAAACAATCGATTCCCGGTCGTCAACTTTCCAAACCGCTACTCTCCAAACTTCTAAACTCGCGGAGGCTTCACTTCTTCGACTTTGACCTGTTCGACCAGTTCTTCGCATCGCTGCAGGCACAAGCGTGCAGGGAGCAGTTGTTCTGCGTTGTTGGCTGCCGCCGCCATGCCGAATCGAACCGCCTGAATCACATCGTCGTGGCGCTCAAGCTCTCTTGCGATCCCAGCCGCCAGGGAATCGCCACATCCAATCGGATTGATCAATTTGATATTCGGAACGGACAAGCGCACAGCATGGTCGGCTGATGTCACAATGCAACCCTGTTCGCCATCGCTGACAACAACCCATTGCACACCTTCGTGATTCAGCCGGCGCATCTCACGCAACAGGTCGTCCTCAGCAGCGAGTGATTTTCCGACAGTCGCCGCCAGTTCTTCCCGGTTTGGCTTGATCAGGAAGGGGGCATGAATGAGGGCCTGCTTGAGGTGTTCTCCGCGGATGTCCAGCACAAATTTCTTGTGTGTTTGCGAGATGATTCGCTCAAACGTATCCACCGGGGCATTCTGGGGAAGGGATCCCGAGAGAACCGTCACGCTGGCTACGTTCGCGTAGATCTTCGTCTGATCGATGAATTCAGCCAGTTTCTCAAGCTCAATATCCGCGACGTTCTCGACGAGTTCCGTAGTCTTCCCGCGCGCATCAAGGAGTGTGGTGCAGACCCGTGTGGCGGAATCCGTTTCGGTCCAGTACGCGCGAATCCCGAGTTCTTCGATTTCTGCTCGGATCACTTCTCCAGAGAGCCCGCCAATTGAGGTCAGCAGCGTGACATCGCTTCCCAATGTCGCAGCGGCGGTCGCAATGTTGATGACTTTCCCGGATGCACACCAGCAGGCATCTGTTGCACGATTGACTTCACCAATCTGCAAGGAATCGAATCTTAAAATCTGTTGCCAGGCAGGAGAGAGTCCCGCAGAAACAATCACCAGTGAGCCTCCAAAATCTCGGTCAGTTCGCTGTCACTCAAGTGACGTGGATTTCCGTTCATACTGTTCCCGCGAGAGCCAGCGACAAGAAGCGGAATCTGATCTTTTTGAACTCCCAAGTCTCGTAAGCGAGAGGGGATTTTCAATGCCATACAGATCTGTTCAACGGTCTCGATGAGCAAGTCGACAGCTGGTTTCACTGCTGCGACATTGCTTTCCTTCTTTAACACTTTCCAGATAATTGTCAGTGCTTCCAACTTACTGGCAATCTGCTCACGGTTGGTCTTCAGCGTGATTGGCAACATGACGGCACATGCCAAACCATGTGGGACATCGCAGATGGCGCCCAGAGCTGCTGCGACCCCATGAGCCATCCCGAGACCGGAGTTTGCCAATGCCATCCCGGAGAGAAGTGCAGCTGAGGCCATTTCTTCACGGGCTCGCTGATCGTTCGGCGAATAGACAGCTTTGACGAGACTTCCTAACGCCAATTTCAATCCCATGTCGCACCAGGCATCTGTGACAGGCTGAGCACGATTGGAGGTGTAACTTTCAATCAACTGCGTGATGGCATCCATTCCGGAGAAAGCGGTTTGTTCCGGTCCCATCGTCACCGTCAATTGCGGATCGACCAAGACGATCGACGCCATGAGCCTGTCCGAACGCAAACTCTTTTTGCAGGGTGGCTCTGTGCACGAGATCACGGCATTTTTAGTCGCCTCGCTCCCCGTTCCAGAGGTTGTCGGCACCAGCATCAGTGGAAGTGGAGAACGATCGAGAGTTCTTCCGGTCCCAATCCCTTCCAGAAAGTCGCGAACACTTTCGCCGTCACCGTAAGTGGCCATCACTGCGACAGCTTTAGCCAGATCCATCGCGGAGCCACCGCCAATTCCCAAAACGAAATCGCCCTGTCGAGGCTGTAACCGACGCACAATCGCTGCTGCGGTATCGACATCTTCAATTGTTGGCTCTTGCGTCGCTGTCGAAATGAACTCCGCGCTGACTCCCGCCGACTTCAGACCAACGACGACATCAGTCCATTCAGACGACTCGCGTAACTTGCGGGAGCCATCAATCACGAACGCACGGTTTCCGAGCGACTTTGCTAGGGTGCCAATCGAATTTCTCTGACCCCAGCCGAAGACGATTCGCCCTGGAAGAATCAGGTCGAAGCGAATCGGAGCAGACATCGCAGGCCTTTCAGTAGGTCAGCAGGAGTGGAGTGGAAACTTCTTCCAGTAAACTAACAAATTCCCGCCGCTTCACCGAGCGTGTACGACGATTTGCACGCAAAAGTTCTCACGGATGATCTTTTTTGGATTCAATCGGATTTGAGCCAGCGATCCAGCCCCGATTCGGTGTACTGATCGCTTCGACTTGGGATAGAATCGCATCGAAACTTCTTCATTTCCTTACGAGTCAGGCACCAATGAATCGTTTTTCTTGTGCAATGCTCAGTCTGGTTTCCCTCGCTGGACTGACAAGCGTTTTGGAGCAAATCAGCTTTGCCGAAGAACTCTCTCCCGCCGTTCAGCAAATCCGTGAAGACGTCAAACTCCTCGCGTCAGATGAATTTGAAGGGAGAGGAATTGGGACTCAGGGGATTGAGAAGGCTGCGGAGTACATTGTCGATGAGTTCAGAAAAGCAGGATTGAGTGTCACAGCCGCAGGGGGAGACGCTTATCAGGATTTCGAAGTCAATGACGGTGTGAAGCTCGGCGAAACCAACGTACTCACTCTCAAAGGTCCAAACGGCCAAGTCCTGAATCTCGAGTATGACAAGGATTTCCGAACATGCGCCTTTGGGTCGACCGGAACTTTTGACGCGCCCGTAGCATTTCTAGGATACGGAATCGATTCGCAGGAAGCTGAGTACAACGATTTTGATGGAATCGACGTCAAAGGGAAGGTTGTCGTCGTGATGCGTCGCAACCCTCAGCAAAACAATCCGCAGGGCAAATTCGCTGTCGGGCACGGCATCTCCCGTTTTGCAGCGTTGACGACAAAAGTGGGACAGGCTTTTTCGAAAGGTGCCGTCGCTGTCCTGGTTGTGAATGACACCATCTCTGGCGTCACAGCGCAGAAGGAGCTGGAAGAGAAGTACGCCGAGGCGTTGAAAAAGCTTGGCACTCTCTCACAACAGCAACCGGAAAACGCAGAAACGACCGTAACGTTACTAAAAGAGACGCAAGCCGCCGCCCAGCATTTGATCCAGCTTCAGGACCTGATCAAGAAAAACGATCTCGATCCACTGATGCCATTTGGTTACGGAGGAACTCGGCAGGGACAATCTGTTCCAGTCTTCCAGATTTCCATCGAGACATGTAACAAGCTTCTCACGTCGGACAGCGGCCTGTCCCTGGCTGAGATCGAAGCGAAGATCGACGAGACAGGGAAACCGCTCAGCAAGGAACTCTCTGGCTGGAGTGCTTCAGGGGAAGCGACGGTTCTGCAAATCAAGGTTCCCGTCAAAAACGTGATCGGGGTTCTCGAAGGAGAAGGTCCTCTCAAGGAGGAAACGATTGTGATTGGAGCTCACTTCGATCACATCGGCCAAGGGGGGGAAGGGTCGTTCACCCCGGAAATCAGAGAAACCCATAATGGCGCTGATGACAATGCCTCTGGAGTCGCTGGCTTGCTGGAGATGGCTCGTCGCCTGGGCAAGTTGAACAAGCCGCTTCCGAGACGCGTTGTTTTCATTGCATTCACTGCTGAAGAAAGAGGCCTTCTCGGTTCCGACCGATACGTGAAAGAGCCTCTTTTCCCGATCGAAAACACGATCGCCATGTTTAACATGGACATGATCGGAAGAATGGAAGACAGCAAACTCGTGGTGTTTGGGACTGGAACGTCAACCCGTTGGGAAGCACTCGTCGACACTGGGGCGACCCAGCATCAGCTTCTCGTGTCCAAGAAACCTGAAGGATTTGGCCCCAGCGACCACGCCAGCTTTTACGGCAAAAAAATCCCCGTCCTGCATCTCTTCACCGGAACTCATAGCGATTATCACCGACCAAGCGACGATTGGGAGAAAATCAATTTTCAAGACATCGATCGCATCGTCACATTTTTGGAAGAAATCGTCCTCGATACAGCGTTCAGCACCGATCGGCCAGATTACGTTGAAGTGAAGGGTAATGCTCAACTCGAACGGACTGGGAATCGTCCTTACTTCGGTAGTATCCCAGACTTCGGCAAAGACGTTTCAGGATACGCAATTCAAGGTGTCTCAGCCGATAGTCCCGCGGCTAAAGGTGGAATTCTTGGTGGGGACGTCATCATCAAGTTGGGCGACGACCGGATCGGAGGGCTGGACGACTTCGACCTGGTATTACGTAAGTTCAAACCGGGCGAACAAGTTGCGGTCACTGTGCTACGGGAAGGTCAAGAAGTTGTCCTCAACGTCACGCTGGCGACCTCCAAAGGTTGATTCAAATTATTCTGAAATCGATTGTCGATTTCCATTCGTGACAAGCGACTGATTTGTGCTCTGATTCTAATCGTGGGGATCGAACCTTCGATCAGAGAGTGGATCACATAAAAATCAGCAGGACGGATAGTATCGTGACTCAGCCAATTCCTCCCGAACACGCCGCTTTGATCCCGCATTTGAAAGTCAAAGGGGCCAGGCAAGCTATCGAGTTTTATAAGAAGGCGTTTGGAGCAGAAGTGATGGCGATGCTCGATGCGGAAGACGGTGAACGTCTGATGCATGCTGCCATTACCATCGCCGGGAACGTCGTGTTCATCGCGGACGATTTCCCCGAATACTGCAACGGAAAGGCCGAAAATCCGCTCGCTCTCGGTGGGTCGTCAGTGACGATGCACCGGTATGTGGAGAACTGCGATGCAGCGATGGAGAAGGCAATCTCCGCTGGGGCCACAGTACTCTGTCCAGCTACGGACATGTTCTGGGGCGATCGATACGGAGTCGTACAAGACCCGTTTGGGCATACTTGGTCGCTGGCAACTCACCAAAAAGACATGACGACCGACGAGATGAAAGCTGCGTACAAGGAGATGATGAAACAGTTTCAAGGCCAGTAGTGCCGTGCCCCGTCAGTGATAAAATCGGATCTCGTCGCGCTCCGCACAGACGGTTATTTCCGTACTGTGCGGAGTTACTCATTGCCAATTTCATTCGACCGTTTTGATGCCGCCAAACGCGGCAAAACAGACGTTGGCGTGAAGTAATTCAACATCCCGAAAACCAGAGCGGCTCAGGAGGTCGAGTTGATAGGGGACCGTTCTGGGCGTGTCTTCGCGTGTCACGTAGTCAAAGACCTGATCGCGGTATTCTTCACCTTTGAGTCCCTTTAAATACTCGCCGTATCGACTCCACATCAATTGCTGAATGCGCGGTTGGTGATGTGTGATGAGGTCAAAGATCCAGAAAGAACCGCCGGGAGCAGTGGCATTATAGATACGCTGAAACGTCTCCTCCCACTGCTGATCAGTCCGTAAATGATGCAGTACTGCCCCTGCAAGGACGACGTCAAACTGAACGTCTTCAAATGGGATCTCTCGAAAATCCCCTTGAATCGTCGTGACGTCAATCGGCTGTGTCTGCTGAATTCGACTCTTCGCTCGCTCCAGCATGGGGCGACTGAGATCGAGGAGCGTTACCCGTTGGACGCTGCGACACCCCTGAAGAAGGCGGAGCGTAAAGTTTCCCGCCCCGCATCCCAAGTCCAGAATTCGTTTTGGAGCGGGATTGACTGCCAGAGCTGCTTGGGACACAAGTTCAAGAGCAAGCGGCGCATCGACCGTGGCAGATTGTCCCGTCTCCAGATTAGAAAAACGCTCGACATCCTGATCGAACCGCTCCTGAATGTCTTTCGGCGTTGATTCTCCCCGGAACAGTGTCATTCGAACTCCAATACGGTGTGTGTTCGTCCAAAACCGAGTAACACACTCATGCATGTTCCGGGTGAACCGACTGTCACTCGTATCATTGTCGAGTCAGCAACGCAAATTGCAATTGGAGTTTCGGCTGGGCATCACTTGCTGATTTCGAGGACTCGCGGACCGATCACGTCGAATCTCGGAGTCACTCCCAGTCCCGGTTCGGTCGATGCGCGCATAAAGCCGTTCACTCGCTGCGGTGCTCCGGTTGCGTTACTAACGGTGACGTAGCTGTTGAAGTCTGTGCTGGTAAAGCGAAGTTTCTCTGGAGTGCTGTGTGCGAGATGCGCAATCGCGGCAGTTGTGATGTCTCCGCCCCAGCTGTCTTCGAGCGTCATCACGATCCCTGATGCGACGCACAAATCCCTGAGTTGACGAGTTCTGGTCAAGCCCCCCAGCTTGCTGATTTTTAGATTCACGCCATCCATCGCTCGGTCATGCAACCCGCGCAGCAGCGCCTGAAGTGAGTCAATGTTCTCGTCGAGAATAAATGAATGATCGGATTTCTGACGCACATTCAGGCATTCCTCGTACGTCAGGCAGGGTTGCTCGATGGTGACGTCCACATCCCGCACCGCCCTCACAACACGGACCGCATCGTATTGAGTCCAACCCGTGTTGGCATCGGCAACGAGGCGATCGGACGGGTTAAGAACGTCGCGAGCAGCGTGGATTCGATCGATGTCCTGGTCAGCGATGCCACCCACTTTCAGCTGAAACCGCCTGTAGCCTTCCTCACGATATCCTGCGATTTTTGCAGCCATCTGCTCAGGCGATTCCTGTGAAATCGCGCGGTAAAGCTGGACCTCGTCACCAAACCTTCCTCCAAGTAGATCACACACTGGAAGGCCGGAAAGTTTTCCGAGGAGATCCCAGCAAGCGATGTCGATCCCGGACTTCACGTAGGGATGCCCCTTGAGTGCAGCATCCATTAGCTGGTTCAATTTCAGTAGTTGAAGGGGATCTTCTCCGATGAGGTGTGGAGCCAATTCGACCAGACCCGCACGGACTCCGGCGGCGTATGCCGGGAGGTAGAAGGGGCCGAGTGGACAGACTTCCCCATATCCGATGAGCCCGCATTCCGTTTCCACACCAATGATGGTGCTATCGAATACCGAGACAGACTTCCCTTGCGCCCAGTTGTAATTCCCTTCAACGAGAGGCAGTTCTACCCGATGCGCAAAAATACGAGCGATTTTCATTGAACTCAACTCCAACTGGGATACACAACGAATAGCGATGAAAATTTATAGAACTCGATCACATTGAACAACAATTCAAATGTGCGCAGAATTGATTTGTCAGCGTTATTTCGAACTTAACATCAGAAGACGAAACTGAGAGACTTTCAACAGCAAAGGTTGGCGTCCGTCGTGAGAGTCTCACCAGAGGAATGCAAAATGTTTCAGGTTCCCGTTCTGTTTCGATTATTCACCGTTTATTTACTGACCATTGTCTCCGTTGTCTCGGTCGGTAAGTGTGAGGACTTTACGATCATCGCTCCCCCCGCGGAGCTGGGGCTCGATCCGTTCTACAAGAAATGTGTATTAGTGCAGGGGTATCCAATAGTCTCCAGCGAGAAACCGTCGGATTATGCGCTCAAGGAAGCGGCGTTTCTTGTAAACCTTTTGCTGAAAGAGCGTCCGGACCTTCGTGAAGCCATGATTAAAAGCAAGTCCCGAATGGCTGTCATGGCCTACAATGAATTTACTACTGATATCCCGGAACACGCACATCTTTCTCCCAAAGATTATCGGGATGCTCGCTCGCGCGGGCTGGGGGGATCAATAACAGATCCTGTCTGTACGACCGCCGAGGAGAATCTGCTTAGCTTCGAAGGAGATCCGTATTGGCAGGAATGTATCCTGATTCATGAGTTTGCTCACAACATGCATTTACGCGGAATGGTGAATATCGATCCGACGTTCGACAGCAGATTGCAACAGGCCTACGAATCAGCGATGGCCGCCGGTCTCTGGAAGAAGACCTATGCTTCAGTGAATCATCACGAGTACTTCGCTGAAGGAGTTCAGTGCTGGTTCGACAATAATCGTTCCAACGATAACGAGCATGGCGAAGTCGATACTCGCGAAGAGCTTCTGGAGTACGACCCCCAACTCGCTGAACTGTGTCGCGAAGTGTTTAAGGACACCGACTTCAAATACAGCAAGCCCACTACACGGCTGAAGGATCACCTGCTCGGATACGACCCCTCGACAGCTCCGAAATTCGAGTGGCCTTCTCGATTGGACGCTGCCCGCGAGCAAATTCGGGACTCGGTACGAAAACGCAACGAATGAATCTCTTCCGCATCTGGCAGTGTAGAAGTGATTTTCTGCGTCCGCGATTCGTCGCTTGCACCTTGCACTGAACACCTGTCTCATGGGAATATACATCGCCAGATCATTCCCGCAGGTCATCTCTAAGGATTGGCTTATGAAACGGTTCTCAGTCGCAGTTGCAACCCTGCTCATCACTCTTTCAACACAAAGTGTGTTGCGGGCAGAAGGGGAGACAATCACACCGGATGTCATCTATGGTCATAAGGCCGGGATGGCACTCACATATGATGTCGTGAAACCTGCAGAGCCAAATGGGGCAGCAGTTTTGTTCATCATGAGTGGCGGATGGGTCTCAACCTGGTTTCCGCCTGAATTTGTGGTTCGAAAACAACGAGAAGACCAGAATCAGTTTGAACTCCTCACGGACAATGGATACACACTCTTCATTGTGCGGCATGGCAGCAGCCCATACTTCAAGGTTCCTGACGCGGTCAGCGACGTGCTTCGCGCCGTTCGATTTATTCGGCTACATGCAGAAGACTACGGGATTGATCCGGAGCGAATTGGCGTCTTCGGAATGAGTGCCGGAGGGCATCTCTCGCTCATGCTCTCGACAACAGCGGATGACGGGGCCAAGGGATCCGATCTTCCAGTTGAAAAAACGAGCAATCGGGTTCAGGCTGTCGTGGCAATCTGCCCTCCCACGAATCTCAACAACTTTTTCAAGTTGAAGGCTGACTTCCCCGCACTCGATTTCCCAACCGAGGAAGGGGACGATGTTTCCCCGTTGCTGCACGTTTCGGACGACGATTCACCCACGTTACTGATCCATGGAGATAAAGATGACCTCGTCCCGATTAAGGAAAGCGAATTGATTGTGGACGAGTTTAAAAAGAAGAGTGTCCCGACGAATCTTGTTGTCATCGAAGGGGCAGGTCATGGATTTGGTCCGGAGGATCAGATCAAAGTGCAGACAGCAACTCTCGAATGGTTCAACAAGCATCTGAAACCAAAGATGTGATCCAGGAAGAATTGGCGCATCAGAAAGTCTCCAGTTTGCAGGAGAGCCGCTCTCGGGCAAATATTGAAGACTGGGAACATCCTGTACCGAACAGGCGATTCAATTAGAATTGCCTGTTCGATTTTATTTGATCAGTGCAAAATTCCTCCGTATCTCAACCATCAGCTTGATTTTGGTTTCAAATGCCTTCTCCTGTTCCAACTCCCGAAGAGCTTTCAAGACACGTGAAGGCAGCGGCATTGGAGCTAGGGTTCGAGCTCGTTGGGATTGCCCCCGCTGTCCAGCCGGAAACGTTCGGCTATTTTCAGGATTGGGTTCGCCACGGTTTGCATGCTTCGATGGACTACATCCCCAGACGCGAGCAGGCTTACGAGCATCCAGAGGGCGTTCAGGTGGGGGCCCGCAACGTCATCGTCTGTGCAATGAATTATGGAGCTGGAGTTCAGAGATCGGACGCAACCTCAAAAGTTGCAGCGTACGCCCAAGGAACAGAGGACTATCACAATGTCCTTCGGGGGAAGTTGGGCGAACTTGCGAGTGCGCTGCGTCGCCTGAACCCTCAGGCACGAACACGAATCGCCGTTGATACCGCACCCATCCTCGAACGTGATTTCGCCCGGCGGGCAGGGTTGGGCTGGTTTGGTAAAAATACCATGCTCATCAACAAGTGGCGTGGAAGCTATTTTTTCCTTGGGGCGATTCTGACGGACTGCGAACTGGTTCCAGATGCCCCTCATACCACGGATCATTGCGGAACCTGCACACGCTGCCTGGACGCCTGTCCGACTGACGCATTTAATGGTCCACACGTGCTGGATGCCGGAAAGTGCATTTCGTATCTGACAATTGAGCTGCGTGACAAGCTTCCGCCCCGTGAGCTGAGAAACGGCGTCGGGGAGTGGCTGTTTGGCTGTGATGTCTGCCAACAGGTCTGTCCTTGGAATCGCAAAGCGTCTGAGCCATCAGAGCCTTCTTTTGTTCCCAGGGAAACGAGCTTCCCGACCGCTGAAGAATTGATCACGATCAGCGATGACGAGTTCTTACGACGGTTTGAGAAAACCCCCCTCGCTCGCCCCGGACGAATCGGTATGGCGAAGAATGCAGCGATCGTGCTTGGCAATCGGGGAAAGATCGAGAGCGCAGAAATTCTTGCTCAAGGACTACGTGATCCGTCACCACTGGTGCGCGTGGCGTGTGCGTGGAGTCTGGGAGAACTCGCTGATGATTCCGCCCAAAATTTCCTGCAGCGGGCGCTGGAGACCGAAGCAGAGGAAAGTGTGCTGACGGAAATTTCGACCTCAATCGAAAAAATCTTTGCAAAAACCAATCTCGAGCGGGTCGCAGGATTGACTCCTCCTGAACTGTGACGACTTCCTAAATTGCCAGGGGGAAATGGGTGTTTCCGGAAACATCTCCACTGTTCGATTGGTACGGTGAGCCGGTGTTTCTTTTGCTCAAATCCTAATGGGATAAGGAGATATGTTGGGATTTCCGCAAGGAATGTACGATGATGTCGCATCTCGGGAGCAGTTTCGCGAAAGAAAAGTTCTCAAACGCAATCTGGAATCAAATTGTTAGAGATCCTATTTTGCAGTTCAGAACTGAGAAATAATTCCCAGTTTCGAAACTGAGGGGGCAAGTGGGAACATCTGACGTGGTACTGAATAGCCTGATCGGTCAGAAATGTCGTAATATGCCCAGTGAGTCTTGATGTTGCGTTCAAAGCGGTCGAATTATCAATCGCATTGAATCACCAAATTTGATTGCGAGATACCAGCGGAATCTCGTGGCACGAAACCGGGACTCAGCACTCCCCACCAGTTGATCTGACTGCAACTCAAGCGGTTGCTTTCAGAGTTGAAACGACCGATTTGCTTTTCCCGACTTCGAGTGAAGTCCCCACGGGAAGCCGGCAGAAAGATCAAGTCAGTACTATCCCAAATCAAATCCGCTCGAGAAATCAGTTTTCTGGCGGAAGGTGCAATTTTCGAAGTGAAATTTCCGTGATCGACTTGAAACACATTGTGAATTGGCATCTCGTCGCCGGAACCGGTTTGATTTTGATCTGTGTCGGGTGCGGTGAGCCAGTCGACCATCACACCACGAAGATGTTGCCTGCAGAAGGTGTCACGATCAAGATGACCGCTGATGGCCGAGTTGAGATTTCGCCAGCTTCCAATCCGGACGCTGAGGCTGAAGCAGCGACTGAATTCGAGAGTGATGAGTAGCTGCAACGTTGGTCTATCAATAAAGTTAGTGTCTCCCGATTTTGCATTCGATGTATCCCGCAAGGGTGCAGTAACCTACGAGGTCGAGGTTTTCTGGTGAGAACCTTTTATTCAATAGTGGCGATTCTGACGTTGGCTTCCGGCTGTTCATCCAAGCCGGAGTTTGCCCATCGTAAGGAATTCGAAAAGCTAGAACCGTACGCGCAAAACTACATCTCAGCGGTTCTGGAATCGTACTTCGGGACACCTACCGAACTGGTGGTCTGGGACAAATTGCCCCTCAAGAAGAATCTGGCCAATGGGGTGGTCTCGAAAGCCTCTGCCGAAGAACTCGTTCTCGAACTCGCAGAGCCTCATCCTGAAATTACTCCAGGAACTGAAATTATATGGTCGAGCGGCTCATTGAAGGGGCAGGCTGGAGCCTGGGTGAAGTCGTTCGATGAATCGACACACACCGCGATTCTGAGCACGCCGCTGAAGACCCTTCCCGAGGTGGGAACGGAAGTGATTGTCGGGCCAGGGAAATTGCTCGCAAACGGGCGTGAGCTTTATACGGTTCACTGCGTCCACTGCCATGGGATTACCGGCGATGGATACGGCCCCACAGCGGAGTACCTGAATCCTCTTCCACGCGACTATCGCAAGGGCATTTTCAAGTTCACGCTGACGCAGGCTCAGCAGCGTGCAAATCGCGACGATCTTGCTCGAATTCTGGATGAAGGTGTCCCCGGCACCTATATGCCATCGTTCAAGCTGCTGACTCCGGACGAGACTCAGGCAATTGTCGAATACGTCCTGTGGCTGTCGATGCGCGGTGAAACTGAATACCAGCTTGTTCGCTATTTTGCGGACGAGTATTCCAAAGAAGTTGTCGCAGAGATGGTGAAGGAAGGGCTGGAAGACAAGAAATCCGGCGAAGAAAAATACGACACTGCCGAATCGATTCGCGCCGAGTTTGTTGAGCGAATCAACGATCCGGAAGATCTCCCAGTCGAAGTGAGCGACATGATCGAGCTCATGCTCGAACGATGGGAAGAAGCAGAGTTGCCAGAATCCTTGGTCACACCAGAGCACAATCGCGTTCCATACAGCGCGGAATCGATCGCTCGCGGCCGCTTGCTCTATCAGTCGGTCGATTTGAACTGCGTGGCTTGTCACGGAGCTGCCGGCTATGGCGATGGGCCTCAGACTCAGGCGATCACTCGTGACATTGACACAGGAAAAGAAAACCCTTTGCCCGGCCTGTACGATTCTTGGGGCGAAAAGATTCCACCGCGGAATCTCCATGACGGAATTTTTCGGGGTGGCCGTCGACCAATTGATCTATACGCACGCTTGCATGCTGGAATTAAGGGAACACCAATGCCAGCATTCGGCGGCAAGTTGAAGGATGAAGAACTCTGGGATCTTGTGAATTACATTTACAGCGTCCCATTTGAATCCAATCGTGCTGGGATCGGACACGATCCCGGTGCTCCAGAAGCGGCTGGCGACGATGTGGCAGCGCACTAAGAGTTGATGCAGGGCTGATTGAAGTTTTCTGTGATCATGGAAGCGGGCCGCCTCTGACACGCAACCAGGATTGCTTTGAAAATCGAATAGTTGACAGGAACAAGGAGTCAGGCGGAGACGAAACAAAGACTGTGAAGTCCGCTGCCTTCTGTACTCTGATTCCTCATTGAAGGTCAAAGACGTGAAGTGGTTCTGGTGTCTGTTTTTTGCCTTCTGGCCGATCCTCGCAATCGTGGTCTGCGCTATCGCTCCATCGATGGGTTGGTGGTTTCCTGGTCCATCAGCGTCACCATTGGGGCAGAAGATTGACGACCTCTTCTATCTCATTCTGGCGATCTGCACGATTACATTCGTCGGAACTCAGGTGGCTCTTGCTTATGTGCTGTTCACCGGTGCCCGCCGCACCGAACCGGGAGCAGAAACGAAAGTCTGGTTTTCACACGGGAGTCACACTCTCGAAGTCATCTGGAGTACGGTTCCAGCGCTCGTTCTGCTTTTCATTGCGTTGTATCAACTCGGCGTCTGGACCGAGTTCCGTGTGAAAGGTTCTTTCCCAAAACTTGGGATGGTTCAGCTCCTGGAACGACTGGAGCAGAAGCGTTCCGCCAGTGATAGCGTGGCACTCGCTGAAGTCACGGCGCGGCAATTCGAATGGCGAATTCGCTATCCGGGATTCGATGCGGATGGAAAATTGCTGCCACTGATGTCCGAACCTCAACCGACTGATCTCTACGCTGTGAACGATCTGCATCTCCCCGCAGGTTCACCAGTGATGATCAACTTGAAATCAGAAGACGTTCAGCATTCCTTCTTTTTGCCAGAACTTCGCATCAAGCAGGATGCGGTCCCCGGACTGGCGATTCCTGTCTGGTTTGAAGCGAGCCAACCCCGTGAGTACGCACTTGTCTGTGCTGAACTCTGTGGATGGGGGCATTACAAGATGAAGGCCCGCTTCATTGCACAGTCAGAGGAAGACTTTTTGAAGTACCTCCGAGGTCTTCATGCTTCACAAAATTTCGATGGAGTTGCAGAGAACTCAACTCAGGTTGAAGAGTAAAAACGAGTACAACTAAAGATTGCCGCGGCCTTCATCGGTTCGCGTTCATGAGGGTCCATCGTGAGTTCGATTGCAGTCAATTCTGAAACAGGCGCGGAATGCCACCACTCCTCCGGGGAGTTGGGCAGGCTCTCGTTGCTGAAACAGATCTTCAATTTTTCGACCGACCATAAGGTGATCGGCATCCAGTTCCTCATTACGACGATGCTGATGCTGATCGTCGGGGGTGCGCTTGCGCTGGGGATTCGTTGGCAGCTTGCTTTTCCCTGGCAGGAGATGCCCATCTTCGGTCAGCTCATTGCCAAGAACGTTGCGATGGGGGGGACGATCACTCCCGAGTTCTACACGATGCTCTTCACGATGCACGCGACGGTCATGATCTTTTTGGTCATCATTCCGGTGCTGGCAGGGGCATTTGGAAACTTCCTCATCCCGCTGATGATTGGCGCGGATGATATGGCATTCCCGACTTTGAACGCCCTGAGCTACTGGTTCATGTGGCCCGCAATCTTCTGTTTTGCTCTAGCGATGGGACTGGGCGGAGAAGCTGCTGGAACCCGTGGTGGAATGAACGCGGGGGCTGCGGGGGGATGGACTTCATACCCGACACTGTCTGCCATTTCGCATGCATCTCCGGGCTCTGAAGCCGCTCAAACATGGTGGCTAATGGCGGTCACTTTCGTTGGATTTTCATCGATGATGGGATCCATCAACTATATGACCACCATCATTAATATGCGGGCTCCTGGGATGACGTTGTTCCGGATGCCGCTGACAATCTGGTCGATGTTCATCACTGCAATTCTGCAGGCGTTTGCACTTCCTGTGTTGACCGCTGCAGGGTTCATGCTGTTGTCGGATCGAGTTTTCGGGACCTGTTTCTTTGTCCCTGCTGGCTTGGTTGTGAACAATGCTGCTCCGACGATCGGCGGGGGGCAACCGCTCCTTTGGCAGCATCTGTTTTGGTTTTACTCGCACCCCGCAGTATACATCATGCTGCTACCAGCGATGGGAATGGTATCGGACATGCTCGCGTGCATGTGTCGTAAGCCGATTTTTGGTTACAAGCCGATGGTTTACTCCCTCGCTGCAATTGCTGGCCTCGGTTTTATCGTTTGGGGTCACCACATGTTTACTTCGGGGATGAACCCCGCGCTCGGTATGACCTTTATGGTCTCGACCGTGATGATCGCGCTTCCATCAGCGGTCAAGGTCTTCAACTGGATCGGCACGATCTGGGGAGGCCGTCCCGTCTGGAATACAGTCTTCCTGAACTGCGTCGCGTTTGTTTCCATGTTCATCGTCGGTGGACTCTCCGGGATCTTCATGGCAGCGGTCCCGGTCGACATCTACATTCACGACACGTACTTCATTGTTGCCCACTTCCACTATGTGCTGTTCGGAGCAACTCTGTTCGGAGTCTTCGCTGGGATTCATTTCTGGTATCCCAAAATGTTTGGGCGAATGATGTCCGACACATGGGGACAGATTCACTTTTTCCTGACATTCGTGGGCTTCAACGGCACATTCTTCCCGATGCACCTTCTGGGGATCGGCGGGATGCCACGCCGCTATGCGGATCCTTACCTGCATCCATATCTCGAACATTTGCTCCCGATGAACCAGTTCATGACGATCTGTGCGTTCATCATGGGGATCGCGCAGTTCATTTTGATTTTCAACTTTGTTGGAAGTTGGTTCTGCGGGAAGAAGGCTGGTCGTAACCCGTGGGATGCGAACGGTCTCGAATGGTCGGCACCATCACCTCCGGGGCATGGAAACTTCGATATTCCACCGGTGTGTTACCGCGGCCCGTATGAATACTCAGATCCCAATCATGAGGCTGAAAGCTGGCCGCAGTGGGAACCTCCCCAGCGGAAGTCCAAGCCCGTTACTGGCTGACACGCAAGCTCCTGAATTCGTTTCAATTTTTTGACCAATACGAGTCAGACATCCAGCAGGGCCGCGGGTAAAACGAAAGTCACGCGACCAGAATAATGAACCCTCCATCGTCCCAATCTTATCGACCGTTTCTTCACGCTTTGGCGATCTCCACTGTCCTCGTGGCAATGGTGACGCTGATCTTCGGTGCATTGACGACGACAAAGAATGCTGGGATGGCATTCAGGGACTGGCCGACTTCGGATGGTCATTTCATGGTGACGTACCCGTGGTTTCAGGACTTCGCCAGCAACTGGGGCAAGTTTTTGGAGCATGGTCATCGTCTCGCAGGGATGTTGATTGGAATGTGGGTGATCGCACTGATGATCGCAACATTTGCCAGTGACCGGCGATGGATGATTCGCAGTTTGTCGGTCACAATTCTGATCGGGGTGATCCTTCAGGGACTGTTGGGTGGTTTCAGGGTTCAGTTAAACGAACGCGGCCTGGCGATGCTTCACGGGATCTTCGCAGCGGTCGTTGTTTCACTCATGGGAACGATGATTTGTGCCACAGTGAAGCAGTGGTTCAAAGTGGATTCGCTTCGTTCACGTCAACAGCTCGGGACGCTGAAAGCGATGGCGATCTTCTGCGTCGTGTCGTTGGTTCTTCAATACGTTTACGGCAGCCTGATCCGCCATAAAGGGACAGGGCTCCACGAACACCTCGGACTCGGCCTGTTGATGTTGATGATCCTTACCGGGAACGCTTTCGTGGCATTGAGGTCGGACGTGAGTTGGATTCGCTGGTCGGGAATCGCCCTTCTACTCGTTGGTTTTGGTCAAGTCGGACTCGGTCTCGCGACCTGGGTTCTGAAGTATGGGTTTGCATACACCGGTTACGTCGCTGTCGTCGATTCGGTTCAGCAAGTCACAATCCGTACAGCACATATGGTCTGGGGTGTCATTACCCTGATGACCGCCGTCGTTCATCTTGTAAAGGTATTCCGAGTGTCGCAGGTTTCGGCACAGCCAGCCCCCCAATCACAGGGGGTCGCGCGTCAAACGCCGGGGAAACTGCAAGTCGGAGGTGTCCAATGAATTCCATCGCAACCCCGGTTTCAACTGCTCAGTCCGGTGTCGAAGAGACGTCCTTTCGGCCGACGTACCGTGAACTGGTCCGGGCGCGACTCGCGGCGTATTCGCAACTCGCCAAGCCACGCATTGCGATCATGGTTTTGTTCGCCGTGACCGTCGGCTATCTGCTGGCCAGTCAGGGGGGATATCACCTGAAGCCGTTGCTTCATACCTGCGTTGGTGTGTTTCTGGCGATTGTTGCTTCAAGTTCGTTTAATCAGCTTGTTGAACGAAACACCGATCGGTTGATGACCCGAACTCAGAATCGACCGCTTCCTTCAGAGCGGCTCACTTCGTTGGAAGTGTTCCTGATTGCAAGTGTCTGTACCGTTATTTCTTTCGCTTACCTGATCGTCTTCGTCAATGCGCTGACAGCTTGGCTGACTCTGGCAACGACGTTCCTGTATGCCGCCTGCTATACCCCACTGAAACGATACACTCCGTTCTGCACTGTTGTCGGTGCCGTTCCGGGGGCACTTCCTCCCGTTCTCGGTTGGACCGCTGCGGGTGGACAACTCGACTGGGGTGCATTCAGCCTGTTTGCGATTCTGTTCGTCTGGCAGTTCCCTCACTTCCTTGCGATTGCATGGATTTATCGCGACCAGTACGAAAACGCTGGCCTGTACATGATCCCCGGTCGTGGTCGTCCCGGAATTATCGGGGTCGTTGCTTTTGCATACTCGTTGGTATTGATCCCCGTCAGTCTGCTCCCCGTTCGCCTCGGACTGTCCGGCGACATCTATGGAACAGTCGCGGTGATCCTCGGACTGTGGTACGCATGGTCGTCGTTCCGTTTTCAACAGGAAGAAAGTCTGGCGCGAGCCCGATCGGTTCTATGGATTTCGTTCGCATACCTTCCAGGTGTGATGTTCATTCTGACACTCGATCACCTGAGATTGATGCTCTGAAATCTGTCATTGTTTACGCAGTGATCGATCCAGCCAGATATCGTGCGTTGCAGAACGCTAGCGAATGATGCGGCCCCGGCTGCTTAAGAGGTTTTGAAAGCCATGTCACAATCAGTACCGCACCAAGCACATACACAGCGGGCTCCAGCTTTGAGAATGGGGTTGCCCATTTCCAATGCCAAGCTCGGGATGTGGCTGTTCCTCGGGACGGAGATTATGTTTTTCACAGCCTTCATTGGCAGCTATATCGTGCTTTACTTCGGGTCTCCCGGATGGCCGACGAGCAGTGAAGACACCCACATCAAGATCTGGGCCGGCGGACTGAATACCTTTGTTCTGTTGACGAGCAGCTACTTCGTCGTGCTCGCACATGAAGCTATGGCTGCCGGAAAGTTCCAGAAAGCCTGGGACATGGTCATGCTGACCTTCCTGTGCGCATGCCTGTTTTTGGGGATCAAAGGGATCGAGTATTACGGCAAATTCGAGCACCGCATTATTCCCGGAATGATCCCGGAAACAGATTTGCAGGCAGTCCGCATGCTGCGCGATGACTGGGGCAACCAGATGAATCGCACCCTGAATCAGATCGTTCCTGGAAGTGAGGCTCCCCACATCAAGGAAGTCACATTGGCTGCCGAGGTCGACAGCGACAACGCGAAACGGGCGGCGCTTGCGAAAGCATGGACAGATCTCAATGTTGAGTTCAACAAGTACCGTGACGACGTCGGAGCCAACCGACTCACATTCGCCGAGGCTCAGCAGCGGATCTTTGATTTACGACATCTTGCAACGCTGGAAACGACTCAGGGAGAGTTGTCCGGAGTGTTGGTGACTCCATCTGTGCTGAAATCACTTCATGGTCATCATCCTGCCGAAGAGAAGTCGAACGATCACTCAGATTCGGCAGATGGACACGAAGCGATGCACTTTCCTGAAGTGCATCCCGGACAACTTGCCATCCGTGATGCGGCGGGCAAGTGGACCGTGCTTGAAAAAACTGACGTGAAGTCTGAAACGTCCACGTATGGCGAGCTACTTGGTTCTGTCGATCTCCATAAGCCGATCGTCTACGGGAACTTGTTCGCCTCGACTTATTTTCTCATGACAGGCTTCCATGCGATTCACGTCGTGGTCGGCATGATCCTATTTCTAGTCGTGCTGCTGCAGGGGCCCAACCTGAGTGCAAAATGGTCGAACTGGGTCGAAAACTCCGGGCTTTACTGGCACTTTGTCGATCTTGTCTGGATCTTCCTGTTTCCGTTGTTGTACATCATCCCGGGTAATATCTAGAGCAATCGCGTCGGTCCGCGCGACCTTTTCAATCACCCACAAAAGTAGTCAGACAGCTTTTAAAGTCTTCTGATCGAGTCTAACGGGCAGCGAGGCAGAATAATGGTTCACATCTCTGGACAGGAACCTCACGAATCACATCCGAACGTGAAGTACTTCTCGATCTTTCTTGCACTCTGCCTTTGCACTGCATTCTCGGTAGCGCTGGATCTGATCCATCTTTCCCCGATTCTGCTCGTAGTTCTGGTCTTGGCGGTTGCTGTTGCGAAAGCAATCTTCGTCATGACTTACTTCATGCACCTGAAGTTCGAGGGGAAATGGAAATTTCTGATTCTCGCCCCTACCGCTATACTGGCTGTCGGTCTGGTGATTGCATTAGCCCCCGATATTGCGATGGAGTACTACACCGACGACTCCCCGCAAGCTCGTGCTCATCGAGCCAAGGCTGGGGTCGTCGAGGCACCTGCTGATGGTGTTAGTCCTGCGCCGTAACACACATTGGTCGGTCCCCAATTACATTGCGTTCTCTTCGGGAATTGA
Source organism: Planctomicrobium mucosum (assembly GCF_051466335.1). Classification (NCBI taxonomy): domain Bacteria; kingdom Pseudomonadati; phylum Planctomycetota; class Planctomycetia; order Planctomycetales; family Planctomycetaceae; genus Planctomicrobium; species Planctomicrobium mucosum. Next base: position 3,528,690 of record NZ_CP195793.1, on the reverse strand, counting down.
CGTACTCAAATACTGAGAAACCGGGCAATTAGTGCGTCGCGTTCGTAACGCCCAACCCGGGAAACAGCTAAAATAGCAGGGTGCATCTCAGCCAATACGAGTCTCGGAGTAACTCCGTGAGTTCGATATTGAGGGTTGATGCCGATTGTTGTCACTGCATCCACGATGAGTTCCTGCACATTCATCCCTGGATTCACGAAATTAGACTGAAACGAGCTGCCATGCATGCAGTTGTTGTTGAACAATTGGAGTACCGCTACAGCGAACGGGTCGCCCTCGCGGGAGTCAGTTTTGAAGTCGGGCAAGGAGAGATCTTCGGACTTCTTGGGCCGAACGGAAGCGGTAAGACGACTCTCTTCCGCATTCTGTCGACGTTGTTGCCGATCCAGAATGGCTCTGCCAGCATTATGGATCACAGCGTCGGGAGCGATCCCGATGGTGTCCGTCGCCAGATCGGCGTGACATTCCAGGCCCCAAGTCTCGATATCAAGCTCACCGTGAAGGAGAACCTCGTCCATCAGGGGCATCTCTACGGGCTCTTCGGTCAGACGTTGAAACGACGTTGTGACGAAGTGATGGAGCAATTGGGAGTTTCCGATCGAGCGAATGATTTCGCTGAGAAACTCTCAGGAGGACTGAAGCGCCGCGTTGAGATCGCCAAATGCCTTTTACATGGTCCGAAGCTCCTTTTACTCGATGAGCCAAGTACCGGACTCGACCCCAGTGCGCGACATGATCTCTGGAAGGTGCTGACGTCACTTCGTCAATCGGACGGAATCACAATTCTGGTGACCACTCACCTGATGGAAGAAGCAGATCGTTGCTCCCGTCTGGCGATTTTGGATAGTGGCAAGTTGATTGCAGCTGGGAGACCGGATGAACTTCGATCGATGGTTGGTGGGGACAGCCTGACGATTCAGTCTGATCAACCGGATCAGCTCGCAACCCGTCTTCAGGAGAAGTTCGGGCTGACAGTCAATCGTTTTGCTGATTCACTGCGAATCGAACGGGAGCGTGGGCACGAGTTACTCGCAGAAATCGCTTCTGCCTTTCCCGGTGAGTTCCGAGCACTGACACTCGGAAAGCCGACCCTCGAAGACGTCTTCATCAAATTGACTGGTCGTGGACTGGCCAATGTTGAGCCTGAGGAAACGAACAAAAAGAAAAAGAAGAAGCGAGGCTCACATGACTAATTCTGCCGCGAACACGACACCACACACTTCCAATGCATGGTTGTGGTCTTCTTACACGCTCATTGTTCGTGAAGTCGTCCGGTTTCTGCGTCAACGATCACGCGTGATGAGTTCAATCGTTCAACCGATCATTTTCTGGGTGCTCTTCGGCGCTGGCCTGGCTGGGTCTTTCCAGTTGAACAGCGGCGACGCCACGAGCGGAGTCTCCTTTCAGGAATACTTCCTCCCCGGAATCGCTGTGATGATCGTGCTGTTCACTTCGATCTTTTCCTCGATCTCGGTGATTCAGGATCGTAATGAAGGATTCATGCAGGGAGTTCTTGTTGCTCCTGTTCCACGTTCCTCGATCGTACTTGGAAAAGTGCTTGGCGGCACCGTGCTGTCGATGTTTCAGGCGCTCGCGTTCATCGCGATTGCTCCGCTCATGTACTTTGTGGGACTCGCTCCACCGATTACTCTGGATGTTTCGCTTCTGAACGTGTTGGGAGCAGTGCTCTTTCTGGCGTTGATCTCTTTGGGGCTTTGCGCCCTGGGGTATCTCTTCGCGTGGAAGATCGACTCGATTCAGGGTTACCACGGTGTGATGAGCGTCGTCCTGCTTCCCATGTGGCTGTTGTCAGGAGCGTTTTTTCCCGGCAATCAAAGTGTCTGGCTCTCTTGGGTCATGGCATTGAATCCTCTGACGTACGGTGTCGCAGGACTGCGTCGAGTTTTGAGTTCAGATCCGGCGTCCGTCAGCATGCTTCCTCCATTTTGGGTCTGTCTGACTGTCACAGCCGTTTTCGCAATCGGTTGTCTCGCCATTGATATCTGGGTGACCCGCCGAGATCGGGCTGTGAATTGATTTGCCGAGGTCTTCATGCCGACTTCCATTCGATGGAGGAGGGCATTTCACAGAGGCAAAACCGATTCAATCCAGTCCGTGTCGAAGCCCGGTTTAATTGATGAAAGTCGAATTGGGATGATTCAGATCAGCAAGCTCTCACTTTGGGGCCGGACTCTTCAACTGTTCATGGCAGTGATGCTCTGTTCGGTGGAGAATCCTGTTTCCGCTGAATCAGATTCGGATCTTGAACCGGCCGCTGTTGTCGTCGAACTTGCACCGGGCGAGAACCCACCGCCGTTTGTGCAACTCGACAAAGACACTCCTCCGGTTCCTTGGGACGCAGCGACTGTCAGTGATTTCAGTCTCCTTGATCAGAACAACGAACCGATCACAAAGGAGATGCTGTTAGGCGAGCAGTGGGTCGCGAATTTTGTTTTCGCCCGCTGCACGTTTCAGTGCCCGATGACCTGCAGGAAGGTGATGGAGCTGAATCAGGAACTGAAAAACGTTCCAGTTCGGTTCGTCACAATTACCGTCGACCCCGAACACGATACCGTCCCGTATATGCGGGAATTTGCAGATATCTGGGGGGCCAAAGCTCCACGCTGGCGATTTGTCACCGGCGATCCGGCGCAGGTTCTCGAGTTAATTCGGACCGGATTTAAAGAGCCTGCCTGGGAGAACCTCGGGGAATCTCGGCGAGCAGGGATGGAGTTCGCTCACAGCGACAACTTCATCCACGTGGGAGCCGATGGAAAGATCCTGGGAAGATACAGCGGCCTGGCCGACGCGGAACTTGTCACTCTTCGACGGGTCATCAAAGGGGAAATCAAGACTCCGCAGAGATTTCAACCAGCGACGTTCGCTTCGATCGCTGCTCTGGAAGCACGAAAAGTGAACGCTCAAAAGGAAGCGGGGGCACTCGCCGACCCAGAGGAAAAGCCGACGAAAGAAGCGGTTCTTGCACGTCTCCCCGGTTGGGCGCAGCGGCTTCCTGCGACGAACGCCATGCTCAACTCTCTGGCGACATGTTTGTTGCTGCTCGGGTATTCCGCCGCAAAATTTCGCCGATATCACCTTCACAAACGATTGATGCTGCTTGCGTTTGGAGTCTCGGTCGCGTTTCTGGCAACGTACTTATCCTATCATTGGGCGTTGCATGAATATGGAAAAGTCCGAGGCATGCCATTCACTGGGACCGGAACGTTCAAACTGGTTTATTATTCGATTCTGATCAGCCATGTGATTTTAGCCGCTGCTGTCCCTGTTCTGGCGATCATCACCATTCTCAATGGTCGTAAGGCATATCCAGATGGCATCTCCGCCGAGGAGGCTGTCGAGCGCGTTCAGGAACGAAGAGTTCATCGGCGATGGGCGTGGGTGACATTCCCAGTTTGGCTTTATGTTTCCATCACTGGGGTGTTGATTTACTGGATGTTGTATAAGATGTAGTTCAGTTCTCGTGATTGAATTTACAACTCCGCGCGAATCCGAATGACCGGAATGACCCGATGGCGAAGCTCATTCAAGTGATCTGTCTGAGTCTGGTGCTGACATCTTCACTGTCAGCGAATCCAGCGATGGCCTGTCCAATGTGCAAGACTGCTATTCAGGGCAGCGAAGATCCCAAGGTCAAAGCACAACCACGGGCCTACATGTACAGCATCCTGTTCATGCTCTCGATGCCCGCCACGCTTGGAATCATCTTTGGCATTTCGTTCTACCGATTGTCCAAAGTGCAAACTGCTGAGAACGAAGCGTTTCTGGGAGAGTTCGGATTGGGACCAAACGCCGTTGATCCCCACCGCGGCGATCAACACAGCGTTTGAACGAGCATTGGCCATCATCCGCCCGCCCGCTTCTTAAGACTGGGGCTAGCGACGCTGAGAGTGCATCAGCAGGAAATACCCGCATGCTCCGACGAGAATGAGTATGACGCCGTACTCAGTCGGCGTGAGGTTGTCCCAGAAATTATTGAACGACTTGATGTAGAAATTGACGTAATATTTTCCGGGATAGTCGGTTGCGAAGAGCATCGCTCTTCTCCTCTGGTTCGTCTGCCTGACTCTGAGCCGCTTTTATCAGCCAAACTGATGTCGACAATTCTATAACGCGGCGGACAACGTTCGCCGAAACCTATGTCATAGTTCGTATGGGGCAAACCGCTTTTCACGTTCGTTTGCAGAATTCCCGGTTGTTGTCGAAAAACTTTCAATTATTCCAACGCAGGCGCAGGTTTGCAGGTCCTGGAAAACCGAGGAGCGGCAATCAACACGGCGTTTTCCGTGTGATTGCCGCTCCTCGCAGAGATATTCCTTGGCAGATCGAATGCACTTAGCCCTGACGGGATGTGCCGATGTTCAAGTAGGCGTGAACGTGCGGGGCTCCACGGAAATGGGCGACGAACGAAGGTCCTTCCAGTCGCCAGATGTCCCATTCCTGATCGCTATTCAAATCGCCCTGTTTGTAGAACGACATGTTTAACGCCCCGATTCCACCGCCAGATTCCAGCAATTTCATTGCTTCCTCGACATCTTCCTGACGGTACGGAGCAAGCAACACCTGAATCACTTCGCGGACTAATCCTTGCTGATCGGCTGAGAGACTCGCAAGTGAAAGTCCCGTGAACGCTCCGCCGGTCCCTTGAAGCAACACCGCTGTTTCAGCAGGAGCGGCGGTGAGCAGTGCCTGAGCTGCCTGATTGGCGTCCAGAGCTTTGAAGACCTCGTTTGCCTTCTGGGTCTGGTAATAGAAGATGTTGTCTTTGGGGTCTTCCTCCGCATGGCCGTAGACAATCGGACCTCCAAATGCTGCTCCCGGGGTGCTGTTCCCGGACGCCCTCATTGTGGAATGAAGTCCACTCAGCACCCACTCGAATTTATCGGTTGTTGGATCGCCGAAGAGGCCAACGTGATAGCGGTCGAATCCACCATCATCAGCTTCCATCTGCTCATTGAATCGAGAGAAGCCTTCTTCGCTGGTGATCTCCCGAAACGTTTCTTTGATGAGCCCTCTTTGTTCAGGTGTATAAAAGTCCTCGTAGATACACGGTTTCGAGACCGCCCAGTTAGCACTGATTCGTGTTCGGTTCGGGTGATCGAACGCGAAGCAGATTTCCTGCCGCTGTGCTGGATTCAGCGTTTCAAACAACTTCGCAGCTGCTGTTTCAGCCCGACTGCTTTTCGAAGGAGCGGCAAACGCTCCATGCAACGGTCCAGAGAACACCCCGACGCTCGCAGCAATGACACTGGTTCTCTGAAGAAACTGACGACGATTCATATCAGCGTTGCAGTCGCCGCATCGAGTTTGTCCAGGTGTGTACATTCCAGTTCTCCTTCAATGGGTAGTGAATTGAAGTGGCAGTCAGTAGCTCTATCGGTTCTCTATAGGACACACATTACAGTATACGCATGTTTGAACAGCGATGCGAACAGATCCGCAAAGTCACGCTTCTCTGCGGACATGATGTTGAACTGCGATCGCCGTGGCTGTGGCATAGGCACGGCAATGAGAAATGGTAATGAGAACTTCATCGATCCCCATTTCCTCTGCCACACGACCCGCTCCACCCACCAGTTCAATCAAGGGGCGTCCCGCTTTGGTTTTGCCAATTTGAATATCTTTCCAGCCGACCCCTCTGGTGAACCCTGTGCCGAGAGCTTTCATGACCGCTTCTTTCGCGGCCCAGCGTCCGGCGTAGTGTTGAAGCGCCTCTTTATGTCGCTGACAGTATCTGATTTCGTCTTCGGTATAGACTCGCTGCAAGAACAACTCACCATGCCGCTCAATCATTGAACCAATGCGAACGATTTCAGTGATATCTGTTCCCAGACCAATGATCATGGCCATCTTTCACAACTTTCCTGACGGGTAAAAAACGTCTATTCAGCGACTCGATTACGGAGAAGAACTCTCATGAGGAATCTCAAGCCGCCGACGTGTTTGCATCGTCCAACCACAGGCAATGCTTGCGATCAGAACCTCGCAGATCCAAAAAAGCTCGGGAAAAGGACTCGCCCAGTCGCCGATGGATGAAACCCGGTGATGAAGGTAATCCACGAATCGCAGTGACTTCCCACGTTTGGACGCCGCGGCCCACTCCTGGAGTTCCGGATTGTCCTTGCTGAACGATTCGATCGCCGACTCGATCGCTGCGCTGTGTGGATTCGATGCAACCATTTCAGCGCGAGCGTCAACAAATCGCTGATACGACAGCCACCCCAGATAACAGGCTCCAATGCAGCAGATCACACCCCCAATGTAGGGGAAGGATCGTTGAAACGCTGGGCGAAGTTCTGCAGCCAACCACAACATCACCATTCCGCAGGCGATGCCGTAAACGAAATAGAATACACCAAGTCGCTTCATCACATTCGGGACGTAGGATGCCGTCAATGCAAGAACTGCGACCGCCACTAATGAACCGACTACCCAAAGTAGGTCTCGGGACAACGGGCGAAGTGATTCCGATTTGGCGCGGTCTCTTTCAGGTGTCCCCATCAACCTGCTTCCAGTAAAACGTTGAGGGAATCAGGCTCGATCCCAGCATTGAATTTGGAACCTTATTTGACAACGTCCCCGGACTTTAATTCACGCAAACGGACATTCTTCCATCGGACTTCGAATGGCCCGGTCCCTTTTGCAATTGCATGGACCTGAAGTCCGATGATTCCACTGGCGTCGGTGTCGTCGTGAAAGTCAGCGCAGGGAATACCATTGATCCATGATCGGATGTGATCGCCTTGAGCGACAATTCGGTAATGGTTCCACTCGTTGTTTTTGAATGCGTTCTGTGCTTCCGGGCGGTTCGAAAAATCGTCCCACCATTTTCCACCGCGGGCTTCATCCCAGAAATTTCCGGAGACTTTTGATCCCGCATCTGCAATCTCACATTGATACCCGAAGATCATCACTGGGTTGAGTTCGGGACGTTCTGCATTTGGAACCTCCACATCACCCGGACGAATCTGGCTGCGAATCTGCACACCTGAGTTCAATGAGGGATCGCATTTGACGTCGAATCCGAGTTCGAAGTCACCGTAGGGACCTTTGGTCAAAAAGGTATTTCGCGGACCATCATCGGTCTTGCCGACGATGCAGCCATCTTCGACACGGTAAGTCGCTCCCCCGGCAAGCACCTTCCAACCGTCAAGCGTTTTCCCGTCGAAGAGTTCAATCCAGTTGTCGTCGGCCTTGGCAAACGAAGATGTGACGAACACGCAGATCGTTGCCAGAAGAAGTGAGAATTTCATGGGAGGGCTCCGGTAAAGGCAGGTGTCAGTCGTCAGCTTACCTGAGACAAAGTTCCCTTCGCAAACCACGTTGCGTGAGGCGAATGATTCAATACAATTTGATGATTCGCTGATTGAACCAGCTAATGGGTGATTAATGAACTGGAAGCAAGCTTTAGCCATCCTCAAATGGGACGGATTTCTGCCGCTGATTACATCGTTCAGCCCAGCGATCGGTTTCCTCTATGAACCTTTTTGGGGAGGAGTGTTGGCCGCTGTTCTTCCGTTCGTCAATGCTCTCATCCGAGCTCACATTGCTGATCGCCAGATTCGAAAACTCTGCAACGGGAAATGTCCCATTCTCCGTCAGCTGACAATCGGCGTCGCGATCATCTTTCTCCTTCTTCTCGAAATCGGTTGCTCTATCGTCATCTTCGGCAAAGAAGTATTAAATTTAACCGTTGCCTGCTATGGAGCGGGTCTTTACCTCGGATACCTGCTGTTCATTCTTTTCTCGCTGTACCCGACGAATACCCTCCTCGTCGAAGAAGAGGGAATCGTTATTTGTTCCCTCTGCCAATGACTTCATCGATCCGAAAAATCACTGGCGTAAAGATTGAGTGATCAATTGTAACGATCCTTCGTAGCGATCCGGAACGTCTCAGGAACTCGGCTGCCCCGGCCTGCATCGCTCATTGAAGTCCTCTACGAAAACTCCCCGCAGAACGGTCTACGGGGAGTTTGATTTTTTCTGGCAGCATCAATTGATGGCCGGACCAGATTTCATGTGGAGGACCTTTTGTGGATCAAGCTAATCGCTTTTGCCACGCAGCAAGTTGCTCACGGACGCGGTCGTGTCCGCCGCTTCCATAACTGACCAGAGCGGCTGCCGCATTCTGCGCTCCGAGGATCTCATAAATCGACTCGTCAACGTTTGGCGCAATGACCTTGAGTTCCTGAATCGTCAGGTCGGCGAGTCGGCACTGACGCATCTCACACTCCGCAACCAGACGACCGACGATCTCGTGACCGGTGCGCATCGGAGTCCCCTTCTTGATCAGGTATTCCATAAGCGCCGTTGCGTCGAGGAAGCCCTCTTCAATGCGACTCTGAATGCGTTCGCGATTCAACTCAGCATGAGCGACGATCGATGGCGCCACTTGAAGACAACTGGAAACGGTATCCAGTGCGACAAACGCTGCGAGCTTATCTTCCTGTAAATCGCGGTTGTAGGCCATCGGCAAGCCCTTCAACAACACGAAGAGTTGTTGAGCAGAGGCGATCACGCGAGCGGACTTACCACGAATCAATTCCAGCACGTCCGGATTCTTCTTCTGTGGCATAATCGAAGATCCAGTTGTGTAGGCATCGGGCAACTTCAGGAAGCCGAATTCCGTGGTACACCAGAGAATCCACTCTTCCGCCCAACCACTCAGGTGAACCGAAATCAATGCCAGGGCAGATGTGAATTCAACGAGGTAATCGCGATCGCTGGAGATGTCGAGACTGTTGGCAGCAGGGGCAGTGAAGCTCAACTCTTTCGCTGTGAAGTGACGATCGATTGGCAGAGTCGAGCCTGCCAGCGCCGCCGCTCCGAGCGGAGAATAGTTCAACCTCGCCCGGCAATCAGCCAAACGGTCGCGGTCGCGCTGGAACTTCTCGCAATAGGCCAGCCAATAATGGACAGCATTCACCGGCTGAGCCCGCTGCAAATGGGTATAGCCGGGGAGAACCATATCGATATCGCGCTCGCTACGCGCAACGAAAGCGATCTGCAGTCCCTTGAGTTGCTGATCGATCCGATCGATGGCGTTACGGATGTAGAGTTTGATATCCGTAGAGACCTGATCGTTGCGTGAGCGTCCCGTGTGCAATTTGCGTCCGGTGTCGCCGAGTCGCTTGATCAATGCAGACTCGATGTGCATGTGAATGTCTTCGAGAGAAGAGCTGTATTGCATTTCCCCACGCTGGATCTCTTCGAGAATCGCAGTGAGGGCAGCGCAGATCTGTTCGCACTCTTCAGATGAAATCAGCCCCACCTGAGCGAGCATCTTTGCATGTGCTTGCGAACCCTGGACATCGACCTCTGCCAGACGGGAATCGAACGAAATTGACTCTGTAAACAGTTCGACCTGCTCGTTGGTCGGTTCTGTGAAACGTCCGCCCCAGGCTTTTTCTGCCACGATCTTCCTCTGCATTCCGCAAAATTTCCAAGTCGATCAAGAATAACGGTGATCGACAGAATTCATCAGACAGGAATTCGGTGCTCATTGATTGTGGCACGACGAAACAGCCGCAATCACGATTCCGATCAGTTCAGAGCATCACGAAAATTGGACTGCTCTGCCAGCGAAGAAGAGTTTTTTTTTGAAACGAGAGCCTGAAGTCGCCGAACCCAGCAGCGAATCACATTACTGAAAGAAAATATAAGGCGAGATCGTGTTGATGATGGTTGGGCTCTTGTAGTAGTAGGGCCAATAGTGATGGCGTCCCACGATGTCTGTAACGTCAGCTTCCCGGATCTTGGCGGCATTGTAGCCAATCATGCGGGCATCATGTTCGGTGAAACCGCTTCGCGCGGTCGCACGGTGCGCAAATGGGCGGGAGAGGGGGTATGCTGCCAGCGCGAGGTCGTTGCGATTTCTCAGATTCACAAGCCCTTCAAGCGGATTCAGCGAGCGATCGAATTGATGGCCAGGATTGAGCCAATTGTGATCAAAAGCTGCCGCTGCCAGAACCGCTCGATATCGTCGATTCTGGCCCATGGAATAAGGGAATGAGCACCCTTCGATTGTCCCGCCTCCGGCGAGGTGCATCGCAGAGAGAATGGCTCGAGTGCCGTGGCTGTGACCAACGAGGCAAATCGGACACTCAGCAGGAATTTGAGAAATCAGATAGGCCAGGTGAAATCCGTTGAAGTCCGCCTGACGCCCACGGATTGCCACATCGACTGGGAAAATCCCGGTGTAGGGACCATCGCTCGGCCATGTGAAGAAGATCATATGGAGAGGCGAGGGATTTTTTCCTCGGACGGCGGTGTAGAAGCCGGCCGCCTCGACGTACTGATTTGGCAATTCGACAAAGCTTCCGTGGACAAAAATACAAACTGGCACACCTGGAACAATCTGCTGTGACAGTAATCCGATGTTGCTGGCCTGTGAGCTTCCGTCGCAATGCAATTCGTGGATATGGAGTCCCCACGGGCCCCGGTTTCGATCGTTGATGTTCTGGACGGATTGACGGCTGCTCACCATCCAGTAGCGAGACAGAGCAGGATCGAACGATTGATATTGCGGCATCTGCACCGGCTCGGCCGGCATCTGAGCCACAACGTCAGGGCGATAGAAGGTAGTCCCCGTCCGTGCCGTCAAGGACTCGGGGGCAGGTGGAAGAAATGGAAGCTGTTCGTCGAATGAGGAGGTCAACGAGGGACGATAGGGAGCAGACCCCTGATATCCTCCCGGGAATTCGGCAAATACCGATCCTCCCAGCAAGACCAAGGCGAGCGACATCAAGAGTGATTGCAATCGCTGCATGATTCAGTTTACGCCCGACGACAGAAGACCAAAGACCTGAAGGCGATTACGAATCGGTGCGGCATCCGTAAGCCATTTGGCCCCGTTCACTCGCGATTCCAATGATTGGAACCACGTGTTCAGGACGTTGCAGGTCATCGTCTGTCGTGATCGGGAAAATCGAGTTTGCATGGTCCAATTCGGCACAATCTGCCGTCGATGGAAACGAAATACTTGTTATGAATGATGCAACACCTTCCCTGACTAATCACAGCGATCCCATTGCAAGACTTGTACCGATTGAATTGAACTGGAGCATCTCGCGACTCCCTGCTTCCGTTGGGAGCGGGCGTTTTACTCGCTAAAATCGCATCCAGTTCGACTTCAGACACGGACGTTTATTGCTGAGGTTCAGTATCCGTCGCAGGAAGTAGCGTGCCACCACTTCGTTTTACATAGTCTTCCCACCGCTGAATTGCCGCTCTTCTCTCGGCAATCGGCGCCATGGGCATGTAATCATAGGTCTTACCGACGACCCGGGAGACAAATTCAAAGGCAAGTTGTCGAATTGCGATGTGTTCGTCTGACATCCAGTCAATCAGTTGCCGGGAAACTGCAGGATCGTGCGCATCAGAGTCTGGGAATCCCCACAACATTTTCTCGAGCGTCCCAATCGATTCTTCCCGGAATCCTCGTTTGAGTTCCTCATTGAGCAACGCAGGATGATCTGGACTCATGATCAACCATTGTCTCACCCCTTCAATCGCGGCCAGACGTGATTCCTGATGCTCCGATTTCAATGCCGGCACGGTGAAGTGGTATTCGTCGATGATCGCCATTGTTTTCACTGCGAGTTCTGAAATTCCAGCTCGTTTGTCCAGAGTGACTGGCCCAATGCATTGAACGATAGTGCGTCCGGGGAGGAATTCTTTCTGATACAGCTTCGCCAACTGCTTCATCGCAGGAGTTACAATGCTTGAAACCGGCATTGCCCAACTAGGCAGACTCTGATCCGTTCCGACCACCAACTGAGTGCCGGCAGCGGGCCAACGTGCATACCCTTCACTCGGGGTCAGTTCGATTGGTTCGCCACCTTCTCCCGTCACTCGAACACGTCCTGACAGAACGACAAGTCCACCGTCAACTGAATACGTGGTGTTTGGACCTGGCTGCCCTTTGGGGATCGGCAAGGTAACCTGTGAAGCGATCTCAGTTTCTGGATCCAGAAACTCGATTACCCAGTCTCGCTGCGCTACGTTCAAATTCACTGCGATCGGTTCATTTTCCGTGATAGGTCTCTTAATCGTGATATGCCCACGATTCAGTGCGAGTCCTAAAATCGTCTTTTCCAATCGCGGAGTTCGCAACACGCGCGCTCCCGAAGAGAGTGAAATTTCGACGCGACCATCGATTTCGAACAATCCCTGAAACGGAGCAGGAATCGCAAATTCATCGCCGACACCCACAGCCGAATCGATTCCGCCGGAATGCAATAACCAATCGACGGAGCCAGCATCACGCTGAATCGTCACATCGTCCCCCTCCTGATATCGAAAGTCGAACTCAGGGAATCGTTCTCCTTCAACGACTTGAGGCTTGGCCGGGGCGGGCATTTCGGGCTCTGTTTCTTCCGGGGGAAGCGGCATTTCGCCAACCGAGGAAAGATCTTCCTCAGTCTCTTCCCCATCCTCCATTAAGCCCATTTCTGTGTCCAAAACCGATTCGGTAGGAAGACCTGAATCATCGATCGGAACAGTATCCACAACCTGAACTGCGGGGGGACCGGGCACTGGATTTTTTTCAGGTTCCGGTAGTGCGTTCGCTTCTTCCTTGGAGTCATCAATTTGTGCAACCGGTCGATTCGCTTGCGATCTGGTCCAAAGGCTCTTGTCAGTTGCGAGGAGCGTCGCCCATGCCAATCCAATAAGGGCGACAACTGTGATCGCACCATACTTCTGAGGAAAGCTGGAACGGCGAGTCAAATACTCCGGCAGGCGGCTTTCACTCTCAGTCCGGACGGCAGACATTCCCTCTGCCATCGGGGCGGGAATATCTCCGCTGGAAGGCGTATCGCCCGGCGTTTTGTGAGTACCGAGGGCGTACATGCGGTCCTTCATGCTGTCCGAAACGTCGATCGGCTGACTCATCACCAGGCTGAGGATTTTGTGACAGGCAGCGACCTCCGCCAGATGCAAATCTGACGATTGGCACAGTCTTTCCAATTCCACGACCTGCGAGGGTGACAGCACGTTTTCGAAATAATCCGAAACGATGTTCGGATCCGGGCCCGAACCTGGACCTGCCAGTTCAGGAGCACCGATTCGACGACGGCGAATCACATCTTTCAATCGATTCATCAGCGCCACAGCGTCGGGACTCTCAGCAATTTTCTCCCCGATCTCTCGGGCTTGAGCGGGCTCAAGGACATCGTCGAGATATGCCAGAATGGTTCTCAATGTCAGCCGCATATCGCACCCTCGTGAGTCATTACTCAAGAATTTGAAAGTGTTTTTTTGTTCGGGAAATGCACAGGCTCGGTTCGACATGAAGTCGCACAGGAACTCTCGCACTCAAATTAGTGCTGAATCAAAAGCGGATCCGTACACAAATAGTTCACGATTCACGTACGAATCAAAAAAAACAACTTCCGACCTCGGAAATCTCCCGAGAGACAGCTCAATGATTGAATGAGTGTTGCATTATTTTCCATCAATGCGGGCGATCCTTCAATAAAACGAAAGCCATCGTACAAAAAAGCAACGCTCCGAATTCTAGTGGATGTATGAATTTATAGACGTAGTGCATCAATCAAATTCACAAATGCTATTTTGAACAAATGCTCAACAAACCAAATCGCCGAACGCCGCTTATTAACGCAACGCAGACGTTCGTGACATTGTGTGCCGTGATTGGCGTCCTCTGGTTGTTGATGCATTCAACGGGAAGGCTCCACGTCTATCTGGAAGTATCCATCATTGCTGTGCTGGGGATCGGCCTGATCGTTCTCACGATCCGAAATCGTGACTTGGCGAAAGCAGAGGTGATTCCGAAGTACTTTCAATCACCTCTCGATGATCTGAACGTCGCCATCCTGATTTTGGATTATCGCGGTCAAATCACCTTCACGAATCAGGCATTTATTGAATTGTCTGGGGTCGACAGGGCAGATCTTCTCGGGCAAAAAATCAAGCTTCTCCCCTGGAAATGGAAAGACCTCGAAAGTACGAGTTCTGAACTTTCACTCATTGAAGCGGTCAAAGAATGTGAATCTCGATGCGGGCACCTGGTTGGCCCGCCGAATACTCAGGATCGCATTCTGGTCATGAAGGGGAGTGCCATCTCTGAAGAATCAGAAACACCGCGGGGTGCGATGATCATTTTTGAGGATGTGACCAAATTTCAGAGAAAGCAGATGGAACTCTCGAACCTGCTCGAATCGGTGAGGCAGTCGGGAAACCACATTCGCCAGCAAAACGCCAAACTCGAACTGCTGGCAAACCGGGACCAACTGACCGGAGCGTACAATCGTCGGCACGGAATGGAATTGTTAGAACGATTATGGAGTGACGCCCGAAGATTCCGCCATAACCTGATTTGCATCCTCGTCAATCTTGACCGATTTCGAGAAGTCAACGATCAGCTGGGACATGAAACGGCTGACACCATTCTTAAAAGAATCGGAGAACTTCTTCTAGAAAGCGTTGCAGAGGACGCAGTTGTCAGTCGAAACGGAGGAAAAGAGTTTCTGGTCATCCTGCCGAAAACCTCCTTCGAAGACGGCCTGAAGTTCTGTGAGGATCTCCGCAAGCAGATCACTCGAGTCACCCCTTCGGCGTCCAGGGTGACAGTCAGTATGGGGATGTCTTCTCTGTCAGAATTTTCAGAGTCGGCCCAGGCGCTTCTTGCGCATGCGGATAACTACTTGCAGACGGCGAAATCACGCGGGCGCAACCAGTTCGTCTACCGCATCGAGGATACGGACAATTTAGATCTGGATGAAAGCTCCCTGTCGTCCCGAATCGATCAGGTTTCAAGTATCCCGTTTCCAGCAGTGACAGCGCTCATCTCCGCTTTGTCTTTCCGCGATTTCGCCACCGCTGCGCATTGCCGCCGCGTCGCCGATTTGTGCGTGAATTTTGGCCAACCAATACTCTCGCAGTCGAACTGCTATGTGCTGGAGATGGCGGCCCTCCTTCACGACATCGGGAAGATCGGCATTCCAGACTCGACTCTGCAAAAAGCAGACAAATTGACAACAGAGGACTGGGATACACTTCGGTCCTGTGAACGCATCAGCGTGGAAATCATTCGAACTTCGTTCGCAACACCAGAGCTGACTGAAATTGTCGAGAATGCAATTCGTCCGTTTTCCGCCACCATCGAATCTGGGATTCAGATTCCGCTCGGAGCGCGCATTCTTGCGGTTGCGGATGCCTATGACTCCATGGTCAATCACAAGATCTATCGCAGTGCGATGTCCCATCAGCAAGCCGTTGCTGAGTTACAGCGGTGTGCTGGAGAACAATTCGATCCGGAAATCGTCGAGCAGTTTGTTGAGTTCATGACATCTCAACCACAAACTCCGATTCCGCATTTGCAAGTCCCTTTAGAAGCAGCCCTCGCGTTCGGAATCGAATTGGAACGACTTGCCGAAGCTGTCGATCTACAGGACGTCGAAGAACTCAAGCTCATCGCAGGTCAGATTTGCAATACTGCCAATCGCGTCGGGGCAATTGAGATTAGCGCGAAGGCGATGGAACTCGAACAGATCGCAATCACAGGACGCGATATCCTGGGCTGCTTGTGTTGTGCGAATGAGTTGCTGACCTACTGTCGGGCCACTCAGGCTGCCTTCCTGAACACGAAGATCGACAGCATCCGCTCACTACGGCCCGCCTCATCGTGGAACTAGTCCCTGTCTCAGTTGTGTGTGTCGGCGAATGGCGGCAAAAACTCGTTTAAGCGCTCCGTTTATCGTCGCCGGAACGCCACACTCTCGTGAGAGGCACTCTAACGGCGACCGGGCTGATTGAAACTTCGAATCAGTCTCCGGCCGGCCGATCTCAATTCACGCCAAAACTCCCGGCTCTCTATTTCCCCTTGCGTCGTGAGGAGTTTTTCTTGCGAGGCTTTTGTCGCTTCCCTTTTGATGATTGATCTGTCGATCGAACTGAGTTGATTCGCTGCTTGCGCGATGAACTGGATTTTGGCGCGGGCCTCTTCTCATCTGCTCCTTTTGCCAGCTTCAGATTCAACTCGCGACGATTCACATCGACGCTGATCACTTCCA
Source organism: Planctomicrobium mucosum (assembly GCF_051466335.1). Lineage (NCBI taxonomy): Bacteria > Pseudomonadati > Planctomycetota > Planctomycetia > Planctomycetales > Planctomycetaceae > Planctomicrobium > Planctomicrobium mucosum. The sequence goes on along the minus strand of NZ_CP195793.1, from coordinate 3,512,635 downwards.
CTCGGACCCGATCACCGAGTTGGTACATCACACCACTTTTAGAAACCAGCGCCATCTGTGGGCGATCAAAGTCAAAGTAGTCCGACCGCGAGAGTGTTCCGATATGCACCAGACCTTCCGCTGGAATCTCGACTCCACGGCAGAAGAATCCGTATCGATCGACACCGGTGATGATCGCATCCATTTCCTCGCCGATACGGCTTTCCATGTAGGTGAGCAACTTGATTTTGACCAGCTCACGTTCGGCTCGTTCCGCGCGCCGCTCGGTCGTTGAGCAGTGTCGACCCATCCGCAGTTGCTCTTCCATCCCCTGTCCGAACGCGTTCTTCTTGTTTTCGAGCAGTCCCAGCAACATGCGGTGAATCAGTAAGTCCGGATAGCGCCGGATCGGGCTGGTGAAGTGGCAATAGTGTTCCTCAGCAAGCGCATAATGCCCGTCAGCAAGCGGGGAATAGGTTGCCTGCTTCAAACTCCGCAGTACTGCGTAACTGATGGCATGTTCTTTCGGTGTTCCTTTTACCTTTTTTAGCAGCTTCTGCAGGTCGCTTCGGCTTTGAACCTGCTTCATCGGGAATCCCAGCCCTTCGACGAACTCCCCTAACGCAGTCATTTTCTGGAGGCTCGGATCAGGGTGAACGCGTCGCATAAACGGCAACCCTCGACGGTCGAGTTCTTGTGCCACCGCTACATTGGCTGCCAACATGAATTCCTCGATCATCTGATGGCTTTCATCATGATCGGTCTCGTGTGCACCAATCACTTTCCCATCCTGATCAAAGTCCAGCTTCACCTCCGGCATGTCGAGTTCAAGAGCGGTCTGTGCGAAACGCCTTTCGCGCAGGAGCATGGCCAGTTCGTGCATATTGCCGAGAAGCGTCAGAATTTCGGGCGACAGCTTTTGAGCTTCATCAGGAGCTGTGTTATTGACTAATGGCATTACCTCCTCGTATGCGAACCTGTGCTTCGCTCGAATCGCGGATCGGGCAAAACGTGAGGAGACAGGGATTCCGTCAGGGCTGAACTCTATGAATGCTGATACCGTGAAGCGAACTCGTTCCGCCTGCAATGATGCGAGTCCGTTGGAGATGATCTCCGGGAGCATCGGGATCACTTTTGTCGGCAGGTAAACGCTGTTTCCTCGGAGCTGGGCTTCACGGTCCAATTCCGTTCCTGGCTGCACAAAGTGCGAGACATCTGCGATGTGGACGCCCAGATGCCAATGCCCATTTTCCCAACGCTCAAGGGAAATCGCATCGTCAAAGTCACGAGCGTCGACGGGGTCGATCGTCACGATGAGTGTCTCAGTGAGATCCTCGCGATCGGTAAGATCGTTCTCCTGATAGGTTTCTGCTTGCAAACGGGCTTCTTCCAGGACGATTTCCGGAAATTCGTCCGGGATCGCGAACTCGTGGATCACGAGTTGTGTGTCGACCCCAGGGACACCACGTGGCCCCAGCACCTTGGTTAGAACTCCTTCGCCAATCACATCGGCGGAAGGAAATCGAAGCATCTCGACAACAACCTTATCTCCCTCGATTGCTCCCTTGGCTCCGGGATCACCAACCCAGATAGGCGCCCCGTAGTTCTTCCCGTCGATTTGGACCCAGGCTTTGTCGTCTTCCTCGAAATAGGTTCCGACAAAGACATTTGTTGCTCGTTGAACAATGTCAACGACTTCAGCACAGCGGTGACCTTGGCTCGTCACTCTTTTTCGCAGTCTGACAAGAACTTCATCGCCATTTTGCGAATCCAGACAGTCAGCCGCGTCGACGAAAAGGTCTCCTTCGACTCCAGCGGGGCGAGGTTCATGGAGAATGACAAAAGCATCGCCGCTGGCGATTTTGCGAAGAATTCCGCTGTACGTATTCGCCGCCAGACGGGGAACGATCCGGCCGGACTCTAAAATCCGGATGTCTCCGCTTGATCGAGCCTCTTCAAGCGCTGCTTCAAAGGCAGCCATCTTCTTTTTGGTCACCCCGATTTTCTTCGCCAACAACTTCGGCTTGAGAGCTTTGTAGCCGGGACGACTCAGGAACTGAGTGATGAGTTGGCGAATACGAGACATTATCTCTCCGTCGAGCGATGATAAAATGAGAGGGATCTGGGGACTAGAAAGATAGCTGGGGTGATCAACAGTCTATCAAACTCGCGAGCAAGACGCATAAAAGAAAAACGCGGCGCGAGCCACCAGAGAGCTTTGTTCAATAAGACGATCTACAAAATGGAACAAGCGTCCCAGAGACCATCTTTGGGACGCTTGCATTACCACCACGGAAGCGGGCAGATTCCGTAATAGCGAGAGTTGGTAGTTGCAACCCTCATGCCAAGAGTGATTTTTCGGTGATTTGAAGGGGATTACGCCATCAGAATTCGAACTTGCTCTTTTTCACTGCAGGGGATGTGGGGAAAAACGATCCATCGAAATCGAGCAAAGCCTGATGCATCAAATGAAAAAACCACTCTGTGCGGACAGGGTGGTTTTCTTGTAGCAAGCCTGGAGGTCACCCAATGACGGGCCGATTGAGACGGGCGTCTACTGCCGGACTCCCGCAGAGCGAATCGGCCTCGCGTTGTAAAAACCCACTGCTTTTACTGGCGGAAGAAGTCGCTTGGCCCACGGAGGGTGTAGTATGGGTAGACCACCGCGCCACCTAAACCACCCGTAGGACCGGATGGTGGGTAAACCAGATCGTTCGGGACCTGATAAGCGTAGCTGAATTTGTCGTGACCATAGCCATTACGGCAACCGCGTTGCCCCGGTGGGCAGTTTTCGCCGTAACCCTGATAGGCGCCGCTGGTGTGAAATCCGCCACCCTGAGCGTTTGGCGGACAGTTTTGGCCGTAGCTGCTTGCTGGTCCACCAGCCAGGCGATCGTTGTAGTGGTACGTCGTTGTGTTGTGATGCTCGTGGTAAATGTCCTGAGCCTCATCCGCCGCAGAGCGAATCGGTGTGTGGTAAAGGGTGCGAGTATTCGGGCTTGCTGGCACAGACGGACTCTGTCCCCGAACGACTGGCGCATTGAATGTCTGGCATCCAGTCATCGCGGTCGCTGCAAGAATCCCCACCAACATCATTTGATGGCTAAAACGCTTCATGAATCCGTTCCCAATTTTGATCCGCATTGAGGCATTATGCGATCTGGCAGTTCCGCTGAATGCGGACAAATCGCAGAGGCCTTGCTACGCACCCACTACCTGCGGATGCCCCCGCATTCGTTATCGACATTTCCAGTGGGAAAATGCGAAGAATCCGATGGAAACGTAAACTCAATTTGCTCGGTTCGGTGGGCAGATCTTGCAGACTCGGAATATCCGGAATAAAATGTGTGCACGGCGTTTCTTCTGCAGGTTCTCTTGGTTACCAAGAATACGTTGGCGATCACCTTTTTTGACGCGAGACAGGCGGAATCTGCTGGTTGAACGAATGGTGAGGCGTCTTTTTTAACTCCGCCTGCCGAATTCCAGTTCTTCTTGTATACTTGGGTGCATGAACAGTTCATGAGAGAAGCATGAAATGCTCTCATGAGAGAATTCTGCGCTCATGACGATATCAATCATTCACGACAAGGGAGTGTGCGTGTGTTTGTGGCAGCTTCAACCCGATGCTTCGCAGAACTTGAGTTCTGGCAAGCTCTCGACCAGATCCGCGATCTGGAATTTGACCGCGTTGAAGTTTGGCTGGATGAAAATGGGGCCCTGAAGCCTTCTAAGATTGTTGCAGATCCTGACGATTTCATTCGGCGACTCCGCGAGCAGGCACGTCTTTCTCCAATTGCATTCACGTTCGCCCACGATGTCGACTCCGCCACTTTCGCCGCAATGTGCAAAGTCGCGAAGACTCTTCGCATCACCCAATTCGTTGTTCCAGCTTCACCACTTGGAACTCCATTCAATCTTGAAATCGACCGGCTTCGCGCGCTTGTCGTGACCGCATCCGCCGATGGAATTCGCATTGCGGTTCGCACTGAAGCAGGTCGCGTGACCGGTGACGCTTACACTGCTGTCGAATTGTGTCAGGCAGTTGATCGCCTCGGGATTTCGTTCGACCCGAGTTATTTTCTCGATCCGAAAAACTCTGATGCCATTATAGAAATGGTGTCACCGTACACATTGCACACGCATTTGCGGGATTCCACTCTGCAGCAAGTTCAGGTTCAAGTCGGACTGGGGGAGATTGACTACAGTGGCTTGGTCGACCAGCTTTCCCGTCAGCACTACACTCGCGCTCTGGCCGTCGAAATTCTCCCGGAGAAGATGGAATTGCAGCATCGCCCGCTCGAAATGAGAAAACTACGAATGCTTCTCGAATCGCTCCTTTAAAATAGACGAAGCAAATCGAATCTCGTTCGTTTGAATTTCCTCAAGACCGACTGTTCAGCAGTAGGTCTTTTTTATTGCGCAAGTTGCTCTTGGAAAAGACGACACGTTTGCAAGTGTTGCGTTCTGCTGCAATTTTATGAATAGTGGCCCCTGCGTACTTCATTCAAATTGCCACAGGTCTCATGGGCCGCGAGGGGGCGAGAGATTCGCAAACAATTCGAGTGATAGAGATTGAACTCCTCGAATTCGAAGAATATGTTGTCAAATATCTGTCGAGGTTAATGGATTGTTAACAACATACTTGAGATGGGTTTAATTGACTTTAGTATTAGAAAATGGGATCGAATCAATTTGGAGATTGAAGGGATTCCGCCACTCTCTTTCAAAAAAGAGTTGCATGGTTTTTGGTGGTCAATTCTATTTTGCAGTGAGAGATGATTTAGGCTTAACAAGCCGGTAACTTTCGTTAAAACGAATCGCTTTTCGCCGAGTTTGCTTGATGCTGGGACTGAATTCGAATTTGATGTGAGACGTCTCAGCTCATCTCTAAGGTGGACGCAATTCGTGTCATTAAAGACTTTCTGAATGACGCAATCAGTTTGAATTTACAGTTTATTGCTTGTGTTAAAGGGTGTGCTCGCCAGTTGGAAGCTGCTTCAATTGGAGGGTGAAGACGCCAAAAAATTGATTTCAGGTTCAGCGGGTTAAGAGTCCGGGAAATCAATTTTGTGGAAGTTGCAGCAGGGCCAGTGGACATCAGTTACGCGACATTATTTGTTGCGGTCTAGTTGAGTGCCGGAAAAACTGAAATCGCGTTCACGGTGACGCACAGTTGTACGGTTCACCACACGACGGATTCCTGCATTTTGAACCGACCACTAAAAATTGCACTTTTGATTGAGACGTCGAGGGAGTACGGACGCGGATTGCTGCGCGGGGTTATGCAGTACGAACGCGAACACGGCCCTTGGACGATCTTTTTCGAAACACGTGGCCTCTTCGATGCGCCACCCTCCTGGCTCGCAACTTGGGACGGGCATGGAATTCTCGCTCGAGTTTCCACTCCGGAAATTGCGGATTCGATTCGCGCATCCGGAATTCCGACCATTGATCTGAGCGGCTCGGAATACAGTACTGACCATCCTTCCGTCATCACTTCCAATCGCGGAATGGTGAAGCTTGGATTTGATCATCTCTGGAATCAGGGCTACAGAAATTTTGCGTTCTGTGCACTTCCACGCGGGATGTTTAACTGGTCCGACTATCGCGTGCAGATCATGGCGGAGTTTGCCCAGGCTGCAAACTGTTCGTTCTCGTACTATCAGCCAAATGTTCCGATTGACGGGCAACTGAAGTGGGATCGCGATGAAGAGCAGATTGCGGAATGGCTGTTGAGCTTGCCTAAGCCAGTGGGGCTTCTGGCGACCAACGATGAACGTGCCTTACATGTGCTCGAAGCCGCCCGGCGGCTCTCCCTGAAAGTTCCCGAAGCAGTGGGAATCATGGGGATCGACAATGACGAGCTGCTGTGCAATTTGGCAAACCCAACTCTTTCGAGCGTAAATTGTGGTGTCGAGCGGGTTGGGTACCGGGCTGCGGTCGAAATGGAACGGATCTTGTCAGGACATCCTCCGATTGTCGGCAAGACCGAGATTCCACCAATGGGAGTCGTTGAAAGACAATCCACGAATCTCTTGATGTTTGATGACGAAGAGATGCAGAAGTTGGTGCGCGAACTCAGAGCCAACGCTTGCGACGGTCTTCGAGTCGATCAACTTCTGAAGCAGAGCTCACTCTCTGAAAGCACGCTACAGCGGCGTTTCCGAAGTTTGGTCGGACGATCAATGAAAGAAGAGATCACCCGCATCCGGATGGATCGTGCGCGTCAACTGCTTGCCCATACGGATCTCCCCATCAGTGAGATCGCCTCACGCTGTGGATTCAACGAACCCAAGCAGCTCAGTACGGTCTTCCACAAGAAGACTGGGGTCACGCCTCAGGCCTATCGAAAAGAGAACCGCATTGCCAAGTTCGGCGGCCTTTAACATGCACAGCGGCTTCGGCCACGCATTGCCTCGTGCTCCATCAGCGAGCAAAATAGCCGAAGGTGCGTCGCGTGTTGTAAGTGTCAGGTTTCGGCGTTCGCCCTCAGTGGTCGTGGCAACCTGGAGTGGATACCACTATTTTTTGCCGAGCGCTCGTTGCTGAGCAAAAAATCGCTGCAGGATCGCACGACAATCGGGTTGCATGACCCCTCCAATCACGTTGCAGCGATGATTCAGTCGAGGATCATTCGTAATCTCGTAGAGCGTATGACACGCTCCCCCCTTGGGGTCTGTTGTTCCATAGACGAGGTTGGGAATTCGCGCCTGAACAATGCCGCCTGCGCACATTGGACATGGTTCGAGTGTGACATACAACGTGCAGTCCAGTAGTCGCCACGAATTCAGAGCTGCCGCAGCCTGTGTCATTGCAATCATCTCTGCATGTGCGGTCGGATCCTTCAGTGTCTCCCTCTGGTTGTATCCTTCGCCGATGATCTGCTCGTTGTGAACAATAATCGCTCCGATAGGGACTTCATCCTGATCGAACGCCTGAATTGCTCGATCAAGTGCTTGCTGCATCCAGTATTGATGTCGGTCGATATCAAGCAAATTCGGTTCATCCATGAAATCAATTCACTCCGATCTTCCCGATGCTCACTGACCGAGAGAAGTCTCCAGCTCTCTGCGGCTGGTAAATCCTGAACAATCACTTCAGAATATGGCCCAGGCAAGGGGGACTCAACTCCTCCGTGGCGGCATCTTTAGGAATCAGGAGCAGAGAACTGTGATCTGGGAACGAATGATCGGGCATCGCCCCCAGATTGATCTGTTCAAACGTGCCATTGAGCGCGGGCGGCTCGCGCATGGGTATCTGTTCGCGGGGCCTCGCGGTATCGGCAAACAGCTATTCGCTCGACTACTCGCTCAGTGCCTGTTTTGTGAACGGGTTCCAGATGCAGAGCTTGATGCGTGCGGTGATTGCCCAAGCTGTCGACAAATGCAGGCGGATAACCACCCCGACTTTTTGTCCATTGGTCTCCCTGAGGGGAAGAAAAGCCTGCCGATCAGCTTGTTGGTTGGTGACGACAAAATGCGAGGGCGCAGCGGACTCTGCTACGAGATCGCCATGGCTCCAATGACGGCGAGCCGCCGAATTGCGGTCATCAACGATGCGGAGTCGATGCAGGAAGAAGCAGCGAATTCGCTGCTAAAGACGCTCGAAGAGCCCCCGCAAGGGGCCATCATGATCCTGCTGACGCCTGATACGGAGATCATTCTCCCGACGATCCGCTCACGCTGTCAGCCTGTTCGTTTTTCACAGCTGAGCGACTCTCAAATGCTGTCTCTTCTGGAAGTTCAGTCTCCCGGAGTCGAGGGACTCGATGAGATTGTTTCGCTCGCTGAGGGAAGTCTGGAAACTGCCCGTCAGCTGCTGGAACCGGGGGTGAAGGACCTTTGGAAGGCAGTTGATTCCAATTTGAAGGGGAAGTCCATCGACAGTATGCGAGCTGTCAAACAGGTGACAGCTGCTCTTGAAGCACTTCCTGGGGATTCCGCCTCACAACGCGAATATATGCAATGGGTCGTGAAATTCTCGATCGAATCGTTTCGCAAACAGCTGGCGAAGACGGAAAATGGTGACGAACTTGATCGACTCGGCTCCCTGCTGGAGCGATGTTTTGATGCGGAGTCGCATCTGCGTCAAACGATGCCAATTCCTCTCTGTCTGGAGGCGTTGTTCACAGAACTTGGTCGCAGATCCCGCAATCAACCTGGCGTTTAGTCCCTGACTCAGGGAAAAGTGCGGGCGAACGCTGGTGAAAGCTCGTTCAATCGCAGCTTGTATCGCCGCAAGAACGCCACACACCCGCGAGTTACGATCTGGTTCTCAGACTTTCTGAACCTGAGTGCTTCCAGAGTGTCAGGTTCGAATCCGCGTCATTTTTGGCTTCTGCAATCGCTCATGTTCCAATATTATCAGGCCCACTTTTGTCGTTTGTCTTGCCTGGAATGATTTCGTCATGGACCTCTCAGACACAGCTGCTTCAGATCACAATAAACGCGACTTTATGCGAGAAATCGTGGCGCAGGATGTCGCTGCCGGTGTCAGTCAGGGTCGAGTCCAGACTCGCTTTCCGCCTGAACCGAACGGGTATTTGCATATTGGACATGCAAAGTCGATTTGTCTGAATTTCGGAATCGCTCAAGAGTTCGGTGGGCGATGCAATCTGCGTTTCGATGATACGAATCCAACGAAGGAAGATGTCGAGTACGTTGAATCGATTATGAACGACGTCCGCTGGCTCGGGTTCCAGTGGGATGAGCTTCATTACGCATCGGATTACTTCGAGCAACTCTATGACTGGGCCTGCGACCTGATCCGAAAGGGGCTGGGCTACGTTGACAGCCAGAATTCCGAAGAAATTCGCAGCACTCGCGGAACTGCGACGGTGCCCGGAACGAACAGTCCCTACCGCGACCGTTCCGTCGAAGAAAATTTGGACCTCTTTGCTCGGATGCGAGCGGGGGAGTTTCAGGATGGAGAGCATGTCCTTCGTGCGAAGATCGACATGTCTTCCCCACATCTGATTTTTCGCGATCCGCTGATGTACCGAATCCGCCACGCCGAACATCATCGGACAGGCAATGATTGGTGCATTTACCCGATGTACGACTACGCACACGGTCAAAGTGATTCCATCGAGCAGATCACCCATTCGATCTGTACGCTGGAGTTCGAAACTCATAAACCACTTTACGAGTGGTTCATTCAGAAATTGGAGATTCATCCCTCGAAGCAGTACGAGTTTGCCCGGCTCAATCTGACTCACACGGTGATGAGCAAACGCAAGTTGCTGGAGCTTGTCGAAGATGGACTCGTCGACGACTGGGACGACCCCCGCATGCCGACAATTAGCGGGTTGCGACGCCGTGGTTACACTCCAGAGGCCATTCGTCATTTCTGTCACGAAATTGGAATTACACGTAACTCCGGTTTGACGGACATGGTTGTTCTGGAAAACGCTCTACGGGATACATTGAATCCAATCGCGTTCCGAAGACTCGCAGTGCTTGAACCACTCAAAGTCGTCATTACCAACTTCCCAGAAGGGGAATCAGAAATCCTCACTGCGGTGAATCTTCAGGATGATGAGTCCGCAGGGAGCAGGGAACTTCCATTCACTCGGGAAATCTACATTGAGCGAGAAGATTTCATGGAAGAACCTCCAAAGAAGTTCTTCCGTCTTGCGCCGGGGCAGGAAGTTCGCCTCCGCTGGGCCTACTTCATTAAATGCAATGAAGTGATCAAGGATGCTGACGGGAACATCACAGAACTTCGCTGCACCTATGATCCAGAAACAAAAGGGGGAAGTGCTCCAGACGGCCGCAAGGTCAAAGGGACGATCCACTGGGTCAGCGCGACGAATGCGGTCGATGCCGAGGTTCGGCTTTACGACCATCTTTTGAAAGTTGCAGACCCTTCAGAGATTCCAGAGGGGCTCGACTGGAAAACGTCGCTCAATGAAGAATCGCTGCAGATTCTCCACGGTTGTAAGCTGGAGCCAGCCCTTGCAGAGTGCATTCCGGGAACTCCAGTCCAGTTTGAGCGAAAGGGATACTTCGTGGTCGACTCGAAGGATTCCCAACCAGATCGACTCGTATTCAATCGAACTGTGACATTAAAAGACAATTGGGCGAAAACTCAAGTTAAGTAGTTCCGCCCCGTCTAATCTGCGTTGCTCCCCTGTGGTTTTCATCGTGAAGTCACTGGGGAGTTCTTGTTTGAGTGGATGGAGACACGTTTATTGTGCTTGGGATATCAGTGTTGCGTTAACAGATCCAGCAGAGAGTTCAGAGGTTAGGATCTGTGGTGCAAAGTGGAGAAATCAAAGTGGAGTTGCCACGCGACTTCCGTATTTCCTGCGTCGTGAGAAAGTTAATTCAACGGTTAACGATGCGAGTCGAGAGGCGAATCTCTTTCTTAAAACGGCATCGTGATTGCTCTTACGTCTGGAATAGAAGCTGAACGGATCCAACAGGGATGGGCGGTTGCGACAGGATTGCTAATGATTGAAGTTCTACGCATGGGAGTCATCCAGTTTCACCCCTGCTATACAGGCGCCTGATCAATTAAGAGAGGATCGAGACGATGAGTGACAACTGGGGGCGATGTCTAGCCTGCCGCTGGTGGTGTGTCGAACCAGACGCGATTGTCACCGTGGAGACACGCGGGACCTGCACTGAAGAGACAGTCTCCGCGGTTCGGTTAAGTGTGACAGGAAAGTGCGGGTGTCGGAATTTCGTTCTTGGCGCATCGACCGAATCACGAGGGGCGGGCCATCAGCCCCCTCTCATTCAGTCGGAACGAAATTCTTCATCCACAGTTTTTGCGTCGACGAATTGAATTAGGGAGTGAGAAGGTAAGGCGAGAGCAGCGTGCACAGTCGGGGGCCGATGCAATGAAATTCGCTTAACAGAACTCAAGTACGGGTCGCTGCCCAACGCAAACCCTCATGACAAATAGAAACATTCTGATCAGTGACAGTTGATTTCTTCTCGACGCGCTGCCGTGAATGTGAGAGATTGCAGTTGACGATGCTTCTTGGAATTTTTCGGTTCCAGTCGAGGCGTAAGTGTGAATCTCATCACTGCTGAAATTGGAGATTCTTCTACCGGCAGCCACGCTGCCGCCGGTTTTGACGCGAGAGGTGTCAAAACACAATGGCGGCCCTTTCTGATCCTAAACCTCTCATATCTCGTCTGCGCCGCACTGATCTCTTCGTGCTTGATGATATCCCTGAATCCCAAGATCTCATCTCTCGAATCTGTTGATTCAGGTCGCCGGAGTCGGTGGACCTGTGATCGACGCTTCGCTGAATTTCCACTCGCGATCTGCGAACAATCGATTTTCTCACATAGCAACTCTGGAGCGAACGATGATCTCTCACCCTGTTGATGAGTTTCGCAATGTTGTTCTGGTTGGTCATGGTTCAACTGGGAAAACGTCATTAGCTGAGTTGATGCTCTACAAATCCGGAGCGAGCCGCAGAATGGGATCGATCGATCAGGGAACCAGCCTCCTCGACACAGATCAGGACGAGAAACAGCTTCGACATTCTGTGACCTCTCACGTTTGCCATTTCGAGCATCAGGGGGCTCGAATCAACCTGATCGATGCCCCAGGAATGCCGGATTTTGTGGGGCAGGTCATTGGAGCCTACCGTGCTGCTGAAACGGTGATTATCACGATCAATGCTCCCCACGGCATCGAAGCAAACACCCGAAAATCGTTTCAACATGCTGGAAATCAGGGACTCGCACGTTTCATTGTGCTGAACAAGTGCGACAGCGAAAACGTCGACCTGCCAGTCTTGATGAACCTCATTCGCAACCAATTCGGGTCAGCATGTGTCCCTGTGACGGTTCCGCTTGGGACCGGAGCTGGAATTCACGGTGTCGTGAACACGGTTCATCTGCCTGAAAGTCTCCCAGAGGACGCTGCGCTGAATGTCAGCGAAGCAAATCGCCGGCTGATTGAGGCTGCTGTTGAGTCCGATTCCGCCTTGATGGAACGGTATTTTAATGGAGAAGTGATTTCTGGAGTTGAACTGGATCAAGCGATTCGTAACGCGATCGTGAATGGGACGCTCATTCCAGTGTTCTGTACGACTGTGAAGTCTGATATCGGTGTCAACGAACTCATGGATGCGCTGGCCCTGTACGCACCTTCGCCCGTACAGCTTCCTCGCCATGTTCTCGAGAACGGTCATGAAGTTTCACTCCGACCAGATTCACATGGACCACTCGTCGCTCAGGTGATCAAGACAAGAATCGATCCGTTTGTTTCAAAAATCAGCTACCTGCGAATTTACTCCGGCACGCTCAAAAAGGAATCGCAAGTGCATCTCGTGGGAACCGACCGTAGCGTCCGGATTCACCAACTCGTCGATGTCCAAGGGGGCCAACATGATGGAATTGATGAAGCGATTGCGGGGAATGTGGTCGCAGTGACCCGCGTTGACGATCTGCAAACCGGCGACGTGATTTCGGATGGATCGGATGAACTGACGCTGCCTCCCATCTTGTTCCCACGGCCAATGATCGGACTGGCCGTCGAGCCGAAAAGTCGTGCTGATCAGGCAAAGATCTCAGCGGCCCTGCACAAGATTGAAGAAGAAGATCCGACTTTCAAGGTTCATCGTGAAGAGCAGACACATGAAATGGTGATCGAAGGGATGAGCGAGTTGCACCTGAAGATGGTGCAGAATCGTCTTCAGCATCGGGATAAGGTTGAGGTGAATACACACCCGCCACGAATTCCCTATCGTGAAACGGTCAATGGGACTGCCGAGGGGGCGTATCGGCATAAGAAGCAGTCAGGCGGTTCCGGGCAATTCGCAGAAGTTCATCTCAGGATTTCTCCCTGCCCGCCAGGCATTGATCCTGCTTCGTACTTTGTGAGAGAAAACTTCGAAGGCCTGCGGAGCTATCACTACGATCCCTCCTTAAACTTCGGTTTTATCGATCGAGTCAATGGTGGAACGGTTCCGAATCAGTTCATCCCGGCTGTGGAAAACGGTGTCAAAGACCGAATGTTCCAAGGAATTATGGCGGGATGCCAAGTTCAGGATCTGGTCGTCGAGTTGTTCTACGGGAAAGACCACCCGGTCGATAGCAACGAAGCAGCGTTTCGGACTGCCGGTTCCCAGTGTCTCAAGGAGCTCTTCCATCAGGCGCAGCCCACCTTGCTTGAGCCAGTCATGCAGGTGGAAATTACAGTTCCCACATCGAACATCGGCGACATCACCAGCGACCTGAACTCGCGCAGAGGGCATCTGCAGGGGATGGAAGATGTCCCTGGCGGCTACACGATGGTCCGGTGCATCGTCCCACTCGCAGAAATGTTGAGCTATGCACGAACGCTGCCGTCGTTAAGCGGCGGGCAGGGATCTTTCACGATGGAATTTGAACGCTATGAGATGGTTCCTCCCAGCTTGCAGCAAAAACTGATGTCGTCGTATCAGAGAACCGGGAACGGATCGGCCAACTGAATTTGTCACTGATTCTTCGGTGAAGGCAGTGAATGCTATTTCGACCGAGGAAGTTGTGCTCTCTTGCATGGCTATTCGACAGTGACACTTTTTGCGAGATTTCTCGGTTTATCGACGTTGAGCCCGCGTGCGAGCGCTGCGTGGTAGGCCAGCAATTGCAACGGGATTGAAGAAAGCATCGGGGAGAGCAGGGGGATCGTCTTTGGCACCTCGATGACCTCTTTTGCCAATCGCCGAAGTTCAGGATCACATTGATTGACGACGGCGATTACCTCCCCCCCACGGCTGCGTACTTCCTGAATGTTCGACAGGATTTTCTGATAGGTGACGTCCTGCGTCGCGATGACGACGACCGGCATTTGTTCATCGATCATCGCGATAGGACCATGTTTCATCTCTGCTGCAGGAAGGCCCTCTGCGTGAATGTAACTCACTTCCTTCAGCTTTAGGGCCCCTTCAAGGGCAGTCGGATAGTTGATCCCGCGTCCGAGATAAAGCCAATTTTGACGGTCGGCAAAGCGGAGTGCGATCTGCCGAATCTGATCCTCTTGCAGAAGTATTTCAGAGATCTGATCAGGAATCGCTTCCATCGCTGACAGATAGGCCGAGAGTGCATCCATCGACAAGTGTTTGCGACGCCCAAGGTAGGCAGCGACCATGGCCAGTACCGTAATCTGTCCAAGAAATGCCTTGGTGCTCGCGACTCCGATTTCAGGCCCAACATGCAGATAGACTCCACCGTCCGTCTCGCGAGCGATTGAAGATCCGACGGAATTCACGATCCCGAGCGTCAGAGCGCCACGTGTGCGAACCTCATGTAATGCAGCGAGTGTGTCCGCCGTCTCACCTGATTGAGAAATGGCGATTGCCAGAGTCCCCTCTTCGATGATGGGGTTCCGGTAACGGAGTTCGCTGGAATATTGCACGTCTGTCGGCAAACCCGCAAGCTCTTCAATCAGGTACTCACCGATCAGGCCGGCATGCCAGGCACTCCCGCATCCGAACAGCAAAACACGTTTCACCTGACTGAGCTGCCGTTCCAGCGAAGCGAGGCCTCCCAAAATGACGGATGGCTTTCGGGAATCAATTCGTCCCAGCATGGCTGTTTTTACGCTGACTGGCTGGTCATGAATTTCCTTCAGCATGAAATGTGGGAACTCTCCCAGTTCAATTCGTTCCAGCTGCTGGTCAATCGTTTCCATTTGCGGCGTCACCGGAATGGAATGAATCGTCGTCATGGCGATCCCATTGTCCGTGAGCACTCCCATCTCACCATCTTTCAGGAAGATAGCCTGAGAAGCACGTCCAGCGAGAACAGCTGGATCTGAAGCGACGAGATACTCCCCGTTCTTGACGACACCCACAATCAGTGGACTTCCATTCCGGGCGACAATGATTGTGCGTGGCGCGTCAACGCACATCACTGCCACACCAAATGTCCCTTCGATTCGCTGCAGTGCCGATCGGACACTCGCCTCAAAATCACCGGACTTGGAATAATCCTGTCCAATCAATTGGGCGAGGACTTCGGTGTCAGTCTCGCTTGAAAATTTGACCCCTTGTTCAACGAGCAGTTGGCGGATCGCTGCCTGATTTTCAATGACACCGTTATGAACGACAGCAATCCGGTGGCGCTGATCTCGCTGTGGATGGGCGTTTTCAACAGACGGCTTTCCGTGGGTTGCCCACCGGGTATGTGCGATCCCGACAGTCCCTTTCGGGCGAAGACTCTTGACCTCGTTTTCGAGCACGGAAACCTGCCCGACAGTCCGTATCGTGTTGAGTTCCTGGTCCTGCCAAACAGTCAGGCCAGCGGAATCGTAACCTCGATACTCGACCTGCTTCAGGCCGTTTAAGAGAATTGGTACTGCGTCTGCCTGGCCGAGGTAACCGACGATCCCACACATAGCAATCCCATCGATCAGAATGACGCTTAAATACGGACCGCCCCCGATTTTCGGAGGCAGCGACTGCCATCAGGAGCAACTGGACGTTCCAGCACGAAGATTTACAGCGCCAGAACGCCATGCTCCAACGGGATTCCGATTAGCGACCGAACTGCGTATCACGATAGTAGTCAGCTGTCCGCTGCAGTCCCTCTTTCAACGCAACCTGAGGTTCCCAGTTTAAGATTGTACGCGCCTTCGTGATGTCCGGACATCGCCTTTTGGGGTCATCCGCGGGAAGGGGGCGTCGAATGAGCTTTGACTTGGCATTCGTGACTTCTATAACAGCCTCAGCTAGTTCGATCATTGTGTTTTCGACTGGGTTTCCAAGATTCACCGGGCCGACTTCGTCGTCCTGTTCCATCATACGAATGAAGCCTTCGATGAGATCATCCACGTAGCAGAACGAGCGGGTTTGTTCCCCATCACCGTAGATGGTCAGATCTTCCCCGCGCAATGCCTGCATCAGAAAGTTGGACACTACACGACCATCATTGGGGTCCATTCTCGGTCCGTAGGTGTTGAAGATCCGCACGATGCGAACATCGACTGCGTGAGCGAGGTGGTAGTTCATGCAGAGCGACTCAGCGACACGTTTCCCTTCGTCGTAGCAACTGCGAGGGCCGAGCGGATTGACGTGCCCCCAGTAGCTTTCGGGCTGCGGATGAACTTCCGGATCCCCGTACACCTCTGAAGTCGATGTATGAAGGATGCGGGCGCGACACCGTTTCGCCAAACCCAGCATGTTGACCATTCCGACTGTCGACGTCTTGATTGTCTTGATCGGGTTGTGCTGGTACGCAACAGGGGAGGCAGGGCAGGCGAGATTGTAGATGAGGTCGGCTTCGACAACGAGCGGATACACAATATCGTGCCGGATCACTTCGAAGTGGGAGTTCCCTTGGAGGTGACGAATGTTCTCCTTGCGACCAGAAAAAAAGTTATCGACGCAGATGACGTCATGGCCGTCATTCAGGAGTCGTTCGCACAGATGACTTCCCAGAAAACCAGCTCCGCCGGTAACTAACACAGATGCCATCGTTACTGCTCCCAATTGACCAAATGCCACCCGAACACTTCAGCGTCGTCGAGGACGTGGTTAAGTGTCCGACTCGCGTGACTCACAAATCCACAGCATTGTGACTGATTTCGCGACAGACTGCATCTTCCGTGCGGGAAATTGAATCACAGGGATTGCAAACTGTCATTACGTCTCGCTTTTGACTCCCTTGGCGATGGGAAATGCGTCGCTGCATTGGGCTGCTTGTGGTTCGAAACGAATACATCAAGAGTGATGAATTCACTGCCTGTTTCGTGCGCAATAAAATGGGCCATAAATTGCAGTTATAGTCACATGTTTGCGTCTTGATTTGTGGATGTTTGACGGGTGATGAGTGTGTTTAAATTCACTTATATGAGCAAAAAACGGGCAGATGTTTGCGTATTTCGAGTCAAGCTTGAGAGTGAAACGTACTGAACTGTTTTGGCAAATTTCGAGTAGTCAATTCTCCAATTCGTCATGTAAGTGCATTGACATGCAAATTTGTCATCAATAGATTCAAGATTGTCAACTTTATGATATCCCCGGTGGCGAACAGCATCGTTTCGCACATATCAGACCTCCGTCAGCAGGCCACTGCACAAGAAGACTCCAGTCGCCAATCAACTGGCTTGAGTCTTCCCATGTTGACTCACGTATCGCACGAAGATGTTCTGCTTTTTGAAGGTTTTCTTGGCTTCAAAAATACTCAACAAAAGGACAGGTCATGACTTATGGTAAATGTGGTTTTCACGCCATTGGCTCTTCCCGAGGTTCTTCTCGGCGCGGTTTTACCCTCATCGAACTACTCGTCGTGATTGCAATCATTGCCGTTTTGATTGCTCTCCTGCTGCCAGCCGTTCAACAGGCCCGAGAGGCTGCTCGCCGGTCTCAATGCAAGAACAATCTCAAACAGATCGGGCTCGCTCTTCATAATTACCACGACACCGCGAACAGCTTCCCGATTGGATCTCGTGCAGGTTCAGTTGTCGCTGAAAACCTCACCGGCACAAACTGGCGTACTTCCATTCTTCCAGGTCTCGAACAGTCCGCTGTCTTTAACAAGCTGAACTTCAATGGAGCCGGATTCAGTGCAAGCCCTGAAGGGCCGCTGAGCGGTGGGAATGAAGTGCTGGCAAACTACGTCGTGCCGGTATTCGTCTGCCCATCCAGCTCAATCGATCCGCTCATTAACGCCGACAGCACGCTCAACGAATCTCCAAATCGAACGCAAATGCACCATTACGTTGGTGTTGCAGGTGCCTACGAAGACCCCGCTCTCCGCAACGATGCCTGCAAAACAACTCTGCGAGGAGTGGCCTGTCAGTCGGGACTTCTCGCTCCTGCGATTATCAAGAGAATGAGAGACGCGACAGATGGAACTTCCAACACGCTGGTCGTCGCTGAGCAGTCAGGGCGGGTTGGTGTGAAGGTGATTGCAGCGAACTACGGAGGAGGATGGACAGGCCAACTCGCCCGCTACCCAGTTCGCGACATCACAAACTCGGGAGATAACTACTACTACACGGGGTTGACCACCGTACGATGGCAGATTAACTCCAACGAGATCAGTCTTGGCGGAGCAACTGAACCATACGAAAACAACACGATCATCAATTCGTACCACGTTGGCGGAATTCACGGACTTCTTGGCGATGGTTCCGTTCGATTCCTGTCTCAGAATATGAGCATGGCAACTCTCCGGTCGATTTGCTCATCGGATGACGGAGTCGTCGTCGGCGAGTTCTAGGGAGCGACAGCGATTTGTACCGGGTATCACCGAGGGACGCATTTTTAGACGCAACCCATTGTTGAGTATGGAGTGAGTCTGGGAATTTCAGGCTCAGCCATTTTGAGCTTCCGGATGTCCTCTCCTGTCATTCTCGTCTGTTTATTAGGTGGTCCATTCATGAGACTTATTTCTGCTACACGATCGATTTTGAAGTCTGCAACCACTTCTCTTCTGTTCACATTGGCAATCGCCGCTTGTGGATGCGGAGGAGGAGGGGGCGCTGCTCGCCCCACAGTCAAAGATGTTCAAGGGGAAATTACACTCAACGGCAAGCCAATCGACCTCGGAGTCGTTGTTCTTGTTGACGAGGTGAACGGGACAGGTGCCAGCGCCGAGATCGTTGACGGCGCGTTCAAATTCGAGAATCCGGTCCAAGTCGGTGATTACGTCGTCGAGGTTCGTGGCCCTAAGGCTCCGCCACCACACCTGGCTGCCTCTGCACCCAAAAGTAAGATGAAGATCCCTGATATCTATACAAAGTCTGGGAGATCTCCTTTGAAAGTCAGTGTTTCACCGAGTTCCACTACAATGAAACTCGAGTTGAAATAGGCTCGTTTTCCAGATCAGAGCACAACGCAGTCGATGTTCGGCTGCGTTGTTTTTTATGCGCAAAACGAATTCGCGTCGCCACCCTTCTGCTCACGGCTCCTTTGAGTGAAACAGAGGGCGTGACTGGTGTTCGGACTGAACTGATTTCCTTCGCGGAAATCGGGCAGGCGCTGAACGCAATCCTTGATGGCAGCAACAATTGCCTGATCGTTTCAATCGATGGAACGACCAACATTAAACGAACGTAAATCCGTGGATGGAAGCCGGTCTTGTTTGCTGCGGTAAGTGAAAATGAGAGCATGAATTCATGCATTTTTCATGTAAATTCCGCTTGTCGGTACCCAAATATAACGATAACATGACAGTGTTCGGCGCGAACTTCGCTGATCGCCCCAACGATCCCGGATGGATTCACCCTTTCAAGATTTAGCCTTTCATGCAATCCGCACTGACATCATTTGTTGCAAGAGTTGTGCTCGGGATAGCACTTCTTTTTGCCTCATTTGCTGCTCCAACAGTGCGCATGTCTGAGCATCTTGCAGACAGTTCCGGCCAGAACGGTGGACCAAGTAACGGGCTCGTTGAACACGTCGGGTTTCTTAATCGGACAATCGATTACTCTCGTCGAGAAGCTCTCGACCACCCACTCGGTGGGTTGCAATCATCCATTCAGTGTTGTCCGCGGGATGCTCGTGTACGACGCGCTCTTTTGACACGTTCTGGTCATGAACTCCCTGGGCACCGCTGGGCAAACATGATGCTCGCTCCCATGGTTTGCTGATTGTTTCACGCGACGACTTTTCTCGATTCGCACCGCTTAATGCGTTGAGGGATTGCTTGCGCTCACGGTCCGTAGATGACTGTTGAGCCTTTCGCTACGAAACATCTCATCGTTCAGGAAGATCACGATCATGGAAAAAATTCTCGCCGGAATTCGTCAGTTTCAATCCAATGTCGTTGCTGAAAAAGAAGCGGTCTTTAAGCAACTGTCGAAAGGTCAGAAGCCGCCCGTTCTCCTCATCACCTGCTCAGATTCCCGAATCTGTCCGACGATGATGACTCAGTCAGATCTGGGCGATCTGTTTGTCCTTCGAACAGCAGGCAACATTGTTCCTCCGTATGGTGCTGTACAAGGGGGAGAGGCGGCGACAATCGAATACGCCGTCGGTGTTCTGAATATCCCTGATATCATCATCTGTGGACATTCGCATTGCGGAGCGATGCACGGACTTCTTAACCCTGCATCTCTCGAGAAATTCCCTTCGGTGAAGTCGTATCTCCAGCACGCCGAAGCAACACGTCGCGTCGTTGAAGAACTGCATGGTGATCTCGATGATCACAAAGAGAAGGTTCGCCTGACCATTGAGCAGAACGTTCTCGTTCAGATGAACCATCTGATGACTCATCCATCGGTTGCTGCTGCGGTGAAGTCGGGTAAAGTCCGTCTGCACGGCTGGGTATACACCATCGAGTCGGGTGAGATTTTTGAGTTCAATGAAGATGAACAGCGATTCGTTAGCCTGAACCTCAATTCGGCTCCAGAGAGAACCATGCTCGCGGCGGTGTAATCACCGTCAACTCTGCGAGAGACGTGGTGAAGCGTTCTTCAGCGTTCGGGCTTCCGGTATTGATCGACAGAGGGTTCAATAGTGTTGTTGAACCTGCGAGTCGTCTGAAAGCCCTGAGTGTGCGCTCCACGTTTGGGCACAACCCGAAGCAGCAACTCATCGAGAACGAAAACTCTGGATGGGTTGCTCCGCTTCTGTGGCAGTGTCGCAATTGTCGTGTTCAATTTAAAACATCTTTTCACTCTCGAACTCGATTTCAATCCGTTGCTGTCGTCATGTCAGCAGAGGACTTCAATTGGGTTCGGTGTTCCCAGGAACTTTTTAAATGGCCAGCGATCAACGAGTTCATCCGGATCAGGGAGGAAGCACTCCTCCAACGCATCAACCGAATTACGCACGGGACTTCGGAGCGTCAATTGTCGTTTTCCTCGTTGCACTTCCATTGTGCATGGGAATTGCCATTGCTTCCGGGGCACCGATTGCGGCTGGTCTCATTTCAGGGATCATTGCAGGTCTGGTTGTCGGCTCTCTCGCTGGTTGCCCATTGCAGGTCAGTGGACCTGCGGCGGGCCTGACAGTCATTGTGTATGAAGCGATTCAAACACACGGACTGAAGATGCTCGGCGTGATCGTTCTGATTGCAGGTTTGATTCAGCTCATCGCGGGGGCTGCCCGAATCGGACAATGGTTTCGCGCAGTGTCACCGGCAGTGGTTCACGGAATGTTGGCAGGTATCGGCGTTCTCATTTTCGCCAGCCAATTCCACGTAATGCTTGACCGGACTCCAGCCAGCAAGGGTTACAAAAACCTGTTCACCATTCCGGAAGCAGTTCAGAGCCTGGTTCACACCCCGACTCTTCCGGAAAAGGATATTCGCGGTGAGATTCAGTCGATCCTGAAGGAACTCGGTGAGTTACACAGACAGCAGATTTCATTGAATGAAGAAGTGACGGAACACATTCCGAATCACTACGAGAAACTCGAGCCGGACCACGAGTTGAAGCTGGCAGAGCTGGCACCTCGACAACAGGCGATCATCGATGCATTGGTAGCGATTCAGGCTCGTGGACACGAAGTTCTTTCTCATCAGCCAGAGCGACAGCAAAAAGCTGATTCGCTCGCAAATGAAGCAAAAGAAAATCTGGCTGTCGTGATCAATTCGCTGGAACAGGATCGAGGAGATCTTGCACCACCGGCTGGGGAAGTTGCAGCCAAGTCAATCACCAAACTGCAATCCGCTTACAAGAACAACGAGTTCGCTGCAGCGATCGGCGTTATGACGATCCTTTTGCTCGTCCTATGGACCAAACTGACGTTTGGACCTCTCAAACTCATGCCAGCAGCTCTGATTGGAGTTGTAGCTGCCACGAGTGTTGCTGCGATCTGGCAGCTCCCTGTGTTGTACGTTGAGATTCCAACGGACATCGTTAAAGACATTCACTTCCTGAAATTATCCAGTTTTGAAGGGATCAACTGGTCAGGAATTTTGGTATCTGCCACCGTGATCGCTGTCATCGCCAGTGCTGAAACACTGCTCTGTGCGACGGCTGTCGACTCACTGCAGACAGGACCTCGTACCAACTACAACAAGGAACTGATGTCGCAAGGTGTTGGTAACATGTTGTGTGGTTTCATGGGAGCGCTCCCCATGACAGGGGTTATTGTCCGCAGTTCTGCTAACGTGCAGGCCGGTGGCACCACACGTCTCTCTGCGATCCTTCATGGTGCTTGGATTCTGGTCTTTGTGGTCTTCTTCGCTAGTTTGTTGCGAATGATTCCAACGTCGGCGCTGGCGGCAATTCTCGTGTACACAGGCTTCAAACTGGTGAACTTCAAAGAAGTGAAACACCTGGCGAAGTTCGGTTGGAGCGAGGTCGGAATCTGGCTGGCAACAGTATTGATGATCGTCTTCGAAGATCTGCTGCTGGGGGTGCTGACCGGTTTGGCTCTCTCTGTGCTGAAGATGGCAGTCAATCTGACTCCAATTTCGGTTCGTGTTGACCGGAATGAGTCGAGCAAACGCAGCACTGTCCACCTGACTGGCCATGCGAGTTTCCTTCGAATTCCGAAGCTGGCACAGACTCTTGAGAAGCTTCCGCCACAAGAAGCGGTTGTTTTGGAGACATCTCAGCTGGCTTCGCTGGATCTGGCGGCACTGGAGCTGCTTCAGCAGTGGGGAACCCAGTACAAGGCAACCGGCGGCGAAGCAATCGCTGATTGGGACGCGCTTAAGAAACTCGCTCAATCCGGGAAAAAAGAATCCGCCCACGCAGGTCTGGGAACGACAACCGCAGCGTAACGCCGTTGTTGAGTTCAGTTAATCAAATGAAATCAGCCCGGTCGCCCTTGTTGAGGGGTGGCCGGGCTGATTAGTTAACGACTCAATGAAAAACTTCGAAGTGGACCTGTAAGCCGGGTTCTGTCGAGAGTGATCATTTCTCTGGGACGCGAATTGCTTCGACGCCTCGACGCGACCGACCCGGAAGTCAGACGAAACGAACCGCTTCGTTCTCTTGCGAGATTCTCCCTGCTTGGTCTTGCTCCTGGTGGGGTTTACCCTGCCAAAACTGTCACCAGTTTCGCGGTGCGCTCTTACCGCACCTTTTCACCCTTACCTGAGTTCATCTTCATGCGCAAGCACATGTGGAAATGAACCATCGGCGGTTTGTTTTCTGTGGCACTTTCCCTATCCTCGCGGACGGTGGACGTTATCCACCACCATGTCCTGTGGAGCCCGGACTTTCCTCCCTTGCCCGAGGGCAAGAGCGATCACTCAGTCTACTCCGAAGTGAACGCGAGTTTCGGCGTTTTCTTCGTAAGTTTCCAGTGACAGACAATCGCTAGCGGAAAGATCCCGGGAAAACTCCGAGGGCGATTCCCTCGATCCGCCTACTTCTTCAACTCTTTGACATCGCCTTCGAGCTTCTGAATTGATTCTTCGATGGATTTCAGGCGATTCAGAAGCTGAGATAGTTCAGATTCTGACTTCGACTCAACAACCACACCTGGTCCAACTCGCTGAAATTGAATGCTCCCTTTCATGGCCTTCTTCAGCGCTTCCTTCATTTCGGCCGGAATCGCCATTTCTTCAACTGGTGATTGCGCGGCATTTTCCCACACGATTGAGTGCATGATGTCTCCCTGATCGACCTTCATCAGCTGAGGCGTCACGGTGATTTCTTTTTGCTCTTTTTCGCGTTGGATGTGCAGGGTGACAGCCGTTCCGCCAGTCTTCTGGATTAACCGTCCAACGTCCTGAACGGATTCGACTGGAGTCTCGTTGACCTTGAGAACAATATCTGCGATCTGCACGCCAGCGGCCTTCGCGGCACCATCCTCAACAAGGTCCACAACAATCGCACCGCAGTTTTCAGGAATGCCAATCAACTTGTGAATTCCAGAGGGAATTCGATCGAGGCTCACTCCGATGACATATTGCTCTTCCGCCGCTTGCACCTTCAGATCGCCAGCTTTCGGTCGCAGCAAATTTCGAATTTCCTCGGGAATGCTTGCGAGATCATTTACCTCATTGACATCGATTTCGACCCCGGAAATTTCGGGCCGGGCGTTGATCAGCGCCTTCTCCAATGCCTTTCCTTTTAAGAGATGCTCCCGAATCTCTGGCGGCAGAGAATTCAACGCTTCTTCCGGGATGTCGCCGTTAGAGAAATCGTAAGTCTTGACGATTGGCTCTTTTCCTTCCTCCTGTTGGACGATCTTGATCTGAACGGTGGATTTTACTTCACCGGCAGGCTTGTCATCCGCAAAGGCGAATGTTGGAACTCCGCAGGCTGCGGAGAAAATGCCCAGACACAATGCTGACTTCATCCGTTTCATCATTTCTCACTCCTAAAGGTAAATATCGGTGCCCGGTTAACTTGACTGATATTTTGATAGATCACTGCGCGCAGCATCCCCGCAAACTCACATTCATTTATTTGAGAGCCTGGAGAGTCGCTGTTGCGGACTATTGAATTTCTCGACTCACCTTGATTGTCTCCACCGGAACCCAGACTTCACGACCATCGCTCAAACGCGAGCGATGCCATTGAGGGGAGCGATGCAATCTGAGCCCTCGTTCCTTGGCGACCCTGTGAACATCGTCTGGAAGTTCCATTACATCGCGTTCCTGGTTCATGGCGTTCCAGTCAGCGACGGAGAAAAGAGGAACCGATACGGATTCAGACTTCTCATTTCCAGCGGTGGAAATATGAGCAGTTGAGATCGGTACGTAACGATTCGGAGCCACTGCAGCAGCGAACCCATTTGCAGAATTTGGTGGCGGTGCTGGATTGGACTCATGAGATGCCACAGGCATCGACAAATTGTCGCCATCCTTCAGAACGGCGTTGCTCACATAACCAACTCCAAGCCCTAATAGGAGAGACGCAGCAATCGACACCCAAGGACGCAATCGACGGTGGAACCACTGGGTTTGGACACCCGGTGCAGTTGGCGTAGCAACTTGGTTCGGTGAAGTCAGTTGAAAGGAAATACTCTGTTCGAAGGCTGAGCCATCGCTGAACACCTTTGAGAAGACTTGATGTTCCACAAATGACAACGCCAACGCCTTCCAGTTTTCAAGTGTTCCCTGAGACTGCAACGCTCGCAATAATTCAGCGCGTTCTTGTTCGGTGAGTTCACCGTCAACGCATCGCTGTAACAGGATTTCATCGATCATGTATTTCATGTGACTTCTTCCACATGTGCACTCTTCAGAAGCTGGCGTAATTTCTTTTTCGACCGAAGTAATCGGTGTTCAATCGTGTGAACAGTTACTCCCAGTCGATCCGCCAGTTGCTGGTATGTCCAATTCTCTCCGTATTTGAGCATCAGGATCTCTCGGTCAGTTTCGCTCAATCCTTTTAAGGCTTCGCGAATCCCCTGTTGATGCTCGCGTCCCATCAGCCAGTGGATCGGATCGACCTCATGACCAATAGCGGAGTCCACAGACGCATTTGAAGCCGGCGCGAAGTGGCGACGTTGACGCCCCATCTTGCGACGGTACAGATAGGCCTGACGTACAGCGACCTGATAGAGCCAGGAACTGAGTCGTTGACTCTCTTTCGGGCGAATCTCAGGTCGAGTGATGGCAAGACTGATCTCCTGCATCACGTCGTCAACGACATCTCGGTCACCAACGCGATTGTAAATGACGCGCCGTAACCACGGTTCGTTCTCCCTCAACCCTGCCAGCCAGTCATACTGGCCGGAGGCTGTCTGGTTTTTCTGAAGTGTTGAGGTGGAATCGATTGCCATTTCGCCAGTCACAGTTTCCGGTCTCGCTGCAAATCGGGCAAAGATTTCGGGAATCTCTCTAATTTTCTCGAAATGATATTTGCCTATTCACTCGTAGATCACGTAACTCCTTCCACTTATTGTAAATAAGTCTCTGGGAAGGAGGCGAGCATTTCTCACCAAGTGGACAGGTTTTGTCTGGAGTTGTGGATCGGGCAGGGCCGCTAGGCGGAATCGCAGAATTCGTCGCATCTCATTGGGGAGGGAATGAATCAGCAAGCCGGTGGGGCATCGAGGTGAGGTGATGGCTCGATACATTTTCCGCACGATGTGACGGAAACCCGCTGAGATATGAGGAGCTACGACGGGAGAGACTGCTGCGGGCTGAACGGGGGAAGGACGCTCGACCTCACCGCCGTCTTGCCTGAAGTCGCCGTCAGGAATGCCTGTTCTTGGGCAAATCGCGGAGTGCCGACGGACTGACGTGGTCGCAACAAGTGGTCTCGGCTCGGAACAACTTCTGAAACCGAATGGCGCAGCCCGCGTCTTCTCATTCGTCGACGGGGCGCTGCCAGCCATATCAAAAAAGTTACTGAATGGTGGCTGACTAAAGTGCGCCGCTGCCGGTCGCCACGACGCCGACTGTTCGAACCAGAATCTTCAAGTCGTTCGTCGGGCTGCAATTTTGGAGATAATGCAAGTCGAAGGCGACCTTTCGGCGAAAGCTCTCGATCTCGTTGTCGTATCCGTTCAGGATCTGTGCCACTCCGGTCAGTCCTGGCTTCAGGCCGAGACGATCCACATAAGAGGGGATTTCATCGCTGAGGCCTTTAATGAACTCAGGACGTTCTGGGCGAGGCCCCACGAGGGACATTTCCCCTTTGAGAACATTCCAAAGTTGTGGGAGTTCATCCAGACGGGTTTTTCTCAGAAATCGACCGATCGGCGTGATGCGGCTGTCCCCTTTAACCGCGAATTGAGCGCCATTCTTTTCTGCATCGGTCCGCATCGTACGGAATTTGTAGAGAATGAAGTGGCGACCGTAGCTGAACTCAACACGGCGATCGCTGTTGGGGATCCGGCGATCGATTCCATCGGGGCCTGCGTCAGCTTGAATCTGTCGCCGATCCGGACCCGGTGTCCTCAGGTTCAGTCCGACCCGTGTCTGTCGGAAGATGACGGGACCGGGGGAGGTGATTTTTACAAGCAATGCCACAAGCAGCATGAGTGGCGAAAGGACCACCAGCATTGTCGCTGAAACGACGATGTCGATCAGTCGTTTGAAGAACCTTGTACTCGCCGGCAGAGAGGTAATGTTATTTCGGGTTTCTTTGTTGTTCAGGATTGTCAGCCACCAGAGGTCAGGAAACTGTTGTGGCTCTGCGAAATCAACTGCATCTTGTAAGTTGCTGACAGGCGCGATTTTCATCGCTTCTGGAAGGAGCGGTGAAGCAGAGTTGCGTTCAACCCGGTTGTCTGCAGAAACAGAGGGGGTCGTTGACACGTCGTTGTTGCCCGTGAATTTCATCTCCACTTTTTCCTTCAGTTGGAATTCAATTCAGTTGGTCTTGCTGAATTTGACCAATTCCAGACTTACGCTCGATCACGTCAGCCTCGTTATTTCATTTGGTTCCACACGAACCAGCATTGGGAATGCAAGCGAGTTGGCGCATCTTCTCCTGCACTAACTTAGGTCATCATGCGACCTAAGAACCGATTCTCTCGTGAAATTCCTTGACTTTGACAGAATCCCGATTCGCTTACTTACCAATTTTGCAGATCGTTTGACGGTTGCTGAAATGTTGCGAAAAGAGAACAGTCCCACGGCGATGAAAACCGATTGAACGACCCAGCAAGCATCTGTGATTGTGGATGCGTTCGTTGCGGTGAGTGGCTTGCGGGTCAATGGTGCTTATAATGAATTGGTGTATTGAGTCGGTGACGTTCACAACGACTTGCACTGACGCAAGTGGAGTTCCCTCCAAGTTGTGAGTTCGAGTCTGGATTCAGACGACCGTACCGGTTGATCTGTTCCGTCACGTATGCGGGATAATGGAATGAGAAGGCGCGTTGTCGTCACAGGCATTGGCTGCGTGACCCCTGTCGGGAACAGTGTAGACGCCATGTGGAAATCGTTGATATCGGGCAAAAGCGGTATCGATTACATCACTCATTTCGACGCGTCAGGGTTTCCAACCAAATTCGCAGCGGAAGTGAAAAATTTTCAGCTGGGTGATTATGTCGACCGTTTAGAGCGATTCGAATTTGCGGGAAGACATATCAGGTTCTCGATTGGTGCTGCCGTCCAGGCAATGAGAAGTTCCCGGTTGAAGGACGATCAATTTGATCCATCACGTTTCGGGATCTATCTAGGGGCGGGAGAGGGACAACAGGACTTCTTCATGTTTATGCGTTTGATCGCCAACGCGCAAGAACATGGCGAATTCGACATGGATCGGTTTACCCGAGAGGGATTGCAACTGATGAATCCGCTCGAAGAGTTGGAGCGGGAACCAAATATGCCGGCGGGGCATCTCGCTGGCCTCCTGAATGCACAAGGTCCAAATCTGAACTCATTGACAGCGTGTGCTGCATCCAGTCAGGCGATCGGCGAAGCATCAGAAATCATTCGACAGGGAGAAGCGGAAATCATGTTGTCAGGTGGTGCCCACAGCATGATTCATCCATTCGGAGTGACGGGATTCAATTTATTGACGGCGCTTTCTACATATAACGAAGACCCGCCACGAGCATCGCGGCCATTTGACCGTGATCGAGATGGATTCGTTCTGGGCGAAGGGGCAGCGATGTTGCTGCTCGAAGAGCTGGAACACGCTCAAAAGCGTGGTGCACCGATTTATGGAGAATTAATCGGTTATGGATCAACGGCAGATGCTTACCGTATTACGGATATCCATCCCGAAGGACGCGGTGCAACCGCTTGTATCAAAATGGCATTGAAAGATGCCGGGTGCGAACCTGAGGATATCGACTATATTAACGCTCATGGAACCAGTACTGGCGTCAATGATCGAGTCGAAACTTTAGCCATCAAACAGGCATTTGGAGATCACGCGTACCGCATACCAGTGTCGAGTACTAAAAGCATGATGGGCCATTTGATTGCCGCCGCAGGAAGCGCAGAAGCGATCGTCTGTTTGAAAGCGATTGAGGACGGGGTAATTCCGCCAACAATCAATTACAATACGCCGGATCCGGAGTGTGATTTGGACTACGTTCCAAACATTTCTCGTACGGCGAGGGTCAGGAAGACTCTTTCGAACAGTTTTGGGTTTGGGGGACAGAACAGTTCCCTGATCTTTTCGGCTTTTGAAGAATGAGCTCTCTCGTTGTAATTTTCACTGCGATTGAGCCCGATCTTCTTCTCTGTGCGCTCATGTGAATTTCATGCCCGGTCTAATTGAGTCGTTGGTATTTCCACTCCAGATCCTCTGCGCAGCGGGGGGAATTCTGCTATTTGCTGAATTCCTGATTCATCTCACGTTCGCAAAGCTCTCGGTCAAGTGGTTTGCACTGAAACCGAAACTTCGAGTTCTGCCACCCCTCAGTGATTTTCCTTCTTGTGAACCGGTCAGGTTTCAAACGATTGACGGACTCACTCTTGCCGGAGGAATCTATCTGCCGGAAGATGGACAATCGCGCGGAGTGGTCGTGTTTTGTCCGGAAAGTGGGGGGAGTTTTGAAACTGCCGCCAACTACACCGCACCGCTGGTCAAAGCTGGTTTTGCGGTCTTTTCGTTCAGTTTCCGTAACGAGAGTCCCAGCGACTCGATGCCCGGGTATCAGTCCAATTATTGGCTGACTCAATACGAAGTTGATGACGTACATGCAGCGTTGGACTTCATCAAGTCTCAACCGCAATTCGAGAATTTGCCCATCTCATTGATGGGGGTCAGTCGTGGGGCCGGTGCAGCACTCGCTACAGGAGCCGTAAGGAACGAAGTCCAGCAAATCTGGACGCAGGGCGCCTTCAGTGCGGACAAGCTCGCGTTTCACCACGCCAGAAAGTTCATCAATCTTGGCCTCGGCTCGATAGGGTCATACATCCCTGCTTGGCATGTTCGCGTGACGATGTGGCTGATGTTCCGAATGATTGAGTGGAGAAATCGGTGCCGCGTGGTCCGTTTGGAATCCCTGCTCCCGCGCTGGCGCGGTCGCCGAGTGATGTTTGTCTCGGGGTCCCGCGACACGCACGTTCCCTCTGCGATTGTCGACTCGCTGTGTGTCCTGACGAAGAATAAAAAATCAGAGTCTCGATGGGTCGTTCCTCAGGCAAAACACAACATGGAACGAGTTACTTCTCCAGTCGAATTCGATAAACGAATTGTTGATTTCTTTGCTGGGACCGCACCGGTTCGGGCAACCGAACGCCGAAAAGGAATTGCCGTTTGATCGCTGCAACTTCGCTTGTTGCTGGCGGAGTCCGGCGGCCAAGGCTGTCTGGCCGCCAAGGTTGTGTGGCCGCCAAGGTTGTGTGGCCGCCAAGGTTGTGTGGCCGCCAAGGTTGTGTGGCGCTGGATTTCGTGGTTTTGTGAACGGCATCGCGGCTGTTCAACATCGACTTGGCTGAAGTCTGCTTTACACGTTCTTTGAGATGTAGGCTTCCATCACTTTGTGTCGGCGAGTTTTGCGCACGACGATTTTCATGTGATCGAATTTCAGCTCTTCTGATCCGCTGATTGGTGCCTGGATACTGGATGAGATCAAGTCATTGACTGTGCGAATCTCTTTATCAGCATCGGTGACGGGGAGTGGAATTCCAGTTTGACGCGAGAGAGTTGTTAGAAGCAATCCTCCTCCGACGATCCACCCCTGACCCGTTTTCACCAGCTGTGATGGGAGTTTGTCGTATTCATCTTCGATGTCACCGACAAGTTCTTCGATCAAGTCTTCCATCGTGATCATTCCGACAGTTTCGCCGCCGGCTTTTTGCACGAGTGCGATATGGGCGCGGTCGTGGATCAGTCTTTCCAGAGCGCGTGCGATCGGCAAAGTGTCCGGGTATCGGCTGATCTGCCGGACGATACTTCGAATGGATCCCTCGGCCGGATTGAATCGGAGTGAGGCGACGAGGTCCTTGAACATCACGTACCCGGCGATTCCTTGCGGATCACCGTGTGTTTCGGTGACTGGAAATCGCGTATGCATGTCCATGTGTGCGACAATGAGCGCGTCTCCAGGGCTGCTGTCGATGTCAACAAGACTGATGAACTCTGCAGGCAGCATGATTTCGCTAATCGGGCGATTAGAGAGTTCTGCTGCGCCCAGAATGATTCGTTCCTGTTGAATTCCAATCAGTCGTGACGCTCGTGCAATAGCGACACTCGCACGCAACTCCTGAAGCTCAGTTTCGAGTTGCTCCGTTTCCGCGGCTTGCTTCCTCGTCTTGAACGTCGATTCGAGAAGTCCCATCAGCAATTTCACCGCGGTCTCAAGTACCCAAACCAATGGCCAGACAGCGTAGCTGAACCACTTCACAGCGGGGGACATGGAGAGCAGCACTGCTTCTGGATTTCGCAATGCGTAAACCTTCGGAATCAATTCACCGAAGACGATCATGACAGCCGTCAGGGGGATGACAACGAGAAATACTGCAAGCATTTCCGCCGCACCCGCTGAAATTCCGAAGAGTGCCTGGAACGTTGGCGAGAGAGCGCTCTCAGCACTGACACCTGCAGTGGCACCTGCGATTGAGCCCACAAGGGTGATTCCGAGCTGGACGACCGCCAGACTTCCCTCCATGTTCCCTTTCATGGAAAGGGCGGCTTTTGCTCCTCTGCGGCCCGCTGTGGAGAGCTGTTGCAGGCGTGATGCGGAAATCGATGCCAAGGCAATTTCAAACGCGGCTAAAAGGCCGTTGACGGCGATCATGACTAGCATGAGGCCAATCTGCATACTCCACATGAAGAGATCCCGTATCAGTGTCGAATTGTACGGGAGCATTCTAGTGATTCTCCCGAAAGAGAGTGTGTCATCTTTTCGTTATTTTTCGTGTCACTGCGAATTAATTGACTGGTTTTGGGCGTCTATTGTTTTTTAGGTGATTCTGTTTAACTTATTCCGTAAGCGAGAGTTGTGGATCGTGGGTAAATTCCTGTTTGTGCTTCGTGACGCTTTCTGAGAAGTGAATCTCCGCGCATAATCATGGGGTGACTTGCCTGTGCTTCCTCGAGGAACGCCTGACAATCCCTCCTTGTAAAAACACACACCGGAAACCTTCCCAATGATTCGAGCGTCAAAGTTTTTCTTCGGCCTACTGTCCAGTATTGCAATTGCCTCGACGAGCTACGGGGAGGCACCTGCCGCAAAAGGGAAGGTCATCGTTCCCGACAAACAGATCGAGCTATTCAACGGAGTCGATTTCACGAACTGGTATACCTGGATGCAGGACACCGGTTTAGAAGATCTACGACAGGTTTTTACTATTCAGAAAGATGGCACACTGCGAATCTCCGGAGATGGATTCGGTGGATTAACCACGAACGACCACTACGCTGACTATCACCTAGTCGTCGAATTTCGATGGGGGACAGAAACATTCGCACCTCGCAAAACAGCCTCGCGAGATTCTGGTGTTCTCCTTCACTGTCAGGGATCGGATGGAAACTTTGGTCGATCCGGAGATAAGTTAGGACCGTGGATGAATTCAATCGAGTGCCAGATCATCGAAGGAGGGGTCGGAGACATTCTCGTTCTGGCAGGACTGGAAGCAGATGGCACCGTTCTCCCCGCGCGAGCGACCGCCAACGTGGTTCGTGATCGCGATGGAGAAATTGTCTGGAGTCCAGATGGCGAAGAAGAAACGTTCACCAGCGGTCGCATCAACTGGTTTGGACGTGATCCAGATTGGAAAGATGTTCTCGGGATTCGGGGTGCCAACGACGTCGAAAATCCCGGTCAGGAATGGAACCGCCTGGAATGCTATTGCTCTGGTGATTCAGTCGTTTACGTCTTGAACGGCGTTGTCGTCAACCGCGCCAAGGATTTGATTCCAAGCAGCGGAAAGATTCTTGTTCAGACCGAGGGAGCGGAGATGTTTGTCCGCAAGGTTCAATTGAATCCACTTCCTGCAGAGATCCCATAAGGGTTGTCCGTAACATCAATTCACTGAATTGATTAAGCCACTTTCGTTGTACGGAAGTGGCTTTTCTTTTGCCCGGATGTCGGGAGTCTGGGAACAATTTGCCAACGGCAAGGGAGTTTAAATCCGTTTTTTTAGAAAAATGGAAACAATCGCTAAAGTCCTTTCATTTTGACGCCGATGAAAGATGCGAAGTCTTGCGCCAACTCAGGTGCACTCGGTAATGGAGTACTGAAGATTATGGTTCGCATCATTCTGAACTTGAGCATTTTGATCATGCTGGCAACCTCAGCTATGGGATGTGTCGCGAATGGTTGCGGACAATCGATGTGCCCGACGCAGCTTCCTTGGGAGAGTCCTTACTACGGGAGTGTGGATGTCGGCCCACTTGGTCGCCCGCGAACCCCACTCGCTGAGCGCCGCGCAATGCGACTCACTGCCAAATGCGGGTGCGGCAATTCTGTATACCCAGGTGCAGTGGAGAGTTCGGGAGCAGGGGGGATGTTTTTTGTGAACAACACTTGCCCGAGTTGCCAGCCAACCCCACCCGTTAGCGGAGGGATGATGCACTCAGAGGGGATGAAGCAACCTCAGTACTTCGATGGAATGACGATTCCGGACCAGAACTTTCAAGGGGCGCCTCAGATGATGCCTCAGCCTTCTCAGAACGCTCCAGTTCCGCCGCCGTCCCAACCATCACCAAGTTTACAGGTCCCGACGGGGCAGCCAATGCCGACTCCGGTTCCGGGGATGAACCCAATGCACACCCCGGCTCCAGGCAGCCCGACGACATACAACCAGTATCCGGGCTATCAGCAGCCTGCGAACGGCGGAGTTCATGCGCGTGGCGCGCAACAGGTGCAGTACACCTACTAATTGACATGTCGAGCCCCATGAGGGCACCCCGATTCCAAACTGAGACGCGATCTGCCGGATGGGCCGATCGCGTTTTTTGCTTTGCTGGGGAACAAACATGCTTAGTGACTGGCATTGAGTTCTCTTTCTTGTCGGCCTGCCTTCGTCGTCGGCTTTGGAGGAAAATCTTTGAAGTCAGCTGGAAATCTGAGTGAGAGAACTCATAGTAGGTCGAATGTAGTTCCGGTTTTCAAAAGGAGAATGTCGCATGCCCCGAATGGCGTTATCAATCCTGACTGCGTTGATGCTATTGATTTCCAACCAGTCTGTTGTCTCCGCAGGAGCAGATGATGGACGTCTCGATATCTACTTCATCGATGTTGAGGGTGGGGCAGCGACGTTGATTGTCACTCCCGATGGGGAGTCGATCTTGATCGACTCCGGGTATCCCGACAACATGGGGCGAGATCGTGACCGCATTTTGAAAGTATTACGCGACGAAGCGGGGCTGAAGAAGATTGACCACGCTGTCGTTTCCCATTGGCATCTCGATCACTATGGAAACCATGCTGCTCTTGCAGCGATGATCCCGATCCTCAACTTCTGGGATCGCGGGATTCCCGATGCTCTGCAGGAAGATAACGGCTTCGATGAACGGATCGCGAACTACAGAGCCGCATCCCAGAACGAATCCAAACGGCTCGCTGCTGGTGATATTCACACGCTGAAGTCCGAAAAGACACCGCTGACAGTCAAAGTGCTTTCGGGAAGCCGGGAAGTGGTTCCGAACATCGGCGAACCCAACCCATTTGCCGATGAACACGTTCCGCAGCCAGAAGATACCTCGGATAATGCAGCCAGTCTCACCGTTCTGTTCCAGTTCGGCGAATTCCGGTTTTTGTGCTGCGGTGACCTCACCTGGAACGTTGAAGCGGAGTTGGTAACTCCCAACAACGCTGTTGGAAAAGTTGACCTGTTTATGGCGACTCATCATGGTCTGGGAGTGAGCAACAATCCGGTGTTCGTGAAAGCAATCGACCCGGTGACTTGCGTGATGTGCAACGGACCGACAAAGGGTGGGGACCCTCGAGTCATTGCGACGATCCGAGAAACGGCGTCATTTAAGGCACTGTATCAGCTTCATCGCAACATTGGTCTTTCCGCTGAAATGCAGGCCCCCAATACATTCATCGCAAATGAAGGAACCACAGATGGGTGTCAGGGAGAGTTCATCAAGGCATCGGTCGCACCGGACGGATCGAGCTACACGATTCAGATTGGATCGAAAGGAGATCAGACCAAGTACACGACGCGGTCTGATCACTGATCCACTCACAACATGACGAATGGGAAGTTTCGGGGTTAATTTTGACCGTGAAGGACAACCCGATTTCTTCCGTTTCGCTTGGCCTGGTACAGGGCAATATCGCTCTGTTCGAGGAGTTTTGCCGGGTCTTTGGCCGACTCTACTGAGGCGACGATTCCACCAATACTGACCGTCACGTACGGACCTGTGCTTGAAGCCGCGTGGGGAATCTTCAAGTCTTCGATCCTTTTACGCACCGTCTCCAGGAGTTGTCTGAAGTTGTGTGCTTCCATAAATAGGACGACGAATTCTTCACCCCCGTAGCGGGCAACGAGATCGTACGGGCGACGCGCAGATGCATTCAAAGTCTGCGCGACTCTGCGTAAGGTCTCGTCACCAGCCCCATGCCCGTAGTGATCGTTGTACTTCTTGAAGTGGTCAACATCGATCAGAGCGAGTCCCAACGGTTCCGACGTACGAACGGTTTGTCGGCATGCTCGTGAAAACGCCTGGTCAAATCCTCGCCGATTGGCAATTCCGGTCAGTCCGTCCTGTAGCGAGAGTTGTTCCAGTGCTTCTCTCTGACGAACCATCTTGAGGTGATTCCGCACGCGAGCTTTCACAAGCAACGGGCGGATCGGCTTGCCGATGTAGTCGGATGCTCCCATGAGGAGTCCACGTTCTTCATCTTCTTCGTTCGTTTGACCGGTTACGAAAATAACGGAAATGTTCGCTGTCTTCTCGTCCGACTTGATTTGGCGCAACACCTCATACCCGTCCATCTCCGGCATCTGGGCATCGAGTAGAACGAGATCGATTTTATCTGAGGAAATTCGATCGAGAGCGGTTGGACCATCTTTCGCAAGAATGACTCTGTAGTCGTCCTGCAGCAACTCTGCCAAAGTGGTGCGGTTAAGACGTTCGTCATCAACAACAAGGATCGTGGGGAGGGGAATCGAATTCATGAGCTGGCCTGTTTTCTGAGAGTCCCTTCGATTGCTTGTTTCAATTGAGTGAGTCGACTGCGCGCTAGCTCCAGTTCAAGGTCTTCAAAGTGCGTTCGGATCTCTTCGACGTAGTGGGCTGTCTCGTGACCGGCGAGTGCATCTGCGAGTTCTTTAAGAAGCTGATTTGCGGAATAGTCCCCACTGGCAATCAGATCTTCTGCCCGGTTTAACAGCTCTCGTAATTTCTCTTCACTCTCGCCAGTTGCAAGAGTCGACCGAACGATTGTCGCTGGCGAATGGTTTAACAGTGCTTCTTCAATTTCCTCAAGTACCGCCAAGAGCTTTTTGCAGAACCGTGGCGTCTCGAGTTTCATCTTGTCGAGATCGTGGATTTTGGCCGCCTGTTCCAGTGCTTCGGCGGTTTCGACGAGTGAATTGCAGTCCAGGTAGCCAGCAGCGCCTTTTACCATATGTGCCGCGGCGAGAACCTCTGATGGGAGGCGTTCTGATCCGTCGCTGATGAACTCCGGAATGGACCCGAAATCTCGAATAAACCCCCTCAGCAGGCGATCGACTCGATCACGATTACTGCCAAATCGCCTCAATGTACGGTCATAGTCGAATTCACGCACGTCCTCATTGAGATTCGAAGGACGGAGAATCGAAGGGGCGTTGGTTTCCGCAGCGGCCTGGATCGGCTTCAGATTGTGCTTGTCCGGTTGATACGGCCCGGGGCGGAAACCGGAGAAGATTTTCGCTAGTGTCTGATAGAGGAGCGTTTCGTTGATCGGCTTGGTGAGATGTGCGTACATGCCAGCCCGCAGCGAACTTTCGCGGTCTTCCGTTCGTGCCTGTGCGGTCAGTGCAACGATCGGAAGGTTTGCCCAGCGAGGATTGAGACGGATCTTTTGAGTCGTCTCCAAACCATCCATCTTCGGCATGTGCATGTCCATCAGCACTGCATCGAAATCTTGGAGTTCGAGCCTCTGAATGGCATCTTCACCACTGGCGACTGTCTGAACCTCAATCTTCACGACCTCAAGAAAGTCACGCGCGACTTCCCGGTTCAGCGCATTGTCGTCGACGACCAGAACTCGCTTCCCTTCCAGCAACTGGAGCAGTCGTTGGTCGCCCATTGCTTGACTGTTCGAGTTTCGTGAAGGCGATAGCGAATTGTAGAGCTTCGCTGTTGATTGATTCTGTGGGACAAAAATTTCCTGAATGGCGTTGAACATCATCGATTCAGTGACCGGTTTAATCAGCAGGCCTTGCAGTGGAAGCTGTTCAATCTGGCTGCGGATATCCTCTCTCGCGAACGCCGTCACCATGAGGACGGCTGGCGTATCTTTAACTTCAGCATCTGATCGGATTCGATGGGTTGTCTCGATACCGTCCATTTCCGGCATCCGCCAATCCATCAGCACGATGTCGTAGGGGGCTCCACTCGCAGAGGCATCTCGTAACGCCTGAATGGCTTCGAATCCCGATGAGGCACATTTCGCCGCCATCCCGAACGAGACGACGATGTCGGTCAGTGCCTCGCGAGCTATCTGGCTGTCGTCGACAACCAGAACACGCTTGCCTCTGATCGCGGGCAACGAAAATCGCTTCACTGTATGTCCGGCGAGTTTCATATCGATCGTGAAGTGGAAGACGCTGCCGACTCCCACTTCGCTTTCGGCGCGAATTGTCCCGTTCATCTTCTCCACGAGCCGTTTGCAGATTGAGAGGCCAAGACCGGTACCCCCGTATCTGCGAGAGATCTTGGAGTCTGCTTGGGTGAACGGATTGAACAAACCGCCGAGCACGTCCGGATGAATTCCGATTCCGGTGTCTCTCACCGAGGCAGCCAATGTAACCACGTTTCCATGAGTCTTCTGTCTGCGGATCTCAATAGAAATCTCGCCAGTCGCAGTGAACTTGATCGCATTTCCAATGAGGTTGATCAAGATCTGCGAGAATCGTAGCGGATCACCGCGGAGTACCGGAGGAACGGACGGATCGATCTGGTAGACGACCTCCAGTTCTTTCTCTTCAGCGCGTGGCACTGTTGTCGCTGTGACCGTGTCGAGTACCGACTCCAATGTGAACTCTGTATCTTCAAGTTGAAGCTGGCCAGCCTCGATTTTCGAAAAGTCCAGAATGTCGTTGATGATGCCGAGCAGATTCTTCGCTGATCCGTCGATCTTCTCCAGATAATTCCGCTGTTTCGGATTGAGATCGGTCTGAAGCGTCAGACGGGTCATTCCGATAACGGTGTTCATCGGTGTGCGAATTTCGTGACTCATTGTCGCGAGGAAATCGCTCTTGGCCCGTTCCGCTGATTCCGCCGCTTCTTTGGCTTTCTGCATTTCTGCTGCTGCCAGACGCGATTCGGTAATGTCGTTGAAAATACCATCCCAGACGATGGCGCCATCGGAATGCACAAGTGACGGGATCACACGCATTTCGAGCCAGCGGATGTTTCCACCCTGTCGTCGAATTCTCAATTCGATATGAATGAGAGAACGTGATTCAATCCCCTTTCGAATTGCGTGTCGCAGCGGAAGAAGATCATCCGGGTGAATCAGATCAATCAAATAATCATTGCGATGCTTAATCACTTCGTATGGGACGCCGATTAAGTCGGCGATGCCGCGACTGACGTAAACGACATGCGGCTTGAATTCCTGATCAAATTCCAGCCTGCAGATCGCTCCTCTGGGGAGATTGTCCGCCAGTGTT
Organism: Planctomicrobium mucosum; assembly: GCF_051466335.1. Lineage (NCBI taxonomy): Bacteria > Pseudomonadati > Planctomycetota > Planctomycetia > Planctomycetales > Planctomycetaceae > Planctomicrobium > Planctomicrobium mucosum. The sequence continues at coordinate 3,474,152 of NZ_CP195793.1, read as the reverse complement.
TCCAGTCGCCGCTTCGACTCTTCGCGCTCGGTGACGTCCTGAACTGTTCCAGAGATACTTGCGACGTTCCCTGCTGAATCGAAATTTGCCTGTCCGCGAATGTGTGCGAAAAAACTTGTCCCGTCGGCTCTCTTTTGCAACGCCTCAATTTCGTAGGGCTCGCCGGTTTTTGTGCATCGGTCGACTGACTCTGTGATTTGGCGATATCCCTCATCGTCGAACATCGATTGAAGGTCCGGGACTGTCAACTTCCCACCAATCGGGTTGATCCCGGCCATGTCGAGAAGAACTTTTGAGCAGGCCAGGTCCCCTGTCTTCACGTCGAGCGTCCACGAACCAACTTTGGAGAGTTTCTCAGCAGCAACGAGACGTTCCTGCTGAACACGGAGTTCGACTTCCGCTCTTTTTCGGTCCGTGATATCTCTGGAGATCCCAATTAACCCGATGACATTTCCATTCCGGTCCCGTCGAGGACTCTGAGTGATGAGAAATGTCCTGGTTTCATCGCCAATCTCTCGAGGCTCTTCCCATGTGACCGCTTCACCATTGGCGATTACGTAACGCTCGTGTCGCTCGATTTTCCGCCCGACGTCATTGCCGTAAATCTCACGAGCGGTCTTTCCGAGCACTTCCATTGCAGTTTTTCCAGTCTGCTTTTCAGAGGCTCGGTTGAAGAGTTGAAATCGTCCTTCGGCGTCTTTGAGGTAGATCGCATCCGTTGCCCCATCCATGACCGCCTGAAGCAGACTTCCGGTATTCTGAAGTTCCGTCGTTCTTTCGATGACTCGGCGTTCAAGCTCCAGATTGAGCTGATGGAGGGCTTGTTCCGCGAGGAATTTCTGCGTCATGTCCCGTGCGAGTCCGAGAAAGATCTTCTTTCCCCGATTGAAGTGGCACGAAACTCTGACCTCGACGGGGATGAACTTCCCGGATTTACATCGATGATGTGCGGAAACTGTGACCGTCTCGCCGACAGGCATCTCCCTCCAGAGTCTTCTTTTCTCCTCAAGCGTCAGATCTTTTGAAAGGTCACTGACTCGCAGTTGAAGGAGTTCTTCGCGTGTGTACCCGAGATTGTGGCAGGCACTCGAGTTGACATCCAAAAGTTGCCCGTCGACGTCATGGACGAAATAGTCGTCGCCAGCATTCTCGACCAGCAGGCGGCAGCGTTCTTCGCTGATACGAAGTTCTTCCTGACTTTCATGCATGGAAGACAGCGTGCCGATGAGACTGCTGTCGTAATCGATCGCGAGGATCAGTTGGTCTTCAAGGCTTGATCGAAACTGAACGACGAGCGATCGCTGCAAATCTGTCAGCGGAGTATTGGTCGGGAAGGAGAATTCCAAAGCCCCGAAGACAGTGGTGTCGGGGTTGAAGATTGGGGTTCCGTAGTAGCTGTAACCAGAGTTGGAATCCGCGTTGGGGAGTGGCTCAAGTGTCGAAGGAGTGTCAATCACCTCTTGCAGGTAATCGGCAAACTCGAGCATTGAATTCCGGTCGCCAACGGATGTGACGACTTCAATCTCTCTGGCATGCACAAGACGAACAATCTGGCAGCATCCGGCTCCAAGACATTGCTGTAACGTCTGAAGCAAACCGTTCCATCGCTGGAGGAGTTTTTCAGTTATGACCGCTGCTTCTTGCATCGAATCACTCGCCGAGGTGGTTCTTTAATGGTCAAGTTGTTGGGAAATCGTTCAAATCTAGGTCGGAATTTTCTCCGAAAACGGTTTGGAAATCCAATTATATGAAGATCGGAGCATGATTTCCGAATCGAGGTGGATCTCGGTTCCGCCCCAAAGCGAGAATTCTGTGAGAATTGATGCAACCCGCAGAATCGGAACCTCTCGTGCAGCAGGCCAGAGCAGCGGCTTCCAAAAAAAACGCTCACGACCTGAACTGGCCGTGAGCGCGATGTTAAATAGAAAGCCGTTTGGAAATGCTCGAGTGCTTCAGGCTCGAATGGGCGTCCCCCTGAGCGGTCAGGCCATTCGGGATGCTAAAGCCGAGCATTCCCAAAACGTCATGCAGTTCAATTTCGAACTAGACCCCTGGAATGTCCAGTTTTTCTTCGACCGCGATTTTGCGAATCTTCTGCATTGCTCGTGACTCGATCTGACGAATTCGCTCTTTCGTCACGTTGAAGCGAGTCCCCACCTGCTCAAGGGTCTCAGGCTCGCTACCGCGTTCGAGTCCGTATCGGTGCATGATGATCGCTCGTTCTCGTTCATCCAGATGATCCAGAATGGAAATGATCATCTGGTGCTGACGGGAATTCACGTTTTCATCGGCGAATTGGCTTCCTCGATCATCTTCTGAGTATTGGAAGACCTCTTCGACACCGGTTCGGTATCGATCCATTTGCTTGAGTTCCGCCGGAATCGATCGAGCGTAGTTCTTCATGATCGCCCAGCTGGCATATGTGGAGAACTTGTTCCCCTTCGTGTAATCGAATTTCTCGATCGCGCGAATCAGGGACATGTTTCCATCGCTCACCATTTCGAAGAAGTTCGTGGTGGGCTTCATATGACGTTTGGCGATTGAAACAACCAGACGCAAGTTGCTGCGGATCAGGAAGTTCTTCACTTCCGTCACCTTCTCGAGCAGCTGTTCGATTTCATCCATTTCCTTAGTTCGAGGTCGACGCGATCCAACTTTCTTTTGGAGCATCGCCGCCTTGAACTTCAGGTAGTTCATCTTGCGGAACCAGTATCCTTCTTCTTCACGGGTCAGCAATGGGACCGCGTACAAACTTGCCAAGTAAGGAGGAAGACCGGGAGGAGCTTTGACAGCGCCCCCTTTCTTCTCGATCTGTGGAGCAGGTCCAAGGATGACTGCTTCCGCATTTGGCTTGTGGAATTCCGGGCTGTCCATGAAGTCGATGGGTGTTTCGAGCAACAGTTCAGCACGGACTTCCGATACGATTCTGTAAATACTTGGTCGGGTTCGGCAGTAATCCTGAGCCAAGACATCCGCCGAAATTCCTCCCACAAACTTTTGATAGATTTCCTGCTTCAGCTCTTCATTCAATGGCGAGGTGGCATGCGGAAAAATGGAACTTTCCGGATTGTCCAAGTCAAATTGCTTCAGCGTGTAACGGATGGTTTCCGGTGAACGATTGAACCAACGTGACAGCCGTTTCCCGACTTCGGCGGGGCAAGCTCCATGTCGTGCCAGGCGTTGAGCTTTAGTGACAATTTCGAGCTTTTCCGCTTCACTCAGCTGAGTAAAGCGCGCTCCACGTTCGATCTCTGTTCCGTGCTCGCTGACAAATCGGTCAACAGAGGACAGTAAAAATCCAACGCGTGTACGGTTTCCGAATTTGAAGCGACGGCTGACGAGACCTCGCTTACGCCAGCGGTCCACAGTTTTCGTCGACACGTTGAATCGCTCGCTGAGCTCATCAACTGTGAGGACAGGTTGTCCGGCGTTTTCGACAGGTAGTTCTAGGCTGGCTGAAAGCTCTTCGACGAACAGCGGGAGATCATGTTGCAAATCGGCTGCTGTCAGGATCAAGTCCGGATATTTATCAGGCCGAAAGCCTGTGATCGCTTCACACAGTTCCGGGTAACGATAGGTCGCATCCGGACTCAGGTTGGCAAGAAGATCTTCGGCGCGATCCATTTGCTCGAGACGTTTATCGAGCGGAACATACCGACTCTGCTGTTCGGTGAGTTGTTTGAGAACGGGATGTTGGTATTTGTTGCTCATGGCAAATTCCCCTCTCTATCAAAACGTTGACCTTTGTGAGGACTCAACGCACAATCTTGCGATGAAACTCTTTTGTGGAAAATTTCGTTTCCACTTGCATCTACTCCGCAGCGAAGACAAATGTTTCACTGATCGAATATTGAGCTAACGTGGAAAAGAGACAGTTGGCTCACGAGAAGTTCGCTCAGGAATTGTTTTTCTTGAAAAGACTTTCTCTGCCCTGCCGAAGAGAGTTGCAGAAGGCATGCCGAATCCGTGGGGGAAAAACCGAAATTTTTCTAAGTCACGGTAAATTCAGCGTTTGATTGCAAGAGCGTAAGGTTCGGCCGAAGAAGCACCGGCCGAACCGAAGTCTGACGGACACAGTTGTGGTCAGATTGACGACGTCACGACAGAGGTTAAAGAGGATCTGTCGATGGCGAGATGAGAGTGTATTAATTCGCAGCAGCGTCATCTGAGAGCTGCGCGGTCGGATCTGCATCAGCCGTCGCCGCAGGGACTGCTCCCGGATCGGCAACTCTCTTTGCAGGAATTCCACGGACCTTCAGGCTACTCCCAAGAGCAACAACAATCACTGCCAGGAAAATGGTGACAGTCAGCCAAAACTTTGATTTCTTTCGCATTCCTTCGAACGCAGGTGTTCGTCCGGGGAGGACTGAAGCGAGGAAGAAAACAACCATGGCGATCAGAATCTTGATTCCCATCAGCATGTGGTACTGTCCATCTCCTTTATGTTGAGGGATGGCGACCACGATAAAGTTGTAGAATCCGGTGAGAATCAGAACCGTGATTCCAACGTGAACGAACATCTTCCAGCGTTTTGTCACTCCAGCTTTCAGGGCTGCATGTTCGTTTTCAGGGAGTGTTTCTGCCGTAGGGAGCAGAACATACCGCGTAAAAATTGCCCCTCCGAGAAGTGCAATGGCACCCAGAACGTGCAAAACGCGTGAAAGGAGGACTACTGGATCGATTTCCATTGTTGCGGGATTCCTTTTGCTGGCGAGATTGTTGTGAGGTCTTTTTACTTCAACTGCTTGCACTTGAGAAGCATCCTGCAGACATCTGAGCAATTCGTTTTCGCGTTTGAATTCTGTTAACGGCTTCTGTAGCTTGAGCGATCAAAGTCACATCAACGAATATTGCATCGACTTCAAAGGAGCTCTCAGATGGGTCGTCCAGTTACTTTATTCACTGGTCAATGGGCGGATATTCCTCTGGAACAACTCTGCAAGAAGGCTAAGGAATTCGGCTACGACGGATTAGAGCTCGCCTGCTGGGGCGACCACTTCGAAGTCGACAAAGCACTTTCTGACGACACGTACTGTGCACGCAAGCGTGACTTGCTCGAACGCCATGATCTGAAATTGTTCGCGATCTCCAACCATTTGGTCGGTCAGGCTGTCTGCGACAATATCGATCAGCGCCATAAATCGATCCTGCCAGAGTACGTCTGGAAAGATGGAAATCCTGAAGGGGTCGCACAGCGCGCAGCTGAAGAAATGAAAAACACCGCTCGCGCAGCTCAGAAGCTGGGAGTCGGGATCGTCAACGGATTCACAGGATCCAGCATCTGGCACCTGATCTACGACTTCCCACCGACACCCAAATCCATGATTACAGCAGGGTTCCAGCAGTTTGCTGACCGCTGGAATCCAATTCTGGACGTGTTTCAGGACTGCGGTATCCGTTTCGCTTTGGAAGTACATCCGACCGAAATTGCGTTCGATATCTACTCCGCACAACGAGCACTCGAAGCGATCGGCCGACGGGAAGAGTTCGGATTCAACTTTGATCCGAGCCATTTGATCTGGCAAGGTGTTGACCCTGTCGAGTTTATTCGGGAATTCCCAGACCGTATCTATCACGTTCACATGAAGGACGCAGCGACAACTTTGAACGGTCGCTCCGGAATTCTGGCGAGCCATCTCTCGTTCGGTGATCCTCGTCGTGGATGGGATTTCCGTAGCGTGGGGCGAGGCGGTGTCCGATTCGAAGAAATTATCCGCGCATTGAACGTTGCCGGCTACCCAGCCGACGCTCCGCTCTCTGTAGAGTGGGAAGATTCAGGGATGGAACGGGAAATGGGGGCTGCCGAGGCTGCAGATTTCGTCCGAAACATCGATTTCCGTCCATCCGGACGCGCATTCGACGCTGCCTTTAGCGACGAGTAATCGATTCTGTCGATCACTCAACAGGTGAATTGAAACGTGTTTAGTGGTACGGTATCGGCCGGGCTGCTAAACACGTTTTTTATACGGAAGGCTCGTGAAATGTCTGCGGATCAGTCGGAACGTCCTGTCACTGCGGAATGTGTCTGTCCTCAGTGTGGGGCCCTCTTGCAGATGGTGAAACAAAAACTGATCTGCATGCGATGCGGAATTGTTGAAGGATGTTGTGAAGGCGGAAAGCAGTAACCTCTCTCGTGGATTCTGACCTGAAGTATTCTGTGATTGGGCAGCATCAGATCGCGTTACACACTCCTGCACTGTGTGTTGATCTGGCGAAGTTCGAAACATGGTCTGCCCAACATTCGCAGACTCTTTTGACACTTCCATTCGAGTGGAGAATCGATTTACCAGCCGCTTCCCTCCCGTATTGGGAACGACTCTCCACCCATCAAGCGGTTCATCTCTCTGTTTCTACCATTCAGCAGGCCTCCGGCGTTCAGCCTGATCGAGTCGCTTCGCTGTTTCTGACGCGTCCTCCTCTTCACGACACTCACATTCAACTCCTTGTCGAGCAAGCCCAGCAATTTCCTGTCGTCGTTGCCTGTGACCATTATGTCCATGCTGCCGCCATTTCACGGTTGGCAAACGCAGCGGGAATTCGGATTCCCGTCGCGATTGAAGTGAATCTTGATCAACGTCGATTCGGAGTCCGCCCAGGCTGGGATGGTTTGGAGCTTGCAAAGGGGGTGCAGCGTCTTCGCGGAGTCGAACTCTGTGGCCTATCCGCTGACCTCAGAGGCGCAGGAGAGAACTTTGCGAGACAGTTCGCACGGCTTAATGAAGTGCTTGCCGAATTGAAGTTTCATCTTGAGGTCGCGGGATTCGCTGCGCCAATGATCTCGGTCGCTGTCGATCAAGCTGCGACGATTGAAAATCAACAGACGCCCATCACCGAGATTCGTACGTTCGACCTTTTGAGAGGATCTGATCTCAAGAGTGAACTGAGGTCCCCGTTCAAATTCATTGGAACGGTATTCAGCCGATCGAAACTCGAGAGGGCCGTACTCGATATCGGGTGGGAACAACTTGGGATGGCTGCCGCCAACGACAGGATTCGCGTGTGCCGTTCCGCTCGGGGGAGAGCTCTTCCGGATGTGAAGATTCTTGAAGTCGGAGCGGATTACATCGCTCTCGAGTTGGGGCTGAATTCAACCGATTTAGTGATCGGGGACAAGGTCGAAGTCGAGGTGTGCTTGACCGATTTACCTGCGGGAACCGGATTCCTCATGTACGCAGTTCGAGAAGAACGTGTCGTCGACGTTTTTTCAGCGATACCATAAAAAGCACTCCGCAAGGACGAAGGCATTCACGAACAGGTCGAAAATGCCTTTGTCATTGCGGAGTGTGAACCGCTTTTAACTTGTTGGCCGCTTAAAATGCCTGGACTTCAACAGCACCCGCTTCGGATGGAGCGTCCATCACGATTTCGCTGTTGGAAACATTCTGGATGTTCATGTCGACGGCACCCTGTGGCATTTGCGTGACAGGAATCGGTGCTCCCATTTGAATAGGCTGCGGTTGCTGTCCGTTGAGTTGCAGTGGCTGAGGCTCTTGGCCCATCGGATACTGACCGGGAATTCCGTACGGAGTAGGAACAGGAACAGATTGTGGATTCATGCCGGGCATTGCCTGATACTGAATCGGTGCTCCTTGAGGCATTTGTCCCTGAGCAGTCATCTCATATTGTCCGCTGACCATTTGGGTCTGGTGGAATTGTGCTCCTGTGGTGGTCGTCATGGTTGGACTTCCATACATGCCGTTCTGCATGAAGCTCGCCTGAGAAACGCGACCACGCATGGTTGGGTCCATCTGCGGCATCGATTCTGCCATGTGCAACGCACCGGATGTTTGTGCTGTCGCCGGCATGTAACTCATCGGCTGTTGATAGGAAGCCTGCATGATTGGTTCCTGAGTGAACGCGAGTTCTGAATACGCTCCACCCTGGATTTGTCGACCTGTCAGTTGATAGAGCTTCTTGCGTTCGTTGAGAGCCTGTCGATATCCGGGGCGAATCTGCAGTGCAGCGTTGAGTTCTTGCTCAGCAGCGGCATAGTTACCGCCCTCTGAGTGGAGTTTCGCCATTTCGACATGAGACGCTGCGTTGTATGGCTGGGTCTGAGTCCATGCTGCCAGAAGTTCTGAGGCTTCTTCCTGTCGTCCTTGGGAAGCGAGCATCTGAGTCGCCCCGTGGTAAGCTGGCTGGTGAGCTGGGTCGAGGGTTAATGCGTGCTGATACATCTTTTCAGCACCGGTGATGTCTCCCTCTTTTTCCATTGCTTTGGCAACGTTGTATGCGTATGTCGCGTTGTATGGATCATCAAGCAGAGCACGTTCGAACTCGCTGCGAGCCGCCGCGTAGTTACCGCGATTGTAATAGCCGCGTCCTGATTGGTTCATGACCCAACCATTCGCTCCGCTGCAACCGCAAAGAGTTGTGGTGATGCAAACCCAGATGAACCCGCCGATGACGAGGCCAAAGCGATAGAGTTTCCACCCCAGAGGGGCAGCGTTGATCGCGTTGTTTTGAAGGAGGTTCATATTCGTAGATGGATCTGATCCGGCAGGCATGACGGTGTCCCTGTTGGGGGAATTTCAATGCAGGGCTTTGGAAAACTGGTCTGATCTGGTGAACGGAAGTTTTTTTTGATCAGGTGGTGTTGGTGACATCCCAATTGGGGCTGGGAATCACCGGTAGTTTTCCGGAAGGGATCGGGAAGCTAACCGTAGAGAAAAATACAGGCAATAGGAATTCGTCGTTTCGGCCTGATTCGCCGACTTTTCGGCAAGAAACGACATCGTCAGCAAAATGTGCCGGAGTTGGGGGTCTGGATTTCTGGTCAATTCCGGTGGAAGATGGACGGAAGAACACTATTTCGTTAACTTGACGACGGTCGGGGAGCGCGCTCGCCGACGGCAAATCCGGAGTTTTGCGGGGAACTTCGCGTCGGTCGGCGAAAATGCCGATGGAATCTTTCTGTCGAATTGAAGGTCTACCTCGGAGAACACGCGGTCAATGGCTCGAAAACGGATTTTCCAGGACAAGGATGAGGGCGATTTTGAGGAATCGGGGTCTCCTGAATTTGTCATTCCGCCCGAACTGCTGCAAGAGCGGGAGCTGGACGAACAGCTTCGCCCTAATCAATTGGATGAAGTGATTGGTCAGCGGGCTGTTGTGGACCGGCTTAAAGTCATTCTGGATGCCACTCGCAAACGGGGAGACGTCTTGGGGCATTTGCTGCTCGATGGTCCCCCCGGGATCGGAAAAACCACATTGGCGACGGTCATTCCCAGAGAACTGGGTGTGGAATGCCAGATCGCTGCTGGTCCGGTTTTGGATGCTCCCAAAGATCTGCTGCCGTACCTGACCAACGCCTCTCACGGTTCAGTGCTTTTTATTGACGAAATTCATCGTCTGCGGCCTGCTGTCGAGGAATTCCTGTATCCTGCGATGGAAGACTTTCGCATCGATATTGCGCTGGGCGAAGGTTTGAATGCCCGTACGATCAACATGCAGCTCAAACCGTTCACCGTTATCGGGGCGACGACCCGAGCGGGGATGCTCACTGCTCCAATGCGCGATCGGTTCGTGTACCGGGAGCATCTCGATTTCTACGAGCTGAACGATTTAACAGAAATTGTTCAGCGGAACGCGAGGAAATTGAAAACAACGATCACGCCAGAAGCGGCGAGCGAGATCGCAAGGCGAAGTCAGGGGACTCCTCGAAAAGCGAATAATATTCTGCGTCGAACTCGAGATTTCGCCACGTTGAAGCATCCTACTGGCGAAATTACATCGGAGATTTCCGAGTACGCGTTGAAGGTGCTTGAGATCGATGTCTTCGGGTTGGAGAAGCAGGATCGTCGGTATCTACAGACGGTCATTGAAGTGTTCGGTGGCGGGCCAGCGGGCTTGAATGCCATCGCCCACAGTATGTCTGTTCCGCCAGATACGCTCGAAGATGACATTGAACCATTTTTGCTGCGAACGGGGCTGGTTCAGCGAACCCCACGCGGCCGGGTTGTCACCAAGAAGGGGTTTGAGCACCTCGGTTTGGATCCCGGTCCAGACGTCGGACTCTGGCAGAAGAAGTGGTAAACCTGTATGAAGTAATTTAACAGGCTGAAATGAGCGTCCCTTTTCCCAGAGATGGACGATGCAGGAACGAGAAGCGGGGATTCATTCTCTATGTATGACATTCTGAAGAATCTGGATCGCCGCTGGATTTTCCTGATGATGGCTTTGGCTGTCGGGGGGCCCATTCTGTTTGGGATCACCTTCCCGGAAACGCCAACAACGATGACGCGGAATGTCTTCGACGCGATCGAGAATCTTCCAGAGGGCTCCAAGGTCTTGATGGCCTGGGACTACGACCCCTCCACGGAAGGGGAACTCGGGCCGATGGCGACAGCGTTTACACGTCATTGCTGTGAGAAGAAGCTGAAGATGTACTTCATCACGCTCCTTCCGGTCGGGCCGCAGATGATTGAGAAATCGATTGAGACCGTCATCAAAAAGGATTTTCCAGATCTCACCTACGGGACCGATTACGTCAATCTCGGATACAAATCGGGATATGAAGGGGTGATCAAAGTCATCATCACCAACCTCCGAGGTCTCTACACCACAGATGCACGGGGAACGGGTATTGATCAGATTCCCATGTGTAAGGATGTAAAGAGCGTTCAGGACACTGATTTGATCATCAACGTCAGTGGTGCGTATCCCGGCGTGAAGGAATGGGTGCAATATGCTGTCACTCCTTATCCCGGAAAAGTTCGAATGGTCTCTGGTCTGACAGGGGTGCAGGCTCCGATGTACTACCCCTATGTTCCCAAGCAGATGATTGGCATGCTGGGGGCAATTAAAGGTGCCGCGGAATACGAGGTTCTGGTCAACTCGAAATATAGTCCCGACAAAACGGATCTGCGGTACACGGAGGCCAACCGCCGCATGGGGCCGCAGATGGTGGCTCATTTGTTAATGATCGGGTTGATCATCGTCGGGAACATCATCTACTTCATTGGTCAACGACGTGAAGCACAGGTTCCGGTCAGTCACTAGTCGCGTCATCATTCACAACTTTCATCGAAAGAGTTTTCGGCAGCGTCATGAATTCTCAGGCCATTACGGGGCGGTCGTTCTATCAGAAATTCGTTGACGTTCTGGGTTTGATCCGGTTCAGCCACACCGTTTTCGCGCTCCCTTTCGCGTTGCTCTCCGCAGCACTTGCATGGCGGGTCGTGCCGTTTCAGCTGACGCACCTGATCGGGATTCTGCTGTGTATGGTGTTTGCCCGCGCAGCGGCGATGGCGTTCAATCGGTTAGTTGACCGGGATTTTGACGCCGCGAATCCGCGAACCGCTCAGAGACACATTCCCGCCGGGAAACTCTCTGTCCCTTTTGTGGCTGGATTCACACTGATTTGTGTTATGTGCTTCGTCGCATCGACGCTGCTTTTCCAGCCCAATCAATTGCCACTGCTGCTTTCGATCCCGGTAATGTTGTTTCTTCTGGGGTACTCTTACGCCAAACGCTGGACTTCGTTTTGTCATTACTGGTTGAGTGCTGCCTTGATGATGTCTCCGGTCGCTGCCTGGATTGCCATCACGGGAGCTGTCAGTGCAACTCCGCTTTGGTTGGCAGCCATTGTTTTCTTCTGGGTCGGCGGATTCGACATCCTGTATGCAACTCAAGATGTCGAATTTGATCAGTCGAAGAATCTGAATTCGCTCCCTGCACGGCTTGGCGTGAAGAATGCACTTCGGCTCGCGTTCATCAGTCACCTTTGCACCATTGTGTGCCTGTTTGTCTTCTGGATTGTCTCTGGGTTGGGACCGGTTTTTCTGGTCTGGCTGATCGCTGTCAGTCTATTGCTTGTGTACGAACACTCATTGGTTCGTCCCGAGAATCTGACTCGTGTCAACACTGCATTCTTTCACGTGAACGCCATTATCAGCATCGGACTCTTTCTGGCTGCAGTGATCGATATTGCCCTCTTCCCTCGCAGCTGAACAGAATCGCTTGCAAATCGCCGAATTGTGCATGAAATGCAGCGTCAGTTGTGGAGATAGCCAATATTTGAGTGGCATTCCGGACGCATGCGAGGATTCGATTCTGTGTGGGATTTGTTATTATCCACCGAATTCACATGAGTGGTCGCCGTTCCAGCGGAATAACGATCAATGTTCAGGCGAGAATCAGTTATTAGATTCCGTTCGTGCCTCATGATTGCGAGAGAAACGTGTCATCGTTGATGACGGTGAGATACGCTTAGGTCAACTTTGGGAGGCTTGAAGTATGAAGCGCTGTTGGACAACTCTTCCACTTGCGTTCATGTCGCTGCTGTTGGTTCTATCCCAGGGCGTCTTCGCCAATGAATCTGCAGTTGCATTGTTCAATGGGAACGACCTGACTGGTTGGACGCAACGAGGAGGGAAAGCGATCTACACCGTAGAGGGAGACGAGATCGTTGGAACATCCGTGGCCAATACTGGCAATAGCTTCCTGAGCACCGACAAGATGTATTCCAATTTCGTGCTGGAATTGGATTTCAAAGTTGATGAGGCACTGAATTCGGGAATTCAGATTCGATCGAACCAGTTTCCGACTGAGAAAGTCTGGAAGGGGACTGGTAAGGAAGGTGAGAAAATCACTGCCACTGTCCCGGCAGATCGCGTTCACGGGTATCAGGTGGAGATCGATCCTTCTGAGCGCGCCTGGACCGGTGGAATCTACGATGAAGGGCGACGAGGATGGCTCTTCAACCTCGTGGGAGATCAACATGCAGAAGCCCGCAATGCTTTTAAACAGGACGAGTGGAATCATTTCCGGATTGAGGCCAATGGCGATGAAATTAAGACGTGGATCAACGGAAAACCTGCTGCTGACTTGAAAGATGACATGACCAAGTCCGGGTTCATCGCGTTGCAGGTACACGGAATTGGGGATGACGCCAAGAAGATCGGAAAGCAGATCCGCTGGAAGAATATTCAGCTGACGGAACTCCCTTCGCAGGAAGTGGCCTCCACAGAGGAGCAGACTCTGTTCTTCAAGGGCAAGGAAGGTCCGGGAGCGGGGAAGAAAATCGTCCTGATTTCCGGTGATGAAGAATACCGATCCGAGCAGGCTCTCACTCAACTCGCAAAGATCCTTTCGGAACGCCATGGCTTTGACTGCACTGTTCTGTTTGCGATCGACCCGAACACGGGTTACATCAACCCGAATGTGACGACCAACATCCCCGGGCTCGAGGCTCTCGATTCAGCAGATTTGATGTTCATCTTCACTCGCTTCCGAAACCTGCCGGAAGAGCAGATGCAGCATATCGATGACTACCTGAAAACAGGGAAGCCGGTCATCGGAATTCGGACCGCGACACACGCATTCAACATTCCGGGGAATGCACCTTACGCCCGCTACTCAAACGGCTATCTGGGAGATCAGAAGGAGTGGGCGGATGGATTTGGTCGGTTGGTGCTGGGTGAGCGATGGCACACGCATCACGGCGATCATATGACCCAGAGCACCTACGGGGTGATCGCAGAGGGGCAGCAGGAGCACCCAATTCTACGAGGGATCAAGGATGGCGACATCTGGGGGTCAACAGATGTTTATGGGGTTCGGCTCCCATTGCCCGGCGACTCTCAGCCGCTTGTGCTCGGTAAAGTCATGCACCGCGACGGTCCTCGAGACGACAACGACCTGCACTACGGCCTGCGCCCAACGGATTCAAAACCAGATGATTCGCGAAACAAACCGTTGATGCCGATTGTGTGGCTGAAGACCTTTGAAGTTCCCGGTGGAAAACCAGGGAAGTCGATGACCTCAACCATTGGAGCGTCCTCTGATCTTGTGATTGAAGGAGTTCGTCGCGAGTTTGTAAACGGCGTCTATTTCCTGCTTGGACTGAGTGATCAGATTCCAGCGGACGGGACAAATGTGGAGATCGTCGGGGAGTACAAACCTGATGCTTACCGCGGACAGTCCAACGAGTACTGGAACGAGAAGAAGCTGAAACCCTCCGATCTGCGTTAAAGCCGTCGGTAAGATTCAGTTCAGAGAAGCGAGGCTCCTCGGGCAGGGCCTCGCTTTTTCATTGGAATGTGCAGAGTTCCTTAAGAACTCAAAACGCGTGGCCGGCAAGCGGAGATTGTTCTTTAACAATTATAAGTGCTATAGGTTTTGGTGAATCGGGGATTTCCCGGAAATTCCGACGTCACCTGTGGGAAATGTTGGTGTAGATTAAAAATGCACTGTGTCAGAATGTGAGTATGACTACATCGCGTCCTGATAAACTTCCCCCAAACTCTTTTGTGGCTCATGACATGCATAACTTCCTGCGTCGACAGCTTTGGGTTTCTCTCGCTGTTGCACAATCTCTTTTCCTGTTGAACTGTGCGGAAAGCTCAGCTCAATGGAACGTTCCGCGATATGGTTATGACGCCTATCACGGTTATTACCCATATGGAGGCGGTTTCGGGTGGGGGGGCGGTGGGACCGTCGCTGAAGGGGCAGGGATCGGCTTAGGAGCAGCAGCACAGGGACTCGGTCAGCTGGAAGTGAGTCAGGGACAGTACGAACTTGAACACACCCAGGCTCAATCTCAGTATCTGCAAGCCTATCAACAGTATCTGGCGACGCTCAAAGTGCAGCGGGACGCCTTGCACAGTTACCAGCAGGACCGTGCTCAGGAATATCAGGCAAATACAGAGGCAGCTAAGCTCCGCATTCAAGCCTATCAAAAGGATATGGCCAAACGCGCCGCGCCGCATCGACTGAGCGCTGCACAGTTCGATCGTCAGCACAGCGTCATTACATGGCCGGGGGTGCTGCGAGATTCGATATTCGACGAGAGTCGTTACGAGATTGATAAGCTGTTCGCTGCTCGAACGGACGACGATAGTGGAGCGGGGTCAGCGAACAATGCTGCGATTGAGAAAGCGACAAATCAGATGTTGGAAGTCTTGAAGAAGGACATCAACAATCTGGATGTCGACCAGTTCATCACCGGTCAGCATTTCATTTCCAGCCTCGCATACGAATCCCGGTTTGCAAAGAACGGTGGTCCAACTCCATTGGAAGCAGTGGCCGACGAAAAAAACAAAGATGCAGCCGCTGCTCAGTAATGCAGTTGGAAGATCAAAAAGTTCTTCCAACCAACGCGAATACGTCAAAAATGCTGGTTCGAATTTGCTTCGAACCAGCATTTTTTTCATGAGGTGTGGGGCATGGTGAATCGATTTCTCCGGTCACCCGGTATCCTGCATGAACGCCAAGGACTTCTTGGGTATGTCTAGCGGCGGAAAGTGCCGGTTTCATGGGTGGGCCGTTGGGGCACACGGTGAAATCTTCAAAGCAAGCATGCAAATATTTCATCTTCGTGAGAATTTCAGATTCACGAACGCTCATCGTGTTAAGCGGCTGTCTCACTTGTTCAGCCCTCAGTTTACTGGACTTTTTGCTGTTGAGTTCAGGTAGGAATCATTCTGGTGAACTGAAGTGGGTAGGATTGGTGATTTTTGCGGGGAGTGAATAGTTTCTCTGACCGCTACTTCAATCTCTTTTCGTTGAAGAGGCACGCGATCTGCAAAGCAAAGTCTGCAGTCGGTTCAACTGACGCGTAAATTATTCAGACCAGCGTTGTCAGTTCTCTTGTCACGCCTATCGTGGTTAGCCTCCATGTTGCGAAATCAGATTTTCCTTTTGACGATCGCCTGCTGTGTACTCAGCAGTTGGGGAATCACGGCGATTGCTCAGGAGACGATTCCTCCATCATCACCACTGGCAACCGCATCTTCCGGAACTCCGATCGCCCCGCCGAGTCCGCCCCCTCAGGATGCTCGCCAGACTGCCGTCGCGCTCAATTATTGTCGTGCATCGTTCCATCGCATTCGGAAGAATCAGTCAGAATCAGTGCTGATCGAAGAGCAGGAAAAGATCCTCAACAATCTCAACCTCGGTCAGGTCGATGATCCTGAAGTCATCGTACTTTACACCGCTGTGCTGGACGAGATTGGACAGACAGGTCTCGCTGAGAAAGAGCGAGTGATGATGCGGACGAACCACACGACGAATATGCGTCGCAAAGTCACTTGGGACGCTGTGGCGTTTGGTACTGACCTGATGACGGCTCAGTTCGGAAACGCGGTTCGAACGGGTGCGAATAGCTGGTGGGATTACCGGAATCAGGTGTTCCAGCGAGATATGGATGTTCACAAGATCGAGAAAACTCGTGTGTTGAGCGTAATGCAACGCTCCAGCCAGTTTCTCGATACGTTCTGGAAGCTCGCACGGAAAAAGAATATCCCGGATCGCTGGCTGGTCCGTGGTGATGATCTCGATCAACTCGAATTCGCCATGCAGGAGAAGGACCCTGAGGTTCGGCTTCGCGTGCTGAAACGCATGGAAGCCTTTATGGAGGCCTATCCACCCTATTGGTATTACGTCGCGAGAACTCAGCAGGAATTGGGCAACCTGCCGGTCGCGATCGAGATGTATTCAAAGCTCGAAGGCTTAGGGACCGGTTATTTCCGAAAGGATGAACTGCTGGCGACTGCGATGGCCAATCAGGCTGCCATCTTTGACTATTTGGACGATGATCGAGCAATTGCCGCTGCGCAGAAGTCTCTCGACTATTCGACAGATGTCTGGGAAGCGAATCTGATGTCAGCGCGTGTGCTTCAACGACGTGGTCGGATCGCGGATGCCGAGGATGCCATACTGAGAAATCTGGACGTCCAACTGGAGCAGTCGCAGAGTCATATCTTTTTAGCATCATTGTACTACTTCTCTGGGGATGAGAAGAAGGTCCTCGCAATGCTCAACGATCCGCAGGCTGTCGCTCATTTGCCAGCGCCGGTGCTGCTGCGGATGGCAACCCTTGTTGGGGTCGATCAGGCTCCTCCATTGGTCGTGAACAACATTCTGGCGTCACTTGAGGCATTTCCACGTAACGGGCTTGCTGGCGATCAGACGTTGGTGAGAGTCGGATATGCGTGGCAACTACATCTCGCCCGCGTCGAAGCGTGGCAGGATGGAACCCGCCTGGCTGATCCAACAGTTGTCGCAGGGAAGGGGTATCACGATCTGAAGTTTGCGACTGGAGCAGCTGATCGATCATTCCCCTTGCCGCAAGGGAATCAGAGAATTGCGAAAAAGGATCTCCAGCTGGTTCTAACGTATCCGGATGACACCATTGTGAAGCTCTCCCTCGCGGAACTGGCGGATGCTAGAACAGATCGACCCGGAGTGACGTTGGGAGCAATGGCGACGAACTCCATGCGGATCGCCAGTATCAGCCTGGGTGACGACACATTCGCTCTGAGACCTCGTGAGGCACGAGCGCCAGTCTCTCCTGATGACGATTCTCGGACGAGCCGGATTCTCCCTGAAAGCCTCACGCTACCGATCTCGGTAAAGAAGATTCTGAAAACAACAGAGGTTTCTGTGGAGTCGGACGAAATCGAGAAGTGATCTCGGTCGCGAAGTGTATTCAGTCAACAAAAGAGCGGACCCGTTTTACAGGTCCGCTCTCAGAATTTTTGGACTCGCTGTCAGCCACTGAAAGTGTTAACGACGACATTATCATCGGACGATACTCGCATCGTCGAACTAGCGGGTTTTGGGAAAGTACTTGCTTTGATCTTCGTGTAGAGTCTCTGAAATTTCCTGTTGGAAGTGCATCAGAGAGGCCCCTTGCTCAAAGCCGCTCACTTGATTGTCCTGCTTGAGCGACTTGGAGACGAGGATTCCCTTATCCAGATCGAGCACCACTGTTCCAGCAGGTTTACGGCGTAGAAAGTGGATTTCCTCTGCAGCGCTGTCCAGCGGAGAAAGCACGCGAGTCTGGATATCAATTGTTGCCAGATCGCCTTCAACCGACTTCAGCGTATAACGACGCTGCATTTTAATCGTTTTTCGCAACGTGGAATCAGCGAGTGGAATGCGGAGTTCAAAGTCTTCCTTCCAGCTATCGTTGATTTTGACCGCCTCTTCCGGAAGGTGAAGCAAGACGTCGAAGGCAACTTGTCCGGGGTTATCGGGCACCTGATCCCCTGGTGTCAGCGGATTGAAGGCGGTGACAATTCCGCGAGTCGACATTTGGATCTGAAGGTGTGGCCTGCCAATCAGGTTCGCCATTGCTTCGAAGACTGGCTGGTCTTTTGGATCGAGGTCGACGAGGCTGTTGTAATGATATGATTCATTGTTCTGGAAGATTTCGAGGTCTACCGATTCGATCGAAAGTTCGAGAATCCCGGAACCGTCCGCTTCCACTTTCCGGACAACATAGTTTTTGACGGATGTCTGCTTGGAATACGGTTCATCTGTGTCGAGTCCGACCTGAATTTTGTAGCTGTCTTCCAACTTAACGTTGTATCGGACAGTCTGATCAGGTTCGAATTTATATCTCAGAAGATAGGTCGCATTGTCATCTGCGAATGTCGAGGAAGCTGTCAGCAGCGTTGCCAAACAAGAGAAGATGAACATCTTCAGGACATCGTGAGCTGTAAATTGGCTTCTGGAACTGATCATGGGTCATCCTTGACTGTCTGACGAGCAGCGTCGGCTCCGCTTCTGATTGCCGGGGGTATTGGGAACGGGACGACCCTATCAGAATGCGGTTATTGAATCGAGACGAATTTCGACCGCACGTAACACCTCTTGCAGTCAAATTTTGAGCAGGGTTTTTGATACAGCCGTCCACTCAACTCAAATAGGGGTGGAAATTGGCGAATATCAAAGAATAATGGGCTGCACTTACACGGGCAGGGCGGGGGAACTTGACTTCAAAGCCGGTCGCAAGTACAAATCATATATGATGTTGTGGTGTGTCGTAAGAATGCAGACAAACACTCAGCAATGAGGGACGTTGAATGGATAAGTTTTGGATCATCCTGTTTCTGGTTGGCGTCATCTCGGTGCTGGTGGTGTTGTCAATCTTCGCGCGATACTTCGGGCTGTGGATTCAGTGCAAGATGACGCGGACTGGGATCGGTTTTGTCGATCTCTTTCTGATGTCGATCAAGAAAGTGAATCCGGCAATTATCGTTCGTAGCAAAATCATGGCGGTTCAGTCGGGTCTGACTGAACGGTACCAGATTTCTAATCGTGCACTGCAGGCTCATTATATTGCTGGCGGAAACGTCCCCAATGTCATTCGAGCCTTGATTGCAGCTTACCGCGCCGGGATCGATCTCGACTGGCAGGTGGCCCAGGCGATTGATCTCGCTGGACGCGATGTTCTGGATGCGGTTCGAACGAGTGTTTATCCCAAAGTGATTGATTGCCCAGATCCCAAGAAGACAACGGGCACTCTTGATGCCGTCGCTGCTGATGGAATTCAATTGAAAGCCCGCGCACGTGTGACGGTGCGGACGAATCTGAAACAGTTGATCGGGGGGGCGACTGAAGAGACCGTCATCGCACGCGTTGGTCAAGGGATCGTGCAGGCGATTGGTTCGACATCGTCCTATAAGACCGTGTTGGAAAACCCAGATCGAATTTCGCAAACCGTGCTGAATCAGGGGCTGGAAGCAGAAACGTCGTTTGAAATTGTTTCCATCGATATTGCTGATATCGATGTCGGAGACAACATCGGTGCACGACTTCAGGCGGATCAGGCTGAGGCAGATGTGCGAGTTGCTCAGGCACGTGCTGAACAACGTCGTGCCGCAGCTGCTGCGCGTGAGCAGGAAATGATTGCACGGACAACAGAGAACCGTGCTGCGGTGGTTCTCTCCGAGGCCGAAGTTCCCTTGGCGATTGCTTCTTCATTCCGTGATCGGAAAATCGGACTGCTGGATTACTACGAGTTGAAGAATGTGCAGGCAGATACCTCGATGCGCGCTGCAATTGCTGGCGTCGGTGATGAAGTATCTCCGAATTCCACCCGTTAGTTTGAGTCGGTTCGCACTGAATTTTATGAGGAGCGGCTATGCCGATGCTTCCTGTTCCCGGACTGCTCGCTGCTGTGGAATCGTTCATATTCAGCGTCTTTATGGTTATCGCGTTCGCTGGCTGGTTGATTAATTTGATCAACCAGAGTCAGCCCGGTGCGAAAAAGCCGAATCGACGTCCGAATCAACAGAACCAGAATCGCCCCAAACCAGCTCAGAAGTCTGTGCAGGAAGAAATTGAACGCTTCCTCACTCAGGCCCGCCAGGCAGCGGAACAACAACGACCACAGCCCCAGCGGGATCAGTTTCCGAACCAGAATTCTGACGGCATCGAAGTCGTCAGCCGTGGTCCCAAGGTCGAGAACGGAGGGCAGCGACCCAGCCCTTCAAAACAGCAGCAGCCGAAACGTAAATCCGTTGTCGCTCCCAATCAGCAGTCAAAAAAGAAAAATCAGAGTCAGCCCGTTGCCAAACCGCCGCAACCACAAATTGGCAACCGTACTCTCGCGAGTTCGGAGCGTGTCAGCCCCTTAGTTACGCGGCAGGTCGGTAGTGAGATTTCCTCCAACCTTCAGCCGCATCTAGGATCGTTTTCCGCTGTCTCATCGGATTCGTTCGGAGAGAAGGGCATTGCTTCGACAACTCAGCGTGCTGAAACCCCTGCTTCTCGCATGGGGAAAATGATGAGGTCGAAAAATGGGGTGCGGGAAGCGATTTTGTTGAGTGAAATTCTGTCCAAGCCTCGTATGCTGAGAAGAAGTTAGTTCTCGCTGGACGTTGCAGTGCTGAAACTGAAGATTACCAACTGTTCGGTTGATGCTAACAGGAGGTAATATGGCAACCTTGAAGCAGCCTCGAATTGTGCCTCGCTCGAAATCCGACTCCCTTTCACTGAGCCGGGACGAAGACAGTCGTTCAGACGTTCTCATGATGATTGAGAATCGTCATCTGCGCGGGAGCTACGCTCGCTCAGCCTTGCTGGCAAAACAATTGATTGCTCAGCATGTTGGCGTTCAGCTCGTCTGCACTCAGTCCAGTCGAGAAGCAGATTTCGGAATCGCCAAAGTGCGCGTGTCACGACATCTGACGAGTCGCGTTTTCGGGGGAATTGCTCGACGTTGTCTCGCTGCCGATCTTGAGAAATCAGTACCTGCACTGATCGACGTTCAGCAACGAAATTTGCACTGCATCGGAAGCTCACTGGCTCGGCGCCTCAAAAGGCCGTACGTCGTCACCGTCTGCGATTATCTACAGGACCGTGAGCAGTTTTTGTTCGATCGGCTGTATTGCCGTTACGTTGTGGCGGTCAGCGACTCAGTCAAGTCAGAGCTGTTGACGCGAACCCGCTTGAAAGAAGAGCAGGTTGTTGTCATTCCAAGTGGAGTTCTCCCGCCGGCAGATTCGGAGTTACGTCCGATTTTTGTGGAAGATCGTGCTCCAGTCATTGGGACAGCAGGGGCATTGGAATCGCAAAAAGGGCTCAATCACTTCTTAAAGGCGGCTGCACGCGTTTTAGAAAAGCGACCGGATGCGATGTTTGTTATTGCTGGTTCTGGACCTGAAGAACGTCGATTGCGGAGAATGGCTGTTGAGTTGGGGATCTCTCACGCCGTCACAATCAATACAAATCTGACAAATTTTCGCACAGCGTTACGTGCCATGGATCTGTTTGTGCTTCCGTCGCTCAAACAGGGACTCGGCTCCATCATGCTCAACGCAATGGCCAGCGCGCTGCCTGTCATCGCGACTGAATCTGGCGGAGTCTTCAGCGTCGTTCAGGATGGAGTGACAGGTCTGCTGGTGCCCCCTGCCGATGAATCGATGATGGTCGATCAAATTCTGCATCTCCTGTCGAATCCGGATCAGGCTGTCCAGTTGGGGCTCGCAGCCAGGCAGCGGATTATCGAGCGGTTTCATCTGGATCAAATGGTGAGCGCGACTCTCGATTTGTATCAGCGAGTTCTTGCGGAATCGGTCTGAGGAAACCTCGCGGATTTCCACAAGTTCGGTGTGTGACTTTTCTGGGCTCGAGACCTGTTTTGTCCCGACATTGGGGATGTCCCCCCGATACCGTCGCTGAGACCAGTGAGATTTCGCTATTCTGAGTGGGCAAATTTTTGACGTCTGCGTTGCAACGACGGGGCACCAGATGAACTGTTTTTTCTATTTTGATTGCAGCGAGACATCGGTTTTATGCAGGTTCGTCTGACAAATTTGAGACTTCCCGTTGAGGTTGCCGAATCGGAGTTGGTTCGGCATGTCAGCCAGCGTATCGGCGTTCGCGTCGATGACCTGAAATCGTGGCGAATTCTGCGTAAGAGTCTGGATGCTCGTTCGAAAAAGGATCTCCAATTCGTCTATACGATCTCCGCTACGTTCCCGGATGATCCAGTTCTCCTGAAGAAGTTGACTCGTCGAAAAGATGTCGAGTCGTTCAGTCCAGAGGTGTTTGACGATCCGGATTCGGGAGCTGATCCGCTTCCATTGCGCCCAGTTGTCGTGGGGGCTGGTCCCGCCGGATTGTTGGCAGCGTATTATTTGGCAGTTCGTGGATACCGTCCGCTGATCATTGATCGTGGTTATCCAGTCAAAGAACGTGTTCCGATGATTCGTGCATTCGACAGTCGTAAAGCGGATCATGATGAAGAGAACAACTACCTCTTCGGCGAAGGGGGCGCAGGCTGCTTCTCTGACGGAAAACTCACCTGCCGTATGACAGGCCCTGACGTTGATTGGGTTCTGGAGTCGTTCATTACCTGCGGAGGCCGAGAGTCAATCCGTTACGAGCATCGTCCTCATCTGGGGAGTAACCGGCTCCCGATGATTTGCCGTAATTATCGTCGTAAGATCGAAGCGCTGGGTGGGGAGTATCGATTCGCCTGCAGGATGGAGAGCATCAAGCAGGAGAACGGGCAGGTTGTCGGCATCGGTACCTCCAGCGGCTTCATCCCGACCAATCACTTGCTTTTGGCAATCGGGCATAGTGCGCGAGATACTTACGAGGCACTTTATCGGATGGGCGTTCCGATGAAGCAGAAGGCGTTTCAGCTTGGCCTTCGAATCGAGCATCCGCAGATCAACGTGAACAATTGGAAGTATGGTAAGGGAGAGTACATCGATATTCTCGGAGCCGCAGATTATGCCCTGGTGGCCAAAGGAGAGCGGGATCTTTACTCATTCTGTATGTGCGCCGGGGGCTATGTGATTCCAAGCGTTTCGGAGTCAGGCCGGTTCTGTACCAACGGGATGAGTAATTCACGCCATGATACCGAGTTCGCCAACAGCGGGCTGATGGTGACACTCGATCCATCTCATTTCGGAGGCAGCCATCCTTTGGCGGGGATGGAGTTGCAACGTCGGCTGGAAACTGTCGCGTATGAGTTGGGAGATCGCGATTATCGGGCTCCTATTCAATTGGCAAAGAATTTTATCAACGGTCGCGTGATTACCGGTGAGCAGAACTACATCAGCTCTTATCAACGTGGAACCGTCAGCTGTGATTTGCGTGAAGTCCTTCCACCTGTCATCACGAGAGCAATCCAGGAAGGGTTGCCAATCATGGATGAAAAGTGGAAAGGAAAGTTCCTGAAGGACGCGACACTCCTTGGTCCGGAAATGCGTGGCAGTGCGCCCGTTCGCATGGAACGGGATCTCGTCACTCGCGAAGCCCCCGGGCTGAAAGGGCTCTACCCGATTGGTGAAGGAGCGGGATACGCGGGCGGGATTATCACTGCAGCGGTCGACGGTTTGCGAAGCGCCCGAGAGGTGGTTCGTCGTCACGCTGCACCGGTGTAATGAATCTGAGTGCGGACGCGAATTCGAGCGGAGCTTTCGTTACATTGGATCAGTTAAACTGATGTTCATTTGATTCTTAAGGAGATTACATGTCCAGCAACGATTTGAATCGTCGTGATTTTCATCAACTGACCATGGCTGCCGTTGGTGGGTTGATGGCCGGGACATTTGTTGGCTGCGATCCCGCAAAAAAAACTGATGGCCCAGCTCCAGCCACACCACCCGCAACGCCTGCTCCTGGCGCTGAAACACCGGCAGAAGCAGAGCAGACAAGTCTGTTGATGCAGGAAAAGCATGTCTGCCGTGGCCTGAATATGTGCAAAAATCAGGGTGTGAGTGGCGAAAACACCTGTGCTGGCCAAGGGACATGTGCGACTTATGCACTGCATGAATGTGCACAGCAAAATGAATGCAAAGGCCAAGGGGGATGTGGAACCAATGCCGGTGAAAACGCCTGTAAAGCCCAAGGTGGTTGCCATCTCCCATTGATGGATCACGCATGGGAAAGCGCCCGCAAGCGATTTGAAGAAGCGATGAAGAAGAGCGGCAAAGAGGTCGGCGTTGCTCCTCCAAAAGCATAGTCGCTTCAGGCTGATCTGATGTAGTTCAACGGGAGACATTGCGCTCTGCAATGCCTCCCGTGTGAATCTCTTTCTTTCTGCAATTCATCCCGGTCAGGTCATCGACATGACACTTCCACGACTTGGTCATCCAGATCTGGGACTCGGGGTCGGACTACGATCTCTGCATTATCAGCACATTCTCAGTCAACACCCTGCAGTCGACTGGTTTGAGGTGATCTCCGAAAACTACATGGATTCCCAAGGGCGTCCAATGGATACGCTGGAGCGAATCGCGGAGCGTTATCCTGTGGTGATGCATGGCGTTTCCATGTCAATCGGCAGTGCTGATCCACTTAATCTCGATTATCTCTCACGTCTGAAGAAACTTGCTGACCGCATTCACGCGCATTGGGTATCAGACCATCTTTGCTGGACCGGCGTTGCGAATCACAATTCGCACGACCTGCTTCCAATTCCACTCAATGAATCATCACTTCAACATGTGGTCGAGCGAATTCAGGTGGTGCAGGAAATTCTTGAGCGTCCACTCGTTCTCGAAAACCCAAGCACCTATCTGAACTTTTCCAGTTCCACGATGCCGGAGTGGGAGTTCCTGTCGCTCATGTCAGAAGAGACAAATTGTGGTCTTCTTCTCGACGTGAATAACGTCTATGTCTCGAGCGTCAATCACGGGTTCGATCCTGTTGAATACGTTGAAAACATTCCTCATCAACGCATCGTACAGATGCATCTGGCGGGGCATACCAATATGGGGACTTACTGCATTGATACCCATGATGGACCCGTCATTGATCCCGTCTGGAGGCTCTTTCAGCGAGTCTATGAATTGACGGGAGGGGTGTCGACGTTGCTCGAATGGGATGCAAAAATTCCTGAGTTTCCTGTTGTTCACGCTGAAATCCTGAAGGCCAAGCAACATATCGGCTCAATCCCGAGTCGTGCCGATCAAAGCAAAGAAACGTTCAACCAAGAGCATCGCGCAGCCATTCCGCAACCTGCGGTTGTTGTTGCGGCGGAGTATGAATAGTGAGTCGGACTCCATCAATCGGTGCTCTGCAACGCTGGATGCTGTCTGTGATCAGTCATCCCGGTGGAGTCATTGCAGGGGTTGATTCACAGCCGGCCCAAAATGAATTCGCCGCCAGTGCTGATACTCTGGACATGTTGATTCAGACGTCCGAGCATTTCGGCTCTGTTCAACGGCTGGGGGTGTATGCGAACGCGTATTATGCGAGACTTCTGGAATGTCTGAGCGGAGAATTTCCGGCTGTCTCGCATGCTTTGGGGGAAGAGACATTTCAGGCATTTGCGTTCGAATATCTGCAGCGACATCCTCCGCAGAGCTACACGCTGAATCAGTTAGGTGCGGCATTTCCTGCATTTCTAAAGAGTTCCAGGCCCGTTCAGGATCGGGATTCTGTTACCCCGGACTGGTCTGAGTTTCTAATCGAACTCGCACAACTTGAACGTTGTTATTCCGATGTCTTTGATGGGCCGGGTGAGGAAAATCTGCCAAAGCTCTCGATCGAGCAGTTTCAGGGGATTCCTTCGGAAGTTTGGGATTCTCTGATATTGCAGACTGCACCCTCATTGAAGTTGGTTGGGCTCTCGTTTCCCGTGCAGGAATACATCACTTCACTTCGTCGTGGTTTAGAGCCGGAGTTCCCGATTGCTGTTCCGACATGGCTTGTTGTGAATCGCCGCGATTACGTTGTGAGACGTCAAGCGGTTTCATTGACCGAATGGACGATTCTCAAACGCCTGCAGGAACAACACCCGCTCGGAGAAGTGATGGCGTCTGCGACGTCAGTTGAAGGTCTCTCATTCGAGCAACTCGCCAGCCTGATCCCAGTCTGGTTTCAGCGGTGGGCAACGGCGGGCTACTTCCTGGGTGTCAGAGGGAATTCCTGAAGACCATCAATTTGCTGGCTCGGATTTGAGTTGAGACCAGAGTTCGTCAGAACGATTCTTGAGAGCTGGAGTCCCCATTCGTGGATAGAGTGTTCGTGTTACTCCGAGCATTTTTTTTGCAGATGCGGAATCCCCCTGTTGATGTCGTATCTCCGCAATACTGAGTCTTGCTTCAATCCATTGTTCGGACCCCTTTGGTTCCGAATGTTCGAGTTTCTGCCAAAGCGTGAGAGCAAGTGCGAAGTCTTCTTTCTCACCGCGGCTTGTGAGAACTCTCAGATAGAGCCGAATCAACTCATGGTTTTTTGAATCGTTGACATAGATTGTTTCACAACGGCGAACGGCATCAGTCCAGTCCTTCATTGCAATCGAAGCGTAAATTCCAGCCATATCCAGCTGACTCCGCTGGTCGATCGTGAGATTGCCACGAAATTCATTGAGCTCCTGTACAGTGGCACGTTGGACTGCTCCCAGCTCGTATTGAAAGTCTTGACCAATCGATCCTGACAGATCGGTGAGCCGGTTTAATACCGCGAGTAGTGCTGTCGGGTCGCTCTGTGACAATGTCCTGAGCAGATCTCTCGCTTCCGGAAGTTTGTGTTGCATCGTGAAGGAGACGATCTTCAGCTCAATCATTTTCTGTTTGATTGACTGCCATTCCGGACTGATGTTTGACCCGGCGTCATTGGCTGTCTGCTGCTCGTTCTTCAGCGAGTTCTCAATCGCTGCTAACATCTGATCAGCTTGGGAAGTGAGGTGCTGAGGGTGTTGCAGGATCAACTTTGCACAATTGAGTAGTGCTTCCGCCTGAACAGGCTCCAGCTGGATTTGAGGAAAGAGCAGCGGCCGCGATATTGAGGCCACGTCAGACAGAACCTGCGAATTCAGCTCTTCTCGTTTTTCAATTGAAATGTCGTGTTGGTTGTAAAGGCGATCGAGAATTCGCGTCAACTGAAGGTTGGCGGACTGTTTTCGCACGTGATCAACCGGAATTCTGCGGTAGCTTTCCAAGGAGCTTTCAAGCCGACCCTGTTGCTCATCGAGGAGTGCGAGCATCCAACTCGCATCTGCTGTCGTGCTGGAATTCGAATAGTTACGGAGATGGTTCTGAAGAGACTCTCGATACGGGTTCTCCCCCGCTGCCCGTCCTATGGCATAGCATCGAAGCAGGTCCGCTTCGGCCGCTCGAGGATGGTTGGGGAACGCCGTGATGATTCGTTCGAGTTCAACTTGGGCGGGTTGCCAGCGTTTCAACTCGATGAGTATCGCGGCGACAGTCATCGCATTGTCGACAGCCTCATTCGGGAGATTCGATTGTTGTGCGAGCATCGACGCCGCAGAATACAGTTGAATGGATTCATCGAACTTGTTTTCACTCCACGCCGCCGCTGCCTTTCTCAAGGTTGCTGCCAGTTCCGGACCAAGTTTCTGTTCCTGTTGATAGCGTTCCGCTTTCAGAACGGCACGAGGCCTCCATTTGCCTCTGGTTTGTTCGACAAATTCATGGATCTTCGATGTGTATTGTTCGCGAATCGCCGTTGCATCCTTCGGGATCTTTGTTTGTAGAGCCCGAATGAACACTTCGATCGCTCCGACTCTGAACTGGTCAGTCAGCGGAGTCGGGTCTTTCAATCGACCGACAATAAGTTGCAGTGCTTCTTCAAAATCGTCCTGAGAGATTCTGATAGCGATTCTCTCACTCAGTGCGGCATCGACTTCAATCGTTGTAGGCTTGCCTGCAATCGCGCGATCGAGTGCGCTGTCGGCACGTTTGCCGTCCCCGAGCAATCTCGCGACTCGAGCCTGCAGAACGGCGACTTTTCGTTTGAGTTCGGGGGGGGCTGATCCACTGGAAATGTGATCGAAATCCGAATCAGCTGTTTTCAATCGCGCAATACGAGCCGATTCCGATACTTCAAGTTCCGCTACTGCCAATTCACCTCGACCGCAATGGAAATAGATGAGCTGCAGTAACTCGCTTCGCTCTTTCGGAGTGAGTTCGAACTTCGCTCGAGTTGGGCCTTCCAGTTCCAGGCAAATCCGGCGTAAAGAGTCGAGGGCCGGGGTGATCTGTTCGACAACCTGCACTCGTAAAGACTGGAGCTCTGGTTGGTATTCAGCTTCGAACGCAAGCGTGAGAGATTGCTGAACGATGAGCAACTTTTTCCACGCTTCCAGCAAGATCTGATGTCGAGGCGTGTCAGCATGTTTCAATTGCGAATCGAGAACGAGTTCTGCTCGGCCCCAAAGCTCTTCCCGGGACTCGTCCAAGCTGGAGTCACCATGCATGGTGAGCGTTTTGGCGGTTTCAATCGAAAGATGGCAACGCTCATCGTCGGTAAGATCCGATTCCGAGAGTCTGGAAAGTCCAAACTCCTCCGCCACGATATACAGTTCACGTGCCTGCAATGCCTCAAAGTATTGGGCGTAGGGAATTGCGTCTGCGACGGCAGCGACACTCCTGCTCAGCAGGGCGAATAGCAGAACTGATGCCGAGGTGAAACGCCTCACAAACTTCCGATCAGGTTACTTCCAAGGGACGTGCTTCATTCCAAACGTTTCGGCGACCGCTTTGTTGGTCACATAGCCATCGTGCATGTTGACGGCGTCGCAGAGCCCGAGGTTCGATTTGCAGGCAGCGGCCAAGCCTTTGTTTGCAATCAGCTGGACATACGGAAATGTCACGTTGCAAAGAGCGTATGTGCTCGTGCGACCCACAGCGCCGGGCATGTTCGTGACGCAATAATGGATGATTCCGTCAACGATGTACGTCGGGTGAGAGTGAGTGGTTGGCCGACTTGTTTCGAAGCAACCACCCTGATCAATACAGACGTCGACAATCACCGCGCCCGGCTTCATCAGTTTCAAATCGGATCGGCTGACAAGATGCGGGGCTCTTGCACCGGGGATTAAGACCGAGCCAATCACAAGGTCGGCGAGTTGGATTTGTTCCCGTAAGTTGTGTCGATCGGAGTAAAGGGTTGTGACGTTCGCTGGAAGAACATCGTCGAGGTATCGCAATCGTTCCAGATTCGTATCGAGAATGCAGACGTTGGCGTGGAATCCAGCAGCAATCTGGGCAGCGTTCTTTCCGACAACACCACCACCGATCACGGTGACGTGGGCAGGTTGAACCCCGGGGACTCCGCCGAGCAGGATGCCGCGACCCTGTTGAGGCCGTTCTAGATACTTGGCCCCTTCCTGAATACTCATGCGTCCCGCAACTTCACTCATTGGAGTCAGGCAGGGCAGTGTGCCGTTCGGGCCACGAAGGGTCTCATATGCAACTGCAGTTGCACCAGTCTTCAATACTTCGTTCGTCAGAACACGATCTGCAGCGAAGTGAAAATAAGTGAAGAGAATCTGGCCGCGTCGAAGCAGTTCCCATTCCGGGTCGAGCGGCTCTTTGACCTTTACGACGAGTTCAGCTTGCCCGAACACGTCCTTGGGGGAGTCAACTAGCTGGGCACCGACAGCAGCGTATTGCTCGTCAGTAATCCCGCTCCCTAATCCTGCGCCTCGTTCGATAAGCACCTTGTGTCCGGCCCGAGTGAGTTCTTCAACACCGACTGGGAGCATTCCGACCCGATACTCGTCCGATTTGATTTCCTTCGGAACGCCAATCAACATTGTCAACTCCCTGTCAGCTATCGGCGGGGCAAATGTCGCAGACAAATCGGTCAATTCTGTCTGCAAACTGGAATACGTCATTCATAACACAGGATTGAGCTTCCACAACCTCGTGCAACTTGTTGATCTTACAGATCCTGACTGCTCCGCCTGGTGAGACGTTTACTGAGGACAGCAATCAGATCGTCACATTCGCGTTTGGCTTCTTTCAATCCGCGAGGATTGATGTCACCACTACGGCAATACTCAAGCACGACCTGTTCTGCTGCCATTAATTCCGCGCACGCATCAGGGATTTCATCTGCGATCTCAATGGGGATCGTCGTGACTCCATTGCAATCACCATGGAGCAGTGTGCCCGGATCAATCACAAGTCCGCCCACATTGACGGGAATGTTGATCTGTGGAATATGGCAGTAGCCATGAGAGCAAATTGTGCCGTTGGTAAAGACCGGAAAATCGAGACGGCTGACTTGATCCAGATCACGCCCTGCGCCTGAGGTGATCAGTCCCGCTGCTCCGAAGGATTTGTACATGGTACACATCACTTCACCGAACGTGGCGGCGGCCGTTGGGGTATCAAGGTCCTCGAAGACCATCACTGGAGAACCGGGGTGATCTGAGTAGAGTTCGATTTGCTCGATCAATCCACTGTAGCTGCTCCCTTGTGGTGGAGGTGCGTTGCTCCGAAAAGTTGAGGTCAAAGCAAACCCGACCATGGGAGGGAGATCCGGAAAGCAACTACGGATTCCAGCATTCATGTAGCCCGAATTTCGCGGCCGAACGTGAAATAATTCGATGACATTACAAACTGTGGGCGTGTCATACTGTGACAGCTCAGACAATGTTCGAGAATGCATTGTGGTTCCGTGAATGAGATTTCATGCAGTGAACGAAATTGAGCCGCACATGGTGACCTGTGCGGCTCAATTTTACTTCAACGAAGGTTCTTACTGTCACACTTGGAAACGACCTGAGTCGATGACTGCGGCGGCAATCGGATAAGGACTTGCCGCCACCGACTCTAAGTCAATTTAGTATTCCAGTTCGCCCTTCAGGCCTGGAGCTGGAACCGGATATTTTCCGTTCTCAGTCGCCTGCACAGGTGCTGGGCCGTCTGCCTTGAGTGTGTCGAGGCCTGGTGCAAATTCCTGACCTTCGTTGAGAATCTGATCGTAGGTGATGACTTGACCAGTGTGAGCAGCCATACGTCCCATTGAAGTGACCAAGCTGGCTTTGACGCCGCGTGGAACTTCGTTGTAAGGCTTGTCATTACGGATCGCGTCGTAGAAATCTTCCCATTCAGTCTGGTACGGATTGGGTTCGTTTCCTTCGTATTGCCAGATCAGCTTCGAGCGGGTGAAGTTCTGATCGGAATAGGTTCGAGCCTTCGCTGGGAAGTGACCGTTTTCAGAGATCACGGCGGTTCCCTTGCTTCCGTGAGCGTAGGATGCGAACTCCTGCTTCACGTTCGACATAGTTCGACCGTAGAACATGAGCTTGGCGCCATCCTTGAAGGTGTACTCGACAGAGTAGTTATCAAAGTTCTGGTCGACGTAGTCTCCACGATAGTGACGTCCGCCGGATGCCTGTGCTTTCACTGGGAAGTCGTTCTTCATCCAGCAGCATTCATCGATGTTGTGAATGTAGAAGTCGCTGTAGCATCCACCGGAAGCCCAGAGGAACCCGTGGAAGTTGGCGATCTGATAGAGAACCTCAGACACATCGCCCGGATTTGGGGTGACGAATGCAGAACCAACGGGACCGTGCATACGATAGGCACGCAGCAGGTTCAATTCACCGATTTCGCCATCCTGAATGCGTTTGAACAGCTCGCCACGTGAACGGCTGTGTCGACACATGAGGCCCACGCCGACCTTCAGGTTCTTCGCAGATGCTTTTTCCGCGAGTTCGAACATTTTTCGGGAGGTTGGGCCGTCGACAGTGACAGGCTTCTCCATGAAAACGTTGAGACCTTTTTCGATCGCATACTGGAACTGCACCCAGCGGAACGCTGGTGGAGTGGTAAGAACAACGACGTCGCCGGGTTTCAGGCAGTCCATCGCTTCTTTATATGCTTCCAGACCGATGAACTTACGCTCTGGCGCGACGTCCATCTTGTCTTCGAACTGACCGTTCAGGGCGTTGTAGCTGTTGGAGAGACGGTTATCGAAAACGTCTGCCATCGCCTTCAGTTTGACTGGTCCGCCTGCATTCACTGAAAGAGCATCCGCGATCGCTCCGCTTCCACGTCCACCGCATCCAACCAATGCGATGTCAATATTGTTGTCTTCGCTGGCGTAGGCTTTAGGAAGAACAAGATTGCTCAGAGCAGCTGTCGTGGCAACGGCGCCTGTTGTTTTAAGAAGATCCCGGCGGGAGAGTGAGGCGAGACCGAAGTCGGGCATTATTGAATCTCCAAATCATCAGAGGAAGTCTATTGGATTGTGCTACTGTCTCAAAAATGGAGGAATTTGCAAGCTGATGGGCAATGGCGTCTCGGTTCTTTGTAAGTAAGAAGTGAGATATTGATGTGATGTCGATATGGTCTTCTTGTATTATATGAAAAGGGTCTCCAGGTTTCCTGTCTGGCCGGTGCAGAGTCTTGGGGACGTCGGCATGGTTGAAACTTGGTTTTCATTGCGTTGTGGTGGGGAAGGGGGGGGCTCTGTCGAAGCGAACGGTAAAGCTGGGTGAATGCAACC
The DNA here is from genome assembly GCF_051466335.1 of Planctomicrobium mucosum. Taxonomy (NCBI): domain Bacteria; kingdom Pseudomonadati; phylum Planctomycetota; class Planctomycetia; order Planctomycetales; family Planctomycetaceae; genus Planctomicrobium; species Planctomicrobium mucosum. The sequence continues at coordinate 3,441,692 of NZ_CP195793.1, read as the reverse complement.
GTTCCGTAGATGGCGTCAAAGAAGTGATGCCTGACAAAACGAAAACATCACAGAGCGGAATGTCCACACTGTGATGTTTTTGATTGAGTGGTGCGTAGCGAGGCGCGGTTACTGTGCTTCAGGGGCACTCCGCCGTTCGCCACCGCGATTTTGTCCGCTGCCGCGCTTACGATTCTGGCCACTTCCGCCGGAATTTGAAGGGCGCTTGCTACCAGAGCTACGTCCCTGCTTCTTCACGAGCAGCGAAATCGCGTATTCCCAAGTCGGAATGTCTTCGTGCTGGCGATCTGGAACCACTGGAGCAGCCGGTTCCCGCTGAGTGCGCGAACGTGGTGCTGCTTCTGCAACTTCTTGTTCCTGCTCTGGGACGTCTCGCTCTGCGTTTGCGTGTCTGCGACGAGGCGGGCGACGTCGGGCTGGCTTTTGAGGAGCCGCATCAATAAGGCCTGCTCCAAAGTCATCCGATTCATCAGCGCTGAATGTCTCTGAAGCGACGCTAGGTGCGTCATCTTCGTAGTCGTCATCCAGGTCGGCACCGAAATCGTCCTGAGAAGCGACGGGTTTCTTGACCCGAGCTGGCTTCTTGCGTTCAGGGGCTGGAGCTGGTGTACTCAGGATTCCTCCCCCGAAATCGCCGTCATCGTTCTCGTCGACGCTCACAGCGGCTGTTGGCTGTGGTCGTCCCTTCCGGTTACGCGATGGACGTGCGGGACGTTCCTGCGATGGCTGTGACTCGTCTGTTTTGAAAGGTGCTGGTCGTGCACTGGCTTCCTCAGCGGAGACCTCACTTTGAGTGCTAATACGCCCATTGCGTGGTCCTCGCCCGCGTGGATTGCGGCCACGTTCTCGAGGTGCTTCAGACTCTTCCGCTGTCGATTGAGCGTGATCTGCTGTCTCGAGCGATTCTGGAGCTTTCTCAGCTTGAACCGCATTGTTTGGACGTTTGGCTCCGCGCCGAGAATTGCCCCGTCGTGATCGTTCCCGTCTTGGGGATTCAGAGGTGACTTCCTCAGTTGCAATTTCTGGCTCGGAGACTGCTTCATATTCGAAGTCTTCAGAAGCGTCCTTAGCAGCCGCTTCGACAGGAGCTCGACCTCGACGAGAATCGGTCTTACGATCACCACGTCGGGGGCGTCCGCGACCCTTTCGCTTAGCCGGTGACTCACCTTCAATTTCGTCTGCGGCACGAGCAGCTTCAGGCTGTTTGTCTTCCCATCCATCCCAACCTTCGAGGGCATCCCAATAACGGTCGCGAGTGGATTTTGCCTCAAGGGTCGCTTTCGGCTTAGCGACAGGCTCATCGCTTTCAGCGTCCAGGTCCAGTCCGGCATCAAAATCGTCGAGTTCTTCTACGTCATTCAGGCTGTAGGCTCTCGACTTTTGCGAATGGGAAACGACTGGTTCTACATCTTCGCTTTCGACTTCGCTGGTTTCATCGTCCAGTCCACTCCCGAAGTCATCCCAGTCATCATCAAGAACGGGTTGCGACTTGAGCGGCGCGACAGGGGACTTCGATGCCTTCACGATCCACGCGAGTGGGTCTTCATCTTCGAGGTCTGATGGCGTTGGAGAATCAGTTGCCGCAGCTTGCTGAGCGCTGTCTGGTTCGTTCTTGGGCGTTTCGCCGAAGCCTAAGTCGTCCAGCCCCAAGCCTTCCACATCCAGTGGTTCGTCAGAGAAGTCGCTCGAATTAATGTCGATCCCAATGAAATCGTTGGACATGAGAGACTCAAGATCGTCGTCAAACGGTTGTTGTGAATTTTTCGCTGTCATTACGAAAGAGTACAGAGGATGGGAGCGATCTGCAATGTTCCAGCCTGCACGAATGCGTTGAGAACCCGTCGACTTTTTTGAAGATTTCTTCCATGATTCAAAAATGTTTCTAATTGACGCAAGTCGTGGCTGTCGAACAATCACCGGTGGCAGGGTAGTCGGGGATTTCCGGTCATTGAGGGTGAAATTGTCTTCGGATGTGATCTCGATCAACCTTGGAAGCTTGACATCAATTACCAAATCCGGTATCGACCCGCGTTATAAATATCCCAATCAGTAGACACCGTGTCAGCTCACTTTCGTTTCAGTCTCCTTCGATACTTCAGAAGAGAGCTGGTGAGTTGAATTCGAGACCACAGAAGGCCTTTGAAACATGACCAGGACGCAATTTCCGCACTTTAGCAGCAACTCTCGCCAATCAGAATCTCTTTGGGATGAGGACTTTGCGGAAATTCCTGTTATGGCTGCAGACGATGACGATAGCGATGATCTCGACGTGGATGAAGAGATCGACGACGATGAAGATGATCTCGAAGACGAAGAGTTCGACGAAGAGTTTGATGAAGAAGATCTCGACGACGACGACTTCGATGATGATGACTTCGAAGACGATGACGACTTCGAAGATGATGACGACGACGACGACGATGATGACGACGACTTCGACGACTTTGAAGACGACGACGAAGAATTCTAATTCCATGAAGATGTTGATGTGTGTAGCCGGTGTGATCACACCGCGCGATGCAAATCGGATAGGGAATTGCCTCTCGGCGTTCCTGGTCCTCTGAGATTGATCCCTCCTGTTTCGGTTGTATCAATCGAAGTTGGAGATCTAGAAATGAGTTACGCCGATGCCAGTCGATTTGGCATCGGCGTTTTCCTTTTTGCTCACCAGATCATTTGGGCTGCAATTCCAGTCGCAGTCAGGTAAAAACATCTGACTTTCGGCAGGGCGAACAGTTTGTTGAGCCGTTATTTTCCAATCGAATATTCGTCGAAATGAACCTGAGATGGCTGGGAAGGATCCAACTCTTCTCCCAGGACATTATCATTTGGGTTCCCTGCTTTTGTTATTCCTTTAGTCATTTGGATTGAGTTCGCAGCATGTTTCAGAAAGTTGATGAAGCCCGTTTTCTGGATGGCGAACACGAAGTTCTGCGATTCTGGTGCGAAAAGCAGGTCTTTAAGCAGCTGCAGGAGCAAAACCGAGGGAAGCCGAAATGGTCGTTCCTCGATGGTCCGATCACTGCAAACAATCCGATGGGGGTTCACCATGCCTGGGGGCGAACCTACAAGGATGCCTACCAACGCTTCCACGCGATGAACGGAAAAGAACTCCGTTATCAAAACGGCTTCGACTGCCAGGGGCTCTGGGTCGAGGTGGAAGTCGAAAAACAGCTGAAACTCGGTACCAAGAATGCGATCGAGCGCTACGGGATCAATCATTTCACTCGTGAATGTAAAAAGCGGGTTCTGAATTTCGCCGCCCGACAGACCGAGCAGTCCATCCGCCTTGGGTACTGGATGGAATGGGATCAGCCGGACGAACTTCGAAAGCTTTCCAGCAAGATCGGGAGTGAAGCTGGAACTGAAACAACTTACGTGAACGCTCGCGGCGTCGAAGTCTCTGGCGACGCTGAATTGCTGACTGCGCGTTTGGGCAATCCCGAATGGGGGGGGAGCTACTTTACATTCTCCACTGAGAACAACGAGACAATTTGGACCTTCTTGAAGAAGTGCTTCAGCCGCGCGAAGATCTACCGCGGTCACGATGTAATGCCTTGGAGCGGACGCGGGGGAAGTGCCTACTCGCAGATGGAAGTTGCCGACGGCAGAAAGCTGACGACACATCGTTCCTGTTTTGTTCGCTTCCCAATCCTCGAAGAGCGGAATGGCGAGACTCAGCCGCGTCTTCATGGTGATGATCAGGCCCGGGAATATCTGCTGGTCTGGACGACAACCCCTTGGACACTTACATCCAACGTTGCAGCCGCGGTGAATCCAGAATTGGATTACCTCCGGATCAAGGCCAAGAAGGATGGCGCAATCTACTACTTTGCGAAGGATAACCTGAACTTCAAGCGGCTTGAGAAGGAGTTCAAAGAAGGATTCGGTCGCCCGGAATGGAGCTGGCCGGAGGGAGTCGGAAAGCTGAAATCACTTGCTCAGATCTTCAAGGAGCAAGGTGGCTTCGAAGAGCTGGAGACCATCAAAGGGGCTGAAATGGTGGGCTGGCGTTATGCTGGTCCGTTCGATGAGCTTCAGGCTCAGCAGACACTCGGCGGATTTCCCCCAGTGCCTGAATTGCTGAACTCGGATCGTCCTGCAGCGAAACTTTCTGGAGTAACTGCTCACAGAGTGATCGATGGTGGCCGCGATTCGAAGGGGTCTGCCAACGTCGTCGCTGGAGAAGGGACCGGGATCGTCCATATCGCACCGGGCTGCGGGGACATCGACCATAAGATCGGTGCTGAGCTGGGGCTTCCAGTGATCGCTCCTCTACTCGAAGATGGGACTTACAGCGACGGCTTCGGTCTGTTCACCGGCAAAGAAGCGATCTCTCCTGAGACGGCCGAACTCGTTTTCGAAGAGCTCAAGAAGAAGGAATTGCTGGTCAACGTCGAAGTTTATCCTCACATCTACCCGCATTGCTGGAGAACAGGGGATGAACTCGTCTTCCGTCTGGTTGATGAGTGGTTCATCAACATGGACTGGCGGGACGAAATCAAGGACGTCACCAAGTGCATCAATTGGCTGCCGGATTCCGTTCAGGGGCAGGAACGTGAACTGGAATGGCTGACGACGATGCGAGATTGGATGATCTCCAAGAAGCGTTTCTGGGGTCTGGCATTACCAATCTGGATCAATCCCGAAGATCCAACCGATTTCGAAGTCATGGGTTCTTTGGCTGAGCTGAAGGAACGTGCTCTCAACGGCGGGGAAGGTTGGGAGAAATTCGAAGGACACACGCCACATCGTCCGTGGATCGACGTCGTCAAAATTCGCAGCCAGAAAACTGGAAAGCTCCTGACCCGTATCGAAGACGTCGGGAATCCGTGGTTGGACGCGGGGATCGTTCCGTTCTCCACGATGATGTACAACTCTCATCCGGACCAATGGAAGGAGTGGTTCCCTGCGGATTTCGTGACGGAGTGTTTCCCTGGCCAGTTCCGAAACTGGTTCTACTCCATGCTCTCGCTGGCGACCATGATGCGTCACGACGAGACCGATGATCCACTGGAGAAGCGTCCATTCAAAAACCTGCTTGGCCATCGCCTCGTGATGAACGAGGAAGGCAAGCCAATGCATAAATCGGATGGAACAGCGATCTGGTTCGAAGAGGCCGCCGAACAGCTTGGGGTCGACACCATCCGATGGCTGTATCTGGCTCAGAATCCAGCGGTCGACCTGAAATTCGGAACCCGTCACGCCAGTGAGCCGGTGACACTTCATACTGTTGACGGTCCAATCAATGAGACCAAAGAAGGCTTGAAGACCTGCAAGGTGACCAGCAAGCCGGCAGATGACGTGCGACGTCAGGCTTTGATTCCGCTTTGGAATAGCTATGCGTTCTTTGTGAACTACGCCATTCTTGATGGATTCGATTCGTCATTGCCGCAAGTTCCGGTTGCAGAACGACCTGAAATCGACCGTTGGATTCTCTCGCGTTTGCAGGAACTGACCCAAATCGCTCGGGCTTCGTTCGAAGGTTACCGGGTCGCTGACTTCATGTCGCAATCGGAAGAGTTTATTGACGATTTGTCCAACTGGTACATCCGTCGAAATCGACGTCGCTTCTGGAAGAAGAACGTGGCTGCGAGCGTCGGTGTTCAGGAAGAAAGTGTCGGAGGCGTGACCGACGCGACTCCGGAAGACATTTTTCGAATCTATCTCTCCTCGCAGAAGCAAGGACTCAACCGCGATCGGACCACGATCGTGCGTGAGATTTTCGCAGAAACGGCAACGTTTACCGCAGATCGCCTGCTGCTTCGACTCAGTCGATTTGCTGCCGGGAAGAAAGTGGGACGGTCGACCGTTTACAAGACGCTGAGTCAACTTGTCGATGCTGGTCTGCTGACTGCTCAGGGAGACGTTGAAACCGATGCAACGAATCTCACCTACAGCCCGGTCGATGTCGCAACGCTTCAGCCGGAGAAGTCTGCCTCAGCGACCACTTCGGTCACTTGGGAGAGTGATAAGCTGGCTGCTTACCAAACACTTTACGAGGTGCTGGTCAGTCTGTGTAAATTGCTCGCCCCGTCTGTCCCATTCCTGACAGAACGGATGTATTCGAATCTGGTCCAGTCAGGCCCAAACAGCACTGAGCCAGTCTCCGTCCATCTGTGTGAATACCCTCAGGTCGATGAATCCAAGCTGGATGTTGAACTGAACTGGAAGACGCATCAGGTGCAGAAGCTCGTGCGGATGGCACACCGGCTGCGTGAAGCTGCCGAACTGCGAGTCCGACAACCACTCGCAGAATTGCAGTTTGCCTGCCGTGATGCCCGACAGGCCGAAGCCCTCGAGCAATATCGTGACATCATTGCTGATGAGCTGAACGTGAAAGCGATCACTCGAGCAGAGAATCTCGATGCTCTCGTCTCGTACTCGTTCAAGCCGAACCTGAAGACTCTCGGTCCCAAGTACGGCAAAATGCTCAACGCAATTAAAACTGCGCTGCTTGGAGTGGCCCCAGCGGTGATGGCTCCTCTGCGAAACGGAACGAACGTCGTCCTCAATATCGAAGGGACAGACGTGGAACTCTCTCCTGACGATGTGATGGTGAGCGTCGAGCAGGCGTCTGATTGGGCGAGTGCAGATGACGACGGAATTCAAATTGCGTTGTCGACGAAGCTGACAGCCGAGCTGGTTGCAGAGGGGATGGCTCGTGACCTGATTCGCCAGATTCAGCAACTTCGCAAAGATGCAAATCTGGAGGAGAACCAGCGAATCGCTGTTCAGTGGAGTCTCGCTGGGAGTTCCGACGTCGTCGATACCCCTGCCGTTGTCAAAGAGTGGGAATCGACCATCTGCGCTGAAACCCGTGCGGACTCAATCGAACTCGTGGACGTCGCTCCATCAAACGGGAAGTCGGTCAGTCTGGGGGATGTTCAGATCTCGCTGGCAATCTCTGCTCAGGCGTGAACTCAGAAAATCGATCAGTAAGTGCATCTCGCCCCCGTCGTTTATGGGGGGGGGAGATGTTCTGCGACAAGTTCAGGAAGACGACTTTCAAGCGAGCCTGATTTCCCGACTGGGGCAGGAGGGGCGCTCGTCTTCCCGCCGATTCGAAGCTCGAAGAGAGTTGAACCTACTAACGAAAAACGCCGCACAGTGTTTTCTGTGCGGCGTTTTTATTTTCAATAGCCGAAATTCGACACAACGCCCCTGGCTCAGGGGTGAGTGGCGGCGGGGTGAGTGGCGGCAAATGATGGCAAAAGCTCATTCAAACGCTGCGCTTGCCGCCGCCGGAAGGCCATCCTCTTGTGGGAGTCCGCTCTATGCCAATTCTGCAATGGGCTGGTACTTCGTGTGATCGACGAGGAATTGAGGACGCCCCTGCAGGTCCGGGAACGTGGTCTGGTTCACGTCGATTCCCAGCGATTTATAGAGCGTCGCAAACACTTCCTGCATGTGGATCGGTCGTTCTGAGACGGAGCCTCCCAGTCGATCAGTCGCTCCGATCACTTGACCATGACGCATCCCACCACCAGCGATCAACGCAGAGTTCACCTGTGGCCAGTGATCTCGTCCGCCATCAGCATTGATCTGTGGAGTTCGACCGAATTCTCCCCAGACGATGACGCTGACGTCATTCAGCATTCCCCGTTGGTCGAGATCTTCGATCAACGCGCTCAGAGCCTGATCGAGCATTGGAAAATCACGACGGCTCTGCCCGAAGTTGTCGTGGTGCCAGTCCCAGCGGCTGAACGACATGGAGACGCAGCGAACACCCGCTTCTATCAATCGTCGAGCTGTCAGGAATGGAGTCAATAGTCGGCTGCCGCCGTCGTCCTGTTTCTTGTCTTCCCCATAGCCGTATCGTTCTTGAATTTCAATCGGCTCCAGAGAGTTGTCGAGGGCGGTGGCGAGTTTGCTGGAAGTCAGAATTCCAAACGCCTGATCATGAAACGCATCGTGAGCCCGCATCCGTCCTGAACTGTCGAAGGAAGAACGCAACCGGTCGAGTGAGGCGAGTACGCGTTTGCGATCCTGTAGGCGTTCGAGTGTGACCCCGTTGAGTTGCAGGTTCTCTTTGCCGTCGCCAGCAGGTGTGAACGGTGCGTATGCACGCCCGAGAAATCCAGGTTGGCCGTTGTCCGCCCAGGGCATGTGCCCCATTTTGGGTGAGAGGCCAATATACGGGGGAATCGCAGGGTCGCGCGGACCGTATTGCTTAGCGAGGACGCTTCCGAGTGCCGGCCAGCCTCCAGTAGGTTGCTGCTGTTGAAGGTGACCTGTCATGCATTGGAATGACGCGTGATCACCTGAATTTCCGACGATGGATCGAATGATTGAGAACTTGTCCGCACAGGATGCAAGTCGTGGTAACAACTCACAGATTTCCATCCCGGGGACGCGAGTCTGAATCGGGCTGAACTCACCACGAATATTGCTGGGCGCAGCCGGTTTGAGGTCCCACAAGTCTTGGTGCGGCGGTCCACCGGGAAGGAAGATCATGATGATCCCCTTCTTGTTCCCGCTGATTCCCTGAGACTCTTCCGCTTTCAGAATCTGGGAGAGGCTGGCACCTCCCATCGCCAGTCCGCCGACCTGGAGAAATGCTCGGCGACTTAATGAATCGCAAAACTTCAGTGGCTGTCCGAGGATTGAAAGCACGGTTGGCTCCTTCGTGCAAAAGGGACTCACTGGGGGGGGCATCTGGGGAGTTCTTGGTAGGCGCAGGGACAACAGTCTATTAATCAGATCGTTCGCCGATCTGCCTTTGTCCCCGCAATCTTTGAAAATATAGGTTTTATTTGATGGAATCAATTGAAAGGAGGCGATTTTGAAAAGATTTCACGAGGTAACGTGAAGATTTTTCGAGATATTTTATCGGCCAATTGAGCCAGGATTTCGTGGGAAGTTCAGGGTTCTAGGGGGGAATCGTGCGACGATTTGCCCGTAGAGCTCACTACTTTTGCTCAGGGCTGGAGAATTTTTGGAGTTCCGCAGAAAGGCGTTCTTCGATCCACATCATCAGCAGGTACTTACCGCTGTTTGTGACCTGTTTTGCGAGTCGCTTGAGTCGATCTTGGCCCAGTTGTTTATGGTACGCCCGAAGTACAGCAACTAATTGCCCTTGCGAAAGCACTGCGAGTAGAGCAGGGAACAATTCTTCGACGATGCTCGCCTGTCTGTTCCGGGCGATATCAGAACAGACAGGGACGACGTTTCGCGTAGAGTCGCTGAATAGCTGCTTCACGTGCTCGACGGCGTCGTGGATGCTCTCTTCCTTACGGGAGGTTGGGTGTTCCCAGTTGTAAGGTGGATTCCATTCCATGACCGGTGTCAGCATGTCAATGTGGGTTAGGCAAATGATGACTGGAGCCGGTTTGAGGGTCGGGTTCCCGGAGTACCATCGCTTCAATTCGTCGATCATTTGTCGGTCAGCGGCTCTGGCTGGACTATTCGCAGCCATGACCAGCAGCACAACATCCGCTCCGCGGACGGCCTCCTGAATTTCCTTGAGCTGCTTTTTCGTTGCTCCTGCATCCGCATACCCGGGAGTATCGAGCAACGTGAGACGGACATCGCTTTCGGGAATCTGGAATTGATATCGCTCGACTTCGCTTGTTGCGGGCAACACATCTGATCGTGCCTGTCCACTTCCGATCAGCGAGTTCACGAGACTCGATTTTCCGGCTTTGACCTGTCCCACGAGTGCGACGGTTAATGATTCCGGTTTCAGTTTTTCAGCCTGTTCGAGTGTCGGCTTTTGCGGCTGCGACAGTGAATTCAATGTTCCGAACGTTTCGCGGTAGTGATCTGCTCCACCACGAAGACGGCCACTGTTCATCTCGATCAGGTAGAACCCAGTCTGCCGGATGAAACGCAAGTACACCGATGCCAGAAACTCCGTTTGAAGCTCCTGAGTAACGGGGCCCATTGTGAGTTCCGATGTCAGATATTTCAGGACAGTCGCTGGGTTAATCAGCACTCCGACCGCCCAGCCCGCGTTCTGAACCCGCTTCACCCATTTCGGCGCATGTTGCAGCCACTGCCATTGCCGAATGGTGACAAGCTGGCTGCCCGGAACAGATTCCAGCATCCATTTTTCCATGTCATCAAGCGCCAACCGCGCAGCAGCCAGTACCTCAGGCACCGTGAGAGAAGAAATCGGGTCGCTTGATTTCGGGTGGTAGAGAGCAGCCAGATCACGAGAGAGGTTTTGTGATTGCTTGAGATAGAAATTCGGATCGACCAACTGAGCAGGGGAGAGGTTGTCCACCTGATCCTGATACCGCCGAACGACGCCGAGCGCTTCTTCATCTCTTGGAGTGAAGTGCTCCGGGACCTCGTCTGGCTCGATCTCCGTTGCTTTCTGCGGCTTCCAGAGGAGCGAGAGAATCCACGTTGCCAGCCAGAAGCCCGGGAGGATCCAAAACGTGTAGTTGAACAGGTCGGTGAGCCAAAGAGCGTACGCACCCAGTGCCAGATAAAGCACCACGGGGAAGGTGATAAGAACTGCAAAGATTAAGGTGCGTTTGGAGAACATCATCAACTCATCGTAATGAGATCGTCTCGTTCTGGAAGTCTTAGGTGAATTTCGGCTGTGTTCCAGCAGCCAAGTTCATACCGGGAAGAATGGGGAAGATCGCATGTCGAAATCCTCTTGACGAAACTTGAGGAAATCTTTCGGGGGTTCGGTTGTAGAGGCTCTTTTTGGGCCTCGAAAATCGACTTAGACCACCACATCTGGTGTTGTAGATCGAGTACAATGCGAAATTTGCTACAAAATAAACAGATTTCTTTACAGCGTCACTTTCGTGGGTTAACTTCAGCAAACCTTGCCGATGAGCAGCACGAATGCTTCGCTCGCGGCAAAAATGGCTGAGAGTTTTCTCGTTGAAAATTCAACCAGCCGGGACTGATGGAATAGTTCCAGTTGCAGGGAATGGAATCCGATGCTGACGCATCTCTCAGATGCTGGTGTGCACGCAATCTCGCGCCAGTTTTCTATCCAGCGGCTTTCGATTCAGCAGTGTGCGGTCTTTACGCTGCCCGAAGCAAAACCTTCCTCCTTGTTCTGCTCTGCAATTTGCCATTCCATCATTGCCGTCTCTGGTTTTACCAAATCGGACTCAGCCAACTGAATTTCGGACCTTTCCGGTCCACTGGAATGTTCACACAAGGACGACCGCATGAACTCCAAGCCAATCATCGCCATCAACTCAGATTTCCGGCCTGAAAAAGGGGATCAGTTCGCCTTTTCCTGGGTTCACGCTGGTTATTATGACTCGGTTACCGCCAGCGGCGGGATTCCTGTCGTTCTGTCTCCACTGGCAGAAGATGATGACCTTCGACGGGTTCTGGAAACAGTTGACGGTCTGGTGATGACTGGCTGCAAGTTGGACCTCGATCCAGTTCGACTCGGCTTCGAGCGTCATCCGATTACCCGTCCGATGCCTCTTCGTCGCGAAGACTTTGACCGCCGGCTTGCAAGGCTTGCCTACGAAATGAAGATCCCGACGCTCGCGATCGGAGCTGGGATGCAGGAACTGAATATCATTTGCGGTGGAACTCTCTTCCAGCATGTCGCTGAAGACGTTTTGAAATCACTCTGCCACCGTGATTCAGTTGAAAACTGCCTGCGTCATGTGATCGAAATTGTTCCCGGAACTCGTATGGACAGCATCTACGGTCCAGGAGAAATTCGCGTGAACAGCGATCACCATATGGGGATCGATCAGCTTGCTCCAGTCTTCCGCGTCAGTGCGACTGCGATGGATGGTGTGATCGAAGCCTATGAATCCGTCGTGGAAAACTGGTGGGTGCTGGGAACACAGTTCCATCCAGAAAGTGAGTCTGCTTCTGCTCTCGATATGCAGGTATTTGAAGCCTTCATCGAAGGGGTTCGCGAACAGCAGGCAGAACAGGTCGAATACCTCCGCTTCGAAGCTCCCGGCCGTCGCCGTGCTGGTTAATCCACACGTAGAGATCGCCCTGATTCTCTGAAATTGAAAAGCCCCCGTTGGAGTTCCCAGCGGGGGCTTTTTTGTGGAGTTAGTCAGCAATTTGTTGAACTCGAGGAGTATTGATGCTCATTCTCCGTTAAATCTCTAACGCTTCATCGTCGATTGCAGCCTGTTCCAGGCGGTCGAGAAAATCATTGTCCATCCCCGCCTGAGCGCGTGCTTCTCGTTGGAACTCATTCCCTCGCGCCTTGGCGGCTCGCAATGGCCAATGCAGGTGCTTTTCAAACGCCTCAAAATCGCTCAGCTCGTTGGGTTTCAACTTTCGGAGCCATTCGAGACCAAAGCTGACGTGTTCAATCTCGTCCTTATGGATTTGTCGCATCAATGCAGCGCTTTTGGGATCTCCAAACCGTTCGAATGTTGTGGCGAGTTCGATGGAGTGATCCAGATTGGCTGCTTCCAGAACAAGTGGTAAACCAGCGAGGTAATCCAGCACGCTGGTGAACGCCATCGCTTTTTTCCAGATGTAACAATTCACTCTGTACGTCCCGAATGGGCATCCCAGTCGGGCGGCCCTCTCGGCATGCATGCGAGTGTGTCGCTGTTCGTCCCGCATAATCGCAGCCATTCCGGCCCGATACTCCTTGGGAGCTTCTGGGAATGCCAGAATGACCCATGCCATCACTTCAACTGCTTGAAGTTCATGATTGGCCATAATGTGGTGGGCCAGGCCTCGTTTGTCTTCCCGCTCCAGTGCGCCGAGCGCTGGCATTTGGGGAGCTTCGCGACGGGGGGCAAACTGGAGATTCGCAGGTCGGACGGGTTCTGCAATTCGAACCGACTCTCCGGGTGCATCGTCTGTTAGTGGCTCCGTCGGGACACGCAGTTTCTGCTCTATATCTGGAGAGAGCAGAATTTGCTCGGCATATTGGCGAATTTCCATGAGAATCAGCAGACGAATTGCAGGGGGCAATGGCGGTGTCAGTTCAGCGTTCTGGACGATACTGCTCCGGTTCCCCCTATTCAATCTCGGGGGAAGAACTCCCTATTCATGGCAACAGGCCGACGCTTCAAAGAAACGTCGGCCTGCGAAAATCAGATTGAATTCAGCTGTTACCGGAAGGTGAATTCACCACCGATGGCCAGACCCTGAGCCACGAAATTCTTCAAGTCGCTCTTCAGAGTGATCTGTGAAGGATTGGTTGTCAGGATTGGTGCATCATAATAAATGTTGCTGGTCGCTCGTGAGAAGTTGCCTGCGAACATCAGGTCGTACGCAATGAACACTGCGAATTGATCAGTGAAGTTCACTTTCGAGCTGACCTGAAGGTCGAGCATCGGAGAGAACCGGGTTTTCTGATCCTTGACCGAGCGATCTGCTTCCGTCTGGGAATAGATCTGGCTTGTGTAGACCCCTTCGTTGATCCGGTTGAAGCCGGCGACGAATTTCGGTTCGAATGCAAAATTGACGTAGCGGTGGTTCGTTGCGAATCTCAATCCAATCTGCGGTCCGAAGACGTTATTTCGTGCAATCGACGAAATTCGGTGATCAAGTTCCGTTGTTGGATCATCAGCATCTGCGATGTCCGTTCCGCCCATTTTGAATTTATCAGACAGGTTCACGTACTTGAAACCGAGGACAGGGGAGACCGTGACGGGAACACCCGGTGTGAAGGGATTGAAAACCCAGTTCGCTTCGGTTCCGAAGAATGTGGTTTTCTGCTCAGCGAAGAAGTTCTCGCTGTAGAGGATCATCGTGTCAGGTGACAGTGCCCCGTTGTTGAACAACGTTGTGGCTGCGATCACGGGAGTTGTCAGTCCCAATCTGTTGGAACTGGTGTAAGGGAGGATTTTGACACCGTTTTGCAACGGTTCCATGTAAAACGCTTCGAACTCGAAGGTTCCAGCATTCGTCGGAACCCCGAATACGCCGCGCAGTCCGCTGAGATTTTCGTAGTCGTTGTCCAGCCTTGGAACAACGGCGCTCGTTGGAGCAGGGGCACGCGGGCCATTCGCATCCGAAGCGAGCAGCATGTTGTCTGGATCACGTCCAGAAATGTCGGCGCCTCCTGAAACGGGAGCCCCCAACAGTGCGTTATCTGAACCCGACACATTCCAATTCAGATAATCGAGCCGGATATAAGACTGGGAAAAGGCTTCTTTCCAAGTCAGGTGACGACGTTCTTCATCGTCGTAGTAATACGGTCGATTCTGTGGAACGAGTTCTTCGTAGAGTTGGCTATTTGGTGGAGGTGGAAAGTTTCCATATTCCGCACCAACCCCGGGAGGCGCGGCGTAGCCAGGACTTGGAGTGACCCAAGGTTCCTGCGCGGAGCCGAGCGCAGGAAGCAAAACTCCCCACGCCAAGACAATGCCGGTTTTCCAAAACTTCATAGCGCAGATCCTGGTCGAGCCTGTCCACTCGGTGCATCGCGGGCTTCCCTGAGAATCTCAATTCTCGGGATACGGCCGTAATCTCCATTGCGAGACCACTTTTCAACGATCGATTCTCACAACAGGAGTCCACGTCCCGCGAGGTCGTCGGTACGCGAATGCCTGTGTCGTTAACATCGGCGGTGAGATGGCGGTAACTTGGCGAAAATTTTCTGAATCTGTCGAATTTGATGGAAGCAATGATTGTTCCCTCTTTTTCGGTGGTATTAGGTCCTGTACGAGCCCTGTCCGATCCCTTCGTATGAGCAAAAAGTGGGTAAATGCAAAGTTTTCGAGATCGACATCGCTGGGGATTTTTCGCGGAATGAACGGGAGTCCGAGTTTCGGCGTGTCAATAAGTGCATAGAGGGAGACGGGCGGAAGCTTCTCGATTGCATGATGTTGAGACTGGACGCGGAGTTGTGTCCTTTCATTTGAATTATGGGAATGCCTAAAATGAGGGTGCAGGTCGACTCTTCCCAATCCAACTCGGCGTCAAATCCTCTTGGCGGATATGAGTTTGAATGGCAGGGGCGGTGGTTGACCTGAACCTCACCGAGTTTCGCTCCAGATTTTTGACCGACGACAGAACACTATGAACATTCTTCCAAACGTAGGCTGGTGCCTGGTTGCATCGACGCTGGTGGTCTCACTGACAGGATGCCCAAACGAAGCTTCAAAATCACCCGCAGCATCACCTGCTCAGGAATCGGCGAAGGATGCAGGGGCTCAGCCTGCCGCCGAGGCTGCTACTGCTCAGACACCACCCGAAGCCCCACCAGTTGAAGAAAAGCCTCCAGTCAAAGCGGATGACGCAGAAGCAGTGAAGGCCCTTGAAGCTGCAGGGGTTAAATTCCGTCTCAACGAGGCTGGAAACGTCGTTGGCGCAGACTGCAAGAATGGCGAAATCACTGATGAGCAGTTCGCTCTTTTCAAAGGGCTGCCCGAACTCAAGTATCTGAGCCTCGAAAACTCGCTGGTGACCAATGAAGGTCTCAAGCAATTGGAGTTTTTACCACCGTTGGTTGAACTCGGGCTTCGCCGCAGTACAAAAATTGACGACAGCGGTCTGGAGTCGCTGAAGTTCCAGCCACAGCTCCAGCGGTTGCAATT
Source organism: Planctomicrobium mucosum (assembly GCF_051466335.1). Taxonomy (NCBI): domain Bacteria; kingdom Pseudomonadati; phylum Planctomycetota; class Planctomycetia; order Planctomycetales; family Planctomycetaceae; genus Planctomicrobium; species Planctomicrobium mucosum. The sequence continues at coordinate 3,426,231 of NZ_CP195793.1, read as the reverse complement.
GTTGTACACCCGGACCACCAATGCCGGATTGGCGCACGTCACCCCGTTGAAGGAATTGCGAGCCATCGACCTTCGTGGGTGCATGCAAGTCGGTGACGCTGGACTCGTGCACCTCGAAGAGTTGACGAAGCTCGTCGACGTGAAACTTCGCTCTTATTCCGTGACTGACAAAGGAATGAAGTCGATCGGAAAATTGACCAAGTTGCGCGTTCTCTCGCTGGTCGACTGCGTCGTAGGTAATAAGGGAATGGCGGAACTCTCCGGTTTGAAAGATCTGAAGACCTTGGATCTGATGCGAACCATGGCGGGCGACAAGGGACTGGAAAACTTCGCCGACATGAAACTGGTCGAACTGAATCTGCGAGACACTGCTGTCACTGGTCCGGGATTGGATCACCTCAAATCGTCACTCGAGACTCTGAAGATTCTTGATCTCAGCGAGACTCGAATTGGAAACGATGGCGTATCCCACATCGCTCAGTTCACCAAGTTGGAGGACCTGAATCTGTGGAATGGAAGTCTTGATATCAACGGACTCAAACTGCTGAGCGGCTTGACCGAGTTGAAGATCTTGAACATTGAGGGATGCCGCAGCCTGGGCTCGGAGTCCGCAGAAGTATTGAAAGGCTTTACCAAGCTGGAAGATCTCAATCTGATCGAGTCTGGATTTGCGGACGCTGGCCTTGAGCAACTGGGAAGCGTCCCCAGCCTGAAGAAGCTCAGCGTCGCTCGCACTGGTGTTACAGAAGCAGGCTTGGCAAAGTTTGTTGAACTCAATCCCGGCTGTAAAACTCAACGGTAGCGACCGATGTAGTCAGTCTATTGAGATGGCATGAATCTCACGATTGGTTCAGCTGGTAAAATTCTGGAACTGCTGAAGTGAAACTTCGCAACTTCCGAAGAGCAATTGAGAGGCATGCTCCGCGGAACATTCCGAAGCCATCTGGCTGTGAACACTCCTGAAGGGCGAGTGATGCATGGTGAAGTGCATCATTTGCCTTTTTTTCGATTCAAGAGAGACTAAGCAAAACTCAAATGTCCGAATCCGCATTCGCTCCACTCATTGTGTTTGAAGGAATTGATGGATCAGGGAAGGGGACGCAGGCAAAAAAGCTGCATCAGCGATTTCAGTACGAAGGGATTCGTTCCCGTCTGTTGAGTTTCCCTCGCTACGAAGAAACTTTCTTCGGAAAGAGGATTGGCGAGTTCCTGAACGGTGAGTTTGGATCGCTTTCGGAGCTTGATCCGTTTCTGGTTTCGCTTCTGTATGCGGGAGATCGACTCGAATCACGAAGTCTGTTCGAAGAGGCTCGAAGAGAGTCGCAGGTTGTTGTGCTCGATCGTTATGTCCCTTCGAATATCGCCCATCAGGCAGCGAAAAGGACTGGAGAGCAGCGAACTCAGTTGCAGGCGTGGATCGAGCAGGTTGAATACGGGATTCACGCAGTCCCTCGTCCCGATCTGGTATTCCTTCTCGACTTGTCGGTCGAGACTTCCCAGATGCTGATTCGGAAAAAAGAGGCCCGGTCGTATACCGATCAGACGACGGACTTGCAGGAATCTAATCTCGAGTACATGGCCAGTGTGCGGGAAGCCTATCTCGACCTCGCTGCAAAGAATTCCACCTGGCAGACCGTTTCCATTGCGGATGGATTGCAGCCACGCCCAATCGAAGAGATTCATGCCGAAATCTGGAGCAAAGTTCAAGTGTCGCTGCAGGTGAACTGAATCCATTTCCTGAACCCTGTGAGTGTTGATCATTCCGAAGGTGATGGATGTTGTCAACGTTTCAAGGTCCGAGAGCGGATTGAATATCAGATTGAATCACTATGTCTGACCTCCCTGTCTTACGCGTGATCGTTCACCCTCCCACGTCTGGGGCGATGAACATGGCGATCGACAATACGCTGTTGAACAGTGCGATTGAGGGGAGTGCGACGCTGCGGTTCTATCAATGGGATTCCGCCACAGTATCTCTGGGGCATTTTCAGACTGCTCAGGGGCAGGTCATTCCAGACCGATTCGATGGCTTGCCAGTCGTTCGAAGATTGTCCGGAGGTGGGGCGATTCTCCATCATCACGAGCTCACGTATTCGTGTGTTCTTCCGAAATCTCATACAATTCTGCAGAACCCGGGCGATCTCTATGACTTGATTCATGACGTCATCATTTCTGTGCTGCGGAAGTTCGGTGTCGAGTCCCGCAAACGTGGCGACGATGCGTTTGCGGACGAGTCTTTTCTCTGCTTTTCACGCGGAGATGCGCGTGACATCGTGATCGGACGGCAGAAAATTGTCGGCAGTGCGCAGCGACGTCGGCAGGGGGCTGTTTTGCAGCATGGGAGCGTGCTGTTGAAGCAATCAACATTTGCCGAGGAATTTCCCGGGATCGAAGAACTTGCCGGAGTTGCAATCACTCCAGAGTTACTGATTCCCGATCTCGAATCAGAGATTTCGCGGCTACTGGGAATGCAACCGCTTCGTGCAGACCTGACTGATGACGAGGTTCAATCTGCCAGACTCTCGCTGACGTCGTGAAATCGGTCGACATCTGGCGTGAAGGGGGACTGCGGATCGGCTACAATGTCGCCCGTCCCATTCAAATTCATCTCTCCATCCTGATTGTTCGGAATGACTATGTCGGTTCGCGGGATTCGTGGTGCAATCACCGTCGCTGAAAACTGTCCCAAGGAGATTCTCGCCGCGACTCGAGAACTGCTTGTCGAAGTGATTGAACGAAACGAACTGACAGATTTCTCTGAGATTGTCTCAGCGATTTTCACCACGACACCAGATTTGAATGCGACCTTCCCGGCTGAGGCTGCTCGGGAAATCGGTATGGAGCACGTTCCGCTTCTGTGTGCTTCTGAAATTGCTGTCCCGCACGGATTGCCGCTTGTGATTCGCGTGCTGCTGCACGTGAATACAGACCGCCCGCAGTCTGAGATTCAGCACATCTATCTGCGAGGAGCAAAAGCCCTCCGCAAGGATATTTCAGGGGCGCAATAGAGGACGCGAACGGGGCTGACTGCAAGCAGCGTTGGTGGCCCAGATCTCTCAATTCTCGACGGAAATCTTCGCTCTTCCGTTAAGTCGTTGCGGACAAGCCACCTGTGGCAAATGCCGAAAATTTAGTGAACATCTATTCACTTTTCCGGTGATGCAGTGTAATTTCGCATGCATACGAGGTGAGTCTCAACCGGTAGGAATCGCGTCAAACTTGAGTGAAATCAAAGAAACTTGTTGAAGTGGTATTTGATTTGCATTGAGTTTCTTCCGGTTTAGGAGTCACTAATTCTCAGGGAATGGGAAACAGGTGCATTATGCTGGTCCTCTCAAGGAAGAAACTGGAATCAATCTGCATTGGTAACGATGTAGAGGTCGTTGTGCTCGACATCTCTAAGAATCGAGTACGACTCGGGTTCCGATGTCCGAACCATGTCACTGTCACTCGCCAGGAGTTGAAGACGCAGTTCTCTTCATCCTCGGCTCAGGACGAGAAGCTCGATGAACTTGAAGTCGAACTCGTTCTTTCATAGCCCGCCGATCGGTTGTTTTGCGGCGTTTTGAGTGTTGCGAGTCGCTGCACTCACTCGATTGCCCGACCGGCTGACCAGATCTTGTTCAGCTGCTGTACGGAAACCGGTGACGGCGAATCGATCGGGTGGGATGAAAGATGCTCGCATTGGTTTGTTTTGATGCGAGTCTCGCCTGTTCGTCAATTGCATCAGAAGACTCGAAGGAGGTTCACGTTTGTCACGCGAGCCTCCTTCGGGAAATCGATTCACCGAGTGATTGTGAGTAGGGGTCTTCTGCTTGAACGCTTCGCATCGTCGGCGAAGAGTTCATTTTAACACTGGATGTCGCGTGAGTAGATGAGAGCGGAGTACGGGCCGATCGTCGTCTCGATGAGGCGGTCGCTGTCTTGTGCCACGTTAACATTCGTTGCAGGCGTGTTCAGAAAGTTGTCGTTGTAGATCGATGCGTCCCCATTGAATCGGAGCTTCCATAATCCGTGATCGGGAAACTGGAAGATTGCGGTCTGTGACTCATGTGAGAAGTTCAGCAGAACCGCCACACGGTCGCTTGCGTCTTCCTCGTACCAACGACTGAAGGCGAGCACTTTCTTGTTGTTGTCGCAGTAGTCAATTTGCACGTGACGGCCTGCCAATCCGCGACTGGACCCGGCGCGATTCAACCGGAGGTGAGCGAGATCGCGGAACATCCGGACGATGCCGTGGAACTCTGTGTTTTTATCCCAGTCCAGCGGAACCGTGTCCCGGAACCAGCCATCTTCCAGGAACTCTTGCCCTTGAAAGACCATTGGGACACCTGGGGCAGTGAATATGAGCACCAGCCCCAAGGTAGAGCGTTTGATGGCAAACCAGTCATCAGGGGAATCTGGATTGATTTCGGACGGCATCCTTGATTTGCCATTCGCAACTTCATCGTGCGATTCAGTGTAAACGACGCGTTGAAATGGATCGCCGTTGTAGTTCGCCGTCAGAGCTGCAACGACAGCATCCATCGATCGCTCGTCATCATTGAGCGCTGTGAGCACTTCACGAATGGGATGCACGAACTGAGCGTCCCATTGCGTATGAAACGCGGCCCCTCCTTGATCGGTACTCGCCGTGATCTGGGCATCATTTTGCAGATCTTCTGCGATGGTAATTCGACCGGGATATTTGTCGTGAATTGCCTGGTTGATCCACTGGGCCAGCGACCATCCATCAGCGAGTTCGCCACCCGGATCTCCATCTCCTCGGACCGACCGAATGTATAACGTCATGTCATAACGCAAGCCGTCGACGTGGTATTCGTCCAGCCACATAAACGCGTTGTCGTACAAGTACTGACGCACCTCTCCTCGCCCATAATCCGGTCGAGTGTTCCCCCAAGGGGTCTCCGACTTCCAGTCGTTGTAGAAGTAGATTCCCCCCATGTCATTTTCGCTCCACCCGTCAAACTGCCAGACGCTCAAATCGCTCGGGCCAAGGTGGTTGTAAACAACGTCCAGGATGACTGCGATCCCGTGTTCGTGGGCTGCCTTGATGAATTGGCGAAATCCATCCGGGCCCCCGTAAGACGATTCAACGGCAAAGAGATGGGCTGGATTGTAGCCCCACGAAAAGTCGCCGGCGAATTCTGAGACCGGCATGACCTCGACACAATTGATGCCGATTCTTTTCAAATGCAGCAATCGTTCAATCGCTTGATCAAACGTGGCAGGGGAATCCTTTCGCCTTTTGTGTTTCTGATTGAACGTGCCAATGTGCATTTCATAGATCACCAGCTCATTGAGTGGGGCGATCTGAAAATCATCTTCGCCCCAATCAAAAGTACAGTCGGTGATGATGCCGTGACCGACTGAATTCGTCACCTGACGGGCAAGAGGGTCGATGCGGTCGAATCGCTTCTCTCCGTTCTGAATGGAGAACTTATACCCTTCACCCGCTTTGGCTTTCGGGACCTCCAGCGTCCAGACTCCATTTTCCCCCCGATTCATGGCGTCCTGCTCCGCGTCCCAGTTGTTGAAATCGCCGATGACCGAAACTGCGGTAGCGTGTGGAGCCCAAACGCGAAACGCCACTCCACTTTCGGAGAGAAAGGCACCAGAGTTCGTGGGGAAGTCGGTGGTACTGACACGGAGAGTCATATCTTCGACCTGTCTCATTAGTTGTCGTTCGCGTGCGCGCAACTGGAGAACTGCAATCCTCGGACCAAGTGCGAATTTGTTGTGGAGCTGCTCGGGATCTGTTCGTAACTGACCAGCATTTTGGAGAAATTCTGGAAGGGATTTCAGCGTTTTTTGCCACGGACACCCAATTCGGATCAACAATTTCACCAGCGTCCAAAGAGCATTAACTGAGCATTTCATTCGAGTGAGTTGTTCGGATATCCTCCGTTTTGGTCGTGCATCCACCAATTCCAAAATAGACATTGAACTGAACCGACCGTCAGTCAGCTGATCACCCAGACTCTCGAGAATGCGACTCAGGACTTCATGACGAACGAATTTCCAGAGAGTAAACCTCCCCGCCGAGTCAGATACTCTGGCAAGAACCCTCGTTCTTTCTCCCAGAAGTACAAGGAACTCGATCCGCAGCGTTATCCAGAGGAAGCTGATAAAGTTTTGGCATCGGGTAAGACGCCAGCTGGAACACATCGATCGATTATGGTCGCGGAGGTGCTGGAATCGCTGGCCCCGTTTCCTGGCGCAATCGCTGTGGATTGCACTCTCGGTTATGGAGGGCACGCCTTAGAGCTATTACACAAAATCAGTCCGACAGGAAAACTCATCGGGCTGGACGCTGACAAACTCGAGTTGCCCAAGACGGAATCCCGGTTGAGAGCCCACGGATTTACGAGTGAACAACTCGTCTGCGTTCGCTGCAATTTCGCTGGATTGGCAGGGGTGATTCCCGCATATGCTCCGTTGGGAGCAGATCTGATTTTTGCGGATCTGGGGATTTCCTCAATGCAGATCGATGATCCAGAACGGGGCTTCTCGTTCAAGGTGGATGGCCCACTCGATATGCGAATGAATCCTGCTAAAGGAAAGTCTGCGAAAGACCTCCTTGATCAATACGAGGAATCTGAACTCTCTGCTGTGCTTCGAGATTTTGGCGATGAACCACACGCTGACTATCTTGCGCAGGAAATCTTGCGAGCGCATCGGCGAATGCCGTTGAAGACGACGACGGATTTGAGCCGTCACTTGCGTGAACTCGGGGCCATTATCCACCGGGGTCATTCGGACGCAGTTGAACTGATGGTTCGAAGGCTGTTTCAGGCGCTCCGTATCGCTGTTAACGACGAGTTGGGTGTGCTGGACGCACTGCTACGTCAACTCCCGTATTGTCTGAAAGCTGGGGGGCGAGTTGGTTTCCTGACGTTCCATTCCGGGGAAGACCGACGCGTGAAGCAGCATTTCAAAAATGGATTGGAAGCAGGAGTGTACTCTCACGTCAGCGAGGTGATCAGAGCGTCCGCTGAGGAGAGGAAAAGCAATCCCAGATCAACGTCCGCGAAGTTGCGATTCGCGATACGAAGCTCAGATCAGTAGGCAGAGCATTTTCTTCGCAGGAGCAGGGTGTTTTGAAATGGTCGGGATGATCGAACTCTCAGATATCGATTCATCCCGCACCATTCAAATTGAACCAATCAGGCTGTGCCGGACTGATTGGTTTCGGGAGTCTGAATAAGCGAAGGCCGCTTGAAGTACTTTGCTGGATCGCAAGCTCGACTGTGTTACGCGATCGCAACTGTCTTAAGGAAGGATGGCAGTGCATGCCCGCAAAAGGTCGTTCGAGCGCTGTGGTTTTCGCTGCCGGATACCACACTCTCGTGAACAATGCTCTAGAACCTTGGCCAGTCACGTTGGAGTGTTGTCTTGACCATCCTGTTCTTAGGGTGAGGCTGAGCGCTGAATAATTGCTGAGCCATGGCAACGGCGAAAACGCCGACACCGACGGCAGCAAAAATTTGCAGATGATTCACAAAGATTTGAAGGATCGATGTCAAAATTCACGTCCTTACTGCAGTTGAAATTGCAGCGCGGGGGATTCAGATACTGATGCGCCGGGGACTTGAGTCGACCGCGAATGCGATCTGCCCGTGGTCAAAATGGTTCGCTCAACCGAACGTAACCGGTTCACGTTACCATTCGGCTAAGGAAAGCTGTTTGTTGAGAATGAGTCTCAGTGTCATTTAGTTTAGGCGATGGCGAATCTCGACACAAGACAATTTTGAGATTTTCTACGCATGGACCAACGATTCGGTATCGGAGGCTCCGCGGCATCATCACTGGAGCGGTTCAAATGCCGTTAGCCGCTTTTTCAGGGGTGTGTAGCGGCGAATGGCGGCAAAAACTCGTCCAAACGCTGCGTTTGTCGCCGCCGGAGCGCCACACTCTCGTGAGAGCCGCTCTAGCGGAGCTCAGGCCATGAGCAGGAAGGCCGTTGATCGTGGTCAGAGAAAAAAATTGCCCATCGGCCTTGAAGGGACGAGTTTGACCTTCAAGTCGTTTCTGAAAACGACTCGGTGAAGGCGACGCTCGCTTGCCGTGGAATTGGCCGCTTTTGGCGGGGGCACAGCCACTGCGGTCAAGAACTTCTCATCTCGCGACGATCAGGACAATTCTGATTTCTTCCCGGAAATCCGTTCTGCCGCTCGTTTCCGTGAGCATGAGCGGAAATAGACCACCGCAGCGACGATTGCAATGACCGGTACCAAGATGGATATCGCATGGACAGGTTCAATGATGTTGTGCAGCGGAGATTCCGCAGGGATCGACCCATGCCCAGGGTGAGCGAGAATTGTTCCGATAAGTGATGTAACGGGCATATTCAACGGACGCCTCCATGCAATCTATGTTGGCAATGGGTCGCGGGGATCAGAATTTGGTCCCACCCATTCTGCTGAAAGGAACTCTACGTGGCAATCGGAACGAGGTCGACAAAATTGCTCAGGATCTTCAGACCAACCTGTTGGCTCTTTTCCGGGTGGAACTGAGTCGCGTAAGCGCTGTTGCTGTTCACTGAAGAAACAAAGGTCTGCGTGCCGTGTTGAGTTTGTGTGACGATCGCTGCTGGATCCACAGGTTTCACGAAGTAGCTGTGCACAAAGTAGACGTAGTCTCCCTGATCAATCCCATTCATCAATGGGTTAGCAGTGCTATATGTCAGCGAGTTCCAACCCATGTGAGGAATTTTGAGACCTGGCTCCGATTGAAACCGGACGACTTCTCCCGGAATGACGCCGAGCCCTTCGTAGTCGCCATCTTCGTAGCTGCGATCGAAGAGCAATTGCATCCCGAGGCAAATTCCGAGGAGCGGACGGTCTTCACTGAGATAGTCGTGAATAGCGACGTCAAACTGCTTGGACCGAAGCTCAGCGATCGCATCGCGGAATGCGCCAACGCCGGGAAGGATGACCCCTTCATAGTCCTTCAGTTGTGTGGGGGAGGAAATGATTTCCGCAGGGGCGCCGAGTCGTTCGAGTGCTTTTTGAACGCTGCGCAGGTTTCCCATGCCGTAGTCGATAATTCCGATCACGAGAGTTTCGCCCTCAGCTGCCAGTGTAAAACGGCGGCCATTGCATGATGAGTAGGTGGATCAAACAAAAAAACCGGATCCTGAGAATAGGTTCAGGAATCCGGTCGAAAGTCAGCGATGAACGGGTGAAGCGTGTTCATCTTGAAAGGCAAACGAATGCAGCTTTCAGAGGTTAAACTCTGGGGAAATTGCCAAAGCGTGACTGACGTCAACGGAATCGATTCTAGAAATCGTCGTCGATGTCGTCGTGGCTGCCGCTGCCGTTGTCAGTGCCGAATGCCTGAAGGAGATCAGTCGAAGGACCATGATCGTAGCAGTCATCATCGTGCCACAATGGAACTCCAGCGGCATAGCGAGCTGCCAGCATTTTCACTTTATCTTCAGAACCAGGCTTTGCGCCTGTTGGATTCAACGGATCGACGTCCGTGAAGTCAAAATCATCTTCTACAAATTCAAGTTCGTCCTGATCTGTTTCGTAAGACAGTTCAGTACCGATCGCGATATCGAGGTCAGGATTTACCTCGAAGGAAAACTCCATTCGTCAGTCTCCCCTCATTGATTTCTGTATTTGGCAGGCAAAAGAACAATAACCGTGGATGTCATCATGAGCGTAACCCCGGGCGTCAGCATGTCCTCAACATCATTACATCAGTGACCATTTGAAACGGTCAAAAGGGCAGATCCTCGCCTCTTATGCTGATGATTCTCACAGGTACGTTAGTAAATGCGAGCGTACCTGGAACGGTTGACGTTGGTTGCAAATTGGACTAGTGACGCAAGGGTGATTGTTCACTGAACGACAAGTCGTGTCAACAAGAAAAGCCGCTTTTCAAAACGGATTCTTGATTTGTGGTGACGTTGCTCACAAGTTCGAAACTGGTTGAGCCACACACAGTGTTTCGACGTTGTTTTGCTTCATCACGACGAAAAGTCATGACAAAATCCAGAAATTTGAGTACTTCGAACATGCGTTCATTTTGATGCTCGGACTTCCGGCAGAGACGTGCGCTGGCCCTACTTTTTACTGAAATTTTTCACGATGGGCTTGACGGAGCGTTTTTGAATTAATGCGTTTGCGATGGATTTGGGGTTTGAATTCCGATTCAGAGCGGAGTTGATGGATCGGTTCCCCGAAAATATAAAAAGCCAGTTGCCCCTCGAGTCCTCGAGGATCAACTGGCTCGAATGCTTACCGTCAGACGGTGTGACGCCGGATGTCTTTTGACTGGTTTGTTGAGACGAAGCTAGATTGACTCTGTGGTCTGGTCGATCGTCCAACTTGTTTCAACAGCCTGGTCTCGATCCCTCTTCTTTCGGCGTTCAGGCCGTCTCTCTTGTTTCTCGTTCTCAATGTGTTGGCGATCGTCATGGTCCCGGTCGTCATGCCGGTCTGTCTCGTCATCTCCGGCGTCGTCACCGTCCTCTGACTGGCGTTCTCGTTCTGCCTGCTTCGCCTCTTCGATCTGTTGCCTCAAGCGTTCGCGAGAAACCTCAACGGGTTCTTGGGTGAAGTTCGACCCTGCCGTCCAGGCATGCGCGGAGCGTTGCCCTTCAAAGGCAAAACTCTGGTCCAGAGATCGGATCGAGTAGGCGACGTCCTCAAGCTCACCGTTAATGGAGTGAGCGATCGCAGACAGTCCAACCGTAGCGCCTACAACACCAACAGTTCCCAGAAATGCAGCCTCAGCGGACAGAATCATCCCCGCTTCATCGCTCAAAAGAGCGGAAAATAAGCTCATTTTATTGTCCTCATCGATGGCCAATTGGTAGCTGCTATACCAATTCAACGTTTTGACACGTGTGGCCGACCTGAGAATCGTTAAAATAGGAAGAATCGGTACGATCGTCAATAATGTTCATCAGTTTTTCGATGAACAGTGACGAGAGCGAACCTCAGGCGCTCTTCGAAACTTCAGCGGGAGGGTCTCGACAAACCAATCCTGATGCGTCAAAATCAGGGTTGAAGTAAGATCAGTAAACTCCCAACCAGCCGGTTTTTATGTCAGAGCAGACTTCTCACAATTCTGTGATCAACCAACCTGCGGACGATTCATCGTTGTTTACCGAATCGGATCTCAAGCAGTTTGATCGGGATGACGCAGCTGCGGGAGCAGCAATCGGAAAGTTGCTGACCTTCTTCTTCCTCTATACCGTCCTCGCGATGGTTGGAGCGACTTGGGCAACCTACTACTGGATTACCTATCAGCCATTGAAATAGACTCTGCCCAAAGAGTGTGGCGGTGGGAAGAATTTGCTAAGAGCTTCAATTGCAAAGTCGCCCACCGAACAGGCGCCTGGAAAACGCATTTTCCAGGTGGCCAGATCAGGTGGACGTCGCGCCGCTGTTGCTGAGAAGCCACTGTGCAGGAGACCGACGGGCGTCGCTCAGGTGGTTAATGCGGATCGGTTCAGCTTCAGCTGACTTCTCACCTGAATATGCAGCGACTTCATCGCTTCAGCATCAGACAGAATGGTTCGTCGCTGCTCTTTGGAAACAGCTATTGGCCCTTCGGTTTTCACGATTTCTGCGACTGCTTTGATGGTGCTCGCAGGGGCGGCGACATTCGAATCTGTTGCCAACAGAATATTGCGATGGAGCGTGTAAAAGGCAGGGTCTGTCAACACGGAATCGAAGAGCTTGTCGCGATCAATTTGTGATTGATTGTTTTCTGCTGCTTCAATTGCCTGCTGCTGATACCGAAGCACTTCGGGCGCGATGATTTCTTCAGGGATCAAAAGCAGTCCTTGTTGGGCGAGTCGCTGACCCATGTTCACACTTCCCAGAATCATCGCAATCGGAACGGAAAAAATCAGTCCAAAGACGACGGGGAAGAACCAGAAAAGAAGGGCAGGGGCGAGATAGCCTACAAGGATCGTCGCGACAATTCCCGCGACGGTATGAGGACCGTAGACGAGCAACGCTTCTCCGAGACTGATGCTCCCTTCGCCACGTTGCTGTGCATTCCAATGCACTTTTTGACCTGCCAGCGTGGTCAGCACGAAGCGGGTATGAAATAGCATCATGATCGGTGAAACGATGATCGAAGCCAGTGTCTCCAACGCCACGCTGCTGACGACATTCTCCCATCCGCCAAAGTCCTGAAGTCGTGCTGGCTGTCGAAATAGGGCGAGCATGCTCCAGAGCTTCGGGAGGAGCAGGAGTGCCATCGTGACGAGAAAAATCACGGAAGCTCCCGCAGCCCAGGAAATTGTTCCCGGTTGTGGAGGTCCATCCATCCATACGGAAATGGCACTTAGCACCATGAAGGCGAGCCAAAGCGGTGCGGACAGATACGCCATCGCTCCCATTGTGAGGTGCAGACGACTGACGGGGCGAAACCCTTCGCTGAAAATCAGTCGGATATGCTGCATGTTTCCCTGACACCACCGTTGGTCACGCTTGGCGAAATCGAGGAGTGTTGTCGGGCACTCTTCGTAGCTTCCCTCGAGGTCGTTGGCGAGGACGACTTTCCAGCCAGCGCGGGCCATCAACGCTGCTTCGACAAAGTCGTGGCTGAGTATCTCTCCACCTAACGGGGCCTTCCCGGGAAGAACCGGAAGTCCACAATGCTCAATGAAAGGTTTGACCCGGATGATTGCATTGTGCCCCCAGTAATTGCTGTCGAAATTCGCCCAGCTACAAAATCCTCGAATAAAAATGTCGCTGTAAAACCTGGAAGCAAATTGCTGAAGTCTGGCGAACATCGATAAACGGTTCACCGGTGTCGGGGGGACCTGCAGAATCCCGATTTGGGGATCGGCATCCATTCTGCGGACCATTTCGACCAGCGTTTCACCTTCCATCACGCTATCGGCGTCGAGCACGATCATGCACTCGTAATCCGAACCCCAGCGACTGCAGAAGTCGGCGATGTTGCCTGCTTTGCGGCTCGTGTTCTTGGGGCGTCTTCGATAGAAGACTCGCGGCTGAGAACCGTTTTCCGCAACCGACTGCGCCCATGTTCTTTCTTCTTCGAGCCAGATGTCCGGATCGGTGGTGTCGCTGAGGACAAAAAAGTCGAAGCTTCCCTGTTGTCCCGTCGCTGACAGCGATATCAACATCGCCTGCAGCCCCGCAAAAACGCTGGTCGGAGATTCATTGTAAATTGGCATCAGGACAGCGGTCTGTGACAACGGGGCTGTCGACGGCTTTGCTTCGCCTGGCTGTTCCGGTTTCGCCTGCGGAGGATTTCGACTCGCCAGAATCGCCCCATAGCTTGCGGTCCAGAATGAGAACGCAATCCACGAGAACAAGACTGTGAACAGCGGGAGAAGCACGTACTCCGCGATGTTCATTCCGTTAATGGCCAGTAAATTGGCAAACAGATAAACCACAACACCCGTGGTCAGAAATGTGAGTGCCAACAGTCTCCACCGGACGGCGCGATGTGGCCGTCCAGAAGAGACATCCTGCTTCTGTTCAATCGCCTGAAGATTCGACGACATATTACTTGATTCCCATGAGCCCCAGTGTCACATGCGTGACACGACGATGCACGTGAACCCAATAGCCTTTTCTGAAGATCTTGAACAGGCGCGTGCGCGGCTGAGGACGCATTGCACGATGATTGACTCGTGGGATGATCGGATTAATCGAATTCTCCACGACGGTCTGCATTTGCTCGGAATGCTGTGATACGTTAGGACAAATTGCTTCCGGGTACTTCAGCAGCAAGTTGCTCAGTTGCGGAACGATCGAATCTCGTGTGGCGCTCCGACTTTTCGGCGCAGAATGAGGCGACGAGGTGTATTTGGAGATACACGATTCGACCTCTACTTGTGCCATTTCGATGGCAATCATTGCAAATTGTGTGATGGGCGCATGTAAATCGTGCAACCGCCCCTCAGCCTCGTTGACGATACGGAGACTCTCAGCGGCAACCACGTCTGGATCTCTCATGCCCCAGTCGCGCAGGTATTCCGCAACGAGGCATCTCGCTCGTTTGATGGTGTAGAGATCTTGCTTTGATGTGTGAGCTTTCTCGGAACTGATACTGACCATCGAATCAATCATTTTCCGGACTCCTTAGTTTCTTGCGTCATCACTTTCCATGGCGGAAGTGCCACTTCGGGAGCAGTGAGAGAGCACAAGTAAGCCCATGTTTCCGTGAGAACACGGGACTCGTTTTTCAGCGAGATTCGAAGTTCGAATGGACCTTCTTCCGTCGGTCGCATTAGCAGCGAGTAGGTCCAATTCCCGGATGGAAGTTTCTTCGAAGTCGTTGACAGAACTTCACCTCGGATTGAACTGATTTCGGCTACTGGCGCCTGATCCTCTGGAATCTCTGCAAGTAGCGGGCCACGGAAATCGATTTCAACCTTGATTGTCTTATCTGCATTGCGAGTCACACGATGAGCGACCGCTTTACCAAGATCGTTCTCCGGGAGATCGCCCAAAAAGTAAGAGAGCTGGTAACTCAGTTCGAGCGGCTCACCGACTTTGATCTCTTTTTCCGGAACCCACCAGACCGCGATATTGTCGATCCCTTCGTGGGGGGCAGGGAGTTCGAGCAACTCGACGCGACCTGACTCCCATCCTTTTTTCGGTCGAACCCAGACGCTGGGGCGCTGATGGTAGAGTGCTTCATCATCCAGATAATGCTCTGGATTGATATCACGTTGTAACAGTCCAAACCCCTTCAGATTGTCAGCCTTGAACTGCACCAAAGACGGGTACGTCTGCTGGCCGAGTGCTCGCCAAAGCCACGTGCCGTCTTCACTGTTGATCTGCAATCCATCTGCATCATGAACTTCCGGGCGATGATCCCCATCTGGTCCTGGAAGTGAATCCCCCCAAAGCCACATGCTGCTCATCGGAGCCAGTCCCACTTTTTCCGGCACTTGTCGGAAATAGAGCGTCTCTTGAACATCGATACTCGTGACATCAGTACCCGGTGTCAGAATAAACGCATAAGCACCGGTGACGCTTGGGCTGTCGAGCAATGCCAAAACATGAAGCGACTCATCGCCATGGCGAGGTTCGACGATCCAATATTCGCGGAAGACTGGAAATTCTTCAGCTTTGGGAAGTCCGCAATCGATTGCCAGTCCGCGCGTTGACGTTCCGAGAACCGATCGAGCGGTTCTCGCGCGGAAATAGCTCGCGCCGACAAAGCTGAAGATTTCGCTCAGTTCGGATTGATCGGGAAACGTCCCTTTGACTCGAAACCCGGCAAATCCAACATCGTGTGGAATGTCGAGCTTGGCGGCGTTTTCGAGATAGTGAAAGTAGTCTTTGGAGAATGGGACTGGTTGAGTAGTCTCGCTGGAGACGACGTTGATTTTCACGTCATCAACATGGACATACCCTTTGTGATAAAAGCCGAACCGGAAAGGGAGCGTGGTGTTGCTCCAGATCTCCTTGCCGTCGCGGAAACCGATGTACCGAAACTGATCGTATGTGAGATCTTTGACGGAGGCAGGGACTTCAGGTTGTGGAATGTATGATTGTGCTGAACGTTCCTGCGCTAACTTAGATAGCACATGATATTGATTCGCTGCAGTCTCTTCGGGCTCTTTTGCAATCATCTGATGAGTGAAGAGGGCCGAAAACGCGAGGGCCACAGAAGTGCACCGAAGCTGGCGCGCACCGCGACCGAACTGTGCAGAAAGGTTGAGAAGGGTTTGCATAGGTACGGGCTGCTTTAACTGGCCCACATTCGCAAATTCTGAATGAAATTTTCTCAGCGAAATCGCTGATCGCGTTGAGTCGCATTCGGAGCTTGACCGTTCCCCCGAGATCTCATGAGTTCTGAGCTTCGAGTGCTCAGTGATCGCTCAGTTGTTTTGTTACGATAACCTCACAAAGAGGGCAGTCAAGAATTTTATTGCTAAATCGCAACTTAATTCGGCTGGATCGAAGCGTAACTTAACAGTTAATAAAAACAACAATCTTGCATATGAATTGGGGTTTATGTGTTGGGTGCAATTGAGGCGATGATGTGTTCTCATCATCGCCTCAGTTCAACCGCATCTCAGGAAGAGCTGGAAGGATTTGAAGCCTGGAATCGACATCCATCGGGACCGAGAATCGCTAGCACTTCGTCACGCATTTCAGAGACGGCAGCGACGCTTACATTGGTGGAGAGAATGGCCTGCAAGCGATTGCGCTTGATTGTGGCTGCGACGATAGGTTCTTCAATACTCTCGGTAGAATCGACAGATTGAGCCGCTTCGGCGTCAGGATCGGTCGTGTTGACGACCACAACAACCGGTGTCTTTCCTGGAAATCGGCTCAGTGTTTCTCGAGTGCGCTTCACCTCTTCCTCGGCGTGATAGCCTTTTTTCAGATAAATGATGATCTGTTTAGTAAACTCTTTTTCCGCTTCGGTGATCGTCATCAACTTATTGAGAATGATGTTTGGTTCGCGACCACGGCAATCGACGCGGCCTTTGACGATGACCACTGTGTCCTGTTGAACCTTTTCACCTTCATTGGCGAAATCGTCCGGCCACATAATGCAACGTACAACGCCCGTCGAATCTTCGAGATCGAAGTTCACGTACTTACTATTTCCATTGCGTGACGGATTTTTTGTCTGCGCTTTCTTGATCGAAGAGATCATGCCCCCCAACAGCACATCTTTTCCGTCTCCGATCTCTCGCAGATCTTTGACTTGATGCTGCGTGTAGGTGGCGATTTTGTCTGCAAATTCCGTCAGTGGATGGGACGTCAGATAGAAGCCGAAGATTTCCTTTTCGTACGCCAGTCGTTGGCTGTGTGGCCAATCTTCGGTCACAGGCATCGCGATATCGTGTGCGGTCGAATCTCCCTGAGAACTTGGAGAATCGTTTCCGAAGAGGGATTTTTGTCCTTTGGCTTTATCGCGTTGCCGTGCAGCGGCCCCTTGAACTGCTCGATCGATCACTAGCATATGCTGGGCTCGTGTTGGGCCCAGGCTGTCCAGTGCTCCCGCCTTGACGAGCATTTCGATGGCCCCCTTCGTGAGGATTTTCGGGTCGACTCGATCGCATAAATCGAAGATGTTTTTGTACGGCCCGTTTGCCAATCGCTCATCGACCATAGCTTGCATTGCTGAACCACCGACCCCTTTGATCGCACCGAGTCCGAAGGCGAGACGCCTGAGGATCTTCGTCGTTGGAGCATCCGAGGCCTCTTCCGGGGCAGTTACGGCCGCTTTCTTCGACCGACTTCCTTTCCCTTTTTCCTTCGGAGTTTCCTGCGGCTCGACAGGAACTTCCTCGACAACAACGGTGAATTCGACCTCGCTGCGGTTGATGTCGGGAGGAAGAACTTCAACCCCCATGCGACGACAGTCGTCTGTATGCTCGAAAATTCGCTCGCTGGATTCCATTCCGCACGAGAGCAGGGCAGCCATGAACTCTTCCGGGTAATGCGCTTTCAGATAGGCTGTCTGATACGCAATGGCGCCGTATGCGGTGCTGTGCGATTTGTTGAATCCGTAACCTGCGAATTTCTCGATGAGGTCCCAAATTCCCTGCGCCTGATCTTTAGACATCCCTTGTGTCTGGGCTCCCTCGATGAACTTGTCGAGGTAGCTCTTCATGATGTCCTGATTTTTCTTCGAAATCGCCTTAATACACTTGTACGAACTGGCGAGCTCGATCCCTCCCAGGCGATTCAGAATTCGCATCACCTGTTCCTGGTACACCATGACCCCGTAGGTTTCCGCGAGGACTTCGTCGACGATGGGGTGAACAAGTGGGACCGGTTCGCGACCGTTCTTCACGTTGACGTACGTCATCACCATTCCCCCTTCCAGCGGACCGGGCCGGTAGAGAGCGGATGTCGCGATGATGTCGGCGAACTGGTCGGGTCGCATTTTTGTCAGCAGATCTCGCATTCCTCCGGATTCGAGCTGAAAAATTCCTTTCGTCTCGCCACGTTGGAGCAGTGCGAACGTTTGCTTGTCATCGAGTGGCAAGTCTTTGGGGATAATATCGACGCCGCGATGCTTTTTCACATTCTTCACGGCCTTGTCCAGAATCGACAGATTCCTCAATCCGAGGAAGTCCATCTTTAACAGACCCGCCTTTTCGACTTCGGTCCACTGCGTCAGGACATCGTCCTTGCCCGAGATCTTCTGCAAGGGCACGTATTCCTGCAGCGGACGGTCGGCGATGACCACACCAGCTGCATGGGTTCCTGCCGATTTCGCAAGACCTTCGAGTGCCATCGCGAAAGTAATGAGTTCTTTGACTTGCGGGTCGTTATCGAACTGCTCCTGAAGTTCTGCACTTTCCTTGAGCGCATCCTTCAGCTTGATGTTCAAGGTCTCCGGGACCATCTTGGCGATTTCGTCGGCGCGCTTCAGCGGAACCGAGAGGGCACGGGCGACGTCGCGAATGGCGGCTTTCGCCTTCAGTGTCCCGAATGTACCGATCTGGGCGACGTTTTCGTGCCCGTATTTTTCTTTGACGTAGTTAAGCACCATTTCGCGACGATCGCGACAGAAGTCCATATCGATATCGGGGGCTTCTGTTCGACTGGGGTCGAGGAAACGTTCGAAAAGCAGGTCGTATTCGATCGGGCAGACGTCGGAGATACCGAGAACGTACGACACGATCGCTCCACAGGCGGAACCACGAGCGGTCGTGGGAATTCCCTGGCTGCGTGCGAACTGCGCAAAGTCCCAGACAATCAGGAAGTAGCTCGCGAATCCCATGCGTTCAATCACGCCGAGTTCGTAATCGAGTCGTTTTTGAAAGACCTCTTTCGGCTCTTCACCGTAACGCCATTGAAGCCCTTTTTGGGCCACTTCCCGCAAGTATTGAACGTCGGTTTTCTGGTCCGGCGGGTTGAACACCGGGAAGTGACGGGTCTTCAGGTCGAGTTCGATATTACAGCGATCGGCGATTTCCTGCGAACGGGCCACCGCATCGGCAAGGTTCGGGAATGCGTCGTACATCTGCTCTGGAGAGCGGAGGAAGAGTTGGTCTGTTCCAATCTTCATCCGATTTTCATCGCTTCGGTACGATTTGGTGTTCACGCACAGCAGCACATCGTGCATGTCGGCGTCGGTTTGGCAGAGATAATGGGCATCGTTGGTTGCAACGAGCGGCAGGCCCATTTGATTTGCAAGAATGATGGTCGCTTCTGCACACGACTGCTGAATCTCGACTCCCCCATCCTGGATTTCCAGATAGAAACGATCTCCGAAAAGCTCCGTATACCAGTGGACCAGTTGTTTGGCTTTGTCCTTCTCGTCAGCGAGCAGAAGACGAGACAGCTCGCTGGATGCGCAGCCAGAAAGACAGATGATCCCTTCGTTGTGCTCTTTGAGGATCTCTTTGTCGATACGAGGCTTGTAATAAAATCCTTCCAGATACGCTTTACTTGCCAGCTTGACGAGGTTCTGGAATCCGGTCCGGTTCATCGCCAACAGAGTGAGATGGAAGGCAGCCTCTTTCATGCGCGAGGCGCTTCGATCCGACCGATTCCCGGGAGCCATATAGGCTTCGTACCCAAGGATGGGATTCACATCGTGATTTCTGCACGTTTGATAGAACTCGAGTGCCCCGTAAAGATTGCCGTGATCCGTGATCGCGCAGGCGTTCATTCCCAGATTCTTCACCTGCTTCACCAGATCGGGAACACGGTTCGCCCCGTCGAGAAGAGAGTAATGGGTGTGGCAGTGAAGATGAGCGAACGGACGAGTAATGGTGCTCATGGCTCTCCTGAGCGGCAGCGAGAGGAAATAACGGATCGAAGAAACCCGAGAAATCGGGATTCGGGCGACCTCGTCATTCTAACAGCAGGCACTCAGAGACTGAACCATTCGGAATCCACGGACCGAACTCATTCACCAGATTTGAATTGAGAAACTCGCGGCATTTGGGCGGAGTGAATTCGATTGCCACTCAGCGTGACCATCCATATCGAATTAATGGCTTGATCCGATTCGGGGGAGCATCGCTGCGGGATCGTCCAGGACCAGAATCCAGTCATTGTTTCTTCCTGAAGTGGGAGGGGTAAACTTCAGGTCGGTTGTTTTGGCGAATGTTCCGATGACCTGTGTTGAGTTTTGTCGTGGATTGAACCATGAGCAACGCACTTCAGAGCTGGTCATTTTTTCGAACTTCAGCGTGACAGGCATGCCGGTCGGAAGGTACACGAGGGCGTAATTGCCTAGCCGGGAGAGGGCAGCCTGTGCATGGTTTTCTTCGTCTGCTTCGTCTTTCACGATCAATGTTTGATCGGCACGCAAATTCCAGAATGGTCTGGCGGTGAACAGTTTCTTCAGGTGCTGCATTTGAATCGCACCGGGATGATTCAGGGCATCTTTCCACGGAGTACGAGCTAAGTAGATCGGGGTGATTTCTGGAGTCCAGAATTGCCAGATATTATTGTTTCCGTATGTGTGCCCGCATGCTCCCGAAATCATGGATTCATACGCGGACTTTCTAACATCCCATTCGTCGAACCAGTCAATCAGTTGCTTCGACGTCTCGCGCTTGTCCCATTTTTCGCCGAAGACTGGGTGGTCTTCATAGCAGGGGGCGCCATCCAGTGTCGGCTTGACTGGAGTACGGTTCAGGTTTTTGGCAGCGTCGATGTAGTTGGGGCGAACGGGACGAGCCTGCCCGGACTGAATCATGTTGAAGCCCAGCCATTCATCAGTATGGAAAAACTGAGCGGAATTACTGGTCGCTTGTGGATAGAACGTCTTCAGGTGGGCTCCTCCATCCCCAAGTTGGAGTCCTGCTGCCATCTGTCGAACAATGTCGACCTGCACTTCGTTGATGGGGTCTCGGTCCCCACCAAGCAACCAAATGACAGGTTGTTCGAGATAGCGCTTGCCGAGCCATTCCCCGTACTTGGCGGCGTTCGTCGGAGTGAAAATCTCCGGCCCGGTTCCGTCCAACTTGCACCATTTGTCGCCCCAAGTCGGGACCATGGCGATGAAGAGCCCTTTTTCGGCAGCCATATTGACGATCGCGTCGACATGATCCCAGTAATCATTGTCTGGACCTGGCTGAATGTCTGGGCGCGATGGATCGTTGTCGATCAGCGGACAATGGCCGTAGGCGTTCGGGAGATTCAAGCCGTCGTTTTCGGCGAGCACAGCCACCTGAATGACGGTGAAGCCTTTTGCGGCCCGGTCTTCCAGATATTTCGCGGCATCCTCGCGATTGAGTCGATGGAAAAGTTCCCAAGCGGTATCCGCAAGATAAAAAAATGGCTCGCCATTTACCGTTTGCAGGTAGCGTCCATCGCTGCTGACCATGAGCCTCTGGTGAGGCACGATCGCACGAGGAACCGGTTCCTTCTTTTCGGCCGCCGGTGTCTCGGTCGGCTTTTTGGGTTCGGATGGCTTGCTCGCTTCCGCAGGATTCGGTGGAGAGGCTAACACATTCTGTGCGGGGGAAGTTGTCACGCTTCCGTCACTCGCAGCGGGTCGGACGGTCTCCTGAGCAAGCAATATCCCCGTCCATAAACCCAACAGGCAAAACCCTGTCGAGCAAATCAACTGAAAGAGGGATCGCTGCTTGTGCAGAATATTTTTCACCGTGATCAGACCCATTGTCAGTGTTTGTATGTACACAGCGAAAGGCCTGTGTATTTTGACTATTCTGGCCAGTGTTGTGCAATTTTCTGGTTGAGAAAGGCGACACTTCTTTCTAGCTGATCGAATCCATCTACGCCATCTTCAATACTGATCCAGCCATCAAATCCGACATTTTTCAGCGTTGAAAAGATCGCGTCGTAGTCGTTCATTCCCTTTCCGATTTCACCGTGTCGCAGTCGGCTGGCGTATCCGACGCTGTCTTCTTCCTTGCGAAGATCTTCGATCGTTCCGTTTGCGAGGTAGCGATCGCTCGCGTGCATGGTGACGACTCGATGTTTGACTCTCTCGAGCAGAACGAGTGGATCTTCTCCTGCGAGAATCGTATTGCTCGGGTCGTAGTTCACTCCGAAATTCGGGTCGTGCAGGCGATCGACGAGGTCACAGAAGACGTCAGTAAACTGAGCGAACTCCGGGAATTGCCAGTAGTTGTCCTTATAGTGGTTTTCCAGAATGAGCGTTACACCAGCCTGTTTGGCGTGCGGCAGGCAAGCCTCAATGCATTCGACTGTGAGCTGAATGCCCTGTTCTCGCGAGACCTCAGGGCGTCTTTGACCAGAAAGTACTCGGCAGTAGGTTCCCCCGAGAGCGGCAGTCATGTCGATGCAGCGTTTTTCCTGATCGATCTGTTCCTGTCGAAAACTCTTATCCGGATGCGTGAAGTCAGGAGAAGCGCACATCATCGGAATTTCGAGCCCGAGATCGTTCGCAATCTTGCGTGCTTCCGGCCAGTAGGCAGGATCTTTGAGATCGATGATACCGGTGTACATCTCCAGTCCATCAATCCGCAAAGAAGCAGCAAGTTCGATCCACTCTCGGAGTGACATCTTTCCTGTCAGGCAGAGGTCGTCCATGTACGCTTTAGGGAAAGCAGCGAGTTGAGGCACTGGAGTGTACTTTCTGGCAACAAAATAAAGAGATCACCCGATGATGCGCGTCGATCAATCGATCGCATGATAGTTCGGTTCAGGAATTCTTGGGAGCAGTCAGCAGAATCACGCGGTCAGAGTTGGCTTCAGCACCGCTTTGGTGATTTCACCGGAATGCATCGTCTCAAACGCCTCGTGCCAATCTTCCAGTGCCCAAACTCCACCCAGAACCGGATCAAGGTCGAGCAGTCCGGTGGAAAGAAGTCGAAGTACACGTTCCCAGATGGGCCAGTTGTGACTGAAACTTCCCTGCAGACGAATATTCTTTTGAACCAATGGGTCGAGTGAGAAGTTCAAAGGATCGCGACCCCAACCGACCTTGCTGATCCAGCCTGCGGGACGGACGACTTCAATCGCAGTTTTCAGTGTCGCGGAAACGCCCGCAGCATCGATTACTCCATCTACGCCGAGCCCATCCATTGCGTAGGCCCATTCCCGGCAGTCGCCGACAATTGGTTCGCAACCATATTTCTTGACAACTTCAAAACGTTTGCGGTCGCGCTCCAAGCCGACCACTCCGACGATGGCCCCCTGCAATTTCGCCATGGCGGCACACAGAATCCCGATCGGCCCGGGACCGAGAACGAGAATGCGATCGCCGGGTTTGATATCTCCGTTGGCAATCACTGCGCTGTAAGCAACCGA
The DNA here is from genome assembly GCF_051466335.1 of Planctomicrobium mucosum. Classification (NCBI taxonomy): domain Bacteria; kingdom Pseudomonadati; phylum Planctomycetota; class Planctomycetia; order Planctomycetales; family Planctomycetaceae; genus Planctomicrobium; species Planctomicrobium mucosum. The sequence continues at coordinate 3,403,051 of NZ_CP195793.1, read as the reverse complement.
GCAGGGTTCTGTGAGACACGCTTTTTCAAATTCCAGATTCGCTGGAACGTGGTGCAGGCAGCGGGCAGGAACTTTGACAAACTTTGTCATTGCTCCGTTGGTTCCGTAACCGAATCCTTTTCGAGTCGGATCGAGATTGTACAGGCCTTGTCGAGACATCGGGTTCGACGGGTCGATAATAGCAGCGGTTTCGCTGACAACGCGATCACCTTGCTTCCAGGCTGTGACACGAGAACCGACAGCAGCAATTGTTCCACCAAACTCGTGGCCAAGTGTGACAGGGTAGGCGACCGGCCAGCTATGGACAGCGAGCCATTGGTGAAGATCGCTTCCACACACACCAACTGCGGCGACTTCCAGGAGCACATCCTCTTCACCGATGACGGGGATTTCTACCTGCCGCAATTCAACTGCATGGGGCTCATTTGCATAGTTCACAATTGCGGGTTGCAGAGTTTGTGTCTTTGACACGGTGGGCTCCCAAAGTGGGGGATGAGGGAATGTGTTTTCAGATTGTGTGAATCGTTGAGTCTGGTCAGACGAACTGCTGATATCGGTTAAGAGACGCTATTCCTCGCAATGCAATGTGTTGACCGACTCCGGGATGGTCGCGAACTTGCCGCCTTGCTTACTTGCGTCCGACCGGAATGTCTCCGTAGCTATGCACCTTTTGACAAATCAGTCGGAGCGAGTCTTCGAGGTTTCCGTCAGCGGTCTTGAAGGCGTCGGCATCAATTGTGAGCGGAGCCCCCAGAACCACAAGCGGCGCCCCATAGCCCGGCGAGGAGACGGCCTGCTCGAGGCTGAGTCCACCGACCGCTTGAACCGGAACGCTGACAGCCTCAACAACTTCGCGCAGCTGATCCAGCGGGCTCGGTTGGCGCCCACCCTTTGCGACAATTCCGCGGCGTTCATCGTAGCCAATGTGGTGCACGATGTAGTCGCATCCGAGGTCTTCAAGCCATTTTGCGGCTGCGACCATATCCGGAGCGGCGAGATTATCTCCCATGACTTTGACGCCGTGGTCGTGGCCAGCTTTGACGACGCAATGAATCGTTTCTTCGTGAGCCCGAGCCATCACAACAACGTGTGTTGCTCCCGCCTTCGCCATCATCTCCGCTTCGAGATATCCGCCATCCATCGTCTTAAGGTCTGCGACGATGGGGACTTTTGGAAAGGCACTGCGAAGGGCACGAATGCCGTGTAATCCTTCAGCAAGAATCAGAGGAGTTCCCGCTTCGATCCAGTCGACGCCGGCACGGAGAGCCATTTCTGCTGTCGACAGGGCTTCATCGATATTGGTCAAATCGAGCGAAATCTGAACGATCGGCAGCATTCATTGCCCCTGTTTGCTTATCAAAGAACTAGCATGGATCCCGGGTGTGCCGAAGAATAAATCATTCGGTCTCTGTTTTCCATCTGCTGTTAATATGATTTTTGCCCAAAATGAACAGGGAGTTGCTGTTCAGGTTAGGGGAGGCCATTCAGTTTTCTGAGCACCCATTCCGTCATGGCGATGGCGCTGAAGAGCACCAGAATCAGCCAGTGATTAAAAAGGGGAATTTCTTCTCGGACCCGTTGAACTTCCTGAGTCTTGGTGAGCAATTCCGGGAGTTGATCGAGTTCGTTGAGCTGGAGGAATTTACCCCCCGTTGACGAAGCAATTTGCTCGAGTAATGCTCGATTCGTACTGACGTTTTGCAGCTCTGCTGTCAGTTCCGCATTGACGATGAGCGGAATTTCGGGAAGCGTGTTGCCTTCGAGTTCTGCATTGGATTTCAGTTTGATCAGAAACTCCCCGGCAGGGAGATTTGCGAATTGGCCTTCGAAAATCAGCGGATTTCCGGGTCGTTGCTGAAGTGAAACGGTTTGAGAGAACGCGGGACCGTCTCCCGTTCGTTCGATCACTGCTTCCGTTTGGAAATGGGGAGTTTTGCTGATGATTCTTTGATTCCAGCGAGCCTGAAGGTGAGCCGTTTGTCCAGCACTGATCGCTGACTCACGTAGTCCGAGTCGGACAAGATCGTTCCCTGCCGTGGCCTTGAACGAAACTGCCCATCTCATGAGCTGGCCCCAGAATCGGTGGTGATACAGGTCCCCAACTAGATATCGCCATCGCCATGTACTGTCGATTCCAATCCAGACGACTTGCCCGTTGCCGACGTACTGTTGCACGATCAGAGCGTTTTGACGTTCGGAGGCGAGATTCGATTGCACATTGGCACCGGTCGCTGAGGCCCAGACCGATGCTCCGGCACGTGCTTCACCGACGATTCCCCAAAGGTGACCGGGGAGGCTCGCCCAGATTTTCTTTGAGGTCGAGGGATCTGCGTCGAGTTGGAAGATGGGGAGCTGATTTCCCTCTGGGGTAATTGCAAGCCGGAACCCTCGGGTCGTTGGCGACCCGGTTTGAACGGCATCGTTGGCGCGAATCTCGCGGAAGTTCTCAATCGGAAGCAGTCCATCGATGAGCGTGCCACGATACGCCGCTGGAAAGAACCGCTTGCCAGCAGTCAGGACAAGAGTCCCTCCTTCTTCCCGTACATAGCGATCGATCATGGTCCACTCGTGGGAACCGAGGTTTTGTGGGGAAACGTCCCCGAGCAGAACGAGATCGTATTTCGCTAGCGGTGTCACCGGGCTGGAGGTCGATTCACTTTCGTCGATTTTCGTTGGAAAAAACGGTTGGCTCAGTACGCGCATGAATGGCTGTTCGAAGAGCACGTGATCGATGGTGACCTGTTTGTCACGAGTCAAAGCAGCATCGAGAAATCGAAATTCCCAACGACTCTCTCCTTCGATCAGCAGGATCTGTGCCCGATCGTCGACGACATTCAGCGAGAATTCCTGAATGTTGTTGTCTTCGCGACTTTCACCCGGTGCAATTTCTGTTCGAATTCGGAATCTGTGGCGACCGGCGGTGAGGTCTGGAAGTGTGAACGAAACCTCGGCGATTGGGCCGATTGGAGTGAGCGTTTGTTCCAGCGGGGCCTCATCAAGAGCGTCAAGATCATCGAGAAACACCCGCAGAGGCGTCCCTTCATAACCCGACGTTTGAAGAACACCTTTGATTAACGGGTGATCGTTGAGGAAGACCGATTCCGGATGGTCAACGTGAAGCACCGAAATGTCTTTGGGACGATGTTCCGAGCCAATAAGCACTGTGTGCACCGGGACACCTAGGCCTGACAGCCTGTTGATGACTTCGGCAGACTTCTTAGAGTTGGTATCATTTCCATCGCTGAAAACGACGACCCCAGCCAGTGGTGATGTGTTCGACCCCAGCGCGCTGGCGGTCGCCACTTCGACGAGGTTCGTGTGGTTTCGCTTGATCGGGAAATCGTTGACGGTCGCGAACTTTTGCAGGTCCCCGTCCTTCATTAACTCCGCCGAGTCCGCGATTGCCGCGAACTGAGAGGTTAACTGCTTTTGAAGTGGGGCCAGAGTTGGAACGAGCGACTGCTCCAGCGTACGGCGTAGAATTTCGTAGCGAGACAGTCCCTTCAGTTCCGCGAGTTGAGCTTCGACTGCCTGTTTGCGGATCTGAGCGAGAGATTCACGTCGTTGAGCATCCGGTTCTTCCTGCGCGGATACCCAGACGGGCTCACGGCCGGCCTGTATGTCGGCGATCCATTTTTTTGTGCTGCTCTGGTCATCGCCTGTTGATAGCATGCCGATGGCCTCTGCCCAACGGATCTGTTCAGACTGCGTGGCCTGTTTGTCGACCGTCTCCATGCTTTGTGAGACGTCCAGTGCCAGGAGGAGGCGACGTCGTTCTGTCTGGTCGTAGGACCAAGTCCAAATCGGTTTCAGCAGAGTCAGGAAGATGATGAGAATCAGCGAGAGTCGTAGCGTGAGAAGCCCGATTCCCAGCCGAAGCGGGACGAGTCTTTGCTCATAGCGGAACAATGCAGTAATGGCAGCGACGCAACAGAGTGAAAGAGTGAGAAAACCCCAGAAGCTGAACGAAGCCAACTGAGTCTGAAAAACCAGATTCCAATCGTGATAGATCCTTGATCCGATGCCGGTCAAAAATGCAGCGAGCAGACCTGCACAGAGCAGAAAAGCGAGGAGCGAGGCTGCGATTGACCGGGAAGTTGACATTGGAAGGAAACTGTCTGATCTGAACGGAAAATTCTTCAGCGGGCTAGAGGGGAGGGGACGAGGCGCGTCGACTGCATTCATTGACGGTCGCTACTGGACCGCGTGTGCTCGGTCGAAGCAAAGTCGTCGGATGAGATGATTTGTCTGGTATCAGAGTACCGATCTTTCACAATCTCCGCATCCCATTGGGTGATCAGATTCGCTGGGAAATGTGACGTTTTGGAGCAGCGTAGCCGCCACTTTCGACCGGATTCGTGAAAAAAGAGGAGGTGAAATGATCGAATGGTGATGCAGATCGATGCTGTCTCCCCTCATCTGTATATGATCCGCACCGCTCGGTGGGGGCGGGGGCTTTGTGCAAAGTGGGGCTGAGTCGGCTTGTCAGGAAGATTCGATGCGCAAAGAATATTCCGAGTGCACGTCACTTCGGTGCTCTCGGCGAGAATGTGGTTGCCATCCGTTCGCCCTTTAATTCGATTTCTATCGATGCAATGTCAACAATTCTGAAATGTGATGGAAAATCGGGTGGAGATTTCTATGCCGGTGAATAAAAATTGAATCCATCGAGTTCACTTAGAGAAATCGGATGTGAGACCAAATGAGCATGGTGCTGATTCCGTTACAGGGTGGTTCGCCGATCCACCTCGACAAAGCAATCGTCCTGTTTGGACGGGGGTCAGAATGTGATGTCGTTCTGACGAATAGCCGTAAGGTCTCGCGAAAACACTGTTGCGTATCGCAAATCGATCGCAGGATCGTCGTTCGAGATCTCGGCAGCATGAACGGGATTCGTGTGAATGAGGATGCGATCGAACGGGAGGCAACGCTGCAAGTTGGTCAGGTGCTTTGGATTGGAGATCTCGGGTTTCGACTGGAAGTCGCTCAACCCGGAGGACGAAAGGCTCCTTCCTCATTGCAGGCAACGCCGGCCCAGCAGCAGGGATCTAATTTAGCGGGCGATCGACTCGACCCCAGTCTCGATTTTCCAGTCCGCGTCCAAGACTCCGCACTCGAATTACGACAGCATGCGAATGGATTAGAGCAGATCCCGGATGAGGAGATCATTGAGCGACGGAACAGCGAAATCCTGAACTGATTTTTTCCAAGAACTGAAACTTGTCGACCGTTCACAAACAGGCAAGCAATTCGATGGGAGCGATTGCCCCCTCAATCGCTGCGAACAGTCCTTTCAGGCGCAGTTGACCCTTTGAACCTTGCCTTCGACTGCAACTCCGACGGCACTCTATGATTTCGTCGTATTGGCTCACAGCTTTCGAATTGAGTCCGTCAGCGGGACTAACGATTGCTGAGGTCTCGAAGATTCCAATGTCGAATCACTGGAAGCGTCTTATTGCGTTCAAAGCCAAGAACTGCGAAATGTGTCGTCGCCAACGAGAGATGGTTGCACACATCTAACTCAAATCCGCACCACTTCGCTGCGATCACTCTGCTGAAATGGCCATGTGAAAAAATCAAAGTTCTTCCATTCAGCGACTTCAAGAATTCTGCGACTCGTTCTCCTCGCTGGATGATCTGGTCGACTGACTCTCCTCCCAGACTTCCATCCCGAAAGACGGTCCAACCGGGGTGTTGTTTTTGGATTTCGGCAGCAGTTAAACCTTCGAATGCTCCGTAGTGCAACTCTGCGAGGTCAGGGATCGTCTCGAAGTTCAGGAACCCAGCGAGTTGGCATGTCTCTTGTGCCCGCTGCAGTGGACTGACAAGAACGCGGTCGAAGTGAATCCCGGAAAGTCGTTCGGTCAGTGATCGAGCCTCATCTTCGCCCACTTCAGTGAGGGGGAGATCTGTTCGTCCTGTGTGTTGGCCAGTCTTGGACCAGACGGTCTCACCATGTCTGACGAGTACAATTTCCGGGAGTAACTCTTTCATCTCAGGATTCTCGATAGCGGGCTTCTATTCGACGGGGGCTGCCTTTAGATCGGGAGCCTCACAACGCCGTGTACTTTAACGCGTCCTTGGAATCTCAGAGAGACGAATTCAGTCGGCGTAAAATCATTTCTGCGGATGCTGGGTGAAAATCCTGAAGGCGCGTAAAAAGTGCACAGGAGTGTCGCGAAATATCACAACACTCCTGTGCAGAAGAAGACACCGCCAGACCTTTGATTAGAGGTCAAGCAGTTTGTTCATGAGCTCAACTGTATCTTCGAGTGATTTGTCGGCCCCTTCTCGGGTGGCCCATCCGGTGTAGCCGACCTGTTTGAGGGCTGCTCGCACTGCTGGCCAATCGACGTCACCTTCACCGAGGCGGCAGAAGCTGTTCTTCTCACCCCAGTCTTTGACGTCCAATTTTCCAATTCGCTTGCCGAGGATTTCGATCCACTCTTCTGGCTTGCCGAATCGTCGAACGTTACCGATATCGAAGTAGGCACCGCACCATTCGCTGCCAATCTCATCGATGTAATCGCGGTATTGCTCTGGTGTTTCGCAGAAGCCGTTCCAGACGTTCTCAATCAGGATCTTGATCTTGAGTTCTTCAGCAACAGGCAATGCCTTACGAATTTCGACGATTGATCGTTCCCAGACCTGATCGTGATTTTCATCTTCGCCTGTCACTTTGCCTGGAACCAGCAGCACAGCGGAGCCGCCGATTTCCTTGGAGTCACGAACTGCCTGAATCAGTGCGTCCAGACCAATCTTTCGGACTGCTTCATCTGGGGATGAAAGGCGTTGGACCCAGTGAACGCTGTCGACGACACCGTGGATTGGGAACTTGGTCTTTTCGATTGCGACCTTAGCATCGGCAACTTTCAGGCCCGGGCTGTCCCCTTCGATCCCGTCGAAGCCAAGCTTCCGATATTGCTCCAGGGTCGCGACGATGCCGTCGACACCATTCCCGATTGATCCGCCCTTATTGGCAATGAAAATTTTGCCTTTGTTCGAATGCTCCCGCTTTTCAGCAGGTTCTTCGGCGCGCAATGAGCGAATCGAAATCGCTGCCCCAGCAACCGTCAAAGCGGAAGTCTTCAAAAAATCCCGACGTCCAAAATTGGAGCTCATATTCGTTCCTGTCTTGAGGATGGATGCGATTGAATCCGTTTCGGAAATCATACCAACTCAATTCAGGGACTGCGTCAAAGCCGAAGGGCATTTTGTGATTTCAACTTCGAAGTGACCATCAGAATTCGCGCTCAATGTGCTTTGCTGTGCGCGGGAGTGCGAAGTTGTGTGTGGATTGTTGTATCGAATGACAAGTAGATGTCGCAGGACCCTCTGCGCAATCCTGCTCGTTGCAGTGACGTCGCAGCGAGCGGTCAGACCATAAAAAAAGCAGCATCGCTCCCAATGGAACAATGCTGCTATCAAATCAGATACACTCAATCGGCCGTTCTGTCCTGAGCGGTCAAAACGTCGATCGGATTGGAAGCTCGAATTAGCTCAGTGCTTTCTTCAGAGCTTCTGCTTTGTCAGTGTGCTCCCATGTGAAGTCTTTGTCATCACGTCCAAAGTGACCGCCGCTCGCAGTTTTGCGGAAGACGGGGCGCTTGAGCTGGAGGTGGCTGATGATGCCTTGAGGTGTCAATGGGAACAGATCGCGAACAGCAGCTTCGATCTTGCGTTCATCAACCTTGTTGGTTCCCTGAGTGTCGACGCAGATGCTCACAGGATCAGCAACGCCGATTGCGTAAGCGAGTTGAACTTCGCAGGAATCGGCGACACCGGATGCAACAATGTTCTTTGCAACGTAGCGAGCCATGTAAGCGGCGGAGCGGTCGACCTTAGTGCTGTCCTTACCGCTGAATGCGCCTCCCCCGTGACGGCCCCATCCCCCGTAAGTGTCGACGATGATCTTACGGCCGGTCAAACCGGAATCGCCGTGTGGACCACCGATGATGAACTGTCCGGTTGGATTGACGTGGTACTTTGTTTCAGCTGTGAGCAGTTCAGCAGGAACAGTTTCAGGAATCACGCGAGAGCGGATGTACTCTTCGATCTGCTTCTGATTCACGCTGGCAGCGTGCTGTGTGGACAGAACAATTGCTGTGATGCCAACAGGCTTGCCGTCGACATACTTGATCGAGACCTGGCTCTTGCTGTCTGGGCGGAGCCAATCGACGTCGTTTTCCTGGCGCAGTTTAGTCAGGAGGTTCAGAATGCGGTGCGACAGAGCGATTGGAAGCGGCATCAATTCTGGAGTCTGGTTGCAAGCGAAACCAAACATCAGTCCCTGGTCGCCAGCGCCGTCAGCATCCACACCCATCGCAATGTCAGCGCTCTGCTGATGCAGGCGGTTGACGTATTCGAAAGTGTCCGCGTTAAAGCCAATGTCGTCGCTGGTGTAGCCGATATCGCGAACAGCCTGTCGAACGACCGCTTCCGTATCGAATTCTGCATTTGTACGAATTTCACCAGCAGTCACCAGAAAATCGGTTGTGCAGAGAGTTTCGCAAGCGCAGCGTGAGTTTGGATCCTGTGCGAGCATCGCATCGAGAACTGCGTCTGAAACCTGATCGGACACCTTATCAGGATGCCCCATGCTGACTGATTCACTGGTGAAGATGAAAGAACGAGACATTAAATTTTCCTACGGCGATTAACTGAACACTAGTTGCCAGAACGCGGACAAATCCACGAATTTCTTGTCTGAACTGGAGTGCTGCAGTGATCAGCTGCAGTGACCAAAGGTGGATCCATCTTCCAGCATCCCAAGAGGATATTGAATCGGAGTGTAAACGGTACTATGGGAAAATTCCATCGGTGCAGGACTTCAAACGCAGACAACTTTCGAGAACGAATCCACTGAGATGGCATCGTTGAGTTGAGAGGTATCAGTTTATGTTGATTTGAACTGGGTTCGAATCTTCGTTTTTCGCTCCCGATTTCAATCGAAGTTCGATATCCTTCTACGCTTCAGTTGTTCCGAAAACGTAATTTAGAGTCGAGGCGTGTCTGGAATGTCGAACATCGTTCGTGTTGGATTAATTGGTGCTGGTGAGAACACCCGCGTTCGCCACATTCCTGGGTTGAAAAGTGTTTCAGAGGTTCAGATCGTCGCGGTTTCGAACCGCACAGCGGAATCCAGCCGTCAAGTCGCTGACGAATTCGCAATTCCGAAGATTTACGATACATGGCAGGAACTTCTGAAAGATCCAGAAATTGATGCTGTTGTGATCGGAACCTGGCCTGACACTCACTGCGAAATCTCTTGTGCTGCTCTCGAGGCCGGGAAGCACGTCTTGACGGAAGCTCGGATGGCCCGCAATCTTGCGGAAGCCAAGCAGATGCTCGCGACATCCCGCAAGTTTCCAAAACAGGTCGCTCAGATCGTCCCCAGCCCGTACGGATTGGTCTGTGGACCTGCGGTCGATCACCTGTTGAAGAACCATTACCTCGGCGATCTGCGTGAAGTGGTGGTCACCGGAGCAACCGATCAATTCTGGGACTACAGCAAGCCACTCCACTGGAGACAATGCGCCAAGGTCTCTGGAAATAACATTCTGTCATTGGGAATCCTTCACGAAACACTGCTTCGCTGGGCGCCACAGGCTGTTCAGGTCTTCGCAATGACCGAGCTGTTCGAGCCGACTCGCCCGCTGCCGAACGAGAATCGATTTGCAGAAGTGACGGTCCCAGATTCAGTGCAGATCCTCGCTGAACTCCAGGGTGGCGCTCGGGCCATCTACCATATCAGTGGAGTAACACTTTTGGGCCCCGGCACCAGTATCCACCTGTATGGAAGTCGCGGGACAATCAAAGTTCAATTTGTCGATGGACAGGAAGTGATGTACATCGGCCGGTCTGAAGACAAAGAGCTTTCCAAGCTCGATATTCCTGAAGAAGAAAAAGGGAAATGGCAGGTTGAAGAAGACTTTATCGCTGCAATTCGTGGCGAAAAGAAAGTCACTCTCAACGACTTCGCAACGGGCGTTCGTTACATGGAGTTTCTCGAAGCAGTCGCTATCAGCGCGAACGAGAACGCTCCTGTCGCACTTCCATTGGAAGACTAGGCGAAATTGCCATGAGGCACCGTTGTCCCCGTGGATGATGGTGCCTTAATGGTTCGTTTCTGTCACTCTTATTCCTCAACGATCCTCAACTGGTAGCGTTCTAGAGTGAACGGACGTCACTTGTTGACGTTGAGTCCCGAGGTCGGCCGATTTCCTGATCTCCTGAGATTGGACAAATTCCATGAGTTCTCCTCTCCTGCTAAATACAGACAAGCCACTTGTTCTGGGCAGCCACACTTTCCAGTCCCGACTCATTGTTGGAACCGGTAAGTACACGACGTTTGACCAGATGCGGAATTGTCTTGAAATCAGCGAAGCTGAAGTCATTACGGTCGCTGTCCGTCGCGAGAGACTGATCGACAAGGAGGGGCGAAATATCCTCGACTACATCGACCTGAAGAAATATACGATTCTGCCGAACACCGCCGGCTGTTTTAATGCCGACGACGCTGTTCGTGTTGCAAGGTTGGGGCGAGAGATTCTCCTCGGTCTTGAAAACCCGGGCTCCGACTGGGTCAAGCTGGAAGTGTTGGGAGACACTCGCACGCTTCTCCCAGACCCGATCGCGACGCTTCAGGCGACTGAAAAACTGGTCGCTGATGGGTTTCAAGTCCTTTGCTATACCACAGACGATCCAATCACAGCTCGTCGTCTGAAGGACGCTGGGGCGACATCGGTCATGCCCGCTGGGAGTCCAATCGGGAGCGGGCAGGGGATTTTGAATCCGAACAATATTCGGATCTGTCTGGAATACCTGAAAGAGAACGATCCCGACTATCCGGTGATTGTTGATGCTGGAGTGGGAACTGCCAGCGACGTCGCCATCGCGATGGAGCTGGGATGCGATGGCGTCCTGCTCAACACAGGGATTGCAAGCGCACAGGACGCTCCATTGATGGCTCAGGCAATGCGTGATGCATGCCGGGCCGGACGGTCTGCATGGCGTGCTGGTCGTATTCCCAAGCGGCTGTACGCGACAGCTTCCAGCCCAGAAACCGGCGTGATCAATCTCTCTCGCTAACGCCACATATCGAAGTGTTTGAATCTAAAAAAAGAACGCCCGTGTCAAAATTGGCGTTCTTTTTTTATCAATCAACTCAGTTGAAAATTTGAATCGCGTTGACGAAATGCACGCTTTGTGTTTCGGGAAATCAACACTGTTCTCAGGGCCCCTTAGAGGTGAGGAGCGAAATCGCGTAAATCTCTGGGAAACCACAGGTTTTGAGGTTTGTTACTCTGTCGGACCTCACTGAATTCACGCGATTCACTCTCGCCACAAATTCTTGGAAAACTTGTTGCCTCGCGGCATCCATGACGTAGTTTTCTGTAACGATCGAAGCAACACGTGTCGCTACGGATGGATTCAACCCAATCGACGCGAGCCAAGTCGACCGCCAGCTTCTTTGGATAGAGAAGCGATGACAAGACGGAGCACATCTGCGCAATCGACCTCTCGACCGACGACTGTTTGAGTCAGCGGATCGCAGAGTTGTCGTATTGTGTCGGGCATCGCGGAACCCTCCCGCTCTCCGGTACGAATGAACTTCGACGTCAGTCGGGATGATCTCTCGGTTTGCACGTTCAAGAATGAATTGAGTTCACCGGCAAGAGTACACCTCGCGCCTCGAGCCTGGCATGTTCGCGGATACGACGGCCTGGCTCCGAATCGCCGACCGGCGGGTTCGCCGTATGCATAGAGAAAGAAACATCATGACGAACCAGGGTTCGTTGCTAGTTGTTGATGACGATCGCCACATCTGCGAAGCGATGGCTGATTATCTAAGAAGCCTCGGTCATCGGACGGAAACTGCGACTACTTGCCGAGAGGCAATGGATCGCATGAAAGAGATGCCCTTTCAGGTCGTCATCTGTGACGTCAATCTGCCGGATCAGGATGGCTTCCAGCTACTGGAATGGTCGGTTCTTCACTGCCCTGACACCGCGATTATTCTGCTCACTGGCTATGGCACGATTGAAAGTGCTGTCGAAGCCATTCGACTCGGAGCGTTCGACTACCTCACGAAACCTGTGATCGACGATGAATTGAATTTCTCGATTCAGCGTGCTTTAGGGCAACGCAAGATCGTTGAAGAAAATAAGTCGCTCCGAAAACAACTCAACGAGAAATTTGGCATCTCGAACATTATCGGTCGTGACTACAAGATGTCGAAGATGTTCGACCTCGTGGAAAGCGTCGCTGATACCCGCACAACCGTGTTGATCCTTGGCGAAAACGGGACGGGGAAGACGATCACCGCTCGTGCAATCCATCAACTCAGTTCACGTCGTGATAAACCGTTCATCGAAGTCGCCTGCGGCGCTCTTCCTGATTCGCTTCTGGAAAGCGAATTGTTCGGACACGTCAAAGGTTCATTCACCGGTGCAACACAGGACAAGCCTGGGAAGTTTCTACAGGCGAACGGCGGAACGCTCTTCCTGGATGAAATCGGAACAGCGTCACAAAGCCTGCAGGTCAAGCTACTGCGAGTTCTTCAGGATCGTGAGTTCGAAGCCGTCGGCGGGTCTGTCACTCACAAGGTGGACGTTCGCCTGATTCTCGCAACGAACGAAGACCTCGAAGCACGCGTCCGCTCGGGCGATTTCCGACAGGACCTGTTTTACCGAATCAACGTCATTTCCGTGACGCAGCCTCCATTGAGAGAGCGACTCGGCGACATTCCGCTGCTGGTTGACCATTACCTTGCGGAGTTCAATCAGCAGACCGGTAAGCACATTCGAGGGCTTGACGATCACGCCTTGCAAGCGTTGCAGCGTTATTCCTGGCCGGGGAATGTTCGTGAACTCGTGAACGTAATTGAACGCGCAGTGGTTCTTTCGAAATCCGATGTGCTCGGCGTCCATGACCTTCCAGAGAACTTCCGACGCGAGGAAGTAGAAGCTCATTATGGTTACAACCGGTCCCTTGGATCTGCAGGGTTGAAGTCTGCCCTCGCTGATCCGGAACGACAAATCATCATCGATGCTTTGGAACAGCATGGCTGGAATCGTCAGGAGACAGCCCGGGTTCTTGGGATTAACCGAACCACGCTTTATAAGAAGATGAAGAAGTACGACATCTCCTACGAAAAGCAGGTACAGATGTACTAAGAGGCCCCTCAGGGGAGCTTTGTGCTGGAGGTGGGAGTCGAATCCCCGACCTGCGCATCGGCATCAATATGAAAACTCAACGGACCTCTCCATCACTGCGATGAAGAGGTCCGTTCGTTTTTTGAAATCGAAAACTTAGCGTGGCTGTTGTTCTTGGTTACGCCCCAGTCACCTTTGTCACATATGCAGTGTCAACCGCACTCACTCCGCCGAAGTAGCGAGCCTTCACACGGAGAACCACATCCCGATCGAACGATGCAGGACCTTCTGTGCGTTGCAGGAATGTCTGGACCGGCCAAATCTCAGTCCAGATAAACTGACGGCGGAAGTCGCCCAGATACCAGTGCGAGGCGGCGCTCCCCCCTTGCTCATCAAGAAACGGAGAACTCAGCACTTCCAGCAGATTATGAACTGGATTTGCGAAACGGGTTTCGCTGCTGGATGTGTTCACCTGGACTTCGGTCGACTGCACAATACTCCGTGCCGTTCCGCGAAGCTTCTCGGAAACCAGGATCTGCCGCGCAGGAGCGACGATTGGTCGCGATTGGCCATCCACCCGGTCATCTTTGACCTCAGTCGCGCGATAGTGCAGCGCTTTCTCGATATCGGTCCAACTGGTCAATGGGACCGCAGCGTTGAAGGCGCTTGATGTGGTATTGCCACTTCCGATGTAGTTCCGATTGGAACCATTCGACGCGTAGAGAGACTGTCCAGTTCCAGAGGGGCGGTAGACGAATTGACCTCCCGAGGCATCTGCATCAGTCACTGCCCGGACGATCGTGCGTTCTCGTTCCTGTCGCAGGTAATATCCAAGTGCCATCGCCCTTCGATGGATTTCGCCGGTTTGGTCGAATGCAATCAACTCCTCGTTAATGCTGAGGATGCGACCCTGCTTCGATTCCAGCGAGGTGACAAACTTTTCGGCGAAGCTCGATTCCTCGTACGGGTGCCCCTCAGCAACTTCGGTTGGACCACCCAGTGCTCGAAAGCCAGCGATCTTGGCGTTGCGAAGTCGGCTGGGAATCGCGTTGACGAGACGATCACCGATAAAGCCCGCGTCGTCTTCGTAACCTTCAATCACCTTGCGGCCAATCAGTTCGCCAGTAACCACCTGGAATAGATGTGCGCTTGCACCGGGATTGGACTCCCGCAACAGAGTGTTGACCGCTCCTGGTACATCCAGCAAGTCGTCAAGCGGTTGCGACTCATTCAATGAGCGTAAGCGAGGGAGTACGCCGCACGCATCCGCCAATTCATGGTAGGAGAAGTCATCGGGAGTCAATTTCTTCTCATTCAGCAGCTCAACAATTTTGTGATAGAACCCTGCTGGACCGTGAGATTCAATCAACGTTTGGACGGAACTTCCGCGCATAAAACCTCGATCATCAAAGTGGAGAGAAATCATCTGGAGAGCAGAATGCTCTGAAGCTGGCCAACGTCGGTCTTGACCAGAGACGACATGTCGGAGCCACTGATTTGAAAATCATTGAATCAGAAGTGCGCTCGCCCAGTTCCCATTCAGGCACTGAAGAGAACACGGGCGAATTACCTTCTGTCGCGGTCATGCATCCCGCGGTGACGTCCGACTCGCACGAAATACGCTGGACTATCCGATTTGTGCATTCACGTTGGCTGTCGCGGTGGTGTACGCAGAAGCGAACGTCACGCGAAGAGTCGTCGCAGCGCTGGTCGTGAACTCGGCAGCCCGAGCAATGGATGCAGCGGCAGCACTCGCCTTCAGCTGTTTGTTTTGAAGCTTACTGGAGCCTTCGTCAGGACCCAAGGTCGTGCCAAGTTCGTAGCTGGCAGAGGCGACGTCGAATTCATAGACACTTTCCGAACTGACATCGACCGAAATCGGCGCGGTCTCTCCCACTGCGCTCGGTTGGTGAGCGACTCCAAGAAACTTTTCGGCAAAGTTTCCCTGTGTCGTGGCCAGATTCGTCGTCCAGGTGAACGCGGCCGCCGGCTTGGCGCTGGAAGTGTCCAACCAAACCAGATCGCCCGCTTCGATCACGGTGTCGGCTGCCACACGGACCTTACGCAGATGAACCTGACCAGATCGAAATCGCAATTTGTTCATTTAAGTCTCTTTTCTCAAGGGGAAGGGAGACCCCACCAGAATGGTGGAGCAGTGAAAAGCTTGGAAACATCACGAGGAGGATGGCCAGATCACGCTGCGCGTTTCAGAACGCGAAGAAAATCGTCAGCGTCGGCATTCGTCGGGGCAACCCGGAGGCGTGTGTGGCTCTCGGCGAGACGTTCGTCCTTGTGCGAGAGACGCCGCGACCAAAGCTGCTTTCTGTCTTCGATCAGCTTTCGTCGGAGTTCCAGATGTGGGGTAGAAAGAAGTTGTTCGAAAAAGCAATCACTCACCGCTTCCGGGGCGAGTCCCGACTGAGTCACCAATTTTCGGACATCTTCCGCATTGGATGCGATGGCGAGTCGGTTTCGAAGATGGGCGACTTCCAGAATCAGATTGTCCCGTTCATTGCGAACGGCATCCACTTCGCCGGGTGAAATTGACTCGGAGAAGGTCGTGGTGGTCGCAGGGTTAATCACAGCGTCGACAGAGTAAACCTGTGCGATTCGCACAACCTGTGTTCCATCTTGCGACCGTTCTGCCAGAACCACGTGCGACATCCCCACACCGGGCACTTCCGCCTCGACAAGACGTAGAAACGTTCGTCCACTCTCAGTGTCAAGAACCTGAATATCACCTCGGATTCGCCCGTTTTCAAATCGGGGATTCACGACCGAGCCAACCAGATCGCGAGTGCTCCGTTCCAGCGGTCGCTGCCGACTCACCGCGTGATCTAAAAAGACCGGTTTTCCGTCATACAACGCAACTGCTTGCTCCAATGCATCTTCTGCGTAAGCGTACCCATTGCGAGAAGATTGCCCTGCAATGGCGATGTTTTCAACAAGTCGTCTCGTCTGGTCGACGGAAAGGTCCGAATTCCAGTTCTCAATCCGCTCATTCAGCGTCATCAACTGCATAGAAATCACCTTGCTTCGAAATTTGAAACCTTTTCAAATCAACAAGATGCAGTTGCGCAGCACTGTTTGGAGCCTTAAACATCCCTCATTCAAGGTGGCACCGACAAATAACAGTGAGTTTGTTCCATCCAGACACCAAACTCTGTAAGTTTATTGTGTTGTAATTGTCAGAAGTGGTGTAGTCGTGTAGCGTTCCTTCGATAGAATGCGAGACTCGTGCTCGACACGAGCATCCGAATACAGCGATTCATAAAGAGTGAGTGAATGACGGAAGCTCCGAAGCCCAAGAAGACCGACTCTGAGGAAGCAGGACAGGAAAAGGCTGCTCCAAAGGGTGGATTCCCCTATATGATCACCGTCATGATCGCCATTGTTCTGGCGATACTGGGGGTCCAATGGTTGATGTCCGCCAATCGGACTTCGATTGATTACGCCTTCTTTCTGGATCAGGTAAAAGCGAAGAACGTCAAGTCAGCGACGCTCTATCCTCTTTCTGTGCAAGGGACTTGGGTAGACGTTAAAGCTGCGGAAACAGCTTGGCACTCCTACAAGGCGGCTCTGGCTCCATCCAAAGATGGAGAGGAATCCGCCAAACCGGCGTTGAAACTGGAACAGCCGAAGTTTTCCGATCAGTTCACGACCGACGTTCCGACACTCGAAGGGGCCTATCTCACTCGCCTTTTGGACGATGAGGGAGTCAAGTACAAGGCTGCCCATGATGATGTCCGCATGGTCTTTCTCCAGGCGCTCATTTATCTCTTGCCGCTAGGATTGCTTGCACTCTTCTTCATTTTCGCGATGAGACGATCTTCGGATCCGATGAACTCCGGAATGTTCGGCAGCTTCGTCAAAAGTCAGGCAAAGCGTTTTCGCCCTTCAGAGCAGAACACAACATTCCAGGATGTCGCTGGAATGGAACACGCGAAGCGGGAACTTGAGGAAGTGGTCGACTTCCTCAAAGAGCCAGAAAAGTTCCGGAAGCTCGGGGCTGAAATTCCGAAAGGGGTTCTACTGTCGGGGCCTCCGGGAACAGGAAAAACACTGCTCTCCAGAGCGGTCGCCGGGGAAGCTGGAGTTCCGTTTTACTCAATCAACGGTTCTGAATTCATTCAGATGTTCGTTGGGGTTGGGGCAAGTCGCGTCCGCGATATGTTCCGGACCGCGAAGGAAAATGCCCCCTGTATTCTGTTCATCGACGAGATCGACGCTGTCGGTCGTGTTCGTGGAGCGGGCGTCGGTGGTGGTCACGATGAACGCGAGCAGACACTGAACCAGATCCTCAGCGAAATGGATGGATTCCAGTCCAACGAAGCTGTGATCGTCATCGCTGCGACGAACCGGCCAGACGTTCTCGACCCTGCGTTACTCCGTCCGGGACGTTTCGATCGACACGTTGCGATTGACCGTCCAAGTCGAGCAGGTCGCCTGGGGATTCTGAAGGTTCACGTTCGCAAAGTGCCGCTGGGAGCTGATGTCAATCTCGACGAGATCGCGAATAGCACGATCGGATTCTCCGGAGCAGACCTGCGAAATCTGGTCAATGAAGCTGCTCTGTTTGCTGCCCGCGAAGGGAAATCAGAAGTGAATTTGCGAGACTTCGAAAACGCTCGCGATAAGATTCTGATGGGTGTACCTCGCGAAGAAGTGATGAATCTCAAAGAGCGTCGTATGACGGCGTACCACGAGGCGGGACATGCATTGATCGCATGGCTGCTGCCTGAAGTCGATCCTGTTCACAAGGTCACCATCGTTCCTCGCGGTCGTGCTCTAGGGGTGACTCAGCTGTTGCCCGAAGAAGAGCGGATGCACATGGGCGAAAGCCGGCTGCGTCAACAACTCGCAATGACACTCGGCGGTCGTGCTGCAGAGAAACTTGTTTTTGATGAGTATTCCGCAGGTGCTGAAAGCGATCTTAAACGCGCTTCTCAGATTGCCCGCCGCATGGTCGGGGCATGGGGAATGAGCGATCGAATTGGACCTGTCGCATTTCGTGATGAAGAAGAACATCCATTCCTTGGCAAGGAGATGCACGAAACCCGCAAGTACAGCGAGCAGACTGCCTTTGTCATCGACGAAGAAATGCAGAAAATCCTGCGTGCAGCTCAGGAACAGGCAATGCACCTTTTGGACGAGAATCGCCTGAAGCTCGATCAGATTTCAGATGCGTTGCTCGAACGTGAGATTGTGTCACGCGAAGAGCTTGTCGCTCTGATCGGTCCGAAAGCGGTCGAGGTTGACGACTCTGCAAACCTGCGAGCGGTTCGATAGTTCCTCTCGCAAGGGGAGCGGAACCGCTGATGACATCAAATTGAAACGGTCGCTTCAGAATCTGAAGCGGCCGTTTTTCATTGATCGCGCAACAGAACGAAGTCTTCTGAATTCAACAGGAGACTCAGCATGCATCTCAGCGTTATCACAGCGACTCATCAACGCCCGTCCCAACTCGCTCGGACTCTTGAGCAGTTTCGCACGCAGTGTCACAGCAATCTCCGCTGCGAACACATCGTTGTTTCTGATGGACCGGACGCTGTGGCGGCACAAGTCTCGAAGCAGTGGGGAGCGAGTTTTGTTCAGTTAGATTCTCATCGAGGAGACGCTGGAGCGTACGCCAAAGACGCGGGAATACATGCAGCGCGCGGCAAATACGTCTGCTTCTGGGATGATGACAATCTGTATCACCCACACGCGATTTCCGCGCTCGTCGCAACCGCTTGGGACCACGATATCGGTGTCGTACAAACTCAGCACCGGTTTCGAAAGGCCCATGGAATGGTCACGCTTCCACGCCGGTGGGATGGGCAGTTCCACGCGGGTGATATCGATACCATGTGCATCTGCGTGAAGCGAGAACTCGCTCTCACCGCAAAATGGGGGAATGGCCAACCGCCTCCGGGAACGGATTATCGGTGGCTGCAGGCACTCTCGGTGAAGAAACCATCAATTCGCTTTGTGCCCATCGTGATCGGCTACCACCTGTAAAAGTTGAGGTTCCAATCACATCGCTGTGCCATCGTCTGACGGTGCGGTACGCGCTTCGTCGGCGTTCGCTCTGCCCCCATTCTCTGCGGGAAGTTCGAACGAACTTGAGACTTCATTCGGAATGGCCTGCAGCCGACCAGATCGCGTGTCGACGAACGCCCAGTACGTTTCCGCACGAGCGATCAACTGATTCCCACAGAAAAATTCGAATTTTCGGCGAGAGGTGAACTTTGTCATTTCACTGACCCACGTTCGAATTCGCAGGACATTCCCC
This sequence comes from Planctomicrobium mucosum, assembly GCF_051466335.1. Classification (NCBI taxonomy): domain Bacteria; kingdom Pseudomonadati; phylum Planctomycetota; class Planctomycetia; order Planctomycetales; family Planctomycetaceae; genus Planctomicrobium; species Planctomicrobium mucosum. The sequence goes on along the minus strand of NZ_CP195793.1, from coordinate 3,383,620 downwards.
AACAGTGCTGGCCGTCGGTATTCAATGTGATGCGACCTCACAAACCAGGCCCATCCGTGCAACTCATAGCGTTCGGTTGGCCATCGTTGCAGCGACGAATGAGCAACGGCAGCATCCTGCATCCATCGAAAGTAAACGGTGTTGTTGGCGTGTCCCAGTCCATCGATATCTGCAGGAACGACGGTCACTTCAAAGTCAAAATAGATGGCCATTCATTTCTCAATTCAACGCAGTCTCAATGTTTCGGGCAGGGACCTTGACGATGTCGCGGCGCGACGCAGAGAAATACCGACTCTCCTCGCTTCGTGCTACTTCTTCTACTGATCGCCGGAAATCACGGCCCATCGACCACACAGACATTCGGCAGTGTGATTTTCAAGTTGCGTTTCTGTTCGGCGGACGGAGACGAGTTGATGATATTAGTGTCAAACATGCAATCCATCGGGGTTTACAGCGATTTCAAGCCGCTCACCCCAAGATGGCTGGTTCCAGAATCCATGACCTGCCACAATCTGCTCAATTGAACCTCCCACGATCGCGAACATCCAGTGAGAACGATGGGTCCAGATATTGGCTTCTGGCGCATTTGTGCACTTGCATTGATGGGAGCGTTCAACGACGTCTCAACCTGACATTGACTTCGCGCGTCCGGGGAATCGAACCGATTCGCCATTGTTTATAGTGAATTCCCAGCATGACACTGTTTCGTCCGAATATTGAAAAACTGCATGGTTATGTCCCTGGTGAACAACCCCAGACTGCTGGCTGGGTGAAGCTGAACACCAACGAAAATCCATATCCGCCGTCTCCCGATGTCGTTGAGGCAATCACTCGCGTTGCGAAAGACAGGCTGCACGTCTACCCGGATCCACTGGGGCGCTCGTTCTGCAAGGCTGCTGCCGAGGTACTGGGAGTCGAACCCGAGTGGATCTTCCCTGCGAATGGGAGTGATGAAAACCTGACAATTCTTGTTCGATCGTTCGCGGACAAAAACGACCTGATCGCATATCCGTACCCGAGCTACATTCTTTACGAAACGCTCGCGGAGATTCAGGGAAGCCGACATGCACGACTCGCCTTGAACTCCGACTGGAGCTGGAATCTACCTCGCAACCGAGCGTTGCTCAGCCAGGCGAAACTGCTCTTCCTCCCGAATCCGAACTCTCCATCCGGAAATCGTTGGGATGATGAGACTCTCAAATCGTTGATCCCAGCAGACGGTGTCCTCGTTCTCGATGAAGCCTACGGTGATTTCGCTGATGAGCCGGATCAGCTGGGTCTACTCAAGAGCGAAGCCGGTAAGCAGATCATCGTCACCAGAACCTTCAGCAAGTCTTACAGTCTGGCTGGACTGCGATTCGGATTTGCGATCGCACATCCTGATCTGGTCGCGGGGATGCGAAAAGTCAAAGACAGCTATAACTGTGATGCGCTTTCACTCGCTGCTGCGGAAGCGGCAATTCGCGACCAGGACTGGATGTTGGCCAACCGTGCCAAGATCATCGCGACTCGTACCCGATTGCAGAACGAATTGGTTCAACTCGGCTTTTCGATTGTTCCAAGTCAGGCAAATTTTGTGTGGTCGACGCACCCGACGCGATCACACGCTGAGATCTACGAAGCTCTCAAGGCTCGTCAAATCCTTGTCCGCTACATGAAATTCCCTCAGGCGGTCGATCCAACCCCAGAAAATCCTGAAGGTTTGATTGATGGATTGCGAATTACCGTCGGAACCGATCCGCAAATCGATACATTTCTCGCCGCCCTGCGTGAAATTCTGTAATTCGATCTGATTCGATGCAGAATTAGGATCAGCTGATCAGCTTCATTGACATGATTATTGGGCCTTCCTCAGACACAACACTTCATCAACATCAAGCAGCCATGCCTCGTACAGCCTCCATTGATCGCACAACCGGCGAAACAAAAATCTCCCTTTCTATCAACCTTGATGGGACCGGAGTCTCTGAAATCGATACCGGAGTCGGCTTTTTCAACCATATGCTGACACTGTTCGCAAAACATGGCCTCTTCGATCTGAAGATCAAAGCGGTCGGCGACCTCGAAGTTGATCAGCACCACACAGTGGAAGACACAGGCATTTGTCTGGGGCAGGCCATTCGACAGGCAGTCGGAGACAAGGCTGGTATCAACCGCTACGGGAGCATGACTCTCCCGATGGAAGACACGCTTGTCACTTCTGCTCTCGATCTCAGCGGACGCTACTGGTTTGTCGATAACTTCAAATTCCCGACCGAGAAGATCGGAGAGTTTGACTCACAATTGGTGGAAGTCTTCTGGCAGGCAGTTGCAGCTAACGCTTTGATGAACTTGCACGTTGTGCATCACCACGGGCACAACAGCCACCATATTTCTGAAGCGATATTCAAAGCGACAGCCCGGGCCCTGCGAGTTGCCATCACTGTTGATCCCCGCCAGACCGGAATCCCCTCTTCAAAGGGTGTTCTCTAGACCCTGTCTCAGGGGGATGTGGCGGCGAACACTCGTTCAAACGCTGCGTTTCTCGCCGCCGGAACGCCACACTCTTGTGAGAGGCGCTCCAGGCCCCCAGCCTGCGAGTTGAAGAAAAGAATTGGATTTCGCTTCGACCGCTGACACGTGATTGCAGGCGAACGGCCCGAGCACTCAATCGAAAAACAAAGAGCGTTTGCAATTCCAATGATTGCAAACGCTCTTTGCGATTTCTCACAGAGCAGCGAACTCTACGCCTGCCACATATGCATTTCAAAGTCGGCAGAGGGGACGGTCATGTCGATGGTCCCTTCGCTCGGAGTCCGTTCGATGACTTCTCCACCTTTCATCAACTCGGCGGCGACGTGTAGTCGTTGACCGATGGTTACTCCCAAGTCTTTCCAGGGGACGGAAAGTTCAAAGACTCGATCGTACGCATAGGCTCCACTTGACTCGGCTAATGGCTTGTCGTCAATGCTCACCTTCGGGGTCTGAACGGTTTTTTCCTGGAACTTCGCACGAATCTCCGTTCCATACGGTTCGACGAACTTGAAGCGGATCTCGTCATAGTCCCTGAAATCGTTGACGGCCGTCGTTGCTCCGTCCAACCGCAGCAAGAGGTTGCGAGTGTCGAATCCAAAGTACAGATCTTTGACAACGGTCTCGCTGACCATCGTCATCGTTCCTCGTTCACTCCCCGCGACATAATGTCCGGCATTCAACCACTCAAAGTACGACTTGCGGCCATCGACCTTCACATTCAGGAACGATCTTGGGCTGCTGTGGATGTGACGGCGTTCCGTACGCGTGACCGGCTTGAGCAGATCTGAAGGGGGCGCCTCACCGAGTAGCGAATAGACATTGCGGAGGTGTCTGCGGAAAAGCTCATCAAACAGTGCATCCTGTGCGGAGTTATGGTCGTCTCCGTACCACCAGAACCAGTCGCTCCCTTCGGCGATCATCAACTCGTCCCACGCTTTCGAGATGAGTGTCGATTCGAACTTCCCGGTCTTCTCCGCTTTGACCAGGAATTCGCGTGTGATGTGCACGAGATCCCACGCGTCTCGATCGTCCTGATGTCCGATCCAGATGTAAAAGTCGTGATTGATCCAGCTTCCCGCGAAAAGCCGGCTGATTTTGTGTGCTGGCGGGTGCTTTACGAGATGATCGGAAACCCGCACTGGATTGATTTCTTTGTCCTGCACGGCTGAGCGATACAGGTTTCTTAAGAACGCCACTCCTCCATCCGGGTAGTATTCCCAGCAGTTCTCTCCATCGAGGATGATCGGGACAAAAGCGGGTTGCTCTGAGCTGGACGCAATCGAACGTCCGATCTCTTTTACTTTTGCAAGCAGGTCGTTCGCTGCCCAGCGAGGATCGTTTCGCTGGTAATGGAATCCAATCAGATCGCTCAATCCATGATCACGGAAGATGATTCCGAGACCTTTCCCATCCTGTTCCACGCGCCAAGGGCGATAGAGCATGTCGGGACGATTGACGAGTCCATTCCCATCGCGATGGACAAAGCCATCTGTGGAGTGCATTAAAATCTGTTCGTCTGTGGCGATCCATTCGATCCCCGACGACGCGATTGAACCGAGAATGTCTTGGGAGACTGAACCTTCTGACGGCCACATTCCGCGAGGGGCGGAGCCAAAGAGTTCTTGGTGATACGCCACCGCCTTCTGGATTTGCGTGATCGCATCTTCTTTGTAGCTGGCGGTGTACTTAGGAAGTGGAGCACCCGGCATCGCTTCCCGGGCACACTTCTTATCCCAGAGAAGCGGCAGAATCGGATGGTAGAACGGCGTCGTCGTCAGTTCGACCTGACCCCCTTCGGAGAGCTTGCGGTGAATGGGGATCACCTCGGCAACGAGCTCAAGCTGCTTTTTCAATAGCCATGATTTCTCTTTCTCCGTGTAGTTCTTTCCCTTATCCCGAAACTCGCGAAGCTCGGCATCTCGTTCGAATACGAGATCGTGAATCCAGGTCAGATTGTTCCAGACCTGCAAATCTCGAAGATCCTGTACGGTGAATCTGGCGAGGGCATCTTCCACGTTGTCACGCCCATGAGCCCGCTTTTGGTGAAGCTCATGGTAGCGCGGATATGGACGAACCATCGTCCATTCGTTGGCCATAAAAAAATGGTCGAGCAAGTAGATGGCATCGGTTTCTGAAAGAGAATCTGCAGCGAGTCGCGAAATGTCGAGGTGTTTGTCACTCCCACCTTGAACGTAGCGTTGAATTTGCTTGAGAAGACTTGGAACCAGGTTGATGCTGCATCGAAACTCAGGGACTTCCTGAATATGGAGCGCCATTCCGATGTAGTCTTTGGTCGAATGGAGCCGCACCCAGGGCATCAGCGTTTCCCCAGTGAGATCGTCTGGGTAGTACGGCTGATGTTGATGCCAGAACAATGAGAGCGAAACAGGCTGCATGGGATGAGGACCCAATCTTCTGAAGTGATACTAAGTGCTGGAACCAGAGGCCGGTTCGATCACCCTAGATTTGATTATTCAAATCAACTCCGGGAGAAAATTGAATATCAGTTTGTGCTGCGACCAGCGATTTCTATCGCACGTTGGTAAGCCTTGATGTATTCATTGGCGCTTTGATTCCACGAAAGATCGCGGCTCATCCCGTTTTTAACGAGTTGATTCCACTGATCGCGGTAGTGCGTGTAGGTTCCAACTGCTCGCCAGACAGCCTGAATGTAAGCTTCTGAATCGTAGTTGTAGAATTTGAAGCCGTTGGCAATCTTTTGGTCGACATGTTCCGGCGTGGCATCGATCACGGAATCGGCAAGTCCACCGACAGAATGAACAATTGGAATCGTGCCGTATATGAGGCTGTACTGCTGATTCAGTCCGCAAGGTTCGAATCGGCTTGGCATCAGGTAAGCATCTGAACCCGCTTCGATGCGGTGTGCCAGACCTTCGTTGAAGCCAATTTTGACGGCGACCTTCCCGGGGTAGCGCTGCTGGAGTGAGAGCAGGTAATTTTCAAATCCTTTGTCACCTGTTCCCAGGACGGCAATCTGTACGTCCGCCTGCAGCAACTCGTCTGCTTTTTGCGCGATCAGGTCGAGCCCTTTTTGATCCGTCAACCGGGAGACCATTCCGAACAACATCGCGTTCGGGCGAACATCAAGTTTCATTTCAGCCTGCAGGGCTGCTTTGCACTTCGGTTTGCCAACCAGAAATGTCTCAGCAGAAAACTGGGCAGCGAGATTGGTGTCGATCTCTGGATTCCATTCTTTCGTGTCGACCCCGTTGAGGATTCCGACGAGAGTTTCTTGCCGTTCCCGAAGCAGTTGGTCCATTCCGCATCCGAATTCCGGGCGACAGATTTCTGCAGCGTATGTCGGGCTGACCGTCGTGATGATGTCAGTCGTGACGATCCCCGTTTTCAACAGGTTGAGATGGTTGTTGAATTCCATCTCCTGCCAGTTGGAATCGGCATTTGGGATCCCGGTGAGTTCCATCTGCCAGGCGGGAAATTGACCATGAAAGGCCATGTTGTGGATGGTCAGGATCGTCCCGGTGTTCGTGAATTTTCCTTCTGTTCGACGCTCATGCCGGATGATGGCCGGAATGAGGGCGGTTTGCCAGTCGTTGGTGTGAATGATGTGAGGGCGAACAAGGGTCTGCGAGATTTCAACGACTGCGCGGCTGAAGAAAATGAATCGCTCTGCGTTGTCGGGGTAGTCGCTTCCCCCTTCGGTGTAGAGTTGCTTGCGATCAAAAAATGTCGGTTGATCGACGAGCAGAACCTCCACGTTTGTCCCGGGAAGAATGGTCCGACGAATTGTGGCTCGAATGGTCGAGTTATGAAGTTCAACTCCAACAATCGCTACTGGCTCACCGCGTCGGGATTCGGGGATGATCCGGCGATAGAGCGGAAGCACGAGTGTGACATCATGTCCGGTATCTGACAGCGCCTTGCTGAGCCCGGTAGCGACGTCGGCAAGTCCACCCGTTTTTGCATATGGAACCGCTTCGGAACTGGCCATCAAAATACGCATGGGAGTCGTACATCCTGTTGAACGTGTTCTGTCAATTCGCTGCTCAGCCGGCGACTCGCACGTGAGTCGATTTCCCGGGAAACTTCGCATCAGTTGAATCGTAACTCATAACGACATTGCAAGAAGAATGATCTACGAAAATCAATGGTTTTGACGTTTTGCATCAAACTTTCCTGAACGCCGATTCTTTCAGAAACTCTTGTACAACATGCTGCGGGCAAGACCAGACCAAAAAGAACATCGCTTGCCGTACTGCCAACTCCGCTGGATGCCCACGAACGTACCCGGCGCCCTTGGTAATCGCGAGGCTTGCCTGTGTGACTCGAAGAGCCAGAGAGTTGGCCCGCTGGCGGATTTGAGCAGCGGACCAAGGGGAAGAGTCAATGTCAACGCTCGTTGATGGGAACGACAGTGATGCGTAGAGTTGACCTCGGATTTCTTCGAATTCGTGTTCAAAGGCGGAGGCAATTTCCTGGAATTCGGTGCGAGTTGTTGCCTGTTCCCGAATGAGATGCAGCGATGACCGAGTGAGACCAAGCGCGAGGGCTGAGGTGGTCTGGGAGCCCGTTCCGCCACCGACTCCTTTGGTCATAATATCTGATGTCGGGCCAGCGATGAGATGGCTTCGACTGAGGACAACATGATTCAACGCAACTCTGGCGGTGTGAGACTCGGTAAAAGCCATCAGCTGTGAGTGAGGCTGAACTTGAACTCCGGGGATGTTGGTCGGGAGGGCAATCAGGACCTGCTCTCCATCAGGGCAGGTTCCGCCTGTGACGATGTGCTCGGCATAAGCCGCTCCTGTGACCCAGGGGATACCGCCGTTGAGAATCAGATTGTCCCCGTCGAACTTCACTTGTACCGCTGGTGTGCGCAGGTGTTGTTGTGACGTGGTGAGATGTGATATTCCAACCGTCGCGAACGTGGTTCCCTGAGCTAAATCAGGAAGAAGGCGGCGTTTCAATTCTTCATTCGGAGAGGACGCAATTCGCTGACAGGCGCCGTTTCGCTGAGTCATGATAAAGGCGGTCGTCATGCACGCCGCTGAAAGAGATTCGTAACCCTCGATCAGCTTGGTTTGAGTGAGTTCCATTCCACCGTAGGCTGCGGGGATGGCCCATTTTGAAATTCCTTCGTCATTGATCCATGCCAATTGTTCCGCAGGCCAGTCGCCAGATTGATCCAGCGTCGAGGTTGTCCCCTGCAGGCGGGCATGCAATCCGGGAGAAATTTCCATGTCGATGGCCTAAAGGCCTCTGGTGGCCTTGTCTGGGAATCACACTGCGTGGGCGCTGTGCCCCTCCCTTCGGGAGTGCGGCTGTGTCATGGTTGGCAAAATCTGTACAAAGTCTTGGTTTGTCGCTGCCGGAAAGTCGCATTTTAATGGGACTGGCTCGCGTTCCCCCAGAATAATGAAAACAAGGGTGGACGAGAACAAATAACAGCGGATTCCGTGGAATTTGCGGAACTCTGGAAGGTTTGAACGACTCTTGAGAGAAGGGGATGGAACCCAATTGAGTGATCATCAAGAGCCAGTCATCGGGAGTTTCCGTCTTCATGGGTTGTGAACTTGGGAGTTTGACCAAGAGAATCTATGATGCGATTCTTCTGATCGGTCAAATGCCGTCTCCGATTAGTAGACGACAGGCCGAAATTGGCAAAGTGAACGCTTGCAGTTTGAGAGTACATCCAGGGTGTTGAATCACCTTGAAACTGATAGAAATTGAGATCAATGTCCCAATCAGAAGAAAAAGCGATCGCTTCTCCCAAGGAAGATGTTCGTCCGGTGCCAGGGGCTAAGTCGCAAGAGAAAGCGGGGGCGACTCAAAAACCTCGCGAAAGCACTCGCGATACCATTGAGTCGATTCTCTTTGCGTTCATTCTCGCATTCCTCTTTCGCACATTTCTCGCTGAAGCGTTTGTGATCCCCACCGGGTCGATGGCACCGACTCTTTACGGGCGTCACAAAGAAACGACATGCACTTCATGCGGGCATCGCATCGTTGTCGGGGCGAGCCATGAGCTGAATACCGAAACCGGCCTACTTCATTCGAACTCTCGTCTAGAGGCTGCAGTCTGCCAGAACTGCGGATTCGAAAACCGACAGATTCGAGATGAGCTGGCCTACAACGGCGATCGAATTCTCGTCAATAAATTCCCTTACGAATTTTCAGATCCGAAACGTTGGGACGTCTTCGTCTTCAAGTACCCATCTGAGCCCAAAACCAACTACATCAAGAGACTTGTTGGGCTGCCGAACGAGACGCTGCGTATTCGCAACGGAAACCTGTATTCCGTCGAGGGGACCAACGAACGAATTTTGCGTAAGCCGCCAGAAAAGCAACGACGCCTGCAGATACCGGTTTACAACGATGATGAATTCCCCGCCGACTTAGTTGCAGCTGGATGGCCGGAACGCTGGATGCCGGTCGTCGAAGGGGACGATGGCCTTGTCCCAGGATGGACGTCAACTTCGTCTGGATGGAAGGCTGATCCCAAGAATCGTACTTACTCCATTTCGACCGAAGAGAGCAATTCGCTCGCATGGTTGCGCTATCAGCATTTCTTCCCGACGTCAGCCGACTGGGCCGCTGCGATCAGTGGCGAGGCACTACGGCCACGTGCTCGGTTAGTCGGTGACTTCTGCGGTTACAACGCGTTCATCGGCTCTCGAATGGGACAAATACACGGCGCACGGTCTGTGGACATCGGCCCGTACTGGGTTCCTGATCTGACTCTGAATGTTGAAGTCAAGATCGAGTCCGTTCAGGAGGATGGCGAACTCATGCTTGAACTTTGTGAGGGGACTTCGTTTTTCCGTTGTCGACTTCTGCCCAAGACTGGCGAGGCGATTCTCGAAGAAGTCAACTCGCAGATGAATCGTCGTGTCATTGAATTGGCGCGGGCGAAGGCACCGATTAAGGGGGCTGGGACCTATCAACTCGCATTCGCGAATGTCGACGACCGCCTTTGCCTTTGGGTGAATCAACGTTTGATTGATTTTAAGGAGGGGGCTGAGCTCCCTTCACCGGGGGCAACTGGAAATACGCTTCCAACGGATCATGACCTGTCTCCTGTTGGAATCGCAGCGAAAGGGATCTCCGCCAAAGTTTCGCATTTGCTGATCGAACGGGACATTTATTACCGAGTCGCCAATCCCTCTGGGACATTCGATTACTTGGAGTTCGAACTGGCGAGAACCGTTTTTGAACCAGCAGCCTGGGGTGAGTTCTATACCCAGCATGCGTCTCAGTTGGGGTCACGCACTCTCAATACCGGCAATGATGAATATCTGGCATTCGGGGATAACAGCCCGCAAAGTAACGACAGCCGCATGTGGGATACCGGTCACGAAGTTGTACCGGGAGACTACCTCGTCGGGAAAGCGTTCTGGATTTACTGGCCACATGCAATTCCATTCCTGAACGGAGGACGAGGTTTCCCGATTACCTATCACAAGGAACTCGAACGGGTCCCAGCGCAGCGTCATGGTCAGCAGGAGGTTCGTGCGGTCAAGGTGAAGGACTATCCTCGCTATACGTTCCCGTTCTATCCGCAGTTTGACCGGATGAAGCGAATCCGTTAGCGGCATTCACTCGGTTCGTGATCAACCTCGCTGCCCCGTTGCTGCGAGGTTTTTTGTTGGCCGTACGACTCTTCGAGCCGGCGATGCGAGGCCGACGTGGGTGCTTTCAATCATCCTGCATACGTTTGAGGGGGCAACAGCGCGAGTCCATCGATCGCTGTGGATTTGCCGCTTTGCCTCCCAAGGCAAGATCAGCTGTCGCATGGAATCTGCCAGACGGGATTTGACGTGAAAATTGGAAGCGGACTCATTAAAGTATGCAGTTGCGTTGCCTGTCAGAAGTTGTTTGATAGCAGCTGCCAATACGCGGGCGAGCCAGAAACTTTCAATGTGACCACTTTACAAGGAACAGGAAATATGGGGCGTGTGTTTTGTCGCTCAACGCTGTTCACACTTGCTGCCCTGAAATTCGCCCTGATTGCGTGCTTCAGTGGCAATTTCCAGTTGCATTTTGCAAACGCAGCAGAGGACCCGTTTGCCTCCGTTATCAGGCCCACGCCCGCGTTATCGCCTGAAGATCAACTGAAGACCATGCACGTCCCAGAGGGGTTTCGGATCACATTGTTCGCTTCGGAACCACAGATTCAAAAGCCGATCAACATGGCGTTTGATGATCGTGGTCGACTTTGGATCGCTGGGACCGTCGACTATCCGTTCGTGAATCTGGAGCAACCGGGGGATCGAATTCAGATTCTTGAGGATACTGATGGGGACGGGGTTGCGGACAAGATTGAAACCTTCGTCGACGGGATCACCCACCCGATGGGAATTCTCCCCTACCAAGATGGAGTGATTGCGTTCGTCGTTCCGAACATCTGTTTCTTTCGTGATCTCGACGGGGATGGCAAATCGGATTCTCAGGAAGTTCTCTATGGCCCCTTTGACTATTCTCGCGATACGCATGGCTTAAACAATGGATTTCGTCAGGGGTACGACGGGTGGATCTACGCTTGTCATGGCTTCAATAACAATTCCGTGGTCAAAGGGAAGGATGGCCATGAAGTCAGCATGTCCAGCGGGAATATTTACCGCTTCCGACCAGACGGGTCACGAATCGAGCAGTTTACTTTCGGGCAGATCAACCCCTTTGGTCTGACGTTCGACCGTCGTGGCGATCTGTTCGATACCGATTGCCATACAAAACCGCTGACACTGTTGATGCGGGATGGGCAATATCAGGGATTTGGCCGTAAGCATGATGGATTGGGCTTTGTGCCGGATGTCATGCACCATAGTCATGGATCGACAGCGATTGCAGGAATCGTCGAGATTACCGATTCGCGTTGGCCTCTGGAGTACCAGAACAACTACTTCGTCGGAAACGTGATGACTTCCCGCCTGAATCGGGATGCGTTGGCCTACAGCGGTTCGTCAATGTCAGCCGTTGAGCAGCCGGATTTTCTGATCTGCGATGACCCCTGGTTCCGCCCTGTCGATCTTCAGCTTGGTCCTGATGGCGCTGTTTACGTTGCAGACTTTTACAACAAAATCATCGGGCACTATGAAGTCGATCTAAAACATCCTGAACGTGATCGTACGAGAGGCCGCATTTGGAGAATCGAGTACATCGGAGATGGCAAGAAGACTACTGCTTCAAATTCCGAAATTGATCTCAAAAAGCTGCCAACGTCCGATCTGATCAAGCAGACAGAAACGTCAAATATTCCGTTACGCTTGAGGATGATTCACGAGCTTTCCAGAAGGGCCGCGATGGACCCTGTAGAGCTGAAGCAAGCGATTACCGACCAGAATGTCGATGAAGATGTCGTTGTCAGTCTTCTGTGGGGATTGAAACAAGCCGGGAAACTGGAGAGCGCTGAGCTGGCGACCGCGACAAAATCCGCGTCTCCACTCGTTCGATTGCACGTACAACGGATTCTCGCCGATGCCGAAAAGTTGTGGGGGCCATCGGTTGAGCTGGCTTTGGCGGGACTCGATGACTCCGATCCCTTTGTGAAGCGGGCGGCAGCAGATGCGTTGGCACGGCACCCTTCGATCGAGCTCATCAAACCATTAATGACTCACTACAACGCAGCACCGGAGTCTGACCCGATGCTGGTTTACCAACTGCGAATCGCATTGCGAAATCAGCTTCGCCTTGATGGTGGGATCGCGATCTATCTGGCGTCAGAACCATCCGCCAAGGATCAGGAAGCACTCACGGAAATCTTGCTGGGAGTTGATACGAAGGAATCGGCCAATTTTCTGCTCAGTGCGTTTGGACGTTCAGAAACCAATCTGTCTCGCCCCGTTGACGCCATCCAACTCATTTCAAAATGGGTCGACCCGTCAAACATCGAGAAGCTGGTGGAAATCGTTCCCGTTCGCTTTCAGTCTCAACCGGAAATGCAATTGAGCCTGCTCGAGACTGTGCGAGAAGGGCTTCGTCGACAGAACGCTCCCTATCCCGAATCGATAAAAAACTGGGCCAGGAATCTGGTCACTCCGATGTTCGATCGGAGCATCTCAGCGAAACCATGGACGGTCGAAGCCAGCGACGGTCAGTCTCCGTGGGGATATCAGCTACGACAGGCAGGGGATGATCAGCAATGGTATGAAGTGATCAGCAGCTTGCCCGGTGGAGAGCAGGCGATGTCCCGTCTCAAATCGCCAACCTTCGAGCTCCCTCAACAATTCAGCTTTATCGTGTGCGGACACCTCGGTTTGCCGGGGCAAGAGTCTCAGGAGAAGTGTTACGTTCGAGTATGCCTGGCCGAGACCGGTGAAGAACTTTATCGGGACTACGCTCCTCGCAGCGATGTCGGGAAACCGGTCACCTGGGACCTGACTCAGTGGCAAGGGAAACAGGGGTTCATCGAAGTTGTTGATGAATTGAGTTTAAGCGGATTTGCCTGGGTCGCAGCAGGACGATTCAGACCTGAAGTCGTGTCACTTCCAACCGGAATTTCTGAAGCGAATCGCTATATTCTTGGCGATGCATGTCGGATTGTTGGAGAGCTTTCACTTGTCGATCTGGTTCCGAAGTTGAACGCGCTTTTGGAACTTTCGAACCTCGATACGTATTCCCGAGACTGCGCCGCTGGTGCTGTGGCTCGCTTCCAGAAGACTCCGGCCAGTGCCGGTCTGGCGTCCTTGCAGCGTGTTCCTTCACTCACACTCGAACAGAGACAGAAGCTGACTGCGGCCATTTCGGATGAAACGAACGTCGACGAGCAGCGGTCACTTTTGGCCCAGCTTCTAAAACCGGTATCGACTCGATATCAGATTGAGATCGCCAGGACGATTCTAGACTACCAAGGGGGGGGGCAGCTCCTTTTGGATCTATGCGATGAACAAGCGGTTTCACCACGGATCTTCGCGAGTTCGGTGATTCGTCCCCGCTATGATGCGATGAATAAACAGAGTTTTTCCGAACATATTCAGCGAATTCTTGAGCAACTTCCATCGGCGACGGCCGAACGGGATGCCACCATTCAACGCTTGACTCTGGAGATGGCGCAGCAAAACCGCAGTGCAGAGCAAGGGATGAAAGTTTTTGAGGCACGGTGTGCTGCCTGCCATCAGGTTCGCGGAATTGGGAAGGTCATCGGCCCGCAGCTGGATGGAGTCGGAAATCGTGGGGCCGAGCGCCTCTTCGAAGATATTCTCGATCCGAATCGCAACGTCGACATTTCCTTCAGAAATCACACGTTTGCACTTGAAGATGGTCGCATTCTCTCTGGAATCATTCGTCGCAATGAGGGAGATACTATTGTGATTGCGGACAACAAGGGAGAAGAGCACTCCTTCAGCAGCAGCGAGGTTGATGAGCAGGCGGTTTCAAGCGTGTCGATTATGCCGGACAACTGGTCGGAAATGATCTCCGATGCAGAACTCTGCGACCTGATGGCATTCTTACTTCAGCAAAAGAAGTAGCGACTCCGATCTTCCACAGCAGATTTACGATGAGTGGCTGGACGTGCCGAACTGGTGCGACCAGCCACTTCTATTCAGAGGGTAGATCTTGTCGTTTCTCATGATGCTCGCTGTCTGTTCCGCTGTGATCTCACCAATTTTCGTGAGGGGAATTTCGATCGGCGATTGGTCCAGCAGTCGCTGACCATCTTCGGCACTCACTGTGAATAGCAGTTCGAAGTCTTCGCCATCTGTGAGAGCATGTCTGAGTCGCTCGGATGCCTCCAGTGAGGCTGGCAGGTCTTCGTGAATGGGGATCGCGTTTCCGTTCAGGATGGCCCCAACTCCACTCCGATTCAAAATGTGAAAGAGATCGCTTGTAATACCGTCGCTGACATCCAGCATCGCGTGGAGATTGACTGCGTTCTTCAATGCGGCAGCCTCTCGAATCCGTGGAGTAAATGTCAGGTGTCTCTGGGATGGAAAGGATCCTCCCAGGTTGCCCGTCACAAAAATCCAGTCGCCTGCTTTCGCGCCATCGCGGCGAATTGCCCTGCCACTTTCCACTGTGCCGGTCAGCGTGATACTGATGACAAGGGGGCCATCCCAGCTGTTCGTGTCTCCGCCAGCAATTTCGACATTCCAGAGTTGTGCCTGTTCGAAAATCCCGTCGTACAGCTCTTCGACTTGGTCTCGCTCCCATGATCTGGGCAGAACAATTCCAACAAAAGCGGCACAAGGTGTTGCTCCCATCGCACCAATATCGCTGAGATTCACGCACATCGCCTTGCGACCAATCAGTTGCGGCGACGTGTCGGGAGTAAAGTGCACCCCACTCGTCAGTACGTCGACAGTCGTTACCCATTCGATGTTGGATGTCCCCTTGAGGATCGCTGCGTCATCACCAATCCCCAGAACGACCTCCGGGCGGTCGATGCAACGCTGCGCCACCCAGTCGATGAACGCAAATTCAGGACGAGGATCGGACCAGGTTGGCGATTGCGATAACGGCACAGCAGGCATCTCTCATAGAAGGAAGAGCACCAAAAACCCAGAATTCTAAAACCGGCTCGCTGCGTTCGTCAATCGGCTATTTCAGCGGCCAATTGCTTAAACGATGCTTCAGCCTGAAGGTAGACGACTCACCGAAACACGGCCATTTTTACTGTTAAGTAGGCCCTTAAAGTTCTGTGAAACAACCGACCCCAAAATTCGCGCAGTCAAATAAAAAGGGGCGACTTCAAGAGTCGCCCCAACGGATCATACCGTGCGCGTTAAAACCTTACTGTAATAGGTAAGGAAGCATCGCTCGGATACACTGCGGGTAGTGTATTCCCTTTTTTTGATACGTCAATGTCGATAGAATTGAGTTTCTTCGTATTGAATCAAAATGGGGTAAGAGAAGAGAGCGGGCTGGCTGATGGTGAACTCGATTCCGTATCGACTTGGACTGGATTTAGGGGCCTCGTCCTTGGGGTGGGCGGTCATCGTTCTGGATCAACCTCGGGGGATGCCATCGGAAATTCGGGCCGCGGGTGTGAGGATTTTCGACGCCGGTGTCGATGGCGATATCCAACAAGGGAAAGATTCCTCAAGGGCAGTCGTTCGTCGTGAAGCACGTCAGCCCCGACGACAACAATGGCGTCGTCAGAACAGAAAAAGAAAACTCTTCGTCCTGCTGCAGGAACTTGGTCTACTTCCGAAATCAGACGAGAATCATTCTGTGGCTCGTAAGCAGGTGATCGATGAACTTGATCGCCAATTGGCGGAGAAGTACGTCCGCAAAGACGATTTTGAAGCCCAACAAAAACTTCCGTATCTGCTGAGAGACTGGGCCTGTTCAAAACCTGTAGCTGACTGTGAGCTTGGGCGTGCGCTGTATCACCTGGCGCAGCGTCGCGGATATCAAAGTAACCGAAAAGGGCAAAGCAAGGACGAAGACACCGGTGTCGTCCTAAGTTCGATCGGGGAAATGGATCGAAGATTGAAGGAAACCGGACTCTCTTTGGGCGCCTATTTCAACAGGAAAATCAATCCACGCGATGAACGCATTCGACGGCGGTGGTTAAGCCGCCAGCAGTACAGGGAGGAGTTCCATGCCATTCAGAAGGCACAGGCGAACGCTCATTCCCAATTGAATGCTGAGATTTGGAAGAAAATCGATCAGGCAATTTTCTATCAGCGGCCGCTCAAGTCTCAAAGCCACTTGATTGGTCGCTGTGAACTGGAGTTCGATAAAAAGGGGAAGGGGCTCAAGTGTTGCCCATTGGCTCATCCCGTCTCGCAGCTTTTTCGTGTACTTCAGAAGGTGAATGACCTTCGCGTCACCACGTCAACCCGAAAAGATGAACCATTAAACGACAACGAACGGACCCTGCTACTGAATGAACTGAATGTCAACGCTGAACTGAGTTGGAAGAAGGTGAAATCTCTGTTGAAACTACCGAAACAGTCGAAGATCTCGTTGGAGGATGGCGACGATAAACTGGTCGGCAACCGCACAAATGCCAAACTTCTTGCAGTGTTCGGTCCGGAATGGAATCAGCGATCAGAAGAGGAACGGACGGCGATTGCTTTGGAAGTTCTGCATTATCGCAAACCGGAAAAGCTCCAGCAGCGAGCAATGAAAGTTTGGGGGCTCAGTGAAGAAGCCGCCCGTCAGTTGGCCTTTAAGACGCATCTCGAAGAGGATTATGCAAGTCATAGCAAACTTGCGATGGAGCGCCTGATCGCGGGGAACGCTGACGTTCCAGGGCTATTCGCTAGAGGTTCGTACAGCACGATTCGTAAGGCTCTTTATCCAGAGAAGTTCACAAATGGGAAGAATCTCTCCACGCTGCCCGCTGTTAACAGCTGGAAGTCGGACATTCGCAATCCAGCGGTCATTCGTGCGTTGACTGAGTTGCGAAAGGTCGTCAATTGCATCATCAACAAGTTCGGAAAGCCTGAGCATATCCACATCGAGCTCGCGAGGGATCTTCGGAATTCGCGAAAAAAACGTAAGGAGATGCACGACGTCAATCTTCAAAATCAGAAGCGTCGGGAATTGGCCAAGGCCAACGCAATTCAGGAAGGGGGCATCAGCAAACCCAGTCGAAGCGATATTGAAAAATGGCAGCTTGCCGATGAATGCAGCTGGGAATGCCCTTACTGTGGGAAGGCCATCAATCGAAAGCAATTGCTGGGAGATTCGGCCGAGTTCAATATTGAACACATTTATCCTCGCCGTTATCTGGATGACTCTTTTTTAAACAAGACCATCGCCTGCCGGAAGTGCAACGATGAGAAAGGGGATCTCACGCCGCAGCAGGCATTCTCCGGAAAGAAATTCGAAGAGATCCTTGATCGGGTGTCTCGCTTTAAAGGACAACTCGCCGAAGCCAAGTTGCTCCGGTTCAAAACAACGCCGGAAATCAACGAATTCACCAATCGTCAATTGGCAGATACTCGTTATAACTCCCGGCTCGCTGCAGAATACCTGCAACTCCTCTATGGGGGACGCTCAGATGAAGCGGGTGAACAACGGATTATTACCCCGACGGGAGTGTTGACAGGGAAGTTGCGTGCAACTTGGCAGCTGAACGACCTGCTTGGAGTCGAGGATGGTGAAAAAGAGCGGCAAGATCACCGCCACCACGCGATCGATGCCGTCATCATCGCGCTGATGACGCAGAAGCACATCCAAGGGCTTTCGGTCGTGGCGGCCAGGTGCGAACAAAAGCACACCCGGCACTTTTTTGAATCCATTCCGTATCCTTGGAACAGCTTCAAGAACGATGTCGCCTTTGCTGTTGAAGCGATGAACATTTCGTATCGGCCGACACGAACGCTCGCTGGCCCACTTCATGCCGAGACGATTTACAGCAAGAATTTCGGAACGGAAAAGAAGCCTCAGCATCGTGTGCGAAAGCATATCAGCAAATTGACCTCCAAGGAGATCAGCGGTGATCAGATTGTCGATCCCCGAGTTCGCGAGGCCGTTCAGACAAAATGGGAAAGTCTCGGGAAAGTGCTTCCTGCAAAATTGTGGGGAGCGGAGACAGGCAACGAGAGTAATTTTCCGAGGTTAACCGGCAAGAACGCGAACTCGAATGGCTCGATCATTCGGAAGGTGCGGATCACGACTGATGTAAAGCCGCGCGTTGTCGGGAAAGGGCCAGCAGCAAGACAATACGCCTCAGGAAAAGACTCCAATTACGCCAGTCTTGTCTACGCCATTCTGGATCAGGCGGGAAATGAAATCCGCTGGGAGCATGAAATTCTTGACCGCCTGACCGCCCATCAGCGATTTTCACAAAATCACGGGAAGTCTGGAGAGAAGGTCATCATCCCCAATGTGACTGAAACGCGAATCTTCAAATTTGCGCTGCACAAGAATGACATGCTGCAGATGCAGGGACCAGATGGCGAGCCATTTCTCTATCGGGTGCAGAAGTTCTCCCAAAATGAGATTCAGCTTTGCGAGCACAATTTGACGACCGTTACGAACGATCAGCGCACGCCGTGGAACCGCATTAGTAGCACGGACAAACTAAGGCAGAGGGGGGCAAGATTGGTATCGCTTTCTCCAATCGGGGGGATCATCGAATAAGAGCCATCCTCACTACTGCGGACGAGCCGCTCCAAAATTATTGTGGACGTTTGATCAGTTTAAAATCTGATCTCAATTATCCAATCACCCCTGACATTTTTTTGCGTCAGGGGTGATTTTACTTGTTCCGAGTGAAAATGTGACGAAAGCTTTGTACGAAGCGATCAGGAGCATTAACGGCATCGGAGGTCCCCAACCTCCGGAGTTTGTGTATGCGAAATCGCATTCTTGAAATCGCAGAACAACCAGCTCGGTTACGCGTTGAACGTCATCAGCTGGTCATCGAATCTGGCGATTCCCTGGTGACGGTTCCTTTCGAGGATCTGGCAGTCCTTGTGGTCGCTCATCCGCAAGTCTCCTACACACAGGCAGTTCTCAACGAGCTGATTTCAAGCGGCGGGGCATTTTTGACCTGCGACGTCAACAGAATGCCTTCGGGACTGCTACTGCCGCTCGATGGAAATGTTGTTCAGACGGAGCGGTTCCGGAAACAGGTGGAACTGACTGCACCGCGCCGAAAGCAATTGTGGCGGCAACTGGTTCGCGGCAAAGTCCAGATGCAGGCAACCCTGTTGAAGGAGCGTTTCGGGACCGACGTTGGAATCGGGCGATTGGTCTCTGTGATTCGATCGGGTGATCCTTCGAATGTGGAAGCACAAGCGGCCCGCCGCTATTGGACCGCTCTTTTCGGGAGTGACTTTCGTCGTGATCGGGATGCTGCAGATCACAATCGGTTACTGAATTACGGTTATGCCGTGCTCAGGGCGGCCGCCGCGAGAGCGATCGTAGCTGCTGGACTTCATCCGACCATCGGGCTCCATCACCACAATAAGTACAACAGTTTTTGCCTGGCCGATGATCTGATGGAACCTTACAGGGCAATCGTTGACCGTGCTGTCGCTGGAATGCTGGACCAGCGGGAATCAGTCCCGGAGCTCACTCAGTTGATCCGCGTGGAACTGCTGGGTGCACTGACTGAGCAAATCAGGATACAGGGAGAATCACGCACGCTATTTGATGCACTGTCGAGGACGTCTGCATCGCTGGTGCAATGTGTGATGGGAGAAGGAAAAAATCTGGTCTTGCCGGAAGGGTTCTACAATGTCCAAGCCAATGCCCGATCTGTCGGAGTATAAAACCATGTGGCTATTCGCAATGTTTGATCTTCCTGTCGACACGAAAGAGGCACGCCGCGACTATTGCAGATTTCGAAATTTGCTACTTGATAGCGGATTCTCGCAAATGCAATACTCAGTGTATGCGCGGTTTTGCGGCAGTGAAGAAATTTCAGATTCCTATCGCCGAAAAATTCAGTTGAAGTTGCCCCCGGATGGGTATGTCCGGCTGCTGGCGGTAACAGACCGCCAGTTTGGGAAGATGCAGAATTTTCATGGAAAAAAGAGAGCGCCGAATGAAGCTGCCCCGACTCAGTTGCTCCTTTTTTGATAAGCAGTGTTGTTGTAAGTGCTTTGTAGTTTGCGGGTTGCGAGGAAGGTAGTGTATCCGAGCGACGCTTCCCTGCGAACTACAGCCAACACAGGACAATGCTTCCTATGGTGTGAAGTGTATCCGAGCGACGCTTCCCTGCGAACTACAGCGATGATCGTTTCGTCCATTGTCGGGCAACATAGTGTATCCGAGCGACGCTTCCCTGCGAACTACAGCATACACCATTCCTGAGGTACGTCACCGAATAGTGTATCCGAGCGACGCTTCCCTGCGAACTACAGCACACGATGAAGGGCCGAATCGATCAAGTCGAGTGTATCCGAGCGACGCTTCCCTGCGAACTACAGCCTGCGACGGAGAATGCAGCAAAGGACATCCAGTGTATCCGAGCGACGCTTCCCTGCGAACTACAGCACGGTAACTAAATCAGGAATACAAAAAATGAGTGTATCCGAGCGACGCTTCCCTGCGAACTACAGCACCTTCGGCGGTGGGGGTAGGGGGAGGAGGAGTGTATCCGAGCGACGCTTCCCTGCGAACTACAGCCGGATGCCAAGTACACACTGCAAGGCCTGAAGTGTATCCGAGCGACGCTTCCCTGCGAACTACAGCGCGCTGGAAGAACACTAGCCAACACAAACCAGTGTATCCGAGCGACGCTTCCCTGCGAACTACAGCGTACCTGAACGCGGCTGCCGGTTCCTTCTCAGTGTATCCGAGCGACGCTTCCCTGCGAACTACAGCTCGAAGTCGTCGGGAGTGGTGAGCAGCCAGAGTGTATCCGAGCGACGCTTCCCTGCGAACTACAGCGTTTTCTCGTGCCAGCCAGTCCGTTTTTTAAGTGTATCCGAGCGACGCTTCCCTGCGAACTACAGCCTGCTCCAGATGTTGCCGTGTGACAAATGAAGTGTATCCGAGCGACGCTTCCCTGCGAACTACAGCGGCTGACGCTTCGTTTGTGATTGGCGAGTAAGTGTATCCGAGCGACGCTTCCCTGCGAACTACAGCACTCGCTACGGCGTGATTTGGGCTGCGGACAGTGTATCCGAGCGACGCTTCCCTGCGAACTACAGCTCCGCAGAGCCTGAATCTGAGCAGCCGCAGAGTGTATCCGAGCGACGCTTCCCTGCGAACTACAGCTTGGAGTGGAGTGCAAATTGAAACCTCCTGAGTGTATCCGAGCGACGCTTCCCTGCGAACTACAGCAGTCTTGTGACATCAGTGCAGGTTGGAACGAGTGTATCCGAGCGACGCTTCCCTGCGAACTACAGCGTACTCCACCTTCGTTGCCGGCAGCCTTTGAGTGTATCCGAGCGACGCTTCCCTGCGAACTACAGCCAGAGAAACGCAGACTGGAACAGGCGAGCAAGTGTATCCGAGCGACGCTTCCCTGCGAACTACAGCTCCCAACTCCACCTCCCGAACACGACATTGAGTGTATCCGAGCGACGCTTCCCTGCGAACTACAGCCGGGAAAGTAGATAGTCTTCGCGAATCACTAGTGTATCCGAGCGACGCTTCCCTGCGAACTACAGCCAAGGCTTAAATTCTCACTTTTCCTCGGGGAGTGTATCCGAGCGACGCTTCCCTGCGAACTACAGCACTTTTCGAGCCCATACATCGAGCGGGTTTAGTGTATCCGAGCGACGCTTCCCTGCGAACTACAGCTGAGCGAGCCGTGGGAGGCCGACGAGTCGAAGTGTATCCGAGCGACGCTTCCCTGCGAACTACAGCGAAAGGTGACAACGATGTCACTTAAACATGAGTGTATCCGAGCGACGCTTCCCTGCGAACTACAGCCCAAAGATTGTCACTTGTGGCGGCGAAGAGAGTGTATCCGAGCGACGCTTCCCTGCGAACTACAGCCCGGGCGCATGCCCGAGAATCCACAGTCTAAGTGTATCCGAGCGACGCTTCCCTGCGAACTACAGCACTGCCACGCGACACCGTACATGTCGGATCAGTGTATCCGAGCGACGCTTCCCTGCGAACTACAGCTCCAGCGAGTTGCGTCTACCGTTCCGCCACAGTGTATCCGAGCGACGCTTCCCTGCGAACTACAGCTAATGCACTGGCGATGTGCCGCCAGCGGTCAGTGTATCCGAGCGACGCTTCCCTGCGAACTACAGCCGCCACCATTTGCCCGGTCTGCTTGTCTCGAGTGTATCCGAGCGACGCTTCCCTGCGAACTACAGCACCACCTTTGGGTTTCCCCAAAAGCAGTGCAGTGTATCCGAGCGACGCTTCCCTGCGAACTACAGCAGCATTCCACTCTGTATGTCACCATCAGCGAGTGTATCCGAGCGACGCTTCCCTGCGAACTACAGCCTTTGTCTGCCTGAGGTGAGAAGAAGCCTTAGTGTATCCGAGCGACGCTTCCCTGCGAACTACAGCTGGGGCACGTGGATTGCGAAAGACTGCTAGAGTGTATCCGAGCGACGCTTCCCTGCGAACTACAGCGCCTCAACGAGGCCGGAAAAGCCGAGGTTGAGTGTATCCGAGCGACGCTTCCCTGCGAACTACAGCCCTTGACCATCAGGGTGGCGATCATTTGGGAGTGTATCCGAGCGACGCTTCCCTGCGAACTACAGCCAAGGGCTGGTTTTACTTCACGCCTAATGCAGTGTATCCGAGCGACGCTTCCCTGCGAACTACAGCTCTACATGGCAAATCCTCCTGATCTTGAGTAGTGTATCCGAGCGACGCTTCCCTGCGAACTACAGCTCGATCCTGAAGAACCTGAAGAACCCGAAGAGTGTATCCGAGCGACGCTTCCCTGCGAACTACAGCTTGATTCAATCCGTATCGCAGCATCGCGGCAGTGTATCCGAGCGACGCTTCCCTGCGAACTACAGCCTCAAGGCGGAAAACAAAGTGCTGCAGGAAAGTGTATCCGAGCGACGCTTCCCTGCGAACTACAGCCCCCTCTGATCAATCCAACAATTGAAGAGGAGTGTATCCGAGCGACGCTTCCCTGCGAACTACAGCTGCCAGCCAGTCCGGACCACCGGAACCGGGGAGTGTATCCGAGCGACGCTTCCCTGCGAACTACAGCGAAGAGAATCGCGGCTTCACGGCAGCGGTAGTGTATCCGAGCGACGCTTCCCTGCGAACTACAGCTGTCAGCGCTTGGGCTATTGTCGCTGTTCAAGTGTATCCGAGCGACGCTTCCCTGCGAACTACAGCCACAACGGATCGGGCTGGGGGCCAGCGCGGAGTGTATCCGAGCGACGCTTCCCTGCGAACTACAGCAACTGAGAATCAACCCAAGTGATTCAGCTTAGTGTATCCGAGCGACGCTTCCCTGCGAACTACAGCGAACAGGCGTGGAAGCAACTCAACGAAGTTAGTGTATCCGAGCGACGCTTCCCTGCGAACTACAGCTCGATTCGCTGATTAACCGGGTCACTGGGGAGTGTATCCGAGCGACGCTTCCCTGCGAACTACAGCCCGTGCCCCCACTGGAGCGTGTGGTAGACAAGTGTATCCGAGCGACGCTTCCCTGCGAACTACAGCTGGGAGCGAGCTCGAGGAGCGAGGCCTCGAAGTGTATCCGAGCGACGCTTCCCTGCGAACTACAGCCGCAATCAAGCTCTCAAAGATCGCTCCGGAAGTGTATCCGAGCGACGCTTCCCTGCGAACTACAGCGCCCTTGATGCCGCCCCGCTGAACCCGCACGAGTGTATCCGAGCGACGCTTCCCTGCGAACTACAGCAAGCAGCACTTGAGCGACTTGGTGCATGGTAGTGTATCCGAGCGACGCTTCCCTGCGAACTACAGCACGCCCCGACCGCTCCGTCATCAAACAGCTGAGTGTATCCGAGCGACGCTTCCCTGCGAACTACAGCCGCCAACTTGCGTGTTCGCCCCCTTGAGCGAGTGTATCCGAGCGACGCTTCCCTGCGAACTACAGCACAAGTCCTGTGTACTCAACGGCAAGTGCAAGTGTATCCGAGCGACGCTTCCCTGCGAACTACAGCGCCTGGTGCTGGCTTGTCGAACTCGCCTGAAGTGTATCCGAGCGACGCTTCCCTGCGAACTACAGCTCTCGATGCCGACTGCTTTTACGTGAGCGCAGTGTATCCGAGCGACGCTTCCCTGCGAACTACAGCTCCGATTGTGTTATTCGCTCTGTGACTTTGTAGTGTATCCGAGCGACGCTTCCCTGCGAACTACAGCCCTGCAGATGCACAAGAAAATGTTGATCGAAGTGTATCCGAGCGACGCTTCCCTGCGATGGACGTTTGGCCGCGCTTCTTCCTCGCCGAGAAATAGGGGCTCGCTCACAGTAGGCGCATTTCACGATGCGAGCGAGCCTTCAGAACACGTTATTTCAGCTGTTCATGCAGTTGCAGCAGTGCGTCGACGATCTTCTCTGAGGCATCGATCTGCACGTTGTTTGTCCCCAACCAAGTCTCGTAGCCGCCTAACTCGTGCTGCGCTGGGGTCGGCAGGTAGCCGAACGATCCATTAGCAAGTGAGACGTTAAATGTTGCGGGGAAAGCTGATTTCTCTTTGAGTTCCATTCCAATTTCGGCGAAAACTTCGAAGGGAATCGTGTTGATCACCTGATCGCCAATGCGAATCGATTGCAGCTTCGCGTCGATCTCGTCTGGGCCTTCCATTAGCTGATGAATGCGGCGGGCGTAAACCTCTTCCAGCGAATGTCGTCCACCGACTCCCGGCGTTTCGTTGAGGACACCGGTGACGAATTCTTTGAGTTGTGCATCTGGCTGACGAACTTGCAGTTTGAGTTCGGTTTGAGCGAATCTCAGTGGCACCCAGGTTTGATAGGGAATGTTTGCTTCTTCAACTGCAGTGCGGGTTGCAAGCTGTTTGGCGACTTCGTTCATTCTTTCAAACGCCCCGTACGACTTCTGTCCGCGCGGCTGAAAGTTGATGTTGTTGACGTCCCCACTGGTCCCGTTCGAGTAAAGCCCAACGAACCCCTCGACAGGCTTACCATTGTTGAGCAGCGTCCCAATTTCGTTGTTGTAAACAGCAAAATAGTCGGCCGAAATTACACCGTTGGGAACACCACCGACGTAATGCAACGAGTAATTCGCAAAGAGTGAAAGCGGTTCACCTTCCAGTGTTCTCACGCTGATGAAGGAGAACTGGGGATCGACTGGACCTGCTGGGCGAAGCAATTCAGGAGACCCGGAGGGAGGATTCATCCGAACTTTGTCTGTCGTTCCGATTGGATTGATGAGGAGTTCAGGATTGGTCACGTGCCAGCGACGATTGTTCAGGTGGCTGGGTTCAATGAAGCTGCCAAAGCCGATCTTTGCGGGCTGCAACTTGGCGTGGGCCTGTTTGACCGCTTCGTAAATCCCGTTGACGACCCGTTTCTGATAGTGATCGAATTCCGGATCGGCGGTGAAGCGTGACGCTCCTGCGGAAGAAGTCGCGGAATGGGTGTGCGTTGCTGCCATCAGGATATTGACGCTGGGAATGCTCTTGTCTGCAGCGATTTTCTCACGAGCGGCATCGAAGATGTAGTGTGGCACGCCGACGCTATCGACCATCACGATGGCCACACGTTCTTCACCATTGTCGAGGAATAGACAACGGGCGGTGATGTCATCGTGAATGGAAGTTGCCGGGGGCATACCGAAGTTGCCGACAATCAGATCGCCCATATCCGGGTTGATGACGGCAATGGCGGCCCCAGCGAGTAGCTGTTTGGCCTCGTCTGCTTTTGTGTCGGCAAGGTGAAACAAAGTAGAGAGCAGGGTGAGCGAAAAAGAAATGAGAAATCGCGTGCGTAGCAGCATCGGGGCTCCAGGTTGCGTGGCGGGGGGAGTCGTGAAACAGGTGAGCGAATCAATTAAACGCAATTTGAGCGAAGATTCAAAGGGATCAGAGATGCCTTGTTTGGGAACTCACGATGTTGCACTGTTCATGCCAAAACGAAACACCCACAAGCTGGCACGCGATGAAGCAGGCCGACGTGTGGGTGTCTGGAATATGAATGAGATTGTGGAGATCTCAAGGATGCGAATGGGAGCAGATCTCAGTCACGACGATGAGTAAATCGTCGGAGCAGAGGCCCTGTTGAGTACTGACCTTGAACTTCTCTCGAACGTCATAGACGAATCAGAAAAGTTTCAGCCTGCTTTGCCTTTGAGAGTGTCTTCCCAGAATGAAAACTGGTTGGTCTGGCCGATGATCACAGGCAGATCCTGAAACGGTCCTGGAAGAACGACACCACCCTGAGTGACAGCAGTGATATTGAAGTAAATGTTTTCGCCCAGATTGCTGTTCACAATGAACTTGGAGCTGGCGGTTCTTCCGCTTGGAATATTCAATTTTTCAAAGACGTAGGTTTTTCCATCAATCGTCGCGCTGGCACGCAGCGAAAGAGTTGTCCCTGTCAGGTTTTCAATGATGATGGTCGTCGTGTTGATTTTGCAGCCTGTCAACGACGTTGCCAGAGATCCAATTGCCAATGCCATCATTTTTCGGCGATTCAATTGCATTCAACGAGCCTCTTGAGGGGATACTTTGCAAGCATGTCGGGCCACAATCTCCGGACGATCCATCGATTGATCGCACTCCCCCCTCAATATGTGACTTGTTTTTAACGTACGGGAAGATGCGAATCTGTTGCCTCGCGATTTTCCTGCAGATCTCGCGTGAGCTATTCGTCGAAATTGCTTCTTAACGATTGTATTGGCTGCGGTGGCAATTGATCAGATGCGGCAGTCTCTCTGATGCGTGATCATTTCAACCAGACTCCGTTATAATTGCTCACGAGGTGCCGCACTTTCCTAGATTGGCGTGACTTACGCTCTCGCAGAAGCACTTGTTTCGAAATCAGTCAAAAAATGGATGACAAGTTGATGAAAGGCCGATTTGAGAATCTGGTGCTGATTGGCTCGATCGGGGTGATTGTTCTTCTCGTGGTCACCTCAACCTGGCTGATGACCGACTTTCGATCTGTGCAGAACAGCGAGATCGCGATTCGCGGCACTGTTCAAAATGTCCCCTCAGGGTGCCTCCCGCAATCGATGAGAGTCCGTATTCAGGACGTGCGCATCGAGTCGGCGGCTGAAGGGACGCTTCAGGAGAATGGAACGTTCGCTTTGAATGTCCCGGTCATGGCGTACAACAACCGGACGCTTTTGAAGAAGTCTGTGATGACTCACCCCGCGGAAATCCGCGTTCAGGTCGAAGATTGCGAAGGAGTCGTCAGATTCGACCGCAGATTGTTACAGTTGGTGACCAGTAAAATTCTAGGTCAAAGCGAGTTCGAAGAGGGTGTTGAGATCAAGATTGAACTCGACGACGTCCAGGGCATACGCTCGAACTGAGTGTGTGTCATGAAGAAGTTCGAGACACAAATTGACTCATTTCGCCTCTCTTTTTTGCCCCTTGAAGATGTCGACCTTTCCTGTATTGGATTGAGGAACTCCGGGAGTGCTTCTTCCATCGTCCACGTATCGCTGCAGCAGCTGAGTGAGCTGATCAACGATTTCTGGATGTGCTTCGGCGAGGTTCACCTTTTCCGCTGGATCGGTTTCGAGGTCGTAAAGCTGAGTTTGCGGCGCCGACTCCGGCAGCACTTTCTCTGGACGAGGTTCGCTCCAGCCCCCCGATCCGGGAGCGAGGAGTAATTTCCAGTCCCCCTGTCGAATGCTGAATGAGCCGTTAATGGAGTGATGGACAATCGCCTCGCGGAGCGGTTGAGTATCTTTCCGTAGGAAAGCGGGCAACATACTAACGCTGTCTTCAGCAGCATTGGCCGGGAGCGACCCTTCGACGATGTCAGCCACTGTCGCAAACAGGTCAGTCAAACAGACGGTCTGTGCGGATGTCGATCCGGGGGAGACATGATTCGGCCAGCTCACGATGAACGGGACACGGTGGCCCCCGTCATAGAGATCTGCTTTATGTCCGCGAAACCCAGCACTTGGACGATGCCCGAGTTCTTCCAGCTCCTTGATATTGGCTGCAGGGGAGCACCCGTTATCGCTGGTGAAAATAATCAGAGTGTTCTCAGACAACTGGTGTTGCTGGAGCGCCGCTACGACGTCACCCACGAGGGCGTCGGTCTGCATTACGAAGTCTGCATAGGAGTTCAAACCGCTTTTTTGATCCCATTCTGCAGTGGTCACGATGGGTGTGTGTGGAGACGTGAGTGGGAGATACAGAAAGAACGGATTGCCGGATTTGGCATCTTCCGCACGTTCTGCAATATATTGCGTCGCCTTCTTTCCGAGCTTTGGAAGAATGTCGACTGCTTCAAAGTCTTCGGATGCAGGGCCTGCTCGTAACCACTTCTTCTCGGTGGTCGGGACAGCGACAACTCGATCGTTTTCAAGATAGATGTAAGGGGGCATGTCCAGGGAAGCGCTGATGCCATAGAAGTAATGGAACCCTCGATGAATCGGCCCGTTCTGCAAGGGTTGCGTGTAATCCACATTTGCACCCTCTTCCTTGGGCTCCTTCTGATCGTCCTTCTTGGCCCAATCGAGCACAAGGTGCCATTTGCCGATACAGGCTGTGTGATATCCATGTTCTGAAAGAAAAGACGGGACTGTTAATCGGTCGGCTGCAATCAACGGAGGCGAATACCCGTAGAGAACGCCGCTTTTCAAGCGGGTTCGCCAAGCGTAACGCCCTGTCAAAATTCCGTACCGAGTCGGCGTACACACAGCAGACCCGGAATGAGCATCGGTGAATTTCATTCCGCTGGCAGCAAGCGCATCGAGATGAGGGGTGGCAATGCGACCTTTAGGATAGAAGCTCTGGACATCCCCGGTTCCGAGGTCGTCAGCGAGAATGTAAACGATGTTTGGTCGCTCGGCTCTTGCGGTCTCGACGGTGAAGAACCCCAGAGAGATAGCGAAGACGATCGCGGCGAATTGAGTCAAATTGGCACTCGGGCAGGCTGAACGTCTTTGAGACATTTGCGAGGGACTTCGGCTCAAGGGGAGGGGATCTGCATCAGCGGACGGGCGGTGAGATGCCACGCAGGATTCTAATGAACACCCGCGTCGAGCGATACTTGCATTGATGGTTCTTGATGTGAGTGCGGGGGAATTCGTCGGCAATGCTCACAATCGATTCTCTCAAAGTGCAAAAGAAAAGGGACGTTCGTAAAGAACGTCCCTTTCGAATTCTGAGCCATCATCGGATGGAAATCAGAGCTAAGTGATTAGACCTTACGCTCGTGAATCCAGTCGGTGTGGAACATCTGGCCACGTTCGGTGTCAATTCGCTCGTAGGTGTGAGCACCGAAGTAGTCACGTTGTGCTTGCAACAGGTTCGCTGGCAGGCGTCCGCAACGATAGCCGTCGTAGTAGGAAATCGCAGCGGTGAACGCTGGGACCGGAATTCCTTGAGTGACAGCTGTTGCAACGACGCGGCGCCATGAACCCTGAGCCTGATCGATCGCTTTCTTGAAGAAATCATCCAGCAGCAGGTTTTCGAGGGCTGGGTTCTTATCGAATGCGTTCTTGATGTCTCCGAGGAAGACAGAGCGAATGATGCAACCACCGCGCCAGAGCAGGGCGATGTCACCGTTGTTGAGCTTCCAGCCGAACTCTTCAGCCGCTGCATTGAGCTGAACGTAACCTTGTGCGTAGCTGACGAGCTTGCTGGCGTACAGAGCCCATTTGACGTCATCGATGAACTGCTTCTTGTCTCCAGTGAATTTGACTTCAGCAGGACCGCTCAGGACTTTGCTTGCGCGAACGCGAGCGTCCTTCTGAGCTGACAGGCATCGAGCGTAGACAGCTTCGGTGATCAGCGTCGTTGGAACACCCAGGTCCATCGCGTGCTGGCTCATCCACTTTCCAGTCCCCTTCTGCTGAGCAGTGTCGAGAATCTGGTCGACGAGGAATGTGCCTGTCTTCTCATCTTTCACGGTGAAGATGTCACGTGTGATTTCGATGAGGTAGCTGGCGAGTTCGCTTTCGTTCCAGTCTTTGAAGACCTGATACAGTTCTTCGTTGGTCAGACCGAGAACGTTCTTCAAGATGAAGTAGGCTTCGCAGATCAGCTGCATATCGCCGTACTCGATGCCGTTGTGCACCATCTTGACATAATGACCAGCACCGTCTTCCCCGACCCATTCGCAGCATGGGATGTCGTTGTTTGGACCGACTTTGGCAGAGATCGCCTGGAAGATCGGTTTGACGTGTTCCCAGCCAGCCTTGTTTCCACCGGGCATGATGGATGGGCCTTTCAGGGCCCCTTCTTCTCCACCGGAAACTCCGGTTCCAAGGAAGATCAGACCTGCGGCAGGCAGATCCTTGGCACGTCGGTTGGTGTCGCGGAAATCGCTATTTCCGCCGTCGATGATGATGTCGCCCTCTTCGAGAAGAGGCTTGAGTTCATCGATCACTGCGTCAACAGGCTTCCCTGCCTTCACCATGATCATGATGCGGCGTGGGCGCTTGAGGGACGCAACGAAATCCTTGAGTTCTGCGAACCCGTGAACCCGTTCTGCTGTTCCTGCCCAGACTTTGTCCTCTGGCTCGTTTTTCAATCCGCCGACAAACTCTTCCATCACCGAGGTGGTGCGGTTGTAGACAGCGACGCTGTAGCCGTGGTTGGCCATGTTAAGAACAAGGTTCTGGCCCATGACGGCCAAGCCAATGAGTCCAATGTCGTTTTGCATAGGAGGTCTGTTTTCAGTTTTCAGTGAATGTTTGGCATCACAAGGCAAAGTCACGCCTTGCTGAAGTCGCTGCAGCTTTGCCTCGTAGGACTTCTGGCCAAATCGTAATGGCAATTGGTGTTGGAATCGAGCCACACGCCGCTAGTGTTGGTTTCTAACTACATTGAGGCGAATTTCCAGATAGAAAAGAAAGAAATTAGCGAAGTTACGGGTGAGAATATATGATCGTGGCTTGTTGAGGTCAGCAATCTCGTCCCTTTGGGGCGGATCACCCGTAGGTGCGTGGTCTCAGGCCAAGGTCTTTAATTTGCTTCAACCCGGAGAATTTCATGGCAATGATGCGTGTTGCTCAAATCAGTCAGCCCAATGCACCATTTGAAATTGTCGAGAGAGCGATTCCAGAGCCCGGCCCGGGGGAAATTCGAATCAAGGTTGCTTGTTGCGGAGTCTGTCACAGCGATTCTGTTGTTGTGACGGGTGCATTTCCCGGGATTCAGTACCCCCGGGTCCCCGGACACGAAGTGACTGGTGTCGTTGATGCCGTAGGATCTGGTGTCAATCGCCTGAAACTGGGGCAGTCTGTCGGAGTCGGCTGGCACGGTGGAAACTGTGGGGAGTGCGACAATTGCCGCCGGGGGAATCTCTTCGCATGCGAGACTGGCCAAGTTACTGGCCTGACCTTCGATGGAGGGTATGGCGAGTACATGATCGCTCCTGCCAGTGCTGTCGCCCGACTTCCAGAAGGAATGGATCCAATTCAATCTGCCCCGCTGCTTTGTGCCGGCCTAACAACCTTCAATGCGTTGAGAAATAGTGGTGCACGGCCCGGGGATATTGTCGTTGTTCACGGGATCGGCGGTCTCGGTCATTTAGGAATTCAGTTCGCAGCGAAAAGCAGCTTTTACACGGTCGCTGTGGCGCGAGGGCAGGAGAAAGCTCCACTTGCTAAAGAACTTGGAGCAGATCTCTACCTCGATTCGACATCTCAAGACGTTTGCAGTGAGTTGCAAAAACTCGGAGGTGCAAAGGCTGTCCTGGCCACCGTCACCGACGGGGAAGCAATGGCCACGCTGCAGGGTGCACTGGCGATTTACGGGAAAATTCTGGTAATTGGTGTTGCCGGGACGGTGCCGATCAGCCCTTTAACGCTCCTCTCGGGGAATCGGACGATTCAGGGGTGGTACTCGGGGACTGCAATCGATTCGGAGGACACGCTCAGTTTCAGTCATCGCACTGGCGTTTCTTCGATGAATGAGGTGTATCCACTTGAGAAAGCCAACGACGCCTACCAGCGGATGATGAGCGGCAAAGCTCGATTCCGAGTCATTCTCGATATGAGAAAATAACCGCATCTGGAGTGCAGGATGCCGGTTCAGTTGCGCGCAACGTTGAGCAATCAATTAAGCGAAATCGGTCTACGGAGAGTCTGCAAATCGTCCAGTTTGCCAGTTGCAGGCCTTGATTGGCAGATTGTGCGATCGCTGGTCGATTTGCGAACGTCTGGGGCGAGTGGAAGTCTTAACTCCAGTTGACGACATTTCTTGTCTAGGACTACACTTCCCCGCTTGATCGTGGACGGATCCGCGACCGATTCAACATCAACTTTTGCAGGATGCGAACGTTGGGCGCAGCTGAACGACTGATTCCGTTCACGCAATTCGAGCGACTCCGCACCGGCCGTGAGATTATCCGGCAGGAAGCGGATGCTCTCCTCGATGTGATGAAACGGCTTGATAGCGGTTTTTGTCTTGCTGTCGATCTCCTGCTCGAGACGACTGGCAGCGTCATTGTCTGCGGAATGGGCAAAGCGGGGCTGATCGGTCAGAAGATCGCAGCCACACTTTCATCCACCGGGACTCGCGCTCACTTCATGCACCCCGCAGAAGGGGTTCACGGTGATCTCGGCTGCATTCATAAAAATGATGTCTTCATCGCTTTGTCGAACAGCGGTGAGACAGACGAAGTTTTGGCTCTTCTCCCGACCATTCGTGCAATGGGCGTGCAAGTGATCGCCATTACCGCCAGCAGCCAGAACTCACTCGCCAGCCGATCTGATATCGTCGTGGAATACGGTCGCCATCGGGAAGCCTGCCCCTGGGGGTTGGCACCGAGCACCAGCACGACCGCAATGCTCGCCATTGGCGATGCGTTGGCGCTCGTTGTCAGTCAGGCTCGGGGTTTCACTCCAGACCTATTTGCCCGCTTTCATCCCGGCGGGAGCTTAGGACAGAAGCTGAAATCAGTGACGGATGTCATGCGACCACTCGAGCAGTTGCGTGTCGCATCTGTTCACGCGAGCGTGCGAGATGTGTTCACTTCCGCATCGAGACCCGGTCGACGGTCCGGGGCTGTGTTACTGGTCGAAGAAGATGGAAGTCTGGCCGGAATTTTCACTGACAGCGATTTGGCCCGCCTGCTGGAAACACGTAACGATCAAGGCTTCGATCAGCCAATCGCTCAGTTGATGACAGCGAACCCGTTGACCGTACGGTCGACGGCCGTACTGGCTGACGTCATTGAACTTCTCGCCCAGCGTAAAATCAGCGAGTTACCAGTGGTTAATGATTCCCGCCACCCGATTGGAATGATCGATATTACAGACGTGATCGGCTGGTTGCCTTCGGATTCCAACAGTTAGTGAAACGCATCTCTCTGTTTAATGCATCGTCGATTCTCAATTGAGTCGCGAAACTGTTTCAGTGTTTTCTCCAACCATCAACTCAACGAAAAGCACTATGAAGCGATTTCTTGTGACGTTGATTGTTGTGGCGACGCTGGCGGGTGCATTTCGGGTTTATTCGACAGTGCTGACGCCTCTAACGAGTGTGAAAATCGTCGCCAGTCAGATGTCGACTCCGCTGAACGCGCAGATCGACGCACCTGCTGTTTTTGACCAGCACGCCATTGATGTTTTTCCTGAAACTCAATGGACACATGAGGCCGACCAAACCTGGCAAATGTCGGAACACGTCTATCTCTACTTCAATGATCTTGAACGGGATTCCAGCTCGGGAGATTCCATTCAGATTTCACCCGTCGCGATTTTCTGGCGAGATCCCAAACGGCCCGGTGAAAAGCCGTTTCGAATCGTTGCTGAGCGGGCGCAGCTAAAATTCCAGAATTCATTTTTCGATTCAGCAATCGCTCTTTCGAGTTCAAAGCCGGGCCGCATTGTTTGGGCTTCGCTGGAAGGAAAGGTCAATATCGATGGACCCGATGGCCTGAGAATCGAAGGGCGAGATTTCAACTTCGAAGAAGAATCCCGACAGTTGTACAGCGACCACGCTGTTGCTTTTGGTTATGGACCAACTCCTCAAGATGAGCGTCGCATGGAGGGGACCGCTGACCAGTTGCAGTTAACCTTCGAGCCCGCAGACATCTCGACAGTTGGCAAAGATATGCCGCGAGTCGGCGGATTGGCTCAGGTCCTGCTCCGTAGGAATGTCGTTTTGAATTCATCATTTCGTCAGAAAGGTGAGCCAAGACTGGCCAAAGTTCGGAGTCACGGTTCTTTTCTGTACGACGTGCTCAAACGTGAAGCGACGATCGATGATCGCGTCGTCGTCGAGCATCATAGCAAAGGTGTGAGCGGTGTTCTGAAGGACATCATTCAATGCGCTCGCCTTCGCATTCAGTTTGAGTCGACTGCAGAACCGGTGCCGGAGGACGAGAAGAAATTCAGTTCTGCTTTTGATGGACTGGTCTTTCATCGATTGCAGGCGATGGGTGAGCCAAACGGGAAGTCCGGTCGGGTCGATATCACATCAGATGAGCATCAGATGCATGCTGTCATGCAAGATCTGACATATGACGCCAAGACGCGCCAGGCGATCATGATTGATCAGAATAAAGTGGAAATTCAGCGGGGAACAACCACGTTTGAATGCCCACAGATCGCGATTCAACATTCCCCGGGCAATCAACTGGAAGCGTTGGAGTGCCGTGGTGAAGGAAAGTTGGACGTCTATCAAAATGACGAAAATGCCCCGCCTGTCGTGGTCCGTTGGAAGAGCGGTGTGCGCGTGGAACAGGATCCGAACGCGAACAGCCATTATGTATTGATCGATGATCAGGCGTTGCTTGGCATTCCTGGGCAATTTGGAATTTCAACCGATCGGTTGGAAGCATGGATTGATCTCGATCAGATTCAGAAGTTGTCGGGCCAACCGGGCGGGAATCGAGATGTGCTCGCCTCTCCGCTGCCGCTCAAGAGGGTCATTGCAACAAAAAATGTCCGCCTGAATTCCAGTATGCTAAATGTCGAGCGATCGAACCGGATTGATGTCGTGATCGGCCCGGGCAAGATTGAAAACGTCACCTCAGAGGCCAGAAACCGATCTGAAGACAGCGGCAGCAGCGAGGATGAAGAGCAATCTCCCTGGGTGGTCAAGGCGGAGACATTGAACGTCAATCTGATCCACGATTCCGTCAAATCGCTCATCGATTTTCGTGAAGTGGTCGGGGTGGGCAATATCGAGATTCAGCATGACCTGGGAAAGTCGCTTGAGGTCGGCACACAGGCGCTGGACGGACTTCTGGAGGTGAAAGGAAGCCGCTTGGTGGCCAGAAATTCCGGAGGAGTGCAGCAGGTACTCACCATCTACGGAGAAGTTGCTCCGAGTGGAGAAGTTCTCAATCGGGCCAGCGTCTCCGTCGGAACCGCCAGCTTTAGTGGTGGAGAAATCACGCTGTCACGTGAAGAAAATCGAGTCGACATTCCGGGGTCTGGAGGGATGACAATTCCAATCCCACAAGGGCTGAAAACGACCGGCGGAGTGACACCAACTGTCGCGACTACTGCAGCGACAACCGCCAGTGAGCCAACTGTCCTCGAAATCGCCTGGAAAGAAGGGATGTCATTCAACGGGCATGATGCAAAATTCTGGGGAAGTGTGACCGCAGCCCTTCCGGGAGAGCAACAAAGCCTCACCCGTTTGCTCTGTGAGGAATTGACAGCGACGCTCAATCAGCGCATCTCATTCTCCGAACCTGACACGAACGCACCGGATCTCAACATTCAATCAATCGAAGCCAAGCATCAGGTCGTCGTAGAGAGTGTGGAGTATCGGCAGAATAAAATCTCTGGATTCCAACGAGCGTCTCTCGCGGGCTTTCAAGTGAATTTGGCCTCTGGTGACTTTAAAGGGGATGGGCCCGGAGTACTTGATGCCTGGACGCTCGGTGATTCGATGAAGTTGGCTCCGGGTGAGAAGCCTCAAGCGAACAAACCAGCCAAGCAGAACAGTACCAAATGGCGTTATTCCAACGTGCAGTTTGCTCGCGCGATCGTCGGAAATTTGAATCAGAGTGATGCGACGCTCAGCGACCGAGTCGAGGTGTTGACCGCTCCTGTCGAGTCTGCTTTTGCCAAATTCAAAGTCGAACAACTATCTGAGTCAAACCCTGATTCAACAAACGCTGCGACAATGAAATGTTCGCAAATGCGGATCATCCAGAAGCAGCATGGCACTCAACCAGAAAAGTATTTCGAGGTCTTTGCCACGGGCGCAGCGGAACTGGAGGGGCATTTCTTCCGAGCAGTCGCTGATGAATTGATCTTCAATGAACGGAGCGGTCAGTTTACGTTGCGAGGGCTGGGGAAAGAGGCTCGTCTATTCCATCAACAAGGTCCGGGGCTGCCGGTGAACGCTTCCGCTGCCAAGCTGATTGAATTCATTCCGACGAAGATGTCGGTGAATGTGAATAATTCGAGTGGCATCTCAGGAAGCTACTAAGCACGCATCTTCAATGCCGAGCGCCGATTGCTTTCGCAAAGCTCAATGCAGTGGCTTCGGAACGTTCGCTACACGCGAAGTTCAACGTTGCTGGCGCTTAAGAACATCCCATTGAGATCAGGAATTTCCGCAGCGATTGACAATAACAGCCCAGATTGCCTTCCTCGGTCGTCTCGCTTGAATGAGGGGGCTTAGAAGCGTTGCCCCCAGTTCAGCACAAACGTTGAACTCGGTTGCACATCTCCCGGTCCACGATCGAATGAGATCTTTCGGTCGAATACATAGCCGATCTCAAAGATCGATCGTTGTCCATCTACAGACTTCGTTTCTACTCCTCCAAGGCATCTCAGGTCTTTGTAGCCCATTTTGTCATTGAGATTTCCCTCTCGTTTTATGCCCCATGATCCTCCACCAACTTCACCGCGAAGGTACAGCCAGTTTTCCGATGACTCAGTATCGCTGTAGCGCCATGCGATCTGAGGACGTGGGACCACAAGGTCGAATTGAACGTCTTCTGTGATCGTCCACTTGACTCCAGCGATGGGGAGAAAGTTGAGATCGGGACGATCGAGATAGTTGATTCCCGCAACCAGCTTTGTCGCATCGTCCAGCCGATAAGAGACAAGCCCACCTGCCATCAAGCGGAACGCGTCGCTGGAACTTCCTGAGAAATCCGTGGCCAGTAACGGGGTGATGTTGAAATGGACGTTCCAGTCTCGATTGAGGGATCTCGCGTAGTGAATCTCAAAGCTGAGATCGTAGGTTTGTGGAGGAACGTCAGCGGTTCCGGGACCGGAAAGGAAGTTCCATCCGAAATTTCCGAAAAACCAAAGACCTGAATCGGTGTTGATGTTCACACGGGTTCCAAGCGTGGTGATCCCGAAATCGGAACCAAGCTTTGGCAGGAATTCGAGGCCGCTGGGAACCTCATTCCAGAGAAGTAAATGGTCGTCAATAAACTTGTTGACCGGTTTCGGTTCGACGACTTCTTCATTCATTGTGATCGAACTTCCCGGCAACCGGAGATCGATTGGACCGGATTTGGTCACCGACTTGGAATGTGGAGTCGGGTTCGTTTGCTCATCTTCAGTTGATGGCTCAGGAAATAGGGGGGAGACTGATCGAAACGTTTCTGGCGCGGTTTCACCCCAGAGAAGGGAAGAATCGTCTAACTCTTCGGTCTGAATCAGATCAGCATCCGGTGGACTGATAATCGGTTTGGATTCGGCGAGCGCCAACGCTGACTGTGTCATTAGCAGGCACAGAACTATGTGTTTGCGCATAGGTAGCACCAAATAAGACAGGGAGTGTCTGGCAGGCGGCAGTGACGAGGAAGGAGAAAGGAAGGGGCTCGAGCGTAACGTATTTTATCCAGAAATCGCAATGCGAATTTCAGGCGGCAAAGGGGGGGGCTGGCTTGGAGTGTTAGGGGAGGGGTTGTAGTTAATCGCGGCGATTTTGCGAAACTCACGAATTCGTCATTGGCCTGAAACCGTTCGCTTTCGTGAAGTTAGTCGTGAGGGTAGACTGAGCTTTCGCCTTGGAATGAGAGTGTGCTGAACAAGTGAATTCTGTGTTGGTCTTTCGTCATCAGTAAGTGCGTTCATGGAGGTCAGAGGGGTCGATTGAAACCTCGACTTAGGTTGCAAAATGTTGTCTGAATCGAGTGTGGCAATCGCTTCCGGGCTACTTGGAAATTTGATTGATGATACGTTTGCCGAAGCCTTCCCGATCAAAGCGACGCGCGTGATTGTCACCGCACTGAATGAACGCTGGGCGGCTATTGCCGCAAATGAAATGTGCGGGAATGCCACGAGCGTGATCGCTTGTGACGTTGAAGCAGCGGTCGAACGTAGTTTGACGACCGAAGAAACACCTGACGGTCGTCCCGGTGTCTCCATCCTTGTGTTTGCCTTCAGTCGGGATGGATTGGAAAAGTCGCTGCAGAACAGAATTGGTCAGTGCATCCTCACTTGTCCAACAACAGCTTGCTACAACGGAATTTCGGATGGCGATGCGGGTAAAGATATCGTCGTGGGCGGGGCCCTGAGATTCTTCGGTGATGGACGCCAAATTTCCAAGCAGATTAACGGGAAGCGGTTTTGGAGAATCCCGGTCATGGACGGAGAATTTCTCTGCGAAGACCGCTTTCAAACAGTCACTGGCGTCGCTGGTGGGAACCTGATCTTCTGCGGAACAACAACTGCAGCCACGCTTGCGATCGCTGAAAAAGCGGTCGAGGCAATCCACGCTTGCCCCGACGTTGTGATGCCGTTTCCTGGTGGGATCGTCAGGTCGGGAAGTAAAGTTGGATCGAAGTACAAAAAACTGCGGGCCAGCACGAATGACGTGTTCTGCCCGACGAGCCGACCACTCGTTCAATCTGAACTCCCCCCGCAGTGTGGGGCAGTTTACGAAATCGTAATCGACGGTCTGACGGCCGAGTCTGTTCAGCAAGCAATGAAGCTCGGGCTGAATGCGGTTCTGGACGCCCCGGGCTTACTCAAAATTACAGCGGGTAACTACGGAGGAAAATTGGGCAAACATCACTATTACTTACGGGACTTGCGATGAACTCTACGACGAACCCAAGGCAAGTTGTGACGAGTCGTAGCGACGGCTTGACCGAATCCAGTCAGATGATCTGCCTGCTGCTGATCATTGTTTCGATGTCCATCATGACGGCGAAACTCTTTGATGCTCCCGTCCTACGAAGTGCCAATGATCGTTCACGCTGGTGCACGGTGTATTCGATCGTGGAGCAGAACAAGTATGAGATCGACGAAATACGACAAGTTCCCGGTTGGGACACGATCGACATCGTCCGACACAACGATCATTTCTACTCTTCAAAACCGCCGCTCCTTCCTCGCATCGTGGCGGAATTGTATCGTTCGATCAAATTCGTCACTGGCTGGACTCTTCTGGATCACCGCGACGAAATCGTCCGGATCTGTCTGTTCTTGATCAACATCGTGCCGATGGGCATCGCACTGGCATACTTCTCAAAATTCATTGGAACCTACACCCGCGATCCGTGGAGTCACATCTTTATCGTGGCGACCGCTTGTTTCGGAGCCATGTATCTCCCGTATTTGACAGTATTCAATAACCATACGCCTGCGGTCGTCGCTGCGATGGTCGCAATTCCACTGGCCGTGCAGATTGTCGTCGATATGAGACAATCCGTGTGGCGATATTTTGTCTGCGGCCTATTCACGGCGTTCTGTGTTTGCAATGAACTTCCAGCTGCGCTGTTCGGCGTCGCAATTTTTTTCATGCTCTTCCACGAATCACCCGTGAAAACGCTGTCAGGCTTTTTCCCCGCCGCTCTGATCGTGCTCGTCGCGTTCTTTTTGACGAATTACGAGGCGACAGGAAGCTGGCAACCGTTCTACGCGAAATATGGGACTGAGACCTATAACTTTGTTTTTGAAGGGGTTCCAAGTTACTGGACGAATCCACGTGGCATTGATCGGCCTCGCGATTCCACTGCGGTTTATCTGCTGCATTGCACCTTCGGACATCACGGGATTTTCTCACTGAGCCCGATTTTCCTCGTGATGCCCGCCGGGTGGTTTTTTCCGTCCATTTACCTGCGATCGAGCCTGTCGAAGTTCCAGATTCTCGGTGCGGTGTTGACCGTCGTGACACTCGGTTTCTATCTCACGAAAACTGAAAACTACAATTACAGCGGCGTCAGCGTCGCGCTGCGGTGGATGTTGTGGCTCATTCCCTTCTGGTTGATGGCGTTAATTCCATCCTTCAATATTCTTGGCAAGCGGATCTGGTTCCGACGCCTTACGATGGGATTATTGGGAATCTCGATCTTCTCCGCGTATTACCCTGCCAACTCTCCATGGGCGCAGAACTGGATTTATCAGTTGATGGCAAATTCTCGGTTGATGGACTATTCCGATCCACCTGAAAAGTTCAATCGACAGCACTATAGCTGGATTGGATCACTTCCAGACGGCGAACTGCAGCCCAATTATGGAGTCGAATTTCAAGCGACGAATCCTGACGGTACTTTGCAGACTCTCCGTCTTCAGGACGGCGGCCCTCATGAAGAAACTGGACGAGTGCTGATCGTCACCCAAACCGGTGCACCTTCAGCTGAAGAAAAGCAGGTCAGTTACGTGCTCGACAGAATTGCATTTTCTGAAGGGAAACCTGTTCTAGAGTTTCTGAAGTCGAGGGGCGATGGAGCCCAGCTGACAGATGAAGACTACCGTTTCTTTCAGGGGATCCCTCAGGGAAAGCAGTACTCCTCATCGAGAATTCGGTACGACAAAGTAGAACTGAGAACTGATGCATTTCGATGTCACATCGGCTATTCCGCAGCGAAGGTGGAAGGAGCTGACGGGATTGCCCGACATCAGATTCGTGATGTCTGGTACTGTGATGAAATTCCTTTTGGTGTTTTGAAGTTCGAAGATCGAGTCGAGCAGATCGATACGAAGCAGATTGTGCGACGAGCCCCTTGGAAGGCGGTTCGAGTGGGTGAATATCTGGTCCGTGCGAAGCAGTCGCCATTTTAGACCCGCAGCGGGGGATTTAGGCGAACTGAGACATAAAAAGAGAGAGGGGACCAAATTGAATTCAAGGTCCCCTCTTACTTTAATCAGCTGACTCCTCGCCGGGTTAAGGCGAACAGGTCTTCGGCAATCCCTGGAGAGTGCCGACGATTTCAGAGACGGAAGTCACTCCTTCTGCTTCCAGAGTCGCCGCCAGCTGGTCTGCGAGTTGTGCTGAAAGGCTTGGGGTGAAGAAGTTCGCTGTTCCTATTTGGACCGCGGAAGCTCCTGCGATCAGGAACTCCATCACGTCGTCGATCGAACTGATGCCGCCAATGCCGATGATTGGAATATTCACAGACTTTGCAACCAGATAGACGCAGCGAAGCGCCAACGGCTTGATCGCTGGGCCGCTCAATCCGCCGAGCACGTTACCAAGGACAGCTTTTCGCTTGCGCCAATTGATCGCCATTCCCTGGTAAGTATTGACCATGGAAACCGCATCAGCACCCCCGTCCTGAGCAGCCTTTGCGATCGCAGTGATGTCCGTCACGTTGGGAGTCAATTTTGCTATGATCGGAAGTTCGGAGTTTTCCCGAACCGCACTGATTAGCTTCCTGGCGGATTCTGGATTTGTTCCAAAATCGACGCCGCCACTGACATTCGGGCAGGAGATGTTGAGCTCGATCCCTGCCAGGTTTTTGAATTCGTTCAAACGTCCAGCCATCTCTGCAAAATCGTCGATCGTTCGACCGGCGATATTCGCGATGACGGGTGCATCAAGGCTGAGCAGATATGGAAGATGCTTTGTCAGAAACGTTTCGAAGCCGTCGTTATCTAGCCCGATGGAATTGAGCATTCCCGACGACGTTTCAACCGTTCGCGGAGGGGGATTGCCAATTCGAGGTTGCGGGGTGATTGTCTTGGGAATGATCCCCCCGATTTTTGCGAAATCGACGAAGGGAGACATTTCTTTCGCGTACCCAAACGTCCCGGAAGCGACGAGAATGGGGTTTCGCAGCGACAAACGATTCAGTTGTACTTGTAGATTGACCATAGCATCAGAGACTAGCGAATTTCGTCGTCGGCGCGAAATGGAGCCATGTTGGATTTCTCAATCCACAAACGTTGCTTAACTCGTTATGGAAAGCGGCTGGGATTGTGCAGAATCCAGCATGCATCTCCCAAGTCGTCCGCTGGTGGGCGAACTCAAAACAAACACGCCTCTCGCGAAAAATCGGAGAGGCGTGACGGATGAATCGAAATTGTTAGCGGTGCGTTATTCCCTCTGGGTGACGAGGGAACGAGTTCAACTTTCGTTGGGAGCCCGCAACGAGCCCCATTCATGACCGGCGATATCGACCAGATGCATCCTAGAGAATCGGCATCGGTCGATCTGGAACTGGTGGGACGGTCGTATCAGGCTGTGTTCGTGGTGCATTGAATCCAGAATCGTTCATCGGAGTTCCGTCTGAATTCAGCATTGGGATTTCGGGAAAATCCTGTGCCCCTGGAACCTGAGCGGGCTCGCTGAGGGCAGGTTGCGAGAGATCGTATCCCTCGTGGTAAACCGATTCGGCAACGGGCGTTGCAGCGGGTGGATTCCACACTTTCAGATAGTGTGTATCAGGTTGCAGCGAAGCCAGCATCGCCCCGTCCTGAAACCCTTGATACCAATCAAGACGCTTTTGTTCCTTGTTGGCGTATGCGTTCGACGGCTTCCAATAGTGTGGAGGCGCAA
Source organism: Planctomicrobium mucosum (assembly GCF_051466335.1). Taxonomy (NCBI): domain Bacteria; kingdom Pseudomonadati; phylum Planctomycetota; class Planctomycetia; order Planctomycetales; family Planctomycetaceae; genus Planctomicrobium; species Planctomicrobium mucosum. Next base: position 3,341,020 of record NZ_CP195793.1, on the reverse strand, counting down.
ACATTGGAGGGGTGCCATTTCCTCCAGTAGTGACATCCAAGTAGCCAGCCTTCCAACCGCACTTGTAGTCCTCGCCGCACGCGTCGTCGCAATGCCACCAGAAATTCAAGTACGCAACTTCAGTGCGTAGTTTCTGTGTGTGCTCATAGTGTTTGTCGACCAGTCCGGCGCATCCTGCCGTTGTGATCAGCGCAGAGAGAGCCAAAAGGAGACGATTATATGAATTGACCTGCATCACAAGAACTCCTGTACATCCGTGGGTGGAATCCCATGTCTGGAATCGGAACATTGAACGACCGACCTTGATTCGAGAATTCGTAAAGACCAGCTGGAAATATGGAAATCACTGAAACAGCCGGTATATGTTCACTAAATTCACTACGCTGCCTTGGTTACGTGTCGCGGGCTGAATTTCATTTGACGATTGAGTACTCTTCTAGCTGATTCCTTGGTGACCTCTTTGCTTCGTTGCTGACTGCAGTTTGTGATTCGGCGGAAAATGCCAGCCACTGGGCATTGGAAACGCAGTTCAATATGGCGAGATACTCCGAGTGCGCGCCGAAATGTCGGTCTGGACTCGGCATCCATTTAAATCAATGAATTGAGGGCAATCCCGTGCTCATGGGGTGGCTCGGGGGCATGAAGAGAGATGGCTAATATGTTGCATGCGGTCATTATGGCTGGAGGACTTGGGACCCGATTCTGGCCCATGAGTCTTCGCTCTAAACCAAAGCAATTTCTCAATGTTGTTGGAGAGGAGTCCCTCATTCAGTCGGCGTTCGGACTCGTCCAACCATGGATCGCGGCGGAAAGAAGCTGGGTCGTGACCAATCAGCGTTTCACCGAGGAAACGCAAAAACACCTCCCTTTGGTCCCGGATGGCAACATTCTTCAGGAACCCTGTGGTCGCAACACGGCGCCCTGTGTTGGCTTGGCTGCTCTGTGCATCCAGGAACGGGATCCAGATGCGATCATGCTGGTGATGTCGGCAGATCATGTGATCGGGCCACGAGAGGCTTATCAGCGCGATGTCGAAAAGGCCGTTTCCGTGATCGAGTCGGACCCTGACTCATTAGTCTTGTTCGGGGTTCCTCCGACTTATCCAGCGACAGGTTTTGGATACATCGAACGGAATCAAGTGATTCGGGAAGGGGTGTTTCAGGTCGCGGCGTTCCGTGAAAAACCTGAACGCGAGGTGGCGGAATCATACCTGCGTGATGGTCGGTTTTTCTGGAATTGCGGAATCTTTCTCTGGCGTGCCGACACGATTCTGCGGCTCATCCAGCAACATGAACCTGAGATTGGAGCAATTCTAGAACAGTTGCGTCCTCATGTGGGCAAGGAATCCTGGAGCAGCGCTGTTGCAGACTTATTCCCACAAATGAAGTCGATTTCAGTTGATTACGCGGTACTCGAGCATGAAAAGAAAATTTCTGTCGTCGAGGCGACATTTGACTGGGATGACGTCGGCAGTTGGCAGGCGATGACCCGTTTATTGCCGGCTGATTCCCATGGGAATACTGCTTTAGGGAAGTTCGTAGGGATTGATAGTACTGGCTGTATTATTCGTTCATCAGATGAGCACATTATTGCAACGATCGGGATCGATAACTGTATCGTCGTGCATACACCCAAAGCGACTTTGGTATCGCGGCGAGACGATGAAAACGGCATTCGGCGTCTGATCGCTGAACTCGAATCACAAGGGCTGGCGGACTTCCTGTAACCAAGTGTCGTCCCCTCTGGTCGGACGATTTAACAGTATGATCGCCTGCAGGAGTTGCTAATCTGCAGGCTTTTTTATTGGCGATGGAACCCCATGTTCAAACAGTCCTTAGCTCGTTGCTATGCTCATTATTCGTGGCATTTCAAACAACGAATTTTCTCGCAGTGAGAGCAACATAAGCGATGAACTTGAAGAATATGTTGCGCTTCGATTGTACAGGCTTTCGTAATTTGCTACGCCTATGGTAGACTCAGGTCAATGGTTTGCTCCTGTGCAGCCTTGAGGGACCGCCCTCTTCGCAGGGGAAGACGAAGAATTCAGCAAGTCAGGTTAGAGAGCAATGGAATCGAAACTGTATGTGGGCAACTTGTCCTACAACACGACTGAAGATGATTTACGAGATCTTTTCAGTCAGGCTGGGGACGTCAAATCTGTCTCGTTGATCAAGGATCGCGAGACTGGCCGTTCCAAGGGTTTTGCATTTGTTGAGATGTCATCTTCGGATGCCGCTCAGAAAGCAATCGACCAATTTCACGGACAGTCGTTTCAGACTCGCACAATGACGGTCAACATCGCGAAGCCACGTGAAGATCGTCCACGTAGCTTCGGTGGCGATAGCCGAGGCGGCGGGAACCGTGGTGGACGAGATGGCGGCGGCCGCGGTGGCCGAGACTGGTAAACTCGACTCACAACTCTTTCGCCGTCCAGAATTCTTCGTCAGCTCTCAGCCGTTAGAACCGCAGCGAAGAGTTGTCGTCGCGTCTTGTCGATTCATTTGCGGAATTCAAGACGGTGTAAGTTGCAGTGCTTACACCGTCTTTATCCGCAGTGTCGACTGACCTCTGGTCAATCTTCCGAGTTTAACTCTCGACGCATTTCCGCGATGAACCGGGATGCTTCGGTCTGGCGAGGTTTTCCCCATTTTCGCCGGCTTGCAGCCCGTGTGAGAGTGAGTGCTTCCTGGGCTCGGGTCACTCCCACATAGGCCAATCGCCTTTCCTCGGCGATTTCCGACTCTGTCCCATCGATGGTCCGCTTGTGTGGAAGCAGTCCCTCTTCCATCCCGACGATGTAGACTCGTGGAAACTCCAAACCCTTTGCGCTGTGTAAGGTCATCATTTTGACAGCGTCGGATTGGGCCATCGCTTCTTTATCAGGCTCTTCGTCCCGTCGTTCGAGCGCGATGGTCGTCAGGTAATCTAACAGGCTGGGGTCGCTGCTCTTATCTACGTATTCGGCAATGGAGTTGATGTACTCTTCGAGGACGGCCTTTCGCTGCGCCTGCTGTTGTTCGTCCTTGTATTGCTTTTCGATTTCCTTGTCGTAGTCGATTTCCCGAATAAGGGCGTGTACGAGATCAGCAATTTGAGTGGGATTTTCCTTGAACTGCACGCGCCAACGTGCGAACTGACCGTGCAATTTCTTGATCGCGTCCAATGCTTTCACAGTGATTTCCTTTTCCGCTGCCGCCTCTTCCGCAACATTCCAGATGGGAATCCCTGACCGAACCGCACGGGTTAATAGTCTTTCACATGCTGCATCACTGATTCCGCGAGCAGGTGTGTTGATGATTCGAAGTAACGACTGTTCATCTTCCTTGCGGGAGATGACTTTCAGATAGCTCAGGAGATCTTTGATTTCCTTACGGTCGTAGAACGATTGACTCCCCATGAGGACGTAGGGAATTTGTTGTCGCCGTAACTCCGATTCGAAGAGTCGAGGTTGCTCGTTTGTGCGAAACAGAATGGCAAATTCGGCGTACGGAATGAACTTCTTCTGATTCAGAAACTTGATCTCTCCGACCACTTTTTCAGCTTCGAGTTGTTCATCGGGATACTCGATGAAACGAACCTCTTCCCGCGCCTTCTTGTTGGCACGCAGCACCTTTTTGTGTCTGTCCCGATTATGTGCCACGAGTTGGTTTGCGAGTTTAATAATGCGATCGGTGCAACGATAATTCTCTTCGAGACGGATCGTCTTCGTTCCTGGAAACTGTCGGGCAAAGCCGAGGATGTGTTTCACTTCCGCGCCGCGCCAACCGTAGATAGATTGATCGTCGTCACCCACCACACAGAGATTGTGATGCGGCCGCACGAGAGATTCGATGATGCGGAATTGAAGAGCATTCGTGTCCTGATACTCGTCAATCTGGACGTGTGAGAATCTCTGCTGATTCTTCTCGAGAACAGATGGGTGATTCTCAAAGAGTTCTTCGGTGAGCAACAACAGATCGTCGAAGTCGACCGAACCGGACGATTTGAGGGCTTGCTGATAGCGGCGATACCCCATGCTCCCCAGAAATTCCTTGTCGTCGTCAGCGACCTTTGCTGCCCGCTCAGGTCCCATCCCTGCAGACTTCCATTGGCTGATGAGGTGCAGCAGATCGCTCGGCTTCAAAGACTTTTCCGTGACGCGAATATCTCTCAGAACCTTTCGAGCCATCGATTCCTGATCGCCGCGGTCGAGAATCGTGAATTGCTTGGGATATCCGAGATTCTCAATGTCTTCTCTGAGAATGTTCACGCATAGCGAGTGGAAGGTCGAAATCCACGGCTTCAGCTTGGATTTGCTTCCAATAATGGCGTGCGTTCGTTCCGCCATTTCTTTGGCGGCTTTGTTCGTGAACGTCACAGACAAGATGCGTTCGGGTGAGACACCGGACTGCAGGAGTCTCGCCATTCGATACGTGATGACTCGGGTTTTCCCTGTCCCCGCGCCGGCCAATACCAGCAGCGGTCCATTGAGTGTCTCGACAGCCTCACGCTGCGCTGAATTGAGTTTTGAAAGATCCATCTCAGCCTAATTGCCCATGCAAATGAAATCGCCATCGAAGTACCACTCGGGCGTCGTCCAGCTGAGCTGGATTGGTTCACAACGGAGTGGATCAACTGTGGGAAGGGATTGCGAAAAACCTCGGACACGGTCATGCCGTCCCCTTGGCAGATAAAATTCGGAGTACAACCGAAAAACTCAACCCAAATGGAAGAAGTGCTACATGCGTTATGTTTGTCGTTATAGACGGAATGTTCGGATTCACAGAAACGATGCGCTGAAGCGCTCTGAAAGTTACAGTCGATAGCATTGCTACAAGGGATTGCCGATCGAATCGATTGTAGAGCCGGATTTTCCCTTGAAAACGCTCGTTTCCCAGGCTCACTTCACTCATCAAATGTTGCCGACAGAACTCGATTCTCTCCTATTTCCTCGTCTCCAAGGCGGGGACGAGGCGGTGAGTATACGGGCGGTCGTTCAGCACTTTGGCAAGAATACTGAACGGACGTGCACAGTATCAACTGCTTGAACGCAGAATCCGTCCGATAGCGCAAAACGCGAAGAATTATTCAGGATGGCGAGTCTAACGCACCTCCTGTGGAATTGAAATAAGCCCCTTCAGTTTGAGGAAGGATACTTAAAATGAAGTGCAAATTGAGTCCAGTCGTGGCCTGTTTGGTGGCTGCCATTTTTGCTCAGGATTCAAGTGCTGGATGGCTGCTGGACGGTATTACCAATTCGTCCGGTAAAGCTTGTGATAGTACTCCAGATTGTCATCCGAGATCTTGTCGACCGAAGATTGTGAGGCCATGTGTCTACCATGACCCAGCCTGCAATCCGAACAAGCCGCTCGGGTGTGCTGAGAATCAGTGCGATGTCAGCGGATGCGCTCCAGTCACTGTCGATAGCTGTGACTCGTCTGGCATTGCAGGTCCTGCAGGTCTATCAAAATTGATTCGACAATCCTATTCGTCGACGTCCGCCCGTGAGCGCCGACAGGCGCTGCATTGGATGAGCCTGCTCTATCGTTGCGATCATTATCCTCAGGTAATGCCGACTTTGGTTTACGCGCTGAATGACGCTGATGAACGAGTTCGCGCCAAGGCTGCCGACGGGATCGGCGATCAGCTGAGAGCCCATCCTCAATGTTGCAATCAAATGGTGCTGAGTGCCCTCACGCATTCGCTAGGAGACTGCGATAAATTCGTTCGTGCTCAGTCCGCGGAAGCGTTGCGGGCCGCTGGATACGACGTTGTTGACGGCTGCTGTAAAACGACCCACGTTCTGTGTCAGGTTCCGTGCCGAGATGCCTGTGATCATTGTGTTTCCGGGGCGACATCAGCACCAGTCACCCCTCAGCGTCCAGCAGCGGCTCCGCCAGCAGCAAAGGAAGCAGTTCCACCAGTCGCCGCGCCAGCAGCGGTGACGGACGCGGTGGCGGAGAATCACGATCAATTCATGCCTCCAACGACAAACCCACCGAGTGATCGCGGTGATCTCAATGCGAAGGCTGAGACCCAAAATCGAACCAATGCAATCGCGATTCCCCGAGCGGAAACCAAGCCAGCTCCGCTTTTCAGGGTGAGTAACGGTTCAGCGGTGAGCATTTCAAACTAGATCGACTCTCACGAGAGGGTGGCGTTCCGGCGGCGATAAACGCAGCATTTGAACGAGTTTTTGCCACCATTCGCCGCCACACACCCCTGAGACAGGTGCTAAATCGACTTCACTCGTTCAACGCAGTCGCTTTCTGGCGATTGGTCGAAGTTCAGATAAAACGCCAGAGCGGCAAGACTCGATGACGTCTTGCCGCTCTGGCGTTGATTTTATTTCGCTCTGTTCGCGGCTTTTAACGGCCGAATCTCGGCCGAATCTCGATCAAATCAGGAAGACACGGTACGACGACTCGCATCCGCTTCTGAGAGAGCGATCTGATGTAAGAACGGGATAACGCTCTTAATAACGCGCGATATTTGGATCGAGCCGCAAGGCCCACGCATCGATTCCTCCTGCCATGCTTTGCGCGTTGGAAAATCCCTGATTTCTCAGCCAGTTGGCAACGCGAAGACTGCGTCCACCATGATGGCAGTGCACGACGATGCGTTCTGTTTGTGATCCATCAAGCTCTCCAACTCGGTCCTGCAATTCGCTCATCGGAAGAAGTGTCGCTCCGGGAATCTTGGCGATGTCGAATTCATTCTGCTCGCGGCAGTCGATAAAGATGAACTTTTCGCCGCTTTCCTGGAGTTGTTGGACACTTTCGCAGTCGAGTTCAAGTGGGAGTGGTGTGTCGGCCATGTTGTGTGCTTTCGTGCCAGAGGTGTGGATCAGTTGAGGTCCACCGTCAGCCCAAATCGTGATTCCGGATTCTGTGACGTCCGCAACTAAAACGCCGCTCACGAGCATGTGCAGTTCCGTCGGCGATAAACTCAGCGTTTGAATGACATATTGCCTGCATTCGCCACTAAAAAAACCTGAGGCAGGGGCTAAGCAGCATCGAGATCAAGAGTATTTGCTTTAGGAATCCATTCGCAAAGGCGGATTCCCAATTCGTAAAGGATGACCAGTGGAATCATCATGAGCAACATGCTCATTGGATCTGCTGGTGTCAGAATGGCTGAGAGAATGGCGATCACCAGAATCGCCATACGACGTTGTTCGCGATAGACATCGGATTGGAAAATGTTGATTCGTTCAAGGAACAGCATCACCAAGGGCAACTGAAAACTGATACCGAACATCAATGGCAGCATGACTGCAAAACTGATCCACTCAGACAATCGAATCTGTGGAGTGATTTCCAGGGTCTTGTTGAAGCCTAAAAGAAAGTTCAACACGAACGGAAACACGGCGTAGTAACAGAAGAGAGCCCCCGTCAGGAACAGACCCAGACTCATTGTTCCAAACACGTACACATACTTCCGTTCATGCTGGTAGAGCCCAGCGGCGACAAACAGCCAAAGCTGGTAGAAAATCCAGGGGCTGGCCAGAAGAATCGCTCCGACGATAGAGACTTTCAAATAGGTCATGAAGGCTTCTTGCACGTTGAGTGTCACAGCCTGTTGAGAGAGTTTGACCGTGGCTTGAAATTGTGCGAATTCTGGTGCGTGAAGTGTGAGCGCGATTTGTTGTGGCTTTTCCGCGGGCGATGAGGCCGAACCTTCAGCAGGTTCACCAGCTGAAGCGGTCTGCTCTGGAGTGGGGCTTTCCGTTGTTGGACTTTCAACTGTCGAAGGTGCTTCGACAGCACTGGCAGCCACCGGAGGGAATCGCCCTGGATCGGCAGTGTGAAGTGCCTGCGCCAGTTCATTCAAACCGACATGGACAGTGATAGAGTCTGGATGAGCGAGTGCTTCCGGTTCGCCATTCGCGGTCTTAGCCTTTTCTTCCTTTTCAGCTTTCGTTCCGGTGAAGAGTTCGGTCAGGGTGTTGAGCCCCATGTCTTCCCAAAACTTAGCCCCTCCCTTTTTTACTTCCTTCGTATCGTCGTGAACTTCAGTATATGCATGTCTCTTGAGCGCACGATCGATCGGATCACGTACGAAATCGACAATGAGTTCACCCTTGTACAAACAGATCACTGCTGCAATGACCAGACCGATGATTGCTCTCAGCAGATGAACGCGGAGTGCTTCCAAATGTTCGCCAAACGACATCGTTGAGTCGTCGAACAGGTCTTTGGTAGGCGTTTTCATAGAAAGAATCCGGGATACCTGAAATGAGGAAATCCGCCACGGACTGTCGTGGCGTCAACCGGTATCCACCCGAGTTGCCCGCAGAAGCAGGCTGTTTGAGCAGCTAGAACGAACAGTATAGATTCGTCGTATTCCGGTTGCAATCTGCAAAAAAAGCAGCGGAAGATTGGAGGTTCTTCCGCTGCGTCGCGTTCTCAGGAAACCGACATAGCTATTAAACCATCGTCAACAGCTGAAACGGATCGTTGAGCAAATTGGTCAGTGCGACAACGAATCGTGCAGCGTCCGCACCATTGATGACGCGGTGGTCATAAGACAGGCTGAGTGGAAGGATCAACCGTTCGACGACTTTGCCGTCGACCAGTTTTAGTTCCTGCTGCCCGCGACACATTCCAAGAATGCACACTTCCGGATAGTTCACGATTGGAGTGAACGCCACTCCCCCGATTCCACCAAGGTTGGTGACGGTGCACGTTGCGCCCTGCATATCCGCGACGGGCAGTTTGCGGTCGCGTGCTTTGGTTGCCAAGTCGGTGATGGCAACCGCGATTTCCAGAATGCTCTTCTTGTCGCAGTCTTTGACAACTGGAACGAGGAGGCCGTTAGGAGTGTCGACCGCACAACCGATGTTGTAATACTTCTTGTAGACGATCTCGTTTGTTTCGGGATCGAGACTGCTATTGAACTTCGGATACGCTTGAAGGCATTTGGTCAGGGCCTTCATGACGATCGCTGTCATGGTTACTTTCGGGCCATTCTTGCCGACCCCGGAAGAAAATCTCTTGCGAGCTTCTTCAAGGTCTGTGATGTCCACGCGGTCGTGCTGTGTCACGTGAGGAATGACGTTCCACGCAACAGTCAGGTTCTCGGCTGCGGTGCGAGCGATCTTGCTCATCTTCTCACGTTCGACAAGTCCGAATCGCGTGAAGTCTGGCAATGGCGGTGGCGCCAGTGATCCAGCAGCCAACACTCCGCCGGTGACTTCGGTACGGGTTGCTGGAAGGGCTGGGGCCTTCATGCGGTCACGGACAAATGCCTGAACGTCTTCGGCTGTGATTCGTCCGCCGCGCCCTGTCCCTTTGACCCCTTGCAGATCGACACCTAACTGGCGAGCCAATCGGCGGGTTGATGGAGCAGCAGGTGCTGGATTCCCTGGAGCAGCAGCTTTCGTCGGAGCTGAAGGCTGTGCTGGAGCAATCGCTGTGGAAGCGGCTGGCTCGGCGGCCTTCGGAGCAGGCGCTGCTTTTGGTTCAACTGGAGCTTGTGCGGCGGCCGCTGCAGGCTTTTCAGGAGCAGGTTTTGCTTCCGAAGATGCGACGCGGCTCGATGTTTCGATCGTGAGGACCAGTTTTCCGATTTCGACGGTGTCACCGGACTTGACGTGAATCTTCTTGATCTTGCCAGCATGCGGGCAAGGCAACTCGACGACTGCCTTTTCCGTTTCCAGTTCCATCACCGGCTGGTCAGCCTTGATGACGTCCCCTTCCGAGACGAGGATTTCTGCGACGTCTGCGGACTTCACACCCTCGCCTAACGGTGGAAGAACGAATTCGATCGATCCCTCGATAATTTCGGTTTCTGAGGCGGCTGGCTTCGCTTCAACGACGGGAGTCGGAGCGGACGCAGGTTTCTGCTCTGCTGGAGCGGCAGAAGCAGGTGCCTTGGGAGCTTCAGAAGCAGGTGCCGCGGGGGCTTCGCTGCCGGTTGCGAGGATCAGCAGCGGGGTATCAACTTTGATCGTATCGCCCGCTTTGACGAGGATTTTTTCGACACGTCCTGCTTGTGTGGACGGGACTTCCATCACCGCTTTTTCGGTTTCCAGTTCCATCACCGACTGGTTCAAAGCGATTTCATCACCAACAGAGACGAGAATTTCAGCAATCTCCGCCTCATGGACCCCTTCTCCAATATTGGGCAGTCTCAGTTCAAAGCTCATGTGCGGTTCAATCTCAGATTTGTTTGCAAAACAGGACGTCGTGTCCGTCTTGCAATGACAGGCAATATGTTGTGTCAATTTCTAAAACTCGTCCCCGGATAATAGCCAAGCATCGCCGGACGTAAAAGGGGATCAACATGGAAGATCAGCAGCGAGAAGGAGGATTTTCGGAAGGACAAATCCGAAAGATGGCCGGCACTCTCCGATATCGCGAGTCAGTCTGCCGGCTTGAACATTCCTTTTTAAGATTCTTTGCTAGACCGATTTTGATGTAACGATCTGAAATAATTGGAGGTTATGGAAGATTTTGAGGCGAGTAGCCGACATTGAGGCAGCCGAGGAACGGATCAGCATTTATTCAAGTTTTTCAACGAAGCGAATGAATTGCGTCTCGAGCCAGCGAAGATCTTTTCCGAACACGCTTTGCATGTCAGCGAGCTTTTGTTCGGAAGTGTATGGGGCCCCGTTCCGTTCCCGTTCGGAAATGACTTTCAGGTATTTGATGTATTCAGATCTGCGATTCTCTGACAAATAGAAGGTGAAGGCCCATGCCTCTGCGTAAAAGTCGAGTGGTGATTCTCGGTAGAGTTGGCCTTCGTCTTTGACTAGATCGATGATCGTGGTGTTCCTGCGTTTGAGGCGGTACTCCTGAAATTGCTTCAGGCGGTTGGAGTTAATACGGCTGGTGGTGTCTTCGCGATTTTTTGAGTTGAGTGCTCCTTCTTCAAGCACGGTCGCGAGTCCTTCAACAACCCAGCGAGGATTTTGGGAAAGGCGTTCGTGCAGCCCATTGTTGAAGGCAAGCTGATGAATTGCTTCGTGGACGAGAGTGGTTTTCGTCACCGGATCGAGTCCGCCTGCCGAATTCCCTTGCGCTTGATCGAAGAGTGAGACCCGATTGGTAAGCGGTGAATAGAATCCTTGAACGAGTTCGAGGGAACTGTTGTCGTCGTCGGAACGGGCTTCGTTCTCAAAGGCCTCTCTCGTGGGGTGAAGAACGACAATTTTCGGAAGCCCGAGTGAGGAAAGCGGCCAATTGCGTCGACGTAGATACCCCGAAAATGCAGATTCTACCTCGTTCAAAGTTGCCAGTATTTCTTCTGTTTTTCCTGGTGGAGCAACAGCGACGTAGTTCCCGCGTGTTCGGACTTCGTACTTGCGCCCGTATTCCTTTTTGAGCCTCTCTGCGACGGTCGAGGTTTTCTCAGCCTGAAACTCTCCGAGCTTTTTGAATTTTGAGATGTCGGCGACGTTCAGGAGTTGAAGTGATCCATCGCGATTCAGCAGCCAACAATGGACCTTGTCGTGGGCAACATTCATTCCCTGGTAAACCGTCCCGTTCACTTTGAGTTCAATCATCGGGCCGGCAGATGCGATGGCAGCTGCGCAGATGACAACCATGCTCAGCGAGTATCTGATCGCCCGGCTGGGTGGATTTCGATTGTGGAGGTCTGTCATAATCCGAGGGCGCCAGAATTGCGGATGTGAATTTCCGAGTTCGCCAACTCTACGCCACATTAACTCCCAAATGTTCAGAGTTCAGTATCGATACTGGCCTCGTCAAAGTCGGACTGCACGGATTGTATGGATTACACGATGTGTCGTCGGTCGAAAGTGTGCTCCGCCGGCTTCTGATAGCGGAATGTGAATCACGATGTGGAACTTGCTGAGAAATGCAGTCGCGTTGTTGTGCTTCGTCAGTTTTTCGTTGCAGTTGGTGCTGGGGAACGACGACAACGCGGATCGCAATACGCATACGGATGTTCAAGAACTCGACGTCGAAGTTCATGCGCTGATTGAGAGCCTCAACTCCCTTGAACGTAAAGTGCGCGCGCAGGCAGAGTCTCGACTGGTTGAGATCGGTTTGCCGGTCACGGAAGGACTCCACAAGGCTGCCGAAGGGGCGAATTCCGGTTTGTTAGAAGTCCTGAATCGTGTTGAGCGGGAAGTTGAAATTCAAGCTGCCAGAGACTCGCTGAAGGGGAGTCTGGTCACGGTGAAGTGGACTGGAGAGCAGCAGTACCTGGAGCCAATTGGGCATGATCTGTTCAGGCAAGCAGACAACGGCGGGATGCTCGAGCATTGGACTGAATTCAACTCTCACAAGATCTCTGAGCTTTCGTTTGAATCAATTCCATTCTGGGAGGGATTCGATCGTCTCTGTCGGAAAGGGGAGATTGGTTGGGACTGGTATTCAGGTTCCCAGCTTCAATTCAACTCGGAGAGACCTCTTTTGCCTGAGGGGCAGATTGAAGTCTTAGGACCGATTCGAATTCAGAGTGAACTCCTGCCGCCAGCGAATCTGGCGATGACAGAGGAAGTGCCGCCGACGTGCCGGGCCAGAATTCGCTTTGATCTTGAGCCACACTTTGCCTGCCGGTTCCTGCGTTTTCGGGACGGGGATTTTTCTCTGACACAGGGGGATGCGATCTGGCGGGCGTTTAGCCCGGAGTCGCTTCATGAGACGGAATTCGCTGGCGATCCGTTCCAAACCATTGATATCTCGCTTCGTCGGCCCGATGGGCTCACACAGCCACCGCAGGGAGTACTCAAAGGAGAGGTGCAGGCCTTCTGTCAACTGGGAGAGGAGTTGCTGGAATTTTCTCTCGATCAAGCTCCCGGTGCGAGACGAATCGCAGGTGCGATGACAGTTGAATTCCTGTCTGCGGTTAGCGATGACGCGGGGGGTGATGTGACGATTCGAGTCACATATCCGGATGGAACCCGCTGGGATTCTCATCGAGTCGACGGCCTGTATCGATGGGCTTGGCTCGCGAAAGGATCGGAAGAAAACTCGCAGCCCATTCACTCAACGAATGTCTCTGTGAAGTATGGAGAAACTTCGGTTCATGAGGTTCGATTTCGCTTCCCAGCACTCGAGTCAGATTTGAAAGAATTCCGATTCGAGTATTTTTCGCCGTGGCTTTATGAATCCGTCGAACTTCCAATTGAACTGCAATTCGTCGCGCCATGATGGCAACTTCGATTTGGTGGCATCACTGGCAGAAGAACCACCGCGAAAGCTGACGTGTTCCGCCATGGCAGGTCGATTTCGTTTCCTGCCAAAGCGATCCGTACCACGTCTCTGGTTCCGGAATTGCCTCAATTTTTCTGGCGATCACCAGTTCGGAATCTTCTAGGTAGACTCCGTGTTTGGTGATTCCATCGTACAGGCTGCCGGGCGACACCTTGGCTGAGTTTTTGACCTCGAGCCAATGAATCGCCATGAGGGAATCTGTCAGGTACTCAGCGCAATGCAATCCCTCGGAACGGGTCCCGGTGACAAAGTGGGTCACCGAGTACTCGCGACCAATCTGTGAGTCGAGTGCAGCCTGATACTTCGTGCATTCCTGTGTTGTAAACGCGCGGTTCGGATGAAGCAGGGAGATCCGGTGTGGGGAATCAATCTCGAGGTACTCTTTGAGCGGAACTTTCCGGACACCGTGGCCGCTGGTGCTTTCATAGATCCACGGAGTGTTCTCTTCCATCACGATTGTTGCGACATGAGTGAATCGGCTGCAGGTGTAGGTTTTCACAGCCAGACAATCACCTCGGCTAAAAATGAGTGAGCCGGTTTGGCAGCGACTTGCGATTTGGTCAACGACCGAGGGCGAATCCGGTGTCTCCGAGAGAGCAATGGGCGAGGCAGAGAGCTTTGGCTTCTCTGGTGTCACGCGCGTCGCCAGTACGGAAATCGCTGGCGTTGGGAGAATATCGTCGGCTGCGATGAATTGCGATTGGAGTACAAAAACAAGACAGATTGAGATTTGAAATAGAGAGTAAAGATGCAACGTAAGCCAGGTTTGCGCGCAGCTGCCTGTGTTCGCACAAGTCCTTCGAGTCCCTATCTGCATGTATTGCGCCGATCCTCAGCGATGTTCAGAGTGACAGGATATTTCAGTTCCTGATCCTCTGGCTGACGGTGAGGTCGATTCCACTGAGCACGTGAACGGCGACATCAAAACGTCTGTGTTGAAATTGACTGGAATGGATCGAAACGCTGTCCCTTGAATTGATCCAACTTCGAGAGACGCGGAATGAGTACCATAAAAGTGCTGTCTGGGGGCAAGGTCAAAATCTCGTTTGTTCGGTCAATCTGGTAGGTTGAGTGTGTGTGTCGTGTTGGTAAGTGGCGTTGTAGTAATGTGTTGAGGGGATTTTATTGTCGGGGTGTTTTGTCGGTTGATTCTGCCGTACGGTTCACAAATTACGGATTGATGGGTGTTTTTTTGTATACGTAGTGGAAGCTTCAAGAGAGCAGTGTTCTTCGTCGTAGAACTTGGGCCACGGGTAGGGACCGTTGCTCCGCTTGAAGGGAGAAGCGGGTGAAAACGTCGTCGTCGGCTGACAGGGCATTGTTTGCGATCAGAGTGGTGCTGATGTGCACGAGAGGATGTTTGCACGCACAAAAGTGAGAAAACCTGATGAAGTTGAATTCACACATCGTTACTGACGCTTGAATCGCATTCACCACGCCGTCAGAATGCAGAACTCATTTTGAATCAAATCACCGAAGCGAATATGGCTGTCGTGAGCTCAGCAACGATTCCAGATGTTGTTGTCATTCCAGCCAAGCTCGTTCTCGTCGAACTGAAAATTTCTAGCGTACACAGCGGGGGGAATCGTCATGGAAATATTGCCTGGCCAAACCGTCGGAATTGATTTGGGAACGACCTACTCCTCGATCGCTCAGTTGAACGCTCAGGGAGATCCGGTGTCGCTTCCCAATGCTGACGGGAAGATGATTACTCCCTCGGTGGTGATTCTCGGGGAAGACAAAAAAGTCATCGTTGGTCCAACTTACGAGCGAATGTCGCTCGAAGATCCACATAACATTGTGGAGGCGATCAAGCGACAGATGGGTAACAAAGACTTCTCGCTGGTGCATGCTGGCCGCACTTATACGCCCGAAGTGATTTCCGCGATGATCCTGAAAAAGCTGACTCAGGATGCAGAAAAAGTGGTTGGACCGATCGCGAACGCGGTGATCACCGTTCCGTATTACTTCAACGATGTTCGCCGTAAGGCCACTCAGGATGCCGGGCGCATCGCCAAGCTGAACGTCATTGACATCATCAACGAGCCGACCGCTGCCACGCTGGCATACGCTTGGCAGATGGGGCAACTTGGTCGTCCAGAAGCGTTCGCCGGTGAGCGAACAATTATGGTGTACGACCTAGGTGGGGGAACGTTCGACGTGACGGTCGTTCGCTACAATGCGACAAACTTCCGCGTGCTGGCGACTGACGGGGACGTGATGCTGGGAGGTCTCGACTGGAGCCGCCGCATCGTCGATTACCTCGCCGAGCAGTTCCACAAGAAGCATGGGGAAGACCCTCGCGAAAACGCTGAAATGATGATGCAGCTCACTCAAGATTGTGAGCAGGCAAAACGCGATCTGAGCCAGAAATCTCAGGTCTCGATCAATATCTATTACAAAGGGAAGAACCTCACTTCCGCCCTGACTCGTAGCGACTTCGAACGCCTCACTGGCGATCTGATGCAACGTACTCGCGACACCACCGAACTGGTGATGGCGCAGGCAGGCGTGGCTCCGGGTGAACTCGACGAGCTTGTGTTGGTTGGTGGATCGACCCACATGCCCGTTGTCGAAACGATGCTGCGGGAAGTGACCGGCAAGGCACCATCGCGGGAGATTTCTCCTGAAGAAGCTGTTTCTCAAGGAGCTGCAATCCACGCTGCGATTCTCGAAGCAAGAGCAACTGGCGGAGGCGGACGTATGGGGCAGGCTGTGCTGACCCGATTGCGTTCCGTGACAGCAACAGATGTGAACTCCCACTCACTTGGAGTGAAGATCAGCGACCCGAACAATCGGACTCGCAAGATCAATCACATCATGATTCCAAAGAATACTGCGATTCCGTTCCAGGTCACCCAGAAGTTTGTTACCAATACGCCGAATCAGCAGCGAATTCACATCTCCGTTCTGGAAGGGGATGCTGTCGATCCAGATGCATGCACAACGATCGGCGATTTCCGAATTCTGAGCTTGCCTCCGAATCTTCCAGCTGGATCTCCGGTTCAGGTCACTTATGAATATGACAAGAACGGTCGTATTCACGCGAGTGCCCGTGAACTGACATCAAATGTCGAAGCCAAGACTGAAATCCTGCGGAATTCAGGATTGAGTGAAGAGAACTTGAGTGCTTTCGAAGTGCTCGCCTCTGAGTACTCCGTCGAGTAAACGTGGATTTCAAAGTGAAGTTTCGATCAGAGTTGGACTGTCAGCTCTGATCGAGCTTTGGCTTTCCTAACGATCATCTTCGGTCTTTAGAAACGGTAGAGCGCGGACATGGATTTCTATAAGGAATGGCTCGGAATTCCCGAAGGACCACGGCCGCCGGATCACTACGAACTGCTTCGCGTGAAGCGATTTGAAGACGATAGCGAAAAAATACGCGCGCACTATAAGAAGCTGAACGCGCACGTTCGAAAATACGCGACAGGTCAGTATTCCGTTCAGTCTCAGGATCTGTTGAACGAGATGGCGAAAGCCATGTTGTGCCTGACTGACCTGGACCGTAAACGTGACTATGACGAGTCGCTGGGACGAGAGATTCCGCCACAGCTAGACCGTTTTGGTCGCATGCCACTGCTGGACGTGCTCGTCCGGCAGAACGACATCACCCGGGAACAAGCTCGGGAAGCAACCGAATTTGGAGACCGTCGCGGACTCTCTCACCGCGATTCAGTCGTTCAGATGAAGTTTGTGTCGGCTGAAAAAGCGGCTCAGGCACTGGCGATGCAGTTAGGGTTTTCCTACGTCGATCTCGAAGACATGCTTCCGGAAGACGATGCGCTCGACATGGTCCCGCGGCAGCTGGTGAAACAGCACTCCTTCATTCCTTTGTTCGTCGATGACGGGGAACTGCTGATCGCGAGTGTTGATCAGATTGAACATGAGCTGGAAGAGGAACTTCGGCTCCGGTTCGAGGCACCCGTTCGAACTGTCATTGCAGCCCCACGAGCGGTTAGCCAGGCGATCGCGAAGTATTACGCTCCTGGAGCACGGGACGAAGCGAAAGTCTCAACCTCCACGAAACAGACCGGAAAATCGTCTTCAGGCAAGATGGCAGCGAAGTCGTCCGGAAAAGCGGGTTCCGGTGGCAATGTGAAGGCCGTAGCCTCGAAGAGTCAACCCGGAAAGAGCCTTTCGTTTGCTGAACTTCCACTCGAAGAGCAGCAGAAGCGGAAGAGTCTGGGCATGATTTTCATGTGCTGGTCGGTGATCGTTCCGATGTTGCCGCAGATCCTGAAGACCGTCAGTCCAGCACTTGGTGCCCAGGTCCCGATCAGCTTTTGGACGAACGTGGTCATCGCCGTTCTGATTGGAGCAGGCGTGAGTGGCTGGGTGACTCAGAAATACTGGAAGTGATCGTGGAGAGTGACTCGCTGACTGACCTGTTCAGAGATTGAGAATCTAAGTGAGGGACTGGTGAGTGACGCAGCGTTGTTGGTGATTCAAGGTCCCGAGCAAGGGCGTAAGTACGACCTGGTTCCGGAGCCAATGCATCTGGGACGTGGTGGTCAGAACGAAATCCGTATTCTAGATACGGAAGTCTCTCGCAAGCACGCCCTGATCGAATTCAATCAGGGACGCTGGCAACTCACAGATCTTAACAGTTCCAATGGAACGTACCTCAACGGGCAGTCCGTGACGACAGCCCGAGTGAATGCTGGCGATCAGATTCAGATTGGTCGCACAGTTTTAGTCTTCTCGCAGGATGTGCAGACCGTTTCGCGGAAGGCGGTCGACCGCATCAATCTCGTCGCGAAAAATGCGGTCGATGATCATTCCCGGATTGTTGGTCAGGCCCATGCAACCGACCAACTCAACTTCGGAGGGTGGTCGCAGGATGGAGCAAACCTGCAGATATTATACGCTATCACCGAAGAAGTGGTTCGACCCACGACGTCGTTGGATGACCTCCTGAAGCGAATTCTGGATCTGACTCTGGAAGCTGTTGGAGCGGATCGCGGCTGCATGCTGGTCGCCAATTCGAAAAACGAGAAGATCGAACCTCGAGTTGTCAGCCATCGAGTCGGGGTAAACGTCGATGAACGCATGCCCATTTCGACAAGCATCGTCGAGCATGTGATCCACAATGGAAAAGGGGTTCGCACTTCTGACGCTCAACATGATAGTCGCTTCGACTCCGGCCAAAGTATCGTCAAGGCGGGGATACGCGAAGCGATGTGCGTTCCGATGCGAGGTCGTTATGAACTGATGGGTGTGATCTACGTCGATACGACGCGATCGTCGCTGGCCACGCAATCGCAGCAGGATTCCAGCAGATTCAGCGATCAACTCCTGCGACTGCTTCTTGCAATCGCACGTCAATCGGCTCTTGCCATCGAAAACTCCCGTTTTCAGGAGGCACTTGTCACATCTGAGCGACTGGCAGCAGTCGGTCAAACTGTGGCTGTCATGAGCCACCACATCAAGAACATTCTGCAAGGTCTTCGTGGCGGGGGATACCTCATCGACACCGGCTTAAAGCAGAACAACGATGAGATGGTACGAAGCGGCTGGGGAGTCGTTGATCGGAATCAGGAGCGAATTTACAACCTTGTGATGGACATGCTGACGTTCAGCAAAGAACGTGAACCGCAGATGAGCATGTCCCGAATTCAGGCCGTGCTCAACGATGTGACCGAACTGATGAAGCCTCGATTCGACGCTGCCGGAATCGAATTGTCGGTCAAAGAAGTCTCGCATATCCCGAAATGCCAGTTTGATCCGGAGGGGTTGCATCGGGCGATTCTGAACCTGCTTACAAATGCGATTGATGCACTTGAAGGTCGGGAGCATCCACTTCTGCAGATTCGCAGCGGGATCGACCGGAACCGTGATCATGTCTGGGTCGAGATTGAAGACAACGGCATCGGTATTGAAGAGGGCGAACTGTCGCGACTGTTTCAGTTGTTCGAGTCCAGTAAAGGGCTCAAAGGGACCGGACTCGGATTGGCGGTCAGTCAGAAAATCCTTCAGGAACATGGCGGGACGATTGCGGTGCGAACCAAAGCGGATGTCGGAACCTGTTTCCGACTGGAGTGGCCCTTCATTATTGACGAAGGCGAAAGTGCTGACGGCGTCAACGTATTACCTGACTTGAAATGAAAGTAAGTGAAACGCATGGTGCCCCGTCTGTCGAAAACGTTACTTCTTCTCCTTGTCGCTGGACTGGTGCTCAATTTGGAAGGGGCTGCGGTTCTATGTGCAGCGGATGAGAAGGTCGCTACTCATCTGGATCGCGATACTGCGGGGCTTGATTACCAGTTACAAGGGGAGTTTCGCGGGTTTCAGCGGTTCATGAACTCTGAACGGAGCAGTACTGCTGTTGCCTTGCAGGTGGTTGCTTTAGGAGACGGGAACTTCGAGGCTGTTAAGTTCTACACCGGTCTCCCAGGCGAGAAACCGGGGAAGGGGGACCGGTTTGAGTACTCGGGGAAGGTCGTTGGAGATGTGCTCCGGCTGTGGCGCCACGGCGATTTGATCGAGATTGATGGAAAATCGGCGACACTTTGGAATTCTGAAGGAGTCAGATACGGAGAACTTCAGAAAGTCGATCGTTCGAGTCCAACGTTGGGGGCGCTTCCTCCCGCGGGAGCGATCGTGCTGTTCGATGGAAGCTCCACTCAACATTTCGTCGGTGGGAAGATCACTCCAGAGGGGGTCCTCCGTGAAGGTGCGACGACGAAAGATGCTTATGGAGATTGTCGGATACATCTCGAATTCCTGCTTCCCTTCAAGCCATTGGCACGCGGGCAGGATCGCGGAAACAGTGGCCTGTACATTCAAGGACGCTATGAGCTGCAAATGCTCGATTCGTTCGGGCTCAAAGGGGAATTCAACGAATGCGGTTCCCTGTATCGGATCAAGTCGCCGGATGTGAATATGTGCTATCCACCTCTTGTCTGGCAATCTTATGACGTCGATTTCAAGATGCCGAAATTTGACGAAAAAGGTCAGAAGATTGCGGATGCCCGGTTCAGCGTCTGGCAGAACGGCGTGCTGATTCAGAACGACGTCGCACTTAAAAGTAAGACTGGGGCTGGACTGGCTGAAGGGCCAGAAATCCTCCCGACAAAGATTCAGGATCATGCCAATCCGGTTCTGTTCCGCAACATCTGGCTCGTCCCGGGTTCCGATGAGAACTCCACGCCAGCCACCTGGGTTCAGCTCCCATTAAAGGGGCCACCGGTTCCTTACGCAGCCAGCGTTCCGCCGCTATGGGTGCAGATGAATTCCGTCGGGAATGTGTCATTCGGTCCCCGATTCGAGTGACACATTTCAGTTGTCTTTGATGTGGTGGCAGTCACATCTCACTGTAAACGCTCTTTTCAGAACGTCCGCGCTCTTCCAATTGACAATTCAGCGTTGATGAGGGATTGTGCAGTTGACCGTGATTTCGGTAAGTCAGCCAGTACGACGATTTATGATCAAAGGACCACTGGCCGTTTCACAGCGCATTCATTGCCCTGTAGAGGGCGGGAATTTGTGAAATCTGACTTGCCCGAAGAGTTTCTGATCAGATGAGAGATGCAGGAAATGATGAATCGACGCGATTTCTTTCGACAGAGTGGACTTGGTTTGGCGTCCTTAGGGTTGCTAGCTGGTGCTGGGACGAGCGTTCCGGGATTGTTCACACAGGCGGTGAATGCAGCCCAGCCGGGTTCGCTTTACAAGATCTCGCTGGCCCAGTGGTCTTTGCATCGAGCATTTTTCGGCTCATCTGACCTGAAGCTGGACAACCTCGAATTTGCTGCGTTTACCAAGAAAGAGTTCGGTATTGACGCTGTCGAGTACGTCAACCAGTTCTTCAAGGAAAAGGCTGAAGACGTTGATTACCTCACTGAGATGCGCAACCGTGCGGAAGACGTCGGCGTCACGAGCTTGCTGATCATGGTGGACGGTGAAGGGCATCTGGGGGATCCGGACGAAGCAGCACGAATCAAGACTGTAGAGAATCACACCAAGTGGCTCGACGCAGCCGCGTTTCTCGGATGTCATTCTATTCGAGTCAATGCAGCAAGCTCAGGATCACGTGAGCAGCAGGTGGAACTGGCCGCCGATGGGCTGACTCGTCTATCCAAGTTGGCAGCGGAACGCGGCCTGAATGTTCTGGTCGAGAACCATGGTGGGATCTCCTCAGACGGTTCCTGGCTCTCAGAGGTGATGCGCAAAGTCAATCTGTCAAATTGTGGGACGTTGCCTGATTTTGGCAATTTCCGGATCTCTGATACGGAAACGTACGACCGTTACAAAGGTGTCGAAGAATTGATGCCGTTCGCGAAGGCCGTCAGTGCGAAGTCACACGAATTCGATGCTGATGGTAATGAAACCGGAACCGATTACTCCCGCATGATGAAGATCGTTCTCGATGCAGGTTATCGCGGTTACGTTGGGATTGAATTCGAAGGAGGAGGAGTCAGCGAAGTGGAAGGGATCCACCTGACCAAGAAACTCCTGGTAAAAGTTCGTGAGCAGCTGGCAGCCGCTTACTAAGGTTGGAGTTGAATTTGGCGGTTTTCAATTCGCGGTGGGTAGCTATTTGACTGCTCACCGCGAATTGTGATGTTGTTCAATCGAGGGCAGGTTTTCAACAGGTAGTAAAAGGTTTCCAAGCAGATTCTCGACTCGACGTGTTCAAAGGAAAGCAATGTCTGAATTGTTCCTTGGTGTTGATGTGGGCGGGACCACGATCAAGTTTGCTGTCGGTGATTACGACGGCAAGCTGGTGAGAGAGGAAAGCCTGCCCACTGAGTCTCACGAAGCGCCTGAGAAGGTTCTCAAGAGAATATGCGATCGAATTTTGACCCTGTCCAAGGAAACCGGGGCCCAGCTGAAGACAATTGGGATGGGCTTTCCCGGAATGGTGGATGTTCACCAGGGATTCACTCGATACCTGCCGAATATGACAACTCACTGGATCAATGTTCCGGTCGGCAAGATCATCAATCAGCAAATTGGAAGTGAAGTCCTGCTTCTTAACGATGTCCGTATGGCAACGTATGGTGAATTGGTTTACGGGCACGGTCGCAGCGTCGACAACATGATGTTCATGGCGGTTGGCACCGGTGTCGGAGGCGGAATCGTCATCGACGGGAAGTTGCGACTCGGCCCATTGGGGGCCGCAGGTGAGTTAGGACATCAGACCGTCGATCCAAATGGTCCGCTGTGTGGCTGTGGGAACTACGGGTGTCTGGAGACACTCGCCAGTGGGACAGCGCTGGCCTCCGAGGGAATCCGCCTGATGAAGATGGGAATGGCTCCCGCACTTCATGAGCTTGTGGATGGCGACCCCGGGCGTGTGACCGCCGAAGTGATAGGCGATGTCGCCGAGAAAGATACTGCTGTCAAGGACGCGATACTCAAAGCTGCTTCCTATTTGGCGGTCGGGGTGATCAACGTCGTCGTCATGATCCATCCAGAATTGGTTGTCATCGGTGGAGGAGTCGCCAATCTGGGCGAATTGCTGCTCCAACGCATGCGGGATGATCTTCGCTCACACGTCGGAAGACTCTTCCCTGTGGACAACATCCTTGTTGAAAAATCACAGCTCGGGAGTAAAGCTGGGGTGATGGGGGCGATCGCATTGTCTTCACGAGGATTGCCCAAATAGCGATTCTGTAGAAGTTACCGAAATCGCAGTTGCAACGAAGATTCGTCTGTTTTTAGAATCCGGCATGTTCGTTCTCTCGAAACCCTACCGCCGTCCAACATCACTGGTGTCATGAACAGGTCGTCCGACGTACGTATTAAGCAAGCTCTCATCACGCTCGAGGAGTTCCCGATTAGAACTCCCCTCAATCTCGGAGGGAGGGTGATCGAAAAGCAGCAATTAATAAACGTGCAAGTCACTCTTGAGCAGCGAGACAGGAAACACGCCTTCGGCCTGGGAAGTATGCCAATCGCCCCGTCCTGGGCTTGGCCATCGGAAACCGTGACGGCCGATCAGGCGATGAAGACGATGGCGGATTTTGCAGAGCGCGTCGTCGGATTGGCTGATAGTCTGGATGATTACGCTCACCCGGTTGATCTGATCTATACGATTTCAGCGGAGTACGATCATCTCGGAAAAGTGGTCTCTCGTGATCACAAGTTGGCGGAGCCTGTTCCGCCGTTGGCTCAACATGTGGCAGCGAGCGCTCTGGACGCTGCTCTGCATGACGGCTTCGGCAAAGTGAACGGGAAGAACAGCTACGATACATTGTCATCGAAATTCATGGACAATGATCTCGCGTATTACCTGGATGACAAGTTCGCGGGTGAGTACCTCGATCAGTACACGCTGCGCACTTCAAAAGAGTCTGTGCCGCTCTACCATCTCGTGGGGGCTCTCGATCCGCTGACGTCTGCGGATGTCGTGAACCCGTTGAAAGACGGTCTGCCTGGCACACTCAATGAGTGGATCGCGGCGGAAGGGCTGACCCATTTCAAAATCTCGCTGAGTGGGCAGGATTTGGATGCAGATCTGCAGCGTGTTCTCAGCGTTGATCAGGTGTGTGCGGAGGCTCATCGTTGCACTGATGTCACGAACTGGGTATTCGGGCTCGATTTCAATGAGAATTGCGAAACAGAAGAGTACGTAGTCACGCTATTAAACAAGCTTCGTGAGGCTTCAGCCCAGTTGTTCGATCGTATTCAGTTCATCGAACAACCTACTCCTCGCAACATTCAGGCGAATCCTCAGTCGGTTCAGCGCATCGCGGATTTGAAGCCAGTAGTGATTGATGAAGCGCTCGTCGACTACGACTCATTGCTGGAAGCTCGACAACTCGGATATTCGGGCGTCACCATTAAATCGTGTCACGGTCATACCGAAGCATTGTTCGCCGCTGCTGCAGCACAAAAGTTCGGAATGTTCATGATTGTTCAGGATCTCGTGAGTCCTGGATTTTCATACCTGCACTCAGCATCGCTTGCAGCCAGAATTCCAGGTGTTGTGGGATTGGAAGCGAACGCTCGTCAATATTGCCCGGCGGGGAACAAGGTCTGGGCTCGCGATCTGCCGCAGATGTTCGATGTGAAGAACGGGCAGATTGCAACCGGGTGTTTGAACGGCCTCGGACTCGGTTTCTAAATAGAATTCGAATTTGAGCATGTAACTGACATGAATCGAGTCCCTGCTGAAGGGACTCGATTTTTTATTGGTTGTCCTCATTGCTGCATTCAAGAGCTTCGTGTTCTCACTTCGCTTCGCACGTGATATCATCGATGCGGAAGAAGATATCCATCTCATTTGCACCGGAGTTCCAATAGAATGAAACAATTCAAGACGAGCCGAAGACAATTTCTTCAAGGATCCATCGCTGCAGGGGCGGGCATATTCGCTGCTCCAGCGATGCTGAAGGCTCAATCGGCAAATCAGAAATTGAATGTTGCCTTCATCGGCGTCGGCGGGCGAGGGGGCGGAAATCTTGGCGAAATCGCAGCGAATCCCAACGTGCACGTCGTTGCGCTCTGCGACGTCAATAAGCAGAATCTGAAGGGAGCCGCTGCGAACTATCCGCACGCCAGAACCTATGTCGACTTCCGCGAACTCTACACAAAGCTGGACGACATCGATGCTGTTGTCGTGAGCACGTCAGAACATACCCACGCGTTTGCGACGATGCCAGCACTGAAAGCTGGGAAGCACGTTTACTGCGAGAAGCCACTTACACATAACGTCTACGAATCACGCGCGATTCAGAAGGCGGCCGAGAAAGCCAATGTCGCGACTCAGATGGGAACCCAGATTCACGGATTCCCGAACTACCGCCGCGTCGTTGAGTTGATTCAGAGTGGAGCGATTGGTCCCGTTCGAGAAGCTCACGTCTGGGTATCTCGAGCGTGGGGGCTGCAATCTGAAGATGATGCGAAGGCCGGTGGCGACATCGTGTTCGCACAGGATCGCCCAACTGAAGTGATGACTCCGCCAGAGTTTCTCGATTGGGATCTGTGGCTCGGACCTGCTCCAGAGCGTCCATATCACGATGTCTACTTCCCCGGTCCGAAATGGTACCGTTGGTGGGACTTCGGCAGCGGCACCATGTCTGACCTCGGAAGCCATTGGAATGACCTGCCGTTCTGGGCGTTGAATCTCGACGCTCCAAAAACAATTGAAGCCTTTGGGCCTCCAGCTCATCCTGAACTTGCACCCGCGACGATGTCAGCGAAGTACGAGTACGGACCACGTGGAGACATGCCGGCATGTACGCTCACCTGGTATCAGGGACACATGAAGCCGCAAATCTGGATCGACAATAAGATTCCACAATGGGGGAGTGGTGTCCTGTTCATCGGTGATGACGGCATGTTGCTCGCCGACTATGGAAACCACGTACTTCTTCCAGAAGAGAAATTTGCGAACTTCAAGCGACCTGAACCGTTCATCCCAGATTCGCCAGGGCAACATGCGGAATGGATTAACGCATGTCTGAACGGAACTCCGACCGGCAGTCCGTTCTCTTACGCCGGTCCTCTGACTGAGGCGAATCACCTTGGAAACGTGGCCTACCGCGTTGGCAAGAAAATCGTCTGGGACGCCGAGAAGATGGTCGCAGTCGATTGTCCAGAAGCTGACATGTTCCTGAAGCGAACGCCACGCGCTGGTTGGTCGCTGTAGGGAAGTTCCCAGTCTGGAGTTTCTGCTCCGTTGCAACTGAGTGGTCATACTCAAAATTTCAGTCAGGCTCGTCATCATGAAGAACGGTGACGGGCCTGATTGCATTCTCTGCCCGCTGTAATGGGATCTATCACCCATCCGGACGCACAGTTTCAAGGATGCGCAGCCAGCTTCGCAACCAGCAGTGTCGTGAGCATACAAAACGAAAACGCCGAGCCTCCCTTGAGAAGCTCGGCGTTCTTGGTTTTTCATTCTCAACCATGTGGGGGGGGGAGAAATGTCCGCTCTAGCTGCAGCCCATACTTTGTCCGCAGTTATGGCATAGGTAGCAGTTGCCGTTTCTCACGGTAATTGCACCGCAGCCATCACAGGCGGGGGCATCGCTCTGGAAGTGGGCGAACTGCTCACTTCGTGTGTTCAGGGAGAGCAGCTCATCGTGACCCGATGTCGGTTTGGCGGCTGGCTTGTGGCCATTGCCGTGACCGTTGCTGTGCCCATTCCCGTTGCCATTGCGATGGCCATCTTCGTGTGCAGTGTCAGACTTTTTTGATGAGTCAGTGTAAAGACGATTAACGACCTCAGGCCGATTGTCCTTGGCACTGGTCACCCTCTTCGCTTCTTGCGAAGAGGGATTGCTAAAATTTGAGGAGCTCTCTGAGTCACTCGATTCTGAATCGTCTCGCTTTGGCGTATTCGCTTCGCGGTAACCATCGATGAAAGTGATCCCCAACCATCGGAAGATGTAGTCGACAAGACTCTTGGCGACCGGGATATCCGGGTTGGTTGTCCATCCACTCGGCTCAAAGCGAGCGTGGCTGAATTTCTTCACCATCGCGTCCAAAGGAACGCCGTATTGCAGGGCGAGAGACGTTTCGGTACCGATGACGTCCATCAGTCCACCGATCGTCGATCCTTCTTTCGCCATCGTGATGAAGAGTTCCCCTGGGTGGCCGTCTTCGAAGAGCCCGACTGTCAGGTATCCTTCGTGACCACCGACTGAGAACTTGTGGGTGAGCGAGTGCCGGGTATCTGGCAGACGACGACGGACAAGAGTTGTCACTTCGGCAACAGCAGCTGAACCCGACTTGCGATCCCCTTCCTTCTTGGTCGCAAGAGGCTGGCTTTGCTTGGAACCGTCGCGGTAAATCGCGAGGGCCTTCAGGCCGAGTCGCCAACCTTCGATGTAAGCTTCTTCAATGTCTTCGATGGTCGAATCGGAAGGCATGTTGACTGTCTTGGAAATCGCACCCGAGAGGAACGGCTGGGCCGCTGCCATCATGCTGACGTGAGCTTTCCAGTGAATTGTGCGGCTGCCATTCGCAGCTTTGAATGCACAGTCGAACACTGCCAGATGCTCGTCCTTGAGTCCGGGAGCCCCTTCGATTGTCTCGCGAGTCTCAAGGTGCTCGAGAATCGCCTTGATCTGCTGCTCGTCATAACCCAAGGTTTTGAGGGAGTGAGGAACAGTTCGGTTGATGATCTTCAGCATCCCGCCGCCAGCGAGTTGCTTGTACTTGATCAGTGCAATGTCCGGCTCAATTCCGGTGGTATCGCAGTCCATCATGAATGCGATGGTTCCGGTTGGAGCCAGCACGGTTGCCTGAGCATTCCGATATCCATAGCGACGTCCAGATTGCAGACATTCGTTCCAGACCTGTCGGGCAGCGTCGCGAAGGTAAGCAGGGCAGGCCATGCTGATCTTCTCGACTGCATCGCGGTGCATCTGCATCACTTCGAGCATGGATTGCTCATTCGCACGATAACCGGCAAATGGACCCATGTTCGCAGCAATCTGGCTGCTCGTCAGGTAGCCCTGACCGTTCAGGAGTGCTGTCAATGCCCCTGCGATTCCACGGCCAGCATCGCTGTCGTAAGGAATTCCCATTGTCATGAGCAAGCTGCCGAGGTTCGCAAATCCCAATCCCAATGGGCGGTACTTGTGGGAATTCTCGGCAATTTTGGGTGTTGGGTAGCTGGCGTGGTCGACCAGAATTTCCTGAGCTGTCAGGAAGATCGCACAAGCGCGGCGATACCGCTCGATATCGAGTGTTCCGTCTTCTCGCAGCATCTTCTTCAAGTTGATGCTCGACAGATTACAGGCTGTGTCGTCGAGGAACATGTATTCCGAACACGGATTACTCGCGTTAATCGGACCGCTGTTCTTGCAGGTGTGCCAGTTGTTAATCGTGGTGTCGTACTGGACGCCTGGATCGCCGCACTGCCATGTTCCCTTGGCCATCTCGCGGATGATTTCACGGGCCTTGTAGGTTGGTCCCGACTTGCTGGGATCGGTGACCCAGCGAGTGGTCCAATCTGCATCTGCTTCCAGAGCGCGCATGAACTCGTCCGAAAGGCGGACCGAGAGGTTCGCATTCTGGAACATGATCGAGGAGTACGCTTCGCCATTGAAGTTGGAGTCATACTCACCGCTTGCGATGAGAGTATGAGCTTTCTTCTCTTCTTTGGTTTTGCACTGAATGAAGTCCATGATGTCCGGATGCCAGTCTTTCAGGGACTGCATCTTGGCAGCACGGCGGGTCTTTCCACCCGACTTCACGACAGCAGCGATCTGGTCGTAAACCCGCATGAACGAGAGCGGACCTGATGGAGTTCCCCCACCAGAGAGCTTTTCGCGAGAGCTACGAATCGTCGACAGGTCGGTTCCTGTTCCCGAGCCGAACTTGAAGAGCATTGCTTCTGATGTTGCAAGCTCCATGATTCCTTCCATCGTGTCGTCGACGGATTGAATGAAGCAGGCACTCGCTTGCGGGTATTCGTAAGGCGTCGCAGGACGTTCAATCTTTTTGGTCTTGGGATTGTAGTGGTAGTTCCCTTGAGACCCTTTGATTCCGTACTGAGTGTGCAATCCAACGTTGAACCAAACCGGCGAGTTGAATGCTCCGTGCTGGTGCAGGCACAGCCAGGCCAGTTCACGGTAGAAGTTTTCGCCATCTTCAGGTGTTTCGAAGTAGCCGTCTTCTGTTCCCCAGTCGGCGATTGTGCGGGCGACGCGATAAATCACCTGCTGAACACTCGTTTCGCGTTCGGCAGTGTTTGGCTCGCCATAGAAGTATTTGGACACGACCACGTTCGTCGCGAGTGGTGACCAGTTCTTGGGAATCTGGCAGTCAGTCTGTTCGAAGAGGACTTTGCCCACTTCGTCTTTAATCTGAGCTGTGCGTGGCTCCCACTCCACGGTGTCGAATGGATCAATTCCAACCGGGCAGAAGTATGGGTCAACGTGCAATGGGGAGGCGGCTACGGACCCGGAAGAAATCTGATTCAATGCAATTCCCTTTGAAGTGTGCATCGTGCACGGCTCCTGATGACTTTATTCATCCATTCTTTCAAACACTGTCGAGGAAGAGTTCCCACAAACTCATGCTGACATCGGCGACAGCGTTCCTCCAATCAAGCTCGACGTGGCACCTCTCAACGTCCAATACACAGCGCGCAGCAGCATCCACGAAAGGGGAATTTCATGGACGATTGAATCAGAAGTTCAAAACGAAAATTCGTATTGATAGAAAGATCGAATTCGCAGCTGAATTCGATGTGTTTGCACAATTGGTTGTGTTTGCGTCTGGTGTTGTCGCTAGATGTGGTGACGACTTGATTCAGCGACTATAAACGACGACGAGACATTGTCAATCGGCTTCCTTGCATGCGTTTTCGATTTGAGACGCGAAATCATCCAAACACAATGGCTCCATTTGGCTTTACGACTTTCATGAATTTTGCAGGATGCTTCATAACGGTTAAACCAATCAGATGTATTTTGCTGAGATACGAGGCAGGAGGTTGTTTGTGCGAATTGTAAGTGTCGTGGACTCATTGTGTTGTGTCGAATCGGGACGTGACGGCAAAGTGTTTTTTTTGAATGCGTTCTCGGAAAAGTCCGCTCATTTTCCCTTGACCACCGCCATTTTCTGACTCTGAGTGGATTAAGGTCAGC
This sequence comes from Planctomicrobium mucosum, assembly GCF_051466335.1. NCBI lineage: Bacteria > Pseudomonadati > Planctomycetota > Planctomycetia > Planctomycetales > Planctomycetaceae > Planctomicrobium > Planctomicrobium mucosum. Next base: position 3,311,301 of record NZ_CP195793.1, on the reverse strand, counting down.
TCGAACTTCCCAAATTGCCATTCAAATTAGGGCACTACATCTAGTGGTTTGATTTTTCCGGATCGATCGTGTGATCGTTCGTGGAGACGCCGGTTGTCGGACCCAATGAGGAACTCGTACGAAGTCACTACCACAATGGTCAGAATCACCTGGAAAGTGGCTGGGTGATTGTCCAACTGCACCCACGGTGAAGTCCAGTTTTTGGGAGTAGGGGCCGCTGTTGATGAGTGCGGGAGGTGTGCGGAGATTTATCGCAGAGTCTTTAGAGATCGTGCCTCACGCGTATGCTCAAATTGGGACCGACCAATTGATGAGCAGGGGGAAATGAGCTGGTATGGAGCTGACTGCGTGCTGTTCCAGGATGAGACAGAAAATCCCGGTGGATTTCTACGGAATTCGCAGCAGCGTCTTGATCCCCGCGAACGCCAGTTGAGATTTCGTGACCACTGGACGCGTCTCCCAAACTCGGTAGTCAATCTCGCGAATGGCATTGAGCATCAATAAGCCACCGCGAGAGATGAGGTCGATATCGAGCTTGAGTCTCCCCGGTAGATGCGAAAGCAACTTTCGCCCGTCCGCAAGCAAGGTTTCTGCTTCATGGACTTGATGCTTCATTAACTCGATGAATTCCGGAGTCGTACGACGCTCGTGGAGGTCTTCGTCGCTGTAATTAAACGCTGACCTCACGTCAGACGGGAGATAAACTCTCCCGATTTGGAAGTCGCGGGAGACATCTTGCCAGAAGTTCGCGAGTTGCAATCCGGTGCAGATCGAATCAGACAGGCTGTCTGTCAGCTCGTTGGAAACGTCCCCCAGCTTTAAAATGATCCGGCCAACAGGGTTGGCACTTCGACGGCAGTAATCCAGAAGCTGCCCCTGCGTGTCGTACTCACGGACGACCTGGTCCTGAACGAAAGCTGAGATCAGATCTGCAAACGGAGTGATCGGGATTGAGAACTTCTCGATGGTCGGCCTGAGTGCCACAAAGACAGGATGAGTGGCCTTTCCGTTGTAGCAATCCTCGAGCTGCTCGTTCCACCAGTGAAGGAGTTTGAGGGAATACGAAGGGTCACCCGTCTCGTCTCCAAGATCATCTGCCCAGCGGCAATAGGCGTAAACGTTATAGAAGTGCTGGTGCAGCTTACGAGGAAGAAACAGACTGGCGACAGGGAAGTTCTCGTAATGTGAAGTCGCCAGTTTTCGGCAGTAGCGTTCAGAGTCTGCAGGAGAGAGCGGTTCCGCGACTGATTCGGGGCCCCAGCGTTTGAGATCGTCGATCACGGTGGAATGTGACATGGGCGCACGCGATGCCGAGCGGTGTGGGTGCCTCAAACCGACTGGATGCAGGGCTGGAGCAGCGAGACGCTGCGGCCTGTTTCAGGGCTAAACCCTGCTCAGTAAAAAAAGGACGCCTTGAGAGCGTCCTTGAGTCTTCAGAATGCAAGTTCTGCGTGTCGCAGAGAGCTGGGGCGATCAATGGCGCCAAGCATCTGCGAGCAGGGAATCACATTATGTCTTGATTCCAGCGCGTTTGATACGACGAGCCTTTGAGCTCGCTGGGCGTGCGCCATGATTGGCTTTTTTCAGTTTGCGTTGAGTTTTGGCCATGACAACCTCTGGGAATTTCAAAAAATCGGCTGTGTAACGCCGCTCACAGTTAAATTTGTGGAGCCGAGAAAGATATCGGTTGAAGGCCTGAAAGGAAAGTCTCTTTTCAACTCATTACCGGAAAAACTTGACAGAAACTGGTGAGAATATTTGTTTTGGGCCCGACCATTGGGAAAACTCGAAGTAGATCCACCCGGTTCCATCTTTCATCTTCAGTGATTTCAATCGCTGCGCAGCACTCAATTACGGGGTAAAAGGCCGTAAATCTGTTGGGCGTTTCCAGAAAAGAACAATTCGGATTCCTCAGCGGGACGCATCGACAGATATTGTTTGATCGTGTTGATCACTGCCCCGTAAGTGACGAACACATTGCTGACCGGCCAGTTGCTGCCATACATCACACGCTTTCTTCCGAACGTTTCAAACACAAAGTCGAGGCGTTCAATGTGGTCGGCAAGTCTGATTTCATCATCCGCCTGGCGTTTTTGAAGGACGAACGAGACTTTTCCAAAGACGTTCGAGTACTCGGCGAGGACTTTCAGTTGTGCCTCTGCTCTTAAGTGGTCGCCAGATTCGTTCTGGTTGATCGGTAGGTGATCGATGACAACCTTGAGTTCAGGAACAATCTCTTTCAGTTCGAGAATGTTTGCGAAGCGGGAAACTCCACCGTTGAATTCCACCAGTAATCCAGTCGCGGCGTACTCTCGCACGTTCTCAATCAGCATGGGGTAATTCTTGACTGAGTCCTCAGGAAAATGAAAGCGGATTCCTTTGAAGTACCGGTTTTTCTGGAAGCGGGCGACATGCTTCAGGAAGTCTTCATGAGTCGGGTCCAGACTTCCGACGATTCCGAGAATCACAGGGTTCTCTTCAGCCAGATCGAGGAGCCATTGGTTGTCTTCGATCCACGGACTGGCTTCAACGACGACCGTTCCGGTCACCCCGTAGGGCTGGGTGATTTTGATAAAGTCCTCGGGAATAGTGCGGTGATAGAGGATTTTGTCATTGGGATGCGGAAAGGGAACTCCTTCTGGTCGAGTCGGATCAAAAAAATGCGTGTGCGTATCGATGATCCCGGAGACGGGACATCCAGACATCTCGTCCTCTTGACGTGAGTCTGATTCTGGAGTGGTCGCTGCGAACCCAATTGAATAGGGGATGAGTGATGCTGTGCTGAGGCTGGCACTCGCTTGAAGAAAACGACGGCGACTGATTGGCGACATTGCCCACTCCCGGAAGAGACGAAAACAGTTCCATTGAAGATCCATTGCGAAGCTCGATGAAAGGAGAGGTTCGCGATGATCTTCAGGGACTGTATCAGATATCAAGAGATCAAAAATCTCCCGTGTGTCAGAACGGTTGATCGGCAGGGAGTGGGAAGGACCTGCGGTAGAGTGCTGACCCCGTTTCTGGTGAGAAATCAATAATCCCGCAGCGAGCGTTCCTTCTCCGGAGCAAGTCTGTTATCGGATTGGAGTGTCTCTGGAAGATCGAATCCGGTGACTTTGTTTGTGATCCAGTCGAGCAGGCGAGAGTCGAACAAGAAGTGGATCGCACCGATTACAATACTGACCCCCAGCATTGAGGCCATCATCGCTCCGTGAGTGCAGAGACTAATAAATTCAATGAGAAGGCTGCCCAAGCCCAAAGCAATACGAAACATTCGGTTGACTCCGTTCCAATTGAAGCGTCACCCGTTTCATCGATCACACGGTCAATACAGCTGCTTTCTATCAGGGGGCTGACAAGTGGATGAAGCGGATCGTCAGAAAGAAGAGATCTGCGGTGAATTCCGTTTCACCTTCTGTTGCGCTACAGGCTCCATTCATCATGCACGAGGATTCGCTGGAATGCGAAGTTTTTTTGCTGAGTTTGGAGATTGTCGACTGATTCAAAAAATACGAGTTGTTGTATGTGATTTCGCATCTATGGACATTTGACATTCAGAGCGTCGTCGGTCCTTGGGGTGATCAATTGGCCGTGCTGTGCAATCAGAGCGATTTTGATTTATAGTGAAGCAGATGCTGTGAACCCGGTCTCTTTCGAATTGCAATTGGATGGTATCAACGTGAGTGACCCGTCAACTAAAGACCTGACAGAACTCGAAGCCCAAGCCATTAAAGGGTTAGGGAATGCCTACGCCCGGCTGAAAGAAGAGATTGGCAAAGTAGTCATTGGTCAGGATGAAGTCGTTGATCAGCTTCTGATTGCGCTCTTCAGCCGCGGGCACTGTCTTTTGGTGGGAGTCCCGGGACTCGCGAAAACGCTGCTGGTCAGCACCGTCGCTCGAATTCTGCAGCTCTCATTTCGGCGAATCCAGTTCACTCCCGACTTGATGCCATCGGATATCACTGGAACAGATGTTCTGCAGGACGATCCAGAAACAGGTCGGAAAGCGTTTCAGTTCATGCAGGGGCCGTTGTTCACACATGTGCTGCTGTCCGATGAGATCAACCGAACGCCGCCGAAAACACAGGCTGCGTTGCTGGAAGCGATGCAGGAACGTCACGTGACCGTGGGTTCGAATACGTACCGGCTTCCGAGCCCATTCTTCGTACTCGCAACTCAAAACCCGATTGAGCAGGAAGGAACCTATCCACTTCCCGAAGCGCAGCTAGACCGCTTCATGTTCAACACTGTTGTTCGTTATCCAACAGCAGATGAAGAATTACGAATTCTCAAGCAGACAACTGGGAACTCGGAACCGGATTTGAAACCTGTGCTGACTGGAGCCCAGATCATCGCACTGCAGGAAGTCGTTCGGCGGGTTCCGGTTGCGGATCACGTTTTCGTCTACGCACGCGATCTTGTTCGAGCGACTCGTCCAAACGAAGAGGATGCGACCTCCTTTGTCAAGAAATACCTTTCCTGGGGAGCGGGTCCACGCGCGGGGCAGTATCTCATTCTGGGTGCGAAGGCTCGCGCGATCCTCGAAGGGCGGTTTCATGTCACAATTGACGATGTGAAGTCCGTCGCTGCCCCTGTGCTGCGTCACCGCATTTTGACGACGTTCCAGGCCGACAGCGATAACATCAATCCGGATCAAGTGATTCAAAAATTGATCGAGATGGTCCCGAATTCCGTTTCAGAGAAGGCGAAGCGAGTCAAAGCAGACGTTTCGCCGGTGTAGATGAGGTTGAGTCGGGCGGGAGATTGAAGGGGAATCGCGGAATCGCGGGGCCAATCTCTCATTCATGTTCAATTGAATTCATCTCCGGTGATTGCTTCTGTCAGATCGAAATGAACTGAATGTCGATCCCTTCCACAATTGTTGATCGCGAACTCGTCCGGCGAATTCGGCAAGGGGATGAAGCTGCGTGGAGGGATTGCATCGCTGAATACGAAGGCCGATTGCAGGCATTCGTGCAAAGTCGACTTTCTGATGCCACTTTGGCGGAAGACCTCGTTCAGGAGACTTTTATCGGCTTCCTGACCGCGCTGCCGAATTATCAGGATTCGACTCCACTCGAGTCATTTCTATTTGCGATTGCGGCTCACAAAATCACTGATGCGCTGCGTCGCCGGGGGCGTCGTCCCAAGTTCTCCGATATTTCTGACGATCAGGGGGGGGAGCCTGCGGGGCGAATGCGAATGGCTTCCAGTTTGGCAAGGAGCCGCGAACAGCGAGATCAGGAACAGCAGCAAATCGCAACGATACTTCGAGATCTGATTCGAAGCTGGTACACCCGCGGGGAGTTTGAACGCATGAAATGCGCGGAACTCATTTTTGTTGTCGGGATGCCAAACAAACACGTGGCATCGCAACTTGGAATTTCCGAGCAGGACGTGGCGAATCACAAGCAATACGTGCTCTCGAAGCTGAAGGCGGCCGTTCCTGTCGAGCACTTTGAACGTCCAGACAAGCTGATCGCACCTCTGCCGAAGAGTGATTCCTGACGGCGCGTTTTTAATTTAAGGTTTGGACAAACGCGACGTAGTAAAACCAGATCCCCGTCACCGATGTCAGCACGAGATCGATTGTCGACAGCCACCCGAGCGCTTTGTGGCGTCGGCTCGCTGGACCGGGAAATGGAATCCGCGGAAAATACATCAGGGCATGCGTGAGGGTCGCGATCCAGAGGAAGGGAGTCGTGATCGCGAAGATCAGGTGGATGTAAACCACTTTCTTGACCGCAAGCAGTTCTTCTCCCGCGAGTCTCGGGGTTTCGGCATTTTTGTTCACGATGTTCAGCCATCCGCCATGAATGACTTGAGTATCCATTTCAAAGGCAGCGACTGCTACCAAGAGGATCGTCCCCAGAACAATTTGCAGATTCCGATGAAGCAAAAAGTTCCGCTGAACTTTGACGACAAACAGGCTATATAAAATGACAGGGACGATCGCGATGAGTGCGATCACCACGAAGTCCATCATGAACGAGGCATCGAAGCCGAGAAAGCCATGTTTAAGCATGGCGGGATTATAGTCACGTTTTCAAATCCCGCACGCATTCCAGTTCTGCATTTACGGATTGTGAGAATTGGATTGAAAGTACGATTCCAATTATGCCGGTCGTCTCGATTGCAGATTCCATTTTCCAGTCCTGGTGATTCGACTCCCGATATCAGCGGTCATGGACTCATTCGATCTACAAATGCTCTCGACTAACCCCGCCTGGCAACTCGTGCTTCAGGCGTATTTGGACGATGCGAAGAATGCTCCCGTCCGACCAGAAGGGGAGGGCGGGACTCATTGGTCTGACAGGGTCGAGGCCGTGGAAGGGGTTCAATCCTCCGATTTGTCGGCAATTCACGGTCAGTTGATCGCTTTAGGCTGGCTGAAGTTTGAATTTGAGGTAGGGCAGAGCGGCTTGAGTTACCGAGTCTCATCAGACGGTCGAGCGGTGCTCGACCGGGTCCAGCGAGGGGACTTCAGCTTCGAATTCGTTGAGCAGGACGATGATTTCGAAGATGAAATTCCTATGTCTGCTCGAAAATCCGAAGTGCGCCAGCACGAGCCCGAGCTTGTCGTTCTCTGAACCCGAGTCAGCGGGATCCTTCTGTAAGCTTCAATCGGATTCGATATACGGTCGGAGTACGCACTCATTTTTGCCCACACGCTTGGTAAGCGAGGGCGTGTTCAACTTTCCGTGGCGTCGTTTGGTGCCGAGAGATCTTTGTCTTCAGCATACTGCCATTGTGCTTGGGGCCAGTTGGCGAAGAGAAAATTCCTCCTCTTAAAATCTGCCCATCTCTCAGGGCGTCATATCGCCAATGAGTGATGTGACGCGTCTCTCAATGCTGTGCTTCGGGACCGGAAGTTGCACTTCGTGACCCCGCAAGACCTCCTGCCACATTGGCGGTTGAAGGACGAGAGCATTCAGGAATGTCCGCCAAAAGCTGCGGTTGTCTCAGGTGTGTGTTTGACTTAACTCTATTTGTGGTGGTCGGATAGGAGTTCTGTAGAGTGTTGGCACAGCGTTTGTAGTAAGCATGTTCAAACTTCCGGTCGGGTGCAGCTGCACTGAAGCGCCTTGAGCCGCATGTGTGACTGTCCTGCATGCGTGGCAGGCGGACGGCTGGGACTGACAAACTATCGGTGTGAGGAGTCATTATTCATGGCGAAGAAGGCCAAAAGCGGTTCACGAATCGTTCCGCTCGGAGACAAAGTCGTTCTCAAGCGTCAGGCAGCAGAATCCACGACAGCTGGAGGAATTGTTCTCCCGGATTCAGCGAAAGATAAGCCACAGCGTGGAGAAGTCATTGCTGTTGGCGATGGCCACACAAAGAGTGATGGCAAGAAGTTGCCTTTGACCGTCAAAGAAGGGGATAAAGTGATCTTCTCTTCTTACGCCGGTGATGAGATCAAGATCGGTGATGAGGAATACCTCCTCCTCCGTGAGAGCGACATTCTCTGCACCTACTGAACCATCCGTCTTCGTCATCGGTGTGCATCGAATTTGCCACCGTTGAGCCATGAAGACAATCTCGCGTTCATCGCGTGAAGCACCACCAAAACACCTCTACGGAGATATTCCATGGCCAAAATGATTGCTTTCGACCAGGAAGCACAAGAAGCGATGCGTCGTGGCGTCAGCAAGCTCGCCAAGGCGGTTCGCGTCACCCTCGGCCCTAAAGGGCGAAACGTCATCATTGAAAAGAGCTTCGGCTCTCCAACCGTCACTAAAGACGGTGTTTCCGTGGCGCGTGAAATCGAACTCTCTGACAAGTTCGAAGACATGGGCGCACGTATGGTCCGCGAAGTGGCCAGCAAGACCAGCGACATCGCTGGCGATGGAACCACGACAGCGACCATCATGGCTGAAGCCATCTACAACGAAGGTCTCAAGTCCGTCGTTGCAGGTGTCAGCCCGTTGGAAATGAAACGCGGAATGGACAAAGCTGTCACCGCGATCATCGAAAAACTCAAGGAAATGGCGATTCCTTGCCGCGACAAGAAAGCCATCGCTCAAGTTGGAACAGTTGCTTCCAACGGAGACGACACCATCGGCAAGATCCTCGCAGACGCGATGGAAGCTGTTGGTAAAGACGGCGTGATCACTGTTGAAGAAGGTAAGTCGCTGCAGACAGACTTCGAAGTCGTCGAAGGGATGCAGTTCGATCGCGGTTACCTGTCTCCATACTTTGTGACCGATGCACAGGGAATGGAAGTTCTTCTCGAAGACGCATACGTCCTCATTCACGAGAAGAAGATCAGCAACATCAAGGACCTCGTTCCTGTCCTCGAAAAAGTTGTGAACTCCGGCAAGCCACTGCTGATCATCGCTGAAGACGTCGAAGGGGAGGCCCTCGCGACTCTCGTGATCAACAAGCTCCGCGGTACTTTCAAGATCGCTGCTGTGAAAGCTCCAGGTTACGGCGATCGCCGTAAGGCCATGTTGCAGGACATTGCAATCATGACCGGCGGACAGGCCGTGTTTGAAGACCTCGGCATCAAGCTCGACAATCTTCAGTTGTCGGACCTTGGCCGCGTCAAGAAGGTTGTGATCGACAAAGACAACACAACGCTGATCGAAGGTGCCGGCAAGACTGCTGATATCAAGAGCCGAATCGAACAGATCAAGCGTGAAGCTGATAACGCGACCAGCGACTACGATCGTGAGAAGCTCGAAGAGCGTATCGCCAAGTTGTCTGGTGGTGTTGCACAGGTCAACGTCGGTGCCGCTACCGAATCCGAAATGAAAGAGAAGAAGGCACGCGTCGAAGACGCTCTGCACGCAACTCGCGCTGCTGTGGAAGAAGGTATTCTTCCAGGTGGTGGGGTCGCTCTTCTCCGCGCTTCGACTGCTGTCGAACCAGGTAAGCTCACTCACGATGAAGAAGTTGGATTCAACATCATCAAGCGAGCCTGCCGTGCACCGCTGACACAGATCGCCAACAACGCAGGCGTTGATGGTGCTGTGATTTGCGATCGCGTTTCCGAGAGAAGCGGTAACGAAGGGTACAACGCAGCAACTGACACTTACGAAGACATGGTCAAGGCCGGTGTCATCGATCCAGTGAAGGTGACTCGTACTGCTCTGCTCAACTCTTCCAGCGTTGCAACTCTTCTCCTCACAAGCGATGCACTCATCGCTGAGAAGCCAGAGAAGAAGAAGTCTGCTGGCGGACATAGCCACGACGGCGACCTGTACTAAGGTCTCCTCGTTGACAGACAGGCACGTGATCCATTGCACGAGTCTGTGATAAAACAAAAAGGTCGGAAGCCAGTAATGACTTCCGACCTTTTTCGTTGAATGGAGCATCCGAAGAGCAGGGGGACAACTGATTCTCGACTTGAAATCTCAGGCAGTCTTATTGCTCGTTGCCGGAACTCAATCGTTCGAGTGGGAAGAGGACGAAGTCAATTCCGTCATGGTGTTTCCCCTTTGTAACACCGGCTTCAAAGAGAATGCCAATCGTCGTTTCATCCTGCTGAATCGGCGTGAGATCGCTATACGCGGCAGGTCCAACGTGGATCAGCGGTCCATCCTGCCAAGTTTTTGCGTTGTCCTGGCTGAAACGGATACGCAAATCGACCCGCCCCCCACCAGAAGGGCCATTCAAATCTGGTCCTGAGAAAATCAGTAGGTCATCTTTTCCAGTTTCATCGGCACCTTGAATTCCCAGCAAGCCAGACTGAACGATCGGAGTGTCGAGTACCGGGGAGGAGGGTGTGACGTATCGGTATCGCCCCTCCTTGTGTTCCCGGTAACTTTCACCGGCATCATCGCTCCATGCTTCGCCACGATTTCCGGGCGAATTTCCCCCCTCATCCCGGACTGTGAAGTACAGCAAGCCATCGCGCAGTTCTGCTACGAGATTTTCATTCGCGTTGAACTCGTCGTCATAAGTTTCATCCAGAGCACCGAGTTGCCAGGTGTTTCCAAAATCATCGCTGAAGAGTGTGTGGATTCCGAGAGGGCCTCGGTCATGTCCCCCATCACCGATGCGGTGATCTGTGGCAACGAGGAGTCGGCCACGTTTCGGGCCAGACTGAAGCTGAATGGCGTGTCCCGGACCACAGGCAATCCATCCCCAACCCTCATTGATCAGGCCAGAAGAGATGTTTTTCGGTGGAGACCATGTGAGGCCGTCATCGTCGCTTGAAATGTGGAAGATGAACTGGTTTTCGACGTTATAGATGAGGTTGATTCGCCCTGCGTGTTCGCTCGAGATGGTGTCGACGACCGGGCTGGGATTGTTCAGCGAAATCTCTTTCACTTCCGGGCCCAGAAAGTCAGCGTAATCCTTGTGATTCTGGATGACCTGTAAATCTTCCCATGACTGGCCATTGTCCATCGAGCGGCGGAGAACGAGGTCGATGGTGCTGGCGTCTCCTCCTTGTCGAGCTTCGCAGAAAGCGAGAAGTGTCCCTTTTGTTGAACAGACGATCGCTGGGATTCGGAAATAGTTGTATCCGTTTTCCCCATTGCGAAAGAGAGTGGTGGCAGGGAATCGAGATTTGACCTCCGCTGCTAATTCCTTCAGTTCACCTGCACGATCTGTCGAAGCATCTTGCGCGCGGATGTCGCTGCAGGGACAAAAGACGCCTAACAGTGCCGAGATGGCGACTCCTGCAGCGAGACGTTTGGTTCTCCAGAAAATATCATCCATCGAGCGATCCTTATGCAGAGTGTTGTACGACTTTGATGGTCGGTTCTGACAATCTTTATCCTTTTATCCGAAACATCACACGTGCTATCAACAAGCGAATTAAGGAAGTTGGAAGTCAAACGTTGAATCGCTTGCGTGCAGTGAGGCGCACACAAATGACTGAAATTCCGCTAAAATACAAAGTCTTGGCGAAAATTGATGTGAGAGCGATATCTTTTTTTAACATCGTTGTCAAAATAAGGCTGTGCAGTCGGAAAACCTTTGGGATTGAATTGAGATGAGCAAGCTTTGTCGTTGGGGAATTCTCGGAACAGCAGGCATCGCGCAGAAGAACTGGGCAGCGATTCGCAATTCCGGCAACGGGATCGTCGTCGGCGTGGCAAGCCGTAGTGCTGATCGAGCGGGGCAATTTATCTCCCAACTGCAGGCACAGGTTCCTTTTGATATCGTCCCGACAGCGAACGACTACGAGGCACTGCTGGCGAGAAAAGATGTTGACGCAGTTTACATTCCGTTGCCGACGGGGCTCCGCGCGGAATGGGTGATCAAAGCTGCGAACGCGGGGAAGCACGTCATGTGCGAAAAGCCGTGTGCAATTGATGCCGCTCAGCTCAAGAAAATGATTGACGCCTGTCAGAAGAACAATGTCCAGTTCATGGACGGCGTCATGTACATGCATTCTCAAAGGATGCAGGAACTCCGCAAAGTACTCGACGATGGCACCAGTATCGGTGAGATTCGCAGAATTGCCGGCCAGTTCAGCTTCCTCGCTCCGGAGGACTTTCTCACCAGCAACATTCGCATGAGCAGCGAACTCGAGCCGCAGGGGTCACTTGGGGACCTCGGCTGGTATCTGATCAGGTTTGCGCTCTGGACCATGAATTTCCAGATGCCAACTCAGGTGAGTTCACGGATGCTCGCACAGCGGGGACGTGCTGATAGTCCGACTGCAGTTCCGATGGAAGTCTCTTCAGAACTCCTGTTCGAAGGGGGAGTTTCAGCGGGATTTTACTGCTCGTTTCTGAATAATCATCAGCAGTTTGTTCATGTCAGCGGGACTAAAGGGAACCTCCAGGTGGCAGACTTCGTGCTTCCCAACTACGGAAACGAAGTTGCCTTCAATGTCTCACAAAGTGACTTCAACATTTCTGGTTCCCAGTTCGACATGGAGAACTACAGCCGACGGGTGGCAGTGCGGGAATTCAGCAACAACACTCCAAATTCTCAGGAGTCGAAGCTCTTCCGCAACTTCGCTGATATTGTGCTGAGCGGTCGGCTTGATGCATACTGGCCTGAGATTTCCCTGAAGACTCAAATCGTTCTCGACGCTTGCCTTGAGTCGGCACGGAACGATGCGAGACTTGTTCAGATCTCTTCGGCTGGCCTGACATGAAATTTTTTGCGACGGATCGACCTCTACGCACGATGATGAGTGTCGTCCTCTTCTTCGTGCTTTGCATGGGATGCGGCCCGCAAGAAGATTTAAAAGAGACGGCAATGGAACAGTCGGCTCCCGCAGCTCCATCTCAGTTGCGGGAGCCCTCTTCGTTGCCGGCTCAGCAACCAGTTGTTCGCGAACCTGCTCCGACTCCACCGTCGGAAGAGCAAATCGACGAGCTGATGGAGGAACTGGATGCCCCGGACCAAGCGGTGACGCTTCAGAAAGTGTACCGCCCTTCAGACTCCAGGCCGATTCGGGATGATGTCCGGGCCGAGGAATTTGGAATTCGGAAATACGCTTCGAAGCGACTCGTGCTGTACACGGATATTGATCCGCAGGAGGCAGCGACTCTGCCTGCGATCATCGATCAAGTGTATGAACGCTGGGTTGAATACTTCGGCGAACTTCCGCCGGACCGCGAAGGAACCGAATTTCAGATCACCGGATTTCTGATCGATGATCCGTCCCGCTTTGTGGCTGCCGGGATGCTTCCGGAAGGTCCTCCGATGTTCCGCTTCGGGCGGCATATCGGTCAGGAATTCTGGATGAACAAGATGAACAGCGACTATTACCGTCGACATCTGATGATCCATGAAGCGACTCACTGTTTCATGACAATCAATTTGCAGACTTATCCTTCACGGTGGTACCTCGAAGGGATGGCGGAATTTTTCGGGACCCATCACTTGCAGCCAGATGGTGGAGTGCATTTTGGGGTCATGCCTGATGGTCCGGAGCCATTCTCGGGGCTCGGCCGTATCGAGCTGATCCAGCGGGAGATTGTGCAGCAACGTCCGATCTCATTGTCGAAGCTCTGGGATTTCGAGCTGTCAGAATGGAATGGACCCAACGCAGTCCCGTATGCGTACAGTTGGGCGCTCTGCAAATTTTTGGAAGATCATCCCCGATACCAGAAGCGATTTCAGGGGCTTGGTCAGCATCTGGAGGGAAGGGCTCTTGCCGAGTACTTCAATGCGCAGTTTCAGGCGGACGCACCTCTGCTTGCTGCCGAGTGGTCGGAATATATTAAGCGACTTTGCTACGGCATGGATGGTGTGGCGAATGCATTTGAAACGTCGGCTGAGCCATTGAAGACGCTGTCGACACCGGAACAGCTGGAAGTTCCGGCGAGATCATCGTGGCGTTCGAGCGGATTACGAGTGACGGCGGGAGAGACCGTCCGTTTCACTGCGACCGGTCAGGTTGTCCTCGATGAAACAACGCGTGCGTGGGAAAGCGGCCCTGATGGCATCTCAATCGAATTCGCTTGTGGAAGTCCCATCGGGCTGTTGATGGGGGGACTCCTCCCGGATCACGATGCGACAGCAGACGCATTCCATACGAATTCAAGCTTCAGCACATTCAAAATTGGTCAGGAATTGACTTGGATCGCACCGACCTCCGGGGAACTCTGGATTCGCGTGAATGATCACGGAAATGGAATTACCAACAATTCCGGCAGTTATCAGGTCGAAATTGCTCCGGTGAAAGCGGGCGATTCCCTTTGAACCGCTCCAAATGTGTGTCTTTGAATTTCAGCGGATGCGAGTTTGGCGGTCCTGCGGCAATTGACCAACTGATTTATTGGCTGAGGGGGCCCGATATCGGTGGGTAGGCCGGAAATTGCGTGTCGGAACAACGAATTTCCCAGGCGATGACAGCTTCCTGTTCAGGTTTCTGGTTGAAATCGCATTCTCTTTCTAAAGTAGGATTTGCTGAACGCCACCAGAAACTGGAAAGTCAACAGATATCGTGTCCGCTCCTGTCATCCCAGCTGATTTGAAAAGTGAATATCCATTCACCCCGCGTCATCTCGATTTGGATGGATTACGCTATTCCTACGTGGATGAGGGGACGGGGCCGACATTGTTGTTTGTCCACGGAAACCCGACATGGAGTTTTGCCTGGCGCAACATGATCAAAGGGCTCTCCAGTCAGTACAGGTGTATCGCAGTCGATCACATCGGAATGGGGTTGTCCGACAAGCCGCAAAACTACGAATACCGAATCGGGCAGCATATCGACAACCTGAACCACCTTGTTCAGTTTCTTGATCTCAAAGAGATCACCCTGATCGGCCATGACTGGGGCGGTTGCATCGGGATGGGGGCTGCCGTCGCCGCCCCTGACCGATATCGTCGATTTGTGATGATGAACACCGCAGCGTTCCGATCACAGCGCATCCCCAAACGGATCGCCCTTTGCCGGCTTCCACTTCTCGGTGCGCTCGGGGTGCAAGGGCTCAATCTCTTTGCCGGGGCAGCGATCACGATGGCAGTCGCAGACCATGCGCGGATGACGCCAACTGTGAAGAAGGGCTACCTGCTTCCGTACGACAACTGGGCGAACCGAATCGCAGTACGTCGGTTTGTAGAAGAAATTCCACTCGCTCCTTCGCATCCGTCCTACCAAACGTTGGTCAATGTGGAGAATGGACTGGCTCAGTTCAAGAATCATCCGACACTGTTCTTCTGGGGGGAAAAGGACTGGTGTTTCACCACCCAATTCCTCGATGAGTGGGAGCAACGCTTTCCACACGCCCAGACCGTTCGCTATCCAGATGCAGGGCATTACGTGTTTGAAGATGCACACGAGCGCATGGTTCCGAAGCTCCAGGAATTCCTTGCATCCTGAGGCCTGGTCTGACGTGTTCTGTCTCGCTTTGAAATGAGGTCTGAAAATGCGTCTTTGGAGGCAGGGGGAATCGCTGTTTGTCGAGACGCCTGCGAAGATCAACCTGTCGTTGGCAGTACTCGGCAAACGCGAAGACGGCTACCACGAGCTCGAAACGGTCATGCTCTCCGTCGGAGTGCATGACACATTGGCCTTTTCTGCGGCTGACGTCGGCGTTGTCCAGTTGGCCTGCCATTCCTGCAGCCAGTATTCATCCGAAATTCCCAGCGATGACCGCAATCTTGTTGTGACAGCGGCCAGACTGATGATGCAGGAGTTCCATCCGCACTCAGGCACTTCGATTTCGCTGTGGAAACGTATTCCCAGTGAAGCCGGGTTAGGAGGCGGGTCCAGCGACGCAGCGGCAGCGATCGTCGCACTCAATCGGCTCTGGGAACTCAGCCTGACTTCTGAGGAATTGCACGGAGTCGCTGCGAGGCTGGGGAGTGATGTGAACTTCTTTCTCGATTCGCATCCTGCCGCCCTGTGCCGGGGGCGCGGGGAAGAGATTTCGCCGATTGAAGTTTCTCATCCTTTACCGATCGTTCTTGTGAAGCCAGAAACGGGACTCTCCACGGGATCAGTTTTCAAACAATGGGGATCAAAACCTCGCGAGTCGAAGTCGGAATTCGCCAGTGATGTGTGCGCGTTTCTTCGGCAAGGGGGAATGGCAGGGATTGCTCGGGGAGTATTCAATGATCTGCAGGCCGCTGCCAGAGAATTGAATCCTCAGATCGATGAGTTACTTGGGCAATTGGAAAAAGAGCAGGTCATTGCCGCTGGAATGACTGGGAGTGGGAGCGTTTGCTTTGCTGTATGCCACACTCTCCGGGCAGCGAGATCGCTGGCTCACCGTTATCAAGCCGATGGACGGTACGGGGTGCTGGTGGCGCTCTCCGGAGTGTGATTATGGCGTGAGTCGAGTTCACTGGGAGGTCGTCAAATAAAAAGATCCCGCCAATCGCTGGGCGGGATCTCTCTGCTGATCGCGGATGGCTGAGGCGTTACTTCTTACCTTTGACCTTCAGGTCAAAATTGAATGGTTCATTCTTGTCTGCTTTGACCACGGCAACGTAGGGAGACGAGATTGGGTCTGGATTGACCAGGTTACGTGGCAGCGATTCTTTTGCGCCGGTGTCAATTGGAGACTTCCCTGCTGGGGGAACGCTTCCATCTGGCATCGCAAATTTGGAGAAGGCCACTGTGTACTCGCCTGGCTCAACACCTTCACCGCCGGAGTTGTGGAACAGCTTGAATGTTCCATCTTCGCCCGAGGATCCAAATCCACCTGTCCCTTTGGTCGTGCCTTTCGGTCTGAAGTAGATGGTTGTTCGTGGAGAAATTTCGCCATTAATTTTGATCGTCCCCGTCACTGGTACGATTTCAGGAGTCGGCACCGAAGAACCACAACCCGAAGCAGCCATGATGAGAGCAATCAGTAGGGTAGGTCGGGTAATCGAGAACTGGGTCAGCATGTTAAAATCGCCATTCTTTCAATCAAAAAAATGCGTGATGCTCGGGAAAGCCTCGCATTGCAATCACGTGTGAAATTGGGACGTGGTTCGTGAATTCACTTGTCTGATGTGCAACAGGTCTTGCTTTAGAAATGTGTCCTGAAAGCCATCGGCCACGCAGAATTGACTCACGTCGCGGGAGTAATTCTGCGTGGCGCTGTGCCGCTGAGAGCTGTTAGAGGTGATTAGAACTCACCCAGAACCTGACCGTCTGCGATTCGTGAGAGATAAACGCGGGTGTTGGAATCAACATTTTGCGAAACGAATCGGACGGAGCCATCGCCGAGCAGTACGTGGCAACCACCCGTGTGAGCGCTGCCAGGCTTGCTGTGTTCGCCGTTGATGCCAGGGGTGTTTGATGCCCAGGCTGGACTGGCCCATCCACAGCACCGCCAGTTATTCATACCGACTGCTGATCCAAAGTTGACTCCGAGTCCAACGTGGTTGCTGCACGCCCAGTTTCCTGTTCGTCCGTCCACGACTTCGAGAGTAGTCTCTGAGAACGCGACAGTATTGCTCGTCCCGTCTTTCATATCACGGATTTTGCTGTTGGAATTCAGCCCGAACAGAGCACGCTCTGTGGATGCCTCATTTGACCAGAGGTGACCGACAGGGTCAGCCAGCCAGCCTTCATGCCTGACGCTGAATTGATAGCTGGAACGAGCGGAATTGGCGACACCGCAACCATAATGGTCAGTTGCCCATGGCTCAGTCTGGGATCCGCTATCCGATGGGCAGAGCAACATCGTGAGAACTGTTTTGCTGAGGTTCAGGTTGGTGTTCGAAGCTGGGTCAGTTCCTCCGGCAATTGTGCCGCCGCCAACGTTGAAAATACCGTTGGCAAGGTTCGGGTTGAACTGATTGAAGAGTGCCTGCTGGTCAAAGTAAGGAAGTAGAGCGACAAAGCCTTTTGTGTTCTTCGTTGGATTCGCACCCCAATTCGCGTATCCATCGTTAGCTGCTGCGAATGGGAACACGTTGAAAGTGTCGTGGTAGTTGTGCAGTGCCAAGCCCAACTGCTTGATGTTGTTCTTGCATTGTGACCGTCTCGCTGCCTCACGCGCTTGTTGGACAGCTGGGAGGAGTAAAGCGATGAGCACCGCGATGATGGCAATCACCACTAGTAACTCAATCAGAGTAAATCCTTGGTTTCGCCTTGAGCACACTTTCATCACTGCCGACTCCTCAAAAAGAGAGATAAGAAAGAACCGAACACCGAAAACGCGAACTATAAACTTCAGGAAATGCTTATGCGACGAGATATGAGTGTGATTGAATATTTGGCGGCTCGCAAGTACTTTGATTGCGAATAGATTGCTTTTGCTTATTGTATATTCAAATGGGTTGTGGGAGCACTAGTGGGCCAGCCAATGCAATTCATGTGCCAGAATTGATGGAGATTTGCCGAGATTGCACGTTGTATATGGATGTTTGAATTTGGCAAACAGTTGAGAGGTGTCTTGCGGGTGATCGATAACTTCAGCGTGTCTCTATCGGATGCATTGCCGAATAGTACGGCAACGAGCGGTAAAATAGGGCATTGTAGAACGCGAAAACAATTTGCAGACGAACCAATCGGCTGCCTGTAAACGCATCGGTGTGACTGAAAATGAGAAGAGGGCTGGCTGCGGTTGAAGTTCGCAGCCAGCCCTCTCACGTTTCTGCTGTGAAGGGTCTGGTCGGCTTAGAATTCTCCGAGAACCTGTCCATCGGCAATTCGAGACAAGTAGATCCGAGTGTTGCGATCGATGTTCTGCGAAACGAAACGAACAGATCCATCGCCTAGCAGGACATGGCATCCGCCAACGTGTCCGCTACCTGGCCGACTGTTTGCACCGTTGGTGTTAGGAGTGTTGGAGATCCATGGTGGACTGGTCCACCAGCAACATCGCCAGTTGCTGATCCCTTCATCGCCTCCGAAGTTGACACCGACTCCAACATGGGACGAGCAGGCCCAGTTGCCGGTCTTACCGTCATACACTTCAAGGGTTGTCTCTGAGAACGCGACGGAGTTGCTTGTGCCGTCGGTGACATCGCGAATTCGGCTGTTTGAGTTCATTCCGAACATTGCGCGCTCGGCAGCGGGTTCACGTGACCAGAGTTGGTTGGTCGTGTCCGAGATCCAACCATCCAGTCGAACGCTGAATTGGTAGCTGGAACGAGCAGATCCAACAACTCCGCAGCCATAGAATCCAGATCCGTCCGCTTCAGTCGGGCTTCCAGCGTCCGATGGGCAGAGAAGGACGGAAAGAATGTTCTTGCTCAGGTTCAGGTTTGTATTGGTGGCGGGATCTGTTCCACCGGCGATTGTTCCGCCCCCTTGGTTATGCGTTCCGTAAGCGAAGTCGTGGTTGTACTGGTTAAACAATGCCTGCTGATCGAAATATGGAAGCAACGAAACGAACCCCTTGGCGTTTTTCGTTGGGCTCGCTCCCCAGTTGGCGAAGCCATCGTTGGCGGCAGCGTATGGGAAGACATTGAACGTGTCGTGATAGTTGTGAAGAGCCAATCCGAGCTGCTTGATGTTGTTCTTGCACTGGGATCGTCGAGCGGCTTCACGAGCTTGTTGAACTGCGGGGAGCAGAAGGGCGATGAGCACTGCGATGATTGCGATCACCACAAGAAGCTCAATTAAAGTGAATCCTTTGTGTCGTCTCAAACTCTTCATCTATTGCAGTCCTAAGGTGAATCAAGCGGAATTGATGCGAGTTGACTTCAGCTTTAATGATGCTGTAGATCCATTGAAAGATCGCCGGAGAGTAGTTCGTGGGAACTAAGTCAATTGGCGGAAGTCAAGTGGGTGTTTTGACATCAGTTGCAGGGATTGTCAACGATTGACGCTGATTGGTAGCAACTGATGTGCCTAGTGGGGAATGAGTTGCGATGAGTTCTTCTGCGCAATCAATTCAAGAGACCATGCAAATGATCGGGGATACAGGGGGGATGTTGACTATTCGTATAAGAAATGAGGGATGCCTTGAGTGCGACTAAAATTGGCAAGATCGCTCAATTTATCCCCCAGTCAATGAAAGCCTCTGATGGAACCCGGTTGCCCTTCGCAATGTCAATAAGTGAGCAAATGAAGGTTTTTTTGCCTCATAGGATTGGTCGGATGAGTGGGGGCCAACTTGAATGATCAAGGACTCGAAGTTGAGGATCGGCAGGGATAGATGATGAAGCATGGCCCATGTTGTCCGTGCAGGCGGAACTTCGCAGAAGTGTGTTCAAATGTGCGAAAATTCCCTGAACACAAAACCTGAACACAAAAGAAGAGAGCCTCCATGAAATGGAGGCTCTCTAGTGAGATCTGATCCGCTTTCAAGCAGAAAACGAACACAAGAGCGGGTGACGAGGTTCGAACTCGCTACCTCCAGCTTGGGAAGCTAGCGCTCTGCCAAATGAGCTACACCCGCGATTTGTCTTGTTGGCACACCAGCAGGGGCAATCCTTGAATCGGTTGTCATGGCGGCATGCAACAAACCTAGCGATCGCAACTGCGGTCACAGATCATAGCTGAACAAAAGAGATCTGAGTAGTCATGTCGGGAGCAAATCCGCCGTATTGCATCCCTTCCGGCAACAGCAGGAGGAGACCCAATTTTGGAGCGTCTTGTCTGAGTTTCAAGTTATAGCCAGCCTGGAGCGGGGTGCCGACATGTAGCTGGCATTTTTTTACGTCACCTTTCAGGCCAGATCGCGACTCAGCTTTGTTCGCTGGCGCCGCCAAACTTTTTCAAGCATCGAATATTGCGGCAGAGTAGTCTGCCACAGGCGATCACGTACAGAGTCTGATACATCGACAACCTCAATATCACCTCGGTAGGTAACGTTCAGGTCAGCACGCAGAATCAGATGGACAAGGATTGTTCCAGCGTGAACTTCTGGGGCTGAACTGATGTGAGTCGGGGGCGGCATACTTGCGAGCGATTCGCAGGGAGATAGAAGTTGCTTCCAGAAGAATGATTGTCGGTGATGCAGCGCTCGTGCACGAGTTTTAGCGCCAGCAATCATGAAGTTCATGGCGACTTTACAGCAGAACGAAAGGCGCTCTACTCAATCATTTCTCTTTTCAATTTTCGTCAGGTATTCTCACTGCGGCGGGCGCGGTCCGCTTCGAAGGCCAATTCAACTTGACTGGTGCTCCGCGGTATGCGGATTTGAATCCAGGGCTAGAGGGTTTTGGGATTTCGTCGGGATGAGTTGTCGTTGATGAACAAGACTTGGAATCAGTGGCGAATCTTGACATCCCTTGTGGGACTGCTGATTCTCAAGGTCAATGTCAGCATTGTTCTGACTTATCGAGTCTATTTTCCGCCGAACTTCAATTCGGACTTTCTCAGGGGGCGTGAAGACTATTTCTTCGACGGCTGTCAGTGGGCATTCTGGTTGCACATTTTCTCTGGTCCGGTCTCTTTGGTCCTGGGTATGTTGCTGATCAGTACACGGTTTCGCATGCACTCTCCGGCCTGGCATCGTCGGCTTGGACGAATTCAGGCAGTCAATGTGATCTGTGTTTTGGCGCCGAGCGGATTATGGATGGCCCATTACGCTGCACCGGGACCAGTCGCCGGTGTTAGCTTTGCCACGCTGGCAGTTCTGACGGGTTTGACCATGGTTATAGGCTGGCGGACAGCTCTGGAGCGAAAATTTGCTTTGCACCGCTGTTGGATGCTGCGCAATCTTACATTGCTCTGCTCAGCAGTTCTCTTGAGGCTGGTTGCGGGAGCCGCGACCGTTTTTGAATTTGGCCCCAGCTGGTTCGATTCCCTGGTGGCGTGGGGATGCTGGTTGGTGTCGCTGGCTCTCCTCGAATTGCACCTTCTCCGGTCTCGCCGACCTCCGTTAAATTTCACCGACGTGATCACCAGCAGAAATAGTTAACAGAGCATGACGGGTTTCAGGTGGCGTCTCGGAACTGATGTACCAGACCGATCCGTGACCAAGTAGCACTTGGATTCCTATTTAGAGCCGGCGGACAAAACTTAATCGGCGTTGAGGAATCGCCAGGTGATCAGTGAGTTAGCGATGTCATGAAACGCCTGAAAAATCTCTTCCCGCCTGTCCCAGCGAATCCGGATTCGACGGAACTGCTTGAGCCAGGCGATCGTCCGTTCAACGGGCCAGCGGCTGCCGCCTAGAGAAGAGGCCTGTCGCGTTCCGCGCTTGGGGATGTGCGTTTCAATCCCGGCCACGGCGAGAAGATCACGGGTGGTCTGGCAGTCGTAGCCCTTGTCCGCGATCACGCTACGGGGACGGTCCAGTGGCCGTCCTCGCTTGCCACCAATCTTGGGAAACTTCAGAAACACCAGCGGGAGAAGTTGTCTCAGATCAGGGACATTGGCAGCAGTGAGCGTGTTGGCCAATGGAATCCCGTTGTGAGTGGTCATCAGGTGCGACTTGCTGCCGCAGCGGCCGCGGTCTGTCGGATTCGGGCCGATTTTTGTCCTCCCAGCGGGGACTTAATCAACCCAGCATCGATGAGCACGTCGGCCAGTTCTAGGCGACCAGCGGCGTTGAGCTGCGTGAGGAGGTGGCGATGAATGTCTTGCAGGACTCCCAGATCGATCCATTGGCGAAGCCGCCGGTAGCAGGTCTTGTAAGAACAGCCCAGCTCCAGTGGCAGGTCTTCCCAGGCGATCCCAGTCTTGAGCACAAACAGAACGCAGGTGAAGACGGTGCGGTTCTCCGCAGGAGGTCGGCCCCCTTTGGGAGAGAACTCGTAGGTTGGGAAGAACGATTCGATCTCGTTCCACAAATCATCACTGAGCAATTGGCCAGCCATGTCGGTTCCTCCATGAACAGAAAAACCAGACCTTCCCACAATCCTCAAAACGTGCCAAGATCAGTTTTGTCCGAACGCTCTAAGTAAATAGTTAATCGCTCCCCCACGGGAGCGCGGATTGAAACCATCCGGACGGAGCGGCCATCCTGCGTCGACTTCCTTTTGCGGTTCATTTCGAGCTGACGGGAGCGTTCATCAGAATGGCCGTGGCAGCCTCTTCGACTCGTTTGGCGAGTTCTCGGAGGATGGCCTTGTCCTCTTCTAACGTCAGGGCGAGTTCGGTCCGTTTCAAAGCCAGTTGAGAATGTCTCACTGCATTCTCGCGAACACGCTCATCTCCCAGCTGAGTCAGCGCCAGAAATCCCTTTTGCAGGCGGATCTGCACCTCAAGTGTGCCAGCACTGTCTCGTGCAAACGAGAGAAAGAGGTCATCGAACAACTCTTCAGTCAGCAGTGGAGGAACCCAGACATTGGGGAAGTGTTCGGGCTGCATTCCAGGCGAATCCTTTTTCTCGCTCCATCGGCTGAGAAGTCGAACGCCACGACCAATCATATCGATCGCTGTTCCGGAATCGTTCGTCGCGGCTGAGAGTGCTCTGGATCCGATCTCGGCAAGGACGACAAGTCCAAAGCGGGGATCCTGTTCGAATGTTCTCTCATCATTCACGGTGAAAGCGGTTTCAAGTGCTTTCAAACGTCTCTTGTCTTCTGGTTGCTTCACCCAGAGCAGGGGGCGCGATGGGAAGACAAATGTTCCCGGAAGGCATGTCACGAAGACGTCGCCAGCACTTTGTTCAGCATAGGTCTGCAATGCCTGCATATCGATGTACTGGATGTAGCCGATTTGCTCGGAGTAGACAGGGACTGCGTCCTTTGGGATGTCTTTCTGGGGATCCCGTAGTGGATGGCCACCGAGAAAGGGATTCTCCAGCCGGTCCTCAATCGCACGAGTCGCTGCAGCTTCCACGCGATCTGTCGTTTCTCCCACACGTCCGAAGCGGGAAAGATGATCGATCCATCGCAGCAGCGTAAATACGATCAGCCCGATGACCAGCAGCGTGACCAGAAACAGGACGAGTCTTCCACCGTCTCCGTAGGCACCCGTGCTCAGCGCGATGATGCCGACGAGGCTGTAGAGGAATGAGCCAATGAATGTTGCCAGTGCGTTCTGAGTCGTGGAATCCTGAATCAGGAGTTTCGTGGCTCTCGGAGTGACGTTTGTGGTGACTGAAGAATAGGCAGCGATCATGACGCTGAGCGAAAACGTCGTCACAGACAACATGCTCGAGGCGAGAATTCCAAGAATTCCATCAACGGAATCAGCACCGATTTTGAAGGGGATTTTACCGGGGTAAATCCATTGAGCTCCAATCGAAATCAACGCGCTCACGACACCAAGCAGTGCGAACAGAGTTGTTCGCGCCCAAAGCTTTCGCGTGGCCTGCATTAATATCCATTGCCTCTTTGAAATCATTTCGGTCAACCTACATTGATGCTGAATATTTCCATTCGGACGAGACGCCCTCTCCGGTTTCTGGAGGAGTTCGGCGAATGGGAGCGACGGTTCGTTCGGGGGCTGTGATTACTCTTCCCAAACTCATAATCGTCATGAAATCGGTTCGGTCACCTGAAACTTCAGCTCAACGTCTGAAGCGGGGGCCTTCTACTGAAGTTATCCTCACCCATTTCGATTGAGTTGCGAGTGATGATCTCACCAAGTCCTGACTCCAGGAAGTCGCCCCGATAGATCTTGAATTCCGAGTTCATCACCTCAGGGGAGATCGGAAAATTTAGAGAGAGAAGGTGTCTGAAGTAGAGTTGAAGGAATGTGGGAGAGGTCGTTGTGGCGTAACGAAACGTGATCGCATCTGCAGGGAGTGAGCGTTGACCGAGAAGGATGATCGATCCGCGTTTCATCCCCGCTGCCAGTTTCGGACCTGTCGATCCGTTGATCAGGATCGTCCCGGCGATCATTCCGAGCCCCGCCGCCTCACCCACGTTTCCGCTGATGGCAATCAAGCCGCGTCTTTGTCGCTCGCCAACGAAATGCCCCGCGTTGCCGTCAACGAGGATCTCTCCCCCCCGCATCCCCTTTTTGGAACCGGGATAGGCTCCTCCTGCGTGATCACCGACGTCTCCGAAGACTTCGATTCGGCCTTTCTTCATCTCGGCACCCACCCAATTGCCGACGTTTCCCCGGACCTGAATCGAGCCGCCGTTGAGATTCGCTCCGAGATGGGAACCAGCCGAGCCATTTACGTGAACCAGGCCAGATTTCAGATTTGCGCCAATGTGAGATACACGAGTGCAGTCCCCCTCGAAGAGCAGGTGTCCATCATCCAGTGAACCAGAGATCTCAAAGAGTTCACCGCACTGGGTTTTTCGATTTCCGCACCAGAGCTGAAGTTCAGCGATGGACTCAGGCTCCATTTGCCGGAGCGTCTCCAATTGCAACGGGGCTGCATTGACTGAAGCGTGATCCAGTCCGCGGAGACGAAAAGTGAGAGGCATTCATCCAATCCAGAATTTCGTGGCGATCGATGGGAAGTCTTTGAATAATGAGAATTAGATCATTTTCAATCTCTGGCTAAAGGGATTTCAGGGACGTTCTCAGGGAGAAATTCCCAATTTTGTCGACGTTTTTGAGGGGATGGATGTTGGGGGCGAAGGATGAATAGGGAGACCCATCGGGATTCTCGGGTCCTTTGAGATTCCTGATAGATGCAAGTCGAGGGTGGAATTTCTTTGCTCGCGATATCGAAATGGGCTATGAAATACGGCATGCGTGTTAGGATGAACACGAAATTCTCGAATCAGTAGAATGTCACAATTGGACAACTTGCTGGCAGCATTTGGCAGGACTAAACTCGTGAAACTGGAGCTGCGCCGGATTCTGCGTTTTGGGTGCAACTACAAGTGAAATATCGAGTTACTGCTTTCTGAGTTTGTAGAGTGAAGTGACATCTGACGAAGTGAATTCACAAGCCACGTAATATCGCTGGATCATTTCATCGTCCTCGACTGGGTTAATGGAGAGACCGAATTATGGGTGGAATGAGATTTCTAGTCCATTCGCCCATTACCGGTGTACGATCCCATGACTTGCTTGGTTCCTATTGCAGTGCGCTCGATGGCAGGGTGGTCCCTTGTCAAATCTGGTTGAGTGAGCGGGAACTCGTTTGTGAGCGACAGGGGACCGAAAGTGTCAAACTGAATGTCATTTGGCGACTTCGTTCCGGCGAGGATGTTCTGCTTTCAACTACCTCTTTACGCGATCGTAATGAGCCGTATTCGTTGGCACTGGAACTGGCGAGGGGGAAGTTGGCTGAGATACGTGAAAGTCTCGCGAACTGGGTGAGCATGGGGATGGTGGTCCCGGATGTCGTCACAGAGTCGATCCGAAATTCATTCAACGGCCTCACGAAAGCGGGGACATGTGGTGAGCACTCGCCCTTTCGCCACGAGCAGGCTGTTCTCGCGATCGAACATGCTTGTGAGGCAGCGAATCTGCTTTGCGATTCTTATGTGATTCAGCGACAGGCGAGCAACCGGCGTCAATTACATCATGCCCCTCGGATTCTCGGTTGCGTCGTGAATGACGCACTGGCGAATCCAGAACATCAGCAAATCTTCCATCAAGCGTTCAATTCCATTTCGCTCCCTTTTGACTGGAAGGAAGTCGAAGTCAGTGAAGGGGGCCATGACTGGTCGCGGATTGACGAGATTGTCAATTTCGCCCAGCAGAATCGACTGCTCCTGAAAGGTGGGCCAGTTGTCGATTTAAGTCCGGGTGCCACACCGGACTGGTTGATTCCCTGGAAGAAAGATTTCAAAAACCTTCCCTGTTTCCTGTGTGATTTTGTCGAGACAAGTATTTCCAGGTACAACGGAGTGATCCGTTTGTGGGAAGTGGCATCGAGCGGAAATTTGGCGGGCGGCCTGGATCTGGGCGAGGATCAGTGCCTGGCTCTCACAGCTAAAGTGCTGGAGGCTGCTCATCGCACTGACGCGGATGCTCAATACTTCATTCGGATCGATTCCCCTTGGGGAGAGTATCAGCGGCACGGTGCGAATCGGTTGACACCGTTCCAGTTCGTTGACGCCATCGTCCGCTCGAATCTGGGATTAACTGGCGTGACCCTGGAGATCACCAAAGGCTACGGGACTGAAGGATGTTATCCCCGGGATCTGCTTGCGATTTCCAAGCTCATCGATCTGTGGAGTCAACTGCAGATTCAAATCCATGTGAATTTGGCGTGTCCATCAGCCAGCGGTATCGATCCTTTAGCGAATCCACGCTTTGAAGTGGCGTCAGAACACTGGAACGACGAACGGCAAGCACGCTGGGTTGAAGGTGTCATTCCGCTGCTCCTCGCGAAACCGACCGTAACCGGTATTTATCTGAGTCAGTTCAGCGACGGAGTTTCGCATCGGTTCCCGCATGCCGGCCTGATTGGAGCCAACGATCAGCCGAAGTTGCTCCTAGAGACGATGGCGTACCAGATGCATCATGATATGGCCTGACACGACCACTCAATGGCGGTCGTGTGAGCCTTGATGCGAACTGCAAATGAATGCAGCGATGGGGGGACAATCAGCCCTGAAATTTGCTCTCGCCGAGAATCGTGATCTCGTTGGATTCAGAATTCCAAACGGGAACGATTTCAAAAAGGTCCTTCTGCATCGCGCGCTCGATGTCAGGTTGGAGGCCGAGACGCTGCAGGTTCTTCGCTCCATGTCCGCTGAGGAATGCCTGGCGAAGTGACTCTGGACTTGTGTTCCTTGCGTTGAAATAGTCGATCACCATTTGCGTTTGCAGGTCATCGACGTTCCATTTTGAGTCTGCAGATTTCACTAACTCGGATGCGGCCGCCCCTGCAAAAAGCGTATCTTCTTCGGCCCAATGGTTGTCGGTTCCTGCACAGACGAAGTGCACGTCGATTCCCCAATTCTGAATCGCCGTGACGACTGCCGTCAAATTCACGAACGCTCCCACCGCGACGTGGGTTGCTTCCTGGCAACTCAGGAGCGCTTTGGTGCCGTTGGTGGTGGTGAAGAGCACGGTTTTTTTGCCGACCACTTCCGGGGTGTACTTCAGCGGCGAGTTGTCGAGATCGAAGCCGGGGATCAGTTCCCCACGTCGTTCCCCACCCAACAGTCGTGTGCTGAATGGGAATTGACTGGACTTCGCGATCGCTTCATCCACTGTGAGGCACGGGACCACTGCCCGGGCGCCATGTGCAAGAGAATGAACCATTGTCGTTGAGGCTCGAAGTACATCGATAACAATGGCCGTACTTCCTTGCAGAGATTGTCCATCAAGAAAGCTGGGAAGTAGATGTATGTGTACGTTTGGCATTCACCGATTGTATTGCGGGTCGGCGAAAGTGCCAACGTCGCAAAGTTTCTCGGGAGAACTTTGGTGATCCATCGGGGCGTATTGTGAAGCCCCGAAATCAAACGACTTCTATGGTGTTCTGAAGTGGTCGCTCTCGAGATTCGTCAAGGACGATCTGCGAGGCGAGTTGTTTGATGTAGTAAGTCGTTGTTCGACCACTGAGCACGAAACCATCTTCGGTCTGTTCGACTTTCAAGTCGCGAATCCGACCTCCGGTGAGTCCGGCGATTTTTCGTTCCAGATCAGCAAGGAGAGGAGCGCTTTCAGATGCAATTTCCGTTGCATTGCTGAGGATAGAGTGATTCAGCATGCGATAACTCCTTTTAAATTCGCAGGGACATTGAGTCAGTCAAAATCCAAAACGCCTGCCCCAAGCTGACTGGCTTTGATTTTGGATTAACTGCAGCAACATTGTCGTGGGTGATCGGCTGTCTTCTCGCCATTTCCGGGGTGGCAACTGGGGCCAGCACAGTCAGGAAGGATTCCCGGAAATACTCATTCGAATCCGTGAGCTGGCTCGGGGAACCAGTCGTCGACGGAAGACTCGCATGAGATCTGCTATTAGGGCACATTTTATTTTGGAAACAAGACTCTTTCATGAACTTTTCTTTAATTGAGAACGCTGTTTTGGCAATGACTCATGACGTTGCTGAGGATTCGGGGGGATGCGGCAACTGGGAAGTTTTCGTTGGCGGATGTAAAAGCGGAAAGTCGAATCAGGATCAGAGGAGCCAAGGGCTCAATGGGAATTGATTCCAACGGACAAACGAAAAGCTGCCTGAACCTTCGATGAAGATGGTTCAGGCAGCTTAGTATTCGGATTGTCGCAGGCTTTGTGGACTACCGCACAGGTTTGGATTGCGGCTCTGTGGCGACCTGCTGAGCACTGACGGGGCGAATCGTCTCAGCCGTGACCGGGATTCCGAGTGCCGTTAACCGCTTGCGTTCCGCATCGACGTAGACCGATGCTGTCACTTTCAACAACTGAGTTGGTCGCTGCGGATCGACCCCTTCCAGTCGTTTGGAGGTCTGTTCCACCCATCCTGGCTGTTGAGCCATCGCCCGGCTCATCAGACCCATGAATAGCGAGACTTCCTCGAAATTTCTGTCAGCAATTCGAAAGCTGACAGGAGAGGTGAGTTTGGCCAGAGTTTCGACTGTTTGAGATGGAAAGCTGACAAACAGGTCGAGGTGATGAGTCACTTTGCCGTTGTTGTCGAAGCGTGGCTGGAGGTGCATGAGTGCCTTGGCGGTAATCGGCTTTGGCATCCCGGGACTTTGTAACTGACCCTGACAGAGAACGAGGTAGTTCGTTGGACTTCGGAGGAGCACGTCCACCGTGCCAATGGTTCCATCGCTCGTGTCAGTGACATAGTTGACTGGTGTTCGTTCCTTCATCTGGACATTGGAGATGTCCAACGCACGCCAGATGCTGACGGCGACGTCCGGGTGGTCGGTGAAAAACTCGTACGCTCGAGGATCAACCTCGACCTGCAGGGTTGGCAATCGACGGAACAGGCTCAGGTCTTTGAGAACCTGCTGGACTTCCCGCTGGCCATCAGCGGTCAAGGAACCGATCGGCAATTGATCAGCCGCTTCCTGCCGGGCTTTACGCGACGAGTCACCAGCTCTGATGAGGTTTGCAACAACGGGCTTTTCTGATCTGCCCGTAATTTGATTGATTGGAATGACGGATTCGTTGTCCGTACTGGGGTTCTGAGCGAAGACAACAGGACCGGTCACGATCCCGGATAACATCATTGCGATCAGAACGGATTGACTCCGTTCCTTGAATCTGATCGACCACATATAAGCCCCCCGGCTTTATGGCATCGTCGAGATCGGCAGGAAGTGCCGTGTTGTGTCTCGTTAATGCCGGTCTGAAAGGAATAATCGGTAAACTCCCTCGACAGAGTGAATGGAATTTGCACCTGAAGTGGCCAAGTGAAAATTTGACACTGATTACAGACGGAATTATCGGAAAAACTTGCTTAGTCACCCCAGTTTTCACGATACTGACGGAGGAGCGATTCATTGCACTCGTTTCGACGTCTGACGATGGGAAATCTCTCTGGGATGCGGGCCCGGTTTGATCGGGGCGTTATCTCTGAAAGCACCTCTTGAACGAGAAATCAGCTTCGGCGATGAGGTTCTCGGTCATAGTTTCGCGTTCACGAGCACTTGCTGGCTTCTGTTGAAGCAGAATTTTGCAGAAGGGAATGAAAGCACACTTTCTTCCAAGCTGTAACTACGTTAATGATTGTGGTCATCGGAATGACCTTTTTGGTTTCCTTGTAAGGAGTATTGAATGCCCGTTTTCGAAAACAATGCAGAGTCGATTGGTCACACACCACTGGTGAAGATCAATCACCTTACAAAAGGTCTGCATGCAACAGTTCTTGCGAAGATTGAAGGACGCAATCCGGCATACTCCGTCAAGTGCCGAATCGGTGCTGCGATGATCGAAGACGCGGAAAAGCGTGGCGTGCTGAAGCCGGGAATGAAGGTTGTTGAACCAACCAGCGGGAACACGGGAATCGCATTGGCTTTTGTTTGTGCAGCGAAAGGCTATCCGCTGACTTTGACAATGCCGGAAACAATGTCTGTGGAACGGCGAATGATGCTCAAGTCGTTCGGCGCTCAACTGGTGTTGACACCGGGAGCAGACGGGATGAAAGGGGCCATCCGCAAAGCTGAAGAACTCAGCGAGCAGGGCTATTTCATGCCTCAGCAGTTCAAGAACCCAGCGAATCCGGCCGTCCACGTCCGAACAACTGGCCCAGAAATCTGGAATGATACTGACGGGAAAGTCGACATCCTCGTCGCTGGCGTTGGAACCGGCGGAACAATCACCGGGATTTCGTGGTTCTTCGAAAAAGAAAAGAAGCAACCACTTTACTCCATCGCCGTTGAGCCTGCATCGAGTGCGGTCCTCTCCGGATCCCCTCCGGGCAAGCACAAGATTCAGGGGATCGGGGCTGGTTTCATTCCCGACACTCTTGATATGAGTATCATTGATGAAGTGATTCAGATCACTGACGAAGAGGCATTCCAGATCGCGCCTCGTCTCGCGAAGGAAGAAGGAATCACCTGCGGAATCAGCTGCGGTGCAGCGATGGCTGCCGCCTTGAAAGTCGCAGCCCGACCTGAATCTGCTGGCAAGACGATCGTCGTCATTCTTCCAGACTCCGGCGAACGCTATTTGTCGACAGCTTTGTTCGATTCAGTTCGCGACTAATCGAAACCGCATGGATTCGAGGGTCCGCTCTCGAAGTTTGCTTTCACTGAATTTTCACCGGCCCGTGACGAAATTGTCGAGCGGGCCGCACTCATTGGTACTTCTGATCAACTACAGACGCGATTCCGAAACAAATAAAACGGGACACCGAGCGATCCCTGTTCGCTCGGTGTCCCGTTTTTGTTAAGTCGATGTCAAATTCAATCGATTGAACCGCGACGAGTTCTCTACTCAACGACTGGTTGAGTGATTGGAGCTGTCTCGATGGTGACGCCTTCTGGAGTTACCGAACCTGCTGCTGGTGGGTTCACGGTCGTTGCTGGGACTGATTGTGGGGCGACGACAAGAGGTTGTGTCGAGTGCTGTTCAACAGGAACCGGTGCGTCGTGCGTGTGAGCAGGGTGTTCATTGCTATAAGTGGGGCGACCTGCCGAATGTTGTTCTGCGATGGGAACCTGGTGTCCATGTGTCACGACTTGTCCGCAAGGAGTTTGAACCGCCATCACAACTGGTGCAACTGGAGCGCATCCATTCGATGCACAAGGGGCAGGGCAACCTGTGTCGCAGCCCGTGTTGTAACCCCCGTAACACCCGCCGGAGTAACAACCTTGGTCATAATGTCTTGCATGGCGATGTCGGCGATGGTGGTGAGCGTGACCACAACCGGAATCGTAGCCGCAACTGTCATACCGGTGACCACAGCAGCCACGATGCCGCCGACCAGCGTTTGCATCCTCAGCAGAAATGAAGATGGCAGCGAGGCCCACTGATGCTAAAACTGCGGCTTTCAAGTAATTCATCATCTTTCAATCCTTCTGAGTTGAGCAGGTACCCCCGACCTGTGCACAGCACGGGTCGACACTTCGTTGAAGTAGCGTGAAAAACCCTCGACACCAAGCCGACGATCGACCTGATTCATTTTGTTCTGTTTTCGCGACGACTGTCAGTCGTCCTTGTGCTCGTCTCTCAAGTCACGCATCCGGTCATGAGCGGTTTTGACCTGCGCGTATTGGTGTGTCAGCACATCGTTCATCGCAGAGCCAGCGGTCTGTAGCAATGTTTCCTCATAGGCCTGCTTGATGTGGTCTTCGCCACGCTCGCATTCGGCCAAAATCGAATACAGCTTTTTGGTGGAGAACAATTCGCGGATGGACATCCAGCTGCGGTGCATCGACGCGGCGAGTGATCCGCTGCGGTCGACTTCCTCATGATTCCACTCGATGTATTTGCAAAGCTCTTCTGCTTGCTCACGTCGCTGATGTGCAATCGACTGGAAGAGCGTGGAGATGGTCATGTCCTCCACATCTTTAGCTGCCTGCTCAAACCCATCCCGGCTATCAACGTTGAGTTGGACGAGTTCTCTGATTTTTTTGATCGTTTCGGGTTTCAGGTTCGTTTTTGTTTCAAGAGCCATGACAAGCCTCTCAACTAAACTGCCCGCTGCGGCGTGTAGATGGAAGGCTTTGTCGCAAGTCAGATGCCGAGATTTCCAGTTATTCCCGATTTTCCGACAATTGCGGGGGCTGTCGTTGGCGGAAAAGCGGGGTCGAATGCTGAAATTTCAGCGTTTATCGTAGCGATTTCACGCCTCTCAATAAGAAAAGGCAGTGGACCGCTGGCAGGGCACGTTGTGGAAGAAGTGAAATTTACGAGGGGTGAAAAAGACTTAGCAGGTTGGGCAAGGTTGTAGGAAAGTCGATCGGATTGGTGGACAGACTGCCAGAATTCACGAATTCTGGTTGATGCAAGACTTGTCGCTGCGAAAAATTCCTGGTGGGGATGCGCGGGAGAGATCGGGACCTTTGGAGAACCAATGGATTGGCTCGATCTGGGTGAGCAACGTTTTGAGGGAGAACTGAGATGAAGATGAACTCGACACCAACATAGTGCAGCGGGGAAGTCCCGATTTTCGTCATTCATTCATCACAGTGAATTCTCAGCAGGATTCTTCATATGGAAACAGCAGCACACCTTAAGATGCCCGAAATCATTGACTCGAATTCACGCAATTTCGACCGTGCGGCCCGACCGCTGACCGAACTGGAAGTACTCCGAAGAGTCCGCATGATTGCAGAGTTGATGGATAATCGCTTCGTCGTTCCGGGAACTTCCATCCGGGTGGGATTCGATGCTCTGATCGGTTTGGTTCCTGTGGTGGGGGACTTTGCCTCCGCTGCAGTCTCCGCTTATATCGTGTATTTGGCGCATCAAATGTCGGTGCCCAAATACCTTTTGGCGAGAATGATGTTCAACATTGCCGTCGACTTTTCCGCCGGAGCGGTGCCTGTTGTTGGAGATTTGATTGACGTTTCATGGAAGGCAAACGTCAAGAACGTTCGCATTTTGGAACGGCACTTGCTTAGTCGTCAGAAGTAATTCGGTGACCTCGCTTCAGCGTGAAGTCGAAGTTGAACCGACACTAGCGGTACGCTTGTCAGCGCTCGCTATGGGTTTCGGACGTAGGCACGGCGGGGACGTTATCATGACGACAATTGGATCAATAATCACTTGGATTGTTTTCGGTATCGTGGCAGGCCTCGTTGCTCGCTTGCTGGTTCCAGGCCAGCAGCCAATGGGTTGGATTGCGACAATGATTCTGGGGATTGTTGGATCGTTTGCTGGAGGAGGGATCACTTACCTCGTCCGCGGCGGACAGCCAGGAGATCCTGCTGGATTCCTGATGTCTATCGTTGGAGCGGTCCTCGTACTCATGATTTATATCTCGATGAACAAGCGCTCGCCGGCGTAACGCAGGCCGACGTCGACTTTGGTCGAGACCTTCGAATTTCTACGAAAAAGCTCGCAGCGAATGTTGCGGGCTTTTTTCATTCAATCAAAGACTTCATTCAGACACTGCGAGGTCGAGCTCGATGCATGATCTTCTCGAAAGATCCATCCGGAATCGATGAAATCAGTCGTTTGGTGTATTCGTGCTGCGGGTTCGCATAGATCGATTCAGACGGTCCGAATTCCATAATCTTGCCACCGTTCATCACTGCCATCATGTCTGACATAAATTTGACGACGCTGAGGTCGTGACTGATGAACACGTAAGTGAGATTTCGCTTCTCCTGAAGATTTTTCAGGAGATTCAATACCTGCGCCTGTACGGAAACGTCCAGCGCCGAAACGGATTCGTCACAGATCAGGAATTCCGGCTCAACCGCCAGAGATCTCGCGATCGAGATACGCTGTCGCTGTCCACCTGAAAATTCATGCGGATATCGGAGGAGATGGGCCGCTTCCAGACCGACCTCAATGAGCAACTGAGCTGTGCGATCACGTCGGTCTGATTTCGAGCTCCCAATCCCATGAATCTTCATGGCCTCGGTGATCATCGATTCGATGGTCATTCGCGGATTCAGGGAACTGTAAGGATCCTGGAAGATGATTTGAATCTTGCTGCGGTATCGCTGCAGATCTTCCCCATAGAATGAGGAGATATCGACTCCGTCATACAGGATTTTTCCACTGGTGATGTTCGCCAGTTTTACGATCGCCCTTCCTGTCGTGGTCTTGCCGCATCCTGATTCGCCGACGAGACCAAGTGTCTGGCCTCGATAGACCTTCAAACTGACTCCATCGACAGCCTTCACGTCTCCCGAATGTGTGCGAAGGATTCCCTTACGTATCGGATAGTAGATTTTGAGGTCATCAAGGGTGAGCAGCGGTCGCTGGCTCTCTGGGATATAACGCGTGTCGGCTTTTGTTTCCTCTGGAAGTGGTGGATGACCAATTTTTACCAGCTCACTCCTCGGGTGGAGAAGTCGACCTCTTCCCGCCTGCTCCAGTGCGAGCAGGCTTTCCTGGCTGATGGCTTTTTCGCGGATCAGATAGGAACCGTCGGGTTCCCTCTTCGCGTCCATGAAATCACTCACCGTCGGCAATCTACGAAACTTTGACTCCAAGCGGGGGCGGCAGGCGAGCAAACCTTTGGTATAGGGGTGCTGCGGGTTTCGGAAGATTGTTTCAATCGGGCCCTCTTCCACCAGTTTCCCTCGAAACATCACAGCGACTCGATCGGCGATTTCCGCGATGACGCCGAGATCGTGCGTGATGAACAGAATCGACATGCCTCGTTGGTCCTGCAATTGACGCAGCAAGTCAAGAATCTGATTCTGAATCGTCACGTCTAGCGCGGTGGTCGGTTCATCCGCGATGAGGAGTTCAGGATTACATGAGAGTGCCAGCGCGATCATGACGCGCTGCTTCTGACCACCAGACATCTCATGTGGGAAACTGTAGAACCGCCGTTCCGGTTCCGGGATTCCGACTTCGCGAAAGAGTTCCAGGGTTCGCTGTTTCGCGACCCTGCTACTCACTTTTTGGTGGAGTTGAATGGCCTCGGTAACCTGTTTTCCTACGCGGAAAACCGGATTCAGGCTTGTCCCGGGTTCCTGAAAGATCATCCCGATCTGTCCGCCGCGGATTTTTCGCATTTGCGATTCCGGAAGCTGAACGAGATTCTTCCCGAGGTAAGTGATCTTTCCGGATGCAATCTTTGAGCTTGCTTCAGGGAGGAGTCGCATAATAGAGAGCGACGTAACAGATTTTCCCGACCCTGATTCGCCGACAAGCCCCAATGTTTCGCCGCGACCAATTTTCAGCGTCAGGTCATTGACCGCTGGCAACACCCCATCATCTGTGTGAAAAACTGTTTTTAAGCCTTCGATCTCAAGTACGGGCGTTCCTGTCGACATTCTGTATCCTGTTTGCAAGGAAGTTGCTTGGGAGAAACGACAGCCGGTTCGAGTGCTCCGGCCAGATTCTCAAGGCGAGTTCAGCGAGCCTCCACTGGCAATGGCTGCAAATCGTTCCAGCGTTTCGGGGCTGACGTGATGTTCGATTCCCTCAGCGTCGATGGCAGCAAGATTCTCAGGAACTCCGATTGAAATCAGAAAACGATACACCACATCGTGGCGTCGCTGTGATTCTCCGGCTAGACGGCTCCCTTTTTCAGTGAGTTGAATCGGGCGATAGGGTTCCGTATCGACGAACCCCTCCTTTTTCAATCGACTGACAATTCGAGTGACGGTCACGTGAGTGACGTCGAACCGGTGGGTCAGATCGACCACTCGACAGGTTCCATTTTGAGCCATGATCTCCGCGATCGCTTCGACGTAGTCCTCCGCCGTCTCCGTCGAATGATCTTTACGGATTCGACGATGGCGGGCAGCGATTCGACGGGTGTTGGTCATGGAAATCAATCGAGCGGGAAAGTTGCCGCGAGGCCTGTCAGATGGGGATGAAATCTCCAAGTATTTTTACAGATGAATTCTCTGTCGTACAGCGCGGAGGGCTGCTTTTGGAGAGAACTTATGACTTCTGCGTGCCAGCTGGCAACACTGGTCGAGGAAGGCGAAATACGAAGCGGATGTGTGCATCTCAAAACCGGGCAGATCGTATCACGGATCGTATCAAGGAGTCGCTGGATTTGTGGAAACAAGATCGTCAATCAGACGATAGAGGACTTCGTATGTGACCTGAATTTCAGCTGGAGATCGACCAGGAACCCCGGAAACCGAACGAAACCGTTTGAGAGAGAATGCACCGCTTGGAGAAGTTGAGACAATCATCTCGTAGTACTCGACTCCTCCCGGAGGGCAGTTCGGCGGAGACGATCGAAGTAGAATCTGGCTGCTCGTCGGATCGAGTTCCAGGACACCAATTTGCTCCAGGAGATAAGTGACCCTCCGCGAGAGCTGTTTCGCCCAGCTTTCAACTTTCGGAAACGATGCGGATTGCAATTGTGGTGAGAAAAACACCAATTCAGAAAAGGCGCAACTGAGAGAGTCGATCTGCGTGAGATAGATCGTCAGTGCGAGGCCTGAGGGGTCGTGCGCCTGAACTGTGGTCGGCATCGCGCTCCTTTGGAGCAACAATGAATTGAGTTTCAGTTCTGTTTCTGTCCGAAGCGACATCTCGACTCCAGGAGGAAATGCCTCTGAAGGAAGGAGCGATAGACACTCTTCAGAAATGCATTTCGTTCGTAGCTGATCCCTTGTACGGTATTTTACCACTTCAGAGGAATAGGAAGTGCAAGAACCCGGCTTCCGAGGGCTTTTTTACCAGAGAGGATGACCAAATCTCCCTCTCTGTGTATTCGACTCTGGTGGTTCTATCCCCCAAACTCATGGTTGAAGCAGGGACGAGAAGATCTGACTCGCCGGGATTCTTTGTGATGTCCCGTGGAACGTGATGCGAGAAGATGGACGAAAGTCGTCTCAGTTGAGGCGACATCCCGGAAAAGAAAATTCTGGATCGAGTGGCATTTTGATGATTTGGAGGATCGACCGCATCTTGTCGATTTCTCGTTAATGAGATACCATTCTCCAGAATACAAACTCTTTGCTGCAGCCAGTTCGCGATGAGGACTCGGTTTTCGGTTGACCGAAACGGATGTATTTCATTGGCAAATCGGAGAGCATTAAGCGAGGAGGGTGAACAACACGGACGTTCACTGAAAGACTGCCCACAATCTGACTGAATAGGCATAAGCATGAATTCTCTCGATGCGACTCGAGTCAGACGGTTTACAGCACTGACGCTGTTGTTGTTAGGACTGTCGACCGCGTTCGCTCAAAGCATTTCGTCCGCTGATCCTGCTGATCAGGAGACTGCGAAACTTGTCGCCAAGATGATTCCCAAGTTTCATCTCTATCGAAAAGATATCGACGACAATATCTCCAGCTCGCTCTTGGACTCTTTTCTGAAAGATCTCGATCCACAGAAACTCTACTTCCTTCAGTCGGATATTCTGGAATTCGAAAAACATCGAACAACACTCGACGATGAAATCAAAGCCGGCGATGTCGCCTTCGCCTACACCGTCTTCAATCGCTACAAGCAACGTCTCGACCATCAGATGGATATGGCTGTCGCGATCGTTCAGGAAAACTACGACTTCTCGATCGATGAAATGATCGAAACCGACCCGAAGAAGCAGGTCTGGTCGAAGACTCAGGAAGAGTTGGATCAACGCTGGCGTAAACGGGTCAAATTTGACCTCCTCCAGTTCAAGCTCGATGGGCTGACAATTGAAGAGGCTCAAGAAAAGCTCTCCAAGCGATACCGAAATAATCGCCGCATCGTTGACCAGTATAGCCCCGGCGAAGAGCTGGAGATTTATCTGACAGCGTTGCTTCAGTGCTACGATCCGCATTCAACCTACATGTCTCCTCACAGCTGGGAAGACTTTGAAATCCAGATGCGTCTCTCTTTGGACGGCATCGGGGCTTCGCTGAAGGGTGAAGATGGATACACAATCGTCGCTGCAATCGTCCCAGGCGGGGCTGCAGCAGAAGAGGGAAGTCTGAAGCTCAACGACAAAATTGTCGGTGTCGACAAGTCCGGAAATGGGGAAATTGTCGACGTCTTCGATATGAAGCTCAGCGAAGTTGTCCGCATGATCCGTGGACCTCGCGGAACAGCCTTGCGACTTCAAGTCAAGCCTGCTGATGGCGGTGAGACAAAATTGATTTCACTGGTTCGTAAGAAAATCGAATTGGGTGAGTCCGAAGTGAAGGGAGAGATCATCGACACGACCGATCGAATTGGTCGGCCGGGGCGAATTGGGGTGATCAGTCTTCCTTCGTTCTACCGCGACTTCGCTGGTGCTCAAGGAGGTGGTACTTTCAAGAGTGCCGCGGTTGACGTCGCTCGCGTTCTGGAATCATTTGCTTCTCAGCAGGTTGACGCGGTGATTATCGACTTGAGAAATAACGGCGGAGGAGCACTTCCGGAAGCTGTCGAAGTCTCAGGTCACTTTATTGACAAAGGACCTGTTGTTCAGGTGAAAGAACCGAGCGGACTTGTGAATTCGCTGGATGATCGTGAACCGGGGATCAAATACGCCGGGCCTCTCATTGTTCTGCAAAATCGCTTATCCGCATCTGCCTCTGAAATTTTCTCTGGCGTCATCAAAGACTATAAGCGTGGTCTGATTGTTGGGGACATGACGACTCACGGTAAAGGAACCGTGCAGAGTTTGATGGACGTCACTCCGGGGCAACTCTTCAGTCGAGTGCGTCAAGGGGATCGCGGTAAGTTGAAGTTAACAATCCAGCAGTTCTACCGTGTCAACGGTGACAGCACCCAGAATCACGGTGTCCGTTCTGACATTGTTCTTCCGTCGCTGATTGATCATTTCGATCTTGGAGAGTCTTCCTTGGACAACGCTTTGCCATTCGACAAAGTGGCACCTGTGAAGTACTCCGAGGGGCGTATGGTGAATCCAGCCATCGTTTCTGATCTACAGAAAAAGAGCGAAACTCGAATTGCAGCTTCGGAGGACTTCGAAAAGATCAACAAGGCGATCGCTCGTTACGTTGAGCGAAAGGATCGTACTCAGCTGACGCTCAATGAAGAACTTGCCAAGAAAGAGCGTGGCGAAGAAGAGATCGCCAAGAAAGAGACTGAAGCGCTCACATCGGAAGAAGCCGCTGTGCCTAAGCCAGGGGCTCCGATTTTTCCAAAGCGATTCTACGAAGATGAAGTTCTGAACATCGCATTGGACTACGTTGCCGATCTACAAGCCCAAGTGACAACCAGCAAGGCTGCTCCCTCACGACCAGTAGGGAACTAGTTTTCAGTGTTGCGTTCGAATTTTTGTGAAGGCCACTCGTGACTCGGGTGGCCTTCTTTATGTCCCGAATGATTTTTTCGCCGTCGAGAGGGGATGCTGTGTCAGCAGGGGGAGAACAGTCGAACCAAGATGGAGACCTTTCCGCCTATTTCTCGGCCGAGAGGACATTACTGGCGTGGGTACGAACCGGTCTGGCGATGATGGGCTTCGGTTTCGTCGTCGCGAGATTTGGGCTGTTTATCAGAGAAATTGTGCAATTGCAGGGGACCAAGGAAGTTTCAGATCAGGGCCTGTCGCTCTGGGTGGGAGTGTTACTTGTCGCGCTCGGAGTCGTTGTGAATCTCTTTGCCGTGTTGAAGCACTCGTTGGTGGTGAGAAGTCTCCGGCGGGGAGAGCCGATTCAATTTCGAATGATTTCAATGGAAACAGTCGCGGCGATTGTGATCAGCCTTGTCGGAATGCTCATGGTCGTCTATTTGGGGGCAGCGGTGCTGGCGAAGTAGCGAGATTGTTCGCGTTCCCAGCAGTGAGCCATCAATATTTGCGAAGAATGTTTTGAGGCTATTTGCGAACGGGAGATGTTCCTGCGTGTTTCACTGTCGAGCAACTAATCGCTGGCGTAGGTCCGAACCGGCCTTGGAGTGTGGGTGCCGATTTCGTCGCTTGGCCATTGGGCTGGTAAAGAAATCCCCCATTGCTGAGACGATCGGCAAGGGGGGATTGACTGTCAGGAAGTCTCCGCGTTCGCTAGAGGAAGCTGATGGTCCCGGGGTACTTCCAGGCGACTCCCTCACTTGCCTTGATTCCACCGATGATCGGAAAAATTACTGCAACTGCCACAAGCAACATGAGAAATGGAATTCCGATCAGAACGAACGCCAGCATGAAACCGATAATCGAGTAGATCACGACTGAAATCATCCAGTTCGTGATGTTCCTTCCGTGGGCGTTGAGCGCAGGGAATTCATCCTTCTTCAGTTGCCAAATGACAATCGGAGCGATGAATCCTAAAAGCGGGACCGCATATCCTGCAAATTGCGACAGGTGCATCGCCAGTGCCCAGTTCTTCTCCTCAGCAGAGTAAGTGGACGGGGGTGTCTCTGAGTCCGCGTCTGATTCTGTGTCGAAATCTTGCATGCTGAGTTTCCGATTTGGCTGGGGTTTCTAAAGAGGCGGGCCAACTTCTCTGTCGCCATCCACGGAGTTAAATACGTTCAGAGCAGTCAAAGGGTTTATTTTATTTTCCGAGGAAAATCAATTAACTGATTTTTGGACGAGTCGTGTGTGAGTACTCCGCATTTGTTCTTCGATAGAATTGTGGAAGTAACGACAAG
The DNA here is from genome assembly GCF_051466335.1 of Planctomicrobium mucosum. Taxonomy (NCBI): domain Bacteria; kingdom Pseudomonadati; phylum Planctomycetota; class Planctomycetia; order Planctomycetales; family Planctomycetaceae; genus Planctomicrobium; species Planctomicrobium mucosum. Next base: position 3,270,673 of record NZ_CP195793.1, on the reverse strand, counting down.
CGTTCGACAAAAGCGTCGCCAATAGCAGCGGGCGGCAATAAAGCGGACAGAGAAGCTTGAATGGCATCTGTCGAGTGGGGTTAAGAAAGTGTCTCCGAGAGGATTCGAACCTCTGACCTCTGCCTTCGGAGGGCAGCGCTCTATCCAGCTGAGCTACGGAGACCAATTGCAGGCAGGTAAATCCGGGAGTTGAATCCACTTCCAATGCGTCTGCTATGGAGGGACGATTATGCCACGATGGGGGCAGGGGGTCCAGAGTGAATCGAAGGTGAAACTTGCCTGTCAGGGTCGATTATCGATCTCTTCAATTGTGGACGAAGTGCGTCCAGCTTACTGGAGGCTGAATAGCGATTCCCCGGGGGCATGCCTGCCCAGGTGAAGGTGCTTGGGGTTGCGAGATTGTTCGCATCCGACCGCCTCCCCTTCGTTTTCCGAAATCCCCGGGAAACTCATCTTGAGCAGATTTTGCCGAACTGCATATAGTCCGTGGATTATAACTGCACACAAGGCCTCTCGGGCGATGAGAGGGGAGAGGGATGCAGTCTGCCGTTGGTTCACAATGGAGGCTGGTCGAATGCGTGCAGATCATCATCAAGGAGGGAAGTTGAATGAGGATTAACGGATTGAAATCATGCTTTGGTTGGGCGCTTCTTCTGATCGCCAGCACGGCTTTTGCGCAGTCTGTCGTTGATCCAGGCCTGCCCGTTTACACGCGAGTCGAAGGTCTTTCCGGCAATCTCGTGCTGAGCGGCTCATACACGTTGTCGCAACAGGGGGCAATCTGGAGCGATCACTTCAAGCAGTTCTATCCCGGCGTGGAAATCAAGATTGATCCAAAGGGTTCAGCTTCCGCCGTCGATGCCGTCATCAACGGTGAGGCAAATTTCGGGCTTCTGTCTCGAACAATTTCGGAAGAAGAAGTGCGAAAGTTTCACGCGAAGTATGGTTACCTTCCCACAGTTTTGACTCCAGCGATCGAGCCGATTGCAATCTATGTCCACAAAGACAACCCGATTGAATCGTTGACTTTTGCTCAGCTGGACGCGATTTACTCCAAATCCCTCAAGCGTGGTGCTGCCAAAACTGCACAGACCTGGGGCGATGTGGGAGTGGCTGGTGCACTCGCTTCAACTCCAATCACGTGTCAGGCTCGTCGTGACGAGACCGGTTCACAGGTGTTTTTCCAGGCTGCGATTCTGGGCGGCGGCGATTTCCGTGATGGAATGGTGTCCCATATCAGCAATGCTGAGATGGTGGACGCGATTGCCAAAACTCCGGGCGCAATCGGTTTTGGAGGTGCTGGCTTCGCAACTCCCGACGTCAAGATGGTTCCTTTGAAGTGGCTTGACGATCATCCGGCAGCGACCGCACACGATGCTGTCTACCCGCTGGTGCGTCCTCTGCAGATCATTGTGAACCGTGCTCCTAACACACAGCTCCCAGCGATCGAGAAAGAGTTTCTGAAGTACATCTTCAGTGTCAAAGGTCAGCAGGACGTTGTGGCAGGCGAGTTGTTTCCAGTGAATGGCCGAGCAGCACAGCTCGCTTTGGATGCAGTCGACCTCAAGGTTCTTAACTAAATTTCAATGATCTCTCGGGAGACAATTCTGTCTCCCGACTTTCGTGTCGAGCCTGATTGCATTTCTTGAGCAGGCGTTTTCATTTCAAGCCAGACACTAAAAACAACATGCGAGCCAGGAGCATCGTGATGAAACGGATTTCATTAGCAGCCACACTGCTGGCGGGCTATTTTGCCATAGGAGCGGACGGGATTGCATTAGCGGTTGACCCGAATGTGAGCTCCCGATACCAACTTCCCGGTCAAGTAACCCCACAGTCGAATAATTTTGATCCGGCTTATTTGCCCGGTCAGAACTATTTCAACAACACCCCCGGCGGCACGCAGTCGCTGGACCCATTTTACAACCCCGGGATTTACAACCCGAACATTCCGGGTATCAACCCAAACTATCCGGGGAGTCCAACGTACCCCGGGCAAGTGACACCAAGTTATGTTGCTCCAGGAACGGGAACCGGGGTCAATCCAAATCTGAATGACCGGACACGTCTGAACCCGCAGTACAATCCGGGATATGTTCCACCGGGGTCACAGAACCCAAATCTGGGGTTAAAAAAGTGGCGACTGGGGATCATGTCGAAGGATACTGACACCGGCGTTCAGATTCACACGCTTGTCAACGGGGGGGCTGCACAGCGTGCAGGTCTCGAGCCGAATGACCGGGTGATTTCAGTGAACGGTTATCAGGTCGGTTACGTCAATGGTCAGCTTTTTGACTGTGCCACCGAATTTGATCGCTCCGCTGATCAGAACGGCTGGGTCACACTGTTGGTTCAGAATAGCCGTGATCGCTCTTTGGTGAACGTTCCCGTGCAACTAGATTCCCGACTGGCGACGTTGTCCGGATCAATCGCAGTTCAGAACCGTCAAAATCTACCAGCGAACGCCGTTGTGAATGTCGAGTTGCGGGAAGTAGTCGGCAGTCGATCGACTCCTGTGACGATCGCAAGTCGCCAGATCGAGAATCTGACAACGTATCCAATACCGTTTACGATTGACTACGATCCAGCCAACCTGAATGTGAATGGTCGATATCAGGTCTACGCGAACGTTCTTTCGAATGGCCGCGAGATCTTCCGAACAAGCCAGGTTCAGCAGGTTCCGATGCATCAGGGTGCAGTGCGAACTGTTGCACTCCAGTTGGATCAGGTTCAGGGGAACGTTAATTATCCGACGTATCCAACCGGTCCTCAGGCACAGGATGCTCAGGTCGCTCAGATCGTTAAGTGGTTCAACGATTACCTTGGTCGGCAGCCGTCTGATCGAGAACTCGTCGCATGGATGCAGCAGATCCAATCTGGTGTTCCAATGTCTCAGGTTCAGCTGGCGCTCTTGTCCAATGATCAGTTCTTTAATCGCTACGGCAACAACCGTGACTTGTATGTCGCTCAGGTGATTGAGTTGCTGCTGGGGCGTAAGCCGTATCCTGAAGATATGGCCTATTGGACTTCGCGATACGAAGCTCAGAACGGGATTCGCCGTAATTTTGTAAGCGAATTCCAGGGGGCGCTCGGGATCAACTAGTGTCGATTGATTTGAATTGATGCATTCAGGCGGTCTCCTTTGTTGGAGACCGCCTGATTTGCTTTAGGTTGAGCCAATCAAAATGGCGATCAAAACACAGCTTCGACTTTAATTGTATACGATGGTTTCGGGGCTTGTGAAAGCCTCGGAATTGCCCTCGAGAATGGGTGAACTGGAGAAGGGGAATCGCTTGTAGCTCCAATTCTCGGGAAAGCAGTCGAGTTAGACGGTGCTTTTTATGCAGATTCAGAGATTCGGCGTTCCAAAAAACGTGTGATTCTTGACACATCTGTTCATGGGGCATATTGTTACTAACTGGCTCGCAAGAGTTCGTTGTAGATTTCACGAAACCAGTCCGGCTTGTTTGCTGGAATAGCTGAGAGGCCCGTCCATGTAGGCATTGGCGTTGACAACGGCCGGTGCTCGATTCCACGGTGTTCAGGGATTTATTTTCTTGAGCCACTTGTGGGGGTGGCTGGCTTTTCAGGTGACGTGATGACAAGTGAGATGTAGTCACTTTTTTTTCACCTAAAACGTTGACAGTAAACGCACATGAATGGCACTGAGGTCCTCCGCATTGTTGACGCCATCCATCGCGATAAAGGCATCGATAAGGAAATCGTCTTTAGCGGGATTGAGTCCGCTATTCTCTCCGCCGCGCGCAAGCACTATGGCGACGAGAGCGAGATCGTCATCAGTATTCACCGTGGAACGGGAGACGCTAGTGCGACTCTCGACGGTTCCGAACTGCCGCCGGAAGAACTGGGCGACTTGCTAGGTCGCATTGCAGCCCAGACCGCAAAGCAGGTGATGATTCAGAAGATTCGCGAAGCTGAACGCGATTCGCTCTTCTCGGAATTCAACGATCTGCGTACGCATCTGGTGAACGGTACTGTTGTTCGCGTCGATCACGGTGTTGCTTCAGTCAGTCTCGGAAAAGTCGAAGCAATTCTCCCTCGCAGCGAGCAGATTCCAGGCGAATCGCACCGCGTCGGCGACCGTGTTCGTGCCGTTGTTCTGGAAGTTCGCAAAGCCGGCAGCCGTATCAAGGTTGTTCTTTCCCGCACGCATCCAGAGTTTGTTCGCCGCCTGTTCGAAGTTGAAATTCCTGAAGTGTCAGAGCGAGTGATTGAAGTTCGCTCACTGGCACGTGAGGCCGGCTATCGCTCAAAGGTTGCGGTTTCCTGTGCTGATAACAACATCGACTGTGTCGGTGCGTGTGTTGGCGTTCGTGGGTCGCGTATTAAGACGATTGTCGACGAACTCGATGGCGAGCGAATTGACATTGTCCGTTGGAGTGATGCCCTCCAGGTCCTCATTCCAAATGCGATGCAGCCAGCCGAAGTTGAGGACGTCATTTTGTGCCCGATGCTGGGACGAGTGATCGTTCTGGTTCGTGATGATCAGTTGTCTCTCGCCATCGGTAAGAAGGGGCAGAATGTCCGCCTCGCTTCCAAACTGGTCGGTTGGGACATCGAAGTCATGACACAGGATGAGCTCGACGATCAGCTTGAGCGTTCAGTGGCTGCCTTCAGCACTGCTCCACATGTGACCGCCGATCTGGCGGAATCATTGGTTTCGCAAGGGTTCTTCAGCTTCGAAGATCTTTCTGTGATTGAACCTGACCACCTGAATCAGTTGGGCGGACTCAGCAGCGAAGAAATCGACGAGGTAGTCGAGTTTGCCGAGCGGGAAGCCGAGCGGGAAGAAAATGAAACGGACCGCCGCAAAGCAATCGAACGTGACGCGAAGCGTGTGGAACGAGAGGCTGCCGAGTTGGATGCCATGACTGGCAATAGACTCGAGGCAGAAAGTGAGGGCCAGCTGCCCGCAGCAGTGGAGCCTCAGGAAGATCCTGACGTGGCAGGCGATGTATCAGCGCCAGGGGAAGTAGTATTGGCCGATGAAGCAGAAGCTGCTGAGTCGGTTGCCAAGAATGATGGTGCGTCGGATTGATTTCCGCATGTGCCGAAGTCGAAAGACGTTGCTGTCATTTTTGGTATTATGGCAGCAGGGACAGGCCATAAGTTGCGTGGCGCAAATAGCGTCGGAAGCGCCAGACGTCTCCAGAGATCGGATTCGCGGCCGATTCCGGAGATCAAATTTAGAGGGGTGACGATTGAAAATCCGCATCTTCGCGCTTGCGAAGGAACTCGGTTTTGACAGTAAGGATTTGATTCAACACTGCAACGACGCAGGTTTGGACGTGAAGAGCTCGCCACTTGCGAGCATCACACCGGCCGAGCGCGATCTGCTGATGGACCATCTTCAGAAGTTGTCTGGCAAGGCCAAAGCCTCTGAGTCAGCGTCTGTCCCTGCCGCAATTGAATTGTCGCGCGATGAGCCAGTTCGTGAATTGCGACCCCGCGAAATTCGTGATCTCGGCGGTCCGCTATCGACACAGATGCGGACCCGTCGGCCACCTCGTAAAGAGTCTGCTCAGTCTCTCGATGAGACGGTCTCTCCAGCTGATTCAACAAGCGACCTTTCTGATCAAGAAGTTGTCGCTGCTGACTCACTGGTAGTGCCGACTCACGACAGCGTTGAGGATACGGTTGCAAGCACGCCCGTCGAGAGCGAAGCCGCTGCAAGTTCTACCTCAGTTCCTCCCGCACCGGTTCGACCAGCCCCTGTGCCGACGCGATCGATGCGTGATCTGTCTCAGTCAGGGCAGCGAAGTCCTTCTGAGGGTAAGAAGAGTGGCGAATCGGCTCCTTCGACGATTCAGCCTGCCGTGAAACCTGCAATCACTCCAGTCGCGAAGTCTGTCGCGCCAGTGATTAAGCCGGTTGAAGTTCTTAAGCCCGCTCAAGTTGTGAGTGCCTCCGCTGAAGCGTCAGTTGAGGAGGAAGCTCCCAAGCCTAATCAACCTATTGTGAATCCGCCCGCTGTGGTTGCGGAAGTTCCTCAACAGCCCATTCAATCTGAGAAGTCTGTGGCATCACCTGCTTCGCCAGTCATTTCCACGCTCACTGCAGAGTCAGTTCCGCCTGTAGAACAACGACCGGCTCCAATCACTCGTGCCGAATATGTCGCAACCAGTCGATCGGCGTCGCCGATTCGCGAAATGCGACCTCATGGATCCGTCCGCGTCTCGGAAGAGCGACCTGCAAGAGTGCAGGAAGAAGCTGCTCCAGCGCCGATTCGACGGGATAATAAAAAACGCGGCCCAGCGCTCCCAGCTTTGGCGACTCCAAACTTCAAGCCAGCTGTGGCGAAGAAGGTCGAAGAGCCGATTCACAAGCCAGACTTGGCTCTCACTGGCGACGTCCTCAAGAAAAACAAACTCGCTGATATTCTGAAGAAGAATCGCGATGATTCTGTTCGTCGGACCCCGACTACAGAAGAGGAAGACAAAGCAACTCCAGCCAAAGGTCGTGGAGGCGTCCCTGCTCGTGGTCTCGGACTGGAAGAGGCGAGAGAAGCTCGTCGACGACGTCGTACGAAGACCAAAGGTGGTGCAGATGAAGACGACCGTGTGATTCACCGGTCTGTGAAGCGACAACGTCGCAATTCCGGAGCGGTTGAACGTAAAGCCAATGCTGTTGTTTCTACTCCAATCACCGTTCGAAGTCTTTCAGAGGACTTGGGGCGTCCCGCTCGTGATTTGCTGACGATTCTCTTCTCGCAAGGGAAAATGGTCACAATCAACGATCTTCTCGATGAAGATGTCGCGTTGGAATTGGGGATGGAGCTCGGCGTCGTTCTGGAAATTGCGCGTGAGCAGGACTTTGAGGAAGTGCTGGCTGATCGTCTCAATCTGGATTCGCAGGGAAGCGACGTGGAACTAGTCTCTCGACCGCCGATCATCACTGTTCTGGGACACGTCGACCACGGTAAAACGACATTGGTCGACCGAATCCGTTCTGCGAACGTTGCGGCTGGCGAAGCTGGAGGAATCACCCAGCACATCGCCGCGTATCAGGTGGAGAAGGATGGTCAAAAGATGACCTTCGTCGACACCCCTGGTCACGCCGCCTTCGGTGAAATGCGTGCTCGCGGTGCGAACGTTACGGACATCATCATTCTGGTGGTGGCAGCTGACGACGGCGTCATGCCTCAAACAGTTGAATGTATCAGCCACGCGAAGGCTGCTGGCGTTCCGATCATCGTTGCGATGAACAAGTGCGATCTCCCGACAATCAACGAACAGCGTGTCCTCACGGAACTGTCGCAGCACGGGATTCTCCCGTCTGAATGGGGGGGTGACGTTGAAGTCGTCCGCGTTTCCGGTCTGACAGGCTTGGGAGTGGATTCCCTCCTCGAAACAATTCTGGTGACAGCTGAACTTCAGGATTACCGTTCACCAGTCAACGTGCCTGCTGACGGGGTCTGTCTCGAAGCCTTCCGCGACGAAGGTCGCGGTCCTTTGGCATGGGGAATCGTCCGACTGGGAACTCTCCGAGTTGGTGATCTGGTTCTGTGCGGGCCTTCCTACGGTCGCGTTCGAGCGATGTATACAGATCGCGGAGAAGAGATTCAGGAAGCTGGTCCATCCACTCCAGTGAAGATTGCTGGTTTGAATGAGGTCCCAGGTGCCGGTGATCACATTTTTGTGATGCAGGATATCGAACAGGCCCGTGAATTTGCCGAAGAACGTCGGTTGCGTGGACGGACCGCGGCATTGTCTGGGCGTGGTGGGCCTGTTTCGCTGGAAGAATTCTTTGCTTCAAGCAAAGGCGGCGGAATCAAAGATCTGCCGTTGATCATCAAGGCAGACGCTCCAGGTTCACTGGAAGCGATTCGTCACGAACTCGAGAAGTTCGAGCATCCTGAAGTTCGCATCAAAATCCTGCACACAGGTGTTGGTGGTGTGAACGAAAGTGATGTTTACCTCGCAGCCTCCACTGGCGCGATCATCGTCGCATTCCACGTGATTGCAGAAGATCGTGCGGAATCTCTTGCTGCCCAGGAGCGGGTTGAGATTCGACGGTATCGCATCATCTACAACGTCACGGAAGACATCCGTCAGGCGTTGGAAGGATTGCTGGAGCCCGAGAAGGTCGAAGTTGCTACTGGCCGAGCATTGGTTCTGCAGACATTCGGTATCAGTCGCGTTGGAACAGTCGCGGGTTGCCGAATCCTCAATGGTACGATCGATCGGAACAACCGCGTTCACGTGATTCGCGACCAGACGGTTCTGAATCATTACGGAATTGCTTCGCTGAAGCGTGGTAAGGACGACGCGAAAGAAGTCAGAGAAGGCTTCGAGTGCGGTATCCGTCTTGACGGCTTCAACGACGTGAAGGAAGGGGACTTGCTCGAGGCCTATCGCATCGAAGAGCGCAAACGAAAACTGGATGAGTAGTCGTTCGCGAATTTCGTAGTGAAACGCTTTTTTCGAGTCGTAGTCAACATTGGGTAAAGTATGTCAACACGTCGAACTGCAAGAGTCGCACAGGCGATTCGCCAGGTCGTCAGTACCGCTGTTCTGATTGAGTTGCGAGATCCGCGAGTCAAGAATGTGACAGTCTTGCATGTGGAGGTTCCTGTAGACCTTCGCACCGCAAAGGTCTACGTCAGTATTATGGGAGATGAGAAGATGGAATCTCTCTCTCTCAAGGGGTTGGAAGCGGCCCGGGGTTGGATTCAATCCCGGATTGCGGATGAGTTGGACTTACGCTCGACTCCCGTTCTGACCTTCATTGTCGACCGAGGTATCAAGAAAAGTATCGAGGTCTCCAAACTGCTCCGGCAACATGAACCGATGGCAGGGGAAGAATACGAGGACGACGACGACGACAACAATGTCGACTTTGATGAAGTAAGTGATGAACCTGCGAATGATGAGCCGGAGTCACCTGAAGGCGACAAAGGGTGATGACTTCGGAGAGTCAGGCCATCGCGTCCTGGACCTGATCCAAAGTTTTCCGGTGTATACCGGCCCGCATGCGATATCGACGTACCAGTGGTCGGTTTAACTCTGAGAGACACCGTCACTTGTATTTCAGAACTGCGATTGAGGTCGTTGATAGCGTGCGAAGGTGTCCGGCCCAGGTGGCGTCGGAGCGAGAATATTCCAGATTGACCTGCACTAGAGCGGGAGGCATTGATGCCTGCCAAGTCACTTAAGGCAGCAGACAAGCAGACGATTCTGAAGAAGCTCATCACTGAGATGAAGCGACGATACGGCAATTCGTTGCCTAAATCGAATCGTTCTGCATTCGACACGTTGTTGTTCGCGATCTGTATTGAAGATGCGACTCAGGAACAGGCAGAGGCTGCATTTGCATCGCTGCTTGAGCCGTTCTTCGACATGAATGAGATTCGGGTGAGCTCGGTATCTCAGATCGAGTCTGCTTTGGGAGAACTCCCCGGAGCTGACTGGAAAGCGCTTCGAATCCGAGAAGCGTTGCAGCACGTTTTCGAAAAGTTTTACGTGTTCGACCTCGAGTTTCTGCGTCGTAAGACTCAGGAGCAGGCAGTCAAAGAGCTCGATGCGATTCCGTTTCAGACATCGTTCGTCCGAGGCTATACTGTTCAGCATGTGCTGGGCGCACACGTCCTTCCAGTCGACCAGACAATACTCAATGCATTGCATTGGTTAGGCTTGGTCGATGCGAAATGCAATGACCTTGTTGTTGCAGAGGAAGAGGTCAAAGCCGGGATCAAAAAAGCCGAGGGAATTCAGCTCGGACATCTCTTGAAGTGCGTTGCTCTCGATCCAGTGTTGAAGGAGCACTTCGATGAATGGACTCCAGAAGACGAAGAAGTCGATCCATTCGAAGCTGCCAGCCGCCTTGCAGAACTGATCAAGAATCCGACGAAGAAAAAGAAGAAGGCCAAAGCGGCTCCGGCACCTGCTCCAAAAGCAGCCGCCTCTTCAAAATCGACTGCAACAAAGGCTGCTGCTCCAGCAGCGAAAGCGGCAGCATCCACAAAACCCGCTAAGACAGTGGCATTGAAGAAGCCTGCCAAGAAAGTTGCTGATCGAGCGATTTCTGGTAAGGCAAAGCCTGCAGCAGCTGTGAAAAAGGTGTCGAAGAAGGTTCCTGCTCCGCCTAAGAAGACAGAGCGCAAGCGAGCCAAATAATTTTAAGTCGATTTGCTGGCCTGCTCGTGTCTAAACACGAGCAGGCTTTTTTTATGTACTTTCTGGATGCGGTCAGTAACTAGTTCGCTTCCGACTTTTGCGTAAAACCCGTGTTGACCAAATGTCCGTTCGGCTGCGACACTTGCTGGATCGAGGATGAGTTCAGTTTTCACGGGATGTCATTGGCAGCACGGATGGCGAAACCAGTAACAATTTCACAGCAAATTCAGTGGCGGATTGAGTACTTCATCTTTCGTTCATTCGGTTGCGTTGTTGAAATTCTGTCTCCTCGCCAAGTCAACCGACTGGCTCATTTTCTCGCGTGGGTCACGCACTTCCTGGTTCCTCGTAAACTGACCCGTTATGAGTTGAGCCGTGAAAACCTCAGCCATGCATTCAACGGGGAAAAGACTTCAGAAGAAATCGACAAGCTCATTTACGGGATGTGGGTCCATCTCTTTCGGCTCGTCTGTGAAATCATTCAGTTTCCTCGGAAGCTGCGACTGGAAAACTGCCGTGAGGTAATGCGGTTTTACAATCGCGCTGTCTGCGTCCAAGCGATCAATTCCGGGCGCCCCGTTTATTTTGTCGGGGGGCACTATGGGAATTGGGAAGCGTCGACAGCCACCTTTGGCGTGTTTGGAGTCCAGATGGGGGTGATCGCCAGGAAATTGGATAATCCGTATCTGCAAACCTGGTTTCGCAGTGCCCGAGAGCAAACGGGACATCTGCTGTTGCTGAAGAGCGGTGGTTGGGATGGCATGGGCGAGCTCATGCAGCTCGGCGGCTCAATGGCCTTGATGTGCGATCAGGATGCCGGGCGACGTGGTCTCTTTGTCGACTTCATGGGGCGTCCTGCATCCACATATAAATCGATCGCTCTCATGGCATTGGAAACCAAGGGGTTGATTGTCGTGGGGTACGGGCGACGAGTCGAAGATGATTTCGATGAAGGACGCTGGGCGCGGTTTGAAGTCGGCTGTGAAGAGGTGATCGACGCTGCGAATATTGACGCGGACGACGAAGTCCGTGAAGTGACCGAGCGATTCTCACGAGCACTCGAGCGGGCGATTATGAAGTCTCCAGAGCAATATTTCTGGTTGCACCGCCGATGGAAGTCGGTTCCGAATCAGAAGCGAAAATCGAAAATGAAAGAGGCATCCTGACTGCCACAGGGGCTGGCAGTTCTTGGGGGGACGCCTCTGGCCAATGACCGGGACTCGCGCGTTTTCATGAGAGACTTCCGTGTCTCGTGCCAATGAAACGGTCCTGTTGTCAAGAATTGCTTTCGAGAGGCAATCGGACTCGCCGTCCGGATTTCGACGATTCATAAATTGCCAGAATGATTTCGACGCTTTTTCTCCCTTCTTCTCCGTTGATGAGGGGGGATCGCCCAGTTTGGATGGCGTCGATGAAATCTTCAAACTGACGTTGATGACCGGTGAAGGAAATCGCCTTTGGGTCAGCGGCCCCTCCGGTCACTTCGTTTCCTTTCCCGTACTTCTCGATGAGCATCGCATCTTCCGGGAGCGCCTCTTTGAAATTCCACAGGAGAATGGAATCCTGCTCAATGATTGCTGAGCCTGTCGTCCCGTGTATTTCGGTCTTCTTGAGTAGCCCAGGGTAAACGCTTGTGCTCGCCTCGAAGGTCCCGAGTGCTCCGTTTTTGAATCGGGCAATCGCGGTTCCGACATCTTCAACTTCGATTCGCTCGTGAGCGAGAGTGCTCGTGAGCCCGCAAATCTCTTCGACGTCTCCCATTAGCCAGTAAAGGAGGTCGACATTGTGAATTGCCTGATTCATGTAGGCGCCGCCCCCATCTAGTGCCCACGTGCCGCGCCATCCCCCGGCGTCGTAATATTCTTGAGATCGCCACCATTTCACGTACGTATCTCCCAGAGTCAGCTTTCCAAAGCGACCTGACTGGACGGCATCTCGGAGTGCGATATTTGCGGGGCTGAACCGGGACGGGAGAATCACACCTAAGAGTGTATTCGCAGCCTTGCATGCTCGGATGATTTGATCGCAGCGTTCGAGCGAAATCTCCAGTGGTTTCTCGACCAGAACATGTTTTCCAGCGTTGGCGGCAGCGACGGCGGGTTCAAGATGTGCACCGCTGGGTGTGCAGATGGTGACGACTTGAATGTCGTTCCGTGCGAGCATTTCTTCGAGTGTCGAAAATGCTTCGCATTGAAATTCTTGAGCGAAAGTGGCTGCTCGTTCTGGGTTGTGGTTGTAGCAGCCGATTAATTTCGCGTCGGGGATGGCAGCAAGAGCTTGTGCGTGATAGCGGGAGATCATGCCCGTGCCGACGACCGCGAATCCAATGGCCATTGCTGAAATTCTCCTGACATCTGCACTCTAGATGGAAACTAAAATCAAAGTCCGCGGATTCGATGACAATCGTGAGTTGAGATCGATTTTTGTCGCAACGAAAGTCTTGCTACAGCACACGAATTTCGATTTACTTAGTATGGCTGCTCGTTGTAGAAAATTCGACCCGGCTGTACATCACGATTCCATGTGGTAGGCTTCGGGCAGGGAGGCGATCATCATGACGCACATGTCGGTTCAGATTCCACAAAGAATTCTCAAGCCTTTGCAGGCTGTCGGGCAGGAACATCTCGTGCAGTTCTGGGATGAACTCTCCCCTGAGCAGCAAAAGTCGCTGGAAGCACAGCTTCTTTCCATCGATTTTCAATTGATGCAGCGACTCATCGATGACCGCCAGGCGACTTCCGGGGCATCTGTCGACTTCGTGGAAAAGGCGAAGAACGCCACGTCTCCTCAGCAGCTTGTTCGCATTCCTACGACCGCTGCGGATCGGCAACGCCAGAAAGATGCACTGGAAGCTGGCGAAGATTTGTTGAGAGCAGGGAAAGTCGGCGCAATTCTCGTCGCTGGAGGTCAGGGATCGCGTCTGGGATTCAATGCTCCCAAGGGAATGTACCCGATCGGGCCGATCTCGGATCGGACACTGTTTCAGATTCTCTGCGAGCAGGTTCTCGCCCGCTCAATTCAGTTCGACGCGTCCATCCCGTATTTCATCATGACCAGCGAGGCGACACATCGTCCGACGGTCGCGTTCTTCGAGCAGAACCGATATTTCGGGTTGAGTGAAGAGAACGTCTTCTTCTTTCAGCAATCGTCACTTCCTGCAGTCGACGTCGACACAGGGAAGATGCTGATGGAGCGAAAAGACCGCGTCGCGACGAGCCCTGACGGTCATGGCGGCATGTTGCGGGCGCTGCAGAACACTGGAATGCTCGGAGTGATGAGAGATCGTGGGATCGAACACCTGTATTATCATCAGGTGGACAATCCAACTGCGATTGTATGTGACCCGATCCTGCTGGGGCATCATGTATTGAGTAACTCTGAGCTGACGACGAAAGTTGTCTCAAAAGTGTCCCCTGAAGAAAAGATGGGCGTGCTTGCTTCCGTCGATGGGCGAACGGAGATCATCGAGTACAGCGATCTTCCAATTGAAGAATCGAAGCGTAAACAGCCGGATGGCTCTCTGGTTTTCTGGGCTGGAAATACTGCGATCCATGTCTTCAAGCTGAACTTCATCGAGAAATTGCTGAAAGACGACCTCTCGTTGCCGTTTCATGTGGCCTTGAAGAAGGTTCCCGGGATCAACGAGGTTGGCGAGGAATTTGCTCCGGCTCAACCGAATGCAAACAAGTTCGAACAGTTCATATTCGATGCTCTGCCGCATGCGAAGGTCGCGCTCGTCGTCGAAGGAATTCGCACGCGAGAGTTCAATCCAGTCAAGAATGGGGAAGGAAATGACTCCCCGCAGACGTCTCGCGCGGCATTGTTGAGCATTGCCCGAGAATGGATTGAAGCTGCTGGCGGGATCGTCGAAAAAGGTGTTCCCATCGAGATCAGTCCGCTCTATGCAATTGATGCGATGGAGCTCCAGACAAAGCTCGATCCGGGGCAAATCTTCAAGCGACCGACAATTCTCAAGTAGAGTTGCCGTGTCGACGAGAAGTTCGGTGTGCTGCTGGGCCAATGGTCTCGGGGTACCTTGCCTGCGCTTGGCGATAAGAGCAATCGATCTGTCTTGCGGGGCCGGGGCACCTGCTTCGCAATTGGCAACGCATTCGTGCGAAGGTTCGCAGGGATTGAGAGACACCCGGTTTTAGGCAATCAGCCGGCATCGCACGATCAGGTCCCTGAAATGGGACTCGCCCCTGTCTCCGGGGAGTGCGGCGGCGAATGGTGGCAAAGACTCGTTCTAGCGCTGGGTTTATCGCCACCGGAACGCCACACTCTCGTGAGAGGTGCTCTAGTATTCGCGTCTCTGCCGGGATGATGGAATGTTCATCGCTTTGCGGTATTTGGTGACGGTTCGACGGGCCAGGTTCAACCCACCTTTGGCCAATTCGGCGACGAGTGCATCATCGCTGAGAGGATCGGCTTTGTCTTCCTTATCCACGATTTCCTTGAGCTTGAGCCGAATATTTTCCCAGGCGACATCTTCACCGTCGCTGGTCTTCGTTCCGCCGCCAAAGAATCGTTTGAGTGGGAAAATTCCACGAGGTGTGGCGATGAACTTATCATCGACCGCACGGGATACCGTAGTGACGTGGACGGAGACCACATCTGCGATGTCCTGCATCTTCAACGGCTTGATGTACTCTGGCCCGAGATCCAGAAACTCGGTTTGTTGATCCACAATGGCCTGAGCAACGCGCCTGAGGGTATTGTAACGCTGCTCGATGGAGTCGATCAGCCATTTAGCTGATTCAATTTTCCGCTTAATGAATTCCTTCGTGGCAGCGTCCGGGTTTCCTTCGAGCATGCGGATATAGCGGCGATTAATGCGGAGTTGAGGGACGTATTCGTCAATCAGCTCAACAACATATTCGCCTGCCTCGTTCTTCGCGACCTTCAGGTCAGGAGCAATGGTCTGCACTCGAGGGGTATCGAAAATCCGCCCCGGGTACGGTTCCAGCGTCCGCATTTGTTCAATACCCGCTTTGATCGTATCGAGCGAGTAACCGGTTTTGCGTTCGATAAGAGGCAATCGGTTTTGCAAGACATCATCAAGATGGTCTGCAATCAGCGTGTACATGATCTCCCCAAGAGGAGTCTCCGGCGTAATTTGAAGCAGGAGGCATTCTTTGAGATCACGCGCTCCGACGCCGGGAGGATCGAGGCGTTGTACGAGCTTGAGTGTCTGTTCGGCGTCCTCGCGAGAGATGTTCTCTCCGAAAACCTGTGCGAGTTCGGGTAGCGAACTCTGCAAACGACCGTTCTCGTCGAGGTTGTGGATCAGATAGTCGCCGAAATTCCGGAGATGGTCAGGGGCGTCGCAATGAAATTGATCAAGGAGATGATCGTGAAGCGTCTCAGGGCGATTTTCGCAGTTCGCCATCACGTCGTTCTGTCGATCCCCATCCTCTTCGATGCGATTACTCGATGGGCGCGATCCGGACGTGTAGTTGTCGTCTGGCCACTCTTTGGAAATTTCGACAAGGCGTTCGAAGTCGGATGCGTTGTTGTCATCCGAGACCATTTCGCGGCGGTCGATTTCGACTTTCGGAGCTTCGAATTCAGATTCAGCAGCCTCGTATTTGTATTCGTCTTTTTTAGTCGCGATCTGTTCGAGGACGACGTTTTCAGCAAGTTCCTGGTCAATGCGTTCCTGCAACGCCATCAACGGGAGCTGCAAGATCTCCATTGACTGGATCATGCGGGGAGCCAGCTTCATTTGCTGGCTCATACGCATTTGTTGTGAAACGTTTAAATGCATCTCGGTTCGATCTAGAGCACGCTGCTCTTACCAGTGCCTGTTCGGCGCGAAACTCATACACTTGTTCAGGGGACGCCGACGTGCGGAACGGGGACTACCAATTCTGTGTTCACTCAATCCAGTTTTCACTCTTGAGTGGCAGTTCACTTGGATCAATCAACCGATTTTCGGTTCGCCGCTGGCTCGAATAAAGTCAGGGCGAATGGCGACAAAAACATCATCCGGTACTCTTGCAATTCGTGTGCTGACTGCCCGTTGCACTCCAAACTCTGTCGAGATTCACTCTAAAACTGCTGGCGTCCTCGCATGGCATCGGCCAACATTTCCTTATTCGCAAATTCCAAAACACTCCCTGTCGCAATTCCGCGAGCAAGCCGCGTGATTGAAACGGGTTCCTCTTCCAGAAGGTTTGAGATGAACAGTGCTGTTCCGTCTCCTTCCAGAGTTGGATTCGTGGCCATCACTAACTCTTTTACCTGATCGACTTTGACGCGCTGAACAAGTTGTCCGATGGTCAGATCGTCAGGTCCTACTCCTTCCAGCGGAGCGATTCGCCCCCCTAGAACGTGGTAAGTTCCTTGGAAAGCTGATGCCGCTTCGAGAGCTGCAACGTCTTTAGGTTGTTCGACAACACAGACGACTGTTCGATCTCGTCGTGGATCACGACAGATTGAGCAGACTTCCTGCTCCGTCAGATTAAAACAGACGCGGCATCGGCGAACGCTTTTCTTCACTTCATAGATCGCATCCGCTAAGGCGAATGCATCTGTGTCTCGACAACTTAACACATAATTTGCCAGACGTTCGGCGGACTTTCGACCGATTCCCGGCAAACTCGAGAACTGTTCTACCAACCGTCCGACAGCCGGACCGAAGGGATGTTGTTCAGGTTGGAAGCCTCGTGCGGCCATGCTGTTGAAACACTTCCTTGTAAATTCGTGATCTATTCTTCGTCTGAATCACTTGATCCCTCGGCAGGAAGGACCGCCTCAGGAACGACTCGCACGTCCTTGACTTCTCCACCGAAAACGGCGGCAACCATTTGAACGTAATGGTCTCCATCGAGTACGGAGGGACGTCTCCTTTCAATTGTGTGAGCCTTTACCGGTTTCGGCGGAGCCTTCACATTGGACTCGGCATTCGGGTCGATCTGAAGTCGACAGTCGATTGCCTGTCCTGCCAGTTCGTCGACTGAAGCAACGAGCTTTTTGAAGGAGTCGGGGTTTTCACAATAACTCTTGCTGAAAAGATAGCTCTTGGGGAAGTAGATTTCCAGTCGATTTGGTCCAAAAATTGCTCTTCTGCAGGAGTTCCTTAAATTGTCGGCGAGCTTTTCCGGGACAGCGTTCAATAGGGCTTCCCAGAATCTGGCCTCTTGGCCCTCTCTAAATTCTATTGCAGTTGTGGGTTCCGTCTTTTGGTGATTAAACGGATTCTCCTCCCCCGACATTGAGCTATCGTCTTGTGCTGGTTGGTAATCGTTCAATGACTGGGTGGAGACAATACTTCCCCGAACGGTTGCGTCACTGTTTTTTTTTAGATTTTCAAATTCGGGATCGGGAGCTGCAATCGGGGGTGGCTGAACACTCGCGGTTGAAACCGGTGGGGGAGCAATCGTTGGCTCAGGTTGTGCCTCGACGGGCTGCATTGGAGCTGGTCCGAGGACAGAAGCAGGGACAGCGGCAGGGGCGATTTTCTCCGGAACCGGGATTGGCGGTGCGGGCTCTGGATCCGATGCAACCTGGCGTCCCGGATTGGATTCGCTGTGTGCTTTCGCAGGCGGCGGCAGCTGACGAGGTGGAAGCTGAATCGCTGCGGACCCGCCACTGGCTGCGCGCAGCAGTGCTGCGATTTGATCGAGTTGTTCGAGTGAAGCAATCCGGACGATCGCGAGTTCAATCAGTGCTCGAGAGTAGGTTGCACGCTGCATGCGTGACTTCGTCTCGGCGAGGATCTGCATGGCGGCGGTAATCGTCTGGAGCCCCCAGCGTTTCGCTTGATCATGCACTTTTTCCCGACTGGACTCGGTCACAGCGGAAAGCGACACGTTGTGTGCGCCTGCTGCGGAAACAAGGAGATCGCGAAAATATGCGAGTAGCTGATCGCTGAAACTTCCGATCTGTACTCCGCGTTCCAATGCTGTCTCGATTTCGACGAGTGCGATGGAGGGTTGGCCGGCGATAAGCGATTCGACGAGTTGAATCAGCCGTTCATCTGGGGCCGTACCGAGGAGCTGATGAACATCGTCCGCGGTAATCCGTTCACCGCCAAAGGCGAGAAGCTGGTCGAACAGAGATTGGCTGTCTCTCATCGACCCCGCTGCTCGTCGGGCGACGAGTTCCACGGCGGCGTCATCGACGATCTTCCCTTCCGCTTCTGCGATCTCTTTGAGGCGACCTGCGATACTGGTTTGGTCGATTGTGCCAAAGTCGAATCTCTGGCAACGAGACAAAATCGTGTCTGGAACCTTGTTTGGCTCGGTTGTGCAGAACACGAATTTTACATTCGGGGGAGGTTCTTCAAGCGTCTTGAGGAGAGCGTTGAAGGCTTCCTTGGTGAGCATGTGCACTTCGTCGATGATATACACCTTGTACGGCGATCGCATCGAGCGAATACTGACATTTGCGCGGAGTTGTCGGATGTCGTCGATACCGCGGTTAGATGCACCGTCGATCTCGAGAACGTCGACGTCGTTCCCCGCTCCGATCCCCTGGCACGCATCGCACGCGTTGCAGGGGACTCCATCTTTGACGTTGGGGCAGTTGAGTGCTTTGGCAAAGATTCTCGCGGTAGAGGTCTTTCCGACTCCGCGTGCTCCAGTAAACAAATAAGCATGGGCGACACGGCCATTTTTGATGGCATTCTGAATTGCTTGCCCGACGTGCTCTTGCCCCACCACTTCGTCGAAAGACTTCGGACGAAACCGGCGGGCAAGGACGGTGTATTGCTGATTCTGTTCGCTGACCATGACGGCAATTCTGGTGACCAAATTCGGCCAAGTGGAAAGTGACTTTGCGAAAGCTGCCTCCCGGAGGTCACTCCGAAAGGCAGCGAAGAGTTAAGTTTCGACGTCGCATCCACTTATCTTACGCTGGATAGTGTGTAATGCGAGTTTTTAGGCTGATTGATCGTGAAGATCTCGTCTTCAATCAATTTTGCGTTCGCATTATGCACGTCGACGCGGGATTGGATGGACTTTATGTGCTCTGTTAACTGAGCAAGTGTTGCCTCGAGTTCTTTATTGTCGGGCTCACTTTCGCTTCTCTGTTTGAGCCTTGCGAACTCTTGAAACTGAAACCACTCCAAACGCAATGCTGCGATGTGTGCCTGGTTTCGCTTCGCATTCAATTCCGCGACTTTGGCTGCCTGCTGATGTTGCGGGGTGAGAGGATTGTCCTCGAGTTCAATCCCGACCGCCAGCTCCGCAGAGGAATATTGACCGACGGCCTGCCCATCGATCTTCAGTTCGTATTCCCCGACAGGGAGCCCGCTCACCTGAAATGCTTCGCGGCTGAGTCGATGTCCTGCATAGGTCAGGTCTACTCCCAGGCGAGCGTTCTCTGGCAGCACCCATGGGAGTGACTTCGCTTGGAAGTTGAAGGAGATCTCTGAATCGTGGTCGACGTTCAGATCTGTAATCTCTCCGTTCTCGCCTGTGGCAGTCCATGTACCATCTGCATTTTTCTGAATCTGAATGGACGAGACCAAACCTGGCATATGAAGATCGGAAAGCAATGAAACCGCCATGACCACCTGCCCCGGCGCATCCGGATGGATTGCATCGCGGATCAGTGTAAAGCTTGGGTCGGTTTCACGTTGCTGGCTTGTCAGCTGATTGAGAGGAGTGTGCATGTCGACGAAGTTCAACTTCTTCTCGAAGGCGACTTCTCGCAGCCACGCACCATAGAACGCGAGAACGGAGTTGTAGAGTGAATTGGTCTCTTCGTTGAAATTGCGGTAATTGTTGGCTCGCATGGCGCGGGCGTCATACATCGTGGGAGACATCGGAATCGGCTGAGCACCGATCGCCTGGATTTTTGCGATGACTTCCGACATATCCTTGGAATAGGTCTGGAAGGTCGCTTCATCGTAGGGGCGGTAGCTCGCATCATTCATCCCGAGGAGAATGGTGACGTACTTCGGCTTGTACGAAGCGACATCCTGATCGAACCGGGCGAGGGCGTCCCAGGCGCGCGCACCGCTGACTCCAGCGTTATGGATGTTCAGTCGTAGCTGGGGGAAGTGTGTGTAGAAGTAGTTTTCTACATATTGTGTGTACAAGCACTGATGAGTGATACTGTCGCCGAGAAACACAAACGAATCGCCATCGTTCAGTTCGACCTTCGAAACAGCTCGATCGTCGCGTCGATTCGAATCGGATTGCTGGCCGAAAACCTGATGAATTGGAAGTGTAAATAGGGCAATGAACGCCCAGTGAAACAGCTTCATCGATGTTCTTTCGAGAAGGGAAAGTGAACTCTTGTTGCGGGTTCAGATTCTAGCTGGTTTTGAAGTGTCGAACCAGCAAGGGCCGCAGCAACGTATCCAATGTGGCTGAACAGCATTGTCAGTGTAAAATCGCTGCGAATTCGCTTGAAATCAAATCTGAGAAGGAGTCGGCGTGAGCACTCAGCAAGAGTACATTCCGGGGCAGTGCAACATCGGTAACAGGGAAATTCGTGCCCGTATCTGGATGGGGATCGCTTTCAGCTTGTTGACGATCGCTTCCAGTGCGATTTTGGTCGTCCTGAAAGCACCCCCCGTGGTGAGAGCGTTGACCTTTTTCCCTGCGATGCTGGCCGCATTGGGAATTCTTCAAGCCGCATTCCGGTTCTGTGTCGCCTATGGTTTATTGGGGGTATTCAACGTCGGAGCAGACATGAACCGTACAGACACCGTGGAACAGGCTGCGTCCCGTCGAAGAGATCGATGGCGAGCAACGTGGATTATTGCGTTGTCCATTGTGATTGCCTTCCTCGTCTCCGGCGCAATTTGTCTTATTCCGGTGAAATAGGACAACGCCGACCACGCGCAGAGGGAGGAGTCTGTTTTGGTGTTTCGTTGATTTCGCGTGAGCGCAATAAAAAAGGGACCCGCAACAGGAGCATCGTTGCCGGTCCCTTTTCTAACGTTGAATTCAAACTTCGTTAGAAGCCTCCGCCGTAACCACCGCCGAAGCCACCACCACCATATCCTCCACCATATCCACCACCAAAGTTATTCATCCCACCTGAATTGATGAACTGGTAGTAGGTTCCTTGACCGGGTTGCGACCAGTAACCGGGACCGTAAGGTGTGCCGACAATTGTTCGCTGTTGCGCATCCGGATTTCCGAGGTCTGTCAGAATCTGAGCAATCAGATTCCGTCTGAGAGCATCAAGCTCTGGATCGGAGTTGTTCGGCTCTCGTTCGATCAGCACCGGGAACGGGGCACTTCTCATACGGGCAGCGATTTCCAGAACCTGATCTTTACCATCGGAGGTCAGTTCCGCAGTCTGACCAACGAAGTTGAGTCGATAGATCACAAAATCGACCGCTTCCGCATTGGTTTCCATGACTTGAGCATGTGCTCGAACGATGCTTCCCAGAGGGAGCGTTTCCGGAATTGCGTTCGAAGAACGATGAAACGCCCCGATGAAGTTTGAGCACCAGCCTGCGTTCGAACATTGGTCGCAGCTACCGCACGGGTTTTCTTCGCAGCACGCTGACTCTGTGGCACAGGCCCCACCCGGAGGGCAGATCGGCCGATGATGGGCGCGATGATGTGAACATCCGGTGACGACACTGACGATTCCCAGTGCAGTAATCGATTTCGATATGAGTGACATCTTCGCCATGAGATTCCCCTGGGTTCGACAGACTCCAGTTGCAGACATCGCACTGGAGTTTTCAATCTGCCGTGTGCGGGCAGCTCATCGTCTCATCGACGATCACGCTTGCCCTATCGACTTTTCACTGCGTCATCGATTGAACGTTGAAATCCAAACGTTGAATTCGCCCGCGATTTGCGAATCTGATGATTCGCGAACCGATTCAACTAACGTTTCTGACGTGGTGCCTGAGCAGGAACACTTCGTGAAGCCTGCTGGATTGTTCCAGTTCCACGATTCTGTGAGTTCCGATTGGACTGCACTGATGATGGGTCCATTGCTGCCGGATTGCCTGGATAAGGCGATCCCTGGTAACTCGGCGGAACTTGTGGAACCTGCTGATTTGGTTGCTGAAACTGATTCTGCATCGAAGGAGCTGGTCCATACTGCTGTGGAGGCAACTGGGCACCCGGGACTTGAGCCGGAGGGTTGTAGGCTCCATTGGGCAATGGTCCCATTGCTCCTCCGGATGGGTAAGGAGCAATCTGTCCATCGGCAGGAGCTGGATTGAAGAAGTTGTAACCAACATCCTGTCCATATCCCTGACCGTTTCCGTAAGGAAGCAATTGGTAGTGTCCGTTGTCCGGATTTCCTTCGATTCGATTATATTTGTAAAGGTCTGTGTCGTTCGGATGCGGAGAGTTGAATCCGGGCAGTGGCGGAACTTGATCCGGGTCCATTGCACGGACCAGTTCGGGTGTCACCACGATCAGCATTTCGTTTTCGTCTTCGGTCGCTTGCTTGGAATTGAATAACCAAGAGCCGACGACTGGAACTTCGCCGAGGAATGGAATACGTGTCACTTCAGCTTTTTCTCGTCGGGAGAAGACACCTCCCAGTGCAATGGACTGGCCTTCCCGGAGTTCCACACGAGTCTGAACTCGGCGAACATTCATCCCTGGAATTCCACCCACTGCATTTGCAGACGATACTTCGCTCAATTCCGGGACAATCTGAAGCCGGATCAGGTCGTTGTCCAAGACGGTTGGCGTGCAGATGATCGATGTTCCGAATCCACGGAACGAGGTCGTCTGGCCCTGTGCTCCACCGATCCCGACGATTGTCGGAACCGCGAATTCACCCCCGGAGAGGAACGCTGCTGGTTCACCGCTCAGGGTAATCAGCATCGCATCATCCAGAACCTTGGCCACTCCGTTTGACGCCAGAGCGTCGATCAGGAATGTGATCTTTCCGCTGTCGAAAACACCGGTCAGAGTCGGAGTGTTCCCTGCGAGTGTGGAACTGAGTTCAACAGCACCGTTGTTGATCAATGCTTGCCAGTCCACTCCCCAGCGGCGAAGTTGCGATCGTTGAATTTCAGCGATTCGAACGTTGATTTTGACCTGGAACTCACCGGGAATTCTTAACTCGTCAATGATGAGAGAAGAGAATCCGTTCTGGAAGTCTCCGTTGTAACCCAGTGGGCCCTGAATCCCGCCGTTGATTCCACCGAAGCCTCCCCCGCCGCCGTAGTTACCGTAGCCGTTTCCGAAGTCGTCTCCGAGGTATCCTTCTTGAGCGATCACTTCTCCGCGGACAAGCTGCATAATGTTGGCAGCTTCTTCAGCGTCGCGAGCCTGACCGCGAACGATGATCTTGCGAGAGATTGGAATCAGGTAGACCTTGCTGTTGGGATACAGCAGTTGAAGCTTTCGCTCGATCCGCCCGTAGTTGATGTTTCGCTGTTCGTCGATCGATGGGTCTCGAATGATCGTCACGACGTACATCAGCGGCTGTTCCTGACCTTCGAACCACAACCAGAGGTCTGTGGTTCCTTGAGCAACGCCAATGAGTGAGATTTCAGTTGGGCTGAACTGGACGATGTCGAGAAGAGTTGGATCAGACCAGGCCATCCGGCGAATTGGAGTCTTGGTCACCATCAGTTGGCTGCGGTGATGAATGACTTCGAGCTTCTGATCTGCTCGCGGCATCGCTTCAAGCCGACGGTCGAGTGGACGACGCGGATCGCTCGTCAATTGCACCTGCTGAATACCGGCAGGTGCAAACCTCTCCTGTGAAGGAGCAAGCTGAAGCTCGTGAGCAGTTTCTACAGGAGGAGCCTGCAGTACCATCGGGGCTTCCATAGGGCCCCCTTGTGCCATCAGATTTGAACTGAGGCCGATGACCACTGCGAAGGCTGACCAGAATGGGCGGCTGAAATCCGAGAGTTTCGCTGCTGGAGCAAAAGCGTCGGTTAGCACCGTATGTGGTTGATTCGTATTGATCGACATCCGATGTCGCTCCGATTCCATAACCGTCCAGTGTGAACACAGTGGAAGTCTGACTGACGCAACCGCCATGTTGCGTAGAAGTCTCATTAAAACAGGAGCTGCCCGTGTCGCACTTCGTTCCAAAATCACTTCAGAAGTGGAATGGTCCGTTCGCGCCACCTGTCTGTTTTCTATAAACTGTACCGCGAATATCGTCTGCCCGAATGTCACGAGTTGAACGAAAAGAGCTGTTGGTGATGGTCTTGTTGTTGTGATC
Source organism: Planctomicrobium mucosum (assembly GCF_051466335.1). Classification (NCBI taxonomy): domain Bacteria; kingdom Pseudomonadati; phylum Planctomycetota; class Planctomycetia; order Planctomycetales; family Planctomycetaceae; genus Planctomicrobium; species Planctomicrobium mucosum. The sequence goes on along the minus strand of NZ_CP195793.1, from coordinate 3,246,413 downwards.
ACTCATTTTGAACGCCAATATTCCGCTCGTGTAAGATCCGCGTACATTGTCAGTTACGGTGACTGTTTCTCTTGGGTAAAGATTTCGGCTTGGGTTGCGGGTAATCACTCTTTTGGTGAAACATTGGGGGATATTGTTAAAGTTCTGCTCGGTTGCAGCGTTTCGATTTCTGAAGCAATTGCATTCACCCAATTCCGTCACAAAATCGATGAGTGACAGTCGATCTCCACTCCCTTATTTGTGAAGTGGAATCACGGACAACCTTTGGAAGAAGTTGACCAGCAGATGAAGAAAAGGGGGCAGCCATGTCGCGAATTGTTTCTCTGATTCCCAGCGGAACTGAGATTGTGCATGCCATCGGGCTGGGGGATCATGTGGTGGGGAGATCACATGAGTGTGATTTTCCAGCCTCAGTTCGTTCCTTGCCGGTCTGCTCTGAACCTCGTATTGATGTGAACGCGAGCAGTCATGAGATCGATCGACAGGTAAAAGCGTCTCTGAGCGAGGCACTCTCTATCTATCGCGTCTCCGGCGAAACGCTCAATCACCTGCAACCGACTCACATCATTACGCAGTCACAGTGCGAGGTCTGCGCTGTCAGTCTGCAGGATGTGGAAACCGCGGTTTGCGCAATTATCGGCAGCAAGCCGACCATCCTCTCCCTGCAGCCAATGCAGATGAGTGATCTGTGGAACGATATTGTTCATGTGGCCGGAGCACTCGGGGTAGAAGAACGCGGCGCAGACCTCGTCGAGCGTCTTCAGCAGCGATTGAAACGTGTCCAGGAAAAAGCGACCGTTTCTCATCCTCCACTACAAGTTGTCTGTCTGGAATGGCTTGAACCACTTATGTCCGCTGGCAACTGGGTTCCCGAGTTAGTCGAAATCGCGGGCGGGAAGGCGATGCTGTGTAAATCAGGGGAGCATTCTCCCTATTTTGAGTGGGAAACATTGCAGCGAGCGGATCCCGAGGTGATTGTTTTGATGCCCTGTGGGTTCGATATCCCACGCACGCTTTCTGAGATTGATGTTCTCACCTCGCGTCCGGAGTGGAAATCGCTGGCTGCGGTCAGGAGTGGACGAATATTCGTGGTCGATGGAAATCAGTATTTCAATCGGCCTGGACCGCGACTGGTGGAGTCTGCCGAAATTCTCTCGGAAATATTCGAGGCCGCGACGGGAGCCGATGGGGAATTTCCTCACCAGGGAACCGGTTGGATCAAGTTGATGCATTGCGATTGAACTTTGGCCGAACGCGTGGATTGTTTGCCCGATCAGCAGATTTTATCAATCCGGTGTAACAGGTCGACTGGTGAATTCAGTGTTGACGAAATTCATCAATGTTGGAATTTCGGCTCGACTCCCAGCCGCGCATGTTCAATCCTTCTGAGCGGTGGAAATTCTTCTGAAGTCGAAATCCGACATTTCGAAGAACGAGTCTAGAGTTCGTTTCCGGAAAACGGTTGTAGTGATGTTGCTAAGTGAGCCGATGGTCGGCCCAGCAACGACGACCTCAGCATTGAAACGTGTGATCGCAGAGAACTATGTGGCACGATGCGAAACTCGGTTTGGCGATGGGAATGCTCGTGATCGGGTTTGCGGTCGCGTTCTGCTTTCCAAAGCCAGAAGAGGCGGGTCAGCATCCGCAGGCAGCCATTCACGCCCCCGTTGTCATCGAACCGCTCGATATTATTCCGATTCGCGCCTATCAGATTCAAAGTACACCAGTCGCTTCTCGTGACCGCGACCAGTCATCAGAAGTGTCAAATGGTCAACCTTTCAGCGGTTCGTCGTCAATTGCGATGGGCCTGTCAGCGAACCCAGTGCTGACACCCGTGCACCATGTTGAAGTCCCTGATCCGCCAAAGATCGAGATTGAGGAAGAAGTTGCTCCGACCACGTATCGGGTGAAGGCAGGGGATACACTCTCCAAAATCTCACTCGAAACCCTTGGAAGCAGCGGGCGATATCTGGAACTGTTTGAGGAAAACAGTGATTTACTGAAGTCACCGGATTCAATCCGAATTGGAATGGAGCTTCGAATTCCGGGAGAGAAACAGATCGCAAAACGCGACAAGCGCTCGGTGGACTCAGACAGTGAGAATTCTGCGGTTGCCTCAGTGGCGATCGAGAGCGTCACTGCGGCAGAAGCGACGCCAAACACCGTGGCCACGATTGACGAAGAGGTGTTCCCTTTAGATCGTCAACCGACCAATGGTCGCGCGGAGCCTGTGAAAATCCATTATCCTCCGAAAGTTCCATGGCTCGTAGAAAGACCTTCCGACCGCCAGTGAAAACACTGCGATGGAGGAGCGCGGGCGCTGGGTTTCCACGTTGTGAGGAAGGAATTTCGCGTTAAGCGACCAATCCAGTTCGATCTGAGTTGTCGAGATCCCTATTCGAGACATGCGAGACATGCGAGACACTTGCCGACAATATGTCGCGAACACCGATGGATGACGGTCCCCCTCAGTGACCTATGATGGGAATGCGGTGCCTAAGTGCTTGTAGGATCGGCAGTAAGAATTTGCCGCAAGAGCAGAACTCAGGGGTAGGTGAAGAGAGGGCTCGGGAGAAGTTCCCCCACAAGCAACCTGAGCTACGCAAGCAGATCGGTAACTCTCAATAAACGGACTAACCGGCTGATTACCGCTGCCTGGATGAACATCCGAGGACCAGCAGGCTACCTCCCGACACACCTGAGAACCCAATGCTTAAGGCTGCTCGGTTTCCCGCCTGACCTGGTTCACACGGCCCCACCGTGCGGGAGATAGCCTGCTAACCCCCGGAAAACAGAGATTAGCATTCCAAGTTCCGGATTCAAAGTGACTTTGTGCCGTGAGTCACGTGGAAAAACGTTTTCCGTCCGTTCGAGCAAGGTGCTCCTAAATTGGATCTCTCACTTGGCTGCAAGAGCCTTGAAATCGGAGCATTCGGAACGATCGAAACAAGTTTTGCGATCGCTATCGATTCCTTGAACCATCCGCGAAGCGCAGCTTTGAACTTCTGCACCTTCTGTTCAGGTTCTTCATCCAGCGAAATGGAACGACAGGCCGATTCAGGAAATGTGAATCTCTCGCTGAAATTGCAGCAATTTAGATTCATATGATACCCAAGAGCAGGGGAATCGGAAATATGATGGAATTTCTCCAATCCCTGAGCGACAATGAAGTTGCCATACTGGGATGCGTGGGGGCAGCGGTTGCTTCAATGATACTGTTGAGTCTGAGCTATCATGGTTCTGGTCACTCCCAGCCGCGACAGACGTTAAAACCGGTGCAGGCCGGAAGCGGGACTGGCGGAACCAAAAAATCCAAACGTCACGCAGCATAAATACAAAAGGCAGAGTTGTGTCGTGTCTCAACGACACTGTAAGTTAAAAACTGGATCGCAGGTCGTCACTTCGCGTCTGGTTTGAGTTCCGTGCAGCGATACTGGTTTGAAACGGGATTTCTCCAGTTGCGGCAGATGCGGACGGTCGATGTCGATTGTCATTTCGAGGGTGATCAAGGGGCTTTGTATGAACCGTTTTTGGAATACTGCAAGTGCGGTCACCTTACTCGGAATCGGATATCTTGCAGGATCATCCAACCTGCTGCAGGGAGTTGTCCAAGGTCAGGTTGGCGATCAGATTCTCAGCGAGAAATCCGGGGCCAAGGTTCGAGAAGCAGCACGTCGAGTTCAAGACGCAAAAGAAGCGTTGGAAATTGACGGGAAATACGAAGCGATCACAGACGGCATCAATTCGTTTCTCGTGCTGACTGGTGGCGGGAACGCACGTGAAGATCTCGAGTCTGGACGCGGCGTCGATCCGGAAACGTTCGCGGGTTTGTATGCAGGTCGTGCACTTCCAGAAATCCAGGCACTTCTCAGTACGAACGAGAATGGTCAGATTGTTTACAACAATGAAATTGTGAGACTCTATCCGAAGTCCAAGCTTCAGAAGGCGTTTGCACAACGGACTCAGATTGTCGAATTTGGAAGATAAGCTGGTTTCTGAACACTCAGGATTCATTTTTTTCGCAACGCGGTTTTCTTTTATCTTTATTTCCGGTCGTGCGGGGTGAAATCCGTAAGTTTAACGGGAACGAAGAAGTTCGCTGGATATTGATTTAAGGGCTTGCATTGCTGAGATACAATGCAACCTGTTTTTTGATCACCACTAGTCTGCTCAAATACCCCTAGGTTCCTTTGCCTGGTGATTACTCCTGTTCTGGAGCAGTGGCTACGGCCCGGAGATGACGATGACGAAGAACACTTGGCGATCTGTACGCGGTTGGTTTCCTGCTGCACTCACGGGCTTTGCATTGGCCGGTGCGAGTCTCGGAACAACGTTTACATTTGCTGGAGACCTGGTCGTCCGCACTTACGAAAGTGTTGACGGGCAAAAGATCGGCTCGATCTCCCTTCCTTTCCAAGAGAAGGTTGCAGACCGCGGTGTCGTAAGCCATGTGGTCTTACTCGATACCTCAGCTAGCCAGATTGGTGAGCACAGACTGATGGCAACTTCAGTCCTTGCGAACTTTCTGAATTCACTTCCAACTGGCGATCGTGTTTCGGTTCTCGCCTACGATGTGCGTACAGCACCGTTAACCGCAGGTTGGACCACTCCAAAGGACGCTCAGACACAATCTGAGGTCAGTCTGAAAACCCGTTTTCCAGCGGGATCATCAAATCTGAAGTCGGCATTGCTCGCTGCTAAGGAGCAATTGGCAGGGGAACAGAACGGTTCAATCCTCATCATCGGCGATGGAATGAGCTCGGCTCATTACTTTCAGCCAGCGGAGTTGAAGGAACTGACTGGTGGCCTGCGCGACGTGAAAATTCCAGTTCACTCGTTTGCTGTCGGTTCCAAAACAGACGTTCGATTGATGGGAATTCTCGGTGAAGAGACTGGTGGATTCGTCATGCAGGACGAATGGACCAACTCCAATTCACAAACTCAAGAAGTCGGTGCACTTCTCGCCAACGCAACTCATGTTGGGGTATTCTATCCAGAAAGCGTTCGCGTGAGCGAGGCAGATGTTGAACTTCTGCCAAATCGCCCGCTCCCAATGCGATCAGACCGTGAAACCGTTTATCTGGTTGGCGGCGACATCAAAGAGGGAGCGAAAATCTCTGTGACAGGGGCGGTCGGCGGCGTTCAGCAGACGATCACCTTCGAAATCCCAGAGATTAAGCGAGATTTCGGAAACACATTCCTCACGAACTTCTGGCGCGATGCGAAAGCAACAGACGGTGTTGCGATTGGCATGGCTGGCGATTGGATGGTCAATCTTGCCCATCAATCGTTTGAAGACCAGATTACCCTGATCTCTGCAGAAGGGGAGAGGGCGCTGGCAAACGGTGATCTGACTCAAGCTGAGAACATCGCCGCTGTCTTGAAGAACGTTGATCCGTTAAACACACACGCGGACATCCTTGCCGATAAAGCTCAGGCCGGCGCGATGCTGGTTGCACAATTGCCCGGAACCGGAGCATTTGGTGGACCGGATATCGACGACGATGTCCCATCGATTCCTGCCCCAGAAACGCCAGTGCCTGCTGGTCTGGCTGATCGAGAATTCCCGGCCGGTAACGATAACATCATCAACTATCAGGCAATGGTGCAGGCCAAGGGCCAAAAGCTCCAGCGTGAAGTTGAGATGCAAATTGAGCAAGCCTATGAGTTCGTCGAGAACTCAATGGGGGCTCAGGCTGAAGGGGTCCTGGACCGGGCTCGTGCGACGATCAAGTCGGCAACCGATGTCCCAGCTGAACTCGCAAACAATCTTCTCCGCCGCGTTGAATCAATTCGCCGTGACGTGAAGAACCGCCGTGAGATGTACGATGCTCGTGCTCAGGAAGCACAGCGATTGCGTGCTGAACTGGAAGTGACAACACTTCTGATCGACTACGCAACAGAACGCGATTTGCAGCTCGAGCAGATGGTTGACCGCATTCGTACCTTGATGGTGGATGCATATCGAGGAAATCCACAGGCATTCGAAGATGCGGAAGCTCAGGCTCGTATCGTGCTGAGCGACTTCCCAGGAAGTGCGATTGGTGCTGCAACCGTCACCTTGACGGAAGCTGCTGGACAGGTTGATAAGGCAAGTCGCTTGCGATATCTCCGAGCTGATAAGTTGCTCGAGACGCTGCATCAAGTCGAACTGTCGCACGTTCCGTTTCCTGATGAGCCACCGTTGAACTACCCGCCTGCAGAAGTTTGGTGGGCGTTGACCAAGATGCGTCAGAAGTGGAAGTCTGTGGACCTGAAACTCGACAGCGAAAACGAGAAGAAGATTTACGACGTCCTCGAGCAACAGACCAGCGTGGAGTTCCCAGGAACTCCACTCAAGGACGCAATCTCGTTCCTCGCAACGCAGCATAACATCCCGATCATTCTGGATACTAAAGCGTTGGAAGATGAATCTGTTTCCGACGATCTGGAAATCAATCTGGTCATTTCGGGAATCAAGTTCCGTAATGCTCTGAAGTTGATGCTCGAGAAGGTCGCTGGTGATGCTGAGCTCACCTACATCATCGAAGATGAAGTGATGAAAATCACAACCGTCACAAAAGCGAATGCAGAGATGCAAACTCGTGTTTATCCGGTCGCAGACCTTGTCATTCCAGTGCAGCCAATGGGCGGCGGCATGGGCGGCATGGGGATGGGCGGCGGCATGGGCGGCATGGGGATGGGTGGCGGCATGGGTGGCATGGGGATGGGCGGCGGCATGGGCGGCATGGGAATGGGTGGCATGGGAATGGGCGGTATGGGGATGATGCAAAGCATTCCTGCGACGCCGCTCTCCGGCGGTCCAAGCCAGCTGAAGTCTGCCGTCGAAGCAGCTAAAAAAAAACCGACGCTGTAATTCAACTTGCACAGGCTGAAAAGCCTGTGTTGAATGCCGGTCAGAAGAAAGAGCAGGGTGCGACTCCAATAGGAGCGGACCCTGCTTTTGTTTTGCAGCAAGGGAAGCCTGCCACAGGGGCGACTAAATCGAATAATGCTGCTGCAAAAGAGCGGTTCTTATTCGAGTACGAAAAGGATGTCCCAATGCCCGACCTGAGCACCGGGAATCCGGCTGAGGTCTGGGACAAACTCTTCTCCACTCGGAAACCTTCACCGAATCAGGTGAGTTTCTGGGTCATGAAGCTGCATCAGGACAAGCAATATCCACAGGTGATTGCGTGTCTGCAGGCTGCCATGCTGCATGGGCAGGCTCAACCGTGGATGTATGAAGTACTCGCTCTCAACATGGAAATCGAGAACTATCCAAAGGAGTCGATCGAACGCGTGGTCTTGTCACTTTCCGATTTCGGAGAGGCGGATTACTCGACCATGATGTACTCCGGGGCATATTTGAACCGGTTTGGGCGAAAGGAAGCGGCATTAGCGCTCTATCATCAGGCCTCCCGATTGCTTCCTGAGCGATCTGAGCCATACGTGCTGGGATTGAAACTGGCGACTCAGACAGGGAATGTGGACGAGATTCAATGGGCTGCCGAAGGAATTCTGCTGAATCACTGGCAACCCGACTACGCCAAAGAACACAAACTGGCCGACGCAGCGTTGAAAGATGCCATCGGTCGGGCCTCCAAGGCGAATGATCATGAATTGGTAAAGAGGCTCGAGCAGAGTTGGAAAGAAGCCAAGAGCAGAGATCTTTCGATCCGTCTTGAATGGAATGGCGAAGCTGATCTCGACATGGAAGTGGAAGAGCCGACAGGTGCAGTCTGTTCAATTCAACACCTGGAAACGGTGACAGGTGGAATATTTCTGCATGATGGGATTGGCCCGGACTCAAAGGACTGTTACGAAGCCTATGTTTGCCCCCGCGGTATCGCTGGAACATATCGCGTGCGGGTGAAGAATTCCGGCGGAACGCTCGTTGGAAATCGAGCGACGCTGACCGTCGTTTTCCGTGAAGGGATGCCGGATCAGAGTCGGGTGGTTCGAACCCTCGTTATCGAAGATGATGAGGTCATGCTCACATTCGATTTGGCCGAGGGAAGACGTACAACTCCACGTCATGTGACGATTCTGACTGAACGTAACCCATCTGACACACTGAGCGCTTTGCAGGCGGCCAGTGAGCCCGTTCAACTGCGTCAACGTGATCCGCGTGCGGCTGAGGTGGCACGACAGTTTCGCGAAAGTCGCCAGGGGATGCAGCTGAATCGAGCTCGGGGTGGCAATGTTGGATTTCAGCCAATTATTCAGACTGCTGGCACTGGCAGCGAAATGACGGGTCAGGCAGTCATCTCCGCTGACCGTCGCTACGTCCGTTTAGGAATTAACGCCACAACAGAGAATCTTGTCGATGTTTTCACGTTCTCCTATCTCAACGGCTGGCAGCAGTAGAGAACGGAAATGACTCGCCGTCCAGTTGAGTCCGCGGTGGTCAGCTTATTGTGCCACGGACTTCGAACCTTGAGGGGACCCGGCAATCGGGACTCCTTCTGGGAGTGGTCGAGATGCCACCCAGAAATTCGCATCGCGTGTCGCAGACGTGAGTTTCTGATGAATGTCGAAACTGTCGGGATATACCCAGAACGTAACGGTCGCTGTTGGACCAGCGAGCAAAAGTGATTGATGGAATACTGAACCTTCCTGCAATGCTTGCTCGGCCGTTTCCGAGTGCAGGGGGCCGACGGGTTTGATCACCCAACTGGTGACACCAATCTTGACGGTTCCGGTTCCGCTCCGAAGCTGATCAGAGACGCTCAGGCTGAGCCGCTGTAAGACGTATTCCATGTTGTAACCCTCGATCGCTCGGGACGTTCCCTGATAGAACGTGCGGTTCAGCAGGATTTCTTTTCGGCGCTCGATGTCCCGCTGTACTTCCTGAACCAGATCGGTCACGGGAACACGAGAGACCTTGTTACCGTGCAGGCGGAAGTGAATTTCGTCGCCAGTGACAACGCGACCGATGGGCGGGAGACGGTGCTTCAGCACCTCGACTGGTCCCTCATCAGGATCGCTGTCAACAATTCTCTGATGAAGAGCTGCGACTTCCGATTGAAGTTCGACGACGTTGGTTTCTAGTTGAGTTGCTTGGGATCGGTCGTACTTCAGTGTTTCCGCTTGCTTCGACATCTGCACTTGAAGTGCCTGTATCTGCTGGACGCGGGTCAGATAGGTTTGTTTCTTTTCCTCCTCCTTCTCCTTCAACCTCGCGATCTCATCTGTCAGTTTCAGCCTATGATCGCGCAGTTCCTTCGCTTTTGCGATCATCTCAGGCGTCGGAACAAGTTCAGGGAGTGGAGGAAATGTGAGAGGAAGTTCTGGTTCTTCAACCTCGACGACAATAGGCTCAGGTTCGGGCGCTGGCTCTGGAGTTGGAACGGAAATCAGTTCTGGCTCTTCAGCGACAGCCACAAGTGTTTCGTCGGTCTCCGTAGCTGCAACGACAGGCTCATGTGGTTTGGCAACGCGCATTCCCAGAACAACTACGATGAGGATAATCAGAATCCCAACCATGTTGCTCAGAACATCCAGAAAGGAGTCTGCGCCGAACAGGAGTTCTTCATCGTGGTGACGTGACATGGGATCTCGGCAGGGATGTTCGTTTTTGGTGAGGGTTTGAGAAACTGGAACTGCACGGGAATTCAATATTGGAAGTTACTTTGGCGCCTGTTCCACTTTCGATGTAAAGCCCCAATGTTGGATGAGTTCTTTCATCCAGATGTATTGTTGATGGCTCCCTTGATGAACGACAATTTTCAGTCGGGGACGCCAGACAAATTTCGCTGGTGCATCACCCCAACTGTTCGCCTCCACCTGAATCATCGTGGCGATCAGTTCCTGGAATTCGACCCGACTGATTGCGTCCGGGATCCGGGCAGAAGATCCATTTTCGATCTCAACTCGATCGGCTTTCAGATGTAGTACAAGTTCCTTCTCGATGCCGATCGATCCACCTCGATTCGGCTTGCCCCATTGGCGATCTTTCCCACCGTCTTGCGGCATGCCATCGACCCGTTCCCGGATCGGCGAAGGAGGAAGCTCCAATGGATCGCCTGCTCGTTTTGGACTTCCGGCACCAGAGGACATTCCACTCGCTCCGCCTTGAGCTTGACCGTTGCCAGCTTCCCATTGCCCGGCGTTGCTCTGAGACGGTTGATCACTCAGTCCATTTCGCGATGCGGATTCCACTCGTGAATTGAATGTTTGTGAGTCTGGCTGACCGAGACCCTGACGACCAGTTGCAGCAGGGCTGCCTGGTCCCGCATTCTGCTGCGCCTGTGACATGGCACCCTGCATCTCGCGACGGATCGCCTCCTCTTCGGCCTGAAGTCTGCTCACACTCGAAGCCTGTTCGTTGGACCCAGCAGCTTCGGATCGCAGTCCCTGTCGTTGCCGGTTCCATTCAGGACTGAGCATTCCAATCGAGTCGCGAGGAGACCCGTTTCTCAGCTTCTCGACTTCTTCGAGAGCGAAATTCCCATTGGCGCCGACAATATTGTTTTCCGACCCAATTGATCGACTACGAGGTTCCCGTCCACTTCCTCCGCCAGTCGAATCCGGGTTGCGACCGCGTCCAAACGCACCGCCGAGTCCGCCGAGCACTTTCCGCTCATGCGAGGCTCTTTCCACAGCCGCCCTGCAGATCTCAACAGCTTGCGGATCTGCTTCTGGCCATTTGATATCGGCACCATCAGGAACCAACTCGTAACCGTAGTCCTGATTCAGCTTTTCCAGATATTCACGGGCGACATAGAAGCCGATCGTTCCGCCGGGCCGAACAATCAGCAGCACGTAAGGGGCGGACTGAATTCCTTCCTGCTTGTCTCGCAATGACCAGTAATCGATCAGTGCTTCCGTGCCAGCGAGAAGTGGGTTCTGCTCTGGCGAATAATCGTTAAGGTTCTTCGCAGAGATTTCGATCTTTTCCGAGGCAAACATCAAACCATCAGCCCGGCATTCGATGAGAATCGGCCGACGATTGGTTCCCGAACTTCCATCATGTGCGACGACAGTATAGACCGGTTTGCGGATCGCTTTCGCAACTTGCTGAGCGTCGAGTTCTTTCTGCAATTCCTGACGCCGCTGCATTAGGTCCAGCGCCATTTTCTGCAATTGGCTTTCGGTTTTGTGGATGTCTGCGTTTTGTTTTTCAGCAGCGGCCACGAGGGCAGCGAGTTTGTTGAATCTCTCCGTCTCTTCCGCGAGCAATCTCGCGGTCTCTTCCACAGCGAGCTTCGCCTTCTCTTTATTCTCGACGAGTACCTGATTCTCATGGGAGACTTGAGTGAGTTGTGTTTCCCATTCGTTGAGTTTCTCACGACTCCTGCGTTCGTGGGCTTCAACTTCGGCGGCGTATGCTGCCAGCTTCGCTTCGCGTTCGCGACGTCGAACTTCAATCATCGGATCGATGATTGGTTTCAGCTCTGGGATCGGCTCTGGAGGCGGGATCACCTTTGCCGTGACTGCAGGTACGGGAGGGGGGGCTGGAATTTCGGCGACTTGCTGTGCGTCATCGACAGGGGAATCATCCTCTGGTTCGTCTTTATTGGCGACTCGCATTCCGACGACCGCGATCAGGATGATGAGGATTCCCACCATATTGCACAGCACGTCCAGAAATGATCCGGAGTGGAACGTGATCTCGGGGCGATGTTTGCGGGCCATGGGACGCTCAGCGTCGTCGAGTCTCTGAACACAGGATCAGTCGCTGCAGGACAGGGAATCGAAAATCGACGTAAAAGTGCACTGATCAGTTAGGAGCTAAACGGGTAGAATCAAAGCACAGCTCGAGTCACGGCGTTCAGGGTGACTTGTTTCCGTGAACTCGAACAGTGAGGATTGATTTCCAACGCGGTCAATCAGCCTTGGGCGGGCAAATGTTGCCGGTTCGCCGTTTCACCCCTATGGATTATCGGTAAGATCGGCAAAGTCGTTGCCAAACGTTGATTGAATGTTTGTCGGGGACCTCTGGACGCTTTTTTAGGGCGATTTCCTCGTGGTATGAGCTCGGGGCGAAGGTGAAGATGCCCATCAAATTTTACTGTCCTCAATGCGATCAGTTATTGGGGATCGCTATGAGCCACGCAGGACGCACCGCAGATTGCCCAGCCTGCGGAGAAAGCCTGCTAGTGCCTGGAATCGCGGGATTGCATAATGCCGTTCCACCGCCGATACCGGGTGAAGATGCTGCAGATCTGAAGGTCGTCATTGCTTCTCTACTCGAGTTAGAACTTCCGAATGAGGATTCTGATCCTCCATTGGCGAGGGCGGAACGTGTCGAGCGTCCAAGTTTTCAGCACGCGGAGGTTTTTGTTCTCCCTCAACGTGACGCGGGATACGTGGCTGAACCGATCGTGAGAGTTTCTGAAGATAGTGGAAACGAAGAGTCGCTTTCATCGGGACAGATTCTCGAGGGTTTGGCGCGCGAGGAACGCCCTTCCACGAAGCAGTCGCGCAATCGAAATTCCTTATTGAAGACAGGTGTGCTCCTGTTGGTTGGAATGGCTGCCGGCGGGGTTCTGGGGGGAATGCTCTCGAGTCATTTTTCGCACCGTGTTTCTGGCGTGTCGAATCCTGAGGAGCATGACTCTCCAGCAGTTGTGTTCCCTCATGTCGCTGAAAAGGGAGATTCGACAGTCGATTTACGAGTCACGGGGAGTGTCACCGTTGAGCAGCCAACTGGAGAGGATCGTCCCGAGGCAGGCGCAAGAGTGTTGGTTCTTCCACTGAAGCGAGTCGGGAGTTCAAAGCTGTCAGCAACCGGATTTCGTATTGGTGCGGACGACGTGGATCAGCAGATTCTCGCTCTTTCTGTTGAGCGGTTGGGCGGCGGGTTTCAATTGACCAACGACGCCGGAATGTATGACGTTCAGGTCTCAAGGCCAGGAAAATATCGCTTGTTGATCGGGGCGAGATCTCAGTTGCGGCCCGATTCTCAAGCTCTGTTGTCAGATTGTCGCGAGTTTCTCGCCGACTATTTCGAAAAGCCTGAACAAGTGCTTGGTGCTTCGGATTATCAGATCTACACGCTGGAAGTCGGCGAAAATCTGGAGCCCGTCCGCAATGTCCGCTTTGAACGAAACTAGCGACTGTCTCAGATGAGCGTCGCGCCGAATGCTGGAAAAACTCGTTCAGACGCTGTATTGCGCTACCTGTAGCCCAAGTCGCTTGTAGAGCAATGTCATCTGAGTCGTCTTGTCGTCAGTCAATAAAAAATCCCTCATCGGCAGCATTGCGGGTGAGGGATTGAACTGTGATCGAAGTCTGTTGGACGTCTAGGGGAGAACGATCTCGCCGCCCAGAGTCAGTGAAGAAATCGCTCGGTGATCATAGTTTAGATTGGTGCGGATATCGTTGACGAGGGCGTCAGTGGTTCCAGTCTGGTTCCAGTAAATGCTCTTGTCTGCAACACCCAGATTTCCCATCAGAAGCAGGTTGTAGCCCACGCGGAGGTTCATCCACTCGTTGACGCGAACTTTTGCGTAGACGTCCAGGTCGAACGACGGTGCAAAGACAACCTTTCTTTGGCTGGTTCGGAGGTCAGCGTCAGGGGTGTCGCCGATGGTTTGCAGGTTCGAGACAACGTTCGCATTGACGTTGTTCGTACCCAGACCAAACTTCTCCTGCACTCCGAATGTTACGTACTTCATAGCGAGTTCGTTACGAAGTCCGAATTCAACTTGATCTCTCTGGTTGCGAGTGACCGACCGGATTTTTGAGACCTGAGCCACTTGTGGGTCGAGTTCATCGAAATCACTCCTGACATACTGGAGCCCCAATCCTTCAGCGTACTGCTCGTGTCTGTAGCCGAGAATCGGTTGAGCACGGAAGCCAATCTCAGGTGTGATCCAGTTGAACGCAAGGTCGATGTTGCCCCCTTTGTATCGCGATTCGTAATAGCTGGAGAATCCCATGTCATAAACGCGAGTAAAATCGGCGATCTGGCCATTGAGCAGCGTCGGCAGGACAATAAAAGTGGGGGCAATCGTTCCATGTTGGCCGTTGGGGGCTGGTGCAAAGATTTCGCCATCCAATTCACCGCCGAACACAGGGCCGCCCGGAACAGGGAGGGTCGGAGCATTCAAGACTTCCGACTGTTGTGTGAAGATGAGGAAGTTTCCTTCGAGCCAGGCATTTTTTGTGATTGGAACACCGAATCCGGATCGAATTGCCTGTGCGTTCCTCCACTTGACACCTTTCGTGTTAACAGACTGACCATAAGCTGTTGTGGTCACCGGTTCCAGTGGGTCGGTGAGGTCAGTGAAGACCAACAGGCCGGGGTTGGTGAAATCGTCCGTTTCAGTGGAAAGGCTTCCGTTTGGGAGTGTTGTGAAAAAGCCTTCCCCCATGGTTGTGCCGCCATTGCTGAGGAAATCCCCCTGCACATATTCGAGGCGTAACCACGAACCGCGAAGCATCTCGCGGAAATTCAGAAACATGCGGGCATCGTCAGCTGAGATGTCGCTGCGATCATATGGGACGAGTTCTGAGTAGAGGTCGGAAGCGGGATATTGTTCCCATTGTGGCTCCATCGCTGCGGCAGGGTAGTACTGCTCGCCAGCATAGGGAGATGTTCCGTAGCCACCCTGTCCCTGGTCGTATTGGGCATTGGGGGCCTGGGCTACGGCGACACTGCTTGACAGCAGGCTGATGGCCATGAGCCAATTGAATGGAACTCTGACGTTCATGGAATCCCTTCCCCTCCGACATTGTGATGTCGGCAACACATTTGCCCCAACGACATCTCTTCAACCAAGCCTGAATTCAGACGCCGAAGACGCGGTAAAGCGATCTGACTCTGAGACCCAGTTCTTGTTGTATCGGCTTTGCAGGTGAGTCAAGCTGGAGAAAAAGTAGGAATTCCTACAATTCTGAGGAGAGAAAATTTGTCAATGTGAATTTTCAGTGAGCGGCATCTCTTTGGTCGTGGATTTCCTTAAAGGATGAATTCTCAAGAGGTTACAGGTTGATTGTGGTGTGCTGGTGTCGCTCGGTGGTGGACGCTGATGAAGGATCTTGAATCGAATTCAGAAGATTCTGCACTTCCGTTTCGAGTCTGATTGTCAGCGTCTGAGTGGTCATTGAATCGAGGGAAACCTCAATCGGTGCCCCGAACGTCACTTGTGCCGATCGAATCCCTCGTGGAGTTGGAGCCGGAAGCTCGAAGAAGTCTTCTTCAAACTTGTCGATGGTCTCCGCCATCCTCTCGACGGTGGGACTCGCTGAAGAGTAGTCCCCGTGGTAGCTGGTGAGTTGCGTGACAAAAAAGAGATCATCGAAATCCTGTTGGAAGTCGGGAGAGAGCGACGTTGATAAGCGACTGTGTGCACCCCGCTTCGCTGCTTGTTCGATGGCCGTCTGATCGTTCATTTTGCGAACGAGAAGTGCACGCGTTGTGCGGATATAGTCGAATACAGAACCCTCCTCGAGGTGAAATCCATTCCTTGTGCGGATCATTCGCAAAATGGAATTTGCGAGAAACTGGATGCGGTCGCGTACGGTGCCGCTGCGCGGGGCTCCAAGATATTCCACCTCTTTGAGAGCCAAAAATCCGCTTCCAAACCGATAGATTCTGTCCAACAGTGGCGATTCTGGAGTCGGGCGCCAGTGAATACGCTCTTCGAGCCGACTCATCACATCACAAAGTTCCCTGGTGGGGTCGGTAGTGTAGAAGCATTTTGTTGCACAAGGGACAATGACAATCGGGCGTTTCTTTTTTCGGGCAGCCATCAGCGCAATGGCGGCTGCTCCCGACCGAAATGGCATCACCCGATCGTTGGAGTGATAGATGTCTCCTTCAGGGTAAATCAGTAGTGGATGGTTCCCTGACTGCAGAATGGATGTCGACTGCCGCAGAGCAATTGGATCTGCACCTTCTCTGAGGATGCTGAAGCACCCGTGCTTCTGTAAAACCCAGCGACCGATTGGCTGGTACATCATGAAGACTTGCCAGGAGGTCATGATTTGGGGGAGCCATCCAGCGCTCCGGCCGGATTCAATCAAAACGAAGGAATCGTAGTGGTAGGAATGATTTGAAACGACGAGTACCCCGCAACCCGCCTGTAAGGCTCCCGCGACGTTCTCGGCATATTGAATGTTGATTGATTTGATTTGTTGCTGTCGCAGTTCTGCCAGTCGCCACGGGGTGTACAGCTGGACGAACCGGGGACTTAACCGTGAGGGCCACGAATACGGGGGGGTGATATTGGGTTGAGGGTTCATTTTGCTTTCCGGTTGTGTCCCTGCAGCAGCAGCTTGAAGGATACCCGGAACTGTCGCTACGTCATCGGTTTCCGGCGCAGATTGAGGCTCTTTTTACGTTTAAGGCTCCATTTTTCAGCAAGATTGACATACGATTTCATGTATCGAATGAGAAACTGGGCTCCTGCCAATGAACTTCCCGCCTCGCTTTGAGATTGGCCCACAGATGAATTCATTTTCAATCCGCATCACTGGCGTCTGCGTTATGCTGCAGTTGGTCAGCGCCATCACATTAGCAAATGACTCTGAAGTCTTCTTTGAATCTCAGGTTCGACCACTGCTTGCCAAGCACTGCTTCGAATGTCACGGGGAGAAGAAGCAGGAGTCTTCGGTCCGACTGGATCACCGCTCTTTGGTCCTGGAGCCCTCTGGCGGTAACGTCATGGTGGTGGCGGGCAAGCCCGATGAAAGTCGGCTCTGGCAAGTCATCAAGTACGATGACAACGATGTGCAGATGCCACCTGCCGGGAAGCTCAGCGACGAAGAGCAAGCCATTCTGAAAACGTGGATTGAGTCGGGGGCATATTGGCCGGAAGAGGCTCTCCCTGCGGGGGGGCTGAAGATGGGGATTCCCAAAAATGCCGATGGAACGATCAACTTCATA
This sequence comes from Planctomicrobium mucosum, assembly GCF_051466335.1. NCBI lineage: Bacteria > Pseudomonadati > Planctomycetota > Planctomycetia > Planctomycetales > Planctomycetaceae > Planctomicrobium > Planctomicrobium mucosum. The sequence goes on along the minus strand of NZ_CP195793.1, from coordinate 3,229,594 downwards.
GAGGCGGTCCAGCAGCACTGGGCCTACCTCCCCATTCAGAATCCACCTGTCCCGACGCCAGCACGTCCGGAGCTTTATCCATCTACAATCGACAAGTTTGTTTCTGTTCCACTCGACGCTGCTGGCCTTTCTTTCAGTGAGCCGGCATCACGCCAGGTCTTGATTCGCCGACTCAAGGAGAATCTGCACGGGGTTCCTCCGACGATCGAGGAGGTTCGGGAATTCGAAAACGATCAAGATCCGCAAGCAGTCGAGAAGCTTGTCGATCGGCTCCTCGCTGACCCCATGTACGGCGAGCGTTGGGGACGCCATTGGTTGGACCTTGCTCGCTACGCGGACACAAAAGGGTATGTATTCACTTCGAATAAGAATTACCCATTTGCATATACCTACCGCGATTTCGTTGTGAACGCATTGAACAGCGATATGCCTTACAACGAGTTTGTGAAGCTGCAAATTGCTGCGGACACAATGGGACTCCCTGAAGGAGACCCGAAATTGGCGGCGATGGGTTTCCTGACAGTCGGGCCTCGTTTTCTCTTCCGGATCGAAGACATCATCGATGACCGAATCGATGTGGTGACGCGTGGACTGATGGGAATGACCGTCGCGTGTGCTCGCTGTCATGACCACAAATACGATCCGATTCCGACAGCGGACTACTATTCACTCTTCGGTGTTTTTCAAAGTAGCCATGAACCGGAGCCACTGCCACGATTATCAGGCGTTGATGAAACAACACCGCAATTTCAGGCGTATCAGGTGGAGCGGGATAAACGAAAACAAGCGATTACCGATTACGTTCATCAACAGCATCACGAGTTGTTGAATCGCGCGATTGATCAGCTTGTCGACTACGTCCCTTCTGCTGCTGTGCAATTGAAATTGATTCCGGAAGAAACCGATCTGGGACTCGTGCATGGAGCGCCGAGAAAGCGACTGATCAACCGTTGGGCGGAAGTGATTCAGCGTCAGCTGAACGAAAATAAGCCTGTCTTTTTAGCCTGGCAGAAGCTGATGGCCCTCACGGATGAGGAGATCGCGCAAGCAGATCATCCAGTGTGGAGCCAGATCGACGAGCAAGCGGAAATTCCCTCTCTGATCAAAGAGGAATTCCGCGCGAATCCCCCGAAAAGCCGCCTGGAAGTCGCACGTGCGTACGGCCGACTTCTCGAGCGTGCAGTGACCGCTTGGAAGGAGGGGCAGAAACAAGATCCTCCAATCGCTGCCCTCGACAACGGGGATCTGGAACTGATTCGGCAAGTCATCTACGGACCAGCGTCATTGACTGACCTGCCCGTTCAGGAAGGGTCACCACTCTTTGAGACTGACCAGAGAAACCACTTGGCAACGTTGAATGCTGCCGTCGCTGAATGGGACGTTGTTTCTCCAGACTCGCCTCCACGTGCGATGGTGATGCTGGATAATGCGACACCGACGAAGCCTGTCATTTATATTCGTGGGAACCCCGGTCGTCGCGGTGATGAAGTCGATCGCCATGCTCCACGAATTCTTGAACCTCATGAATCGGTTCCGTTTCAAAATGGAAGCGGGCGGGCAGAACTGGCTGAGCGAATTGTCGCGGAAGACAATCCATTAACTGCACGTGTGATTGTGAATCGCGTTTGGGCGTGGCATTTTGGCACTCCCATTGTGGCGACACAAAGTGATTTCGGAACGCGGGCTGAACCTCCATTGAATCCGGAACTTCTGGACTATCTGGCATGGTCGTTTGTGCATGAGGACAATTGGTCACTCAAGTCGCTGCATCGTCGCATCTTGCTGTCCAACGTCTATCTGCAAAGCAGTGCAGACCGCCCTGATGCACGCAACATCGATCCTGAAAATCAACTGTTGTGGCGTCAGAATCGTCTGCGTTTGAACTTCGAAGCAATGCGAGATTCGATGCTGTTCGTTTCCGGCCATTTCGATGGAAAACTGGGCGGCCAAGCGTTTGATATTGAGAACGCGACCGATTCACCACGGCGGACGCTCTACGCGAAGATCGACCGCAATAACCTTCCTGGATTGTTGCGAACCTTCGACTATCCAGCTCCGGATACGTCCAGCCCTGGACGACCGCAGACTGTCGTCCCGCAGCAGGCATTGTTTGCGATGAACTCGTCGTTCTCGATGAGCGTGTCGCAGAAACTGGCAGATCTGGTCCGCAACCAGACTTCCGATCTTCGAGAGCAATCTCGAATCCTGATCGAGCGAATCTATTCCCGTGAAGCGACGGTTGAGGAACTGGATTCGTTAAGCACTTTCCTCACCAAGCATCCGCTGGAAGATTTGATTCAGGCCCTGTTTATGACCAATGAGTTCATGGTTGTCGACTAGCCCCAGTGTCAGGGGTGTGTGGCGGCGAACGGTTACAAAAACTCGTTCAAACGCTGCGGTTATCGCCGCCGGAACGCCACACTCTCGTGAGAGGCGCTCTAGATCGTCGCTCAGGAACTTCTCGCGGTCGTCTTGTAGAAATCGCGGTGCCACGGACTTGGTTTTGAATCGAGTCCGTTGCACCTTTACACCTTCCGACGTAGCTCAGGATTGCGGCGGAATATCTGGGGGCGATGGCTGCAACCGGTGCGTTGGGACAGGACGCCCGGGCCGGAATGATTGCGTCTGGCGTTCCTTGATCGTGAGGCCGCGTTCTTCGGCGATTTCTGCGATCACCTCAGCGACGTCATCTCGGAGAACGTCAGGATCGCACGCCACTCTGGAGTTCACCACGACGTCGGCGGTCGTCGCCTGACATCGGGACGGCAGTGACAACTCTGCTGCGAATGAGGTGCTGATGAGGTTGGCGACTCCGAAAAAGCCCTCCCAGAGACCGATGACTTTGAGGTGAGCCGCTTCAAAGCCTCGTTCAGCAAATCGCTTTTGCAGGCGCTCAACTGTGGTCGTCAGCAGGCTGTCGAGATCGAATGGTTGATCGGATTTGACTTGCAGGGAGCTGTTGAGCCAGCCGAGTTCAGCCTCTCCTTCAGCGTAAACATCGTAGTCGATGTCCAAGACGCGGCGGCCAAAATCCCCGGAGAGGTCAAGAAATTCGAGGAGCTCTGGAAAGCCTGCGCCAGTTTTGGCAGAGATCGCCAGGCGACGGGTTGTAGGGTGTTTTTCCTCCAGAAGTTGCAGCAGGTCCTGTAATTCTTCGGGTTTCAGTTCATCTGCCCGGTTGACGAGAATCAGATCAGCTTCCTCGAGTTGCTTCTCAAAAATGTATGCCGCTTTGGGGGAGAAGCCTGTTCCTCCTTCTTTTCGCAGCAGTTTACGGGCTTGATGTGGCTTTAGGAGCACCGCGTACGGAGCGACTGAAACGAACGCCTGATGGAGTTGTCGCATCGGTTGTATGACGGTGGCGACAAGGTCCGTGCAACTCCCGACCGGTTCTGCAAGAATGACGTCCGGAGATTGTTCGACGGTCAGGCCTTCCATTGTCTGGACAAGATTGTCAAAGCGACAGCAGAAACAGGCCCCGGCAACTTCTCCGACCAAGAAGCCTTGTGCACGCAACGATTGAGTGTCGACCAGATCGGCAGCTTGATCATTGGTCACGATACCGACGTTGAGCCCTTTACTGGTATAATGTCGGGCCAGACGTGCGAGAGTTGTGGTTTTGCCTGCGCCTAAAAAACCTCCGATCATGACGAAGCGGATCGTTTTTACTGGTTCAGACATCATGTTTCCTCAAAACTCTCGATTGAATCAGACGTTCGTTAGAGCAATATCGTAGCTGAAGACTCAGTGCCAGAACAATCAGAACATGATGCAAGCTGATCGCAACTTCAGTAAGGATGACGACTCAGAAGAACTGGAGAGGCTCGCCGTTTTCGGCGGGAGTAAGGCGTTTCCAGAAGGTCCGGATTTCCCCATGTCTTTCAGCCCCGCGTGTCGCGAAGCGCTTGTTCGGTGTGCCGATCTTCAGCTTTGGAATCGATACGAAGGAGAATTTACGAGCGGACTGATCGGCTCCCTCAAACAATTTCTTGGAGTCGAGCACGTTCTCCTCTGCAGCAGTGGAACTTCCGCTGTTGAACTGGCTCTTCGAGGGGTGAATGTGCAAGAAGGGGACGAGGTGATTCTCGCAGCGTCCGACTTCAAAGGAAATTTTCTGAACATCCTCGCGCTGGGAGCGACTCCGGTTCTCGTTGATGTCGCGGAAAAGTCTGCGCAACTCGATGTCACGCGAGTAGAGGCAGCGTTGACTGAGAAAACTCGCGTCGTAATCGCGACACATTTGCACGGTGGTACGGTCGACATGCGGCGGTTGTGTGAACTCGCTGATCAACGTCAATTTCAGATTCTCGAAGATGCCTGTCAGATGCCTGGAGCGATTGTGCAAGGGCGTCGTGCTGGGACCTGGGGAGACGTGGGAGTCGTCAGTTTCGGTGGTTCCAAGTTGTTGAGTGCAGGGCGGTCTGGCGCGATTTTTTCCAATCGTGACGACATCGCAGCACGTGTTCGTCGCTGGAAGATCCGTGGCTCAGATGTCTCACCAATGTCAGAACTTCAAGCATCTGTGATCACTCCACAGTTGGAGTCGATCGACTCACAGCGAAAGGACCGCAACAACTTCGTTCAAGGCATGCGGCGACACTTGGGCGATGAGGATGCGGTCGAACTCGTGGCATCTCCGTTTGAGGAATCTTTCAACGAGCCAGATTTCTACAAGCTCTTCCTAATGTACCGCCCTGAGCGGTGTAATGGACTCAAACGGGAAGCGTTCGTCGCTGCTTTGAGAGCGGAAGGAGTACCAATTGCCCCGGTGTTTCGTGGTCTGCACTGCATCCACTCAAAAAGCCGGTTTCGACCGGTCGGTCAACTGGAAAATGCGACGAGAATCGATGAGATGGGGCTTGTACTCCATCACCCGATTCTCTTGCGGGATCTGGAAGCGGCCAGAAAACTTGTCGAGACGATACAGAATATCCAGCGGCACTCGCGCAGCTTGAAAGAACTTTTGAATCTCTATCGCAGTACTCCTGCGTTGTGGGAGGAGGACTGACATGGCGTCACAGTCGGAGCAACCTCTAGCTGAACACGATCTCTCATCTCTGGTACAGCGGTGCCAGATCCTCTTCAGTCATGCGTGGATGGTGAGAACATTTGTGAAGCATTCGACGGAAGTCGAGGACTTTCCTGAATTGCTGTCCCTTCCCCGAACTGTATTTGATGTGACTCGGTCGCTGGAGTCGAGAGTTGATGAACCGGAAGCGTATTTCCGACAGCTCAAGAAGAAAATTCGTCGTTTGCGGCTCGCTGCGAATGAATTCACAGTGAATGCCCCCTTGGCGTCGACCCATCTCAACTTTCAACAAGCCGCGATTTCCTACACAGCTTGTGTCGACGAATTAGAACGGATTCTTCTTCAGGTTCCACCGGCGGCGCCTGCAAAGCGTTCGGGAGCGGGCTTTCGTCCTGTTCCAAGCGATTCTATACTGAAAAAGGCCCCTGAACCGAATGTTTCAGGGAGTGGTACTTCCAATCAATCAGAAACCTTGAGTGCGGAAAATTCAGTGCCGACAGTCGGTGATGAACTTTCTAATCTTCTTGACCGGCTTGACGATGTCTGAACCGATTGTGTTCATGATGGGGGAGTTCCCCGCGAAAATTCCAGCAGATCGTTCTTATTTCCGCAGCCATATGTGGATTCAGCCCGATCCAGCTGGGGGTCCGCCTCATGTTGGACTGACAGCTTATGCGGTCCGCCTCCTGCAGGACGTCTATTTTCTGGACTGGACCATCGACGAGCAGACGCGAGTGTTGGCCAAACAGGAAATTGGAGAAATCGAGAGTTCAAAGGCGATTTCGTCTGTCTATGCTCCAGGAGCAGGCCTCATTCACGAATTGAATCCTGCATTGTTGCAGGATCCCTCGCTGATTAACGGCGACAATTACGCGAGCGGTTGGCTCTTTTCACTTGAGACAGATGCGGAAGTCATTTCCGCCGAGGAATATGCTGCTCATCTGAATTCCATTTGGGAAGAGACCCAACGAGTACTGAAAGGTCAGTACAACTCCTGATGAATTGGACTCAGGCCCTCAGATTAGCCATGATATGATTCGAGTCAGCAAACGGCACGCAGCCCGTCGTCAAGTCCAGTGAATACGACACGGTTGTTTCCAGAGCGAAATGGGAAATCGGAAATCGATGGCAGGTCGCAAAATTACAGTTGTTGTTTCGCAAGCTCCGGGAAAGAACCCGACGAAGCGACATTTGGAAGAAGAGATTGCCACTCAGTTAATGCTTTCCGGCACGGCTGAAGTTTCTGTCATTCCCAATTTGTACGACCTCCCCGCTGACCATCACGGGTTACTCTGGTTGAAATCGATCAGCGGAGACATTGTTGTTTGTAGCTGGCTTTACGAACGGGCAACCCGCTGGGTGCTCGATCGCAATGGAATCCCCGGGCAAGTCGGGCTGACTCAGCTTCCCCCTTCCGATGTCGACGAAGAGGAAGACGTTGTCGAAGAGCAGCGTGCAGACGCGATTGGTTCTGTTCTGCCATCGAAGCGTTCGATTTACATTCTGGATTTGCGGAAGCACTCTGACCCTGCAGTTTATATTCAGGAAATTGAGCGCATCGCCCAAACTGCAAGTGCTTCGAGCGGGCCGCTGGTTTCGCTGGATTTCTCGTTTGGAAAACAGCCAACACCAACACCGGCAGTCTCACCGCCACAAGCGGCGAAAGAGTTTCAACTGCCAGCGGGGATTCTTGGGTTTGCGTCGGCGCCGGTGACTCCCGTTGCTGCGGTGAATGTTGAGCCAAAGCGTCGCTGGTATCCGGTGATCGATTACAGCCGATGCACCAACTGCATGGAGTGCATCGATTTTTGTCTGTTTGGGGTCTACGGGGTCGACACGCTCGATCGCATTCTGGTTGAGGAACAGGATAACTGTAAACGGGGATGCCCTGCATGCAGTCGCGTTTGCCCAGCGAATGCAATCATCTTCCCTGAACACAAATCTCCGGCAATCGCAGGGGCTCCGACCTCGGGTGCTGGAGATTTCAAAATCGACCTCTCGAAGCTATTCGGCGCACCGACCGCGTTGGAAATGGCTGCCATGGAGCGTGATCAGGAACTGGTTCTTGATGGCAGGGATGCAGTTGGGATGACAGTTGGAATTCCCAAGCGGCAGAATGCAGATTCGAATGAGCCAAAAGACGATCTCGACCGTCTCGTAGATGCTCTCGACGACATCGACTTCTAGTCGGAATGTGTTGGCCTGGTCGTGTCTCATCACCGAACGTGATTTCGGAAAGCCCTCACTGATTTCATGCAGATTCTCTCAAACGACCGAATTCATGACGCCTACCGTAAGGGGGCACAAACACTCCTGTCTGAAGCGACTTCTCAAGGCCACTGGGTTGGAGAGCTATCCGCTTCTGCACTCTCGACCGCCACTGCAATTGCCGCACTCTCAATGGCCCAGCGAGACGAGCGGAGCCGGTCAGAGATTTACGATCGCTTGATCCGCAATGGAATCCGCTGGATTCTTCAGGCTCAACTCGAAGACGGCGGGTGGGGGGACACAGTACTCTCTCGCAGCAACATCTCGACGAGTATGCTGGTGCGCGCTGCGTTTTCTCTCGCTAATGTGGAATCGCAATTTCCTGAATCCGTAGCGAAGCTGGATCGGTATCTCGAAGCCGAGGGTGGTGTCGCTGCCGTCAAAAAGAGATATGGGAAAGATCGGACCTTCTCTGTCCCGATCCTCACTCAATGTGCATTGGCAGGGAGAGTCGACTGGAACGAGGTGTCGGCGCTGCCATTTGAATTAGGGTGTCTCCCGCACCAGTTTTACAAGACGGTTCGCCTTCCGGTGGTGAGCTATGCGCTCCCCGCATTGATTGCCATTGGACAGTTGAAGCATGTGAAAACTCCGTCGTGGAATCCAATGCTTGCAGCGGTTCGTGAGGCAGCGAGAAAGCCAACGCTCAGGCTGCTGGAAAAGATTCAGCCAGAAAGTGGCGGATTTCTCGAGGCGACGCCTCTCACGAGCTTTGTTTCCATGAGCCTGTTGGGGATTGGATTGGCTGACCATCCAGTCGTGAGGCTCGGGCTGAAGTTCATTGTCGATTCTGTTCGTGAAGATGGAAGCTGGCCGATCGATACGAATTTGGCCACTTGGGTGACGACACTTTCTGTCAACGCTCTTCATGCGTCAGACATCAGTGATTTGCAGCGAAACCAGATCATCGATTGGCTTTTGGCACAACAACTCAAGACGATTCACCCCTATACTAATGCTGCCCCGGGGGGATGGGCGTGGACGGACTTATCGGGAGGAGTGCCCGATGCGGACGATACCCCGGGAGCCATTCTTGCATTACTACAGCTCTCCCGCGGAACTTCCCGTGAAGAGGAGTGTCTTGAGGCAACCAGTCGCGGGATTGATTGGCTGCTCAGTCTCCAGAATCGCAATCAGGGATGGCCAACGTTTTGTCGTGGCTGGGGAGCTCTCCCTTTCGACCGCAGTTCAGAAGATATCACCGCGCACGCGCTGCGTGCTCTCGTTGTCTGGAGTCGGTCTGCCCAAGGGACCCGATTTGAGTCTGCTAAGCGGGGGAAAAGTATCGAGCGAGCGATTGATGGTGGATTTCAGTATCTGCGGTCCTGTCAGCGTCCAGATGGAAGCTGGCAGCCTCTTTGGTTTGGAAATCAGGATGCCCCCGATGACATTAACCCCGTCTACGGAACCAGTCGGGTTCTCCTGGCGTTTCAGGAACGGTATGGAACGACCACGCCCGAGATGAAAGCTGGGGAAGAATGGTTGCTTGGTCAGCAGAATCAGGATGGCGGTTGGGGGGGAATGGTTGGAATTCCCTCGTCCGTTGAAGAAACGAGCCTCGCACTAGTTTCGCTTCTAAATTCCGGAAATCTGCGGAACTCTCAATTGCAATTAGGGTTAAATTGGTTGATTGAACGGATTGAAGGTTCCCCGGAAATACTCCCGGCGACTCCAATTGGTTTCTATTTTGCCAAGCTCTGGTACTATGAACGGTTGTATCCACAAATCTTTGCGGTTGCAGCATTACGAAGAACAACTGAACTCCTACAATTGGGGGCACCAAGCTGAGAATCAGTTACTGGAGCATCTCACTGGAGGAACTGGTGCAAGCAGTTCAAATTGAACACGTTGAGTGATCTCTTCGATGTTCCGTTGATTCAGTGGTCCGTGGTTTGTCAGAATTTTCGGAAATCGCATGTCAGTAATTCCCGCCAATACAGAGACGGTTCTTCCGGAAAGTGTGGAAGAGGCTGCAGCGAAACCAAATACAAGCGATACACCTGGAAAGCCTGTCACTCCGGGGCGCAGAAGCACCTCGCATCTAAAACTGGTTCCGGACACTCTTGAGCTTCGAGAGAAGATTAAAGCTGCAGCGGAAGTCTACGCTAAAGGGCTGGATCGAAGCCGCCCATTTAACCGCGCTCAGTTGGAAACGTTTGGTCGCGACCTTCTCGATCAGATGGAATTGCCGGAGGCGTATCTCGGCTTCGCGATGGTTCTGATCGGAAACTACTTCTGGAAGAAGCAATTTCTGGCGCTTCCGTTTAATCGTCGGATGTTGCTCCTGCCGCATTGTCTCAAACATGCAGATGGATGCCCTGCGGAGTACGATGAGTTCGGCCTCGACTGTGAGAAATGCGGGGCGTGTTCAATCGCGGACTACAAAGTCAGAGCAGAGCAGCTTGGTTATAAAGTTCTGGTGGCAGAAGGATCTCCAGTTGTCTTGAAGATCATCGTTTCTGGCCATATCGACGGCATCCTCGGAGTTGCCTGTCTGAATGTTCTGGAAAAAGCCATCGACAAAGTGCTGCTGGCTGGCGTTCCGTCCTTTGCGGTTCCCCTGCATTCCGGGGATTGTAAGAACACAAAGATGGACGAGCCTTGGGTCTGGGAGTGCCTCGACAAGTACGAACCGATGGAAAGTCTGGAAACAGCGGGCTATGTTCCTCTGATGCGGGCAGCGAATCGGATTTTCGACGAGCAAATTGATGAAGTGTTGCCAAAGTCGAAAGCACTCGCGACGTCCACAGATCCACTGGGACCAGCGACATTCACTGAAGCGGTCTCTCGTGATGCGCTGATACATGGTGGAAAGCGTTTGCGTCCATTCGTGACGTTAGCCGTCTACCATGCTCTGACTCAGGATGCCGCTGCTCCTGTCTCTGGAGTTGATTCTGTCCCATTGGAGTTCCCGCTGGGGGTGCGTCGAGTTGCAGCGGCAATGGAGGCATTTCACAAAGCTTCGCTCGTTCACGACGACATCGAAGATGGTGATGACTACCGCTACGGTCGTGAGACTCTCCATCACAAGTACGATGTGGGAACTGCTATCAACGTCGGTGACCATCTGATTGGTCTTGGGTATCGATTGCTGACACAGGCTCATGCGGATTTGGAACCGGATCAGGTTGCGGATCTCGTTGATCGTCTCGCTTCTGCACACTTGAAGTTGTGTGAAGGTCAGGGGGCCGAACTGCGTTGGACTGGTTCTCAGGCGACGACCCTCACCCCGCTGGAAGCAATGAAGATCTATGCACTGAAAACATCGCCTGCGTTCGAGGCAGCGTTGTTTGCTGGGGTGCGACTTGCAGGCCCTTCCGACAAATACAACGACATGATCCCGCAGTTCTGCAGACATGTCGGAGTCGGTTTCCAGATTCTGAATGACCTCAAAGACTGGGATGAAGGAATCGACAACAAGAAAGTCGCCGGGCGCGATGCAGAACTCGCGAAGCCGACATTACTCCTCGCAATGGCACTGGAAGCAGCCGCACCCGAGACGCGACGTCAACTCGAAGAATTCATTCACGATCAAAGTGAGTATCCAAACGGATCCCGAACCGCACTGTTGCGGAAGTGGTACACTGATCTCGGGATTTTTGAAAAGTCTGAAGCACTCGTGGACAAGTGCCGTGCGCGGGCCGAGGCACTCGCCGACGCCGTAGAGAACGAAGCGTTTCGTCAGCTTCTTTATTTCATCATCGACACGGTGTTGGCTCGGGAAACGGCAAGCGGACCTCCGGCGTCCCTTGTTTCCCTAAACGCGTCACTCCACTCCTGAACGGTGTTCAGGGACATGTTGCCCCTCGGCCGCTCCGACGTTGAGCCTATTTCGAACTGTTCTCCTTCCAGCATCGTAATCCAGTGTCGATACCGTATCTGATACATCTTGGCGATCGGATCCGGACCGGTCTCGCAATGCTCCCAGAAGCGGCGCGTGTTCGGCATTCAGCATTTCTGATGTCGCGTCAGACGGACTGTGGAGGATTCTGCGGGAGAGATGTCGATCTCAATGGAAATCCATTGTTCGAAGATGGTTCGCAGCCCGACCTGTATTACACATCGTTCGCGTTAAGAGGGCTGCACGGAATCGACAAACTCAGCGGGGAGGTCGCTGAGAAGGTCGGAACGTTCCTCAAGTCTCCCGGCGCTCAACCTCGCTCGATTGTGGATTTGATCAGTTGGCTATCGTCAGCATTTCTGTTTCAAATCTCGACCGGAACAGACTTGCTTAGCGATGCTCCTGCAGGTTGGCCAGAACTACTAGCCGTTCAGTTTGAACGTTGCCGGACTGCGGATGGTGGCTATGCGAAGTCCTTCGCGGGGGCATCCGGGAGCACCTACCATTCATTTTTGATCGCCTGCTGTTATGAGCTGATTGCCCAGCCGATTCCGCAACCTGAACTCCTGAAGCGTTTCGTACTCGAGCGTCAACGTGATGATGGAGGGTTCGTAGAAATCGCTCCGATGCGGAGTAGTGGCACAAATCCCACTGCTGCTGCTGTTGCATTGCTTCAGATTGTTGGAGGAATGGACTCGACGGTGGTTGATGGTATCGCGAGGTTTCTAGAAGAAGTTCGTGGAGATGACGGCGGGTTTCAGGCGAATACCAGAATCCCGTTCTCTGATTTGCTCTCAACGTTCACCGGATATCTCACCGCTTTGGAAATTGGCAAACCGGAATTGTTACCGCCTGCGAAACTCCAGCGATTTCTGGATGCTCTTGAAGTTCCTGAAGGAGGTTATCTCGCTGCCGGTTGGGATCATTCGCCAGACGTCGAATACAGCTTTTATGGGCTGGGAACGCAGGCACTTTTACTGGAGATGCAGAGCAAATTGTAGAGCTGAATCGGGCCGATCCAGCGACTATTCCGCAGAACGAAATTGACGGGCGAGCTGATCCAGGATTTGCGATGTCGGTCGACACTGCAGGCTCAGTGTCGACGAATCAGAAGCGTTCGTCGCGTCGATCCAATTTGGCGAGGTCAAGTGAGCGAGATGCCGTTGAGGGGCGCGGTCGTTGAGCAGCAGACTCAATGAGATTTCTTTCACGACCGCGTCGACATTCCGAACATCGATGTTCTCACCGACCGCAACGAGCGGTCGAGAAGTTGTTGCAAGCGGAAGTCCACTGATCGCCCGAAAAATCTTTTGAACATCTGTAGCACGCGTACTGAAAACGATCATTCCGGTAGCGAAGCCAGAGTCCGGCAGGTGCAAGTCGTGTACTGAATTCCCGGTGATTTTCAGGACGGCAAGTATTAACTTTTCAGTCAAGGAGTTCGTGACGAGGTCTTCGCTGGTGTCGATGGAACAGACGCGAGCAGGGAAAATCGGGTTGGCGCGGTGCGTAATCGCAGTGAGCGACATCCTGGGGAGGTTTGTTCGTTCTTCGTAGATCCCGGCTTCACTGGCAAGAAGTCCGGTCCCCAGAAGCTCGCCCGGTTCGATTTCTCCTTCGAAGATGATCTCAGCGTCGGCGGGCACGTTCATTTCGAGAGAACGAGCCCGCATCAGGTTCAGACCATCGTTCCGGAAGACTCCCATGACGTACCAGGCATCGAGCCAATTCGGAAGCGGCAGGGAAGCGATGTAGCTGAGTAACGGGTCGCCCCCTAATGCGAGTGCGATGGGCAACGCTGCTCGCGTTGTCTGCCGATCCAGCCAGTTTGCGTATGTCTTACTATTCGAATGCCAGTGGATTTGCAGAGTCTGAGGCCCCACAACCTCAACTGGAAGACGCTCAACTGAAGGGACCCCTTCGATTGATTCCGTGATGATGACCGCTGCCGTGATCGAAGGATTCGTTTCCCGACTCCAGCAACGGAGTGTTGGGTATTCTCGCAGATCGATATCTGCCCCGACTTTGATGACCTGTTGCGCCATGCCCCGCCGGATCGTTCTCGCAGAGTATTTGGCACGGTCTGAATTGACTGCCGCTGCAAACGTCGACTTCCAGTCCCGATGAGACGGAATGGGATCGAGCGCCGCTTTGAGACGCTCGATGACCTCGTCAAAATGAGTTGCTCCAAGCGTGGCCAGAAACCTTGATGGACTTCCAAGGAGATTTGTGACAACGGGAATCTGCGAACCGGACGGATTCTCAATCAGAATGACAGGGCAGGCGTTACGAAATTCTCTGCAGATTTGCTGAGTGAGTGCCGCGATTTCCTGATCGGTTTCGATAGCAACGGGGATGCGCTCCAACTCTCCAGCGTCCGCTGCAACCTGCAGGAATTTTGTGAGATCATCGAAGGCCATAGCGGATCAGCGTCAGGTGGACGGCAGCGGCGGAAACATTCTTTACGGGAACTCAATCAAAGTGTGATGGCTTCAGGGAAACCATCACACTGAAAAGATCTGTCAGGGCACAAAAAATCACCTGCGTTTGCACTTCAAAGCGAGGCAAACACAGGTTGATTTGTTTGAACTCTGAGAGTGATTCACACCCGAATTAGTGTGATTCACATTCGTCCTGATACTGATCGAATGTCAGGAGCTTGGCCAATTCGCTTGGATCTGAAACTTTGATTTTGACCATCCAACCAGCCCCGAATGGATCGTCGGAAAGTTTCGAAAGATCGTCCGGGAGTTCCGAGTTGACTTCGACAATTTCACCGCTGACAGGGGAGTAAAGGTCCGAAACCGCTTTGACGCTTTCGATTTCGCCCATTTCCTGACCGGCCTTCAAGGTTTTGCCAGCGCTTGGCAATTCCATGTGCACAACGTCGGTCAGTTCTCTGACCGCGAAGTCGCTGATTCCGACAGTGGCAATGTCCCCTTCAAGTGAAACCCACTCATGTGTCTTTGCGAACTTCAAAGCTTCTGGGCTCATGTCGACTTAAACCTGTTGGATAATTTCAATCGAGACTGGAAGGAACTTCTTCTGCTTGCGAGTTGGCTTGAAGCCTTTTGGCAGCTAGGTCTGAATCATAATGCACTGTCACGAACTCTTGCCAGCATTTGCGATGTCGAGATCGTGATTCGCAACGCCAATTGCACTCGTCACGCATTGGTTTTCTGGTTTTAAGCAGCCGTTTGCTTGCTCAATGAGGGTGATTTTTTCGAGGCGGCGCTGGTGACGTCCTCCTTCGAACTCGGTGCGGAGCCAGATTTCCACGATTCGGCCAAGCAATCGATCTCCGAGCATATCTGCGGAGAGACACATGACGTTCGCGTTGTTGTGTCGGCGACTATATTCCGCAGTGACGTCGTCATGACAGGTGACTGCACGGACGCCCTGAAATTTATTCGCTGCGATGCACATCCCCATGCCGGTTCCGCACACGAGAATCCCGCGATCGACGAGCCCGGAGTTGATGGCGTCTGCAACGCTGGCGGCGTAATCCGGGTAGTCGACACTTTTGGTGTCATTTGGACCGAAGTCGACTACGGAGTGTCCCAATTCTTCGACCTGAATCAGAATTTGGCCCTTAACCCTGACTCCACGATGATCGCTTGCAAGGGCGACTTTCATATTTCAGTTTCCTTCCCGACTTTCAACATTGATCGATTCGAGGAGATGTTCCAGATTTCTGGTGATCGTATTCCGACATCGAACGTACTCATCGAGTCCGCCGCCAATCGGGTCTGGAACATCTACAGATTCAGGTGAGAGCAACCGAACCTGATTCGACAAATCCGGATAGGCGCTGAGTACTGCATCACGATGACTTCGAGTCATGGCCAAAATGTGGTCACAATGGAAGAGAAGCTCTTCCGTGATTGGTTGGCTTTCGTGGCCAGTCAGATCAATTCCATCGTCTCGCAGCAACTTGATCGCTTCCGGAGCAGCGGGGGACCCCTTGTAGGCGGCCAAACCTGCAGACACGACTGCATAGCCGTGGTCGACAAGTTCGTCTTCCCGGCAATTGAGACGATCTGAAAGCATCTTACGAAAAATCGCTTCAGCCATCGGGCTGCGACAGGTGTTTCCCGTGCAAACGAACAGGTAGACCTCTCCTGACTGACGGGCCAGCATCCGCTCGCTCACGACTCCCGACCTCTCTATTGAATAATTTTCAGCGATCACAGAAACCACGGTGTGTGGTGTGTTGAACCGAGACTGTGATCCGCGAATAAATAATACTGGTTGTGGGATTTCAGGCGATTCCAACTGTTCGCTGCTGGTCCCAAGTAGACTTAACACGGGGGCTGAGACTTGTCGAAGCACTTCCTGCGAAAATGAATCCGCAGGGCAGTAAAAAGCGCGCCCGTCCGAAGAAACACCCCAATTTTGGGCCGGTTCAGGCCACCGCTGCACGAGTCGGTTCGACTGCTCGGGAGTCGATTTACACCTCATGATGATGGGCCCGGGCCAACATCTCGAACTGAGTTTCTGGAACAGTCGAGTCGAGCCAGAAATGTAATCGATCACCGTCGATGGGTGCGGCACTGAGACTGCCTGCCGTAACGCGGTCAGTTCGGCCGATTTCAGTAACTCTCTGCTGCCGGATTCACTTGTCGCCAGGCACATCAAGTGCCATCCACATTCATCGGGAATGGCAACAATATTGCCGCTTTCAAGTTCCGACACTGCGGCACGCACGAAATCGTGAAAGTCCTTCGTCTGATCGAGAAAGAGTTCGCGAGCCATGAGCCAATTGCAGATGTGAACGGCGAGAAAGGGACTCTGAATATTGATTTTCGCCAAATCGAATCATCCAGACGAATCAAACCCTATCGTATCTGCTGCGAAGGTGTGCATCAACCTGTTAGCGCGATCGAGGAGCGACAATCAGGGAGATCTCTCAGAGATCGGGGCAATCGATGCGACCGACATCGGCGTTACAGGTTCACGCTGGAAACTGTCAAAATTATTGCCGTTTTTACAAACAAAGATTGTCTGCTTGAATGTTGATCTTTTGTAAGTTATTTATTTTAAATGGATTGCGATGATTTGAAAATCTTCGCCAGGAGAGGAATCCTCGCATTTTTTGTTGACACACTGATGTCAGACCGGTTATCCTTACCGACGTTGCTATGTCTGAAAGTCAGGCTCAGGTAAACGCGTAGCAACCCACCTGATCTTCGAGGGGTCGAAGTGAAGGGAAATTTTGTAAAGCTCGTGGTGTCAAATTAGGTTGGCTGAACGGGTCGATTTTCCAAGATAGGGAGTCGGCTTGGCCGTTACGGTTCTTACCGATCGGCAGCGATTTGGATTCGTTTTTACAAAAGGATTTTGTGGACGAAGGAGATGCGATTAACTTCGCGCCTCCAGGCCTCCGATAAATCCCTTGGTATGTAAATCCAAGTTGTGGTTTCACATATTTAAGGGTCTTCCATGTTGGCAGAAAATAATACTCCCGGTGTAGTGATCACCGGTGTGGGTGTGATTTCGCCCGTAGGGATTGGTAAGGACGCCTTCTGGATGAATCTGGCTGCCGGTAAGTCCGGTATCGCCCCGCTGAAATCATTTGCAAGCCAGAATCTTCCGTCAAAGCTTGCCGCCGAGATTCACGACTTCAATCCACTCGACTACATCTATCAGAAAAAGTATCTGAAGGTGATGTCCCGCGATATTCAGCTTGGCGTATCTGCTGCCAGCATGGCGATGCGGGATGCGGGTCTGACTCGTGGCTCAATTGCTCCAGAGCGAATGGGTGTTGAATTCGGGGCTGGGCATATTGCATTCTCACCAGAAGAGCTTTCTTCAGCTGCACGCCAGTTCACTGATGGGACAACCTCTGAAGGGGAAGAGTATTCTCGCTGGGGTGAAGAGTCCCTAGGGAAAATTGCTCCGCTTTGGCTCCTTCGTCAGTTGCCGAATATGCCAGCTTGCCATGTTGCGATCGAATTCGATGCGCGTGGTCCAAATAATACAATCACCAGTGCAGATGCCTCAGCGTTACTCGCACTTCAGGAAGCTGTTCGCGTGATCAACCGCGATCAGGCTGACGTGATGATCGTTGGTGCCTGCAGTTCCAATATCAACCCGCTGGACATTGCCCGGATCAGCCTGATTGACAGTCTGTCCCGCCAGAACGATCCAGAACATGGTTGCCGCCCGTTTGATCGTGATCGCGATGGGACGATTGTCGGGGAAGGTTCCGCGGTTTTTGTCGTCGAACGTTACAGCCATGCTGTCGCTCGTGGTGCTCATATTTATTGTGACATCATGGGGGTCGGAGCAGGTTGCGATGGACGCGGGCAAGAGAACACCTCCCATGGCCGCGGTCTCACCAGTGCGATGAATAACGCAATGCGTCAGGCCGGGATTTCTCCGCGTGACCTTGGGCACATTAATGCACACGGTAAGAGCACCCGACGCGATGACTGGGTTGAGGCTCGTGCTTACCATGAGTCATTAGGTCTGCAAACCGACCGTGTCCCAGTGACTGCACTGAAGAGCTATTTTGGCAACTTCGACGCCGGTTCTGGTGCCGTGGAACTTGCGGGGAGTATTCTCGCACTCCAGCACGGTGAACTTCCTGCAACTTTGAATTACAAGCACCCAGATCCACTCTGCCGTCTGAATGTCGCGCGAGAGCCGATCCGTTTGCGTTCGAATATCGCAATGAGCGTCAATCGGACATCGATGGGACAGAGTGCAGCAGCAATTATCCGCGCTCTCTAGAATCGGGGCCTGATCAGGGAACCGCTGTTCGTCGCTAATGTGAATTCCTCAAAAGCCACCGCTCATGTGATCGGTGGCTTTTGCTTTGGTACGGGATGGGAGGCTGAATTTTGATCCATTCTCGGACTTATTCCTGTCTGCGCTTCGTGGCTGACAAGGAAACTCGTACACTCAGCAAATCTTCTAGTGAACTCTTGTTCCGGTAATGTTCGCATGGCTCTGCCGCAGTCTCTCGATGCCGACGTGCAATTCCTTCGTGGAGTTGGTCCCGAGCGTGCGCAGCTTTTGGACAAACTGGGGATCAATACCCTCGAAGATCTGCTTTGGTATCTCCCGAGAGACATACTGGATTTCAGCAACATTCGCTTGCCCCAAGACCTCCAGGATGGAGAGCTGAGTACCGTTCGCGGCACTGTCTATGATGCTGATGCCCGTAATGTGGGACGCAATCGAATGATGTCCAAAGTGATTCTCGATTGCGGAACAGACTTTGTTCGCGGTGTCTGGTTTAATCAGCCGTGGATGCTGAAGCGGCTTCCATTAGGGCAGCAGGTTCTGTTTTCGGGGAAGCCCAAGTTTCGGGAAGGGCGATTCGAGTTTTCGCACCCCACAGTGCAATTGCTTGCGGAAGATGAATTCGCAGAAGCATCGCAGCTGATCTTCACACGATATCGTTTAACTGAAGGTTTGAGAGTCGGTGATTTGAGGACGATCATCGGCAACGGGTTGATGAGTTGTGAACATCTGATTGCCGACCCGCTTCCTCGCGAGTTGTTGGATCGTTTGCAACTTCCATCGCTTCTCGAAGCGTTGAAGGGTGTTCATCAACCTCGGACGGCGGATGAATTTCATCGATGTCGGCAGCGCATCATCTTCGACGATCTCTACGAGTTTCAATTGGGGATCGCGTTGCGTCGACGGGCCTGGCGAAACCGCTTGAACGCGCCGGTGTTGGAGCGGACAGCTAAGATTGATGCGAGAATTCGTCGGCTCTTTCCATTTGATTACACGAGTGGTCAGAACAAAGCGGTGAAAGAGATTGCGAGCGATTTGAAATCGGGCTATGCCATGCACCGTCTGCTTCAGGCGGATGTCGGGGCAGGAAAGACTGTCGTCGCACTCGACACGATGTTGACTGCGATTGCTCACGGTTGGCAGGCAGCTGTGATGGCACCAACAGAGTTGCTGGCGACTCAACACTGGCAGACCGTCGAGACAGCACTTATCGAGAGTCGGGTCAAACGAGTTTTGTTGACAGGAAGCCTCACGGCACGAGAACGGAGAGAGGCACTCTCCGGCATTGCGGATGGATCGATTCAACTTGTGGTCGGGACGCAGGCCCTCATCCAAAAGGATGTGAAGTATTTCAATCTGGGGGTCATCGTCATTGATGAGCAACATAAGTTCGGTGTCGCCCAGAGAGCAACGTTTTCTAACCTCGACGGGAATGTGCCCCCGCACGTTCTGGTCATGACCGCCACTCCGATTCCGCGTACCGTTTGCATGACGCAATTCGGGGATCTTGATTTGACTCTCGTGAAGGATCGACCACCCGGTCGGCAACCGGTGATTACCAGCAAGATTCTCGGGCCCACAGCGAGAGCGAAAGCATTTCAGTTCCTCGCGGATCAATTGCGATCTGGTCGTCAGCTTTATGTTGTCTGTCCACTCGTGGAATCGGCTGACGACAACGAGCCAGGAAACGCCGCAGCTGAGCAGGTCTATCGATCTTTGAAGGAGAATGAATTCGCGGATTTTCGTGTCGGGATGGTGCATGGTCGGATGAAGCGAGATGAGCGTGACGACACGATGGATGCCTTTCGTGATCATGAGTTGGACGTTCTAGTTGCCACAACTGTGATCGAGGTGGGAGTCGATGTCCCCAACGCGACGCTGATGGTCATTTTGGATGCCGAGAAATTCGGACTCTCTCAGCTTCATCAGCTGCGGGGGCGTGTCGCCCGCGGAAAATATCGAGGGTATTGCTTCCTGTTCTCGGAGTCAGAGTCTTCGGAAGCGTCTGCACGGCTGGCTGTACTGGAACGATCGAGTGATGGATTCGAAGTCGCAGAACAGGACTTTGAACTTCGTGGACCGGGAGATGTTTTGGGGACTCGGCAACATGGCGCACTCCCGCTGCGGTATGTTCATTTTCTGCGGGAAGAGAAAATTCTCGAAAAGGCTCAGGTCGAAGCGAATCTCGTCGTACAATCAGGCGTGTTTGATACTCCGGAATATGCCCCATTAAAACAACGGGTTCTGGAGCGGTTTTCACTTTTAATGGAATTGCCTCATAGTGGCTAACGTTCAAAATGTCCTCCCTGAACTTGCGTGATCCCGCGCCGTAGATCGCCAGAATGAAAATCACCCCACCGAGACTCCTCCCTGTATTGCTGGCCGTTTTTCTCCTTCCAATCGACGCCATTGCTCAAGACCCGTTTGATCTTCCTCCCATCCTCTATCGGCAGAGCAGTCCTGAGGATCAGGTTTCTGAGCTGCAACAGAGAATTTCAAATGGTGAATTGCAACTCGAGTTTGATGAGCAGTTCGGATTCCTACTGGATCTCCTAAAAGCACTCGATATTTCGACAGAGTCGCAGATGCTGGTCTACTCCAAAACCAGTCTGCAAACGAAGCGGATCAACACTCGAACTCCGCGTGCCCTCTACTTCAACGACGAGGTCTATGTCGGCTACTGCGTTGGGGGAGATGTCATTGAATTGACCGCCATGGACCCTCAATTGGGGGCCGTGTTTTATACGCTCGAGCAGGATCAGGGTCAGGTGCCTCACTTCAAGCGTGAGGTTGATAACTGTCTGAACTGTCATAGTTCTTCTCGAACCGGGAACGTCCCCGGTCTTCTCGCCCGCTCATTGTTTGTTGATGTCGGTGGACAGCCGAAGTTCTCTGCGGGAAGCAAAGACATCAATCATTCCTCTCCACTCGAAGACCGGTGGGGTGGCTGGTATGTCACAGGGACGCACGGTGTACAAAAGCACCTTGGAAATCTGATCGTCAGAACCGCTGAGGTGAAATTCCCGATTGATAATGAAAGCGGCCACAATGTGACCGACCTGTCTGACCGGTTGAATCTGAAACGCTATCCCGCTGCGCATAGTGACTTGGTGGCGCTGATGGTGTTTGAACATCAATTGACGGTGCATAACCAGATGACGCAGGCGAGTTACTCTGTTCGGCAGGCGCTCGAATCGGAATTGACAATGAATCGGGCCTTTAATGAACCGGAAGGGACGCGTCGCGAAAGCACAACCAGGCGTATTCGAAACGCCGCTGACAAACTTGTTGAAGTCTTACTGCTATCCAATGAAGCCAAGTTGACGGAACCCATTGCAGGGACATCTTTGTTTGCGGCGGAGTTCGCTGCGAAGGGGGAGCGGGATCATGCGGGGCGATCTCTTCGGGATCTCGACCTTCAAAATCGATTGTTTAAATATCCCTGCAGCTTTTTAATCGCCTCACAATCATTTCGAGGGTTGCCCGAAGAGCTGAAGGCTGCTGTCTGGGAACGACTTAAAATCGTCCTCGAAGAATCAGAAGGTTCGGAGAAGTTCAAACATCTCAGCCCAGAAGATCGACGGCAAATTCAGGAGATTTTGCTCGCGACTGTTCCAGAAGCGACGACCTACTGGAAGCGCGAAGCAGACGCACTGAATTGATCGCGGATTACATTTTCGATTGAATCATTGGAGCATGCCGTACAGCACAATATTGACGCCAATCTTGATTGCGTCTTCGGTCGTGTACCCGGCGCAGGCTGCTGTTGCCTGCCGCTCAAGAGCACAACTCAAATCATACTTGCTGTAGACGACAACATACTTTCCATTGATTTTGATTCCCTCAAGAATCGGCTCTCCAATCGAGGCCTCAATGGCGAGGCTTGATGAATTCGGATTGTCGGAAGGAATTCGTCGCTGGACCTTGCGAATGTCGTAACCGAGTGGGAGGTTGTAAAGTTCTTCCTCCACCGGGATTCGCTCGAGCTTGGCTCCAAACATCTGTTCAATCACGACACGGAAGCTGCGATCGAACTGTTCGGCCCCGCAACAGGCGTCAGCAAAGAGAAACCCACCGTTGTCCAAGTAGGAACGTAACCCTTTGATTTCAGTGTCGTTCAACTGAAAGTTCTTGCGGCCGTGAATGTAGGTGATCGGGTAGTCGTAGAGCGTTGGATCTGACGGTGCAATCGTCGGGGAATCGGGGGAGATAGAAATATCAATCGCTTCCAGAGAATCCTGAAGTCGACGAAGTGCGTTCGGGGCGGTGTCCCAACCGCCGCTGTGGCGCAATCGGGCAATGTGAACCGCATTGCGATTCAGCGGACGATCAGGGTGGGTTGCAATCGGTTTGACGCTCTGCAACTTGTCGCGGAGTTCACGCCCAGTGGCATATGCGATGACGTTCACACCGAGCTTTAACGACTTGTCGATCTGAGTGCGAACGGGGATTTTTCTCGCTTTCGAAGGATGCTTCATCCACTTTTCCCAGCGACAACCGTGGTCGAACGGAGCGTAGACAATCGCGGTGCGGCATCCAAAATCGACTCCCCAAAGTTCCGGAACATCTCCATCAGGCGGAAACAGCGCTTCGCTGCGGTAGATGTCATGGGTTGGGAGTAATTTCTGAAGTTCGTACTGACCATCGAATAGACGTCGGATGAGGTTACGAAAGCTCTGGTCGAATTCCTGGCTGTCACAATTCTGCACGGCAAAGATGAATCCACCTTGCGTGATGTACTCACGCAATAAATCCAGTTCTTTACCCTGTATCGTGTCCAGAGATTCATTGCCGGAAATGAATTGGATCGGGCTCTGCATCAGTGCAGAGACACCTTCTCCTTCGGCAGCGACTCGCAGATCGACGACCTGCCAATTCAGGAGTTTTGGCCACTTGTCGAGGGTGGTCGTGTACTCGACGAGGTTGGCAATGTCACGGCTGTGTTGATTCCAACTCCGCCCGACGACGTCCCCAGTTCTCGGATTCCGCTCGCCAAATTTTAATTTGTTGATGACGACAGGTGATAGGCCTTTTGAGAGGAAGAGCAACGCCAGACTTGTGCCGACGATCTGGTCTTCTGAACCGCGTTCCCAGATTCCTCGCCGGAAATCCTGCTGACTGACGAGATACTCGGCCCCTTCGCGATACCAATCGTGGTCTCCGAAGAACCGTTGGCCTGTAAAACGTCCAGCGCGTTCCAATCCGTAAAGATAGTAAAAGGGCCAGTTCTCCGACCCGGGATTCGTGCGTACCCGGAAATGACTGCCGAGCCAGTCGACTCCTGATTCAATCGCGAGTTGTGCAGGGTCCACTTCATCGCTGCAACATTGAAACTGACCGTTTGGGAGAACGTCGTCGTCATTTTGAAGTTGCGAAGTTGCCATCACCAATGAGGCAATTCCCGCGACGGTCATACTTCCTGTGCTCCCTTGACCGGGCGTATAG
Source organism: Planctomicrobium mucosum (assembly GCF_051466335.1). Lineage (NCBI taxonomy): Bacteria > Pseudomonadati > Planctomycetota > Planctomycetia > Planctomycetales > Planctomycetaceae > Planctomicrobium > Planctomicrobium mucosum. The sequence goes on along the minus strand of NZ_CP195793.1, from coordinate 3,206,261 downwards.
CCCCAGCCGGATCCTCCAGGGACATTGACCGGACCTGATTGTGTTGTCAGAAAATGGTTCTGTGCACGTTCCCAGACTTCTTGACTGACTGGGATTCCCGCTTGCGCAGCCTCGTAGAGACCTAAGACTGCGAATTGAGCGTTGCTGTTGTCGCTCCCACCTTGTCCCGGTCCGTAGCCCCAGCTTCCGGATGCCTGCTGGCTGGCTTCGAGCTTGGACGCCATACGGGCAATTTTTCCTCGGACGCCCAGATCTCCCGAGGCGTTCAGCGCCATGATGCAAAGAGCGAGGTCGTAGGTAGCCGTCGGGTCATGGTCTGCGCTTTTCAGCCAGGCGACCGCTTTTTGAATTGTTGGATGTTCAGGAGGCATTCCTGAGTTCAGCAGAGAAAGCGTCACGAGCGAAGTGAGGCCAATTTCATTGGATTTGTACAGTGTTGTTGGCCAACTGCCGTCGCGATTCTGCATCTTGACCAGAGCTTTCTGGCCCTGATCAATTGCTTGAAGAACCTTCGCTCTCAACTCATCGTCATTCTGGATCTCTTGAGCGACGGCCGGAGTTGCAGCCATGCCAAGTCCCATGAGCGAGAGTGCGAAGAGCATCCAGCGATTCATGGAGATCCCATTCACTTGGTAATTCTTGTGATGTTCAGTGAGACAAAGTAGCCGACGGTGAAGTCAATGCTTCAAAATCATAACGAGAGAGAATACGACAGGACCAGAGACATCATTTCAGACCATCCAATTGAACGATCGTCCATCAGCACTTGGAACCGTTATTTTCTTCAATCTGTAGGAAGAATTTTGAAGATGGAAGTGCGGTCGGTGGTGGTGAATTCGGTTTCGGCAATAAAAAATGCGGCACCGCGAAATTGGTGCCGCATCTCGAAATGTCTTCAGAATCGAAGCGTCGTCCGAATCGACTACTGACAAATTATTTATAGAGACTTCCGAGCAATTCCATGATCTGCCCGCTGACAGGATTTGGAGATGCAGCGGTCGCTGTGTTCTTGACCAGATCGATCATCACGAGTCCGCAGGCCACCAGGAGCAGGCTGCCGATGGTCAGGCCGACGAAGGTGATCGTGTCCCACTCCGCGTCCGCAGCCCGAATGCGACTCGCAGCGGGAACTGCGTAGCCTGCACCTGCATCGTCACCGAATGCTTCATCTGCGTCGAAAACATCATGGTCGTTCTCGTCGTCGAAGGAAGCCTCTTCGAAGTCAGCGTCTTCATCGAAGTCGTTCGCTTCTTCAAAGCTGCCTTCATCATCCAGATCGAAAAGGCCGTCATCTTCCTGGATATCCATCGCGCCAGTTTCATTGGCAGTCAGAACATCGTAGCCGCTGTCGTCATCGATCGAAGAGACGTCGTATTGAGTGGCAGCGTTGTCGTCGTGGTCGCTCAATGCGTCCATCATTGGCACTGTTCCGCCACGATCGTCACTGACGAGCGAAATCCCGCTTTCGTCAGAGAACAGGGAAATTCCGCTGTCGCCGGAGTCGAGCGAAATTCCACTCTCGTCATCCAATGCGAGCGTGATTCCTTCATCGTCGTCATCGATGTTTAAGGCGATTCCGCTATCGTTGGGACCTGCGAGAGAAATTCCGCTCTCGCCCATGAGGAGTGCGCTGTCTCGCGAGAGAGTGATTCCTGAATCCTCATCCAGAACGGAGCCTTGGTCAGAGCTATCCGTCGTGAAGTCGATTGCGACAGCGTCATCGTCTGGAAGGAGTGTCACATCGCCGAAGTCGGACTTATCGGAATCTGGAACAAGACGGACATCACTATCGCTCTTGCCAAGCTGATCAAGCGTCGCTGTCAGGTCGAAGTCCGTTCCCGTCGATGGCTTGCTCTTTTGTACATTGAGGTCCGCATCAGTGCTGCTGCCGACAATCTTCACATCGCTGTCACTATTGTCAGTGACAAGTTTGATGTCGCTGTCGCTGTCAGCGCGGACAAGTCTCACATCGCTGTCGCTGCCGGGCTTCTTGATTTCAATTTCGGGATCAGTTCCGACGTTGTCAGGAAGTCGGTCGTTGAAACCGAACAGTTTCACATCGCTGTCGCTGTCTGCGTCAAAATCGAAATCTGCATTTTTGCCGCCAACAAGCCGGACGTCACTGTCGCTCCCTTTGAGTGGGAGCGAGGTATCGTCAGCGAACAGGTTGATATCGCTTTCAGAGGCACGGTCGCCGCGGATCACAGTTGGCTGTTCGCCAACATCGGAATCGGTGTTAAACGAAAAGTCCGGATCGAGTAGCGGGACTTCTGGATTGGAGTCGACCTGTCGGCGTCGCTGGAGTGATTCAATGTCCTCACTCTTGAACTTCCAAGTCCCTCGGTCTGCAAAACCACGGACGTCCCCTTTTTCGCGGAGGCGAACAAGTTCATCAGTGGCCATCCCGAGGATTTGGGCTGCTTCATCAAGGCTGAGATATTTTTTCGACATTGTAGCCCGTCTCCGGCCGCTGAACCTGGAAGGGAGTGTGATTCAAGCCCAACTTTGCGACGATGTGAGTACGAGATCCCCGCAATATGGAGATCGATCCACGTCTGAATCGTCAAGTGCGCGACGTCAACGTCAAAGTTCATCCAAAAGATTGGAACATACCAATTCTGCGGATGTGCGACGACTTTGCGGGTCGAGTCAACTCGGGAGATTCGGAAGAGCTGATTGATTCCTTAATTCTACGCGCGATTGCAACGACTGCAACCGGCGCATTGTAGTGATTAAGAAATCCAGAAAAATTGGAGAGACGGTTTGTCCGATTGAAACGGGCAACCTGTAGCTTCTGAATCAATCGTGATGGCGATTGCAGGACTCTCGTTATGCGATGTTGACGAAGACTTTCAGAGCAGACTGATTTTCCACAAGCTCTTTCATCAGCTCCTGAGGCTCTGAAAACCCTTGGAATGGAGTTGTCAGGATTCGCTCTGTCACCCCCGGGAACATCGTTTCCCCAAGTGCCATGTCAGACAATCCCTGAGCAAAGTGCTTGCGGCTGGCGTTCACAGAACCGAGCAGCAACTTGTTCCCAAGAACCCATTCGAGATTGACTTTGTCTGAGGGGAAGTCGGAAAGAGTCTTCTTCCCTCCTGTCACACTTGTCCAGACGAGCGCGCCGTTCAGGTTGAGGTGCTCCATGCACTCAAACGCGACTTGTGAGGATCCAGTCGCTTCGACGATCAGGTCGGGGCGGCCAGTCTGTTTGACGATCTCGGCAAGCGGTGTTGTCTTGGTGCTGCAATATGTCGCACCGTAACCGTTGACAATCTCCTCCTTTAGTCCCGGATTTGGAGATCGAGCGATTGTGTAGACTTGAAGTCCGCGCAGCCTGAGCATCATTGTTGTCAGCAGGCCGATTTGACCGGCGCCCATTACGAAGGCGAGTTTTGGATCCCAAATCTGAAGGCGCTGCTGTGCGAGGTACGCCTGATCGATAGCTTTTGCACAAATGCTCGCCGGCTCAGCGAGGACGCCAAGATTCTTGAGCCCGACGGGAACCTTCACGACGAATTCCGCATCTTCGACCACCAGCTCGGTCATGAAACCGTGCCGGAGGTTGATTCCTCGCTCAAAATACGTCTCGTGGCTAGTGATATCGTTTCGGCCGATTTGGTCGTAAAGAGTCGGTCCGGGGCGGCGCACGGTGCAGGTGCAGTAGTCACCTGGAATGACATTTTTGACTTCCGGGCCAACCGCGACGACCTGCCCGAACAACTCGTGACCGATCACGAGATAATCGTCCCCATCAGGAGCACGGCCGTAAAGTGCTTCATTGATCTCCGCATCTGTCGCATCCAAACCAACTTGGAGCGTTTTGATCAGAACGCCACGGCCATCGGGAATGCTCTCGATTTTCGGTTCTGGAATATCTGCCAGATAGACGCTGTGAGCAACACCAGGCCGGACGGCTAAAGCTTTCATAACTGTCGACAGTCAATGTTTTTGAGACAACAAGAGGAGATCTGATCAGCACAGCATTGCAGGATTGAACACCTCATGTCAATCGTCAATATTGATCTTTACAGTGAGCGAGATTTGATTTGACCGCTATTTGGAGTGTGGTTCCAGATTCGCCTGAGGAGATGGGACATCGCCACGTTTTGAACTTCTAGTTCGACCAGTGGTAACTAAAGGACTCTCTCCATAAAATAAGCTGCAAATCGTTGGACACAAAGCAAGCAGCGCCTGAATCGCCTTGCCGAATGAAGAGAATTGACTACCAAGATGACACATGAAATTCTGGGCAAACTGAAGCCACGTTCCAACGACAAATATGCAGTCGTTGTTTCCCGATATCATGAAGACGTCACTCAACGTCTCCTCGATGGTGCGGTTGGAACGCTCGAGCGTCACGGCGTCGCCTCGGAAGACATTACAGTCGCTTGGGTACCTGGATCTTTTGAATTGCCTGTTGTCGCGGATTGCGCCGCGAAAACCGGCAAGTATGTCGCCGTCATTGCTCTGGGGGCAGTGGTTCAGGGAGACACAGATCATCACGACTACATCAACCATGCCGTCGCACAGGGGTTTGCGATCACGTCTCTGAATACTGGAGTCCCCGTCTTGTTCGGCGTGCTCACCTGTCGTAACATGGAGCAGGCGCTTGCCCGTGCTGGCGGTGCAGTTGGTAACAAAGGGGCTGAAGCGGCAGTCGCAGCGATTGAGACTGTCAGTGTCCTTCATCAGCTTCGTTAACTCTCTTGAGACAGGCTTATACAGAGAGAAGCTTCAGCAAGTGGGAGAAGGCCGATCAAATCGGGGGAGATGTAATCGTAGAAGAATGGAACAGTGTGTTCCGATTCACATTCTTCCGCGCTGGCTGAGTTCGATCGAATTGACTGATTGCCAACTCTGTTCCCCCCAACAATCTACTGTGCGTCTTCCGTAAATATCCTCCCGAATTGCATTTCTGTAAGAATGAATGCGGTTTTCCGTTGATCGGTGATCGCAACTCCGAGATTTTCGTATGTCAAAACGTAGTAAAGCCCGCCAGATCGCCATGCAGATGTTGTTTCAGGTTGACCTGAATTCGGACGTGTCTGGCAGAGTTGTGCGTGACATGATCGCACACCGGGTCAAAGAAATTGAACTTCAGGAGTTTGCGTGGAGGTTGTTTTCCGGAACGATGGAACATCGTTCTGAACTCGACGAAAAGATTCAGGCTGTCTCAGAGAAATGGCGTTTAAGCCGTATGGCAGGGACAGATCGGGCAGTGCTGCGACTGGGCGCCTTTGAGTTACTGTTCACAGCGACCCCGGTTGGAGTTGTGATCAACGAAGCGCTCGAACTCGCCAAGAAGTTCGGAAGCAAGCAGTCTTCACAGTTTGTCAACGGAATTCTGGATCGTCTCGTTCCAGAGGAACGCCGGAAGTCTGCCAAGAACGAAGTTGAAGAGTCTGAAGAAGAGTTGGACGCCAGCGAATCAGCTGAATCCTCAACTGACGTCGAGGATGATGACGATTTCTAAGAGGTCGCTCACGAGAGTGTGGCGATCCGGTGGCGGTAGACACAGCAGTAAACACAGCATCTGAACAAGTTTTTGTCGACGTTCGCTGTCACACTTCACAAAGACAGGGGCTGATTTCAGCTGTTTGAGCGAATCGTTCCAGTTGATTGATTCAACTGACTCTCTCGCAAAAACGTCAACGAATTCCGAGAGTGTGATTTCGTTGACGTTAATTTGCGGGCTGAGAATGCTCGCTGCGACGACTCGCTTCCTTTTGTTGTTGTTCATCCTTTTCTGGATGGTCGAGGTCGAGTTTCTCGACCAGTGCTTGACGCGCTTTTGAGACTTCGTCGTCAAAGTTGGAGAGAACTTTAAAGGCCTTTTCTCTCGAAGTGACGAGGCCGATGATCAAATACTGGGTAATCGCCAGTGCGAAGAAGATCCATCCGATCGTCCCCGAAAAGATGACAGCGAGGATGGCGAAGACCGGCGAAGATCTGTTCAGGTGCATGCAGATCAGTCCGCGAAGCAGCGGCGGAAGCTGTCTGCGGATGTTTTCAATGAGCCCGACCTTGGGAATCCATCGAGGAGCTTTGGGACCCGGGTGGATCAGCGAGAAAAGCTGCTGATCCGGCATGCTTTCGATGACTCCCATTGCCAGAAGGAGACGCCCGGCGGCGAACCACCAGTTTGATTGCAAATCAATTTCAGGGTGTTTTTCGGCAAGCCAGTGTGAAACGATCAGTTCGACATTTTTCGTCGCGAGTAGCAGAACCATCGAAGCGCGAATCCACTGCTCGACATCCTTCTCGAATTCATCGTCCCAGTTTTCTCGAATTCGAAGGCGTGAGCGCACTTTTCTGTACAGCGGAATCGCAATGAGCCCGACGATGAGTCGTGCGATCGGCTTGAGTGCTGGAGAGAGCGCGAAACCGAGCCAGGATGAGGGGGCTGCCATGTTCGATCCCTTCCTGATGCTGATGGTGGTTTCGCTTCTGCCCGTTGAGTGTGTCGGCAATCCTGTCGTCGGGAGTACGAGGAATTCTGGATTTCTGCTCAAACTCTTTGGTTGAAAATCTGAATTTTGGCGTCATTTCGCAGCGGAAGTGGATCTGGCGCTCAGCTCGTTTTCGCCGGCGACTGCATTCACTTGATTGGGCTAATCCCGGAGAAATCCTTTTTCGCGGAGTTCCTGAATATTTCCCGGGGCGCTTTGGACCATGCGTTCAGTGGTATATTTCAGGACTGCGAGCGGCCCCAGATTGTGAGGGGCAGTCAATATCGCGACTCGATCTTCGTCTTCAGCGTCGAGTTGTTTCTCCAGTTTGGCCACGACTTCCTCGACACTGTCGCTGACCCAGTCTGATTTCAGGGACTCATTTTCAATCCGCAGATTAGAAAACGCTGCGGTTCGTGAGATCAGAAAGTTGATCATCCCGTCCCCTTCGCCCTGTTCGAAGAAGTTCCGGAATTCCGGAGCAGCGTTGTAGGGGGTCATGATGAGCGGGCGGGTAATTTTCACATTTCCGCGGCTGAGATTGACCGGCTGATTCGCCTCTTTGGAATCGATGACCAAGTAATACTGCAAGTCAGTCGTGCCGAATGTGAACAGGCTGTAGGGGATTGATCGGACGATGTTGACCGATTCCCAGAGTGCTCTGAAGTGGTGTTCCTGCTCGAAATCGTGAAAGTTCATAGCAAATGAGTCGGAATGATTGATGGGAGCGATCGTGTTGTGAAGCACGTGCCAGTAACGATAGCCGCCTGCCAGGAGTACGTCACGTCCGAGAAACAGATTGCTGTCACTCTGAGTGATACTGTGTTCGGTCCGCCGACCTGAAACGACAGATGAAAGGGGACGACCCGACTTTTTCAGCCACTCTCAGATTCGCGAAGAATTGGAGAGAATGGGCCACAACTCGCGATGGATCTTGACTTTCAATGCGAGTGAGGGGAAAACTCCCTCTTACGCAACGAGGACTAACAAGACGTCAGTTGAGATTGCGTGAGTCATCCTGCCTGATTCGGCAGTTCAACACACCGGGAAAGATTAACGAAATGAGCGGTCCAATTATCCGTACGGGAGCCACACCAGAGTATTGGAGTAACTGGGACAATGTGTTCGGCAAGAAGACAAAGTCGGCCTCCAAAGCCAAAGAAGTAGCCGCAGCCGCCCCGAAAAAGGTGGCCCCAGCAGCTAAGAAAGCTGCCGCTCCCAAAGCCGCTGCTCCAAAAGCAGCTCCGAAGAAGGCCGCAGCAAAGAAGGCTGTCAAGAAATAGTATCTGCATTGGCAGCGTTGGGGATTCATGTAACACTGGCTCGCGCACGGGCCAGAGATGGTTGCGAACGGTCTTTCGATGGAATTCGCGCGGAATGATGGCGAGTTTCGATCCGGAAGACCTTTTCTATTTCGGGCGCTTGCTCAACGTTTTGAGAATCGTGATGAGCGAGAAGCGTACTTGAAGCTCTATTGTTGCTGAGAGAGAAACATCAGAGATGGTCGCACTCCCGGAGACTCCACGCCGTCAAACTCTTGTGGGACAACTTGCGGTTCCTGTGGCGGATTTTTTGACCTGGATTCTTCTGCTGTCGTGGTCATTGGGCAGAGTCTCGATCCCTGCAGTCAATGAACCGTACTATCTCGGCAAGGGATTCCATTGGTGGGATCCCAACTGGTGTGCGACCGATTTTTTTCTGTCCTCATCAAGTCCTCATCAAGTCTTCTATTTCACTTTCTGCTGGCTCGCGTTGTACTTTCCGTTGCCAGTTGTCGCTGCGATTGGCCGGGCGGTTGGGCTCTTGATTCTGGCTATCGGTTGGAACCGGCTTGCTTTCGGCGTGACCGGCAGCAGATGGGCCGGCTTGTTTGCGATTCCTGTGTTCTTGATGTTTCAGACACTCGGCAGTCTGTCTGGCGAGTGGATCGTCGGAGGAATCGAATCCAAAGTCCCTGCCTATGGATTTCTCTTCTGGGGGCTTGGTTGTTGGCTAACAGGAAGACCATTTGCAGCGGCGATCGCAGCGGGGATTGCCGTGAGTTTGCATCCGCTCGTTGGGCTATGGGGGGTGATCGCTGGGATGGGGGCCAGTTTCGCTCTGCGACTCTCTCGTAAAGACCGTCTCACTGGGCCGGAGCAATCAGAGCGGAGTCTCAGCCCAAAAGAACTTGCAGCGATGACCGTACTCTTTATGTTGGCGGCATTGCCGGGGTTAATTCCGGCATTTGGAGTTCTGCACGCGAGCAGCCCAAAGGTCGAACTGAATGCCAATCTCATTCAGGTCGGCCAGCGGTTGGCTCATCATCTCGATCCAATGACGTTCTCCAAAGGAGCGATTTTCAACTGGGTGTTGATGATCGCGGTCTGGCTGCTTCTGCTCAAAAATGTTCAGCTCAAAAATGTTCAGTCGACACGGGGCAAGTGGTGGACACGGTTCGTTGGAATCGCCATCGCCATCGCAGTGGTTGGGATGTTGGTCGGCTGGGGGCCGCGTCCGCTGGCGACGATGCCGTTTTATGAACTTCGCGTCAAAGTTCTGAAGTTCTATTTGTTTCGATTGGGGGATCAACTCGTGCCGGTTGCGCTCAGCCTGGTGCTCGTTCAGGTCGCATACCAAAACATGATTGCCTCCCAGCAGCCTGTTCTTGCACGAATTCGCTGCGGTAGTCTCTTCCTTGGAGCGATGTTCCTCGCGTGGGTCATTCCGTTTGCTGACACCAATCCTTCGCGGATGACACCGCGAGAATATGCCGATTGGACGGTCACATGCCGTTGGATTCACGACAATTCCGCACCAACAGATCTGTTCTATACCGCCGACTCTGGATTCGCTGGGAAGTGGTTCGCGAATCGTCCAGAGTACGTCAATTTCAAGGAAATGCCGCAGGATTCGGATTCGATTGCGATTTGGAATCAGCGGTTGTGGACGATTGCGAACTGGCGGGGTGCTGTGAGCGAGGATCGCACTGTGACCGATCAAGAGCTTCTAAAACTTCGGGAGCAGACCGGGATTCGCTATTTCGTTTGTCGCCGGTTTCGTGGAATCCAGCGAGAACCGTCGTTTCAGAACGAATCGTTTCGCGTTTATGACCTGAATCAGATTTCTACTGAATCAGAACTTTAATGTTGGCTGAATGTCGAGAGACATCGGCGGGGGGCGTTTACTTCTCGGAAGTATTCTCAGCTGATTGAATTGACGGTGCTTCGTTGATGTAGATGAACTGCATCGACTGTTCCGCGACGAGAGTTTTGATGCTCTCCTGCTTCAATTGTTTAGCCGGTGAATCCACAGACGATTCCACGCGCAGCCAACCAATTCCCCCCATCGAATCGACGATTCGATAGTTGCCCGAGGCGAGCCCGATCGGAAGTTGTTCCAGATGGGCCTGAACGTCATCCTCGCTGAGAAGGAGTTCGTGTCCTTCGATTCGAATACTCTTCACACGCTGACCAATCTGTATTTCGAACGCGATTGTCGTACCGGAAGGGAGGTCCTTTTGGGGGGACGCGATGTCAGTGAGGTTTTTACTGACAGGGCCTGCTTCCTGAGGTGCGACGTTCTGCGACGGGCTCTGACTGACAATTTCGGTCGTAGCAGACCGGGTTGTTTTCGCGAGCTTGCTACGAGTCGCCGGCTGATCATTCGCCCAAGTGGCAGCGAACAACCCCGTTGAAAGGAGCAAGGAGAATATTCGGATCAGGGTGATCGAGGACTCAGTCATTTTGAAAGCCTGCATAACGAATCGCTGCTCAAATCTGGAACAAATCAGCAAACCCTATTGATTCGTTAAAATGGGAGATCTGCCGATGACTTGTCCGGTTGATTCATCGTCTCCCTGGGGCTGAGAAGTTGTTCCCAATCGAGGCTTCCGGTTGGTAAATTCAACCTTTCACGGTGAGCGGGCAATTTGTGTCGGTTTGGTTAAACTATCCGGTTGGATCGATTGTGCGCCCCAATCCCACTTCATGATCCGAAACCAATTGATTGTGAAATTCAATTTCTGCCCGAATGTCGGCACACTGTCGCCACTTGATACCGTTTGCATCTCAACGTTGAAGCAGCATGGAATTCATTGATATACAACCAGTCCATCACCCGATTCGTGGTCGCATGCGTCCGCCGGGATCGAAAAGTCTGACGAATCGCGCACTGATTCTCGCTGCGCTTTCCGACGGTCCGACTCGACTGACAGGTGTGCTGGAGAGCGTTGATACTCAGGTGATGCTCGAAAGCCTGAACCGGCTTGGGATTCCTGTGCAGGCTGATCTTGATGCGAAGGTTTTCGAGGTTGTCGGGCAGGGAGGGAAAATCCCCGTCAGCGATGTCGAACTCTGGTGTGAAAATAGCGGGACGAGCATCCGCTTCCTCACAGCAATGTGTGCGACAGGGCATGGGAGTTACGTGCTCGATGGCAATTCACGAATGCGAGAACGACCGATCGCCCCGTTAGTTGAAGCGTTGAGTGACATCGGAGTCGCGACCGATTGCCCACAGGGGAATGGATGTCCTCCTGTGCGAATTCAGACAACTGGAATTCCCGGGGGCGTGATCCGCGTTCGAGGGGATCTGTCGAGCCAATATTTGAGCGGCTTGCTGATGGCGAGCCCTGCCGCTCGTTCGTCTGTGACGGTTCAGGTTGAAGGGGAACTTGTCTCCCGGCCATACGTCGACATGACGATTTCCATGATGCGGGATTTTGGGGCGGAGGTCGTCGAATCCGAACGAAACACCTTCCAGATTTCGGCTAAGCCATACACAGGCCGTGTTTACGATATTGAGCCGGATGCTTCCGCGGCCAGTTATTTCTTTGCTGTCGCTGCGGTGACAGGTGGAGAGGTGACTGTCGAAGGGCTCAACCGGAATGCGCTCCAGGGAGACGTCAAATTTGTAGATGCTCTGGTGCAAATGGGGTGCTCAGCTGAATGGAATGCAGATTCCATTACAGTGAAAGGTGGTCCGTTGCGGGGCGTGGATATCGATATGAACGAAATCAGCGACACTGCCCAAACTCTGGCGTGTGTCGCTCCGTTTGCAACTGGGCCGACGCGCATCCGCAACGTCGCCCATATGCGATTAAAAGAGACCGACCGGGTGTTGGCTGTTGTCAACGAACTTCGAAGAGTTGGGCTGAACGTCGAAGAGCACGAAGATGGAATGACAATCCATCCGGGGCCGCTCAAACCCGCTGAAATTCACACTTATGATGATCATCGCATGGCGATGAGTTTTGCACTTCTTGGCCTTCGATCACCCGGGATTCGGATACTCGATCCGGGATGTACATCCAAGACCTACCCTTTATTCTTTGACGATTTGGAGCTTCTGTGCCGGACCGCCCGTTAAATCCTTGGCATGGCAAGAAGGTTGCCTCTTTTCAGAAGCAGTTCGCCTCTCAGCCCGCGAATTCACGGTTGCTCGCTTTGCAGGCGCTGATGACTTTTCAGCGAGAAGGAATTTTCGTCGCCAAAACTCTCGACGAGCAATTCCAGAATCGCCGTACGCCTGTGCGAGACCGACGTACGGCAACGGAGTTGGCCTCTGAGACGGTCCGCCGAAAGATTTCGTTAGACGCCGTATTGAAGCAGTTCGTTGTGCGTGGGCGCGAGTCTGTCGAAGATGACTTGTGGCTGCTGTTGCAACTGGGTGCCTGTCAGCTTCTGTGCCTTCAACACATTCCGACTCATGCTGCCGTGCATGAAACCGTCGCACTGTGTGAAGACCTCGGGAAGCCACGCGCCAAAGGGTTCATCAACGGAACTCTGCGTGGTATCGAACGGGAAATCATCCGGCAGCGTGCAGACTCTCCGGAAGATTCCGCGAAGCCATCGCTGCAGTCTCTCACCTTGGAATCCCTCAGCGAGCACCTTTGGCCAATCGTGGCTCCGCGTGGTGACGATTTCGACCTGACGATTGTCGAGGTGGCTCGTCCGATTTTTACTTCACCCGCAACTGATCCAGTCGAGTACATCTCGTTTGCAACGAGCTTGCCGAGTTGGTTGATCTCACGCTGGTACGAGCAGTTTGGAGATTACAACAAGATCTTGGCACTGGGGCTTTGGTTTACCACTCCTGGACGCATGGCACTGCGTGTGAATCTGCAGCGATCCACACGCGAGCAGGTTCTGGAGACGTTAAGTCGTGCTGAGGTGAACGCTGTTCCGGGGCCACTTCCAGAATCGATCCTGCTGACGGGTTCCACTTCGGTTGCAGAACTCGACGGATTCGAAGATGGACATTTCAGTGTGCAGGATTTGTCTGCAATGTCTGCTGGTGCGTTACTCGATCCGAAACACGGAGAATCGATCCTCGACTTGTGTGCAGCTCCCGGCGGGAAAACCTGTCACATGGCTGAACGCATGGAGGAAACGGGGCGAGTTGTTGCGTGTGACATCTCCCCAGATCGATTGAGGACGATTGACTACAACATTCGCCGTTTGCAATTGAACAACGTGGAAACGTTCGGGTTGCCAGTCGATAACTCTGTCGTCCCTCCTGGGCCGTTTCATGCAGTGCTTGTCGACGTTCCTTGCTCGAACAGTGGTGTTCTCGGAAAGCGGCCCGAAGCTCGATGGCGTATGAGTCCAGAGTCATTCACGGAGTTGATTCCTCTGCAGAAGAAGTTGCTCAATCAGGCATTGGACTGTGTCCAAAGCGGTGGGCGAGTCGTCTATTCCACTTGCAGCATCGATCGTGAAGAAAACGAAGAGGTCGTGCAGGCTGTGCTCGCTTCCCGTTCGGATGCGACACTCGTTTCGCAGGTCACTCATTGGCCTGGTTCGCCGGCCGACGGCGGGTTTCAGGCTTTGATCAAGAAGTCGTAGACCATTCGCCGTACAAGAAAAGAACGAGAGCCGGTTACATAGGCTCTCGTTCTTTTTTACAACGACGACGTGTAATGTTCCCGTGGCAACAAAGTATGAGATGGCCCCTGTCTCAGGGGTGTGTGGCGGCGAATGGTGGCAAAAACTCATTCAAACGCTGCGTTTATTGCCGCCGGAATGCCACTCTCTCGTGAGAGGCGCTCTCGCTTCGCGATCTATTCAGGTTTTGTCCCGACGTACAGCCCTGCGATCCCAAACGTCAACGCAGTGTAAGTCGTGTTTTGCAGCCCGCAGGAATTCATGATCGACACCAGATCCTTCCCGCAAGGAAACTCGGAGACCGATGCCGGGAGATAGTTGTAGGCATCTTCCTGATTTCTCGCGAATAACTGGCCGATGCGTGGGAGGACATTCTTGAAATACCAGCGATAGAGCCCTGCGAGGCCCGGAATCGTCGGTTGAGAAAACTCCAGCACAGCCACGCGTCCTCCGGGTTTGCAGACGCGGATCATCTCATTCAGGCCATTTTTCGTGTCGCTGACATTTCGCAATCCAAACGCGACAGAAACGATCTGAAAGTGATCTGATGGAAACGGAAGCTGTTGTGTGTCCGCTTCGCTGAATTCAATCGATGCAGACTCGGCGGATCGCAGTTTGCTGAACTTTTCTTTGGCGATCTCCAGCATCTCTGGAGTGAAGTCGGTTCCGTAAACGGGAATGGCCCGCTTGCCCGCATTCCAATAAGCAATCGCTAGGTCCCCGGTACCGGTGCACACATCCAAAATGGGAGCGTCCCCTTGGGGGGCAACATTCTTGACCGTGTACTTTCGCCAGTAGATGTCGACGCCGCCCGAGAGGAGGTGGTTCATCAGGTCGTAACGTTTTGAGATCTCGCCGAACATCCGTTTGACGCGCTGCCCGGATTTATCAACTGTGTTGGCACCGCTTGATGTGGAAGTTGCCGAATTCACGTTCGTTGCCTGTCTTGGAAGCAAAATAATAGAAACGCAGCAGTCGCCATCCGGAGTTTGAATCAACCCGTGATGTCTGATCTGCTGCGCGAACCTGTCTGGAGTATCGATTAAGAAATTGACCGAAATTCGTTTCGAGTGTTCACTGGTTTACTGAATATCGAGGTGCAGTTTCGTCTCAATCTCAGGAACGATCGGGTGGTTGGTTTTGAACAAAACCTTGCCTGGATTCCCCGATGCCCACACGCCCGTCGGGCTTCCGGGGGGAACTGTGAGGTACAGCGTATATCGCTCACGTGCCAACTCTTTGCCTGTTTTCGCTGGCTCGAGTCTCGCGGTCACAAACCCTGGATCGATGTGAATTTCAGTCAGTTTGAATTCCTCATCACCGGGAGGAAGCATCACGGTGAATTTGATCTCTTTCCCTTTAGCGGCATCGACTTTACCGATGTCGATCAAAGGACCCCCGGCAAACCAGTTCGGTCCAATAATGGACAACGCGCCGACGCGAGTGGCGTTCACCGGGAACTCAAACTTCGGGTAATCCTCAAGGTTTGTGTGGACGATGATATTCTCTTCGACTTTGCCTGGTTCAGTGATCCCAGCGAGTTCTCCGACGAGGCGGTATCCGGATCGAAGTTCAGTGGACCCTCCTTCACGCTTCAACTCAGCTTCCGTAAAGGGAACTGCCTCGAGCTTCACGCGATCTGAGGATGTCTCGATCTTGGTGATCTCAAATTTCTCGATGATCGAAGATTCGATGACTCCTTCCAGAGGCGTCGGTTCAGATGTTGTGACGGTGTCAAACTTCCAGCCATCGCGTGGGTGGACGTCAAGCTCTGCGAACATGTCACCTTCAACGATGACTTTCAATTCCGGATGTTTGGGGTCATTTGTCCAAACGGTAGACGACTGAGAGAACGGGCCAAAGTTCTTTGGCTCCCAGGACAGATGAATACTGGCCTCGCCGCCGGGTGGGATTTCCTGATCCTTCAAGCCACTGACAGTACATTTGCACTGCGTTGGCCCCTTCGCAATTTTCAGCGGTGCTTTGCCTGTGTTCTTCAATACGAAATCGTGTTTGCCGATTTTGCCAAGCCCCATACGACCGAATTTGTGAACGTCTTCGACGAGAGTCGCTTCTGGTTGATCGGCAGCTTTGGAGAACGTAAACGGATTCTTGGGATAAAAATCTTTCTCCGGATCTTTGGGAGCATCAGGATCTTCGTGTTCCTCATGTGGAGGCTGAAAATCGACAGTCTTCTTCTGCTGGTTGAAATCGATGGGGGGAGTCAATCTCGCAACGTACGATAACGCCACAACGCTGATGACGAGTGTTCCCAAAACAGCAAGAATCTGCAGCGGCTTCACAACGAATCCCCTCTGATCAACTGTATGTACGGCAATCAATGAGTTTACATCATAAAAAGTAAGAACATTCATCACCAGTCAGACAGAACCAGCGGGCTTCGTTCAACTGAGTACCTAAAGCTGCACTCATTGAGACGCGGGGCCGTTCGCCAATCCCTCCAGACGGCTTCGCATCCTTTCAGGTAAGAGTTTGTCTGTGTGTCCACGAGAACGGTTGAGATCATCGAGGTCGATTGCCTGACGTGCATAGCTCTGTGATTCAGCCTGACCTTCGGGTGTCCCCGTATCGTTCAAGGCGATGGCCAGCTGCGCAAGAATGGGCGAGTAGTGAGGATATTGTGAGAGACTGATCCTTGCGGCAGCGACAGCGGCCTCGCTGTCAATGTGATTTTGGGATCTTGCGAATCGCTCGGTCCACCACTGCGACACGAGAAGTTGCTGCTTCGGTGAAAACGAATTGAGCTCGATGGCGAGTTGCATTTCGTTGAGAGCTTTCTGGAAAAGCTTTTCATCGTCTCCCTGAGCACGTTTCCACCGCTCAAATGCGATTTGTGCCATTTCAAAATGTGGTCCCGCAGCAAGCCGATCGGAGTCGGCAGCGAGTTGAAGCGTTCTCTCGGCTGCTCCAAATTGCCCCATGACCCCCAATTCGTATCGCGCCTGTTCCGTCAGTTTCGAGACAGCGCTGACTGGAATATAGCCGGTCCAGATCGACAACCCGCAAAGTAGAGCGCTCGCGAGACTGACAAAAACGCTCCCCTTAAATGAGAGTTGTTTCTCATGAACAGCGTGTGAAGTACTCAAAAGAAAGAGCAGAAAGATCAGTTGGAGAATTGCTGGCATCGCAAGTCCGCCTGCGCCGAGAAGATGAATGAAAATCGCGATTCCACAAACAAGGACAAGTTGCGAATTCGGGACAATTTGAAGGTTCAGCTTTGTCGCAATGACAGTGAGGAGCCCACAGAATATCCCCAGCACAAGCAGGCTTTGATCAAAGTATCCTTCAAGCAGGAATGACTGAGTCAGCGGAACTCCAAACGCAATGGCTTCGATGATCAACAGCGGATTCATCATCGCCTGAGGTGATCCCTGTGAATCGGATTCAAGCTGTGAGTTCCAGAGTCGCAGTCCCCACTGAAAAAGCAGGAGACAGAGTCCGAAAAACGCAAGAATTCCTCCATTCGCCCACGCATCGAGAAGCATGTTGTGAGGATCCAGAATTTCCTCGCTCGCCCCTGGAAGTTTGTATTGGAAGTAATGCTGTCGGAAGTTCCCCGGACCGACTCCGAACACGGCATGATCCTGAATCATCTTCCAGGTTGATGTCCAGTACTCCAATCGATAAGACAGACTTTTGGGGGCCTCGCTGAGTACTTGTTGGTCGAGTCCACCGGAGTAAAGCAGGGCGGCAACGATCAGCACACCGACTGCTGAGATTCCCAGTCCCCATTTGAGAATCGCAGTGCGAATTGAGGATTGTCGCACCGCGAGAAAGATGGCAGCCATCAGGAACGCGACAGCGGTTCCGGTGATGGCTGTGCGGCTTTTGGTTAAGATCAAACAGGTCAGAATAGTCAGCGTGACGGCCGTGGGGAGAAGGAATTCGCGTGCAGAGACCTTCTTCGACCAGTGTTGCAGCGTCATTGCCAGGGAACCGAAGAAGCCGATGATCAGGATAGCTGCGAAGGAGTTGGCCAAAGCGAACTTCCCGATCGGTTCCTGACTGTCTCGAGTTCTCGCTAATAGCTGCTGCTTTGCCCCCTCATCAAGCAGGGCGAATTCGGTCCCGTATTTCCCTCTGAGAGTGCGAAATTGTTGATTTTCTTCGGTGCTGAGGGGGGCAATCTGCTGCTGTTCTTCCAGTCTGACCAGCGTGATGAGTTCGCGGGACTGCTGCGGATACCAGATGAAATGTTGCCAGATACCGAATCCTGCCAGCGTCGTGATCGTCAGCATGAGTGCTGTCCAGATCAGCGTTCTTCCAGCAGGTCTTCGAGTGGATGCTTTGAGAAGGAACCAAGTCGCGATCAGGGAGGTCCATTCCCAGATGCAGTTCAGCGCAGAACGTCGATCACCGTCCGAGAACTGCACGATGAGTCCGCTCAGACAGTATCCACCAATGAGCATCAGGATCGGGATATCGATTTTGCCGAGCGAAAAGGGGAGTGGGACGTTCGACCGAACGTAGCTCCATCCCCAGAGTGCAGTCACTCCCCACCAGAGAGAAGCGATCCAAAGTGTGGTCCCCTGGTCGACTCCTTCTGCAGGAACGAGGAGTCGCATGAGGATCAAAGCGGTCGTCAGCAGTTCCCAAATCGTGAATAGGGAAGCGGACTGAGGTGGAGCGTTACGTTTTTCAGTAGGCTTCGCGTGTTTCACTATGGTGACAATTTTCAACGAGCGGGAATGATCCGTACGATCCATTTTGTTTGTGACAAATCAAAATGGCGCCGGAGGATTTTTGGATGACTCTGCTTCTGGGGATTTATAGCGTTTAGTTTGGCCCGTCTTAGGGAATCTCGCAATCAGGTCGGTTTGAGAATCGAACAACACGATTTCGTGGATTGCGAAAGTTTCGACTGTCACACGGAATCATCAGATTTGAACGGTTGTCTGGCGAAATACCCGTTTGACATAGGCCCTATGAGTGGTAAAACAGGTAACATTGAACTGCAGCGACGGATGCTCCGGTCTGAACGACAGCTGATGTCATTGCGAATGATTGTCAACGTGGGGAAAACTATGCGATTGTTATCCTACCGGTCTCCGGTTTGGAGCGTGGCGTTAATTTTGGGAATTGTCACATCCCCATCCGCGGCTCAAGCCGGCGTCATTCCCTGGACATACAACGC
Source organism: Planctomicrobium mucosum (assembly GCF_051466335.1). Lineage (NCBI taxonomy): Bacteria > Pseudomonadati > Planctomycetota > Planctomycetia > Planctomycetales > Planctomycetaceae > Planctomicrobium > Planctomicrobium mucosum. The sequence goes on along the minus strand of NZ_CP195793.1, from coordinate 3,187,791 downwards.
AATTTTTGGAACCGGTCCGGTTTTCGGAGGTGGATACGCGGGTGCCTATCAGCAACCTGTCCCGTATTCATCCTACTACTCACCTGCCTGGAACTCTTACAGCGCAGGTTACGGCGGAGTGGGCTACGCCCCCGTCAACAGTTATTCCAACTACGGTTACTCGGGTGGCTACTCGTACGGTGCAGGGTACGGTGGGTTCGGCGTCTACAACAACGCATGCAACCCTTGTGCTTCGCCTTGCGGAGTCGATCCATGCGGCAATTCCAACTGCCCGAATGGCGATTGCTCGACCGGAAACTGCGGAGCCAGTTACACACCAGTCGGACCAGTTCCAGAACCGACCAAGACGAATCCTCCGGCTGCTCAGCCTCCAGCAAATCCTCGTCAAGGACCACCGGGCGATGACTTCCAGCCTGTTCCGCAGCGTGAAAACGATTCCGTCATGCCACCGAGTGGCGGTGCGGGTAACAATCGTGGACCAGCAACAAATCCCAACCCGGGGCTGTATGACCCAACGAACCCATTGGGGAATCGTCCTTTGAATCCTGGCGTGTCGAATCCAACGCCTGCTAATCCTGCGACATCGACTCCAAACTCGCCGAATTCGATTCCAACTCGTGACGATTCGGGTTTTGGCGGGAGCGTCCTGCCTGCGAATCCGGGTACTGGAATTATGCCAGACAATAACCTGCCAGCTTCGGGCATCGATACTGCGATTCCAAAGACCAGCAATCCACCATCCGCTCCTCCATTCTCAGAAACGGAATTGCCTGATTTTGCGACTCCAACCAATAACCCACCGCCTGCTCAACCGTCTGAGTTTAACCTGAACAAACCAGTGCAGGAGGGGGATGACATCCTTCCTGATCCAATCCCCAATCTGAAGCGTCCTGCAAATCCAGAGGTTAAGCCGCTGGAACTGGAGGCCGTTCCGATGGCAAACGTGAGCATGCAGATTCAGCGTCAGCGTGTCATGACAACTGCCCGCTATCAGAATCAGGCGCTCAGTCGCATTGATGCGACACCTGCTGCGGTCTCCACTGAGCGGATCGCTCATAAGTAAGCACAACAGACTTTCATACAGAAAAAGAGCCCGACTTCGTGGAAGTCGGGCTCTTTTTGTTGACTCGATTAGTTCGCGACGAACCGTAGGATGCCGATGAGAGAAAGAGGTCTCACAAACAGTCGTTTAACTGCTTGTTGTGGTCTGACCTCGTAGAGTGTCGTTCTGCAAACACCTGCTCTTGTGAGCGTTCAATCGGTTTGTATGTCGACCTACTGAATTTCCTGACTCAATGCATAGATGGAAGTCGTGTTGAGAACCTCAGAGTTGCTGCTAAATAGTTTTTCGATCGCAGCCCGGTGAATCTTCATTTTCAAGCCGCCAACTCCGAGGGCACCGAACGTTTGAATGCCATTTCGATCGACACCGCGATCTGTCGGGTCGATTCCTTCGAGTCCCAGAGGTGGAACGGCATTCAGGTCGATCGCTACTTTCAGGGTGTCGATTCCTTGCCACTCATCGACTTTCAGAAACTGGACCCCGGCAGCGCCAGCAGAGACGATCAATTGGACTGCATCGACAGCTGCCGCGATTCCATCGTCTGAACAATCACACGGGGTGACTTTTGCCCCTTCGATGCGTGATCGAATTAAGGCCGCTGTTGCTTCCGCCTTCTGCAGGCTGCGGGACGCGATGCGGACAGCTGCACCTTGCGAAGCGAGGATTTCGGCGGTTCGCTGCCCGACAGCGCCGGTTCCACCCAAAACGAGAGTTTCAGCTCCCTTGAGCGTCATTTCATTGGCTGCACTCCGAACCGTTGCAGCGGCAGTGGTGTCTGAGCCGCTTGCATCAAGCATGACCGAGACTCGCATTGGTCCGAAGAACGTCTGTTTGATCTTCTCAAACACCTTTTCAGCAGCCTGCACATCGCTGCCGCCAACGAAAATTGCAGTGTTGGAAAGTTCTTTCGGGCCGCGTGTGAAAATCGCTCCGTGCACAAGTGGAACAACGTTTTCGGGAGTGATTCCGCCGTTGCTGAGAATCACGTCGACGCCAGCATCGATTGCGACGACACGGTCAAATGTAGAAGGAATTGCGTCGGTATCTAACTGAAGAAGAATTCGCTTCATACAACTGCCTTGGAGCATGTTGGGACGATGGTGATCAGGATCAAATCATTGTCGGTTGAATACCGACTTCATGCAATTTCAATCAGTGAGTCTCTGCTGAAACTCGATCAGTTTGCTCCTATTAGAGCAGTTTTTCTGTCCTGTGGCACTCAAGTAGCGAATTCAACCAGGCGACTTGGCTTCATTCACACCATGATCATGCGCATATGAAAGTGCGGGGGATTCGAGAATTTTCTCACTAGCTCGGGCCATCAACGACGCGAGGGCATGGCAATCGAATTGACCGATGACCATGCCCTCGTCGAAACCGTCGATTTCAATGCAGGTCCGCAATCCCTGCGGATTGTTGCAGGACCGGCGTTCAATGTGAGTAGCTCGCTCGGGAGTCTCGCGTTCCAGTTGCAAAGATCAGGGGAACTCAACAGAGCCTTGCCTCATCTTGCCGAGACGCACTCCCGAGAGGAACTAGCCCTTCGCGAAGAATGGATGCTCCGAGGAATCTTTCTTTGCGATCACTTCTGCAGCGCTTGGCTCATCTTTCAGGGCGCGCTCGATCGAGAGCTTGGTCGCTTCGTAGTTGTACTGGTAAATCTTTTTGTCATCGGCAGCTTCCCAGTGAATGAAAACGCCGCAAACGATGCAGAGTTTGTCTGCCTGATCCTGTGGGATCGTTCCTTCTGCGAGGCAAGCTGCGACAGCGTCAGCAACGGCCTTCTGTGCTGGGCCGAACATCTGCACAGCTTGTTTTGCACCTTTGATGGTCACTTTGGTGATCATCACTGTCGCAGGTTTCACAGCGAGGTTTGGTGTCAAAACTGCGAGCAGGTTGCTGTGTCCTGCAGACTGTGTTGCGAGAGCGTTTGCGAACGCGACGCCGACAGGACCGCTCTTGTCACCAATCAGGAGGTCAATGTGGGCAATCTCAGTACCTTCGCCAACCAATGCTTCGCCGACATGAAATGACATTATGTGCTCCTTGAGGTTCTTAAACGGAGGCGGTTCGATCTTGGAAATATTGAATTGGATTGATAGCAATGCAATGTGTCGAATTCCAGTCAATCGCCTTGAATAATTTTGATATGATTCATCAGATTACAGGATTTCCCACGTGGAGTGGTCAATTTAAGTACAAATTCTCCATTTGGAGTCAGCAATTCATGACTTTTCGACACTCACGAACGTTGGGCCACTTGCTCCCTTTCATTTTTCGTAATTGTGTCCTCCGCTGCCTATCAATTCCTTTCTGACAGGGAATCGGTCACGTAAAGTTCAAGTACAAGGTTTGAAAATCTTGCATGCGCTCCACGATCTTTTCATAGGTTTGATTCCCTTTTGACTCTCCATGAATTTATTCAGTCATTGTTTGGGCTGCTGACGGTCGTTTTGCTTTTATACAGCATTCGCTGTTGGTGGATGATCATCCGCAATGGGTGGTCCAATCAATTCTCAGTTCAATCACGCTACCGAACCATTAGTATTCGACTTCCAGTCGCGGCTACGATTGCAAATTTGCTCTTCCTGTGCGTGATCATCGGCTCGATGGTCACGTCTCAAGGGCAGGTCCAAAGCAGGTCGATTGAGGAACTGCAACAACTGGTTCGGCTCACCTTACTCGAGGGTGGAATTATCCTGACCATTCTCGTCATGCTGACAATCGTGAGTGTCCCTCAACGCAATGACCTCATTCGCCTCGGCTTCCGCTGCAACCAGATTGCGGACCAAATACGCCTCGGGGGCTACGGTTTTCTGGTGGCTGTTCTCCCGACTGCACTCGCTCTCCTTGCAACGATTCCGTTAAGGAGTGAAGAGCGTTTGCATCCATTCCTGCAACTGGTGAATCAGTCGGATTCCCCAATGTATCTGTACCTGATTTCTGTGAGCGCTGTGGTCCTCGCTCCCCTGAAGGAAGAGCTGATGTTTCGGGTTCTTCTGCAGACATCGCTTGAAAAACTGATGAATCCAGCTGCCGCAATCCTTCTGACTGCAGTCGTTTTTGCGGGCGTACACGGATTTCCGGATGCGATCGGGCTACTGCCCCTCTCGTTGGTACTGGGAGTCATCTATTATACTTCCAGAAGCTATCTGGCGGTCGTTGTCGTTCACGCGTTGTTCAATGCTTATAATCTGACTGCGACTTTTTTGGGGGAATGACCACCTGTTTCAATCTTCCCGTCAATTTTGAAGCACCCTCTCTCGTATCGTGAGCCTGTTTTCTATGTCAATTGTCCCCGCACCTTTCTTATTTCGGTTTACTCTCCCGGTGCAACGGGTGGATCAATTGCCTCGTTCAAAGCGGCCGGTGTTGAGCTTGCCTGAGAGTTGTGCCGTTCCGTTTCCATCATCAATGGAATCGTCTCACAATTTTGCGTGGATGGCGCTGGCTTGGAACCCGCACGGTTTGGCGATTCAAGTGAAGGTGACAGGAAAAACCAAGCCTTGTCATTGCAAACCAGATGCGATGCTGTCGGGCGACTGCGTGCAGGTTTGGATCGATACTCGAGACACTCAAAATCAACATCGTGCCTCCCGATTCTGCCATCAATTTGTTGGTATACCGATTGGAGCAGGGACCGACGGAACTGAACCGGTCGTCCGGCAATTGCCCGTAGGACGTGCTCGAGAAGATGCGCCGGAAGTTGATCCCGAAAGCCTGCTTGCGGAATCAACACTCGAAAAAGATGGCTATCGGCTGGCTTTGTGGTTTCCGAAAGAATCGTTGCACGGGTTCGATCCTGCGCCGAACTCTCGTATCGGATTTTACGTCTCGGTCAATGACACCGAGTTAGGCAAACAGGCTTTGGTCGTCGGTGACGACTTCCCTTATGACGTGGACCCCAGCCAATGGATCAGCTTGCAGCTCGCGGAATAACACTGCAGCGAGCTCAGTTGTAATCGAGGTGGTCAAAGTTCTTTGACGGGGCAGGGACCGGTAGCGGAGCGACCGGCGGTTGGGCTGTTCCGAGTGGCCCGAAGAAACTTGGGGGAGCAGGGATGTAGCGACGCTCCTTGGGAAGGACCGATTTCCATGACACGAGTTTCACAGGGACGTGCATCTTTTCACCAAACCTCGAAATTTCGAGCGTGACTTCATCGCCCGGCCGATAGTCAGTGAGCATCTCAACCAAATGGGCAAAGTTGCGGACTTCTTGTTCTCCGACTTTCAGGATCTGGTCGTTTCTCTGAATCCCTGCGAGATCTGCAGCGCTATTGGCAACGATGTCAGCGACAGCTGCAGTCCCGGCCCCAGGGGCAGCCTGAATTCCCAGACAGGCTCCCCGTTCTTCCACTTTCAGACCAACGAGAATTGTGGAAAGCGGAAAGAGTTCCTCAGTCGGAATTGAGTTGCCACGGATGTTGTACAACGTCAAATTCTGGTGATGAGCCAATCGATGAAAATGCCAGAGATCATCTTTCGTCCCTTTCCAGTCTTCAGATAGAAGAATGGTTTGCAACATGGCTGGCTCGCCGAATCCGACTCCTGACCACGGGGCCAGAGGTGTCTGGAACAGCAAGTCATTTGGGTGGACGTAACAGAATTGGCCCCCCAATCGTTCGATTGCGAGCTTCGCGCGGCATTCACGCAATCGGGAATTTCCATTGAGAACGCGACTGGCCTCTAACGATCCGGAATTTGCCAGAAGTTCCAGAATCTGTTCAGCACGATCTCCCCTCGCATCTGAATAGGCCAGAAACACTCCCTCTAATAGTTGGACAATTCGTCCCTGAGCCTCTTCGTCAACCGTTGGAAAAGCAGTCGCGAGTACTTCTGGTTGCTTGAGGACCAGTTTTGCCAACTCTCGCTGACTGGTCACCCGCTCTTGAAAATCTGATGTGGACAGCTGAGCAATCAGGGAAGAAATTTTCGATGTAGCTGTCTCATCAGCGAGTAACGAGTGCGGATGAAAGACAAAGCACCCAGCCAGGAGCAAGGCGAGCCGGAGAATGCTCGACTTTCCTGAGGGACGACTTGTTTTTAATACGGACTGCTGCATCGCGGTGAGGTCGATCGATTCATTGAGCCAAGCTGAACCAGACTCGTTGAGGGCCTGTGAATTGAAGTTTAGCAATTCTGCTCTCAAAACATCCTGATGGGCAATTGTGGCAATTTCCACTCACGAGGGCCAGCGGAAATGAAAATCCCCACTGTCACTCAATGTCTGAGTCACAATGGGGGAGCTAGGATGAAATTGAGTCTGGTTGCCCGTAGCAGGCTTTACAGCAGCATGAACAGCCCTTCGACACCTTGCAGCTGACGGTAAATGTCATGCACTTGCTCAGCCGATTCCAGTTCTGGTTCCACCGTCACGCTAACGTGTTTCCCGGATTTGGTGGCGTTTGTCGAAAACGATGGTTCGGCATCCGCATCTAACTGGGATTTCACAGCGGCGATCACACGACCGATGAAATGCTCATCTGTAGTGCCAATCGCCTTGAACGTATAGGGCCCCGGAAATGTATGCGTCGATTTGATCAATTCGAGATCAGGCAGTCCGTCAATCATGTGAATTCCTTTTGAGTGAACTGATACAATGATAGCTGGCAGACGGCCTGAGTCGAATCGGATTTCAAACGACGCACGGAAAATCACTCAGACATGAGCCGATAGATCGGGGCGGTCAGAATCACTCGTTCCTGCTGAAGGCTATCCAGCTGCAGAAGAGCATCTTTCACCATCCGCACGCGGATCGGGTCAAGTCCTTCGAGTGACGGAGACAGCGCGTTCCAGAGTCCCAGCGATAGGTGTTTCTCATCTTTCTTCTTATTGCCCACATCGGCAAAGAGCTGTTCGATGAAATTCTTCTGTTCCGGGAAAGTCTTCAACTCGTAGTCTTTCAGTTCGACTTTCCCAGCGACATGTGCGATCGCATCGGACAGTGTGCCGATTTCGTCGACCAGTCCGAGCGCCAGTGCCTGCTTTCCGGTGTAGACACGTCCCCCGGCGATTTCATCGATTGGCTTCGACAGCTTACCTTCACGCCCAGAAGTGACATGGCCTTTGAAGACCTCGTAGGTTTCGTCCATCATTTGCTGCATGATGGCCTTTTCTTCCTTGGTCCATGGCGCACCGGATCGCAGAAGTCCCGCATTCTTTCCGCGTTGAACGCTGCTGAAATTCACACCGATTCGGTTCCACAAACCGATTGTTGAAACCTTGCCCGCGACAACTCCAATCGATCCTGTGATTGTTGTTTCATCCGCGAAGATTCGATCTGAACGGCTCGCAATGTAGTAGCCTCCGCTCGCTGCCACGTTCCCCATCGAGACGACGACGGGCTTCTTTGCTTGAACGTTTGAGATTGCTTTGAGAATGACTTCGCTGGCAACAGCTGACCCGCCTGGAGAATTGATGCGAATCACAACGCCGCGGATGCGAGGTTCGTCAGCAATCTTGTCCAGAGCAATGCGGAGTGTTTCGCTGTACGCTCCTCCGCTTTCACCGAGTAGGCCACCACCAGAATCCTTTCCGAGGGAAATCGCTCCATCGACATGGACGACAGCAATTGAGTTTTTTGTCGATTTCGGAGCGGTCGATTCATTAAGAATCTTACTCCAGAGTTGTAGCATCCCGAGCGGACTTTCAAGGTCGATATCAGAGTCCTTTTTATCGCCGTATGACTTCTCGATCTTCAGTGCCGCGCCGTGTGTCTTCTTGAGATAGCTGAGAAGTTCTTCCCGACTTTCGACAGCGTCGATCATCCCGATCTTCTGAGCCGATTCGGCAGAGTGCAACGCTGTGTCCAGCCACTCTTTGACAACTTCAGGCGTGACGTTGCGATCATTCGCAATCATGGTGACGATGCTCTCGTAAAGACCATCGATCAGCCAGTTTTTCATTTCGGCGGATTCAGGGCTTGGTTCCTTACGAGTGTACATTTCAGCGGCACTCTTGAAATCGCCGCATGTCAGGAAGTCAGGTTGCAATCCGACGAGGTCAAACAGACCACGCAGGTACATCCCTTCCATGTAAAGTCCGCCAATCCAGATGTTCCCTGTTGGGACAACGCTGATCCGGTTTGATCCAGCAACGAGGGCGAGCTGGCCAATACTAAGTCCATCGGCGTGCGCGTAAACAACTTTCTTCTCACGCACAGATTTCAGAGCTTTCCGCAACTCTTCGATTTCGCCCAGGTCGAGAGATGGTTCATCCAGTGTGAGGACAATGGCTGCGACGCTGTCGTCTTCACTTGCCTTTTTCAACTTCGTGATCAGGCTGTGGAGCGATTCTCCGGTAACGCTCGGAAAGAGTGATCCCGAGTTCCCGGGCTTGTCCGTGATGCCGCCATGAAGGTTAAATACAGCAAGGACATTGGCAGTGACTTTTTCCTTTTCAGGGGACTTTTTCTTTTCCTCTGTCGCAGTAGCGGTTGCATCGTCTGCGAAAGCGGTTGTCACGCACAGGCTGGACATCGCAGTCACTGCGAGCACAGCGATTTTGCTGGCTCGAGAAACTGAATTTAAGAGTTGGCTGAACAAACTCTTGACGCGGTACGTCAGCATTTTCAACTTTCTGAAAGAGATGACAGTATGTATCGGGTGGAATCCCATGTTGTGGACGTACTCAGAATTTCCGTCGCTGATCATATTACCGCTACTACCCTGATGTCACACGAAAAGGTTTCAATTGGAAAAAACCAGCCTTGAAATCGCTTTCAATGGCTGGTTCAGTTTGCATCACGGGCTGCATCGTTCGCGCAGGTCTTTAGACCTTATTTCTGGGAGATTGCCTGAGCGAGAGGCTTCAGGATCTGGTCGATGATGTGAGATTGCATCAACTGCTCTCCTTGAGCCTGAAGTTCAAGAAGTGATTCCTGAAATGACGTCTCCGGCTTAAGGCTGCGATACTGCCTCATTGTAAAATAAACGCTGATGACATCTTCCGGGAAATCATTTCGACGCACCTGCGAAGCGTGTGTGCGGGTTTCCACAACCACTCGGCACTGGCGTCGACAATCTTCGGTCAACAGCATTGTCAGGCTCGGTTCAACGTTCAGCGGCTTGGCGTTTTCGATCGACAGTAAGGAATCGAACGCCGGCGCGAGTCCAAGTGCTTCCGCGACGAGTTCATCCTGATTTCCCCGATATTCGAAGTCGAATCCGAACATCAGGTCCAGAGCCTCGCAGTCCAGTGAACTGACAGAGAGCATGTAAGGAGCAAGCTCTAGCACCAGAAGGTGCTGCTTCATCGCCTCTTCGACGGAAGGCGGATTCACAAAGCCACTGGAGAGGCGTTTTGATTCCAGTCCCACCCAACGATAGCTGTCTTGCTCCTTGTCTTCTTCCAGCGTGAACTCGGCTGTCTCACGGCACTGAAAGTTCTGGAGAGTTGGATAGGCTTTCTGCATCCTTCCAAAAAAATCGAGAACCGTTTCTCGCTGATTAGGCAGGGGCATTTCTGTGTTAAGCGCCATATTGACGAAGAAATCGTCAGCCAGGGACGCGTAAATATTCATTCTGTATATTCTTCCGTCGTACTAACTACCGTATGCTGGACCGTCTGTGATCCTTGAAATTCGAAGAATTTCGAGGCAACGATGCGACAACCCTTTATTCTAGCAATGCAGAATGAAGTCGGTCAAAGGTGTTGTGGTTGATGTAAGTTATTTCCGGGAAACCGATTGGGGTTGATCTGCCGTACTGAGGGTCAGAGCTGTTCATGGCAAATATTCGCAAACAAATCCCCGTTGCAGTTCAGTACCGGCACTCTGGAGAAATCCATTTGAAGGTCTTCGAGACGGCGTTGGGATGGATGGCAATACTGGGAGAATCAAGAGGAGTGGTCCGATTGGGATTCGGTTTCTCCAGCGAACAGGAATCGATTTCACATGCTCAGAAATGGGAAGAATCTCAGGTATTAGTCCAGCAGTCTGACACCCGGATCAACACTGAGGTGACTGAAAAGTGGATGCGAAAAGCGGAATCGCTGTTAGTTGCTTACGCAGCGGGTGAGCCTGTCGATCTTTCTGAGATCCCCGTTGTTCTTGAAGGGCACACCGCATTTTCAAAGAAGGTTTGCGAGCGACTGCGAAAGGTGCCATACGGGGAGGTGATCGCCTATGGCGAGCTCGCGGAGCAGGCTGGATCGCGGGGGGCCGCTCGCGCAGTCGGGACGGTAATGTCTAAAAACCGAATTCCGATTCTCATCCCGTGCCACAGAACTTTGGCTGCCGGCGGGAAAATCGGGGGATATTCAGCAGCGGACGGAGTCTCGACGAAAAAGAGGCTCCTTCGACTCGAAAATCCTCACCGACTTTTTGATTAGTTCGTTTCGGAGGCCAGGCACACCGTGGCGATCTCTTGATGGCGAGGGAAGTCCAAAAGTATTGCTCTGACGTCTTTTACGCTAATTTCTCTTTTGTCGTTGTGTAAACATAGGGACGATGAATGAGAGGAAACCGATCGCCCCCACAATCGGAATGAGGACCTTCGGCTCTTTGAAGACTCTTGTAATCAAAATCAGCCCGCCGATGACACCGAGCGTCCACCATGGGGAAACATTTGCCCACGCGGCCGCTCTTCCTTTCGTAGGCATGCCGATCCAAAAGGCGATAAGAAGTAATCCGGATCGGATAAAACTGCCGCACCAAAGGTCGCTCCATTGATGCAGGATGCCAATCGCGAGTCCGGCGAAGAGGCACCCGATCGCCACGAGCGCGACAAGGAGCCGATTGAGTTGCTGACGCGAAGGCATATTGAAAGAGTTCCTATCTTCTGCAGGTTGACTGTACTCTCAGTCTTGACTGAGGTGCAGTAAAATCGATCAGGCGGATGGTTTTCCGAATTATCTGAAGTGGGGTCAACATCTTCGATCCGATATTAGAGCAAAGCAGCGGGTAGAGTGCTTTGAATGAACACTCTGAGATCCCGAAACTTTTTCTGAGCGATCTCCTTTTGGTGTCGATTCGTTGTACTGCCCGATGTGGAGGTGAAACGATTCGCCTACGGGGGAGCGCCCTGAGTTTCAGAAATCGACGATTTTCATGCAATGAATGGCGTTCACGGATGAACAATTTGCGGCTCAGTCTCCTACTTCTGCTATTGAATACTGGCTGCATCCGTACAGCAGTTGTTCAATTCTGGGAGCCTGCTTCCGTCGACGTCAGTTCAATGAACCGCATTGTTGTCATGGATTTCGAAGGGGAAAAGGGTGAAGCGATCAGTTCTGTCCTGACGGACGAACTCGAGAAGAACAACTTCTACACAGTTGTCGATCACTCCAGCCTCTCGAACGGACTCCTTCAAGCAAGTTATACTCTCGGCAGCCCTGACCGCGGGGCTCTCGACGATGTTCTCTCAGCCGCTCGAGTCAAAGGAATTGATGGGATCGTCCTTGGTGAAGTGCAGGAATATCACTACGAGAACAGAAAAGTTCGCCGTCTCATCTCGAAGACGTCATTGGAGCGAAATCCGTTTCAGGCCGTCGATGTTGAGAGCTCTGTAGACGAGACTGATGCACGAGAACAATCCATTTGTGATGCCAAAGTGACCATTTCCTTTCGGCTGGTCGACGTCAAAACGGGCGATGTCCGCGCTGAAAAAGAGGTGACCAAAACTCATCAACTGGAGATTGGCTCCGGATTGACCGCCGGCACATCGGAAGACGAAGTGTTGCGATCACTCACGGATAAATGTGTCTCGGAAATTGTTGTGATGCTGGCCCCGCATCCGGTGGTTGCTGAATTTCAGCTCGCAAACTGTGATGTCTGGACCAGAGGGCGACGCGAAGTTCGAGAAGGGAACCGTCTGGCTCATTTGGGAGAGTGGGAGCGGGCTGAATTGATGTGGCAAAAGGCGATCGAGTTAGAACCTGACAACCACGCTGCCCACTTCAATCTCGCTGTTTCTGCCGACCATCGCCAGGAATATTCCAAAGCAGAGGAATACGCCATGCAAGCGATTCGCCTACAGCATAAGCCCGTCTATGCGAGCGGCTTGAACCTCATTCGGCAACACCGCTCTGCGACGGAGAAATCGACAGAACAGCACAATTCTCGAATCGCTGTGGTCGATGAAGTCGCCTTCTGGTAATCGCACTCTCAATGGTAGCGGCTGAATCATCGGCGCGAGTTTGATTCCAGCAGGAACGCCCGGTGAACGATGCAGTTTCTTGCTTTTGAAACGCTATTCGTTCTTGGATTCGTCGCCGCTGAGTTCTGATGGCGAGCTCGATTCCAGTATTGCAATCTGTTTGAATTGCGATGACATTCGCTCAATCGCTTCTGTTGGCTGCATATTGAACAACGCCTTACCTCCTGTTCCCCATGTTGGCGAATTGTAGTGGAACAGGGCACTTGCGACTCGGAAGTAGTGCACGGCATCGACATCTTCCATCTCGCCGCCGGGAACCGCTTCAAAGTGAATTTCCACAGCAGCGAATGCCGTGAGACTGTTCGACTGGAGATCACGCGCAAAGACAACCTGCGGCTGCCAGTCGCATTTGACCCAGATGAGGTCTCTTGGAATCCCGCGACGATTGGCAAGTGCAAGAAACTGCTGTTCGAGTATCGATCGGTGCTTCAGAAATTGCTTGATCGCAGTATCTGTAGAGTTTGGGGACGAAAATCGTTTCGCCACGATGAAGATCAACGTAAACGTCACCAGTAATCCGGTGACCAACCAGACTGTTGGCGACATATCCAGGCTCGGCTCTCTCTTTGCTCCAATTCGCCACCTCGTTCACAGGCGGCCTCCGTCCCCGGTTCGTCGATCAAGGAATCGGGTGAAGGGTAGAGTAGCTGGCGCGGCCGGGGTATTTCCATTCGCAATCTCATTACGCGGGACATATTGTACTTCGGTAGCAAAACGACCCGGATTTTGATCGGAATACCGTTACTGATCGATTCAATCCAGTTCCAAAACGGCGACTAAACCGGGGAAGGGTGAGCGACTTCCGACCGATGCAGTATCCGCTTGAGTTGCTGGCGGATAATTTTAGGAGTGAGAATGCGACTCAGCTGGCTCCATGCTTCCCGGTTTTTGTAGTTGCATTTGAGTGCCTGAGTGAGGCTTTTGACTGCCTGGCTCGTTTGACCGGCAGCCCGAAGTTCGGTTCCGAGCCACGAGTGTGCTTCCGAGAGAATCTCGTTCAGCTCTTTCAGTGAGAGCGGGACGGCGTCCCCTGCAGCAGCTACTTCGTCCGTGATCGTCTCGAGGAATGCTTGCGCCAGGCTGACCTGATTCCTTCGATGGGTCAACTGATCGTCCGCCCCAATTCGATAAAGTGTCGTTGGCTCATCGAGGAGGGCAACCTCTCCGAAGCGGCAGGTTCTGAGATGGAAACCAAAATCTTCTCCCGCACGTCGATATCTTTCATCGAACAGCCCCGTCTGCATTGCCCGCTCTTTGCGAATCAATGTCGTCGATGTGTGAACCAGGCTGCCGTAAAGCATATTCGCGTAAATGTTCCCGTAGCCGATACTTACCTGACGCGCTGGCTGTGAATCGATCGGAGGAAGGTCCAGATTCAGATACTTGGAGAAGAGCGGGCCGGTCAGTTTCTGATAGGAGCCGTACATCCTTCGCAGAAATCGATCGTGGATCTGCTGCCCCGATTCGCTGATGGCGGTCATGTCCGACCAGATCATTCCGACAGTTGGCAACTCGTTGATCGCAGCGACCTGCGTCTCCATCTTCCATGGCAACCAGGCATCGTCCGAATCCAGAAATGCGATCAGATCTCCGTTTGCAGATCTAATTCCCTGATTTCGAGCGGATGACACTCCACCATTCAACTTTCGGATGTAACGAACCCGTTTGTCCCGGCGCGTCTGATCAGCCATGAATGTCGGCGTGGCATCGGTTGAACCATCGTCGATGACAATCGCTTCAAGTTTCGTGTACGTCTGCATCAACACGCTCTCGAGGCACTCGGGCAGGTGCTTTTCGCGGTTGTACGTTGGGATGATGACGGAGACGAGAGGACTGGAACCGTTCATTGGAGGAACACCAGATGTGACGCACCGATTGTGTTGATCAGGCTTTGAGGCGACGTATTACCACTCTGTATTGCGAGAGTGGACTCCTTCAATCTCGCTCTGAATAAGAGAGTTGGCAATAGAATGTGCGTAATAACTGTTGAAAAATCACGTGAAATAGCTGGGAAAAACCGTTGTTGCAGGCGACGGCAGTGTTGCGAATTGTTATCAAAACTTGCTGTTCCGAAATAAACAGTTGATTCCAGACATGCAGGTGTCATTTCCGGATGCAATGGGACGAAAGATTCTACTATTTCCGTGGATGTAATTTGCCCGAAAGACCAGATGACTCGATCACCTGTCTCGTTAGCTTTCCGTTAGGCAATGTGCAGGCAGATGAGTGAGAGTCGCCCCTGAAGGTGCTCATTCCTGTGAATGTATGGGGCAAAATGTCGTCGTGAATGGCGGAGGAGCACTCCTGTTTGATTCAGGGAAATCCCTGGTCATCTGCCGATGGTGAGGCTGTTGTTTAGTGTGAGTGGCCAGCATGGGAGTGCGCGTCGTGCGATTGTGTTGTCACAAGACAGTCGCCATCTTCCCGCTCAGTACAGTGGTTCGATGTCGGGTCTTCAATCTGCAGCGTGATATGTTCCAGTTGGAAGTGATGCTTCAGCAGATCATGAATCTGCTCTCGTTCTTTGCTCCCATGCTGCACTTCGTCCAGTACGATGTGTGCAGAGACCGCGCGAAGCCCGCTTGCGATTGTCCAGACGTGTAAGCAGTGGACATCGACGACATGCGGGACTGAATAGATTATCTGGCGGACCTCCGCTACATCCACGTCTCGCGGAGCGTGTTCCATGAGAATCAGCGTGGCGTCGGTAATGAGGTTCCATGCGGAGTACAGAATCAGCAGGCAGGCCAGCACGGAGGCAACGGGATCTGCCCAATTCCAGCTGAACAGCCAGATAAGTATGGCGGCTACGATCACCGTGACGCTCCCAAGCGTATCGCCGATGACATGCAGCCAAGCTCCGCGCATGTTCAAATTCTCGTCTTTGCTCCCATGTAAAACTCCCAGGCTAATCACGTTAATGATTAGTCCACCGACAGCGACCGCCAACATGGGGATTCCGAGAATTGGCGTTGGAGTAAAGAAACGCTCCCATGCCTCATGAAGAATTCCCCCTGCAATGAGAAACAGGAGTGAACCATTCAGGAGTGCCGCCAGAATTTCGGCTCGATGATACCCGAAGGTTTGCTGTCGGCTCGGCGGGCATCTCGCCAGCCACGCTGCAATCAGGCTGATCGCCAACGCACCAGCATCCGATGCCATATGGCCAGCGTCTGCAAGTAGGGCCAGTGAGCCAGTCCAGAGTCCAGCTACGACCTCCGCAATACAGTAAATCGCGATCAGACCGAGTGTGATCAAGAGCTTACGTTGATTGCCGGTTCCAGAACTGTGGTGAGGCCCTTTGTGCTGGCATCCTGAACCCATCGAGTCTCTCCCAAGTCTGCAAGGATTTCGAATACATCCAATTTAGCAGGCAACGCCACAGGGCAAGATTAAATCCAGGGAACGGAGACTCCTGGGGAACGTCGATTGATCAAGTCGACTGCTTTTCTAATGGATTGTCGTAAAAGCGGTTCGCGACCAGATGTTCGCTACAAAACAGCACGACAACCAGAACAAGCAGCAGCGGGTAAATCTCCTGACCCAAATCCGCTGCGTTGATGTTGTCCTTCAGCTGTTCGATGTTCTCAGCAACCTGATATCGATCTTTTCCCAGTCGATCATCCAGATCTGAACTTGTCATTCTTGTCAGATCGCTCTCCTCTGGGCTGTAATTCAAACTGAACGAGCCGAGGATGTCGCGGGACTCCGGATCAGTCAATTCGTAGTGTCCCGGGGAAGTCAGTTCTTTAAACCGAAGAATCGATTCATTCGCTGGGAGTTGAACGCGTATTTGTTTCAGATCTGGTTGCCGCAGTAGAAAGGTCCGATCCGCATCTGTCGCAGGGAGTCGAATGATCGGGGTCTGCCCGCACACGAATGATCGTTCGACGTTTCCGAAACGGGAAACATATTCTGTTGCCTGCTCGACAAACGCCAAAAAGATCCACGGTTCCAGAACGGGACTCGGGAGATTATTCCATCGATCATTGGGGTTGTCGGGAAGGCTTGCGGCTGTGGTGATCAGTACGGTCCTCCCTTTTCCTGTACTTCTCTCGATAATTGCCGGGAACTTCTCGGGGGAGAGGTAAGTGGAAAGGACGTTGGCCCCCTGTGCGGGAGTCACCATCCAGAATCTGGTGACGTAGACCAGATTTTCAAACATGGAGAATGAGCCGAAATTTTCCAGTCGGCGATAGATGGAGAATAGCGGGTGGTTCTTGGAATCGACCGAGAAACTCCACTCACCAATCGGGTGCCATGCATCGAGCGCGGCTGGAAGGAATTTCTGGGCTGCGGCGCGGTTATAATTTTCGGACGCGATGTCGGCACTCCCCGTGACGACGATGAGTCCGCCCCCATCTTCGACGTATTTGCCGAGTTGGAACCACGCATCGTCCGTCATCCTCGGACAATTGATCATCGTGATGTTTGGATAATCGGAGAGCGTCAGTTCCTTGATCCGATCGTAGCGCACGAATTTCGGTTTGAACTTATTCAGCGAAGCGCTCTTCTGATCGTGAGGAGCAAGTGCGGTCATCCAGACCTGTGCGGTCTCCTGATCCGGTGCGAGGACCAGGATCTCCGGCGGATCGCTCACCTCGACGCTGAAATATCGAGTGTTATCAAAGAGCAGCGGGTCGGTTCCGACCAGTTCGACTTCTCCATTGATCCACCGCTGGTTGATTCCGGAAAGGAGCGGAAAAAGGGCTTCTGCGGACTGGTTTGCACTGAGGTCGACAGTCACTTGTCCCTGTTTCAACTGTTCTCCGGTTTTCCCCTCGAAGTACAGTTCGACCGCCTGTGCTGAAATGTCCTGCCCCTGCGAGAGAACCGTGGCCGAGACGCTCAATTCTCCCCCGAGCGGAATACGCTCTCCTGAGAGATTCAAATTGAGAAGCGATTGATTTCTTGTTCCAGACTGACCGACATCAACAAGGTAGACGTTGACGAATTTGAACTTCTCCAGATCGCTCTTCAGCAGGCTGCTACCGGCAGTTCTCCAGGCTGATTTCGCGAGATCCGTGAAGATGTAGACCCGGCGGATATAACGATCTTTTCGAAGATTTTCGTCGAGGTCCGATTGGTCGGTAAGCGTTCGTTTACGGTCATCATCATGGGATTTGATCGCCTCACGGAGCCGGTCTTCCAACGGGAGAGCGACAGATGATGGGCTCAAAGAATTGATTCTGGAAACGGCAGAGCTGACTGTCGACTGGAAGGGAATCGGCCGGTCCGTCGCCACATCTCCGACTGCGATACGACTTCCAGATGGCAAAGATTGAATGTGGGCGTTGGCAATGACCTGAGCCTTCTTCAGCGAGTCTTCACCTGCTTGCAGATAGGTCATGCTCATGCTGTTGTCGAACAGAAACACTCCAGACACAGGGAGATCATTTGATGTCACCGGCGATGGATCGACGATTTCGGCTGAAATTCGTCGCTGGTAGGGCCAAATGACGAGCATCAAAATTGCAGCGAGTGTTCCAATCGTAAGCCAGTTTCTGATCTGGCTGGCTTTCACGTCACGCTCGTGAGCGTTTTTGATCTGCTGCTGCAGGCGATGCTTGAGAATGTAAAAAACGCCAATTCCCAGCGAGGATAACCCCAGAAGAGTTCTGATTTCCCATGTGCTCAAACTGTAATTCGCGGGTGGAACTGAAGGTCTTGCGATTGCGAAGACAACAATCGCGATCGCAAGCATGCGGAGCAACATGAGGAGCAGGTGTTTGACCCTCAATCGGCGAACACTTTGACGCTGCACCTGTTGCAGCAGTTTCATCGCAGGGAAAACAAGATTTTTGGGCTTCTGCTTGAAGAGGAAATGAAGAACGACAGGGATTGAGATCAATCCAAGTCCGAGCAACAGCCCCGCATTCAAAAACGACATTCTGTCTACCGCCCCGTTGGTGTTGTGATCAGTCGCAGCTGTTGTTTGCCAACCTGATACATGTAATGCGGTCCGTAACCGGCCTTTTGTCCCCAAGGATTCGCAACTGCGCGTTCCAAGTGTATCTTGGCGGATTCCTCACGGCCTTCCAAGGTGTCGTTGAGTCCGAGATAGAGTTCTGCGTAAAAGAGTCGCTTGTCTCGCTCCTGCTGTGTGATTTTGGCAGCGTTGATCAGCCTGAGGATTTCGTCCGCTGCGAGGTCTCCCTGAAACAGTCGGTAGATGTCGCCAAACGGCTCCCGATCGTCTTTTTCATACTTGAGAAGCTGTTTCTGAGCCGACTCCTTGCCGTAGGCTCGGTAGTGCGAAAAGTATCGCCAGATGCCGTTCTCTCGATCGACATCATCGAATGAATGGTACTTGTCAAACTGGGCAGCCGCTTTTTCCGGCTCCTTTGCATAGAAATACGCGATTCCCAATCTCCAATGGGAGTGATCAAGTTGGGGATTGAGTTTCACCATTTCAGAGTAATCGCTGGCCGCTTTCTCAAACTGCCCGGTGAAAAAATACAAGTCTCCTCGTTGCGAGAGGCTCTCTTCCGAAGCGCCGTTGTGTTCGATCAAAGCAGAAAGCTTCTGGAGACGGGCCAACATTTCCGCATCTTCTTGAACTGATGCTGTGTTGCCGGATTGCAAATTGAGGTTCGCCTCAAGAGAACCTGTCCAGCCGATGGCGACAATCCCCAGAAGAAGCAGCATCAGGGAACAGTGTTTCCGGTCGAAAACTCGTGCGAAAATCTGTTTCACATTTGCTCGCTTTGCAGTGAGTTTCGGGATGAAATCGCTGTTGACTTTCATATCGGAATCATCAGGCTCAATGTAAGTCTAAAACCTCACGGAGCGGGAAAAGTTTTCTGCTCGCTGTCGTCCCGGGATCCTCTAGCAATCGACCTATTGTGTGTCCTTGTCGTCGTTTCTGAATTCAGGACGGTTTCCAAACGGGGGGACACGCTGCTAAACTCAGCACGGACAAAGTGAACTTTGTTGTGGATTAGCCGGGGACGGATACCGATGGTTTCACGGCTGTCACGAGTCGATGTTGCTAATTGAGTGGAGTAAGGAATTCAAATGCTTCGCCGAATCGCATATCTATGTTTTGCAGGGATGTTGATGATGACAGCTGTCACCAAGGGAGCCGAACCACAACCTGTGACGCAGGTGGAAGGAATCTCTGAATATCGACTTGAAAACGGTTGCCGGGTTCTGCTGTTTCCGGATCCTTCCAAGCCACAAGTGACTGTCAACATGACTGTCTTTGTCGGCTCCCGCCACGAGGGTTACGGCGAAGCGGGGATGGCTCACCTTCTCGAGCATATGGTGTTCAAAGGGACTCCCAAGCATCCTGAAGTCCCCAAAGCTCTGAAAGATCATGGCGCCGAGTTCAACGGGACGACATGGCTCGACCGCACAAATTACTACGAAACACTTCCTGCCAGCGATGAAAACCTCGAATTCGCGATTGCTCTTGAAGCGGATCGATTGGTCAACAGCTTCATCAAGCAAGAAGATTTGACGTCCGAAATGACTGTCGTTCGAAATGAATTCGAGCGAGGGGAGAATTCCCCATCTGGAATTCTGGGGCAGCGCATCATGTCCGCTGCATTTTCCTGGCACAATTACGGCAAGTCCACCATCGGAAACCGTGCGGACATCGAGAAAGTTCCCGCTTCCCGCCTGAAGGTTTTCTACGAGAACTATTACCAGCCTGACAACATCATGGTGATCATCGCTGGTGACTTCAAAGAAGAACTTGCACTCTCTCTCATTCAAAAATACTTCGGCGCAATTCCCAAACCGGAACGTGTTCTGGAAAAGGACTACACTGAAGAGCCTGCACAGGATGGCGAACGACTGGTGACCTTGCGTCGCGTCGGGGATGTTGGCTTTGCTGGAACGCTTTACCACATTCCACCTGCCGCTCATCCTGAATTTGTGTCGATCGATGTGGCGGAGCACATTCTCACATCATCCCCTTCGGGTCGTCTCTACAAAGCGCTTGTTGAAACCAAGTTGGCGACCAGTGTCTCTGGCGGCGCATTCGCACTTCACGATCCGGGCGTCATTCGCTTCATGGCGGAATGCACCAGCGGTGTCGATCCCAAAGACGTTCTCGCGAAATTGGTCGAAATCACAGAGACACTTGGCGAGCAAGGGGTGACTGATGAAGAAGTGGAGCGGGCGAAGCGATCCCTTCTGAAGAACTGGGAAATGGATCTGACAGACTCAGCCCGATTGGCGGTTCAGTTGAGTGAATGGGCAGCACAAGGAGATTGGCGCCTGATTTTCCTGTATCGCGATCGTCTGGAAGCGGTCACTCCTGCTAGCGTCAACGAAGTCGCTAAGCGTTACCTGACTCAAAACAATCGTACTGCAGGAGTGTATCTCCCATCCAAAGAAGCGGAACGGGTTTCCATTCCCCCTCGTATGGATCTGGCTGAGATGATTGGCGATTACGAAGGACGTGGTTCCGTTGCGCAAGGCGAATCGTTTGACGTCTCTCCAGAGAACATCGAAGCTCGCACCACTCGCGTTGTTCTGCCATCCGGCGTGAAAGCAGCTTTGCTGCCTAAGAAAAATCGGGGAGAGTCGGTCGTCCTTCAACTGACCCTCAGATACGGAGACGCTGAGTCCCTCAAAGGATTCAAGCATGCCGCTGAAGTCCTTCCGTCTCTCATGCTACGAGGCACTAAGAGCCTGAATCGTCAACAGATTCAGGATGCTCTTGATGAAAATAAAGCCCAGTTGTTCGCCGATGGAAATGCTGGAGAAGCAACATTCCAGCTTGAAACCCGTCGTGAACATCTGAATGGCGCATTGGACATTCTTCGCCAGATCCTGCGAGAAGCCACGCTTCCAGCGGATGAGCTGGAGATCATTCGCAATCGTCGAATTTCCTCCAACGAGCAGGCTCAGACAGATCCGATGCAGCTCGCTCGCGTCGCGGTCTCCAAAGCACTCAGTGGAGATTATGCTCCCAATGACGTTCGGTATGTCGCCACTGCTGCTGAACAGGTGAAGACACTGAAAGAGTTGAAAGTTGAACAGGTCGCTGAGCTGTACTCCAAATTCCTGAACGGAACCGTGGGTGAAGTTGCGGTCGTCGGTGATTTCGACATTGCGGAAGTGCAGCCACAACTGGAAAAGATGCTGGCAGATTGGACATCCCAGAAGCCCTTCGCACACATTCCAAGAACAGCTAACGTCAAATTGGAATCGCTTCATCAGGTCATCGAGACCCCAGATAAGGAAAACGCAACCTATCTGGCGGGCTCCGTCTTCCCGATGAATGATGAGAATCCAGATTACCCAGGTGTGTTGATTGCCAACTACGTTCTGGGAAGCAGCGGACTGTCATCCCGTCTGGGAGATCGGGTGCGTCAGGCGGAAGGTCTCTCCTACGGTGTTGGTTCGTTCGTACAACCAAGTTCGATCGATGAACGGACAACGTTCTTGACCTATGCGATTTCCAACCCGACGAACATTCCTCGAGTGGAAATTGCGATCAAAGAGGAGATTCAGAAGCTGTTGGACAGCGGAATCACGCAAGCAGAACTGGCATCCGCTACGACGGCCTATCTGGAAAGTCAGAAGGTTTCACGTTCGGATGACAAACAGATTGCCGCGTTGCTGGTTGTGACCTCATACCTGAATCGAAAGATGGATTTCTATTCCAAGCAGGAAGCGTCAATTGCCGGGCTGACCGTCGATCAGGTCAACGCAAACTTCAAGAAATGGATTCACCCGGACCGGATTGCCGTTGTGGTCGCCGGAGATTTTAAGAAACACGCCAAAGGCGAGACTCAAGAGAGCGTCGAGAAAGAAGGAACGGAAATGCCAGCTGATGAAAACAAGCAGGAAGGTTTTACAGAAACCGCGTCCGGCCTGAAGTACAAGATCATTAAGGAAGGCGAAGGGAAGCAGCCAACAGCAGCGAACAGTGTGACATGCCACTATCGCGGCTGGTTGGACAATGGCAAAGAGTTCGATAGCTCCAAAGGGGGAGATCCGATTACATTCCCACTTCGAGGCGTGATTGCTGGTTGGACCGAAGGTCTTCAGTTGATTAAAGAGGGTGGCAAGATTCAGCTCGAGATTCCTTCGAAGCTGGGATATGGCGATCGCGGTTATCCGCCGGTCATTCCAGCCAAAGCAACTCTTCACTTTGAAGTTGAACTGATCAAAGTGAACTAATTATGCTGCGAAACGCCTGACAGAAAATGTGCTGTCAGGCGTTTTCGATTGAGACAATCCCTGAAATTACGATGTGGTTTGAACTTCCGATGAATAAATTCTTCGCATTTGTGATTCTGACATCGTTCATCGCTGGCTGTGGTGTCATTGATGAGGAACAGTACAAGAAAGAAAAAGGGGCCGAAGAGCTGATTCCGGTAGCGAAACCCGAAGCAGCATCGGCACCTCAAGAAGAGACACCATCACCGAATGCAGGCGATGAAAGCTTTGTGACGACCGAATCGGGGTTGAAGTACAAGATTTTGAAGGAAGGTGAAGGAAAGCAGCCCACTGCCAACGACACCGTCGAAGTCTTCTATCGAGGCTGGCTTGATAATGGCAACGAATTCGATGGAAACTTCGGCCAGGAAACCATCTCATTCCCACTTAAAGGGGTGATTCCAGGCTGGACCGAAGGTCTGCAGCATGTCAAAGAAGGTGGCAAGATTCAGCTCGAGATCCCCAGTAAACTGGGTTACGGCGAGCGAGGGCAACCGCCTGTAATTCCTGGAAATTCGCGTCTTCATTTCGAAGTCGAACTGGTCAAAATCAAGTAGTGTTGCAGTCCGGAAAGACTCCGGCGGATCAATTGTTTCATTTCTCCCCAAAACAATTCAGATACAACAGGGAAGTTGACTTCCTCATGATGAAAACGATTTTCAAGGTTGCGTTGCTTGGAGTGCTGGCGGTTGGCTGCGCAACTGGAAAGGGAGAAAAAACCGCTCAAACTGAGTCGGAATCGACGGTTCACGAAGCGACCCCGTTGGCCAAAAACGAAAAGCCAGAATCGGGCGTCGTCCCTGCGAGCGGGACTACCGCATCCGAGTTCAAGAAAACAAATTCGGGACTGAAATACCGAATCATCGAAGAGGGGACCGGAAAGCGTCCGAATGTAAATTCCAAGGTGCTGTGCCACTATCGCGGTTGGCTCGACAGCGGCAAGGAGTTTGACAGTTCCATTGGAGGAGAGCCGATCAGCTTCCCGCTGAACGGTGTGATCGCTGGCTGGACTGAAGGACTTCAGCTGATCAAAGAAGGTGGAAAAATCGAATTGGAAATCCCCAGCCGGCTTGGCTATGGGGAGCGCGGACAGCCAGGTGCCATTCCGCCCAATGCCCGTCTGCACTTTGAAGTCGAGTTGATTCGAGTACTGTAAGTGTCGAACTTTCGATGTCGATGATGGAAACCCTCTGGGCGCCGCGTCGCAAAGAGGGTTTTTTGTTTGATGTTGCGAATTTGAGTTGATGGAATCGGTATGCCCGCGAATCTCACGCCTCAGTATTTCAAAGCGGAGAAGAAATTCAGGCAGGCAAATACTCCCCAGGAAAAGATCTTCGCCCTTGAGGAAATGTTGCAGCAGATTCCCAAGCACAAGGGGACTGATCGCCTACAGGGGGATCTGCGAGCACGATTGAAAGCTGCCCGTGCAGAACTGCAAGCAGAGCAAACGTCGTCGAAATCTGGTCGTAGTTACCGGATTCCTCGTCAGGGGGCAGGGACTTTCATTTTGATTGGCGCTCCCAATGCCGGAAAAAGTCGGCTGCTGGCTGCGTTGACCAGTGCCAAACCAGAAGTGGCAGACTATCCCTTTACGACCCGCGAGCCGCTGGCCGGAATGATGACTTGGGAAGATCTGCGGATTCAGATTATCGACACTCCACCGATCACCAAAAACTACCTGGACAATTATCTCGTCGATTTCATTCGTTCAGCAGATCTCGTCATTTTGTGTTTGGATGGCAGCGATGACGATGCGGTTTACGCGACCTGCGATGTCATCGAAGAAATCGAGAAACGCAAAACGAGGTTGGCTGAGAAGTCAGGATTCGTTGAAGGTGATTTTTCAACTGTGAATACACGCTCTGTTGCCGTGGTGACTCGGGGAAGTGATCCGGATGCACTATTTCGTTACTCCATGTTCGAACAGGAAGCCCGATTGAAGATTCCACACGTCCTTGTGGACTTCGATCGGGACGAGGATGTCGAGAGGCTTCGCGAAGAATTGGGGCAGTCTTTGGAGGTCATTCGCGTTTACACGCGTCGTCCCGATGAAGCGGAACATGATCTTTCACCAATTTCTCTCCCCTTAGAGTCGACAGTGGGGGATCTGGCCCTCAAAATTCACGAGAAGCTGGCCTCGGATCTGAAATTTGCCAAAGTATGGAGTACCGGCAATCCAACAGGGCGAAAAGTGCTGCGAGACCATCTTTTGCAGAATCTGGACATTGTCGAACTCTACACAACCTGATTCTTGCCATTGCGGGCCAAAAATCGGACATCGCATTCTGACTTCGGTACAGGAAGAATGCGACCAAGGTAACCAAGCAGACTGATCACTGACGAAGTCTGGACACTCGATCGACATCTGAAATGGATTGAGAGAAATTCCTGTTTTGACAGGGCGTCTTCGCAGTGATTCCACGAGATCGATAGAAATTTTCAATGCGAAAAATTGGTACACTTCCATCGGCTGCACTTGCAGAGCGATTCCAGAACTACCTTTCTGGCCTTGGAGTCGAGAATCGAGTCGATGCTGCTGACAACGTCTGGGAGATCTGGGTTTTTCGCGAAGATCAAGTCGAGAGGGCGCGAGAAGAACTTCCAGCATTCGAAGCGAATTCGACTGCCTCTCGGTATGACGCTAAGCCGGTTGTTCTGAAGGCTCCGGTGAAGCCCTCGAAACGAACTGGCGAACAAGAAATTCACTTCCGTGGGGCAGCGACCCCGCAGGCCACGATGACACTTGTTCTGATCGCCATCATTGTTGCGGTCTTTACCGGATTCAATCGAAATGTCCAGTTGATTGAACTCCTGAAATTCACCCCGATTGGTGGAGATCTCTCCAACATATTGAGTGGTGAAGTCTGGCGAATTTATACTCCGATGTTCTTGCATGCAAACATTTTTCATCTGGGAATGAATGTGTTCATGCTTTGGATTCTCGGCACAGCGATCGAACGCGTTTACGGCACACGGTATTTCGTCGTTCAGGTATTGCTCATCGGGTTGGTTTCTCATTTTGCTCAATATTGGTTGGCCGGCGGAAATTTCGGAGGTCTTTCGGGGGTCGTTTATGGGCTCTTCGGTTTCCTGTGGATGCGCAGTCTCTTTCTCCCGAGCGATGGCTTTTACATGCCGCAAAGCATCGTCTTTCAGATGATTCTGTGGGCGATCATCGGACTCTCTCCCACGATGCATATTGCGAATGGAGCCCACTTCGGCGGCTTGTTCGCAGGGATGCTTCTCGGAGCACTTCCCCGGTTGTGGCGGAAGTAAAGCGAGAGGATCGCTTTCGCCTCTTTACAGGGGAACTGCGACACAAACCTGCGATAGAGGACCGAGGCAGGGAGCGAATCAACGCTGTTCTATGGACTTCTGGTCGATTTTCACCATTGTCGAGGAGTTCATGGAGCCTTGTGGTGTCGGAAGAAACCGTTCACAATATTGCGCGTTGCAGTCTCTGTGCGAGAGTTTCCGATCGACCGGATAATCGTTTGCATGAGGAATGCGGCCCATTCATACTCTGGACTGAATTGAACTCCCTACCATGCTGACGTTGGCGATTGAAACTTCTGGACGATCCGGATCGATCGCTTTGTCCGTGGATGGAGAGATACGACACGAGATTGATCTGGCGGCCAACGGACGACGGCACGCCCGATCGCTCGTTCCGGAAATCGCGGGTGCACTGCAATCGATGGATGCGAAACCGAGCGATGTTGGCCTGATTGCAGTCAGTATCGGACCGGGAAGTTTCACGAGTTTGCGAGTGGGGCTGGTTTGTGCCAAAACGATGGCCTACGCCGCACGGACGAAGTTAGTGGGGATCGATACGTTTCTGGCAGTAGCTGCGAATCAGCAGGAAGTGGATCATGTTTGGGTGATCGAAGATGCTCTCCGTGGTGACGTCTGCGCTGGAGAGTACCGACTTGATGCGGATGGCTGGCGAACAGTCACGCCTCCCAGATTGCTGAGCCTTGCCGAGTGGAACAATCAGCTTCCAGAGAGATCTTTCATCACTGGACCGGGACTTGCGAATTACTCCGAGGAGCTGAGTCAGTTCCATTTGCTGCATCCCGATTGTTGGACTCCGACCGCGAGATCGATTGCCATTCTGGGTGAGAAGAGAGCACTGGCCGGGAACTTCGATGATCCCTGGACATTGGAGCCATTCTACATGCGTCGCAGCGCAGCAGAAGAAAAAGCAGACGCTGCGAGCGCAACCGCTTCTTAATTCGTAAGGGAATCCATTCCCCCTCAGAAACGAATTTCTAAATCTTTTCAGAATGTCTGAAAGGTTTTGATTCGAACTTCGTTCTGTATGTCAGCAGCTGAGATCATTGAACCGGGTTGGGACTGACTCCATGCGTTTCGTGTCCCCCTGAGTTCATGATCGCACCCAGTTGAAATCATGGCTGGGATGTCACAGCGAGAAAATGCGGACACAAAGAGGTGCTTGCTGGCAGGTAGGTGGACGGCAAGTCGTTTCTTTGATTTTCAATACGTTGTAACAGTGGAGTGAAACATGGTGCGTGAAGCTCGATTTCTGTGGAATAGCCAGGAACCTTTGCCAAGTGAACTCACGAGGCGATCATGGGATTGCGACGACGAAGAAGCTCATACTGACCTCGAACATCCAGTACGTCGTCGTCGAGATCATTCTCAGGCAACGTCGAATCCGTTTGGAGCAGCGGGTCGTAAGGGGAGTCCGGTTCGGCGCTGAAATGTCGCGATGAAGGGAAATCCTTCGTGATTGAACCTTCGTGCTGACACAGACGAGGTTTTACTGCATCGAGGGGACACTATCCGGAGGTGTCGTTCTCAGGAAATTCTGCGAACGAAGCAAGTTTTCGATCAACTACGTTTTGCGAGCAAGTGAAAGGGCAATCATGGCAATCGCAGAAATCAAAAAACAGGTTTCAATTTTCTTACCAGTATCGCAATGGCGAACACTTCGAAGCGAGGCTGCGCGTCTCGGAATGCCTGTGACAGAACTCTGCCGACAGTGGATCATTCCTGAGATCGGCAAGCTCCCCAACATCACAGAGATTCGGCAGGGGTGAAGGCATCCCCTGAGTCGCTGGTCGCGTTCATGATTGCGTTCTCCCAATCAATTCTGGCCGCCTGTTCGACATGAGCTGGCGCAAGGAAAACGCGAACGCGTTTCACCCAGTCGTCGAACTGCGTTGTGGCCAATGCTTCGACGACTGGTGAAACTTTTCGCAGCGGTCTGTATGTCTGCTTTTTCGGAAAATAGACATCGATCGCCAGTTCGACTTCCCGGTGCGGTGGAGGGGAGTCGATCAGGAGGTCGGACTTCTTAAGAGCCATTCCGTAATCACGATTCAGACTGTCGACGAGACGATTTGATATCTGAACCACCTTCCGGTAAGGCTGACCAGCAATCCGCTGATAGATGTCGCGAGACTGATCGAGGCTGTATTCAGCCATTTGCTTGTAAAGTTGGCGTTTCAGACCAAAAACTCCTTCAAGCATGTCGTGATACTCGGTATCGACGGCGGCTGCTCGGAGCTTGGCAATCATTTCAGCATCCGTGAAGCTGAATAGCTTGTTCAGGTCCAGACGATCGTGCAGTTCGTAAAAACCACGAGCAAACATGCTTGTCGCGGAGCGGACTGCGTGATGCCAGTAGACTTCGCTGAACATGACATACCTGGCGAACACCATGAGCTCGGCAGCTGTTTTTCCCTTGACGGTGATTGCGAGCCCATCTCCCGTTTCATTGACGACCAATGACTGGATGAGTCGCTGACGGTCGAAATTGCGACCATAGGGAACTCCGCAATGCAGACTGTCACGATCGAGATAGTCCATCTTGTCGACGTCGATCGGCCCTGAGAGGATCGATCTGAGGAGTTTCATCCGTGGGGAACTCGTTCTGGCGACCAGAACATCGAGCACATCCAATGGCTCAAGCTGCCAATCCCGCTTGAGGACTGCAGCAAGCTCAGTTCCTTCCGCCAGGTAGCGTGAGGCGTACGCTTCATGAGCAGGCAGTCCATCGAGTTCCATATCTTCAATCGGGTGGCAGAACGGCCAATGTCCGAGGTCATGGAGAAGTGAAGCGACGATGAGAAGTTCCGCGGACCGGCGGTCGATCAGTTCACGAAATCGGGGATCTTTGATCAGTTGCTGAATGTATCGCAGAGCGTTGTGGTAAACGCCAAGTGCATGTTCAAAGCGGGTATGCTGCGCTCCCGGATAGACTTTGGAGACGAGGCCCAATTGGCTGATGTGAGAAAGTCTTTGAAACTCCTCGGTATCGACGAGTGCTCTGACTCTCGGTGTGAACGGGATGTTGAGTTCCGGCGGAACGCGAATTAAAGATCGACCCGATTGCAGATCAGCCAGTTCTGGAATGGAGTCATACTCAGACATGAGGAGCAGTCGCTTTCGTCCGGCTTTCAGTTCGGAATCTGGGGTGAATTTGAAGAGGGTGACTGATCAGAATTTTAATCAACCGATCGTCAAGTTGCTCTTCAGTCCAGCGCTGTTCCGGGACAAATTGGAACTTCCTTACCCGTCTGTTGCGAACGACTGTTCAATCGATCGATCAATTCAGCCGATAGGTCAAAACGTAACAGAGGATTCGGTTGCGTTGGTCGTTCGATCTCGACTTTGAAGCGAAAATTCGGGAAGTATTTTTCGTGCAGATGCGCCACGGTCGATGGGGAAAAGTGGCTCGCGAGTGAATTGCTTCGGGAAGAAGAGAAATCTGAGGAGGGAAAAAATAACTCCCGCCTGTTGTGGGATTCAGGCGGGAGATTTGGGGCGTGAGAGCGCTCCATTGAAATTGCATTGAATTCGAGTTTTCTCTTCACGCTAACGTGAGGAGTTCAATTTTGCCTCCGGGGTAGCGAGCAATCTGTACGTCATATGCGAGGCGGGGCGCTGATTCGAATTGCTCTCCGGATTTCGGCATGACTTCCAGCCGATCGAAACGGACAGCAGCCTGAGATGCGTCTGAGAACAAGTTGCCGCAGATGTTCATGACTTCGCGAAGATTGTCTGTGATGCTTTGATCAACTTCACGGCGTTTGATTGCTTGAGTCACCACTCCTGCGGGGATGAGTGATAGTGCTGCCCCTGCTGCGTTCGCGAATGCGAGATCCGCGATCAACAGATGTCTCACCTGTTGTGATTGGTTCACGTAATAAGCGACAGTGGCGATGTCGCTTTGCGGGATACTCACTTTCGATTCTGTGACTGTCGTCTCCCCACCGAAAAGGAGCGAAAAGATTTCCCGTACCTGTGAGGCATGTGAGAACAAAGTGACGTGCATGACCAGTATTCCTGAACGGAGTGAATTCGATGATGATTCGGTTCTTCAAGTTCGTTGACTCGCTCCGCGAACTTTTCGAAGGAGAAGGGGTCAGGAGAAACTTGCAAACACAGGAGCAAGTGCCGCCTCGAATGATTGGGGAGTGAACGGTTTGACAATCACAAACGATGCCCCTGCTTCAATCGCTTCGTCACGGACAGCAGCGCCGCTTTCAGAAGTGACGAAGCCGAATAAAACATTTTTTCCCGAGTCCCGAAGTTGTCGCAGAAGATCGATCCCTTTCATCTCCGGCATGTTCCAATCGGAGATCACAAGATCCGGTTGATGTGCGCTGACTGCTTCCAGCGCATCGCGGCCATTGCTGGCTTCGATTGTTTTGTAGCCTGTCAGTCCGGTTTGCTTCAGGGTCCGCATGACGATCATTCGCATCGCTTTGCTGTCGTCGACAATTAGAATCAACATGTTTCCATCCAGCCGATATTGAATACAAAGAAACTTTGTCAGTGACGCACTGGTCCCAGAACATTGAAAGGCTCACTGAGAGGCGGCAGCCATCAATTCTTCTTGAGTGAGCCGGATCGAAATCAATTCCATTCCGAATTTCATCTGTAGCAGTTGTGTGTTCGTTCCGGGGCGTGGTTCGTCAGGGACGATGTCTTTCCCGACACAAGGGAGTGACAGTCTGGTTTCTCCGTTGAGAATTCCCTTGAGATTGCCACCAATCATGTTTGCAATCTCGCCGAGTGCGTCGCACGTCTCTTCCTCGGTCAGGTCATCGATATCCAGATCGAACATTCGAGACGCAATCCGGTTGGCACTTGGCCAGGAGGCCCGCAATTCCAAGGCTGTCTCCCAGTCACCTGAGATGCGAATTGCAGCGATGACTCCATCTGTGGCTTCTGGTTGATCTGAGACATGAATCAGATCCAGTCCGAGCATTCCAGACATGACATCGGTGGTGATCTGTTGAAGCATCTGGTTGTCTACTTCCATTTCTGATTTCCTGATCAAAGAGGTTGATAGCACACCGTCGGAACTGTGATCTGGCGCGTGAATGGGACGTCCAGATTCACCATGGATTCGCCTCCGCCCAAAAACAGACAACCATTTCGCGACATCACCTGATGCATGCGATACAGAATCGATTCTTTGGTTGGCTTGTCGAAGTAGATCAGCACGTTGCGAAGCATCACGATGTCGACGTTCTGAATATTCATGAAGGGAAGGGTCAAATTCATTTTTCTGCAGGTGACCATTTTCTTGAGCGCCGGGGAGACCTCCCATTGAATTCCGTTTCTCTGGAAGTATTTCACCAGATATTTGGCAGGTAATCCGCGGTTCACTTCAAACTGGCTGTAGAGTCCCTCGGAGGTTCTACGTACCATTTCCGGGCTCAGATCAGTCGCAAGGATTTCCACGTTCCAACTGCTGAGTTGCGGGAATTCTTCGAGAATCAACATCGCCAGGCTGTAGGCTTCCTGTCCGCTCGATGACGCTGCCGACCAGATCGAGATCTTTTTCGAACGTTGGTTCTGTTCGATCAGTCGTGGAATCTGCTCGTTTTTCAGCGACTCGAACGGTTGGATATCCCGAAAGAAACTGGTTTCGTTAATCGTCAGGGCTTCAGCGACTTTGTCGTGGAGTGACGATGTTGGAGAACGTTGAAGTTCCGAAACCAATGCTTCCACATTCTTCAGACCAATGCTCTCCGCCAGTGGGTTCAACCGCGATTCGATTAAGTAATCCTGGTTGTTGGAGACGACATTCCCAGATCGCTTTGAGACGACATCCCTGAGGTAGTTCAGATTCGTGGCGGTGATTGGCATTTTCGTTCATTCGGAGAGTGAGTGTCGCTGAACTTTGATCCATAATCTCAATGTGAGAGCGTCGAAACTGGTTTGAATTCAGGAGTACGTAGGAATTACGCGATTCTCGGCAGTGGACACGCTGTTGAGGATCTCTTTTGAAACGAACGGGAGCGCGACAACCCGGTCTGCCAGGCCAGCCTCGGTGACGGCTCGCGGCATTCCCCAGACGACACTGGTTTCCTGATCCTGCGCAATGACAGTTCCGCCGGCCTGTTTGATCGCCCGGGCCCCTTCCAATCCGTCTTTGCCCATTCCCGTGAGAACGACGCTCAGAACCTGTCTTCCATACAGCTTCGCAACAGATCGGAAAAGAATGTCAACTGCCGGTCGACAGGAATTCACCATCGGTCCATCATTCAGTTGCACTCTCGGAATCCCGTCCGGCGCGACGATCTCTAAATGTCGATCACCCGGGGCAATCAAAATCTCGCCAGCGTTCAATGCTTCCTCGTCGACCGCTTCGCGGACCTCGCAGGAGCAGAGTTGATTGAGCCGATTGGCGAGTAGCTGAGTGAATACCGGCGGCATGTGTTGCACGATGACAATGGGGACCGGAAAGCTCCGTGGAATTCGAGGGAGGAGATCGGCAAGAGCATTGGGCCCCCCCGTCGAGACTCCTATCGCGACAACCTGCGCCGGTTCTCGACGTGTGATCCCTGTCGAGAACCGTGAGGTGACCGGTGCAGAGGCGTTTTGGGAGAGGACAGGATCGGCAGGGGGGGGGGAAACGTCTTTTGCCGCCGTTTCTCTCCCCAGAAGCGGATTCGCGGGACCAGTTCGGAATCAATGAACTGAACCGATTCATTGATGTTCGTCAGACCCCCTGGCTTGGGGACATAGTCGTTCGCGCCACGGGCCAGCGCTTCAAACGTTGCGTTGCCCCCCTGAACGGTTAACGAACTGAACATGATAATTGGTATATCACTGTCCTGCTTGCGAATCCGACTGGTGGCTTCAACACCATTCATCTCCGGCATCTCGACGTCCAGCAGGACGACATCCGGTGCGACCTGCTCCATCAGCGTCACAGCTTCGCCTCCCCAGCGAGCGACACCGACAATCACTAAGTCCTGATGACGAGTCAGCGTCTGCATCAGAATTCGTCTGATCACTGCAGAATCATCCGCGAGCAAAATGCGAAGTTGGCGTGGCACGTTGGGGCCCTGGTTGAGTCGGGGAGATGGAGCGAAATCGCGGATTCTGGAATGGGAAGCAGGCCACTCCGACACTGCAGTAGAGGCAGCAGTGAGCACGACAAGATTCAGGTTCTGACGGAGAACATTGCTCCGATCAGACGCAGCTTGTCGATCAGAATATTTGGTGTAAACGGCTTCATCACGAACTCATCGACTCCGGCGAAGAGCGCTCTCGCCATTTGTGTCGGTTCGGTTTCTGTCGTGACCATGACCAGCTTCAGGGAGTTGAATCGATCCTCTTGACGGACAGCTTTGACGAACTCCAGACCGTTCATCACTGGCATATTCCAGTCAACAAGAACCAGGCTGATGTCAGAATAGGCCTCGAGAGCTTCCAAACCCTCCAGACCGTTGCCGGCTTGCGAGGTCCGAAAGCCAAATGGTTCGACGATCTGCTGCAGGATTTTTCGCATTGCCCGGGAGTCGTCAACAATGAGTACGTGCATCTTCAGTGTCCAATGGAATTGCGGTAGGTTGTTGTTTTGCGAACCTGCTTGCGGTTGACTGACGCCGACTGTTCACGAAGCAGGAAATTCAGAAACTGCCCGGTACCTGGAATGACGTGCCTGGCGTGATTCCAGATACCGCGACAGCGCCCTGGGTGGAGTAATGCCAACTCGTAGCCAAGTGATGTCTTGTCGAATCGGCTTCGATTGCAGCCACTAGATCTTGAATCGGCTGACCAGATTCTGAAGTGCGATCGCCATTCTTGAGAGCTCATCGGCAGCCTGTTGGGTGTTGCCAGCTCCTTGCATTGTTCCATCAGCGGCTTTCGCGACAGAGAGAACACGCCGGACAATGTCTGAGCTTCCTTGAGCCGCTTCCTGAATGCTGCGACCGATCTCACCTGTAGTTGCGGTCTGTTCTTCTACCGCGCTTGCAATTGTTCCAGAGACATCACTGATCTGGTTGATGATGTCCGTGATTTGTTTAATCGCCTGGACCGCACCGTGGGTGTCATTCTGAATGGCTTCGATGCGGAGGCTGATATCTTCTGTCGCCTTCGCTGTCTCTTTCGCCAGCTCCTTCACCTCATTGGCAACAACAGCGAAGCCCTTTCCAGCTTCGCCAGCCCGTGCGGCTTCGATCGTGGCATTCAGGGCGAGAAGATTCGTTTGCTCCGCGATCGAGTTAATGACTTTCACGACTTTACCAATCTCGACGCTGCTGGCGCCGAGTTTGGAAACGGTGTCGTTGGTCGATTGTGCCACTTTCACCGCGCTGGTTGCGATGGAGGCGGCTTCCGTCGCACTCCGAGCGATTTCCCGGATCGATGAATTCATCTGTTCAACGCTGGCAGCGACGCATTGCACATTCTGGCTGACCTGTTCCGATGTGCTCGATACGACATTTGCCTGCTCAGCTGTGCTTCCGGCTGTTGATCGCATTTCGTTGCTGACCGCTGCCAGTTCGCTGGAAGCTGTTGCCAAAGTTTGTGCGTTCTCGGTGATTCCCGAGATGCTGTTCCGCAGATCCTTAAGGAACTTCTCTAAACCTTCCCCAATCTTGTCGAGTGCATCTGCGCCGGAAACTTCGATCTTGCGTGTCAGATCACCAAGTGTGGCTGCATCGACGACAGAGAGAAGAAGTTCGACCTTGCGAGCTTCTTCAGCTCGTTCTCGTTCACGTGCTTCGCTATTCGCGAGTTGCTGGAGCAGTTCTTTCTGTGCCGTGATGTTCGACGCATACTTGACGACTTTGAATGGTTTACCACTTGCGTCGAGAATGGGGTTGTAGCTGGCTTGAAGCCAGATTTCCTTTCCATCTCGGCCAATCCGTTTGAACTCGCCCGCGAAGAATTCTCCGCGATTCAGCGTTGCCCAGAACTCGCGGTATTCCGAGCTTCGACTGAAGTTCTCTTCAGCAAACATGCGGTGGTGCTTGTTACGAACTTCGTCGATGGAGTACCCCATCGTTTTGCAGAAGTTCTCGTTCGCATCCAGAATGGTGCCATCCATTCGGAACTCGATCACCGCCTGAGATTTTCGAATCGCAGCAATCTGCCCAGCGTAGTCCGCGTTTTGGAACTTTTGCTGGGTGATGTCAGTCGCGTATTTTACAACTTTGAACGGGACACCAGCTTGGTCGAAGATCGGATTGTAGCTCGCTTGAATCCAGATCTCGTTGGCTCCTTTTCCGATCCGTTTGAATTCTCCCGCCTGATACTCTCCTCGGCCGAGTTTCGTCCAGAACTGTTGGTACTCCGGGGTTCGCCGAGCCTCTTCGTCGACAAATAAGCTGTGATGTCGCCCCTGGATTTCTTCTAACGTGTATCCGACAGTCGCTAGAAAGTTGGCATTTGCTGTGAGAATTGTTCCATCGACATCGAACTCAATGACTGCCTGGGATTTATGAATGGCTTTGATTTGCCCAGCGTAATCGGCGAGTATGCGTTCTTGTGTCGCTTTTGAACTCTTGTGATTGTCCGTTACTTTTGGTGATCCGGTTTTGGAGCGAGCTTTGCTTCCTGTGGCTGGAGCGGCGGAACGCGGTGCAGCTTTCGATTTTGTTTTACGTTGTTTGACAGTCGTAACCATGTTGCAAAACTCCCTGGTGCGAAGTGGACTCGGGCTTGGAATAAGGGGAAACGGTTTTTAAAAAGTTGTCGAAGGGGTCGAGTGCGTAAGAGCAGCGGATTTCAACAGATGTCCACAGTCATTTAACCGGCCCAGTGCAGCCCCGTGGACAGGTCGTTGCGAGCGTCGAGGCAATCCGGATTGAGGACGAGCATCAAGCGTCCGTTCAGCTTGTAGACACCTTGAACCGCGTTCCGGATGACTCCCGGCAGGGTGTCTGGAGTCGTTTCAAATTCGTCGCTGCTCACTTCAATGACATCTCCGATTTCATCCACCAGAAGACTGATTGGCCCGTCAGCGGTTCGAAGAACGATGTTCATCGGAAGTCGGTCTGGGTCGATGCGAGCATGGAACAAACTGAGGTGTTTACGGAGATCAAGTGCTGTCACGATCTGCCCGCGCAGATTCATCAATCCATGCACCATGTTTTGAGCGAGCGGAACTGTCGTTGTGCGTTGATGACGCAGAACTTCCTGAACGTGTCGGACTTCAACACCGAACAGCAGATGCGCCACTTGAAAGGTGCAGTAGGTCATAGTTTTTTCCATTTGAGATCTTTCTAACGGCTTCGCGAATGGCTTGAGGAGGCCATTTCGGGATGGTGAGGGCCCGAAAGGAATGACCCCGGATTGATCATCCTTGTGACACGTCCAGCGATGACATGCGTTGTCGAGAATTCCTCGTCGACAGAGCTTTCGATAATGTCCACAACGCGGCGGACGACGAGACCGATGCTTCTGGATTCATCACTGAAAACAACAACCGGGAGCTTCTTGCTGTTGGATTGCCCCAGACGTTCGTGAGGTTGAATCAGTTTCACCAGCGGCATAATGCGACTGCGATACTGCACGACTTCCTGGCGACCATCGAACTCGATTGAGCTGACGTCAATTTCTTCGAGTCTCGAAACGCTCGCCAGTGGAATCGCAGCGCGAGTCCCATCGCCTGGGTCAACAACGAGCCAGGACCGAATCTCTTCCCGGCGGCGATCAGCATTTTGGCCATGATCCCCCAGAATGACGTCCCGATCGGCAGTCAGAATGTTGGCGTGTTGAGCGAGTCCTAACACATCCAGAATCAAGGAGATGGCACCGTCTCCCATGATGGTTGCACCGGCGTAAGCGGGAACGGATTTCAGATGCGGTCCCAGCGGCTTGACCACGATTTCCTGCGTATCGCGGATATGGTCGACGATCAACCCGAACTGATGATCTTCAGCCTGAAGTACGATAATGTTCGCTGTTTCGCTGCTGCGAATCTCGTCGACCGTCCGACGTGACCGGAGTTTCAACTGCTCATCGAGATACACGATTGGGAGCAGTTTTCCTCGCAGCCGATACACGGGAGAATCGTGAATTAACTCGATGTCACGTTTCGCACGATCCCCTTCAAGTCTTACCAGTTCCAGAAGGCTGACTTGAGGAATTGCGAATCGTTCTCCCCAACAGTCGACGATCAAGGCTGGGACAATCGCGAGCGTGAGCGGAATCTTGATTCGTAGCGTCGTTCCCTGATGATGGACGCTGCAGATGTCGAGCGTGCCGCCAATCTTTTCGACGTTGGTTTTGACGACGTCCATACCGACACCACGCCCGGAGACGTTGGTCACCTTCTCGGCAGTCGAGAATCCCGGTTGCAGAATCAACTGGGTTAACTCCCGATCGCTCATTGAGGCAGCTTGTTCGGGCTTGAGAATTCCTTTGGTGATCGCTTTGTTTCGAACCCGATCAATGTCGATTCCACCTCCGTCATCGGTGATCTCGATGTTGACCTGGCCTCCTTCATGAAAGGCTCGAAGCTGTAACGTCCCTTCCG
This sequence comes from Planctomicrobium mucosum, assembly GCF_051466335.1. Taxonomy (NCBI): domain Bacteria; kingdom Pseudomonadati; phylum Planctomycetota; class Planctomycetia; order Planctomycetales; family Planctomycetaceae; genus Planctomicrobium; species Planctomicrobium mucosum. Next base: position 3,150,635 of record NZ_CP195793.1, on the reverse strand, counting down.
CGGGCTTGCCTTTGGAAACTCGGACCTCAGGCGTTTCGATTCCATGATCCACACTATTGCGAACGATGTGCGTGAGTGGATCTTTGATGGCTTCCAGAATTGTCTTGTCGAGTTCTGTATCCGCGCCTTCCATCTTGATTTGCACACGTTTACCACACTGGGCAGCGAGATCGCGGACGATACGCGGAAGTTTACTCCACGCGTTGCTGATGGGTTGCATGCGTGTTTTCATGACTCCCGCTTGCAACTCGGTTGTGATTTGGTTGAGACGTTGTGAGGCGGTCACAATCGCAGAGTCTTCAGTGGATCGACTGAATTGCAGAACCTGATTTCTGGCGAGCACCAGTTCTCCGACAAGGTTCATCAGCCGGTCAAGCAGCATGACATCGATTCGGATCGTTGTATCCGAAATACTGACCGAGCGATCATGAAGGTCAATGTCCGCGTCTGCATGTTGCTCGGGGCGGGTTGCAGCGACCTCTCGATGAGCCATCGGAACTGAAACTTCGGGCTTATCCGCGTCAGTCGCAAAGCTGGACTCTGTGTTGTCCAGAATCGATGGGATTGTCGTTTTGATTTCCAGGACATCCTCATGAGGGATTCCTACCTTACTCTCGGAATCGGTGTGCGAGGAGTTCGGTGCGTTCGCAGTGACGCCTGGGATGAGAAGTTGTTCGAGAATGGAGATGACAGAATCGTATGTTGCTTCGCCCTCTGTTCCATTCTCTTCGATGCATTCGAGGATATTTCTAATGGCGTCAACCATCGCCAACAGTCCATTCGCGATTGAACGGTTCAGATGAATCTGACCGTCGCGAAGAAGAACAAGAAGATTTTCACCAACGTGGGCGATGTGTTCGAGCTTCGGGTAAGCAAGAAATCCACTTGTCCCTTTGATCGTGTGAATCGTGCGAAACACGCTGGAGAGACGCTCGCGATCTGTTGGAGAGGTTTCCAGTTCAATCAGATCACGATCCAATCGGTCGAGGTTCTCGTAACATTCAACGAGGAACTCTTTCACAATGTCGTCAATCTGTTCCATGAGCCCGCTCTGCTATTGATGTCGTGCATCTAAATGATGCGATTTAGCGATTCGATGTAGTATTGTCGTTCACTTTTTGAATCAAACCGGAATGAAATGCTTCGTCAATCTGCGGAATCTGCCAGAGAGCGGTGACATAGTTGAACGTTAAGGATGGTGCTTAACTTCACTATCAATTTCACTGCAATGGATTTGCACTGCATGGCACAGTGAAATGGTGCAGCACGGTGTAGAAAGACATCGTCCGCGGTGTGGTCAGCAGTAAAAATACTCGGCTTCACCGCCATTGTGAGTTGCTACACCGCGTTGTGAGTGTTTCACACTCAAATGGCGGAATTGAACCTCAACAAAGCAGCCAAGCAATAGAATCTGCGTGCTATCCCCCGATCTCTAGTGACAGGAATCATCACGGGATGAATGACCCTGTGAGGAACGGACACTTCAGATCGACCATCGGACTTCTCAGGCGAGGGGTTGATTCTTTGAGGTTCTGGAAAACGATTCTCGACTGATTTAGCAGACCGGTCTGGTTGATCAGTAGTGCATGGACGGAATTGCAGAAGGGAGGCTGCGATGGGACTGACCATTGCTAATAACGTGTCATCGTTAACTGCTCAAAATCAGTTAAATAAATCGTCTGCTCGACTCACACGTTCGATTGAGAGATTATCATCTGGGGTTCGAGTCAATCGCGGTGCGGATGATCCTTCTGGATTGGTAATTTCCGAGCGACGGCGTGCGCAGATCTCGGGCCTTCAAAAAGCAATCCAGAACTCGGACAAAGCGGTGTCGCTTGTTCAGACTGCTGAGGGGGCATTGAGCGAGATCAACACCTTGCTGGTGAAAATCCGCGGTCTTGCGATTGATTCCGCAAACGCTGGGGTGAACGATGCCGACGCACAGGCAGCTAACCAGGCGGAAATTTTTAACGCTCTTCAAACAATTGACCGTATCGCGACGAACACACAATTCGGGACAAAGAACCTGCTTGATGGAAGCTGTGGGATTTCTGGGGTTCCGACAGATCCGAATGTCACGTTTCTCAAAGCGGGCAGTGATATCAGTCCGGGGGTCCACACGGTTGCGGTGACATCGGCCGCCCGGCGCCCTGTCGTGGCGGCCGCCATGGATAATACTGATACTATGGCGGTTTCAGAGATTCTGGTCGTGAACGGGATCAGTATCTCCCTGGAGTCCGGAGCCACGCAGTCGCATGTCATTAACCGAATTAATGAATTTACCTCGACCACTGGCGTGGTTGCTGATGCCGGAGGAGCAGGGAGTACGCTGCGACTGTACTCACTAGAATACGGTTCAGCTGCAAAGTTGACGGTGACGTCGAATCAAGCAGTAGCAGCAAACGGAACTGGTCTCGGCATGACGCCCACAATCGTTCCGGGAGCGGACATCGCAGGGACGTTTGACGGTGTCGCAGCGATTGGGATTGGGAACATGCTGAAGGCGCCTCCCGGAACAGAGTCGGGACTTGTCGTACAGATCGCGTCAAGTTCGACTAACGCGCTGCAGACAGCGACAATCGCGAGCGGAAATATCGCCATTCATGACAACTCTCTGGTTTTTCAGATCGGTCCCAATCCGAATCAATCTTCCAAAATTACGGTGCCCCAGATTTACGCGAAGTCTTTGGGGGTTGGAGTCGCTGGAAATCAATTCAGGAATCTCGGGGAAATCGATGTCTCATCAGCGGCGAAGGCTCAACACGCGATCAGCATTATCGACGCCGCCATTTCGGATGTGACGATCCTCCGAGGAGAGCTTGGGTCCTTCCAGGGGAACACTCTCGAGTCAACGGCAAATAATTTACGAACGACTCTCGAGAACACCGTGGCTGCGGAGTCGACTATTCGAGATACAGATTTTGCTTCTGAAATTGCCAACTTCACGAAGCAGCAAATCCTCGTTCAGGCGGGCACTTCGGTTTTGTCCAACGCGAATCAGATTCCGCAGCAAGTACTCTCGTTGCTCAACAACTGATTCGGATGGCTATCTCACCTGATTGACGACGTCGCCTTGAGGCTTTCACACACGATTCCACATTTGAAGTGGTTGCGATTCTTTTCGGGGGGAAAAGAAAATGGACGCTCAACTAGAGTTTCTAAACGGGATGCGAGTCTGTGCGCAACTTGTCGTCAAGGTGTTCGCCGAAGAGTTCGGCGTTCACCTTGAACAGAACGCATTCGCTGTCGATCAGATCTCCAAATACATTGAAATTTTGCGGGAGATGTCGCCACTTTCACAAGAGGCAGAGGAGAACACGGTCACAACTTTGGGAGCGTTTGTAGGGGAGTGTATTCTCCACCAACTTGGGGGTGAATGGCGTCACACCAACGGTTGGTGGGGAATTTCTCTGCGTGAGGGGATCACTGCGTATCCGTTCGTTCAAGTACGATCGCAGCTTCATCAAGGAGCGGAACAGTCTGTTTTGAGATACTTCCTCTGTCTCGAATCATTGTGTAATCACTTCAGTGGCCCAGACGTTCTCGAAGGGCGTCGGCATCCTGGGGTGCTCAATCAGTTGATTGAAAACGAACTTTTGTTGTGGAACGCTGCCCATCAATCTGCCGATGGCACAGTGAATGCGGTCTTCGATGAAATCCGGCAACGTGCTCTCGTCCGGGAAGCGGTGTAGCCGCTGTCTCTTCGGATCGCGCCGGCGAATGCTGGAGGAAGCCTGCTCAAACCTTGTTTTCATCGCCTGCGGAACGTCATCTTGTCTTGAGCGTTACTACCGCTTACGTTGTTGGCGCCGCAGGGGTTTCCTCAGGCTTTGGTACAGGAGACCGGCTGACGAAAGCGGGATACGTTGCTGGGACCACTAATGTTGTCAACAGAGTCGCGGTGATCAATCCTCCGATAACGACAGTTGCCAACGGTCGTTGCATTTCCGCGCCGTCGCCATGAGAGAGTGCCATCGGCAAAAATCCAAAGGCCGCAACGAGTGCCGTCATTAACACTGGCCGGAGTCTGGAGATGGCGGTCTCCAGCGTGACCTCTCGAAGTGGCATTCCTTTCGCACGGAGGTTTTCCGCAGCGCTCACCCACACAAGTCCATTTAGGACCGCGACTCCGAACAGTGCGATGAATCCGACTCCGGCTGAAATACTGAATGGGAGTCCCCGTAGTGCAAGTGCGAAGACGCCGCCGGACGCTGCTACGGGGACTGCCAGGAAGATCAGCAATGCCAGTCGGATTGAATTGAAGGTCGTGTGCAGCAGAATGAAGATCAGAAGCAGAACAATCGGAGTGATAATCATCAATCGCAAGCTGGCTGACTGAAGGTTTTCAAAGTCGCCCCCCCAGCGGACTTCGTACCCACGAGGGATGTCGACTTGATTTCGAATCGCTGCCTGTGCTTCGGCAACGAAGCCTGCCACGTCACGACCACGAACGTTGGCCGCGATGTATGTTCGACGTCGACCGTCTTCATGCTCGACACTTGGCGGGGTCTCTTCAATCTTCACATCTGCGAGTTCGCCAAGCGGAATCGGCTTCCCTCCTGCTTCGGAAACGGGCAGTTGTCGTAGTAACTCGATGTTCCCCCGCCATTCTTCCGGCAGACGGACGAGGATCGGAAATCGCGCCCGTCCCTCGAAAATTTGCCCAACCTGATTCCCCCCGATTGCGGAAACGACATCCAGTACTTTCTGGGCACTGACGCCGTAACGAGCCAGCGCATCTTGACGTGGGAGTATTGTGAGTGTGGTCAGATTTCCCTGATAATCTGCCTTCACGTCGACGGCGCCGGGAATCCCCTTCAACACTCTCTCAATTTCCTTGGCTTTGCTTCCCAGGACTTCGAGTCGATCCCCATAGAGCAGCACAGCGACATCCGCCTTCACACCCGCCACGAGTTCATCGACTCGCATTTCAATTGGCTGAGTGAATCCGAAAGTGCACGCTGGGATCGCCTCGTTCAACGTTTCGGAAATCTCTTCGACGAGGAGTTCCCGATCATGGTGAGTGGGCCATTCATGAATCGGTTTCAGGATCACCCAGACGTCCGTCTGCTGCACGCCCATCACGTCGTTTGCAATTTCCGGACGGCCTGTTTTGCAGAAGACCGTTTTGACTTGAGGGAACTGTTTCAGGATTTTCTCAATGTCGGTTGAAAGACTGATTGACCCTTCGAGGGCTGCACTCGGTAATCGATTGACTTCAATCAGCAAGTCCCCTTCCTGAAGTTTGGGCATGAACTCTGCTCCCAATCGCGCGCCCACTGGAATACTGATTCCAAAAATGATGAGCGCAATGGCTGCGGTGATCCAAGGCGCCCTGATGGCCCTTGTTACGACGGGCCGATACACCCATTTGATCAGTCTTACTAGCCAAACATCTTTATCTTTGAGGTTTCTTGGAAGTGCCAGTGAAGCCATTGCAGGCATGAGCGTCATTGACAGTACGAGAGAACCTGCGAGCGCGAAGAGGATCGTCAATGCCATTGGGCGGAAGAGTTTTCCTTCCATTCCCTCGAGCATCAGAATCGGCAGGTAGACAACCGCAATAATGAGCTCTCCGAACAGTGTCGGTTTACGCACCTCAATGGCTGCATCGCGGATCACCTCAAGGCGAGGTTTGTTTTCAGTGTTATGAGACAGGCGATGAATACAGTTTTCCACCATAATCACTGATGAATCCACGATGAGCCCGAAGTCGATGGCCCCCAGACTCATGAGGCTCGCAGTGACGCCGAAGGTGTACATCATGTTCGTCGCGAACATCATTGACAGTGGAATTGCTAATGCAACGATCAGACCGGCGCGAAGGCTTCCCAGCATGATCAGCAAAACGATAATGACCAGCGTTCCCCCTTCCATCAGATTCGTGACAACGGTCTTCAGCGTTCGTCCAATCAAGGCCGCCCGGTCATAAATGATTTCAAGTTTGACTCCCTCTGGTAGCGTTGTGCGGATCTCGCCAATGCGCTCTTTGACCCGCTCGACCACCTCCCGCGAGTTCTCTCCGATCAACATCATGACCAAGCCGACGACAGCTTCACCGCGCGCATCCCGAGTGACAGCCCCCTGACGCACCAATGGAGCAATCGTGACTTCTGCCAGGTCACCAATTAAAATCGGAGTACCGGCTTCAGATCGCTTGATCACAATTTTTTGCAGGTCATCAATCCCTTCCATCAACGCTTGTCCGCGAATGAATCTTTGTTCGTCCAAGTGAACGAAATAACCTCCACCGGCAGTGGCGTTGTTTTCACCAATCGCTGCAAACAGCTCTTCCAGTGTTACACCGTAGCTGGAGAGTCGACTCGGATCGGGGCGAACCTCAAAGCTCTTGTAATAGCCTCCGTGGACATTGATCTCCGTGACACCGCGAACCGATCGAAGCTGCGGGGCGACTTCCCATTCAAGAATGGTGCGGAGTTCCATCGAGGTATAGGCGTCCCCTCGAACTTCGAACTGAAGAATTTCACCCAGTGCCGTCGTCAATGGGCCGAGCTGCGGTTGACCATAGCCATTCGGAATCTGTTCGGCGGCGGCGGGAATTCTCTCAGCGATGAGTTGCCGAGCCCAGTAAATATCGGTCCCTTCTTCGAACACGATTGTGACGACCGAGATTCCGAATTTGGAGACGCTTCGGATTTCCTGAACATTGGGCAGCCCTCCCATCGTCCATTCAACGGGGTAGGTGACGTAGCGTTCCACTTCCACCGGGGAGAGGGCTCCCGCCTCGGTGATGACAGTGACCTGAACGTTCGTCATGTCCGGGACAGCATCGATAGGGAGATGCAGGGCAGCGTTCATCCCTGCGGCAGCCATCAGCAGCGTGCCGATGATCACAAGGAACCGGTTTTTCAGAGAGAAGTCGATGATGTTGGCGAGCATTGGAAACCACTGAGGCTGGAGAAGTCGTCACGAAGCAGGGAAGGAAAAAGAGCAGAGTCGGGCTGAATGACACGTCGTGGCTCGTTCAGCGTTCAAATGACCTGACAGTCAGTTGGCTGCCAGAAAGTCAATCCGTCTCGATCACTCTTCTCTCTCCAGCAACATCTCAGATTTCAGTGAGAAGGCCCCTTTGGTGACGACTCGATCACCGACCGCGAGGCCCGATTGAATCTCCACCATGGTTCCTTGATGGATACCAGTTTTGACATCGACCCTTTCAAACTGGTCGTCCCCATCCGGACGAAATACAAAAGTCTGCCCCTGATGCTCAACGATCGCTGATTCGGGAATTGCGATTCCTTGACGCGGCTTCCCGATCGGGAGTTGTACCCAGACAAACTGCCCAGGGCGTAGCAATCCCGAATCATTCTGAACGCCGGCAACTAATGGAATCGCATTGGAAAGCGGATTGACTTCTCGTCCTACAAATTTCAGCGTGCAACTCAGCGTCTCTCCTGGAATTGCAGGAGAACTAAAGGAGAGGGTTTCGCCGGGGGCAAGTTGCAGTGCACTCCAGGCATTCTCACGAATATCAGCGGAGATCCAGAGGAACTTCGTGTTTGCAAGAATGAATAGCGTGTCTCCGACATCGATCCGTTCCAGTTTCGAATACGTACGAGACTCTACGGTTCCGGCGAATGGAGCTCGGATTTCCAGCAGCGAAAGTTCATCTTCGTTGATAGTCAGCGCGGATGTATCGACGATTCCAATCAGAGATTGAAGTTGCTGCTGGCTAATTTTGAGCCGTCGTTCTGAATCATCGAGTTGCAGTCTTGCCTCAGCTGCATCTTGTGTCGCTTCGAACAAAGATTGCTCGATGATTGAATCAAGTGCTGACCGAGATGAATCCCGCTCACTCATTCGTTCTTGCACCATTTTCCCGGAAAGGGCGCCGCCGCTTGTACTATCACTGACAGCACTCGCCAGTGATTCTGCAAGGCGGTAACGGGTGTAAGCTGTAAAAACCTGTTCCCGGTAACTTCCGAGCTTCAGCGACACGACCTTTTCAGAAAGTTGATTCGGAAGTTCGCGAGCTTTGATTCCTGAGACTAACGTCTTGAGTCCATCATGAATCGCTTCACGCCAAGCGTACTGCCTGGAAGCAAGTTCGAACTCAACCTGCCGTTTCCGAATATCAGCGCGGGCCGCTCCCACTTCCGGGCTGCTCATCACGGCCAGGACATCTCCGGCAGCGACCTGAGTCCCCGGGAGAACACGAACTTCTGCGATGACGCCCGCAGTAGGAGCTTTGATCGCAATATGGTTGGTATCGTCATACTGCACCCGGCCAGGGGCGGTGACGAATTCCTGAATCGCCTGATTCTGGAGCGTTGAGGTCTCGATTCCGGCTGCCTTCTGTTTCTGTTGAGATAACGCGAACCGCTGCGGAACAATTTCCACAGAGGCTTCGATTTCTTCAGAATGGTCCACATCCGGTTGGTGGTGGCATCCCGCGATCATGGTGAGGATCAGAACACATCCAACGAAATACGATGCTTGAGAGTTGAGAAGAGAATTCATGAGAACTGCCTGAATCGAAAGAGCTTCGAAACAAGGATGTCCTAACGCTGCATCACAGGCTTCTATTCAAACCTGAGTTGCGGGGATCATCCTGACCATCAACAAGCGGTGACGGGGCAATTAGCAGAGGGTGACGCCGTTCAGTGCGGACATCCCAGCGTGTAGAAAGAGCGACTCTCCAGACCACGAAAACCGTGGTGCTGGGATGTTCAGTTCGAGCAACGAACGTAAGCGATGCGTCGCGAAATCGACCTGGTCGTACAGTCGAGCTTCGGTCTGAACTGGATTGATTTGTGAGATCAACCTCGCGCTCCCGTTCGCTGAATCAATCACTCCGGTATCGGAGAGAGGATCCTGAATCGGGGCATCGTTTGGCTGGAGATCTCGATCAAATTTCTGCCACGGCAACAAAAGATGCAGGTGCCACGCAAGGCAGTCGCTGGTTGACTGGCCGCCGTGGTATGACTGCAAATGTTTCGCCAACCGCTCATTGCCGTTCCCTTGATTAGTGTGTGAATGAACACAGGGAACGGGACCGCGCCAAGAGGCAATGCAGACCAACACCACCAAAAACCGCGCGAACCGCGAGCCCGGTTGTGGGCGCAGAACTCGGCGAGGGAGGTGGTGTAACATGGAGTAAGTCGACGTTAGCGGTGGTAGGAAGAATAATTATTCTACTTCCCAGGGCTGCACGTCAATCTCATTGGCAGATTTTGAGCGTTCGCCGAGTTTAGGAATCCGCCGGACTCAACGGATTCTTGTCAACCTGCCTGTGAGTGTCGCTGAGGAGAGCGAGACGCTCCGGTGGAGAAAAATTCAGCGTTTCTTCCACGAGATTTTGTCGGCAGACTGTCCCTTGAGACAGGGGTTAGTTCTCTTGCTTCGAAAATCGTGGAGCGACCGGAACACGATGATTCCTGATTGCCATTTCGAGCATTTCGGACGCTGCCGATTGCAGCCGACCCTTGAGATGCGCTGATGTAATGGAATGACTGACTGCTGCTACCTGCAGTGCCGTTCCGAACTTCAGACGATCTTGCATCGAAATTATTTGCGGTCGATTGGTCACGTTTCCTCCCTGAATAGCGTGTACTGGGAGGTATCGTCGTCGAGGTGTGGTGAAACGAGAATTACGAGAACTGCTGGCACAGGCTGTACGACCCGACAAACCCGAATAGGTGTTTCGACGCAACCCGAAGATCGGCGGCGAATTCTATAGACTGTCTGTTTGTCGCGTCATTGCGGCGTAATGAGAAGGTTCGAAGCTTCCGCGGGCCGGGAACGATCGCTGTAGAAGATGGCGTGGGCTTTCAAGAGCCGAATGAGTTCCGCCGATCGTTCGCAACTTCCGGATTGTACCAGTTATTCCGGGCGGAGCGGATCGCTGTTACCTCTGATAAATCGGAAGGTACCGATACTCGACCGTGAGAGCCAGAATGGAGAGGCCGGTGGAATAAATTCGACCTGCCTGCTTCTCGCTTCCGTGGTTCGGTTGCCAGCTACCATCAGTATCCTGAAGTGGAAGAAGCGTGTCTGTGATGTGAATGTAATGCTTGTCTGCCACATCCCCTCCGACTTTGGAAACACCGACGCTGGTGTAGTACACCCCGTAATAGAAGTATGCCGACTTTTCGACGATGGGGTGCGATTTCAACCATTCCACACCTTTCAAGGTTTCGTCAGAATGATGGTCGCCGCAGACTTCCAGACACGTAATTCCGCAACCCGTCAAGGTCGGAGTCGGGCTGTTTCCGGGTTGATAACCGAAGCCATTCTCCTTTTGGTCGCTACACATCTTTACGTACTTGACCGCCAGATCTATCGCTTCCACTGGGACGTCGCAGCCAATGTCTTTTGCTCCCCGCAGCGCCATTACCTGCCAGCCAGTGACGCTTAAATCACTGTCGCGACTGTCGATCTGATAACGCCATCCACCTTGATGTCGATCGAATTTCTCAACGACCTGAGCTTCAAGGATGAGCAGAATTGCTCGTTCAAGCGCCCGTCGAACAATTACCGCGTCTGCTCCGTCCAGCATGCCGGAAACTTCCCCCAGCATCAGTGAACAGATCCCATGGTCGTACATTGGTCCGTGACTTTGGGCGTGGCGAATCAACATGCCATTGGGTTGTTGCTGTGAAACGACCCAGCGGACTCCACGGCTGATCTGCTCTCCATAGGGACCTTCCCCCGGCACATGACCAGCAGCCAGGAAGGACATGACTGCAATGGAAGTGATCGCGGTCGATTCCCCCCACGCTTCTGTAGACCATGATCCTGATTCGTTTTGACGCGCCGCGATGTACGCCAGTCCTCGCGCAACCGAATCATCAATTTCCCGCTGACGAGTCACTGAAATCTGCGCGACCGCATTTTGGTTGCACAGCAACAGCGCAGCAACAACTCCGCTGATGAACCAGTTGAACGTGAATTTGAATGAAGAGCAGGGCATTCAGTGGAACCTTAACAAAACTCGACGTTGTGTTGAGTGTACTGTTTCGGTCGAACCAATGCCTCTCCAGGCCAATTACTCCCTGACCTGTTCAAAAAGGAAAGTTCCTCGCTTGTTGCTGGTCACAATATCAAGAAGTCCATCTCCATTGATGTCAGCGACTTCGAATTGAGTTCCCACCCCACTGTCAGAATCGACGAGATGACGCGTCCACTTCGGGCCCTGTGGAGTCTTTTCAAATTCGTACCATGCAACGACAGGAGGCTGATCTTCACCAGGATCGTTTCCGCCGTGCGCCCACCAACGTCGACCGGTGACAAAATCTGGAAGCCCATCCCCGTTGATGTCTGCAAACTCGACGGCGTGCGTCTGCGAGAGCGTCTGATCGATCACATGAGTCTTCCAGCTCGACTCGGAATCCTCGTGACGAATTTGCTCATGCCACCAGATTCCGCTGCGATGAGCCGAGGTGGAGAGCACATCTGCATCGCCATCTCCATCAAAATCATAAACGTACATCTGTGCCGCAGGCTCGCCCAGTGGAGCATCATGGAACTCCCAGACAAGTGCCTGATTTTTCGCATTGGATGGCTGCTCCCACCACCCATTTGTGACGACGATGTCATTGAGTCCATCTCCATTGACGTCACCGATCCCCAGACCGTGAGAAAACATGTCGGCACTCGGTGCCCCTTCCGGGGAGATGGCCTTCATTTGCCAAGGACCTTGTGGGAAAGAAGTCCGAGACGAGATTGCCATGACTTTGTTGGCAATACCCGACAGCAAAGACCGCTCACCACTTCCGGTAATGTCGAGATAGCGAGGACTTTCGTTACTCGTGACGGGGATCATTAAATGCTCTTCCCAAGCCTTGTTAATGACTTGTCCGTCCCGTGTGCCCGGGTTTGCGTACCACCGGGTCGTCTGTGCAGGGAAACCGATCACGATGAGGTCCAACCATCCATCGCCGTTGAGATCGTCAGCGTAGTTCATGAAGGTGTTGCTATAACCTTTGGGGTCGAACTCGGCAGGCGATTCCAAAATTGAATGCTGCTTCCAGACTCCATCGCTTCCTTTGTCTGGATGCTCATACCAGACCGATCCTGACGCAATGTCCAAATCGCCATCATTGTCGAAATCTGCAATGCAGCATCCTTCAGAACGGAATACTCCATCGAGCACGGTTTTCTTCCATTTGATCTCGCCATCAACTGGGACGGAGACCGGCCAGGATTGCGGAGGTGCTCCAGCCGCTGCATGCGGCGGGAGCGCTTCGAGCAACTTGAGTTCAAGATTTCTAAAACGGATCTCCATTGGACCACCAGAATGAATCTGCAATCCAATCACCCCTTTGCGTGCCGCTTGAGGATCATTCACTTCTGCCGTTTTTTGACCGTTTAAATAAAGTTGAGTGCGGCTTCCAACAGTAACGATCTCGTAAACATTCCACTCTCCGTACCGAACAATGGAGTCGGAGTCGTTATTGACGAGCAGGCCACGGGCGCTCTCTTCATAAAGCTTGCCCCACCAGCCAGCCCCGATGTCAGCCTGATAGCCTCTCATTTCTCCATCCGGGAGCGGTTGGCTGCGGAACTGAATTCCGCTGTTCCCCTCGTTGGGGGTCAGTTTGACTTCGCATTTGAAGTGGAAATCCGATAACGAATATTCACTGACCAAAAACGCATTGTGCTTCAACCCACCCGATTTTCCGACAATCTCTCCGTTCTCAACTGTCCAAAGAGGGGCGTCGACTTCGCGAGTCGTCCTCCATCCGGTGAGGTCGGTTCCATTGAAAAAGTTAGCGACCGTATTGGAATCCGCCTGAACCGGTACTTGCATGGGGCTAGCGAGATAAGCGATCAGTGAACGGATTTCGACTGGACTGAGCTGATTCAATAGCCCATCCGGCATCATCGACTTTTCACTTTCCCGACGCTCTTCGATGGAATTAATCGGGACCGTCATCAGCTCAGTCGTCGTTTGCACCTGCAAAGTGTTGGCGTTCTCCTCTTTCAGGATACCAGTCAGAAGACGACCATCCTCTGTCGCGATGATGGTCGGTCGATATTCTTTCGCCATCACAGCGCTTGGGTCGACAATATTGGACAGTATATATTCCAGATTTGTCCTGTTCGAACCCGTAATATCAGGGCCGATCTGCGCACCGGTTCCGAAGAGCGTGTGGCATTGCTGGCATGTTTTTACAAAAACAGCACGCCCCAGTTCTGGCTGCGGTTCCGGACCATTCGGGTCTAGAATCAACGCTGTCAGTTGTTCCATCCGTGATTTTGTATCGGCATCGATTTCACGAACGGTTCCCCAGACCTTTTCCAGTCCCTCGGTCACTCCTGAATCGTTGAGGAAATGCAATTGCCGGATGAGGTCCGCCGAGAGGTCCGCTTTGGGGATACGATTTCCCTCGATCGCCTTCAACAAGATTCGCGCGTAACTTGCTCGACTCGCCAGCGTATTCCGGGCACTCAGCTTCTCTTGCGAGTTGAGCGACTTGTAACTTTCAACGATAGAATGAGCCAGTTCTGCCTGCTCCTGAACTGCGGCAGCGCGAATTGCATCTGCGCGCAGCGTTGTTCCCTGAAGCAAACGTGCAGCGATCTCCGGAACTTTGGGGGAGCGGTTGTCGATCAAAAAGGCCAGTGCCAGTTGTCGCTCTTTGGGGGGGCCAGCTTCATCCACGATCACCGCTTCCAGTTTGTTTGAAGCCGCTTGATCACCAACTCGAGAGCCGATCCCCAGCGCATATAGGTACACATCGAAATTGCGAGACGTTTGGTCCGAAGTGCTGAGGGAGTCGTAAATGGCTCCCCAACTTTCAGGAAGCTGAACGTCTCCACCCCCGATCATTGCGCCGCGGATCCCCTTCAGGAAGGTGAGTCGAACTTCATCGGTCGTTGCATCCTTCAGACCTGCGATGAGGAGTGCCAGCGCGCTGTTCGAATCTTCGCTTCCGAGTCTGCGAATCATCTTCTCTCGAAGTGCTGGGAAGGATTCTCCCGCGGTCATACCGAGGGCCAATGCTCGTTCCGGATTCGCACTGGCGAGCGGCTCCATTGCGTACCAGAGCAGCAACGGGATGTTGTGATCTGACGCATCTTCGCTGTGGACAACCAATTTTTCCAGGATCGCCCATCGGTCTTCGAACGGGAGTTCACAACAGACAGAGGCCAGTGCCAAACGTACGATGGGGGAAGGACTCGTTGTTGCCAGTTGACCAAATGTTTCAAGAATCGTCTTCGATATCGGATGGTTCTCTGACCGCTCGCCGACAAGCCGGATTCCCCATGCGACAACATGTGGATGATCCGATTGCAGCAGTCCTCTGATTTGCTGGTCTGAGAGCTTGTCGATCATTCCAAGAATGTTCGCGAGCCAGAGCTTGCGTAATGCTGATTTTGGCTCCTGGCCAAGAGATCCCGGTTGAAAAGTCCAGTCGATCGAAGCTCCAGAAGCGGCCCTCTCATGCAGAATTCGTCGTGCATGTCGTGCGTACCACTCGTTCGGTGCAGTCAGGGCGTGTTCAATCAATTCCTGGTCTGAGTGTGACTTCATATCGACTCGGACGGGCTTCGCATTTTGGTACGAGACCCGATAGATCCGGCCATTAGTGCGGTCGTGTACCGCTTCTTCGTTGCGGTGGCATTGTTCCTGATCGTACCAATCGATCATCCAGACCTGCCCATCGGGTCCATACTGTAGGTCGATCATTTGTGACCACTTGTCACCAGTCAGCAGAAAGTCCGGGTATCGGTCCCCCGCATAACCCGAACCTTCGGGAATGAGTTGGTCGATGTTCACCCGGTTTCCGTGAATATTGTGCATGAAGAGTTTCCCATTGAACTCTTCCGGCCAGGCTCCCCCCTGATAAATCATTGCGCCAGCGTGTGCGTGACCCCCGCCAAGTTTGTCGGAAGAGTGCTGGTCAGACTGGTTCCACTGGTTTCCTGTGTAGTGGCGGTGTCTTGCAACAGTCTGGAGGTCCTCGTAAGTGTGAGGATTAAAGTGATTCCCGGCCTGTCGCTGATACCGTCCGTTTGGGATGACGTAATACAAGTGGGGGATGACACAGGCTGTGATGAATGCATCTCCCGTCGCGTTGAAATCGATCCCCCAGGGATTGCTTGTTCCCTCTGCGAAGATCTCGAATTTCTTCGTGACCGGATGGAATCGCCAGACAGCGGCATTCAGAGGGATTCGATTTTCGTCAGGCGTCCCCGGAGGGCCTGCTTTGGAGTGCGTAAAGACACCGTGACAGCCGTAGAGCCAACCGTCCGGTCCCCATTCAAATCCGTTGAGTGTCTCGTGTGTGTCCTGCCAGCCGAATCCGTCCAGCAGCACTTCAACGCCATTCGGGATGTCCTTCGAAAACTGAAGATGCGGGGCGACTGCAACGACTTCTGCCCCCTCTTCGAGTCCATCGGGAATGTCATTCTGGTTACGATCGGGAATGAACAGCAAGTAAGGAGCGGCCCCGACGTAAACTCCGCCAAAACCAATCTCGAATCCACTGATCAGATTCAACCCTTCAATGAAGACTGTCCGTTTATCAAGGATTCCGTCCAGATCGGTGTCTTCGAAAATCAGGATCCGGTCTTTCGCGGTTCCCTCGTCGTCCCGCTGAGGATAAGCATACGCTTCAGCAACCCAGACTCGTCCCTTGTCGTCAATTGCCATTGCGATGGGCTGGCGGATTTCCGGCTCAGATGCTGCACATTGAACTTGGAATCCAGAAGGGACCTGCATCACAGAGGCCGCGGTATTTCCGTCCAGATTCTGATGAGGATAGATTTCGACAGCGATCGTCTTTGAAAGGGTTGGCACGACGTTTTCGAACTTGGGGCGTTTGTCGTGAAATCGAAAATCATCGAAATTCACATGTCCCCACCCGCCAGTTTCCCCATCAACGACACGGATAAAGATCTTTTTTCCCTGCTGTTGATTGAGGTGGAACACGAAGGGGCGCATCTCTTCGCGATTACTCCCTCTCGCAGTCAAGATGACCTCATTTGTGTCATCGCGAACCAGTTCGACGCGGGTATTCGGAAGACTCCCTCCACCGATCAGGAAGCTGCACCACGGGGCGTCTACGAGAAAGCTGGCGCTTTTTAATGTTCCGGTCGGAACGTCTTCCAAAAACTCATAACCGCCTAGCCAATAATCACCGGTGTGATCGCTCTTAAGTCCAGCACCGTATTTCCTGTTCTGGTCGATTTCACCACGATGCGGCTGCTTGGCCCAGGCTTCTCCCTCCGCTGTCCAGTCGGTGAGATCGCCCGTTTCGAAATCAAGGTTCAAAAACCGCCCGGAGTCATCTTTCGGGAGCCGGCCGGGATCCCCTTCCGGCACGTTGATTCCCTGAGCAAACAGCGGCGAAAATAGGAACAAAGTCGAGGTGAAGACGCTATAGCAAATGATCTTTGGTGAGCGCGACATAAGGGGCCTTCACTGAGGAATCACAGCTTCGAGAAATTAAGCGGGGGGGCGACGAGAGAAGAGAAACGAGAAGTCCCTTCCCCGTGAGCTGTATTTGAATCCATGGGCAGCTATGGATGCAATCGTCTGAGTCAAGATTTTTGTCAGGACACGGTCACCTGAAATCGCAGCTCATTCATTCCGATGGCTCACGGAATTCTTGCGTGAGCAGGCGCATGTGAAGACTGACTGCGAATGGTGATAATTGTGGCTAAGCAGCTCGTGCGTTCACACTCTTCGATGAGAACACGACATTCAGTCGCGATTCGAGAGGTTCATCAATACGCCCGCGGCGGCGGAAATTCAGGCGTGCCCCGTAGACGTGCAGGAGGTCGATCTCAACGACGATATCCCCGTCAGAGACAGATTCGCAGTACCCGTCTGGGATGCAGGAGAAGAACGGTACAAACGGAAAGTGGAAGTAGCCGTGACGTTGACCGGATGCCAGCTGAATGACAATGGAACCTTCGAGTCGATCTTCGTTGTCTCCAAGGTGCCGCGACCAGGTTTGAACTGAATCTTCGTCATCAATTTCCCCATCGATCAATTCACCTTCGATGTCATCTTCATCGGCATCATCGAGCTCAGTATGAAGTTGGATGGCAGGGTGTGGATGAGGGGCGGTGGAGGCACCAGATTCAATGGAAACTGATTGGGGCATCCGCGAGACCGGCACGACGAGATCGTCTCTGACCGGGGTTAGGGATTCCTCGAGAGTAGAAATGCACACAAAGCCGATTCCCATCGCAGCGACCACGGACCAGCAGAGTGCATTGCCGACGGATTGTGAAGAGGGGCCGCATAACGCCACGACAAAAGAGACGAGAAACGTAGTGGCTACAAAAAGGGGCCAGCTTTGCTGAAATCGATCGCGTGGAAGAAACAGCCAAAGACAGACGACGAGCAAACTGGCAGAGCCCCCGACTAGTGCTGTCGGTCCGTTTGAAAGGCTCGCAAGGTGCACTAATCCCCCCACGACTCCCGTGGAAAGGAGCAACAGGGTGACGATCGGATGACAACGCTGAAAACGAGCCACATTCCATCCGTGGAATCGGGGACATGAAAACGATGACGTGTTTGGCAGCAAAATTCCGCTGCCGGACTCAGATCGCTGAACTATGGCGAAATTTGCAAAACAGGGCAATCTCTGATTTCGAGTCGATTCTGTCGCGAGAACGGCACATCATTTCGCGATTCAAATGAAAAATCCGGACGGTTGAACTCCCGTCCGGATCCGAAATTTGAATTGTCGACTCAGTGAAATTAAGGAGCGATCACACCCGGGACCGCTGCACAACTTCCAGATGCTGAACCGCCTCCAGCCCCACCTCCGTAACCATATCCGCCGTAGACGCCCCCTTCAGCCTGTGCGCCCGCACAAGCAATTTGGCATCCCCATGCATCACAGGTATCAGCGAAGTCGTGGAAAGCAGACCCATTTGTGGCTGACTTCATCCAGCCGCCCCATTTTCTTGCTCGAAAACCACTATAGAAGTACGACTGATTCAGCGAGCCGATCGCGTGTGCCACGTCATTCATTTCTTCGACGACAGCGTGTTGGACCTGACTCAGGCCAACAATCATTCCGAGGACTAGCAGTGTCGCAATCAAAACAAGTTCGGCAGAGACAATGAAGCCCGTTTCATCCCGGAGAAGCATTTGCAGCGGTTTCATGGCATGGATTCCTGATATGAAAAGATTTTGATCGCTGCGTCAGTTGAAGTCCGAGCCGGTTTCCCGTGAGACGATGGGAAAGGAGGCTGGCTTGCGAAATTGGCTTTGGAGGCGATCAAAACTCCCAGCCTGTTATTGCGGTCACCGGGTGCTGCCCGCTTCACCCGGTGAAAGAACGACAACGAGATCGCAAAAGACGGCGTTCTGCTGCGTTGTTTCAGGTCCAACCGACCGATGTTGCGCCAGCGGTCGGTTGGATCGATCCCCCATCACAGGGATTCCGGAACGCGAATTCACTTGGGATCAGCAAGTGTTGGATGAACCCGCAAAGGGTTCTTCGCCTCCGGAGCTTCTTGTATCGATAGATCTGCTGTAATCAGCGGATTTGTTTTGATCAGTATTTTCCAACTGATCAAAAGAATCCGCACAATCGATACCAATTCACACGGCGACATTTTGTGCCCGCCCCTGTTAATTGCTGTAAGTGCCGAATAGCGAGTGGGATGAGTCGAGATGGATCAGTTTCGTCGGAAGAGATTGATTAGAATATTCCGGTTGTAGTGGTTGGTGGGGTTAGCGATTTGTTAATGAATGCGCCAATTGTGCTGATCAAGTCGATGGTCGCGATTGAGTGAAATTCCCCGATTAAGACGATTGTTGTTGGAATTGATGGCAGTGAAATGGCACTCGAGTTCGAACCGATTCGATTTCCGAAGTAGCGGCGTCAGTTTGAAAGATTCGCTGCCTGTAGATGAACTGGGTTTAGACGGTGACGTGATGCGCACAGTCAGAATGACACCGTTCAACCTTGAGCTGAAACCAGAGGAAGCAGGTCTGTGTTCAGTACTTGAGGTGTCTACAGATTCGATTCATATCGCTGCCGGCGAAGTCAAGGGAGGGGATGAACCGCCTCGACGCAGGAAGCAGGCGAGACCCCTTGCATAATCGAAATCATTGCAGTAACCTGTTATCTCCCCATTCTCTCCGTCAATCTGGAGAGAAGGGCGAAGATGAGGTCAATCAGCAAGTGCTGAAGCTTCTTGTGGAACGGATGAAGCGGTGTCGCTTTACCGCAGGCATGTCTGCCTGACCACTCTCCATCTCAACAGTGGGGATGAAGTTACCGTCAGAGTTTTCGTCTCGGCAGAAACGCTCACCGTTATCAAATCGGGTTGGGTTGCCGCGATGACCGGAAATTGAAAGTGCAGGGAAATGGGAGTTAAGAAAACAGGTAAGGGACGTCGTAAACTGGGTCGTAAGAAGCGTCGTATGCGAGCCAAGATTCGACATCGTAAGGGCTAATCGCCACTTGGAATTCGTCGGGATCGAGGCATCGCCCATCTCGCAGTTTCAAATCCCTTGCTGTTTTCAGATCGCTTCTTAGTGACGATCTGTCTCGCTCTGCACGTCTAATGGCACACTTTTTTGATGTGTCATTAGACGTTTGCGTTTTTCTGCTCAGGTCGAATGCTTTTGGGGCAGTTGCTTTGAAACTCTGGTGCCCCGCTTGGGTGTAGTCAGTGAACTCTGCATCAACTTACGCTGAACGCGACTGCTGCGAATGTCCATCGTAAGAGAGCGCGATTGGCTTGTCCCCGACGAATGTTGCGATGTGGACTGGCCGTCCCCAAATCATGTGCAGGTTTTTCAGAGTCGCCTGCGCGTAGTCCTGCTTCAGTTCGATTCCCTGATAATCATGCTGCAGGTAAAGCTCTCCACGGTTCGAATAGTTGCCGTCTTTGACGTAAATAAACGGTCTACCGTGATTTGTCAGGCTGGTGAGTAGCTGTTGTTTGATCGCTCTAAACTCTCGCGATGCCACTTCGTAGTCCCCGCTGCTCTCGTTGTAAGCGAAGGAGAACATCTTGTGTTTCCTGCAGAAATCTTCTGTTAAAAACGAGTCGATGAACGTGAGATCATTGTGGATCCGGCGAACCTCGAAGATCTTTTCTCGCCCCAAGCCCGCTTGGGTATCCCAGCGTTTTTTCCGCTCTTCGTTTTCGCACTCCTCCCACTCGCGACCGAACTGCCCTCGATTCCATCGCGACTCAATGTCTCGAAACAACTCAATGCCCACTTTGTAGGGGTTGAGTCGCTGGGGGCTCATGGCCATTGTTCCAGAGTGGTGGTCTGCGTAGTCCACCACTTCCGAGTCCGTCAGTCCATGTTTGGTCATGATGGTGGAATGCCAATAACTGGCCCATCCTTCGTTCATGATTTTCGTCTGGCCCTGTGGAGCAAAGTAATAAGCTTCGTCACGGATCATCGCGAGGATGTCGTGTTGCCAGGTTCTGAGAGGAGCATGTTCCAGTAAGAACAGAAGAACGTCGCGTTGTGGCTTTTCCGGGAAGGATCTGGCGGCGTCGCGGGCCTCCTGTTGGGATCGTCGCTGTTCCTGCTCGCGTCGGAGGACATCTGGAGGATTGATGTATGGGTCCATGTACGACTTTGATGAAAATCTCCCTTGAGATTCTCGATCATGTCCTGTTTCCTCTTCACTGTTTTCGGAAGGCTTGGGTTGAACAGGCATTCGGTCCAGTGGTGACCGGCGAATGAAGGGAGAGAGTGGATCGATCAGATTTTCCAGAGAAAGACAGGCGTCGATAAACGTTTCAACCTGCTCGTAACCAACACGATCGATGTACCGTGTCACGTGGGCGGCGTGGTTGGCCATCTGGTCGAGCATCTTGCGATTTGTCTGGGAGAACCACGCATTGTTTTTGAAGAAATCGCAGTGACCGTAGACGTGAGCGATGACCAGTTTCTGATCGGCAAGGGCGTTAGCCGATAGCAGGTAGGCGTAGCAGGGATCGGTATTGATCACCATCTCATAGATTTTAGAGAGACCATACGAATAGCTCTTCAGAAGTTCATCGTATTCCGCGCCGAATCTCCAGTGCGGGTAACGGATCGGAAACCCTCCATACGCAGCGAACATACTCAACTCTTCATAGTCGAGCATTTCGAAAATGGTCTCGAAGAAGTCGAGACCATAGCCCGCAGCGATTTCCTCCATCTGCATCTGGATGTCCTGAATTTCAGGGGGCAGTGCGCGATGTGTCGTAACCGGCATGAGAACTCCTGACTCGCGAATTCAGCGAACCGCTTTCACTCAGGAGAAACGACGGTCAGGCGATTGTGTGACTAATCAACCAGTTCCGTCGATGAAGCGTCTCTGAGAGTGAAGTTCACTATCCAAAGAACAGACTTGCCTGCGGAATTCTACGACAAGTCGTGGACAGTCCATAGAGGAGTTTTTGAGAAGGTGGGGAAATCAGTTCAATTCGATTTGCTCAAGGAAGTCTCAGCAGTTGTTTCTCGGATGCTGTAAGGGCTCCGGTTGTGGCTGGCGTTCGCGACGATGAGCTCTGCGAGAATTCCGACCGACATGGCCTGCGCCCCGAGCAATTGGGCAGCGACGGAATAGATCAGGAGCGGTCGAGAAACAATTGGGTGAGTCGGCCAGAAATGAAACACATTCATCAACACCCACGATCCTGCCAGGTATGTCAGGCCGAGCGATCCGAGGGCGAAGAACGCCAATCCGAGTCCCCCAAACATGTGGAGCGGTCGATGGGCGAAGGTCGTGAGAAATGAAACAGTGAGCAGATCCAGAAACCCTCTGAGAAACCGTTTGAATCCATACTTCGAGTGCCCAAATTGGCGACTGCGGTGGTTCACCGGAACTTCCCCGATGCGGAATCCCCTCGAGGCAGCGAGTACCGGAATAAACCGGTGCAGCTCCCCGTACAGTCTCAATTCCCTGGCGACTTCCGACCGAAACAGTTTGATCCCGCAGTTGTGGTCACTAAGGGGCACGCCGGTCATTCGGCTGACCATCCAATTGAATACTTTGCTCGGATAAACTTTATGCCACGGATCGAGGCGACGCTGCTTCCAGCCGTTGACGACATCGAACCCTTCGTGCAGTTTTTGAATAAATTGTGGGATTTCCGCAGGGTCGTCCTGCAGGTCCGCATCCATCATCATCATCAACTCGCCTCGGGCCTCTTTTAACCCGGCAGTCAGGGCGGATGCCTTACCGAAGTTTCTCCGGAAGCGGATGCCTCGGACTTGTTGGTCAGCCCGCGAAATTGTTTCGATCTCGCTCCATGAACTATCAGTCGAGCCGTCATCGACAAAGATGACTTCAATCTCGAGTTTCGATTCAGCTCCCAACTGTCGGATCTGACGATGTAGCTCCTGCAGGCTTTCCTCTTCGTTGAATACAGGGATGACGATGGAAAGCATAGTTCAAGTCGGTCAGGAGTGAGGTTTTTGAATGACGGGTTGGAGAATGTCTACTGCTGGAAAGGATAGCTGGAATCACTGCAGTGAAGAAAGGATGGTGGGCAAATTCGGCGAGCACCGGTTGGAATGCATGATCAACTAACAACGCCTCAGGGCAAATCAATGCATCATCTGATGCTTCGCAGGAATCTTCATTCATTTCCCGATGTTGAAGTCGACAGCCCCCTCATCGGGCGAACATAATTGAGTTCGCGAACTCCCTTTGAATTTGACTGAAGTCCTCGACCATGATTTACCCTCCTCAAGAACTCCTCCCACAGACTTGCCGAGAGATTCAGAAAGGGATTGATTCTGGCCTGCACTTGGGAATGGAAGTCTACATTTCTAAAAATTTTCAGACGGTTGCTCAGTTTGCGTGGGGTGAGGATCAGCCAGGGCAATCGCTCACACCCGATATCATTCTCCCGTGGTTCAGCGCAGGAAAGCCGATTACCGCTGCCGCGATCATGCAGCGTGTGGAGAAGGGAATTCTGCAACTGGATCGACCCGTCGCGGATGTCATTCCGGAATTCGCAGCGGCCGGAAAAGAGGCCATCACACTCGAAGACTTGCTGATGCACACCGCGGGTCTTAAGCCAATCGCCACCGGATGGCCGCAGAAATCGTGGGATGAGATTGTTCAGAAAATCTGTCAATCACCACAAAAACGAGATCGAGGCGAAGGGATTACCGCTGGTTACGATCCAGCACGCAGTTGGTTTATTCTCGGAGAGATCTTACAGCGGGTCGACCCTCAAGGTCGCCGTATCGAGTGCATTGTCTTGGAAGACATTCTTCAGCCGCTTGGCATGAATGAAAGTTGGATGGCAATTTCCGAGCACGACTTTTACCAGGCTTTACCCATGCTGGGGACGATTTACACATCAAAAGGCGGGGTGCTGACTCCAGTCCCGAGAATGACTCCGGAGTATTGTGTGCACCCCAACCCGGGCGGGGGAATGCGAGGGCCGATTCGCGAACTTGGACTCTTTTACGAAATGTTGCTTCGCGAAGGAGAATCGGCGGAGGGACAGGAAATTCTTGCTCCGGAAACTGTTGCGATGATGACCTATCGTCAACGCGATGGCGAGTTTGATGCTACTTTTCAGCATACTGTCGATTTCGGACTTGGACTGATTATCAACTCCAATCGATATGGGGCTGACACCATTCCCTACGGATTCGGGCGGTACGCCTCAGAGAGTTCTTTCGGCCACGGGGGATCGCAATCCTCAATCGGTTTTGCAGATCCTGAAGCGAGACTGGTCGTCACGGCTATTGCGAATGGGATGCCCGGAGATGATGTTCACAATGCCCGGTTCCGCGATTTTAATTCGGCAATCTATGAAGACCTTGGACTTGTCTGATTTTGGCTGAGTCGACATGTCGTAACAGTGGTGAAACGCTAACAGACATCAGTCGCTGCCAAATCGATGCGAGCTTGGGAGTTGAATCGCTCTCTTCGTCTGACATAGATTTTTCGCAACATACAAAATCGAATTTTTGGAGTCGACCGCGTTGTTGGAATTTGTGAGTGACATTCCAGTCCCTGTGTTGATTGCGGTCCTCGGTGCGCTGACTGGAATCTTCACTTTCTGGGGGACTCGAAGGGCGATGCGGGATCTTGAGCTTCCTGCAGGCCGTTGGCCGACAACGTTCGGCATTCTCGGGTTGTTCGTCGGAGCGTTGTTCGTGTGGTGCAGTCTTGCCTTGGGAACGCTCAGCACGCCTGAGGTCATCCCGGCAGAAGGATGGCGACAACTTCGAGTGATCTACTATCTCTCGATGATCACGCTCTTGCTAATCATCACCGCAACGGACCTCCGCACCTACTTCATTCTCGACTGGTGTTGGTGGATCGGGGGAGCCATTGCGATTATTGGCGCGGCAGTCTCTGGACAGTTTCAATTGGCCCATGTCTGGGTCGATTGGAATGCGGAAATTCCGCAACTTCGCGGTCCCGATATTCCAGCATGGCTGGCGTCTTATCCTCAGCTTCACGGGGTGGCGTGGAGTTTGGCTGGACTGGCGGTTGGAGTGATCAGCACCTGGCTCATTCGCTGGATTGGATCTGCAATTCTGGGAATGAATGCACTCGGCTCCGGAGATGTCCTGCTGATGGGAATGGTCGGGGCATATATGGGATGGCAACCGACAGTTGTCGCTGTGCTGCTCGCTCCACTTCTCGCAATCGGCATCGGCGGGTTCGAACGACTGCGCGGAAATCGGGCTGCTCTTCCCTACGGACCTTTTCTCGCTTTTGCTTCGATGATCGTGCTTTTCAGCTGGCGATTCATCTGGATGGCAGAATTCGGAATGACTGCGAGCGACACTCGAGATCGCGCCGCTTCATTTGCGGTGCGTCGGTTCTTCGGAGATCCGATATCCATGCTGATCATCGCAGGACTGTCGTTGGGACTGTTTGTCGCGTTGCTCAGCGTGATCCGAGTTTTCAAATCCATTCAGTTGAACAAATCCGAATCCTGACAGATTGTTCGTGCTCGCCAGGTCAAGATGCGTCGAATTTTCCTGCAGCCGATGTCACCTATTGCGGATTGATTTTGACGCACACAACCTGACCGACCGCATTGCGGGCGATGAGGGTGCCATCCTGATAGACAGGAGGGGTCCAGCATTTTCCTGTGAGGATCGGGAACTTGGCGACGAGTTGGTGTTCCTTGGAGTTCACTTCGATGATCGCCAGTTCTCCCCCTTCAGAGAGAAGAAAGAGTTGCTGTCCAACGGCAATCATGGAGCAGGACCCGTACCCGTCCTGAGTCCAGGTTGGTTTCCCGGTCGATACGTCAACACAGACGAGTTTGCACTCCTGCCCGGCGTCACCATCATTGCTGTAAATAAACCCGTCGACCAACACCCCGGGGGACATCTGACAGCGGAGGCTACGACTTCGCCAGACTTCGTCCGCTCCATTCGCTTTGATGTTCAGCAGCGAGGCCCCCTTTGCATATCCGGATGTCAGAACCACCTGAGTTGGGGAAACGACCAAAGGATCGGCGGCATTGATTCCGTAACGCGTAATCCAGGGATGAGACCAGGAAAGTTCACCTGTCGCAGGATCGACAGCCTTCAATGATTTTTCAGATTCGATCAGCAACAGTTCTGCGTTCTCAGTCTTCATCAGAATCGGAGAGGTGTAGCCCGCAAGTTCAGAGGTGTCCGACTTCCAGACGACTTCCCCATTTTCCTTTTTCAGACACAGCCCGTGACTTCCGACATTGAAAATGACGGTGTCGTGATGGGCAAGTGGAGAACCTGTAAAGCCCCAGGCTGGGACGTGATCACGAACTTCCTCCGGAACCTGTGTATGCCATCGGACCTCGCCAGACCCAATCTCAAGGCAGAAAATCTCCCCCTTGCGGCTGATGACAAATACAGAATCTCCTGAAACGGTCGGTGTTGCAGTCGGTCCTCCTTCGAAGAGATTCGGATCGAGCGGGGCAGGGTACGAGTGCTTCCACAGAGCTGACCCGTCGGCGCGACTCAGACAGAAAATCGTGTCTTCATCATCAACGTTCCCGCTTGTCACGACTCGATCACCTGAGATCGCGATGGAGGAAAACCCGGTCCCGACTTCCGCTGACCACAGTTCCTCAATTGACGCATCATTCGTAACGGCCGTCGCTGCAGCCACTTTTCCGTCCCGGTTCGGCCCGCGCCACTGTGACCAATCGTTCGCAGTCGCTGTTGTTCCCAAAACGGCCAATACAGCGATTAACTTGGCGAAGTTTGTCAGAGTCATCATGAGGTTGCCTCGACTTGGGGAATCGGTCCTACTTTCGACACCGCGATGAAAGTTCATAACAGATCAGTCTAGGAATCAGTCTACGAAAATCTGATTATGTCGGTTCTTGGCCAGAAAATCGATCCACCGAACATCGGACAGCGATGAAACAATTCTGTGGAGATCTGGAGAGATCCATTGAAACGGGGGAGTTTCGATGAACAAACCTCAGGGCAACAAAGATCGGGATTCAAATCGGTCGTCGCTTCTGTCGTGAGCGGATGGAATCTATAACTACAGATTATCACAGTTCATGAATCGACTAATTCCTCTTGCTCTGAGCAGGTCATGCAAAAAGTTCGCTTTGGTATCATTGGTGCGGGCGCGGTTTCAGACTTTCATCACGTTCCGGGAATTCGGGTGGACCCACGCGCCGAATTGGTCGCGGCATGTGATCCGAACAACGAACTTCTCCAGAAACGCCGTGCAGATTGGGGAATTGACCGACTCTATACTGATTACAACGATCTTGTTGCTGACCCGAATGTGGACGCGGTGATTATCGCCACTCCCAACGATACTCACTACGAGATTGCTCTGGCGGCCGCTGCTGCTGGCAAGCACATCATGTGCGAAAAGCCGCTCGGATTGAATTATGAACAGTCGCGAGAAATGTATCAGGCAGCTGAAAAGAACAACGTCAAACACATGACTGCGTTCACTTACCGGTTTGCTCCTTCGATGCGGTACCTGCGTCACCTTGTGAAGTCAGGGCTACTCGGCGAGCCGCGACATTTCCGCAGCCAACGATTTCTCGATTGGCCGGAAACAAGTTGGGGATGGCGCCAGTATAAGGAACGTGCGGGAGCCGGTGACCTGTTCGACATGACGATTCACCGTATCGATCTGGGAATGGACCTGATGGGACCGCTGAAGTCGATTTGCGGGGCGGTCGCTCAGTTCTGTCCACGAACCGAAACTGCGGACGGGAAGCAATGCGCTCCTTCTGAAGTTGACGATTGGTCATCTCTGATCGGACGATTCGAAAACGGTGCAGTCGGAGTCTGGGAAGGGAGCACCGTCATGAAAGGCTACCACAACAATGGTGTGGGGGCTGAATGGGCGGAAGTCAACGGAACCGAAGGGTCCGCAGTGTATCGGCTTCAGGATCCCAATGTGATTATGGTCGGGAAGAGCGGTCAGTCGATGGAGCCGATGCCTGTCCCAGATGAATTTCTGGTCATTCCCGGCAGCCCACGTGCACCACATGAGGGAATTCCAAGTACCGTGTTCCGTTACGACCTCGTGTACGAACTTGTCTCTGCGATCGTGGAAGACCGACCTGCCGTTCCAGGGTTCGATCATGGAGCAAAGGCTCAGGCGGTCGCTGACGCAGTGTTGGAGTCGAGTGAAACCGAACAATGGGTTCGACTCGATCTGAATCTGGGGTAATCTCCAGGACAAAACGGCGAGATGAGAGGGAGAACCGAGCGTCGAGTTGCATTCTGGAAAATCTTATAAAATTCGTGCAACAAAACCTTGTTTCTCCCTTTTTGCGCAAAGCGTAGACAACTGGATCGACTCCGAATTCGTGCGGCAAAGTGTTTATCATTTAGGCAGGGCAATTTCGTTTTCCAACGGTAAAGAGCGTTGATGTTAAAGTCAGAAGTTCTTCATCTCGAATTGCTCTCCTCGATTGATGACCTGCGTCATCAGGCCGATCGATGGATGGATCAGACCTCGTCGTGGGAACAGGTGCGGCTCGGTCAATCTCTGCTGCGACGAGTTCTTTCGCGCGTGGAGTCGTTGCAATACCGGCTGGAAACCCCTTTGGTCGTTGCGACGTTCGGAGGAACCGGAACAGGGAAAAGCTCACTGGTGAATGCGCTGGTTGGCGAAGAAGTGAGTCGTTCTGGACGCCAGCGCCCGACGACCCATCGTCCCGTCTTGATTGCACATCCTCAAACAGATCTGACTGTGACTGGGCTTCCGCTCAGCGAAGTAGAAATCGTTCATCGGGATGCGGATTTACTGCGAGATGTCATTCTTCTGGACTGCCCCGACCCCGATACAAATGAAGAAGATTCCCCGGGGACGAATGTTGATCGGCTCAGAGCGCTGCTCCCCTATTGCGACGTGTTGCTGTACGTCTCGACACAACAGAAATATCGCTCTGCGCGCGTCGCAGATGAATTAAAGAGCGCCGCGAACGGCTGTCGGATCATTTTTGTTCAGACACATGCCGATCTCGATTCAGACATTCGGGAAGACTGGAAGGCGACTCTCAGCAACGATTTCGAAGTTCCGGAGATTTTCTTCGTCGACTCTCAACGGGCATTAAAAGAGCAGCAACAAGGTCGCGCGGCTTCCGGTGAGATGGGGCAATTGATTGACCTGTTGCGGAACAAGTTGGGAGCATCCGAGCGTGTTCGCATCCGTCGACTGAATCTGTTGGAACTGCTTCACGCGGGACTTGGACGCTGTCAGGAACTACTGAACGAAAAGCAACCGGCAATCACCCAACTTCAGGGTGCGCTCGTGTCTCAGCGCGCGGAAATGGGCCAGAAGATGGCGAAGGAGTTCCAGAAAGAGCTCCTCAACAGCCATCGATTGTGGGAGCGTCGGCTGATCGGTGAAGTGATCGATCTCTGGGGAATGAGTCCGTTTTCGACCGTGCTACGCGCTTATAACGGCCTTGGGAGCATTTTGGCTTCCACGGCACTGTTCAGGGTCCGCAGCACTGCCCAACTGGCAATTCTGGGAACTGTTCAAAGTGTCCGCTGGCTCGAAGGGCGTCGTAAAGAGGAAGCCAGTGCCGCGTCACTTCAGCGTGTCAGTCAATTTGGGTTGACCGACGCCATGCTTCGAGAAGCCGAAATTGTCATGAACGGTCACGTTTCGGCCGCAGGACTGGCACTTCAAGGCGATCTCCGACACTCGCTGGAGGATCTTCGCCGACAAGCTGTGCTGATCGAAGATCAGTTTGCCGGTGATGCGAGTCAGAAAATCGACGTCACGATCAAGGATCTGGCTCTTAAGAATTCCAGATTCTCAGTTCGTATCTGGTATGAATTGATACTGATTTCGTTCCTCGCGTTTGTGCTCTATCGAGTCGGGAAGAACTTCTTTTTTGATTCGTTTTTTTACTCGATCCCGTTGCTCACCACCGACTTCTACCTCGCTGCAGGATTGTTTCTGCTGTTGATTTGCGGGGGACTGGTGGCAAGTTTCACGCGCCGGGTTCAGTGTGGGCTCTCCTCGAGTGTCAATGAAATGATCACCCGTCTTGTCGAATCCCGACTCGGGCAAGGATTGTTTCCCGCATTGGAAGCAGCGACGCGGCAACTCGAGCATCAGCGCGCCGATCTTGCAAGAATGATGGTTCAGACAGAACGTCTCCGACAGGAAATTGCGAGAATCGGAACGTTAGGGGGGCGACAAACACTCCCAGCATCAAAAACGAACTCCTAGCCCCTGTTTGAGGGGTGTGTGCCGGCGTGTGGTGGCAAAATCTCTTTCAAACGCTGCATTTATCGGCGCCACAACGCCATACACTCGTAGGCGCCACTTGTGTCAGTCGCTCTGATTGCTATTTCATCGAAGCGATTTCTTTTGACAAATCCCGCAGAAAAAAGTGCTGCGCTGGGCCTGGACGATCCGTTGAACTTTTCCACGCGAACAGGTCGGACAGGTTTCTCCTGCTTTCGCGTAGACGCGATGTTTATTCTGATATCCCCCATCTTTGTTGAGTGCGTTCCGGTAGGTGCCGTCCCCGAGCGTGGATCCTTCGTACTCGATCGCCTCCGACAAAATTTCCAGTGTCGCAGCGTGAAGCCTGCGAATCTTGGATGTAGAGATTTCAGAGGCAACGCACTCGGGGTGGATGCCGGCCCTGTGAAGAATTTCGCTGGCGTAAAGATTCCCAATCCCCGCCACCATCTTCTGGTCAAGCAAGACAACTTTCACAGGGCGATGGGTTCGACTCAGGCGCTCACGCCAGTGAGCGATATTCATTTCAAGTGCATCGGGGCCAAGAACATGGGGGCCGAGCAGATCGAGCATTTGCTGATCCGATAGGAGTCGAAGCGTTCCAAGTCCTCTGCGGTCCCAAAACCAAACCGCCCCCTTTTTCTTGCCCCGTCGTAATTTCCATTGAAATCTCAGGTGCTGTTGGGAAGGAGGAGAGTCGACGATCATTAAGCCTGTCATTCGCGGTTCAATGACAAAGCTGAGGCCATGATCCAGTTCGATGACAACCCGTTTTGCTCGTCTGAAAACACGCTTTACCGAAGAACCAGTAACGAGATTCCGGATTTCCGGGAACTCCGGTTGCATGAGAATGGGACGGCAACTGCATTCCGGCAATATGACATCTTCAATTCGTGCGCCCTCCATCTGGGAGCGAATTCCACGAACCATCGTTTCCACTTCAGGGAGTTCTGGCATTGATTACGGGCGACTTGGTCTCAGGGAGTTTACTTGAAGGGGGTATAACCGGTCTGTTTCGCACAGACGGAAGAGTCCAAATTGTAGGCTTGATCGGCGTGATTGGCGCGATCCAGACAATTGACAGGTTTATTTTACCGGCTGTTCGTATTCTTTCGACCAGAACAGCACTCCGTAATGTAACAGGGGGGAAAACTCTGAATCTTCTTGACGCTGAGAGTCCAGAAGACGATCCTAAGAGTGATGGATTCTCGCACACATGATGTGTTGAGGGTCCGTTATACTCATCAATAGCGGTCTCTGTGGAGGCATCTGATAATGTTCCAGGTTCGTCGCGCAATGCAGCCAGTTTCCGCCGGGCAGCGGTCAATCAAATCCCTGTGCATGGGTTTGCTGGGAACTGCAGCACTCTTCGCTTCGACTGGTGCTCACGCTGCTGAAACAGCAGCTGTCAACAATGACTTCGAGGCATTTCTCGCCTCTGGTGAATTTGGAGCAGCCACCGACCTCGCTGCTCAGTCAGAAGACGCCAAGCGAGATGAGATGCTCCAGCGAATTCTCTTCGCGAAGTTTGAAGAAGAGAAGCAGGTTCCAGTCGCACAGCAAGTCGGTTTGTTCAACCAGATGACATCTGGGCGTTCGCGCCTTGAATCCGCGACACAAATGGCTCGAGAAGAGACCGTCAGCGGGGGAGCGAACTTCAGTGAATTGATCAACCTCATCATGACCACGGGAGGCGACGACGTCCTTTGGCAAATGGATGATGGTGAAGGGGGAAGTCTTTCACAGTTCACAAGTGGTATTAAAGTCGATCCAAACGGAATTCTTACGCGTGAGTCTCGTGAAGACCGCACGGGTCGTGTGAATGCGGTCGAGCAAAAGGCTCGTGTCGCTGCACTCAACGAGGAAATGTCTAAACCATCGGAACTCCGGTTGGTTTCTCTAACTCGCCTCGAGCGTGAAGTGGCTCGACGCGTCGCCGAAGGGAAGCCAGTTGTCGAGTCGATGAAGCAACTCGCTGGCCTGTCACAAATTCAATACGTTTTCGTTTACCCTGAGCAGAATGAAATCGTGATCGGTGGTCCTGCCTCTGGTTGGACCTACAACTCACAGGGGATGCCCGTTTCAGAGGTATCCGGTCGTCCTACTCTGCAACTCGAAGACTTGGTGACAGTTCTTCGAACATTCAGCCCTGAAGGGCAGTCTGTATTCGGATGCTCAATTGACCCGAAACAGGAAAATCTGAAGAAGGTCATGGAGTTCGTCGCTGAATCGCAGGCCAAGGGACCACTCAGTCCTGCTGGCGTTCGCAGCTGGGCGACCAAAGTCGGAAACGTCCTTGGAACTCAGGACATCACCGTCTTCGGAGTTCCGGGAGATAGCCGCATTGCTCGCGTGATGGTCGAAGCAGACTACCGCATGAAGTTGATTGGGATTGGCAAACTCGAAGGGGGATCGAATATCCCAGATTACTTCGAACTCCTTGCAAAAGATCCATCGCTCGCTTCCGGAAGCCTGGATGCACTTCGCTGGTGGATGACAATGCAGTATGAGTCGGTTCAGCATTCGGCCGACCGCAATGCCTATGAAATCTGTGGATCAGGCGTGAAATGTCTGTCTGAAAATCAGTTCCTCAATGCTGGTGGAGAGCGAATTGCGACAGGCAACTCTGAGCCCGTGAATCGTAAGTTTGCAGCCAACTTCACAGAGCACTATCAGGAATTGGCGAAACAGGATCCTGTGTTCGCCGATCTTCAGGGAATTTTCGATCTGGCTCTCGTGGCAGCGATCATTCAGCAGAATGAACTTGACGTTCAAGCGAACTGGGATCGTGGCGTGTTTGCAGCGGACGGAGAATACCAGCCGTTTGGACGCCCCGCTCCAAAGAAGACTGAATCGGTCGTAAACCACCGTGTCTTCAATGGTAAGGACGTTGTGCTGCAAGTGGCAGGTGGCGTCCGCGCCGACTTGGCTACTATTGCGAAAGACCCAGCCCTGAATCTGGAGTCGACAGAAATCGTCGGTGTCGCCGATAATGCGAAAGCACCCGAACTGCCAGTCGGTCGCTGGTGGTGGGATGCGAACTAGCGGCCCACGAACGAGATTCTGATGAGGATGAAATCCCTACATCATCGAACGGGAGAGCTTGCTCTCCCGTTTCGCTATTTAGTTTGGGTGGTTTTGATGGTCTCCGGTCAGGCATCGCAACTTTCCGCTTCCGAATTGAAAGTGGTCCAGCTCCCATCTACAGAACAGAAGGTAAAGACCGCCGCTTCTGCTGAGACTTTTGGGGAGATTCTTCGATATCTCCTTCTCGAAAGTATGAAGGAGGAATACGAAGACAACCGCAACTGGCGGGGGACTGTGGACCGTTTCGATGGTTTCCGTATTCGGGGAACCAGGATCTCGAAGCGGGAGCGAGAAGTCCCGCACGGTATCTGGCACCGCTACAAAGTCTCTCTGATTCGCCCTGAAGAGACGTTCGATGTTGAAATCAATCAACTCGACCCGACTGAGTCAGGAAGCATTCCCTTTGAAATCGTCATCAATCTCAAGGCGCGGTGCGAGGCAACGTTCGTCTGGTGGACCTATGGCGTGAAAGGAGTCAACGGGACTTCGGTTTCGAACGCCAAAATCCAGATGAAGCTCCTTCTGGAGACCTCCCCGACTGTCCGATTTGATCTCAACAGTCCGCTTCCCGGCATTGATTTTCGGCCGAAAGTAAAAGACGTTCAGATCAAATTGAAGGACTTGGATGTGAAGCAGGTCGGCGTGCTTGAAGGGAAAGTCGTCGAGGTTCTCGGGGACGGTTCAAGGAAAGCGGTCGAGAACGTAATGCAGCAACAGGAAGACAAGATCAAAACCAAGTTGCAGAAAAGTCTGGACGGACTTGGAAAATAGGCGCTGAACGACGCGGTTTCCAGATCGACGTCGACCCGGAGCAGGTAAATTTCGAGTAATCTGGTATGATCGACGCTGCTGCCCACGAACTTCGGAATTGGAACGATGATTGAGAGAACGGGCAATCTTTCAATTGATTCAGTCGAATGCGGATACTCTTCACGGAGCGAATCAAACTCATGATGTGCCCATTTTGTCGGGAGGGTGAAAGCAAAGTTGTCGACTCCCGAGGAAGTCAGGAATTCGTAATCCGCCGCCGCCGCGAGTGCTTGCATTGTGGTCGACGGTTCACGACTTACGAAAAGATGGAAGAGTCTCCGCTCAAGGTGATCAAAAAAGACGGCAGTCGTGTGCCGTTCGATCGCGAAAGAATGCGTACTGGTTTGGAGCGAGCCTGTTACAAACGCCCGATCAGTCCTGATCAGATCGAGCAGATCTTGAGCGGCGTGGAAGCCTCGGTTTACGAGACGTTTGAGCGGGAAGTCCCATCCCGATTCATTGGGGAAAAAGTGTGCGAGCAGCTACGCCGGGTCGATCAAGTTGCATTCGTCCGTTTCGCTTCGGTCTATCGATCGTTCCAGGATGTCAACGATTTTGTCGAAGAGCTTCAACTCCTCCGTCAACGTAGCCAACACAAGGAAGAATCTTGAAGCTTCTGGTGATTGGCCGGACGGAAGGAGTCGAGCACATTGTGGCTTCAGCTGAAACGCAGGTCGATTCATCCCATCGATTCGAGTCGATCGGCGCTGCGATTGAGTCCAATCTCCCAGCAGAACTGCTTCTAGTGCTTCAGCACTGGTCTGATGAATATTCTCCGGAAGAGATTCGTGGACTCCTGGAAACTTTCCCTCTCGCAAGGGTCGTTGTCTCTCAGGGACCGTGGTCAGTCTCCGATCGAAGAACACGTCAGTATTGGCCAGCTGCGATGTGTGTGGCGGCGGAATCAGCACAACGTCGTATCGCTCAAGAATTCGAAGTGCTCGCAGGGAAGCGGGCACCGCTCCCGTGGACCGCCGGTATTGATGAGATTTTTGCTTTTGATTTCGCTGAACCTGTTACGGCTCCATTCTCTGAAGATCCAAATGGTGCTGGCTGAACTACTGGCCGTCGGGTCAGATTCAGGGAGAATTTCCAGATTGACCGGGAATTCTTCGCTTCTGAGTTTTTCGATCCGTACATTTCGCTAAATTACATTGGTCGATTTTCGGTATGCCACTCTCGGGACTGTAAAATTTCCGGTGAGTAAAAGTTGTGTACTCGGTGACTTTGCGAACTGAACTGCTCCTATGCGCATTGGATTATTCATACCTTGTTACGTTGACCAGTTCTATCCAGACGTTGGGTTGGCGACGGTCGACCTGCTCGAGAGATTTGGTTGCGAAGTCGAGTTCCCAGAAGCGCAAACATGTTGCGGTCAGCCGATGGCCAATACGGGATGTTGGTCGGATGCAGCCCCCCTTGCTCGAAAGTTCGTCGACATTTTCGAGCAGTACGATCACATCGTTTGTCCTTCCGGAAGTTGCGTTTCCATGGTGACTCATCACTACGAAACACTTCTCCCTGAAGACGATGCAGGCTATCTCAGCGTGAAAAAGAAGACGTGGGAACTTTCGCAGTTTTTGGTCGATGTCCTGAAGGTTCAGGATCTCGGAGTTGAGTTCCCCTATCGTGTCGGACTTCACAATAGCTGCCACGGATTGCGTGATTTGCGACTTGGAGGTTGTTCCGAGCGCATGGAAGTTCGCGAGAATAAAGCGGTCACCCTTCTGAATCTCGTGAAAGGCCTGGAGCTGGTTCCGTTAACCCGGCCTGATGAATGTTGCGGGTTCGGGGGAACGTTCGCCGTCGCTGAAGAGGCTGTTTCCTGCATGATGGGGAATGATCGAATTCAGGATCACGAACAGGCTGGAGCCCAGATCATCACTGCGGGCGATATGTCCTGCTTAATGCACCTGGAAGGCTTGTTGCGCCGCCAGAAAAAGCCGATTGCCGTGATGCACCTGGCTCAAATTCTGGCAGGTCGCTCACCGTCGGCGGGGTTGGTGGTCGCTCAAAGTGCCGTCGGTAGTTAGATGTGGAAAGTCATTCGCTCAGGCGCGGTACAACCATGTTGGTCGTTCAGCGGAGCGTGTGGCCCACTGGTCTCTCCTCCGATAGAGTCGCGTACTCGAGCAGCGCTTGAGCAACGAGATTGCCGAGTCCGAAGATTTGCCGATCTGCTGACGAGGAGAGAATTTCAGATGTCCCTCGTCTGGGGGCTTACAGGCTGATTGTTTCCCCAACGAGCGTTGCAGCGAGGTCAATCCCGTCTGCAAAGCTGGCGTCTGAAGAATTTGATTCAATGTTGGTCGCGGGACCGGCGTTCAGGAACTTCAAAAAGTCCTCGACTTCATCGAAGACTTTCACCCCAAGGACAGTTTGTAGCTGACGAAGAGCATTTTCGTGCTCTTGCATGTTTGGGGCTGCGACCAATTTCGAACATGTTGCCAGATTTTGAAATCCGGCTCGCGTTTTGAGGTCGTAAAGCAAGTAGTGAACTTTTACGTTCGTCCAGACTCCGATTACCCCCACGGGCATCGTTGCCCGATCTGCATCTTCGACGAGCGCATCGAGAGTCGCTTCGAACGGAGTGTCTTCGAAGTCGTTGATTCCGGTCGCGTCGACGACGGCAGATCGTCCGCGATCACGACTGAATGCTTCGACCGCATCGACGAATTGCGCGCCGTGCGTTCCAACAATGCAGTGCGGTCCAAAGAATTCAAGTTCTGGTTGTTGTTTGGGGTCATCCGGGTCATGCCAATCACGGATGTGCACAATTCGCATCTGTTCAGTCGCAGCACACGCGGAAAGTGCGGTGACAAGTGGACCCGTGGCGGGATCTTCGCCAACAATTCGCAACGATTCCTGACGGCCGATATGGAGCTTATTGGGGAGCGGATCGTTCTCTTTAATCGGGCCGATGAAGTCGTTCTGGAGACACTTACAGATCAAGAGTGATCGTGAAGTCGCTGACGAGATGGTTGTTTGCCCGTGCTCATTCGATTGTGAATGAGTTGTTCGATTCAGCGGAGAACTTGATTGATCGTCCGTCCTGAATGAAGCGACGTCATCGCGTTGAAGTTTCTTACGCGGGCGGGCGCCGTTGAGCGTCGTTGTTCGGAACGGAATCGAAGTAGGAGGGAGTCTGGTGAGTAGCTGGCGACTCGTGGAAATTCGCTTTGAAATCGACTTCTCTGTGAGGTCCATCAGCAGCTTGATCGTCGATTCGCTGATACTACTTTGTTGAAGCTCCGCGATGGGAAGCGGTTGCTCGCAGATTTTTTTCATCGTCCCCACCAGCGTCTCGCTGTCGTAGGGGCGGCGTCCTGTCAACAAGAAGAAGGCTGTAGCGCCCAATGAGAAAAAGTCAGAGGCAGAGCCGACGCTCGCTGGGTCCAGAAACTGTTCCGGACTCATAAACGAAGGCGTTCCAGCAACACCTGTTGACTGTGGTGCAGCGTCAGCGCTGTTGACTTTAGCGATGCCCAGATCGGTTAGCTTTGTTCGGCCATCTTCCGCTCGGAGCATCAGGTTGGATGGCTTAATGTCTCGATGGACAACATCAATCTTGTGCAAAGCAATGAGTGTGACAGCCATGTCTCGGAGCAAAGACAGGACTTCCGATTCGCTCATTGGCCCGATGGAATTGACGACTTCTTCCAGATTGCGACCAGCGACATACTCCATGATCAAATAGGCACCGACATCGATTTGGTCGAAGTCGAATACCCTCACTAACCCGGGATCATCGATGGCTGCGCAGATGCGCGCCTCTTGAAGAAAGCGGGAATTTGCAGCTTTATTTCCAGCGGTCGCTTTCAGCAATTTGACAGCGACAGGAATATCCAGAACGGTGTGCCAGCCACCGTAAACGACCCCCATCCCACCGCTTCCTAATTCCCGAATGAGACGCACTTTCCCAATCATGGGCGTGCCGTCCTTCGTCATAAGTCGCTGTATGAGATTCGACATTCCATGTGATCCAGATCGAGCCCGATCAGCCTGGAGCACCACGAGGGTGTTCGAGATGGTCTCTCAGGAGAGGCTTTCAGGAAGGAAATTCTTTGGATCCGTTATAACGAGAGATCTGGAATCTTCCGAGGAGTATTCCGGGGAATTTTCCGTTCAGCACCAATTCCATCAACGAAAATTCGGAGTTTCCCGGTTTTGATCAGTGAGGAAACGAGCAGTCTCGTGGCATCGATTTGGCCATGGATACCGCAGAAAAACGCAAGAAAACGACGGTTTTCCGTGATCGTTAGCGAAAGACTGATTCGTCGAAGATGCTGTACTCTGCGGGGAAGGGTGCCAGTCCCCTTAGGATGTTGCATTCGGAAAACGGTTGCGGAAAAGCGTCATCGAAATCATCGCACACGCTGGATTGATAAATTTGAAATTTCCCCTGCAATGAAGGCGTTCGTGGCGATCGAGTCATCCCGGAAATTTCAGTAGCTGCCCTATCGTCGCTGAAGGTCAGAAATGTGTTCGTTCACTTTCTTCCCACGATGCCAAACAGAGTGAATATTTCGAGTGAGAGTGATTTCGGTGAGCGGGTTCTCGTCGAGGACGACAAGATCCGCGAGCTTGCCCGTCGCTATTGTTCCACGATCACTCAGACCCAGAAGTTCTGCACTGTTGCGGGTCGCCATCAGGATAGCCTCCTGAGGAGAAATTCCAGACTGAACGATCAATTGCAGTTCTCGGTGCTCCATCATTCCTGGAACACGCAATGGATTCGCGCCAGAATCGGTACCGAAGCCGATTTTTACCCCCGCATCGTTCAGCAAGCCCAAATTTCTCTGGTTCATTTCGAGTGATTGGCGTGCCCTGAGGGTTGCGGGGGCTGCTTTGGTTTTTGCCCGCCAGTCCGGATCCTGAAATTGCTTGAGCAACTCGGGGCTAAGTCCATTTCGAATAAAGTTGTCTTCCAAAATTTCAGGTCGGTCTGCGTACAAAAAGAATGAATCATCGAGCGACAGCGTCGGAATGTACCACACTCCTTTGGACTTCATTGAGGCGATGAAGTGTGGACCGACTGGTTGGTCACGCACACCATGAGCGATGATGTCGACCCCAGCATCCACCAGAGACTGTGCATCTGTGAGGGTAAACACGTGGGCCGCGACCTTTAAATTCTGCTGATGGGCCTCATTGATAATGGCTGAGTACACTTCAAAATCAAGTTTTGGCAATGTCCCTTGCGCATCGTCGACCCAGATTTTGATGAAATCCGCACCGCGAAGTTTGGCCTGTCGTACCCGCTCTCGGCCATCTTCCGCTGAGCGGGGCCTGTCGATGATGCTGTCACCATTTGGGAGGGGAGGAATCGCTGGCTGACCTTCGATCGCTCCCATTCCGTGATCGGCCCCAAACAGGTCTGCCCCGGAAATCTTTCCGTTGCGCGAATCCTCTCGGACAGCGTAGAAAAGATCCTGATTCATCCCCAGTGCAACAATCGTTGTGACCCCGTACACTTCGAAC
The DNA here is from genome assembly GCF_051466335.1 of Planctomicrobium mucosum. Classification (NCBI taxonomy): domain Bacteria; kingdom Pseudomonadati; phylum Planctomycetota; class Planctomycetia; order Planctomycetales; family Planctomycetaceae; genus Planctomicrobium; species Planctomicrobium mucosum. The sequence continues at coordinate 3,111,642 of NZ_CP195793.1, read as the reverse complement.
TGTTTGAGTTGTTGGATAATCAGGTCTCGAGAGTAGTTTTCATTGGCACGTGTAGCCCCTTTGACTTGCCCCACGTGAGAGTGAGCAGAAATCAGGCCCGGGATAATCGTCTTGCCCGAAAGGTCGATTGTGATGGCGTCTTGCGGAGCCTCTTCGGGACTTACGATCCCGAGTATCTTCTGCCCCTTGATCACGAGGACCATGTTTTCATGCGGCGGAGCACCTGTCCCATCGATAATCGTGGCACCGCTGAGTACCGTCTTTTCTTGTGCCTGAATCATCGTCGGCGACATCAACAGCAGAGTGATCAGCGAGAGGCAACAACTTTTCATCGTTTGCGGCGTGGCGATTTTCATGAATGGACCCTCTCGATCTGGTTGAACGGAATTCTCAGTGAGCGTTCAGGCTCGCCAGCACGTATGCTGGATTACTCGTCGTCTTCAAGTTGTGAAACGAGGTGCCTCATGCTCGTTCTGGTCTGCGGGTGGATGTCCGGCGATGCCAAAGCCTCTTCGAGACGTCGCTGAAGTGGTTTGAGTCGATTCATATTCTCTTTCAGCCCGCGGTATGACGTCATCCGGACTTCCCGATCTTCACTCTGCAGCCCTTTGAAAAGGACGTCGAGAGCATCGCCTTGCTGTTGATGTTTGAGAACTGCTGCAGCTGCTTCCGTTTGGATGATCGACGTATCATCGGATAGCAGAGGACTCAGCAGCAGAACCGCGCCTCGTGTATCGACTGATTGGCGAAGACCTCGAATGGCGAATCGACGCACAATCAACTCGCGATCGTTCAAAAGCAATTCGAGGCTTGAAATGGCAGGGCGGCCAATGTTCCCGAGGGCGTCGACCGCTGCTTCTCGTGCATCGTTATCTTCACCGAAGAGGACGAGGTCAGTCAGCGATTGTGTCGCCAGCTCCCCACGAGGTCCGAGAGACCCGATCGCAGTCGCTGCACTCCGCTGCAAAAGAGGCCAATCGCTTTGAAGAGCACGCATCAATTCAGGGAGAGCAGGGCCTGCGATGGGACCGAGCAAGGCAATTGCTTCTGCCGCTGCTCGACGAACCTCGTTTTTTGAGTGCGGTACTGGATGCTCCAGATCGGACTGCATCACTCGGATCAGCGATGACAGTGTCTGAGGGGCATCCGGGCCAATTCGAGCTGCGGTCTCCATCGCGGTCGCACGGATCAGAAACGAAGAATGCTCGTCTGTCGCCAAGTGGAGTACTTCTGGCAACGCAGCATTGCCGGAGACGCCGATGAGTCCGAGTGCCTTCAGCGAGAAACTCTGAACAGACTCGCGATCGGACTCATTGTTACCAAGCAGTTGAATGAAGATCGGAACTGTGGAGGCAGCAGCCGGCCCGACTCTTCCGAGAGTGACGGCAAATTGTTTGCGATCTGCCCAAGGTGCCTGTGGGTCCTGAACAACGGAGATCATCCCGTTGAGTGTCTGTGGGGTCGCCAGGTCGGAGAGGGCGTGCTCTTTCACGAAAATCCGCCAATCCGCAAGCGATCTCCCTCCATAGTATTTTAATGAGGCAGCGTCTCCCCCCAAAATGGAGCTTGAGGGACTAAGTGTCGAACACCAAAGGGTGGCAAAAAACAGAAAACGGACAGCGTCGTTCATAGTCCCCATTGTATCCAAGATTCCTCGCGGGTTGCGAATAATTTTAGAGGAGAAGTGCCGTATTGTCCGAGAAGAGCAAGCCAGTGAGAATTGCCAGACGGGTGGTGTTTTTCGTAAGCTTGCGGGGTGTTCCCAACACGTTCAGAGCATTCAAATTCACGCTGATTCCCGAATTGTTCGAATGAGTAAAACTGTTGCTACTGTAGTTGCTTCACTCGCACTGGTCATAGCAGTCGTGGGGGTCGCTCTCATCTCGTTTGATGGAGCATCTGAGGGGGCCGCGAAGCTGGTTACCAAGGCCCCAATCGCTGCTCCCCCCAACATGGTTTGGGTCCGAGGAGGCGAATTTGTCATGGGGACCGACTTCATCCCTGATCCGAATAAACCGAATCCCGATCGCATCAAGCAAGACGAATTTCCCGCGCACGTCGTCGAGATTGATGGATTCTTTATGGATGCCACTCCGGTCACGAATCGCGAATTCGCTACGTTCGTTGAGCAGACCGGATATGTCACGTTCGCTGAGAAACAACTGACGAAGCAGGACTTTGCAGATCGCGGCTTGAGCATCGCTGGAATGCCTGATGGACCGATCAACGCTGGGTCGCTCTGCTTCAATCCGGAGTTTGATCGACATCAGTTCGTGCAGGATGGCCCGCTGTGGGAAAATCAGGTTTGGAAGATCGTGGATGGCGCAGATTGGCGCCATCCCGATGGACCCGATTCTAACATTGATGATCGCATGGACCACCCTGTTGTTCACATCGCCTGGGAAGACGCGAACGCCTACTGTCGATGGGCAGGCAAGCGTCTTCCAACGGAAGCTGAGTTCGAATACGCAGCACGCAGTGGCGGGAAAGAACTCAAATATCCGTGGGGAGGAGAATTGATCCACGATGATAAGTACCTCGCCAACTACTGGCAGGGGGAGTTCCCTTTGAACAGGCTGAATCAGGATGGATTTCTTGGAACATCTCCTGTGAAGTCATTTCCTCCGAATGAAATCGGAATCTACGACTTAGCTGGGAATGTCTGGGAATGGTGCTCCGATTACTACGCACCTGACTACTACTCGAGATCTCCGCGTCGGAACCCCAAAGGTCCTGCGGAGAGTTTCGATCCCTATCAACCGGGGATCGTGCAGCGTGTGCAGCGTGGGGGGTCTTTCCTCTGCAATGTCAACAACTGCACTGGATATCGCACTCAGGCCAGAGGTCATGGTGATGTGGCTTCCAGCAGTTACCATAACGGATTTCGCTGTGTACTCGATTCAACGATGATTGCAGAATATGAGGCTGCCCAGTTGGAGCAGAAGGGGAAGTAGTAACGCAAAGAGCTTCAGCGAGACGGAAGTCTTGAAACTTGAATGGATTTGTGAAATTTCATATTCAAAAACCGTTCTCCGTTTGACGTATGGTTTGGGCGAACGCTACCCTGCTGTAGCGGTTCGCCGCTGAGACTGATTCAATTTGCACACATCTAGTTCTCGTTACAGGATTTCGAATGCCTCCGGGAAAGACTCCCAAGCCGACTGCTGGTCAAATTGTGCAAGTTCTAGCTGGTGTGAACATGCCAGAATTTGATGACCTTCCGATTGGTGGATGGAAAGGAACTGTTCTGGAAACCTCCGGAACAGGGGCAAAATTGAAGATCATTCTGGAGTGGGATGAAGCGACAGCTGCCCTGATCCCCGCAAGCTACCAGGCTCACTGCGATTCACAGGGCCTACTGTACACCATGGCCTGCTTGCCCGCTTCCGATGTGCAAGTTGTCAATTAGTGTGAATTTCCTGAGTGTTTGAGGATTCCCTCAGTAGTATTTACTGTGCTGGATCGCCTTGTTTTCTCAGACTCCGACACAAGGCCGATCTAAATTGGCTGAGCACTTCTCTTGTCTCAGACAATTCCGCAAAAAAACATCAGTTGTTGCAACTCTGTCCGTCTGAGAGGGGTATTTCTGGAAGTCATTCCGGTTACTTTCGCTGACCGGATTCAGTGAATTCCCTTTCTGTCCGGTTACCAGTCCGTAACTCGGATCAAGTATGGAATGCGCAATGCAAAAGCAGTCGCACCTCTCCCCCATCGCACTCCGGCGGTTTCAGACTCTCTTCCTTGCACTCGCACTGTTGCTGAGCTTTGGGGCGACTCGCACCCTCACCGCCCAGGACTCAGATGCTGCTGTGCCCGACAAGCCGGTCAAAGCGGACTTGATTCCGGTGGTCATCTTCAATATCGCGAGTGCGGAACGCAGCCTCAAAGACATTTCAAATATGTTCGAGTACGCGGGGCGTCCGGACATGATCGAGTTTGTCAATACGATCCTGCAGGATCACGTCCGCGACTTAGCTGGGCTCGATCGCACGCGTCCGATGGGCTACATGTTGTTTCTGGAACCATCGCTTCCGCCTCGCCCGCGTATGGTTCTCTATTTTCCTGTCGCAGACGAGGCTGAACTCGTCGAGACGTTGCGCAAAGGGCCTGCCCCCATTACCGAGGTAGAAGAGCATCGCTACGAGATCGCCAATCCCGGACAGCGGTCACCGACACCGCTCGTTTTTCAAGACGATTTTGCCTACATGTTTCCCAATGGCGAAACATTCCTGAATGAAGGTTTGCTTCCGAATCCTCAAACCATCGCCAGCGATTTGACGCAGCGATACGACGTCGCACTTTCCGCCCGCATGCGTGGTGTGCCCCCTCTGATTCGAGAGGTCCTGTCTTCATTTTTGGCTCAGCAGTTTACTGCCCAGTTGCAGCAACGGGATCGTGAACCGGATGCCGCCTACCAGATGAGGCGCGCCCATAACCAGAGCGCGAGTGAAGGCATTCAGCAATTCATCCGCGATGCTGAGATTGTGACCTTCGGACTCGACGCGACCGAAGACGGAAGAAATGTCGTGATCGAGATGGACATCAAAGCGACACCTGATAGCGAATACGCCGAATTCCTGAAGGCGATGCCGGGAACAAAATCCAGCTTTGACGCGCTCCTCTCGGAAGGGGCCCCGATTCAGGCGTCAATTTCTTACAACCTCGACAAACGGGAGAAGAAGGCCGCGATGGGGACTCTCAAAGCTGCGCGCCTGGGACTCCAAAAAGAACTTGGCGGCGTCGCGTCCGACCGTTTGATCGATGCGCTCCAAGCGACCGTGAAAGATGGACACATCGATTTGTTCGTTCAGTTTCTCAAACAGCCAAGTGACCATCTCGTGCTGCTAGGTGGGATCAAAGTAACAGGAGGAGACGCCGTCGGTGCGGCGATTCGTGATCTGACCGTGGAGATTCAAGGGAAGAATCCGACCGCGAAATTGGTGGTCAATGCTCACACCTACAACGGGGCAACGCTCCATAAGTTGCTCCCGGAGGACAACGACGACGAAGGCGCTATTAGGGTCTTTGGTAGACTTCCGGATTTCTACTATGGGACGGACTCACAAGCACTTTGGATCGGCCTCGGAGGGGATTCCGTTCTGACAACGATGGAAGGGGCCATTGATAAGGTTCATGCGACTCCACCCTCCGGGGATGAACGTACAGCGGCACCGATGCAAATCTCGCTACACGCTTCAGAGTGGCTCAAGTTTGCGGACGAAAAGGATCTGGAAGACCCGAAGTTGTCGCTGATTAAAGAAACCTTAAATGCCGGGAATGACAAGATCCGACTGGAAATGGTTCCAACCGAAAACGGAGTACGGGTCTCGCTGATATTCGCTGACGGATTTGTGAAAGTTCTCGGAGGCATTCTCGGCACTGTGTACGATGAATCGCAACTCTAGACGAATTTGAATCCGAATCACGACAAGTCAAAAGTGGGGCGACAGGATGCGATACTGTCGCCCCACTTTTGTTGCACCGATCTCTCGTGTGATATGATGACCGAGGCTGAACTCACGGTCGACTCTTTTTCTCCCAGGCGGGACCCATGTCAAATCACGCAGCGTCATTTCGGTCTGTGAACCCAGCGACCGAACAGGTCATCGAGACATTTAAGCCGATGTCCGGCGTGCAGATCGAGCAAGCGTTGAACGTTTCCGCGATTGCTTACGAAGATTGGTCTCGTCAGCCAATTCAATTTCGAGCAGAGCGATTGCATCGCTTGGCGGCGGTCATTAGAGACTCAAAGGAGCGCCTCGCGCTGCTCATGTCGAACGAGATGGGGAAGCCTTTGGCTCAAGCCCGGGCAGAGATACAAAAATGCGCTGTACTTTGTGACTATTACTCGCTGCACGGAGAGGACCAACTGGCCACACGCCAGATCTCAGATCTTCCATCGATTCGTCAGTCGGTGCGTTTCGATCCGATCGGCGGTGTGCTCGCGGTCATGCCGTGGAATTATCCGTTCTGGCAGGTGTTTCGGTTCGCTGTGCCGACGTTACTCGCGGGGAACATCGGGTTCCTGAAGCATGCTTCCAATGTCACTGGGTGCGCGCTGGCAATTGAGGACCTGATGACTGCTGCTGGCTTCCCAAGCGGGGTCTTTCAGACGCTTGTCGTCGGTTCTCAAAAGCTTCCGGAACTGATCAGTCGGCCGGAAATCCGAGCGGTGACGCTAACGGGCAGCGAACAGGCTGGGCGGTCAATTGCTGAAGTCGCAGCCAGGAACCTGAAGAAATCCGTGCTGGAACTCGGTGGATCAGATCCGTTCATTGTCTTTGCTGATGCTGATCTTCCACTGGCGATCAGTAAGGGAGTCGAAGCTCGAATGCAAAACTGCGGGCAAAGTTGTATCGCTGCAAAGAGATTTCTGGTGCATGAATCGGTCTATGACGCGTTTATTGACGGGATGGAATCGGCTCTCAAGGAAATGAAAGTCGGAGATCCGCTTGAGGAGGCAACGCAACTCGGACCTCTCGCCCGTGAAGACCTTCGGAACGAGATCCACGAACAGGTGCAGAAGACCATTGAACAAGGGGGACGCCTTTGCACTGGTGGGAAAGCTGTGGATCGAAAAGGGTGGTACTACGAACCGACACTCATTGCTGACGTGATGCCGGGGATGACCGCTTTCGATGAGGAGACATTCGGCCCAGTCGCGAGTGTGACGAAATTCTCCGGCATCGAGCAGGCTATTCAGCTTGCGAATGCATCCGAGTTTGGATTGGGGGCCAGTTTATGGTCCACTGATTTGGACTTCGCTGAAAAACTGGCAGGTCGAATCGAATCAGGAATGGTGTTCATCAACGACTACACCAAATCGTCACCGGAAATCCCGTTCGGAGGGATCAAACGCTCAGGCTACGGCAGAGAATTGGGCGAATTCGGAATCCACGAGTTCGTGAATATCAAAACGGTTTCACTCAAGAAGTAAGACTGTTTACTCGCGAATGTTGCTCCTGAGGATTTGACCGTGCAGATGGCTGCTTACGATTGCTTTTGACGTTCGATGGGCGTCAGCAAAATTCGAAACGCTGACAGAGAGCGCCTCTCACGAAAGTGGGGCGTTCTGGCGTTGATAACGGCACCGGCTGAACGAATTTTAGGCATCATTCGCTATCACCCACCCTGAAGACAGGGGGCTAAAATCCGCCGGATCTGTTCTGCCAGTAGAGACGATTTCTGGTGATGATGCCGTCGCGAAGTGCGCAGTTCACGCAATAAACCTCGTCGCCCCGCTGCAGGTAAATTTCACCGTGCATCACGAGGTGGTAGTAGTCCTCCCCGGGATTTTTTGAGAAGCAATAGAATCGATCCCAGCTTTTCAAAATGTGGGCCGTCCACTGCTCAGTCTCGGGAACGTAAAGCCTGGAATCTTCAACTGCAGCGGGCTTTTCTGGTTCAGGCATGGGGAGGGCAGCTTCATCCATGCGTGGAGCTTCCATTGGATTCGGTCTCATTCTGAGCAGAAGCAGCCTGTCTTGCCATTTCATGCAAATCCATCTGGTGGCGGTGCAAGCGATTGAGTTCTCTTGCCATGAACGCACGTGTGGCAGTCATGTCGCCGATGGCGAGCAGACCCGCCCACAGGGCCAAAGTCATGACGATGATCCAATACACAGCGAATGTTCCAGGGGCTTCCTTCCAATCGATGAGCGAATCCCCAATAGGAATCATCACTCCAATGATCAGAATCATCCCCGCAACCTGCGAACGTCTGCGAGCACGATTGAGCAGATAGCGTCGTTCATCTTTATTGAGACTGTTTTCCGCTTCCTGTCGGCTCCCCCGTAGCGACCGCATCATTGTCACTGCGATGACGACAAGTATTAAGCCGAATGCAATTGCTGGAATTGGATTGTCCATAAATCACACTCTTCAAGGAGTCAGGGAATTCTCTCTGGAAATTCTTGCATTGAACCGGTCAATTTTCCAGAACAGAAGAACAAAAATGAAGGAGCGAGATCGCATTTCATTAAAATTCAGGAAGCAATCGCCCCAGATCGGCTTCGGTCGTCAGCGAGAGTCTGCAAGCGTCTCAAGGTACGTGCGACAGCCTATTATGCTTACTTGTTTTGGTGAGAGCAGATTGCAGCAGTCCATTCGGAGCATTGAAACATCCTCAATCGATGAGAGGTCTGGATCCATGAAAACGGCCCGCATCGACTGACTGTGCCGATGCGGGCCGAAATTCGGTAACAATCCAAATTATTCACCCATTGGGTCGGCACCCAGTGTGCCAACCAATGTCTGGAGATACTCAGGGCTGGAGACTTCTGCCAGTTTCTGCTCCGCAATGGCTTCCCGCGATTTGAGTTCGCTGACAAACGCCTGGGGGAGGAACTTCTGTGTTTCGAGGTAGTTTCGGACTGTCGACAGATGGCGTTCCCACGTGGCGATATCGCGTCGTTGCTTTGTCTTCAATCGAGCTGCATACCAGTCGCTGGCAAGCAGGGATTCCCGAGTAAACATGGCGCGAATCGCAGGGTCTCGCTCGTCTTTCCCCTCGAATTGCCCATACGCCATGATGTGGAGGAGGACCTTGAGCGGTGGACACGCCTGCTCGATTGAACCGTCATCAAAGTAGCGTCGAGCAACCCGCTCGTAGGCTTCCATGATGTACTTGATTCCATCTGCGTAGGAAGCTGGATCCTGTGTTTCTGGCTTGAGAATCGATTCGTCGAACACAGTAGCGGGGTTGTCGAAGACTCGACCGAAGTAACGGCGAACGAATCGTTTCGTGATTCGATAACCGAGACGACGGGCAGGAATGACTGTTCCATCGGCTTGAGGAATGTCCGCGACCGGTTCGAGAAGGCGCTCCTGAATCAGGAAATTTGGATCCCGCTCTGATGCGCTCAAGCGACACCACACTTCAGGAATCAGCAGGGAGATGTCGTGGTCGAATCTCCAATCTGGACCAATGTGACCAGCGGCTGAAGAGAATCCGGGAAGTCCCGAGAGAATCATGCTTACGAGGGCGGTGTTCAAGTCTGCGGTGGTCAGCAGAGCGTTGAATGGCCCTTTGGTCAGCGCCCCTTCTGTTCCGGCCGCAGTCGTAGATGGACTTTTGCCAGTGAGAGAGCAGGTATAATCCATGAACAATTCAGGAAGTTCCTGATAGTGAATTGGATTGTAGACCGCGAGGCTACGAATTCCCCTTTCCGCTTCTGGCGGATTGTTGCGCCGACCAGACATGATTGCTGTGACAGGAGTCGGTACAAACTCGTGAGCAGGAATTCGGCGGAATAGCCGTGTTCCCATCTGAGCAACATATTTGGACATCGGATTGACCATATCTGGCCGATCCTGCAGATAACGAGGATTCTTGCTGGGGAGGCCACCGACGCGGCGCGGGTTGTCAGAACAGACGATGTAGCCTTTGTCCGCTTTACGAACCGATCGAATCAACTTCTTCATGGGAGCGGTGAAGGCGTCGAAATCGACGACTTTCTCCAGCATCTCATTGACTTGTTCAATCCCGAGAGGCTCGAAGTTCGAAACGAAGTTCACCCCTTCCCGCGCGAGGTCAGCTTCCGCTTGCTTATCGAATCCGCGGTGGATGGCATCATCTGGACGCTGGAACAGACGGAACTCGCAGTTCTCGAGGAACTTCACCGAAAGTGTATCGCTTCCCTGCACATCGGCAGGGAGCCCTTGCACGTTTCGAGTCGGGACAAGCGTCGAAGCGGTGATGTCGTCTTCTGTCTGAACTTTGAATGCCGCTGCGAAGTCCTGTCGAACTTTGAAGAGCCTCCACTGCTGTTGGTTCCCATATCCAACTCGCAGATAGGTTCCGACGATCTTTCGATTATCGAATTTGAGTTCATGACCCGGGCTGCCATTCATGAAGTCAACTGTGAAGTGAGACTTCCAGTCGTCTCCCCAGTCGGGCAGTTGGAATCGTTTAATCGCGAAGACAATTGCGTAAACGTGGCTCGGAATCGTTGCCAGCCATCCGTTGTATTCGTCGTTGTACTCGTCTGAGGGGGTCAGGAGTTTAATGACGCTTCCCAGAGAGCGACGCGGGCTCAATATTGGACGGCTGGCAGTCTGTGAGTAATGGGCACCACCAGTGGAATCCTTGTGCCATCGTGAGCTGTAGTCGCGATCAAATATTTCCTGTACCAGCTTCATGTCTGTCGTGTAGTCGGAGATGAAGATGGAACCGTATTCCATGTAGTCTGTCAGCGATTTGCTGATTTCGCTCTTTCCACCCCCAGATACGGTGCATGGCTTGTGACAGACGATCCCTTCCCCGGCGGTCCCAATGAGACGCCAGGAAGGAGCTGACGGGTGCTTCTCCATACGAACGCGGTATCCACTCGGTCCCATATAGATTTGACCGGGGAGAAGGGGGATTTCTTGCTGCTGATCTCCCTGTTTCCAAGTGATGTTCTGCTGTCGCAGGTCTGCCCGCGCATTCTCTGGAATATAAAGCAGGTCCGGGAATTGCCTATCAATCCCGTACCCTTCAGGCTGAAAGTCGATCAGATCCGCGTAGTCGCGCTGGATGTCTGCGAACGAAGCGCCATTGTATCGCTGACTGTCGAACTGGAAGTTTTCTCCCAGACTCCAGCTTGGTGCAACGAAAGCTCCCCCTGCGTGTTCCTCTTCCGCTCCTCCCATCAGATTGGTGGAAAAGCTGATCTGGGTTTTCACTTCCTTTTTGCAGTAACCGTAGTAGTTATCTGCAATCAGAGTCACAATCACTCCTTCGAGTGTGCGGCAGGTGACCTTGAACGCATCCCCGTTGTTGTAAGTTTCGGTTTCCTTTTCCCAGCACATCTTGTCTTGTTTCTGGCGCTCTGTCGCCTCGCTGATGTGCGGAAGTCCCAACTCTTTCTTGGTGAGTTGCAGAACATGTGGAGCGAGAATCACGCAGCCAGTGTGACCTGTCCAGTGCTCGACATCCAACGCAGCGTCATTCGAAGGAATGAATGGATCACCCGCATTGCCGAAGATTGACTCAACAAAGTCCAAATTGCTGACCAGCGATCCCGGGGCGAAGAAGCGAACTTCCATCGATTTCGCAGGGCTCCAGCCTGGTACTTCCGGAGAAACGAGCGGACGCAACAACAACGAAACCCACGTGCGGGCTTGTTCCGCCTGTTCTGATGTAAATGGAAGTTGAAGGAGAGATTCAGGCGGATTGAACGCACATTCCAGCATCTTGACGAATGCATTTCGGGGAACTGCACGCTTATCGCCAGGGATTGGAAGTCCTCCTTCCACGACGTGAAATGTTCCTTCTGTTGTGCGTCGGTCAGCACGGGGATTGTGGAGGACACCGTTTCGGATTCGATAGGAATTCACGTACTCGGAAACGTAGAGGTCGCTGTCCGCAGGGAGAGAAAGTTCGCGGGCGATGCCGTGACGGTCCAGAATCAAGGAATTATCAGGCAGGCGGATGGGATTTCGGAGATTCAGGTCAGCGAAGTGAGAATTGAGGAAGCGTTCAATTCGCGTATCGACCGGGCACCCTTCAATCGATTCCAGGAGACGCGACTTCTCTCGAAAGTTTGCGAGAAGTCCAGAGGCGAGATGGACCATCTCTGCCCCTCCAGCACTCGGGGCAATTGGCAGGCCCTTTGACGCCAATCTGAGATTCACATACCGGCGGAGTTCGCTGCGATGACGTTCGCGATCATCAGCTGACTGAAACGAATGAAAACCAAGTGAAAGCTGGACATCCATAGTGGAAAGTGTTTTCTAACCTGAGGTTTCAAATCGGCGCTTTTCGATTGTGAAGTCATCATAGCTATTGCCAGAAAACGATTCGAGCGACGGAACCACAATCTAGTCAAACACATCCGTCAGAATTGATTGTTTACAACGATTGAATATCTCTCCCTGAAATATGCAAGATCCCCGGCAAACTGGAGCGAACTCCGTCGGGAATAGCTCAGTTTTTGTTGATGCGGAATGCAGCTTTTATTGAGCTTCCAGAGGAGAAGAGATCTCGAGTAGGTCGACCGCGGGGGCACCGTTGCAAAAAATTGTGGCCATTCGCCCGTAGGTCGTTGCGTTCTCTTCCATCTGCAGCAACCTGGCCAATTCTGGCCCTGCGGCGACTTTGATAATCGCTCCCAGGTCAATATGGCGAAGCACATTGTGGGTGATCAGCACGCGTCCCAATGGTATTTGTTCTGAGAGAATCGCGTCCCTGACTGCAGTTGTCACGTAGTCGAAATTGAACCGAATCAGTCCGAATTGCACAGGCTTTCCGTTATCAGAACGTGACAACAGAATTTTTCGGCAATACAGGCCATCGATCGTCGCGCTGTCGAGCACACTGACGTTGACCGATGTTCCGTGGTACTCCTCCATCGTCACCGTCATGTGGTGATCATGGACAAGCATCTTGTGATAGGGCTCGGGTGTCGTCGCGGCCGGGACATGTTCTGCCCGGGCGATCAACGCCCCTGGAGGTGAGAAGAGAGAGGTAAGCTTCGTCAGTTCATCGTGTGGATTCACAGATCTGGCCATCCAGTTTGAAATAGACTGTGCCATTGATAACACAGCCATTGTAGGTGACCAGAAGCAACGATGCGACTCAGATAAATGCACAATTACGATTGCAATCTGATGTCCGCGGGAATCAAACGCGAAGTCGCCCGCAAGTTCAGCCAATCGTCATCTGAAATGGATTGAATTCCAGCAGAGAATCTGAGTTATCGATCCATGAAATCGAGCTGAATATTCACGATCTCATCTGCTCTCGCAAAGAAGGCATCGAGGATTTTGGGATCGAAATGAGTGTTGCGTCCTTCTTCGAGAATCTCGAAGCACTTTTCTCTTGGAAACGCATCCTTGTACGCGCGACGGGTGCTGAGTGCATCGTAGACATCTGCAACTGCAGTCATTCGCCCTTCAATCGGAATGTCCTCACCCTTCAGCCCCAGTGGATAGCCCGTTCCATTCCACCACTCATGATGGGTTTGCGCGATGCGGGCTGCCAGCATGAGCAGGGGTGAGCTTGGAACATGCAACATGCTGGCGCCAAGACGGGGATGCGTCCTGAGGAGCTTTGCATCTTGCGGCGGAAGTGGCTGGATGATGTCTTTGGCAATCGCACAATGACTTTGCATTACGGCGTACTGTTCAGGGTCGAGTTTCCCTGGCTTGTGCAGAATCGCATCTGGAATTCCGATTTTTCCGATGTCGTGCAACTGGGCAGCTAACTCCAGAATTTCAATTCGCGATTGACTGAATCCAAGTTCACGGGCGATGACACCGACATACTTGCCGACACGAACCACGTGGTTGCCAGTGTCGTCGTCGCGGAATTCGCCCGCTCTCGCAAGACAGTGAACCACTTCCTCTCTTGAGGCAGCAAGCTCAGATGTTCGCTTTTGAATCTGTTCTTCCAACCAGACAGCATGGCTGGCCTGTTGGTCGTGATAGCTCTTGTTCTGGAGCAGGTTTCGCACACGAGGGAGCAAGTCCATCGGATCGACCGGCTTGGAAAGAAAGTCAGAAACCCCCAGTTCCAGGCAGACCTGTTTCACGTCCCGGTCGGCATTTTCAGTCAACACGATGAACGGAACATGCTTCAGAGCGGAATCGACACTCACCATGTGGAGAATGTCGATCCCGCTGACTTCAGGCATGGCGACGTCAAGCAGAACCAGATCTGGCTCCTCGCTGCGAATCAGCAGGATTGCCTCGGAAGGATCGGAAGTTGATGAGAAATTGGAGTACCCGGCGTTTCCGAGGTGATGCTTCAGCGTCCGCACATTGGCCGGTTCATCGTCGATGATGAGCAGGCGGGATGATTTCGTTGAACTCAATTTTCGGTTGATCGAAGAATCGAGGGTACTCTGAAGCGAAGAGACACTCACCAATTGAGATCCCAACGCCGAGCGGTACGCAACGGCGGACTCAGTACCAGTGATCATAGACTCGGCCAATCTCTCTTACTCGTGCCCACATTGAATCATTTAACTTCCTACGTGTTAGGTCGCTTTCTATTTTTCCGGAACGCGAAAAAAATTGTCCTACTGTAGTGCGCTGGAGTGACGAAACGGATCAAAAGGTTAAATTCGATGCAGTCCTCAAAATTGGACACGTGAATTCACGCACATCTGAGATTGCGAGGTTGGTACGCCCGGTCGCGACGCTTCGGAACTGATCTGCCTGTAAATGTGACATTTCCTGAAAGTCATTGCGCAAAACAGTTACGTCATCTGAGATGTTGCGTGAACGCCACATCTCAGATGCATCAATTGCGATGGAATGGGTGCTGTCTGGTCGCCCCAAACAAGTGGCAACGGATCAATTGAAATGAGTTGGAGAGTTGAAAGTATTTTAACGCTTCGTCCGATCATTCCCTTCGTCGGACTCGGGTAAGGCGCAACGATCAATCGTAATTGTCGACCACCCCCATGCCGAATCAAACGCACTTCACCTCGGTGGCTTGCAGGAGATGAAGACTGTCGCGGATTCAGACCGATGCAGACTGCTGAGGAGAAAATGGACGTTCATCTTCTCTTCTGTAACAGGTTTGAATTGAAGCCATCACATGCGTTCCTCATTGGCTCTCCTGTCAGTCGGACTAGCCGTTCACCTTTGTGATCAAGGCTCTTTCGCTGCTCCTCCGATTTCGCGACCGGCTGCGAAGCCACTGGTGACGTTGTCGCCTGAAATCGAAGAACTTGAACCAAGTCGAGATGCAGCGATCGTTGCAACGTCAGATGAAAGGCTGAACCGTTCGGAAATACCGAATCCGCCACGGACGTTCTTTCCATCAGCAAGACGGTTTCTCAAGACGCTACGTCCAGGTTCCTGGGATGATTCGGAGAACCAGAGTTCATTAGCTGTCGGGGATAACGCGTCAAAGCCATCGATCGCTGGCTACGAAGAGCCAGAGCAGAAGTTCATGATGCCTCTGCTTCAGCCTCCTTCTCAGAACCGCGTTGCCCAGAACGATTCGGATCAATTGAACTCGCATCTCCCTTCCCAATTGATCGTTCCAGAGCCTGAGCCTGAGTCGGCCTCGATCGAGCAATACGAGATGTATGAAGTCACGGAACCTTGCGATGGTTCAACGGCTTCAGCGCCTGCTGCGACTGTCGTACCGAGCACGATGCGTATTGGTGGACGTTTCCGTATCCCTCTCTGGTTCGGCAACAAGTAGCTGGATGTTTGGGAGATCTGTGCCGGACATTTTCTATTCTGGCGAATATTCTGCAGCCGGAACTGGGCTGGTGATCGGCCGATTCTGCAGCTATGCGGGCGAATTTCGATTGTCACGCAAGCTGGAAATCCTTGACTGACGATGTAGTCCCACAGGGACGGAGTCTCTCCGATCATCTCACCGTTGTTGGAGATCGGATTTCAGGTTGGAAGGATTTTCATGTCGGCCACATCAATTCGCGCTTTGAAGAAAACTGGTGCGCATCGCTATCTCGATATGTGGGCATTCCCCGGTGTCCATCCTTCCAACATCGAAATCGTTCAGCGCCTCAAAATGGGCGATGATCGGCAATTCGGCGCGAATATGGACGTGACCGGGACTGTCATGCAGAAGGATGGAAAATCCGAGAAGTGGATCACTTCCCATCTTGTCGGGATTCGGACCGATGCGTGGAAGCCACTCATCGAAGAACAGCAGCGGCAACTCGAAGTCCTTCAAAAAGAACGCCTCGAATTCTTGCGGCGAAAGATCAAGCCGACGGGCGCTCTGACGGTGTCCCAATCGGACCGCTTGCACAAGCAGATGATGAGCGATCGGGTGATGCGATTGCATCCCTCTCAGATCGAGGGACGTCGACTGGTGATGAAACTTTTTCGCTCTACGGAAAAGCTTCGCTGGGTCGGTTCTATTGAAGAGATGACAACGACCGAAGTTCACAAGTCACTGAGCGCTAGGAAACCGCTCTTGTCGATGTCGGCTTCTCTCGATGGGAGAAGTTTCCTGTCAGAGGTACAGGAAAATCATAAGTGGAACCGGATCCCAGCCATGTACTCGTTTTGTTACTACGATCCCGGGAAAGACCGGTTGTGGTACGTGAATATCAAGCGAATGTGGTTTTCGTTCGGCGTCGACTTTGTGATTGAAGCAGATGGCCAGCGAGTTGGCGAAATCGACGGAGCACTTTTCGGCTTCGGCTACAACGCACATATCCACGTCTGGGATGCAGAACTGGGAAAGGACACTCAGTTCCTGGACCTGATTACCATGTTCGCCATGACAGTGAGTTATCATGGGGCAGTACGCAAAGCGATTCGCAGACGCGTTGCAGCCACACGTCAGGGGCTTGCCGCTGGTCAAATCATTCAGAAGGAAGAGATGACCCTTCTGAAGAACCCGCGGAAAGCAGCGTAATCAATCGATAAGTCACTTTCCCCATCTGCGGTCGAAGTTTCCAAAGTCCACTGGCGTTCTTGATCGTTGCGATGTGCGCAGATCAAGCGTTTCTGGGTGGATTCGTAATTGCGCACAATCGCTGACCATTCGGCCATTGAATTACATTCGTCATGGCCCATTTCTTCCTGCATTCTCTCGACCGCGAAGCATAAATTGCGAGAGTTTGCCTGAGTTGCCCAGCAGGGCGCATCGATTAAAGGAAATCGAGTCCCAGCATCACATCTTGACCTGTTGATGGTTGGGAGGGGCGGCGAAGGACGCTCCGTTTCTATTGATCGAGAGAAATCCTGTTTGGAGAATCGAATTTTTCGATGTTAGCATCTAATCTAACATTCGGTTTCTGTTTTCGAATCCACAAGTTTTCTGTAACCCGATCAATGGAATTCGGTTGCACCCATTCAGGAGCACGACAAGTTGGCCTATTTATTCAGTACCTCCGCTCAACAGGCAGAAATGTTGCAGGCCATCGGTGTCCCTTCAATGGAAACCTTGTTGCAGCAGGTTCCAGATGAATTGAGATTGAAGCGAGAGTTGGATCTCCCTCCCGCGCTCACTGAACTTGAACTGGAACAGCACGTTCGCAAACTCGCTGGGCGCAATAATGCCAGCCGTGTCTGCTTTGTGGGTGGCGGAGCCTACGATCACTACATCCCTGCGGTTGTTGATGAAGTGACCGGCCGTGGAGAGTTCTACACTGCCTACACGCCATACCAGCCAGAAGCGAGCCAAGGTTCATTGCAGGCCTTCTTTGAATTCCAGACACTGATCTGCCAGCTGACTGGTCTGGATGTTTCCAACGCGAGCCTCTACGAAGGGGGAACTGCGGTCAGCGAGGCAGCCTTCATGGCGATGCGATCAAATGGTCGTCATCAGAAGATTGCCATTTCTGCAGCGGTCCATCCCGAGTATCGGCAGGTCGTCGAAACTTACACACGCGATCTCGCCACTGAAGTCATCACGATTCCTGTCGTGAACGGTAAAACAGATCTCGAGGCAGCGGCACGACTGATTGATGAAGAGACAGCATGCCTCGTCTTCCAGCATCCAAACTTCTTCGGCTGCCTTGAAGATGCAGAAGCACTTTGCGAACTGACGAAGCGTAAAGGAGCGATGGCAGTCGTCTCCTTTGACCCACTCAGTGTTGGTGTCCTGAAACGCCCCGGGGATTACGGAGCGGACATCGCTGTTGCTGAAGGTCAGCCACTCGGAATTCCATTGCAGTACGGCGGCCCATATCTGGGAGTTCTCGCCTGCCGCGAAGAGTACGTTCGCAAGATGCCCGGTCGACTCATTACACAGACAGTCGATCGCGATGGCAAGATCTGCTACGCGCTGGGACTGCAGACTCGCGAGCAACACATTCGCCGGGACAAAGCGACAAGCAACATTTGTACGAATCAGGGGCTTCTGGCATTGCGGGCCACGGTCTATATGTCGCTACTTGGACCGCAGGGACTTCGTGAGGCGGCGGAATTGTGTGCTCAGAAATCACACTACGCTGCCGAACAGCTCACAAAAATTGACGGTATTGAACTGATGTTCGACTCGCCGTTTTTCAAAGAGTTTGTGATCAAGGTGACTGGAATTCAGGCTGGTGAATTGATTGAGAAAGCGGCGAAAGCTGGATTCGATATCGGTCCAGAGTTGAGCCGACTTTCCGGACTCCCAGCGGAACTGGGGGATGGTGTTCTGGTCGCGGTGACTGAGGCACGGACAAAGGATGAAATCGACAGGTTGGTCGCTGCTCTGAAGTAAGCAGAGCTTCACTGCGTCGCGTCGATCTCTTTCATTTTTTGCGATCAACTTCATCGGAAATCCGTCATGCGAAACGAACAAGCAACCCAATCCATTTACGAAATTTCAGTATCAGGCCGCCGCGCGGCAGTGTTTCCTCCTTGTGATGTGCCCGTTCAACCTCTGTCGAAATTGCTGCCAGCTGAATCAATTTCCGAATCAGCCCCAGCATTGCCTGAACTGGCGGAAGGGGATGTCGTTCGTCACTTCGTCAACCTCTCAACGAAAAACATGTGCGTCGATACGCACTTCTATCCGTTGGGAAGCTGTACGATGAAGTACAATCCCAAGCGTCACGAGCGTCTTTCCCGAGTTCACGGAATTGGGGACCTGCATCCTCACAGCCGTCCGCAGGATTCGCAGGGGATGCTCGCGATTCTGTACGAAATGCAGGAAATGCTTGGGGAAATCGCGGGGCTGCCTGCTGTCTCACTGCAACCAGCGGCAGGGGCGCAAGGTGAATTCGCAGCGTTGCTCGTTGCGGCTGCTTACTTCCGTGACAAAGGGGAGAAACGCACCAAAGTCATTTTCCCTGCGAGTGCTCACGGAACGAACCCAGCGAGCGCTGCACTGGCCGGATTCGAATGTGTGCAGATGAAACCAACCAAGAATGGTTTCGTCGACATCGAAGAACTCAAGACACTTGTCGATGACAAGACTGCTGTGTTCATGGTGACCAACCCGAACACACTGGGGTTGTTCGAAAAAGACATCGCCAAGGTGAGCGAGATCCTCCACGCGGCGGGAGGTCTGGTGTACATCGACGGTGCGAATATGAACGCCATCCTGGGAATCACCCGTCCCGGTGACTTTGGTGGTGACATGATGCATTACAACGTTCACAAGACCTTCACCGGACCACACGGTGCGGGAGGTCCAGGGGCCGGACCAATTGCAGTGCGTGACTTCCTCGCCGACTATCTCCCCGGTCCAATTGTGACCAAATCGACAGATGGCGAGTACGCACTTTCAAACCCTGCGAAATCGATCGGTCGAGTTCGCTCGTTCTTCGGCAACGTGGGAATTCTGATGCGTGGGTACTTCTACCTGCGGACGCTCGGCGCTAAGGGGCTGCGAGAAGTCTCGGAACACGCTCTGCTGAATGCGAACTACCTGAGAGCGTTGCTCAAAGATGTTCTCAACGTTCCGAATGGCGAATACTGCATGCACGAGTTCGTCGCGTCAGCCAAGAAGCTGAAGGACGACAAGGGGATCAGTGCAATGGAGATCGCGAAACGTCTTCTTGACTTCGGATTCCACGCACCGACAGTTTACTTCCCGCTGGTTGTTCCTGAAGCGCTGATGATCGAGCCTACCGAAACGGAGTCGAAGGAGACGATGGACGCATTTGTCGCCGTCATCAAGAAGATCGTCGAAGAAGACCCTGCAATGCTGAAGGAAGCTCCGCACAACACGCCAGTTCGTCGTCCAGACGAAGTGGCGGCGGCACGAAATCCGATTCTGAAAGCGCGGGCCTGTGTCAAAGACTAAAGCGACTCCATGAGTCTGTCGGACCTTGTTATTTCGCGAATATCGGCAACGCACCAGATGTGTTGCCGATTTTTGTGTTGAAATCAGCCGAATTCTGCTGAAATTGTCATTCGATTGTAATCATGAAAAAAAGCATCGCCCTGCATTGATCGTTGCCATAAGATTCGAAGAGACTTGCTCTGACCGCTATTGCGTGCAGTAGACTGAACTCTTCTTCAGCAGAGATCCGGCGATGAGTGCTCACCAACAATCCGACCGCTATTTCTCACGGGCAGCTGACGTCATGGGGCTGTCGCAAAATATGCAGACCCTGCTGCTCACCCCGATGCGCGAGGTGAAGGTTCAGATTCCACTTGAAATGGATGACGGCCAGATTGCAACGTTTATCGGATATCGGATTCAGCACAACGATGCACGTGGACCGCTCAAAGGAGGGCTGCGCTACCATCCGGAAGTGGACGCGGAAGAGGTGCTCACGCTGGCCTCGCTGATGACGTGGAAATCCGCGGTGGTCAATATTCCCTACGGTGGAGCCAAGGGCGGAATTTCGATCGATCCAAAAACTGTCAGCGCACGTGAAATTGAACGGATCACCAGAAAGTTTGTGGATCAAATCCATGACGTCATCGGTCCGGATGAGGATATCCCAGCACCCGATATGGGAACGAACGCACAGACAATGGCATGGATCATGAACCAGTACGAGAAGTACCACGGTTTCAATCCTGCTGTGGTTACTGGAAAGCCTGTGGAACTTCACGGGGTGGAAGGTCGTGAAGAAGCGACTGGCCGAGGGGTTGCGATCATCACGGAAGCAGCACTCGCTCGCCTGAAGAAACCTGTGGCCGGCATTAAAATCGCCATTCAGGGGTTCGGAAACGTTGGGAGCTTCGCTGCAAAGATCCTTCACGAGAAAGGGGCAAAGATCGTTGCGGTCTCAGATGTTCAGGGCGGAATCTACAATCCTGAAGGACTCGACATCCCGAATCTGCTCACTCTCGTCGCAGAAGGACGCTCCATTAAAGAAGCGGCCGGGGTCAAGGAGATTTCCAATCACGACCTCCTCACACTGGAGATCGATGTCCTGATTCCAGCAGCGCTGGGCGGGGTTCTTACCGCCGAAGTGGCGCGAGAGATTCGAGCTCAGGTCATTATTGAGGCTGCGAACAATCCAACGACTCCGGAAGCAGACGAGATTTTTGAACAACGGGAGCTACTGGTCGTTCCGGATATTCTTGCGAACGCAGGCGGAGTGACGGTGAGCTACTACGAATGGGTGCAAAATCGCCAGCACTTCAAATGGGAACTGGAAGAAGTTCGAAAGCGACTCGATAAGAATATGATCGAGAGTTTTGATCGCGTCTGGAAAATCGGCGTCGAGAAAAAGATTCCGCTCCGGACAGCCGCGTATGTACTCGGGATTGGACGAGTCGGTCGAGCGACAGTTCTTGCCGGGATCTGATTGAAATCGCCCTCACAGCGGCAGCCCCTCTGTTGAAGCTCAGGAGGAAAAAATGAACGAATGTGATCCTGTCATCGCACTGAATGATCACCAGTCTGTTCTGGATAAATGCACTTTGCTCAACGGGTTGACCTCCAGCGAGATGCACGCGTTTCTCAATCGCGTACAGATTGAATCGTTTCAACCCGGCGAAGAGATCCTCACCGAAGGAAAGCAGTACCAAGGCCTTTGGATCGGTCTCAGCGGGGTCTGTGAAGTCGTCAAGAAAGGGGCGAAGAAGGACAGTCGGTTGGCTCTTCTGGAGCCCGGCAGCGTCTTCGGAGAGATGTCCTTTTTCGACGAAGTAACCCATTCCGCAAGTGTGCGAGCAGTCGATCACGTGGAAACGATCCGCGTATTACGTGATCAGTACGATGATCTCTGCGCACTTTGCCCCAGTTCCGCACAGAAGATCAGTGTCAATATCGTGAGGATCCTCGCCGATCGTCTGCGTCGGATGGATGAATGGACCTGTGCACTCGTGGAAGAACGCGGGGATGGTGTTCACCATAAGGAATGGCAGGAATTCCGGTCCAAGCTTTATACCGGGCTGTTTGAATAAACAGGACGAGAAAACGAAAGGCTCCGAGGAACGACACCGCCTCTTCGGAGCCTTTTTATTGTGAACTACCGAATCAGCGGTTGGACGAGCTCGGTGACCCATTGTTCTGGGGGAAGACCTGTTTCCGGGCCTTGGCTGTAAACCTCCCAGAAATGCCCTGCAGGTTGAAGCTTCTCGGAATGGATCCATTTCTGGAATTCTCCCCAGGCATCTGGAAGCCCTTCGTAAGGACCTCGGTATGTCGTTTTTGCGACGAATTGAGCTGGGCGAAACCGATTCTCTACGCGACGGGATGGTCGGATTTCCTGCGTGACAGGGAGGCTGATCTCGAACTCGAAATTCTCGGCTGGGCACGTCAGATGATAGCAATACCACGGACCGGTCGGGCTGATCTGCTGCTCGTTGAGAACATCCATCAACTCGTGAATTCCCGGTCCCATCACCTGTGTGATTTGTTCCCGAGGGGTTTTGACATAAATGGACGCAGCGTGAGATTCTGCGACGTTGGTTAATTGAGGGGGATCGATCAGCATGATTTTGACTCCGTCTGAAATTCAACGTTTTGGCCCAATTTGTTCGAAATCCGTTGGGCTTCATCCTACTGTCGATTGAACGTTCGCCCATTCGACATTGCAGAGCAGCGAAATAAAAATATGGACGACTCGAAAAAGTCGATCTGGCTGTGAAGCTGAGAGAAATTTCAGCATACTCTGAGGTTCGTCACGATACGTTGAATTTCAGATCGCCGCCGTGCATTTGAAAAAGCTCTTTTTGAAGTCCTGAGAGTTCTGAATGTCCAAATTTGAACGAGTCTCTGGTGTGAATGATGTCCCCAATCTGGGGCGGATTTCTGTGGTTCTGGATGACGAGATTCCTGCGCTGCTCATCCGGGTGGATGACGCGTATTACTGCGTCGAAGACGTTTGCACCCACGATAGCCAGCCATTAACGGACGGCGAATTGTCTGGAGAGGACATTATCTGTCCAAGACATGGAGCGAGTTTCAATATTCGTACCGGTGCGCCAACTGCCATGCCCGCGACCGAGCCGATTCGTGTCTTTCCGGTGGATGTTCGGGTTGACGGAATCTACGTTCAAATTGACTAGCCACGGTCTCACGGGAGTCTGGCGGTGAATGCAGGCAAAATACGCTGTGTTTATTTTCGCCGGGACGACACAAACTCGTGAGAGTCGCTCTCGATGAGATCTCGCAACTGGGCTTCACGACATGAGAGCGGTCAAGAAACGAGGGCGATATTAATCCTTCTTCTCATTTCAGGGGCGTCTCCACACGGAGTGAGAGGGAGTCCATCCACAATTGAAATCATCGCTCGCAACACGGGATTCGTATCGAAGTCCGTGTTTTTTGCTTTGTGGTAAAGGTTTAGGAGATTTCTTCTGGATGCACCCAAACCTCAATTTATGATCGCTTGCGATTTCTAACCTGTACGGTTGAATTAAGCACGACTGAGATAGTAGTAGTATGTCCGATTTGGAGTTCTACCCCCTTCAGGATTGCTGAAATGACTCGCTTAAACAGGAACTGGGTGGCTGCGCTGGGAGCTGCCCTCTCGATTGTGAACGTTGCCCAGGTCGTCGATGCCGCCGACGCGAAGAAGCCGAATATCGTCGTCATCGTCGCCGATGATCTCGGCTACAGCGATCTCGGATTCCAAGGGGGCAAGGACATCCCGACCCCGCATCTCGATCAACTTGCCAGTGAAGGGGTTCGGCTTACTTCCGGGTACGTGACGGGCCCTTACTGCAGCCCGACGCGAGCAGCGTTGCTTACGGGTCGTTACCAGCAACGCTTTGGTCACGAGCTCAACCCCGGTGCTAATGGTGATCGTGATGACTATGGGCTCTCGCTGAAGGAAATCACCATCGCTGACAGGTTGAAGGCATCTGGGTACAAGACAGCGCTGGTCGGAAAGTGGCATTTGGGGAATGCGGAACGATTCCACCCTCAGAAACGCGGATTCGATGAGTTTTTCGGTTTCCTGGGAGGTGCAAGGACTTATCTGCCTGAAAATAACGCGTCAGCTGCCCCGATCTTTCGTGGAACGGAACCGGTCGAGGAGACAGAGTACCTGACGGATGCGTTCAGCAGAGAAGCAGTCGACTTTATCGATCGTCAAAACGAAGATCCCTTCTTTCTGTACCTTGCCTATAACGCAGTTCATAGTCCACTGCAGGCGAGCCCAGCCGATTTAGAGGCTCTGAGCTCCATCAAGGATGAAAAGCGGCGGTCGTATGCAGGGTTACTCGTCGCTTTGGATCGCGGCGTCGGTCAATTGCTGGCGAAACTGCACGAGAAAAAGCTGGATGAGAATACGCTCGTGATTTTCTTGTCGGACAATGGTGGGCCATTGGGCACAACAGCAAGCAACGCCCCGCTGCGTGGTCAGAAATCCACAACCTGGGAAGGCGGAATTCGTGTTCCTTTCGTTTTCAGATGGAAGGGACATCTCCCCGCCGGAACAGTCTATGACAAAGCGATCGCACAAATTGACATTCTGCCAACGGCGCTCGCATTGGCGGGCAATCCAGTGAAAGAAGCAGACCAGATCGACGGTGTGGACGTCCTTCCCTATCTGAATGGCGAGAACTCTGGCACTCCTCACGAGTACCTTTATTGGCGATTCGATCAGCAGACCGCCATTATCAATGGTGACTGGAAGTTGGTGAAGGGCCCACAGACGGAAGTTCCACTTCTGATAAACTTGAAAGATGACATCCGCGAAGAGAACGACCTTTCATCACAAGAACCCAAACGCGTCAAGGCGCTTCAGGAGAAGTGGAATGAGTGGAACAAAACCTTGGTAGAACCAGCCTGGCGACCTCTCCCTAGCAAGGGGCAAGGTGGCAAGAAGGGGCAGGGGGGCGGGAAAAAGAATCAAAACAATCAGCCCGCAGCTAAGGCCTAAAAGTTTGTCTCAAATCTGAAATGAAAATACCCCAGCGGGCCACCACCCGCTGGGGTTCTCTCAAATCAAACTCTCGCAGAGAGTACAAATCCCGAAGGAACTTGTTTCAATCGCTGTGAAGAGGCAGGATCGTCGATCGTGCTCAAAATTCGCTTCACAGAAGTGAGCACCTTGTGCTCTTCGTTATTTCTAAATCCTGATTTCCTGTACAATGTGGCGACGACTGGGAGATCAACACGTTCAGGGTTTGAACCCCCAGGAACGCCACATTCGTCTCAGGTCAGCATTAGTACTTACCGCCGCCGTGTCCACCTTTACGACCTTCTGCAGTCGGCGGATTACAGGCGATTTCGCACTGGTTGTTGTCGCATGAATCGACAGCATCCACAAAGGATGCTCCTGCCACGCTGGACTTCAAATGTCCGCCGTTCTTCTTGGCGGAGAAGCCACTGAAGTAGTAGCTTTGATTGAGAGATCCGATGGCATCGCCAACGTCGTTAAGCTCTTCGACAACTGCGTGTTGAACTTCGCTCAGTCCAACGATCAATCCGATGACCAACAGCGTGGCGATGAGGACGAGTTCTGCGGAGACAATGAAGCCGCTTTCATCGCGCAGCAATGCGCCAAATACTTTTTGCATTTCTAATTCCCGTTTCAATTTCCTGTGATTTGAGAGAAGTTGCACATCGTCCGACCGGTGAGAGCTGGTGCTGGAAAATGGCCTGTCGCTTTGAATGCGACCAATCTGTGAAACAGTGTTCCACGGAACTGAACTTACGCAGGTTGAGTGCCAAAGATGCTGGAAGACGAATTTGCGTCCGAATGCAACATTCAGGACAGAAACATGTTGCGTCGAAATTTTCGTCCCGGGAGGAGATTCAACCACGGAGCAGAATGTTCACCAAAATTCGCATTGGGATTTTCAGAACGTCAATGCGAGCGAACAGGTTGACTGAAAAACCGAATTCGACCTGTGAAAGGTCGAAATTCGGGTCACAGGAACGTGGCAAGTGCGGGAAAACCGTCAGTCTCTCACACTGCCGGCAACACTTGAACGCAATAAACTGTTGAGCAGGAGTGGTGCCCGTTTCGAAAAATCAACGCAACTCAACGGGTGATGACAAATGTTCTCAGGTCGTAAATGACTATTCAGTAAAGATTTGCGAGGATTTTGTGGAGATCGATTGCCGGGGGTGTTGCGTGAAAGCAGCGGATTGTTGTGTTTCAGCTCTGATACAGGGGTTTACAACTGACATTGTCAGCCTGTTTCAAATTTCCGGCGTCTTAATCAGAAGAGAATTCTCACCTGATCGGAGGATCAGACGAGTAGCCTCGGGGGGACAGCGCCATCGATATGGGTGCTGGCCTGCGATGCCTCGCGAAACATGGAGAAACGTTGGGGCCTGATAGAATGACCCGTCTGAGTACCGACAGCCATGTGTGCTGGGAGAGTAAACCGGGCCGAGGAGAGGCAATTTGATCTGCCCTCCGTGATTGTGTCCCGAGAGCATCAAGTCGACATTGGCCTTTTGCGCCCATGAGAGATTATCAGGGGTATGGCTCAGCAGCAGGCGAAACGCGTTGGGGTGGTCGAACATCGGATGCGGAGGCATCCACGGGGTCTCATCTCCGGCGATCTCGATCGTCTGTCCCTCTCTCTCAATCACCACGTTCCGTCTAGTGACATCCTGCCATCCCAATGCTTGGAGCTTCTGGCGAATTAGATCTGGATGCTGGTACCAGTCGTGATTTCCAAGGATGAAGTACTTTCCGATCCGGGCCTCCAGTTGCCCGAGAGTTTCAGAGATCCAATCGAGTAGATCCTCATTATCGATCAGATCGCCTGTGAAGCAGATCACGTCGAAAGAAGAGGACTTCAGATGATCGAAGACCCGTTTGTAATAGTCCAAAGTCAATGTACCGAGCACATGAAGATCTGAGAGATGGAGAATGGAAAGACCATCCCAACTCGGATGAAGTTGATCGCATTGAATGTGCTTCTCGTTGAGCTCCAGTCGAAACTGATCGTTCATCGGGAGTCTGGCGAGGCCGTAATACGGGCCAGGTTGGATCGGACGAAATCCAAGCTCCTTCTGAATGTCGATAAGTGTTGATTCAGAAGAGACCAATTGGACAGGAACACGTTTTGTCAAATTCTGGAAGATCTTGAAGAGGAAGCCTGCCACTCCGCAGCAGCTGCAGAAAAGTATGACTTTCCACTGTGGGGAGACGTCGCTCCATTCCCCTCCCAGAAGTAGCTTGGGCCCGGATAACCCGAGGCATCCAATCACCAAAAACGGAAAGCCCAGAATGAGGATGTCATGAAGATGACGGATCCGTTTCAGTGTTGTCGTTCGCAATCGAAGTCCATGCAGTCGATTTACCAGAGCGATCCAGATCGCTGCATTTCCAATGGCAAAGACTCCGAGAAGCAGCAAATTTCCGATTGCGGTCATCGATTGGCAGCCTGGTAGTCAAACAGAAGTCGGAACGTTCATTTTGAGTAGGAAAGCGGAAAGCGAACGTGAAGGTAACGAAATCTCGAGCAGAGCACAGTCGATCAAGTACGTCCACTCACGCTGGTTGATGATCGACTCGTTCACGGGATGGTTTGAGCGCAAGACAACCAGTCAGCTATCCCAGCGACAACTAGAAGGATGTGTGTTTGTACGCCGCAAAATCCTTATAGTAATGAGAAACTTCATAGATTGGTTCAAAACCGGGCGAATGTCGCGTTGATCCCTGTTCTTTTCAGAAAAGGCGGCATGAGCCTTGCTCTAACTGCCTGCAGAGCGATTTCAAGCTCACAAAAACAAGTTGAATGACTTTGAAAATCGGGATTCGATTTCCAATTGACCAAGAAATTGACGACGCGAAGAATAGCAATGTCACTGAGAAGGTAGGTATCACAATCCCGGATCACCTCTGAGAATTGGACCTGACAACAAATTCAGCAAGACACATCAGAACATTAACAGTACGCAATTGTGAAATGACCTGAATTCATTCCTGTGAGTCATCTCTCCGTCCAAGTTGAAAATTGCTGAATTGATGTAGCGTTGCAGGCGATCCTCTTCATCAGGTTAGAGGAGGCTACTATGACAACGGCAAAAGTCATTTCCGGACTAGCGGATGATCTCAGTGTCCGCCCCTGGCTGAAGAGCTATCCTCAGGATGTCCCCCCGACGCTCAGTTATCCACAGGAACCACTTTACTGGTTACTTGAACGGGCTGCGACGAAATGGCCGGACAGGGTTGGCTGCATCTACTATGGGGATGAGCTGAAGTTCCCCAAAATCTGTTCACGTGCCCGCCGTATTGCGATGTGGCTGATTGAACAAGGATTGCAATCGGGGGATCGGGTCGGGATTTTGCTTCCCAATTGTCCTGAATACATCTTCGCACTGAATGGAATCTGGATGGCTGGCGGCGTTGCGGTCGCTCTCAGTCCACTCTCAGTTGCAGAGGAAGCAGGCGCATTTGTGAAGACGACGCAGTGTCGCATTGTGATTACGCTAGATGTGATGACTCCGCTCGTGTGTCACGGGGACGATCAGCCTGAAATTATCATCTATTCTTCGTTAGGCGATCGACTCAGCCGTCTCGAGGGGCTGGGCTACGCATGGGTTCGTCTGATGCGTTTGGGATTCAGTTCGATCAATCCTAAAGGGAAAAGTATCTCTTTGATCGACGTCACCAAAGCGGGGCGTCTGAAAGAAGACGGATTCGAACCGTTAAAAATGAGCCCCAGCGATCTCGCCTATATCCTGCCAACAGGTGGAACGACATCGGAACCCAAAGCCGTTGCGTTAACGCATGGAAACCTGATGTCGAACGCGTGGCAGATTTCTCATTGGGCCGGGAATCATCAGGGAACGGAAACATTGCTTGCCGTCCTTCCGTTCTTCCACAGCTACGGTCTTTCCACATGCCTGACGAACGGACTCGCCCTCGGCGCGACACTGATTCTCCATCATCGATTTCGCGTCGCTTCAGTTTGTCGATTAATCGCGAAACATCGACCGACCGTGTTTCCGACCGTCCCCGCAATGTTGGCAGCGCTCAATCCCGTGCTGGAAAGAAATCCGGTTCCCGAACTGAAACTGATTCAAAAGGTCATTTCAGGGGGTGCTGCACTTCCTGCGTCTGTCGCTGAAAAATTTAGCGCACTGAGCGGCGCGACCGTTGTCGAAGGCTACGGTCTTTCAGAGGCCAGTCCTGTGACGCACGCCGGCCCGCTGGATGGCACCGCGATTCCCGGAACGATTGGGCTTCCGCTGCCAGACACCATGGCAAAGATCGTCGATGCGACAACCGGTGTTGAAGAAATGCCGACAGGAGAAGTGGGCGAGCTTGTTATTCGTGGCCCGCAAGTGATGCACGGCTACTGGAATCGGCCGGATCTTACCGACGCTGCGTTAAAAGATGGCTGGCTGCATACCGGGGACTTGGCGACCTGCGATGGAAATGGCTTCTTCCGAATTGTGGACCGCAAGAAGGATCTGATCATCACCTCAGGATTCAATGTTTATCCGGGAGATGTTGAGGAGGTGCTGCGAAAATATCCGGGCATTAAGGACGTGGCGGTTGTCGGAGTCCCGGACGAAGCAAAGGGTGAAGTGGTCAAGGCAGTTGTTGTGATGAATCCAGGGAATCAACTAAATCAGCGAGACTTCGATGCTTTCCTGAAGAAACATCTTTCGTCCCAGAAGCGACCTCATTTGATCGAAGAACGGAAAGAGGATCTTCCAAGAAACTTTTTAGGAAAAGTACTGCGGAGAGAACTGAGAAACTCGGGGGTTGGAACCGGAAACTAGACCAAAATGTACAAGGTATCGAGGCGTGCGGGAATTGATTCATTCACATGAACATCGGTTGCATCACCTCCAAATGACTTACAACAGATCACGACGTCAGCCTCAACTCGTGAGAACATCATGAATACTCCCTTACATACGTTCAGCCCTGTCCAGATACTCGGCGGTATGCGAACTCCTTTTGAGAAGGCGTTTGGTGTCTTCAATTCTGTTGACGCTGTCCAACTTGGATCGCTCGCTCTGAAAGAGGCGATGATCAGTTCCGGGATTGGTCCAGATCAACTTGATGAAGTCGTGTTCGGTAATGTGGCGACACCCGCAAACGCTGCCAATATCGCGCGCGTGATCGCACTTCGAGCCCGCGTCCCGATGCAGGCGCCAGCGTTTACGGTCAATAGAAACTGCGGTTCAGGGATGGAGGCGGTTCTGTCTGGATGCCTGGCGATCAACGATGGGAGAGCTGCAATTGTCGGCGCAGGTGGAGTTGAGTCCATGTCGAATATCCCGATTCAATTCGGGAACGAGTTTCAGGATTGGTTGCTGGACTGGCGAAGGAAGCGGGGGCTTGCGAAATTCTCGCATTTACTGAGCCTTCGACCGTCGATGTTGGCTCCGATCTCTGCATTGCAGGTAGGGCTGACTGACCCGACCTGCGGTTTGAACATGGGAGAGACAGCCGAAATTTTGGCAGAAGAATTTTCTATCTCTCGTGAGGCACAGGATGCGTTTGCGCTGCAAAGCCATCAACGCGCCTCATCAGGGTGGGAACGAGGTTTTTTTGACGGGGAAGTATTCCCGGTTCTTGTCGAGGGAGAATCTGTTCAGAAAGACAACGGCATCCGCCCCAATCAAACAATGCAAGCATTGAGCAAATTGCATCCAGTATTCAAAAAGGGAGGATCGGTCACCGCTGGAAATAGCTCGCAATTGACTGACGGAGCGTGCTCAATTGTCATCGCATCGGATGCAGAAGCGACTCACTTTGGACTGAAACCGATCGGTACAATTCACGCCTATTCCGTCGTCGGCCTTGATCCGAAAAGAATGGGTTTGGGGCCGGTTTTTGCTATCGATCAGTTGCTGAAATGTACCAAGCGGTCGCTTTCTGATTTCGATCTGTTTGAAATCAATGAAGCATTCGCTGCACAGGTTCTGGCTTGCCTGGAAGCGATGGCGTCTGATGAATACTGTCGGACACATTTGCATCGCGAAGAGGCAATCGGACGCATTCCACAAGAAAAACTGAACGTGAATGGAGGGGCCATCTCTCTGGGGCATCCTCTGGGGGCGTCTGGGAGCCGATTGATGCTCACGTTACTTCGCGCTTTACAGGAAAAAGGGCTTCGTCACGGACTAGCCAGTTTGTGTATCGGCGGTGGTCAGGGCATGGCGGTGTGGATCGAAAGTCATCCCTCCTAACCTGACGTCTTTTCTGCAATGTGCGGGCGGTCAGGAATTGGAATCGAGAGGAAAACGTAATGTTGAATCTCAAAACATTTCGAGTGTCGACAAGCTCTGATCAAGTGTTGACAGCCGTTCTGGATGTCCCCGAACGTTCTGTCAATGTGTTTGATCAACAGGTCATTGAGGACTTGACGGCTCTCGTCGGTGAACTCGAAAAGATGTCCCCGCGAGATGTGCGTTTTATTGTTTTTCGAAGCGGAAAAGCGGCAGGCTTTCTCGCTGGTGCTGATATCCAGCGGTTGGGAACCTTGAGTTCCGCAGAGGAAGTTTCCGCACTCATTGAGCACGGGCAGGCGCTTTTCAATCGAATTGAGAACCTACCGATTCCGACTCTTGCGTTAATCCATGGAGCGTGCGTCGGCGGTGGATTGGAATTCGCACTCTCCTGCAAGTTCCGCCTGGCCGTCGATTCACCTGAAACCAAACTCGGTTTGCCAGAGGTCAAGCTCGGTTTAATTCCAGCATGGGGAGGAACTCAACGGCTTCCGAAGAAGATTGGTCTGAGTCAGGCCTTGCCGATGGTGCTGGAAGGGAAGTTGATTTCCGCGTCGGCTGCGTTCAAAAACGGCTTGGTCGACGAACTGATCGATCCCACTCACATTGACGACGCTTTGAATCAATTTGTTCAAGAAAAACTGTCCGGAAGAGAGCGGGCGGCACCATCATCGACGTGGACTCGATGGCTGCTTGATCGAAACGGAGTCGGTCGGGCACTGGTGTTGAATCTCGCTCGCAAATCGATCGCGAAAACCGCTTCTCACTATCCCGCACTTCCGGAAATCCTGAAAGCTGTCGCTATTGGTGCGGAGACCTCGGATGTGACAGAAGAGGGGCTCCTTGTAGAACGCCACGCGTTCACTATGCTCGCCCTGGGTTCGGTATCCAAAAATCTCATTCACTTGTTTCTGGATACCGAACGAGCCAAGAAAGGGAGTAGCTGGATGAACGGTATGGAGCCATTGCCCGTACGCAAAATCGCGGTGATCGGAGCGGGGACCATGGGGGCAGGGATTGCCCAACTTGCAGCCTCTCGCGGTCTGGCCGTTGTGCTCCAGGACATTCAACAAGAGTTCGTTGACCGTGGCATGGAGACGATTCGCTCCTTGTTTACGAAAGCGGTTGCCAAGAAGGCGATGACCCAAGAGGCCGCTCAATCGGCACTCAAGAATATTGAATCTCGGACAGCGTGGAGGTCCGATGATTCGATTGATCTGATGGTTGAAGCGATTGTCGAAAAGCTGGAAGTGAAAGAGTCGCTGTTCCTACAAGCGGATCTTGCGCTGCCACCCCGAGCATTGATGGTTTCGAATACGTCGGCACTCCCCATTAGCGACATGGCACAAGCCACGAAGCGCCCCGACAAAGTGGCTGGTCTCCACTTTTTCAATCCGGTTCACAAAATGCCGTTGGTCGAGGTGGTTCGCGCTCCAGACACCAGCGACGAAACAATTGCAACGCTCGTCGCACTCGCCAAAGCACTTGGCAAAACGCCGATTGTTGTGAAGCAATCCCCAGGATTTTTAGTGAATCGGATCCTGTTTCCCTACTTGGACGAAGCGGCAAGGTTAGCTTTGGAAGGGTACTCGCTTTCGGAAATCGACAGGAGTGCGAGAAAATTCGGAATGCCGATGGGGCCGATCGAACTTCTCGATGTTGTCGGTCTCGATGTGGCTTTGGATGTTTCCAAAACATTGACTCCGCTTGCCAAGCAGGAGAGCCCAATTCCGGCTCTCTTTCAGAAGATGGTCGATGCTGGCCATAGAGGTCAAAAATCGGGACAAGGCTTCTATCGCTGGATCAGCGGAAGAAAAGGAGATGCCGCTCCACTCCCCGAGCAAGTGAGCATTGCGAAGGAGGAGCCGATGAACGATTGGAACGTCAACGGGGAAAGCCTAGATCACATTCAGCAAAGACTCTTCCTCGCGATGATCAATGAGTCGCGTCGCTGCCTGGCAGAGGGAGTCGTCCAGGAAGCATGGATGGTGGATCTGGGGATGGTACTCGGAACTGGATTCGCACCGTTTCGTGGAGGACCAATGCAGTGCATTCAGTCCTGGACCGAAACCGAAGTCGTTCGCCGGTTGGAGAAACTGAAAGAGCGATACGGGAATCGATTCGATCCGGAACCGACCGTGAATCTGAATGAAAGCGTCTTTCAATAGCACCGTTCATTGACAGCCTCAATCACGAGCGTCGCACAGATGCCAACTTCCGACTGTCACAAGAGTGATCAATAGAGGAGGCAACATCATGTCGATTCGATCCAGAATAGATGGACAGAATCCTGCAGAGACAACCGGTGTCCGTGTCACGGAACCATTTAATCCGAACGCTCCTTCGTTCGCTGAGACAGCGATGCGCCTCGGCGGGAAGTCCGAAGAAGAATCCCGGAGAATGGGGGCAGTGGATGCAGCAGATGAACGGGTCGAAGAGTTGTTTGAACGTAAGTATCAGACAGCAGCCAGCCCGGTGCATCGAGCCGTTTGGGACACAGCCCCAATCGATTTGTTTGGGTTCGAAAATCCTCCCGTTGCTCAGTCCGCAAAGGCTGCGGATGTGATGGAACGGTCCTATCAGATCGTTCGAAATCACGTTCTCAATCGGACGATGATTGACCCCGACAACGGCAAGATTCCAGATCAGGTATTCGAAGATCTGGCACAAGTCGGCTACTGGGGATTGCTTGTCGACGAAAAGTACGGGGGAAGCGGTGCGACCATTACTCAGTTCGCCACGTTTCTGACCCGCATGGCGACGGTTGATCCTACGATCGCAGGACTGGCATCGGTCCACGCCTGCATCGGCGCAGTCGATCCGGTTCAGGCGTTCGGTAACGAGGAGCAAAAGAATCAATTCCTTCCCAAACTTGCGTCGGGTGAGGCTCTCTCCGCATTTGCTCTCACGGAACCTTGCGCCGGATCTGATTTGACAGCGTTACGAACGGAGGCTGTCCGTGAAGGGGACGAATACGTTCTTTACGGCGAGAAGTTGTTCATCACGAATGTTCGCCCCGGAAGAACGGTAGGAGTCGTCTGTCTAATCGAAAATAAGCCTGCGGTTCTGATTGTGGATCTTCCAAAAGAAGAGTCGGAACAATTTCATTTGAAGAAGTATGGCCTGTACGCCCTGAAGCATGCCTACAACCAGGGAATCGTATTTAACGGCTTGCGTGTCCCCGCTGCGAATCTGCTGGATGCAGGGAATGGTGATGGTCTGACGATTGCCTATCACGGATTGAACCGAGGGCGTGTTGCATTATGCGCCAATGCTGCTGGAACGATGCGGATGATGCTGGCAAATATCCTTCCTTGGGCGGAATTTCGCCACACTTACGGGGAAGCGATTGTAAAACGGGAACTGGTTCGTCGCCGGGTCGGAATTTTGGCGGGGCTCATCGTGGCGTCCGACGCTCTCACCCAGTGGACCGCCGGCCTGTTGGATTTGGGCTATCGTGGTGAAATGGAGTGCATAATTGCCAAAATTTTTGGCAGCGAAGCACTCAAAGAGTCGACCATTGAAATCGCCATGAAGACGCACGGTGGTCGTTCTTTCCTGCACGGACACTGGTTCGGCGATAATGTCCACGACCTTCTCGCCCCCTGCATTTATGAAGGGGAAGGAGAGATGTTGGGAATGGCGTTCTTCAAATCACTCGTCAAAGAGCATGGAAAAGAGTACTTCGAAGAGATTGGAAAGACTCTTCATGAAAGTGGCATCAAAAACCCGAATCTGATGAATCCTGCCCACGCATGGGCGCTGAGAAAACCGCTGATGCACTACAGCCGATGGTTGGTTGCACAGACAGCCTCAATGCCGTTTGCTTCCACCGACGAAAGTGTGTTCGACCGCGTAAAAACGACGGATCAGGCCAGTGTGGAGCACCTTCGTGGACACTTTCGGTTCGCCACGAAATTCCTTCGTGAGTCGCGACTCGAAATTTCAAAAATCATGCGGACGTATCAGCTGAAACTTCCGGACCGTCAGTGTCGGATGGCCGAACTGTCCATGAGAGTTCAGACAGCCGTTGTGATGCTCTGTACGTCCCTATACGGGGCACGGCACGCGAGCGGTCTGACGCGGGATGCTGCAAACATCGCATGCATCAAACTCCGACATCAACTCGACGGAAAGCGACTTTCCGATAAAGAAATTCAATCTTTAACGAGATTGGGAGCAAAAGTTGCAGAAGGAGGCTTTGAAGAGATCGCAGGGGTCCCTGTGGTCGAAATCCTGATGACCTATAAAAACTGATTTTCCTTTTTCAACTCCTGACGAATAATGGAAATGCTCGAGTTCGATCACGAGCTTTCCAGTCCTTGGTCTTCTGTCCAGAAAGTGAGGGGAAGATGTGCTGCTCCCGACCCGCCCCCAACCGACCAGCAAGGCCAATTCAGGCGGTTAAAGCCTGCCGACGTATTGACCCAGTGAATATCTCTCAAAAGATCCCAGCGACGGTGAGACGTCGATGGTTTTCCTCCTGACCAAACAACGCTAAACTCCTGAGAGCGACGGTCAACCAATGGCGTCTGATCGCTGTGGTCCTCGTAGCTCAGCAGGATAGAGCGTCCGTTTCCTAAACTGAAGGTCGTGGGTTCGAATCCCGCCGGGGACAATTTCAAGTCAATCCAGTTCATATCAATCTAGGAGTCCAACTCTCCTGAATGACACCCTCTGCAGTGCAGGGGGTGTTTTTTTGAACTTGCCAATTCGGCAGTTGATCCGACAACCCTCATAAAGGCTGCGCAAAGAAACCGGCCTCAATGCCTCCATCTCATTTCGTAGTGAACGTCATCTATGGTAGATGGCCATCAGCGACGTTTTGGGTGACCGTTTCTGTCCCTGACATCAATTCCGGGCAGGATGGGATTAGGGTTAGGTAAATATCTGATTGATGACCCGGCCTTCGACGTCGGTCAGTCGGAAATCGCGGCCACCATAACGATAGGTCAGTCGTTCGTGGTCAATTCCGAGCAAGTGCAGGATCGTGGCGTGTAAGTCATGGACGTGAACGGGGTCTTTGGCTGTGTAGAATCCGAAATCGTCGGTTTCTCCAAAGCTGAAGCCCCCACGCACACCGCCGCCAGCCATCCAGTAAGTAAATCCGTGCGGGTTATGGTCGCGGCCATCGTCTCCTTGTGCGGTTGGAGTTCGTCCAAATTCCGCGCCCCAGATCACCAGGGTATCATCCAGCAAACCGCGCTGCTTCAGGTCTCTCAGCAATCCTGCGATCGGTTTGTCG
This sequence comes from Planctomicrobium mucosum, assembly GCF_051466335.1. NCBI lineage: Bacteria > Pseudomonadati > Planctomycetota > Planctomycetia > Planctomycetales > Planctomycetaceae > Planctomicrobium > Planctomicrobium mucosum. The sequence goes on along the minus strand of NZ_CP195793.1, from coordinate 3,075,472 downwards.
ACTTCACGAGCCAACGACTGATGCATCTTGGTCAGATCCCCATGCTGATCCCAGTAACCATGAGAGACCTGTACGAATCGAACACCCGCTTCCGCCATGCGACGTGCCATCAAGCATTCACGCCCGAAATTATCTGTCCCCTCCTGATCGATTCCGTAGAGATCGAAGGTTTCCTTCGTCTCTTTGCTCAAGTCGAGAAGATCCGGGGCGACGGACTGCATTCGGAACGCAAGTTCGAACGATTCGATGCGTGCCTGCAGTGCCTTATCGGATTCGGACTGGACACTGTCCTGTTTCGAGCGATTCAGCTCTTCAATGAAGCTGAGCTGAAGTTGCTGCAGATCTGACGTCACTTCCGAATTGGAAAGATTGCTGATGGTGGCATTCTTCATCGACTGCCCGCTGGACCCGATCCGTGTGGCTTGATGAATTGGAGGGAGAAACGCTGATCCGAAGTTCCGGATCCCGCCGTGACCGAGCGTTGGGTTGATGGTGATGAAGCTCGGGAGATTTTCGTTTTCAGTTCCGAGCCCATAGCTGATCCATGCTCCCATACTCGGGCGGACGAACGTGTCCGATCCGGTGTGCATCTTGAGCAACGCTCCACCGTGGGCTTCATTGGAACCGTGGATGGACTTCAGAAACGTAATGTCGTCAGCGCACGCCCCGACATGAGGAAACAGATCGCTGACCCACGCCCCGGACTCTCCGTATTGTTTGAATTCCCATGGACTCTTCAGCAGGTTGCCGGTCTGCGAGAATTGGACTCGTGGCTTGTCGAAAGGGAGCGGCTGTCCGTGGTGTTTGGCCAGCATCGGCTTGTAATCGAATGTGTCGAGGTGCGATGGCCCCCCGTGCATAAACAGAAAGATCACTCGCTTGGCACGAGCAGGGAAGTGCGGCACCTTCGATGCAAGCGGGCTGGACGCAGGGGGAGTTTGTGCGCTCAGCTCTTTTGTGAGTAATCCGCTGAGAGCAATTCCACTCAGGCCAGCAGTGCAATTCTGAATCAATTGTCTTCGATTGAGCATCGCCCGTATCCTCTTCTAGTCACGATGTCGTTTTAGTCCAGAAAGACAAACTCGTTTGAAGCAAACATGGCAAGAGCGAGCGTTTCCCAAACCTGAGGTGAGTCGCTGGAGACCCCCTTGGCAGCTTCGACCTTGCGAAGGAATTCGCGGGTGATCTCCGCTTCGGCTTCAGAGGGGCTTCTTCCGAGCATCGTGAGGTACAGCTCTGTCATCCGTTCTTCGCTGGAAGTCGAAGACTGGCAGATTATGGCGGCAAATTTCCTGGATTCGTCTAAAACAAAGGGGTTATTCATCAGGAACAATGCTTGATGTGGGACAATCGTCGACGGGCGTTGTTCGATGTGGCTCCCGGTTTCAACAAGATCGAAGATCGTGAAGAGTTCAAATGTGTTGGAGCGATCGACGCGAAGATAGATCGAACGGCGTTTGGACTCTCCCCCCACACCTTCTCCGCCGAAAGTCTGATCGAGATCGTTTCCGACAGCGATAATCGCATCACGAAGCTGTTCCGCTCCCAGTCGACGTTTGTTCTGATGGGACCAGTGAAGGTTATCCGGATCGAACGAGGCTGCCACTGGCGAGGCTTGAGAGCTCATCTGGTAAGTCGATGAGAGCAGGATCGTTTTATGCAGAGCCTTAAATGACTTTCCATTTCGATAAAACTCAATCGCGAGCCAGTCCAGCAGTTCGGGGTGGGTCGGCTTCAGTCCCATGAGACCGAAGTTCGATGGAGATCGGACAATCGCCTCTCCGAAATACCATTGCCAGACGCGGTTGACCATGACACGCGCAGTCAGTGGGTTCTCTGGCGATACCAACCATTCAGCCAGTTCAAGACGTCCGCTGACGTTAGCTGGAATACCTGAGAACGGGGCAGCCTGAGTCAGCACATTCGGAACGCCACGGGAGGTCGTCTCCTTAGCCAACGTCAAATGGCTGCCGCGAATATGAATCGGAAGGTCGTGCGGCTGTCCTTCTTCCACAGCCATCGTTCGGTGAAATGCGGGAAGACTCTTTTCTAGCTGTTCCACCGCTGCTTTCTGTTCATCGGAACTCTTCTGCAGGGATTCCCGATTTTCATCGGTCGCCTCTTTCAGTGCCTGCTCACGACGAATCATCTCCTCTTTCGCTTCCGCAATTTGAGGCAGGATTTCCGCACGTTTTTGTTCGATCTCAGCCGAAGGGAGTGGACGCTCCATCCACTGGGACACGAAATCTTTGTGTTCTAACGATCTTGTGCTGGCGAAGATTCCAGCCAGCGCATAGTAATCGTGGGCTGAAATAGGATCGAACTTGTGATCGTGGCAACGCGCACAGGCAACGGTGAGGCCCAAAATGGTCCGACTGACTGTATCAAGCTGCTCATCGACAATATCAATCACCATTTTTTCTTTATCCTGCTCAGCCAACATTTTCGGGCCAAGCACCAACATTCCGGTCGCACGAATGAGGTCACCCGCTTCTTTTTCGTTGCCCGGTTGCGGGAGCAGGTCGCCCGCAAGTTGTTGAATAATGAACTGATCGAACGGAAGGTCTTTGTTAAACTGCTCGATGACCCAATCTCTGTAACGCCAAGCGACGGTATGCGAATGGTTTTCGTCGGCTCCGTTCGAATCGGCATATCGGACCAGATCCAGCCAATGCCTGGCCCAACGTTCTCCGTATTTGGGCGATGCGAGCAGACGATCAACGACGTTGCTGTATGCTTCGGGGCTGGTATCTGCGAGAAACGCTTCCACTTCGTCGCGTGTCGGAGGAAGACCGGTAAGATCAAATGTCACTCGGCGAAGTAAAACTTCCTTTTCCGCTTGCGGGGATGGTTTCAGATTCTGTGCTTCGAGATTGGCGAGAATGAATGTGTCGATCGGGTTTCGGCCCCATGACTCATCCTTTACGGACGGGAGTTCTGGCTCCCGGATCGGCTGAAAGGACCAATGCTTGCGTTCTTCCTCGAGATCCCGTTTCTTGATTTCCCCCTGACCCTGATCGCGGGGGTCAACAGCGCCATTCTGAATCCATTTTTCGAAATCGGCGATCACTTCATCCGGAAGTTTTTCACGAGGGGGCATTTCAAACGTTTCGTGTTTGAGTGCATCGAGGATCAGGCTTTCCTCGCTCATGCCGGGGACAACACTTGGACCGCTGTCGCCCCCTTTTCGAATTCCATCGCGACTATCGAGAAACAGGTTGCCCCGAACGATCTTGGAATCCCCTGCGTGGCATTCGTAACAGTGAGCGACAAGAACAGGACGTATCTTCTCTTCGAAAAACTTCAGGTCTTCTGGAGAATGGGCATCGTCAGCACGAATCGCTTCACAGCCAAAAAATGCCCCGACGACCAGACTGGAGAAACGAGCGATGAACCAGCTGAGACGTTTGTTCATCATGCGGTCCTGATTTTCAGGGGGTGAAAACGGGCAGGGTGAAGTTCAATTGGGAGAACGTCACATTCAGGTTGGCTGGAGACCCACCGCCGGAGGCTGGAAGATCGTGATCGATTCGTGTGATGCTGAGGGAGGAGCCATATCGGGCTTCCTTAATCTTAGCGAAGCGTCCAATCTTTTTGCCAGCATTCCCTGTTCCAGATTCCGGTCGTTCCACTTTATATCAGCCACCTGTGCGGATTAAGAAATCCTAATGTGATGTTGCGCATAACTGATGGCCGTTCGCCCGCCTCTCCATCCGGAATGATGCCTAAAAAGTAGCTGGTCTGCGCACCTGAGATGGTGAACGCGAATTCGAGATATTCACAAGTCCCAATCGACCCCGCATGGCGTGCAGCGTGGGGCGAAACGTGCTGCACGCCATTGAACGCGAGACAAAGCAATCGACTTTCGACAACCGGGATCTACTGAGGCAACGGTCCCGGTTGAAGGTGCTTCACGAGATAGCGAGCGATCTGCATCCGCACGTGAACTAAGCTTCCGGGGCCTTCACGGAGGCCGTGGTCTCGGTGCGGATAAACCATATAGTCGAACGGTTTTCCCAACTCGATCAGTCGGTCGACGAGCCCTTCAACGATTTGAATGTGCGTGTTGTTTTCCCCGCCGCCATGCAGGATCAAAAGGTCACCCTTTAATCCTTCAGCGAAATTGATGGGAGCCGACTTCCGGTATCCTTCCGGATTCACGACCGGGTCTCGCATGTAGATTTCCTGGAAGTACGCGTTGTAGAGATGAGGCTGCGGCTTCGGCACAACCGCAATCCCCACCTTGTACAACTCTGGTTTTCGGAATAACGCATTCAGCGTGTTCGAACCTCCTCCGCTCCAACCCCAAATTCCAACGCGGTTGAGATCGATGTATGGGTTTTGCTTTGCCAACTCGATCAAGCCTGCAGCCTGTTCTTCGGTGGAGAGCGGTCCCAGACTTCCGAAGATCGAACGACGCCACGCTGCCCCCTTCGGGCAAGGAGTTCCTCGGTTATCAATCGAAACAACGATGTAACCGAGTTCCGCGACAGCTTTATTGAAGAGAGACTGGGCTGCGCCCCATTTGTCGATTACCGTCTGCGCATGCGGTTCCCCGTAGACGTAAACGAACACGGGATATTTCATCGTCGAATCAAAATTGGCGGGCTTGACCATCCAGGCATCCATTTCAATTCCCTCGCCGATGTCAATTCGCTTGAACTCGGTCGGGAGAGTCTGGAAATCCTGAGCTTTTTCTTTAAGTCGATCATTCTTCACGAGGACCTGAATCGAGCGATGACTCGATGCTTCAATCAAGTCCGTCACTGGGGGAACGTCGAAGGACGAGAAAGTATGCAATGCCCATTTTCGGTCAGGTGAGAAGACAAAGTCGTGCGTCCCTGCCTGTCCAATCGGAGTGACGCGGGCGACCTCACCTGCCTTTGTCAATGGGGCACGATAGAGATACTTTTGTGTCCCGTTTTCAGGAGACGCATAGTAGTAATACCAGTCCCTCTCTTCATCGATGCAGCATCGTTCGATGATGTCGATGCCATCGGGGGTAATCGGACGGATCAGTTCCCCGGTGCGAGCGTAAAGATACGCCTGTCGCCATCCTGAGTTTTCGTGGATCACTACAAATTTGCTTCCTTTGTCGACCCACTGAATCCCCATGTTGACCTGAATACTGGCGACCACCCAGGCAGGATCCGTCTCTTCAAAGATGCATCGGATCTGCCCATTTTTCGTGTTCGCAAGTAAAAATTCACGGCGATCGCGATACCGGCTCAGCTTCTCGATGAAGACTTCTTCCGAGTTGTCAGCCCAGTTGACCAACCCGAGATGAAAGCCCTCTGGTGGTACTGCAAGCGGCAGCCATCTGACGTGTTTCCCTTCAATATCAACGACGCCGACACGGAGATCTGGAAGGCGTTCTCCAATGCGGGAATATGGGACCGACTTCACTTTCGGGTAGGTCGGGTCTGACTTCTCGAGTGTTGTACGCAACGGAACATGCAAGTAGTCCGTTTCTACAAACGAGACAAACTTCCCATCCGGGCTGAGTTCAAGTGAATGCAGGTGGATATTGTCCGGGCGATCGTTTTTGACGATCTGATGTTCGCGTTGGGTGGAACGATTCTTCGCCCATAGACTGCCATCTTTGATGAAGAGCGTGTACTCACCATTTGTCGCTTCTAAATCAGCCGGAGGTCCCTCAGTGTTCGCCCATTCTCCATCTACAAGCTGCATCACCGATATTTCAGGTGATGATGCAGGCCTACGGATGACCAGTTGCTGGCTGTCGCGACTCCATTTTGCTTCGTATTGCTCTTCGCGAAATTCATTGCCCTGATAGATGTCTCGTAGGCGTTTTTCGTATTCCGGCCATGTTTCAGGCGGGGAAGCTAGCAACTGGTGACCGATTATCACGCACAATACTCCACAGCTCATCAATCGAAAAAAAGTAGGCGACACAAAACTCTCCGAGACAAACGTGAGATGACTGAACCTGAGGCCCGAACGAATTCAGTCCAAGAGAATTCGTCTCTGGCTCGAGGATCAATTGGAATGTGTTAAGGTTGTTTCCTGTTAAGTTGCTACGTGGAAAATTCCATCATCTTTGTCACTTCTGTTGCTCATCCATTTTTTGCGGCTCGCAGCGAAGCGGGTTAGTCCTTCTTCTTCGCGCGACCTGCATTGGTGGTCAGAGTTCGTAGCGAGGTCCCTTTGTCTTCCGGCGACCAATCAACGCAAGTGACATCAAATCTACGTCAGCGGTTGTAGTAATCCATCGACGCATTGAAGGATTACTTGACGAGTTTCGAAAGGGGCAAGCACAAGAAATATCAGGAGAAACATCATGAATCTGATGCTTCATAATCTCAGACTGAGATTTGCGCACGATCGTTTTTCTGTTGCCGAGAGAGCCTCGGATCACCATATAAAAAGCGGATCAATTTGGAGGACGAAATTGATTCTCCAAGCCGAGTATCTGGGATGTAATTAAAGAATTTCGATGAAAATCATACTGTGATTCAGCAGGCAACTTTTCTTAAGATCGGTTTCACGTCAGATGATCACTTCCGAACCAACTTAAATTGGACCAGTGCTGAAATCCCTGTGTCTCTTTTTCCTAAGTGATGCACATAAAGTTGATACGACCGATTCACCCTCATTCAGGATTCTTGCTCAGGCTGCCACATGAAATATTTTTTGTCGATTGCGATCACGGCATTGCTGACAACGATCACGCTTGGGGACGACTCATCTTCCTCGAGGCTGACCGTTGCTCGGCTGTTTCGAGACCATGAATTTTCATCCGATCCTGTTCGCCCAATGCATTGGAGCAGGTCTCAGGACTCCTACTTCCGAATGCATCAGAGGGGAATTGAGAGTCAACTGATTCGACACGACCTGAGCACTGGGCAAGAGGAGGTGATCATCAAGGCTGCCGAGTTGATTCCCTCGACGGAGTCAGCGCCGCTGAATGTCGAAAGCTTTCAGCTCTCCGAAGACGAAACCCAGATTCTGATTTTCACAAACAGCCAACGTGTCTGGCGGCACAATACCAGAGGCGATTTCTGGGTCTTCGATCGATCCAGCAGGAAGCTTTCAAAACTGGGGGGCGATTCACCTGCATCTTCGTTGCTGTTCGCTAAGTTCTCTCCCGATGGGAAATGGGTTGCTTACGTTCGAGAGAACAATCTGTACGCAGAATCATTAGAGAATCATCAGATTCGGCAGCTGACAACCGATGGTTCAGCGACAGTGATTAACGGAACCTCAGACTGGGTCAATGAGGAAGAACTTTCTATTCGAGATGCATTTCGATGGAGCCCCGATAGTCGCCAGATTGCTTACTGGCAATTTGACACCGAGAATGTTCGGCACTTCGAGATGATCGACAATTCAACCGGGAACTACCCAAAGATCATTCGTTTTCCGTATCCCAAGGTTGGAGAACAGAATTCTGCCGTGCGAGCAGGTGTTGTGTCCCTTGAGACCGCAGTGACAAACTGGTTTCAACTCCCCGGGGATCCTCGTGAGCATTACATCGCTCAGGTGGAGTGGATTCCGGGGACCCGAAAAGTGGTGGTGCAGCAAATGAACCGCCTGCAAAATACCAATCAAGTCATCCTTTGTGAACCTGATGATGGAACCGTCAGAACGATCCTCGTTGAAAAAGATGATGCCTGGTTAGAGAACGACAATCCATTTCGTTGGCTTCAGAATGGCCGGGCATTCCTCTGGATGAGTGAACGAAATGGCTGGCGTCATCTGTATCGGGCTGAATTTCGGGACCAAGTCGACTTCAAAGTCGAATTGACGCCCGTTACCTCAGGTGAGTTCGACGTGATTCAGCCAGAGGCGATTGATGACGACAACGGATGGATCTATTTCTCCGCGTCCCCAACGAACGCGACGCAGCGATATCTTTACCGCGTCAGCGTTAATGGCGGTAAAACAAGACGGCTGTCAGATGAGAATCAGTCCGGGTGGCACACGTACCAGTTCTCGAACAACGCGAAATGGGCCGTCCATTCGTATTCGACGTTCACGACCCCGCCAGTGATCAGACTTCTTCGCTTCCCAGATCACGAAGTGGTTCGTGTGATTACAGAGAATGAAAAACTCAAAGCGAAACTCGCAGAACTTGGTCTGCCGAAGGCGGAGTTTTTTAAGATTCACACAGCTGACGCGGAGATGGATGGCTGGTGTATTCAGCCGAACGATTTCGATCCCAATCAAAAATATCCATTGCTGATCCATGTCTACGGTGAACCGCATGGTCAAACTGTGCGAGATAGCTGGATGGGGGCAAGAAATCTTTGGCATTTCATGCTCGCGCAGCAAGGTTACATCGTTGTCAGCATGGAAAATCGTGGGACAAACATTCCAAAGGGACGTGCGTGGCGGAAGTGTGTGTATCGTCAAATTGGAATTCTCGCTTCTCAGGATCAGGCGGAGGCCACTCGCGAATTCCTTCTACGTCGACCTGAGATCGATGCGAAACGGGTCGGAATCTGGGGGTGGAGCGGCGGCGGGAGTATGAGTCTCAATGCGATCTTTCGATATCCCGATATTTATCAGACCGCAATCGCGGTGGCCCCCATGGCGGATCAACGTCTCTATGACACGATTTACCAGGAACGGTACATGGGGTTACTTGACGACAATCGGGATGGCTATGAGCAAGGATCTCCCGTCACGTTCGCGAAGAATCTGAAAGGCAATCTGCTTCTTGTTCACGGAACCGGAGATGACAATTGCCACTACCAAGTGACCGAGCAACTGATTAATGAACTGATCCTCCACGACCGCATCTTCTCTCAAATGCCATATCCAGGAAGGTCACATAGCTTGAGTGAGGGCACCAACACCGTTCCCCACTTCTACGAAATATTGACACGCTACCTCCACGCAAATCTCCCCACGAATGCAGATGTTCCAAAGGAGACGACTGCCGCTGAACCCAAATGAGGAAATCAATCGGCAGGGCTTCTTCACTCAGCTATTGTCAGAGAGGAAAAACTCTGGATGGATCTCTGCTCTCTCTTGGCGATTCTCTCGGCAGCGGCAGTACATCGGCAAGAGGGAGCAGTCGGCTTGGGACTTGCTCGCTGGCGATTCAATGAAACTGTAGCAACGCATCCAATTGCCAGAACTCGACGCTTCTGCGAGATCGGGATCGCGATTTGAACCGTTCCGAATTCCTCGGAGTACTCTCTCTGTCGGGCGATTGTTAGTGGTTCGATCGCAGACCACCTCCATCGGTTGCCGATCGAGTGGTTGCATATCGATGCCTCCTGCTTGAATTTTATATTTGTGCTATTTCCTTAGCCGGAATCAGTAAATGCGCATCAATCTATTTGTCTCACAATATTGTCATTGAACAGGCTTTCCAATTTCCGTACACAGAAAAGGATACTGATGCTTTTTTGTGTTGGTTTGTCTATGTGGAAGTCATTCGCAAGCGACAATTTTTGCTCTGTGTTCTTTTTCTGTGGGCGTTTATTTGGAGGCCGTTATGGAATCGTTTAAAATGAGCTCTGTAATTTCACCGCATCGACGAAAATCAAGAGGTTTTACGCTTATTGAATTATTGGTGGTGATCGCCATTATTGCCGTGTTGATTGCACTTTTGTTACCAGCAGTGCAACAGGCGCGCGAAGCCGCTCGACGATCGCAGTGCAAGAACAATCTCAAGCAGGTTGGTCTTGCTCTGCATAATTACCATGACATGTTCGGTTCATTTCCGATTGGATCGCGAGTTGACCACACTGGCTGGTTCGGCCAGACGTGGTGGGTCGGGCTGCTTCCATCGATGGATCAGGCAAATTCTTTCGCAACATGGGACCATGGCGCATATGCAGGTGGGTTCAGCCATGATCAAAATCAATTGGCAATGCGGACACCGATTCCAATCATGGTCTGTCCATCGTCAACAATGGCGCAGCCGCAGGACTGGCAGCGACGTTCGACTTACATCGGGATTGCAGGTGGAACACCGACAGCAGCGTTCCCTGAAAGCCGTGTGAATAACAGCGCAGCAGACTGCTGCGGTGATCGCGGGTCAGCAGGAAACGGGATCTCGGCGGGCGGCGGCCTATTGGTGCGGAACAAGACGAAATCGATGAAAGACTGCACTGATGGTACTTCCAACACAATCATCGTTGGTGAAGTTGGCGGATCTTTAGTTACTGCCAACACGTCTCATGCTGCTGCGATTGCGAGTCAGCATCCTCATACGATTAAGGGGAACCGAATTCATATTGGTGGCTCTGGGCCACATTCCTGGTCGATGGGCACAAGTGGCGATGGCACTTCTGTCATGTCTCAATACAGAGCGTTCAACATCACGACTGTCCATTACCCTCCCAATACCCGCAACTATGATCAACCGGGAATTAACGTCAACTTCGGGCCGAACAACCCGCTGAATTCAGAGCATACAGGCGGTATTCACGCGTTGTTTGCAGACGGTCACGTTGGAATGATCAGCGATAACGTGAATCTCGATACACTTCGACATCTGGCCATCGCCGACGACGGCGTCCCAGTGGGAGAATTCTAACAGGCAACTCGTGACTACGACGATTTCCGGAGCGAGCAACTCGGCCGCACGACAAGTTGTTTCCCCTCATAACTGTCTACAGAGGTGATGGCCGGGAGCTTGCGGTACTCAGGTCACTTTTCATTGCATTTCACTATGCGAGCCCCGATGGAACAGTCCGTCGGGGCTCGCACTTTTTCTACCCACGGATGAACGCATGTGATGGACAATTGCTCGAATTGCTTGCCCGGCGTCGTCAAAACCTGTCGATCGATCCGCTTTTCCGTCTGATTGCGGAAGAAGAAAACGGGCAAATTCGAACCGAGGAGTGTGAAAACTTTCGTTCGAATCCGTAACATTGGCACTTTGAAATTGTCGCTCTTTCATTATTTCCTTGTATGTGGGGACGGCTTGCGAAAAATCGGTGCAGAACTTCCGATTGACGTCGGTGTCGTTTTCGCGGTGAATCATGAGATCTCTGTTTCGCGAGGCGGGAAAGCGTCTCCATACTGCGAGTCGACTAAACGTGCTCGCAATTGGAACGAGTTTATTGCTGCTCTCGGTTGCCAGCTTTGGAGCATGGCACGTTCATCGTATTCAGAAGCAGTCCGAGAAGCTTCTTTCCACGAAAGTCATCAGTATCCAGGCTGCTGTTGAATTGGAGCTTCAGGTCCAGGAACTCCGATATTGGCTGGACCGTATCCTGTCTGTGACCACTTCCCCTTCGAACGATCGAACGACCGTCGCAATGGCTGCGAAATCGACGATGCTCGTCAAATCGCAAATCGTTCATTGGTACCGCGAGGCAGCAAAAGTCGCGAGTACTGATCTGGAGCGGGAACTTCTCTCGAAGATCCGATCAGGGCTCGATCGATTTTATGAAATTGTCGACGAATTGGACGATTCCACTGTTGGGGCGGACCAACTTGGACGCAAAGCTGAACTGGCAGCGACCATTTTGGAGAAAGAAATTCGCATCCCCGCCAGAGAAATCGTTAGCATTGACGAGCAACTCCTGAAGACGAGTCTTGACGACGCTGCGTTTCAATCGCGTCGTCTTGTTCAGATCCTTTTGCTGGTCGGGATATTTGGGTCTCTGGCAGCACTCGCGGGTGGCTATCTATTGGCTCGAACCATCAGCAAATCGCTCATTCAGATTCAGATTCCGATGTTAGACGTCGCAGGAAAGCTCAGCGAAGTTTCCCGCACAGTCATGATTTCCACAAAGCTGGATCTGGCAGACCTCAGTCCTGCACTGGAGCGGGTCTCAACAGAAGTGAACGAAGTTGTTGAGCAGTTGCATGTTCGTCACAAGGAAATCCTTCACGCTGAACAACTCGCGACTGCCGGTCAATTGGCAGCGGGAATTGCGCATGAGATTCGCAATCCCCTGATGTCGATGAAGCTACTGGTTCAGCACGCGTTGGCGCCGGATTCTGGGGGGTTGGATGAACAGGATCTGAGCATCCTGGACGCCGAGATCTGTCGGCTTGAAATCCTGCTGGACGATTTTCTGGATTTTGCTCGGCCCCAGAAATTGAACCTGGCGGTCGTGGATATTCGTTCACTCGCTCAGGGGACGTTGGCACTGGTCAGAAAGTTGGCAGATGCCAGAAACGTCAATGTAGAATGCAGCTTACCCGACGTTCCGATTTCGCTGCTCGTCGATCAGGCACGCATCAGACAAGTGTTATTAAATCTGATGTTGAACGGTATTCAGGTCACACCCCCGAACGGATTCGTCAGGCTTTCCGTCAAACAGGCGAGAATTGATGGGAGGTTGGTCTGCCAATTGCAGGTAAGTGATGACGGACCGGGACTAGGTGATGTGACTGAAGAACGTTTGTTCGAACCATTTTTCAGTACCAAAGAAATCGGTTTAGGTCTCGGGCTGCCAGTCAGTCAGCGGATCGTGAAATTGCACGGTGGTGAGCTTTTACTGGGCCCGAGGACTGGTGGGGCCACTTTTATCGTGGTACTCCCAATGACGAAGTCAAAGCCACAAAGTGACGTCAAAAAATTGATCGAAAATAATTGAGTATGCCAAACTCAGGGTCGCCACAAAAACTGCTTATCATTGACGATGAGACGAATCTGCTTTATTCCATGGCCAAAGCCTTGAAGCGTGATTCCATTGAAGTGATTACTGCAGATACCGCCGCCGCGGGCCTCGGTAAGGTTCGTCTGGAAAAGCCTGATGCCGTTGTTCTGGATGTCCGGCTTCCGGATGCTTATGGACTCGATGTTTTCGACGAAATTCGGAAGATGATTCCCAACATGCCGGTGATCATCATTACGGCATTTTCGACGATGGAAACTGCCGTTGAAGCGATGAAGCGAGGCGCGTACGAGTATTTGCTGAAACCGATCGAACTGGCCGTCTTGAAGGATTTGGTCAACAGAGCACTGGAAATCAGCCGGAGTGATCGATCTTCAAGAAGCTTACACCCCAATTACGAGCCACGGCCTGATCAGCAGATCGTCGGATCATCGCCTGCCATGCAGGAAGTCTTTAAAGCGATTGGCCGCGTTGCCCCGCAGGACATTACGGTTTTAATTCAAGGCGAAAGTGGAAGCGGAAAAGAACTCGTTGCAGAAGCGATCCGAGAGCACAGCTTGCGTGCGAAAGGGCCGTTTCTGGCAATGAACTGTGCAGCGATTCAGGAAACGATTCTGGAAAGCGAATTGTTCGGCCACGAAAAAGGGGCCTTTACGGGGGCGGATCGGGCCCGAATCGGGAAATTCGAGCAGGTTGACGGAGGAACCCTCTTTCTCGACGAAATTGGAGATATGTCCAGCGCAACGCAGGCGAAAGTTCTGCGTCTTCTTCAGGACGGGAGTTTTCAACCAGTTGGGAGTAACGAGACGCGTCGAGCCAATGTGAGAGTCATCGCAGCGACGAATCGCAACCTGGAAAAGATGGTTGCAGAGGGCGTCTTTCGCGAAGATCTCTATTACCGGCTTCGGGGGTTTGTCATCGAGATTCCTCCTTTGAGAAACCGACTCGATGATCTCGAATCGCTCGTGATGCACTTCATTAAGCAGTTCAATCAGGAACTGGGGAAGAGCATTGAATCAATCACGGAAGAAGCGATGCGATGCATGAAGATGTATCATTGGCCCGGCAATGTTCGCGAACTGCAGTCGACCATGAGATACGCGCTGCTGTACGCCGTTGGAGACACGATTACATCTGGTTCCTTGCCCCCGCATATCCGAGGCGATGTTCGGTCGAACGATCAGGCTAGCGTGATCGACGGAGAGCAACTCAGTATTGCTGCACTGATTTCCTCACAGTTGTCGAGAAACAGCCAGAATCTCTATCGCAACATCCACTCATCCGTCGATCGAATCCTGCTGAATAAGGTGATGGATTTTGCGGATGGGAGTCAGGTGCAGGCTGCACAAGTTCTGGGAATCTCTCGGACCACCTTACGGGCTCGACTCAATGAGCTTGAACTCCCCGGCGATCGCTCACCCTGTTCAGTTTCTGACGGGGCTGACCAGAATCTGGACGACTAGCCTGTCGCGATTTGCTTCTTGACCAATTTTTGGTCGAGGTGAAATGAATCTAGCCATGGCGCCAGGTGTTTCGCTTCCTGTAACTTCGTTTGGCTTCCGGTGTGAAGTGACGAGTTAAAAATTTTTAGGATCAGCAAGAGCTGAATATTCAGCGACTTACGAAACCATCAATCATCTCCGTTGCTGAGTGCAGCCACTTAGGCACAGTCATTGCGAATACTCTTTTCGTACTCCGGTGCTGTGGACAACTCTCGTTCAAAAGTTGTTCGACCCCGAAAATTTTAACTCAGGCTGAATCAATCTAGCCATTTGGATGTCGCTGCATTTGGCGAATCCATCCGTGAGCACGGACCCGTTCACGAGACTTCATCAGTCAGCTCGATGAATTCAGTTCCGGGTTGATCGTTCCATTCAGCTCGTCAGCCTCACCCAAAAGTGCTGACGGCGTATCACGATCTGCAGGAGATGTTAACGGATGACGTTTCACACAGACCTGAAGCCGATCTTCGGAAGCAAGCAGAGCAAGCTCTCTCGCATCCTTGCACATTTTCCAGAGCAGGGCGATCCGGGAGAACTCATTCGTTTCTCGGTGAGAATTGCTCAACAATTCCAGGCAAGCCTGCGTGGGCTCACTCTCGTCAATACCGAGAACCTGGAAAGCTCGTTCACAAACGTGGAATCAGCAGCCTTCGCTGTCTACGAGTACGAGCGAATTACGGACCGCAAAGTTCAGCGTGAGCAAGTGCGTGTCGACTTTTCACAGGCATGTCTCGATGCCGGACTCGACTTCGATCTGCAACGAAGACAAGGGCCATTGTCAAACGTTCTCAAACGGGAATCCCGTTTCCATGATTTAACTGTGACCTCGATTCCGAGTTCAAAATCAGAGAAGACAAAGAACGAGCTGACCCCCGAACAGATTGTCGAGATGGTTCTCGGCGGCGTCTCACCTCTGATCGTCCTGCGAGAAAAGATCGAACTGACGCCGCGCATCCTGCTCGTTCAGGATGGAACTCAGGAGTCGAGCCGGGCGATTACCTCATTCATTTCGCAGGATTTATTCCCGGATGCAGCTGTTCGACTGCTGGCCATTGGTGGAGATCAGTTTACATCCCAGCAACTGCTCAGAGAGCAAGTCGATCAGATTCAGGACCGGGTCCCCAACCTCGAAGTGGGGTATCAAATTGGTACCGCTGACAAGATTCTCCCCGATTTCATCCAGCAGTGGGAAGCAGGCCTGGTTGTGATCGGAACTGAGAGAAGATCGTCAATTTTCCGACGCTTTCAGGGACGGGCAGTGCGCCGAGTTCTGAAGAGAACTGATGCCGCGATCTACTCTGTCTACTAGCCGTCACTGATTGCTCGACCCGCTTTATGGAATTGATTGCCTCGCAACACTCCTTCGACTCAATGCTGTTTGGAATATCATGGAGCGACGTAACTTTTGGCTTGATGTTGTTACCCTCACACAAACCATTACCCCACTGGTGATGGGCCGCGTGATGGCATTCGGTGCCTGGGGAGCGTTCGTCTGGTGGTTCGCAACACATGTCTTGCGGATCCAGATCGAACTGGGTGTCGCCCCGTATGAGATCATTGGTGCTGTGATGGCACTGCTGCTCGTGCTGCGCACCAACTCCGGGTACGATCGGTGGTACGAAGGCCGAAAACTCTGGGGCGGAATTGTGAATCAGTCCCGCAACCTCGGGGTGATAGGAACTTCCTATGGACCAAACGATCGCGCGTGGAGAGAAGCGTTTGTACGTTGGGTGGTTGCGTTTTCTCATTTATCAAGACACGGTCTTCGCGGCGAGCGAGACCTCTCCGATCTCAAGGGGCTTCTGAAACCGAGCGAACTGAAGGAGCTCGAAAACGTGAAGCATTACGCGATTTATGCCTCAGCCCGAGTTGCTCAACTCCTACGGGTGGCGCGAGACCAACATGCGATGGACGGGTTCGCGTACATGAAGGCGGAAGATCAACGCTGCCTATTGATTGATCATCTGGGGGCCTGTGAACGAATTCTCAAGACACCACTCGCCCGCGTTGTCTCAGTCAAAGTACGAAAGTTTTTGTTCCTGTTTCTCCTCGTGCTCCCACTTGCAATTGTCGACAGGTCAGGCGGCTTTACGCCACTGCTGACGATCCTTGTGGCTTTCCCGTTGCTTTCTCTCGATCAGATTGGGGTGGAGCTAGAGAATCCGTTCTCCAGAAACCGATTAAGCCATCTCCCGCTGACCCAGATTTGTGAAACGATTCAGGAGAACCTGTTCGAGTTGCTTGAGGTCAATTCTGAGGCGGAAATCGAAGACTGGAAGGACCACAACTCCGACGAGTACATTGCACATCAGGTTCCTCAATCTGTCAGTTAGGAACCACCGAATTCAGGAGTTCAGGGTCTCCGCGCACTGCAGGGAGACCCTTTTTTCATTGGCTGCGATCAAAGCAGTTGTCTCATCAGTCGATGCTTCTTCGATGAGCCGAAATGATTTGAATCAGAACTGAATTCGAGTAGACTCCGTTACTTCGCAAACGCATTGCCGCACCTGAGAACTCACCGACACGGGAGTTTGCGGTATTCCGCGTTGTAAGTCAGCGAGTGAGTCTCACTGCGAGCGAACCTTCCTCGATCGAAGCGACTTTCTGAAAGTGCAGTGATGCCGGAAATTGTTCTTGCGACACTGAACGCTCGCTTCGCTCATACAGCTTTTGGTCTGCGGTATCTCCTTGCCAATATGGGGGAATTGTCCGACGAGACCTGCATGCTGGAATTCGGGATCAAAGACAATAGCGTCGACATGCTGACTCAGGTGGTACAGCGTAATCCGAAGATCATCGGCTTCGGCGTGTACATCTGGAACGTCGAGCCGATGACCCGTCTGGTCGCGGAACTCAAACGAGTTCGACCTGAGATCATTGTGGTGCTCGGGGGACCGGAGGTCAGTTATGAAGCAATCGGCCAGCCGATTGTCGAACTTGCCGACTACGTCATCAGCGGGGAAGGGGACATGGCATTTGCCGAACTCTGTCGTGAGATTCTCAAGGGAGCTAGGCCGGAAGAAAAGTTTATTGCGGCACCCGTTCCGCAACTCGATCAAGTCAATCTGCCGTACCACCTTTACTCTGATGCGGACATTTCACACCGCGTGCTCTATGTGGAGGCCTCGCGTGGCTGTCCGTTCACCTGTGAATTCTGCCTCTCCGCGTTAGAGATCCCAGTTCGACAATTCTCCCTGGAGAAGTTTTTGGCAGCGATGCAGTCGCTGTTGGATCGTGGTGCACGCCAGTTCAAATTTGTCGATCGAACCTTCAACCTCAATTTGCGCATCAGTCAGGCGATTCTTCAGTTCTTCCTCGATCGCTATGACCCCGAAATGTTCCTGCATTTCGAGATGATTCCGGATCGCCTTCCAGCGTCACTTCGAGAGTTGATTAAGAAATTTCCTGCGGGCGCTCTTCAATTTGAAATTGGCGTGCAAACATTCAACGACGACGTTGGTGAACTGATCAGCCGGAAGCAGGACAACTCAAAACTCGCGGACAATTTCCAATTCTTACGGCGGGAAACGGGAGTCCATCTGCATGCTGACTTAATCGTCGGGTTGCCGGGGGAAAGCGTTGAGAGCTTCGCAGCGGGGTTCGACCGACTCGTGGCACTTGATCCACAAGAGATTCAGGTTGGAATTCTCAAACGGCTCCGCGGAACTCCCATTGTGCGTCACGATGTTCCGTTCCAAATGACCTATAGCCCATTCCCGCCCTATGAGATTCTCTCGACGAGTCTCGTCAGTTTCGAGCAGATTTATCAATTGCGGCGGTTCGCGAGATTTTGGGATCTGATCGCGAATAGTGGAAATTTCGTGAGAACGAAACGACTGCTGTGGAGCGGGGGCGAGTCTCCGTTCAACTCCGTGATGGGTATCGCCAACTGGATTTACGCTCAAGACCAAAGATCACATGGCATCCCGCTGCCTCGTCTCGCAGAACTGGTGTTTGAGTACTTAACCACTCAGCTCAGTCGAGATGAAGAACTCGTTGCCCAAACGATCTGGATGGACTACACGGGCGGGGGGCGAGAGGACCAGCCGAAATTCCTTCGACGGTTTATTCTTCCTTCTCCGCGAGATCTTCATCCAGAGCGAAACCGGCTTCCGGCGCGTCAGTCACGACACCTCCAGGGTGATCCGATGGCGCAGTAACGATCCGTTTGACCTCGGGCTTTTCAATTGGCTGCTGCCAGCTGATTGAGTGTTGGTGCATCCCGCCCGGTGATTCCGCGGTTTATGGGAGTGTGAGCTCTCTCCAATCTGGCGATCTGGAACGCCTCTCTGAATTCACTGAATGGCGATGAGACCAAAAAAAGAAAATCCCCTTGTGAGTGGGGATTTTCGTTGGAGCGAATCGCCGGGAGGCGATAGCTGTGGGTACGACGACTCAGTGATCGGGTTACTTCTTGCCAGTCAAATCGAAATCAATTTCCTGATTGCCGGTTTTGACCTCCACTGCTTCTGTGTAGGAAATCCGTACGGGCTGGCTATACCGCTCGTTGAAGTTCTTGATTTCAGCCTCGTTGGCCCCTTCCCTGAGCTTTGGCATCTTTGCCGTCGGCATTGGGGGAACACTGAAAGCAACTGTGTGCTTCCCCGGAAGTGCTCCGTTTGCCTGTGGAGAGTAGGTTAAGCTGTATTGCCCTTCTGAATTGGTCGTGCCTGAGGAGAGGCGTCCCTTCTCCGGAGAGAATTCGACATAGACACCGGATGCTGGTTTCCCATCGATGACAACTTTTCCGCGAACCTGAGCCAAAGAAGGAATATCAGAGCCTCCGCAGCCGACAAGGAACGAAGCAAGGCATGCGATCGACAGCAGTTGAAATTTCATGACGTTACTCACCTATACAACAACTTAAAGGAAAATCTCAACGAAGAATTGGCGATGAGTGGCAATGTCCTTCACCGGTGTTTTTTGGCCGGAGGACAACAAAATACCCGCAAGTCAAAAATCTCGACTTGCGAGTATTCGAAAGGTTCTAATCCGATTCTGATAACGCTTGTTTGCGTCATCAGAGCAAATGTCAGTGATTAGAATTCCCCAAGCACTTCGCCACCTGCTCGGCTACCAAGAGCTTCGTAGGTATCGCCGCTGATGTTGTCGCTCACAAAAACGATGCGACCATCGCCCATCAGGAAGTGAACTCCACCTGTATGGAAACTTCCGAAAATACGGTTCTGCGATGCTCCACCCAAGCCGCCGGTTGAGTTAATCGCATACTGGCGGGGTGTGAAGGAGAAGACTCGGTCGTGCCACGAAAGATGGTCAGAACCAAGCCACCATGAAGCGGTTCGTGCAGTTCGTGGAGACCCTGTGACGACTCCGCCGTCGCGCTCTCCAACCATGATTGTGTTGGAAGAACCGTCAGTCATATCCTTGAAGCCGAAGGCTCCGTTCACTGCGAACATTCCCTTGAAGTTGCCGACGTTGTAGTCTCCATCATTCACGAAAATATGTCCTCCATTACCGACATAGTTTGATTTCGCCATCGGACCGTCTTCGTAGTAAGAATTGGCAGCTGGCATTGGGTCAGTTGGACACATGTAAACGGGAATTGGCGTCCGCCCGACAGCATTCGAAGCATAGCTAGCTTCCGTACCGAAGTTCTGCGATTCCGTTTTGACCGCCTCATAGATGGCTGTCTGATCCATTTGCGGGAGAATCAGCGTTGACCATGCGATGGGGTTCCAGCCGTCCTGGTAGTGGAGGTGTCGAACTGCACCGATTGGGAAAATGTTGTGTACATCGTGGTAGTTGTGCAGAGCCAAGCCAATTTGCTTGAGGTTGTTTTTGCACTGGCTACGACGAGCGGCTTCTCGCGCTTGCTGCACAGCAGGCAGCAACAGGGCGATGAGCACGGCAATAATCGCGATTACCACCAGCAACTCGATGAGAGTAAATCCGCGACGATGGCGCGAGCCTGCTTTCAGCAGATGGTCAGATGGGCTTAACACTCGAATCTCCTCTTCAGATGGGAGGTGAAAATGAATTTTCAGGAGGACGAATCCTGACAAAAAAACGGAAGTGAATTGCTGGATTTATTAAGAACGTCTGCAATTAAGTCGTTAGAATCAATTGGTTTCTGCCAACTTGAAT
Organism: Planctomicrobium mucosum; assembly: GCF_051466335.1. Lineage (NCBI taxonomy): Bacteria > Pseudomonadati > Planctomycetota > Planctomycetia > Planctomycetales > Planctomycetaceae > Planctomicrobium > Planctomicrobium mucosum. Next base: position 3,055,311 of record NZ_CP195793.1, on the reverse strand, counting down.
TCCGGCAGGAAGAGTGCTGATGATGAATTATAAAACTTAGTTACATGTTAGCGACCGTGAAAACACTACTAGGATTAACACCCTGTCGACGTTTGAAAAGCGAACTTTTATTAAAATTTGACTTTTATGAGAAAGAGCTGGGATCTCAATTCACCCAACAATACTGCGAACTATTAGAGTTTTCGTTTCAAATACAGTTCGATATGCGCAAGCCAAAGAAAAATCAGCATTTAAGACAGATGCGACTCTAATGATCTGATAATATCACGTGACGTAGTGAGCATAGGTAATGCGTCGCGTGGGATTAGTTACCATTTTTCGAGGTCGAACCGATGCCATCAAGCCTCGATTTCAGCGCATTGCTCAATCCCCACCAATCAAGGAAGCGGCTGAAAGAGAAATGGAATCGACCCCCACGAAAGCGACTTCGATCGGTTGATTTCAGGAAAGAAATACAGAGATCCCATCACGCAAGATGAGACCATCAAAACAGAACCTCACGTTCGCTGCGTAGCTTCGGAGTCTGAAAAGAGAGACAGTTGTTGCGGTCGTCGAGAAGACCAGGCGACGCACGCCCCTCCGCGTCCACATCAGTGGTCGGCGGGGGACTTCGAATTGGCAGTCGTGAACCCTGATTCATTCGAGTGGTCCGGGGAGAGGAACGACCAGTACGCCGTATTCTCGCTTTCGTCCCAGTACGGGTACCCAAGCGCCTTCAGGCGTTCGTGCAGCAACTCCCGTTCGTTGGGAGGGATCTGAATCCCTGTGAGGACTCGCCCGTAATCCGCACCATGATTTCGGTAATGGAACAAGGAGATGTTCCAGTCAGTCGACAGGCTACTGAGGAACTTCATCAGTGCCCCGGGACGTTCGGGAAACTGGAAGCGGAAAATGACTTCATCTCGAAGCCCTGGTGCTTTCCCCCCGACCATGTAGCGGATGTGCAGTTTTGCCAGTTCATTGTGAGACATATCCAACACGGAAAAGCCTGCGTCCGAGAGTCGAGTGATGATTTTCTTTTTTTCATCTTCTCCCTCGTTGATGTGGACTCCGATAAAGACTCTCGCATTCTTCGGGTCAGTATATCGGTAGTTGAATTCAGTGATGGCGCGGCCACCGAGCAGTCGAATCAACGCGCGATAGCTCCCGGGGGTTTCTGGAATCGTGACGGCGAGTAACGCTTCCCGATTCTCTCCAAGCTCCGCACGTTCTGCGATGTGGCGAAGTCGATCGAAGTTCATGTTCGAGCCACTGTTGATTGCGATCAGTGCGCCCTCGTGAGATTTACCGTGCTCCTCGACATAGTTCTTCAGGCCAGCGAGACTCACCGCTCCTGCCGTCTCTGCAATCGCACGAGTGTCAACGAAGATGTCTTTCACCGCGGCGCAAATTTCGTCGGAGGTCACCGTGATCACGCCGTCCAAAAGTTCTTTGCAGATACGGAACGTCTCCGCCCCGGCCTGTCGGACAGCGACCCCATCTGCGAACAAACCGACTTGATCCAGAACGACACGTTCATTTCTCTCGATCGCTGCCGCCATTGACGCAGCATCTTCCGGCTCCACTCCAATGACCTTGATTTCGGGCCGCAGGAATTTGGTGTAGATCGCGAGACCAGCAGCGAGTCCACCGCCGCCAACGGGAACAAAGATCGCTGCAATTTTTCCGGGATGCTGGCGGAGGATCTCCATCCCGATTGTCCCTTGTCCAGCGATGACGTCGGGATCGTCGTACGGATGAATAAATGTCAGATTGCCTTCGACTTCGAGTTTCCGAGCATAGCTGTAGGCATCGTCGAAGCTCTCACCGTGCAGGATCACACGTCCGCCGAGATTGCGGACAGATGCCACTTTGATCTCTGGCGTCGTCCGAGGCATGACGATCGTAGTTGCAATGTTCAACTTGCGACCAGCGAGGGCCACTCCTTGCGCATGATTTCCGGCAGATGCGCAGATCACGCCCCGCTGACATTCTTCTGCAGTTAACCGGGCGATTTTGTTGTATGCCCCGCGAATTTTGAAAGAGAAGATCGGTTGGAGATCTTCTCGCTTCAAGCGAACATCCACGCCAAGCCGTGTCGACAACCGGGGAAGGGCATCCAGTGGACTTTCGATTGAGACATCATAGACACGAGCTTCGAGAATTTTGCGGATGTAATCCTGCACTGAAGAATCCCTGAGAAAGCCTAGAATCGTGTCTGGTTGAATTTTTAGAGTCTAGTTACTTCGAAGTCGTTTGTCGCACTGAATTCAGTGATCGACTTCAATAGCCGCTGGGATTGAGTATCCGAGCATCAACTCGTTGCGTGAGCAGGATGGCCGTCGTGAGGCGGCCTGTGACATGAGCATCAGTTGATTGATTCCGGACGCATTTAGGCGAACGGGGGGGTGAGCTCTCACCGTCGCTGACCTAGCGGGAGGGCTCTCTATCGAACGACATAGTGGTCCAGAAACATTGAGACAGTGCTTTGAATCACTGCCTGTTTTTGTTCAGGTGAAAGCGGCGGAGCAGCCCCGAGGATCTGGGGCCAGAAAGCGAATGTGTTGATCAGACCATGAAACTGCCGGGCAGCAACTTCGGGTTCCATCGGCTTGAGTCTGCCTGCTCGCTGCGCTGTTTGAATCCACTGAATCAAAGCACGTTCACCCGGCTTACAATCCCCCAAAAGCTGGCGAGAGAGTTCAGGAGTTTGAAGAAATCGAGGCAGAATCACGCGGCCAAGATCGAGGAATTCGGCAGAATCGGACAGTTCTACGAGGCTTTGCGCGATTGACAGCAGTTGGGGCTCAAGCGGAAGCAGTGGGTCGTAGGAGTACTGTTCGACTGGATTACAGCGAGCCAAAAGCCGCTCAACGATCGCTGCGAATAGGTCCTCTTTACTGGGGAAGTGGTTGTAAACCGTTCTCTTGGAAACCTTTGCGACTTCCGAAATGCGGTCCATGCTGGTGTTGTCAAACCCGGACGACGCAAATTCCTGAACGGCAGCATCCAAAATGGATTCCCGCTTGCGGTCGGTGAGCCGGATCTTTATCGCCTCCGCCATCTGTTAAACTCCACTTTAAACCTTTTGGTGTACTTTACGGCCTCAGTGTGTACACCTGTCAGTGTAAGACTGCATTTGAGAAATGAGAGATCGACTTCAAGCTGAAACTGTCAAAGGATTTCAAACGATCGTCAATTCTGAATTGGAAGTTAATAAATTGGCAAGTTCCTCGATAGGCAGTCTGCCACTGATTGGGCAACGACTGCAACCTGACCAAGCCCATTTTTTTTGAATACACCCCATTCACTCATCTCCCCGACTCGTGGTACATAAGTGAAATGGTGACACGCTGGAGTTTTTGAAATCATGGGTGATCTCAAGAATGAACAACTCGACCTTGGATATTGCGATTCATCCCACACAACGGGATTGCTCATTCGAGTTTCCGCAATTGTTTTGTTCTCGTCGATTTTAACTTCATCGGCCGTGGCACAACGTCAAATCTCGCTTGTCGAAGACACTGCGTTTCAATTCGTCAGCCCGATAGAGAGTTGACTCGGCTTCGGACCGAGCGTTTGAGTCAATTGTATTCTTCCCGGTCGCCGCCTAAAAAGAATGGAAATCCCCAACAGCATCTGGATGACAGCCACTATGTCCTTGAGATTCACACTTCTCTTCTTGTCAGTGGCCTTGTGTGTTCAACGGCAGGCGTTCGCGGAAGCACAAATGCAGCCAGTTCCGCTCCAATCGCACATCACAACTGTGCAACCGATGACCGGAATCACCTTGTGGACGACGAATGAAGCGGTCAGAAAAGCCCCGATCCAACTAGAGTTCATCTATCTTCCTTACGATCAGGTCGTGGCAGGGGAAGGTGATTTCCATTGGGAGCCGCTGGAAAAGATTCTTGACGATGTCTCCGGGCGTGGACATCAACTGATTTTAAGATGGTACGACACCTATGTCGGAAAGCCTTCCGGAGTTCCCAAATACATTCGAGAACTGTCGGATTATCAAGGTGTCACTGCGGAGAGCGAAAGCAAACCGACAGGCTTTCCAGACTGGTCCCATCCCAAGCTGCAGGAATTTGCACTCGAGTTCATGACTGCCTTTAGTTCGAAGTACGATGGAGACCCACGGATCGCGTTTGTTCAGGTCGGCTTCGGATTGTGGTCGGAATACCATATTTACGATGGGCCGATGACGATGGGCAAAACTTTTCCCTCGCTGGATTATCAGTCGAAGTTCGCAAGACACCTCGCTGAACAATTGAAGCAGACTCCTTGGATGATATCTGTCGACGCAGCAAGTGAAGACGCCCCATTTGTGAATAACGAGGCACTTCTCTCGCTCGGGTTTGGAGTTTTCGACGACTCATTCAATCACAAGGATCATGCAAAGTACAACGAACCAAACTGGCAAACGCTTCGACTTGATCGATGGAAACTTGCTCCGACCGGTGGGGAGTTTAGTTTTTTCGAATCGAAAGATCAGAAGCAAGCATTGGCTCCCAAAGGCCCGCATGGAATTCCTTTTGAAGAGCAGGCTGCCAAATTCCATATCTCGTTTATCCTCGGCGATGCGCAGATCAAATTGCAGCCTCGTCAACGGTTCCAGGAAGCGAGTATGGCGTTGGGGTACCGCTTCGAGGTCACCGAATTTCTGACGTCACCCAATGAGTCTCGCGTTGAGATCAAAAACACCGGAATCGCCCCCATCTATGTGGATGCTTTCCCTGCGGTGAACGGAGTTCGCTCAAAGACGTCGCTCAAGCATCTGCTCCCCGGAGAGAAACGAATCTGCGAAGTGAACGCAGGCGGAACGTCGCCGACCTTGACCATAGAGTCCGACCGGATACTTCCTGAGCAAACAATCGAGTTTGACGCTGATCTGAAGTAGTCGATTTTTGCGGCACACCAGCGCAAGTGAATTCGACGGCCCGCGTGACCGGATCAAGCAGCGTCCACATGAAACACAAACCTGCGGTCGGGACTCTCTTGCGACAAGCAAGAATTGCTTAGTCACGAAATGTGATCTGACATCGCAGCGTCATCGAGACACTCGAACTCAAATACGGATTCCGAGAGTCGAATTTTTTATATCTAGATGACTGAGGTCGCTCGAAGTCTGATTAGGCTGCCTCTGCACGACGGTTTCTGAGTTGAACCCAACCGATGACGCCCCAGCCGATGGCTGCGAGCAAGTAAACCGCTGCATAGGTGGTGAACACGGACTGGTATCCATCCAACGATGCCTGAAGGCGGATTTCGTCGGTCAGAAGATCTGGAACGACATTTTCGATTGTCGCTCTCGCGGAGATAGCAACCTCGACGATCGTTCCTGTTGTCCAAACAGCGACCGCAGCACCAATCGTTCCGATCGTATTCATGAATCCGCCAGCGACCGCGGTATGCTCCTGCCCGATATCCTGACATGTCGCCCATGTTGCACCGAGTGTGATGTCAACGAAAAACGCAGCCATTGCAACACTGATACAGAACAGATGCATGTTGTCCGCCTGCGTGGCCAAACCCCAGGAAATCGCACACCCGAGCATTGAAAAGACGCCCAGTACACACCGAGAGAGTCGACGATTATGAATGTATCGGTCCAGCAACGACACAAGCGGCCCGCCGCATAGGCAGCCAATCGCACCCACCCATAGAGGCGCGCCCAGATAAATTGGTCGTAGATCGGCAAACTCTTCCATCGGGAATCGGTTCGCGACGTAAGAGGGAAGGTACGAAATATTGAAGGCCCATCCGTAATTCAACAGCGAATAGACGCAGCAAAGTACAAGCAGTTCAGAGTTGGTGAACAACCATTTCCACGGAACACGATGTCCTTGTGCGGACTTTGTAGATGACTCAACTGAAAGATTTCGATCAGAATTCTTGGGAAGGTTCTGAAACAGACTCCAGAAAGCGATGCACCAGACAAGCCCACTTCCTGCGAAGATTAAAAACGCCCCGCGACAACTGACCAGAGGAGTGCTAAAACTCGTTCCAGTGACAAGCAAGGCCCAAATCAATGGGGTCAGGCCGCCCATCAATCGCCCGGACATCCAGACGAATCCCTGAGCAGATTCCCATTGATGGCTCGGGAACCAGTTATAAATCGCCTTTGCAATATTGGGGTAAGCCCCCGCTTCTCCTGCGCCGAAAAGGAACCTCAACACGATGAGTGTCCCCAGGCCGCCGAAGGTCCACCCTCCGTACTGCCATCCAATCATTCCTGTGAGAGCAGTACACGCCGACCACCAGATCACAATGCGAATCAGCATCGCACGAGGTCCAATTCGGTCTCCCCACCAACCGGTTGGGATCTCGAACAACGCATAGGCGATTGAAAAGGCGGTGAAGGCCCATTTCAATTCAGAGACACCCTTTAACCCCAGTTCCGCTGCGATTGACCCAGCGGCAACGCCGAAGCACACCCGGTCCAGATACGTGATCATCGACAGGGTACAGACCAGAAGGAGAACGATGATCTGGCTCGAAGAGAACTGAAACGTTCCGGTCGTCCGAGCCGAACCAAGCTCCGCTACGGGGACGGGCTGCTGAGTACTTTGTGAAGGATCCGAGACAGATGACACAAGAAGCTCCGTTTCCGAGATCTCAGCTCACTGCCGTCACGTACGCCCGCGTCAAGACAGAGAATTGAACTCATTTTAAAGGCCATTGCGGCGGAATTCGTTTGAAGATCGGTCTGGGCCGATCGCAAACAGCTAACTCTCCTTGGGAGCTCTGTTTCACGACGTCTTGCTGCGTGAAATTCAGATGCCCGAGTCACAGAGGCAGTCCCTTCGCCAGTTCAGAGCGGAAGGGCGATTGCTGAAAAGAAATTCGCCAAAGACCGATTAACGACTTCGGGCCAATGTGATGGCCGCTCGAAATTGGGGCACATCATAAAAAAGCGGCGGTCAGGATTTCCCTCACCGCCGCATCTCATTCTGACTATCGCGACTCGGAAATCAGAGTCGACTTCACAAAGTCTTCGTTGATCGTCACGCCGAGACCCGGCGCTTCAGGTGGAGAAATCCAACCATCGACAGCCTGAATCTTCTCGTGAGTCAACTCGTGACGGAGAGGTGAATCCTCAACGCAGTCTTCGAAGATGAACGCATCGCGGCAGGTGCTCAACCAGTGGATACTGGCTGCCACTGTCACAGGGCTGGTGTAGCAGTGGTTGCACAGACGAGCACCGATTTCTTCAACGCGTTGACGAATGTAGTTCGACTCGCTGAAGCCGTTTCGTGACAGGTCGACCTGATAAATATCGAGGCACCGACCATCGATCAACGGACGGAATGCAAACCGACCACACTCCTCCTCACCGGAAGCGATGGGGACTGGTGAACGGTCGCGAAGCCATCGGTAGCCTTCGTAGTCATCTGGGTGCAAAGGCTCTTCGAGCCAACCAATTCGCTGTTCGGCAAATGCCTTCGCTCGCTCCAGTGCAGTGCGTGCATCCCAGACGCAACCTGCGTCGATCAGCAATGTCGCGTCGTCACCGAGGCCTTTTCGTGCTCCACGAACGAGGTCGCGGTCAACCGATTCGCTTTGCCCCATTGGCTCCCAGCCGAATTTGACGGCGTTGTAACCATACTCGCGCCATCGTTCGCCGATTCGCTGGGTTTCATCCCCATCTTTTCCGAACAGGATGGACGCATAGGCCTGAATGCGGTCGTGCTTCTTACCGCCGAGGAGTCGGTGGATCGGCTCGCCGAAATGCTTTCCTTTGATGTCCCACAGAGCCATATCGATCGCAGCCATTGCAGTAATGGTTGTCGAACGACGACCGCAGTACATTGTTCGGCGATACATTTTCTCCCAGAGGCGATCTGTCTCGAGAGGGTTTTCACCGATCAGGAGTGATCGTAGCCCGGTTGCGACGTTATGGCTAAACGGGGCATCAATGACGGCCTTCACCATTTCCGGGGAAGAGTCGGCTTCTCCGACCCCTTCGAGGCCATTATCAGTTCGAACTCGCACGAGCACAGAGTCCTGGCTGCTCGCGGTTTTACTTTCTACGTTTTTGATACGCAGAATCTGGCAAACAATTTCAGTGATTTTCATATTGAAAATATTCCGGAGTCAACTTGCGAATGAAGATTTACTCAGATGCGACAGTCGAGACACAAGGCTTAGTCGAGAATTCGACCGACCACGACAATATGCTGGCCACGTGGAATTGGTGCAACCCATGCCTGAGCGAGAACAGCCCCATCGACTCCCGCCTTCACTTCGAAAGGAGGCATGTCGATGTGATCAAAGTCGTGAAGCAGGCCGACGACGTCACCCTTCTTCACAACGGTTCCGCATTCGAGCAATGGTTCATAATGACCATCGAACGGGGCAACTGAGAAGCATTCGCGATCAACCATCTCGAGCTTCTTTTGAGTCCCTTCAGCGTGGAACGCGATTGGCTCGATGCTTCCCTTCATCAGGTTGTTGTTGATCAGTGCTGCCAACACCCCTTGGCGGCCGTAGCGAACACCAATTGGATCGACCGCGCATCCCCAACCGAGTTCGGTACCGACGGTGATCTTGCCGAGCCGTTCTGCTTCGCTTGGCAGCAGACCTGGAGTCTGATTCTGGTAAACCATCAGGCTTGGCGTTCCGAACCAGCGTGCAGTCTCTTCGATTTTCGCCGACAGGACTGGATCATCGACAGGGTGGAAGTTCGCGCAATGGGAGAACCGAGCGACATTTCCACCTGAATGAAGGTCGAGAACGATGTGAACTCGTGGCCAGATATATTCGCGAACGAAGGCAACGATTCGATGCGTGATTCCGCTGAGTGACGGGACTTTCCCGGCGTCGTCAACAAACGCGCGATTCAGGTTCACTCCATCGTCGAGACGGCTACTCTCGCGGGTCCCTGCACGGAAGGCAGATGGGTTCAAAACGGGAATGAAAATCACGCGACCGAGGACGTCTTCTGTGCGGATTTCGCGGAGGAGGTTCTTAAGAACGCACGGTCCTTCGTATTCGTTACCGTGATTCGAACCAAATGACGCAAGCCCTTGGCCTGGTTTCGCTTCTGGACCGACCCAGACGGTCAGAGGGATCAGATGATCTCCCCAGATACTGTCGTGTTCCAGGGCGATCCAGTAATCACGTCTTCCCGGTGAATCTAGATCAACCTGTGACGGACGGACAATGACTCGACTCATTTTCCAACTTTCCTATCGGGGGAAATTCAGACAGAACCCGTAAACACATTCAGAAGTGCTGAATACATTCATATGAGTGGATGGATTGATAGCAAGGACTTGCTGAATTGTCAACAATCGGTGCAACTAATTCGACAATTAATTCTCGATAAACAAATCCTGAATTGTTGACAATCCCGTCGACAGTTATTACAATCGGCTTGCGAATTCACACACAAGCGGAGAATTTGTAAGATAGGTGTACCTTTCAACACATCGTTGTTTTGTTCTTAAGCTGAAGCACCTGTTATGGATCACAGCCAGTCCTCAGAGCATGTTCCCGCGGAAGTTGTTCAGCAGCTGAAGAAGGAGATCCTGTCAGGCAGGCTCCTCGAGGGGACTAGGCTGACTGAAGCTGCGATCACAAAGCGATTTCAGGTGGGGAGGGGCCCAGCACGTGAAGCAGTTCAGAGGCTCTCTTCAATGGGGTTGCTTCAGACTCGCCCGAATTGCGGAGCAGTCGTTGCTCCAATGGCTCGGCGAGAAACACGTGCCGTGTTCGTGACCATTCGCCGAACGCTGGAGGTCCACGCTCTCGAGCAGATTTTTGATGAGCTCACTCCTGCAAACTTTGCACATTGGGAGACCGTCCTCGCAGAAATGAAGGTGGCGTGTGAAAATGAAGACTACTACGCCATTGCAGAAGCGGATATTTCCTTCCACCACTACTTGCTGGTCTGCGCCAAGGAGCCTGATCTTTTAATGATCTGGGAAATCCTCGTTGGTCGGATCCGGTCTCATTTTCGTCGCACTCAGCGACGTCGGTGCGCAAACGTCATGGAGCTCTATGAAGAGCACCTCCAATTGCTGGAGACGTTTCGCACAGGTTCGCTTGCGGATGCCTGCCGACTACTTAAAGACAAAATCGACTAGTCCTCAGTAAGCGTTATTTTCACATTTGGGTTCACCGCTTTGCATTTGTAATCGCGGACGTGTATTTCGCTGCGCCAAGATCTCTGGCCTCAGGTGTCTTGTGCATACTCAGGTTATTTGTTTGTTTGTTTTTCCAGGGAGAGTTCACATGATTCGATTGAAGAATTTTCACAAGCAAGGGTTCACTCTGATTGAGCTGCTTGTGGTGATCGCCATTATCGCAGTTCTGATTGCGCTCCTGCTCCCAGCAGTGCAGCAGGCTCGTGAGGCTGCCCGTCGCTCACAGTGCAAGAACAACCTGAAGCAATTCGGGCTGGCAATGCACAACTATCACGATTCACACAACACATTCCCACCGGGGATGTTTAACGTAATCAATGGCTATGGCGAACCATACGAAAGCCAAGCGGGCACAACCAACCGCGTCTCTTTCTTCGCAATGGTGCTGCCGTACATTGACCAAGCGCCTCTTTACAATCGTTGGGCATCGATTCAACAAGTGGGGGGCGGAATTGTTTACCCTTGGAATATCCCGGACGTCACATCGGTGAAGGTTCCAATGGCATTCTGTCCATCGGATCCAAGCGCAGGGTTCAGTCATCCAAATGACGGTATTCTGGGGAACTACCTCGGATGTAGCGGTTCAAAGCCGTGGGGAAGCATGTATTCCGTTACCGACATCGATCAGGGAGCCCCGAACGGGATTTTCCATATTCGCTCGAAGACCGGCATGAATTCGATCACAGATGGTTCTTCCAACACCATCATGATGGGAGAGATCCTGACTGTCGCAAACGGCACGATGGGACAAGGCTGCTCTTCCAATGCTGACCTTCGTGGTTTGTACTGGAACGCGGTGCATATGACGGCTCTGTTTTCAACATTCTACCCGCCAAACACGCAAGCTGCCGACATTGTCGGGTATGCCGTCTGCTCAGAGATTCCCCGCGCACCAGTCAGCGTCAACGCTGCAGAAGGGATGAACCTTTCTGCTCGAAGCAATCACATCGGTGGTGCACACTTCACCATGGCAGATGGTTCAGTTCGATTCATCTCCGAGAATACCGATACAGCGACATTCCGAGCCCTTGGTTCGAAATCGTTAGGTGAAGTGACAGGCGAATTCTAGTCTGTGACTTGCCAGATCCTGAAATCGCGGGAACCGACGTTAGAATACACTTAGCGGTTCCCGCAATTCAGGGCTGCGATGGGCGAAGATGTCGCCAATCTCCCCAGGGTAGGATCGTTCGCACAAGCGGAATCAGCTTTCAGAACGTTCCTCGTTTTTCAACTCTGATGGCCTCCTGTGAAGTGATTTTAGAGATGCTCAGAATTGCAGTAATGTTGATGTTCGCCGTGGTGTTTGCTGGCTGTGGTTCCTCGAATCAGGGTCCTCAGCTGGTTGAACTGAAAGGTCAGGTCATTTTCAATTCAGAGCCACTTTCAACGGGAACGATCACGTTCATTCCCGCCGATGGGGTCGGTGGAGTCTATGAAAGTAAGATCAACAACGGTGAGTTTACCCTGTCGACGTCTGTCGGGAAGAAAAACGTCTCAGTTCAATCCTTTCAGCCCTCGGATAAACTGAAAGGCCCAGATGGAAAACCTGCCACAGTGCAAGTTCTCCCTCCAAAGTATAATCGAAAAACTGAGTTGTCCTTTGAGGTCACTAACCCGGTTCAATCGCCCGCAAAGTTCGAGTTGACCTCGAAGAAGTAAAGTCACGCCGATCAGCATTGGGTAAAAGTTGGATCTTGCTCCAGCGGCATCGTCGCCTGATTTGGATGGCATTGATCAGCTTCACCTTGAATCCCTTCCAACTTGTAGAAGTATAGTGGGGCCGATAGTGAATTTATCGCTTGGAACATTTCTGCATCGTCTGTTTGTACACACGCTCGCAGTCACAGCCATTTACTCCGCTGCCTCCATCAATGATGTTCGAGCAGACATGCCGAACGATCAGGAAGGAGTGGAATACTTCGAAAAGCATGTGCGCCCGCTCTTCATCGCGAAGTGCAATGGATGTCACGGTGCACAAAAGCAGTGGGCAGAGCTGCGTCTGGATTCCTCACAATCCATTCTCAAGGGGGGAGAAAACGGTCCTGCGATTGTTCCCGGCGATCCTGAACAGAGCCTTCTGATTTCAGCAGTTCGGCGATTGGACGGACTGGAGATGCCTCCTGACAATCCGTTGTCTGCTGATGAAGTGAACGCTCTTGAGCAATGGGTGAAAATGGGGGCTCCCTGGCCGAAGGAAACCTCGGCCGCTGCAGATCGGGAAGAACTCTTCCGGACGCATTGGTCGTTTCAGCCGATGTCTCGAAGCGTCCCTCCACAGGTCACGAATCCTGAGTGGTGCAAAACACCTGTCGACCAGTTTGTATTGTCGAAGCTGCATGCAGCGGGCCTGACTCCTTCAGATGAAGCCTCGCGCCGCACGCTGATTCGTCGAATCACTTTCGACTTGACAGGACTCCCTCCATCACAAGAAGAGGTCGATGCGTTTCTGGCAGATACTGACCCGAACGCTTACGAGAGACTTGTCGAACGACTTCTCGCCTCTCCGCATTACGGAGAACATTGGGCGAGGAAGTGGATGGATCTTGCACGCTACGCTGACACAAAAGGGTACACCTTTGGTCGTGAAGAAAATCGCTTTGTTCATTCGTGGGTCTATCGGGACTGGCTCGTCGGCGCACTCAATAACGACCTTCCATACAATCGATTTCTGGAACTTCAGATTGCAGCCGATCAAACCGCTCCTGATGATCCTGCTGCGCAGGCCGCGTTAGGGTTTCTGACTCTTGGCCGCCGATTCCTAGGGAACACTCCGGACATCATCGATGATCGAATCGATGTACTCTCTCGCACGACGATGGGACTGACGATCAGCTGCGCACGATGCCACGATCATAAATATGACCCAATTCCAACAGCTGACTACTATTCGTTGTACGGGGTCTTCCAGAACTGTGTTGAGGAACGCCACCGCGTCAACGCTGGACCTTCCCAGTTAGAAGAGCACAAAGCTGCACTCGCGCAGTTTCAAGAGAAGCAAGACACCTTTAATCGTCGATTCGATGAAGAACACGAGAAGGCTGCTGCACGAGTGAGAGCGCGAGTCGCTGATCACCTCATGGCACAAACTGAACTTGATAAATATCCGGGTGAATCTTTCAGCCAGATTCTTGAACCGGATGACATCAAGCCGAGCTACGTTCATCGCTGGGTCGATTTTCTCTCGAAAAGCAAAGATCAAGGAGAGCCCGTTTTCCTCGCTTGGCATCTCTATGCGGAGATTCCCAACGACCAGTTTATTGAACGCGCAGTTGAGGTGACCCGTTCACTTAAAGAAGAGCGCCGTCACGAGATCCACGCTCGTGTTGCCGCTGCCTTTCAAACACCACCCGCATCGCTTCAAGAAGTCGCACAACGATATGGCGATCTCTTCCTGCAAGTTGAAGCGGAATGGCGGGCGGCGCTGAAGTCGGCTGAAGAGGCAAAATTGCCAGCGCCGACAGGCTTTGCGAATGAGCAGCAAGAACAACTCCGGACTGTACTTTATGGTCCGACATCCCCTTGTAGTCTGCCTGCCCATAATATGGTCGCAGCAGAGTATTTCTTTGACATCGGAACTGTCACAGCGTTGTGGGGACTCGATGCAGACATCGACCGGTGGTTGATCGACAATCCTCACATCGACCCACATGCACTGCGATTGGTTGACAAAGGAATTCTGCAGGAGCCAAGAATTTTCCGACGTGGAAACCCTGCTACGAAAGGGGATGTTGTCCCTAGGCAGTTCCCCGTCGTCGTCGCTGGTGCGGAACGAAAGCCATTTCAGCAGGGAAGTGGGCGTAAAGAGCTCGCAGAAGGAATTATCGCTAGCAGTAATCCACTCACAGCACGCGTTTGGGTGAATCGCATCTGGCAAAATCACTTCGGGGTCGGCATCGTCCCCACTCCGAGTGATTTCGGAACTCGAGCTCCAAAACCAGAGCACCACGAGTTGCTCGATTGGCTTGCATTGCAACTCATCGACAACGGGTGGAGCACCAAGTCGATCCATCGCTTGATCGTCCTGTCATCAACGTACCGACAGCAGTCGACCGGCCCAGCTCAACCTGAAATTCTTGAGCAGGCAGGAATCATCGATCCGACGAATCAACTTCTGTGGAAGATGAACCCGCGGCGTCTGTCATTTGAAGAAATGCGCGATGCCATGCTGGCAGCGACATCTGACCTCGAACTGACTCTGAGCGGTCCATCGACTCAGCTGTTTACCACAAATGATCAGCACCATCGCCGGACACTCTACGGTTACATCGATCGTCAGGGACTTCCAGACACATATCGAGTGTTCGACTTTGCCAACCCAGATTTGCACGTGCCAACCCGATCTGAAACGACGGTCTCCCAGCAGGCGCTGTTCTCGATGAATCACCCGTTCATCGCAACCCGCGCTCGTCAGATGGCGAAAGTCATTCAGGCGGATGAGAGCCTGACAAAAGCACAACAGGTCGAGGCTCTCTATTCCGCAGTGTTTCAGCGACAACCCACGGAAGCCCAAAAACAAATGGCGGTCAGCTTCCTGGAGAGTGCTCCAGCGGACGAGGCGCCTCCTCCAACGATGCAGCAGAAGTCCTGGGAGTACGGCTATGGCAAGCTGAGCGACGATGGAAAGAAGCTCGAGTCCTTCGCACTCCTTCCGTTCTTCAACGGAACTGCGTGGCAGGGGGGAGCAACATGGCCAGACGCGGCTCTCGGCTGGGCGCAGCTCACAGCTGAAGGGGGACATCCCGGTAATACCAGCGAGTTTGCAGTGGTCCGAAGATGGAAGGCTCCGACCGCGGGACAGATTTCAATTCAATCGAACGCCCGTCATGAAGTGCCCGATGGGAGTGGAATTCTCTTCGCGGTGATTTCAAGCAGAACCGGATCGATTACACAGTTCCCGTTGCACAACTCATCGCAAGTCACGACGTTCGATCCCATCACCGTCGAGGCTGGTGAGACCATCGACTTCATCGTTGATGTGAAGGGAGAACTCGGGCACGACCAGTTCCTCTGGAGCGTGGACATCACTGCAAAGCAACCTGTTGAAGGGGCTCCTTCAAAGTGGAATTCCGTGAACGACTTCAATAACACTGTCACGGTCAACCTCGATGCGTTGGAGCAACTGGCTCAAGTCTTGTTCCTTTCCAACGAGTTTTTGTTCGTCGACTAAAGGTCATCCCGTTGAAGTCAACGGGGAAGTAATCTCCGTTGACTTCAAATTGGCACTGAAATTCAATTGAAGAATGATGGAGTGTTGACATGTATCATTCCTTTTCTGATGCGATGAATCTCTCTCGACGAACTCTTTTGAAGCGATCGGGAATGGGCTTCGGTGCGCTCGGACTCGCTGGACTGCTCGACAAGAGTAGCTTGGCTGCGACCGGCGAGCAGTCTGCATCCCAGGCGAGCACAGCCAAGCAACCGCACTTCACTCCCAAAGTGAAGCGTGTGATTCACTTCTTTTTGAACGGAGGCCCGTCACACGTTGACACCTTCGACCCGAAGCCGGACCTCAAAAAGTACGAAGGGACAGCACCACCTGTCAGCTTGACCACCGAACGAAAAACGGGATCTGCGATGCCGAGCCCGTTTGAATTCAAGAAGTATGGTCAAAGCGGGTTGGAAGTGAGCGAACTCTTCGCCAAAACCGCTGCCCACGCGGACGACATCGCGGTAATCCGCTCGATGTATGCGCAGGTTCCCAATCATGAACCGTCGCTGATGCTGATGAACTGCGGGGATTCCGTTCTATCTCGGCCCAGCGTCGGATCATGGATGCTCTACGGTCTGGGCTCCGAGAATGAAAATCTCCCCGGATTTCTCGCGATGTGCCCAGGCGGCCTTCCGGTCAAGGGTGCAGAGAACTGGCAATCGGGCTTTCTTCCGGGTGCGTTCCAAGGGACCTACGTCGACTCGCAGCACACCAAGATCGAACGCCTGATTGAAAATATTCGCAGCAATCATGCCACGACTGAAATCCAGCGGCGCCAGTTGGATCTGCTGCAGATACTCAATCAGGAACATCTAGCACAGCGGCAGGACGACCGACTTGAATCGCGAATTCAATCGTTTGAACTGGCGTTTCGCATGCAGATGGAAGCAGCAGAAGCGTTTGATGTCGAGAAGGAACCTGAGCATATTCATAATATGTACGGAACCGGAGTTCACGCTCGGCAAACTCTCATTGCCCGACGTCTGTTGGAACGGGGAGTTCGGTATGTTCAGTTATGGCATGGTGCGGGCCAACCCTGGGACGACCACACTAACCTCGCCACACACCACCGTGAGCTGGCAACTCAGATCGACCAGCCAATTGCAGCGTTGATGACCGACCTGAAACAACGCGGAATGTTCGAAGATACCCTTATTATCTGGGGCGGTGAATTCGGACGAACTCCGACCGTTGAACTCGCTGGGGGAATGTCTCAACTGGGACGCGACCATAACCATTACGGATTTTCAGTCTGGATGGCTGGTGGCGGCGTGAAGGGGGGAACGACCTACGGTGCAACGGATGAACTCGGGTTCAAAGCTGTCGAGAAACCGACGAGCGTACACGATCTCCACGCGACGATTCTGCATCTCCTCGGTTTCGATCACGAAAAACTGACTTATCGATATGCAGGACGGGACTTCCGACTCACGGACGTCTTCGGCAACGTCCTTCACGATATCCTGACTTAACGAGACACGTCGGAACCTTCAGTGTTTCAACGATCAATTTCTGCCAGACGGCAAGACAAAAAACAAAGAGAGCCCGCCGCATGTGTGCGACGGGCTCTCTTCTCATTATGGGCAGGCGACGGCTGCCGAAACGCTGAAGGTGTTACTTTCCTTTAGCTGGAGCCAGGTCAAATCGGTCAAGGTTCATCACCTTGTTCCAGGCCTTGACGAAGTCCGTTACAAAACGCTGCTCGCCGTCCTCAGAAGCGTAGACCTCTGAGATTGCCCGAAGCTGAGAGTTGGAGCCGAAGACCAGATCAACGCGTGTTGCTGTCCACTTCGTCTTTCCTGTGGCCGTATCCTTCCCTTCGAAGAAGTGCTCGCACATCGGAGACTTCTGCCATTCGGTGTTCATGTCCAACAGATTCACGAAGAAATCGTTAGTAAGAGTTCCCGGGCGTTCTGTGAGCACACCCAGTTCGGCGAACGGACCACTTCCAGAGTTTGCTTCGAGAACCCGAAGTCCTCCAACCAGCACCGCCATCTCTGGTGCGGACAACGTCAACAGTTGTGCGCGATCAACCAGGAGTTCTTCACCGGGACGATCGATCTCACGGGCGGCATAGTTGCGGAAGCCATCGGACTTAGGCTCGAGGAATGCGACGGACTCGACGTCGGTCATTTCCTGAGTCGCATCAGTTCGACCAGGGTCGAACGGAACGCTGATGTCGTGTCCTGCTTTTTTCGCTGCGTCTTCGACGGCAGCGCATCCTCCAAGCACAATCAAATCTGCCAGTGAAACCGCTTTCGCTCCAGCTTGTTTGTCGTTGAACTCTTTTTGGATCCCTTCGAGAGTCTTCAACACTTGAGCCAGTTCAGCTGGGTCGTTGACTGCCCAGTCTTTCTGAGGTGCCAGTCGAATACGTGCTCCGTTGGCTCCTCCGCGTTTGTCGCTTCCACGGAACGTCGCTGCGGATGCCCAAGCGGTCGAGACCAGATCGGAGGTCGACAGACCAGATGCGAGAATCTGCTTCTTCAACGAGTCAATTTCAGCAGCTTCGATGACTGGCAATGTCGCTTCCGGGACAGGGTCCTGCCACAACTGTGGAGGAGCAACTTCTGGCCCGAGCAGTCGGGAGTAAGGCCCCATGTCACGATGAGTTAACTTATACCAGGCTTTTGAAAATGCTTTTTTGAACTCTTCAGGATTCTCGTGGAACCGCTTCGAGATCTTCGCGTACTCAGGATCGAGTCGGAGCGCCAAATCTGTCGTGAACATAATCGGGGCATGCGATTTCGCTGGATCGTGTGCATCAGGAACAGTTCCCTCGGCAGACTTTTCCTTCGGAATCCATTGTGTGGCGCCCGCTGGGCTCTTCGTCTGTTCCCACTCGTATTCAAAGAGGTGATCAAAATAACCGTTCGACCACTGAGTCGGCGTGGTTGTCCAAGCACCCTCCAGACCGCTGGTGATGGTGTCACCACCTTTTCCGGTGCCGAATTTGTTCTTCCACCCCAGACCTTGCTCTTCGATTGAAGCACCTTCAGGAGCCGGCCCCACGTTATCGGCACTGGCAGCACCATGCGCCTTGCCAAACGTGTGGCCCCCTGCGATCAACGCAACCGTTTCTTCGTCGTTCATCGCCATTCGGGCAAATGTTTCACGAATATCACGGGCAGCTGCAATCGGATCAGGGTTTCCGTTGGGGCCTTCCGGATTGACGTAAATCAATCCCATCTGCACGGCAGCCAATGGGTTTTCGAGATGGCGATCACCTGTATAACGTTTATCGCCAAGCCATTCGCTTTCTGGTCCCCAGTAAATGTCTTCCTGGGGTTCCCAGACGTCAGCGCGTCCTCCAGCGAAACCGAAGGTCTCAAAGCCCATCGTTTCAAGTGCCACGTTGCCCGTGAGCACCATCAAGTCGGCCCACGAAATCTGATTGCCGTATTTCTGCTTGATTGGCCACAAGAGCCGTCGAGCTTTGTCCAGATTTCCGTTGTCCGGCCAGCTATTCAGAGGAGCAAACCGCTGTGTGCCATAGCCGGCACCACCGCGACCATCGCTCACGCGGTAGGTCCCGGCGCTATGCCAAGCCATGCGGATGAAAAACGGTCCGTAATGACCATAATCCGCAGGCCACCAGTCCTGCGAAGTCGTCATCAACTCTGCAAGATCCTTTTTGACAGCTGCCAGATCGAGTTTATTAAACTCTTCTGCATAATCGAAATCTGCCCCCAGCGGGTTCCCCTTTGCAGAGTTTTGATGCAGAATCGAGAGATTCAACTGGTTTGGCCACCAATCACGATTCGACATCGCTCCGGCCGCTGTATTTCTCGCGGATGGGGGATTCATGTGCCCGAGAACCGGGCAAGTCCCTCCTGAAGATTCATGGGATTTGGCTTCGCTGGGTTGTCCAGTCGACTTCTGCGGTGACGACACTTTCTGTGGAGTTTTCTTTTTAGATGCCGCATCTCCAGCGGCGACTCCGTTTTGCACCATGCAGCCTGCTGAAGTGACCAGCAAGGCTCCCCCTGCAACGCAGCTGTACCAAGACCTTAGTCTCATTCTTCAACTCCTGTTCATGAACGCGATGAAGGGGAAAGATGCACTTAGCCCTCAACGAGGAAACTCACAAGGCGCCCGTTCACCTGACACATTGAATTATGCATCCCACTTGTCGATACTTCCAATGCATTTTCCTTCTATCTGCGATGCATATCATGCATCACTGCGGGATACCTCAATATGGATCTGGATCAGTTACGCTACTTTCTTCAGGTGGCAAAACTTCAGAATTACACGCGTGCCGCAGAAGAACTCGGAGTTTCCCAGTCGGCTTTAAGTCGTTCCATTCAAAAGCTGGAAGAAGAACTCGGACAACCAGTTTTCGAACGGAGGTCCCGATCGGTGGCGCTGACGGAAGCCGGGACGCTGCTGCAGTCTCGTGCGCAACAGGTCATTACGATTCTCGATGACACGAAGGCGCAGATCACGGACGACGGAAAAAGCGGGCGAATTCGCATCGGGGCGATTCCCACAATCGCCCCGTACTACCTCCCGCAGGTACTTCTGCCGTTTTCACAGAAATACCCAATCGCGTCGATTCAGGTGCAGGAGAGAACGACCGACGCTCTCCTGCGTGGATGCACTCAGGGGGAAATTGATCTTGCGATCGTTGCACTGCCAGTCACTGATAAGTACCTCGAAGTCGAAGAGCTTTTCGTTGAAGAATTGTTACTCGTGCTCCCCCCGAAGCATGCGCTGGCTGAGAAGAAGCCCCTTCTCGTAACGGACATCGAACCCTACCCGTTTGTTCTGTTAGACGAAGCGCACTGTTTGACAGACAATATCGTTTCATTCTGCCAACAGCAGTCGGTCCACCCCGTCACGGTAGAGCGGACAAGCCAACTCGCGATGGTGCAGGAACTCGTATCTTTGGATCATGGTGTCTCATTGATCCCCGCCATGGCGCGTCAACGAGATCAGAGTGATCGCCGCGTCTACCGGTCTTTCACTTCGAACCAACCGACGCGTACCATCGCCGTAGTTTCAAACCCATACCGCTTTCAGAGTCGACTGATGAAAGCTTTACGCGAACTGCTGCGGAATGGAAATCACACGCTCCCGTAACCGTTATCGAGACATCTCACACGCCTCTTGAATTACGCGCCAGCGGCGGAAACGTGCGAGTTCTGAATGGGTGACCGTTCAGCTGCCACATTTGTCCAAGAGTCATAGGCTATGGAGCCGGAGCAGATTCAGCGGGGGGCGTCGTCATCTCTTTTCCAATTTCCTTGAAAAGGTCCACCCAAGAGAGCCAAACAAGATTTTGGATCGTCGCCTTTCCATCTGCTTTCAGCTGTGCAAGCTCGACCGGTGATTCATCTGGCCAATGTCCAATCCAGCCGTGAGAGATCCCGCGACTGGCCAGAAAGAACTCTTTGAGTTCTTCGGCCGTGCAAGTGAGTGGAAATGTCTCGCCAATGACGATTGGTTTGTTCCATTCGAACTTTTTCAGCGAGTCGATTGCTTCATCAACCTTCTCTAAGTGTGGGTAAATGTGCGGTGACACAAAATCGAGTTGCTCTGCGATCACTCGATACGTCCCAGGAAAAGGGAGCATCCCAATTGTGATCAGTCGATCTGAGTCGTGCTTGCGAATCGCCCCCACCATCAGCTTAACCCAGTCCGTGAAAATCTGATCGTTCGTCCGGTCACCAGGTTCCAGTGTCAACCACTGACAGAATTCGACGTCTCCCATTTGCCCGGTGTACCATCTTGGCTCTTCTTCACGATTGCGAAGACACACCCCGGGTTCGTTGACGAGATCGTACGCAAAGACCGCTGGACTGTCGGCACAGATTTTTGCGACTTCCTCCCAGAAAAAGGCCTGAATTTTCCACCGCTCTTCTTCCGAGACGTTGTCGTACCAATCGAGGCGGTTGGACATCTTGTAGCAGGCCAGGCCCGTTACCTTGAGATACATTTTTTCTTTCTCTGCCAGGCGGAGTACGAACTTCAGCTGTTCGACACCTTCCGGGTTGAGAGTAGTCGGACCATTCAAAAGCAACGGCATCTCGGGGTGAATGCGAACGACGTTTGTCCCGGCAGATTTCATCTCAGCGAATTCGCGCGCCACTCGATCGGGGGATTTAGCAACCCTCTCCAGCAGGTCAGCCGACGCGTAGTTATGCCCCCAGGGGACGAACGATTCTCGCGAAACACTCGTCACAAAACCGAATGGATTCTCCCTGACGTCGATTCGTTCCATCTCGGAAGCACCCGTGACAGAACAAACGAGGATTCCTGACAGAATGAGGAGTCCATTGCGGATCGAATGCGTCGTTCTCATTGAGATCATCCAGTTAGAAGTCGATGCCGGTCTCCCACAAGGTATTGGAACGCATCAAAAAATGAAAATGTCATGGCCCGCTCTAAACAATTACGAGGACTCGTCTATGATTCCTGTATGAGCTTCACTTCCAGATCGAGTCGAAAACGATTCAGCGAGTACCGTCAAGAGCTGAGCAAACGCCCTCGTCAACACGGCGTCACACGGCCTCACAGTTCGACGTCAACAACGTCGACATCACGTAGTCGGACGACGACTGAGCTTCTGAGAGCATTCTGGAAAATTCTCGGAAAGCAACGCGTTCCAGTGTTGGTCGCGCTTCTCTGTTTGACCTGCGCGACACTGATGGGGCTTCTCCCACCAGCTGCCACGAAATTCGTGGTGGATTATGTTCTGGGCGATCAGGTGCTCCCCAACTCAGGATGGCTGGCTTACCTCCCGCGCGACCGCTGGTCGCTTCTGATCAGCCTCACAATCGCTGTGACACTCGTGTCATTCATGAAATCTGCCCTGAGTCTTCTCGGAAGGTGGATTGCGACAAGTTCTACGAAGAAAGTTCAGCTCTCTGTCCGGAAACGACTCTTTGAACACACGATTCGACTCCCGTTGCCTCGAGTTCACGAACTGAAGTCCGGTGGAATCGCGAGTCTGTTACGAGAAGACACAGGGAGTGTCGGCGACCTGATTTTCGGTCTTCTCTACAACCCTTGGCGGGCGATTGTTCAACTCATCGGAAGCTTGATCATCCTCGCTTTTGTCGACTGGCGCCTCCTGTTAGGGGCGATCACAATTCTCCCCGTCATCTACCTGACCCATCGGACGTGGATTCGGGAAATTCGACCACGATCGCGGGACGTCCGGAGTCGTCGACAGGAGATTGACGGGCAGACGACAGAGGCGTTTGCTGGCATTCGGATCGTCCGCGCATTCGGTCGGCAACGGACTGAAGCGGTACGAATTATGACAGAGAACCACCTGATGGGGCGACAAGAGCTCTATGTCTGGTGGTGGATGCGGGCAGTCGAATTGCTTTGGGACCTGATGATTCCGATCGGTTCCGGAGCGTTACTGCTGTACGGCGGACATCAGGTCTTGCAGGGGACACTGACCACTGGCGACCTGATGATGTTCCTGGTGTATCTCGTCATGCTCATGGAACCGTTGGCGATTCTGGCAGAAAGTGCAGCGTCGCTTCAGAGTAATTTGTCCGCACTGGATCGAGTTGAAGATGCACTCGCTGAAGAACGAGAAATGCCCAGTGAGCCGGGAGCGTTGAAAATTGTTCCGGAGGAGATTCAAGGGAAGATCACGTTCAAAGACGTCTCGTTCCGATATCAGCCGACCGGAAACTGGGCACTTGAGCATATCAACGTCTCTGTGCCTGCAGGGAATGTCGTCGCTTTAGTTGGACCAAGCGGAGCAGGGAAGACAACGTTTTCGAACTTGGTTGCTCGCTTTTATGATCCCACTGAGGGTCAGATCTTGATCGACGGAATCGATCTCAAGCAAATCGATGTGGAAAGTTATCGCCAACTGCTTGGAATTGTGGAGCAGGACGTCTTTTTGTTTGATGGAACAATCGCTCAGAACATTGCGTATGCAGTTCGCGATGCATCGCAAAGCCAAATTGAAGACGCTGCCAGAGCAGCACACGCGGACCAGTTCATTCGTCAGTTTCCGAACGGATACGAAACGCGGATCGGTGAGAGGGGAGTCAAGCTGAGCGGAGGGCAACGACAAAGGTTGGCGATAGCTCGAGCGCTTCTGGCAAACCCTCGTATCCTCATTCTCGACGAAGCGACCAGCAATCTCGACACCGAAAGTGAGCGGCTGGTTCAGATCAGTTTGCGTGGGTTGATGAAAGATCGAACTTCATTCGTCATCGCACATCGGCTGAGCACCATTCAGAATGCAGATCTCATTCTGGTGATCGAGAACGGGAAGATTCTTGAATCAGGGACACACGAAGAACTTCTGGCTGCTGATGGGCGATATCGTCGGATGGTCGAGATGCAGACCGCTCCTGCAAAAGATTAAGCGAAGACCTTGGTTTCTGCATAAACCTCGCTGATGAGTCCATACTGAATCGCTCCCCGCGGTTCGCCGCCTCGCTCTGCGCACTCACATTAGGGCGATGGGCAGAGGAACGCTGGACAAAGAATGCCTACTTCTGGATTCTTTGTGAATTCTGCGTTAAATCGTCAAATGAATTGGAAACAGAGACTGAGAGGCATTTTTTGTACGAAAATGGCCTCGACTCCCGAAATGGACCTGCAAAGTGTCCCGCCTCGCAGAGCTTCCGAATGTCCCCCCAAATTGACGATCAGCACAAAACGTTTTTGCGGCTATTCACCGCAAACGAGGCTGCGATCCGTGCTTACGTTCGTCGCCTCGTTCCACTGAGGAGCGATGCCGACGACATCATGCAGGATGTCGCTGTCGTGCTTTGGGAGAAGTTCGATGAGTTCCGTCTCGATTGCGAATTTCGAGTCTGGGCGTTTCAAATTGCTAAGTTCAAAGTTCTGTCCTGGATCAGAGATCAGCGCCGGGGCAGGGTTGTTTTGGCAAATGACGTCGTAGAATTGATCGCCAAGGATGGGCAGCAGTTTGATCAGCAACTTCAGCAGAAGCGGGATGCATTGGGAATCTGTTTTGAAAAGATTCCTTCACACGATCGTGAAATTCTCTCCCGCGCCTATCAGCCAGACGCCGTGATTCAGCAAGTCGCGATTGAAAGCGGAAGAACAGTCTCTGGGTTCTACCAGTGGTTGTACCGAATGAGGCTGTTGCTGCAGGAGTGCGTTCAGCGCGAGTTAAAGCGTGAGGTCATTTCCTAATGTCATACAAACAACTTCACCAGCTTTATCAAGAGTATCTTGACGGTTCCCTCAGCGAAGCAGATCTGGAGCACTTGAACCAGATTTTGCGAAGCGATGCAGAGGCGCGTGTTCAATTCATCGAGTTGATGGATCAGGATTTGGCACTCGCGGCTTTGGTGGCGAATGATGGGATTTCCTCTGGGTTGACGCGAGAAGTCCAAATTACGTCGTATCACCGACAAAAACCGGGATACAAACGAACCATCGGACTCGTGAGTCTCTGCGCAGCTGTGCTCCTCGGCATTGGGATTTACCTCACGCTCCCCGAGAAGCAGTTTGCTTCCATCGTCAGTGCGACCGGTGTGAAATCCCACTCGGAAAGCACGCAACTGGGCAACCGGTGGCACCAGATCGACTCCGGAGTGCTCGAACTCAAGACCGCAACAGGGGCGCATCTAGTTCTCGAAGCACCGGCTCATTTCCGCTTCCATACGGCTCAAAAGCTCGAGCTTGAATACGGTCGACTGGCTGCAGACGTTCCAGCATCAGCGACCAAGTTTACGGTTGTCACCCCAACAGGGAACGCGGTCGACATTGGCACGAAATTCGGTGTCGATGTTCCTCTGGAGGGGGAATCGCAGATCCATGTGTTCGAAGGAGAGGTCATTGCAGAATCTTCGGACGGGGGCCTTCGAAAGAACTTGTTCGATGGAGACGCCTTTCAGCTGCAGGCTGGGGGTGGTCACCCGCGAAATTTGCGATCTGCAGCGTTTATCCGGCCGGATGAAGTCACGTCACTCCACGCTGCGATTAAGGCTGGAAAGCCGACTCAATCGGGAGAGGCTCTCGATCGCCTTCGCAATGATCCTTCGCTGATTGCGCTGCTTAATTTTGAATCCGATGAAAATCCGCCTGGCCGATACAGCATCGTTCAGGGGAGATGGCCGGGATCACGGGCCCCAGAGTTCATCAACATCGGAGACCATATGCAGCTGAATGTCGCGGAAGGCCAAACATTCAATCAATTGACATTGGCCGCCTGGGTGAGACTCGACCGATTCGGTGATCTTTACCAGTCGTTGCTTCACACGGACGGGTGGAGTAATCCGCAAGCTTTTGGCCAGATTCACTGGATGGTGACGGAGAAACGCCAGATGAGACTTGCTCTGTTTGGGAACGACATGGCCGATCCGAAACTCCGGGGAACATGGGAAGCGGATTCCGCGACAAGCATCCCGGATAGCCCACGGCGGTGGACACACCTGGCTGTCGTGTATGACTCGGATCAGAAGCAGATGCGATTCTATCTTGATGGCAAGTTCGACAACGTCGTTCTGCAGGAACCTGCTTACCCCGCTCGGTTAGGCCCTGCTCAGATCGGTAACTGGAACATCGATGACCGGAAATTAAGTGGCCGCATCGATGAACTGCTCATCTGGGGACGTGATCTCTCCGAGCAGGAGATTTCAGATCTCTTCGAAGCTGGAAACCCTTATCAGTGAAATCAGTCAACGCAACTTTTTAAGAAAGTGTGCTTAGCTGTGAATTCTCTCATAAAAAGACAATACACTGCGGAAATTAAAGTGATTGATTCAAGATGGTCGTGAGGTCAGTCAACGTGCATTGCCAAATGTTCGCGCGATGTCGAAAGAGTTCTCACATCCGCTGAAGGTCGGGCAGAACAGTGAATCAGAACGCGGTTGTTTGAGTGCGACCAGACAGGGACGAATGATGCGACTTACACGAAGTCTTTCGCTGCTGCTATTTGTTTTCACTTGCAGTCCTGCTTGGGCCGAAGTGGACTTCATTCATGACGTTCGACCGATATTCGAAAAGCACTGTTATTCCTGTCACGGGCCAGAGAAGCAGAAAAGCGGTTTCCGTCTCGATATTCGCAGCGAGGCATTCAAAGGGGGCGAGCTTTACGGTCAGACAATCGACACAGCAAATGCGGACGCCAGTTTGTTGATTCAATTCGTCGAGAACCCCGATGCTGATCTACAAATGCCCCCGGACTCCCGTCTTGATGCCAGCGAGATCGCAGTATTAAAAAACTGGGTGGCGGAAGGAGCAGTCTGGCCGGATGGCATCGACCTGTCTGTCGTCGTGGATAAAACCGATCACTGGTCCTTCAAACCACGCGAAGCTCAGAGTCCCCCAAAACTCACTGACGACAGTTGGTCACGAAATGCAATCGATCAGTTCGTACTAGAAAAACTCCGCGACAAAGGCTTTTCCCCCAGCCCAGTAGCGAGTCCCATCGTCTGGATGCGCCGAGTGTATTTCGATCTGATCGGACTGCCGCCCACTCCGGAAGAGATCGCAAAGTTCGTTGCAGAACTGGAGCAGGGTGATGTTGAATCCGCGTACTCTCGAGTCGTCGATGAATTACTGGCGTCTCCTCGTTACGGTGAACGCTGGGCGCAGCACTGGCTGGACGTCGTTCGCTACGCAGATACTCACGGCTTCGAGGTGAACACAGAGCGACCGAATGCATGGCCGTATAGAGACTATGTCATTCAGGCGATGAACAACGACACCCCTTATGATCAGTTTATTCGTGAGCAGATTATCGGTGATCAACTGGGGCAGGAAGCTGCGACAGGATTTTTGATTACTGCTTCCGTTCTGCTCCCTGGTCAGGTCGGAGCGGACGACGCCTCTAAACGACTCGCTAGACAAGATGCGATTGATGAGATTGTGACCAACATCTCGCAATCCTTTCTCGGACTCAGCGTTGGCTGTGCCCGCTGCCACGATCACAAGTTCGATCCGATCAGCCAATACGATTACTACGCGATGCAGTCGTTTGTCGCTGGAGTTGAATACGAAGATCGAGAAGTCGGCTCGCCGGTCAAGCTCTATAGCGAGGAAGAACAAAAAAAGTTCCGCGAAGATCTGCAGCAGGTCGAAAGAGAACTGACGAATCTGTTTCCACTCCCATTGAAGTCCGAGATTCGACCTGCGATTAACCCCGCGTTTAATACAGAGCGAATTCCATCAGTTGTCACGAAAAAGATTCGCTTCGAAATCAAATCCACCAACTTATATGAGCCATGTATCGATGAACTCGAAGTGATCAACGCCTCAGGGGAGAATGTCGCTCTGACGACTGCTGGCGCAACAGTGACGGCATCAGGAAGTAATGTCTCACCCGGCAGACATCAGTTGGAATACCTGAACGATGGACGACATGGCAATTCATCAAGCTGGATGTCGAATGAAGTCGGCAAGGGGTGGGTGATTGTCGAATTCCCTGCGCCTCAGGAGATCGTCCGCATCAATTGGGGACGCGACCGACATCAGCAATTTGGCGACCGACTGGCAATCGAATATCTGGTCGAAGCTGCGAAGGAAGATGGAAGCTGGCTCGTCATTGCGGACCAGACAACTCGCAAACAACCTGCAGCGGAACGATTGACGATCGCAGAAGCGTTTGGCTTTCAGGGGGATGCTCTCTCCAAGGCAGATGAACTAATTGAATCGCAGCGAACACTACACAGTCAGATCTCCGGGGTCGAAGCAAAGCTCGTCGCCTTCGCTGGCAATTTTCGAACTCCCGATCAAATTCACTTACTCACCCGAGGTGACCCGGAGCAGCCGAAAGAATTGATTATCCCGACGATTCTCAGTTCTTTCAGTTCGGTGACGTTACCTGTCGACGCTGGCGATGTTGATCGCCGCAAGGCACTTGCAGCATGGATTTCCAGTCCAGAAAACCCACTTACTGCCCGGGTGATGGCGAATCGTATTTGGCAAGGTCACTTTGGTGTTGGACTTGTCGAAACACCCAGCGACTTCGGACGCACCGGAATCCCACCGACTCATCCCGAGTTACTCGATTATCTCGCAGAAGAGTTCATTCGGGCAAATTGGTCGATCAAAGCAATGCACCGGCTGATTGTCCTTTCCTCCACTTATCGTCAGTCTTCGGCAAACAAAGAAGAGTACGCCAAACTGGATGTCGACTCACGTTACTTGTGGCGGTATCCGCCCAGGCGACTGAACGCCGAGTCGATTCACGATGCGATTCTTGCATGCAGCGGGCGATTAAATCTCCGTATGGGTGGACCAGGATTTGATTTGTTCAATCTTCGGGGCGGACTGACCGGGTTCATTCCGGTGGAATCGTTTACTCCCGATGGGCGGAGACGTTTGATTTATGCCCATATGGTCCGACGTGAGCGTGATGCTGTGTTCGGAGCATTCGACCGGCCCGATGGGGGGCAAAGTGCTGCCCGCCGATCCGAATCGACCACACCGATTCAGGCTCTGAACCTCTTCAATAGCAAGTTCGTCCTTGAGGAATCGGCAGCGCTTGCAGAGCGACTGACAAAGGATTCTCCGGAGAGTCAGCAGAAACAGATTGAGCGTCTCTGGCAGATTACCCTGAACCGGGCACCGACACAGGAAGAATTGGATGATGCGATGCGTGTCGCGGATGAATTCGGGGTCGCATTGTTATGTCGCGCGATCTTCAACAGCAACGAATTTCTATTCATTCCATGATTGAATGGTCGTCGCACACCAAGTCAACTGAGACTTCATTACAACCTGATCACGGGATTGAGATCTGGAGCCGAAATGCTGAACCGAAGACACTTTCTCTCAGACGCTGCTTCTGCACTGGGAGGTATTGGGCTGCTCAACCTGCTTCAGAATGATCAGCTACTGGCCAGCGACAAACCAGTGATTGATCCTGCACGCCCATACTTTCCTCGACAACCACATTTCACCCCCAAGGCCAAGAATGTCATCGTGGTGTTCTGCGCGGGAGCAGTCAGTCAACTCGAGACATGGGATTACAAGCCGGAATTGATTCGGCTGGATGGCCAGCCGATGCCGGGTGGTCCAGCGGTCACTTTTCAGGGACCGTCAGGAAATCTTGCTCGTCCACAGTTCGACTTTCGACCGCGGGGGGAGACCGGGATGATGGTTTCCGATCTCATCCCTCATCTGGCTGAACTGACGGATGAACTGGCGTTTGTTCACTCGCTGACAAGCACCAGCAACACTCACGGTCCGGCTGAGAACTTTCTTTCGACGGGGTTTAATTTCGACGGCTTTCCCAGTCTGGGAGCGTGGATTAGTTACGCTTTGGGAAGCGAGAATCAGGATCTCCCCGCTTTTGTCTCCATTCTCGATCCGCGAGGCGTTCCTCAGGCTGGATCCAATAATTGGAGCCCGGGATTTTTGCCGGCAGCGTTTCAAGGGACGCTGCTTGGAACCAAGGCACCTGTGCGAAATCTGAGTGCTCCTGGCGTTGAACGAAGAGCAGATGATGCCGCCCGCGAACTGCTTGAACGAATGAACAAAAGGCACGCTGAGCAGCAACCGGCGGAAGATCGCTATCGGGCGCGCATCGCGAGTTATGAACTCGCTGCCCGAATGCAACTCAGTGTTCCCGGGATCATGGACCTGAACAACGAGCCAGAACACATTTTGAAGTTGTACGGCGCGGACGACACTGAGAACTCGCTCAAATCGGAGTTTGCCAGAAACTGCATCCTGGCGCGGAAACTGGTCGAACGAGGGGTTCGGTTCGTACAGCTATTTAATGGTGCCTATGCCAGCGGTGGGGAACTCAATTGGGACGGACATAACGCACTGAAAACACAGTACACTCGGCATGCAGCCATCATGGATCAGCCAGTGGCAGCCTTGATTCGCGATCTCAAACAACGTGGGCTGCTCGATGACACGCTTGTCGTCTGGTGTACAGAGTTCGGACGACTCCCCATGTTCCAGAAGGATGCGTTCGGTCGCGATCATAATCCTGACGGATTCACCTGCTGGATGACAGGGGCAGGAGTGAAGCCCGGAGTACGGCATGGGCGTACAGATGAACTCGGCAGCAAAGCCGTGGAAAATATCCATCCACTCTATGACTTCAACGCAACCATTCTGCATCTGCTGGGGCTCGACCACGAACGACTGACATTCGAGCACAATGGGATTCAGAGAAGAATCACCAACGTTGAGGGCCATGTGATTCACGACATTCTCGCGTAGATCGAGGGCGAGTAAACCTTGTGAGTCAGCGCCCCATCGGTCGCCGATCACTTAATGTTCGACATCGGCAGGCAAGCACATCGCGGGATACTTGAGTGTCTAAAATGAAGCGTCCTGCTCACTTCTATTAAGAGAGCAGAACGCCAATCTGTTTCATTGAAGCACTACGATCCAGTCAGATGTACGCGAGGAAGGTACTTCCTCAGCGTGTGGTGCTGTCCATGACTCTGAGGTCCTCGAAGCGTGTGACGCAGTTTCTCCCTTGATGTTTGGATTGATAGAGTGCGAGATCCGCATGCTTCAACGCGACTCCGATCTCTGAAAGAGCTCGCTGATTTTCGCAGACACCGAAGCTCGTTGTCACCGAAATGTTGGAGCCACCCAAATCAATCTTCGCTTCGCTGACTCGGATCCGTAAACGCTCTGCAATCTGCGCCGCTTCGTCTTCTTTGCACTCCGGCAGAATGATCAGAAACTCCTCCCCGCCGTATCGGCCGATGCAGTCTGAGCCACGCAGATCTTCCGACATTCGCTTCGCGACGACCTGCAGAACATGATCTCCCGACGGGTGCCCATAGACATCATTAATTTTCTTGAAGTGATCGATATCGCAAAGAACGAAGGAATAACTTCCCCCCGAGCGAAGGGTCCGATCGTGCTCCTTTGCGATTTGATCAAAGATCGCCCTACGGTTCAGGACCCCGGTCAGAGCATCGATCATCGCATTTTTGCAAATCATTTCCTGGAACTGAATGATTCTTTTTGCAGCTCTCAGGCGGACAGTGAGTTCCTGAAAATCGACCGGTTTGGAAAGGAAGTCGTCTGCTCCGGAATCAATCCCTTTTGCGATATCATTACGGCTGTTTCGACTGGTCAGAAGAATGATGTAAAGGAAATCCATCCCGTTTTTGTCTCGAAACGTTTTACAGATTTCCACCCCGCTCATCAGCGGCATTTCCCAATCGAGAATTGCGATCTGCAGATTTTCACTCTCAATGATATCCCAAGCTTCCTGCCCGTTCGTCGCACAAAATAGCTGATGCTCACCTGAGCGAAAAAAGTGCTCCAGGCGTTTGAGGCAAATTGGATCGTCATCTGCAATGAGAATATTCATTTGATACTAAGAATCGAACTTTCAAGAGAATGGACCCGTGGGCATCAATGCCAATCGTCACATTCAACTCAGTGAAAAAATTGCCCGTAAACGAATTCCACAAACCATTGATCGCATCGATTTGATTGGCCGTTAAGCCGTGATGCGGTTCAGATTCCTGTCAGAGAACTTCCGAACCGTGCGATGGTCTCAACCTACTTCAGCACTGAGGATCAAGCCTCACGCCCGTTAGACTCCTTTATGCACCTTGTGCGACAAGCTGCGAAATCTCACCGATAAGATCATCCAATTGAATTTTCAGCTGTTCAAAGTCATCAGGCGTGGACGATAAATTTGCACTTTCCGCGGCGGCTTCAATCCGCTCGATCGTCGAAATGGAGGTTGTTGCTCCAAAATGACCTAGCGATCCTCTCAATTTGTGAGAGACTCGACCGATCTTGAAGTGGTCTTTCGATCGTATCGATGCACCAAGCTCTTCGATCTGTTCTGGGATGCTTTCCAAAAACACTTTCCCTAACTCACAGAGAAGATCGTTGTCTTCTCCGGACAACTTGAAGGCGGATTCGTATGTGTAGCCGCTTCGGTTGACTTTCGATTTTGTCTGAGCTGAATCTGAACGTCGCGGTGAGGCTTGTGCCTCGTACTCGGTCAAGACTCGCTGCAGGTCTTCGATGCGGACCGGCTTGGAGACGTAATTGTCCATCCCGCGTTCAAGGCATTTTTCACGATCGCCTTGAAGGGCATGTGCAGTCATTCCAATGATATAAGGGCGATCTGCTGCGGATGTAAGACGTTTGCGGATTTCGGTTGTCGCAGTGAGTCCATCCATTCGTGGCATCTGAATATCCATCAGGATGACATCGAAACTCTGGCTGGTCGCGGCTTCCAACGCTTCCACTCCATCATTGACCACGTGCCCCGTCACCCCAAATTTCTCGAGCATTCGACACGCGACCCGTTGATTGATCGGGTTGTCTTCGACGAGAAGAACTCGGATGGAGGAGGATGGTTTAAACGAAGTCGAACTTGAGGTTGTAGATGTCACGGGTGAGTAGTCCTTTTCCACCAGAGTCATCGGTTGAATGACAGGGGTCGCTTTCAGTGCGGAAGAAACCGCATTTCGCAGCTCGTTCGCTTTAATTGGTTTGATCAGATAGGACGCTATTCCGAGGTCACGACATCGGGCAGAGTCCCCTCGCTGATCACACGAAGTCAGCATCATGATGGTCGGAGCGTCGACAGGATCGCTGGCCTTTAGTTCGGAAATCATGTCGAAGCCGTCCATCCCCGGCATCAGGGCATCGATCAGCAGCAACGGGTAATGAACTCCCCCTTGCTTGGCTCGCTTTAACTCCTGCAAGGCGTCATGAGCCGAGGTACAGGTCTTCGGGATGGCTCCCCATTGGCGAATAATTCGGTCAAAGATCTTGCAATTCGTTAGGTTGTCATCGACGACGAGGATTGGAAGATCTTTCAGATCAATCGCAGCGGCGTTCTCGCGTCGCTGGGGAGCTTCCCCTTTTCTGAAATCGATTTCCAGTGTGAAGACTGATCCTTCACCAACGACGCTCTCCACGCTCAACTGTCCAGACATTAACGACACAAGCTGGCTGGTGATCGTCAAGCCAAGCCCTGTTCCTCCGAACTTTCTGGTGATCGAGTTGTCAGCCTGAGAGAATGGCAGGAAGATTTTTTCTAATTGGTCGGGTTTGATACCGATGCCAGTGTCGATGACAGAGATCCGCAGCTTGACGTTGTCTTTGCTCTCTCCGACCTGCTTCACGACAACCGAGACTTCCCCAAACTTCGTGAATTTCACCGAATTACTGACGAGATTGATCAGAATCTGACGCAGTCGATGGGGGTCACAGTAAATGTGCTCATGCACATCATTATGGAAATCCAGATTCAGCTCGAGACCTTTCGAGTGTGCTTTGATCGCCAATAGTTTTAACGTGTCTTCAACAAGTTCACGAACATTGAACTGGATCGTATCGATCTCAAGTTTTCCAGCTTCAATCTTGGAGAAGTCGAGAATGTCATCAATCACAACCAGAAGCGATTCCGCTGACGATTGCACGATTTCCAGTGAGTCTCGCTGATCCGGTGCGAGCGGGGTCTCGAGGACAACTTCTGTCATCCCCAGAATTCCGTTCATCGGGGTGCGAATTTCATGGCTCATGTTCGCCAGGAACTCACTTTTCGCCTGACTGGCTTTCACTGCCTGCTCTGAAATTTCTTTGAATGAATCTTTCAGGTCATGAAGTTCCACCTGGCGTTCTGCAACGTCTCGCATTTCTTTCTGACTCTTGATGCAGCCATAAATGAGAAAGAAATCCATGAAGACGACCCACCCGGCATGCTCCAAAAACCGCCATTCCGCTCCCGTGACAACACCATAGAGAGACGCTGGATAGAGGATTCCGCGGATTGCATGATCAGCGACAACGATCGCTGTGCCACTGAGAATCACTTTCCAGTCTCGGTAGAAACTCAAGAAGGCCAGCGATCCAAAAATATGGAAGTGCGTTTCAATTCGGCCACCGGTGAGGTCGATCAGGATTGCCGACAGCAGCATTTGACCAATAGCGACCAGATGTCGCGTCAACGTCGTTCCGGGGTGAGTTTGAATCATCCAGAGTGGCAACGCGATGACCAAGCCGCCGAGAAAAATGGTTGTGTAAACATGCGGGTTGATGGAACGCTCTGCTCCGTTCCATGAGTACGGGGTCCAAAGTAAGGCGTACGTCACCGCAAGCCCCCATTGCAGCCATAAGAGACGGAAGAACATGTGATCCGTCCACGTGTAAACTCGCCGACAGTCCTCCTTCAGCAGTGTTTTCACACGGCTTTGAAAAGATTGGCCTGGTGTCAGGGCACTCGTCGTTTCCATAGTGGTCTGGACCCGGGAACTCGTCTGGAATTGATGGATAAAGGACTAAAGCTGACAACCAAAAACAGGAGACTGCATCACGTCGGCGGTGCGATTGAGAGTCGTTGTACGATGCGACACACCGCCTGATTTCGCCGAGTGGGTGGATTCGCTGAGCGTGTTTTTGCTTTCGTTGAGAAGGGAGAGGATTATTTCAGTTCCCCTGTTGCTTCCAACGTGTCCTCGTCGTGGTGTGACTCCGCCTGCGAAGCGGAGCCGACCCTCAGGTGAAATCAGCAGAGTCGTCCCTGAAGGGAATTCGCCATACCGATTTTGAATCTCCGACTGCGGGACAAACTTGACGCTCTCCGGGAACATCTCTGTCGCAAGCGTTGAGATCTTTGAATGATTCTGTTCTGGTCCCAGTTCTTCGTACGTAGCGATCAGAACCTCCAGATCGCAATTATCAGAGCTTGGATTTTTCAAAAGGTTGGAGATCTCGATCAGCGACGCCTCTGAGCATGCACAGTGAGGGTGTAGGAGGAGGATGAGGTGCGATTTGTGCTTGGTAGACGGGTGCTGAGGAAACACTGTCGTTTCCCATCTCACACGACCCGGTGAAAGTTCGTATTGAAGCACAATGAATCCAAGGAGTCCGATCGACGTGATCCAAATCAATGCGTAGGCAAAGTGTTTGAATTGGTTCGCGAAGCGCCAGACGCCGCGCACAATCGCGGGAATCTGCGAACGTCCGATCACCCCTCGTCGAATCGACTTAGTGATATTCACTTCAACCCTTTATGTCGAAATTGCGAAATCGCCATTTCACCAGTCATTATGCGCAAATCTAAGCCCGGTCCTGTTCCAGGGAACGGCGCTCAGAAAAGATCGAATTGCCTCAATGCGAAACATACTATTAAAGTCGAATGTGACTCAGCAAAATCTGGCTCTTCTGAAAAATATCTCCCCATTCATTCCTGGGTGGTAATTTGACACAAAACAACGGGGAATCTCCCTTAAATGCAGCGATCCCTGTTGAATTTGGGTGAAAACTTTTGAAGCGAATGTTCGCTCTCGCAACGCCTCGCGAGATGGTGATCTCTGCTGTGTCGACGTATGAACCTTTTTTCCTCTGTCGACGGGCACTGAGCTGTCCCGTTTTTTAGGACGCTGCAGCGTTCGGAGTCCAATCCTCCGACGATTCTTTGAGATGATCCACTGAGCAGAGTCTCCCCGCGAGACCGGTTTCTGAGTGCAGCGACAGCATTGCGATCCCTGCAGGTGAATGACTGCGATCTCAATGTCGATTTGCAGACTTCGGAATTGGAAACAGAAATGCAAGCTATTTCCAAGAAAACACTTGCGACGATTAACAGGGAATCCATTCGGTTTGGCACTGGAAGTGATTTAGGCGACGTCTATCGCGAGAGTTCGCCCCTAAACAACTGACATCAGTGGAACCCTGCAAATGGAATCCCCCGCAAGATCCAATTCGATCGTTCTGAGATTTCTGGACAGCTTTCTGGATGAAAAGAACATCAAGTGGTTGCTCGGGGTTGGGGTCATCATCCTTTTGGGATCGTCGATCCGACTCGTTTCCACACATTGGGTGGAATACACGCCGACCTGGAAATATGCGATTTTGCTCGGGTACACAGGCGCCGTCTATGTTTCGAGTCAGCTGATCTACTTTCGAATGGGGCTGCAACGGACCGGCACCTTTCTAATGTCCCTGACCGTGTTGCTGATCCCGCTTACGTTTTTCGCCCTCCATTGGGTTCGAACCAGCGATGCATGGACGCTCGCGACTCTTAGTAAACATCTCGGAATGACAGCTTTGCTCGGGGTCAATCTGGCCCTCAGCACATTTGCCGCACTCAACATCTTCAAGCATTTTCTGCGTACCCAACAGACCACATTTGTGGCTGCCTACATGACGCTCTGCCTTGCAGGGGCATTGGTATCCGCGTTGCCTGCTCAGTGGGCTCCATTCACCGCCATGGTCCTTTGGGCGGTCTTTACGATTGGAGTCGTCAAAGTCAATCGCCATGTCTTCTGGATGATGGAGGAGGAACGCCTTCCGCGAGTCTTCGGATTCTTTCCAGTTGTTCTCCTTGCAGCACTTTTTCTAGGTGTGTTTGGAGTCAACCTCGCTCGCCACATTGAACTTCAGTGGTGGGGACTTGGATGCGTTCTGATTTCAGTTCCTGTGTTGGCGACCGCAAATACCGTCGCTGGCGTCTTCATACAGCGAACTGGAAATTTACTTCGCCCTTATCCTGCTCACATCATCATTCCATTGATCTCCGGCGTGTTGCTAATCGCAGCGGGAATAGGTCTGACGCTGAGTGGTCTTCCTCGACCTTACGCAATGGTCCCGGCTTCATTCCTTGGTGCGTGTGCACTCTTTCAAGTTGCGTGGAGGACTCGCGTTTCGGCGTTTACCTGGGGGGCACTGTTCTGCCTGCTCGCTGGCTACCAGTTTTCACCACTCTTCTTCCTTGATGTTGCCCGCAATCTCGTTCAGGCGGGGGCCGCTGCTGTTCAGGAACAAAAGCTTCCATACGCGTTTTACGGGCTGACATATCTTCCTGTCCTCTTCGGATTCACGGTCGCTGCCTGGTGGTTCAATCGAAAGAAACTGACCTTTCTGAGTGCCCCACTCAGCACGATTTCAACCCTATTGGCCATTGTGCTTCTGATCGTTTCATTGAGTCATGTCAAAGCGACTTTCCCTGTTTGCGTGGCCATCAGTTCGGTATTTCTGCTCAAAACGCTGCTGGAAAAAGACTGGAGGCCACTGATCCCGATGAACGTCTCCCTGTTGGGAGCAGCTACCGGTTTTCTCTCATTCAGAAACGCGGTCTCCACCCCGAATTTCTATTTTGAGACAGAGTGGCTCTGGATTCTGATCTTCGCAGCGATTCAGCTTGCCGTCAGCGAAATTCTGAATGCAATCGGATCGAAATCGACACTCTCCGCCCGGAAAGGGTTGATGACATCTGCAAAGATCTTCCAACGCTTCAGCTTTTGGACAACATTCGCCGTGGCGTTGCTGCTTCTAGGCCATCTTTACGCGGACAGAGGAAAGCCAAAACTTCTGACCGAGACAGCACTCACTGCCGGAATTCTGATCTTCCAAGCATTCATCCGGCGAAGCGAAGGGATCGCCTGGATCACCACGCTGAATTTGAATGCAATCTTCATGCTCCTTGCGTTTCGACGGTCATTGAGCATCGCAACAGTGGACTGGTTCACTCTCTCAATGGCCGTGATGCTGATGCAGTGGCTCACGGGAGTGATTGTCACCTACGTGTTTCGGACCAACCGAGTCGCAGTCTTCGGGCGACCACTGTTACTGGTATCCACCCCAATTCTGCTTCTATTGGCGATTTTTATTGCCATCCCCGCACTCGCAATTGGACTCCCACATTATCAATCAGATAGTTGGTCTCGACTAATCTTCACAAGCATGATGATGGTGCTGTGGTGTTACGCTGCTGGCATTCAAACGACCCAAAAGGGGTTCATTCGAATTGCGTTTCTCGCAACGCTGTTCGCGATGGACGCTCAGGTGCGAGAATTCATCGGTCAGGAAAATCTTGGCAACCAAAAAATCATCCTTTGGGCCTGCCTGGCGATCGCCCTCTATGAATTTTTCATGCTCGTTCTCACCTACTTCAGTAAACGAAGTCACCAGAGTCGGTTGGCCAAGACGGTCTCCGAGGCACTCGTTCCATTCAGTGAAGTCCAATATTCCACACTCTGCGTGTTAATGACGATTTCAGTCGGAACGCTCTTCTGGTCGAATTGGTTGGTGCAACTGGCAGGTTGCATTTCCGTCGGCGGCCTCTGGTTAGTCACGCGAAATGGAAACACACAATGGATCAGAAACTCGATCATGCCAATCCTCAACTGGCAAGTGATCGTGGCAACTCTTATTCCTTTTCTTCCGCAATCGAATCACGCCACGCTAACGGCACAAGCCCTGATTGATTTCCAGAGTCCTCTGCTTTTAGCTGTGGTTTGCAGCCTCTCACTTCTCCTCTGGGAAGTTGTTCGATCACTCCGCCAGAAGTCTTTTTCGAAGACTGATTTTGTGCATGGTGGTCTTCTGCTGACCATCGCGATCGCTCAGATCGGAAGAGTAACGTGTTCGCAGCATGAGACTCTCGACATGGCGAGTTGTTCATTGCTCATCGCATGTCACCTGTTCATTGCCACAACCTTTTTCTTACTAGCAGGTCGAATGCAGCGCAAAGAAGTTGTCTGGGGCGGCTTATTGGCAGTCGGCCAGGGAGTCATTCAGCTTCATTGGCTCAACTTGATTAACATTGGACATGGAGCAGGGTTGTTCGTCCTGCTGGTAATTGCAGCCCTCCTTTGCAAAATTGCATCAATCGTCAGGAATTCCCGGCGCTTCAGTATCCTCAGCGGTCCGTTTCAAACCGTTGGATTCCGGCTCCCATTGGCAACGTTCGTGATTGCCGTTTCCTACTACTTTGGCTGGAAAAACTCCGACTGGTCCGGTCTGAACAGCCTTGCGGCATTCATCGCAGCAGCGTGGTACTTCTGGGCAGGACTCACAGAGAACCGGAAACTGTGCTGGACGATCTCTGCTGCGATCTGCAATACCTCTCTCGCCTTGCTTTGGATCAACCTTAAGTGGACCGATCTCCAGCTATTCCTGATCCCCGTCGGTATGACAACTCTCTTCCTCGTGGAATTGCTCCACAAGGAAATCCAACCGAATCTGCAGCGTCACTACCGCATCGTAGGAGCCCTTTGCATCCTCGCTTCGCCTACGTTTGAAATTCTTGGTGGTAGTTGGGTGCATATGCTGACGCTGATGCTGACAAGCGTACTCATGATCGTTGTGTCGATTGGGGCACGGATGAAAACCACCATGTACTGTGCGACAGCGTTTCTCGTCGCAGACATGATTGCGGTTGTCGTCCACGGATCGATGACAAATCCCAATCTACTTTGGATTGTCGGATTGGTCGTTGGATTCTCAATCATCGCTCTCGCTGCCTACTGCGAGAAATACAGAGAATCGATTCTGTCTCGTATTCGGCTGATTTCGGCCGACCTCGAGTCCTGGAAATAATCGTTTCGCTGCGGACTTACAGTGCTTTCGCGACTGTTTCTCTCTCTGGCTGGCAAATCGCCCGCTGGAAATACTCCTCCTGATTTGAAAAGGAATCTCCCATGAGCTGGTTAGAACAATTTTCTCTCGTCATGCGGTCAAATATCACATTTCTGCGAGAAAAGATCGAAGACCCCGAACGGATGCTGCAACAACTTGTCATCGATATGGAAGAAGAACTCGAATCGGTGCGCAAGTCGGTTGCTGGAGCGATTGCGGACGAAATTCTTTTGAAAAAGCGTGTCTCCAAAGCACGACAAGAGGTTGAAGAGTGGCTGGAACGAACATCTCAGGCACTCAATCGCAATGACGATGAACGAGCACGTGCAGCCTTGTTGCAGAAAAATCTCGCCGAAGAGCGTGCAGATCAACTGGAAGGAGAACATCAACGCCAGAAAGCGGAGACAGAGAAATTGCGACGCGAGGTTCATGACATGGAAGAGAAAATTCGCCAAATGAAACAGAAGCGGACTCTTCTCTTGGCCAGAATGAACCGCGCATCGAGTTCGCAAAAGATCAATTCCGCGTTGGATAAAGCAACCGGGAATTCCGCCTTTGCGCAGTTCAGTCGACTGGAATCCAAAGTCGAACACTCGGAAGCGATGGCGGAAGCGTTTGACAGACTTGATGGGCGCGACCCAGATGCAGAAGAGCTTGCCAGAGAATTTGAAGTTGAAGAACGGAACGCCCGTTTGGATCAGGAACTGCAACAGCTGAAATCGCAGCTTCGAAACGGGGCGAATGAGGCTTAATGTTGACGAACTTTCTCACCCTTCCCAGACACGCTTCCCTTCATGACAGCGAACGCGCCCGGGCCTCTCGTTCTGGCATGAGGGGAACGTGTCCTACTGTGAGAATCTCCGTTCGTCCCTCTATTCGTCTTATCTGTAGTTGCAAGTACACCAGGCTCCGTAGTCGCCCCGTTTGCAGTAAAAAGGAGGGATCGAGATGTGTTTGACCGAGACATTGAACGCATTCACCCAATTGATTGAAAGCTGGTGGAAGAGTGATCGAATCCGTGTGTCTCCCTTTGAAGGAGGGCTGTGGTCATTGAAGGAAGGAAGTCTTATTACCTTGGGGAGTCGAGACATTCGAATCTGTGACCAGCGGATCGTTTCAGAATCACCGATCGTCAAGCGGTATGGATGCGTCGACGAAGGGGATGGCGAGCGAGGCGAAATGCTGGTGACCGGAAATCATCTGGGAAAAGTCCTCAGTCTTCGTTGGACAACAACGGAAGGAAGCGTGGAATATCCCCCGGAAGACGTGCTAATCTGGTGCTGAATCGAGATACTCTGATGAATTAATTTCTCATTCTGTGGAGTGCTTCAATGGCTGACAATGTGCAGCTCTTTGCCTACGGAGCGGCAGCTGTACTGGACATCGTGCTCCTGCTGAGCATGCTGGAACGCCAAAACTGGAAGTACGTCACCGTCTGGATGTTGTTGCTGACCTCGGGAGTCTGGGTGTGGCACTCCGCGGATTTCGTGCAGGCACTTTTGTCACGATCAATGAGCCCGCATGCAGACCGTGGGCTCTGGATGAGTAAATCGGTGATGGCATTCGGATTGCTGTTGATGCCATGCGCCATGTTACACGGGCTACATCGGTTCACGACAACAGGAATTGGAGTTGCTGTACGATCGAACCCCTGGCTGGCACTGTATTACACGCCGATCCTGATGATCATTCCGATCAGCGCTCAGCTTGGAGTTGCGCCACGCGAACTTTTTGTCGATGCGCTTTCGCTCTACTTCTGGCCGTATGTCTGCTTCATGGGAGCGACCAACTTGATTGTCTCTGTAGGAATGTGGCGGCTGAAGCAACACACC
Organism: Planctomicrobium mucosum; assembly: GCF_051466335.1. NCBI lineage: Bacteria > Pseudomonadati > Planctomycetota > Planctomycetia > Planctomycetales > Planctomycetaceae > Planctomicrobium > Planctomicrobium mucosum. The sequence continues at coordinate 3,013,864 of NZ_CP195793.1, read as the reverse complement.
GATATCCCCAGCCTAATCAATTTCTATCACGCAATGTGCCTGACATTGGTCGGGATCACTCTCTTCAATGTCTTTGTATTGGCGTTTGGAGTGCACTTGTGGCCGTGGTGTGCCCGCTATCAGTTGATGAGCGTCGCACTCACCCCCTGCCTGCCAACAATTATCTTCGCCTACTACGTTCTTCGATTTCAGTTGTTGCCAATCGTGATTGAGAGAACACTCACCTACGGGGCAATTCTCGCAGGAGCAATGCTGCTGCATCAATTGGTCATGCAGGATATTGTGGAGTCGTTTCAGGACGAGTACGGCATCAACTTTGGCATCGTCGAAGGAGTAGCGGTGATGGGGTTGATTCTATTTTATCAACCGTTGAGAGACCGTGTTTCCGAAGCGCTCCGCTATCTGTTTGGATCATCGTCCTCCCGTCGCGGGAAAAACCGATCGATCTCTGTAGAACTGGCAGCTCGCACTGGAGATTCACCGGAGTCGATCCTCGATTGGTTTACAGAAGCGGCCCGCACGTCATTTCAGGTCGAGACCGTCGCCTGTATCCTCTATCACTCTGATAGAGCGCTCGCCCATTACTCAATTTCGAGTTCACAAGTTACGCCCCCTCACACTCAGGAATTTCCGGACGATGTTCGGCGATTAATCAACGTGCTCGAAACGCTCGAAAAAAAGGTTTGCACCCGTTATGACGCCCCCAATCAGGAGGTGCTGGATTTGATGCAGGATGCAAACCTCACAGCTGTGATCAGAATTGACAATGTTCCACAAAACGGCCTGATACTCGTCGGTTCTCAAAATTTTCGACAGTCGCTGAGTGATGAAGAGCTGACAGCGCTGATTCTTCTTGTCGAGCAGTTGCAGGCCACACTTCACAACAGCCGATTGATTGAAGACCGCGCAGAAGCAGAACGCCTCGCTCTTCAGAATGAAAAACTTTCATCCATCGGATTGATGGCGGGTTCGATTGCGCATGAAGTGAAGAACCCACTTTCTTCCATCAAAGCCATTGCCACAGTCATGCGGGAGGAACTTGGAGAAGCGAGTCCTCATAAGGAAGATCTGCGACTCATCGTCAATGAGATTGATCGTCTCGCACAAACGATTGCTCAGCTACTCGAGGTGGCACGCCCAGCAGAGCGGGGCATCGGAGGGGGATCAATTTCCGAGTCGCTAGAACAGACAACCCAGCTTCTCAAGCATCTTGCCCGCCAGCTTGACGTCACATTAGACAGTGAAATCGAACGTTTCAATGGACTCTCTCAAGCGTCCACTGGGACATTACGAGAGATCTTCTTCAACCTGATTTCCAATGCGATCGAGGCAGCAGGGAGAGGAGGAACGGTTCGCGTGCAGGGGTTCGCCCGTGAAGATTCGTTCATCGTGCAGATTCAGGATACAGGCCCAGGGCTGGCACACGATGTTCAACAAAAGCTCTTTGAGCCGTTTATCACAACAAAATCAACAGGAACGGGATTAGGTCTGTACGTGGTCAAACGACGCGTCGTCGAGTCTGGTGGAAAAATCGAATTCGTCTCTTCCCGAGAAGCCGGGACAACATTCACCGTCACGTTACCTGCCCATACGACATCTGTTTCACTTCAGCTGAACTAAGGACTTTGTCATGCCATCCTTATGCATCCTGATCGCTGATGATGAAGCCCCTGCCAGATTCGGGATGCGGCGAGCGCTACAGCTGGAGGGGGCATTGATCATCGAAGCAGAGGATGGCCAGCAGGCACTCGAAATGATTCAGGCACATCAGCCTGATCTCGTCTTCCTCGATCTCAACATGCCTCAACTCGATGGAAAGGGACTGCTGCGTGCATTGGGACCTCAGGTTCGCAATCAGGAATTGATCGTGGTCACCGCGAATAACAGCATCGCTGAAGCGGTCGAATGTGTGCGCCTGGGGGCAGCCGACTTTATTGCCAAGCCTTACGAGGTCGAACAGATTCGATCAATCGCTCGCCGGGTGAAAGATCGCTTGCAACTCGAACAGGAAGTCGCAGATCTCCAGCGACAACTCGACGAACGAAACGCGAGTGGCGCGATCCTCGGCCTGAGTCGTCCCATGAGACTTCTCATTCAACAGATGGGAAAGATTGCAAAGTTCCCTGTCGATGTTCTGATTCGTGGAGAGAGCGGTACTGGAAAAGAACTGGTCGCCCGTGAACTTCATCGGATGGGACCACGGCCAGATGGACCATTCGTCGCTGTGAACACCGCAGCGATCCCCGAAACTCTGACAGAAAGTGAACTCTTCGGGCACCGTAAGGGGGCGTTCACGGGGGCGGACCGAGATCATGTTGGCGTCTTCGAACAAGCCAACGGGGGCACCTTATTTCTCGATGAAATTGGTGACATGCCGTTGGCTGCCCAGACGAAAATCTTGCGAGCCCTGCAAGAGCGGGTGATTCAACCGATTGGCAGTACGAAATCACAACGAGTCGACGTGCGAGTCATCAGCGCGACGCATCAAAACCTTGACGAAGCCATTGCAGCAGGGGAATTCCGACAGGATTTGTACTATCGACTGAAAGGAATCGAACTTCAACTCCCACCGCTTCGACTGCGTCGTGAGGACATTCTCCTTCTTGCAAATTCATTTCTCGAAAGAGCGGGGCGGTTGACCGGAAACGAGATGAAAGAGTTCTCGCAGAATGCGATCGAGGCACTCCTGTCACACCCGTGGCCGGGGAATGTACGCGAACTCGAACACGCGGTTCTTTCCGCCTGCGCCATGAGCGAGGATGATCAGATTCACAGTCATGATCTGGGGATTAATCCAGCCAGAACGGACAGCGAGGAAGGGAAGTTCGACCGCTACCTGATGTTTCCGCTCTCCGTAGCAAAGTCGATGCTCACTGAAGACTTTGAGCGAATGGCGATCACTCTCGCATTGAATCAGGAGAAGGGCAACGTCAGCGCTGCATCGAGGCGTCTCGGCATGCACCGGCAAAGCCTTCAACAAAAAATGACGCAACTCGGACTCGCTCGACCTGATAAAGCAGATCCGCAGGTCCAATGAAGTCGCTGCTTTTAGACTGCCTGCAATCGATGCAACTCTTCCTGGGCAGTCCAGAAGTCATCAATCTGATCGATTTCACGTGAGACACATTTTTCGTCGTCGAGCGACAACGGTTTGCCGATTTCTTTCGCGATGACCGCTTCAATGCCTCGTTGATTCAACTGGCTGCGTGCCACTTTGACTCGTCGCAGTTTCGGACGATCCGTTTCATTCTTCGACTGAAAGTCCGGTTCGCAGGGAACTTCACCGGATGGGAGGTAAATTGCTCCTGTGGCGAAGTCGACGGCAAATGCGATCACCCCGGGGATGAAAAAGAAGAGGAGTCCGATTCCGTTCAGGGCGAAGATCTTCCAATCGATCCTGCCGCCACGTTGTCCGCGCCGCTCCGGGTGAAGAACAGTTCCGCAACCTGGTGAGATTACGGAAACAGCCATCGCAAAGCACGAAAGAAACCATTGACGACGACGAAATAGCATTCTGCGATTATCCCCTGAACTGCCCGACGGCGTGCAGAATTATCAGCGGATGGAATTTCGAGGAAGATCAATTTGGTCACTGGCCCGGACCTTTCGAACCTGTCAGCAAAATGCACCGGATCAGCCGAAACTGGTCTTTGAGAGCGATACTTTGACCAGAAAATGACTCGCGGCTTTCCGAAAGTCGTGGGAAGCCCGGCCTTTAAGGGCTGTTGAAGCCAGATTGGTCGAGTTTTGAATTGTTTTCGGCCCAAATCCCGCTGGTGCTGGAGCCCACGAGCTTAATCGAGACGATCAATGAACCAATAATCATCGCCAGCATGACGGCGTACTCAACAGCGGTTGGACCATCATCATCAGTGAGAAACCGACGGATTGTGTTCATTGGATGTTTCTAAAACATAAAAAGAGGATTTTCTGCCCAGTGAAAGCTAGGTCGCAAGGTGGATCTGTCAAAAGATTTTGAAGCTTTCAGTGAAATCCGAAGTGGGAGCAGGTGCAATCCAGTAAATCCTACTCTGTTCCTGATTCTGCCATTCTGACAGAACTCAGTGTGAGAAATGAGAGAAAAAGGAAGCGGAGGATTTGCCATAACCCTATAGACGAGAAACTCCACAGACGAACGACAGTCGTCGTATCTAGAAAGCGGTACAGCAATTGCACGTATTGTCACGCCAGCTAGAACCATCTTCGTTTCCGAGTCATGGGATATTTCCAATGCCCGTTTTCCGTTGGGGAAATCCACTACACGCGTTTCCGGATCTCGAAAGAGAGATGGATCGGTGGATGAAAAGAATGGATCTGGCGTTCGAGGGCCTGCGCCTGGGACGTCCGATGCCAGCGCTGAACGTTTACAGCACTGAAGATGCTTACTTGATCACAGCGGAACTAGCGGGCTGTGATCCGAATGCGATCGAAATTCATGTTTCGAACGGTGAATTGACGCTCACTGGTTCACGAGCCCTTCCCCGCGAAATCCCCGAAGAACGGTTCAGACGAAGCGAGCGACCCACGGGAAACTGGGAACGTTCAGTCACTCTTCCTGAAAGAGTCGACGAATCTGCGATCCGCGCTGAATTCACGAACGGTCTCTTGAAATTGCGGTTGCCGAAACTCCCGGCGACCGCTCCTCGTCAGATCAAGATTTCGGAAACCATTCGGCAAGAGCCGACGAATTCAGAGGGTAGATGATCCGATGTCCGAAGAGACACCAGACATTGTAAACCAGGATTTCGAGCAACCAGCGGAAGGGGCACCTCGCTGGGTCCGGACACCCCCTATCGACATCTTTGAAACCGATGAGGGTCTCGTCCTTCGAGCAGACCTGCCGGGTGTGGACGTCGATGGTCTTGAACTTCAGGTTCAGGACAACCGGTTGACGCTTCTTGGGCGGGTCAATTCACCCGCTCCGGAGAATGCTCTCCTGATTCATCAGGAGTACCACGAAGGGGATTTTCTTCGCTCCTTCATCTTGAGCGATGACGTTGATCATGAACGCATCTCTGCCAAGTTGAGCCAGGGCGTTTTGGAAGTCCTGCTTCCTCGAACTCCACGCACAGAGCCTCGCAAGATCTCCGTAAAAGTGCAGTAGTCGTGAATCTGTTGTTGGTCAACGTGATCAGCGGCCTGTTGTTGCATTGATCGAATCGATAGTCACGTCGCATAGGCGTTTAACTGCATCTGCAGGCATCGCTGGAGCCGGCATCAGGACGATCACATCACCGATCGGTCGGAAGATGACGCCACGTTTGCGCGCTGCGAGTGTCACAAGGTGCCCGGTCCTTCTCGCTGAAGGGTAGGGCTGAAGGGTCTCTTTGCTTTCAACCAGCTCGATTCCGACCATGATTCCCTTCTGCCGCACCTCTGCGACATGTGGATGGTCCGCCAGTGCAGAGAGTTTTTCCGTGAGAATCATGGCATTGCGCTGAGCGTTTTCCAACGTTCGGTTTTTGTCAAAAAGTTCCAGAGACGCGAGTCCAACGGCACAGGCGAGAGGATTGCCGGTGAAAGTGTGTCCATGATAGAAGGTTCGACCTTCGCTGGGCGCGCCGAGGAACGCGTTAAATATCTCAGTGGTCGTCATTGTGGCTGCGAGCGGGAGATAGCCTCCTGTCAACCCTTTTGCGAGACACAGAAAATCAGGCTCGACCCCCTCGTGCTCGCAGGCGAACATCGCCCCAGTGCGGCCGAACCCGACTGCCACTTCATCTGCAATCAGCGGAACTCCGTACTTCCGGGTGATGTCTCGGACGTGCTTCAAATATCCCGGAGGATGCACCAGAACGCCCGCGGCCCCCTGGACGAGAGGTTCAATAATAAAGGCCGCCAGATCACTGGCGTGCAGGGCGACGATGCGTTCCACTTCTTGAAAACAATGCTCGATATATGCTTCGGAACTCTGCCCTTCTGGAGTCCGCAAGGCCACAGGTGCTGGGACTGAAACCGTCTGAAACAGTAACTCCCCATAAACTCGGTGAAACAGATCGATATTCCCCACACTCACCGAACCGATCGTGTCCCCGTGGTAAGCACTGGAGAGAGTTGCAAACAGTTTCCGGTCTTCACGGCCGGACGACTTCTGCCGGTGATATTGAAATGCCATTTTTAACGCGACTTCAACTGCCGTCGATCCGCTGTCCGAGTAAAAGACATGATTCAGACCGGCAGGGACTCGACTGACAAGTTGGGCTGCGAGTTCAATGGATGGCGGGCTGGATAAACCGAGCAGCGTCGAATGGCTGACTCGATCAAGTTGCTGACGGATCGCCTCGTCCAGTTCGGGAACTCGATGCCCGTGAACATTACACCATAATGACGAAACGCCATCGAGGTAGCGATTTCCATCCGAATCGACGAGCTCAAACCCTTCCGCCTCGGTGATGATCGGAGCGTTTTCTTCACGATAAGCTTGCATCGCAGCAAACGGGTGCCAAACATGGTCATTGTCCCATTGACGAAGCTGAGTTGCACTGGGAGAGTCTTGATGCACAGGTTTGTCCTTGAAGCGAACGCTTTTCCGAAATCTTCATCAGTCAGTAACGAATCGTAACGTCTTTGGAGAAATCCAACAGACTCACCAGTCACATCAACGCCGTTGAGTTCGTGCAACTCAGATGTATCGGGAGAAATTACTTCCAATTGAAACTGCAGAGACAACAACGAAGTTGGATTGAATGCGAACATTTCGGTTTGGGTATTGTCATTCATTTCGACGGCAGGCTGGGGATACTGAAATTGGACTGATATTCCATCAGCGATCGAGTTCGCGGCACCGAAGAAATGCGTTTCCCATTCCCGCAAACCTGGGATAGTGAACGTCTCACCCTCTGTGGGGAGCACAGAGACAAATTGATTTGAAATAATTGAATGAACCAAATTCCTCAGGCAACAACGGCAGCCATCTCAACCACTCAACGAGCCTCCATCGGGGTCCTCGTCGCGATCAGTCTGGCGCACCTGCTGAATGACACTCTTCAATCTTTGCTGACTGCTCTCTATCCGCTTCTGAAAGAGAAGTATTTTCTAAGTTTCGCTCAGATCGGCACCATCACGCTGACTTTTCAAATGACAGCGTCGATGTTGCAGCCGATTGTTGGGATGTACACCGACCGCCGACCTCGCCCGTTTTCGCTCGCAATTGGCATGGGATCGACATTGATCGGCCTGTTGTTGCTTTCTTTTGCGAATACGTTTCCGGTCATTCTGATTTCAGCTGCGTTGATCGGTCTTGGCTCTTCAATCTTCCACCCAGAAGCGTCGCGCATTGCGCGAATGGCCTCTGGAGGTCGGCATGGATTTGCACAGGCGATCTTTCAGGTGGGGGGGAATTTCGGAAGTGCGACGGGACCATTACTGGCGGCGTGGATTGTCGTACCGCGTGGGCAACCGGTCATCGCCTGGTTTGCCGTGATCGCACTGGTGGCAATCACAATTCTCTCTCGAATTGGATTCTGGTATCGCCAGCAGTTGGAAGTGCAGAAATTGAATCGAAGCAACGCGAGCGTAAGACCCGCATCATCGCTTCCTCGCTGGCAGGTTGTCTCTTCAATCGCTGTTCTTGTTGCTCTGGTGATATCCAAAAATTTCTACACCGCCAGCTTCAGTAGCTACTACACGTTTTATTTGATGGATCGCTTCCATCTCGGAGTGCAGACGTCGCAAATCTGTCTGTTCATCTTCCTGTTTGCGGTCGCAGCAGGGACGATTGCAGGGGGGCCGCTTGGAGATCGATTTGGACGGAAACTGGTGATCTGGTTCTCCATTCTCGGAGCATCACCATTCGCGCTCGCGCTTCCTTATGTCGGGCTTGAGCTGACGATCGTGCTCACATTCCTGATCGGCTTGATTATCGCCTCAGCGTTTTCTGCGATCATCGTTTACGCCCAGGACCTGCTTCCGGGGAATGTCGGATTGGTCGCAGGAATGTTCTTCGGGTTCGCGTTCGGGATTAGCGGGATTGGATCGGCGGTGCTCGGTCAGCTTGTCGACAAAACCAGTTTGTCATACGTCTTCTGGCTTTGCAGCTTCCTGCCACTCACCGGAGCCGTGGCGATACTACTTCCCAACATCCGCCATATAAACACCCCTCCTCAAAATGCGGATCTCGACGCATCTGAGGAGGGGCCGGTTTGACATTGCCATGTGGTGATTCAGACCAACTGATGACAGCCGATACGGAATGCCCCGGACTTCGTCACCTCGGGAGAGTGAAACCCTCCATGTCTGATATTTCAGGATATCAAATCATTGAGGGTTCCCTGGGGGAGTAGCTGACCGATCGTCCAGCGTCCCACCTGGTGCGTTTCCTGACGAGCGATTTTACCTTTTTGAATCGTTTCGGTTTCTTCGAGAATGCAGTCCGTATCTCGTGGCAACCGACGAATCCCATGCACATCCTTATCCGGATTCGGGAACAAAAGCTTCTTGGCGATTTCTTCCTTTGTCCCAGTTGGATTCGGGTCCGCAGTAAGTACGTGTTGATGTCCGGGGATTCTGAGTGTGTACATTTCGAGATCCTTCTACGATGTCGAGTTGGCGACTGTGCTCCACCGAAGGTGGCAGAGGCCAAGGGAGGAGAATCAATTTCCATTGATTGGGAACGGCAAGACCCCACTTGCCCAAAGTGGTTTCTGCTCAGCAGCCCGTATTGTGCCCCTAAACCCGTTGGCACTCAACCTGAATTTGTGATCTTAAAAAATCATTTTCAATTCCGAAGTTAGAAAACTGCAAGGAATAGTGTTCGTTGAACCATCCTTCGATGTGCTTCAGGCTTCCATCATCGAAGCTCGGGGCGACGTGGAGCACGTTTCCTTCAGACTGAGAACGCAATTCGCCGTCATCCACAATGACTTCTCCGCGACGGATTAAAAATCGCGGAAGCTCGAACATTCGCTGCAAATCGGGATCTGGTTGGTACAAGGTGACATCCCCATCCGCATTGGGCCCCAGATGCCCCTTGTGTTGCAAGCCCAGGATTTTGGCAGGCGATGCGCGTGTAATGATGGCGATCTCGAACAACGAGTATTCTCGAGTGATATCGCTCAGCGTACAGTAATTTTTCACAGCGGCAGGAAGTGCCTGGAGCAGTTCATCTCGGCGATTTCGGTCCATCAGCAGGGCAATAATCTGTGGGTACGCAAGGAACGCTCCGCCGTTCGGATGGTCCGTACTCATGGCAATCCGCCAAGGGTCTTCCATCAAAAGATACCACTCCAGGCCGATGGCCCACTGAAGTGCATGCACCAGCGATTTGTTTTTGTAGACAATCGGGGAGACACCACAGCCTGCTTCCATCTCGACGTCAGCGCTGTACCACTTGGCGCCGAGAACCTTCTGCAGAAAGTAACCGAGCGGACCATCTCCGGTCATGGATGTCGTCGAACCGAAGATCACTTGCCCCACATCAACAGTCAGATTGGGATGCCGATTCACGTAATCGACCAGTTCAGGAACCTTGGAGCTGAATGTTGACTGATCGTCAGCGTCGCCACCATAGCTGTGAAACTGAATATGAGTCAGATGCCCGCGTGCCCCCTCAAGAGCTTCCATCGTGGCCAACGTCGTCTGCCAGTTCCCCGGGATCCCCAAATTATTGCAGTGAATATGAGCCGAGTGGGGAATTCCCAACGCGTCGACACTCCGGGTAATCCCCTGAAGAATCTGACGAGGACTCACGTTGAAGTACGGTACGGACTCGTCAAGCGAGTGGATATTTCCACCGGTTTGCTTCCAGAGTTCCACCGCTCCTGGATTCACTATTTTCACACCGTACGCCTTCGTCGCGCCGATGATCCATCCCATGAAATTGCGCAGACGCTCATCTTCTCCGGCGGCGATCTGCCGCATGGCATATTGGTTATTCCCCAGCATGACATAAAACCCCTTGTCGATGATGGGGGTATCTTGAAACTCCTCGTGAACGTGTCGCGCTGACAGAGGAGGAATCGCGGCATCGAACGCTGTTGTGTAACCTAAACCAGCGTAGAGATAGCCCGTCGCAAATGTGCTCGGAACACTTCCGACTGTCCCGGATCGAAACTCTCCCTGTGCAACGATCGGAGCAGATGTCCTTTTCTCTTCCGGTCGCATCTTTCTTGCAGCGTTGACCTTCGACCCCGCAATATGGCAGTGCATATCCACGCCGCCTGGCATGACGACTAACCCGGTCGCGTCGATGGTCCGAAGTGGTTTCTCGCCAGCGACACTTTCCGCAGAGACAATCTTCCCGTCGCGAATCCACAGATCACCAATCACGCCATCAATACCATTCAGGGGATCGTAGATTTTTCCTTGCGAGATTTTTAACAGCGACATGGTTCAGAAATTTCTTTCCAGCGACGTTCACAGAAGGAAACAGGAAAATATCCGCGGTGACTGCTGCCGAGTAGAATAACATTCTCCCCATCCAGAAACAGGGAAATGACTCCTTTCGCTTTGGTGCGATTCAACTCAACTCCCTTTGGAATTGATTGAGTTTGAAAGCAAGATCCGGAGTTTTTAGACAACTGCCGTGGGATAAACTGCACTGAGCAACGTTTCATCAGGAAAAATCTAGTTCAGGCAGCGAGAATATGAGCATGCCACCCACACCCCCATCAAACAGCCTGCCATTTGGCTCAGACGAAGAATGCTGGAATGCGGTCTTGCAGCGAGATCCTTCAGCCGATGGCGAATTCTATTTCGCTGTGACAACGACGCGAATTTTCTGTCGCGCCAGTTGCCCTGCGCGCCGGCCGCTTCGCAGGAACGTTCGGTTTTACAGAACGTGGCAACTCGCAAAAGCGGATGGCTTCCGAGCCTGTCTCCGCTGTACTCCCGAGAGCATGTCCATTTCCCAGAGAAATGAGGAACTTGTCATCAGAATTTGCAGAGATCTGGAACTCGCTGAAAAACGTCCGACCCTCAATTCTCTCGCAGATAAATTCTCGATGAGTCCGTTCCATCTTCAACGAATGTTCAAGGCAGCAACTGGACGGAGCCCAATTCAGTACTTCAACTTCATCCGAATCGAAAAAATTAAGCAGCGACTTCCCCAGAGCGTTTCAGTGACTCGATCGATTTATGAATCCGGATTTCAAGCAAACAGTCGATTCTATGAGCAGGCGAAACAGGCACTCGGAATGAAGCCAACCGTTGCCAGAAGACGTGGCGCCGGCATGAAGATTCAGTACGCAGTGAACGACTGCTTCCTCGGGAGAGTTCTCATTGCCACCACGGAACTCGGAACCTGCGCGATTCTGATTGGCGATCGGGATCAAGAGTTGATCGACGACCTCAAATCACGCTTCTGTCAGGCGGAAATCATCTCCGCTACAGAAGACGATCAACGATCGATTCGGGCTGTCCTGAAAGCGGTTGAGAATTTGACTCCTCCTTTCAATCTTCCGCTCGATATTCGTGGAACGTTGTTTCAGCAGCAGGTCTGGGCGGCACTTCGAGATATCCCGGCAGGGAAGACGGTCACTTATACCGAACTTGCCCAGCAGATTGGAAAACCCGCATCAGTGCGAGCAGTCGCTGCGGCTTGTGCTGCCAATCCGCTCGCCATTGCGATTCCATGCCATCGGGTCGTTCGTGCCAATGGCTCACTGGCAGGGTATCGCTGGGGAATTGAGCGGAAGCAGAAACTCATCAAAATGGAACAGCAAAGAGAGTCACCATGCCCGCGCGAGTGAGAACTGTGGTCATCTCGTTTCAGGGTGATTTCAACTGGAACGACACGTTGCAACATTATTCGGGACGGGGCATCCGGCGGGTGGAATCGGTCTCGGATAAGACGTACTGCCGCACGTTGAATTTTGGCGGAAAGCAGGGAATCTTGAAGATTACCCAATCTGCCCGAAATGAAGTCACACTCTCTGTCGAAGGATCAGTCAGTCAGCGGATCAAAGAACTGACGCCTCATGTGCAGCGGATGCTATGTATTCAGGTCAATCTTGCAGAGATTCATCGAGTTCTCAATCGAAACCGTCACTTACGCTCCATCCTCAAAATGACTCCCGTGCCGCGCATCCCCGGTACGTGTATCCCGTTTGAAATGCTCGTCCAGACCATTGTTGGACAACAGGTCACAGTGAAAGCGACGACAACAATCACCGCGAGAATCGTCGAACGATTAGGAGTTGTCCGAGATCCTGATTCGACGCTCTCGCACTATTTTCCCACAGCCGAAGCGATTGCAGAGGGAAACCTCGACAAGATCGGCATGCCGGGGCGACGGGTTGAGACGCTGAAACGAGTTGCAGACGCCGTTGCTGATGGAACGATCCCCGACTTGAACAGTCCTCAAAATATCCCCGAAATTCGCCACGCCCTCAGTCAGATTCGCGGGGTGGGCCCCTGGACAGTCGAGTACTTCGCACTGCGAGGACTGGGTGATTACGATTCCTGGCCGGCTTCGGATCTGATCATCCGCAGGAGGTTGCTGCATCTCGAAAGTGAGACGGGAATTCCCGTTCAAACCGACCTCGCAGAGTGTCAACCGTTTCGAGGATTCGCAGCTCTTGCACTCTGGCGATCTTCGAACGTGATGAAGCCTGATGCCACACCACCAACCTCGGACCGAACAGGCGGCCGTGAATTGAAAACGGACACTTGAACTCGCAAAAATCCAAATACCGATTCTGCGCAAATTTGAATTTGAATCGTATTCAGATTTGGTCTGAAATCCGAATGCTTTCAGTGCATAAGGCACAGCTGACAACAGGCTCCCTTAAGTGTCAAGCCATTGAATACACATCAGGTCCAGCGTTCGGACGATCGGCAAAGTTTAAAGGACTCTTAACACAACCAGTCTCACGCGATGTCGCGGGAGCTTAGACTCATTGGAGTGGACGCCGCCAAGTCCGCTGCTACTCGACGACGTACTGCCACCTGTCGAAATGGGAGCCGACCTAAGGAATCGGAACACCTTTTCGGTAGTCGCTGGGAGATAGGCCGGTTGCTCTTCGAAACTGGCGCGTGAAAGCGCTTTGATCTGAATACCCTGCAAGCAAAGAAATCTGTGCGATCGATTCTTCTGTCGTTCGCAAAAGCCGTTGAGCGAGATCAATTCGCAATTTCAGAAGCCATTGTCCGGTGGTCAATCCGAACACATTCCTCATTCTTCGGTCAAGCTGATAAGGAGACATCTCCGCGATTTCAGCCAATTTTGCAATCGTTGGCGGGGGCGAGAGATTCGACTCGGCGTAGGCAACGGCAACAGCGACATGCTTATATTCATTGTGATTGGCATCAACCATTCTTAGGTCCTGCGACATCCCGACGATGCCCACAATGTCGCCATCTGCGTTTCGTAACGGAAGCTTGTGAGTCAGGCACCAGCCGACATCACGAGACGGATAAATGTGAAGCTCAAGCTTCGCGATTAAGGGGACACCAGTCTGCAAGACTGCCCGATCCTGATCTTCAAATCCCGGACCGAGTGGTGCCCGCTGCGTTTCGCCCGCGGTCTTCCCGATCAGCTGCGCCTTGCTCGAAAATCCACATCGCTCGACAAGTGTCTTGTTGACGACGACATATCGGCATTTCGCATCTTTAATGAAGTAGACGATATCTGAAAGACAATCGAAAAGTGGCTCTCCTGTAAACGGAGTGTCCAGCATTCCAAGGATTTCGCGTGCGGTTGAAAAAGACATGGCCCCTATGCGCTGATTTGAATTTCCCTTGAGTTTGCCGAGGATGCGAAGGTCGCAAGTTCATGTTATACTCAACAGAGCGGAAACATCAATTCGCATCTATCATTAATCAATATGATTTTGATCTGCGAAGTTGTTAAAATCTGTTGATCGTTCCGTTGTTCAATCCGGTCGAGTCTGTTGAGTGCAACCTGTCGTTTCTTTCACCAAAGAGAGTCCATTTATTGTACGGGTGAGACTTACGCCGCAGGTACACAATGTTGACAGTTTTACTCAACTCCGATCGCACTTAGATCGCACTTAGATCGCACTTAATCGTCCCTACAGCAACATCAAAAGCTTTCAGTTCAAGGTTGCCGCGATGTCGAACCCACCAGTTTTTTCTGGAACGATTCCTGCCCTCATGACCCCATCTTTCCCGGATCGCACCCCTGACTATGAGTCGCTGGTGCGAAAGGGAAAAGAACTCATTGAGATCGGGATGAGGGCCGTCGTGTATTGCGGATCGATGGGAGACTGGCCGCTATTGACGGATGAGCAACGCCAGGAAGGGGTGTCGAGATTGGTGGCAGCAGGTGTCCCCGTGATCGTCGGAACCGGTGCTCAGAACACAAAAATCGCCGCAGCACATGCCGCCCACGCAGCGTCGGTCGGCGCTGCCGGGTTGATGGTCATCCCTCGTCTCCTTTCACGAGGCACATCTGTAGCGGCACAGAAAGCACATTTCGATGCCGTCTTTTCTGCGGCCCCCAATACGCCGGCGGTCATCTATAACAGCCCCTATTATGGGTACGAGACTAAGGCGGATCTCTTTTTCACACTTCGAAATTCCCACTCCAATCTGGTCGGATTCAAAGAGTTTGGTGGAAAAGAGGCACTCACTTATGCCGCCGAAAACATTACCTACGGAAATCCCGATCTCGCTTTGATGGTCGGAGTCGATACGCAGGTGTTCCACGGGTTTATTCGTTGTGGCGCTGTGGGCGCCATCACCGGGATCGGGAACGCTCTTCCGCGAGAAGTGTTGCGACTGGTTCAGCTTTGTCAGCAGGCAGCAGCGGGAGACGCAACTGCCCGTCAACTCGCTGAAGAACTCGACAATGCGCTGGCTGTCTTGTCGAAGTACGATGACGGACCTGACCTGGTTCTCTACTATAAGCGGCTGATGGTCCTCGAAGGAAACCCGGAATACGAGACCCATTTCAACGAGTTCGACAAGCTTTCCCCCAGCCAGAAGCACTTCATCGATGCTCAATGGCATCAGTTTAAGACATGGTGGAACAACTGGTCTGGATCACGAACATGAGTAACGCAAAATCTCCATCCATTCGCTATATCGATTCGCACACAGAGGGGGAGCCAACGCGAGTGATCATCGCTGGCGGGCCTGAATTAGGAACCGGCCCCCTGGCTGAACGGGTGAAGCTCTTTCGTGAAAAGCACGACGAATTTCGTCGAACAGCGATTCTGGAACCCCGCGGCTCTGATGCACTTGTCGGCGCGTTGTTGGTTGAACCCACACTTCCCGAATGTGTGGCGGGAGTCATTTTCTTCAACAACGAAGACTATCTTGGGATGTGTGGACATGGTGCCATCGGTGTCGCTATTACGCTTGCGTACCTCGGCCGAATTCACACCGGTACCCACTTGCTCGAAACCCCGGTCGGTACCGTTTCGGTTGATCTTCTCTCACCCAACGAAGTCACAATCGAGAACGTCCCCAGCGACCTTTACCGGCAAGACGTTCAAATTGATGTTCCCGATGTTGGAGTCATCACCGGAGACGTCGCTTGGGGCGGAAACTGGTTCTTTCTGGCCCACCAGTCCCCAGCTACTTTGAATCTGAGTAATCTGAAGAGACTGACTGAAGCTGGTATTAAAATTCGTGATGCGTTAGCTGCAGCCGGGGTCACTGGGAGAGACAACGGCTACATCGATCACATTGAGTTCTTCACAGACTCTCCTAATCCCGACGCTGACAGCCGCAATTTCGTTCTTTGTCCGGGGAGCGCCTACGACCGTTCCCCTTGTGGCACGGGGACGAGTGCCAAAATCGCCTGTCTGGCCGCTCGGGGAAAGCTTGCTTCCGGCCAAAACTGGATTCAGGAAAGCATTATCGGCAGTCGTTTCACCGCGAGCTATCGACTCAACGCAGCCAACGAGATCATTCCTCGGATCACCGGTCGAGCATTTATCTGCAACGAAGGAACTCTTGTTCAACAGGCAGGGGACCCATTTGCTCACGGAATTACTCCAGAATAAACTGATGGACGCGCCAGCCCAGGCTATATTTCCCGTCGCCGTTACTGAAACGCGAAGATTACGGTTGAAGACCAGACCATCGCCGCTCGCGCGATGAAGCCAGCGAATTGACGCGGTTCAGTTTGATCGTAGGAATTCCATGAATTCAAGTAAAAGTGGTTCTGATGTGATCGTTGTCGGCTCCGGGATCATCGGAATCGCCTGTGCTCATTATCTCAGACAAACGGGAAGGTCAGTCACCGTTCTTGAAAAGGGGAAGATCGCTGCCGGGTGTTCATACGGCAATTGCGGTTACATTAGCCCCAGCCATGTACTCCCATTGACTGAACCGGGTGCTCTGAAGGAGGGGTTGAAATCGCTATTCAACCCGGATGCCCCGTTTCGCATTCGCCCATCGTTCGATCCCCCCCTGTGGAAGTGGCTGTTCCAGTTCGCCCGACGCTGCACACACGCTCAAATGCTGAGCGCTGGAGTGCATCTCAAAGCGATTCTGAATTCCTCAATGGCAGAGTATCAGCACCTCATCGAGCACGCGAAGCTCGATTGTGAGTGGAAGCATACCGGTCTGCTTTACGTTCTGCAGTCGGAAAAAGGAATGCAGAAATTCGCTGAGCACGTCGACTTCATGACGGAACATTTTGACGTCGGGGCGACACGAATCGAAGGGGAGTCGCTGCCACAATTCGACTCGTCGCTCAAATCAGGATTGGCAGGAGGATTCCATTACGCGATGGATGCCTCTGTGCGTCCCGATCGGCTCAACTCAACTTGGGTCAATTTCCTGAAGGAGCAGGGGGTTCAGTTTGTGGAAAACTGCAACATTCAGGGAATCACCAGAGAACAGGGAAAAATTACACAGATCACCACCTCCGCCGGGAAAATGCCGGTCGCTGAAATCGTTTTTGCAGCTGGAGCGATGAGCTCCAAACTTGCAACAATGCTGAATTGCCGCATCCCCGTTCAGCCTGGAAAAGGCTATTCGGTCACGATGTCCAAGCCGAATCCTGCTCCGAGTGTCCCGATGCTGTTCCCGGAACATCGAGTTGGGGTTTCTCCGTTCGACAATGGCTATCGGCTTGGCTCGATGATGGAATTCTGTGGGTTCGATGATTCCATTCCCGACCGTCGAATCCAGCAACTTCGTCGGTCTGCTGAACCTTATCTGCACACACCCTATACGACGGGTGAGAGCCAGGCATGGTGCGGTTGGCGGCCCATGACTTGGGACAGCCTCCCGATCATCGGCGCGGTCCCAAAGCTCCAGAACTCGTATCTGGCCACAGGCCACAACATGCTGGGAATGAGTCTGGCGACGGCGACAGGAAAGCTGATTCGCGAAATCATGGATCGCACGACAACGCACATTGATGCGAAGCCATTTTCTCCAAGCCGATTCTAAAACCGTTCGAAATGCGCCATCGCTCCCGATTGTCGTTCCATCAGGACTTCGTTATAAGTCCTCTGGCCGATCAAACGGAGCTTATTCATGGCAGATATTCCTGAAGATAATCCTGACGCCATCGCTGCGGGTGACCCACGCAGCGATGAGGGGGTTCAACAGCCCCCCACATCCTTCATGGGGACGTTCAGGAAGCTCGGCCCGGGCCTCGTCATCGCTGCCAGTATCGTCGGCTCCGGCGAGCTGATCGCGACGACGAAGACTGGAGCCCAGGCAGGGCTGACGCTTCTCTGGCTGATCATGATTGGGTGTGTTGTCAAAGTCTTCGCACAGATTGAACTCGGCCGTTATTCCATCACGCATGGACAAACCACGCTAACCGCGCTCAATCAACTCCCCGGAAGAATCGGGCCAGTTCATTTCATCCTGTGGTTCTTTCTCATCATGCTGACGACCAGCACGCTTCAGCTAGGAGGAATCGTTGGGGGAGTTGGTCAGTCGCTCTCCATCAGTTTCCCAATCACGGGCGACTACAAAGCAGCTATTGAGATCCCTTCGCCGACTGAGCTTGCCTGGTTCCAGAAGTGGGAAGACGATCTCTCAGGACCGCGTGCAGAGTTCAGAAAGCAAAGCGCTGACGAACAGCAGCGAATCGAGCGTGGACACGCCAGGCTGAAAGAACAGATCCAGAAGTCGGGAGAGACGGGCACGAAAGCTCTTGAAACGGTCCGTTCCGGTGCCAAGCAGGTCGACCCCTGGACACTCGATGACCGAATCTGGGCGGGAATCGTGACCGCGCTCACCATCGCTCTGCTTTACAGCGGAAGTTACGGACTCTTGCAGACGTTCGCGACAATTCTCGTTGTTGGTTTCACCATCGCGACGATCGGAAATGTGCTGGCACTTCAGACAACTCGGGATTGGAGTTTCACAGCGGACGAATTCATCCGCGGACTCTCCTTTCATCTCCCGCAAGGAGATGATGGCTGGAGTTCATTGATGACTGCGATCGCCACCTTCGGCATTATTGGTGTGGGAGCGATGGAGTTGCTGGTGTACCCCTACTGGTGCATCGAGAAAGGTTATGCACGCTACACCGGGCGAAGATCTCCAGACGCAGCGTGGGCCCAGCGAGCGCGTGGCTGGATGCGCGTGATGCACTGGGACGCGTTTCTCTCGCTCCTCGTGTACACGCTCGCCACGATGGCATTCTACGTCATGGGGGCAGCGGTCCTTTATCGGGAAGGACGCGATCCTGAAGGGCTTCGCATGGTGTCTACGCTGGCCAGCGCGTACGTCCCCATCTTCGGTGAATCTGCTAAATGGCTCTTCCTTTTGGGAGCCGTTGCCGTCCTTTATTCCACGTTCCTCGTCGCGAGCGCAGGGAACGCGCGACTGTTCGTTGACTTCCTCAAGATCAGTGGAGCGATCGACAAACACAGCGAGAAAGTGAACAACCGCTGGGTGACAATTCTGTGCGTGCTGCTGCCACTCTTCGCGTTTACGATGTTCGCGCTCGGAGCAGATCCGGTTCTTGCGGTCCTGATCTCCGGATTCATGCAGGCGATTATGCTCCCGATGATTGGATTCGGGACGCTGTATTTCAGATATACCGCAACCGACCCACGCCTCAAGCCTCACTGGACCTGGGACGCGGCGCTCATCATGTCGTTCATCGCTTTCGTGATCACCGGAGCGTGGGGCGTCACATCGCAAGTGATGTCGTTGATTGGAAAATAATCTCCCCCGCAAAACTTCGACTGAGCCGCGTTCAGAAGATTCATTCTGAACGCCTGCTCAGTGGGAATTTTTCGCAGTTTGAGATTGTAGTCGAACCGCGGAAATATCCTTTGCCATTATGCGGGAGGGGTGAAGTTGAATCGCTTGCACTGACTAAAGAACGTCAGCGGATTGTCGTAAACAATCTTGCGAATCTTCGCCTCGGAATGACCGCGGCGCTTCATCTCCTGAATGAAGTCCGGGACTGCGAGCGGATTGCTTGGTCCCCAGTCGCCCGCCGAATTTACCATGATGCGTTCATCGCCATAACGCTCAATAATGTCCGCAGCGCGGGCTGGAGTGCATTTGGTCGTTGGGTACAACGTCATCCCGCACCAGAAGCCGTTTTCGACAGCGAGACGAACAGTGTGCTCTTCAACGTGATCGATACAGACTCGCTCAACAGGGATGTCATCTCGCTCTTTGAGCATATCTACGATCATGTTCGTCCCCTTGAATTTGTCTTGCAAATGAGGGGTGTGAATCAGAATCAACTCCTGAGTTTTCGCAGCCAGATCGAGGTGTTCCCGAAAAATGGTCGATTCGTTAGGAGTGTTTTTATTGAGTCCAATTTCGCCGATACCGAGTACTCCAGGACGATTGAGATATTCGGGAATCATCGCGATCACTTCGCGCGCCAGCGGAATATTCTCAGCCTCTTTGGCGTTGATGCACAACCACGTAAAATGCTGAATTCCCGACCAACTCGCTCGACGTGACTCAAAATCAGTCAGCTGATGGAAATAGTCACGAAATCCGTCGACGGTTCCACGATCGAATCCGGCCCAGAACGCTGGTTCGCTCACTGCGACGCAGCCCATTCGCGCCATCCGCTCATAGTCATCAGTCGTGCGGGACACCATATGGACATGCGGGTCGATGTAGTACATAGTCAACTTATCTCCTTCCGCACCTCTCACTTGAAAACCGCAAGGTGACGGATAACTGTGGATCATCGCGTGCAGCTTCAGGCTCGATTTTCGCCTGATCGCTTGTCTCTGTAGATTATCACAATGGATTACGCCCCGAAACTAACCGTCTGGTCGTGATCGTGTCGTATCGCCGCCCATTTTCCACGGACGCCGCTATCGAGAGTCTTCGTATGATCAGAGGCGGTAGAAAGAACAGAGGAGCGGTTGAATCGCTCGTCGCTACAAACAGGCTACGAAGTCAACTTTCTCTGCCTGCGGATGGCTCCCCACGCGCAAGCCGACAGAATGGTTTGAGAGACAAAGAGGCACAACAAAAGTAGATAGACAATCTCTCTTGTTCGCGGATCGGAGTAGACCTGCGGGAAGAATGGTTGAATCCATTGGCACAGCACGGAAATCGCGATACCGCATAGACCGGCTCCGAGGACTGTTGCCACAACCGCAGCCCACACTTTTCCTCGACCGACTTGCCAGCCTAATACAATCGCGATGATGGAGTTAATCATCAATGGGAGTGTGTAACCAATGATCTCCGATGCTGGAATCACAGAACTTGTAGCGAATCCCAGCAATCCTCCGACGGGCCACAAAGCCATCCAGAACCCCATCGCAGTGAAGCTGATGATCAGGAACGCGGATGCTTCTGAAATCCGAGATGGGGCGGTGAGTGCCCTGAAAATCTGTGCGCCGACGCCGAGAGGGCGTGCTGTGATTTTCTCCCCTCGGAGATAACGATTGAGATCGTCCCTGAAGTCGGCCGCGCTGCTGTAGCGATCGGCAGGATCGCGAGACATTGCTTTTTCGCAGATCACCGCCAAGTCTTTCGGGATTTGGAGATTGATCACGCGCAGGGGCTCAATCGTTCCTTCTCGAATCTCTTCCAAGACCTGAACGACATTCTTTCCACGATATGGAGGGTGCCCGGTCAGGGTTTCATACATGATGATTCCCAGCCCGTAAATGTCGGTCGCCGAGATCGATTTGGGATTCACCGCGTCGATTTGCTCAGGAGCCAAGTACGACGGCGTCCCGATAATGACACTGGAACGAGTGTCCGTTGAGACAGCTTCCACCAACTTCGCCAAACCGAAATCCGCAAGACGTGGAATAAACGCAAAATCGTCTGAAATGGGTTTGCTTGTCGGAAATAAGAGGACGTTCGCCGGTTTCAAATCTCGGTGAAGAATCCCTTGTTGATGGCTATACTCAACGGCATCTGCCAACTGTGCCATGAGCTCAGCGACAGCTTGCGGTTTCAACTGCGGATGCGATTGAATCCATGCCGCCAATGTCGGTCCAGA
The DNA here is from genome assembly GCF_051466335.1 of Planctomicrobium mucosum. Lineage (NCBI taxonomy): Bacteria > Pseudomonadati > Planctomycetota > Planctomycetia > Planctomycetales > Planctomycetaceae > Planctomicrobium > Planctomicrobium mucosum. The sequence continues at coordinate 2,992,542 of NZ_CP195793.1, read as the reverse complement.
ACAATACGCATAAGCAATAAATGGAATCGGTCCATCCTCGCCCGCTTCAAATGCCGGGACGATGTGCGGATGATCGAGCTGAGCAGCCAGCCGCGCTTCTTGCACAAAGCGAGTTCGGACTTCCTCGTTCAACAATCTCAGAGGGAGCGGAATTTTCACCGCTACTTCCCGATGAAGATGGGGATCGAAAGCGTGATAAACGACCGCAAATCCGCCAGAGCCGATCGTTCTCCGAACGACATACCGCCCGATTTTTTCCGGCGCCCCCGTCATGAGCCTAGCGGGGTAAGACGTCGCTGGCGGAGCGTGCATCCTCTGCAAGTTGGACAGCAACCAACTGAGATTGCCATCACTCGGAGTCGATTGCGAGAATCTGGTAGGAGCTCCACTTCGTAGAGACTCATCAATGTTGATCGCGTTATGTACCCATCCGAGAGAGGGATCGCCGTTTGTCGAATCACTTGTCATTGTCGCCCAGTATCAACAAGAGCCTCTCGACACCGCGCCCCCACAACATTCTGGCAGCATCCTCAGATCGGTTCAGCGCAATGCCCATCTCGAGAAACGTGCGCCCCTCGCTTCGCAATTGAACTGCAGTTCGTTGTTCATTGCTCAACTGTGTTAACGCTTCGGAGATCCGTTGAACGTCCTCGCGGCGCATCGAGTTTTGACTGGGAGATTCTCCAGCGCCGTCGATGAAGATTGATTCGCTTTCTGCTTCAGATTCATTTTTCAGCTGCCGATTCACATCACGCTTTTCCGCGGTGTGATGGCGAATCCAATCGACGGCGACGTGGTGCAGAATCTGTTTCAGCCACGCGGTCAACTCTGCGTTTGTCGACCCTCGAAACTTGTCTCTGCTAGCGTACCCGCGCATGAGCGTTTCTTGGATGAGATCGGATCGATCTCCCCGACCCTGCATGCCGTCCGGGATGAGATTCGCTGCATAACCTTGAAGGTATAAGCGATAATAAGAAACGAGCCGACCGAGGACTTGCGGATCATCAGCCCGCAGGTCCTCAGCCCAGAGATGGTCGGCATCATTTAGAACGAAGTTCTCGTTCGGCCCACTCCCCATGACGTCACCAGTCTGAAAAACCGAACGCTATTTTTGACAGTTTTCACAAAGTTCTTTGTTCTTTTCCTGTTTCCCAAAGGAGCGTGGCGACCAAAGCTCTTTCGAATGCTTTTTTTTGGTTGTCGAAACGCCACACCCAAATGAGCACCGCTCAGTCATTCGACCATGAAATCGGCCACATAACAAGTCGCACACGAACTATGCGCGGCTTAGGAAGAACCGCGGCTCCATTACGACTTACACGAGCAATCAAGACAGGATCGGGCCGGGAAGTGGATTGTTGGAGAATTATTTCGACCTGCTCGCCAACACGGGTAAGAATACCTCCCGAATTAATGAAGCAATTATGATCCAGACTCGCTTGGATTGTGAGGAATTCCGGTCAACTCAATGCAGTAGAGTGGACAAATTAGATCATCTGAAATTGGCCCAGATTTCCACCAGTCTGCTCCGTGTGATCTAAGCCAACGCCGTCTCTAGGACAGAATTGACGGCGACGACCCCGGATTCGAACTGTAGCTGTGCAGCTTCCCGTTCCGGTCGTTCACGAACATTGTCCCGCAGGATTGGCACTGATACATCGTACGCGAAACGTCGAAGAGGCACTCTCTCAGGGCCATCGCTGCCGCTTCGAATGACTGTCTTTTCTCTGAGAGTGCCCCCAGTACTTCTTCTTCAATTCGGTCAATCAGCCCCAACCATTCCCGATCCGGAATCAACCGTGCTTTCCCAGGAAGACCATCAGTCGAATCGTAAATGAACTCTCCGCAGTCGCACTGAATCTTCATTGAATCTCCCGCACCTTGATTCAAAATTGAAGGCCACCTGTTGTCGCTCGACGACGCAGCATGGCGCTTCAGAATTCTGGTGTCATGACAGCAACGCGTTCCGGGGCTTCGGGATACTATCCGATGCGCAGATGCTTCAGGAGATCTTCCGGACTCATTATGTACCCGATGTAGAACGGCCCGAACTCGGCGTAGCGGGCACTCGCCTCATCGAATCGCATGGTGTAGACGATCTCCTTGATCGACTCAGGATTTCGTCCCCACAATGTGACGCCCCATTCCCAGTCGTCGAACCCGGTTGAAGCGGTGATCAACTGAGAAACCTTTCCGGCAAACTTGATCCCTGAAGTCGCATGCTCAGACATCAGGCGGGATCGCTCACTGAATGGAAGCTGAAACCAGTTTGCATGCGGATGCCGAATTTTGTTCATCGGATAGAAGCAGTGAACTGGAAACGGAGGAAAGTCCGGATACAGACGTTGCTTGTTCATCATCGGGAGTCGCTGTTCATATGCCTTCACCTTAGCGGCGTATGATGGGTCATCTGCTGGCGTTCCGGTCTGTCTCAATTTTTCTGCATACTGCTCAACGGTCGGAACATACTCAGAGACTTCGGTGATCGACACAAAGGAGGCAGTCCGTTGAAACGCAGCACCCAGTCGGCTTGCTCGCAGATCTTGAGCAATGGCGTCGAGTCTGAGTGGGTCTTTATCCATCAACATCATGCCGAAGTCGCTGCGGTGCCCCGAGACTGCGAAGACCTGAAGTCTCTCAGGAGCGCCGTGATAACTTGGACTGAGAATGTCGCAGACTTCATCCATGCCGACGAGACGATCGGCGCCGGAAAGCGCACGCAATGCACACCCGTCGATGGAATAGTACAAATGAAGGCAGTGCCACCCTTCGTTCAGGTGGATTGTCGGCTCTGGAAGCGGAGCAGGTGCATGTGACGGACGATTCATCATTTCACTTTCTGGCCAGTCTGAACTTCCGAGCTACCTGTTCTGCCACACGACCAAAGTGTGTCTCCGGGTCGATTAAACAGGCGCAAGCGGACAGGGAAAAACAGATCTCAACAACAAGTATAGCCACACACTGCACGTGTGTGGCTATACGAAGAACTCAAACAGTCATGAAACCGACATCTGTGCGGTGACGGGCTTCTTTCAGCCATGCTACCGATTCGTCACATGGACGACGACGGGGTCACACGGCATCAGAGTTCATCACTCACATTCGGTCATCAGTTTCTCTCCCACTATTTCTTCAACAACTGACGCAACACGGTGTGCAGAATACCACCATTGCGGTAGTACTCGACTTCCACAGGAGTGTCGATTCGACATGTTGTGACGAAGTGAACATCTTCACCATTGGCTCTGTGAGCCGTCACTTCGATTGCTTGACCTGGCTTCACGTTGTCATCGACTGCGACGTCGAAGACTTCGGTGCCGTCCAACTCGAGAGCTTCACGGCTTTCCCCTTCGCGGAACTGCAACGGCAGAATCCCCATGCCGATCAGGTTCGAGCGGTGAATTCGCTCAAAGCTCTCAGCGATGACGACCTTGATCCCCAGTTGATGAGTTCCCTTGGCGGCCCAGTCACGGGATGAACCGGTTCCGTACTCTTTGCCCGCAAGAATCGCCAATGGAGTGTTTTCAGCCTGATACTTCATGGAAGCATCGTAGATCGAGGTGATTTCATCACCTGGAAGATACTTGCTGATTCCCCCTTCAGTTCCAGGAGCAATCAGATTGCGAAGGCGGATGTTGGCAAATGTTCCGCGTGTCATGACGCGATCGTTACCACGTCGGCTTCCATAGCTGTTGAAGTCAACAGGCTTAACTCCACTATCTTGCAGGAACTTCCCTGCAGGCGAATCCTTCTTGATCGCGCCAGCGGGGCTGATGTGGTCTGTTGTGCAGGAATCACCGACGCTCACGAGAACCCGAGCCCCTGAAATTGGCTGAATCGGCTTTGGTTCCGCTGGCATGTCGACGAAGAACGGTGGCTCCTGAACGTAGGTGCTCTTGAGATCCCAATTGAACAGGTCGCCTGTTCCACCTTCAATCGCCTGCCATTCAGGTGGACCATTGCTGGCCTGAGCATATTGCTCAACGAACATTTCTGGAGACATTGCTGCAGCAATTGTATCGGCGATCTCTTTTTGAGATGGCCAAATGTCTTTCAGGTAGACGTCGTTGCCGTTCTGATCCAGGCCAATTGGCTCGGTGGTCAGGTCAATTTCAGTCGTCCCTGCAATTGCGTAGGCAACTACCAATGGAGGGCTTGCCAAATAGTTGGCTTTAACGTGAGGATTCACGCGGCCTTCAAAGTTTCTGTTTCCGGAGAGAACCGCTGCCGCGATGATGTCGTTCTTGCTGATGGCATCTGCAATCGGATCTGGAAGCGGACCGCTGTTTCCGATGCAGGTGGTGCATCCGTAACCGACAAGCTGGAATCCCAACTGATCGAGCCAAGGAGTCAATCCAGCGCGATCGAGGTAACTTGTCACCACGCGGCTACCGGGAGCGAGCGAGGTCTTGACCCATGGCTGGCTCTTCAGACCCTTTTGGGCAGCATTTCGTGCCAGCAAACCGGCAGCGAGCATGACGCTTGGATTGCTGGTATTTGTGCAGCTGGTAATTGCAGCGATCACCACGGCGCCGTGCTTCAACTTGAAGCTCTGGCCATTGTATTCGACTTCAGCGCCAGTCAGACCGGGTTCGCTCGCGGATGCACTGGGGACGACGATTCCCCCTTCGTCGGCCATTTGCGCTGGTGTCGAATCTGCAGAGATGGACGCCTTTCCGAAAGTGGTCGCCAGATCCTGCTCCCACTGGCTCTTCATTCCACTGAGCAAAATGCGGTCCTGAGGACGCTTTGGACCGGCCATCGATGGAACGACTTCGGACAGGTCGAGAGCCAATGTCGCGGTGAATTCTGGCTCTGGGGAGTCGTCCGTACGGAACATTCCCTGTGCCTTGTAGTATTTCTCGACGAGGTCGATCTGCTCTTTGGTTCGTCCGGTGCGCTCGAGGTAAACGAGTGTCTGCTTGTCGACAGGGAAGAAGCCCATCGTCGCTCCGTATTCAGGAGCCATGTTGGCGATCGTCGCGCGGTCCGCCAGAGACATGTTCGAGAGCCCTGGGCCGTAGAACTCGACGAACTTGCCAACCACACCATGGCGACGCAGCATCTGGGTGACAGTCAGAACGAGGTCTGTAGCTGTCGCCCCTTCTGGCAACTCGCCTGTCAGCTTGAAGCCGATCACTTCTGGCAGCAGCATGTAAATCGGCTGCCCGAGCATCACCGCTTCCGCTTCAATTCCACCGACGCCCCAACCCACAACGCCAAGACCGTTGATCATGGTGGTGTGCGAGTCAGTGCCGACCAGTGAATCCGGAAATGCGACTCCGTCACGGGTCAGAACAACGCCTGCGAGGTATTCGAGGTTGACCTGGTGAACGATTCCAGTTGCTGGTGGAACAACACGGAAGTTCTGGAACGCGTTCTGACCCCACTTCAGGAACTGATAACGCTCCTGATTACGTTCGAATTCATACTCGACGTTGATCTGGGCAGCTTGATCAGAACCGAAAGCGTCCACTTGCACGCTGTGGTCAATCACGAGGTCGCAAGGAACGAGTGGATTGATCTTCTTGGGATCTCCACCCATCCGAACCATCGCTGCTCGCAACGCTGCGAGGTCGACGACCGCTGGCACACCGGTAAAGTCCTGCAGAACCACTCGACCGGGCATGAAAGGAATTTCAGTTGGCTCAGCCTGGTGTGGCTGCCAGTCCAGAATATTCTGAACATCCTTTTCACTGACGATGTAACCGTCACATGAACGGAGAGCAGACTCCAGCAAAACACGAATCGAGAAGGGGAGACGAGAAACGTCTCCTTTCCCAAGTTCCGTCAACTTCCCAAGACGATGGATGACGACTTCGCCAGCAAGAGTTTGGAGCTTCTGCTCAGCACCGAAAGGATTGGAACCACTCATAAATCGACAACTCCGCTGAATTCAGACTGCGCTGATTCAAAATTCAAGGGCTTGGCAAAAATTTTCGTCACGTCATGACCCTGCACGATGCAGGTAGATTTTTCCGTAAAGCCATCTAAAGATTCTTATTATCGTCATTGCATCACTCCACTTCAAACCCTGCTTGAGAGTGACTGAATTTTTTGTCTCGAATGAGAAACGAAGACGCTCAGAAAAGTAGTTCGCTGCCGCTTTGGATCCTCGATCTCTTGGAAGAGACCGGTGGATGAACTGCTTTATTCCCGTTTTTATCCTTGCGACATCTCGCCCATTGCAGAGATCCAACAACTATTGACAAGAGCGAACAAAAAACGCCGAGCGGGTTCGACAACCCACTCGGCGTTGAGATTAAATCTCAATTCACTTTTCGCGGCGTTTCTGTTCCGGTGCTCCCGGAAGAATTCGAGCTTCTGGATCGCTCGGAAGTCGATCCAGTGCTAAAAACGCGAATAAATCAGCGAGCTCTTGAGGGGTCAGCAGTTTCTCAACATCTTCAGGCATCAGAGAAAGGTCGCTGAGCTTATCTTCATCAATCTGATTTCGCGGGATGGTTTCCAGCTTCCCTCCCTGAATTTTCAACACAACTTTCTCTTCGCTGTCTTCAACTGGCAGGCCGATCAGAACACGACCATCTTCCGTGGCAATCATGCGGGATTGGTACCCCGGTCCAATGACTGCCGATGGATCGAAAACATTCTGGAGCAGCTGTTCCCAGTTATTTCGACCGTTTCGAGTGATGTCCGGCCCCACGTCTGCACCCTCACCGTAGATCTTGTGACACTGAGCGCAGACCTTTTTGAATGCCAGAGCCCCCGCTTCCGGATCACCGGGAGTACCGTGCAGGAAATCTCGCATCGAGTTCAAAAGATGCTGCCGGTCAGACTTCATCCCTTCGCGAACTGTCCCAAAGTGTTTCGAAACGAGATTCTGAAGAGCTTCATCCTTGAATGATCGAAGCCGGATCAACTGATTGAGGTTCACGAACGATTTGTCCACTTTTCCGGAATCAATCGCCCTTAACAACGGGAGGCTCCACATTGGACGCTGCGTGAGGATTTCGATCACTTTGGGTTGAACATCCGGTTCAAAATTCGAGAACCGGTTCAGCATCACGTCAGCGACACGCGGAGAAGCGAGGCGTCCCATCGTTTCAAGAATTGCGATTCGGGATCCAGGCTCGACCTGAGGATTTGCGATCAGAACTTCGAATTGATCGACAGCCTGAGCATTCTGAATCGCCACCAAGCTTCGCAGCGCATCGATTTTCAGACCAACGCCTGATTTGGGGTCGTTGAGGTAACTCAAAATCGTTTCAGTGGCAGCGGAATCACCGGCCAGAGTCCGCACCATAGCGGTGATTTCTGCAAGTGATCCAGCCTGCGAATCAAATGAAGTCTTCGCTGCGTTCAGAATCTGGACCCGTCGATCCTGATCGAGAACTCCTTCATCGAATGCTTTGCGGAGGATCCAGAGACAGTCTGCGCGCGTTCCGTAAGGAATTTCTTGGTTCTGCAAAATGGCAGCGATCGCATTTCCAATCAACACGCCATCAATCCCGCGATTTTCACAGACGACGAGCAGCGAGCGAGAAAGGATCGGCCCCCAGTTCTCGAGTTCAGCCTGATGCTCCACAAGCAGATTGAGATACGCTGACGCATCCAAGTGAATGCGGGTGTTCAGATTTTCCCAAATGATCTGGTGAATCGCGACGTCGTTCTCTGGAGATGCCTCCAAAGCCGTCAACAGGGATTCGAGTGCAAGTTGAGGATTCTGGATTTTTGAAATCCGAATCACTTCCTGCAAAAACTGGCTCGGTGAGGTTTCAGCGATCTGCTTCAGCTCGTCACGTGAAGGAACATCCGGAGTCTCCACACCCACCACGTCAGTCGCTGACAGCCGGACCAACCAGGGATTCAGTGCGGGGTCATTCAGTTTTTTCAACTCAGCGATCTGAGCTGAGTCGATTCCCATCGCCGCGGCTGCATAGACCGCCGAGAGTCGATATTTCTCAGGCTGAGATGAATCTTTGATCAACTGAATGACCTGATTCAAACTCTCTGGCCGACTTCGTTCCCCGAGGAGTCTTTGAGCAGTCTCTCGGAAATAGACATTCTTACTCGACAGGAGAGCAATCAATTCATCGTCCGACTTCCGATTCAGATCGAATGGCTTCGCGTGTGGGTTGTCCTGATAGCGAATCCGGTAGAGTCGCCCCTTCGCACGATCGACCCCTTCAGGATCTGCGTTCGCGTCCTGATAGCAGTGATATCGATCGTACCAGTCCAGTACATAAAGGCAGCCATCTGGCCCCACCTTTTGCGCCACCGGCATGAACCACGCATCGTTGGCAGACAACAGATCCGCGAGTTGAGGTTGCGATTCGTCTCCGGTCTTTCGGATCACACCATATTCATCGTTCTTCCACGCATCTTTTTTGGGAGTGAATCCTGGATGTGGACGCCCCTTGTATGTGCTTCCATTGCGCTCGACGATATCTGCATTGAGGCATGCACCGTGAATGTTCCCCATGTAGAGAACGTTGCTGTATTCAGGTGGATAAGCATCAGAGTCGAACCAGACGATACCGCAGAATGCTGCCTTCTGGTGTTTGTGATCCACAATCGACCGCATTGGCCATGTGTGTGGCGGATAGGGGCCACCCTGTCGAATGTAGTATCCCGTCTCGACGATGTGCCACAGATGATCAATCACGCAAGCCGAGAGGAAGAATTCCCCCTCGGCGTTCACTGCGATCCCCCACGGATTACTTGTTCCCTCCGCAAAAATTTCGAACGTCTTCTTCTTGGGATGAATGCGGAACAAAGCGCAAGTGAAATCCCAACCTGGATGTTCTGGAGTATAGTTTGGATTCGCTTCGCCGTACTTGACGCTGCAATAGTTGAAGACGCCGTTCAACCCGTACAAGTACCCATCTGGGCCCCAAGTCAAAGAGTTGGGCAACTCGTGAGTGTCCGTGCGGCCAAATCCAGTGAGAAGAACAGTCGAACGATCAGCCTTTCCATCTCCATCGGTATCTTCAAGGAACAACAGGTCAGGGGCGTTGACGACCCAGACACCGCCGTACCCGACAGCAATCCCCGAAGGAATATTCAGTCCTTCAGCGAACACTGTGACCTTATCTACCTTGCCGTCACCATCGGTGTCTTCCAAGGTTTTGATGGTGTCGCGGCCGGGACCAGGAGATTGACGCGGGTATTCAAAACTCTCCGTGACCCAGAACCGTCCTTTTTCATCGATGCACATGCCAACCGGATTTTTCAAATCCGGTTCTGAAGCAACAACCTCGACGCTGAATCCCTCGGGGACAGTCATGCGCGCTGCCGCCTCTTCCGCAGAATAGGAAGCATTGGGCGGTCGGTCATGACGGCGAGGAATGTCGATTTGGTCCGCTGCAAACAGTAAAGATGGAAACAGGCAGCCCATCCCGAGAGTGAGGCAGGTAAGTCGATGTTTCATGCGTTGAATCTAGGCGAGGATGAAGGAAACAGCGTCGTGAGGCGACGAGAATCGTCTCACTTCAACCGCTAGTCTTATTGAAACCGAAATGAAAGCAACGCAAGGCACACCGCGTCGTTCCCATCAACAAGTTCGCATATCGCATTCTGGAGAGTTCATGGCGAAAACGGAAGTGACTGCTGCTGTTTCAGCTCATCATTTGCTCTCACGTCGACCATGTTTCAATTTGATTTCCCGCACCTTGCAGACGCTGTCGTCGAATGCTGTATAATGACTGCTGAATCAGGACAATAGTTTTGAGGCGACAACGCGGCCGCTTCCAATCCCCAATGGACGGTCAGTGAAGCAGCAGACAGAATTCATCGAGACAAGCCATGAACCAAGCGATTGCCAATCCAGCAGACCTTCGAGCATTCGCATTGAAGCTCAAGCAGTTCAATAATTCCCTTTCCGATCAGGCAGCAATGCTGCTTTCACAGTTGGATGCATTGAGTTCGACTTGGCGGGACCAGGAGAACCAAAAGTTCTCGGAAGAATTCAAGGATCACATTCGGCTACTCGCTCAGTTTGTCGAGGCGAATAACAACCACATTCCGTACCTGATGCGAAAAGCTGAACGCCTGGAAGAATACCTTCAGCAACGGTAACCGGTCGACTCGATCACAAGCAGCTCTGACCAGAATGGGAGCTCTTCAACTCGAGAGTGAAATCCGTGCCACCTGCGTGCGAGAACACGAGTCGAAAGCATGTGAGAGAATTCGTCGGCCGTCGGGTCACGCACGACGAATCGCGGAGCAGAATTCACTTCTTGATCAGTTGAAGGTTCTGAATCTGAATAGAACCGGGGCTCTGACCAACAATCACGCCAAGACGGTTCTTTCTCCGCACTGCGTCACTGACTCGAAATGTGAATTCGAATTGTTGAAATGCCGGTTCGAGTCGAATCTCTTCATGCAATCCGATTTCATGCCAATCGTCTTCATCAATTGAAGCGTTCAGCACAATGACGCGAGAAGTGGTGGCTTTGATTTCACCAGAAACGGTGTACGTCAGCCCCTCCTGAAGATCGAGATCCCCCAGGAAAACTTGCAAATGCTCCGGGTGGGCGGTGGTTTGATCGATGGTGATGTCGACCACGTTCCCTTGAACACTGACTGAGCCTCGCGCTCCGTTCAGTTGATCCACGCGCCAGGATTCAGCCGAAGTGACTCCGGGCAACAGATTCGCTGCCAGCGACAGTTGTGCGACACAACCAACGACGATCGCACATACGGCGGCGAGAAGTTTTCCAGAGACAAAAACACGCATCACAAGAACGCTCCAACAACTTCAAAACAGACATCTGATTCGAAGAACACATCCAGCGCAGTCAAACTAGATGTCAGTTCACCAGGAAATCCGTCTCGCATTTACGGGAGCCATAATGACGCCGTCGTCCAAACCTCCAGTTTGGAAAACTCTTTCAAGAACTTGAAGTTCATACGAAGGAATGTCTCACTGACCGCAAAAATTACGGTGCTGTAAACATTCAATATCGTGATGATTATTATCATCAATCTCGGATTGTCAATCACCTGAAATCGTTCTGCGCAAGAACGTTCGGATTCTGTGTATAACATGGAAACGAATTACTTTGCGCTGAATTCGTGAACCATGTTGACGAGTGCCTTCACATTGTCTGGATTCATATCGGGTTGAACTCCATGTCCCAGATTGAAAATGTGCCCCGGGCGCCCACACGCTCCTGCGAGAATCTGTTTCGTCCGAGCTTCCAGTGTTTTCAAATCGCAGTAGAGCGATATCGGGTCCATATTCCCCTGAACCGCACGATCGAATCCGATGATCTTTCGGGCTTCCGATAATTCGATCCGCCAATCGACTCCGATGACTTGCCCACCCGCCTGGACTTGATGAGGAATCAACGCAGGGTTCCCGGTCAGAAAGTTAATGACCGGAACTCCGGGAGTCACCGACTCAATGAGTCTCTTCGTGTACGGGAGTACGTACTTCACGTAGTCTGCCGGGCTGAGACATCCCACCCAGCTATCGAAAATCTGCACTGCCTGACAGCCCGCTGCGATCTGAGCATTCAAGTACACCGCCAGACTGTCAACCAGTCGGCTCATCAGGGCATCCCATGCTCCGGAGTCGCTGAACATGATTGACTTTGTGCGGATGTAATTCTTCGAACCTCCCCCTTCAATTGCATAAGAGGCGAGGGTGAAGGGAGCACCTGCGAATCCCAGCAGCGGGATATTTGCGGGAAGATCTTTACGGATCAGCTTGACCGCTTCGAATACGTAATTCAGGACGCTCACATCGTCAATCGCCTGAACGCGATCGACATCCAATCCGCTCATGAGTGGATTATGGATGACCGGACCTTCTCCCTTCTGGTACTCCAGATCGAACCCCATTGGTTCGAGAATCGGCAGCAGGTCCGCAAAGAGAATCGCTGCGTCGACTCCCAGTACCTCTCGAGCAGTCAATGTCACTTCGGCTGCCAACTCTGGACGTTTACAGAGTTCGATGAATGTCACTTTACTGCGGACTGCCATGTACTCGGGCAAGTAACGGCCAGCCTGTCGCATAATCCAGACAGGGGTGCAATCTGTTGGCTCGCAGAAAGCAGCCTTCATGAACCGTGAGTTGCGAAGTTCTGGAGTCAGCGACATTCGATGGCTTTCGATCTTTGGCAGGTCGGACTGTCGATTTCCTGTTTCAACCGAAATCGACAGACTGTTTGGGAGTCAGCGCCTCTTCAAAATGACTCGACGCGTGTTTCGGAAGAGGCGACCAACTTGAATATTGAGGCAGGGGGACGGTGGCTGGATTCGCTCGGGAACCTATGCCGTCGCGACGCCGAGTTCTTTCAGTTTTTCAAGCACTCGGTAAGTGAGTTCCGTCAGGTTTTTTCCAGTTGCAGAAGAGATCTGCATAACTGGTTGACCAATACTCTTACTGAGCTCTTTCGCGCACTCGTCCGCACCTGGAAGTTCGCATTTAGTGATGACAATGAACTCAGGGCGATTCAAAAGATCTGGATCGTAAAGTTCCAGTTCTTTGCGAATCTGATGGTAATTCTGCACTGGATCAGTCTGATCCATCGGATCGGGCTCGATCATATGAATGAAGACACGCGTACGTTGCACGTGCTTGAGAAACTCATGACCTAAACCGATACCTGCATGGGCACCTTCGATGAGCCCGGGAATATCGGCAAGCAGGAAGTAATCATCGTGCCCCACCTGTACCATTCCCAAGTTGGGAAACTTGGTGGTGAAGGGGTATGCAGCAATCTCTGGTCGAGCACGAGACAGGCGACTCAGGAGCGTACTTTTGCCGGCATTCGGCTTTCCGACGAGTCCGACATCCGCAATCAGTTTCAGCTCGAGTGTGACTGCCCGAATCTCCCCCGGTTCGCCATCTTCCGTGGTTCGTGGAGCGCGATCGACGGAGGAAGCAAACCGCTTGTTCCCACGTCCTCCCTTTCCGCCACGAGCAACTACCATTTCTGCTCCGTGGCTGAGCAATTCCGTCAGTACGAATCCGTCAGTGCGATCTTTAATGATGGTCCCGGGTGGAACCACGATCACCGTATCCAGTCCCGATTTCCCGGTGCAAAGCGAACCTTCCCCAGGGCGACCGTGTTCAGCCTGCCAATGGTGATGGCCCACCAGGCTGTACAAGCTTCCCAGGTTTTCATCAGCGCGGATGATGACGCTGCCACCATTTCCACCGTCGCCGCCATCCGGCCCACCGCGTGGAACGAATTTCTCGCGACGAAAGCTACAGCACCCTTTGCCACCGTCTCCGGCCTGGCATTCCAATTCGACGCGATCAATAAACATGACAACTCATCAACAAAACAAATTCTTCGGAAGTCGAAGTCGGAACAAGCGGTGACGTCGACTCTTGTGTCGACACAATTCAGCGCCTTATTCCCTGTGGTGTACGGAGTGTACGCATTTGGTAAGCCAGAAACTATCTGACAGCCAGAATTACGGAGAATGAACGTGAAAACTCGGTCGCAGGCAGCGATTTCACCCGCCGAATGCACTGTATCTCTTGACTCCGTAATGAAAAGCAACCCGGTTCAGCACGAAAAGACTCACGACCCAAAGCACTTCCACCACCAAAAGATTGATCAATTCCGGCTGGGAGTATTTTCCGAGCCAAATCGCTGCGGGAGTATAGGCAAGAAACTGAAAGGGAGTGAGCGAAACGACTTGTTGAACCCCCTCCGGAAGGAAATCGAGGGGGATCATGTGTCCGGATAAGAAGAAGTTGAACATCATATAGATGAACAACAGCGAACTGACTTCAAGGAACCAGAACGCAATGAGCCCCAGCAGCGATTCAATCAGGAACCCCAGCAGAAACGCCATCACGAGACTCGCCATAAAAGCTGTCACCGTAAAAAGATCGGGAATGTCTGGCAAGTAGGCCCGACACAACCAGAAAACCAGGGCGAAGGGGCCCGCTGCCACCCCATAATAGACCAGTTTGTGGGCGACACGATGCCAGAACAGGTAATTCAATAGGTCGACAGGCTGCGTTAGAAATTTCTTGATGGACCCGTCGCGGACTTGAGCGGCGATTCCGCTGGCGAGCCCCGGCATACTCGAAAAAGCACGCCCCACCATGGTCAGCAGGTAATAGGCGACCATGTTTTGGTAAGTGTAGCCGCCGATTTGCTGATGCTCGCTTTTGGTTCCAACAGCGAAAATCGCTCCCCACATAAAGATTTGCGTCACGATGGGGAGAAAGCGAAACAACGTCCCCAAGGCGAAATCTGCCCGGTAAACCAGTCGTTCCTCAATACACGTTCGCAGAATGATCCTGGTGACGCGAAATCTGGAAATCAGCGATTGCGAGAAGGATTCGGACGCAGCAGACATGTTTCGTAAGTGTTCCAGAATTCTCGGTAGTCATCGGATTCTCGTACATCGGCCAGTTTGACACACTTGCTCATTGGGTACAAACCAGTTTCCGCAACCGTCTCCAGCCAACCTCGATTCGATTGGATGAATGCTCCTGAGGCGCCTTGAACTTGGACGGAATGCAGAAAACAATATTGCTGAAACACTTTTGAAGGAAGAAAATGTCGACCGAAGCCAATGTCCTCGTCTTGAGCAAAGACCTGTTTTTCACCAGCCAGATCCACGGAGCGGTGCAACGTGCAGGGAGGAAGGGACGTACCTGTCTATCCATGAATGGGTGTCTCCAACAACTCTCAACCGGTCCTCACGACTGCATTCTCATCGATCTGGAGATGCCGGAACTCGACTTCGCCCGCTTGCGTGAAGCAGCGGGTCCCGACTGCAAAATGTATGCATACGGGCCCCATGTTCGGGTTGAGTTGTTTGAAGCTGCCCAAAAAGGGGGCTGTGACGCGGTTCTGACACGTGGGCAAGCGTGTGCAAAAATCGAGGCTGCGTTGCGAAACTCGGTCGTTCAATAGGAGACTTCACAAGGAGACTGTTTTGTCGCGAACCACTTCTGGAATGCGGAGAGATTTCTCGACTCGTTTTTTCCCTCGACCCTCGTGAATTCGCCTGATTTTTCTGATCTTCGATGCTGATTCCACGTATCCTCTTAATATTTAAGTGCACTCGGCAGCAGTTCGGCGGTCCTTTCGATGTGCGAGGATCGCAATATCTGGAACCGCTCGAGTTTAAATTCGGTTTGACAAGTCCCCCAACTGGGATCGGTTCATGTTTGAGCAATTCGAACAGTCTCCGCGAAGCTCGGAAAGTCTTCACAAAAAAGACAGTCCGATCGTCCGCGGTCTCACTCTGACAGTTGCCTTTCTCGTCTCATTGATTGGTGGCGCGCTCCCAGCGCAAGAGAAAGCGAACGAACAAGCGACTGCCGAGCCAACAGCCAGACTCGTGACGGTGACTTCCCCCATAGGCGACGAGGTGCTTGGACAAATCCGCAGAACGGCTCTGCAGCTTCAGGATACAGCTTCCCGCGAAGGGCGCGCTGGCTACCTGATTCTGGAGATCCAGCCTGGATCTAGCTCTTTTCACAACTGTTATGCGCTTGCCGACTTTCTGACTGAAAATCCACTCAGCAACGTCACGACTGTCGCATACATTCCAGAGACTGTGAACGGGTTCAATGTACTGCCGGCACTCGCTTGTCAGCAAATTGTAATGGGGCCAAATGCCTCACTGGGCGACATTGGATATGGAAAAGCGGTCCAAGCGGATCAACAAACGATTGTTCGAGGGATCATCGAACGTCGCAGAAACCCTCGAGTTTCGGTTCCACTCGCGAATGCTCTGATGGATCCGCAGGTATCGCTGGTTCAACTACAGATCGAACCAGAAGAGGGACAAAAAGAGACGCGGCTGGCGACTTCCGATGAAGCGAGGAAACTTCAGGATGAAGGAAACGTCATCCTGAGCACGAAAACCGTCATTGAACCGGGCACTTCTGGGCTACTCTCTTCGGCTCAAGCCAGAAACTACGACATCCTCGCACTTCGCACAGCTTCAAGTCGTCGTGAGCTGATCGAAGGACTCGGGCTGTCGGTTGACGCCCTTAAGGAACTCACGCCAGCGGCCCCAATCAAAAAAGTCGTTTACATCGAGCTTCATGATGTGATCGACGAAGTCTTCAAATCATTTGCCCAAAGGCAAATTGAACGCGCCGTCAGCTCCGGGGCAGACCTGATTGTCTTTGAAATTGACACCCCAGGGGGCTTGTTGACAGTGTGCGCGGATCTTTCTCAGCAGATCTCGGACTTGAGCAAACGGAAGGTCAAAACGGTCGCGTATATCCCGCGTGAAGCAACCAGCGGTGGAGCGATCCTCGCAGTGGCCTGCGACGAAATTTACATGAAGTCGGATGCGAAAATCGGAGACGCAATTCCCATCAACCTCATGGGAAAGGCGATCGTCCATGCGGAAGAGAAAATCCTGAGCTACGAACTCGAAATTCTTCGACGGCTCGCGGAAGCAAAGAATCGGCCTGCCGCCGTGCTGGAAGCGTTTGCTGATAAAGATCTGGAAGTATTTGAAGCGACGAACAAAACAACTGGACGAAAATGGTTTCTGTCTCAACACGAACTTGCTGCTCAGGCAGAAGAATGGATTCCCGGTCCGTTGGTTCCTGAATCCCGCAAGGGAATTGCCATCATGGTCAATGGTGCCCGAGCTCATCAACTGATGATCTCAGAAGAGCCGATTCGTGACATCGATGAGCTGAAATCCCGACTCGGCATCTCTCCCGAGATGCCGTTTCGTTCAATTGGAAGAACTTGGGTCGACTCGCTGGTCTTCACGCTCAACCACCCAGCGATGACGGGGTTTATTTTCTTCCTTGCGATCATTTGCATCTACATCGAACTCGGAACGATGACCGGGTTTTTCGGCATCTTATCCGCCCTTGCCTTCGCAATTTTCTTCTGGAGCAAGGTGATGGGAGGGACGGCCGATATGCTGGAACTCGCTCTGTTTGTTGTCGGAGCTGCGTGTTTGCTCATCGAATTCTTCGTGATCCCAGGATTTGGTGTCTTCGGTGTATCAGGAATTCTGCTTGTACTCGGCTCACTGATTATGGCCAGCCAGACCTTTACCGGATTCAGCTTTGAGCAGGATCTTTCCAGGGCGGGCCAGACGGTCGGAACGCTGACCGCATCGCTTATACTTGTTGCGATTGCAGCTGCCATCATCAGTCAGAATTTTCACCGAATTCCGATTCTCAAAGAGATGGTGCTGGTCCCTCCGGGAAGCAGAGATCTCGACGACGGTGCCCCTCGATTGAAACCTGAACTCGCTCCGGAAATCGCAGTTCTGCTCGGGGCGACAGGCAATGCGGTGACGATTCTCCGACCTTCAGGGAAGGCGAGGATCGATGGAAAGCTCATTGACGTCGTGAGCGATGGCCCATTTGTTGAAAGCGGGGCCGCCGTGACTGTCGTTGAGGTGAGCAAGAACCGAATCGTCGTCAGAGAAATCACCTGACCGTCGCGACAGAGGGTGTGCCGGCAACGAGCGGCAATCGCCGCTCAATGTCGGATGTGATCGCCGCCAAACAGCCAAGTGCACTTGGGATTTGTATGTCCCCGTCAGTTCGATCGAACCAGAGTCGGATTGTGGATTTCTGAGCGAGTCTATCCAAACTCACAAATCGGCTCGATTGCCTCCTTCCGAAGCAGGGTGCCCACCGAAATAGGCCCCTGCATGAAGGATGGGACAGACGATCCGCTATTCATCAGCTTTCGGTTTGAATTTCAGTGAAACCGAATTGATGCAAAATCGTTGCCCTGTCGGTGTCTGTGGAGCGTCGTCGAACACGTGTCCCAGATGCGAATCACAATGCGAACAAAGAACTTCCACGCGTTCCGGAAGAATACTTCGATCTGCAACGAGTGTGACCTTTTCGCCGGCTTTCGCAGCATAAAACGCGGGCCAACCACAACCCGAATTGAATTTTGTATCCGATTCAAAAAGCTCGGTGTCACACGCGGCACAGGAATAGGTGCCCGGTTCGAAATGGTGGTCGAACTTGTTGGTAAACGGCCGTTCCGTACCTTTCTCACGCAGCACATAGAACTCTTCTGCAGTCAAACGCGACTTCCACTCTTCCTCGGTCAATTTCAATTTGACAGCCATCTTGGACACCTCTGCCTGATCTGGATCTGTGTGTTCGGAACCTGCATCTTCGATGGTCAGGACTTCCGTGTTCACCTGTTCGCTGGCAGGTGCTTGGGTTGAATCACTTACCCGGTTGCAGCCTCCCAACAATATGGCTGCCACGAGCGTAAGCTGGCCCCGCTTCATCGAAGCACGATTGACGATTGAGGTTTTCGGAGACTTAGAAACTTGTGATGCCGTTCTCATCGAATCAGTAGCCCTTCAGTCGCAACTCTGGAATGCCAATCGACAGCATGCGGGAATTTCCCTCACAGTGCAATTCGCCTATTCGCTTCCAATCTTAATGAAGATTTTCATCCATGTCTCCCGCATCATGCGACTGAAGTCATTTGCGAATACTCTCGAACATGTCACTTCTGCGCGCATGAGGTTTGGACGCCGAATTGTTTGCAGGAGAATGAGAACACGACTTTGTCTGACAGCTTCAGATTCAATGACGTTTCGAGTCAATCTTCTCAGTCACTTGCAGAATCTCCTTGGCGGAAACCTCAATCGCTTGATCTTCAATGACGGATTTAAGGAATATATTCCGTCAATTCTCTCGCGATCTTTTTTTCGGTTTTTCTGTCGGAATTGAGTTAATTGTGCGTATTGGCAGCGGGTTAATTTTTGCAGCGTCCGTGCGACCACTAGTCGGATGATTAATTCTTTAACTCATTCCTCTAATTGTGGATACGAACAAACTTAAAACGAGCTTTGAAGACAGATACGAGACAAGACTTCCCAAAATCATGCATTTTATTGATCAATATTAGATTGGGACCGGGTGCAGAGACGGAAATCTCTAAAAAGCAATAGAGGATTTCCTTGGATTTTTTTCAAACCCGTCCCAAGATCACTTGCGAATTATCAACGTGTACGACACGATTACAAAAATGCGTCAATATTATATGCAAAGGATTCTTAAAGATCTTCTCGGAAATGGCAGAAATCAAGCAGATCATTCTCCTTTTTCACGGGAAGATTCGGAGAGAAACCCTTTTGTAGTATCAACTATTAGCAAATTACTGCAAAGAATTTCGTCTACATGTGATTTCAATACAATCTGTCACGGATTGAAATCACAGACCTGAAACACAGAAATTCTATGCAGTTCAACTTGTGTTCCAAGCGAAGCATTTTGAGGTTCAGATGACTCAAGCGATTCAGGATCAAATTCAAATCTTTGACCACGGTTCACGTCGGCAGCGTGTCGTCCGAGAAATCCTAGTCGGACTTTTCACAGGACGCTTCGAAGTTGGACAGCGGATGCGAGTCGAATCACTCGCCGAGCAGTTTGAGGTCAGTGCTACTCCTGTTCGTGAAGCTCTCGTTGAGTTGGCAGGGGTTGGAATTGTCGACTTGCAGCCTAATCGTGGTGCCGTTCTACGCCCGTTCGGTGCAGAGGAAATCAAGCAGATCGTTCAGGTAAGGCGCATTCTCGAGTGCGAAGCTGTGCGGACATCCTGCGACCGATTCGCTCCGTATGAACTTGCAAGTCTCGAACAGGAATTGCTCGCTCTGAATGACGCTCCGCGTGATGCGGTGTGGGCTCAGAAGACACGTGAACTGGATAGTCGACTCCACAATTTGATTGCGGAACGATGTGGCAGTGACCGTCTCGCCCTGGAAATCGGTCGTTACGCGGTCCTTTTCAACGCACTTCGCGACGCTCTGACGGAAAAACGCCCTGACGGTGTCGGGAATTCTTACGCAGAAGAGAATGCGGAGCACCTTGTCATTGTGAGAACTCTCGCTGCTCGCGACCCTGCGGCAGCGGTGGCGGCAATGGCGTATCACATCAATCAGGCAGCGAAAGTTCTCCTCAAGGAACTTTTCGGCGCTGAAGAATAAGCGAGCAGCGTCTCTGCCGAACCGATTCACTTAATTGAAGGCTCATGCCGTTTTCAGGGCATGAGCCTTTTTTCATTTCAAAGGTCTTCCTCTGAATCCAAAAATCGCAGCGGCTCTCACAAAGTGCGCCACCGTCGACGAAAAATTCACGCTCTCCTCGATTTCGTTTCCTGCAGGAACAGTCTACAACCAAATCCGGAGTTTTAGTGTCTGCTCACATGTCGTCTTAACGGCCAGGAAACCTTGCTCGCCAGCCTCTCGCATTACGAACTCACATTGTTTCTGTTTTCGATCGGTCTCATGCTGGCCGCTGCCAGAATATTTGGCGAAATCGCTCAATGGCTGAGACAACCGGCAATCGTGGGAGAATTGCTTGCGGGTATTTTCCTTGGACCATCAGTTCTCGGCGCACTGTCTCCTTCGCTTTCCCACAGCCTGTTTCCCCAGGTCGGTGATGTCGCAACGGTTCGTGAAACGTTTATGACATTCTCCATCACCTTATTTCTACTCGTGGCAGGGTTGGAGGTGGACCTCTCATCGATCTGGAAGCAGGGGGTAACTGCTCTGAAGGTCGGGACTGCCGGGATGGTTTTCCCACTCTCACTCGGATTTCTCAGTGCGTGGTGGTTTCCGGAATTGATTGGCAAAGAGACTGCGACTGACCCCTTTATATTCTCGCTGTTTTTCGGAACCGCACTTTCAATCTCCGCGCTCCCCGTCATCGCAAAGATGTTGATGGACCTCAACCTCTTTCGCAGTGATATGGGGATGGTGATCATCAGCGCCGCGATCCTCAATGACCTCGCCGGCTGGGTGATTTTTGCCATCACTCTCGGAATGATGGATCAGGTGCATACTCAGACAATGCCCATCTGGGGAACGATCGCCTGCATCCTGCTTTTTTCGGCAGGAATGTTAACTGTCGGCAGATGGATGATTGATCGAATATTGCCGTACTTGCAGGCATACGGTCACGGCCCCGGAGCAGTTTTCAGCTTCGCGCTTGTACTCGCTTTAGTCGGAGGAGCGTTCACAGAGTGGATCGGGGTTCATACGATTTTCGGGGCCTTTCTGGTGGGGGTCGCGATCGGCGATTCTTCCCATCTTCGCGAGCGAACGAGAACAACGATCGACAGCTTCGTCTCTTTCATTTTCGCACCTTTGTTTTTCTCCTCGATCGGGTTGAAAGTTGATTTCGTAACACACTTCGACATCGTCACAGTCGTCGTCGTGCTTCTCATCGCCTGTGCTGGAAAGCTCATCGGATGCTGGATTGGGGCAGCCTGGGCAGGGTTGCCGACGCGCGAGCGGTGGGGCATCGGATTCGGGATGAACGCTCGAGGGGCGATGGAGATCATTTTGGGAATGCTGGCCCTCGAAGCTGGGGTGATTGGAGAGTCGCTATTCGTGGCGCTGGTGATCATGGCGATTGTCACATCGATTCTGGGCGGCCCGATGCTTCAGCTGATTCTTGGGCAATCGCGACGAGCAACTCTGGCAAATATGCTTTCCAAACATCGATATATTCATCGGCTGAAAGGGAGGACTCGACGCGAAGTCATCGAAGAGCTCGCGCACGTCGCGTGTAGCGTCAACAAGGTCGATGCAAATGAAGCGATTTCAGCGGTTTTAGACCGCGAAGCTGCCAATTCCTCGGGGATCGGGAAGGGCATCTCGATTCCTCATGCTCAAATCTCGGGCCTTGCGGCTCCGATCCTCGCCGTCGGCATCTCAGAGGCTGGAGTTGACTTTGGTGCTCCTGACCAGACTCTCGCCCACATGATTTTTCTCGTGCTGACTCCTGATGAGCGGAGCAATTACAATCAACTCCAACTGAACGCGATTATCGCCGAAGCGTTTCAGAATGAGAAGATTCTGGGCCGAATCCTACAGGCAAGAAATTTCACCGGCGCACTCGCTGTCCTGAAAAGTTGACCCGTCACACCGAGTTCAAACGTACACCGCAAACGCAAAAGAGGAGCCAGCATGTGTGCTGACTCCTCTTTTGGCTGTTGCCCTGGACGCGAAGGACTATTTGCCTTTGAGGTCGAACGTGAATGTTCCCCCTTCAGAAGGAACATCGGCCTTCAATTCTGTGCGATTGAAGTTGCTGTATCGCGGAGGAAGAGACTCGAATCCCCCTTGGTTGGTCGGCGGCGGAGCGCCGGGACTTCTGTCGATTTTCTTCCCCCCCGGTCCGATGTAGTGGCTCACAGCGACTCTGTATGCGCCCGGAGGAGCCCCGTTTCCACCCCGAATTTGAGCGAGCTCAAATTTTCCTTCGGCGTCAGTGATCCCGGCACATTCGCTCCCTTGAGCTTCTGTAGTGGGGATGAAAATCACTTTCGCGTCGGACAAGGGGGAGCCGTTTTTGGTAACGACTCCTGACACTGGAACTGTCGCTGGTGCTTTTACTGCTGGAACCCCGCTTCCACACCCTGAGAGAGTCGCTGCCGAGAGAAATGCTAAGGTCATCGACTTCAATGACTGTGTTAACTTCATGATGAAACTCCATGACTTCAAACGACGAAACATCAATCGCAATGCGGACATGAACGTGTTGGTCTAGAACTCTCCAACGATTCCGCCATCTCCGATAAATGTGAGGTTTCGGCGGGTAACCGAGCTCATATTCTCGCTGATAAATCGAACCGATCCATCACCAAGAAGGATGTGCATCCCCCCGACGTGCAGGCTTCCAGGACGTCCCCAAGAGCCGAGCAGACCAACGCGTCGAACGTGTCCGTCGTATCCCCAATTCCAGTCGTTGATGTTGTTGTTCGCAATGTCGATCCCGGGCTGCGCCCATCCGCGGTAACCCCAGTTTGGCGACTGTCCGTTGAAGACGGTCATGAGTGTTTCAGCGATTGCGATTGTGTTGCTGCTACCGTCGGTAATGTCGCCGAATCGGCAGCGACTTCCGTCTCCGAACATGGTTCGATATTCGAGAGGGGTCGTTCCCCAAACTTCGCAGGGACCAGTGACCCAGCCCATTGCGCTGAAATCATAGTTCGTTCGAGCACCACCGGTTCCGGTATTCCCCGGAGAAATTCCGTAGTGATTGCTGGGATCGGGTGTGTGACGAACTCCTGGATCGGATGGACAAACAAACGCAGGAATGATTGTTTTCACAACCATCGCGTTGTCGTTCGTAGCAGGATCGACATTCATCGTGTACTGAGAGCCACTCGGTATGGCCTCAGAAGAAGAAAACGCCGATGATGTCGTTGAGAAATTATACTTGTTATACAGAGTCCCTTGCTCGATTCCGGGGAGAAGAAATAACCAGCCATTATGGTTGAGCAGCGGGTTCGAGCAGCGGCCGATTGCAGACGGCGGGAGCGTGTTCATGGTGTCGTGGTAGTTATGAAGAGCCAACCCTAGCTGCTTCATGTTGTTTTTGCACTGACTCCTTCGTGCTGCCTCACGCGCCTGCTGAACCGCAGGCAGAAGTAGCGCGATCAAGACAGCGATGATCGCAATCACGACCAGTAACTCGATTAGCGTAAACCCACGTAATTTTGTTTTTGAGGTCAATGAACTGGATTGGGAAGTAGTCGAACTACAACAGCGGCGTTGGCACTTGGGGAAAATGCTCATAGAGAACTCCTGTTTCCTCTTGAAACGAGTGAAAATAACACGTGGAGTAAGCGCACTAAAAACTTAAGAAGAGTGGATCGATTGAAACCAAAGTTAATGCGGAGCAGCGACATTGATCATACGAACCAATGTTGATTTTGCGAACCACCTCACGGAAATACTTTGCAATATTTCATTGCACAAAGTGCAATTCCCTTCTTGAGAATGGTCGATTGATATCAGGTTTCGCCGCAAATAATTCGTTGATCCCCAGCCGATTCTCCAGGCAACTCTGCTGTCAAGCTGCGACTCCTTCGGTTGCGTTCGCGTAAACCCCTGCCTCTACTTACTCGGTCATTTCCAATCGCACGCGACTGAAGTTCGAGAATAACGGACGTCACGCCACAGAAGTACACTCACGTGGCCACACAATAAACAGCGATGCTAAATACCAATAATGATCAGCCTTCTACAAAACTAATTACCATCCAGTTTGCCGACCGCTTTTCCATCGTATGCAGCCGTAAAGCGGTCGCATCCCGTTGATTTGCTCTTCCATCTCTTTCAATAATCACGAGACAAAGCAGGGCAGTGTTATTGATGTCCCCGCACAGTTTCAGAACTGTGA
The DNA here is from genome assembly GCF_051466335.1 of Planctomicrobium mucosum. Lineage (NCBI taxonomy): Bacteria > Pseudomonadati > Planctomycetota > Planctomycetia > Planctomycetales > Planctomycetaceae > Planctomicrobium > Planctomicrobium mucosum. The sequence continues at coordinate 2,968,442 of NZ_CP195793.1, read as the reverse complement.
ACATCGCGTCAAAACCCTCATCGATTGAATGTCATTGTTCATCCACACAACGGCTTGCAGACTGTGATTCAGAAGCAATGTGTGTCCGAATCGAATCGAGACTTCAGTGATTGACACTTCAACACCTCGAAGCGACAGATCCACATGCAGCGAGCGAAAAAAATTTTGACGATCCAAATACGTCAGCATCACCTGCACAGCCCACAATGAGAGGCCTCGATTCTATCTGCAGCAGTGAACTGAACTCCAAAGAAAAAGTGCCCTCACGAGTCCGGCAACTGTGACTGATGGTCTGCGTTCAAGACTGAGCTCAGTCGCAGTTGATCCTACACCGAAACAGAACCTTGCAGCGTGCCGTGTTGGATCTTGAAAGCCAATGCATGGCGATCACTTAGGCGCGAGTCTCGACTCGCGCCGTCACTTATGGTGAATAGGTTGAACATCGAGGATTTCGAGGCCACTCAAGTCCATCATCACGTTGAGGGGAGGACGGCTATGATGGCGCGACTGCCGTCAAAATCGCCCTAATCGACAAGAACATCTCCTTACACAGGTACAGCGGGAGTCACAATTGCGTTGACGGGAAAAATCGATTGCACCGGCTGAAGCGATAATTCGCGAAATGCCGTGGCCTATTGCAATCCCCGTGACCCTCACGGCCGTTGATTCAGCCATTCTCCGCACCGCATGTGCAAGCACTTTCTCCAGTGTCGTCGGCAAATCGCATTCATGATTTTCGAATCAAATCTACATTAACACGTGCTCACAACAGTAAAACTAGGTGCTCTGCAAAAAGGTTGCGGCCACTCCAGGCCGCAAAACAGCGACCAATCTACACCCAACAGTGTATTCGGTGCTTCAGGCTTTTTCGGAACAACCGGACCAACTCATACTTCAGGCACGATGTCTGAAATCGTCGCCGCATGCAGGATGAGATTGTTGAGTATCCGAGAAACAACTGACGAAAAACATCAGGGATGGCTTTACCGGCCTCACTCATACAACTGCCCACTGCCTCTCCAGAACTTTTCAGAGAGGGTTGAAGGATCAACCGGGCAGAGTTGACTTCACGGAGGATCTTTCAAATGACTTGGCGCCCAAGGCGACTCGGCAAACTCATTCCTGCCTGCCTGGTATCACTGGCATGTGCATCAGGATGTACGAGTCTCAAAGAGTACGTCGATAACGGATTCAAAGTCGGTCCGAACTACAAGCGTGCAGCTGCCCCTGTCGCGAATGAGTGGATCGATTCACAAGACAGTAAACTGTCAACCGTTCAGCCAGACCTTCGTAACTGGTGGACGATCTTCAATGATCCCGTCCTCGATCGATTGGTGAATACAGCCTATACCCAGAACATTACACTTCGCGAAGCTGGCTTCCGTATTCAGGAAGCACAGGCTATGCGAGCTGTGGTGGCTGGGAATCTGTTCCCGCAAGATCAGGCCGTCCTCGGCGGTTATACCCGAACTCAGACCAGTCAGCAGAGTGCGTTTGGAGCGTTCGCGTTTCCTCGCTTTGATAACTGGCAGATCGGCTCTTCGTTGACATGGGAACTCGACTTCTGGGGTCGATTCCGCAGAGCGATTGAAACCGCAGACGCACAACTCGATGCATCGATCGAGAATTTTGACGACGTCCTCGTGATTCTCGTTGGCGACGTTGCCTCGAGTTATGTGGAGCTGCGAACACTCGATCGACGACTGAATGTGGCGAAGACAAACGCGACATTGCAAAGCGAGAGTGTGCGAGTTGCTCAGGTCCGCTTCGATGCAAGAGCCGTCAACAGCGAACTCGACACCCCTCAAGCGAAGGCCAACCTCGGTAATACACTGGCTGTTGTCGAACAGCTGGAAATTGCCCGCCGACAGGTTGAAAACCGATTGTGCGTACTACTGGGGATGCCTCCACACGATCTGACATACATTCTGGAAGGTGAACGGGACATCCCGGTTCCACCTCCGTCTGTGGCAGTCGGAGTTCCAGCGGAACTGGTCTGGCGTCGTCCCGACGTTCGTCGTGCAGAACGACTTGTTGCAGCTCAGAGCGCTGAAATTGGCTTTGCTGAATCCGAACTGTATCCACACATTTCGATCAACGGCCAGCTCAGCTGGAGTGCGGCAGAGTTCTCCGACATGTTCAAAACCAGTGCGTTTGGTGGTTCGATTGGACCGCAATTCCGCTGGAACGTGCTGAACTATGGCCGCTTGCTCAACAACGTTCGTGTTCACGACGCCCGCTTCCAAGCCTTGGTTGCGACGTACCAGCAAACAATCCTCAACGCGAACGAGGAAGCTGAAAACGCGATTGTGGCATACCGTCACTACCTCAATCAGGTCGAGGTTCTCGACAAGAGTGCCCTGGAAGCGGCTGACGCGGAGCGAGTTGCTCAGATTAAGTATCGTGAAGGTGAAATCGACTTTAACCGCTTGTTCACAGTTCAACAGCTACTCCTCAGTCAGCAGGAAGCACTCGCCGCTGCTCAAGGGAATTCTGCCAAGTCCCTCGTTCAACTCTACAAGGCACTCGGCGGCGGATGGGAACTACGACTGAACAATCAAGCCGCAGTGACAGTCTCGGTTTCATCCCCAACTGACTGGAGCGAAATTCCAGGTGACCCAGTTCACGTTCCCCTTGTTGAGCCTGTTCCGGTTCCAGCTGTGAAAGAAAATGAATAATGATGACTTCTAGCACGATGAATCTGAACGGAATGACACGCAATCTGATGCACATTGCCATCGTACTGATTGCCACCATGACGCTGACTCAGGTCGGCTTCGGCAGCGAAACTTGCGACTCCAAAGTTGCTACCGCCGCACCAGCCAAGGCCAAATCATGGAACCTGTTTGCCAATTGGGGAGCAAAGAAAGCCTGTAACAAGGGCTGCCAGAAGGGATGTCAGAAAGAGTGCTGCGAGCCACGTCCAGCTCCATGCCCAGTCCCAACCTGCTGCCCGGATGATTATTGCAGAAAGCCTCTGCCAACAGGGTGCTTCGGCCTGACGAACTGCTGGTACAAATGCGTTCCAACTGCTCCACGTTGCTACCAGAATGCAACTTGCCGCTGCCAAGGTGCTCCCGGACTTTGCGTGAAGGGGAGCGACTGCACGCCGTAGTCGTTAACTAATCTCCATCATCGATTGAATCCTGCCTTGTTGCCACTCTTACCAGTGCAACAAGGCAGGATTTTTTATTTGACGTTTCGAAAATGTGAACGCATTACCAACGCCACTCTCGACCGAATTGAATTCAATACCGTCGGATGATATGAACGTGCGGATCGCATTCACATGATCCGGAGCACAGCATGTTCAATTTGAGTTTTTCGTTTTCTTCAGGCGTGCAATGGCTGCACGTCGCGTTTTGCATGCTCCTACTAATTACACAGGCTGCTCCTGCCTTTTCTCAACATCCTCCATACGATGTTTACCCCGAAGCGAACCCACCGTACTACAGGGTGCGTTACGAGGCATCAGAGGCTCCGGGCGAACTGAAGTACCCTGTGAATTACACAGTCTGGATTCCAGAGGGTGTCCAAAAGCTGCGTGGAGTTATTGTTCATCAACATGGATGCGGGGAAGGATCGTGCCAGTCAGGATTGACAGGAGCGTACGATCTTCACTGGCAGGCTCTCGCCCGCAAGCATGATTGCGCACTTCTCGCCGCCGCTTACGAGCAACGGGACAACGAGGAATGCCAGAACTGGTGTGACCCTCGAAACGGGTCCGACGCAGCCTTTCAAAGATCACTCGCAGATCTGGGGAAACAATCCGGCCATGCCGAACTGGCTGAAGTCCCATGGGCAATTTGGGGGCACAGCGGAGGAGGTCACTGGGCAGGCGGCATGGCGCTACTCCATCCTGAGCGAGTTGCCGCAGCATGGCTTAGGTCTGGAGTCCCTCTCCTCGAAGGTCAATCAGCTCAAGGTGCGATTCAGCCCCATTTAATTCCTGACCAGGTTCTCAGCGTTCCGATGATGTGCAACGTCGGAATTCAGGAAGGCTTCGAATCAACAACCGGACCATTTGCCAGAGTCTGGTCAGCAAATGTCGAATTCTTCAACATCCTCCGCCCCCGCGGAGCTTTGGTCAGCGTCTCGCTCGATCCGATTTCTTCGCACGACTGTGGAAATCAGAGGTACCTCGCAATTCTCTGGCTGGATGCGTGCTTAACAGCCCGCCTCCCCGAGCAGCTTGGAGAGCCGCTCAAGCCCATGAAAGACGATCAACATCTCCCTGTTCGGCTGCAAAAGCATACTGGAATCCCTGAATCAGTGAGAAACAATCCAAGCCTCACGACCTGTTGGCTCCCCAACGCAGAGATTGCTGATGCATGGGTGAAATACAACCATGACACGAAGATCACAGACGCGTCGCCCCCTAAGGCACCCACTAATGTCAAGCTGGTTGATCACACATTGACATGGCAGGCCGAGGCCGACCTTGAAAGCGGTTTAGCGGGCTTCTTAATCGAACGGGATGGCGAACGAATCGCTCACTATCCTGAAGCTCAACAGAACCCATTTGGCAGAAAGTTGTTTCAAAACCTCACCTATAGCGACACGCCGACTCAGCCATTGAAAGAGATGAAATTTGTCGATCCGAATCCTGTCGAAGGGAAAGAGCACACTTACCGCGTGATTTCCGTGAACACCGTGGGGCTTGAATCGGAACCCTCTCCGGAAACGAAGTGATTTCATTCGGTTGCTTGCGGTTCACCTTCCGTAGAGACGCTTTCCAGAGTCCTTTTCGATTCCTTTCAGAGCTCGCTCGCCGAGGGTGGATTTCCATGACTCAGAGAGGGCAGGGCAGGCCGCCAGTTCGAGATCAAGTTCCCGGTCGCGAGGGTTTGCATACATGACGGAACTCGCAAACGAAACTGTAAACCGCGGGTGGGGCCGATCCTCCAGTTGAACCGGCATTCCAGGGGCGATCATTCCGGGCTGCAGCACTCGATAGTACCAACCGGTGCGGCCATTCTTTTGAACCTGAATCGCAAGGCGGGGCACATTCCAGCGCCGAGACAATTTCCAGCATGGCTGGCGTGGCTGGGATATCTGCAATTGGCAGTCACCGACAGAGTACACATCCCCGATGCAACATTCAGATTCATCGACTCCGTCGAGTGTCAGATTTTCTCCAAACGCCCCAAAGGAGAATGGAATGTCAGGGAGATCTTGTTTCCAACTCTCGTAGTGCCTGGCTGCATATCCGAGAATCGCCTTATCGACTCCTCCGTGATGCTTCCGGTCAGCCTGTTCATCACCAACGAGATTTGTGTAATCGACGTACACTGGTGAGGAGATCTGCTCCTTGATAATTGCGGATGACCACGGTTTGGAATCGCCTCCAGAGTCGTCCACGCCATCGAACATCTTCGCACGCCCAATCTGGATCGACACAATCTCAATATTCACAGCCGTCTCCCTCTCAACCCCGATATCCCACTGAAGTTCTCGTCGAAGACAAACAGAAGCGACACCACTGTCGCTTCATCATGAACTCAGCACAAACAAAAATTTCAGGAACAGCTCGACAGCCGATTCAATGAGGCCAGTCTGCGGGCAAGTTTACGTCCGCATCGGAGCATGGCTCTACTCTCACCCGTCAAACTGAAAAACTTCATTTCCGCGAGTCTCCCCGTACAGATTGCGTGAGGTGCCTGCGAATACAGAGGCGGGAATGGGACGTCAACTTGAATCTCACAGGGTGTTTGACGCTGTGCCGAGTTGAAAGTTCCAACGCCTGAACATTTGATCCCCAATCAGCAATTGACAACAGCCGATCCCCCCCACTAACATCCGGACGCTTTGGAGGTAAAGACGAAAAGTCTTCCTGCAAAAGCAAATCGGGGCGTAGCGCAGCCTGGTAGCGCGCTTGACTGGGGGTCAAGAGGTCGCAAGTTCAAATCTTGTCGCTCCGACTATTTTCAGAAACAAGCCCTTCGGCGAGGACGTCGAAGGGCTTTCTGATTTCAGGGCATAGGGTTACGCCGTCGAGGGTGCAGTTCAAACAGACGATTTCGAGCAATCGGCGTTTGGTGGCGTAGTCCGCGGTAAGCCATTTCTCTTTCAGGGTTTGCGAGAGTTCAAACACTTTCACCGCTAACTCGGCCGTTTCGTCCTTCGAGCGGTCCAGCACGTCCAGTTGCAGCTTGATGGACGCCAGCCGGTCGCGGATCTGCTGGTGTTTCTTGGCGAACAGCTCCTGGTCGAGTTCTTCATCCAGCCGCATGTTGATCAGGCGGTCCTGCTGCCCTGTGAGCAACGTCCGCTGGCGGAGCAGTTCGGTCTGCTGAGCCGCTGAATCGGCTTGGGCGTCTTTGGTCTGGGACCGCAATACCGCCTTGAACCAGTCCCGGACCGATGCGTCTTCGACCTTCATCTTGTCGAACAGGGCCAGCACCTGGGCTTCGATGTCCGCTTCCTTCACTCGAATACGAGGATGTCCCGGCTTCGTGTACCGAGCACAGCGGTAGTAGACATGCTCGTTGATACCGCCGTCCTTCCGCTTCTTTTTGACCAGCTCACCGGTGATCGGATGGCCGCAGTGACCGCAGGTCATGAATTGCCCGGCATAGGTCAGCGTGGTGGCCTGGTAGATGGAGCCGCCCAGCAACGCCTGCACCCGGTCCCAGGTGGCCCGATCGATGAGTGGCTCGTGTTTGCCGGGATACCAGTTCCCCTTGTATTCCAGCTCGCCGATGTAGGCTCGGTCCTTGAGAATGTTGGCGATCGAGCTGCGAGGGAATGTCGGCTGGGCCTTCCGCCAGAGACGGCCTTCGGCCTTGATCTTGTCCACCAGACCATCGAGCGTGCAGTTCTCATAGGCGTACAGGTGAAAAATGCGTTTGACGTTGGCGGCGGGTTCGGGATCGATCTCAATGATTCCCCGACCGTCTTTGCGGGCATTGCAGTAGCCATAGGGAGCGAGGCCGACGAACCAGCCTTCTTTGACACGTCTGGCCAAGCCTTCACGGACATCGACCGATTGCTGTTCGGTGTAGAAGCTGGCCATGTTGGCCAGTGTGCGCCGCATCATCCGACCGGCAGGAGTGTTTTCGGTCGGCTGTGAAACCGAAATGAACGGCAAGTTGTATTCGGACTCAAGCCGTTCGAGTTCGACGTAATCGAACAGATTCCGAGAAGCCCGGTCGACCTTGTAGAACAGCAGGCCGTCGAGAGCGAAAGCGTTCTTCTTGGCGTAGGCGATCAGTTCTCGGAACGATTTCCGTTCTTCACCTTTGCTGGCGGTTTCCGCGATCTTAAAGAACTTGACGATCTCACCGCCTGCCTGATCGGCGTAGCGTTTGAGGGCGTCTTCTTGCACTTCCAGCGAAAAGCCTTCGCGTTCCTGTTCCCGGCTACTGACACGGGCCAATGCGACGAACTGTTTCATGGGATGGCTCCGAGAAATGCGGGAACAAGAAACTTTAACCGCCTCAATTCTATCCGCTTTCCCGGTGGTCTGGGAGATTCATCCCCTTCTGGCTGGCTGTGATCACCAGAAATTTTCTGCATCCATAACGAAGCGTGATGGGAACAATTAGTCTCGATCCCGGTCGCGGCCCCGGTCGGGAGAGTGTTGCCGGAACTTGCTGCGCTCGATGGCACGATCAATGGTCGGTCGCGGGCCAGCGGAGAAGTTCCGTCCCTGATGCAGGCTGGCACCAGCCAGATGGGAATTGAGGTGGCAGGTCAGGTCTTTGATCTCCAGTTCCAAGCGACGATTTTCTGCCTTCTGCATTTCGGGTAGTTCTCGGCCTTTGGGGGTGTCCCGGAACTTCAGTTCCTTCGCGGACAGCAGCAGGCTGACATCCTGGAGCGCATAATCCTTTAATCCATCCCGCCCGAAGCGCTGATAGACCGCATTGAGACGGACCAGCTTGTCATCCAGCCAGGACTGTCCCGGCGTTCCCGGATTCCCATTCTGCTCAGACATCGTTTTCATCCTTTCGGTTCCAGTGGTGACAGGGCATCAAACATCAGACCGGCGCTCCGGATCATGCCGATGGCCTCATCGATGGAGAGCGGTTCCCGGTAATACGGTTGCCAGGTTTTCAATGTCAGCTCGACCAACTCCGGAGTGATCCATGCCGGTGTCCCGGACGGAAGACGCAGCGATGACGCTGCCGTTTCCGGTGGCTGGCAATCGGGTTTTCGATTGCGGCGGGACATGGGATGGTTCTCTTTCAAGCTTGAGAAGGATTGTCGTTCTGGAGCAGTTCGAGCAGTGCCCGGCGGATGATTTCGTAGAACTCGTTATCAGCGTCGCGCCACTCTTCTTCCCGCAGGCAGGACTGAATGACACGGCGGCAGTGCATGGCCGTTTTCCGGGCCAATGAGTCGATGGATAAAGGAGGATCTGGCATGGGAACTCCTGTTTCACGTTGAAGCTCTCAAGGAGAGGCATGGCGGAGAAACAGACCGGCGCAGACTTGGGATTGCCTGCACCGGTCTGAACTCAGGCACGCTTCAATCGGCTGGCATGCCCAGGATGCGACCCACGCCATAGGCGAAATCCCGCAAGGCGTCCGGGTTGTGGTGAGCCATGGAGCTGAATATCAGCCCCAGCAGCCCCAGGACGGTCAGAATGGCCAGCACCGTCGCCAGCCAGGTTACGAACAGTTTTTCGATCACATTGAGGGTGTTACACAGCAGGTCTGCAAAGTTTTCCAGCATGACTAATCATCCCTTTCTCGGTCTTTGTGGTCCCGTTCGGGGACCGGTTGGTTGTCGAGTTGTTGCAATTTTTCATCCACAATGGAGTCGCGCCGTGAGGCGGCGACCTCACCGGGAGTGACAGTCCCATACAAGCCGTACTCCGGTTGTTGGGCGACGTTCGATTCGGGATACAGGGCACCGCGCAGTTCACGCAGTCCCTGCCGGAACATCGCCGACGCGTGTTCCGACCCCCATTTGGTGGGCTCACTGGACATCATTCATTTCCTTTCAAAAAAAGGGTTTAGAAACGGCCTTCGCGGAGCTCGCGAAATCGTTCGGACAGCTGTTGTTGCTCGACCATCTGGTCATGCATCCGCTCAGCCTGTTTGCGGTACCAGATCTCGACGAGTGAGACCGAGAGGTTCAGGCAGAAGGACCCCACGATGAGATACAGTCCCAGGGGGATGCTGATCAGCAGGAGCATCAAGCCCACCAGGAGCACGAAGATCGGTTCGACCTTGAGCTTGATGGTCGCTTCCGAGAACCAGGGAAAATTCTTCAGCAGGCGGGGATACCCCGAATAACGAGAATGTTCCTGATTCGAGATCTTGCGGAAGTACCGCCACTGGGCCATCAACTGATGGCAGGCACTCGCAAAGACGTACAATCCCAGGAACACCATCATGGACTGATAACCCTGATCGTATTCCGCAAAGAACCCGGCCCAGACGAAGATCAACAGGACGGCCCAGACGCCGTTGTTCTCCCGAAACCGCGAGCCGAACCGGTATCGCAGGAAGACCAGACAGGAATCCGCCCAGGCATTGATGAGCAGGATGAGGAATCCCATCCCTTGTCGGGCATCGGCCAATGGTGGTTGTGAGTGTGTGGGTTGCATCGCAATAACTCCTTGAAGGTGATGTCAGCGCGCACCTTGAGCGCAAACGGGGGTCAAGAACTTTCAAACCGACGAGGCCGGAATGCTCGTTAGAACTGCTGGCGGAAGGTCACGGGTCGCCAGGGACGACCCGTTTCATGGAACCGACGTCCTCCCTGATAGAGGATGGCGTCCACGGACCAGTGCGGCGGTCCCCCTTTGCGGAGACCCGCGAAGACACTGGGTTGGACTTCGTATTCCATGGACTCACTCACACCGGCACTGCTTTGCGGATGAGACATCCCCAGTAATGAGTCCAGGAAATCGGTCGGTTGATAACTGTGGCTGGCGTTCGAGAAGAACTGCCGGGTGCGGCCGATCAGCTCCGCCGCATACTGGTTGGTTTTGATATCCGCCTGCTGATGAAAAAACTGTGATTGTAGATTCCCGAGCAGGCTGTGAACTTCGGCTTCCGCCTTGTCTCCGAACACGGACAGATAGTTCGAGATACTCTGAGTCGCATAGACGGTCGCCACACGGGAACTCCGCGCCGTTGTCTGAAACATCTGGTCGGACGAAACTGCCAGCAGATGGCTTTCATCGCAGACCAGGAACACTGGCCGGGGATTGTCGCGGACGTTCCGCCGTTCCATGGCCCGCTGAAAGCAGTATTTCCAGAGGATTTGCACATACGTGCCAACCTCGCCGAATTGCTTGATGGGCAAATCGAGGATGATGATCTTGCCATCCAGAGCCGCTTCGGGAGTGAGATTCGTTTCACCACCCATGAGTTGCCGGATGGTGCCACGATTGAGGACATCGAGCATGCTGGTGAACGTGCTGAGGACGATGCTGCGGGTCTTTTCGCTGAGGTTCGGCCACTCGACCAGAAAGAAATCGACGACGATGTTCAGGTCATGCGATTTGTGGTCCCGGTTCGCGGGGCAATCGGCTTGCTGCAAACACTGGAAGCAGAACGAACTCTCCCGCCACTCCGGCGAGCGGACCTGTTCGGGAGAACCGGCCGCCGAGACCACCACTCGATAGAGATCTTCAACCGACAGACGACCGGTCGCCATCGCCAACAAGTCGATGGTGTTCCGCATCAACTGGCGGTTGGTCCGCTTCCAGTAGCCGGAATCGTCCCGGCCATCCTGCCCGGAACTGCGTTCGCAGACTTCGAGCAAGGTACTGAGCAACGCGACGATGTTTTCCGTCAACCCGGCCCCCGCATCCTGTCGCTGGAGTTCGGCATCGATCGGGTTATAGCGCCACGGTTCGTTGATTCCGAAGACGATCAGATCGTGCAGTCGGCCGGTTTTCCGGCAGTAGGCTTCGTAAGTCTGCCGATCATCCGGCTTGACAGTGAAGAAAATCCCGCCGAATCCAGCATTCAGAAAAGACTCACAGATCGCCGCCATTGTTCCGGTCGATTTGCCACTGCCGGTACTTCCGAAAGTCTGCGTTCCCTGACAGGCATCGCCGATCGTCCAGTGATCGTGTTTTGAGAACGACAGGATCGGTGTCGCCAGATCCCACTGCCGCAGTCGGGCACGGCGACTCAATAATGACCACATGAGATTTCTCCTGTTGAAATGGAAGTGTGTCAGATGGCGGCCTTCGACTGATCCCGAAGCATCTTGATGAATGTGGACAGTTCGACGCCCTGGGGCCGAACCTTCCTGGCTTTGGCGAGCAGGTCCTCGATGAGGGAAATGAACCGTTCCAGATCCAGACCGTCACTGGTAACAGTGATCGACCGGCCGGGAGCCAAGACGGCGGTCGCACGGGAAGGCATCGCTGATGTGGACGGCTCTTTGCGTTCCGCCTTGAGCGCACCGGTCAGAGCATCACGGGTAAGTCGGCCGCACTCGACCTGCTGACTCAGTTCGGTCTGCCGGTCGGCATCGCTCACTTTCGCTAGTTCATAGGCCGCACTGACCGCGATTTGGCCCTGGTCCACTTTCTGTTGCAAGGCCATCGGCAGAGAGAGAAGTGACAACAGACGTGTGGCAGTCGCGTTGGAGAGGCCGAGCTTGGCGGCGGCTTGAGAGGCATTCCAGCCAGTGGTTTCCATGAGTCGCTGGAGGGCACGGGCTTTTTCCATCGCGGAAAGATCCTCCCGCTGGCAATTGGCGATCAGCTGTCGCTGAATCACTTCCCCGTCATTGAGATCTTTCTCTTCGATGATCACGGCGATGGTCGTCATCCCGGCCTTAGGGGCGGCCCGACGGCGGCGTTCACCATCAACGACAATGTACGTGTCACCGACCTTGCGGACTCGGATCGGTTGCAGTTGGCCCAGTTCCTTGAGGCTTATCGCTAGTCCGTGAATCGCCTCTTCATCGAAGTGCGTTCGTACCTGGCTGACGGTTTGAATCTGGTCCAGCGAGAGGTATTGAATCTGTTCGCGGCTCATGACAGGAACTCCTGTTACAGAATGAGGGAGAGAAAGGAGGAGCGGTGATTCCCGGAGAACGCACCGCCCCTCGCCAGGAGAGGCTGCATCAGCATTCCCCGGTCAGCAATCCTTTGGCGTTACGGAAGCCCATAATGCCGATCACCAGATCATCCAGTTGCCCAATCCCCAGCAGCGGATCAGGAATGAAGTCGAGCGGTGAGATCACATACAGCACAGCAGCCACAATCAGTAAAACGGCTTTGGTTCGATCATTCATGGCGATCACGTTCCTTACATGCGGATCGAAGAAGACAGGCCGAATGTGATCCGCTGACTCATTCGGCCTTGAACGGAGATCTGCCACCCGTGACAATACGGGGAGCCAGATCCCAGCATGCTTGCTCCAGCCGAACACGACCGGTTTTCTCAGAGAACCGATTCTTTTCGTGTTCTCTGTCGATCACCACGGTGGCCCGTGTGCCTGATCGACAATGGAATCCTATGAGGAATTCTTTGGGGGTCGATTGGGGCGCCGCGACAAGCACGCGCCCTAACCTCCGCCATCCTCTTCCCGGCCGGGCAGGGCTCCAGAACCACAAGGACATCATCACCGCAACACTGACTCCGAAGGAACTCATTGATGAACTCCGCTCGACCACTCTGGAACCGCCTGCACGATCTGCACGGCCAGCGTTCCGACCGTCCGTTTCAGGACAAGATGCCCCTGGCGTCTGACGTTCCTGCGTATTGCGTCAACCAGCATGGGGGGCTGCTGTCCACCGCCGAGCGGTTCACGGATCATCCCGCCGCTCCGCTGGACTGGGTGGCCGCAGGACTGGGACTCCACACACACGAGTCCTGGAAACGCTTGCGGCCCGGATGCCTGCAGATGATGAGGCAGTTCTTTGCCAAACGCGGAAATGCGGCCGCGTGGATTCACTTCGAGGGCTGTCGTGATCCGTTGAGCATTCAAGCTCCTGAGCTGCGGATGGCCCCCTGGCCTGCGGAATGGAATCTCCCCTCGCTCAAATCACACGTTGGAAATTACGAGTTCCGGAGCAGCCTGAAGCATGGTCCCCATGTTCTCCTTCCACGAAAATCACTCGTCATGGTCGATGCTCAGGGAAATTCCGCCACTGGACTGGTGCGGATGAGCCGTTCCCGTGAAGTGTCGAATGGTTACGTCTTGCAGGCTGGCATGTTCGATACCTGGTGTGCGGCTGATCCCGAGGAACACCGCGAACAGATTGATAAGGGCTGGATTCCGGCCGGATTTCCGCTACGGGTCAGTTCTCAGCTGCATACCGGGATGCTGATCGACTGGGTGGCCCTATCCGGTCAGGGAATGGCGGAGATGTTCACGCTGGAGTTGCATCCCCGGTCGGGGGAAATCGTCAGCGTTCGCAGCGCGCGGGTTCCGATTGAAGTGGTGTTCTCTTCGCAACAGCGATATCACGCCTGCATCGCCAGCACTCTGGGAGAGCATGCTGAAGATCTGTCCCGTTCCCTGGTCCTGGATGAGAGGATCAAGCAACGCTTGCGGCAATTGATCGACAACCCTCGTCAGGTTCGCTTTCAGGTGTTCCATTGCCTGGAAGTCTTACGCTCCTATGTTCAAAGCGGATCATTAAATGAAACCGGAAAGCGCCTGCATGCCGGGGATGCCAAAGGGGCTCGCAGACTGATTCGCCGATTAGAAGACTATTTCGGATTGGATCTGGTGCACACGGCGAAAGACAGGCGTGGCACTCTCAAAATCACTGGTCCGTCTGCCGTCGCCAAAGAACTCATTGCCTGGTATCAATGCTTTGTACTGGGAAATCGTCGCGGATGAATTGATAACAAGCTGCGCCCGATTGACGGTTTATTAAGATATTTTTCCGATACTGCATAAGTTAATCACTCATCGTGTCGGAACAAGATGCTGGATAATTCCCAAGTCGCCATTCTCATGAAGGTCAATGAACTGGCCGGACGCTACCAACTGGAGCCTTACCAATTTCTGGCAACACTGGACGTTCTGCTGGAAAGTGACGAATCGGAACTTCGATATTGTGTCGGGCCACCTGATTTGGGAACTCCGGAAACTCACCGGATATGGGATCGTTATGAAGCCATGCTCAAGAACCTGAACGTGGAAGATGGGGGAGCTTTGGTTGGAAATGATGAGGAACTCTGCCGATGTCTTCATGAGGCTCTTCAACGCGCGCCGCGACCACGAGGGCGCTGAGTTTTTCCCTGATTTCTGCAGAGACTGTGATGCCTTCATCCGGTCGGCCTGATGGGCCGTGTGCCTGTGCGGAAATCCTCTTCGTTACCGAAATGGCTGAAGCCACGCTTCCGGCAGCCAGTCTTCGATGAGCAAATCGTCGTCCTGGCTGAGATTCACTAGCTGATACCGGCAGCCGAGACGCCGGGGAGCCGATTCCCGGACGATCAGACACCGGCGAATCTGTGTTTGCAGGGTTTGCAGATCGCTGCTGGAAAACGATCGTTGATGTCCCGGTCGGCCGGTGCGGCCGTGATGGACGGTCAACGTCCAGAGTCCGAACAGATCGAGGCCGAGGGCCAGTTCATAGAACCGATGATGATTTCGTTCGGGGTAATGGGCTTCGAGCCGGACCGTCAGCAAGTGGTCCATCAGGCGGCCGGTTCGGAGGGCTTGGCCTGCCTGAGATATTGATAGACGGTTTCCCGGCTGAGGCCGTAGTCACGGGCCAGCGCCGCTTTGCTTTCGCCAGCGGTCGCCCGTTGCACCAGTTCGGGAATCTGGTCGGCCGAAAGTTTGCGGTTGCGGCCGCGATAGGTCCCCCGTTGTTTCGCCAGAGCGATCCCTTCCCGCTGGCGTTCTCCGATCAAATCCCGTTCGAACTGGGAGACCGCTCCCAGCACCGTCAGCATGAGTTGCGACATCGGGCTGTCCTGACCGGTGAACCGCAGGTTCTCGCTCAGGAACTCGACCACGATTCCCTGTCTGGTGAAATCCTTCACCAGCTGCAACAGGTCATCGATGTTCCGGGCCAGGCGGTCCATGCTGTGAACGAGGATCGTATCCCCGTCACGGGCATACTGGATCAGGGCCTGCAACTGAGGACGCTCGATGTCCTTGCCGGAAGCCTTGTCGATGAACTTCCGGTCGAGCGTCTGCCCTTCCAGTTGCCGGTCGGGGTTCTGGTCGGCACTGCTGACGCGGAGATAACCGATGCGTTGTCCCTGGGATGCCATAGTCCTCCTGAAAGTGTCAGGTCATCTCTAAGACCGTTTCCGACACCTGTCAAGAAATGACGTGGACCACCCTGTCTGACAGCAGTATCCGGTGGTTCACCTGACGTCAGTTTGAGGTGTACCTCAATCGGACAAATTCATGAAGCTGGTCAGACGGTTGATGTGCGGAGATTTCGACGGGCCTTCCAGCCGATCAACAACGCCAGGCCCAGGAACAGCGCGGCAGCGTATTCTTCCAACTCGGGAACAGCTGCCGGGGGAGGTGTTCCATCACATTGATTGTCCCCATCACCGTCATAGCACCAGATGCAGTCGTTTTCCGCGTTCAGCAGAACTTTATTATACCCAAGGACTTCGCAGCTCCCATCACACGATTCATACAGCTGGAGGCAGCGTCCGTCCTCCGTGAGGATCGGCTCGGCCAAAGCCGGTTGGCTACCGCCGCAGAGGATCAGGAATGCGGTGAAGAGAGCAGCCCGATGACTCCAATGACGGCACGATCGAATGAATGGTTTCATGATCAAAGTGTTCCTTCCTCTTGAATCGTTGCCGGTCTGGCTCCATCCGGAAATTTGGCCAAGTATTGCGTACTTTTACGGCTCACCCGCCAGCCGACCAGCAATGCCAGACTGAGGAACAGGATCGCGGCATATTCTTCCAGTTCCGGCACCGCAGTGGGGACACTCGAGCATCCAGGATCAGCGCAATACTCCCCATCTCTCCCGCTGTCGATCCAGTAGGGATATCCCTAACTGCCTGCCAGCCTCTTTTGCAAGAGAACAGGATACGTCACCTCGTTCAGAAAGAGGGCCAATTACATCAGCCCTTTGTCTTGCCACAACCCAAGCGGAATCGGATAAGCGAAGAACGCCACTTTCAGGAATATTTCCGTCTTCGTCATCCACGCGATGTAGTCCACTGACATTGCCTTCTGTATTTCCGACATACTACTGACGACCGGTTCTGGCAACTTTAAAGATCAGAAGCCAATGTCAATATGGCATTGCACTGTCACGCACTTCTGAAAATGACAGCTGACTCCCCCAGTTCAGCCGACCGTAAGCCATGCTCAATTTCCATTACAGGTAGGGAGGAAGATCGAATATCTGCTGCAACTCGGGAGCCACGGCGATCTCTGGATTGAGCCAGCGCGGCCTGTGTCCTGCCGACGCTGGCGATAGCTCATACGGATGGCTTAGATCCGTGTCTTGTGTGGGTGACGACGTGTTGTCAGTCGCCACCACGTCCCCTTGATAGGGCGGCGAAGACACGGGCTTCACGCTCAGGATAATTCGCTGCACATCGCCGAAACCGTCGCGGATGATGAAGTCCGCACCGGTGTAATCAATCGTGTAGTTACTCCCTGCCGAAAGTGTACCAAGGCCGATAGCATACGGGCTGCCAGTTACCGTTTCGCCTGCTGCGCGGCTCAAGCCACCGGTGAAGACCGCAGAGGTGTCACCATTCGCTAATCCGAAGTAGCCGTAAGTCAGAGCCGGATCAGCTGCGCCATACAGTTTGCTTATGGCGTTGGCAGTGACGGTCAGGCTTGCCGGGGCAACGGTAATGCCTGTCGCGTTGCTTGCATAGGTAAACTCATACCCCAATGCTGAGGCAAGTGTTCCCGACGCATGGCTGATCGCGTAATTCCCGACGCTCGCCCCCTGTGTGTATGGCGTGGTCCCCGCAAGTGAACCGGTCATGGAGTCGATCGTAGCGTCCGAATCCAGATAGCCCGAAAGTGTATAGGCGTAACCGGAGAGGTTCGGAGCCACGTCACCATAGGTCACGGCGAGGCCGCCGGTCGGGCTCACCGTCAGGAGCGGGGTGGAACCGTACAGGAACCCCTTGCCGCTAGCCGGGAAGGACGGGCAGGAACCGCCGTAGGTGCAGGAAAAGCGGCGGAAGTCATTGGTCAGGGTGTCGATGGTGTCATCGGCCGGATTCGTGGAATACACCAGCCAGCGGCCGGACGGCGTGGATAAGACCCCGCTGCCCGCGTTGTTGATGAAGTTACGGCCAGCGGCAAGCGTGATGGCGTTGCCAGAGGCAGAGGCCGAAAGCGTCTTGCCGGACGCTATCGTCAGGTCAGACGTTTCGTCCGTGGTGCGAGCGAGAATCGAACCGGCATTCATCGTTCCAATGGTCATGGCACCTGCCGAAGTAAGGTTTATCTCCCCGCCGTTATTGGCATTCAGGGTCAAGTTGCTCACGTTGATCGTGCCGCTACCGCCCGCCGTCATCGTGATATTGCCGCCGCTGCCAGTTCGGGTAGTGGTGATGGTGCCGGCCGCTGTCGGGGCAGTGATGTGCCCGGACGTTGTCGCGGCCGAGAAATTCCGGCTGGTTCCAAGAGCCAACGCGGTGACCCCGCCGTCGAGCTGGATGTTCCCGCTGCCGTTAATCAGCGAAAGGTGATAGTCTCGGGCCGACAAATTCGTCCCGGCCACCCGCATCAGCCCCGTGCCGTCACTTCTGCCGATTGACAGCGTGCCTGCCGAGATACTGTTCAATATCGCCGAAGTGATATCTAGCATACCCGTCGCGCCCCCGATACCGATAGATGTCGAGGCGGTGTAGGGCCGGATGGTGACCGTACCCGAGGTCCGCGTCGTGACGTTGCCGCCCAGAGAGAGCCGATCGCCAGTGAGGGTGATGTCCCCGGTCGCAGTAGCGCCACCCAGCGTAAATCCGGCATTGTCAGCCTTCAACCCAGAACCGCTGGCACCCGAAATACCTGTCACAGCCACGGAGCCTGTGGTACTATAGATACCGCCCGTCGCGCTGTTTAGATGAACCCCATGGGCCGATCCATTCCCTGTACCTGAAATCAAAATGCTGCCACTGCCGGTGGAGTGAATTGTGTTAGTTCCTAAGCCGGAGATGCTGAGACCAATACTAGAGCTGCTGCCATGACCTCCTGTGCCGTTGATCGTGATGGTGCCGTTCTGGGCGGATACGGTGCTGCCGGCATAGAGAGATACTCCGAAGTTGGATCCGCTTGAGTCAGCGCCCCCTCCCAAGCCGGTTAAGGCGATCGTGCCGCCGCCATTCGTTTGAAGGGTACTGTCGTTCAGGAACAGTCCGTGTGCGCTAGTAAGGTAATCAGAAATAGTGGATGCCGCGTCGCCCTGGCCGCGCAGGCTGATATTGCCTCCTTGCGCGTTGAGCATCGCGCTGACCAACCTGATGCCCTGCACATTACTTGCGGTGCCGAGGGCCGCGGTGGTGAGCGGGTCGACTCCTCCGCCGAGAGTGATGTTCCCGCCGTTACTCGTCAGTAAAGTTCCCGAACCGAGGGAAATGGCACCGGCTCCACTGGCGTCGCGGTTGGAGTTCAGCGTGATCGCGCCGCCCTGAGTCGTGATGTCGCCGCCCCCGGAGTAGAGGATCGAGTTGTTCGCCCGCAGTGTCACCGAGCCGGTACCGGTGGTCGTCAGGTCAAGGTCGTGGGACAGGTTGATGTCACCGCCGGCGGACAGCAGGATACTTCCTGTCCCGGCCGTCTGGATCGTGCCCGCGGAGGCGGAGGTGATGTTGTTCCCGGCAGTGAGCGTCAGATCTCGGCCCGAGGCGAGCGAAAGCGTGTCGCCTTTGAAATCCAGGTTGATGTCGTTCGTGGCCTGGAGCGAGATGTTGGCCGACTGGGAGAGCTGCTCCAGGTAGCGGGTGGTGAACGCTGAGTACCCGTCCGAAGCTGTAGCCTTGGCGACCTCAGTTGCCCCCGTGCCCGGCGGCGTCAGCGCGATGCCCCACTTGGCCGATTGGTATTGCTCCATCAAGCCTCGAGAAAAAACACTCAGGTCAGTGGTGTACAGAAGAAGTTCATAACCATTCCCGTTAAGAAAGTTATTCGGGTTTTCCGAATTCTGATTTCCAATCGTAAACCTTTGAGAATCAAACGTCGTCACCACACTGGTGTTTGTGCTTGAGCTTACACCATTCCACCAGGATGTTTGTGATGAACTCCCTGACTTGACATACGAAATCAACGCGAGGCTTGTGTTTGCAACTCCGTGACTGGCCGGGGAATTCTCTGGAATTCTATATCCTGCGGAGAATCCAGCACCAAATTTAAAATCCACAGAAACATACAGACTATTAACATCTCCACTCGAGTTTCCTAGATCAAAGAATCGCCTGTTTTCTGACGCAAGCGTTTCTTGAAACAACGCTAAAATGCTGAGATTTGCAGTGTTTACAATGAAATTTGTATTACGAAGTGTGTCGTTGCCATCAAACTTCGCCAACCCCAGCTCATTCTGGCCATTGCTCACCCACAGGGGCATGTTGGCGGCAGTAGCCTGCGTGGCGTTGTTGTTCTGCCCGGACTTGTCCGCGAGCTGGCTGACGAGGCCGCGGCGCAGGGCGCTGTCGGTGTAGTTCTGCGTCAGGCTTTCACCGAGCGTGATGGTGGTGCCGGTGATGGAGGCGACGGTGTAAGTGTCGGCTCCCATTGTGTCAGCAGTTGTCACGGCACCGGCTACACCGAGGCGGATTCTGGCGCCCACGGTGAGACTGGCCGCGACATCCGTGCTCGTGGTGATCGTGTTGCTGCCGGCCGTTCCGGTCGCGGTGGCGCCGGACAAGCCGTCGGTGGAGTAGGTGAGCGTGACCTTGCTGGTGTCAGAGGCATCAAGCCACAGCTTGAGGCTGGAGGCCAGGTCGATGCTGCCGTCGGTGGACTGGAACGCCGGATCGACATTGCCGTAAATCGTGATGTCGGTCGGGTCCAGGAAGTAGGTCCCCTTCTCGCCGCTGCTGGCGGTGAGGTTGACGTAACCACCTGCATCCAGATGCTGGTACCCCGATGTCTCGACGAACCCGCCGTCGCCATGGTTGCCGCCTGCGGTGGCGCTCCAGGTGAGTGCGTCAATGGCCTGCCCGCCCAGAGCACGTGCATAGACATTGCCGTAGAACTGCGTATTGCCGTCGCTCCAGAAGATGCTGCGCCCGGCATCGCCGGTAAACAGCGCATCGTTGACGATCAGCGCTCCCGGATCGACATAGAGGTAGCGTGCCGTCGGCGTGTCACCCTGGCCGAGATAGTCACCGCCGATGCGGATGTCGCCACCGGCAGAGCCGTCGCGGTGAGCAGAGACCGCCTTGCCCACTGTCGTGCCGCTCTCGCCCGTGTGGCCGGAAGCGTCGATCAGAGTGCCATCCAGCAGCGCCACATGATCACCCGTCACCGTAATCTTGCCGCCGCGTTCGCCGGGCTTGCGGCCGGAAGCGTCAATGATACCTGAGACCAGCACAGTGGAACTGCCCTGCTTCTGCCCTTTCTGGGTTTGGTCGTTGCCGGTCACCGCATTGCTGCCTTCGGCGAAAATCACGATCTCCCCGTTCTGCTCGCCGATACTGGTGGCACTGATGATGCCGTCTATGTTGATGAGCGAATTAACCACCTCACCGGCAGCCGCAGCGGTCATCAGCACCTTGCCGCCCTCAGCGGCGATGATGCCCCCATTGGTGACCAACTGGCTGGTGATGGTGGGGCTGGCCTCAAGCGCAAAGAGGCCATCCCCATAAAGATCAAGCGTGAATGTATCCCCGGAGGCAAGCTGTACCTTGCCGAGCTTCGCCTGGATCAGCCCGTTATTGACCACGTTTGGGGCCACGAAGGCAGCCAGCCCGGCTTCTGCCACCGTGACACTGCCGAGGTTCACAATCCCGGCGTTCGGGTTGCCGGGCATGTCGAAGCGGTAATCGCCCGCCATGAAGCGGTCGTTGCTGATATCACTAGTGGTGGCCAGGAAGCTGCCGACATTGACGCTGGCATTGGGGCCGATGAACGTGCCTTGCGGGTTGACCAGCATCACCGTGCCGTTAGCGGTGAGGTTGCCCAGTAACTGCGAGGCACCGCCCCCGCCCGTGACGCGGTTGAGCGTGACCGACGCCGCAGAGGGCTGCTGGAAGTGAACGCCCTCGCTCTGGCCGATATCGAACGATTGCCAGTTGATAATGCCGCGCTGCGTGGACTGGGTGATGGTCGTCTGGTGACCGGTCGTCGCAATGCTCGCCTGACCGCCTACCATCTGGCCGCCCTGCGGCAGGGCGAGTGCTGGCGTCGCCGCCAGCAACGAGATGGCTGTCATAGCCGTCGTGGCACGCAGATAAGAGGTCAGGGAACAAGGTCGCAGCAGCGGTAAATCCAATGTCTTAACATGAAGTTGGTAAATAGGTTTAGTGTAGCGTAGTAATTGTTAATAAATGATTACTACAAGCCACTGCTAATATCAACACAATAGTGAAAGATCAGGAGCTTGGCTCAGACTCCCTACCCATCGGGCCAGATGGGTAGGGACGGAGCAGCCAATGCCGGGGCGTTCTTGTACCAATATGACTTGTGTTACGTCATTCATTGTCCTTGTCCAGTGAATGGTTAAGCTTCGCCAGAATCCGGATTTTCTTACCGTCGATCTCCCGAATCCAGAATGCGTTGGCGGCATTTTCCAGAATGCGACCTGAGACGGTAGAAGTAACTGAATTGGACCACTCCTGATTTCATTTAAGCACCTTCGCCTTCCTGGCGACCGCGTGATGCAGGGCTCGCTGATCGCTCGGTTCTGACGAACGGCTGAGGCCCCCTTTCTCCCGCTGGTGCGGCGGCCTATCGGCCTGCTGCGGATGCCTGCGGCGATTTCTTGTTTTGTTTCAAGGGGGAGAGTCCCCCCACGCCGTCAAGGATCGGGCCATGCGACCGGTCTGGCTTCCTCCCACTCTTCCGCACTCCTGCGTCGCTTGTGCAGAGCGGTGCCCTCCAGACCGGTCGTCCTTGACTGCGTTCCCCCCGGCTTTGGGCCTTCGTCTCCGTTGGCCAAAAGCATGAGCTGCTTTGGCTCAACGAAGTTCATTTCACTTTGAAAACGGAGACGTTCCCGATGGTCACTTCCACCAAAACTCGCACCGATGTTTACACCCGTGTCACCAACCAGATTGTCGAGAGTCTGGAACAAGGGGTTCGCCCCTGGATGAAACCCTGGAATGCCGAACATGCTGCCGGCAGGATCACCCGGCCGTTACGTCATAACGGCACGCCGTATCAAGGAATCAACATTCTGATGCTGTGGGCCTCCGCCGAACTGGCGGGTTATGCCTGCCCGTTCTGGCTGACCTACAAGCAGGCTCAGGAATTGGGAGGACAGGTTCGCAAAGGGGAAAAAGGTTCGCCGGTTGTTTACGCCAACACGTTCAAACGAACGGAGACCAACGACGAAGGAGAAGAGATCGAGGAGAACATTCCTTACCTGAAGGAATACACCGTTTTTAATGCGGAACAGTGCGACGGCCTGCCCAAGCACTTCTCAACGCTGGCCGAGCCACCCAAGGAGAACCTGCAACGGATTGAACAGGCGGAAGCATTCTTCGCCAACACCAAAGCCGACGTTCGCATCGGAGGGAATCAGGCGTACTACGCCATCGGCAGCGATCATATCCAGATGCCGCCGTTTGAATGCTTCGTGGATGCCGAATCAAATGCGGCAACTCTCGGCCATGAGACAATCCACTGGACGCGGCATCCGTCCCGCTTGAACCGTGATCTGGGACGGAAGAAATGGGGAGATGAAGGCTATGCGATGGAGGAGCTGGTCGCCGAACTGGGATCGGCGTTCCTCTGTGCCGATCTGGCGATCACCCCCGAAATCCGAGACGACCACGCCGCCTACCTCGCGTCCTGGCTGAAAGTGTTGAAGGACGACAAACGGGCGATCTTCTCCGCTGCCTCCCACGCCAGCAAAGCGGTCGAATTCCTGCATGGCTTGCAGCCACAGCCGGAAGCAACCACCTGAGCCAGAAATTTCCGCGACCGCTGGAACACTCCAGCGGTCGCTGGTTTTCACGGTGAAAATTCTTCGCGCTCCGTTGTCGCGCGGCTGGTGGTTTCTGATTTGCTCGGCTCAGTGAAGCCATATTTCCTGACCAGACGCTGGAGAGCGGTCCGAGCAGGCTGTGTGCGACCCGCTTCGACATCCGCCAGGCCTTCACGAATGGCCGTGATGATTGCTTCGGGATCATCCGTTTCGGTCATACTTGATTACCCCAGCCGATCGAGCCAATACAACGGACGACGTCTTGTGTGAGCCACAGCCACGACAACCACTTCCTCCGGCCGGACCAAAACAACCACCGCATAGGGGAAGCGTTTCAGCAAGAGTCGCCGGACATCGTGTGGCCCGTGATAGGTTTCGAGCTTGCTCAGCGATTGGGAGCCGGACTGGATCAACTGAAACGCCTGATGGGCAACCGCGAGGAATTCGGTTCCCAATGACGCCTGACGGTCGTCATACCAGATGGCCGCTTCGATGGCGTCTCCCTGCGCCTCCGGCAGAACTCGGAAATTCACTGGGCGGCCTTGTTCGCTCGATGGGTTTCCAGTGCCTGACGCATGTTGTCGAGCGCCACGTCAAAATCGACGGCTGTCGTCTCGCCCCGATCATAGGCGGAAATCCGCCGATCGATCTCTTGTGACCAGGCATCGGCGATCTCTTCGGTTCTGAATTCTCCAACTGGCAGACTGCCTTCCAACAGATCCGCTACATACTCCCGGTCTTCGGGAGGCAGGGTCAGGGCTTGCTGAATGATTTGGTCACGGAGCGTCATGGTCATGAATCCTTATCATCATTGTTTTTCAGTCTCGCCTTTTCGTGCGCCTGACGTTGCCGCATGTCCGCCAGAACTTCCAAGGCAGGACGAGAAGGCATTTGCCCGGAACGATACGCCGCAGAGCGTCGCCTCAGAGCGTCGCCTCAGTTCCGATAATAAAGCTGTTTGATGAGACATCGTTTTTTCCTGAATTTGTTCTCCCAATTATGACATCAAACGCCAGAACGGTCGAGAGTTATCACCACTCGATCCGTTCGATGACGGTGGAGTTTTCCCCGGCCTGCCAGGACATTGGTTCATCCGCTTCCTGCACCCAGGAGACCCGATGCCGGGTGATGGCGGTGAACAGGCCGATCCCCGATGGCCCCACCAGATTGAGATTCCGCCCGATCAGCCGGATTTTTCGGCTGCCGAATCGGAGTGTGATTCCCTCTGACGGATCGAACTCGGCCGACTCCAGCCAGGCGTAGGCCAGAGCCAGCGAATTGCCGTCTTTCTTGCGGAATTCCAGCATGATGGCCCGGTCCCGGATGCCCCGGAGCAGGCCGAACGCTCCCAGATCATCAAAGCCCTCTTCGTCCGGGGAACCGTTCAGGGAATTGGTCTCCACCGGCCTCCGACCGGTGTATTTCTCCAGAATGCTATCGGTCATAGACAAGTTCCTCTCGTAGATGTGTTGGATGGATCACATGAGCGGGCTGCTGGAGCCATTGCAGAGACGGCATGCTGGACGGAGATCGAGAGTAAGACCGTCCACCGGCGACCAGTTCGGTCGCACTCAGCCGTTCATCCGAATGGCGAACTGCTGCCAGCAACGCTTCCTTGTCATCGGTATAGACCGTGACCGATTCCCGTCCGCGTGAGCAGCTGACATAGAACTGTTCCCGCGACGATGCTGGATACGAATCGGACGACTGGCCGACGAAGACGCGATCGACCGTCATTCCCTGGGAGGCATGAGACGTCACCACATAGCCGTAGTCGATGAACCCGAATTCTTTACCAATCGTCCAGCCATTGGCCAGGACGATGTTTCCCTGAGCATCGAAGTCTTGGACTTGATGCAGGGAACCGTTGTTGAGGCGGTGTTTGCCGTCGGCGGTTTTTCCGTTCTGGGTGATCCGAATCATGTCCCCGGCCGCCAGTGACAATTTTCCTTGATGGAACACCTGATACCGGGCCGCTTCGCTGGCCGGAAGATCTTCCGCACCGACCACCACCCGCTGCCCTTTCTGAAAACCCTTGGCGTTCTGGTGGAACACCAACAGATCTCCCGGCAGGACGTTGATGGGATCGGCCCGTTCGGCCTCTGTCAACTGGGCATTATGAAGCGTGGCGAACGTCCGTTCGTCCACACCTAATCGCCCTTGCTGCTGAAAGGTCTGGCGAATTTCCGAGGTAATGCGATCGGCCTCCAGGTGCGTCGGCGAGACAATCAGAGCGGATTTTTTATTGTTCACGGCGTCGACATAATCGGCGGCCAACGCCTTGTATCGATCCAGTTCCGGAACTTCCCGAATCCAGCCGAGATCATCCAGCTGGCGGAACCCGTCGAGCGTATACCCATCACTCAATGTCTGAATGGCCTGTTTGTAACTCCCTTTCTGCCGCTTGATTTCCTTGATCTCCGAGGGGATCAGCCCCGCTTCCTCTTCGAGGAGTCTCAGGGCCGCTCCCCGTTCGACCGAACCATGTTGCTTTCGATCCCCGGAGAGAATGACACGGGCGTGCAGCCGGTCGGCCAGCTCAAAGACTTTCGCGGTGGTTCGGGTCCCCAGTAACCCCGCTTCATCGATCCAGATCGCCTGACCCTGAATCTGCTGCTGCAGTTTTTCATCCAGTAATAAGCGGGCGACGGTATCGGCCTCATGGAATCCGTCCTGACGCAGCGTTCCCCGACTGGCCGATGCGGACGGAGCAAACGTGAACACCTTCGTTCCACTCTTCTCTATGGATTCGACCGTTTCTTGCATCATGGTCGTTTTGCCGACACCGGCCGCCCCTCGAATCAGCACGACACGATCCCGAGATTGCAGCACATGCTCCACCGCTTTGCGTTGACCCACATTGAGCCAGATTCTCTGAAACTCATGTGGCTTCATCTGGAACGGACGACAGGTTCCCCGGCCACGACGAGCGAAATGGAGCATCGAGCGTTCTTCGGCCAGGACGTCGCGAGTCGTTGCCATGCGACGTCCTTCGCGAGTCGCGGCCAGGAATCCATAGCTCTCGAACTGGTGATGGATGGTTTCGGCGGAGGATTTCCCGACAGAACGCTTCAATGCATCGGCCAGGAGCGTCCGTTCCGGAACGACGGACTTGCGTTCAAAACCATGATCAGCCGACGCCTGGACCGCCCCCTGAGCGACGAATGAATCGTCCTGAAAAGTACGACGTTCGATCTGAAACGCCATTGAACCCAGAGCATCGGTTTCTGCAGGTTCTAACCGGGATTGCCACTGGTCATGCAATTGCCGAGGCGAAAGGTTCTTGGCTTTGCCCGCCCTCGTTTTGGCTCCCAGCTCCGCCTTCTGGTGGGGATCGGTGATCCCCTTACGTTGGGCCTCCTCTTCAATCTGGGCCGTGCGGCGGGAGAATTTTGTGAGCGTCTCCTTGGATAATCCCGTCAGCTCCCAGCCGGTTTTCGTCCGTTCGACATCCAGACCGAGTTCCGTCAGCTTCTGAGCAAACCGCGAATGAAACAACGCTTCGAAATACGGAGCATCCCGCTTGAGATCGCTGAACTGCCCGGCCTTCCAGGATTTTTCGTGCTCATCGAACGTCGTATTGAACACGAAACAGTGCGCATGCAGATGCGGATCAGGGACGCCATCGATCGGTCGCGAGGTCGTGTGAATGAATTCCCCCCAGACCATGTTGCCGGTGGTGCGGTCGTCATTCTTGTCTTTCTTGCGGACACGGGTTTTCATTTCGGATTCCATGTCCTGCATCGTCTCATGCACGGAATCCCGGAACGCTTCGAGTAAACGCTCATCCTCGGTCATGGCATGCAGCACCGAGACCGACTTCGGCACATGGAAGTTGAAGTCATAGCCGATCCGGCGATGTTCCTTCTGGCGCAGTGTCAATGTCTGGCCGGACTGGGGATGCTGGTTATCGCAGAGGGAGTCCCAGTCCTGTTTCTGGACATCACCGAACAGGCCGAGCCGCCGCGCTCCCTCCCCCCGCCATTGGCCGGAGAGTTCCTGCCCTTCGGTGTAATAGTCCGCCGTGCTGTAGTAACTCTTCGCACCGGCCGCAGAGGTGTTTTGAATGATGCGTAGCATGCCTCATTTTACACCGATAGGTCGTCGGAAATGGTTAATGCCGCATAAGTCGCAGATTTCCCAATGGCGGCGGTGCCACTGTCCCAGTTTGAGACATGTTGATTGTTCGCTGGCGGCTAAATTTCGGCATTTCTGACGGGGAAAACGGCTTCAAACAGAATGTTGAACCGGCAGCGTCCCAAGTGTCCAGACAACGCGGTCACATCATCCAGAACCGCATGTTCTCTGAGCCAGTTCGGGAATCTGAAGTGAGATGACTCATTGAACCATGGCGAAAAATCTCGATCCGCAGAGCTGGCGATTCCTATCTCTGTTCGATCCGACTGCCCACACGGCCTTCTGATCAGGCACTCCTAAAGCCGCCGTCGGGCCGCTCAACGGGAAAATCGGTTCCCCCTGAAGGTCTCCCCCAATTTTCCCGTTGCCCGGTTCGCTGCGCTCGCTCTGCCTCGAACTGAGGCGACTTTATGACGGGTGCCATCAGGCCGCGATGGTCGCAGCCGGAAACAGAAATGAAAGGAATCACACCATGTCCAACAACTCGAAAACCTCCAGCTCCAAAACACCGAGCCACATCGCCTATCAGGTGCGTGACCGTGGCGAGAACAAAAACGGGTTCTGGACCCGCATCGGCAGCGTCTGGCCTCATGCCGACGGCAAAGGGTCCAACATCCAACTGGAGTGCGTCCCGCTTGACGGCCGCGTGACGCTCCGCATCGCCAGCGAAACCAAGGAATAACTCAACCGGGGCAGGTTCGCCGCCTGCCCCATTTTATCGAAAGGAATCGAATTATGACCTATACCGATCATCACGGCCTGCAATTCCGACTCTACGAACTGACCGATCTGCTCTCTGCCGGATGCGACATCGACTTCGACGAGCACGAAGAACTGGACCGCGAGTTCCAGGAACTCCGCCTCCAGCTCAACAGCTTTCAGTGAGAGAGGGAACCATGCAACTGACCTTTGACGCCATCCAGTATCACCGCAACGGGATCTGCGGCTCTCCCTTCCATGTCCTGATTTTCCGGGACTCCAGCCAGGGGCGCATGGTCGGCATTGTTTTCGAGCAGAAGCACCAGGTCGCGGTCTTCAACCTCGACAAGCTGGCTTTCGAGGATGTCGCCTTCGGCTCGAATTCGTTTCGAGGAGACCACTACGAGCCACATCTGCGATCCGCGATCACTCAACACCAACAGGAAGGAGAAGAACAATGAGAACGATCAATCCCATCAACCCGTTCTACGCAGCCCGGATGCAGCAGAGAGGGGATATCTCCCCCCGAAACACCACTCCGGAATATGCCCGGCTGCCGGTGGCTCCCCGCAACGGGAGTCCCGTCCCTCACCTGACCAGCCTGTATCACTTCCACCGGGCAGGGGAATACGGTGATCGCAGCTACCCCGGCAACTGCGGCGGAAATCTCATCAAAGACCTGTTGCTCTACTTCCAGCCAGGACTGGTGTTTGATCCGATGAGCGGATCGGGAACTTGTGCCGACGTCTGCCAGGAACTCAACATCCCCTGTCTGTCATTCGACATCCATCAGGGATACGACGCATGCAGCACTGAGAATGCTCCGGCGGCCGAGACGTTTGACTTCATCTGGGCACACCCCGCGTACTGGCGCCAGAAACTCTACGCCGACGATCCACGCGATCTGTCCCGCTCTCCCACGCTCGATCACTTCCTGAAGCGTTACGGCCAGTTCATCCGGAACTCAGCCCAGGCTCTGAAGCCGAACGGCAAACTGGCCATCCTGATGGGTGACTACTGCGACCGGGACGAAGGGTTCGTTCCCCTCACCTGGCACACCAAGCGACAGGCGTTTGCCAATGGTCTCCGGCAGTGCTGCACCGACATCATCCGGTTCAGCCACGGGGCCAGCAGTTCCCGCAAAGTCTACCGCTCCAGTTTTATCCCTGGACTTCACGATACGTGCATGATCTTTGAGAAACCACAACTGGAAAGGAACCGCCTATGAAGCACGACCGCCTCCGCATCGAAATCGACATTGTCGCCCAGGATCGGGAACATGCCGAAGCTCTCTCCCGAATTCTGTATGCCCTTATCGAACGTCGCAGCTGGATTAAAGTAATCCTGCCCGATGGTATGCAGGAACGGCAACCGATCGACAATAAGAGGCCGTGATGAGCCAGCTGATCGAGACTCCCTTCCTGTGCCATCCGAACACAGAACCACTGATTCCCGGAAAACTTTATGTCAGGCTGTATCACGGCCGGAATGATTCAACCGACCAACTAGAGGACTGGGGCTTCGATGGCCCCACGTTCGGCCCCCTCTCCGGAGTCGTGTTGACCTATCTCACCACGATCCGATTGCATGGCGAGACCAACGATGAGGAGCTCTGGCTGACGGTCAACGACGACCTGATTGAATGGGATGGCCAGTTCTATGGCGACTGGGAAGTCTTCCTTGCCCCCGAGATCCACCGAGCCTGAACCGATGGACGATCTGCTCCTTGATGATCTGTTCCACGGATGCGCGTTCACCGCCTACGTCGAACTGGCGATCCAGTGTGATGGTGTCCCGGACCAGGACACCACCCGCCAGCTAGCCTATCGCTACTACGAGGCCGAGTTGGCGAAACGGAATTCCGGTGGTTCCTCAATCGGTTCGACCGGACCATCGCCAGGCCAGCACGATGCTGACCAAAGCGACGCCCCCAAGTGTGGGAATCGGGGATAAATCCGGCAGGATCGAGAGGAATCCCATCACGATCGTCGTCAGCCCCATGAACAAGGTGAAGAACCATTCCAGGAATGCCATCCAGCGTGACTCCTGACGCTCCTTTTCCTCCCGCTTCCTTTGCATACGGTCTTCTTCCGTGACACGTTAGTTTCATCGTGTCCGGTATAGCAGGGCTGATGTGCCTGTCACGTCATTTCTGATTGACAGTCAGGAGCTGAACTGGCTTCATCAGATCGCCCTGAATCTCCACTGCCAAAGCATGTTGAAAACGAGATGTTGAGAAAGGCTGATTGAAATTTCCCATCAGACGTCTCCCCTAAGCAGAGCTTAGGAATTTTTTCACCGTGAAAATCGCAATTACGGAAATACGACGATACAGAAAACTGCAAAATCGCCTCGCTGCAATTCTGTGTTTGACCATCTCCGCAAATGGTGATAGGCAGAAAATCGTATTTCTGCAAAACCACATTTACGGAGGGTTATGATTATCGGATTCTTGAATCAGAAGGGGGGCGTTGGGAAAACAACATTGGCTGTCCATGTCGCGGATGCCCTGTCACGACGTAAACAGAAAGTGCTGCTGGTCGATGCTGATCCGCAAGGCTCCGCACTTGATTGGGCCGCTGCCCGACATGGGGAACCGCTGTTTCCGGTCGCCGGTCTGCCGAAGGCATCCATTCACAAGGAATTGCCGCCGCTGGCCAAGGGGTATGACACCGTGATCATCGACGGACCGCCACGAGTCTATGACGTCGCCCGGTCGGCGATCATGGCCAGCGACCTGATTCTGATCCCGGTGCAGCCTTCGCCGTATGACGTCTGGGCCGCCAAGGAAATCGTGGACATGCTCCAGGAAGCAACGGTCTTCAAACCGGCACTGAAATCTGCATTTGTCATTAATCGTAAAATCGTAAATACGGCTCTGGGACGGGATGTCATCGAGGCACTGGCCGAATATCCGATTCCCGTTCTGGAAACGGCCATCTGCCAGCGAGTTGCCCTGGCGGAATCGGCTGCCCAGGGACAGACGGTCTTTGAAACGGCTCCCAGCAACGTTGCAGGTAAGGAGATCAAATCCCTGGTCGATGACATTCTGGAGCTGATGGCATGAAGAAGGTCCCTTTTTCCGGCAAACCGACCAGCCGTCCCGGAGCGACCTCTCCCGATCATTGGGTCAACGACCGCAACGGCAACATTTCCAGCGAACCAGTCAAACGGCTGACGATTGATGTTCCGATTTCGCTGCATCAACGAGTCAAAAGTCAGTGTGCCTTGCAGGGACTGAAAATGGCCGACGTCATTCGAGAGCTACTGGATAAGCGTTTTGACGAACCAACGAAGTCGGGGAGTAGCCATGACACGGAATGGCGATAATACAGAAACACGATTCCACGATTCTCTGTAATTGCGATGGATCAGGATGATTTTGAAGACTGGCAGTCTCTGAAGCCCAAGGCAAAAGAGACTCGCCTGAAACCGACGCCAGTCACGGAACGGTTGGTCGCGGCCCACGACCGGATTGTTACCGAGCGCCCCGACCGGTCGGATTTTCTGCACACGGTGATGTGTCAGGTCGGTTTACCTCGCAAAGCAACTGAGACCCGGACCTTTGAACGGAACAACGGCCCGTTCAGCATTCTGCTGGAAGCAGGCAAACTCTGGAACGGTCAGGCCTGGGAAGAGAAACCCATGCCTTACGGCACGACTCCGCGTCTCGTCATGGTGCATCTCAGCTCCGAAGCAATCCGCACGAAAAATCGAACAGTGGAACTGGGCGACAGTATGCGGCAATTCCTGCAAATGCTGGGGATCTCCACCAGCGGCGGCAAACGCGGAGGCTACGCCGTGTTCCGCAAGCAGATGGAAGCCCTCGCGGCCTGCCGTCTGACGATCGGCATGGCGGCCGAGGGGAGGGTGGTCACGGTCGACGCCAAACCGATCGACCGGTTCGAAGCCTGGTTGCACCATGATGGGCAACAGCAAACGCTGTGGCCCGGAGTCCTCGAACTCTCCCAGAAATTTTACGACACCCTGACTCACCATGCCGTTCCGCTCGATCACCGGGCACTGGCCGCCTTGAAGCATTCGTCGCTGGCCCTGGACATCTACACCTGGCTGGCCCACCGGCTCTGCCGGATCAAACAGTCCGGTGGCGTGATGCTCAGTTGGGACAATCTCCGTGACCAGTTCGGCCAGGAATACGCCACGTCCAAGGATTTTAAGCGGGAGTTCAAAGCCGTTCTCCGGAAAGTCTGGCTGGTCTATCCCGACGCCCGAATCGAAGAAGTGATCGGCGGCATCCGGCTCTACGAATCGCCGCCACCGATCAGCCGGACTCAAGTCAGTCTGTCTGGAACCACCTCCCAGTCCTCACCTGTGGATAACTCCGGGGAAGGGGAAAGTTATCCACGCTGAATCGTCCCCCCTTGGTGCGCTGAATCACCCCCCTCTGTTCCCCATAATCATGCGCTGAATTGCCCCCCCGTAAAACCTATAGTAAGTAACCTATAGATTTCTTCCTGTAGTTGGCGAGGGGGCTGCTGGGGATAAGTGGTTGAAGAGGCGGCGATTTCGGACAAACCGAACCGCCAGAACCTGCCGACCGGTTCGGAATGGCATTCAGGAGGACGACCTCACCCCCGGTATTAACATGCCCCGTAATCGCATTTTCAGGGGGTGTGGAAGCGTGGTTTGCTGATATGGCCTCCCCACCTGCCGGGCAGGTGTTTCACTCGCCAGTGAGGCATTTCTGGCGGAATTCGTTCAGGATGTCTTTGCCGCAGCCAAGAAGTCGAAAGCTCGCCGTGTCCTTCCAGAAATGACTCGGTGCGTTCTCTGGGGAACGCCTGCATGAAGATTGCATCCAAGTACGGCAGTATCATCACGAGCAGGGCGACCTTGGTCAGTTGATCGTTCAGAACGACATCGGTATAGCGGAAACCCAACAGAACTTCATCGGGCGGATGGGGGAACCAATCGCCCTTGGCCTTTCGGCCAGGGGCGGGATCAATCGAGACCTTCGGTCCAGCCATATTTCAAAGCCCCCGCTCAGAAGCCACCTCCGGCTCTGATGGATGGATCTGGTCCTGAATTCTCAAAATTCCTTGGCCGCTACGAATTTGTTGCAGACTTTGGTAGACTGCTGTGAGTGCAGACGAGGGGATTTCTCACACGGAGTCAAGCCGTGGAAAAACTCAGTGATTACGTGATGACGGCCGAGGCAGCCGAGATTCTGGGGATTTCTCAGAACACCCTGCGAGCTTGGGCGAAAGACGGAAAGATTCCCATGCATCGAAATCCAGCGAATGGCTATCGGCTATTCCTGAAAACTGATCTTGACGAGTTTCTTCGCCGAGTCAGCCAGCCAGCAAACAATCGCCATAAATCATCTTAACATCCTTGAAAGCAGAAGACGGGCCGAATGAATACTGTCGCCAGTATCTCGAAGTCAGGAAAATCGTTCGTGTTCGACAGCGAACAGAACTTAACAGCCTGAACTCAACAAATCCGGAACATCTTGGGACAGCAGGGTCACGTCAACAAGAATAATGTCGCCGAGCATGCTCGAACGCACCCTGAGAAAACCGCCACCACAGCACTAGCTTCCATCGTATCCCTCCATGTTGGGATCACCAGGCAAACCATATCAGAATAATCGAAACAGGAACTTCACCATGACCAGCACCCAACAACGCGCTGCCCTGCAACGCCAGATTTGGCAGATCGCCAATGACGTACGTGGCGCAGTCGATGGCTGGGATTTCAAGCAGTATGTTCTGGGAACATTGTTCTATCGCTTTATCAGCGAGAATTTTTCCCTTTACATCGAAGCCGGTGACGACAGCATCTGTTATGCCGAGCTGCCTGATAGCGTCATCACGCCAGAAATCAAAGACGATGCGATTAAAACCAAAGGATACTTCATTTACCCCAGCCAACTCTTTGCGAATGTGGTCGCCAGCGCCATCACGAATAACAGCTTGAATACCGATCTGGCCGCAATTTTTGCCGCCATCGAAGGCTCTGCCAATGGTTATCCGTCGGAGTACGACATCAAAGGCCTGTTTGCCGATTTCGACACCACCAGCAATCGCCTAGGCAATACCGTAAAAGAGAAAAACACTCGTTTGGCAGCCGTATTGAAAGGGGTCGCCGGATTGAATTTCGGCGACTTTCATGGCAATCAGATTGATTTGTTCGGTGAAGCCTACGAATTTTTGATCTCTAACTATGCGGCCAACGCGGGGAAATCAGGGGGCGAATTCTTTACACCGCAACATGTGTCCCAGCTGATTGCCCAGCTCGCCTTACACAAGCAGACGCAAGTCAACAAAATTTACGACCCCGCCTGCGGTTCCGGTTCGTTGCTGCTGCAAGCCAAAAAACACTTTGAAGACCACATCATTGAAGAGGGCTTCTTCGGCCAGGAAATCAACCACACGACCTACAACCTGGCGCGGATGAATATGTTCTTGCACAACATTAACTACGACAAGTTCAACATCCAGTTGGGCAACACCCTGACCGATCCCCATTTTGGTAATGAGAAACCGTTCGATGCCATCGTCTCCAATCCACCCTATTCGGTGAAATGGATTGGCAGCGATGACCCAACCCTGATCAACGACGACCGTTTTGCTCCGGCAGGAGTGCTGGCTCCCAAATCCAAAGCTGACTTTGCGTTTGTCTTGCACGCCCTTAGTTATCTTTCCAGCAAAGGCCGAGCGGCTATCGTCTGCTTTCCCGGGATTTTTTATCGAGGCGGAGCTGAGCAGAAGATCCGCAAGTATCTGGTAGATAACAACTATGTGGAAACGGTGATTTCACTGGCGCCCAACTTGTTTTATGGAACTACCATCGCCGTGAACATTTTGGTCTTGTCCAAGCACAAAACTGACACGAACATCCAATTCATAGATGCCAGCGGTCTGTTCAAGAAGGAAACCAATAACAATGTGCTGTTAGACCATCACAGAGCAGCCATCACGCAAGCTTTTGACAGCAAGGAGAACATCGACCACTTCGCTCAATCCGTCGCGTTTGAGAAGATCGCAGGCAACGACTACAACCTGTCGGTCAGCAGCTATGTCGAAGCCGAAGACACCCGTGAGAAGGTGGACATTGGCAAGCTCAACGCCGACCTAAAAACAACGGTGGCTAGGATCGATCAGTTGCGCTCGGAGATCGATGCGATTGTGGCAGAGATTGAAGGCGAGGAGGTCGAGGTATGAACAATATCAGTTTTCTCGAAAAGCTGCTCGACGGCGTTGATGTGAAATGGGGACCGCTGGGGCGCTTGGCGGAGATTGGAACAGGCAGTCATGACACTCAGGACGCGATCGACGGCGGCGAATATATCTTCTATGCACGAGGTCGAGAGCCACTAAGGCTGGCCGAGTTTGATTTCGACGAAACTGCGGTAATCACTGCTGGTGATGGCGTTGGAGTTGGAAAAGTATTCCACTATGCGCAAGGTAAATACGCACTTCACCAACGAGCCTATCGCATCGTTCCATCCAAAGTTTTGAATCCCCGGTATTTGTATCACTATGTCGTTGCCACTTTTTACGCTTACGTCTTAAAAACATCGGTCCATGCCTCGGTGACATCACTTCGGAGGCCGATGTTTTTGAACTTCGAAATCCCCATTCCCTGCCCATCGAACCCGAAGAGATCGCTGGAAATCCAGGCCGAAATCGTCCGCATTCTGGACACCTTTACCGAGTTGACTGCCGAGTTGACTGCCGAGTTGACTGCCCGCAAAAAGCAATGCAACTACTATCGCGATCAGTTGTTGAGTTTTAAAGACGGCGAAGTGGAGTGGAAGACGCTGGGAGGGCTCGCGGAGAATCTTGACTCGCAGCGAAAACCGATAACAAGCGGATTAAGGGAGCCAGGGGAGATCCCGTACTACGGGGCTTCAGGAATCGTAGATTATGTCAAAGACTATATCTTTGACGGTGACTACTTGCTCGTTTCTGAGGACGGGGCAAACCTGCTAGCACGAAGTACACCAATTGCATTCAGTATTAGTGGAAAGAGTTGGGTCAACAACCACGCGCATGTTCTAAAGTTTAAAACGTATGCTGAGAGAAGATTCGTTGAATTTTATCTAAACAGAATCGATCTGACGTCATACATTTCAGGAGCAGCACAGCCGAAACTAAACAAGAAGAATTTGGAAAGCATCGTCATTCCGAACCCTTCGCCTGAAGAGAAGGTGCGCATTGTCTCCATCCTCGATAAGTTCGACACCTTGACCAACTCGATTAGCGAAGGCTTGCCGAAAGAAATTGAATTGCGGCGAAAGCAATACGAATACTATCGCGATCTGCTGCTGAGCTTCCCCAAGTCCGAAGAGGTGACAGGTTGACATGAATAAGACGTTAGCAGAGATCGCCCAGCAGCTAAAAAATTCCGACAAAAAAGTACAGTTGATTTACGCCTTTAACGGTACCGGAAAAACCCGCTTGTCTCGCGATTTTAGGCAACTGATCGCCCCCCGTAATGCTGTTGGGGAGTTTGAAAACGCAGGTGCCGATGAAGCTGCTGACGACGCTGGAGATGCGGATGCTGACATTGCAGAAGTCGGACTCTCGCGAGACAAGATCCTCTACTACAACGCATTTACTGAGGACTTATTCTACTGGGACAACGATTTGACTCTCGATGCCGATCCGAAACTGAAGATCCAACCAAACTCATTTACAAATTGGATTCTACAAGATCAGGGGCAAGACCAGAACATCATTGCCAACTTTCAGCGCTACGTAAACGGCAAGCTCACGCCACGGTTCAATGCTGAATACAAGACGAAAGACAGCGATGACAATGAGGTCACGGTCGAGGCGTTTTCAGAAGTGACCTTCACTTTTGAAACCGGTGACGATGTTTATTCTAGCAACTTCAAAATATCCAAAGGTGAAGAAAGTTGTTTCGTCTGGAGCCTTTTTTATACACTTCTAGAGCTGGTGATTGAGGTCCTCAATGTTGCCGAACCAGCCGACCGAGAGACGAATGATTTTAATAAGTTGGAGTACGTGTTTGTCGACGACCCAGTTAGCTCTTTGGATGACAATCAC
This sequence comes from Planctomicrobium mucosum, assembly GCF_051466335.1. Classification (NCBI taxonomy): domain Bacteria; kingdom Pseudomonadati; phylum Planctomycetota; class Planctomycetia; order Planctomycetales; family Planctomycetaceae; genus Planctomicrobium; species Planctomicrobium mucosum. The sequence continues at coordinate 2,931,590 of NZ_CP195793.1, read as the reverse complement.
TTGATTGAACTGGCTGTCGATCTTGCGACTTTGATTAAGTCCAATGCATCAGACATCAAATTCATCATCTCCACGCACAACCCACTTTTCTTCAACGTACTCGTGAACGAACTGGGTAGCGACGACAAAACGCACAATCCAACCTGGCGATCAAAGTGGTTCGCCAAATCACGATTAGAAAAGTTTGAAGACGGGTCTTACCAACTCATCGAACAGCCAAACGATTCTCCTTTTTCCTACCATTTGCATCTAATATCGCAGCTTGAGGGGGTCATCAAAACCGGACAGATCGAAAAATACCATTTCAATCTGCTCAGGAACATCCTGGAAAAAACCGCGACATTCCTCGGATACAAGAGATGGGAACAGCTACTCCCTGAAACAAGTGATGGTGGGCCAAACCCGTACGCAAAGCGGATCGTGAATTTTTCAAGCCATTCAAAACACGCTGCCGAAGAGGTGCCACCATTGAAGCCAGAAGAAAAGAAGGTTCTGGAAAACTTGGTTAAGCACGTTGTCGCGAACCATCGATTTTGGCAGGAAAAAATTACATGATCGCATACAACCCCATCGCGGAATCGAACAACTTCATAATTCTGGAGAAATACACTCGCGAGTGGACGGTTTCCGAGAGCTACCAGAGCGAAAGCGATCTGGAACGGGAGCTTGTTGCTGATTTTCAGAACCAGGGATATGAGTATCGGACCGACTTGAACTCTCAGGAGTCATTGCTAGCCAATATCCGTACGCAATTGCAAGCTCTCAACAATGTGGAGTTTTCGAATGGCGAATGGCAGCGTTTTGTGGAAACCTTTTTGGACAAACAGAGCGAAGGTGTCGTCGATAAAACTCGTAAGATTCACGATGACTATATTCATGATTTTGTATTCGACGATGGCCACATCCAGAATATCTATTTGCTGGACAAAAAGAACCGGACTCGCAACAAGTTGCAGGTGATCAAGCAGTTCGAACAAATGGGCAGCCACCCCAACCGCTATGATGTTACGATCCTGGTCAACGGGTTGCCGCTGGTGCAGGTTGAATTGAAACGGCGAGGAGTAGCGATTCGTGAAGCCTTTAATCAAGTACATCGCTACAGCAAGGAGAGCTTTAACAGCGAACACTCGCTCTTTAAATATCTGCAATTATTTGTCATATCGAATGGCACTGATACCCGTTATTTTGCCAACACAACGCGGCGCGACAAGAACAGTTTTGACTTCACAATGAACTGGGCGAAGTCTAATAACGATCTGATCAAGGATCTGAAGGACTTTACCGCAACATTTTTTCAGAAGAATACGTTGTTGGAGGTGCTGCTGAAATACTCAGTTTTTGATGTCAGCAACACGCTGCTGGTGATGCGGCCTTATCAAATTGCCGCTTCTGAACGGATCTTATGGAAAATCAACAGCTCTCATGCCGCCAAAGCCTGGAGCAAACCAGAAAGTGGCGGGTATGTCTGGCACACGACCGGGTCGGGCAAAACGTTGACCAGTTTCAAGGCGGCTCGATTGGCGACGGAACTGGACTTTGTCGACAAAGTGTTTTTCGTCGTGGACAGGAAAGACCTGGACTATCAGACGATGAAAGAATATCAGCGTTTTTCACCTGACAGTGTCAACGGCTCCGACAGCACTGCTGGCCTCAAACGCAATCTAGAGAAGGATGACAACAAGATTGTCGTCACCACGATCCAAAAACTCAACAACCTGATGAAGAACGAGGGAGACTTGCCGATTTACGGCAAACAAGTCGTCTTCATCTTTGACGAATGTCATCGCAGCCAGTTTGGTGAAGCACAAAAGAATCTCAAAAAGAAGTTCAAACGGTTTTATCAATTCGGCTTTACCGGGACTCCGATTTTTCCACAAAACGCACTGGGAGCTGAAACGACCGCCAGCGTGTTTGGCCGCGAGTTGCATTCCTACGTGATCACCGATGCGATTCGCGATGAAAAGGTGCTAAAATTCAAGGTGGACTACAACGATGTTCGTCCACAGTTTAAAGCGATTGAAACCGAGCAAGACGAGAGAAAACTGACTGCGGCCGAAAATCGCCAAGCCTTGCTGCACCCTGAACGAATCCGGGAAATTTCTCAGTACATTCTGACTCACTACCGGCAGAAGACACATCGACTGCGGCCAGGTGGAACTGGTTTTAATGCCATGTTTGCGGTTAACAGCGTGGATGCAGCAAAGCTGTATTATGAGTCACTGACGAACCTTCAGTTTGGGAGCGATAAGCCCCTGAAAGTGGCTACGATCTTTTCGTTTGCCGCCAATGAAGAGCAGGATGCCGTGGGCGATATTCAGGACGAGAGCTTTGACGTGTCGGCGATGAACAGCACCGCCAAGGAGTTCTTGAACACGGCGATCGCTGACTATAACGCCTTCTTTAAAACCAGCTTCAGTGTGGACAGCAACGGCTTTCAGAATTACTACCGCGACTTAGCAAAGCGAGTGAAATCACGAGAAATCGACTTGCTGATTGTTGTGGGAATGTTTTTGACCGGTTTTGACGCACCAACATTGAACACCCTGTTTGTGGATAAAAACCTGCGTTACCACGGGCTGATTCAAGCTTATTCACGAACAAATAGGATTTACGATGCGACCAAAACCTTTGGCAATATTGTGACTTTCCGTGATTTAGAAAAGGCCACAGTCGACGCGATTACCCTGTTTGGAGACAGCAACACAAAGAATGTGGTACTAGAGAAGAGCTACAAGGAGTACATGGAGGGATTCACCGATATCGTCACCGGCGAAGCTCGGCGTGGTTTTAGGGAGGTCGTCGCGGAGTTAGAACAACGCTTTCCTAATCCAGAAGAAATCGTTAAGGAGAAGGATAAGAAGGAGTTTGTGAAGCTGTTCGGTGAATACTTGCGGGTGGAAAACATCCTTCAGAACTTCGATGAATTCGCCAGCTTGAAAGCGTTACAAACGCTCGACAAGGATGATCCCAGACAAGTCGAAGACTTTAAAACGAAGCATTACCTGAGCGATGATGATTTTCAGGAACTCCAGAACATCGAGCTGCCTGCGGAGCGCGAGATACAGAATTACCGCTCCACCTATAACGACATCCGGGACTGGCTGCGACGTGAAAAGGCGGGCAATGAAAAGGAGCAGTCCACCATCGATTGGGCGGACGTGGTATTCGAGGTGGATTTGCTGAAGTCTCAAGAGATCAATCTTGATTACATTTTGGAGCTGATTTTCGAACATAACAAGAAGACAAAGAACAAGGCGAGTTTGGTTGAAGAAGTACGTCGCCTGATTCGTGCGAGTGTAGGCAACCGCGCCAAGGAAAGCTTGGTGGTTGATTTCATAAACCAAGCGAATCTAGATGAAATTCCCGATAAAGCCAGTGTGATCGAAGCGTTTTTCAGTTTTGCACGGGCCGAGCAACAGCGCGAGGCTAGCGAGCTGATTGCTGCTGAAAATTTGAGTATAGAAGCTGCCAAGCGGTATATCAGTAACTCATTAAAAAAAGAGTTTGCCAGCGAAAACGGCACGGAACTCAACGGAATCCTGCCGAAAATGAGTCCGCTCAATCCGGCATACCTGACCAAGAAGCAAAGCGTTTTCCAGAAGATTGCAGCGTTTGTGGAGAAGTTCAAAGGGGTCGGCGGACAGGTTTGAGAGATCGATCGTCTTGAGTCGCTAGTCTAGAAAAATTTCATGGCTACTCGTGAAAGTAAGCTTAGGTGACGGCATCTTCATCAGACTTCGAAAAGAATTGGTGTGATAGTGGGTTGACTGCAAAAGCCCGTCGAATCCCCGCTTCCCAGCCTCGCACCCCGGCGATGAAAAGTTCAATTGGCGTCTTGTCACCCCGACTAGACATATACAGGGTTGAGGCAACAGGTTACGCCTACCCGCACTTGCTGTGCGGTGCAACTTACTACCGACTTCTTACCGGAATCGGAAAGGTTGCATCATGCGGCGAACTCGTACGCCAAAGTATTCTCTTCACAAGGCAACTGGACAGGCCCGCGTTTGCATTGACGGGCACGACCACTACTTGGGGATCTTCGATTCCCAAGAATCTAAGCGGAAATACCGGGAATTGGTTGATCGCTGGCTGCGAATGCAGAATGCCCGCCAGTTTCCGGAAATGACTCTGGCCAGTTTGGCACTTTTGTACAACGACCACTGTGCTGCTTATTACGTGAAGTCTGGAAAGCCAACGTCCGAGCCATCCAGCGTCCGGGCTGCTCTTAAACCGCTTCTGCGTCTCTTCCGAAGCCACTCCATTGCTGATCTGACTCCCACAAAGCTTCGCAACGTCCGGGAAGTGATGGTGAAGTCCGGTATCACCCGGTACACCGTCAACAAACATGTGGAGTTTCAGTTGTGGTCGGCGCGTAAATGTGCTGTCCATCATTGTCAGACCAGATGAGAGCCGACCCACCAGCAATGTTGCTGGAATCGACATCGGGCAGTTTTGTGAGCGGTGATCGTGGATGATACATCGGCGGACTCCTGAATGAATCCGCACGGCAGCCCCCCTGCAGTGGAATTCAATCACCCCGCCCACGGTGCGCCGGGAGAAGAATGGGAATCACCACTTGGCCAGTCAACCCCCATCAAGACCCATCGTCAGGTCGCACTTCATCGTTCGCTGCCTCTTTCGCCTTTTGGGCGAAATAAACCCTGCCGCCTGTAATAACGTGCCCCGCGACAGCCTGATCCTCTACAGAAAAATTACTGAAATTCACGGTAATGAGTTCAATGATTTCAGGTCCATAGCCTGCGAAGAAATTGTCTAACATTTCGGTGTCAACCGTCACTGAAGCTGTCCGATCACCACGATGACAGAGAAGCCTTGCACAATGCAAGGCGACTGCTGCTGCGTTCTCTGTCTTCATTCCATCGCGAATATGAGGTGCAAGCCATTCCCAATCCGCTAAATCAGTCAGATATTTTTCACCCTTATTTAGAGTGTCAAAAATCAATTCTGTAAGTTCGAAAGGGCGTTTCATCGTCAGCTTGAAAGCAAGGGAAGGGCCATCCTTAACAGTTTCTCTGAGAGTTTCGCGAATGTGGCTTCGAATTGACCCTTTTGCATCTTCCGGAACGAATCTCTGACCCTCTGTGAGGCAAAAGTAGTACCAGATGGCTATAACCATTCCGATGCTTTTCTCCCCCGCATCCGAAAGTCGATACTTTAGCCACCGCAACCATGATCGGTCGCGTGGCCCGTGCTTTTCAACATATCGCCATAGTTGTACAAAACCTTGGGAATTGGCATCTGCAGATGGACCATGAACGGCGAGGTGACGTTGAATGACTTGCTTAAACAGATCCTCGATCACGTGTTGATATTGCGTGAATGCATGGGGAGCCAAGAGTTCCCACTGGTTGGCATATTCGCTGTCAGACGTCAGATTAATAACAAGCGTTGAATCAAATGATCGCTCCCCAAACCAGTTTTTCATATCACGAAGAACAATCTGGTCGCGAATCTCTGAAGACTCGATCGAGCCGGTGATTGCTCGCTTCCAATATCGCTCTTCGTACACCCGTTGAAGTCCCGTAGCAGGATTCGTCGATGGTTCTCCGCCTTCAAGCCAGAATTCGCAGGCCGGCAGGATGAAATTCATCAAACTCGATGCACTCTTCGGATTCCAGTCGACTTTCTCAATCGTGGCCGTCCAGTCATCGGAGACACCTTGCCGAATTCGTTTTTGATTTTCGTCGGCATTCGGCAGATTACGATTTGGCAAGCCTCGAAGACGGTCCCATCGGCGAATGAGAAACAGAAATGCCTCCGGTGCGCCAAATCTGATGATGTTGACAGCGAGTAAATGATCGAAACAGATTTCTCCACGCAATACTTCCCAGTCGTGGAAAGTTCGACCAATGGCATGCCTCAAAGATCTAGGAGTTTTCAATAATGCTGCAACGGCCTGAGGAATCGGAAACTCTTCGAAATCCATCAAAATACCGGTGAAGTTATGATTCCATGGCCAACCAACCGGCATTCTGCTCTCATCGCTAGGACGAATTTTCAATATTGAATCGTCCTCACATTCCTTAAGAACCCTTTCCAGAATTTCATAAACCTGCTGCGGACGAAGTGAAGTTAAAAATTCGATGTGGTCGCAGAGTTTGGAATAGTCAATCCGGACCGGAGAAGTCAGGCCTCCAGTGAGGATGAAACTAATGTTGTCGAGTTTCTTAAGTCGTTCCAGAAATCCGAGCACTTCCTGAATCTCAAAATTGTTTGTTTCGTTCCGGTCCAAATCCTCGATGATGAAGACAAGCCTGCCTTTGATTGCGTCTAGTAATCCCGAGAGATGCGAAAAAATCTGTTCGGAATCTGCCGATCCAAGCGTCAAATCGGAAATCGTTTCCAACCAATTTCCCCCAGCGGCAAATGTCCGACGATACGATTCGGGAAGGGATTCAAGCTGAAACGTGTCCACCTCCTCATTGATTTTTGACATCGCCGAGCGAAGCATTTCATGTATGGAAGATGACGAGCTTTCAAACCCCCAACAACTGTGGTGGCAGACGAAGTATTTGCTGCTCCTGCCTGTACCTCTGTTCAAGCCATCTTGAACCCACCGAACAATGGTGGATTTCCCAGCGCCAAATGGTCCTACAATTCCGATCGAACGCGTCCCATTTTCGACGTGTAATTTGACGCATTCAGCCACACTTCGTGTATTCAGGAAGTCGTATTTGGCCGGTGCATCGGAATCCAACCATTCCTTGAAATGCTCCCAATTTATTCCCGCGGGACTTGGTTCTGTGAGCGTTCTTGCTTCTGAACCAGCCCCATTTTCGCATTTTCTACTCTCCCTCTTATTCTTTTGGGGCAGTTCTGGTCCAGAGATGTACATGAGAAAAGCATAAACCGAGCTCACGATCACGAACGATACTACTCCATAGCAGAGCCAATCCCTCCAGACCGGATGGGGCCCCCACGACACTCCATAACCAACGTAGATGTCGATCAGCGCCACGAAGATGACTCCAACGATCACAGCGAGCCAGGTGGGTGGCACCTTGTGAACGTGAGCAAGATGCCGGAGACGTGGCTTCAGCAACTTGAACATCAATCCGGTAAAACTGATGCAAATCGACAATGTGAAGATAATTCGTGGAACGCAGCCAAAGTTCTCCATGTATTTATGGAGGCTTTCCGGTTGTGTTCGAATCAACGGCAGCAAAAAGTAGCCTGCAAAGACCGTGATCACCAAAGCCTGAATCGCATTGGTCCAGTGACGTATCAGATGTCGCATTGAGATGGCCCATTTCTCTGGAGAGGAAGTAGAGTAAGTGTAGCCAGCCAGGCAACGAAAAAGCGATCAAACACAGGCGGCTTTAAGCATCGTTGAGATACCATCACAAGCGAAACGACTCCTGCTTTACCAATCAGGCAATGAGGAGTCGCGGTTTGATCAGCGTCAGAATAACATTGAAGAGATGGGCCCAGGGCATTTTCAAAACTCAACTCGGAGTCAGTGATGTGCGGTCGGTATAATCTGCGAACGACGTCCGCTGAATTGAATGAGTTCTTTGCGATCTTCGCTGAAGAAACTCCGCTCCTCCCGTTCCGATTCAACATCGCCCCCACTCAACAAAACCCAGTGTGTCGGGTAGCTGAAAGCGGCCAGCGCGAGATCGTCTCTCTCAAATGGGGCCTCATCCCCTCATGGTCGAAGGATCCCAAAATCGGGGCCAGCTTGATCAATGCACGGGGCGAAACGGTGGATGAAAAACCCTCGTTCCGCACTGCATTCAAACGCACGACGGGAGCAACCTTGTCATCCCGCCATGAGCGGAGCCTGTTCGTCGAAGCGGCACTCCGCGTGCTGGCCTACACCCTGAGGCGTTAGGTTAAACACTACAAGTCAATGGCCTTTCAACAGAGCAAATTGCCAAACCAAAGTCGGCTCGTCGTTGCGATCCTTCGAGTTCTTGTAAGTTGATCCGTCGTGCCATCAACTCGCGGAAGTGCGTAAAAATGACGCACAGAAATTCGAAACCTGAAGCATTGTTTGATTAAGAAATCAACCGGGAAATCCTGCGCCGAGTCACGCCCTTGGCGGTATGAAGCGGGCTGGCTGACCTACGCCTTTACAGCAAAGCGCCGGGGCCTTACGGCTGATCCGCAACCAAACCACTTCACTCCGCTAGGGGCGGAAGCGACGGCAGGGGCGGAAGCGACGGCAGGGGCGCCAGCGACGCCAGGGGCGCCAGCGACGCCAGGGGCGCCAGCGACGCCAGGGGCGCCAGCGACGCCAGGGGCGCCAGCGACGCCAGCATTTGACATGCTGGCGCCCTGATCGCAAACTCATCCAACGCAACTCGTCTTTTTCAAACAAGTTGCACTAAAAGCGGAGAGACGGGGATTCGAACCCCGGGACCACTTTGACATGGTCACAGCATTAGCAATGCTGCGCATTCGGCCGCTCTGCCATCTCTCCGATCACTCAAATTCGTGCTGAATCATGTCAGTGACGACATCAAACACAACGGGTTCGCAAAATCGCTCAAAAATCCGCATCCGAGCCGGTAAGGTGCCCGTCGATGTTTTTGTTTGATGCTTTTCGCGTCGAGTGAGAGAAGTCTACAGATTCCGCCACATCTGGCAAGCCTATCGCGAAAGATACTGATCAAATCGACGATGGATGATCAAAATTGCCGTTCTCCAGCCTGAGCCATGAGTTAAATCGGGAGAATTCGCCCCCGGATCAGCCCGATTCATCCTCTCTCGAGCGATTTGCGTCCTCGTTTCCACTAGAATTGAAGGCTCGCTAGTTATGTCCCGCTTCACCGTCGAAACAAGAATGAATTGATGCGAAAAGTTGCAATTGCAATCGGCGTTGAATCCTTCGCAGATCGCCGATTCAATCGAGTGAACTTTGCAGACTCGGACGCTCAGCGATTCATGGAGGCCATGACTTCACTGGGGGTCTCGACCGACGATTCCATGCTTCTGACAGGGAAATCTGCAACTGCAAAAGAAGCCCAGGGGCGACTTGAAGAATTGATCTCTACACTTTCGCCAGATTGCACGTTTTATTTTTTCTACGTTGGGCTGGGGATTATTCAGAACGAAATCAGCTATCTCGCGTGCAGTGATTCGCGCTCGCAGGATCTACCGGGAACCAGCCTCTCACTGGACTGGGTGACGTCCGTAATGAGAAACGGAAGACAGTCGAAGACGGTCCTATTCCTCGACGCTTTCCGTGGCGAGCTGTCCGAAGACCTCAGAGAAAATGGATATCAGCAGGGCGTGTCTCCAGTCGGGCTCGAAGAGTTCGCTACGAATGCTGCAGGGCGGGTTTGCTTCCTGCCATGTCAACTGGGAGAAAGTTCTCGCAGCCATGGCTCACTCAAACATGGCGTCTGGGTGAATCACATTCTTGAATCGTTGGAAGGGAAAGTCTCCAATGCGACCTACCGGAAGACGTCGCTCACTTCCAGGTCGCTTCAGAATTATTTGAAGGGACAGGTGCCCCGCACGATCCGCACGCTGTTTACTGGGACTGCCACACAAACGCCCTGTGCGTTCGGGGATGTTTCCAGCGCGATGGCCATTGCGGACCTCAAACCGGTGATTCAGACCAGCGCATTGTTCGATGGACCGTCGCAGCAACAGTTCCAATCGCTCCGCCTGGTTCATGAGCAGACCATTCCGGTCAAAAACCTGAGCGGCTTTGACAAGTCTATCGGGCACTTCATCCCGGAACGCGTGAATGCCGCGTCGATGAGTTTTCTGGCAAGCGTGGCTGCAACGGATTTGAACCGCGAGATCGATGAGATCTTCCAAGCACTGAAAGGCCAATTCCAACTCAAACGACTCGACATCACCGCCAATGTCGATGGAACATCCGGGTCGATCGTTACCCCGCATTTCGACTACGAAATCGCGGTTTCGCTTCTGGATGAAGCCCCTTCAGATGCGCTGGTTCGCCAGCAGATCGTCAACATCCGTCATCCGGAACGCATTCTTGGTTCCGAGTTCGATCGGGTCTTCTCTGGGCGATTCGATTCTCTTGAGTTTGCAAGCGGGAAACCCATTCAGATCGAAGAAATTGTGGACAGGGTCGAAGCACTCGACTCTCTGGAGATGACTGTGCAGTACGATCATGAGTTGACGTATTGCACCGTTTTAATCCCCGCCCATAACATTCAAATTGAAGTCAACTCGAAGCGTTATCGTATTACTCAGCTGCGCAAAGGGACATTAAAAGCACTTCTGCAATCGTTCTTCAACGTGCAGCGATCGCTCACCGATTGATCACGTTTTCTCGCCGACCAAACCCACCACGTAAACCGTGAAACAACGGGACGGTCAGTTCGCAAGCGGGATCAGGCGATGATCTCCATGATCGGTTTGCCGTGGTCAATTTCGAGACGTTTCCGGCCGGGGATTTCGAGCTTTCGTGAATCGAGCCCGAGTTGATGCAGGATGGTTGCGTGGATATCAGTCACGTAATGGCGATCTTGATCTGCATGGAATCCGATTTCATCAGTGGAACCGTGGACAACTCCGCGTTTCAGACCTCCGCCTGCCATCCAGACACTGAAGCCAAAGATGTGGTGATCTCGACCCGTTCCCCCTTGTGAACCGGGCGTTCTTCCAAACTCGGTGGCGAAGACCACCAACGTTTCATCCAGCAGACCGCGCTGATCCAGATCCTCAAGCAGTCCTCCAATCGGCTTGTCGACAGCTGTGGAGAGATTCGCGTGATTCTCTTTCAATCCGCTATGGGCGTCCCACGCCCCGGCGCCTCCGCCGCCATGTTGGATCTGAATGAAGCGAACACCTTGTTCGACCATTCTTCGGGCAGCAAGTAGCTGCATTCCGAATTCTTTCGTCTCCGGTCGATCGAGACCGTAGAGCGCCTGCATCTCCTGCGTTTCTTTTGTGAAGTCGACAATGTCCGGAATGGAACTCTGCATCCGGAATGCAAGTTCATAAGAAGCGATACGGGCTGCCATCGCTGGATCGTTCGGGTATTCGACTCCGCGGAGAAGATTCAGCTCCTCAATAAGATGCCGTCCGGTCACTTGAGATTCCAACGCGAACGGACGCTGCGGCTGGCTAAAATCGAGTGGGTTAGCGGGATCGATACGCAGCGGGACAGCGTCGTGTGCCGGGCCGAGGTACTGACCATCACGTCGGTTCCAGACTTCTCGGGTTCCAATTGAAACGAATTGCGGAAGGTTCTCGTTCAAAGAACCGAGACCATAATGGACCCACGCTCCGAGCGTCGGAAACGCTCCATCATTCGTATGACGCCCAGTATGAAACTGAGTTTGTGCTCCGTGATTACTGTCTGTCGTCCACATGGAACGGACGACCGCAATCTTGTCGACCTGCTTCCCGATATGTGGGAACCAGTCGCTGACTTCGATCCCGCTTTCACCGTACTTCTGATAACCAATCTGCAGGGGGTAGAGTTCGTTTCGCTGGTTACCATTTGCATCTGGCGCCACCAGCTTTTCAATCGCCAGTTTCGCGGGATCCTGTACGGAAGCGAAGGGGGTTTCGGAAATCGATTTTCCGCCGTACTTATTGAGCATCGGCTTTGGATCGAAGCTCTCCATCTGGCTGACGCCCCCATTCATGAACAGCCAAATCACACTTTTCGCTTTCGCGGGGAAGTGCGGGGAACCAGTCGGAGGAGACCATGTCTCACTGGCGATTCCATCACGTGAAAGCATCGCACCGAGCGCGAGCCCGGTAAATCCCATCCCCATGTCGGAGAGGAATGCGCGTCGCTGAAGGAAATGGTTCCAGTTGGAAGACATGGTTCATCCTCGAGCTATTGTCACGACGGCCTGTGAGGCGTTGCTGTATCGAAAAATCGGGTTCTGTCTGGACTAGCGAACAGACACAAAATCATTGTGGTTCAGGAGTGCCCAGACCAAATGCGAACGGGCCTGAACATCGGTGTTCCCCGGAAGTTGACGCCATTGTTCAAGGGCACGCTGGCAAGCGGCGACTTCTTCGGTTGAAGCGTCAATCACCAAAATGGCCTTGAATGCGTGCCGAATGAAATCAACTTCGTTAGGAGCTTGCTCTGAAAATTTTGTGGAGATCTGAAGAGCGGATTCGAGAATCAATTCGCTGTTCGCCAAGGCGAGTGCCTGTTGAGGAACAACGCTTTCTTCGCGGCGATAACACTCCCCCACCATCGCATCATCGAACGTCGTCAGAAACAGATTGCGATCATCTCCGGAATGCACAAAGTAAAGGCTCCGGCGTTTTGAATTCGCCTGTTCATTTTGAGGGATGGATGGCCCTCCCATCGTCTGGTCGAGGCTCCCCGTGAAGGAGAGCACCGAATCCCTGACGACTTGCGATTCAATTCGCATTGGAACGCGTCGCCAAAAGTACTTGTTGTCCGAGTCGATTTCCAAGTTAGCTTCTTGACCACGTAAAGAAGAACTCATCCTGTACGCAGCAGAAGTAACAATCAAACGGTGCAGGTGCTTCATATTCCAGTTGCTGTCAATCAGTTCAGCAGCCAGCCAGTCAAGAACTTCCGGATTGGTAGGATTCGGAGCGTTCCGTCCAAAGTCGAAAACAGAGCCGGCAAGCGATGTTCCGATATGTCGCGTCCAAATATGATTCGCAGCAACGCGGGCTGTCAGTGGGTTTCTGCGATCTGTCACCCAATTTGCGAATGCGGTCCTTCGTCCAGTGCTCGATTCAGGGAACGCAACATTGGGATCATCATTTGAAGTGTTCAGAAAGCGGGTCGGAGTCCATGCGGCCCCTTTGGCGACTGGGAGTTCACTGGAAGGTGCTTCTCCATTTGCGGCAAGCGACTGCCATTCAGCAAGTTTGGCTTTGGCCGAATCAAGTGCCTTGAGCGTCTCTTCTTTCTTGGCTGCGTCGGCGACTTCCCATGCAGATTGCGCTTGGACAACATTGAGTTCTGCTTTGGCAATGACATAGGCCCAATTCGCAACTCTCAGTCGTTCTCGACGTTCCTGTTTTGATTCGTTTTTCGATTGTTCATCCGAAGAGGCGTAGACTGCAGCCAGAGCGGTCAGGGCATCTCGTTCGCGCGAGGCAACATTCATCTCAGCTTGCGACGTCGCGAGCTTTTGTTCGGCGTCGTGAAGCGTCATTGGAACCGGATTGGGATTCGATGCAGCCTCGCGCAGTATCAGAGTTTTATCGAGTGGAGTAATGGTGAAGTCTAAAAACGTCGCGAGTGCATCGAACGTGTTCAACTGGATATAACCGTTTCGACGACCGAGTGGCGTTCGCCAGGCAATTGACGGTTGTCCATTGATGGAGGCGTTGACAAGAGTGCCTCGGACCTGCACACGCAGCGTATATTCCTGACCGACTTCGATTTTATTTCCCTGTCGCCCCTCCGCAGGAAAGTTCGACTTTCCTCCTTCGGAGTAGGCGGCCTGTACTTTCGAGTCGCTCGCTGCTCCGCTGATGTAGACCTGATTACTGGAAAGGGGAGTTCCAGCAGTTTCCAATGCCTGGTCGCCATAGTTCACATCGAACGAGATCCCAACGCTTCGCCATTGGCTCCCTCCATTCAACCGGTACCGGAGAGTCGCATCGAAGTCGGTCGGTGCAATTTCAGTCAAAATGAGTGACGACTGTTGAGGGCCATCCTTCATCTGATTGAGCTGCCCATCGATCTCTTTCCATTCGCCTCCGACCACCTTCCAGCGTGATTGGTCGATCGAAGCGAAGCGATCCGTCACCTTCCATTGGTCTGCATTTGAGCCATCAGGATCAGCAGTTTGCCCCTCTTGTGCCAAGAGATGCTTCTTGAAGTCATCGAGTTCAGTTTGCGCTTTCGTGACTCGTTCAGTCGCTGTTTGAAGTCTGATGTTTGAAGCTGCAATGTGGTTTGCCAACACACCCGGGCGACGGAATGTTTCATAGGCTTCAACGGGAAGGTTCACTTTTTGAATTTTGAATTCATCGAAAGTCAAAATTTCAGGGACTCCGGGCGGAATACTCCGGGATTTATCAGCCTGAGATTCTTCACCTCGCACGAAGAGATAGGTCGGTGCGTCAAGGTTGCCGTCGAACGGGCGAGGAATCCCATTCAAGTCGAGATTCACCTGACCGGGGACCATATCCAGCCGAACCTGATACGGCTCAAAGAACGCCCGGATTTTGTAAAAATCTTCTTGAGCGATGGGGTCGAACTTATGGTCGTGACACTTGGCACAATTGAATGTCATCGCCAAGATCCCTTTGCCGACGTGCTCAACTGTTTCTTCCATCCACTTGGAGCGGTTGAAGATGAAATAATTCCGAGCGAGGTAACCGCCTGCTCGCAACCGATCAGGATCGTTCGGAGCCAATTCATCCGCTGCCAACATCAACTGAATCATTTCGTCGTACGGAGTGTTCTTATTCAACGACTCCACGATCCAGTCGCGGTAGTGCCACATGTGCTTTTGACTATTGCGCAGCTGCCCTGAAAATCCGTACGAGTCGCTGTAGCGCCAAATGTCCATCCAATGACGCGCCCAGCGTTCTCCATGTCGGGGATCCGCCAGCAATCTGTCGACGGTTTCTTCGTACCACGTATCAGACTCATACTCTTCGCATTGCGCAATTTCTTCGGCCGTTGGGGGAAGTCCGATCAGGTCGATGTAAAGACGACGCAGTAGTACTGCACGTGGAGCTTCCGGAGCCGGTTTCAGGCCATGAAGTTGGTGCTGTTCGGAGAGAAAATGATCGATTGGATTTTTTGCCCAGTTAGCATCCGCTGCTTTGGGAAGCTCAGGGCGAGTGATCGGACGGAAGGACCAATGGTCAGCAGGGTCCGCCTCTGGCTTTTCGTCAGCCGGGCCTTTCGCTCCTGCTTTAATCCAAGTACGAAGCAGATCGATTTGTTCTAGCCTGAATTGCTCCCCTTCGTGTTGAGGAGGCATGCGCAACTGTGGGTCAGTTTCAGAGACCCTCTTGAGAATCAAACTATCATCGACAGGGAGATTCAGGTCGATCGCCGGCCCCGAATCCCCTCCAGATTTCATGAGCTCAGCGGTATCAAGCCGAAGTCCCGCTTCCTGCTTCAGTGCTCCGTGGCAGGAAAAGCAACGTTCCTTCAAAAGCGGTTTGATCTCTTTGAGATAGTCGACAGTGCTATCCGCAGCTTCAGCAACATTGGGAGCGTACGAGGAGATGAGCAACATCAGCAAGACTGAAAATGTTCGCATCTTTTCCCTTCAACTGGTGCCCTCGGGGAGAGGGGCTGAAATCTGCAACTTCAACCAAAGATGGTTGAATTGCCGGGACTTTCGGAGGGTATCGACCAGGGCGAGGCTCGATCTGATCGCTCGTGGTATTTTCAATCCATCATACAAATCAAGCGATTGAAGTTCCCCCAAACCAAAGTTTTTTGACTGCGGAATAATAAAAAATCTCCGCTTGCTTCTGAACACGTTTCAATCAATCGATGCGGTTCTGAAACACCGCTACACAGTCGTCGACAACACGTGTATCTCGTTACGGAATATACACTTGGAGAAACGCACGTTTCGTACGCTTCGGAGCGACCGCCAGCCAATTTATCGTCGTCATATAAAATCTCTGTGACTCGAAACCATGAACGTTCGGTTGTAGGGGCTGCAACAACCTCAGACAATTTCATCAGATTAAATAAATATCCCGACCAATCGCCTCTTTCAAAGACATTTCTACATGGAGAGACTTTGCATCCAGAACCGCCGATAAGTCCCCCAAAGTGAACGCTGCTCCACCACCGACACGCCTCATGAATCCCAATTCCAGCGACTTCTTCAATCAAGATATTGACCACATCTCCTCGGAACGGAACGAGACAGAGCGTGAAGGGCTATTCCTGCGTTTATTGGCTAAGAATTACCGCAACATCTTTGCTGCTGCGTTGGCAATCGTCGGGAACAAACATGACGCAGGCGATGTCGTTCAGGATGTCTGCGTCGTTGCCTGGCAAAAGTTTGAGACCCTAGATTCGCTCGCCAACTTCCGCAAATGGGCGTGCGGCATCGCATTCAACATCGCCAAAGCCCATGTACGTAAAAAGCGACGGTTTCGTGGCCCCGGTCTGAACGAGACTGCGATCACCAGGATCATTCAGACGCGATCGGCCGCGATGGAACTTCTTGAATTGCGGCGTGAAGTTCTCCACGACTGCCTCCAAAAGCTCTCGATCGAAGATCGGATGTATCTCTCAAAATTCTACCAGTCCAACATGTCAATTCGGGAGCAATCAAAACGAGAAGACACGACCGAAACGTCTGTTTACTCCAAACTGAAGCGACTTCGAAAGATTCTTTCTGACTGTGTTCAACGCACGCTTTCACAGGGAGATCGTACATGAGCGCTCATCGCACCTTGATCGAAGAACTCAACGATCTCGCTGATGCACATTTCGATGGAACAATCAGTACTGCAGGGGTTCATCGAATTGAAGCTCTGATTCTCGCTGATCCCCGTCTGCTACAGGCCTATGTGGAACGGCTTGATTTTCATTGTGAATTGATAGAACAGGCCGAATCACGCTCGCAAGAGCTCGTCGCGCTTACTGCGTTGCAAGCATCCGCAAACCAAATCGTTCGGCGACAATCCAGACGCTCCGTGAAACGATTTCTGGGATTTGCAGTGTGTGTTTGCCTGGTGATTTCAGCCATCCTCTGGGCCGACCGCAAAGAACTGTTTCTGCGGACGCCGGTCGGTTCTGTTGCGAGTCTCTCATCAGATTACACCAGTAGCTCACGCCCCTTCGTCCTCGGACAAACAATCCGTGCTCGACAGCGAATCAATGTGCAGAGCGGGGTCGTGAGTCTGCAGCTTTCAGGTGTGTTTGTGGATGTTGTCGGTCCGGCCTCAGCCTATGTGGCTCGCGACGGACTTGTCATTCTGAAGCACGGCACGATCATTTCCAAGGTCCAGCCACAATCGACCGGATTCACAGTACGTACTCCTGAGACAGAAGTGGTCGATCTTGGAACCGAGTTTCTCGTCAAACATGATGCTGCGAAAGGTTCCCATGTCAGCGTACGTACAGGCTCAGCGCAAGCGAAACAACTGGATTGGACAGGTCAATCGACCCGGATCTTTGATCTGAGTTCTTTTCGCGCTGCTCAATTCTCAGCGACATCCTCGATTGCTAAAGAAGTTGCGTACTCCCCCGAGATGTATGCCTCTGTCGACCGGAATCGCAGAGGAATCCAACGCCTGACGGGCGAAATCCGAACCACCCCAAACGAAGCGAAATCTCTCGCCAGCGAAAACACGACGACCCCCAACCACGTCCTCATTCTCCCGGAAAAGTCGATCACCTTATCGCAGCCACTCACCGTAAATAGCCTCAAAGGAAGTGTGAGTTTTCCAACTGGAACCACGTTGACGAGCTATCTCGTCCACTACGACCCAACATCGAATGTCCAGTTCGCCCCACGTGGGTCTGTCACGTTTCATCGTCCGATTTCAGCGGTTCTGTATGACGCGGAGACCTTAAATCATTCCGATGCTCTCTTCGGGAGCGAGCAGACGATCTACGAAAAGAATTCATTCCGCGAATTGGAACTGGATGAAGACGAAATCCTGATCTCTGACGATCAAAGGACGCTTTCCTTCTTTCTGGGAATCTCACCACCTGCGTTTCTGGATGAAATGCGGGTGTTGATCGTTGAGTGACGGCGTGCTTCGCATGCATTGAGAGAACAAGTGGGCATGACACGTTCGATCGAATTATCATTTTCAAAATCATAGGAGGTGCTTGACATGTTCATGGCAAGGCAAGACAACGCTCGATCCACAAAGCCCGGCTTTACGTTGATCGAATTGCTCGTGGTGATTGCGATTATTGCGGTATTGATCGCTCTATTGCTCCCCGCGGTGCAGCAAGCGCGAGAGGCTGCCCGCAGGAGTCAGTGCAAAAATAATCTCAAGCAAATTGGTCTCGCTCTGCATAACTATCACGATGTTCATCGAGTCTTCCCGTTCGGCATGATGAACAGCATTAGTGCATGGGGACCTGAGGACGGAGCGTTGGGGAGCTCGGGCCGTATCAGCTGGTTCCCAATGGCGCTCCCGTATCTGGAGCAATCCGCACTTTACAACCTTTGGGTGACTCAATCTGTTGCATCCAATACGTTCAGTGCATGGTGGCAGTCCGGCAACGCAAACAAGGTTGTGCAGACGACGCTCTGTCCTTCCGATCCTTATGCAGGCAAACAAACTGGGGATGGATTTGCAGGGAATTACCAACTCTGCGCTGGATCTCGTCCGTGGGGAAATCAGGCGAATGCCGCATTCACCCCCCCACTTGACGATCTCGGGGTCACGCCTCGCGGGATGTTCTACCCTCGATCTCGCACAGCGATGAACCATCTGATCGACGGAACGACAAACACTCTGATGGCAAGTGAAATTATCATTGCCCCCGATGGTCAGGACTTGCAGCCAGGATGTTCCGATCGACGAGACATGCGTGGTCTCTACTGGAATGCAATTCACATGGGGAGCTTGTTTCAAGCATATCGCACTCCAAATAGTGATGCCCCAGACATCGTTGGTTGGGCGACGACAAGTCTTCCCAATGCGAAGGGTGCTTGTGCTGACAGCGGCGGAATTACGACAGCACGCAGCCAGCATGTTGGTGGCGTCAACGCATCACTCGCAGACGCATCCGTCCGATTCATCTCCAACAACATCGACACTGCAACTTATCAGTCGCTGGGAACATGTGCTGGGGGAGAAGTGGTCGGAGAGTTCTAGGCTTCCGCTGCACAATCTCTCTTTCAAAGTTGAAGCGATATGGGGAGGGGACGTCCGATTGCTGCAGACCAAGAGTGATCAATTGACGTGCGAGCAGTCGTCATGTTCACGCTCAACTGCAAGGAAGAATCCCCTCCACATTTTTAATTGTGATTACCGAAAGCGACACGTAATTCGGCTGTCTAGCCCGTTTAAATCCAGCACGACAGGCGCCTGATCGAGTCGTCGTGAAATCACATTACTGACCAAATCAATCGATGGTGTTTAAATATGAAAACTCTGGTTGGAAAAGCTCAGGCTGCATTGCTGGTCTCTCTCTGCGTCGCGATGACGGGTGCACTTGGGTGCACTGGTGGAGATCAGGGCCCGAAGCTCCATGAAGTCGTAGGTAAGGTGACAGTCGATGGAAAGCCGCTTGAGCTAGGAGTGATCACCTTCGATCCGCTCGACGGTGTCTCGGGATCGTACGGGGAAACGATCAAAAACGGTGAATTTCAGCTCAAATCGAGTGCAGGTAAGAAAAAAGTTTCCATCATGGCATCACGCCTCTCCTCCAAGCCGGGCCCAGGCGGACTTCCTCATCAGGAACAATATCTTCCGGCCAAATACAACATGAAGTCGGAGCTTGTCAGGGAAGTCATCGCCGACAAAAACTCGCCAATGACATTTGATTTGGTCACGAAATAGCGACGCAATTTGATGACGTCACTCTCGGTCATAGGGAATGTCATGACAACAAAACTGCAGCCACTCGAACTGATTCGAGGCATCATGATCATCACGTTGATCATCTGTGCCAATTCGAGTACTCCCAGCTTCGCCGAGGACTCCGACTTCGAATCAAATGTGGCTCCCATCCTGCAAAAGCACTGCTTGAGATGCCATTCCGACGACCACGCTGAAGGGGACTTGTCGTTTTCATCTCACGCCTCTTTCCGTAAAGGGGGCGCGAGTGGCGTGTTGATTTCCAAAGAGTCTCCTGCGGAGAGCCTCTTGCTGGATCAAATTTCCGGCGCAGCCCCGGCAATGCCCGCAGAAGGAACTCCTCTCACTGCAGAGGAAGTTGACGCCATCCGGTCATGGGTGAACGATGGGGCTCACTGGCCTGAGACGTTTGCCCTGAAAGCGAAGAGTGCAGGCGGAAAAGACTGGTGGTCATTCCAACCGATCCAGCGTGCCGTCGTTCCAGAGGTCTCTCGGAACGAATGGGCAAAGAACCCGATTGATCGCTTCATCTTGGCCAAACTGGAAGCAAATGGACTTTCTCCGTCTGCAGAAGCTGATCGTCGCACCCTCATTCGACGGCTGACCTTCGATTTGCATGGAATTCCGCCGACTTACGCGCAGGTGGAATCTTTTGTCAACGATTCCGACCCGCAGGCCTATGAAAAATTGGTGGATCGTCTTCTCGCCTCCGAGCATTATGGAGAACGATGGGCACGACACTGGCTCGATATCGCTCACTATGCGGACACCCACGGATTCGAAAGAGATCAACTTCGACCGAATGCATGGCGATACCGCGATTACGTCATTCAGTCACTCAACGCCGACAAATCTTATCGGGAGTTTCTTCAGGAGCAGATTGCGGGCGATGCTCTCCGACCTGAAGCCCCGGAGGCGATTATCGCTTCTAGTTTCCTAGCTGCCGGCCCGTGGGACTTTGTTGGGCAGGTCGAGACCGGATCTCCAGAGTTGAAGCGGGCTGCTCGTGCAGACGACCTCGATGATATGGTCACTCAGGTCATCAGCACGACGATGGGATTAACGATCAACTGTGCGCGGTGCCATGATCATAAGCTCGATCCCATCACACAGCGTGAGTACTACCAGCTTTGGAGCCTCTTCGCTGGCGTCCGTAGAGGTGATCGAGACAGTGATCCCGTCTCCGTCAGCAAGAACAACACACTCAAAGCCCAGCTTGAAGCGACTCGAAATGAAGCCATCTCGACGCGGAATCGCCTGCAAGGAGATCCGATTTTACTGGCCGATATTGTCGGCGGTGGAAATGGTCGCGGAACTGGAAAATATCGGCAGGGTATTGATCCAGTCGATGGAACCACCATCGTTGCAGACCGCAACTTCGTCGAGGTGAAAGAAGCCAACAAGTTTGTCGAGTCGCCGCTGGAATTAATCGATGGAGTCACTGTTCCAAACGGAACCGGCAGCGGCACGCAAATCTCGTCCACAGGCATTCGAGTAACGAATGTTCCCGCCACCTCTGGAATGCTCTGGGATGGAATTCGAAATGGGCCTGTCACATCGATGCATTCTACCGAACTGGGGGGAATCGATTACGGAAAAGATGGGCACTCCATGCTCTCAATGCATGCAAATTCCGCGATCACCTTCGACTTGCAAAAGTTAAGAGAATCGGGGTTTTCTGGTGAAATGTCCTTTCATGCCGACGTCGGTTACTTCGGCGTCACCCCCCAAGCGGGAGCGAGCTATTTCATCTATCTTGACGGGGACCTGAAAGAAGAAGGTGTCGGGATTGGTCGGAACGACGGGATCAAGGGAGTGCAGTTTGAGATTTCTACAGAGAGTCGATTCCTGACCCTGATGGTGACAGATTTTAATCAGGACATCTCACATGACCAGATTGCCTTCTGTAATGCCAAGCTTGTGGAGTCAAACCGCGAGTCGATCTCGGAGGAAGTGAAACAACAAATCACTGAGATTGAGCGGCAGATCCGAGACATTGACAAAGCGCTCAGCGAGATCCCGCAACCAGATCGAGTCTATGGAATCGTCGTGGATGACACCTCACCGGCGATTCACATCCTGCGGCGAGGGAATCCGGAAGATCCCGGTGATGTCGTTTCACCAGCTGGACTGGAATGTCTCAGTGGGCTTGATTCTGATCTCCGAATTCAATCCGATTCAGATCACGCGCGGCGGATTGCGATGGCAGAGTGGATCACTCAGACAGCAAATCCTTTGACTCGGCGAGTGATCGTCAATCGTCTTTGGCACCACCATTTTGGTGTCGGAATTGTTGACACTCCCAGCGACTTCGGGTTCGGTGGCGGAGTTCCGACTCATCCAGAATTACTAGACTGGTTGGCCGACGAATTTCTGCATACAGGATGGTCACTCAAGAAACTTCATCGCTTGATCTGCAATAGTGCAACCTATCGTCAGACGTCGAACGAACATCGACCCGCCGAAGTTTCCGTCGACAGTGGAAATCGACTCTTGTGGCGGATGAACCCTCGCAAACTCGATGCGGAATCGATCTGGGACTCGACGCTCTTTGTCGCAGGCAATCTCAATCTACAGCAGTTCGGACCGGGGTTCCGTGATTTCGACTATTTCGAAGAATACGCCCCCGTGTATCGCTATATCGCGCCGACTTCTCCAGATCTACAACGGCGATCAATCTACCGGTTCATTGTTCGAACAACCCCGCACGAATTGATGAGCACGCTGGACTGCCCAAGCCCTTCGAACATGACCCCCGTCCGCACTGTGACGACGACGGCTTTACAATCACTGGCAATGTTCAATAACGAATTCGTCTTGCTGCAATCTCAAGTACTGGCGGAAAGAGTGATCCAAGAAGCTGAAGATTCCTCTCAGTCTCAAGTCATCACACTCTTTCGCCTCACGCTAGGGCGAGATCCTACAAATGAAGAACTCAACGATTCCGTGGAGTTTCTTCAGAAAAACCGGCTTGTTCAACTCTGCCGAGTGCTGCTGAACACGAATGAGTTCCTTTCTGTCGATTGAGTCCATTTTTGTTCGGCGCCATAAATTTCACCTCTCACTGCGGCATTGCGATGACGACTCCAATTTATTCACGTCGGGATTTTCTTTGGCAGGCGGGTGGAGGACTCGGTGGCGTGGCCCTCGCTGCATTGCTGCAAGACGACTCTCCTCTCTCTGCTGCTGAGCATCCATCTGGACGTGGACTGCCGCACTTCGCTCCCAAAGCGAAAGCGGTCATCCAGATTTTCTGCCCCGGTGGCCTTAGTCACGTCGACACTTGGGATTACAAGCCCGTGTTGATAGAAAGGGACGGGCAGCCATTTGATCCTGACGGAAAGTTGACGTTCTTTGCATCCAAGCCCGGAAATTGCCAGCAGTCATATTGGAAGTTCCGTCAGCATGGTCAATCTGGAAAATGGATGAGCGACCTATTGCCAAGACTGGCCACGTGTGTCGATGACATCGCTTTTATCCACTCCATGCAAAGCAAATCCGCCTTGCATGGACCAGCGATGTTCATGGCGAACAGCGGGTTCATTTTTCCCGGATTTCCCTGCATGGGATCCTGGGTCACGTATGGTCTTGGAAGCGAGCGGGAAAACCTCCCAGCGTTTGTCGTCCTTCCAGACCCACGAGGACTTCCCCCCGGCGGTGTTGTGAATTGGGGCGCTGGCTTTCTCCCCGCTACCTATCAGGGAACAATGTTTCAGGTTGCTGCGAACAAGCCAGCGATCGCCGATCTTTTTCCGAAGCACTCAGACCAATGGCCTCGTGAAGAAGAACCTGCGAATCTCGAATTGCTCCAGAAGCTCAATCGAAAGCACGCTGAAGAACGACAGGGAGACAGTCTGCTCGATGCACGAATCGCAGCGTATGAACTGGCTGCCCAACTTCAATTGAGTGTCCCGGAAGTCAGCCAACTCGACGGCGAAACACAGGAAACGCAGCAGCTTTACCAGATCGATCATGAAGAGATCGGTCCGTTCGGACGACAATGCCTGCTGGCTCGACGACTCGTTGAACGAGGTGTCAGGTTTGTTCAGATCTACTGCGGAGCGGAAAACACGGGAGCCAAAAAAATTCGCCCGAACTGGGACAGCCATGAAGATCTTGTCAGAGATCACGGGTACTGGGGACCGATTCTCGACGTAGGCGCCAGCGCGCTCATTCAGGATCTGAAACGAACTGGACTACTCGATTCAACTCTCGTCATTTGTTCAAGTGAATTTGGGCGCCAACCCGCCGCCCAAGGAAAAGGTCGCGACCACAACCCCGGAGCGTTCACCTCCTGGATGTCAGGAGGTGGCATCCAAGGCGGTGTCACATACGGGACAAGCGATGAGCTTGGCTTCAAAGCGGAAACCAACCCAACGTATTGTTACGACCTACACGCGACAGCGCTCCACCTGCTCGGAATCGACCATACCCGTTTGACCTATTACCAAAACGGCATTCAGCGTCGGCTGACCGATGTCCACGGAAAGGTGATTCGAGAAATCCTCTCGTAGCTTCTCGTGATCAGCCCCGACCGCAAGTAAATCCAGCTATTTGATCTGGCTGAGAGAGGGGCTAGTTGACGTTCTCCAAACTCGAACGTTTATTTCCCGATCGATGGCGAGTCTCAACAAAGTCAGCGAGGACGGAGTAGATCTCCCGCAGGTCGATCGGCTTGGAAACGAATCCTCTCATCCCGGCCGCGCGGCACTCTTCCTTTAACGAGTCGAGCACGTGCGCCGTCATCGCATAGATCGAGGCCTGGCACAGATCCGATTGCGGAGCAAACTCGAGGTACTTCCGTGTCGCGGTAATGCCATCCATCCCCGGCATTTCAATGTCCATGAAGACAATGTCAAACTCCTCGCGACTGAGAAAATCGAGAGCGTCGGCTCCACTCTCAGCAACGGTGACACTTTGCCCTAACCATTCGAAGGTTCCACTGGCCACTTCCAGATTGATCGAACTGTCGTCAACAATCAGGATCTTCAATTGCGGGAGTTCAACGTCGGCTTCTTTCTCTGTCGCTGCGACTTCGACGACGGTTGCCAGTTGGTTGATTTCACTCGCCAATTTGTCGAGCGAAATCGGCTTCTCGTGGATGCATTCGATGCCGATACGTACTAGCTCGTCAACGACATGGTCAATCCCCGGTGGAGTCAACACGATACACTGAGCGGGGTTCAATTGATCGGTGGAAACGAGATTGTGGATGGTGGCCATCGTTCCATCTGGATGCAGGTCCATATCAATCAGAACCGGAATTTGATGGATTTCCGATTGAACAGCCAGTAAACCGCTCATTTCATCCTTGTCCGTTGCTCCTTGGACATCGATTCCGGCCGCAGAGAGATCCTCCTCGTGGGCCTGCAAGACGAGGCTGTTTTCGCAGAAGACGAGGCAAGTGTTGCGACGGCGTGAATCTCCTCCATCAGCAAAAATGGTCTCTGGCCGGGATTCATGTCTTCCCAGAGAAATCACGACATGGAACTCGGACCCCATGTTTGGAGAGCTGTTCACCCAGATGCGTCCATTCATCAACGCGATCAGCTGAGCGGAAATCGAGAGTCCCAGTCCCGTTCCTCCGAAACGCCGAGTCACAGACGCTTCCCCTTGGTCAAACGGGAGGAAGATTCTTTCCTGAAGTTCAGCTGGAATTCCGATCCCGGTATCTTTGACCGTGAGATGAATTTCCTGCCGATCGGTGTCAGTCGATTCCAATGATACCGTCACTTTAATCTCACCGGATTCAGTGAACTTCACGGCATTTCCAAGCAGATTCACGAGTACCTGCCGAATACGGTTCGGATCCCCCTGACAGAGACGTGGAACATCTGGATAAATGCGACAGTTTAAATCGACGGATTTGTGAGAAGCCATCGCAGTAAACAACCGAACCGCCTCGACGACAGTGTCGTGAAGGTTGAAGGAAATCCTGTCGATCGCCAGCTTCCCGGCTTCGATCTTGGAGAAGTCGAGTACGTCGTTAAGGATGACCAGCAACGACTGTGCAGAGTTCTTTACCGTCGATAGATAGTTCTTTTGACGCTGATCCAATTCAGTCCTGAGCGCCAATTCCGTCATCCCGATAATGCCGTTCATCGGAGTCCGAATTTCATGGCTCATGGCTGCCAGGAAGCGACTCTTTGCGAGACTCGCTTCCTCAGCTGCCTGCTTGGAGGTAACGAGCTGCACCTGTGTGAGACGCAACTCAGAAGCGACTCGTTCCAATTCCTGATTGGACGATGCAAGCTGTTTCGCGCGCTCTTCCACAGTCGCGGTTCGTTCAGCGACTCGCTCTTCCAGCGTTGAGTTCAGACGTTCAAGTTGCGAAAAACCTTCTGCGTTTTCAAAAGCAGCGCCAGCAAGAGTCGCCAAAAACTCGGCAATTCTCAGTTCATCATCCCCGAACAGATTCCGACGCCGTCGATGCGAGGCGATCAAGCAGGCAACGACTTCGTTCCGTACGAGAATCGGAGCGCAAATTGTCGAAACAGGAAGTTCGATCGTCGAGTTCGAATCGACCGGCATCGCAAGAACGACTTCGCGTTTCTCAATTGCCTGACACAACGTCGAATCGCTCACCCCCAGAGTTTCCAACGAAACTTCGCGAACGCGATGGTGGACATGGCGAGGCAACCAGTAAATCGCCACCTGATCGGATCGAATCAGACGGCGTGTCGCTGATTCGGTTTCTTCGCAGATCGCATGGGAAGTCAGAGCAGTGGAGATGGACCGCCCAGCGTACATCAGTGTTTCGAACCGATCGACCAACGAAAGTGTCGCCAACGGAGCGGTCAGCGGAGAGCAAGAATCAAGGTCGATATTCTGGCCATCGATCGTGAGTTCGGGCAGGGTCTCTCCACCGTTTTTAGCAATCTTGTATTGCACGGAACTTGTTAACACGAATTCCGTTCTCGCATGGTGCTTCTTCGCATAGTAGAAACTGCGTTTAAGCGAGCGTTTGGCTGCGCGATCCTTCCCACGCATCGTCTGGACAAGAGCCATTTCCCGGTGCAGGTGAGGGAGATCGTTTCGAAATCTCCACCCGTCCCTGAGCGCGATCTTCAGACTTCGATCGGCCTGCGTCAAACAATAGTCGCGGTATCGAGGGTTGATGGCCGGTTGTGCCTCGGCTGTCATTCTCCATGCTGTGGCAAGCCAGGTATAAACCGGCATCGTATACGGATTTTTGACCCCCGCCTTCTCGATGTTTTCAACTGCGGTTTCCAGTAAATCCGCAGCGGCGCGCGGATCCTGGAGATGCATGCGATAAATTGCACGGGCGAGCAAGACTTGTGCACGTCCTTGAACGTCCGGGCGTGGCCGTGCAAGCTCCGATTCAATAATGGAATCCGGGAGTCGGTCTATCGCCGCCCGCGCCCAGACATCGAGAATAATTCCAGAAGCCTGACCGTCGCCGAGCATTACGCCCGAAGCGTAATTTCTGCGGGATTCTTCAAGTGCTGAATCGTAATCACCTAGCCTTAAATAGGCAGCTGCAATCTGATAACGGGCAATATGGACCTGCCAGAAATCGCCTGTACGTTCAAGAATCTGCACTGCGCGTCGGCATTTTTCAATGCACTCTTCGTACTCGGCCTCAGCGTAACAGATGATTCCATCAAAGCTCAGCGATTGCCCCTGTCCCCAGAGATCTCCATAGTCGCTGCGAATTTGAAATGATCGTTTGACGTACCATTTACCGCGTCGAAACAACGCGAGAAGCAACATTGCCGGTGCGTGATCTGAGTACGCCTGAGCCAGTTCACAAGTTGGCAGGAAGGTTTCGCCGTAGTTCATCCCGCGCAAATGCGCGCACATCGCTCGCGGGAGACTCCGACAGTACCAACCGCCGTGAGAGAGTTCGCTGAACAGACTCATACAGAGGCGTTCACGATCATCTGGAAGGCGATTTTTTCTCTGCAGAAAGATCTTTGGAAAGGCAGTATGGAGCACCTGTGAGAAAATCTCAAAAATCAGGGCCATGTAAAGCCAAAGACTATTTGGCTTAGGGAAGGGCATTCCCACCAGGTTCAGTGCCGCCTCGAAATCGCTGACGGCTTCCTCCATATTTCCGCGTTTTTTATTCAGCTGACCACGGAGCCCCCTGGTTTCGCCTCTCTCGATCGGAGTCACCGCCCATTCTTCCGCCTTCAGCAACTCTTGCTCAGCAAGGTCGTATTTTCCCCTTAACATCAACACTTCGCCGAAATCCCGAGTCACTTCATAGCGAAGTTTGTCCGACAGATATTCGATCCCACGGCTGGCAATTGAATACTGCAACTCTGCGACGTCGAGTGCGTGACGCGACACAGCAGCCTTTGCGGCTTTCAAAGCGTACGGGAGGGCAAGTTGATATTCTGCTGCGGCGTCAAAATGGTAAGCAAGTTCAGCATCCTGCTCGACGCCGTTCGCCTTCAGGTAGGCTGCCGCTTTCCGATGCCAATGTCTGCGTTCATCCTCCTCCATCAACGCGATCAACGCTTCGCGAACCCGGTCATGAACGAAGGTACAAATCCCATCCTGATACTGACACCAGACGAGCTGGCGACTCCGAGCATCAGAAATTGCCTGAATGGAATTTAGAGTCGACAACTCTGCAAGTTCAATTGCTTCGATGAGATCGAAACTTTTCCCAAGGATTGCTCCCACTGAAAGCAGCCGCCTCGTGTCAGGCTGCAGCTGATTGAACCGCTGAGAGAGAAAGCCTGCAGCGTGTGACGAAGACCGTAGTTCGGCAAGCTCATCTCGATTGACGATCCAGCCACTTTCACCGGCCTGAATTGCTCGGCATTCCACCAAACCCGACAAAATGGCGCTTGCCATGAATGGAATCCCATCTGCATGCTGCACGATGGTATCCAGAATAATTTGTGGCAATGGACCGGCCATCGACTCGACAAGCCGATGGATGTCCTTTTCAGCGAGGACTCCTAACGCAAGACTTTGGTCGGGAAAGATTCGTCGCAGCGGGCTATCAGCTAGTACCTCTTCCGATCTGAATACGACGAGAATCTGGACAAAAGATTGACCGGATTGACGAAGCGATCGATTCATATGCCATCGTTGAAGGATTCCATAGACGAGATCAATGGACCACTGACAGTCATCGAGGATGATGATTGCAGGATGTTTCTGGGTCCCCATCGACTCCAGGAATTTCACGATCGCGTTCAGAGTACGAGACTCTCCAAACGTTTCTCGACTCTCCACCTTCTCGATGGGAGCTTGAAATAACTCGGAAATGCACGGAAATGCACTCTCAAGAATTGGTCTGATTTCCTCGATTTCGCCGCTTACTCGTTTACGGAGATTGGGGTAGCTGAGACACTCCTCAATAAATTTGGACACAACCTCCTGAAGCGGTTCGAACGGTCGCTGGCCTCCTTCGTTCGTACACTTCCCCAGATAGACGTCGATCCCCGACTGAATAGCACGTGTCGCAAATTCCGATGTCAGCCAAGACTTTCCGAAACCAGATTCTCCTTCCAGATAGGTCAGTCCCGCATGGCCGGATTTGACAGAGCTAATGACATTGTCAAGTTGTTCGAGCTCCTGTGATCTTGCAACGAAGGATGGCTGGATGAGAGTGCGACGGTAATCACTGGTCCCGATCGTGAGGTCAGGATCAGATGCGCCAGACTCAAGTGCGATAATCAATTGCCGGATATCGTCCGACATCGCGGTCGTGGAATGGTAGCGTGATTGTTGTTCCCGATTCATCGCGCGCTCGATGATCTCATCGATCACTCGAGGAACATGAAAGCCCAGTTCTCGGAGTTTAGGAACTGAGATCGTCGCCTGCTTCAGCAGGAGTTCATTCAGAGATGTTGCCTGAAACGGTGTGCGTCCGCTGAGACACCAGAAGAGGAAACACCCAATTGCATAAATATTCGAGAGTTCAGAAAAGGAGTCATCGATAACTCCAGACTGCTCAGGAGGGATGCACTCTGCCACCTTCAGAAAGTGATCGTAATCCGATCGAACAGCTTTACGATACGTCCCTGGATTCAGTAGCTCCACCGTCGCCAGTTGAGCGTGTACCTCCGCCTCTTGGTCAAGAAGGAAGACGTCTTCGGGGAGGAGGAATCGCGGGACAATTCCTTTTTGATGGAGTTGATCCACAGCAGTGAGCAGCTGTTCGACCAGTTTAAGCGATTGAATTAATGGAATCGGGCCTCGTTGCAACCGGTCCCGGAGAGTCTCGCCCGCTCCAAATTCATAGACAAGCCAGAAACGGCCGTATTCTTCGCCGAAATATAGCAACTGTGCGAGGTTAGGATGCGCTATCGTCCGCAAAATCCTCGCTTCATGCTCGATCCTCAGCACCATTGCAGAGGAGATCTCAGCCTTGCTCACAGAGCGTATTAAAACGCGTTTTCCTGTCTGCAGTTCAATCCCGAAACACGCCCCATTGAATTCAGCATCCTCTGACTGGCGAATCCCTTCAAACTGTCCACGGTTCAACGTGAACAGCTTTGAACTTTGAGAATCGCGGTAGTGTGACTGATGCATTGGAACTTCAAATCATTCGGAACTGCAACAACGAACTCGTTGTTTGTCGGCAGACTTGTAAACGGTTTCCATAATTTTCTTGCAGCGAGTCGAATCTCGTCACGAGACTTCCCGAAGGCATGGACAGTGTCTCTCTGAGTTCGACCTAAAGAACTACCTCATATGCCGAAGCAGGGCGCCTCCCTTTCGCAACATAGGAAATATTTTTTGTTTTTACGTTGTCTAAATGCAACAAGCCATGCGCACAACCAGCAGAATCGTTAAAAGCCGCATATTCCTTTTATTAAATACATCAGTTTTAATCGCTTTAGAATTGACAATCGTGCGAAATAAAACAATCTATACGACTACTACCCTTCTTAAAATCGGTCGAAGCCTACCTCTCAGCTAGGAGAATCACTCATGTCGATTCAAGCAGACGCTCATCAATTCGATATCGATGCCTTTTTCAAAGGACCTGTACACGAATTCACTTCAAAGCTCGCCAGCCTCGAGCGACGAATTCCTAAAGACCAGTCCCCCGCCCACGATGAATTCCTAGAGGAGCTTACTCGTGCAATTCATGAGTCTCGCGAGTTCTGCGAACAGGCTCAGTCAGAGATTGGGGAGGATTCTGTTCTTCTTAAATCTGTTCAAGCCAAGTTCCGCGATGCCATTCAGCCTTGGTTTGACCAAAGCTGGTTCATGCTGCGAGCGAAGAACAAGCCACGTGGTTACCCCGGCGATTACGCGATGCTCGCTGCGATCTATGACGGCAAAACCAAAGGGACCGGGTTCGGTGGATATCTTGACCTTTACTTCCTCGGCACCGATCTCGCACGAGCTGTTTGCTCACGGCTCGCTGCCGTGAAGGAGTTCCTGATCGATGAAGTATCAAACCGAACCACTCGCTTCTCCATCCTCAATGTGGCTTCTGGTCCGGGCCGGGAATACACGCAGGATTTCGAGCCGCATCCTTTGATGCAGCTGACCTGCGTTGACACCGATGAACAAGCGCTTGCGTACCTGAAGGCCAACGTTAAACCAGAAACAGCCGAATCTCTCGATCTCAACTGTGTCTGCTATAACGCGTTGAAAATGACCTCCTCCAAGGCGAATTTGCAGCAGTTTGGTCGAGCCGACATGATCTACAGCGTCGGCCTGTGCGACTACATTCCAGATCGCTATCTCATTCGTATTTTGAACGGATGGCGTGAGTCTGTTGCTGAGAACGGCATCGTCTATGTCGCGTTCAAGGACGAACCAACTTACCGCGCGTCTGAGTACCAATGGCATGTGGATTGGCACTTCTACCAGCGTACTGAAGAGGACTGCTTCAAGCTGTTCGCTGAAGCGGGCTACGACATCGGCAGCATGGTGATGACTCGCGACACAACGGGCATCATCATGAACTTTGTTGCTCGAGATCGTGCGATCAACCGAATTCGTATCGACGGAGCACACGAACTGCGTGGACCACATACGCCAGCAGATGCAGATTTGAGCGAAACCGTTGCATCCGGTCTCGACTTCGAATTTGAAGACATGTAATTGCACCCGAAATTCCATAGAGCATTGGACGGTGCAAAATCCGTCCAATGCTTGGAATAACGGTCGAAACGGCGCCACGCAATCTGGACTCACTCGGTAACGAGCGACATCAAATTGCTTCCCAACACACGAGTCAATCACCCGATTGGCTCGTGTGTTTTCATTTGGTTAACCGAGAAACTGCTTTGTCGGTCAAATTGTCATGAGATCCGAATAGCCAGAAAATTACATAACGCGCCGAAAATAAATATTCATCAATCGTAACTCAGCCCTTTTACGCCCGGCCCCCAATTGTTCTCAGCGATAGTATCTCATTTCTCCGTTTACTCACCGATTTGAATGATCCTCGATGCCTCGGCTGCAGATGCCCAATACTCTCTCTAGACCGAAGAGCGTGATGACCGGGTATTTATTGAAATGCGATCCAGGCAAACTGCTACGCAACTCTAGGCGAATCTCCGTGCAAAAACGCAACACGTCGGAAATTACGTGTTGTTCACCAGCAACACAAAGCGATGTAACAATTCATCAGAGAAGTTATTACGTCGACGTTCCGGAACACTGGAAGGTTGAGGGCGTTGATCACGCCAAATTTACTGATTTTACAGAATGTGACGATTCCCCATCTATGCAGCGAACTGTGCATTTTCGTTGAGTCTTTTCACTCGACTTGGGGAAACCACCATCGAATCATCAGATTTTGTCGTAGCGTTCTAAAACATTAGTTCGTAAGGCAAGCGATTGGACTGAGGAAGCCTGAGCAAACTGCTCGTGAACCTCGGATGCAAGTGAAATGATCATCGACGCGACTACAGACTCGAAAAGACGAGAACCGTTGCTCTAAAGACTTCACTCTCGCTAAGTGAGCGTTTGAAATGGTTACCAACAGTTATTCGCGGCAATTTTCAGCACCGGCTCAACTGACACCGAGCACGGAGCTATGTATTGAAGTGCCAGCACTACTGGCTCGCTGTATTGGGAATCGAGAGCTCGCAAGTCGCCTCATCGAGCGTTTTTTGCAAAGCACGTCCGACTTGTGCCTCAAAATACAAAACGCGATCGCTGCTGAGGATCTTGAGGTCGCCGGCATGCTTGCCCACCGCTTAAAGGGTGAAGCAGCCAATCTTGGAGCGACCCGGATTCGCGACAGATCCGCGGAAGTCGAAGTTGCCTGCCGCAAATGTGATTTCAGCTCTGCTCATGCAGCAGCACAGGCTTTGAAGGCTGAATCCCAGAGTATCGGTGTTCAGCTGCCATTGTTAGTACATGCGGTCAATCAGTTTGAACCTGATCAGGCCATTCTGACGCTCCCGAAACGAACTGTTCAATGAAAATTCTCATAGCGGACGATGATCCGAGTACAATCGACCTGTTAAAGAACGCGCTGGAGTCTTTTGGCTACCAGGTGACCGTTGCTGTCGACGGCACTGAAGCCTCCCAACTCTTGCGGACAGGCAAATTCCGAATTCTGATTTCTGATTGGCAGATGCCCGGAAAAACCGGCATCGAAATCTGCAAAGAACTTCGCCAAAACGCGGTCGGCGGATACGTCTATATTATCATGCTCACTTCATTCTCTGCTTTGGATGAAGTTGTTGAAGGACTCGAAGCGGGTGCTGATGACTTCCTGACCAAGCCGTTTAACCCCAGCGAACTCCTTGTTCGTATTCGCAGCGGAGAACGAATCCTGAATCTTGAAAGTCGCGAGCTGACAATCTTTGCTCTGGCAAAGCTGGCAGAGTCTCGCGATCAGGAAACAGGGGACCATCTCGAACGCATGCGGGAGTACGTCAAAATACTGGCTGAAGACCTCGCGTGCGAAGCGGAATTCAGTGACGTGGTGGACGGCGCGTACATCAATTTGCTGTATTTGACGAGCCCTTTGCACGACATCGGGAAAGTAGCAATTGCCGACAGCATCCTTCTGAAGCCAGGAAAACTGACTCCAGAAGAGTTCGAGATCATGAAGACGCATACCGTTCTCGGTGCCCAGACACTTAAGGACGTGGCAGCGAATCATCCCAACGCCAGCTATTTGCGCATTGCGATTGAGATCGCGTTAACTCATCACGAGCGGTACGACGGGACAGGCTATCCAAATGGACTTACTGGCGAAGAGATCCCGCTCAGCGGTCGGATCACCGCCGTCGCCGACGTCTATGATGCGTTGACTTCTCCCCGAGTCTACAAGCAGCCATTCAGCCACGAAGTCGCTAGAGACATCATCATCAAAGAAAGTGGATCTCATTTCGATCCGCGAATCGTCCGAGCATTTCTCCGCTGCGAGTCCCAATTTCTCGCTGTCAGGGGAAAAGTCCAAGTGCAGGCACCTATCGGAATTCAGTTCGCCGCACTGAGCCGAAGATAAACGTGTTGTAAAAGTCGTGACCGGAACGACTTCGCCGTCGCAGAAAGCTGCCAATTCTGTGGCCTGATCGAGCGTTCAAGGGCACGAATCACCGTTCGAGCTGAGTTCGCCTCTTTGAATATGCACTTTTGCCGCTGCGGGAATCGCCGCGATTTGCCCGCCTGCTAGCAGCTACTGCAAATCCATTTACATTCCGTCTCAAATGAACTGCCGAATTGGAAGAAATTCAGGCAATTGCGGTTTCAGGGTTAGAACCCGATCGGTTCATCGGATTAAATTGAGAAACGTCGCCTGACTTCTCTGCTGAGGCAGATCAAGCTCCGACCGCTCATTCTAAAGTTTTCCGAAATTATTTTGGGACGAACAGACGTATGCCCTATTCAGCTTTATTTCGCTGCCTGGTCACTTCGCTCGTGTTTTGTGCATCAGCCGTGATGGCTGAAGATTGGACAGTTCCAGCCAAAGGGAATCATTTCTTCAATCCCCCTTTGCATCAATCACGGGGGGATGATGTTCTGATTTCGGATGCGAACAAGACCTGCTCGCTTTACTTCTGGGTCTCTGAGCCAGCGACACTCGAAATTTCGCTCAACGCGAGCGTTCCGAAAGGGAAATCGACACTTGTAGTCCAAGTTGGAAACTCGAAGTTCCAAGCGAACCTCAGTGGTTCCAACGATACGGACTATCCGCTTGGATCAGTGGAAATTGCAGAAGCTGGCTATGTTCACGTAGAGATCCGTGGACTCAAAAAGACGGGCAACGTGTTTGCCAAATTGAACGAACTCAGAATCAAGTCCTCGACTGAAGGGCTGGAGTTGGCGTACGTTCAGAATAACGACGATGGAATGTTTTACTGGGGACGAAGGGGGCCTTCCGTTCACTTGAACTATCCGCTTCCTGAAAGCGTTGACATCACCTACGCATATAGCGAGATCACCGTTCCTGAAGGGGAAGATCCCATCGGGACCTACTACATGGCCAATGGGTTCGGTGAAGGTTATTTCGGCTTTCAGGTGAACAGCGAGACCGAACGGCGGGTTCTCTTTTCAGTCTGGAGTCCATTTCAGACCGACAACCCTCGTGACATTCCCCCAGAGATGCAGATCCGAAATGTGGCCAGAGGCAAAGGCGTTCACATCGGAGAATTTGGCAACGAAGGCTCAGGGGGTCAAAGCTACCTGAAGTATCCTTGGAAGGCCGGAAAAACATACCGGTTCCTGACTAAGATTGTCCCCAATGGCGACGAGACCACCACGTACACAAGTTGGTTCGGCGACAAAGAAGCGGATGAGTGGCGGCTGATCGCAAGCTTCGTCCGACCAAAAACGAATACACATTACAAGCACTTCCACTCATTCCTCGAGAATTTCTCTGCCGCGACCGGTCACATTGGTCGACAAGCCCAATATGGCAATACTTGGGTGTGCGACACGCAGGGGAAATGGCATGAGTGCAATCAAGCTCGATTCAGCGTCGACAATACCGGCAGGAAGCGGCAGCGTCTCGACTTCACAGGCGGAGTGCAGGGGAATCGCTTCTATCTCGAAAACTGTGGTTTCATCAACAACACAGGAACCCCGGGAGAAACCTTCACTCGCGAGTCGACCGCGGACTCTATTCCGCAAATCGATTTTGATCTCCTTCCAATGGAATAGCTCTCAAGCACATCGCTGATTTCGAAAAACGCGCTAGTCGCAACACGGATTCAGCATCGACATTGCTACAATTCAGCCTCCTTGAACTTTGAGTATTGTTCAAGGGGCTGTTTTCATTTTGATTGGGGGAGAAATGGGTCGGATTGGAAACGTGCTGGCAATGGCATGTGTGATCGCTTGGGCGATCCCCATCTGGATGTCTAGCAATTTAACCGCGGGTGAACCTCAAGATTTAGAGTTCGTCGCTGAGTGTGATGGAACCGTTCAGCGATATGTTCAGATTCTGCCCCCTGATTTTACATCAGACAAGAAGGTTGACTTGCTGGTTACGCTGCATGGTCACGGTAGCGACCGGTGGCAGTTCTCGACTGCTGACATCGCAGAGGCCAAAGCCTGTCGCGATTTTGCAGAGAAGCATGGGATGATCCTCATTTCACCAGACTATCGAGCAAAGACATCCTGGATGGGACCGAAGGCTGAAGCAGACATGCTTCAGTTGATCGCAGCCCTGAAAGAAGAGTTCTCCATTCAACGAGTCTTCATCGCAGGGGGATCGATGGGGGGAACCTCGTCGCTTACATTCACGGCACTGCACCCAGACCTGATCTCTGGAGTCGCAGCAATGAATCCCACCTCGAATCACTTGGAATACGATCGCTTCCAGGATGCGATCAGCGAGTCATTTGGCGGAGACAAAGCAACGATCCCGGAAGTCTATAAGGCGCGGAGCGCCGAGTACTGGCCCGAACGTTTTACGATGCCGGTCGGAATCTCAACTGGAGGAATGGATGAGATCGTCCCTCCGGACAGCACACTGCGACTTGCTGGCATTCTCGAGAAAATGAAACGCCCAGTGCACCTGATCCACCGTCCAGAAGGGGGACACTCGACGACATACGAGGATGCAATCGCAATATTGGAATTTATGGTCACTAGCAAAGCCAATTGACGGCCAGTTCTCAGGGGGAGCCTCAGTCCCTGCGACTGAAGACCGCGTCCCGAAAAACAGATCTGGAAGTCCAGATTCTTGGGGATGCAACTCATCAACAAAAAGGACCGGGAAGCGAATTCAAAAGAAGTCACTTCCCGGTCAGTTGTTTACATTGAGACAGCGTTATGTCTGCAACGTCATTCCCAGAGTTTTCACAAGAAACGAAAACTGATCTGTCAGCTCTTCAATCACTTTCGCTGTCGGGGTTCCAGCACCGTGGCCGGCTCTGGTTTCAATGCGAATCAGCACAGGATTGTCGCACCCTTGAGCGTGTTGCAACTCCGCGGCAAACTTGAAGCTGTGTCCGGGAACAACGCGGTCATCCGTATCTGCTGTTAACACCATTGTCGCTGGATAGCAGGTGCCTTCTTTGATGTTGTGGTATGGGGAGTAGGCCAGCAGAGCCTTGAACTCCTCTTCATTGTCAGATGAACCGTAATCATCGACCCAATATCGCCCGGCAGTAAATCTTTGGAAGCGAAGCATATCCATCACGCCGACCGCAGGAAGTGCTGCCCCGTACAGTTCAGGACGCTGTGTTAAGCAGGCCCCGACCAACAATCCACCGTTGCTTCCCCCTTGAATGGCGAGTCGCTTGGGCTGGGTGTACTTGTTTTCGATCAGCCATTCAGCGGCAGCGATGAAATCGTCGAAGACATTCTGCTTGTTCAGCTTGGTTCCAGCGCGATGCCATTCATCACCGTACTCTCCGCCGCCACGAAGATTCGCCAGGACGAACACTCCTCCCATTTCCATCCAGGCTAATCGCCCAGTCGAAAATGATGGAGTCAGAGAGATGCCGAATCCGCCATAGCCGTAGAGGAGCGTCGGGTTGTTCCCATCCAGTTTCAGTCCTTTCTTGTGAGCAATGAACATTGGAACCTTTGTTCCATCTTTGCTTTCACAAAAGACCTGTTTGACTTCGTAGTCGTCGGCGTTGAAATCGACATTTGCCTGCTGAATCAGCTCGCTTTTCCCGGTGAAGAGATCGTATCGAAAACTGCTCGGAGGCATGTTGTAGCTCGAGAACGTGTAGAACGTCTCGGTGTCCGACTGGCTTCCGTTGAATCCGGTCGCGGAACCGATCCCCGGGAACTCAATAGTTCTGAGCAACTCGCCATCTTTTTTGTAGAGAGTCACCTGCGTTTTGGCGTCTTTGAGGGTCTCAACAAAGAACAGATTTCCGATCAAAGAAACACTCTCGATCGCATCTTTCCCTTGAGGAATGATCTCGTGCAAAGGGAGTTGATCGCGTGGAGCATCTTTCTCCGCGGGGAGGTCGATCTTGACCGGCACTTCTCGAATATCGACTTTGACAACTCGTTTGCGAGGTGCATCCAGGTCGGTTTGGAAATAGAAGATCGGTCCATCATTTCCAATGAAGGCGTATTCGTTATCGAAGTGATTGATCAGTGCAACCGGAGCTGAGTACGGGTTTGCAAGATCGCGACAGAAGACCCGGTACTTGTTATCTGTTCCGACATGCACAGTGATGACCAGATAGCGACCATCTTCCGTGACAGTGCAGCTATAGCCCCATTCCGGAAAATCAGGACGATGAAAGACAAGGGTATCCTGTGACTGATCATCACCAATCTGATGATAATAGATCGACTGATTGACATTCAGGTTCTGGAATTCGGCCCCCGGGGTTGGCTCAGGAAACTTCGCGTAGAAGAATCCCTTCCCATCAGGTGTCCAACTTGGAGAGTTGAACTTGATCCACTTCAGTTCATCGCTGAGAACTTTTCGGCTCTCAACTTCCATCACCTTCCAGATTTTCCAGTCAGATCCACCATCCTGCAGTGCGTACGCGACATATCGGCCATCTTCGCTGAAGGTGATCCCGGACAGGGCCTGCGTCCCATCTTCAGACCATTGATTTGGATCAATGAACACGGTCGGCTCATCATTCAAGCTCTTCTGTGTGTACAGCACTGCCTGATTCTGAAGACCAGAGTTTTTGTAGAAGTAGTAACGTCCACCCGCCTTGAACGGAGTGCCGAACTTCGCGAAGTTCCAGAGCGAGGTCAGACGAGAGCGAATCATCTCCCGTTCAGGGATTTGCGAGAGGAAGTCATTCGTTGCACGATTCTCTTCCTCGACCCATTTGGCGACCTTTTCATCCTCACGCACATCAGCTTCCAACCAGCGATAGGGGTCCGCTACTGATGTGCCGAAATACTCATCGACGTGGTCAATCCGTTGGGTCATCGGGGGCTCTGCCTGCAATTGAGAAGTGAAAATAAACGCTGAAACTGCTCCCAGCATCAGATAACGAAAACTCTTCATCAGAGCTCCTTCAGTCGACGATCGAACACAGGGAAGTAAAGATTCCCAACAGTGCCACCGCAAAGCGCCGTCGGAATAAACAGTTCACGTTCTGAGAGGCTGAGGTTTCAAGGCGAGGAAGTCAAATCAGCTGCTATCTTTCGACGTCGAAAAACTCAGCCGACGGTGGAGGGTCATCCGGCAAGGAAGCCATGTAGTCCAGATACTGCTGATCCAATGTCTCGAGTTTGACGCCCATCACTTTCTCGAGGCTCACTGCAGATGGACGCTGTCTTTCCAGGGGATTGTAGATTTCCGCGAGATACTGAATAAATGCGTCCCGGTAGATCCCATTTTCGTAATGCAGGAAAAAATGGGATAACCCGGCCGCCTGATTGTAAGCATCCGCCTCAAGTGGAAAATTAGATCTCCCCAAGGCTGTGAACTGCCGTAACGGCCAATAGGTGCTTTCTTCAACGGCGCGATATCGAGCCCACCGAATGCGGATGTGCAGCGGGTCACCGACCTGTTCCTCCCCATCGAATGTTCGATATGACTCCAGGTAACAGGGAAACCCTTCAATTGCCCAGAAATTCGCTCGTTCTGCCACATCGACGGTTCTGGCCCGACTCTCTCCTAAAAGTTGATGAGTCACTTCGTGGAACATCGTCTCGAACTTCAGTTGCCTTTGTTCCTCGGTCTCTTCTGGACCATCATCAAAGTAGAAGAACGCAATGCGTTCGTGGGGAAGATAAAGCCCGTTGGCGAGTTCGATCTGCGGTTGCCGTGATTTCAGCGCTGCCACAAACTCGGACTTATTGCGATAGTAATAGACGATGTATCGTTTCGCGGGGTCCCATTTCGCCTTTCGCACAGGGTCGAGCAAGCGTTCCATCTGCTGCGGTGTATTGAAAAACGAAGAGTATTCTCTCAGGAAGAAATCGTGAAAAACTTCCAGCTTTCTCGAGAGTTCCACTCCTTTTTCAAGGCTGTGATTCGTTTTGACTAAAAAGTGTTCTGAGCCAATCTCCCACGCCAAGCGAAAGTCACTTCTGCGAATCGCCTCACGCTCAGCACTCATCCATTCGCCGTCAAGATTTCGCTCCCCATTCTCGTAGCGGGAGACATGCGACTCGGGGAGCCACCCGAAGGTCTGGTGGTCAACCATTTTCTTTGCAGCCATCGCGCTGAGAAATGCGGTTGTCCATTTGCCCTTGTCGAGAACATAGCCGAGCATGGCTCTGGCGTTGCGATTGTCGGGATCATGAAAAGCAACAATTCGCATCCACTGATACACAAGGCTTGAATGACCTTGGTACATGGCGTCCCGCGCAATCCGGTAGACACCCAGGGCGTAGTCCGTCTCCAACTTTCGTAATTTGACACGCCATTGCCGCTCCGCATCAGGAAGCTGTAGAGAAACGGGAGGGAGAGGGGCGTTTGGAAGATCGTCGAGATCGTAAACACCTGCGGAAGGGAGTTGAGCCCGTTTACGGATTTCATCCGCATCTTTGAAGTAGCTCATCTCCTCGCATTTGTCAGCCAGGGCATTCATGTCCTTCGAAAACTGCTCATGAAGTTTCTTGTAACGTTCATGAAGGAATTGCAGCTTACGATCTTCTCCCGCTGCCTCTGCATTTGTTTGCAGGAAGGAGCCAATCAACAGCAGCGACAAAATTCCATACAAACAGCCCGAAGTCCAGACCTGCATTGGGAATCGGTGTGCCAGCATTTTCGAAAAAATCGTTGAATTCGTCATACGCGGATTCTATGCAGAGAAGAAAAGCGGGGAAAGACGAGTCTGAACCTCCAAACACATCCCTACGCCGCATCTTTGTTGCACCCGGATCTATTCTAAACGCAGCGAAGCCGTTCAGAAAATCCGAAGCAATCACGACCAGCCTAATTCAGGGACAAAATGAGCAAACGTGAACTCCTCGCCCGAAGTCTTGAATGGACCGGTATGGGGTCGCTTCTCACTTCAACGACGGGGAAATGGGACGGGCTGGTTGTCTTCAATTACCATCGTCTTGGAGACCCGCTGCAGTCTCAATTCGATCGAAATCTCTACAGTGCAGGGCAAAGCGAGTTTGAGGGACAAGTCAGGTTCCTGAGACAAAATTACGATGTCCTGCGAATCTCGGACCTCGAAGAAAAGCTGCCGAAACGTGGTCGATATGTACTCATCACATTCGATGATGGTTATCGAGACAATTTCGAACTCGCTCTTCCGGTGCTCAAGCAATTGGGAACACCTGCGACATTTTTTATTACGAGTGGCTTCATCGACAATAAGCCAATCGCCTGGTGGGACGAAATTGCGTGGATGATTCGCCGCTGCAGTCATCAAGTATTTCACCACCCCCAAGTGGATCAGAACCCTATTGCGGTGCAGTCCATTGAAGAACATGAAGTGGCGATTCAGCGATGCCTCCGAACGTTCAAGTCAATTCCCTCATCCGAGACCGAAGAGTTTCTTGAGACGCTCGCCAGCGTGACCGGAAGCGAACGTTGCTCTCGGGAGGTGACAGAGTCAATCTGGATGACGTGGGACATGATTCGCGAACTCGATGCCAACAAGATGGATCTGGGAGGGCACACCGTCACCCATCCAGTCCTCGCATACTCTGACCCGGTTGAGCAGGAATGGGAGATCAATCAGTCAAAGAGGCGGATCGAAACTGAGATCGGACACCCGATTACAGCGTTCAGCTACCCGGTCGGCCAACCTGACTCCTTCAACGAGATCACCAAGACGCTCCTCGAAAAAGCAGGGTACCTCTGGGGTTTCAGCTTCTCCGGCGGATTTACTCGTCGCGGCCCACACGATCCCTACGATCTTCCCCGCGTCGCGGTCTCCCCGCACATCAGCCGAGAGCTTTTTCAGTCGACAGCAAAACTTCCGTGGATCTTCGCATAGCGTACTGAATCAGTGGCATCGCACGACTTCCACACTCGTCCCTGACAGCGAAAAAACGCCCTCACATCCGCTTGAGATGTGAGGGCGTTATTCATTCAGTTCGGGCTCATTGGTCTACTGCCCATCAACCACTTGAAACTCCGCACTGGAGGACGCAGGTCGTCCCAGTTCGAGCTTCAGTCCTAAATCTTGTCTTTGGTCGAGATCGATGCGAATCACAATCTTGTGCGTTCCTTCAGTTAACTCGATGGGAACTTCCGTTCCTGGCGACAACTTCTCATCATCGATCCAAAGCGTCACCCCAGCATCGTTATTGATATGAAGTGTCGCTGGGCCTGCTTTTGTGCAACTGACCTCCCCGAGAACATAGAAGACGCGGGAATTCAGTCTCTCTGCGAGCTCTGTGAGTGGGAGTGTCCCATTGACCTTCGCATATACTGAGCTCCAGGCATCTGAACCAATAACGTCTTTCTCAAATGTCGCTTGATCAGGCTCAGCCGCAGTCAACGAATCAGCGACAGATTCCAGTACCTGATATCGCTGCAGACGGGGAGTCGAGCGAATCTCGTATTCGCCGGGCTTCCCGAGTTCCGAAAGAAACGCCACAAGGTCAAGCAGTTCATCCTCAGTCAGGAAGTTGACTAGCCCCTTCGGCATCAGCGACTTTCCTTCGACTTCATCTTCGATGTCGCTGAGGGGAACTGTAATGAGTTTGCCCTGTGCATCCTTCAGGACGAGCGTATCGCGAGTACGGTCTGCCACAATTCCGGACAAAATCTGGCCATCTTCAGTAAAAACCGTTTTCGTAATAAATGCTTCTTTGATCGCCTGATCCGGATCCAGAATGGATGTCACCAAATAGTCGACGGGTGAGCTGACACCGATGGCGCTGAGATCTGGACCAATCTGCCCGCCAGCTTTACTGAGAGCGTGACACTTTGTGCAACTTAAATCTGCCCGTCGATAAATCTCTTCTCCCCGAGCGGCATTTCCATGTTGAGTTGCTTTCAAGACGAGGGCGGCGACTTCTTCGGGGGTCGGGGGAGCGAGCTCTGAATTCATCCCAGCCTGAGCTGAGAGAATCTGATTCAGCTCTGCGTCAGTCCGTCCCATCCTGTACATCTGTCGCAAGACCCGTTTGGCGACATCTTGTTCAACGGGAGAAGCAGCTAGCTGTTCCGCCAGAACTTTTGATCCCTGATTCAAGTCGAGAAAGGCCCCTAAGAGACCGGATGGGTTATCGCCCGCTTGAAGTTGCTTCAGTAGGTGGACCGCACGTTGGGCCGCGTCAGTCGGATTCAGTCGAGCCAGAATGGAAATCGAGGTCGCTCGAATCGCGAATGGTTCATCACTTTCAGCAAGCCGAACAAGCAACTCGCTTCCAGTTTCTGGATTGATCAAGGCGATCGCTCGCATCGCCGACTCTCTGCGAAACGTCGTCTGCGTTTTGTCTTCAGCGATTTGTGTGAGTTCCGGAAGGGCGGCTTCGACCTTCCACAATCCAAGGAGATCGAT
The DNA here is from genome assembly GCF_051466335.1 of Planctomicrobium mucosum. NCBI lineage: Bacteria > Pseudomonadati > Planctomycetota > Planctomycetia > Planctomycetales > Planctomycetaceae > Planctomicrobium > Planctomicrobium mucosum. The sequence continues at coordinate 2,888,382 of NZ_CP195793.1, read as the reverse complement.
CGTGAGCTTGTGAACTTCCTGATTTTCAACGGAAAGCAACGCCGTTAAAACGGCGAGATCTCCAGAAGGAATCACTTTTCGATCCGAAGCCGCAGTTCGGAGGCCAGCCAGTCCTGCTTCCCTAGCAGCGTCAGACCAGTGCATCGGTTGGACGATTTCCGCCAGAATCTGGGCAAGGTCATCTGCATTTCCACGATCGCAGATCGATTTGATCACCGCAGGAAGACGCTCAGCTGGGACTCGACCACTTTTCAACAGCTTCAAAGGCGCCGCTGCAGGACTTTGCGCAAAAACCAGACTGACATGACAGGTCATGAGCAGGATTGCGAGTGTGCAAAACACAAGACGGCTATTAATGACTCCCATACAGACAAACCCTTTATGTCTCAAAAAAACTCGAGTAACGAACTGTAGCAACGATCCACACCAACGAAAAATTGCCCAAACACGGATTCACACCCGCGGTTCGAACTGGTTGAAAAGCGGTGCCGGCATCTTAATAAGGTTCGTTGATTTTATCTTCTCACGTCAAAGGTTGCACACTTCCCAATTCACTCAGACGGAAATGCGAGAAACCGACCGTGAGAAACGTTCGGTCAGATTTTTTGAGCGTAGAGCTGAGCATTGCAAACTGGATGACAGTCGAAAGCCCTCATCAGGGGTTGACGCAACTGGATCCGCGGATGACTTAGAGAGCCACCTCTTCACATCAGGTGGACTTTTCCGATCAGTAAAAGAGGATGTCGTATCCGCATTTGTATTCATGAAACGACTACACATGCCACCTGTCATTTTTTGCCGGAGTCCAATCCCGATTGCCGATCACACATCTAGCCATCACGCGATCTCTCCACCCGAACATGCTCTTCTCGCAGGGAAACAGGCTTATGCGGCAATCAAAACCACTCCCGAACCCCTATTGTCGTAATTTCCTGGCCTGCGCTGTTGCCACAGGAGCCTTTGGACTCGCTCAGTTGAACCTTTCACCGTTCAGCATTGATGGTCGCGAGTCAAACATGTCGGTTGCGTCAGCCGCAGCTCCGAGACTGACACCTCCGCCGCCGAGTCTTCCTGTCCAGATCGCTCAAGATTCAACGACACCTGCTCCAGAAACACCGGCAGCCGCACCACAAGCTGATCCCACGACTCTGCAGGGTATCTGGGCCATCAAGATGGCATCGACACTTCTGGAAAATGGTGCCGCCAGTTTCGCAAAAGTCCCTGACTACACAGCGAAGATGTGCCGTCAGGAGCGAATTGGTGGAGAGCTTGGTGATTTTCAGGTGGTTGATGTCAAGATCCGACATGAGCCCTTCAGCGTTTACATGAAATGGAGCGAAGGAGATCGCGGACGCCAACTGATCTACGTTCGTGGAGAGAACAACGGCAACATGCTGGTCCAGCCGGGCGGAATGAAGGGGCGCCTCACCGGAGTCCTGAATCTGGAGCCAACCGGAACTCTGGCAATGGCTGAGACTCGCTACTCAATTGAAAAAGCAGGGTTGCTGGAGCTCGCGCGCACCGTCTTGTCATTCCAAAAGGCTGACCTGAATCGCGGCAAAGGGTATCAATGCCAGCTACTCGACAATCAAGAGTTTGAAGGACGCAAGTGCTTCCTGTACCACATTGAGTATGAGGGTGCGGAATATAACGAATTCTACCGCAAATCACTCATTTACATCGACAAAGAACTGTCCCTTCCGATTTGTGTGAAGAACTATACTTGGGGAGTCGATGTCAATCCTGAGACGATCGACGACGAGACATTGATCGAATACTACTCGTATACCGACCTCAAATTCACACAGAATTTGACCGCGAGTCACTTCGATAAATACAACCAGGACTACCGCCTGCGAGTTCGATAACTAATCGGATTCGCCGACAAAGCGGGCTGGCTGACACCAGCTGAATGTTTGAGAGTGGTGACTGTCACAGTGGGGCTAGAGTGGGTCTGAAGCAGTCACAGACATGTGGCCGTTGAAGAGGGTGGGGCTTCTTCAACGGCCAATTGCTTTTGCACTCTGATTGATTGCGGTGATCACAATTCACCGCTTAAAGATGAATGATCCCGCGTTTGAGTGCTGTTGTGACCGCGTGCGTGCGATCGGAAGCCTCTAATTTGGCGAGGATGTTCTGCACGTGCATCTTGATTGTGCCATCTGCAGTCCCTAGCTTGCTGGCGATGTCTTTGTTTCCCAGCCCACGAGCGACGTACTCCAACACTTCAATCTCTCTTGGAGTCAGTGCTGCCTGCGTGAAGTACTCCGCCAGACGTTGAGCAGCGTCCTGTGAAATCAGCTTTCGACCGCTATGCACAGTTCGGATTGCGTTCACGATCTCGACATGCACCGTCTCTTTGAGAAGGTAACCGCGAACCCCCGCTTCTAACGCCCGGTAGATATCCTGATCGCCGTCGTAACTCGTCAAAGCGATGATTCGAGCCTCCGGACTCTCGTCGCGAATTTTTTTCACAGCGTCGATCCCAGTCAGAACTGGCATCCTTAAATCGATCAGCGTCACGTCTGGTTGATGACGTCTGAAAAGATCGACTGCGTCCTGACCATTTTCCCCTTCACCGACGAGGGTCATGTCTGCTTCATTGAGCAGGATGGACGCAATTCCTTTGCGTACCAGTGGATGATCATCGACACAAATGATTCGAATTTGATCGCTCATTCGAGGATCTTTCCTATTTCCAAAAACGCGGCAGATAGCCCCGACCTTTTAACACTCATCTCGGACAACATTCAAGGCGATGTTCTTGGGAGAATCAACTCGATGAAGGTCCCTTTTCCGAGCCGACTTTGAATCGAAATCTGCGCCTGAATCTGATGCGCTCGTTCGCGAATACCGATCAAACCATAATGTCCGGGCTTCTGATGGGGCCCCTCTATCGCGAATCCGACTCCATCATCCGCAATATAAAGTGCAATCTGATTGTCCCGACTTTCGAGTGTCAATGTAATCACACTGGCATTTGCATGCTTTACCGAATTCGTCAGAGCTTCCTGAATGATCCGTAGCAGATTGTATTCGGTATCCGCAGGGAGTGGGGGGACAGATTCCGGGACACTCAAATTCAGATGCAGGTCGTGTGTTTCAGTCAGCTCCCGGGCTGTCTGTTCAATGGCCTTCACCAATCCACTCGAACTACCGGGGGTATGGCGAAGTCCGGTGACAATTTGGCGTGCTTCCTTCAGACATCGACTGGAATCCTGAATCAGCTCCTGAAAGTTGGCCTTCTCTTTGGAATCTTTTAAGAGGGAAGTGTAGGCCTGTAGCTGCATTGTCACCCCGGTGAATCCTTGAATCAGGGTGTCATGCAGATCTCGGGCGATGCGCATCCGTTCTTCAAGTGCGGCATTCAACCTTGTGCGCACTTGATAGACGCGGAGACGGGTCACTCCCCAGGCAGCTGCGAGGAGTCCGCAGAGGAGCAGACAGTAAAATAGCGGAGTTTTATAGAACACCTGACGAATCACAAATTCGGAGGATTCCACTGGCTCCGACCACTCTCCTTGAGGCGTGCTCGCCATCACCTGGAACTGGTATTGCCCCGGTGGCAGGTTGGTGTAGTACGCCTCGCGACGGCTTCCAGCATCAACCCAGTCTTCATCGAATCCTTTGAGCTGATAACGGAACATCGTCCTCATGGGAGCGACAAAACTCATCGCGGAGTATCGGAACATGAGGTTCGTCATCCCCGCTTTTAGTTGACCACTCCGACTCAGATCCTGATCCTGCCCATTCACTTGAATCTGTTCCAAGTGGACTTTAGGGAGGGGCAGATGTCGTTGAATGTTGTGAGGATCGACGATGATGACCCCGTAATTCGTGGCAATCCAGATCTTGCCATCATCCATTTTCCAGATGGAAGGTTGGACTCCTGACTGACATTCAATGGTCCTTTGCGACTCCATCGGAGTAAATGGCGTGCTCGTAATTCGTCGCCTTCGATTCTCGGAAAACTCGATCAGCTCAGATTGCGGAACAAAAAAGGCACCTCGACTGCAGGCGAACCAGAGACGGTCCTGATCATCAAAAATGAGCCCGGTAATCTCATCATCGTACAGGCCCTGTCGTACTGAATAGCGTGTTACCCGGTCCCCATCGATCAGAATCAATCCCTTCCCGAGAGTACTGATCCAGATCTGATTCCCCTGACCTTGAAGGATTGAAGAGACACTGAGTATTTCAGCGAGATGTGCATTCCAAGGTTTCAGCTGATCCCCTTGAATTTGATAAATACCTCCGCCATCCGTGGCGACAAGAATTCCAAGACTGCTTGTCTTCAACAGCGCGATGACGGGAAGGCCGCTGAGTGCAGATTCCGCTCCAAGTGGAGAGAGCTGATGATTGGTCATTCGTGCCAACCCTCGCGCAGTCCCGATCCACAAATCATTTGAGTTTCCAGAGTTGTCGTAGCAAAGCGACAGAACCGGATTCGCTGGCAGTCCGTCATCGGTTGTAAATTGGCGGGTGACTTTCCCATCGACGATCTGATTCAGTCCCTGATCGGTACCGACCCAGAGTTCACGATCTTTTCCGATGGTGAGTGTCGAGACCAGATTCCCAGCCAGACCGCTTCCTTTTCGAAAAAAAGCATCGCAAGCACGTCCGTTGAATCGCGCTAGCCCGGCATCGAGCGTCCCGATCCAGACCTGGCCGGTTTCTGACTGGATCAAGGCACCGATATCGTTGGAGGGGAGCCCCTCACTCTTCGTCAGCGGCACCGTTCTGCGATCCGCAATCTGATTCAGTCCGTTTTTTGTTCCGACCCAGAGACTTTGCTCTGAGTCCTCACACAGTGAAAGCACACGACTCTGCGTCAGCCCATCTCGCGATCGAAGTGTCTCAATCTGGTCATTGGAAATTCGACTCAGCCCATTGCGGGTTCCCACCCAGAGTTCGCCTGCGTGAGAGAGTTCAATCGTTTCGATGTTGTTGTCGGCCAGCCCCTGATAGCGAGTGATCCGCTTTTCTTCCTGGCCAGATAGGACAACTAACCCATCGGACGTTGCCAAGTACAAACGCTCATCAGGTGTTTCTAAAATCACTCTGATGGAATAAGGAGCATGAACCGTGTGCAATTTTCGTTCTTCAAAACTGCCATTCACCCGGAACAGAAGCTGACCATCGTCGGTCCCAATGATGATCTCACCAGAACGACTTTCACAAATCGTTGTCACGTTCGGCGTATCAGTAACTCGAGCAAATTGATCGTCAGAACCGCAGTACAACCCGGACTCAGTTGCTACCCAGAGTTCACCGTCTCTAGCCGCTCTGATCGCAGTGATATTGCGAGCAGCGAGTCGCTCCAGCTCCACCATGCGCGTCACTTTTCCTTGGTGCCAACGCAGCAATCCGTTCCCCAGTGTTCCGATCCAGAGCGAGTTGTCCGAACCCTCAACAATGCAATTCACCCAGTCAGATCCGCGGCTGGGATCATCGTTTTCAAGCGGCGCACTGAAGCGAATTCCATCAAACTGGTAGAGCCCCGATGGAGTCCCCAACCAAAGCCGTCCATCAGAAGTCTGTTTGATGCAAACAATGCTGGGGTGAGGAAGCCCCTGTGAACTCTGCCACTTTCGAACAAAGGCCTGAGTCAAGGTTCTAGCTGGATCAACAGCCAATGCTTCGGTGGTCAGTGACACGAGGGCAAAGCAGGAAACCAAGGCGAACAACAATCGGCAACGCATCGTGAACTTCAATTTCTCGTTCGACTCTGGCTGAATATTGACAAACTTGTGCAACGCGAAATGACACCAAAACGAGACTCAAAGACAACTACTCAACTGGCCGAAATCCCCCGCTGATTCCCCCTCATGCGGCGACTGCTCGATGGACTCGAAGCCTGATCGAATTGACATCCCCAATTAATTCCCGTATTCCAGTGGTTCATTCCGGATTCAATGTACCCCCTGATCAGCCACTATGCCATCCGGCATACCCCACACTCTGCCTGACTTCACTGTTACAGGATCGTCGACTGTAAGATAATCACGACAGTATCCATTGAAGTGTTCCCTCGACATTCCGCTCACCGAAATCCGAATTGCCTGGTCCTTTGCAGGCAACTGGCCAATTTATGAAATTATCCTCACCGGAACCAACTTCGGAACAGCCCACCACCCCGGTCGACACGCCAATGGTTCAAGCCCAGCCAGCAACTGCAGTTGAACCCGGGAAATCCCCCAATCCAACCGCTCCTCCGAAGCAAAACTCCGGCGGCTTTCTCTCGACACTCGTGACTTGGGGAGTCGTCATCCTCTCCGCTCTAGCCGGTTGGTATTACGCACCTGTGTGGCGACCGATCGTTGAGAACTACTTGTTCCACGCAGAGAAAGGTCCAGCTCGACCTGCCATGCGACCAGTTCCGGTCCTCTCCGCGACAGCGAAAACAGAGAAATTTGACATTTATCTGGATGGCCTGGGGACAGTCACAGCGTCGAACACCGTGACAGTGAAAAGTCGCGTTGAAGGGGAGTTGATCGCAGTTCATATTTCTGAAGGCCAGTTGGTTGAGCAAGGTGAACTCCTCGCAGAAATTGATCCTCGGCCGTTTGAGATGCAACGCGATCAAGCGAAAGGAAAGCTCACACAGGACGAAGCGGCTCTAAAGCTGGCGAACGTGACACTCTCCCGCCAAAAAGAACTGATGCGGGAAAACGCAACTACGCCGCAAGTCGTCGACCAGCATATTGCCGTCGTCAATCAGGCGGAAGCGCTCATTCAGATCGACAAAGCTGCCTACGAAAACGCACTTCTACAACTTGAGTTCTGCCGGATCACATCTCCGATCAGAGGACGAGTCGGATTGAGATTGATCGATCGCGGAAACATCGTCCGTGCCAACGACCCAAGTGGGCTGATGATCATCACAGAGCTTGAGCCGATCTCAGTCGTGTTCACCATTCCGCAAGACGACATTCCGCGCGTTGTCCAGAAGATGAACGAGAAGAAGTCGCTGACGGTATTGGCCTACGATCGCAACTTTAAGAGTTTGTTGTCCACCGGCGTTCTCGCTGCTCTCGATAATCAGGTTGATGCGACAACCGGCACGCTCCGCCTGAAGGCAATGTTCGAGAACAAAGAGCAGACGCTGTTCCCAAATCAATTCGTCAACGTCCGCTTGCTCATCGACTCAATTGACAATGCTGTGACAGTCCCTGCCTCTGCGGTTCAACGCGGAGCCAATGGTCAGTATGTGTATGCCGTGAATTCAGCGAACAAAGTCGAACTGCGAACAGTCACGACCGGTCCTACTGAAGCGGGTCGAATCCTCGTCCTGTCCGGACTTCAGGATGGCGAGATCGTGGTGACCGATGGACTCGATAAGTTGCGGCCAGACTCCGAGGTGATTTTCAACGGGAGCGGCGATTCCGCTCCGGGACGACAAGCAGCTCCCAAATCCTCTCCACAAATACCGTCGGCTGGGGCGAAATAAACCGAATGAACCCCTCTCGCCACTTTATTATGCGTCCGGTTGCCACCGTGTTGTTTATGGTGGCAATTTTGCTCTCTGGAATCGTCGCTTATCGTGAGCTGCCGGTCTCTGCGCTACCGCAGGTTGACTATCCGACAATTCAGGTGCTGACGTTCTATCCCGGTGCTGGTCCGGACGTCATGACTTCGTCGGTGACTGCACCACTCGAACGGCAGTTCGGTCAGATTCCAGGGCTGACTCAGATGACGTCGGCCAGTTCTGCGGGCTGCTCGGTTGTCACACTTCGGTTTTCGCTGACTCTCGATATCGATGTTGCAGCCCAGCAGGTACAAGCGGCCATAAATGTCGCAACCAGCTTTCTCCCCTCAGACCTTCCCAATCCGCCGATTTACACGAAAACCAATCCGGCTGACTCACCAATTCTGACGCTGGCACTCTCTTCAGATACGCTCCCACTCTCTGAAGTTCAGGACCTCGCAGATACGCGACTCGCTCAGAAAATTTCTCAGCTCTCTGGTGTCGGATTGGTCAGCATCAGTGGAGGCCAGAAGCCTGCGATTCGTGTTCAGGTCAACCCCGGCGCGCTGAATTCGCTCGGGCTGACAATGGAAAACGTGCGCACCGTTCTCGAACAGGCGAACGTCAATCAGGCGAAGGGGAGTTTCGATGGAGTGCGGCAGTCCGTCATTATCGGAGCGAATGACCAACTCTTTACCTCTCAGCAATACCGTGATCTGATTCTCGCTTATCGCAATGGCGCCGCGATCAAGCTTTCAGATTTCGCTACGGTGATCGATGACATCGAAAACAGCAATCAGGCTGCGTGGATGAATACCACGCCTGCCGTCGTCGTGAATATTCAGCGACAGCCGGGGGCGAACATCATCCAGGTTGTCGACAGTGTGAAAGAGCTCCTGCCGCAGCTACAAGAGTTTCTGCCCCCAAGCGTGAACGTCCACGTTTTAACTGACCGAACAGTCACGATTCGCGCCTCAGTTCACAGCGTTGAGCATGAGTTGATTCTGACAATCTGTCTTGTCGTGGCGATCATCTTCGTTTTCCTCCGCAATTTTCGGGCAACTTTCATCCCGAGTGTGGCTGTTCCGCTTTCTTTGGTTGGAACGTTCGGGGTGATGTATTTGCTGGATTACAGCCTGAACAATTTGACGCTGATGGCGTTGACGATCTCTACCGGGTTCGTTGTCGATGATGCGATCGTGATGATCGAAAATATCATGCGGCACATTGAGAATGGCGAAAAGCCGATGGCTGCCGCACTAAAAGGTGCTGAAGAAATCGGGTTCACGATCGTCTCTCTGAGTGTCTCTCTGATTGCAGTGCTGATCCCGCTGCTATTCATGGGAGATATCGTCGGTCGACTATTTCGTGAATTCGCGGTGACGCTTAGCGTGACAATCCTCGTCTCTGCGGTTGTCTCGCTGACCCTGACTCCGATGATGTGCGCCAGGATGTTGAAAGAACATTCAGCGACAACACATGGTCCGATTTACAAATTCACCGAATGGTGTTTCGAATCGGTAATTTGGATCTACGCACGCACGTTAGACGTCGTTCTGCGGCATCAACCATTCACGATGTTCATTGCTGTCCTGACGGTGGCAGCGACGGTCTATCTCTACACGCTTGTCCCCAAAGGCTTCTTTCCAGTGCAGGATACTGGAGTGATCCTTGGAATCTCCGAGTCGTCTCAGGATGTCTCGTTTGAGTTAATGTCCGAACGACAACTCGAACTCAATCGAATTATTCTGGAAGATCCCGCAGTCGAAAGCCTCTCGAGCTTCATCGGAATCGATGGCACAAACATCACTCTCAACAGTGGCCGTATTCAGATCAATCTGAAGCCGCACGAAGAGCGGGACGTGACTGCAACCGAAGTCATTCGTCGCCTGCAAACCGAGTTAGAAAGGGTGCGGGGAATCACGCTGTATATGCAGCCGATTCAGGATTTGACCGTCGAAACGAGAGTCAGCCGCACTCAGTTCCAATTCAGTCTGGAATGTCCTGATGAAGAGGAACTCGGTCTCTGGGCACCACGGCTTGTCAGCAAACTGCAGGAACTTCCAGAGTTACGAGACGTGGCGAGCGATCAGCAGAATGCTGGACTTCTGGCCCACGTGCAAATCGACCGTAACAGTGCGTCTCGGATGGGAGTGACACCTCGCACGATCGACGATGCACTGTATGACGCGTTTGGGCAACGACAAGTCTCGACGATGTTTACCCAATTGAATCAGTATCGGGTCATTCTCGAAGTCCTCCCGGAATTCCGTCAAACCCCGATGGACCTTTCCTCGGTCTACGTCCGAACCAACACAGGTGTCGTCACCCCGCTGAGTACTCTATCAGAAATCGTTGAACTCAAAACGCCGTTGGCCATTAACCATCAAGGTCAATTTCCGGTCGTCACTGTCTCCTTTAATCTGGCGCCATCAGTCGCGTTGGGTCAGGCTGTCGATGCTATCAACGCTGCCCGGAAGGAACTGGAGATTCCAGAGAGTATTGTCACACAATACCAGGGATCGGCCGCGGCATTTCAGGCATCGCTGTCCAATACTCCGTTGCTCATTCTCGCTGCTCTTGTGACAGTCTATATCGTGCTCGGAGTGCTCTATGAGAGCTACATTCATCCGATCACAATCCTGTCCACACTCCCAAGTGCCGGGGTGGGCGCGTTGATTGCTTTGTTGATCTACCGAGAAGATCTGAACGTGATCGGCCTGATCGGGATCATTCTGCTCATCGGAATTGTGAAGAAGAACGCGATCATGATGATCGACTTCGCGCTCGATGCGCAGCGAAATGAAGGAATGACACCTGACGAAGCAATTTATCAGGCCTGCCTGTTGCGATTCCGCCCGATTATGATGACGACTCTGGCAGCGTTGTTCGCCGGGGTTCCGATGGCATTTGGAGGAGGGGTCGGTTCCGAACTTCGGCGTCCTCTCGGAATCACGATTATCGGAGGCCTGATTTTCAGCCAGCTCTTGACACTCTATACCACACCCGTCATTTACCTCTGGTTCGACCGGATCGCGAATCGGTTAGGGTTCTCGACAGAGACATTTCCGATGGGATCCGAGTCACCTACTCCAGATGCAGAGCCGCAGTCCCCTGAACATGCGGGGGCGACATGAACCTTTCCGCCCCGTTCATCAAGAGACCCGTCGCCACGACTCTGCTGACGATTGCCATTACATTGGCAGGCGCTCTGTGTTACGGATTCTTGCCGGTCGCTCCGCTCCCTCAGATTGACTTTCCAACGATTCAGGTGAGTGCTTCGCTTCCCGGTGCGAGCCCGGAGACGATGGGGTCCTCAGTTGCAACGCCACTCGAACGGCAGTTCGCTCGCATCGCCGGCGTCGATGAAATGACCTCCTCCAGCACACTGGGGTCAACGTCCATCACACTGCAATTCAATTTGTCCCGAGATGTGGATGCCGCTGCCCGGGATGTGCAGGCAGCGATCAACGCAGCACGCAGTCAGCTTCCTTCGAACCTCCCAAACAATCCTTCCTATCGAAAAATCAATCCGGCCGATGCGCCGATCATGATGCTGGCCCTGACCTCCAGCACGTACACAAAGCCCCAGATGTATGATATCGCGAGCACGATTCTTCAGCAGAAGATCTCGCAAGTCGCCGGCGTCGGACAAGTTCTCGTTGGAGGCGGATCGCCTCCTGCAGTAAGAGTTAACGTGAACCCGACGGTGATCAATCATTTAGGAATCAGCCTCGAGGACATCCGCACCGCGATTTCAAACGCCAATGCGAATCGTCCGAAAGGGCAGGTCAGCGACGGGATTCGGACATTTGCCATCAGCTCGAGCGACCAGCTTTTCCGTGCTGAGGAGTACGCAAACCTTCTTGTAAGATACGAGAAGGGTGCCCCGATCTACCTCAAAGATGTGGCTGAAATCACTGATTCGGTGCAGGATATTCGCTCTTACGGAATTTCGGACGGCGAGTCTGCGGTCACCGTGCTGATCTTCCGACAGCCTGGTGCCAATATCATCGATTCAGTGGAAGGGATTCGAGAAATCCTGCCGCAACTTCAAGCCCAGATTCCAGCGAACATGAGGATTAACGTCATCATGGATCGCACTGCAACAATCCGTGCATCTCTGGAAGAAGTTGAATTCACGCTATGTCTCTCGATCGGGCTTGTCATTCTGGTCGTTTTCGTCTTTCTCAGAGACGTTCGAACGACGTTTATTCCCAGCGTGGCGGTGCCGGTCTCACTCGTCTCGACGTTTGCAGTGATGTATCTCGCGGGCTACAGCCTCGACAATCTATCACTGATGGCACTGACGATCGCCACTGGATTCGTCGTCGATGACGCGATCGTCGTCATTGAGAATATCAGCCGTCATCTCGAAGAAGGGATGTCTCCGCTTCAGGCTGCCTATCGCGGGGCAAGCGAAATTGGCTTTACGGTTCTTTCTATTAGCATCTCGCTGATCGCTGTGTTCATTCCAATTCTCCTGATGGGTGGAATCATCGGAAGACTGTTCCGAGAGTTCGCCATCACGCTTTCTGCGGCGATCCTCATTTCTCTGGTCGTCTCACTGACAACCACCCCCATGCTGTGTGCTTACCTGCTCAAACCACACGGAACCGTCCGACACGGCCGAATCTACAACACCTTCGAAGCAATCTTTGACTGGATACTCGGCTGGTATCGGTGGTCGTTACAAATCGTCCTGCGCTATCAATGGTTCACGATGCTGGTGACGATCGCCACTGTCGCATTCACGGTCTATCTCTACATCTCGATCCCCAAAGGCTTTTTCCCTCAACAGGACACTGGCCGTTTGATGGGGAATATCATGGCTGATCAGGACACCTCTTCTGCCACGATGATCAAACTGATTGATCAATATTCAGCAATTCTGATGGAAGATCCATCCGTCGCCGGGCTAGTTGCGTTTACGGGAGGTGGAGGAGCGTCGAATTCCGCTCGGATGTTCGTCACACTCAAACCGGTTGAAGAACGAAAAGACCGCGCAGATGAGATCATCGCCAGACTCAGAGGCAAAACCGCACGCGTTCCCGGAGGAGGGTTGTTCCTCAGTGCCGTGCAGGACCTTCGAGTTGGGGGACGCGCTAGCAGCGCCCAGTACCAATACACGCTTCGCGGCAGCAGTTCAACGGAACTAAATGAATGGGCCCGCTCCCTGATTGGCGAGATGAGAAAGATCTCGGGAATAACCGACGTCAACTCGGATTTGCAGGACCGTGGCATTCAGACCAGATTGAATGTCGATCGCGACTCTGCGTCCCGATTAGGCATTTCTTTTGAATCAATTGACAACACCTTGTACGACGCGTTTGGTCAACGCATGGTCTCGACAATTTATCAATCACTCAATCAGTATCGAGTGGTGATGGAGCTGAGCGCCGACTTCAATGCCAGCCCCGAAGCTCTCGATCACGTTTATGTCCGAACTCCACAGGGGACACAAGTCCCGCTTCGTGATCTCTATATCGCTGAAACACGGAATGCTTCACTGGCCGTTGCTCACTCAGGGCAATTCCCGTCTGTCACGATTTCCTTCAACCTGTCGGATGGAATTTCGCTGAGTGATGTCGTTCCCAAAGTTCAAGACGCTGTACGAAATCTGGGGATGCCGGGAAATATTCAGGGGAGTTTTCAGGGGACCGCTCAAGCGTTTCAGGAATCACTCGCGAATCAGCTCTATCTCATTCTGGCAGCCATCGTCACTGTGTATATCGTTCTGGGAATGCTCTACGAGAGCTATATTCACCCGCTCACCATCCTGTCCACTCTCCCGTCGGCGGGCGTCGGAGCACTTTTGACGCTCATGATTTTCAAAGTCGAGCTCAATGTCATGGCGATGATTGGAATTCTTCTACTGATCGGGATCGTGAAGAAGAACGCTATCATGATGATCGACTTCGCAATCGACGCTGAACGGCGACTCAATCTTTCATCAGAAGAGGCCATTTATCAGGCGTGCCTTTTAAGATTTCGTCCGATCACAATGACCACTCTGGCAGCCTTGCTGGGAGCACTCCCGCTGGCAATTGGTCACGGAGCAGGGGCGGAATTACGAAAACCGCTGGGGATTGCTATCGTCGGGGGACTGATCTTCAGCCAGATGCTGACACTCTATACGACTCCTGTCGTCTACCTTTATCTCGACCGGTTCGCCTTGTGGTGGAATCGCTCAGGGCATCGAGACGAAAGCGACGGATTGGATCAACATTCTCTCCAACAATCTGCCTAGCTCCAGTCTTCATGGAGAGTCGCGGCAGATGCGGTCTTACGGTGACTGTTGCCGTGATAATTCCTCGTAATACCTGCGCTGAAAGTCGTTGTACTTCTCCGGAATCGGGTCGCGATCGATCGGGACCAAATTATTCTGCGGGTCGCGACGGGATCGTTCCTCTGCAATAAGCTGTTCGAGTTCACGCAACGGTCCATAAACCGAGGTGCGGACTGCCTCCCAGTTTGGTGCCTTGGAATGCCGCTTGACATTCACTCGTTCCAGACGCACCTGATCGCGAATTTCCGCGGCGCGTGACCGAAGTTCGGGGGAGGTCAACATCTGTTCCACATCGCGTAGCCGGTTTGTCCACTCAGAAAAATCTTCACCAACAATCGGTCCACTCAATCCAGTTCCGGCCGCTCCCATGCCTCCAAGGCTCTGATCTCCGCCGAGAAGTTGCTCGAGTGAACTCAACAGATCTGCCGATTCCTCTTGGGAACCGTCCACTTCCGTCCTTCCATTCCCGGATTGCGTTGAACCTGACAGGTCACCAGCAGGTTGATCTCCCGGTTGCAGTCCCTCCTGTGGAGAATCGGAAGGGGACTGGCCTCCGCCCCTAGGCGGCTGATTGGTCGGTTCTGGCGTGGACCCCGAACGATTTCCTGATGGATCCCGTTCGCCGGTATTTTGCTGACCGCGTTCTCCAGCTTCATTATTTCCAGGCTGTTCGCTCATTTCTCCAGAACGATTCCCTGAGCCCTCAGCCGATTCTGAATTCTGTTCGCCATCTGCGGGCGGTTCGTTTGCCTGTCCGCTTCCTGAATTCTCACCAGGCTCCCGCTGACGCTGTTCCATCGCCCCACTGGAACCTCGTGGTTCTCCTGAAGCGCCTTCGTTGTTTGATTGTTCTTGCGATTCTTCAGCTGCATCTTGATTTCGTGAACCATTGGGGCCTGGAACAGACCGTCCGTGTTGAGCGAGTTCCTCTTCGAGAGACTCTCGAAGATTTCTCAGCTCCTGCTGCGCCTGTTTCAACGCTTCATCTTCATTTCCTAAGACACTCTCTGCAGCAGATTCAATTCCAGATTTCAACGAGTCGATCCCCTCAGCGATCTCCCGTTCAATGTCTTTGACGGGTCCTTGAATCCCTCGTCTGGTGTACTGGATCGCCGCTTCAAGAGCGTCTTCGGTCTGGTGGAGTCTCTGCTCTCGAAGTGTCTCGTACAACTTTTTGGAGAGGAGGGGCTCGGTCAATTCCGCCTGTTCCACGATCTCCTTTGATCGATTCAGAATCTCCTCAAGACGTTCCTTCTGCCTGGTGAACTCCTGAGCGAGTTGCTCGCCTTCTTCGTTCTCGTTCTTTTCATCGACCAGCGAGGGGCGCTGGCGAGATGATGTGGATCCAGTGCTCGACTCTTCCAGTTGCTGACTGAGTTCATCCTGAGCTTGAGACAGTTCTCGCACCCGTTCACGCAGGTCGCGCATGGCCTCCGTGAACGCGCCTGAAGTCTGATCCCGTAACGTCTCTTCGAGATCTTTCATTTCTCGCTGCGCATGTGTCCCTTCCGTCAACGCCTTTGAAGTTTGCCCCTGCTTCAAGGCTTCCGAAGAGTTTCGAATGCGCTCTCGAATCTCGTCCGCCTGTTTTCTGGACTCCGTCATTTCGCTGCGATTCTGATCCTGATTCATCCGCTCGCGAACATCGTCAAGACTTCTTAATAGTTCCTCCTGTTCCGCCTGAAGCCGTTTCAGTTCACGCTCAACATCCTTCCGCTCTTCTTCGGTCGCCGCATTCTGCAACGCAGTCTCGAGTTCACGGATTCGCTGATTGACATCCTCTTGCCGCTGAGCCAATTCCTTAAGTCGATTCAAGATTTTGAGCGACTGCTGCTCCGATTCCTGCTGTTCTCGCCCCGCCTGACTTTCTGTCTGGTAACGATCGCGATCGTTTTTCAGTTGTAGCGACTGCATCTGCTCAGACCGACTCGAAGCGCCCGCGCTGCTACTGCTGGATGAACTTTCAGAAACCTGATGCTCCCGAGCCTGCATTCGCAATAGCGACTGATACGCCTGCTGAGACAACACCTGCCCGTCTTTCATCGATTTTAACTGCATCTCTCGAGACGCAGCTTCAAACGCCGAAGTCGCCGAGGCCATCTCTTCCATCGCTTTGGTGAGATGTTTTTTTTGTATCGGATCTGTGACCCTCGTTTCAGACTGTTCTGCGATTCCTCGGACTTCCTTCTGAGCCTCCGCCAGCTCCTTGGCAAGTTGAGAGAATGAGTCACTCACTGGCTCTCGCTGTTCCTGCCGCAACACATTCCAGCTGGCCGTCACGACCTGACGTTGCAATTCGAGTAACTCACCGGATTCTCCGCTTTGTTGCTGGCCCTGCTGCTGGTTTTGTTGTTGGCCATTCTGTCGTTCACCTTGACGAAAGATTTCTTCGAAGGACCGTACTTCAGCGAAGAAAATGTCACTAAATGTTCGGCGTGTGGCCCCATCCGGTCCAATGTCGTCAGCATAAAAATAGTAGGACACTACATCATCAGGCTGCGTTTGCATCGACTCCATTGAGATCAGATGAGACGCCTTCACCAAATCGTCCGGGCCAGCGCTTTGAGCGAAATCGATCTCTGAATCGATCCCTTGCGGGGTCTGAAAAATCAGTCCCATTCCTTTCAATCCGAAATCGTCGGCAGCTCGTGCCTGAAGGTCAAGTTCCTGGAGCGGTGAGACACGAAGGTCACGCGAGGGAAACTCAATTTTCAGATCGGGAACGCGATTCGGGACGATTGTGATTCTGAATTCCGTCTCGTCTTGATTCGTTCTCCCGTCAGCGTCCGTCAGTCTCAATTTGAATTTCATCTCGCCAACGGTATCCAGCTTGAATTGCGTCGATGCGAGCGCTGCGATGTTCGTTTCCAGGGATAGTTCCATCTGCTGATCATCAACGAGGACGGCAGACGCCACCGGCTTCGACAACTCGCAAAGGAAATCGAGCTTGGTCCCCTCAACGACTGATAGCGTGCGAATATCTTCGAATTTCCGTGGAGCCAATTCTGTGTACTCAGGATAGACTGCAGAAGCATCTGCGCGACGGAGTTCGGGGTACTCGAATGTCGTGACAAGGAACTCCTCTGAACTCTGACCATCGAATTCCACACGGTATTTCAGATTGCCCTCAACATTGGGAATACGTCCGCCGAACAAGGGGTCCTTCAGACTTTTTTCAAGCGGGGTACGCACCTCGTTCCCCTCGGCACCAACTGCTACGAGTTGCACCTGCCCGGGAATCCGTTCCGGGAACCTCGCAATCACGAGCAAGCTCGTCCCGCGTTCAATCTCGGCGTTCCCCGGCTCAACTTCGATGACCAAAGCTCCATCGGAATTTTCAGATCGACTTTCCACGAATGGCGGAGCATCCGTATTCGGTCCACTCTCGAGATGAGACCACGGAGGGAGTAAAACGAGGCAAACGACGACGGCAACCGCATTGGCTGCGTGAGCCAGCCAGAATTCCCGGCTTCCGACTGCTTGGTGCCAATTCTGTTGCCGCAATTGCCCGAAAACCTGCGAGAGAAGTTCTGTCTGTAGAAATGTGAGATTCCACTGCTCTTGCTCGGGACGCTGTTGGATGGCGGTGATCAATCGCGAGTCCAACTCAGGATAGTTTTTTTCAATGAGAATCGCTGCATCCAGAAAATCGCGTTGCCGTCGACTCGCTTTGATCACTGCAGCGATCAGGACGAGCGGAACGCCGAATAGAACAGCGATCCATCCCATTGTGTACTGGCCGAGCAGTCGACAGACAAACAAGGCAATCGCCAGTAGCGCCCATCCGATTGTTGCCATCCATAGACCACGAACACTGCGAAGGCGAAAAGCAACCTGATCGAGACGGCGGAACAAACGAGGGTCTGACATCTGAACTCACTCCTGAATTGAATTCGCGTCCTTGACTCGGGGCACTTCAGAATAACAAAAAAGTGATCCCAGTGACTCAAAATCAGTCAATTTTGAGCTGACCTGTCGAGTGATTTAGACTACGCGTGCGCACTCCGGAAACGAAAAAACAGGTGTGCCAGAAACGTGATTTGGTTTCTGACACACCTGTTTTGAGAATCAATCGAACTCAGCGGACGGGAAGGGAATCGGAGAGATCAGACTTTAGCTTCCCGCCGATTCAATAAGACTTCCCCGCTCAATGCCCCCTGCAGAGTGCGTCGAAATGACTTTCGCTCATTTGGCCGCCGCCATCAGCGATTCAATTTCATCAGCTTCCACTGGGATCTCGGCCATCAGATCCACAGGTCCGTTTTCGGTAATCAGAATGTCGTTTTCCAGACGAACCCCGAATCCTTCTTCGGGAATGTAGATGCCCGGTTCCACCGTCAGGACCCATCCCTCAGCGAATGGAACATTGGATGGTCCGACGTCGTGAACGTCGAGCCCCAACGGATGCCCGAGGCCGTGCATGAAATACTTGCGAGAAGCGAACTCTTTCGGCTTCTGATTCGCAATATCTTCATTGGAGATCAGCCCCAGTTGTAACAGTTCATCGTTCATCATCGCCTGTGCCTGAATCTGCCAGTCACGATGGTAAGTTCCCACGACGGCCGACTGAATGCAGGCACGCATCACTCGTAGAACAGCATCGTAGACCGATCGTTGACGAGGAGTGAACTTCCCGTTGATGGGGATCGTACGAGTCAGGTCCGCGTTGTAATTTGCATAGTTTGCCCCTACATCGAGCAGCAGCAAATCACCGTCGCGGCATTCCTGATCGTTGCTGATATAGTGCAGCGAACAGGCTCCCTTGCCAGAAGCGATGATCGGCGTATAAGCGAACGAGGCCCGATTCGAAATGAACTCGTGAGCAAATTCCGCTTCCAGAAAATGCTCTGTCACTCCCGGTCGAGTCGCTTTCAGAATTCGACGGAATCCTTGATCCGTGATTTTAATCGCCTGCTTCAACAACTCGATTTCCCGCTCTGATTTGACCACACGCAAGCGATGGAGCAGGGGGGCGAGTCGACGATAAGTATGCAGTGGGAATTGCTCTTTGCATTCCAGTACAAAGCGGTCATCACGAGTCTGTACGGTTCGAACGGCACGACGGTGTTCATTCTGATTCAGAAAGACTTCCTGTGAATCAATCATCAACGTCGGGAGCAGATTTGGAAGTTCGTGAACCCACTTGATGTTCTTGATCCCAGAGATTGCCGTCGCTTCTTCTTTGGTAAGTTTGTGTCCTTCCCAGGTTTCGAGATGAGCGATCGGTTCACGAATGAACAGAATCTCTTGATGTGTCTCTTCGACCGCATCTGGACAAATCACCAAGACGGTTTCTTCCTGCTCAATCCCTGACAGGTAGAAGAGGTCTGAGTTTGGAATCAATCGTATGGATCCGTCTGCATTGGTTGGCAGAACGTCATTGGCATGCAGAATCGAAATTGAGTGAGACGGCAGGAGCGAACGGAGTCGGGCACGATTTTCAATAAACAGCGCAGAATCAATTGGGAGATGGCGCATACTGTCATTCCAAGAACAAATGAATTTCAACCCGCGAATTCAGGAGAGGCAGATTCCACCCGCCCCAGTGGAAATCGTATTAAAACCGGGCCTCGCCCGCACGGCTCAATCGATCGCCAAGCGACTAAAATCTGCGCATAGCTTTCGGTGGTTCTTCGGCAACCGCTTTTCGTGAGCCGGTCGAATCTTTCCATCGCCCCCCTCCGCCGCAGTTGTTCACATCCCCTTCGGAATGCGCCGCTCACCGCTCGATCGGCATTTCGGAATGAAGCTCCATTGCCATTTCCCCAGCAAAGTTCACGCAAACGGGGTTTCGTCTAAGGAAGAGATTTCTCAGTAGAAAGCGAGCCTCTACTCCTTGAATCCGAAAATCTTTGGCGCAGATCCAAGACCGCTTGAGGATTTGATTCAACTGGCATACGCTGACTGATGGATAGCGACCGCTGTCATTCCCTTTCTGAATTTCCTGATCAAAGCGCATTATCTTCACATGTGTGGAATCGCCGGTGCAGCCTGGAACCAATCGTCATCTGCGATTGATCGGACGACTCTCACACGGATGATCGATGCGATTGCCCATCGTGGCCCCGACGACTCCGGAACCCTTCTCTCGCAGGACCTCTCCACACCCAAGGCCTCGCGCACGGAATGCGCCCTCGGGCACCGCCGACTCTCGATCATCGACCTGGGCGGCGGACACCAACCCCTTTCGAATGAAGATGGAACGATTTGGACAGTCTTCAACGGGGAGATTTACAACTACCGAGAACTTCGCGAAGGGTTAATTGCTCGAAATCACACATTCCAGACCAACAGCGACACCGAGGTCATCGTCCATCTTTATGAGGAGATGGGGGCAGCCTGCGTGGAAGTGATGCGTGGCATGTTTGCATTCGCAGTCTGGGATCAACGAGAAGGTTCGCTGCTTCTGGCACGCGATCGGATGGGGCAGAAGCCTCTGTTTTACCGACACGCAGACCATCAGTTCCTTTTCGCCAGTGAGCTCAAAGCGATCCTGCAGGTCCCCGGACTCCCTCGAATCATTGATCCTGAAGCGGTCGACCTCTATCTGACATACCAGTACATCCCCCATCCGAAGACGATTCTCAAGGGGTTTCAGAAACTTCCCCCCGCTCATACAGCGACATTCAAAGACGGTGAGCTGACTCTGCGCAAGTATTGGACAGCCCCGTACGCAGAATCTCAAGCGACGTCTTCAGCCAGTCCGCCGATGACAACGTCGACGTGGAAGGCGGAACTCCGCGAGACATTGACTGAAGCGGTCCGACTACGGATGCGATCGGATGTTCCGGTCGGAGCGTTTCTTTCCGGAGGGGTCGATTCAACGATCATCGCCGGGTTGATGCAGTCATTATCTCCTCATCCGATCCACACGTTTTCAATGGGCTTTCCTCAGCCGGAGTATGATGAGCGGCAGTTCGCACGAATGGCTGCCGAGCACCTGAAGACGACACACCATGAATTTGTCGTCGAGCCAGATGCAGCTCGCTCTCTCTCAAGACTCATCTGGCAATACGATGAGCCGTTCGGCGACAGCTCTGCGATTCCAACAACCGAAGTCTCTCGATGTGCGCGAGAAATTGTGAAGGTCGCATTATCCGGAGATGGGGGCGATGAGTTATTCGCCGGCTATTCCCGTTATCAGGCTGTCAGTCTCGCAGGCCGTTCAGATCGGCTCCCCGCCCCCATCAAGAACGTCCTGGCGTGGAAAATCTGGCAGAAAATCCCGACATCGACACGGCAACGCTCCTTTGGACGACGGGCAAAACGTTTTATCGCTGCCATCAGCCAAACACCGGAAAAGCGGTATTTGCGGTGGATCGGAATTTTTGATCAGGAAGCCCGGAACGAGCTTTATCAGCAATCGTTCCGCGATCAGTTGTCGCACTTCGACAGCAGCCATTTGATCACAGATGCCTACGCAGCCTGTCCGAATCGCGACTTCATCACACGGACGACATTCGTCGACGTTCAAACCTATCTGCCGTGTGACATCCTCACTAAAGTTGATATCGCGAGTATGACGTTCGGGTTGGAAGCGAGAAGTCCATTCATGGACCATCGCGTTGTGGAACTCGCTGCCAGAATGCCGATCGAATTAAAATTCGAACCCGGAAAAGGGAAAAAGATTCTGATCGAAACCTTCGCGGACTTGATCCCACAGCCGATTCAGACTCGCCCGAAGATGGGATTTGGTGTTCCCATTGACCACTGGTTCCGTAACGAACTCGCCCCACTCCTGAAATCGATTCTCTTATCAGACCGGTGTGAAGCACGAGGAATTATTCGTCGTGAATTCATCGAACGCCTGATTCAGGAACACCTCAGCGGTCGCTGGGATCATGCTTATCGACTCTGGAATCTCCTCTGTCTGGAATGCTGGGCCAGAATTTACGTTGATCAGATTCCGCCGGTGTCTGCTCCGGGAATGGACTGCTTCGGCTTGGATCTCTGAAGAGACCTTTTCGACGTCTGCCTGGTCGATTCTGCCGACCGAACGTCATCTCGGGGGCGAGCGAAGTCAGTAATCACGCACGTTACAGAGCCCATGCCACCAGGAAATTGAAGAATGTCAACAGAAGGCTCGCGAGAAGAGCGGTTCCAAATTTCTCGACTTTCGCCCCCGGTACGATCGCAGTCGCCAACCACAACATCAATGCGTTGACGACGAAGAGAAACAATCCCAGCGTGAGAATCGTCAGTGGCAGGGTCAGAAGCAGGACGACATAGCGAATCGTTGAATTGATCACTGAGAGTGCGAGCGCCGTGAAAATGGCGGGGCCCCAACCCTGAATTTGAAATCCTTTGACGATATGGGCGACCAACATCAGGATTGCAGCGTTGATGATCAGATTGACGAGAAACTCAAACATGTCGATTCCGCCCGGCTCGAAAACAATTGCGATCTCGCTCCCCTCAGCGAGAATTCAGTAAATCGCCTGATTTACTGACCCATTGATTACAGGATGTTGATCGAAAACTCAAATCGAGGACGGCGTCGGCTGGGAATCCCTTGGGAGCAATATGGTGTTCCCGCTCTTCTCCCCATTGCCGGGAGCTGAAGCCATCCAGCAGATGCCGCATTTCCACCAACAGCTGCCATTCCACGAAATCTTAAAAATTCCGATTTTGACTCCAAGAATTCATGCCGATCGGCGAATAACGTTCAAGTGCGATCCGACCTCGGATATCAGTGAAAACAGGAGGAAATAATCGGATTGGAAACTTCTCCATCGACAGGTTTGATTTCTACTGGATGAGTTGCTGGTCGACGCGAATAATTCCATCGAAACGGGCAATGTGACTCAACTGGAAAGGACCATCTCAATGAAACAGGCGCTTTCTTCGTCAGAAGGTCCTGCATCGGCAGGCAATGTGATTGCCGCGGTCTGTAGCTTCTTTCTCCCCGGCCTCGGACAACTTGTTCAGGGGCGGCCAATCACGGCGCTCGTTCATTTTCTACTCGCTGGAATCATCTGGGTGATCTCGTTTGGAACAATGGGATGGATCATGCATCTCTGGTCGACACTCAGTGCAGCGATGTACGTGCGTCCCGACGTTCGCCAGCGGGTCTCCAACACATCCAACTTCGAATGATATTACACGGCAAAACAGCCCGAATACTGATGATCCGGGCTGTCTGATTTGCAAGAATCAGGTCTGGTCGATTTCATTCAACGAAAAGCTGAAATACACTGATTGCGATTCTACTTCTCTCAGCTTTTCGAATCTGGTGCTTCCATCATTAATGAATCGTCTCTCTTAATCGTCGATGCCATCCTATTCGATCTCGATGGCGTTCTGGTCGACTCCAACCATCTCGCCGACCGGCACTGGGAAATGTGGGCTGCCAAACATGGCCTGCCATTTGGCCCGATTGCTGCCGCTCATCACGGGCGTCCGACGCTCCAAACGATGCGGGAATTTGCTCCACACCTGGATATTGAGAAAGAAGCTGCGGAAAAAGAAAATCGCGAAGCAGACGATACCGACGGTCTCTCAGCGTTTACAGGGGCACTCCGGCTTCTTTCATCCATTCCTGAGGATCGATGGGCCATTGGGACGAGTGGAAGACGCCGGACAGCGACGACACGACTGTCGTTTACCAATCTTCCAATTCCCCGGATTCTGATTACGGCCGACGACGTGAAGGTTGGCAAGCCCGATCCAGAGCCTTATCTGCTCGGCGCAGCGGGGCTGGGATTTCGCCCTGAGAAATGTCTGGTGTTTGAAGACGCCCCCTCGGGAATTGCTGCCGGAAAAGCTGCCGGAGCGACCGTCGTCGCCATCGCCACCACAAATCCGCCTGAGAACCTGCGGCACGCAGATGCCATCATCTCCCAACTGGATGATATCGATGTCGCTTACGAAAATGGCAGTTTGAAAGTGACGCTGCGTCAGACGATCTCTGTCCGATGAGATCAACTGATCTCGCTTGGATTTTCATCACTGTGGAGGTCGTCGTTTTTACGCATCCACCCGTGAAACCAATCGATCAGCACCGCGTCAAATACGAGCTGCGACACGTAATATAGCATCACCGGAACACACGCGATGGGCCCGACGTCTTCAAAAGATGAAACGACATACAGACCGATCGGAAGCGACTTCTGACTCCCAGAAAACGCAGCCCCGATTGAATCCTCTTTCGGGAAGCGGAGTAGTTCGCCCCCTAAAAGTGCTGCGATCAGCCCCGCTAAATGGAGACCAACGCAGATCCCTAATGACACTAGAATCGGCAGCTGAATCGAGTCTGCTTGATTCTGGGAATCGATCCGAAACCTCGCTCCACTCTGAAACGCCACGGTGAGAATTGTCACGAGGATACACAGCTGGGCGACTGTGTTGAGAGTCGATTGTGTTCGATCTGCGAATTCACGGACGGGACGAACCATCCGCATGAGCTGCCCCGCAAGGATTGGAAGCAAGGCAGTCAGAAACAGCTGCTTGTTGAGAGCAAAAGCCTCAAAGTGGGTCGATTCATCCAGTCCCCACGACAACCAAAGTGGCGTCACGACGAAGCTGACGACATTGGTCAACATCGTCACGAGAAGTGCAACCGCATCGTTTCCGCCTGCTTTACGCGTCCAGACGCTCGCCGTCGCTAGGGTACTCGGCACCGCTGCCACAGCAATCAGTCCGCTCTGCAAATCGATATTCGACTGACAGCCGACCACTGCGAGAGCAGCCGCTGGGATGATGAGAAGACAGATCGCGGTCCCCCAGATCACTGCGGCCGGACTTCGAATCGCACGTAAAATCTTCCCTGATTCCAAAGTTACAGACATCAGGAAGAGGACAATCGCGGTGACTGTCCCGCTGAATAGCTGTGTTGCGTTTCTGGAAATGAGCTCTTCTTCGCGACTGCCGGACGACAAGCCCAGCGACACGCCGAACGGGATAATTCCCATGAGGGCGAGCAAAAACCAACGTCGCGCGAGAAATTGAAACATTGGATTCAGGTTGATTGAGCACTCGAAGAAGAAAGGCTTTCAATCGAACGAAGATTGAAAGCCTTTTGGGTTTGCAGCCAGGCGTCACGAACGACGCGTCAACAGAGTTAGACAGTGATCTCAACTCATTCAGTTGGAGTCGGTTCCGGAGTCGGTACTGGTGTCGGTTCCGGTGTCGGTTCCGGTTCTGGTGTCGGTTCTGGTGTCGGTTCTGGTGTCGGTTCTGGTGTCGGTTCTGGTGTCGGTTCCGGTGTCGACATCTCGCCGTCTACCGGGGCCTCTGGAGTGCTCTCTACAGGAGATTCACTTGGTTTCTCTTCAGCTTCCGTCGCAGGAGCCTCTTCTGCAGGTTTGTTGAGTCCTCCGGCTTTCTTCCAGCGTTCGATCAAATACTGATCACGACGTGGAGCAAATCCTTTGGGCATGGTCTCCAGAACCTGCACGGCGGTTGCATAATTCTTCTGCATGACCAGGCACTCCGCAAACGCCTCACGTGCTGCTCGATGCAGCCCGACGCTGTGCGACGGAGAACTGATGAACCGGTTCAATGTTCCCAATGCAGTGCGGATTTTCTGCATCTTCATTTGGCAGAGCCCAGTCCAGGCAGTTGCAAAGTCGGTCGCTGTCGCGTTCACACGGTTGGGGACAATATTAACGGTGGTTCTCACTGGGAGATAATCCCGCACCGCTTCAGCATATTTCCCGCGCAGATGTTCCACTCTCACGAAGTGAAGGGACTTATTAATTGGAGTCGGCAGGAGCTCTTCACTTTTGTCGTCAGTACGACGTAGGGTATACGGCCCTTTGAAAACGTACAGAAAGTTCGCCAACTGGCTTTCTGGTGCCCCTTCGCCGCGAGTCGATTCGAATTTCAACTCCTGCTTTTGCGAGTAATCCCACAAAGAGACTTGGTCGGCGGTCCAGAGTCCATCTCGCCCCGCATCGATGACGCGCTGCTGCAACCCTTCGGCCCGGAAGGAGTTTTTGCCCAATCCATCATAGAACTCAACGGACACTCCCTGAGGCAACAGAAATTGCAGAGTTGCCATACGAGGAGCCCACAAACTACTCGTTCCGATGAGTGAAACTTTCAAATTGGACATATCCGCCGAGGTCAGCGGATAGGGAGATTCCGCAGTATCAAAATTGCGGAAACTGGCATCCGAAGCGACTACCTGTTGCAGAGTCGCTGGCACATCCGGATAAATCGTCTCCTCTGACGATCCCTCAGCAGGAACAGGGAGCCCCAGTCGTGGATCAAATAGGTAGATCCCATGGGGATGGTCAATCACGCCCACCAGCCAATCGTCCTTCTTAGCGTCATCGGCAGGAGTCAGAATCACGACGTCGAGTCGCAACTGGCGGAGTAACTCAGCGAAAATCCACGCACGATCTTTGTCTGTTCCGAGTCCAAAGACGAGTGATTCATAGGGAGTCAGGTCAATGTCTTCTCGCAACTTATCGTCGATCAGCAAAACATTGTCGCTGACGAAATCGAAGAGAAGGGTGACCCGTTCCTGAGTCGAAGCAGTCCCTTCAACGATGCTGCTGACGATGTCTCTGGCCAGAATGCTCATCCGGATATGAGAGGCATCTTCCACGAGAAAACGGTCAGCGACGGTTCGCTCCAGAATCTCTCCTGAAAGCTTGCTGGCGAGCAGTTCCTGATCTTCACTTGGCTTGGCTTCCCCCGAGACGGAACCGCACTCAGTCTTCCAGACATTCAAACGATCGATCAATTGGGTTCTGTCAGAAGAAATCCCCAGTCGCCCGGGGTTCATCGCTTCAATGAGATCTGCAAGCTGGTCATCGCATCGGCGCGCTTTGTCATTGAGAATCTTGTCTTCTTTTTTTTCTGGCTGAACGACGTTTGCATCTTTCGGGAGGGTGAATGCCATCACCACACCTAATGCAACGAGCACCAAGAGACTTCCCAAAACTCGAGCGAGCAGATTGCCACTCCGGGAAGAATTCTGTTGAACCAGATGTGTCACAAACATCGTGAGTAAAACCTTCTTTTCACGTATGAACTTGCACAACAAATACTTCGATGACTGCAACGGGCAGATTTGCCAGAAAACCGGCATCATCGGATTATAGAATGACACCGATCCGTGTCGTTGCCATCGAGCCTGAATTTGACAAAGAAATTTCTGTATTTTGTTCAGGCCAAAGGATCTGAGCGCAGTTTCTCCCCAGCTTCCGCCGCGGCCCCACTTCGATGCTGACCGAGCATCGCGACTGCCCCGCTGCCGCCATCTCTTCCCAGAGGTGATGGCCGGGAAACAGAATTCAGACAAGCGGCCGAATTCGAGGATCTGGGACGGGTCGAACGCTGGCACGCGGCAATCTCACCCCAATTCACCCATTTTAACCACTCGTGGCAAATCCAGTATTTTTTAGGTGGAGTTGAAATTTTCGCGACAAAAGTCGAACAAAATCGGAAAGATCACCGCATTCCATTCAAGCGCACGAAACCTCCATTCCGATCCTACTGACAGCTCACAATTCTGCTGCATATTTGCACAGTGATCGAATCAAGGATGAATGACATGAAGCTGAACGGTTCAATGGTTTCGATGCGGCGTAGCGCTTGCCTACTGGCGATTATCGGGATGTCCGTTCAATCAGTCGTCGCTGACGATTTCTATGGCTCGGCCAACACTCGCAGCATTCCCGCTGCAGCAGCACCCGGAACGGCACGAGTTGGCGCCGTTCCTCAAAAATTCACTCGTGCGAGTTCAAGCCCCGCGGCAGTCGTGCGGCCTGCCCAGAACGATGAGCTCCGTAATTACTACAATGAGCTCTTCGGTGCTGATGGAGCGCCCGCAGCGACATCCCCAAACGCACCTCCGATGAATCGGCCCGTGTCCAATCAGACGTTCGCTCCGTCGGTCACTGGCCAATCTGGAAGAAGCATGACGGTCGGACGCGAAGTCGTTCCTGCCAGCGCAAGCCTCCCTTCCGGAAACCCAAACCGCGTCGTTCAGGCCACTTACCAGAGCAACCCAGAAAATACTCGGCCGACGATTCAACAAGTCGGTGGCGAGCGAATTTCACCCCAAGATTTCCCGGGATTCGACGAGTTCGAGCCGATGGCTGCTCCTCCGCGAGCGCCTGAGTTCCCAGCAGTCCCAACGGAACAGGCGGTCACTCCCAAAG
Source organism: Planctomicrobium mucosum (assembly GCF_051466335.1). NCBI lineage: Bacteria > Pseudomonadati > Planctomycetota > Planctomycetia > Planctomycetales > Planctomycetaceae > Planctomicrobium > Planctomicrobium mucosum. Next base: position 2,860,511 of record NZ_CP195793.1, on the reverse strand, counting down.
CAGCACCAGTTCCAGCAGCGCCTCCAGCCAAGCCAACCGGTCGCGGATCGCTCACATTCAGTCGCAGCCCAAACAGCATTCCACCAGCACAAAGCCCTCCAGCTCAAAAGCTCCCGGTTCTAAGTGCAGATGTGCCAGCGACTCCTGTAGCTCCAGAAGTGCCGATGGCAGCTTCAACCCCAGTGGCCGCATCTGCGACGACTCCTGCTCCGAGTGCGTTCAAAAGTGAAATCACAACGTCGCCGTCAATCACCATCGAATGGCGTAAGCAATCCGATTTGAATATCGGTCAGGAGTGCATCTGCCATCTGATCGTGAAGAACGCCGGCCAAGTCTCCGCCCAGAACATGGAACTGCAGGCTCATTTCCCTGAGAGCGTTCGCTTAATCAATGCAAGTCCTGCTCCATCGACCAGTGATCAGTATCTGGGATGGCAGATGGATGAACTCAAAGCGGGAGAAGAACGAGTCATCAAGGTGGTGATGGTTCCTCTTCAAAGTGGCGATATCAACACAAGAGCAGAAGTCCGCTTCAGCGGGATTGCGAACGGACGCTTCGCGGTCTCGGAACCACTCCTGGACATTCATGTTGAAGGCCCAACACAAGTTTTGATCGGCGAAGCAGCGACACAGACAGTCACAGTTTCCAACCCGGGAACCGGAATTGCGACGGCGGTTCAAATCGAAGCGATGATTCCACAAGGACTGGAACACGCTCGAGGCCAACGACTCCTAATGGAACTGGGAAGCCTGAACCCCGGCGAATCTCGAAGCGTCCGCCTCGCTCTGAATGCTCTGCAGGGCGGAACTCACAACCTTGCCATTCAGGCACGGGCTGAAAGTGGACTTGCCAAATCAACTTCCTCAGACGTCGTTGTCATTGCCCCGAGTATCGGCTCAGCGATTCATGGCCCAGGGCTGCGATATCTTGGCCGTCAAGCAAACTATACATTGGAAGTCACGAACAACGGGGAAGCGGCAACAGATAACGTGCAGATGCGTTACAAGATGCCAACCGGATTTGATTTCGTCAGTGCTGACCGCGGTGCCCAGTTCGACGCAGCAACAGGCCTGATCACATGGTTTGTGGGACGCCTTGAAAAGGGTGAAAAATCCGAAATCAAAGTGACACTCCTCGCTCGCCAGAGCGGTGAATTCAAGCACCTTGCACGGGCGACTTCCGAGCACGGTGTCATCTCCGACAGCGAATTGGTCACCACAGTTGAATCGACATCTTCACTTTCCATCCAAGTGAAAGATCTTGAAGACCCAGTGGAAGTCGGTTCCGAAATGGTCTACGAAATTCGCGTCAAAAACGAAGGAACCGCAGCAGCCAAAGCAGTCTCCCTCGGATGCGAAATGCCTGCGGGGATGTCTTTTGTGAGTGCAGAAGGCCCAACGGAACACCGCGGCGATGGTCACGCAGTCGCTTTCCGCTCGATTCCTGAAATCGCTGCAGGCCAGACTGTGACCTACAAAGTGAAGGTGAAAGCAGCAGTTTCAGGAAGCCTCCGCTTCCGAGCCAGCCTGATGAGCGAAGGTGTCTCCGAGCCACTTTCTGCTGAAGAAATGACCAAGTTCTACGGAGAACGTCAGTAATCCTCTGAACACGATGAGTGACGAAAGGCCATCACAAATTACCGTGATGGCCTTTTTTATTTCTCGTGCTGTCCATTGCGGGCTCCCATTTGCTCGGCCTGCGTTTCACAAGGGGGCGTGAAGAAGTAAACTAGTTTCCGCGAGTCGCCTTGGAAGCAGACAGTGTTATCGCCCTGTGAGTGCATTAGAAGCGGGATTCAACGCATGAAAAACATTTTTCATAGATGGGCATTCCTTCTCTTCCTCGCCACTCTGCATTTCACCACCCAGAATCACAGTGCTTCCGCCGATGAAAACTGGTCTCGTTTCCGCGGACCGAATGGGGAGGGAATCAGCCTTCAGCGTGGAATCCCAACGGAATGGTCTGAAACAGATTACGAATGGACCATTCAACTCCCAGGAAAAGGACATTCGTCCCCCGTCGTCTGGGGACAATTTTTGTTCCTCACCTCTGGGCTGGAAGACGGAACACGGACCATCCTCTGCATCGATTCCTTCTCCGGTGAAGAACGCTGGGCGAAGTCCATTCAGCTGCTTCCCAACAAGCTTCACAAAAAGAACAGCTACGGTTCCGGGAGCCCAACCACTGATGGCAAGCGAGTCTACGTCGCAGAAGCTGATCCCGAGCATTTCCTGATCAACGCTTACGATTTTGAAGGATCGCTTGTCTGGCAGCGGGATCTCGGCCCTTACGCTGCCTCACACGGAATCGGGATCTCTCCAGTGGTCTATCAGGACATGCTGATTGTCCCTAATGATCAGGATGGGCCGAGTAGTATCGAAGCTCTCGATCTGGAAACAGGGGAGACTCGCTGGAGCACGGAGCGTAAAGTCGAAACGGCCTCCTACGCGACACCAATGATTGCGCAGATCAACGGTGTCGAACAAATCATCACCCTGAGTGGAGCCACCGGGATCGCTGGCCTCGATCCATTGAGCGGAAAAGAAATCTGGGCATCCGGGCGGCTACCACAACGGACTGTCGCATCCCCCGTTTATGCCAATGGACTGTTCTTTGCGACGTGCGGGGAAGAAGGACGCGGGACTCAGATGATCGCGGTCGATCCGCTGAGAAAGTCCGATGATCTGTCTCTTGTCCACGCCGTACGAAAAAAGATGATGCCCTACGTTCCAACGCCGCTCACTCTTGGAGATTACATGTATCTCTGGAATGACGATGGAACTGCCTGCTGCCTCGACCTGCGGGATGATCTGCAAAAGAATGTCTGGCGCGAGCGGATCGGCGGGAATTATAGTGGGTCACCGGTGATCATCGATGGGCGAATCTACTGCATCTCAGAAGAAGGCGATGTCAAAATCATCGATGCCAGCCCAAAATTCCGGGCATATCCCGGAGGAAAAATCCCGGATGAGTCATACTCCACCCCAGCCATCGCGAACGGGCGACTCTACCTGCGTGGCTTTCACACACTGTCGTGCTTAAAGAGCAAATAGGGCACTGCGGCCGTGTGAATATTGCTTTCTGATCTGAAGACGCTATGGCAGCACCCGATTTTCCTCCTACGCTTTACCACGTTATCGAGCCTCCTCGCCGATGTTCATACCTTCCGGAGCAAACCGCTTCCCTAGAATACCGGAGCTATCGGGAACTGACTCCGTTCCAGCTTGAATACTTGCTCGAACGGGGGTGGAGGCGTTTCGGAATTGACGTATTTCGGCCAGCGTGTGCGAATTGCATGCAGTGCATTCCGATTCGCGTCGACGTAAATGCATTTCAGCCGAGCAAGAGCCAGAGAAGGACACTCAAAAAGAACGGGGCGATTTCCGTTCAACTTCAGCCAGCTTCGGTCACCCTTGAACACGTTTCTCTATACAACTCCTGGCACGCACAGATGGCGACGGAAAAGAATTGGCCCGCTCAGACCGTATCGCCGCAGACGTACGCTCAAGGTTTCCTCACCGGTGAATTCCCGACCCTACACGATATCCTCTATTTTGAGGAGGACGAATTGGTCGGAGTCGGTCTGGTCGATCGCCTCCCGAACTCACTGTCGAGTGTCTACTTCTATCACGCCCCCAGATGGCGGGACCACAATCCCGGGACGTTCTCACTGATGTGTGAAATCGAGATCGCCCGACAGTTGAAACTCAAGTTCGTTTATCTGGGCTATTGGATCAATGAATGCACTTCAATGGCTTATAAAAGCCGTTTTCATCCGCACGAAGTCCTTCTCACCCGTCCCAAGGATGAGGAAAACGCTTCTTGGTTGAAGGGAACTGAAGAACAGTCTAACTTCGCCACTTAATTCTGACGCCCCTTAAAAATGCAAACACGGTGAATTGAAAATGGATTTGATCTCAACGATTGAAGGTTCGTTGCTGGAAAACTTTTTCCCTAAAGGTTGGGATCTCGCCAAGATCGACGCTTTGATTGACGACGATCCAAAAACCATCACGACACGCCAGAAATGGTGGAACAAGAAATTCACTCCAGTTCCACTCGCTTCCTTGAGCGACTTCGACACATACATGGGCCACGAAATTGCGTTGACGATCCGCAATGCTCGTGAAGCTGGCGAACAGTTGGCGATGATCCTTCCAGTGGGTCCAATGGGAATGTACCGCTGGGCTGTGTACTTCCTGAAAGAATGGAATGTCAGCTGCGATCACGTTCATGGCTTCAACATGGACGAATGGGCAGACGTCAAGGGAAACACCATCCCAGGCACCGAGCCAGGTGGATTCCAAAACGCAATGCAGGAAGCGTTCTACGGTCCTCTCGGAAAATTGACTGTTCCTAAGAAGCAGCGTAACTTCGCTACTAAAGACAATCTCCCGACCTACGCCAAGAAGATCGCTGATCTCAAGGCCAAGGGCGCCAAACTCGCAGTTGTCTTCGGAATCGGTCGCGTTTGCCACATCGCATTCTGGGAACCACAGTTCGCTGAAGATTACTCCAGCGAGAAAGAGTGGAAGGCACAGACTCACCGAATCGGTGCCAAGTTGCATCCACTCACCGTTGAGCAGAACGCCATCAACAGCTTCAAGAGCCGTACAACCAAGGTGCCAGCGTACGCGAACACCATCGGCCCAGGTTTGTTCCTCGGTGCTGATCACATCATCGGCGGATGTGATGGAACATTTAACCGAGGCATGATGTGGCAGGGTCTGAGCCTGTGGATGACCCTCCGTCACGAACCAACTTCATGGATCCCAAGCACATACATGACAACTCTTCCCGGAAAACTCTTCTTCCTCGAAGAACTCGCTGGTCCATTGGTCGCTGAAAGCAACTAGTCCCTGTGCTGGGCCGAATGCCCACTCCAGCGACGCTCATGTCGAGTCATCAAGAGCTGTCAGGAAACTGGCAGCTCTTTTTTCGTGCGCATCAATCGACTCTCAAGAAACATTCATCAACACAGATGCGAACCGGGACAGATTTCTATAACGTTCACAAAAAGGATCTGACGCGTCATTTCCCTCACACCGCCTCACGAGGAACGATATGAATCTGACTCGACTGTGCAGACTGGCCTGTCTCGCATTGGGACTCAGCACACTCCTGATGTCTTCCCCCGCATTTGCCAATGAGTTAACCGAAGACTCCAAGCTGCAGGATGGGGTTCCCCAAGGGGAAGTCCACGGCCCGATTCAGTGGAAGAGCGAGATTTTCCCAGGCACCGTACGCAACTACTGGGTCTATGTTCCCAAGCAGTACGATCCAGCCAAACCGGCCTGTCTGCTTGTCGTTCAGGATGGAATCGGAGTCGGAAACAACTGGAAGATCCCTACGGTATTGGACAATTTGATCCACAAAAAAGAGGTTCCAGTCCAGGTCGCGATCTTCATTGAACCCGGCGTTGTTCCTGCCCCGCACGAGAACGCGCAGCCACGATTTAACCGCAGCTTTGAGTACGATGGTCTCGGCGATCGCTACGCCCGCTTCCTCATTGAAGAGATCATTCCGGAAGTCTCGAAGACCTACAACATCAGCTCTGATCCCAATGATCGATCCATTGCAGGTTCGAGTTCCGGAGCGATTTGTGCATTTAACGTTGCCTGGGAGCGACCCGACCAATTTCGTCGGGTCGTCAGCTCCATCGGCACATACGTCGGCCTGCGTGGCGCCAATGAATTTCCGACCCTGATCCGTAAAACCGAAGCAAAGCCCATACGGGTCTTTCTCGAAGATGGATCAAACGACCTCAACATCTATGCCGGAGACTGGTTCAACTCGAACGAGGGAATGCTGACGGCTCTCAAGTACTCAAATTACGATGTGAAACATTTCTGGGGAGAAGGGGGACATGATTCGAAAACAATCACCGTCGTCCTCCCCGATGCACTTCGATTTATCTGGCACGACTACCCGGCTCCGGTTGAAACTCCAGCACCGCCTGCAGCATCTCGAACGAAGATCCTGATTCACGGCGAAAACTGGCAGGAAGTCAGCTCCGGACATCGTTTCACAGAAGGTCCGGCCGTCAATGAACATGGGGAAGTCTTCTTCTCCGATGTTCCCGCCGGGAAAGTTCACAAAATCGCGTTGGACGGAACAGTCTCCACCTTTGTTGAGAACTCCCCTGGAATTAACGGATTGATGTTCGGTCCCGATGGCAAACTGTATGGCTGCGAAGGGGGAAACCAACGGATTGTGCGATTCCTCCCGGACGGCACAAAGGAGGTCATTGCAGAGCAGGTGAGTAGCAACGATCTCGTCGTGCTGGCCAACGGGTCGGTGTACTTTACAGATCCAGCCAAGAAGCGAATCTGGCACATTTCTTCGCAGGGCGAATTGAAAGAAGTTGATTCCGGGATCGGGTTCCCGAACGGTGTGATTGTCTCTCCTGACCAGACCCTTCTCACCGTTGCGGATTACACTGGCCGATTTACCTACTCCTTCCAGATCCAGGCAGATGGATCGTTGGCTTACAAACAGCCATACGGTTGGCTCCACCTGAAGGACGCCATCAGTGGGAGTCACGCAGATGGAATGACTGTCGACACGGATGGATTGCTCTACGTCTGCACCAATGCGGGGCTGCAGGTTCTCGATCAGCCCGGCCGAGTGAATCTGATCATTGCACCACCGCAGCCCGGCCCCCTTGCCAATGTTGTCTTTGGCGGTCCCGAGCTGGACACCCTTTATGTCACTGCAGGCGACAAAGTGTTTAAACGGAAATTGAACGCGAAAGGACTGTTCCCCTTCAAAGCTCCCGTCATGCCTCCACGTCCCGGCCTTTAATGGCCGTGGGTCCCAAGTCGGCTCCACAGCAACCTGCTCGTGGCCTTGATTTAGAGAGTCTCGGAGTTTCATTTGAGAAATTCCGAGACTCTCATCGTTCCATCAGATTGAATTTCAACAGTGACGGCTCCAGAGAGTGCAGTATTCAACACATGACAACCCTCCGGGACTCCACTCAATCCCGGAAGTGCGGTCTCTTTGCTGCTGACGACCGCATAGATCGGATCTCCCCAGCGATAAAGATCCAGAACATTGGCGACTTTTCCCCCGTGATGCGGTGACAACAACACATCAATTTTCCGCGGCGGCAATGTAAGCAGTTCAGCCAATCCCGATTTCTCAAGATCACCAGGAAGCAGAATACGGCGCCCCGCATAGTCCACCTGCAGGACCACGCTGCGACTGTTATCCGAATGCGGACCACTCGTATTCTGAGCGGCGATCACTTCGATTAACACAGCCCCAGCCTGATCACCACGCAGCGCCAGTTGATCTCCCGCTTGGATCAGTTTGAGGTCCACGTTCTTTGTGACGACATGGTCGCACAGTTCCGAAACGCTCTTCTGATTGAAATCAAGAAAGTCCTGAGTCACAAACATTCTGCGAACTTGGATTCGGTCAAGAAGTGTGAACAGACCGCTGAAATGATCGTGATCAGCGTGAGAAACCAGCACCGCGTCAAGCTCAGTGACTCCGCGCGACCACAACAATCCAGCAACCGCGTTAGCAGCCCGACTTCCATCGCCCATGCACCCGATGTCATAGGCGATTGTCTCGCCGCTCGGCAGTTCAATCACACAGGCCAGCCCGTGCCCCACGGAGAGCACCGTCATGCGAAGACCGTCACGACGAGAAGGAATCAACGCGATTCCTAAACCGACGATGATCCAGACGAGGAGGGCGCGGAACGCCCACCAAGACGTTCGATACGTTCCGATCATTCTCCAGGAAAATCCCGCAAGCACATAGAAGCCAATCAGCCACCAGGCCGCCATTGCAGGAACATAAAAATGCCCCCACGGAATACTTTGGCCCCATTGAACTGCGAAAAGGAATAAACCGAGGCTTCCTTGAAACGGCGCAGCGAGAATTGCAGCAGAGAAGGGGAGAAGCAGTCCTCCCACGAGCATCAGGTACCCGGTTGCCAGGACAATCGCGAAATAGGGAATCAGAACAACGTTCAACAACAGCCCGACAGGACTGAAGAGATGAAAGGTGGCCATCGTGATCGGAATTGTCACCAGATTCACAGCGACACTCATGACGTAAACGCTTCTGAGATAGTGCATCGCAGGCTGGAATCGCTTCTTCCAATGATCCTCCTCGATCAGCTGGCTCAGAGTTGCGGACTCATCGTTCTCATCACGTTTCAACCAACTCATCGACCATAAAATGGCGCCGACTGCGAGAAACGAGAGCTGCGCGCCGACATTGAATAGATCACTCGGTTTCCATAGGAGGAGAATGAGCGCGCTCACACCAAGTGCGTTCATTCCATCGACTCGTCTCCCTGAAGAGGCTGCTAGAACCGCAATGGCCGCCAAGAGGCCGGCGCGGAGTACCGGAGGATTCTGATCCGTGATAAATGCGTAGGCTGCCACCGTTGCAATCAGGCAGACTGAAGTCATGCTCGTGGACAAATTCGCCAGCCGACACAGCGCCAGCACTATCCCCAGAAAGATCCCCACGTGAAGACCGGAAATTGCGAGCAAATGCATCGTTCCGGTTTCTGCAAACTGATCCCGCATGTCATCGCTCAGCGAAGTGCGATCACCAATTAATAGTGATGCTGCCAAACCTCGCTGGTTTTCGGGAAGGTGAGTGAAAATCAGTTGTACGCATTCCGTTCGAAGCGTTTCCCTCAATCGAGCAAGTGACCATCGAGGCGAGCGAAGTGTTTCCAATTTCAGAATCGCTGCGGGATGTTCAACATTGATCGTTCCGCTGATCCCGATCTGCTTGAGGATCGCTCCAAAATCGACCGCACCCGGATTCGCAGTCCGGCGGGGAAGTGCGACATGGCCAATCAACTCCACCTGATCGCCCACTCGTACATGGACAACATGACCGCTGACATTCAGTTGAAGCAGTCCACCAGTCTCCGCCCATTCCCCATTCACCTCAACCCGTTCGCATTGCAAGACAGACTTCGAACGATCCACTTCCATCCAGGGAGGGATCCGCGGACCGAACTTCGCTTCATGAATTTCGATCGGGGAGGCAATCACTCCCACGAGCCTCGCAGGCTGAGACTCCTCTTTGCAGAACGTCAGAATGTCGTTCGACTGGCGAGTGTTGAAAGGAAGGTGATGACGCCACCCGCCCAGAGAGAACAAAGTCAGTATCAGCAGCAGACTTGCTGGGGCGGCAGACTTCGCTTTTTTGAGCAACAACGCCGAGCTCAAAAGTGAGATCAGCGTCAGTGTTCCCCAAGCGACATGAGGAATGTCGAGCAACCGGTCAGCCAGGATGCCCAATCCGAATGCGAGCGCAGCGGTAAGCGCAGGTCGATGAACAGACTGAGAACGGAATTTCATCGAGCGTGCCCAATGCTCAAGTGCGATTCGCTCGCGTTCCATCAAATTCGAATGATTCGTGAAGAATAGCAGCTTCGACGTTCTCAGGACAATCTTGGGCGATAGCAATAAAAAATGGAGCCCGCTCTGAGAGCGGGCTCCACATCAATTTGCTGATTGACTCAGCTTCGCACCGATGCAAGCGAAACTATGTCGTTGGTCCCTGAGGCATTGGATTGACAGCAGGGCCATTCTGTTCTGCAGGACGTCCGTTATTGAGTGCAGGCTCTGGAACGGGCTTGGTCGCTTCATATGGAGAAACATTCCCGGCACAGTTACCCGAAGCACATCCACCCAGACCTGTTGGTCCGCAGCTTCCGCAAGCCATCTCAGGACCGCAAGCTTCTACTGGAACAACGCGGCAAACTTCGTATGCAATCTGTCGAGGAACCGATTTCTGAACCATGCGGGTCACAGTGAACGCTTCCTGTCGAGGAACGCACTTGGCAACGCGCTGAGTCACAGTCACAGGCTCTTGACGTGTGACACAGTAAGGGACCCGGCGAACCAGATTCTCTGTGACCATGCGGCAAGTCTGAGTTGGAATCTTGCAGGTACGTGTCTCAGTAACCATTTTGCAGACGCGCATTGGAATCTGGCAGGTCTTGGTTTCGCTCACCCAGCGACATGTGCGAACAGGGATCGTCTCGGTGACTTGCTCGCAGACCATCTGGCAGACCTGAACCGGAATGTTCTCAGTCACGCATTCAGGAACCATCCGAGTCACCTGAACCGGAACGTTCTGTCGTACGACTTCCCGAACCATTTCAGTGTGAGGAACCTGGCACTGAACGACTTGTGGACACCAGACTTTGCGTGTCAACTGTGTCGGTGGGCACTGTGTGTAACAAATCCGTGGGCAACCATTGCAGTCACGAGTGACTTGAGGAATTGTTCGACCAGGAATGGTAAACGGCTGATCCACCCATTGTCCCACCACTCGTTGAACGGTCCGTGTTGTTGTCACAGGACGCATGACTGTGAAGCAGCGTTCCTGATTATATGTTTCAACAACTGGACGCAGAACGGTGCGCTGAACCTGGCGGTTCACAGTGGTCATCTGTGGACGCTGAACAGTTCGTGTAACTTGCTGATTGACGGTTTCGTAGACAGGGCGGGATACCTGATAGCTTTCCTGTCGGTACTGTGTTTCGTAAACCGGTCGCTGCACCTGATACTGCTGCTCTTGATACGAAGTTTCGTAGATCGGACGCTGTACCTGATACTGCTCTTCACGAAACGCCTGCTCGACGACGTTGCGATAGTGCGTCGTCTGGACATCCTCGTAAGTGGTGTCCATGACGGTTCGGTAGCAAGTTTCCTGAACCGGTTCGCAAACGGTTTCCATCACGGTTCGGTAACACGTTTCGCGCTCTACTTTGCACGCTGTGTAGCATGAAGTTGGGGCACACGCTGAAACGGGCATTCGATTGTATTTCGGGCCATGAAACAGACCGGCTTGCAGGGTCGCGCCGCCCCACATGGCAACAGATAAGGCTGCTGCCACCCTGAGCAATTTTCGCATTGCAACTTTCCTTGGAACATTCCTCACAGGTGATTTCATCAGTCGTCATTGCTGATCTCTTCGAACCCTCCTGATCCGAACATCCGCATCCATGCTCCCACACGCCTATAGGGGGATCAAACAAAATATTCGATTCCCCAAGCGGAATTTTCGTTCTGCTAAACGGTACCCTTGATACAAATTCCGCAATCGATCATACGACCTCCTTTCGCAAAACTTGAGTCAAAATTGTGACATTGACGATCCGCCCCCCGAAGTGGTTCCGATTACACCATATAGGCCGGAGAGTTTGCCAACTCCATTCAATCTTCACTGGTTTGAACAATTAAAATGCTCCGAACGATTCTGTGCATCAATCCGATTGAATGAGTCAGGCATTCATCGAAAATACACTCTTACACCACCCAGAATTTCACCGAATTCGTCCACCATGAAACTGCCAGCTCCCTACACGATAGGTAGCTACTCCCTCCGTTACCGTTGCGATCCTGTCGCCAGCTTGCTTCCATTTGAACTGGCACACGCGACATCTCATCAACTCATGCAGATTCTTCGCATTCCTGAGAGAAAGGGAACCGATGCACAATCGACGAGACTTCCTGAAGGACATCCTCCTGATGGCCGGAGCAACAGGCGTCCAGCTCAGCTTTATTGAGACTCTTCAGAAAGCTGCAGCCATTGAGCCCACTCCAGGCAGCGACTTCTCCGATGCTGATCACATTGTCATTCTGATGCAGGAGAACCGGTCACTCGACCATGTCTACGGCTCACTCAGCGGAGTGCGTGGATTCAGTGATCCTCGTGCGGTCAAGCTTCCAGATGGAAATCCCTCGTTCGTCCAGACAGAAGAAGATGGACGCCGTTACGCACCATTCCGCGTCGACATGCAGGAATCAAAGGCGACATGGATGGGGTGCCTGCCGCACGGCTACTGGGACCAAGTTGCAGCCAATAATTTTGGACTGCACGACAAATGGCTACAGTACAAGCGACCGGGGCACAAAGACTATCAGACACTTCCGATGACGATGGGGTATTACTCGCGGGGAGACCTTCCTTATTACTACGCACTCGCAGACCTCTTTACCGTCTGCGATCACAACTTCTGCTCGGTGATTTCGTCGACGACACCGAATCGCCTCCATCTCTGGACAGGGACGATTCTTCCGGAACAAAAGGTCAATTCACCAGCAGCGATTACGAATGGGCAGTGTTCTTATGGGAACTGGTGCAACTGGACGACGTACCCTGAACGACTGGAAGACAACGGCATCAGCTGGAAGATTTACCAGAACGAACTCGATGTCCCGACGGGAATGACAGGTGAGGAACACGGTTGGCTTTCCAACTTCGGTGATAGTCCCATCGAGTGGTTCTCACAGTTCAACGTCCGATTTCATCCGACGCACCGGGCGTATCTCCACAGGCAACTGGAATCCACGCAACAGCAATTGGAGGAAGCAAAGGAAAAGGTCTCCAATGCCAGCGGAGAGGAACTTCAGAAGCTCAATGATCTAATTCAGAAACTGACGAAATCACTCGACAGTCTTCAAAAAGATGTTGCGGAATTCACCGAAGAGAATTTCAATCGACTCTCCGAACGCGCCAAGAGTCTGCACCAGCGGGCCTTCACGACAAACGTCAGCGATCCGCATTATCGGGAACTGGAAACAGTCGAATACAACGATGAAGGCAAGAAGCGAACCATTAACATTCCGAAAGGAGACGTTCTCTACCAATTCCGGAAAGACGTCGAGTCCGGGAATCTCCCTCAAGTCTCATGGATCGTTCCACCGGGACGATTTTCGGACCATCCCGACTATGCGTGGTTCGGACAATGGTATCTCTCCGAAGTGGTCAGCATCCTCACGCAGAATCCCGAAGTCTGGAAGAAGACCGTTTTCATTTTGACATACGATGAAAACGATGGATTCTTCGACCACATTCCGCCATTTATGCCTCCGCGCCCGAATGATCCCAATAGCGGCGGAAGCTCTCCGGGACTCGAAACCGCACTCGACCACGTGAGCCCAGAGATCGACAAGCGATATCGAGGCAAGGACGCCAACGGGAATCCGATCGGACTGGGATATCGCGTTCCGATGGTCATTGCTTCGCCATGGACGACTGGCGGAAATATCTGTTCGGAAGTGTTTGACCACACTTCTGTCATCCGCTTTCTGGAATCGTATCTCCAACGAAAAACAGGAAAGACGATCACCGAGACGAACATTTCCCCGTGGAGAAGAACGATCTGTGGCGACCTCACTTCTGCATTCCGCTCAGCATCGAGTACGAAGTCGGATTGGGTTGGTCATCCTTCGATGAGTGGCTTCATCGAACAGATCGACCGAATGAAATACAAACCCGTTCCGAAGGGCTTTCATGAACTCACGGACGAAGAGATCACTGCGATTCAACAAGGGGATCGCAAGAATTCTCCATTGCCAGTGCAGGAACCGGGTCAGCGCCCGCATGCCCCGCTAAATTATGAGTTGGAGGTCACCGGCGATTGGGATGAAAATCGTCAGCACTTTGTGTTGACGTTTTCTGCTCGAAACAAGCGATTCGGAGACCGGTCACTGGGAGCGCCGTTCATCGCCTATGCCGAGACCACCGAAGGAATTCAAGTCCGTCATTACGCCGTCGCGCCGGGCTCCTCCGTTACCGCGGAGTGGCGTTCGGATCTCTTCGGTGAACAAGGTTACGTACTCCGTGTTCACGGACCAAATGGGTTTTATCGCGAATTCCGCGGCACCCAGGCTGACCCGAAAGTTGAACTCACCTTTTATGACCTAAACGGGACAGGCGAGCGCCAGGACAATAAGCCTCGCCTGACTTCCATCGCGATCACCAACGCACAAGCGGCGCCGTTACGATTTACCGTGAAAGATGGCTCGTATTCGGAGACCACTATGGACGTTGTTGCAAATCGCGGGTTACCAGTGAACACAGCTATCGCCATTGATAGCAGCAACGATTGGTACGATCTGATCGTAACATCAAAAGACGTCCCGTCATTCTATCGCCGATATGCTGGTCGCGCTGAATCGGGAGCCTGGGGCCTGACGGACCCGCTTTTAGCCGTCCAAAAGAAAGCGTGAGCCGGATTCACGCGACAAACAAAAAAGGTCGCCCGAACTCAACATTCGGGCGACCTTTTTTTATTCAGCTTAGGTCAAGCGTCATTCCCACTCGAACTTAATGATTTCCACGCTCCCCATTCCGGTTCACAGTCAACAGATCTTCCTGTCGGTGCGGAACGGGATGCCCGTGGCTGGCGATGTCCAACGACGGTTCGCCGTGAACAGTTTTCGGATGCACATGAAGCACAGACCGTCCCCAAAACATGTTCGAGAGATACCTGAGTGCGACATAGAAGGTTGGTGTGAGAATCAACCCGAACAGGGTCACCCCCAACATTCCGGAGAACACTGCCGTTCCGAGGATCTGACGCAACTCAAAGCCGGGACCAGATGCCCTCGCGAGCGGCAACACCCCGAGGATAAATGCGAACGATGTCATAATAATCGGACGCAACCTGAGGCGAGAGGCTTCAATAGCAGCCTCCACAGTGGAGCGTCCCTCTTCTTCAAGCTGCTTGGCGAATTCCACGATCAGCACCGCGTTTTTGGCCGCGAGCCCAATTAACACCACGAAACTGATCTGAGTAATCAGGTTGTTGTCCATCCCACGGAACCAGACTCCAAACAGGGCGAATGGCAAACAGACAGGAGCAATGAGGATGATCGCCAATGGCAACGTCCAGCTCTCATATTCCGCAGAGTGCACGAGGAAAACGAACAACACACATAACGGGAAAATGTATATCGCAGTGTTTCCCGCGAGCTGTTGCTGATAGGCCAGATCGGTCCAGGCAATCCCCATCCCCGGCGGAAGATGTTCTTTAGCCAACCGCTCAATCGCAGCGATCGAATCCGCAGAGCTGAAGCCCGCAGCAGTATCTCCCTGAACTTCCGCCGACGGGAACATGTTGTAACGAACCACCCGGTCCGGTCCACTCTTCCATTCGACATTCAAAACAGACCCCAGTGGCACCATTTGCCCAGTCGCGTTACGGGTCTTGATCTGCAAGATGTCTTCAGGCTGATCGCGGAATTCCTGCTCGGACTGCATACGCACTTGGAAGGTTCGTCCATACAAATTGAAATCGTTGATATAAGACGATCCCAGATTTGTCTGCAACGCGTCGAAGATGTCGGTCATTGAGACCTTCAACATATTCGCCTTTACACGATCAACATCAGCGAACAACTGTGGCGTCGATGCGCGGAATGTCGTGAAAACGCGAGCCAACGAGGGTTCCTTGGCCGCTGCCGCAATCAAATTGTCGGTCGCCTTTTGAAGCTCCTGCGAACCGTATCCTCCACGGTCCTGCACGAGGAACTTGTACCCGCCCGAAGTCCCCAGTCCCTGAACGGGAGGGGGAGGGATGACGAAGATATTGGCGTCGGGAATCGTCGCCAGTTCTTTTTGTAAATCAGGTAGCTGCGACAAAATCGGTGCTGAATGGCCGTGACCTTGATCGTCGCCTATATGTGGAACGATGAAGATCGCAGCCTGGCTCGGGTTATTGGATCGGGTCGCTCCAGAAAACCCGACAAACGCAACAGCATGAGCCGCCAGCGGATTTTTCAGAATGATCTCTGTCGCCTGCTTCACTACTGCATCGGTACGGGCCAGAGAAGCACCGTCAGGCAATTGAACCACAGTGATCAGGTACTGCTTGTCCTGCGTTGGAATGAATCCCGTTGGAACCTTCGAGAAGCCGTATCCAGTGACCCCCACCAGCGCGACATACATCAGGAGCGGCAGAGCGATCACTCGCACGCTCCAGCCGACGAGTTTCGCATATTTCCCGGTCACCCATTCAAAAGTGGCATTAAAAATCTTGAAGAACCAACCAAACAGGGCATCCCAAATTTTCGTAAACAAATCCTTGGGGGCATCGTGTGGCTTCAAAAGCATCGCACACAGTGCTGGAGTCAGCGTCAGCGAGTTGAACGCGGAGAGCAGGGTCGACACCGCGATCGTCAAGGCGAATTGCCTGTAAAACTGCCCGCTGATCCCTGAGATGAAGGCTGTCGGAACGAACACCGCCGAGAGACCAACTGCGATTGCGATAACCGCTGCCGTCACCTCAGTCATCGCTTTATAAGTCGCGTCTCGCGGGGAGAGTCCAGCTGCTATATGCCGCTCGACGTTTTCCACCACCACGATCGCGTCATCCACCACAATTCCGATCGCGAGCACCAGTCCGAACAACGACAACATGTTCAGCGAAAACCCGAAGGCCGCCATCGCTGCGAAGGTTCCAATGAGCGAAACCGGAATGGCCAGTAGCGGAATAACGCTGGCACGCCAGTTCTGCAAAAACAGCAGAACGACAATCACAACAAGAATCGCCGCTTCGAATAACGTGTGAATCACAGAATCGATCGACTCACGGACAAACACCGTCGGGTTGTAGACGATGCGGTATTCAAGTCCCGGTGGAAAGTCCGCCGAGAGTCTTTTGATTTCAGCCTGAACACCATCAGCAGTCGACAGCGCGTTGGAACCCGGCTGCTGGGTGATCGCCAAGACAGAGGACGTCTGACCGTCGAGATAGCTGTTGATCGTAAATTCACGACCACCCAGCTCGACGCGAGCCACGTCCTTCACGCGAACAATACGTCCATCCTCTCCGGTACGAACAACCAGGTTGGAGAATTGCTCTGGATTCAACAGCCGTCCCAAAGTACTGACGATCAACTGAAAATCACCCGGTTGCTCGATCGGCGGCTGGCCAATCACCCCGGATGCGACCTGAACGTTCTGCGTTCGCAGCGCGGTCGCCACATCAGCGGGAGTCAACGAAAGATGGGCCATCTTCTGC
Organism: Planctomicrobium mucosum; assembly: GCF_051466335.1. Lineage (NCBI taxonomy): Bacteria > Pseudomonadati > Planctomycetota > Planctomycetia > Planctomycetales > Planctomycetaceae > Planctomicrobium > Planctomicrobium mucosum. Next base: position 2,843,707 of record NZ_CP195793.1, on the reverse strand, counting down.
GGGTCGAGCCAGATCCGCATGCTGTATTCGCGCAACCCCAGCATGTTGACACTACCGACCCCCTCAACGCGAGCGAGCGCATCGCGCACCTGGATCAATGCGTAGTTCCCAATGTAGAGCTGGTCAAACTTCTGTTCTGGCGAGATCAGATGAATCACCATGAGCAGGTCGGGCGATGCCTTGATCGTGTTGACTCCCAGACGCCGCACATCTTCCGGAAGCCGGGCGAGAGCCACCGCGACTCGATTCTGAACAAGAACCTGAGCTTTGTTTAAATCGGTCCCTAGCTTGAACGTAATCGTGAGATCCATCTGGCCGTCAACGGTTGCCTGTGAAGACATATAGAGCATGTCTTCCACACCGTTGACTTCCTGTTCGATCGGCGTCGCCACGGTATCGGCGATCACCTCTGGTGACGCTCCTGGATAAGACGCTTTCACGACGATTGTCGGAGGGACAATGTCCGGATACTGGGCCGCCGGGAGCGAAATATACGCGATCGCCCCGAGGATCACCGTCACGATGGAAGTCACCGTCGCGAAGATCGGGCGGTCAATGAAAAAGTGTGCGAACTTCATGATCTCTTTCCGGGAGTCGTCGGAAGATGGAGCATTGTGGCGGCTGAGCTTTTGTAGCAGTGGGAAAGAATCGCTCTTGACTAGACCAAGAACACGTTCTGAATGAAAAGCCGATTCCGATCCGGGTCTCAGTATGAATCAGGATACTACTCGGTAGCTCCGGTAGCAGGCACTGTCGCTGGCTGAGTGGCTGGCTTTGGATTGGTGTAAATCGGACCGGGACTCTCTCGTGAGATCCATTTATCCTCGGGGACAGGAGAGTGATCCAATGGCAGTTCGTCTTGTGATATCTCCACTTTTTCGTGGGTCGACTCGACAGTCTCTCCGCCGCGAACTCGCTGGAGTCCTTTGTAAACCAATCTCTCGTCGCCAGTCAGGCCCGATTTGATCAAGCGCAACCCGCGGACGATCGATCCAAGAGTGACAATCCTGCGTTCCACTTCGTTCTTTTCATTCAGCACGAATACAAACTTGTCTGCCTGTGCAGTTCCGACACACAAATCCGGAATCAGAATCGCTTCATGAAGTTCACTTCCGGGAATGCGAACGCGGGTGAACAGACCTGGAGTAAGCGAGTGGTCGTCATTGGAAAGGATCGCCCGGCAACGCATGGTCCCGGTTAACGGATCAAGCTGGTTGTCAACGAAGTCCATATGCCCAGTGTGTGGGAAAGTCTTCCCTTCATTGGCCAATGCCACGTAGACCGGGTGTTTTATCTGCCGAGAGCTCCCGAGTTTTCCTTCTCGTGCCAGGCGATCGTAGCGCAAATAGGACATTTCGTCCGTATCGAATTCGCAGTAGATTGGATTCAGGGAAACGATTGTCGTGATCAGAGTGGAACCTGCTTCACCGCCGCTGATGAGGTTTCCTTCGGTCACTCGCCTTGAACTCACGCGTCCGGTAATCGGAGCACGCACTTCGGTGTACTCGAGATTCAATTGCGCGACCGCCAGATTCGTTTCAGCTGTATTGACCGCGGACTGTGCTGAAGTAATCGCGGTTTTTGTCAGCTGCAATCGAGCTTCCGCAGCTTTCACATTCGCAATCGCCTGTGACACTTCGGAGTCTCGAACTTCGAAATCATCCTGCGATGCGGCCCGTTGATCGACAAGCGTTTTCGACCGGACCAACTGCTTTTCAGCAAGTGCTAAACGGGACTGGGCCGCTTGTAATTCGGCTTCAGCCTGTGCAGATGTCGCTTGAGCCTGCTTCACCTGTGAATTTGAGCGTTTGATATCTGACTGAGCACGACGGAGTTCATTCAGAAAAGGTCGCTGGTCAATAACGCATAGCAGATCATTTTGCTTAACAATCTGACCTTCCACAAAATTCGTAGAGGATAGATAACCGCTCACTCGCGAACGAACTTCGACGAAGTCAGTCGGGCTCAGACGACCGACATACTCATCCCATTCCACCATCTCGAACTTGATCGGAGAGGTTGTAACAACTTCGGGAAGGGAGGCCTGTCCACCTTCTGCTTGAGGCTTTTCGCACCCTGACAACCCGATGATCGACAACGATGCGAGGAGAGCAAGGGGAGACCACGTTATTAAAGCTTGACGAAAAGTCATCATGTGCTATCACAAGGTTGAAAGAATTTGCCCCTTCTCGTCCCGGATCGTCTTCCGATCTCCTCAGACGGGTGACTATCATAAAAGTAGTCACTCCATCGGACACTGTCAATGCGCCGCAAAAGTGTCAGCCATCTTGAATGCCCCGTCGCACGCTGCGTCGACCAGATCGGCGACTGGTGGAGCATCCTCATCCTCCGAGATGCCATCGAAGGAATGACTCGATTCGAATCGTTCGAAAAAAGCCTCGGAATCGCTCCGACGATTCTCACACGGCGGCTCAAAGGACTCGTCGACGATGGACTTTTGGAACGCCGTCGCTACTGCGATCATCCTCCTCGAGATGAATACATTCTGACTGAAAAAGGACGCGATTTTCAGCCAGTCCTCGTGGCACTACTCCTCTGGGGAAATAAGCACTTTTCGAACGACGGTACCAAACTGAATGTCATCGACACTCAGACTGGTGAGTTGACGGATCCGGTATTGATTGATCGTCTCACAGGGAAAGAGATCACAAATTCGGGATACCTCATCACATGTGAGAAGAAGCGCAAGCAGCGAGAGGAAGTCCTGGCTGCTACACTTCATGAAAACCGCTGATTCACTTTGAGTAGACACGTCACCAGACACGTCTCTCCGCCAAAAGTTCGCTCTGTGCCACATTGTCGCGGAATTCCAGGCCGACAACGCACGCGTCTCCTAGCTTCCTAGCAGTGCCTGCTGAACGTTCACCAATCGAAGGTGATTAGCTGAGGATCGGGTGCAACACGTTCCCATGCACATCGGTCAAGCGAACATCTCGGCCACCATAACGGTAAGTTAACTTTCGATGATCAACCCCCAACTGGTGCAGCGCAGTCGCCCAAAGATCGTAGACGGTTGCCGGGTTCTCGACGACGTGGTACCCAAACTCGTCCGTCGCACCATAGATCGTTCCCCCTTTGACACCCCCGCCAGCCATCCAGACGCTGAAGCCGTAAGGGTTATGGTCTCGACCATTCCCTCCTTGTGAGAATGGGGTGCGTCCGAATTCTCCCGCCCAGATGATCAGCGTCTCATCCAGTAGACCTCGTGCTCGAAGATCCTGAATCAATGCTGAAATCGGTTGGTCCACTTGCTCAGCCATTTTTCGATGACCAAGTTCAAGATCACCGTGCTGATCCCAGGGATTTGGTCCGTTTCCTGCTCCAATCCCCCGTGTCAGGCAACTCAGCTCAATAAAGCGAACTCCGCGCTCAATCAGTCTTCGCGCAAGCAAGCACTGCTTGGCATACGCTGACTTCTCACGATCCGTTGATTCAACGCCGTACATTTCCAGCGTCGCCTGAGTCTCGCCCGAGAGATCGCAAAGCTCCGGCACTGCAGACTGCATTCTGAACGCGACTTCAGCGTTCTCGATGGCAGCTTCAACCTGTGCATCCTGTGCAGCCGATGACAGAAATTGCGTGTCAAGCTGCTGAACGAGATCCAGTCGACGGCGCTGCGATTCAACAAGGTCCATCGATCGAATATTGCGGATCGCCTCCGGGCGGTCGGCAGACAGAATCGAGCCTTGATGTTGGGCCGGCAAAAATCCGTTTGAGAACAAACTGACACCACCATGCGGGGCCACAGCGCTTCCACTTTGGAGCACCACATACGCAGGGAGATTCTGATTGCCGGTTCCCAGCCCGTAGGCTGCCCAGGCTCCTGCACTCGGGTGCCCCATAAACGGGAAGCCCGTATGCATGAAGAAGTTGCCTTGTGCGTGCTCGCTGACGGGAGAAGTCATCGAACGAATCACAGTCAGTTCATCAGCGACCTTGGACACTTCCGGAAACATCGAACTGATCTCAATCCCGGATTCGCCGCATTTCCTGAACTGAAACGGGCTCCCCATGATGTTGCCGTTATTGTTGAACTGGGTTCGCTCAACTTTGACCGGCATCGGCTTTCCGTGCATCTCCGTTAACAACGGCTTCGGATCGAAAGAATCGACGTGCGACACGCCTCCGGACATAAAACAGAAAATCACGTGCTTCGCTTTTACGGGGTGGTGCAGCGTTGTTAACGCTCCCGGTGTTCCGATCAGCTCTTCAGCTCTTACCTGTTCTGTAAACAGAGCAGACATCGCCAGCGATCCGAACCCGATTGAAGAACGTCGCAATGCGTCCCGACGTGTCAGCTGATTAAAGAACATCTCGTTTTCCTGTGAATGTCTGATCTTGTTCAGAACCAGATTCCCGCCCCACTCATCGCTTGTCATCAACATCTTATGAAAAGTCCGGCATAGCCATTGAGTGGAGACTCAGTTCAGTTCTTAACTACCTCACGATGTCCACACACACTGAAAGTGCATCTAACGGAGGTACACGAATTCCTTCATCAGAAACATTGCCTTGGCGATCTCGGTGTAGACAGCGAGTTGCTGATCGGGCTCCCATGCGGGCAGGGAGTTGATCTGCTCGCGAAGTCGTTTCTGCTTTTCATAATTCGCTGCGAGTTGCGTTTTTTCGGCGTCCGTAAGGAGTGGAGACATGAGTGCGCCGCCAATATTTGGAAGACGATGATTGAAGGCCCACCTCACATCATCCGGGGTCAGGCATCGATCGTATAAGGCGGCAGCCGCAACAGTCCCTTTAAACATCCGGTTCCCACCTGCGGGCAGATGGCGGACTCCAAACGAAACGATTGTTTGACCTGCCGGGAACTCTTCCAATTGAACCTGATATGGCTTCCCGTACACGTCGCCATTGCGATAGGCCGTCACCAGACCGGACTCACTGTAGGTGACCATCAGATGAATCGGTCCGTCAGAAGAACCATTTTCCGCTGGACCTTCGAATGAACGTGTTCGATTAAAGAAATCACTCCCCGCAATCCATTCACCAGCCGCAATCTCCCCCAGAACGATCGAGTCAAACCGATCTCCGTTCGCTAGCTGCAAGGTCATGACCCCGCCACCTCGCTGATCGTAATCATCCGGCTGAACCCAGACCTCCATGGACTTTTCTCTGAGGGTCATCTCCAGAGGGGAAGAGACGAGGTAACTAGCGCCGTCAAAGCGTGCAGTTCCCCCTCTGAAATCCACTTGATTTTCGTTTTGCAAGGGAATTGCATGCTGAGCAAGAGATTGCTCGTTCGAAAAATCCCAGCGTGCAAACGCTTCAAGTTGCGGTCCTGCCTCGCCGCCAGATCGTTCCATTAACACGTCAAGGATCAACCGAATCTCTCCATCAACTTCTGCGACTTTTGCATCCAGTTCGCTCCGTTGCTGCTGACGTTCCTGATGTGCCTTGCGCAGACTCTGAAGATAGTCATTAAGGAGCCCCAGTTCCTGTTGTGTCGGTATTCTAGAGACGACATCCTGCATCATCGCAGCCAGACGATCGGAATCAGATGTGAGGTCGACATCTCCTGAGATGTTTCGCGCCCAATCTGTCGCGAGCGCCCCGACAAACGGGTCGTTCATCATCGTCAGCGCTTGCCCGGGAACATTCGTGACATCCCGCTTTCCAACCGCACTGAATGGCTCTGGAAAATCAAAGACTCGCAGAAACGGGTCGAGAGCATTCCTCCGCACCGCAACGTAGACGCTACGACGCGGCACTGTCCCGTTGACAGGGGAACCGTACTGCTCCAGCTGGAGCTTTGTTGAGACATCAAGAAGAGCATCACGGACTGCCTCAGCATCGAGTCGTCGCACAAACGCATGCGAGAGCAGGGCATTCTCAGGATCTTTTTCTCTTGCGAGTTCTGACGGAACAGAATCCATCCGCCATGCACGAGTCAGCACCAATTCGCGAATCAGCCGTTTGATCGACCAATGATTTTTCGAAAAGTCCAATGCCAGTTGATCAAGTAATTCCGGATGAGTCGGAGTCGCACCCATTTTCCCAAAATTGTCCGGGGTGCTGACCAATCCGCGACCAAATACGTGGTGCCAGATGCGGTTCACAATAACACGACGTGTGAGAGGATTACTCGGGTCGAGAAGTCGCTCTGCCAGTTCACGGCGACCACTCTCGTCTGCAGAAAATGGTCGGGCATCAATCGCTTCAAGAAAACGCCGCGGAACGACATGCCCTGGAGTTTTGTGATTCCCACGAACATAGAGATGCTGATCTTGCGGGGCAGCTTCTTCCAACCCCGGCACACGGCGAGGAACAGGGATCTCCTGTTCCAGCTGACGATACCGTTCCACGAGTCGCTTTAACTCAGATGACTGATTGACATCATTGGAAAGAACCCGCTCCTTCAGACAGTTTTGCAGCAAAATTGCCTGATCATCGGAGAGCGAATTCCGCTGCCAATCCTTTAATGCTGCGCGTACTGCAGTCACATAAGCGAGTTCGAGATCGGCAACAGATTCAATCGCGGTTCCTGTCTGCTCAACGATCGATTTCAATCCTTCATGCGCTCCGACCGCCGGAGGAGTCGCACCTTTTTTTGTAACGACAACTTGGCGAACGCCAAACCACGATCTTTCAGAACCAGAGACGGGGAGTGGTGCATCCAAGGCCGTTGCAAACTCGACATATGCCTTGTCTCCATTCCAGTAAGACAAATCCTGCCGATGCCATTGCCAATTTGCATTCGGCTGGAGAATGGGGAATGTTAACCCGTTTCGCGGGTAGTGCTGAATGACATAACGGGCGGTTGCACCCCCCTCGCCGCACACGAGCATCCACACATCGAGGTCTTCTGCAACATCGAATTCCACAGACCCAGCACGGGCCCCATGCTTGTTGGAAATTCCATGCGAGTACAGGCCACGCGGGAAAATGTTACTCAATACATTCTCTCCGTTGAGCGCGATCACATATTCAGGCTGGGAGATCGACGATTGCTTGAGCCCAAGCCCGTTCCGATTCCAACTGTTCACGTCATCGGCATCATCAAACTTCCAGTTCTGATAATGATCGGCATTGTCGAATTGGGCAGACTGCTCCTGTTGCGCCCGCAGTTGTGCTTGAATCGAACTCCAGACCTCAGGCGCACTCTTGCCTTGTGCAACCAGTTCTTTCAGCTGATGGAGTGGATGCAGAATTGAATTTTCCGCTTCCCCGTTGCCCTGATCCCATTGCAGGGCATTTTGATCCAGAGAATGCAGCCACGTTTTCAAGAGTTCATCTCGAATATCAGACTTGAGCCGATGAAGCTCAGCGACATTTCGATCCTGAACTTCAGGCAGGTCAATCACCGTGCGGCCGGGACGGCAAGAACTGATGACCCCGAAAATGGCGTAGTAATCATCGTGACTGATGGCGTCGAATTTGTGGTGGTGGCACCGCGCGCACGAAACTGTCATCGCCTGCGTCGCCTTTGAGAAGACGTCGATCGCGTCATCAACAAATCTCACCTTCTCATCAAGTGCATCGGTCGGAGTAAACCCGTGAAAAACCATGCGCCACTGAGCTGGCCCGATGATCGACTCGTTAATTTTCAGCTCAGCGTCGACTCGAGGGCTTTCAAGCAAATCACCCGCAACATATTCTCGTAACAGTTGGTCATAGCCGATATCGGCATTGAAGGAGCGGATCAGATAATCGCGGTATTCCGACGCCCCGACAATCTCTGGATCTCCTTCCGATCCATGCGATTCTGCATAGCGAAACCAGTCCATCCAATGTCTCGCCCAGCGTTCTCCAAACTGTGGGCGCGCAATCAACTCATCGACCAGCTCAACATAGGCCTGCTCACGGGCCGCTGCATCTGCGTGAGAAAGTCGTGCTGTCCACAGCGTCAACTCGTCTCGATCCGGTGGAAGTCCGATCAACACAAAGAAGAGTCGTCGAATCAGGACTTCTACGGCAGCGTCTTCAGCGGGCTCCAACCCCGCCTGCTCGAGCTTGGAAAGAAGAAACCGGTCAATCGGGTGATCTGACCACTCGTGATTCTTCACTTCCGGAGCCGCCGCCGGAACAATTGGCTGCAAACTCCACCATTTCTTTCGCCCATCCAGCACGACCGACCAATCGAGTTGATTCGATTCCTCGTTCGCGACCGGTGGTGTTTTGCGAGGATCAGCTGCCCCCTGATTGATCCAGATCTCAAAATTCCGGATCACATCATCGGAAAGCTTGGGCGCGTTCAGCGGCATCTCCATGCCATCGACTTCATGTCGAATGACCTGTAACAACAGACTCTCACTCGCGTTTCCAGCCACCAGCGCCGGTCCCGAGTCTCCGCCGATCAGGAGCCCTCCTTCAAAGTCGACAGCCAAGCCCCCTTCCATCTTTTCTGCACTGCTATGACAACTATAACAGTGCTCGATGAGGACAGGGCGAATCTTCGCTTCAAAGAATGACTCCTTGTCGCTCATCGCGTTATCGTCCGCAAGGAGCGGAGAGCCCCCAACGACGCAATGAAAAAAGCAAAATAGAAGGAGTGTGATAGCACCCCGAATTCGACGTTCAAAACTACTCAGCATCACGAACCCTCATTGAATTTGAACGCGAATTGATCGGAGCCTGCCCGAAACCGTTGCACTCAAGCTGAACAAAAACCCCGAATGTCGGGCAGTGGGAAACGCTGCAAATTCGACGTGCCGTGTCCAACCGCCGCGATATCCCAACCTCATTCTTGGAAATCATCCTGAGAGTCTCCCACGACCGTCCTCATGAACTCCCCAATGCTTGCAAAATCGACTTCCGGAATCCTTGAGGAGGGGCCAGCGATCGTAATGGCTCCAATCGGATAGCCATTTCGATCGAGCAGGGGAGTCGCAACACAGTGAATTCCCTCTAATCCCTCCGAACGGTCAACGGCATATCTCATCTCAGCCACGCGATTGATTTCAGATCGAAACAACGCCGGTTTGTGAAGTGTTGATTCTGTGTACTTCTTGAAGCGAATCCGGGAAATCACCTCTTCCTGCTCATCTGGCGGAAGCATGGCAATGATCGCTTTCCCCGGTGCAGAGCTGAATGCAGGGCATCGAGCACCAAGCTGCGCGGAATATTTGAAAGGGTGCGTAGAGATCAGCTGCTCAAGTATGACGACCTGTGTCTCGACCAGACAACACAGCTGAACCGTCTCTCGAGTGGCCCGATGAATCTTGCGCATCGCCGTCAGGGCCGATTCAACAAACCCGCGACTGGCGTTTTGTGGTTGCCCCAGAAGCAGAAATTTATTTGTAAGCGAGAATCTCTTCGTGACTGGGTCCCGAAGAAGGTATCCAAGTCCCGCGAACTCCTGGGTGATTCTGAATACTGATGCGGTCGGATACCCGAGTTGTTCGGAGATCTCCGCGATCGACTTTGCACCGGACGTGCGGCCGAGAAATTCAAGGATCTCCATTCCCCGCTGAAGGGTCGGAACGGTCGACTTCACCGCGTCTTCCGCCATTAATCCGCACCCCTTCTGCTGAAATGACATCAATCGCCACAGATTTCAACAATGAAATCGATTTCACATATGAATACCTGATTCGACAGATTGAATCAACATTGATGGATTCAGGTCGCACGATTTCCACATCGGGGTCGGTCATAACCTGATGACGACAATGACGACGATTTCACCAGAGCAGGCCTCCCTTGAATCCACCTCCTTACAAAGTGATCTCAAGATTCGTTGTCGACTCTGACCAGACTCCATCGTGCATTGCGTGGAACTCTCAATCTCGTGAACGTTTTAGGCTGCCTGTAGCGGTCGCTGTTTTGAACGAGGCAGGAGTACTCGGGCAGGCAACGCAGGGGATTTCTGGAAGTGCTTACGAAGAACTCACGGAATCTTAAAGATTTCTTCATCTTAACATTCCATATTACCCGCCAGCTTTGAAGACAACACCAAAACAAGATGGACTCAGCCAGTGAGTCCTGAGAAATCCAGTTTCATTTGCCGTAGTCATTTCAGGTGCAATGAACGATTCTGTTGTTTGTCACACAGATCATTGACTCGACACAGTGCAATTGGAAATTTTGACATGAACACGCCGAAACCAAACAAGCTGTTTTCCGGGAGAACGCTGTTTGTCGCGCTGGCCGTTTTCACATCACTCGCTGCACTACAAACTGCAAGCGCAGATCACCCCAATCAAACTCGATCGGGCCAGTCGAACTTCGAACTTGTCCCCATCTCAGTGTATGAACACGGCCCGAACTCAGGTGCCGAAATCTCGGCATTTGATTCACAGTCCAAGCATCTGTTCACGGTCAACGGGGTGGCGAATTCACTGGATATTGTGGACCTCTCCCATCCACACTCTCCTCGCATTGTGAAAAGCGTCGACCTCTCGGCGGAGGGCCGACCCACCTCAGTGAACATCAAAAATGGAATGATTGCCGTTTCGGTGATGAAACTTGAAAAGGGAGTCCAAGGAAACGTCTTGTTCTTTGATGCCGCAGGCGTCTCATTCAATAGAGTTCAAGTCGGCTTTGAGCCAGACATGCTCACATTCAGTCCGAATGGCAAGAGTTTGCTGGTCGCCAACGAAGGGGAGCCGAGCAGCGACTACTCGATCGATCCGATTGGATCGATCAGCATCATCGATGTCTCGCGAGGATTGAGAAACGTCACGCAGAGTGACGTGACCGATGTTGGATTCGAACAATTTAACTCGCAGCGAGAAGCCCTCTCGCAAACAATCCGGATTTTCGCCAAAGCAGAAACAGTCGCACAGGATATCGAACCGGAATACATCACCGTCTCTCCAGATTCAAAAACCGCTTGGGTGACATGTCAGGAAGCGAACGCCATCGCGATTCTGGACATTGAATCGAAGCAGATTACCCATCTGCAAGGATTGGGATTCAAGGACCACCGACTCCCTCATAACGCGATTGACGTCAGTGATGAGGACGGTGGAATCAACATTCGTAACTGGCCGATTCATGGGATGTATCAGCCCGATGGAATCGCCAATTTTCAAGTGGGCGGACAGACCTATCTGATCACAGCGAATGAAGGGGAGCTACGCAATTTTGAAGCTCTCCCGGAAGAGATCCGAGTCGCAGACCTCCAACTGAACCGGAACGCATTTCCTGACGCTGAGACGCTGCAACTCCCGGAAAACCTGGGACGACTCAAGGTTTCCGCAGCTTTCGGCGACCACGATGGAGATGGACAATTCGAAGAGCTTTTCGTCCCTGGGGGACGCTCATTCACAATTTGGACAGATGACGCAAGACTCATCTACGACAGCGGAGACGAGTTCGAACGGTTGACGGCTGAGAAGCACCCGCTCTTCTTTAATTCGAATTACCCGGGCATCGGACTCGACGCACGAAGCCCAGCCAAAGGGTGTGAGCCAGAATCCGTTGCAATCGGACTGATCGATGAATGTCCCTACGCGTTCATCGCAATGGAACGCATGGGAAGCGTACTGATGTACAACCTCCGCGACCCCCGCGCACCAGTTCTCGAAGACTACATTAACACCAGTAATTTTGAAGGAACTCCGAGTGACATTGGGCCAGAAGGGGTCCTGTTCATCGCGGCAACTGACAGCCCAAATGGTCAACCACTGCTCGTGGTGACCTTTGAAATGAGTGGAACGAACAGGATCTTTGAAGTCCGAAAACGCTAAGACGACTTCGATTCGCTCAACAACTCTCTTCAGGTTTTGATTCCTTGAAAATATTCATGCGTATCTGGGATCGCGGTACGCGCCGCATTCAATAACAGAAAGCCATCATGATTCCGAATTCAATGATTACCCGCCGAGGCTTCACCCTGATTGAACTCCTCGTCGTGATTGCGATCATCGCGGTCCTTATCGCCCTACTGCTTCTCGCGGTTCAGCAGGCACGCGAGGCTGCTCGACGTTCGCAATGCAAAAACAACCTCAAACAACTCGGACTGGCTCTCCACAACTATCACGATACTCACAACACCTTTCCACCTGGCTCACTCGCAATGCGAGCGAATGGAACTGCCTACGCGCCCGGTGACTCTGAGCCAGGCCGGACGGCAGTCAAAGGGGGCTGGGGCTGGACAGTGTTCTGCCTGCCATTTATTGATCAGGCGCCGCTCTATCAGCAGTTGAGCCCGAACGGAAATAACTTTCCATCTGCCCCCAACGCCCTGACAAAAACGATCATTCCAATCTTTCTCTGTCCTTCAGATCCAGCACCAGCCATTGTCACAGCGACCGCGATGGGTGGCGACGGAGGCTCCATCGGACACGGCAAGTCCAACTATCCCGGAATCTACGGAAGCGGAAGCGTTGAGTATGTGGAAATCGATGCCGACAACACTCGCGGCATGTTCTGGTACAACAGCGCAGTGCGCATTCGCGATGTCACCGACGGTCTCAGCAACTCCCTGATGGTGACCGAACGCCGTTCAGACGGAGGCGATTCCGAAACCCGTCGCGGTTCGATCTGGGCAGGTAAAACTGATGGAACGACAGGAGCGAAGAACGTCGGCAATAAGTATGGCAATCTGGTGCGAGCAGACAACAACCCGGACTGGCTTGTGAATGCCACGAATATCTCTGACCCCAGTGCGAGCACAAACGCAGCGAGCAGCATGCACGTAGGTGGAGTTCACTTTGTCATGGGTGATGGCTCAGTTCGCTTTCTCAGCGAGAACACCAGTGGAGTCACCTACATGCTCCTCGGTCAAAAGTCAGATGGGCAGATACTCGGCGAATTCTAGAGCTCCGCTGACCGTGTGTCGCGCTCCGGGGGTGATCAACGCAGCGTTCGAACAAGCGATCACCAGCATTCGCCGCCACACTCCCCTGAAACAGCGGCTCATCCCGATGCCCTCAGTGTTCAGTTCACCGGCGGTGACCAGTGAGACAACAGATACCATCAATGAACAAGGATTCGCATTCGTTCTAGCTTCCCTGCTTGGAAATATCGGGTCACTTCACCGTTCGAGAGTCGCGTCGTTCTTCAAAAGCACTCATCATTTTGCAACACATCAACAACTCCATGTTGGGGATCTTCGATGCACAGATTCCAGTCAAAAACCTTCAGAGCGATCCTGGTTGTCGGTGCCGTTTGCATTCCCAGTCTGACTGGCTGCGGGGGACCAACTTCCGGAGTGGACCTGATTCCAGTACGGGGCAAGGTGACCCTCAATGGCACTCCTGTTGAAGGAGCGATGGTGATCTTTACCCCAGTTGGAAAAAGGCTTTCATCTGGAAAGACGAACGCCGAAGGTGAATACGTGCTCACATATGGCCAAGGCGAATCAGGAGCAGTGGCCGGAACCCACGCCGTCACGATCACCACGTATGTGGAAGCAGATAAGGACTCTGACGACCCGATCAAAAACAAAGGGCAGGCTGAAACGATCCCGCCAGAGTACAACAAGAATACAACGCTCTCAGCGAATCTGACCGACCGTCAAAGTTCTCGGTTTGACTTTCCTCTTGAGGGTTCGATGCCAGTCACCAAAAAGAAAAGGAAGTAGTGATCCAGCGAGGAAGATTCTCGCCAGGAAACGACCAAATGTTGCTGCCATAAAACAAAAAGCCTTCGTCCTCAAATGAGAACGAAGGCTGATTTTTTGAACCGATCCGAATTTGCTCGCAAGCTTCTCGTCGAGGGACGATTTGCAAGGCAAGTTCAATTCGCCACTCGACCGGTTTGAACTGCTCAAACCAGTCCGCATCGGCCTAGGTCAGGGATTAGATGTTCTGGCCGCCGCGTCCACCTGGACCACGTCCGCCTGGGCCGCCTTCACGTCCACCTGGGCCGCGTCCACCTTCTGGGCGGAGCTTGGAAACGTCGAATTCTGCACCGAGGAGTTCGTCATGCTGAGTCTTCTGAGCATCTGTCAGAACTGCCTTCACCTCGGCAACTTGCTTTTCACGACGAGCACGGCGATCTTCAGCCGATCCACCTTGTTCACCACGACCGAAGCCTTCGCGTGATGGTGCGTAGATCGCTGCAATCTTGGCTTTCTGCTCGTCGCTGAGTCCGAGGGCCTTTGCGAATTCTTCGTCAAGAACAACGCGTGATCCCTGGCTGCGCCATGTGATCTGCTGGAGACGCTGGAGTTGAACTTCGTCGAGAACTGCCGCAAATTTTGGCTTGAATTCTTCGTTCAATTTTGCAGCTCGGGCCTGTCCTTCCTTAGCCATTTCCTGGAATCGTTCACGGCGTTGTTCTTCTGAAAGATTCTGGAATTCTTCGCGATTGAACGAAGGACGTTGCCCTTCTGCAGGTCGGGATGCTTTCTGATATTCTTCGAGGAGAGCAGTTGCTTTGGCTTTCTGCTCTGCGTTCAACCCCAAATCTTCCTGAACAGCTGAGTTTGAGAGCAGTCGATAAGGCGAACCGCCCCCGAAACCGCCTCCAAAACCCCCACCAAATCCACCGCGACCGCCTCCACCCGGGCCCTGCGCCATCACAGGAGCTGCAGTCATCACCATCAAAGCCAGTGTACCGACAACTTTAAGTCGATTCAGCATCTCTTCTCTCCCTGTTTTCTGTTAAAGCGATACCCGAAATTCACCATCTTGGCCCCCTCTTTGTCCGGTCAATTCGGCAGTCTTAAGGGGATGATTGTGGACCAGAGCAAAACGTAGTGTCACTCCTATCCAATTCAACACTCGGATTCTGGAAAGGTTTCGTAAGATTTGTGCATTTCTGAACTTTGAAGAATTTCAAAAGTGATTGCTTTTGGCGAGCTGGGAGGAAAACGAAAACTATTCCGATCGCTGTATGGCGTCTCAAAGTGTGTTCATTGACCCATCAGGAAGTGGCATGGATAAAAAATACCCCGGAACCGTGTTGCACAGTTCCGGGGAAATCGATCCAAATCAAATCATAAATCCTTAATGAGGGTCACCGCTTGCCGAAAGCGGTCTCTGCCCCCTGCGTCCCTATTGATTGGGAGAATCCCGGCAAAGAATGCATCGAATCCAGCAATTGCCCTAAGACCGTTGCCTCAGCGGCCTCTGAACCATCGATCTTACGGCGCAAGTCATCCACACTCACAGAACTTCGAGACTGATTGGTAAGTCCGGTCACGACTGGATTCGCCGGATAGACTCCCAACAATGTGAAGTCGCGGAACATGATCGAGGCTGTCACCGATGCGTCGTTACTACGAATAGCAGAATCTCGAATATCCAGCTCCTGCAAATTCGTTCGTCCATCCGTTGTCACAAAGACCGCGAGTGACGGCTTGAATTGACTTTCCTGCTTCGGCAGTAAGTGGAGGAAAATCAGTTCGAACTCTTCCTCATCAACCGTGCGAAAAGCGCTCGACTCATCAAATCGCTGTCTTGAATACCCAAATGCCATCACCAGAGTTCTGGGGAGTGACGCCCCGGTCACACCGTCCTGTGCACCGGGAACAACGCCCAAAATCCGAAAACTCTTGACGGCATCTCGAATCATTTGATGAGCATCTTCCGTCGTGTTCCGGCTGACTTTCGAGACAAATGCTCCTCGAACATTCCCGGTGAAGATGAACTCGCCTTCTCGAGTTCGACACAGTTCAGGCTGAATAATCAATTGGTGTTTCGACAAATAGCTCTCAACAGGCACCTTGATGATGCCATTCATTTTTGCTCGTGCCGAAGCGTCCAGTGTCAGACCGACAGTGAATGCCGAGAAAAACTGACTGACCAGTTTTCCATCAACCTTTTCGGCATCAAGCAGGGAAGGATTTGCAGGCAAGTTGGGAGCAATCACCTGGCAAGCTC
The DNA here is from genome assembly GCF_051466335.1 of Planctomicrobium mucosum. Taxonomy (NCBI): domain Bacteria; kingdom Pseudomonadati; phylum Planctomycetota; class Planctomycetia; order Planctomycetales; family Planctomycetaceae; genus Planctomicrobium; species Planctomicrobium mucosum. The sequence continues at coordinate 2,827,958 of NZ_CP195793.1, read as the reverse complement.
TTGACGTGGGGTTTGAAAACTCACTTCGCAGGGAATTTGTGTCCCAAGGAATGTGGTCCAGTTTCACGAGTGAGGAGATGGCGTTCTGGAGCTCGACGTCTGTGTGTTCGATCGGTTCAGCCGTTTCGAACTCGACGTCGCCATCAGACTGCGCACCTTCACCAATTGAGTGAGCAACTCTCGCTCTTTTGATTGTCAAAGCCTCTGGAAATTTCCCCTCAGCAAAGAAAGCATCCAACTGGTCTTTTGGAACCTTTTTCTGGATCACGATCACGACGCTTGCCACCAGCGCGGAGAACGTCAGCAACCCAAGTAATATCGAACGATTCAATTGTATTCCTCAAGTGAACTAGGGATGTGCAATGCGATTGGAATCCTCGGTCACACGATGAAATCCAAAACCTCAGGTGAAGAAGACAGCACTCATCGGCCGCTCATCATCCACTCACGCTTAAACCCTATACCTTTAATAATCTCTCCACCTTGAAATAAGGCAAGCCGACAAGCCGCAGATCCCTCACGAATTCTTCATATTCTCTACAATCGCTCTTTTGTCGCGGAGCGATGTCGAGTCGACGGATCGCCAAGCTTCCCCAGTCGGGCATCGACCGCCCCAACATCCCACTTCCATACCCGTCAATCACAAGCGTCCCTAAACCGGGGTACGCCACAACTGCTTCGTCGTTGTAAGATACCCCAATTCCCTCTTGATTGATTCGTCGTTCTTTGTCGCAGAGGGGTTGATTCTGCTCATGAACGGAAATCGCCCTGGGTAGGTTTCCCGATAATTCCCGAAACTCATCCCGACAAAATGTCACATCGCGAATGCTTCCCGGTTGAACTCCTCGCAATGCCTTGAACGCAGCTTCCTTCATCGTCCAAACCATTGGCAGGAGCCGTTTTTTTTGCTCGTCGTTCCACATGTCAAATTCAAGTTTCTCACCCGAACCGAGCGCGACCGTAGCGATCGCGTCCCAATTCAATCGAGAATGCCTCACTTCAATATCGACACCGATATCAACCGTTCGAGGCCCCACGGCGATCACTGTCCATCCACCGGAATGCGAGACGCTGACCGAAAATGTCTGCTTCCCCTTGTCATTTGCGATGGTCGGAGGCCCGCTGGGATTCCAACTCACTTCCCGAGCGGGAATCGACAACATCTGGCCAAATAACTCCCGTCCGACGCATCGTGAAAACTGGAATTGTCGTTTGGCCTTCGAAGTCCGATACCGACTGAGCCTCTCCTGTTCCGATGGAGACAGAGTTGACTCGTCAAGCTGATCGACACCGGAATCAAAAAATAACCAGGTGACGATCGCGGTTCGACTCGCATTCAACTCAATTCTCCACCGAGTTGGATTCGCTGGGAGAACTTTACCAGAAATTCTTGTGCCAATTCCGCATTAAAGTATTGGCAATTTGCACGAATCGTCAGAGTCAGCTTCTGATTCGTCTCGCACGAGGTGAGGCTCAACGGGTGAATCACGCCAAGCTGCATGAATCCTGAAATCCGATCGAGTACTAATCCGTCAAAATTGATGACACCATCGACTTCGTGAAATTTGTGGTGAAGTGCCCGAGTCGTATCCCCGAGACAGGTGTATTGAAGGGTGGGGACAAACCAACCCAACTTCTGAACTCGCTGCGCTCCCGATTTCACGCCGTCCGCCTTCGCGAGACCACGCAGAAATTCGGCACCGACGTATCGATTTTTAATGTATTTCATTTCATCGCGAATCCCAGCCAGAAGGGCGGGTTCATTTTTGATCTCGCTCACCTTTCGACGGAGGTAGGCGATCCCGACGCGATTACAGGCAGGAGTCCGTAAATCTGAAGGCCAACGCAGGTCGATGGGGTGCAAGATCATCACCCGTCCACGATGCATCAATTCTGGATAACTTTCTGCAAATACAGTGAATGCTGCAGCCAAACCGACATCGTTGATTGTGACGTTGTTCTTTTTAAGCTGCCCCCGGATCTGTGCAGTTTCCTCTTCGCTAAAACACCGTTCAAACTGGATTTCCGATGGCTGAACAGCGGGAAAACGCGGATTCAGGGTGATTGTCTTGCCGCGGACAGTGAGGTAGAGGTTTCTCAGACCCTCCCAGAATCCAATCGGAGGACTCGGCTTTCGATACACGTGTCGCTGAGAAAGTGCGTCGAAACGCAGGGTTGTTTGCTTCAATTCGCCAGGTATTAGCCCGATCAACTGCTGGTAAGTTCCAAACCACTCTCCCAACAACTGGCGGGCTCCTTGCCCATCACAACATGCATGATGCACATCGATCAGTATCGTGATCCCTCCATCAACCTGCCAGACCTGACATCGAACTCCCGCTTCCTCTCGGATGTTTATCGCGGCAATCGGAAGTTCTGAAACCTGGGCATCTGACAAGCCGCCGACATGCCACTGAATTTCCGGAATTGAGTCAGCCCGTTTCCAAAACAGTCCCAACGAATCTTCAGCGACGATGCTTGTCAGTAGCGGCTGACGGACAATTGCACGATTAAATGCTTGAGTCAGGTTTTCACGGTCGGGCTGACCTTGAAACCGCATCAAAACGCGAAACACCGGCGGATGAGCTGCATCATCCATAGACACAAAAAGACGCTCAATTGGCGCCAAACGCAACAAGTCGGAACTAGCTCGATTCTCGGGATCCGGCCCGAAAATTTCTCCGATTGACATCTGAGTCGAATTCCTTTCGATGCTCGTGAAAGTACCAGTCAAATGGACTCGACATCTATTCGTTAGACGTCACTGAAGCGACACAAAGTACTGCCCGGCAACCGCCGCTGGTCCCGCCAAAAGGGCACTCTTTTGCCAGTGACAACGATAACGCACAACCACCCCGTAGGCTGAGACCGTGTTATCAATCGCCCGCGAAGCCCGTTCTCTCAGTGCAATGCATCATCGATTCCATCGTCAAACCCGAATCGAAACACCACCATCGACAATGATCGTTTGCCCTTGAATCATATCGCTCATGGGACTTGCGAGGAATGTCACAACATTCGCGACATCTTCCGGAAGGAGGCGTTTTCGTTTCACGAGCATGTGCGCTCGCGACGATTCAAGAATCGAATCAACATTCGGCATCGAGGCAACCGCCTGCGTTTCAACCATCCCTGCCAGGACGCAATTGAAAGTGATCCCGTCTCCACCTAGTTCGAACGCCAGATGCCTGACCAAGCTTTCGAGTGCAGCCTTCGACACACCGATCGCACCATAATTTGGAAACGCTCGCATTGAACCATGACTTGAGAGGGCAATGAATTTCCCTCCGCCTGCTGCCTGCATCCATTTTTGAGCTGCCTGAGCGAGCCACAGCAATGGAGCAGCGTTGCTGTTCACCACACTTGTCCAGTTGGCAGGGCTCACATCCATAAGCGGCTTGAATCCGCCAGCAGCGGCGTTGCTGACGACGATATCCAATCGACCAAAGCGCTCAGCGACGTAGTCCACTGCAGACTCAATTTCATCGGCGTTCGAGACATCGGCTCGCAGGGCAACACTCTGTACGCCATGCGCCTGCACACGCTGCACAGTCTCAGTCGCTCCCTCTTTGGAGGACAGGAAGTTTACAGCGACGTTTGCGCCTCTCTCTGCGAGCGCAATCGCACACGCTCTCCCGATCCCACGACTGGCTCCCGTAACGAGCGCTGTTTTGCCCTGCAAATCCTGCATGTATTCTGTCCAAATCACTAATTGTCAATCACGTCACGGACCACTGTTCTCGTCCTCAGAGAAACAACGTCATTCCGATCGAACCGAGGCTTTTTGTGCCTGTAATTGTCCTTGTTCGATTTTACTTCTCACATATTCCTGAGAAGCATAAATCCGCTCTTCACAACGTCCCAGAATCCCGGGACGAGTTGCTGCCGCTGCTCCTGCCTGCACCAGCGCATACACAGCGATGTCCTCGTTGACAATTGTTTTACTCAATGTCCCCATGAACTTCCCCCAGCCAAATGCAACCATCCGCGGGAAGAAGCTCTTTTCGCGATCTCCCAATCCGTATTGCCAAACGAGCGAATGGCAAGTCGCTGGACCGGATGGATAAATCATTTGAATGAAACTCGTGCTGTCGGTGTGGGAGATCAACAGATTCGGGAAAATGTGGTGATGATGATAGATCCCGGTTCCTTTTTCACCGAGGATCCGAAGCACAACCTGCTCAGTTCGATCCAACAACGCATCGATCATTCTGGGCGGATGAAATTTGGCAGTGAAGCTCGTCCCTGTGTCGTGCAGGAAATGGGAGCTATTCGCTTCTGCCGGATCTGTGTGAAACGTATTCGGATGAACATAAGGGATATGATAACTCTCGAGCGAGTTCTCAACTGGGATCTTCCAGTTGGCCGTATAGTCAAAACGAAAACGTGTCGCCAAATGGTAGCGTGAGGTGGAGAAACACCCATTCAGCAGGTCGAATCGCTCGCCGATCCACTCACGCAACGTCGGGCCTTCTTCGCTCAGCCTGACGAAAACAAGATCCCCACAGCTATCCAGATGAAATCGATCCAGCGCGTATTTGGGTCGATCGAACTTCGGAAAATTGACTGCCCCAGGAATCTTCCGCGTCAGCCCATCTGCACCGTATTCCCAACCATGATACGGGCACTTCAAACTCTCACTTCGACCGCTCGCCTTCGTCGTGAGTAACGCCTGACGATGCGCGAAAACATTTCGCAACGCGACCAGATCTCCCTGAAAATTCCTGATCACAACCGGAACTCCGAGGATCTCCCTCGAGAGATAGTCGCCGTGGCGGGCCAGTTCGGTCTTCGTCCCAACGAGATGCCAAGATCTGCCAAAAACGAATTTACGCTCCAACTTCCACGATTCTTCGGAACTGTACTCCTGTGATGCCAGTGCGGGAGTCATCGAAGTTTGAGTAATGTACATTGCCAGCCAGCAGCGTTAGGGGTGATTTCGGAGAAGGTTCAGTCTGCGTCTAAAGCAACCAGCCGATTCGATATCCCCTCACGTCCAAAAGAATCTCGTCATTCTGACCATGTAATTGGAAGTTCAGTATCAAGCCATCCTGATCTTGATGCACTAACTGAATCGTTACCAGACAGATCTCTCCCGGGTCCGGCAACCGACCAAACAGAATCTTTTCAAACTTGACCGGCAGACTGGCTCGCCCGTATTTCCTTCCCGCGAATACCGCAGCAGCATAGAGACATGCATCCATCGCCGCACAATTGATCGACCACCCAAAGGTGGGGCGACTCCCGCCGCCAAGTTGAACAGTGGACGATGCTGAGATGCGGCCGTATGCCTGATCACCTTCAATTGCGATCGACAAAAGGCATTGCAAATCAGGTCCATGAAAAATCACTGCGGTTTCATCGAGGTACGCAATTGGCTCGAAGTCCAGGGTAGACAGATCTGGAATTGAGGCTGTCGATCGAGGAACGATTTCAGCCGGGAGAAATCGGCCTTCAAAGTAAGTCTTATCCTTCGTGACGATGCGACCATCTCGACGGCGAACGTCGGCAACCAACTCACAATCGATTCCAGAATCCGTCGGCGTGACCTGAACTTTCACAGTCATCGGAGATAGCGAGGACCATTTGATTGCCTGAATCGCAGTGACGTTTCTCGCCTCGACCACCAAGGGTTTGCCTGTCGTTGCTCGTGCTGCTTCCGCCATCATTTCAATCGCCACAACGAACGGCAACGTCGGTTTTCCCTGTACCAAGTGCTGATTGAGGAATCGTTCCTTTTCAGGATTCAATTCAACAGCAAAGGATTCCGTATGATTCGAATTCAGGTCCTGTTCAGGATCGAGAATCGGATAGCTCGTCAGCGTTTTAAACTCGTTGCTCCCATCCAGAACATTGCGATCAACGGGGAAGAACTTGCGGTAATAAGCGCGATCTGTAATGAGAACTTCAGGCTCATCGCCGCCAAGTTCGAGCTCATTCAGAAAATGAGCAATCCCTTCTTGGGCCGGCATAAACTCCAGCTGAATCATCTCCAGCGCAAGTTTCGTTTCAGGCTTCGTCGCCATCCCGATATCGCCCCACGCATGCCAGTGAAACGTCACGCTAAATACTTCTGGGCGTTCACGACGATAACGACCAACCAGTTTTGCGAGGCTGTCATTGGCAAACGAGTAGTCGGTATGTCCATTCGCTCCAAAACGTCCGCTGATGGAACCGAACGCAACAAACCATTCCAGTGCATCCTGTCTCGTTGCGTCCATCAGATTGATGCAGCCATCAATTTTGGCTCGCAGACATTGATCAACTTTATCCGGACGTTTGCGATCGAACCGCGCATCCTGACCAATACCGGCCCCATGAATAACGCCTGAGATCGCCCCGTGAGTGCGACGAATGACAGTCAAAGTTTGCTGGACTTGTTCAAAGTTCGACACGTCGCAGCAATGATAGGTCGCCTGAATCCCCTCACTCTTACAGAGCCTGATCGTGGCGTCGATCTCGAGTCCCTTTTCGATGTTCCGCCAGGCCTCCATCCCGTTCTGCTTTTTTCTCGCTGCTTCAGCCATCACCCAGCGCCGTAACTGGAGGCGATCGCAGTCAGCCTGAACTCGAAGTTCGTCGCTGATCTTCGGAACGGGGGCGGTTCCCAGCAAATGCAGCTTGAGATCGTGCCGTTTCGCAAGCTCGCGGACAACGACAGATGTAATCCCACGTGCTCCGCCGGTGACCACCCATGTGCCGCCGCTACGCACCCTTGAATGCCCATTGCCACCCGTCGGATGTGGCTCGAGCGAGGAGGTCAGAGGAAGATATACAGGTTGCACCGCGTATCGCTGATCCCCATGAATCGCAACTTCCATGTCGTAGCTCGGCACAGCGAGTTCGCGCCAGATACCTTGAACAATCTGCCGCGAGGATGTTCCCGGAGCCACGTCGATCACCTTCATCGGAGTCGCACGGAAGCCCCGCATCCAGGCCTCGATCAACATCGCTTTGATCAGTCCTCCGAGTCCTCCCTCAGGACTTTCGCAGGTCTGACCGCTGAACCCAAAATCGCCGCCAAGGTTCATCACTGCAACAACGCTGGCACCATCCATTTTCCCATCATCGATCATCCGTTGCATCCACAACTGACAGACTCGATAGGGAACCTCAACAGCAGCAAATCGCCGCCTTTTCCAAGCTGCCACGTTGATATCACGCAGAGAGCTCTCATCATGGGACGTCGTAATGAACAGGTGCGGGGTCAATGCCCGCGCCCACACTCCACTCAACGCCCGATCAAGTTCTTCGAGACTGGAGACATCGGGAACCAGAAAACAGTCGAGACCTTGCTGCTGGAACTGCTGCTGAATGGCACGGGCAACCTGATTATTTCCGACAACAAGAGCTGGACCGCTGAACTTCGGCTCTAGCGATATCCCTTCTCGTTGCGAAGCTTCCGCAATTCTCATCGCGAAGCGCATCGACTGATCAGGATGCAGCTGCGGTCCGTTCTTCTCTTCAACAGTCGCGATAGACAGGGGCTTACTGAGAACAGAAACGCCGCGAGCAGTTTTACCGGAAGCCCCGTTTACAGACGTCGAATTGAAGATTCTGTGTGCGCGCAGCACAGAAGGGAGAGAGACCCCCGCACCTTCCGCAAGCCCCGTGAGTTCCGCGACAACAGTGTCCGAAAGCTTGGAAGAAGATTCTTCTGCCGCCTTCATGTCAATCAACAGACGAAGGGCGTGACGAACAGTCTTTTTGTTCTCGATCCCTCGCTGACGACCGGCATTCCGCCCCTCGCCAACGTTACCGGTAGACGAACATAGAAATAGACGAGAAATCTGCTCGGAGATTTCGTCCCCGAGATCAACGCCCCGAACCTCTTCAACACCGTTGGGAGCTTCTACATTTCGATCGAACTGGGCAGCTTCGCTCTCATCTAATCTCGTTTCACGATGAAACGGGCCATTTTTTTTTAACGGTTCATTCTCTTCCAGTGGGGATGCCGGGTGATTTTGCTGCCCGTTGCCCTCAACAGTTCGGTCCGAACTCCCGTCCACCGTTTCCTTGAGGAACTCCAGAATTTTTCTCAGCGTCGTGAATGAGGATAATGTCCGCCCCTGGATAGCACTCACCGGGAGGCTGAACTGCAGTTGAACCTCACCCAGCAACTGGGCCTGCTTGATGCTGTCAATTCCCAGATCAGCCTCAAGCTCTGCATCGAGATCAACCACGTCGGGCGCATATCCAGTTTGATCGACGACAAGGTCAATCAGAAACCTTTCCGCTCCAACTGCGTCAAAAACTGCTTCCGATCCCGTTATGTGTCCTTGAAGAATGGTCGGATCACTGACATCACTTTCGAGGCTCTGCTCCACAGGCAACTTTGGTGATATCACTGCCTGTTGCGTTTTTCCTAATCGGGCAGCGACTTCAGCAATCTGCGACAGGGTTCGTAACTCGCCCATCGACATGTCGTTCGGTGCCACAGACAATTCAAAAACGACTGCCAACTCCCCAATAATCTGAGCCTTCTTAATACTGTCGATGCCAAGATCAGCTTCGAGGTCTGCATCGAAATCAACGACATCAGGCGAATATCCTGTCAGATCAATCACGACGGTCATCAGGAATTCGCGTATCTCTTCAATCTGAACTCCCGACCCGCTCGAAGACGGTATCGGAAGCGATTGCACAGGCGGAGATTCCGCGTCAGGAGTACGAACTACAGGCGGTTCGATCCAATTGCTCTCATCCACTTGAGATGGAAAGGACTGCTCGACAGCAGCGCGTTGTCCGAAGGTGAGTTCCTGACGAACGTCGTTGGACTCCCGCTTCAGACCAGCTCGTCGGAAATCGATAATTTCGACTTCAGCCTTCTTAGACTGCGTCAAGGCCGCACCCGGACTCACATTCGTCGCTGTTCCCACAATCCTTGTGCTGGCTGGTGACGCCCCGACAATTTCAGTCGCAGCCTGAAGTAACAGCAACCGTTCTTCAACTGATCGCCCGGGAACGTCCAGGCTCAAGCTGAGCGTTTCCGATCCGCAGATTTCCTGATTCATTCGACTGAGGATCTGGTTTGGTCCTACCTCGATGATCAGGTCAACATTGTCCCCGACAAGTCGCTGAATCGCCGGCGCGTAGATGACGCTGTTATTCATCTGAGAGACCAGTGAATGACGCAGATCGTCAGGCTCTGCCAGATACCTCGACGACGTTGTCGAGAGGAATCCATATTTCGGCGGCAGGAAGCATTCCTTTGAATAACAGGATCTCAGGATCTCCGCAGCATCTGCCATTCGTGGGGTGTGATATGCCACTGGAACCGGAATGACGACGCTCGCGAATCCAGAATTCGTCAACTCTTTTCTCAACGTTTCCACGAGAGCGACTTCTGTCGCCACCAGTGTTTGCTGAGGCGCATTCATGTGAGTAATCGTCGCTGCGATTCCGGTACGACGAATCGCAGAACTCACCTCACTTGGAGTTGCTCTGACAGAGATGAGCCTTCCCGGTTCACGAACTGTAAGGCAGACCGCATCTGAACGTGACTTCACCATTCGAACGACCTGCGACATCGTCAGGACGCCGCAGGCAACGAGCGCAGCATACTCTCCAAAACTGTGTCCCAACACGACGTCCGGGCTCCATCCACGGGCTTTGAGTTCAGCCGTCAGTGCTAAGCTGCACCCCAGTACCCAAAGCTGGTTCATCCAGATGTCATCCGCAGAAAACGTCTGAGGTGACTTCAAAAGTGCACTCAGAGGAGAAAGCCCAATCGAGCCAATCTCGGCGTCAAATGCATTCAGAACTTCGCTAGCAGTTTGACCTTTTTCAAGCAGAGCAGGGCCCTCGACATAATACGATCCCTGCCCAGGGAAGACCCAAGCTGTTCGGGAGGCCCGATCTTTTGCCTGCCAGAGAATCGTGCGATCCGTCTCGAAAACACCGCGCAATCGCCCTTCCGACAACCGCTTTCTCGCAGCCACCAAACGTGTTTTTAATTGTTCAGGCGAACTTGCAATCACTGCCAATCGAGAAGGGGTTCCCGATGCAAACACTGACGAGCGATTCATCATCGCCTGATCTGGTCGTTGCAGTGCGAGATCAATCTGTTCAATCAACCGCTGTGTATTCGCGCCAGCGAGACGAACAAGAACATCTTGAGAATCTGTCGGTGCCATGGAATATTTGTATTCTGTCCGGATCAAATGAGGATTGTCCTGGGGAGGCGCTGTCTCCAGAGACATCTGATCCGCTTGGGGGCTATGCACGTCGGGTTTCGAATCGCTTTGTGACGAAGTCGGAGCCATTTGATTCAACGTCTGTTTCAAATCTTGCTTCTCTGGCTGGGAAGCAGTTCGATAATCGAGCTGATAGTGTAAACCATCCTCAGCCTGGCAGCTGATCTGCGGCAACTGAGGGACGTCCGGATTCTCTTCCCAGAGTATCGTCTGTTTCAACAACTCAACACACGTCTGGGCTCCTGTCAAATATCCGATTTGACGGACCAACGAACGGTCAAATTTCCGCTGGGATTGATCATCTTGATCGACGCTCACTTGTCGCATGTCACAATGGACTCCATCGATCACCCCCAAGACAGAATGCCCCCGTTCTCTCGCAACGCTTAATCGCTCGAGTATGAAGACAACCGCTCCTTCTCCCGGAAGGAGTCGATTGGATTGATCATTAATATCCGATGGGTTGTTAGTGCGAAGAAGAGCACCTTTCCGATCGAGCTGCTCGAACTTTGCAAGATCCATTGCACGTTCTGCTGCTCCACAAACTGCAACGTCCCAAACACCTGATCGAAGTTGATCGAGAGCATGATTCAACGCCGCCAGACCAGATGCATCATCGACATCGATCGCGCATGCTCCACCCATCAAATCGAAGGTCTTTGCAACGCGTGACGCCAGTGTACTCGCTGTAAAACTGCCTGTTTCGTCAAGAAGAGCAGGGCGGTTGGCAAGTACATCCTCACGATATTTCGTGAGAATTTTTTCCGCCTGGTCACTCGAGAGCCCCCACCCGAGAAGTTCGGACCGAATCGCTTTGGAAATCTCGGGAAGTCTGAGTCCCAATTGCAGCTGACTTCCGAAATCTCCACTGAAAATCGTCCCGATGACGACGCCAGTCTTCTGGCGATTGAAATTCCAGAGTCCTTGGTCAACCTCGTGAATCGCCTGACTCACCGCATCCAGCAGCATCATCTGCAACGGATTCGCCTGTCGAACCTGCTTTGGTGGAATTCGATATTTCTGACTATCAAATTCGTAATCGTGGATAAAGCCGCCCAGACAAGTCGGTGTCTGAAACGGAGCCGGTTGTGAAGAGGACTTCACTCCGATTTGGTTTCGCCATCGATCTGCAGGAGCAGGGCCGATCGCTGATGTCTTCGACCTGAGCAACTGGCGAAATTGCTCCAAATGATGCGCGCCGGGTAGGACCGCTCCGCGCCCAACAATCGCGATAGGTTCATCAAGATGAGATAACGGCAATCGGCGTTCGACACTCGACCCCGTTCCATTGCCCGGCTCGCGTACATACAAATGGGCGTTGAGTCCCCCGATACCAAATGCGCTGACAGCTGCCCGTCGAACATCTGTTTTCGGTTTCCACGGTCGACGTTTGTTGACGACCTGAATCGACTTCGATGACCAATCGAATCCCGTATTAGGTGAGGTGTAGCCGACCGTCTCAGGAATTTCCCCTCTCTTCATCGCGAGGAGAATTTTCACCAACCCCGCAACGCCGGCGGTTTCCAATGTATGACCGAGATTCGACTTTAAACTTCCGATCAGTAACGGCTCTCCGTTGACACCAGCATCGATTGACTGCAGGATTCCGTTGACAGCCTGCAATTCCGTCGCGTCCCCCAGCTGCGTACTGGTGGCATGAGCCTCCAGATAGTCGATTTGCAGGGGATGGTCGTCTGGATACGCCCGTCTGATTGCAAGCTGCTGTCCTTCAGCACGTGGTGCCCATAAAGACTTCCCACGCCCATCAGAGGATGTTCCCAGCCCTTCAATCACACCGCGGATCGGCAGCTTCAGTTCTCTCGCTGTCTCCAGTGGGACAATGACGACAGCAGCATATCCTTCCGAACTGATCAGACCGCTTGCGTCTTGATCAAATGGATAAGAACCGCGATCGCTACACGCCTGCGATTGTGAAAACAGAATGAGATTGTCGACCCCATTGGTCGTCGCTCCACCGACAATCGCTGCTTCGATGCGACCATGGCGAATCGCGTGAATCGCCTGCTGCATGGCGAATAGAGAAGAGGCGCAGGCAGCATCGCAGACGATCCTCGGACCATCAAACCCCAGCAGCGTCGCCGGTAATGATGCAGCAGTGTACGCCTGATAGCGGGGATTTTGTATTTCATCTCGCCGAGGACGAGATGATCGAATCTTTGAGGCAACCCGATGCAGCATTTCTGCCCGGACTCCTGCCGGGATTTTCTGAATCTCAGCTTGATCATTGAGAAAGTCGAGACCTTCTTCAATGAGTGAAGCGAGATTCAGTTTGCCGCCATTCTGTGTCGCTCCAGAATGTCCAACGAATACTCCTGTCTTCCGCCACCGAGAATCTCCTCCTCGCAAACCCGCGGACTCCCAGGCACTCAGAGCAACGTCACAAAAACGCTGATGGACGACGTCGATGGATGCAATCTCTTTGGCACTCATCCCCCACTGCTGAAGTCGAAGCACACGATCTGGAACGATTCCTCCCAGAGTCGTATAGGTCTTTCCGGGCTGTCCTCGGCGTTCGTCGAAATAAAGTTCTCGTTCAAGTTTCCCCTCTGGAAGATGAGAAAACCCTCTCTTTCCAGCAAACAGCAACGTTTCGAACTCTGCGAGATTCGATGCACCGGGCAAACAGCAGTCCATCCCGACAATTGCGAGCGCAATTGGATGACTCGACTCAATTGAGTGACCAGAGTTTGCAAATTTAGCGGACATCAAGGCTCACATCTCTTCCATCACAATCAAAATGAGCTTCCTGCATGATCTGCTCAGCAAGTTTCATAAACCGTGACTTCAGCTCACTCTCTTCGATGTTTGACTGACAACATTCGAGATGGATCTGCCCGTCCTCGTAGACGTCGATCAACGACACCTGCTTCCTCAAAACCTGTTCCCATGTCTGTGCTGAGCAGTAAATTCTCATCGACGCGGACTCTGCTCCACCTTCAGCGCGGACGAATCCATCAGTTCGACTGGAAATCACCCAATCTCCGCCATTCTCTCCAGAAAGGACCAGCCCCCATTCAGCCTCAGTGTCGCAACGATCTATCTCTGAAAAAGACGAATTCTCCCCTGCCAAACCGCGCCAGATTCCCGCTGAATTGACCGCATGTTTGAATTCCGGCGATGCAGATTGGTCGACGTGGATTTGTCGTTGTCCCAATGAACACACCGATACACGGCTCATGTCCGGACAATTTTCGTCGCCGCAAACGTCAAGTGCTTTCAGCAGGTTGGTCTGATCGAAAACAGGGTCGTCGCGAAAATATGGCTGAAAGGTTCCAACGAATTGGCTGATCAAAAGATTCAGCCCTGCAGTATCTCCCACATCAGCCTCAACAACTGACTTCCGGAATCCTTGTGATTTGAGGGCTTCATAAAAGCCGGTCATCAACTCTCGAAATGTTGTACCGACTGGATGTGTAAGATGGTACGTACTCTGGTGCAAATTTGGACGCCGCACAATTTGCACGATGATGCGAGAAATCCACTCAACCGGAACGATGTTTTTATGCTCAGTCCCAGTCAGTCCCAACCCTTCAACAACTTTTGAAATGTCGGGCAACCCGGACTTCTTCGCCATCAGTTGAAGTAAACTGAATGCCAGGTAAATCGTACGATCCCCGAGTTGCATCGCCCCTGGGCGTGGGTCGATGACAATCGAAGGGCGATAGATCGTCAAAGACTGATGACGAAATGCTTCTTTCAGCAGGTCCTCAGCCTGACATTTACTCTTCTCATAGTCATTGGAAAAGTCCTGCCCCACGTTCGTTTCATCTTCGAAGACCCGACCAGTTCTCCGCCCGCAGATATAAGCAGAAGAAATGTGATGAAACTCCTGAATTCCGTGATTCAGGCAGAATTCCGCCAAAGAGCGCGTCCCATCCACATTCGTTGTAAACGGTTCATTTTGTGGATGCACATGCGCTGGACGAAACGATAACGACGCTCCGGAGTGGATCACATTCTGACAATGGCGTCGAACCCAAAGCTGGTCTGCCTCCGACATCCCCAACTCGGAATGAGTCAATTCACCCGGGATAACAACTGGTCTCGGAAAGGTACGGTTGAATTGCTTTTCAGCTGCACGCATTTGCAGCTCGATCCTCGCCGCTGCGTTTTGGTCACGCGTGGCTCTCGCCAACACTGCGACTGGCAATCCACATCGCATGAGGTCAAGCAGCACACTTTGCCCGACCAGACCTGTTCCCCCAGTTAGTAGCGAGTACCGCTTTTCACGCATACTACGCCAACCCCCCGTCTAAATAATCTCCGTAGCCAGCATCACGCGGGCATACGTCGGTCGATGCAAGAAAATTTGGAGTGGTACTGAACCACAAGTCAATATCCATTAGTCACTACTGCGCAATGAGTTAAATTCTAGATCGAGCTTTGACCCTTTGCACGAAGTCTTTCCAAATTTCGTAATGTTCATCCCGAAATCAGGTTCAGACACGTGGAAAAGCGGCGCTTCACTTCAAACACGCCATCCGCTGGGACCACAATCGCACCCTTATTGTCTATAAACTGAGAGTTCAAATTTGCAACCTCCTCGCACCTCACCTGCCTCTGGTAAGTACGACGTCCACCCAGATGGCATATTGGGAGATCAAAAAAGGCTAAGCGACAATCAATGCTCCCACTTCCGTAAAGAAGCACCCCCTTGTCGGTCCGATTCACTCATTGAGAAACGTGTGCGCCGAGACGCTAACATCAACAGGGCTCAGAGCCACAGGAAAAAACAGAATCGATTAAACACTGCATACAAGTTGCCACTTGTCAGCTGTGTCGCAAAACCACACCATCTGAGACGAACCAATACAGGACGCACATGAGCAGGGCACAATGGCGTGCTTTTGTTTTAAAACAGATTCTGCACAAATAGAAATTGATGCATTTACGATCTGTTCACAGGGCCTTTACCCGCAATCAGCCAATACCCGCGAGTGAATCTAGGGGAAATCCGTAGTCTTCTCAGTTAGTAGCTGAGGCAAAACGAATATTGCTGGATATTCCATTGGATTCGCTGAAACCGACACATCCCGAACATCGATCTACTGCGACATGGGCCGTTTGTACAACTCGCATCAGATCTTCGAATAAATCAGAATTTCACACTTTTCGATTGTTTTTGGTGGAGGGGCTGGAAAAGATGTAAGCGGGTCGACTCAGGCTTTCCATGGGATTGCAGTTAGAACTCCCAAACACCACAGCTTACGGCGTCAACCGGCCAAAACCCATGAGCGCACAAGCATTCGAAGCCGAAAATGCTCTACAGCCCTCAAATATTGAAAATTTGGAGCCTTTGGCACGCGATTTCCAGACGGATTTGGACGCAGCGTTTCGGTTACAATTGGGTTGTTAGTTAGACTCGCGTCAAATGTTTTGCATGGATTCTTGGACGCGAGCTTTATTCAGAACAAATGGCGTCGGGTCTGCGACCGAACCTTGATGAGTTCTCGAGATTACTGAGGACGATAGTTAATATGACACAGCATTCTTCTGCTACTCGAAGTTCCCTTGATTCAGATTCAAGCGAAACGACGATCGCTGTATCGGATGGCCCCCCTGCGAAAGGGAATTCAAAGTCGAATCTTCAGCACGAAGCTCCATCACCAGTAAAAGTTGGCGTCCCAGTATCATCACCATCCAGCGCCGAAACCTCTTCAATTGTTCGAGGCCTGAAGAGGTCTTTTGACAATTTTAAGTCTGCATTGCCGCTGCTTTTTCTGGATGTCGTCGGACTGCTACTTTGCACGCTGGTCGCCTCGACTGCACTGACTTTTTTCCTTCCGAATGCCCCCCAATCAATCGCTTTGGGGCCCCATTTGTGTCTCTACAGCTTGGTGTTTATCAGCATATTCACACTCCTGTCGTTGTACCCCGGAATCGGCCTGAACCCGATCACCGAGATGCGAACAATCGCTCGTGGGACATTAGCGGCGGGAGTGGTGCTGTTCATTTTTGCGGTCGCGTCAGGCCACGATGTGTTTTACCGCTCAGTCTTCGCTGTCGTCCTTTCAATGCTTGCACTGATGATCTGCCCTCCAGTGCGATGCACCGCGCGTTCTGTTCTCTCTTACCTATCTTGGTGGGGTCAGCCTGCGGTCGTCATTGGCCCCAAAGATTCGTGCGAACGACTGATTCAAGTTCTTAAGCAAAAATCTTCAATTGGCCTCCGACCTGTCGGTTACATCCAAGACCATCTCCTCGGCCCGAACAATGCTGACTCACTGGGCACATTGCACAATCTCTCAGCAATCGCCCGTAAACACCACATCAGCTGGGCGGTGATTGCCCCAAGTGAGAATCATTCTGAAACGGTGTCTGAGCTAGTCCACCACTGCAAAGAGATCCCGAATGTCGTCGTGATTCCGGGGTTCAGTGAATACCCGAGTTTGTGGAACCACACTCAGGATATTGGCGGACTGCTGGGGATCTGCTATCGAGAACGGCTACTCGATCCTTGGGCACAATTCTGTAAACGAGCTTTTGATATTTCTGCAGTGCTTTTGGGGTCCCTGCTGCTGAGCCCCATTCTCGTTCCTCTCTTCATCGTCACGTATGTCTGTATGAAGTGGAACTCGCCAGGTCCGATTTTCTACAGCCAGGATCGGGTCGGAAAAGACAGAAAAACCTTCCGTGCATGGAAGATTCGTACAATGGTCGTGAATGCAGATCAGGCACTCATCGACTATCTCAATGCACATCCGGAGATGAAGACTGAGTGGGATCTCAATCAGAAACTGAAAAACGATCCTCGGATCATTCCCGGCATTGGAAACCTGCTCAGAAAAGCGAGCCTTGATGAGTTACCTCAACTCTGGAACGTTCTCTGCGGCGACATGAGCCTTGTGGGGCCCCGCCCCTTTATGACTGAGCAGACAGTGTTATACGGAGAGCGGCTTGCATTGTACGAGCGAGTTCGCCCCGGCATCACCGGGCTCTGGCAAATCTCAGGCAGGAATCACACGACATTCGAGCGGCGTAGCCAATTCGATGCATATTACGTCAGGAATTGGTCGTTCTGGTTGGACATCTTCATTCTTGGAAGAACCGTGAAAACGGTACTACTGAGAGAGGGAGCTTTCTAAAGCAACCCAACATCGAACATTGAATCGGTTTTTGGCAATCGTTCTAAATGAAGCACTTAGTCAAATTGGAGACTGAGGAAAAGCTGGGCGTGTTAATGTAATTGAATGAATGCACAAGGTGCATTTGGGCAATCTCAGAGTGTTCACTTAATAAAAACTTTCCTTCCAGCCCAAGAAACTCTAAAGTCGAGAGCTGCCTCGTCGTCAATTGGTCTTCAATTCTCATCCAAGATCAAGATTCGGTTGCTAACGGTTGGAATTCGAACTCAGATTACCGAAAACATGAACGATTACGTAAACATCCCGGAAAATCTCACTCCGGGCAAAAATCCTAACGCTCCACCAGCTCCCGCATCTGCGCCGGCAATGGACATCGTTGGGATCATCAAGGGTCGATCCGCCGTCATTCTCTGCTGCGCAGCAATTGGCGTTCTGCTAGGTGTTGTTTACTGGGCAAACGCAACGGAAGTCTACGAGTCTAAAGCGAAGGTTTTAATCACTCTCAAAGACGTTCGCCCTAAGGACGACAATACCAGTGGCGCGTGGTCAGAGGACAGAATTAACGCCGAAACGCTCGCTAACCATATTGAGATTGTCCAAAGTCAAAGCATCATTTCTAAAGCACTGGATCGTGCCAACTGGCAGGAGATGCCTTTCTTTCAGGACAAACTTGCTTCCGATCCGACATTTTCACCAGGCAAATATGTCATCAAGCAGCTAAAGCTCGCCAAGGGGGGAAGTGGCTCGGCACGCGATGCGAGAAGTCTGACAATCAAATTCCGTCACGAAGATCCGCAAGATTCACTCAAAATCCTGCAAGCGATTGTCCTCGAGTACGAATCGTTTTTGGATGAGCAGATCTCCAAAACCATGAATGCAGCTTATATTCTCATCAACGAGGCACGCGATAAGCTCGCTCTCGAATTGAGAAAATCTGAAGACCAATACGTCGCTGCTCGTCGGTCCGCTCCAGTTCTTTACGCCGGAGATGGGAGCGGAAACGTCTACATGGACAAATTCAAGCGACTGGAAGACGAACGTCTTTCTATCGACATTCAATATACTACCGCGTTGACGCGTCTTCAGAAAATCGAAGAGCGCCTCGCTGACATTGACCTGGACAATCTCGAGCCTCTCGAACTGATGTCTCTGATTGATTCAGAGAGCCTTCAGCGTCTGACGACCTATGTCAGCTTCTCCTCAGGGCAGTCGGCAGATTTTCTAAAGAATCAACCAGACCGTCTGGCGGCGGCGACTGCTCAATATGACCTTCTGACTTCATTGCGAGCACAACTCGCGGAACTGGAGTCCAATTTCCGACAGGGCCACCCGGACGTCATCAATCTGAAAAAGCGAATTCAGATGGTGGAAGATGTCATCAAGAACGCCCGCAAGGAATCGGAATTTACGACAATCTTCGATCAAATGACTCCGAGCAAGATTGCTCAAACCTACCTGGGCTATCTTCGACACGAGTTGGTGTCTCTCTCTGCACGGAAAGACGAACTCACAGCACAGGCGGCCGCTGCTGAAGCACAGTCCAAGGAGCTGATTGAGTTCGAGCTCAGAGACAAAATGCTTCTAGGCGAAATTACCAGGAAACAGGCTCTGTTCGACGGGACAGTCGATCAGCTGCGTAAGATGGACACTGCAAGCGGTTTGAGTGGTTACGCTCATGAAGTTTTGGATGCTCCAGAAGAAGGTGAGATTGTTTGGCCTTCACTTCCGATTTGTGGTGCCGGTGGTCTCATTTTGGGCCTTCTCGGTGGAGTCTGTTTAGCGATCGTTCTTGATCAGATGGACAACCGGTTCCGATCACCAATCGAAATCGACCAAGTCTTGTCGCTGCCGGTCATTGGGCAAGTTGGGCGAATTCGTGGATCAGGTAGCAACCGAAATGCATCCCGCATGATCGTGAATGCTCTTGCCCCAGAAGCGGAATCCTTCCGTTTGCTTCGGACTTATTTTTTGCGAGAGGTGAAAGAGGGGAACCTTCGGACAGCAATGGTTTCGAGTTGCCAAACCAAAGACGGTAAGTCGACGATTATGGCAAACCTCGGAGCATCGTTCTCGGAGCTCGGCATTAAGACTCTAATCATTGATGCTGACATGCGGGCACCGACACAAAACCGGTTCTTCAATCTTGAGATCGGCACAGGCCTTTCGGACATTCTGAAGGGTGAAGCAGAAGTAAACGACTGCCTGCTTAGCACGAAACTCGACGGGCTCACGCTTTTGACCGCTGGTGGCTCAGTTCGCAATCCAGCCGAACTCCTCCAGTCAGAGAAGTTCGATAAGCTCCTGGCGACATTAAAAACACAGTTCGAACTGATTCTGGTCGACTGCGGGCCAGTGCTGATGGTCTCAGACCCGGCGATCGTCTCGCAGAAATGTGACATTGCACTTCTGGTGATCCGCGCTTCCGCTGACACGAAGAGAAAGTGCGCCGAAGCTGTCCGACGACTGCGATCAGCATCCGCCAATCTCCGCGGTTGTATCGTGAATACATTCGGAAGTCCGAAGGAATTCACTCGTGCAACCGGGGATGGATCCGGTGGCTACTACTATGGCTATGGGTATGGGTACGGGTACGGCAACTCCTATGGAAACCGTGTCTACGGCGCGAACCGCATGATGGAGGCCGAGCGGAATCAAGCCAAATCCAACGGAGCAGCTCACAAGAACGGCTGATACCGAACGAGTCACTTCTCAGTTAATTTGAAATTCACTCCCCGGTTTGATCATCGTGATGGTGCTTCAAATCGGGGAGTCTTCATTGGCGAGTCAGGCACTCAGGATCTTCCCTGAACGAAGTCCACTGGACGAACTTGGCGTCGCCCCATTCCTTACTGACATGAAGTGCATTCAGCGAATGCAAAATTGATCGTGTCCGTTCCAATATAGACTCATCTATTTAGATCCATTAAATTTCAAAAATGGCGACGACTGATTCATCTCCCCCAAGCGTGGTTTCCAATTCGACTGAGAACATTGGGAAAATCACGCCGCAGATAAAAGGGATCGAGCGCGCAATCCGCCCTCCCGATGAGTTCGCCAACTTCCTAACTCATGGATTAGGATTCGTCGGCAGCCTACTCGCAGCGGCTTGGCTCATCCGGCACACGTGGAGATCACCCGATCCCTGGATCGTTGTTGCGTGCGTGGCGTACAGTGTGAGCCTTGTTGCCCTCTATGCTGCGTCGATGCTTTCACACGCGTTCTATGACGTCAAACGTCGACACTTCTATCGCAAGATCGATCAGATCTGCATCTTCTTTCTGATCACCGGGACATATACTCCCTTCGCTGCGGTTTATCTCAGGCACGGTTACTGGCCGATACTGACGATCTCCATGTGGTGCTTAGCGGCTGCAGGTGCCTACTCAATTCTGAAAACGGGTTATCTCTCTGCCACCGGACAAAAACTCTATCTGCTCCTCGGCTGGTTTCCTGCGATGAGCCTGTTTGTGATCGCTCCTCAAGCCAACCTGGACGCCGTTCTGTGGATCGTCGCAGGAGGGCTACTATATTCTTTCGGCTCCCTCTTCCTTTGGTATGACAATCGAGCGAGATACTTGCATTCTGTGTGGCACATGTTCGTTGTCGCTGGCAGCGCAGCACACTTCATTGCAATCTCGATGATCGTTTAGCACCTGCCGGCATTTGTATTGCGTTGGCCGGATTCTTCCGTCATTTCCAGAGTGTTCCCTGTCGACATCGCATCCTGAATCGAGCTAAGCGGTTCCCGTCATCCATTGAGGTAAGCGACTGGGGATGATTGCGATAAGAAGAACGTTTCCGGATTGCCATCAGCTCCGCATATCCACAGGACTCTCTGAGCGACGTTAACCATTTATTGGGAGGCGACTTACACAAAGTATGGCATTTTCGACACACCTCTGAGAATTCTTCCTTAAAATCAAAAAAGCACCAATCATCGCACGCGATTTGAAATGCGCCCCGTGAACAGAATCGATCTCAGGGGGCAGCGTCGAAATAGAAGTGCTCTTTCTTTTAACAGAAGAGTCGACCGAACAATGAACTCAACACGATTAAATGGTCTGAACGTCTTATTTGTTGATGATCGGCGAGATGCCAGATTTGTCGTCCAGCACATTCTGAGAGATGCTGGGGCTGTCGTCACGGCAGGGGAGAACGGCCAACAGGCGGTGGAACTGGTGCGGAAGTTTTACGCGTCCCCGATGCAGTTTGACGTCCTCGTCCTCGATGTCCAGATGCCGATCATGAATGGATTGGAAGCTGCCGCGGAGCTTCGTCGGCAAGGGATCGATACCCCAATTCTCGCCCTCTCTGCAGGAGGAGAAGAGGGACATCGGAACGAGAGCTTTGAGGCGGGATTCAACGCCTATCTAAAAAAGCCGCTCGACGGCGAAAAGTTGGTTGATCTGGTGTATCAGCTTGCTCGCGCATCATCGGAAACCGTGAGCGATTCGACACCTGAACGATGATGTCGTCGCTGCATTCAACTGCGAAGCATGATCACTCGGCCCGATTGGGCAATTTCGACAATCGCAGAACAAGACTGCTGGCGGGCTACTGAGTCACTCGGGTTGCAGCCACCATCTGTTGTGCAAGATCTTTCAGGCCTTCGAGATGACTTGCCTTCTTCTCCGGCTCGTTGGCGATCTTTTCGAAGAACCGAACAGCAGCGGTTCCGACAATCACCCCGGAAGCAAGTCCTCGGAGCGGATCGACGTGGTCAGGCCGACTGATCCCGAAACCGATTGCCAACGGCAGAGTCGTTTCGTCTTTCAGCCATGCCAGTTGTTTGAGCAGGGCGTCCGCAACTTCTGAACGCTCTCCTGTTGTCCCAGCGACAGCGACGATGTAAACGAACCCAGAGCAGACGCTCAAAATGTCCTTAACGCGTTCGCGCGGTGTCGTTGGGGCAATCAATTGAATGAGATCGAGGCCGACAGCTTTCGTCGCTTCAAATAATTCCTGAGCTTCAGCTCCGGGCAGGTCAGGCACAATCAAGCCACTGATGCCGCTCTCGACGCATTCACTCAAAAACTTGTCGATGCTGGTTCGAAAAATAATTGCATAGGAAACCATTGCCACAAGCGGTGGCACGGATTCGGCTTTTAATTCCTTGATCGCGACAAAGATGTCCGCAACCTTCGACTTCTTTGCCAGCGCCCGTGAATAACTGGCCTGAATCACCGGCCCATCAGCAACAGGGTCGCTGTAAGGAAATCCGATTTCGATCAAATCAACTCCCGCGGAGGCCAGAGTTCGAATCGCCTCCTTGGTCGTCTCAAGATCGGGATCGGCAGCCGTAATGAATGGCATAAACGCCATTTGATTTTGCGACTTCAACTGAGCAAATGTGTTGGCAATGCGAGACGACAATGGAGACTCCTGAATTTTCCTGGTGATCCTGGCGAACTGACGATGAGCTGTAAAATTAACGGGGACCAATCCAGCCACCTGGCCATTTTCGATTGGTCATTCCCATTCAAAATCAAATCTCCAGTCCCAGTAATCTTGCGACTTCATTGACGTCTTTGTCACCACGTCCCGATAGGCAAACCACAACGGTTTCATCCTTGGTGCGTTTCTCGGCGGATTTGATGGCTTGTGCCATCGCATGTGAGCTTTCAACCGCTGGGAGAATCCCTTCCAGCCGTGCCACTTTCTGATACATCGCCAATGCTTCGTGATCTTCTGCCGTCGTGTATGTCACACGTCCGGTGTCTTTCCAGTAAGCGTGTTCAGGTCCCACTCCCGGATAATCGAGTCCTGCTGAAATGGAGTGAACATCCTGAGTCTGTCCATCTTCATCCTGAAGTACATAGCTGTAGCTGCCGTGTAGAATTCCGCGAACACCGTAGGACAGGGCACTTGCATGGTCTCCGGGACCGCTCCCGCGACCGCCTGCTTCAACACCAGTCAACGCAACTCCGTAATCCTCTACAAACGGGTAAAACATCCCGGCAGCGTTGGAGCCCCCTCCGACGCACGCGACCACTTCATCAGGAAGTCGCCCTGTGATCTCCAGGCATTGTTCACGAGTTTCCTTGCCAATTACCGATTGGAAGTCGCGAACGATCATCGGGAACGGATGCGGCCCGACGACTGAACCGAGAATGTAGTGAGTCGTTTCAACAGTCCCCATCCAGTCCCGAAGAGCTTCATTCACAGCGTCCCGCAGTGTTCGTGAGCCTGAAGTGACTGGGCGAACTTCTGCCCCCATGCTCCTCATCAGAAATACGTTCAGCCGTTGACGGCGAATATCTTCTTCGCCCATGAACACAACACACTCCAGCCCGAAGCGAGCACACGCAGTCGCAGTGGCGACTCCATGCTGCCCGGCACCTGTTTCTGCAATCACTCGTTTCTTGCCCATCCGCAAGGTGAGTAACGCTTGCCCGATCGTGTTATTGATTTTGTGAGCCCCGGTATGATTGAGGTCTTCACGCTTAAAGTAGATTTTTGCTCCGCCGACTTCTTCGGTCAGCCGCTCAGCAAAGTACAACGGACTGGGTCGACCGACGTACGTTTTCAGGAGATGGCTCAACTGAGCATGGAACTCGGGATCCTTCTGAGCGCGGGCATATTCCGCCGTCAGCTCATCTAGCGCCTGCGTCAGTGTTTCCGGCACGAAACGTCGTCCGAACTCACCAAATCGTCCCGTGATATCTGGGACACTTTTATTAGCAGCACACATGACAGGGCACCTTAGATCTAACCGAATTCCAAGTCAGCAGCGAGGGTATTCGTTCCGTACCGCAGGAGTCAACGAATCTGGCCAGGAACATGCCGAACTGGATTCCCTGAATCGCGTTTTGCGAGATTCCGACGGCTCAATCACGTCACGTCCCCGGTGACACGTGCCGACGAACACCGGTTCACCTATTCAGTACGTTGAGAATGGGGATGCGAAGACTGGTAGGTCTCTCGCATCCTGCGTGTACTGACGTGAGTATAAATCTGCGTCGTCGTGAGACTCTTGTGACCAAGAAGCTCCTGAACAGCGCGCAAATCGGCGCCTCCGTCCAGCAAATGGGTCGCGAAACTGTGTCGCAATGTATGCGGGGAGGTGATTGTATCAAGTCCAGTATCTTGAAGATGCTTTTCCAGCATTCTTCCGATACTTCGGGTGGTGAGACGCCGCCCAAAACGATTCAGGAACATCGCATCAAATTCATCCGGCGGCGCATGCGGATCGACTGAGCGGACCGCTAACCAGGCATCGAGTGCCTTCGCTGCATACGAACCGACGGGCGCGATACGCTCCTTCTTACCTTTTCCGAAGACACGAAGAATGTTTGCCCCTCGATCCCAGTCTCCAACGTTCAATCCGACCAGCTCAGCGACACGCAGCCCGGCGGAATAGAGCGTTTCGAGAATCGCTCGGTCTCGCAATCCAGCCGGCTCGTTCGCTGGCGGAGCCTCTAACAGCAAAGCAACCTGTTCGGTAGAAAGGAAATGCGGAAGCTTGCGGCCCGTTCTGGGAGTTCTGATGACTTTGGCAGGGTTCGAAGCGGTAAGCCCCTCTCGCGTCGTGTAGCGGAAAAAGCTGCGAAGCGAAGCAAGTCTGCGGGCGATTGTCGTTTTGGCGTACTGACACTCGTGAAGATAGGAGATGTATCCTCGCAATATCGGAATGGTAATCTGGTCGGGGTGGGTAATTCCTCCGACACGATCTTCGAGGTAGTCGTGGAAGCTGGCGAAATCGTCGCCGTACGATTTCACAGTGAGTTCAGAAGCGTTTCGTTCGAGTTTCAGATGGCGGAGGAACTGGTCAACTGCTTCAATCATTTCAGAGTTTGCCGATGCTGATTTCTGCAGAAATGAATTGGACTCACAATTCGTGACACTCAGGCAGTGCGACGAAACGGTTTGTCCGTCGAATCCACCGTGTCGTTTTGAAGACGGCGCACTTTCTGGCTCAAGACCGCGGCGTCATACCAAGTGAAATTCAGCTCGGGGTCGGCTGCGTACTTGCCCAATGTCTGCAAAAGCTGAGCGACGCTCGCCTCGTCGTAGAGAAAAACGTAGCGTTCTCCGTCCTTGACCAGTGCAATCACATTCACATTTCGGTCCATCCCTGTTCACCTCGCTCGTGATCACAACGCTACCCACCGGGGTTATCGTCGAGCCTCATCGGAGGAAGTTCTTGAATACTCCGAATTACTGACACTTTTAGAGAATTTCAGGGATCTGACTGGTTGATCTGGTATCTTCAGAACTCTTCATCAGGAAGACATCGATTCAACCGGCAAGTATCGCGAATCGAACAAATCCACTGGTCGGTAATGTCCCGCAAATTGTCACTCTTGTTCACACGTTAAAATCCTTAAAATTCAATCCGGATTCATTTCAGAAAGAATCTTGCGACATTTTTCGTCACCCCCAACAAATCGCGGGGTCAGTGCTGACTTCAACTGAAGCAACACGGGAGGTCTGGCGACGCTGACCTGAGGAACAGCGAAGCGTCAGATCGCCACATTTGTGTAAGCGGGCGATCTGGACGTCGATTCACTTGCATTCTCTCCCAAGAACTGAGAAGAGTTTGCACTTGCGCTCAAGTCAAAACCTGAGTGATTTCCTTACCATCAAAGTTAAACATGACCGCAGGATTCACAATGTCGAATGATGCACACCTCCCTCGTGGGTTTCAGGCTGCAGGTGTCTGCTGCGGAATCAAAGTATCAGGGAAGCTGGACCTGGCCTTGTTCACAAGCGAGGAACCGGCTGTGGCCGCTGGGGTCTTCACAAGAAACCGTGTGGTCGGGGCACCCGTCATTGTGTCTCGGGAGCGAGTTCCTTCCAGCTCGGTTCGAGCAGTTGTCATCAACTCAGGCAATTCAAACGCCTGCACCGGGGAACGAGGAATCTCGGACGCCAAGCAGATGACATCGCTCGTCGCCGAACGAATTGGATCGGTCGAAGAAAATGTGTTGATCTGCTCGACAGGCGTGATCGGAAAATTCCTGCCCCTCGACAAAATTGAGTCAGGAATCCGAGAGGTCTCCGGTCAACTCGGAAAAGAGCTCACACATCTTGAAACCGCTGCCCGATCCATCATGACGACAGATACTGTCGAGAAGATCGTGACGCGAGAATGCACGATCGACGGAGTCAGCGTCACAGTAACAGGTGTCTGCAAGGGGGCAGCGATGATTGCTCCCAACATGGGGACGATGCTCGCAGTGGTCATGACCGATGCCGCCATTCCGGAGACATTGGCAACCGATATGTTGCGTCACGCAGTGAACAAGAGCTTCAACTGTGTCACCGTCGAAGGGCATACCAGCACCAGCGATACCGTACTGCTGCTTGCAAATGGTGCTTCTGGTGTGAGCTGTTCATCCGAGTCTGATCTGGAAGCATTCCAGTTGGTACTCAACGATGTTTGCACCGAGCTTTGCAAGAAGATCATTCGCGATGCGGAAGGGGCCCAGCATTTCGTCACAGTAAATGTTCAAGGTCTTCCGACGGAACACGACGCTCGCCTCGTCGCCAAGGCTGTTTGCGACAGCCCACTCGTGAAAACAGCCATCACAGGGAATGATCCAAACTGGGGACGAATTGTTTCCGCCGCAGGTTACGCAGGAGTCGCGTTTCAGGAACAGGATCTGTCACTCGTGTTAAATGGTGTCAGCATTTACGAATCTGGCCGCCCCAGTTCTTACGACGAGGCTGCACTTTCGAACTCGATGCGATCCGGGGAAGTCACCATCGATCTGCAGTTCAAACTCGGTAAATCGGAAGTGACGTACTGGACCTGCGACTTGACTGCAGAGTACATCCACCTGAACGCCGACTACACGACATAACTCTCTCACAGGAGTGAGCGGAGTCGAAGTTCGACTGATCGATGAATTGACCATCATCCGGACGCCAAAAATCACTTTGGTTCGCCGCACAAGAGAAAAGCTAAAGAGCCGCATTCTACGGGATGCGGCTCTCTTTTTTTCTGGATTTCAGTTCGAACGAACGAAGCAGAACTCGTTGCAGCCGAGTCGATGAGTTCGTTTACTTGTCAGCAATGTGAACCCGCGCGATTCATAAAATTTCTGAATCTTATCGAACGTGGCCACCTCAAAGGGATAGCCACCGAGCCAGTCGAACCAGTCGTGCATGATCGACATGCCTCGATTACGTCGATAGGCCGCGAACTCGTTCCGCATTCGGATCAGACTGACAAGGACCGTTCTCACGAGAAACCAGGGGATGAACATCCAAAGGATGAGCCATTTGCCGAGAAAATTCGAACAGTAGATCTGCTTCACAATTCTCCAGAGCTTCGAACGAATCCCCTGATCGTTATAGATCGCGACGACAAGTTTTCCCTGGGCGTTCACATTCCCGATCACGTTCTCAAGGGCGTCCCACATTGCGCCCGTGTGATGTAGCACGCCCCAACTGTAGACGACGTCAAACGTCCCGAGCGATTTCAAATAGGCAAGATCGAGTGCGGAACCCGATTGGATCACCCATTGATCTTCGTGATCGTCGTACTTTTTTCGCAGTTCCCGCGCACAGGCCACAGAGACAGCGTCGTAATCAAACGAGGTCACCCGGGCCCCGAGTCGACGGGCAGCCAAAGAGAACAGGCCGCTGCCACATCCAACATCAAGAAAGGTCTTCCCCTCCAGAGTGTCGACCTTTAGCTGATCCCGGAGAGACTGCATCGCAATCTGAATACGGGACTCATCCATCGTGGTCAGAAATGACGCCCAGTTTTTCCCGAAAGAAAAACGAACTCCCTGTTCAATCTCGTCTTTGGCATTCATCCTGACGGAACCGCTCGATGGATATTGCTATTGGAAAATCTGACTGATCATCGCCGCTCGCAGGAAACGATTTCTTGGCTCCTGCTATTGGACGCTTCATCGCTCCACAGTTGCTTCCTGCTTCATCACCCCTTCCGTAGAAGGAACCGGCTGAGTTGCACTCTGCTCAATGACCTCGATGAGAAATCGGCTGTGCAAAACAATTCCCAACCCCATGGCATGGCGGAGATTTGTTTCCATGGTTTCACTCCCAAAACGCTCACCATGCCAAATTTGGCCGATCGCAAGCCCGACAACCAAGGGGCGACCGTCTTCCAATTTGATAAAGGCCGGGCCGCCGCTGTCACCTGCAAACGTCGTGTAATCCGCGATGAACGTTGGAAACTCATCTGAATCGAGCAGGGGAGGAGTCGAAAAAATTCCCGCACGTGCCACTGGAAAACCGACATGATTCCCTTCGAACCGCTGGGGAAAACTTAGCAAATACAATTGGTCGCACACTTGTGGATTCGCTTCATTCAACCGGACCTGATCGGCAAGGTCGCTGAGAAGCAATGGCTCTATCGGAAACGGAAACGGCTCCGTGACTTTCAAGGACGCGACGTCTTGCTGAGGATGCTTTGTCCAAAGTGGTTGCATGTCCTTGCGAATCGTTACAGGGTGATCCACTCTCACGTAAGATTGACCATCCTCTTCGCGGCGTAGCACCAGTTGCGCCACATCACCGTTCGCCTTCTCAAGCACATGTTGAGCTGTCACCACGTAGACCGCTGGATCCGATTCATCGCGTTTGACAAGAATGCAGGTGGCAGTCGAGGTCGGATTAAACAGCTTGTAAGTGGCGGCAAGAATGCGATTCCCAAAGTCGTCAGCGCGTAACTCTGCGTAGAATCCGAGCGTCAGAACTGCAGCGATCAGGCTGAGACATCTCTTCAGACCCAACGTTTTCAGTTGAAGCATTTTCACCCTTCACAACTCGAAAACAAAAATCACGACGAAGTCCATGGCTGCTTCTCTGTGATTCGCAGTCGTTTAGTCCTCTCACCGTGACTTCGATCGCGACTCTGATCGCGAACGGAACATGTCACGTTCACAAACGACTGTCCGAAAAAAAACATGGTCACATCTGCGAAGCTGTTCGAGATGCTACCATGTTCACTTCGAGATGTCTGGAAGCACAGGTCTCCAGCGACAATTAAAAGAGGCGATTCAAGCCGTTGAGTGCCGCGACCCGGTAGGCTTCCGCCATCGTGGGGTAGTTGAACGTCGAGTTCACGAAATACATGAGAGTATTGTTTTCGCCAGGCTGGGACATGATCGCCTGACCAATGTGAATAATTTCCGAAGCGGTCGATCCGAAGCAGTGAATCCCCAAAATCTGGAGGGTTTCACGATGAAACAGGATTTTCAGCATCCCGGTCGTCTGGCCGGTGATCTGAGCGCGTGCCATGCTCTTGAACATGGAATGCCCCACTTCATATGGGACGCCGGCCGCAGTCAATTCTCGTTCGGTTCGACCGATGGAACTGATTTCAGGTGAGGTATAAATCCCCGCGGGAATGTCCCGAATCATCGCGCGTTCACAACTTCCGGTGATCGCATGGTAAGCAGAGTATCTTCCCTGGACATAAGCTGCGCTGGCCAATGATGGAATACCAACGACATCTCCAACCGCATAGATATGTGGAACATTCGTTTGGAAGTCTTCATTTACACGGACATAGCCACGCTTATCGACGTCGATCCCAAGCGAATCCAACCCGATGTTCTCCGTATTCCCGGTACGACCTGCCGCCCAGAAGAGAATGTCGGTCTTGATCTGTTTACCCGATTTCAGGTGCAAAATGACTCCATCGTCCATCGGTTGGACTTTGGAATAACTTTCGTTGTGACGAATCAGTACGCCACGCTCTCGCAAGTGATAGCTGAGGGCATCGATAATCTCATCATCCAGAAACTCCAGAAGTTTCTCGCGCGTATTGACGAGATTCACTTTGGATTCGAGATTTCGAAACATGGACGCATATTCGCACCCGATGACGCCTGCACCATAAATGGTGATCGACTTCGGCGTATGGTTCAAATTGAGAATCGTATCGCTATCACAAATCAGCGGGTGATTGAAATCGATGTCATCGGGTCGATAGGGGCGAGATCCAGTCGCGATGATGAAATTGCTGGCATGCAGCCGTCGCTTTCCCCCATATTCATCGCGCACCTCGAGAGTGTGGGGATCAAGAAAGACAGCGTGACCAAAAATAATCGGGACGTCATTGCGATCATAAAAGCTGTTTCGCATGTCGACTTGCTTCTCGATCACAGACGCTGCACTGCGTCGAAGAGCAGGGAAGTCCGGCATGCTTAATGACGGAGTTTCCCGAAAGACTTTGTTGTGGAAGATCTGTGTCGCCTGAAAGATGGCGAAACGCAGCGCCTTACTTGGGATTGTTCCCCAGTGCGTACATCCTCCACCGATGGAACTATGTCGTTCGATGATTGCGACGGACTTGCCCAATTTGGTCGCTTGCATTGCCGCCCCCTCTCCTCCGGGGCCGGTTCCAATCACAACGACATCAAAAGTCTGCTCACTCATGGATCAATCACTGCCATTTCCAGACCGGATTTCGGTCTCCGAATCCGCAAAGGTAATCTCGAGCGATCCGGATGATCAGGCTTTGCAGAATCGGTCTGTTTCGAATTGGGATGCGAAGCGTCACTCTCATCCCCTTACCACACAATCTGATTGCATTGGCAGATCAACGCAAGCCTATTCAGCAATCAACGCCAATTTCGCATCCCCATCGCGGCATTGCATCAATACTTTTTGATCACAGGCCGATCCCGATCAGGTCCCGGTGCAGGGTGCGGATTGGTCACCATCCCGTACATTTCCGGTCGTCGATCACCGATGCGGTCCAACGCTTCCTTCTGTGGAAGCCGACCGATTTTCTTTTGCCGTGCAACCAGTGGGTCGACATCCGCGTACAAGATTTCTTCAGCGTCGCTAGAGGCCAGTGCAATCCACTTTCCAGATGGATCCACAACTTGAGTCTTTCCAATGAATCGAAATCCTCGCTCTTCGCCGATCCGATTGCACGCAGCGAAGTAGACGGTGTTTTCCATCCCTCTGGTTCGGATGAGATGATCGACCATCCCTTCAGCACCCGATGGAAAATTGGTTGGCAAGGCGATTAAATCGGCCCCCATCAGCATCAAGGATCGAATCGATTCAGGAAATGCGCAGTCATAGCAGATCCCGATGCCGAGTCGAACACCGGCGATCTCAACGACTTCAAAAGGTCTCTCACCATAAGTGGCAAAGACATCGACCCCCAATTTCGGAAGATGAATTTTGCGGTAGGTGGTCACGATTCCCGTCGCCCCCAGAAGGACGGCAACGTTGTACAGGGCCCCTTGATCTTCCTCGATCATTCCAAACAGCGCGTAGCCTCCAAGCTCACTTACCACTTTTTGAAACGCGGCAGTCGACTTACCTGGAATCGACTCGGCATAGTGAGCAGCCTCTTCGATTCCGTCGAAGCAGTACCCCGTCAGCGCACATTCCGGAAAGATCACCAACTCGGCGGAGTTCTCTCTGGCGGTCCGAAATCTCTCAATCATGAATGAGAGATTTCGCTCATTCTCGCCAATCTTCACATCCATTTGAACCAAAGCAATTTTCATGGCGAATCACAACATGAGGAGAGTGAACGGAACCTACTGCAGATAAGGAGCGTCCTGCTCGATGTCTCGGGTTTGCGGGACGGTCTCCGCAGGGGGTGGACTGAACTCCGGTGAGCGCTCCACACTCCGTGACCCGGCTTGAGTCGACCACAGTCCACGACGATTCGCTTTCGCAATTCGCTCTGCCTGCTGAAAGCGACTCTTCATATCACTGCGAAGCGGGTACTGCAAAACCGCGGGGCTCAGTCCGTTGAGAATCAATTCTTCATTCAGACAACGATCACCGACAAAAACGAAGGCGAGAAGCCTGTGATACTTATCGAAGCGTTCGCGATCGAACACGAGAGTCACTGTCTTTCCTTCACAGAACTGGCGAGTGAATTCAGCGGCCTCCAACCCGTAGGACTGTACTGGAGTCCCTTCCTTTTTAGTTTCTGGAGTATCGACCCCGAGAAGTCTGACCCGTTCTCGGGTCGTCAGGAGCAGGGTGTCGCCATCGACGACTCGCAAAACGCTGACAGTCACAGATTCCGCAGATTGGCTCACCGTTGAGTCGAGCTTTTCGGCGGGCCCTATACGATTTTTGGTTCCACTCCAAGTACGGAGCAGAACCAAAAAGAGTACGCAGATTAAAAAAACTGAGATGCGATTCATGTGAACTGCTGGTCTCGCCAGTCAGGCAACTCCGACCAAAGGTCGGCCGACCTAGTTCTGGCTGTACTTGAGACGTGTGGCTGTCCGCACTTTACCAAGCGGGGCCTTCAGGTACTGCTGGCAGCACTGGGAACAAAGTTCAAACTTGAACTGTTTCGGAGTCAGTTCTTCGAAGTCATCGTCGCCGGTTGTTCCAGTTTCGGCGATGATATCCGCAATCTGCTCGAGGTGATCGATATCGAGATCATCTTC
The DNA here is from genome assembly GCF_051466335.1 of Planctomicrobium mucosum. Lineage (NCBI taxonomy): Bacteria > Pseudomonadati > Planctomycetota > Planctomycetia > Planctomycetales > Planctomycetaceae > Planctomicrobium > Planctomicrobium mucosum. The sequence continues at coordinate 2,795,300 of NZ_CP195793.1, read as the reverse complement.
TGTCAGATCGTCAGGATCAAAAGTAGGAGCAACTTCGATTTTGGCAACAAAATGCTGTTTTCCGATGGATCGACCGCACAGATCGCACGTGTAGTGGATCATGTTTTTAAGAGCCCCTTTGCGAATCAGTCGCAGATTGAATCGGCATCAGCCACACGGAAGGAACATGCGTTCCAGTGAATCATTCGAATGTGATGGCGTCGCGTGACGAGATGAAAGACTTTGAATCAACTGTTTTGATTTAACCAAAATCTCTCGAGGGTTGAAAGTGAGATTCTTTTGATTTTCGCCGTGTGAGAAACATCGATTTTCTGACTTGATTTTTCACTTGCCAGAGAGTTCAACGATCCCCTTCCATCCAGCAGGAGCAACACGATTATGCTGTGTGATCATCGCCAGCAAAAAGTCTTGCGCCTGATCGCTGGACGATACAGAATGCAGCGCCCGGTAGGCGTCATCCCACTTCCCGTCCGAAAAAAGCTGAACTCCCTCTTCAAACTTCGCAAGGTGCGCATCGCTTAATTCCGAGAACTCCCCCGCAGGGGGAAGTAGCTCACTGACAGCCAACGGCTTCTCCATTCCATAGGGCTGCACAGTCGCAAGTTGCCGAATCCGACCTTCGGCTTTTGAGAGCCCACGTCGCGCCAGATCCGCGGTGGCTGCATCAAGGATGACGGGAACATGCAGGCGCTTCGTCATCCCCTCAAGTCGACTCGCCAGATTCACAACGGGACCGAAGACTGTCACAGAGACACGTCCACCAGTACCGATTTTCCCGGCCACCGCACGGCCATGAGCGACACCGATCCCCATGCGAAAGTCTGCAAGCGGATGATGTTTTGATTGCTGAATTCTCTGGAATTCTTTGCGGATCTCCAATGCTGCCCGACATGCTCTCACAGGAGCTTCATCCGAAGCGAATGGCCACCCCCAGAAGCCTAAAACTGCATCCCCCAGGAAGTCTCCCGTAACACCGCCGTGATTGAGAATTCCGGTTGTCATCACCTCCAAAGCGCTATTCACGCGAGAAAGCAGCCCCTGAAGATCATGCCCCATTTCTTCAGCACGTTGACTGAATCCACGCAAGTCACAGAACAGCACGGTCACCTGACAAACACGAGGCTGAAGTAACTCGACGTTCAATTCACCATTGCGACCGGTCTCTTCGAGCGCCTTCAAAATTGGAGGCGAAAGAAACTGACGAAGAACCGATAGTTGGCCTTCCATGCGATTCGAGCGTTCTGAAGATCCGACAACTTCACCGACTAGCTGGGCAAAGCGAATATCGGACTGCAGATTTCGTCGCAGCGTATGGCCGTCATACAACGGCTCATCAAGTTGGCCTGCAACGTAGATCCCCCATTTGTGATTGCCATAGGTCGCAATGGGAGTACAGAACGCCCAGTCGAACTCTGCCTGAACGGTGTACTCGGGTTCTGCTTCGACATTCTTTTCCCAGATATGCAGGAGAGCGTGCCATGCATGCATGGCATCCCGAATCAGGCTGACACTCGGTCGAAATGTCCCGTTTGTTTCATTCCGACGATCCCACGCGACGACGACCACTTCGTCATCGCTGCCGATACTGACAACAGCCGCTGCTTCCGCATGTCGAATTCCCGCCAGAATCAGGGTCGCCAGGTTGGTGCATTTTTCCTCGACGTTCGATGACTTTGCAATCACCATCGGCAACCGCGCGAGCGCCTCCATTCTTCGATCGGAATCTTCGAAAGCGACTTCCAACAATTCGGCATGGGAGAACGAGATCTCCTGCACCGGATGATCCGGGAGCGGAGACATCGACTGCACCTCTCGCAGCAAGAATGACGTCTCGCCAATAACAAATTTCTCTCCGTGGCGAATATGAAACTTGCTCGAAGGTTCCCCCTTGAAATAGACAGGGTTCGAAGACCGGGACGACTGTTCCAGCAGAACAGATCGACTTTCCGTCTTCAGGGTCACATGTTCACGTGACAGCCAGTTATCCCAAGGGACAGGGATGTCGCAGTCCGCAGATCGCCCCAACGTAAAACTCTTCCCGACATCGAGACGATGCTTCGCACGTTGTACAGGATCGCGACCTTCGACAAGGATCTGCCACATAGTCGATGGAGATGTCGTTTGAAGGAGATTGAAGAGACAGCCACACGCCAGCAAATAATGTCATGCGTTACACGACAGGCAATTCGTGCAATACAGCGGGCTCACCTTGGATCGCACTCAATCGAAGCTGACCGCACGCTGCGTCGATGTCGGCTCCTTTCCGTTTCCGCACAGTCACGTTGACTCCAGCGTTTCGAAGAGTCTCGACAAAACTCTGAGTACGCGGGCTTCCAGGAGCCTCAAGCGCGATTGTCGAAACTGAGTTCATGGGAATCAGGTTGATATGGGCATTGCGATGTCGCAGCAACCGTCCCAACTCGATGGCATGAGCTTCCTGATCGTTCACACCTGCCAGCAGAACATACTCGTAGGTAATACGACGACCTGTTTTGTCGAAATAGTCGTCCGCTGCTGCCAGAATTTGGTCGATCCCAATATTCTTGTTGGTCGGGACGATCTCAGTGCGAAGAGTATCATTGGGCGCATGGAGCGAAACCGCCAAGTGAAAAGGAATATCGGTTTCAGCCAGTTCCCGGATCTTTTCAGGGAGGCCCACGGTGGAGACAGTAATCCGGCGTGCTCCCAGCCCCATTCCCCCCTTGTCATTCAACGCCTTCAATGCTGGCAGAAGATTGCGAAGGTTCGCCAACGGCTCACCCATCCCCATCACAACCACATTGGTGATGCGGTCATTCAAAGGGAGCAGGCGGTCGATTCTCAAAATCTGATCGAGGATTTCGCCAGTCGTCAGATTCCGTTTGACCCCCAGCAAGCCGCTGGCGCAGAACACGCATCCCATCGCACAGCCCACCTGAGTGCTGATGCAGACGGTCCGCCGGTCTTCTTCCCGCATCAGAACACATTCGAGCGTCTCGCCGTCTCGCAATTCCAATAGCAGCTTTTCGGTTCCGTCCTTCGAAACAAGGTGGCGGGCGATGCGGGATGCAAAGAAGTCGAAGTCGGCCTTCAGATCCTCCCGCAACTTGGCGGGAACATCGTGCATCGAGTCAAAATCGTTGACCCGTTTGCCGAAGATCCATTTCCGAATCTGGTCCGCGCGATATCCGCCTCCGCGTTGAGCGCAATATTCCACGAGAGCATCACGTGAAAGATCATTAATCAAAGGGCGTTGCGAAGACTGAGTGACCATCGTTCCGGGCAATTCCATCAAAAGGGGATTTCAGAATTCTACCCGATTCCTGTCAGCAGAACACCAACTCATCTCAAGAACTTCAACCGACGGGAAACGCAAACGAACTCAGCCTCGCACCACACAAGCAAGCCGTGTGCACGAGGCTGAGTCAACATCAACGCAATCCGCAACGAATTCATGAGTTACAGCGACTCAAGAAACGCAGTCAAGAGTGCCGGATAGCTCTCGAGATCGACTTTATGAGACATCTCAGTGATGGTGTGAATGTACTTCACAGGGCAACCGAAGATCGCGACGCGTGCTCCGGCACGGGTCCGTTGCATCATCGCTCCATCCTGTCCACCGCGAAGCAGCACACCTCGCTGGCATTTGATATTTCGTTTGGCTGCCACTTCTTCGATCTGCTCGAGCAGTTTGATATCTGCGATGGTTGAACTATCGATGACTTTCAGGCAAACCCCATCGCCGGCAATCGTCCCTCGCTGCTCTTCAGGAACGCCCGGAACCTTGCAGCACAGCGTCGTGTCACAGGAGATTCCGATATCCGGTTCGACTGCGAATGTCGCTGGTCCCGCACCACGCAGTCCAACTTCTTCCTGCACAGTCCAGACCGCATGAATTTCGCAGTTGTGATTCTTGAGCTTCTCGATCGCGCGAATCTGGGCCCAGCAGCCAATGCGGTTGTCGAGGCACTGAGAGCTCACGTAGTTGCCGACTTCAGAAAACGGGCCATCCAGGACGACCATATCCCCCATCTGAACCTTCTCTTTGACTTCCTTTCCGGGAAGTCCCAGATCGATAAAGAAGTCGGTGATTTCAGGGATCTTGCGTTTTTCTTCTTCGCTGGCAATGTGAATGGGGCGTCCGGATGGATTCATAATCCCGGGCAAGTCCCCCGATTTCGTGCAGACTTTCACCTTGCGGGCGAAGAGATTGCGGTTATCGAAACCACCGACCGGGTAAACTCGGAGGAAACCTTCTTCGCTGATGAAGCTGACCAGAAATCCAATCTGGTCCATGTGGGCAGCCAGCATGACCTTGAGCGGCGTTTCAGCAGCTTTTCCCTTTTTCGGACGAGCACGCCGAACAGCGATCAGGTTTCCCATTGCATCGACACTGATCTCATCAAACAATTTGGCGTCAGTGATGTGCTTTTGGATCACTTCTCGAACACGATCTTCTCGACCAGGAACGGAAGGAGTTTGAGTCAGCTTGGCCAGCAATTCCATAATTTCTGCCGCAGATTCGAGAGTGAGAAGGGGTCTGGAACAAACGTCCCAAGAGCCTAGCGAATCGTCGATGGATTTGAACGCTCACTTTTGAAAATTTCTCAGCGGCCTTCAATCTCAATTGACTTTCGGCACAAATGAAGCATTCACTTACTCAAACCTGACGCTGCAGTCGATCCAGGCAGCATCGGCCGTGGGATTGAGCGGTGGGATTGAGTTGTGAATCACGGCATCACAAAACTATGTCCTTCAGGCCGAACTGTCAGGACCGGACAAGGGGATTTGCGCACAATCTTCTCTGCGGTGCTCCCCATCAAAACATGAGCCAATCCCGAGCGCCCATGAGTCCCAATGACGATCAAATCGATTTCCAGATCACGGGCATATCGGACGATTTCAAGAAACGGTACGCCGATTCGAACCTGGCGAACAACTTTCGTTTGATCAGCCCCGAGGTCACTGGCGGGGAACTTCTGAATTGTCTCACGAGCAATGTTTGCCAGATCGTTTGGATAGAAGTCACCGCTTGGAAACGTTGTCCCTGGATCAGCAACAAGCGGATAGACATCTTCGACGACGTTCAACACGTGGATTTCAGAATCAAATCGGCTGGCGAACTCGCATCCGTATCGCATCGCGCAGAGGCTGAAGTCGCTGAAGTCTGTTGGAATCAGAATCTTTTTTAACTGAATCATCGATCCCTCCTGACACACACATCAGATCGTTCCGGAATTGAAAACAACTCACAGACCTCTCCTCGCGCTGATTTCGGAAAGGCGAAGAAGCCTTCGATTCATCTCATTAGACCAAATACTTCCAACGAAGTTCAATCAATTACAGGAAGTACTGACGTAAAACCTGGCCACTGAATGGATCGCTCGCGAACATCGCAATCGCTGAATACGCCACCGCATCGTCGCGACTCACGCACACGAATCACCGTTACCGCTGCCAGCGATTGTCGCCTGCGATACTCAAGGTCATTCAGTTTTGGCCAATGTGTGTTTTCGCATCCACCAAGTCATTCGATGAGGAACTCAACCCACTGTAATCAAAGTCGATCAGCTCTGGCTGACTCAGTAATCCATCAGCCCCACGCCCTTGATGAAGCACTTGCACTTCCACAATCGGCAACACCCATTTCGCATTGACGCGCGTGTTCAGAGTCGGCTTCAACGTTCGAATCTCGTTGAGATTTTCTTGCAGCTTGCTGATCATTTTCTCGTCAACCTGATGCAGCGAGAGCTTCGCTACGAATCGATACCGATTCGACATTCGCTCCGCCAGCAAGATCGATTTCAGATCGCCCGAAGAATTCGTGAGGTACCCAAAGACGATGCAAGTCGCCCGATTCCCGGAGTTGATGGCTGCCTCCGCAGCGCCGTCGATCGGAAAATCAGCATTCATGGTTGCTGATAAAAGTGAGGCAGCAGCATTCGCCCCTTTCGATACTTCCGCAATTGAATCACGATTCGCGCTCGTCGCCTGCGATTGGGCGATGTCCACATTCTTGAAAGTCAGTTTATGCGAAATGGTGTTCGTAGAGCGGAGTTCTTTCTTTGACTTCGCGGATGTCGCGATCAATTGAACATTCTTCGACATCCAATGAAAATCCGCCCCTGACTTCACCCCCCCAGCCATCATGAGAACAAGCCCCAGTGTCGCCGCAATCGGAGCAAGTCGATTGGGGAGGGGGCGCCGAAACGCAGCGACCCAGAGTTGAACTGGTTCTAGCCAAAGTGAACTGATCGGGAGTTGGCTGAATGCTGCACGTAGCTGAGAAAACAGGTAGATGTGTGCAAGGGAGCAGAGGAGCAGTCCGCTTCCGACCTGAACTCGAGAGAAGTTCGGACTGACCCTCCATTCCGGCACCATCCAGACGATCACCCATTCCACCAACAGAACAGCAAGGGGGATCCAAATCACGTACTTGCCGTAACGACGAAATGGGATCGATGCCCGGGGAGTCCCCGACTCCTGACCAGCCAATTCTCCATCTCTGATCACCCGCCCCAGCTTTGGGCAGTAGAAACAACTGGTGCACCAGAGATGGGAACTGAAATCGGCTGGCGCTTTACAAGACGGACAATGACGCAATTCGGGTTCAACTGCGATTTCAGCAGGCTGCTGGTCACTCTGCCCCTTCTCAAGCCGGACCAATTCCAAAATTCGCATAACCCGCGTCGTCAATTCATCTTGCGACGGGTCGATTGAACTCGAAGATTGAATATTCGATGACATGGTTCGAGTTCGATTCCAGCGCCCAGTGTATCAAGGGCACAAGCAAACGGTGGCCCGACGAAATCTACGTCATAACGACAGGAATGATTAAAGTTTCTTGACCGGCACCTCCATTTCGCTGTAACTTGGTATTCGACATATTCTTTCAACAATGAGACATGCTGAATTTTGTGAGATGCTTACCTCACAAACATGTTCTGGAACATCCGGAAATTTAAGTTAAATGGACAATAGAGAAGGTCTGAAGACATTCGCCGACCTTGGATTGAACCGACGAATCCTCGATGTATTGGATCGAATTGGTTACCAGAATCCGACACCAATCCAGGCTGCATTCATTCCAGTCGCAATCTCAGGTCAAGACTGCATCGGACAAGCGAGAACCGGTACCGGTAAAACCGCATCGTTTGTATTGCCGATTCTTCAAGGAATCGATCCCCTTGCCACAACCGTTCAGGCAATCATCCTGTGCCCGACTCGCGAGTTGAGCGAGCAGGTCGATGTCGAGCTGAAACGAGTGTCAGCCGGTTCGAATCTCGAATCGGTACTGGCGGTTGGTGGGCGTCCACTTGGCCCCCAAATTCGCGCGTTACAACGGTGTGCACAAGTTGTCGTTGGGACTCCCGGTCGAGTGATCGACCTCCTGCAACGAAAAGCACTTTCACTCAAGGATGTTCGTTTCGTCGTCCTCGATGAAGCGGACCGCATGCTCGATATTGGATTCCGTAAGGATATCGAGCGAATTTTGTCTGGCAGCAATCCTGACCGACAGACAATGCTGTTGTCAGCAACTCTCGAGGAACCTGTTGAGCGTCTTGCACAACGCTTCATGAAGTCGCCTCAGCGCATTGACCTGTCAGAAGACGCAGTTGTCGTCGAGACAATCGAGCAATTCTATTGCACCGTTGAAGAGCACAAGAAATTCGACCTGCTGGTGCGTGTATTACTCAATGAGCGCCCATCGCAGGTTGTCGTTTTCTGTCGCACGAAACGACGCGCCCATCAGCTTTACGAACGACTGTCCAAGGTGCTGCCGCAGGTTACGGCGATCCACGGAGATCTTCAGCAGCGTCAGCGAGACAAAGTGATCAAGGGTCTCCGGGAAGGAAAATCCCGACTGGTACTCGCGACTGATATCGTGGGACGCGGCATCGATATCAGCGGGATCTCGCATATCGTCAATTACGATATCCCACAGAGTTCCGACGATTACATTCATCGGGTTGGCCGAACCGGCCGCATCTCGAGCAATTCCGAGGGACGTGCGTTTACCTTTGTCACTCCTCAGCAGGGCGAAGAACTCACACGAATTGAGATGCGGATCAACACGCTTCTCCATGAGTATCGAGTCGATGAGTTCCACGCTTTTCAGACGAAATCCCGCGAGAGTGTGGAAGAGCTGACTCCAGTATTCGAAACAAAACCTGTCGAAGACGCCGCGTGGGACGAAATCTTTGCCGAACTGTGAGATAGGATTGCAAAAGCAGAAACGTCTGGACAACACGAAACCACGCCAACTCAATGGGCATTGAGGTGAAAGATGTCGCAAGACGCCATTGGGCGCCCAATGGAGATACTGTTGGTTGAAGACAGCCTCGTCGCTGCCAGATTGACAATGGGTGCACTTGCAAAAAGTGGAATTGAACACCGTCTCACATGGATGAACAATGGGCAGGAAGCTCAAACCTTCCTGAAGCAGTCTGGAAAGTACTCAAGGGCACCGGTTCCGGATTTGGTACTGCTCGATCTGCTTCTTCCAGAAATTGATGGCCGCATCCTCCTTCGCGAGATGCGGAAATCGTCTCATCTCAAGCAGTGTCCAGCCATCATCATGACCGGAACTGCAGGAGACCAGGACATCGCCGAATTCGAATCGCTCGATGTGCAGGGGTATTTACGAAAACCAATCGACCTGACAGAATTTCTGAGAATCGTGGAAGAGCTGAAGGGTTACTGGAAATCCGGGATGATTGTGAAACGAAAGTGACCTTCAATTCGAGAGAAGACGACAGGAGTTTGAACCTCTTTCGAACCATATAGTCTGAGTTGATTTTCACTGCCGCGAATTCAGGACCACGCGAAGCATCAACGAACTTGGGACCGTCGTTCACGAACGCCCTGATGAGAACTAGACAACTCGAGCAGACAGGATGACGCTACGAAACAATTGAGCTGCAAGCCAATCTGAACAGAAGTCGGGCACACTTTAAAGTATTATGACTGCCGCAAAGTAACCGTCGAGCTGCCAGGCCATCGCTCCGAATGAGTTAGTTAACCAACGGGCTCATTCAGAGTTTTGTCCTTTCGGTAAGAGGTTGCTCAGCAGTTCTTGACTGAAACGAGTTCGTGTTTTCATTGGCTCTTTTCAGGAGAACTCCGTTACGAGATTTACCCGATGCGTCTTCGGCAGGCTCGGGGAATAATTCGGATCCACCCGCAACCGCATAGTTATGACCTCAATTCTCGACGATGAATTTCTCGAGCCACTCTCCATGGCCGAGAGCATTCTGAAATACACCTTCCAAGACAAATCCCTCCTTCAAACGTGCTTCACTCACGCATCCGCAGCGCGAAGTCGACTTGAGTCGAACGAACGTCTGGAGTTTCTCGGAGACGCCATTCTCGGAGCGGTGGTGTGTGAAATGCTCTACGAACAGTTCCCGGACAGTTCGGAAGGAGAACTCACCCGAATCAAATCTGTCGTCGTCAGTCGCTCGACATGCGCCCGCATTATCAGCAAGCTGAAGCTGCAGGGATTTCTAGTCCTTGGCAAGGGCATTTCCGCTCATTCGCAGGTGCCCACCAGCATTCTGTCGACCGCCTTCGAAGCGATTATCGGAGGGGTCTATCTGGATGGCGGTTACGACGCTGCCAGAGATTATATTCGATGGATTATTGCTGAAGATGTCGCCAGTGCTGCGGAATCAGCGATCGGTGTGAACTACAAGAGTTTGTTTCAACAGCGAACACAGCGACTGTTTAGCGAAACGCCTCTTTACACGGTTCTCGATGAACGTGGCCCAGATCACGCAAAATGTTTTCTGGTGAGTGCTGTCGTTGGCGAAAAAAGCTATTCCCCAGCGTGGGGGCAAAGCAAAAAAATCGCAGAGCAACGAGCCGCTCACAATGCCCTCAGCGAATTGGACGGAACTCCACTTCCGCATTCAGATTTGATGTAGGAGCCAACTGACGTATTACGGCGATGTGCCCCGCGAGTTCCTGCTGGCCAGAGACACAAGGAATCTGCCTCGATTTCACGCTCTCTGGTTTTCGCGTTCTCTTCATGAAGACCCGCACCAGCGAAAACCTCGGTTTTTACGTGAGCGACAACTTTACGAAGACGAACGCAGAGCGGACCATTTACGCGGCTTGGACGTCGTCAGACTCGTTCCTCTCCCGTCTCGCTTCTACTCATATAGCCCTTCCGCTTTGATATCGGCGTCGAAAGTGACGTGTCAGTCCAGGTGAATTCGCTTAAGGAGCAGGGGGCTGATTTGCTTCAAGCTCCCCCACGATTCAGAAATCAGCAGTTGCATTCCTTGACACACAAAAGATATATACAGAAAGACTGTCGATAAAATACAGTAAAATCATGAAGTGCCGCCACAGACCTTGGGGTAGGTATGTCGACTCCAGAACCAGTTCCGACCGACCATCTTCAAAGCGCATACCGCTACTTAAAGGCTGGCGACTTCCCGCAAGCTGCCAACTATTTTCGACAGGTCATTCAGGCCAATGAGTTCAGCATCGACGGCCACGAAGGACTCGGTGCGATTGCATTTGAGCAACGTGATTTCGCGAAGGCCATCGAACACTTCCGATTCGTGACTCGAATCGATCCCAAACGGGTATCCGCGCTAATCAATCTCGGAGCAGCCTATCATCAGAAGGGAGATTACCAGAACGCGGTGAAGACGCTGCGACTGGCTCTCGTGCGAGACCGGAATTCAGCTCAGGCCTATTTTAATCTCGGGATCGCCGAGAAGCACCTTCGCCATTTTCCGTTAGCTCTCTGTGCATTCACCCAGGCCATTCGAATCGCCCCTCAGATGGTCGAAGCCCATATCATGCAGGGGCAGACTTACATCGACCTTCTTCAACCCAAACAAGCGATTTCACATTTTGAAACCGCGTTGAAAATCCGGCCGGAATCCAGGCGTGCAAGAGAAGGACTCCAACTGGCTCAATCACAGATCGGTGAAGCCAAGAGTGCAGCGAGTCCGTTTGGGCGCCTTGTCGATGAACAAACGCTTGTGACGAAAGCGAATTCATATCAGCCGGTCGTCTCGGCCTTGACCGCCAATCAGCGGCATGAAGATCGTCAGGCGATCGTCAAACTCGCTGCTCAGGCAGTTATCGACGCGAACGAACTGCTTCAGCTTCTCCGAAACGAATTGGAACCGAATCTCCACTCACTCTCGCGAATCACGCTGGAAGGAGATCGCCGCTCTTGGGGAATCCCATTTCAAACGTTTCAAGGCTTGAAACAGAAATTACGTGATCTTAGTGAAGCCGCCGGGAAGAGCTTCCAGGCAATCGGCAATCACGAGCAGGAAGTCCGAAACCTGCAAAAACACAGCTGACGTCCAATCCCTTGAAGGTCGGCGTATCCAGAGTGGACGCGAGAACGACTGGAAAAATCAGCGTCCATCAGTGCCACGCCCCTGAGTCAGGGGCCTATTTTGCGGAAGACGTAAACTTCAAGCTGGTGACCAGATCTTTGTCTTGATCTTTCAATTGCTCCATGAGATCAGGCTCAACAGAGAAGACGAACGACGCCTGACGTCCGCCTGCGTCGGCCACGAGATAGTAGATCCAGTTCATCGGAATGTCCGTACGACCTGAGTTACTCTTGAGTACCACGTTCCCGCTGGCGACAACACGATGGATCTGCCGCCCATCGTTGGTGGCGATCTTTTCCCGGGAAATAATGTCGGAAAACCGCTCTCCCAGCGACTGCTCGATATCGGCCTCAAATTTTTCGATCGGCGTGATCATCCCATCCGTGACCGGGGGGACGGGAGAGATGTTGCACTGGGCAATCAAACTCCCCATTTCGACGAGCCGAAGAATTGCGACTGGCGCCGCCGCATCGTAGACAGCTTGAAACAGATGCCAGTTTCTTCCATGTCGCATGGTCATCCCCCACGGACCAGCAACGTATTCCAATGCGAGCGACTCTGGAGTTGCTTCCAACGGGATCGATTCGAGGAAAGCATCTGTCAGCCGGCCAACATTGTCGACGGGCTTTCTCCCCAGAACGGTGGTCACTTGCATGTCGAGTCCGGGATTCACTGCCCCCACGTCAGAGGTGACGGTATAGACTGTCTTCGCTTGAGACAAATACTGTTGCTCAAGATTGAACAGGAACACACCGACGACCGCCACAGAGGTGTTCGTTCCCAAACGCTGCCCTTTGATTTTTCCCTGAAACGTCACTTTGGCCATGGTCGGTGTCGCCTGCTCCAGTCGACACTTCAGTTCAGAGGTTTCGACCGCTTCAACTCCGGTCAGCATCTGAATCACCCAATCAGCGGGAGTCCATTCGTCTGCAGGGCGAACTTCAGTCAGTGGAAGCATTGCAAGCAACGCCAGCGGATCACCTGGAATTTCCAGTAAATCGAGCGTCTCATGAGTCATCGGACCATCGGGACAGTAGCTGACGAGCCCTTCTCTCATCCCGCTCGCCACGATCAACTGGCGACTCTGAGGGAGTTCTGTTTTCGTTTCGAATCCAGACACCGCCGTTTTGAGACTGGCAGCGACGAACTCTCTGGCTTCACGAAGAGCCATGGCGTCCCGGCCGCCAGCAGGAAGTCGGCGACTTAAAAAATCAAATTGGACTTCAGCCTTGAGGTCGAGATCTTGTTTGACGCCAGCCCCCGTCGCGGCCAGCACTTTACCGGTCGTCGTAATCTGAGACTGAGTCGAAAACGCCCGTTTTTCTAGCGGAGATTCCGCCATCCGAACAGGGCCGTCAGCCAGAGATGGTGTCGCAGAAGAGATGACAAACAAGATCGTCATCGCACCGAGCATCCACGCACGACGGTTCATGATCGAGCTGAATGCATCGCGAAACCGAGGTGAAGATTCTCCAGCCATTAATTCCTCCATGACAACTCCGAATCAATCCTTGACCGGAAGATCTGACGTTCAATGCCGCAATTCGATCCTGAAGATTTCAAACAATCAGAGATTCTAAATCGAACTCACGAACGCCACTAGAGCATTTCCCACACAGTAAATTTCCAGTCCAATCAACCCTCGACCGAGTGAGACAGCGTGCAAAGCTTACGATTTCCTGTCATTTTTCAATTTGGGCAATGATTTTGATCCATTGGTTTCTTCATCACGTTGGCTGATTAAAAGCAGGTGTCTAGCGAATTTCAGTAAAAGATTGAATTCACACCGCCCCTCTGATTGAATTGAAACTGAGATCAAAACAGTCCGCTGAAAGAGGCCAACCGAAATGGTTTACATCTTTTTCTATTCAGCTGTGATCGGTGGTACGTTCATGACGTGCCAGTTACTCGCCACGGTCCTCGGCCTCGGTTCGGACGGAAGCGAATTTGAAATTGCCGATGATCTTCCCGAAGTCGGCGACGTCACCGATCAGATGCATTCGCTGAGTGATGATCTGCATCACTCCAATTCTTTGTTTGGAATCATCTCTTTCAGAACCCTCGTCGCTGCGTTGACCTTCTTCGGGTTGATCGGAATGGTCACAAATCGCTCAGGGTTTTCTCTCCCAGAGCAACTCCTGTCCGCGTGTGCAGCCGGAGTTGGTGCAATGTTCCTTGTCCATTGGATCATGAAAAAGATGCATCAATTGGGACAATCCGGAACATTGCGACTATCTAATGCAATCGGCAAAGTTGGGACCGTCAACCTGACGATACCTGCCGATCAGAGAGGGCTCGGTAAGGTTCTAATGGAAATCCAAGGTCGTTTTGAAGAATTCTCAGCAACAACATCTCAATCCAAAACATTGTCCACTGGATTGAAAGTCCGTGTCGTAGGGTTGCAGCGAGGAAATGTACTCGAAGTCGAAGTCTTTCCTTGCGACTAAAAGGACTGGCCGAGCAATTGGCCAGGCCAATCGATCCCAAAGCATCTTCTTGATTTCGCTACGCACTTCTAAATCTTCTCACTCAACGTCACGGAGAACGACTGATGATCCTGGCCCAAGATCTACCCTTTGATCTGAGTAGTCCCGCGTTTTGGGGCACGGTCACTGTAATTGCGATCGTGGCGATGGCCTTTATGACAATCGTCCTATTGGCCAGACAATATCGACGTTGCCCAAGCAACAAAGTCCTGGTGATTTATGGACGTACTGGAAAAGGGAAGGCGTCAACCACCATCCACGGTGGAGCAGCGTTCGTGATCCCTCTGATTCAGGATTACAAATACCTGAGTCTGGCTCCAATTCAAATTGAAATTCCTCTTCGCGGGGCGCTGTCGATCGAGAATATTCGTGTCAACGTTCCCAGCGTTTTCACAGTGGCGATCAGCACTGAACCATCGGTTATGCAACAGGCTGCCATCCGATTGCTCGACTTGAGCGTCGATCAGATTCGCAAGCAGGCAGAAGAAATCATCTTCGGTATTTTGCGTCAAGTCATCGCAGGAATGGGGATTGAAGAGATCAACCGCGATCGCGATAAGTTCCTGCAGCAGATTCAGATTCATCTCGAATCAGAGTTGAATAAGATCGGCTTGCAGCTCATCAACGTCAATATCACAGACATCACAGACGAATCCGGATACATTGACGCGATTGGTCAAAAAGCGGCCTCTGAAGCGATTCAGAAAGCGAGAGGAGACGTCGCTGATAACGTCCGAATGGGGGAAATCCGTGTCGCCGGAGCAGATCGTGACAAAGCGATCCAGGTCGCAAGTGCGACACGTGACCGTTCGATTGGAACACGTGAAGCAGAACGAGATCAGGCCGTTCGCGTCGCGGAACTTGAGAAAGAGCAGAACATCGGTCAGCAGGCTGCACTGTTCGAGCTGGAGTCTAAAGTCAAGGACGCCGAACGAGAGAAACGTGTTCGAGTGGCCGAAGCGGATGCTCTCGCGGTCGCTGGTGAAAAAGAAGCGGAACGAGAGCGCCGTGTGAAAGTGGCTGAAGCGGATGCTGTTGCCATCACGGGCGAAAACGCATCTCAGGCGAAAATCGCTGCGTCTCAGGCAGAACTGGCAGTGAAACGGGCCGAAGCCTTTCAATTGGGTGAAAGCCGTAAGAAGGAAGCCGAAGCTGCGGTTCTGGAGATTCAAAATCGCGCGATGGCAAAAGCTGCTCTGGCAGAAGCGGAGCGTGTTGAGGCTGAACAGCGTGCGAGACTCGAAGCACCTGCCAAAGCTCAGAAATCGAAAATCATGGTCGATGCGGAGGCGGAAGCAGAACGACTGCGGATCAATGCCAAAGCAGAAGCGGATGCCATCTACGCCAAGCTCGAAGCGGAAGCTCGCGGTCAGTACGAGATTCTCGCCAAGAAGGGAGAGGGTCTAAAGATGATCGTTGACGCGTGCGGCGGTTCAAACGCAGCGTTCCAAATGATGATGCTCGAACACCTTGACCATCTGGCAGACGCATCGTCCCGAGCAATCTCGAACATTAAGTTTGATAAGATCGTCGTCTGGGAAAATGGCGGAAAAGATGGACGCAATAATACCGCGGACTTTATTCAAGGAATGGCACGTTCACTCCCTCCAATGATGAATGTGATGAAGGATATCGGCGGGATCGAACTCCCTGAATCCCTGATTCGCTTTTCGAACCCGGACAGTCATCTACTGGAACAAAACGGACCCGCTGTCACAGAAGTCATCCCTCCTGTCGCCGGTCCTTCGAATCCTGTTGACGACCACGAAACCGATCCTAAGGCTTGATACGCACTGCGAGCACAGCAAAGAACCTGCGCAGCACATCTCGTGGCTGAATGAATGTAAATGAAGAGAGGAGTGATCTATTAAATCACTCCTCTCTCAACATTCACTGCACGACGTGCTGCGTTTCCGTTTTTCCGCGTCCCCGGAAAAGGTTTCGGACTTTCTTCAGGACTGACGTGCCGGGGGGCAGGGTTCGGGGCATTTTGCAGGCCAACCTACCTACTTCCGGCCTCCTTAGTCCTCCGAAGGATCGTTTTCCTTTTCAGACTCATCAAGCAAATCGTCCTCGTTTGGATCGGGTACAGAGCGGTTGCTCGATCGCCCCTCTTCCGTTGCGAGAGCATCTCGCCAGAGGCGAGCCTGAGTGAAGAAGTCTTCGCGTGTCACATAAATCGGTTGCACATCCAGATCTGCTTCCATCCCAGGACGTCCCCCCTCTTCGGAATGGGAAGCAGCGAAGACTTCCCGCTCAAGGGTCCGGAGCCAATCAGGAACATCAACACCTGATCCCCAAGAGTCTTCGAGATATTCATCGACTTCTTCACCAAGCACAGCGAAGGCATCCGACTCGTTCTGCTTTCCGAGTTTCGCGTCAGCCACAGCGTGTTTGACCAGCGCCACCATGCGGTTCACCGCGAGTGGTTTAACGAATCTTTCTTTCAGATGATCTGCGATTGTTGGCATCCGCATTCCATAGCGCCGCTGCAAGCGGTGCAGATCGGCCAAATGACGATCTGCCAACTCAGAGGTCTGGATTTCAAATGCTGCTTCACGGAGTTCTGCAGCCTCCATCAAACCTTCACGAACCAACACCTCATGGACGATGACCTGAGGAGTGAGATTCCACGCGTCCCGATCGTATTGAGCTTCCAGACGCAGGAAATCGAGCAGGCTGAAAATCATTTGCCCGTAATCTGACTGAGTAGTCGTCGTGTTGTATTCGAGGAATCGATCGAAACGATCGACGATGATGGAGTAAACAGTCTCCAAGCACCATTCGGCGTCATCACGATCAATCGCACCGGAGTCCAGATCATCCAACAGCTTGATTGGCTTGAGTGGATCCTGTTCTTCCTCGAGATAGTCCAGGAACCAGTCGACCCCATTGTGCAGGATGGCACGGACGTTACCGAGTGTCAGCTGGCTGGCATGGAACAGATCGTTTCCATATTTCCCAATGAACTCACTGATTTCATCCCATTCCACATGTTTTCGTACACCGTCCACAGCGGATATTCGCATCGTGCGACTATGTTCAAGCCAGATCCATTGATACGGATCGATCACCTGCCCAAGTGCATCGATTAACTCTTCGGTATCAAGTTCACCGGGTTCCCATCTTCGAGCACTGGCAATCAACGCTTCGAGAGTGCTGCGCAGGGCAATCGCGAACAGTCGATCGAACTCAGTAATCGCCTGTCCTTTGGGGCGATATTTTCTTTCCATACGAAACGCTGTCAGCAGGACATGCCAGGTCTCGCGGAACATCCCCAACCTGGGAAGTTCTCGCAGCAAAAATCGAATGACGGATTGAAGCGCCTGCGTCGACAGAATCAGGTTGGGATTGCCACCGTTTTCCAATGGAACGTAGAGCAGGGGATTACGCGACAGTCGATTGAGAAGTCGGGGCAACATGTCCCGAATCATTCCCACGTCTCGCTGCACAACTCCGCGGTATAAGAGCGCCAATTGGCGATCATCTTCCGGGCCCCGAAAAACCTCAACCGCTTCCGGAATGATTCCGTTCAGCAACCGTTCCGCATTTCTCAGACAGATGAGCGTTCCGATGATCTGATGAAGCAGGAACCATTTCACTTGCAACTGGATGTCGTACTCAACATTGGAATCATGATCCCCCGAAGATTCGGAGATTTCGTGGTCCCAGACCGACTCCGTGAGCTCGGCAAGATCGATCTGCCACCTTTGGGCCTGACGATGCCAATTGATAATGGAGTCGACGGCTCTGGAGTCTGTAGTCCAGTCGTTCATTCCCTTATGCAGATCATTGGCGACTCGCGCGGCAGCCATTTGCCACATCTGTCCGACTGCATTCAGGAACTTCAAGCGAGGTTCGAGTTCGCGATTGATCGACTCGAATTCTGTGTTGCTATAAGGGCTATCACCATCTGCAGTGTCCCCCCAATTTCCATCTTCCGCGCTGTCGCGAAACACCATGCCGTCATAAGCAGCCCCAAAAACGTCGTCGTCGTCGCTGGAGGATTCATCGCCGAGTCCATCGACCGACTGTCCGAATTCCAGTCCTTCTGTGTTTGGCGGAGAAGATGCGACACTCGCATCCCCCAGGCGCGGAACGCTCCACCACTCTTCCGCGTTCGCTTCGAGGAAATCGAACATTCTGCGAAACGAACTGAGTGGTGCGTTTTCGGAATCGGTCGCTTCGTTGGTTCCAACAAGTTTAATCCAGCGAATCAGCAGCGAGAAAATGGAATGCTGCGGGCATTCAATGCCGATCTCATCCAGCTGACTCAGCCAGTGCATCAACAGTCCCATCGCAGCGATATGGTCTTTACGCTGCAACAGCGCATCAACGACAAGAGCGTACGACTGCGCTGACTGGAATTTGTCGATATGGTTTCTCCAGAAGGAGATATCCCCGGCAGCCTCTCCAGCACCTCGCCATTCAACGAGTACATTCGAAACGTGAGTCGCCGACTCCCAGCTATCTTGACCTGAGACATCGGGGAGATCGTCAATAACGTCACTACCGTAACGGTCCCACCACTCCGCGAGAGCCTGATGTTGCACGGAGATTTCTTCTCGCAGGGCAGACAACCCTTGCGCAGCCGATTCGCTGAGACACCTCGAATAGACATTGAAGATCTCTTCCATCAATGCCATGAGGGTTTCGACGCGATTATCGGGGATCGCATCCTCTCTCGAAGAAAAGAGCGGGAACTGGCCCTGAAATCCAAGGATGTTCCAAGGATCGACCAACGCACCGCAATTCACCCCTCTTCGCAGAATATCCGGCAAGAGACGAAGTTGCTGGAATGCCGTTGCGACTTCGCCGAGGTCCAGATGTTGGCGGGCAACCGACAGAATACATTCAATCTCCGTCTCCATGCGGATCGACGCAGATGGAATGGACATCGCCTGCCGCTTACTCGCTTCCGGATACCCCATTACAGCGTACAGATGTGCCAATTCGCGATGTTGAACCTGTCGCGCCCCGTAGCCTGCCAGTCGCATATTCAAATATTGACGAACATGCCCGAATGGCTGCTGGGTTTTCCGCTCCTCTTTTTGAAGACGTTCCAGTCGATCCCCCGTGACATTCTGCATCACGCGAGCGTAAAAATCATCCCGACGACGAGCGACGATGGGGAGCAGGGAGGTCAGCGAAATCGTCGAGTCATGTGTCGATGGACCAGAACCGCTTACGGAACTGGCCATCAGCATCGTTCCGCAAAGCGCAGCGGCGGCATCGAACAGTCGCTCTGCCCGCGAAGTACGCGACTTTTTGTCGTCAATCCAATCCTGAAGTGACTCCAGAATGATCTCACGAATCACGAACCGCTCGTAGAAACCTTTTGGGCTGATCCGATGAGGGTCCCATTCACCAAAGAGATAGTTCGTCCGTTTATTAACCGGGTGCAAGTGATCGTAGGCACGTTGGTCAAAAGCGAGTTCCTGAAGACGACTCAGTTCAAAATGAGCATCAGCAAGGATGTCTTGTGGAGCTTGTTCGAAGAACAGGAACGTCTGCTCGATGAGATCGTGATACTTCCCTGAAGCGACGCCAGCTCCCTGAAAGTAAATGGGAATCGGGCGAAGTTTTTCGTGGGAATAAAGTTCCATCCGACGTCCATTTTCGAGGACAGCGATTGGACGATACCCAACATAGTCGTTCAGATGCTGGAGTGCGCCGCCGATCACGAGGTCCGGTTCATCCCAGTTACCTCCTTGTGCCAACACCGCTTCCAAAATGACTGCATAGAAATACGGGTGGTCGAAGTCCGATTCCTTGAGATGAAACAAGAGGTCGGAGTGAAATTCCCGGTACGCGTCGAAGAGTCGACCAAAGCCGATCTCGATAACAGCTTTTGCCTGTCGTGAGTCCCTGAACGCGGGTTGCGTCAAACTGAGCGAAGCGAGAGTCTCTTCAAAGATCTGACGCAGCCGAATTCTACGATTTTCCGTCTCTGGGATACATTGCCAGAGAAGGCTGACATTGCGCAAAAATCGCGGCTCTGGGTTTCCGTTTGAAAAATTCAGATATCCCAACACTTCCCGAACTGCATCCTGATGCACTGAGGGGAGAGACCAGTCGTGATTTGACTTCTTCCTTGGGGACATTCGTTCTCACTTCAAACCGCCCATTTCTAGTCCGAAAGGGCATACTTGCAGCTAAGCAGCCATTCACAATCACGCGAAAATGCGTTCTTCGGTATTGTGGCGAACCCACCGCAATTCTGTAAGGGAAGACACCTTGTAACTCTGATATCATGTTTCCGAGGATTGTCCATGTGAGTCGACAAAATCTTATCGAAGCAAGTCGAACCCGGCATAATTGCCAAAAATCGACTGCAAGTTCTGCAAAATTTCATCCCTTGATTGCTTCCTCTTCGGGGAAAGTTCCCTCGCAAAAATGGCTCGCTGCAACGGCGTTCATTGACAACGGATTTGCGACCGCGAGTCACCTCACTGCCTCCTGTTTATTGCGACTATTTCGAATTCCCACGCGGTGAACCGTCTTTTCCTGCAAGCAACTCATGCAGTGCCTCTGCCACGCGTCTCGGCTGCCAACCTTTAAGGCACTGGCCCGAGAGTTGCTATGTGATCAGTGAACAAAGGTTTCGTGTTTGCCAACGATCAACTCAAGACAAGCCGCAGGCACCTTCGAACTTGAGTGCATTTTTTGAACGCCCGGGAAATCATCAAATGTTGCGACTCTCAATCAATCTTTCGCAATTTAGCCGCGTATTCGTTGCAGACGCCCAAGTCATGTTGATTTACAGATTCAAATTGTCCTGTCTGACCCAATCTGACCCGTCGAAAAAGATGACCGAGATTTTTCCTTCTTCCGCCGCGTCCTGAAACTGGTGCTAGAGTTACAAAAATCACGTCGTCCTTTCAAAAAGTCCTCGTCGGTATCGCTGGCAGGTTAGAGTGAAGAAATTCGGAGCCGCACATGGGCAACATTAAAGGCCGAAGTCGTAACACGTATCGCGATGGTGTCTCAACCAAAGGATCAAGCAGTTTCCTTGGCCTGACAGATGCTGAACTCGAAGAGCACATGAATGTGTCTCGATACGGCAGCTTCCAATTAACGGATGCAGTTCGACCTGCATTCGATCTGACTGTCGTCCCGAGTGCGGGATGGCGTCGAGACATCTACCGTGACAAAGAGACTTCGATCGACGTTCCAGTCATCGTCGCATCTCAAACACGACATAAACTGTTCGACCTGTTCATTGATCTGCTCGAACCTCTGGGTGATGTGGTGGACGTGGTCCTCGAAACCAGTCATCGCAACAAAGATGGAGAGCACCAGGACCTCTATCGGGAACAGATCGATCTGCCAATTCTGAAGAGTTTATTACTGGACTATGAGAACAGCATCCTGAATGATGGTTGTATGGGAATTGCCGTCCTCAACCCACGAGTTCCGATGGAAGTTCAGTTCGATGAACACAAACTCCTGATCATGTACGGACACGATCTCGAGCCGTTCGAAGAGATTCTGCAGGCGAACAAGCTTTGGCAGAGCGAGACACTGAAGTTCATCACGGAAGCGGAGCATATCCATTCGTCAACTGACGAAATGGAAGAGTCAATCGACTCACTCCGCTATCGACTCGGGCTTGACGACGAGTAATTCGCAGTCGTATCGATGAAGGGAAGTCACTGACGATTTCTCGGGAGCATGTTCAGAGACAGGAGAGTTCACCTACGAACTCTCCTGATGATTGAAGTGAAAGTCGATTCATGAAACGCTGCAACACTGACAACTTTCCACTCTGGTCAGCTTGCGCTCGTGGAATGATTTTGACAGCGCTCATCGCGAATGTTGCCTTTGCTCAAAACCTCTGGACCAGCACCGCGACTAGTAGCGGAAAGCATCCTATCCAAGTTGCCAGGTTCGGCAGCGGCCCCAATTACGTATTGTTCGTCGGCTCACTGACAGGCAACGATCCTGAAAGTCTGGAACTGATGGACGCTGCCTGCCGAATTGCAAGCACCGTCCCTCCACCAGAGGGAGTGACGCTGCTCTTCATCCGCACGCTGAACCCGGATGGTGCCGCAGAGCACATCTACACGAACGCTCGGGGAGTCGATCTCAATCGCAATTTCCCGTCACGCTATTTCACCCTGAATCCGACTCGTGTGACGGGACCTGCACCTGCCAGCGAAGTGGAAACGCAGTACATGCTGCGCGTGCTCGAAGAATATAAACCGAAGCGAATTGTTCACGTTCGTCAAGGGGTCAGCGACCTGCCGCTTGTCCGTGTTAATGACCTCTGGAACGCTGCGGGTGGAAATAACGGACTTCCCGAACAGGTGAGGCAAACGCACTTCGAAACATTCAAGAGTGGGTCACTCGAAGAGTTTGCACATTCCCATCTACAGGCAGCAGTCGCGACATTGACTGTTCCTGCAAAAGGTTCCAAGCCACTGCATCCCAATGATCTCTTGCGATTCGCGACATTGAATCTCGCGCCTGTATCGATCACTCCTGAAACTGTCGCCAAACCGGTCGTCCCACAACAGGCAGTGCCCGCTTCGGCTGAACCCCTGACGTCGAAAACTCCTGAGGTCGAGGTTCTCCCCAAATCCTCATCGGACAAAGTGGATTTTCTTCCAAAGCCAGCCGAGTTCCAGAAGTCGTCGACACCCACACGAATCCCGTCAGAGACCGGCAGCAGCGGGTCGAGCGGTAACGGAGCAGGGAATCGCTATTTCGAACTCGCTCCTCCTGCACGTAAATAGCGTTCAGACGTCGGGGAATCTTTCGTTGGGCGTTACCCGCCGACACTGCGGCTATTCTGCTGAATGACTCCGCCAGTGAGTGAACAGCCCCTCTCGCCGTGCTTAACGGCTTTGACTGCTGAACGATGTTAATCCAGTTGTTCCGACGCATTACGATTCCTGCAATATTGGCGCACCCTTGCAGTGATACGGGACGAATTCACGTAGACCGCATTTTCAGATAATCCCAGATCTTTCCCGACGAGATGGGCAGGCTCCTGTCGGACGCTATGCCGTAAAAAGCATTGCCAGGTTTTCTCCTGAAATTCTGCGCGTACCTGAACCAGTGCAGACTTCAGGATGGCCCGTCGAGTATCATTCTCGACCTCAACCACTGACATTGAGGGTGTCAACTGGTGGGCAATGTTCTCTAACAATCTTCGCTGCCTTCGCTGATGCCGATGGATGTCAATCGCCTTGTTCACCGCCACGCGATAGATCCACGCTTCTATGAATCCTCGCCTGGGTTGGCAGACCGTGGCAATCGAGTGCAATAACGCCGTCAACACTGTTTGAACATAGTCTTTAAGCTCCTGCGGACTGATTCCGCGCTTGCGACCGATACCAACGATCATCGGACGACAATCTGCAACGAAGTCGCCCCAATGACCGACCTCGTTTCTTAGATCGACAAACGACTTCTTCATGCAACGAGGAGAATTCATAGATCGCTGAACCTTTAAGCAATAGCAGGCATTTCAATCGCCTTGAGAACGACTCGTGAGAATGTCTCGAGCGGGATGCGAGACTGATTGAGCATCAGGATCGGTTCATTCACCTGAACAATCTGTCAATGCATCAAAACAATACATCGAAACAATGCCACATAAACAGATTGGCAAATAGCAAACTTTGAAGTATTAACACGCATTAGATGTAGACGATTTGAATCATCGTCATTGCGTAAAAAATACCGGCAATCGCGCATTAATCATTTCAACTTGCATTGGCATCGAAGAGTTCACAGCATTCGAAGCGCGCATAGCCAATTTCATCAGGAGTGACTCTGAAGAGGTCTCGAAGGGGCTCTTCAGAATGACTCGCCTGATGTGACCGTGCACAATCAACTCTTCGCCAGAAGCGTGCAAATCAGATAAGAGCGACGGCGAGATCAGTCCCGGTAGGGCTGTGTGTCCAGCCAGTTATCCCCGAATTTTGCGTCGACTTCGATCGGGACGTCCAATTTCAATGCATTCGACATCTCGTGCCTCGCTAGGCGAATGAGTTCCCCAACATTCTCGCCCGGAGTTTCGAAGACGAGTTCGTCATGAATCTGAAGCAGCATGCGGGCGGGAAACGCACCGCCCTTTAACTTGGCATGCACATTGATCATCGCCTGCTTGATCAAATCGGCAGCTGATCCCTGAATAACAGCATTGACCGCTGTTCTTTCTGGCAGATTCAGATTGCCGAACACACGAGGGCGAATCCCTTGGATTTCACGTCGGCGTCCAAGAATCGTTTTCGCGTAGCCTGTTCTTCGGCACTCACTTAACGTCGTCTGCACAAACGAATCGACCGCCGAGTATTTCGCAAAGTAGTCATCAATGAACTGTGCAGCTTCGGCCTGTGGAATTCCGAGTGTCGCAGAGAGACCGTACGAGGTCTGGCCGTAAATGACACCGAAGTTTACCGCTTTCGCTACGCTTCGCTGTTCGCGAGAAACTTCTGCAACCGGAACTCCATAAACCTGCGCCGCCACTGAAGCGTGAATGTCTTCTCCTTTTCGGAACGACTCCAGCATCGCTGGATCCTGGCAATAATGTGCCAGCATGCGCAGTTCGATCTGCGAATAATCGAGGCAGACAAGTTTCCATTCAGGACGTGATGCCACGAAGGCTCGCCGAATCAACCGACCTTCTTCCGTGCGAACGGGGATATTCTGTAGGTTCGGATCGCTGGAACTGAGTCTCCCGGTTGCTGCTGTCACCTGACTGAAAGATGTGTGCACACTATTCGTCTGTGGATGAACAAGTTGCGGGAGTGTCTGCAAATAGGTTCCATTGAGCTTCGTCAACATGCGGTGCTCAATGAGCAATTTTGGCAGCGGATGAATCTCAGCGAGTTTCTCCAGAACTTCCTGATCCGTGCTGGGACCTGTTTTTGTCCGCTTCTGAACAGGGAGCTTCAGATCTTCAAAGAGCACTTTACCAAGTTGCTTTGGCGAATCGATATTGAACGTTGAGCCAGCGAGTTGATGGATTTCGTTCATCAGCGATTGCAGACGTAGCGTTGCCGCTGCACTCTGCCGCTTGAGCTCATCGACGTTGATCCGAACGCCATTCCACTCCATATCGACCAGAACGGAAATCAGCGGCCGTTCGAGTTCCCAGAACAGCTTCGAAAGTCCCTCTTCCTCGAGCTTACCCTCGATGATTGTCGCAAGTTGCAACGCGACATCCGCATCTTCCGTCGCATATTCAGCAGCACGGTCGACTTCAACCTCGAACATCTTTAGCTGCTTTTTCCCTTTGCCGATCAGATCACTAATCGGAATCATCTCGTGAAAAAGATACTTCTTCGAAAGTTCATCCATGCCGTGGCTTCGTGCACCGGCATCCAAAAGATAGTCGCCGATCATCGGATCCATTCCGACATTGGCAATTTCAATTCCAACTCGCCGCAACACGAGCCAGTCGTATTTGATGTTCTGATTCGTAATTGTCTTGGCAGGATCTTCGAGAATTGGCTTCATCGCGTCCTGCACCAATTGCGGATCGAGAACCGAAGTCCCTGCCGGTCCGTTGACCGCCAGGTAATAGGCTTCCCCCGGCTTCCACGACACGGCCCATCCGACGATATCCGCGTGCAACGGATCCTTGCTGGTCGTTTCAAGGTCGACGCAAATGGTCGATTGCTGTTGAAGGTCCTGCGTGAATTTCTCGAATTGGGCGAGAGTCTCAATTTTGGACCACTTGCGACTTTCGAAATTCGGAACGACGATTTCGGACTTCTTCGGCGCGGCCATGATCACGTCTGCCTGCACATCTGCTGCATAACGACGAAATCCGAAGTCAGTAAAGAGTTCGTAAAGCTTCTGAGAGTTGCGGGGCTTCAGGCGGTACGACTCCCAGTTCAGATCCAAAGGGAGATCCGTTCTCAGTCGAACCAACTCACGGCTCATGAGTGCCTGATCTTTGAAGTTCTTCAGGTTCTCGATCACTTTTTTTCCGGGAGCTTGATCAGCGTTCGCGAGGACGTTTTCAAGTGTTCCGAATTTTTCAATCAGCGTGCGCGCTGTCTTCGGTCCAATCCCCGGCACACCAGGGACGTTATCGACACTGTCTCCGACGAGTGACTGGAAATCGACAACCTGATTGGGCGCGATCCCCCATTCCTCCATCAGGTGTTGTTCGTCCATAAACTGCTTCTTGCGAATATGGTAGACCTTCACACGGGGTTCGATGAGCTGGCGAAGATCTTTGTCGCTGCTGACGATTCGCACATTCAGCCCGGACTTCGCAGCTTCGGTCGCCATCGTGGCAATGACGTCATCAGCTTCCCAACCGGAACAGGAAACAACGGGAATATTGTAACCATCCAGTACATCCAGAATGAGTGGAATCTGGGGACGTAAATCGTCCGGCATGCCACTTCGATTTGCTTTGTAATCGGAGTAAATCGCCAGTCGTTCTCCAGGATCGGCCGACTCCATCGCGAAGATCAGATGCGAAGGCTTCTTGTCGCGAAGCAGATGTTCGATATCGCCAACAATTCCATAAACGGCATTTGTCGGCTGGCCGCGAGTCCCCGTCATGGGCTGTCGAATCGCGTGATACACCTGAAAGACGAGCGAGAACGTATCAACGATATAGAGAGTATCAGACATGCTGAGGCAATACGCTGGAGAATTGAATTGCAGAGCTTGAGAGACTTGCACCTTGCTGGTTGATTTATAGCCGACGCCGGCCAGCATTGTTATGTCAGCAAGCTGAATCTCCGGGAGGAGTTGCATTTCGTTGAGCGCAACCTGAACGGAAACGATTGATGCGAATCGAGTTCGCCATTTCTCGCACAATCACCCCCATGAGAGACTTGCATGCTGCGCTTTCTGAAAGACCAGATTGCTACCCTTCAGCTTCGTGCGAAATATCAGCGCATGGTTCACGAACGCCTGTTGGAACTGGCCGAATCCAATCGGAACTATGGCGACACTGAGGAGCCCGGCAATTGGCAGATTGCGGGGCCAACGAAAAACGTGTCGACAGACATTGGCCGCAGCACGATCCTCGAGCGTTCTCGCAAATTGGCTCGCGAGAATCCTTACGCATGCAACATGCTGCGCCTTCTGGAATCGTATGTCACCGGACCGGGCTTGAAACTTCATCATGAAGTCGATGAATATCGCCTCGAAGAACCTGAAGCGAAAGCGTTGGTCAAACAGGCTGACAAGCTTTGGGAAGAATTTCTTCGCGTGAATGCCCGCCATTACTCATTCCGGGAGCATGCACGACGGACATGGAGAGATGGTGAATGCTTCATTCAAAAATTCTCATCCGAAAGCTGGCCCCCCACATTGCGATTCATTGACCCTGAATTCATTGCTTCAGACTCAGCCCATCCGAATTCTCAAGGGATTCTGACAGCGCCGGGAGATGAGGAAGTCCCCGTGGCCTACCTGAAAACTCATCCCTCTCATCCAGCGTCGTTCGCTAGAATTCCGGCTGAAACGATCTTACAGACAAGGATCAATGCGGATTCCAACGAAAAACGCGGAGTATCTATCTTCGCTCCAGTCCTGGACTCTTTGGACGACTACGCGAAGTGGATGCAAACCGAAATGATGGCTCGCAAACTTCAATCATCGATCGTCCTCTGGAGGAAGGTTCAAGGATCAGCGCAGATGGTGGACTCTCCCGCCAGTCAAGCATCCCAGTACTCCGGGCCAGGAAGAGAAGGGAAGCGAGAGCGCTTTGCACCGGGGACAATTGTGACCACCAACCATGGAACTGATATCCAGTTTCTGCAGCCGAATACGAATTTTGGCGACGCCGTTCCGCTTGGCCGCATGCTCCTGCTGAGTGTTGCAGCGGGAGCCGGAATGCCGGAGTTCATGCTCACAGCAGATGCTTCGAATGCCAATTTCGCTTCAACCATGGTCGCAGAGGCCCCCGCAGTCAAATACTTCCAAAGCGAGCAGGGGTTCTTTTCAAACGAATTCTCTCAGCTCTGGCGATGGGTAATGAACGATGCGATCACAGAGGGGCTTCTTCCAGAGGACTTCTTCGACCATGTCGATGTGCGTTGGACCTTTCCACAGCTGATCAACCGAGATCGGGCGCAAGAACGACTTGCAGATGTGCACCTGATCGAATCGGGAGTGCTCTCCCGATCAGAAGTGGCCCGACGCGATGGAGTCGACCCCGAAACGATGCGATCCGAACGCCGCATGGAATCGACATCCGATTTCATTGTTCCCCCGTCCGAGGCAAGAACATGACCCATCAGGTGAGGAAGTAAGAGACTGATAATCAGCGTTCGGCCAGGCCATCTTATGATGGCTTGGCATACACAATCCCGGTGTCGACCTGCTTGAACCCCGAAGAAAGAATCGCTCCCATCGCATCCGGGAAATCCTGCGGAATATGGATTTCGGCGCGGGTGATCATCTCGGTTCGCAGTCGTCGGATGGTTTCAACGACCAGAGCTTGACCGTAACCTTGCCCGCGATACGCAGGTTCGACATAAATGTCGACGAGCCCGATGGCGCGTTCATTCCAGGAGCGAATGTAGTGATCGAGTCCGACGACGGTCATCGCTGCAACCGGTGAGCTTGTTTTGCGATCGACGAGTTGAAACAGCATGGATTCAATGTTTCCGAACCGGGTGTACCACCACCAGGTTGGATGATCCGGTTGATCCGAAACTCTCAGCTCGGTCTGACGACGAATCGTCATCAATCGAATGTTCATCGGATCTTTTCGGTCCGACAAGTCCCTTTGAAAGATGGGGATTGTCTGGATCGGCAGGTATCCAAGAGACTGGAAGAACGTTCCAACAGATGGATTGGACTCCATGAATCCACTGGGGCGAGCACCTCCGTAGATCCCGAAGTAGAAGGGATCTCTTCCTCGGGACTGCCCAACCTGAATTCGTTTGGCACCATGCTGTGCGAGATACGCTTCAGCTCGGGCAACAAGCTCTCGGCCAGTCCCTTTCTGCTGCTGGCTGGTTTCAACCATGATGCAGCAGATAATACCGACTGAATGATCCAATCCACTGCGATCGTCGGTAAATCCGAAACCGGCGTGAACGTAGCCGATGATCTGACCATCCTGCTCCGCGATAATCAATCCATTCGGATCGAAGTAGGGGAGGCCAAAGACCGCCATCTCCAAAGCGTGGGTCGAATCAGGCTGTGCGAACGCTCTGCCCGGCCGCGCCTGCCTAAAAAGATTCAGCAGGTGCGGTGGATCGCTATTCCGGAAAGGGCGGAAATGGACCAAGGTAGTCAGTCTTTATACAGATCAGCCAGTGGGGTAGCGAAACCGCCCCACTGGCTAAACTGAAGTTATCAAATCAGTCGGACAAAAGACCAACTTACATGCAATCCAAACTATTTGGTTTTGCGTGAAATCGCCTTCGACACGGCACTGGTAATAGCATCGGCTGTCAGACCATATTTGTCCAACAAACCTTGCGGATCGCCGCTCTCAGCGTATTGATCGCCAACGTCCACGAATTCCATTGGCACTGGGTGGTTCTCAACGACAGCCTGTGCCACAACGGAACCGAGTCCACCATGGTGGAGGTGCTCTTCGGCAACGACGATCGCACCGGTTTCCTTCGCGGCCTTGGTGATCGCTTCGACATCCAAAGGCTTCACAGTGTGCATATCCAGAACGCGAATCTTCAGGCCCTTCTCGGCTAGCTTCTTCGCAGCATCCAATGCACCACCGACCATCAGACCATTGGCGATGATTGTCGCATCGGTACCGGCGTTCAGTTCAATTGCCTTGCCGATTTGGAAGTCAATCCCTGAAGTGTAAATCGTGGCAACTTTTCCACGTCCTACACGCAAATAGGCAGGACCATTGTGTGCCAGAATCGCGTTTGTGGCCGCTGTGGTGCACACTGCGTCTGATGGGACAACGACGATCAGACCTGGCAGGCTGCAGGCCAAACCAACGTCTTCAATACCCATCTGAGATGGACCGTCTTCACCGATCGAAATTCCGGAGTGAGTTCCAACCAGCTTGACGTTCTGGTTTGGAAATGCGACCGACATACGAATCTGATCGAAAGCGTTATTCATCAGGAAGCAGGCGAAGCTGGAGACGACCGGAATCTTCCCCGAGCCAGCCAGGCCACCCGCAACACCGACGACGTTACTTTCAGCGATACCTACGTTGAAAGCTCGCTCCGGAAAGGCGAGTGCGAACACTTCAGTACGGGTTGAGTTACCGACGTCTGCGTCGACAGTCACAACCGCTTCATTCTTTGAACCGAAATCCTTCAGAGCTTCGCCGAAGGCATCACGGGTCGCCGGACCCATCTTCAAACCTGAATATTCACCGAGATACATAGCTGTTTCCTGTATATGCAACGTGCAATTTGAATTACGAATGCGAAGTCAACGCTCCATCAGAATCACATGGAGCGGTCTACAATCTGACTGGTGAACTACTTCAACAGCTCCAGGGCCTTCTCAGCCAGAGCCTTGGAAAGTGGCTTACCGTGGTAATTCATGTCTCCCTCTTCCTTGAGCAATGGAAGAATTCCAAAGCCCTTCTGTGTACGGGAAACGATGCACTTGGGTCGGTCAGTGATCTTCGCTGCAGCTTGCAGTGCGGCGACGACTTCACCCATATCGTTGCCGTTAATCGTCTGGACGTGCCAGCCGAACGCTTCGAATTTCGGAGCGAATTCCAGCATGTTGAGCACGTCTTTTGTCGCGCCAGTCTGCTGGTACCCGTTCTGGTCAACAATCGCGGTCAGGTTGTTGAGCTTGTATTTTTCAGCGGATGCAACCGCTTCCCAGACCTGTCCTTCGCCCATTTCACCGTCGCCCATCATGACGTAGACGTTGAAATCCAGTTTGTCCATTTTCCCAGCCAAAGCGTGACCAACCCCCAAGGAGAGACCTTGGCCGAGTGATCCTGTGCTCGCTTCAATTCCTGGGAGACGGCGAACGTTTGGATGTCCTTCGTATGGGCTGCCGAGCTTACGAAGTGTCATTGTTTCTTCGATTGGGAAATAGCCGCGTTCAGCCATCGCTGCGTAAAGCACAGGGCAAGCATGGCCTTTGCTCAGAATAAATCGATCCCGATTTGAGTCTTTTGGATTTTTTGGATCGACTTTCAAGAACCCGCCGAAGTACAGCGCTGTCACCATATCGGCAGCCGAGAGGCTGCTCGTGGGGTGGCCGCTGGCCGCTTCTGTCGTCATCCGAATGATGTCGCGACGAATACTCAGGGCCTTCGTCTTCAGCTGTTCGACGCTCAATTCAGCCACGTTACATCCCTTTGAATTAGTTTACTTGCAAGTTTTTACCGCACAAATCGACGGCATGTGTACAATCGACACCAGATCAAAATTGTCTTCTTTCAACTGGTGAAGGTATGCTACCGAGCGTCCAACGGCATCGCAACCAATTCCTGGAAGTGGATTTTACGAAACCTTAAACGGATCAGTCAGTTGCTCCCTTCAGCGACACCTACCGACCATGAACTTCTGGCCTATCTCAACGAGACTCTTTCTGTAGAAA
Source organism: Planctomicrobium mucosum (assembly GCF_051466335.1). NCBI lineage: Bacteria > Pseudomonadati > Planctomycetota > Planctomycetia > Planctomycetales > Planctomycetaceae > Planctomicrobium > Planctomicrobium mucosum. The sequence goes on along the minus strand of NZ_CP195793.1, from coordinate 2,763,982 downwards.
GATCGAGTCAAATCGAGACCCTTCTCAGGGAAGACCTGAGCCTTCACCCACGGGTTGCCAAACTGATCAGCGCAAGGGACCAGGGAGGGCACACTATTGGAGAAATCTGGAGCCGGTCCAGATTGAGTTGTCCCACCAGGACGCAACTCGGAAGCTACTTGCTGCAGATTGCCCCCGATGACCTCGAAGATTACATCAAGTTCCACATTGATGTTGTCAAATGTCGCTTCTGTATTGCCAATCTGGACGATTTGAAACAGTCGCAGCGACCTTCGTCGGAGAGCATCAACCGTCAAAGTCGCTACTTCGAATCGTCCGCTGGTCTCTTCCAATCGCGCCATCAGCAATGAAATTCCCTATTACTTTGGTGCCTGATGGACTGCAAATCGATATTCTGTTCGCTCTGAAACCGTCTCGAATGAGTCATCCACGCAGTGACCACCCTTTCAGCCTCATCATTCTGAGCCTCCATGATTTTCGTTCTCGATAACTACGATTCGTTCACATACAACATCGTGCAGCGATTTGGTGAAATCGACGCGTCACTTGAGATCGTGGTGCGCCGCAACGATCAAACGACGATCGACGAAATCACTGAGCTTGCCCCTGATCGCATCATTATTTCCCCGGGACCTTGCACACCCGCAGAGGCAGGTCTTTCCCGAGAGGTAATCCGGCATTTCGGCCCTCAAATTCCGTTGCTGGGAGTTTGCTTGGGCCACCAGTCCATCAGCGACGTCTTCGGGGGACAAGTCATCCGCGCGAAACGCCTGATGCACGGAAAGGTGTCCAGCATTCATCATGACGGGCAGGGGGTCTTCGCTGACATCCCCAGCCCAACAACCTTCACTCGATACCACAGCCTCGTTGTCCCCGAGGAGACGCTCCCCCCCGAACTGATCGGATGCGCATGGACGCGAGACAACGACCATCCAGCCGAGTTGATGGGACTGCGTCACCGAGAATTTCCAATCCACGGAGTTCAATTCCATCCTGAAAGCTTTCTTTCCGACTACGGCATTCAACTCCTTCGCAACTTTTTGACGTTATAAACGCGATGTTTCCATCCGCCGCCAAGCCTCCTCATGTCCAGAAGATCCGCTAAACGGGTGCAAATTTATGTCTGGTCCCTCAGCAATGTGTTTGTTGTGAAGGTTTGCTTAATTTTGGCGGTTTGGTATGCTCCTCGCCCAGCGATTGATTCGACCAATCCAGCCTTTGTGTGGTGATCGGTTCAGAACTCAGACGACCTTCGAAAGTTTGTTGTCTGATTGACAGAATCAGAGTTGAACAGTTTCGCTCAAACGGAGAGGTGGCAGAGCGGCCGAATGTACCGGTTTCGAAAACCGGAGTGCCGGAAACGGTACCGGGGGTTCGAATCCCCCCCTCTCCGCTGATGATTTACTCGCTGCCGTAATCTCCTCTTAACGAAGAGTTTACGGCAGCGATTTCGTTTGGCACTGTCGATTTCGCCATTGATCATGTCAACCTTTTGGCAGAGATACGGGGCGACGCAGCCATCCAGCCAGGACTTCCGTCAGTCGTTCTTGGTCTCGATCAAGCCTTCGAGATCTTCCGAGCCAGGCAAACGTTCATTCAACACCCCAGCGTTTCGGAAGCAGCACGAACCCTCTTTTGTTGTAAGGCAGCTTGATCACTCGGAGTTCGACACCCTGTTGGGCAACAGCATCTTCCGCCTTCTCACCGGTGTAGCCCTGATCCACATAAGCGACTTCGATCGTTTCTCCTGAGCCGGTTTCACAACCCTCAATGGTGATCAAAATGTCATGTATTCAGGCGTCCCGCACGGGGTTATGAAATGCGCTCGTGGAGGAATGATAATAAATTCGTCGCCTGCTGCGTGCTGCTTTGCGACAAGTGACAACAGAACAAGGAAGTCAGTGGCCTCTTTTGCGTCTAACGAGGCAGCAAATGGAGACCTCATCATTTCTGACTCCAGCAACATGTCGTACGTCGATTTCTCGAACCCATCAAACTCATCGAACCCTGCTGAAATCACATGCATGGAATTCGGCGCAGCTGCAAATTCGTCCCTCCTTGCCACATTGGGCCGCTGAGGATTTCTTGGGATTAGAGCGACCAGCAATGCAGCGCACATCGCTCCCACAAAGAATGAGGTAGAAAGAATTCGGCAATTCAATTTAAAGACTCACTTCGACGGAAACGATTACGAAGAATGGCGAGGAGTCCAATCACGAGTATGAATACTATGTTTCCAACAATGAGCCAGCGAAATCCGGTTGGGTCTCGTTCTTCGCCTGGCTGAAACTTTTCAACTGGAAGCCCCGCCGACTCCTCCACCCGTTTTCGCTGCTCTGCCACAAGGTCTTCCACTCGTTCTAATTGCTCCAGCCTCCACTCCTTTGTCAACTGCATTCGCTCATCCTGCAGCTGTGAGACAAGCTTTGCGTGTTTAGGATCAACCAGATCTTCCGCTTCGGTATTGGCTTGAGCTAAAACTGCTTCAGGAACTTCCTCAGAGAACCAGGAAGTTATCGTGTCCGATAACTCGTGCACCGCTCGATTTGGAGCTCCGGATATAATAGCTTTATTCTTCTCACTCTCAGAGAGGTCGCTCCACTGTTCGTCCGCAATTACTCCATCGGTCGGGAGAATTTGGTTTTTGAGCTGTTGATATTTGTCGTCGGGTAGTTCGGTTTTGAGAATCGGCGAAATATCGAACCGTTGCCATTGAGTGATTTGTGAAATCTTTGGCTCACAATATTTTGACCAGTTCTCACATTGGTCTATGCCGGGAAATTGAGTGAGCATCCGGGTTCTGAGAAGGCCGCTTAATTCGTCAACTTGCCTGACAGCTTCTTCCGAAGGTGCACCGAAGTTTGGCATGAGGCAACAATATCTGATCGATGATCTGACACTGGACACGTAAACCTCGAGTGTCAATCGCGAAGGTGGAATTTTTAGGAGTTCCTCAAGCCCTCCGTTCGCTGTGGTTCTGCACTCCTCAATTGTTTGAAGCAAATAAGTAAATCGGTCTTCGGAGATCTGAAGTAAGCTCGTCGAAATCTCCTCTTCCTGTAGAAGCTTCGCTACGGATGCAAGGATCTGATCCTGCTGCTCGTCTACAAACCGCGTTTGTTGTAGTTCTTTCTTGATGAAGCCGCGAATCGCGCTCGAACGATCGGGCTGCATCGAATAGGCTGCTGATATTCCACTTGATGCGGATAGTGTCGCGACTAAAGCGAGGAGCACAGATGCAAATCTAACTGTCACTATCATTTTTAAATAATCCTTTGCAGAAGAGTAGACCTAGGTGCAGTAGTGCAAGGGCACTCGTTGATTTTCTTCAATTCACTAGAGCCTGTTATGAACTCTGGACGACGATCGGCGTGTATTTGAGCAGCAGTGCGACCATGGCCACCCAGTGCCATCCGGCCAAGACTTCTGCCAGTCGTTCGTAGTCACGTGCCAGCCTCCGTGATCGTCCTAGCCAGGCAAAGGTCCGCTCCACGACCCACCGACGTGGCAATAATACGAATCCTTTCTTGGCATAAGGGAGTTTCACGACGCGCAGTTCCACTCCCTGCTCAGCGGCAGCCTCTTCCGCGTTCTCGCCAGTATAACCTTGGTCCACATAGGCGACTTCAATGGCCTGATCAGTCGCCTCCTGCACAGCGACACATAAGTCGGAAACCTGGGCTCGCTCCTGTTCATTGGCTGGGGTCACTTTCAAGGCGAGAAGGTGCCCGAGCGTGTCAATGGCCACGTGAACCTTCGAGCCCTTCCGCCGTTTGCCGCCATCGTAACCGGCTCTGGCACCACTCTCGGGAGTGGATTGGATGACTCGCGCATCTAAGATCGTTGCTGAGGGGGGCTCATCGCGTCCCTGAGCCACGCGAGCCACTTCCCGCAGGTCATGAGCGATGTGCTCAAACACGCCAGCCTCCAGCCAACGGCGAGCCTGCTGATAGACCACGGGCCAAGGCGGGAACTCATGGGGCATGAACCGCCACTGCGCCCCGGTGCGTACCAGCCACCGCATGGCATTGAACACGGCTCGAAGGGAGTGAACCCGCTGCGGCGAGTCCTCTTTCACCAGCGCCAAATAGGGGGCTAAAAAGGCCCATTCGTCGTCCGTGACGTCACTGGGGTAAGGCATCCGGGGCTTGCTCATCCACGGAAACTACTTCAAAACCAACACTTAAGTCCATAACAGACTCTAGGCTCCTTATATTAACGAGTTCGATTACGACCACGATGGTTTCGTCAGTCAGCTCTAGCTGGAGCGAGGGATCCTGTTCGCCTACGGCGTCGCCTACCTCGACGGCACGCGGCTGCGCAAAGAGAACGGAGACCTCTTCAACTGGCGTGGTAATATTGAGGAGATCGACGGGGACCGGGACCATCGTAATAACCTTGAAGAGAATGCCCGTCGCCCCTATGTCCCACGCACTCCGCAGGAAGCGGACAGGCACTTCACGCAGCTGGATACCGACCACGATGGATCGCTCAGCGTTGCCGAACTTGCCGAAGCGGGGAACGAGGTGCTGCTCAACAGCTGGAGGGATCAGCTTTCAAAGTTCATGGAAACCGTTGCGGATCAGGATGGATTTGTGAGCGCCGACGACGCGATGAGCCGCGTTGTCCCTTGGGAGCAGAAGTACAACGAATCGCTGTTCCCCGCTTATGACACCAACGGGGACGGCAAAATCTCATTCGTCGAGTTCCGGGGTTCACCGTTGGGGAATCACACACTGATCTGGATGGATCAGCAGGATCGGGATCAAGATGGGTTCTTGAGTTTAGAAGAGTTCCATCCGCGAGAGGGGCTGGCATTCATCGGTGTCTCGAAGGTCTTCTTCGACAAGCTCGACAAAAACCACGATGGCCGTCTAGACACAGAAGAATTCCGATTCCAGCTCAACATCAGCAAAGTGCCGACCAATCTGGCGTTCAATCTGTTCGACAAGAACCGGGATAGCGTGGTCGAACCGGCAGAGTTCGTGGCTGAATCGTTGAAGTCATTCCCTGCGAACCTGTCAGAATACGACAAACAGTCGTTAGTGATGAAGCTGGAAGAAGCGGTGCGGTACGCTGACCGGAATCGGGACGGGCATCTCAACTACGATGAGTTCCGTGATTCGCAGGCCTCGCTGGGGATGACCAAGCCCGCAGAGCGTCAGGTCGATCCTGCTGTCGTCGCCAAGTACAAGCCCAAGAAGGAACCTGCCAAACCGGTCGATCCCAACCGCAAGTGGTACATCATCGGCGCCGTCAACGCCGCCATGTGGGTGCTGATCGCCATCTGGCTATTGATGCCGAAGAAAACTACGTCATCCCCGAGCATTGCAATGTCAAGTAATCCCCCACAACCCGAGGACAGGGCCAAATGAACAATCGCTTTCCAACGGCACCTCGGAGTGGTTTGACGTTAGTCGAAGTTCTGATCGTGCTGTCGATATTGGCCCTGCTGGCTTGTCTGGGCTTTCCGTGGTTGCAGTCGTTGAGAGAGCAGTCTCGACAGGCCGCTTGTCGGGACCACCTGCGTACGTTGACGATGGCCTTACACCAATATGAAGAGGTCCATCAATTCTTGCCGGTGGCGGCGCGATGGAATGAGCAAGTGGGCGAGTCGATGTTGCTTCACGAGTCAAAGCACATTGACCTCATCACAATGGAGAATTGGGCAATTCTCCTTCTTCCGTTTCTTTCGCAGCCGGAAATGGTTGCGATCCAAGATCATACCTCCTCCATCGGATCGGCGAAAAATCTCGCGATTCGCACCACGTCGCTTCCCGTCATGACCTGCAGTAGCGACTCATATTCAACCGCCGAGAACAAATACGATTTTCTGCCCCCCGGCCGGTCTTTGGAGGCGATCCAATTTGCACGTGGAAGCTACGCGATTAACGGAGGAACACAGAATCCCCACCCATACCCCCCGTCGACGATTTCGCCAAGAGGGGACCAGCACGTAACGATCACTGATATCTCAACTCGACGATACCAGAAATGGAATAATGGCATAATGGCATCGCAGGTATTAATACGAACTTCTCCAGTAAGTCATTCTTGAACGGAAGAGCCAATCTAGTGGCCTTGGAAGAAATTCGAGCTGGAATTCATCCACTTGATGCACGGGGGGGTATGGGCACTTGGACAGATCGGGGGGAGTATCACCTACGCTCATGGAGCCGGAGGTGATGATTACGGACCGAACCAGCAATGGGAACGAGCCGACGACATCATGGGGTGCGGTGCTCTGCACCAAATTCTGGGGCCAGAACACCTGGCTCGGGAGAGGATGCCGTGTGTCCACTACATCGATGTGAACGACCAGGCGACAGCGCGTAGCCAACATCCCGGCGGAGCGAATCTCTCGTTCATGGATGGATCTGTGAGATTTGTCTCCGATCAGATCGACAGTGGACTTTGGCACGTCATGCATGCGCGTGACACGCCTCCTGAAGTCCTCGCTAGAACCTTTGACGACGACCTCAAACGCAACCACTTCGATGGTGAGGGGAGCCAGTACGCCGCAAAGAAGAGCCCTATGGGGGCCCCTCCTGAGATAGTCGTGAACTCAATCGGGATGACACTCAAAAGAATTCCCGCCGGGACGTTCGAGATGGGAATCGAAGACACTGGAATGGGGAGGGCACCAGCTGACGTTCCCCCCCATCGCGTCACGCTCGATCGGGACTTCCTGATGGGCATTCATGAGGTCACCCGCAGCCAGTACCGCCAAGTCATGGGGCGACTCCCCGGCAATGCGGACTCTGCCGAACCCGTCCTTACTTCAGAGACCGATGGCGCCTTCCCGGTGACCAATCTCACTTGGTACGAGGCCGACGAATTTGCGAGAACCCTGTCGACTAACCCTGACGAGGTTAAGGCAGGACGGTCCTACCGACTTCCAACAGAGGCCGAATGGGAGTACGTCTGCCGTGAACAACGGCAGGGACCATATCAGTTCAACGCGGTGCGTCAGCCCAGAGATAGTTCGGGAAATGCAGCCGGAATCAATCCACCGCTCCCCCTCCAACCCGTTGGCTCGTATCCCGCGAACCGATATGGAATTTACGACATGCGCGGAAACGCATGGGAGTGGACCGCGGACTGGTTTTCACGCGGATACTATTCGAGAAGTCCGGAGGTCAATCCACCGGGGCCAGAACGAGGTTTTCTGAAAGTGGTACGAGGTTCTAATTGGCGCTTCGTTGGTGAAGTGTGTCATATCGATTACCCCAACCTCCCGCCTTGGAAGGCCAATCCTTTCGTTGGGTTCCGAGTGGTCTGCACACTCCACGACTCGCGTCCTGAACAATATTCAACGAACAACACAGGCGATTTTTCAGGCGTCAAAGTCGAGACAGTTCATGCGGGCCTGCTGTCCAATTGATGTGAACCGTGAGAATTTTCGTTCTTGCTTGGCAGTTGTGACGGAAAATAACCTCAGAAAAGTGAGCAGGCCCATCCGCTTAGCGAATCGTAGTACACGAAGGGGCCGTACCCCGACAACTCGTTGTCGGAATTCTGAGTGGCAGTTTGGCGGGAGGGCTTGTATCTCGTCGTGATTGACGATGAGAGACGCCCTTTAAGCGGACTTGCGTTCGAACCCCTTCACCAGCACACCGACGAAGGATTTCACTTCGACCTCGTTCAGACGCAGCGTCTCCACTTCTTCTGGCTCTTCTCTCACCGGTGGCAAGTGCCCGCGTCACATGTGACTTCGGCGCTGGGTATAGTTCTCGGCGAACTCGGCAACCAGATGATCCAAATGCCTTCAGTGTAGATCACCGCTCTGTTGAAGCTGTGCCGGAACCACGGTGTCGAGCAGGTGAACTAGGCCAGCTCAGTACGGAGCGGGTTCATCCGGGCCATCAGTATTCGCCGCGTCGCGGTCGCCTGCTCTCAGCTCCTGAACCTTGCCGAACGCCTGTTGGGCCAGAAACGCGACGCGGAGCAGGTCTTCAGCCGGGATCTTGTTCGTATCGTGATAGCCGCTCTCGTCCCGGAATGTCCGAACCAGCTCTGTATTGTACCACGCCCCTCTTTCGCTTTCGTTCCGCCAGATGACACATTTCAGGTTCCCCTGACGGATCGTGGCAGCGCGGCCTTGATGATGGGCAGGTGCTGTTTCTTTCGCTGGGGATTGTGGTCGTTTGGCCATGACGGTTCTCCTTGTTCCCGAATCCCATGCCACGATTCCTGCTGAAGAGTCAAGATCACGGAAGTTGATAGCCACCTTCACTCCGAAGGAAACAGGTTACCGGTTCCAGCTTCGGCAGTAGATGAAACTGGCCGATTTGACCGTGCGGTCGTAATCCACGGGATCGGTCTGCTTGAGCCGGAGAAGCTGCTCGACTTTCTCGCAGGCATTGATCACCAGAACCTTCATCTCGGTGTCGGTGATCCGGCTCAGCGACGGATCATCCAGAAGCTCGGAATGCTTTCCGGCATGCAGATTTTCCAGCGGACCATTCCGGAACGCGAGAGCGACAAGAGCATTGGCTTCATCACGGATGGAGAACCCGTTCGGAATTTTCCGGCAAAAACATCATCTTGATCGCTCATGGCATCACTCTATTAAAAGATGGCGTTGAGCATGCCTGAGCCATTTCCCGCCGTCAATGGCTTATGCAGCCCGCCTCTCAAACCCCTGCACCAGTCCGCCGACATAGGACTTCACCTGAATCTGATCGAGTTTCAAAGTCTCGACCGATTCCGGTTCACTGCGGACCGGCGGTAGATGATCCCGGACCATACTCGAACGGGTCGTGTTGTAGTATTCGGTAAACTCGGTCAGTAAATGGTCCAGATGCCGCTTGCCGAAAATAATGAACCTGCGCAAGCACTCGTTTTTTAGGGTAAAAATTGCCCTCTCACAGCGTCCGTTCAAATTCGGGGATGCCTTCGGCAATTTGTTGGTCCGCACACCGTGCTGCTTGAGTTTTTCCGCGAATTCCTTGGTGAACTTCGTGTCCTGATCATGCATCACAATGCTGGGCTTATCGTCACGATTGAGCGTCTGGTCCAGGAACCGGCCGGTCTGCTCGGTCACCCAGGCGGAATTCGGATGCTGTGTCGATTCCGACACGATGACTTCCCGGGTGGTCATGCACAGCCACACCAGAACATACATCTCTTTGAACCCTCGTGTGGTCACGGTCTTCACGCTGAAGAAATCCACTGCCCACAATGTCTTCGCGTGTCTCTCGATGAAGTTGTCCCAGCTATCGGATGTCCGATCCGGACCGGGGACAATTCCCTCCTCCTTCAGGATGTTGCGAACCGTCTGGCGGCTGATCTTTTTGATGCCCAGCTTCCGGAGTTCACCAATGATCCGCGTGTACCCAAAGCCTGTCGCTTTCGCGATCTGGATCACCAGCTCTCGAAGTTCTCGTGGTTTCCGCTGTCCTCCTTTGGGGTTCTTCTTTCGCTTGGGCTCCCCCTCCTCCCGCAGCCAGCGCTAGAACGTGGATGGACTGACGATCGTCAGTAGTGAATCAATGGCCCGCCCCAGCTGCTTCCCCAGTGTCAGCAGCCGTTCCCGCTCATGTGGCTTCGTATGCACCTGTCCGGGCACCCTGCTTCGCAGAATCTTGTTCTCTTCCTTCAGGAACTCGACATACCGGGCCAATTCACGATCGGTCACAGAGGCAATGAGGGCCAAGAGTGGGTGGAAAATGGTCGACATTCCGCTATTGTCTAAATCTGTAATCTGGACTGGATTTACAGTTTGTTTGTACAGCGCCTTGTTCCTGAAAACAGCAGCCAGAGACGACCTAAATACGTCCATTTGAGAGACCCGAAATCGGGTGTCGCTACAAACAGAAAAAGCCGTCAGAGACGGCGTGTAAAGTAGCAGAGGATATGAGACCGAATATTGAAATGGTTGTCCGAAAACTGTCCGAGAATGATTCGTAATCATTCATAAAACTCTGTAAAATCTGGAAATTGTGGCGATCAATCGCCGCTTCCTTTCGATCTTGCAACGCTCTTTGGCACCAACGACTTCCGTCGACATCCAGCGGTTTTTCAAGTGAAACGTTGGAAGACCTACGGAACCGTTCCTGAAAGAGATTGTCAAGCGGGAGAGAGTTTTCCTGGTGTGAGTCTGTAAATCGAGCGGCAAAGTTCTGGGCTTTGTTTCGAAGTTCATGTTCTGTGGGCTGGATTGCGTTTTGTCTTGAGTGATCATCTCACCGGTTGTCGTTGCTACGGGATGTTGCAATCGTTCTTGTCGGATGCGATTGCTCCACACACATTCCTTCGCGAGGCACGATCCATGAGAATCATGGATCGCTCTGCTGCATTGAGCAGACGCAAAATTATCGAGATGCGAATTCCTCTCCGAAAAGCCTACTCCATTCAAAGGGACGTGCCTGCCTGCTGGACCTGTTCGTGATCAGCAGCGACATCCACGGTTCCGTACGAGTTGGACTGATCGGGAGGGATCTCAGGCGATGTCACTCACCTGGATCGAACAACCGGGGTGGACCTGGAAGTAATTGGTCTCCTTTGATTCAGGTTGGAAGGATGATGACGCATCGATTCTGTCTGCTCAGGCTGTGGCAATGGCTCGACACTCAAAGTAACTTTGCTGCTTGCTGAGGATGTGCCAGATCACCGTGGCCAGCTTCCGCATCACCGCCACCCGGGCCACGCCACTTCCCCGTCGTCTCTTGAGCTTCTTGTACCATTCCCGAAGACGTCCGTCTTTGCGGAGCACCTGATACGTCACCTGGGCCAGCAGCCAGCGGGCTGTGTTGTTGCCCGCTTTGGTGATTCTCCCCAGCCGCTGGTTGTTCTCTCCGCTGTTGCGGCAGCCCGGAGTCAGCCCCCAGTAGTTCGCCAGACTTCTGGCTCGCGGAAATCGCTGCACATCGCCGATCCCAGCGGCGAGCGAAATGGCTGTGAACGCTCCGATCCCCGGCATGGTCTTCAGGAGTTGGGCATTGGGGTTGTCGCGGCCTCGCTGGGCGATGAGCTGCTCCAGTTCCAGCAACCTCTCCTGGATCTGCCTCAGGTCCGCCAGCAGAAAGTTCATCTCCAGTCGATCAATCTCTGGTAAACAAATCTCTCGCAGCCAGGCGATGGCCTTCATGGTCGGAAAGGTTTTTGTAGGAAGTTCCCATTGCAGATTGTGTCGCCGCAGGATGTGCTTGATCTTGTTGACCAGCTGCGTCTGAGCCTGACCGGCCTCCTTCCGCAACGTGCTGAGCTTGCGGTTCTCCTGCTCAGAAGTGCTGCAGATGTTGACCTGCCGCAACCCGCGAACGGGCTTGCCCTCCAGAAACCGATCACGGTTGACCCACAGCAGTTCACTTAGCGATGCAGCATCGCGTCGATCGGTCTTACAGCGTTTGCGTTCCTCCGGCTGAATGAGGATCACCTTGTGACAGCGGTAATCCCGCAGCATCCGGATCAGCCAGTCGTTGAAGCCACAGACTTCCACGACTGCGATGAACTGTTCTTCAAGCTGCGCACACCGCCGGGTGAGCTGATCAAAGAACTCGAGGACCTTCTCTGGCTGCGTGGACACCTGCCGTGCGAGAAGAACATCACCCGCCTGGTCACGGAGTGAGACAGTCAGCTGACGGGCATGTTGATCGATTCCAAGAAAGAGCATGCGAGGATCTCCTGTGAGAAAAGGATTGGAACACCCCCACACTGGAAAATCCCACCCCCAATAGCAACTCTTTCATCGATATCAAAGGGGTGAAATCGCTATCGAAAGCAGACAACTTTATCCGCTGCTTTTGGGCCATCGAACAGATTTCTGATCCTTAAGGGATTGACGTAACTGTTTGATCGACAATGCCGGCGTAGATGCATGTAAAACAGAATGACAATTTGGACAGACTGGCCTAAGGTCCTTGATGGGATCAATTTCGTACTCTTTTCCAAGCGATGCCAGGTCCTTCAAATGGTGGACATGAATGACGCCTTTTCCGTGGTGTCCATACAACTCTGTCATATCGAAGCTGCAAACGGCACAAGACCAACCGAAGTGCTCGATGCATCTCGCCCTGGCAGCTCGGCTTCGTTCATATGCATTGATGGTTACCGTCTTTGTCGCACCTTCTCTGAATGTCTGATTCGGATCGACTTCTTCCGGTATTGTTGCCCTGAATTCGGTTCCTGAGAGACTCCTTTTGATGAGTTCAAAGTGTTCCTGATCGATTTCAAAAGCTGCATAAACCGTCTTGTGCCGTGGGATTACTGGTCCTTTGACATGGACCCCATCCGGAGAAAAATCTTCCCAAGCATCGACATCAATACGAACGGGATAGTGACTGATTTTATCCGTAAAATTCTCGTAGACCACTCCAGGAGAGAAGTAAACGTATCCATCTGTATATGGCTTGCCATGTTGGAGATAGTTTACGATTGAGTCTGAATGATCATTTGTGGATTTTGCTCGCCGGGGTGAACGAACCATTCCTGTTGCAAAATACTTTCTGCCTTTCAGGTAAGCAACAAATTGATCGCCGACAGAGATTTCAGCGAGCCTTTTCCAATTCCTGGTGATCGCTGCCTTTCTGGAGGAAGTGTCGACACCTCTTTTCTTGTACTGATACCCCATCAGCCAACAATTGTGATGAATTCCGTGATGTAGACAGGCAATATCATCAAAGTTGACACACCAATATTTTGCAACGTGCTGTGTTTTATTCATCAGCGGCCCTATGACCTCACTTTCCTCATCTCCATCGTTGCTTTCTTGGCGTCGAACGCTTCCGGATCGAACTCACTCAGCCATTCGACCATTTCGTCGTGACGTTCGTGCCCGGGATCACGGAAAGCAGCTAAACCTCAGCATATCCCCAATGTCCCCCGATTTCCTCAGGAGGACATGCCCGTACTCCTTCCAGACAAAAAGGAAATTTCGATTTAGTGTCGGTTTGTGGAAATCCTTCATACACGATTTCATATCTCCAACGAACTCCGAAATCAACCTCGTAAATTCAGCGAGAGGATTGACCTGACTTCGGGATCAGTTTGCTCAGACGAATCGCCGATTCGTTCAGGACTTCACCCCAGGCTCCGGAGGCATAGGGATGGTGCGGACCAATCCGTTGTCCAGCAATCAGGAACCTGAATTCTCCGCCAGATGGTAGGTTTGATTTCCAGCAATGTGATTTTGAACTAGTAGTGGCATTCTTGCTCTGAGGTTGAACTGATTGTCAAATCTGATGGCCTGAAGAACTAGAGGGCCTTGCATAACTCTGTTTGGCAAGCGAGTTGCGTACCAGCATGAGCGAAAGGAGCTTTGCTCATGCCATGCACACGGAAGATTGACCTCGTTGGCAACACGTATCTCTCGGACGCACAATGGGATCGCATCAAACAATTGATTCCAGAACCTCTCTCTCAGCCCGAGGGAGGACGTCCTCCGCATTCTCAACGGGCCTGTCTGGAAGGAATTTTGTTTGTACTTGTGACAGGCTGCCAATGGACAATATTACCAAAATGCTTCCCTTCACCGAGCACTTGCTGGCGCCACTTCGATGAATGGACTCGCTGGGGCATCTTCGAGGGCCTGTGGTATTCCCTGCTGATGGAGCTGTAAGACCTGCAGGGGATCGACTGGAAAGAAGCTGCCGCGGATGCCTGGTTCGTTCGGGCGAAAAAGGGGGGGGATCAGGTCGGTAAAACCAAGTGTGGCAAAGGCTGCAAAGTGATCGACATCGTCGATCCCGAAGGAACACCTCTGGGAGTCTATTTCGCTGCCGCCAACAGAAGCGAAGTGAAGCTGATCGAGCCGCTGCTGGACAACCTGCAGATTCCCGGGAGAACGCCGGACCACCCGTTGTACGACAAGGCTGCAGATAGCGATTCTCTCCGGAAGCGATTGGAGGAGCGTGGAATTGAGTTGGTTTGACCGCATCGCAAAGGCCGGAAGAGAAATCCGACTCAGGACGGACGATCCGTTCGCAAGTACAAGCGATGCGACATCGTTGAGCGAACCCACAACTGGCTCCTCAACTATCGCAGAACCATCCATCCGCTATAAAACCACGATGCTGCGTTACTCTGGATGGATCCACTTGGCCTGTGCCCTCATCGCTCTCAGACGGTTACGAATGGCGCTCTAGCCAGATGCGGCAAGTGACGCACCGTAAGCATTCACGACCGGCGAGGCTATTGCAGTAAAACAGGTTTATTGGGCGATTGAAATCACGAAGAAAAGGTCCCCCCCAGCTCAGCCAATTCACTGAGTTTGGTGAATTCCGCTCATTGGCTGTTGCATTCTGCCACAGATCATTCAGTATCGTTTCTCCCGCCTCGCGGTCGATTTTCTCGGAATCTGATGGGAGCGACACAGACGCGGCTCAAATTCCGCTTCAACTTTTTGCAGCCCCTGCGAAGCGATTCGCGATCATCAATTTGAATTGTATTTATGCCCTACAGTATCCTGGACGCCTGCGAAATCGTTTTGCTTGAAAAATGCGAGCCGCTTACGTGTGATTCGCTTGCATATTTCGTCACTGAAATGGAACTCTGGCGAGCGAGTGGAGCCGATGTTCAGGTCGCCTTGGACAATGACATTCATCACCGCGGTGCTGACTCCCGATTCGTGTCTCTCGGAGACAATCAATTTGGACTGCGTGAGTGGAAAGAAGCGCCACTGTTCAGGCAGAAGTGATTGCATCAACGTCGACGCTTTCCAGCACAAGGAGCATCGTTGGAGATCTCGAAAAATTTCTGGTCAAGCGGAACGCGGCCATGTGCATTCAGCCTCAATCTCCAGGGAGGAAGCGTCTTCGTCGATTTTGATGTTGAACCGAATGGGCTGGTACACCTCGTGCGAATCTCGTTTGATGGTTACGGTTGTTGCAACACAGCGGGCAACGTCACTCGCTTGTCAGCAGTTGAATCGCAGATCCTGATCCAGTTCGACGACACGTACCAGGCAAGCTGTGAACAGGTCAGTGAGATTCTCCTTCGGTATTTCAACCACAACAGAGACACGATCTGGCAGGACGCGCTTCGGGTGTACTCGCTCATCGACGGGGAATCACAAAGTCCAAAATCAGAGTGAAGCGTCCGCAACCACAGTTCTGGAAGCAACTCAGGCCAGACGCACTCGATCAGTGGGCACGCTGCGGACGTTCTTTTGGCTTCCATTGCGATTCCAATAAAGACAACCGGGCCGCTTTCAAAACTCCAAGACTGCCAAAAACGGCAACCGAATCGATTTCCCAGTATAGACTTACACCGACACAGCCCAATTCCCATTCGCGATGACTGCTCAATTTGGCTCCCGGACCGCCAAAAAGGGCGAAGAGCGTTGTAGTTTTGGCTGCGGTTGATTAAATTCCCGACTCCTCGGGTCTGCCGACTCGAGGAAACAGTGAGAGGCCGAAGTGGCGGAATCGGCAGACGCGCTGGATTCAAAATCCAGTATCTGTAATGGATGTGAGGGTTCGAGTCCCTCCTTCGGCACCTTCAGGGGCTTGGATTGACATCAAATCCAAGCTCCTTTTTCTTTTGGTGACTGTAATTCAGTCGCTAGCAACAAGAGATTCAGTGCCTCTTCAGAACCGGGGTCAACTTTGCGTCTGGACGACAAGCGGTTCGGGCCGTCCCTGTCATCGCCTATTCATCTGCGGCAGTACCGGCGCTTCGCCAATTCTCAGCCGGAACTTCATCGAGCATCAGATGCGCGATGACCGGATCGTGCATGTTGAGTTTTACCAGCAGCGAGGTCTACGCGCTCAGCTTGGAAGCGTTTTCGAATTAGAAGAGCAGGGTGGGGGACTGGAATAAATCCCCTCCACAGTGCGTCAAAGTTAGGCCGGCGTCTCAAGGGCTAGAGTTTGTAGCTCGTTATGGATGAAGACGCTGCTCGCGAACAACCAATTCGTGGCTGGAGTGTCCCGTTTAGAACTGGGACAAAATCCAATAGCAGATCGCGGCCAGCAGGGCGCCGCAGGGGACGGTGCTGAACCATGCCAGCATGATCTCACCGACCTTCTTCCAGTACGCCTGTCCTGTGACCGTTCCCATTCCAAGCAAAGAACCAACGCTGACGTGCGTGGTGCTGACGGGGAGCCCGTGCAGGCTCGCTGTCGTTACGAGACAGGCTGTTGACAAGTTCGCTGCGAAGCCTTGTCCGGGATTCATTCCGGTCACTTTCTTGCCGAGGGTCTCTGCGACCTGCTTGGAATCGAGCAAGGCACCAACTGCGATCATGATCGCGACCGTGAGAAATCCCCAGTGCGAATTGAATCCGGGGACAATCACAAAAAGAGCAGCCATCTTGGGCGTGTCGTTCCATCCGCGAGCAAAGCTGGCTGCCCCTGCGCTTAGGAAATGCAAGACGTCGAGGGTCCTCGTTCGATGGTCGGGAGCAAGACGCAGGGACTTTAAGACGATGTAGAGAACCGCTCCCAGAACAATCGCGATAATGGGACTCGCGAATAGCGGGTAAATGAAGAGCATAATCAGGGCGTTCAAATGGACCCCTGATGAGCTCCCCACTAACCCTGCTCCAACCAGTGCACCGACGAGGGCATGAGTTGTCGACACCGGAAACCCGAAGCGGGTCGCCAAAAAACTGGTCAACGCTCCTCCGAGCGCCACCGCAGTAAGATACTGCGGTGACTGGACCAATGTGTCGTCAACAAGTCCCTTTCCGCTGAAGGCAGAGAGCAGGCCACCTGCGAAGAGCATCGCTGCGATGGACCCTGCAAATGTTGTTGCCGTCCCCCAGCATAATGCCTGTCGCCGCGTGGTCGTGCCGCTTCCATACAGCGACGCGACACCTTTAAAATTGGCGTTTGCCCCGTTGGTGAAAGCAACGAAGCAAACCGACAAAAAGAGGAGAATCAACAACATTTCTGGCGCTCACAGAACATCGAAATCAAGAATCAGCAGGACCGTGAGTGAAGAGTCTCGGAGATGGACCGAGCGATGCTCCGGCCGGAAATCGCTCGCATCTCTCACACTCGAGCCCGGACTAGCGAGCGTGTCGTTCTTCAGTTTCAGCAGGTAGATCCTTCAGTGAGGCGTATTCCTTCCAGGAACCTTCATAGAGCCGGACGTTTGGATAGCCTGCGACATGCTTCAGGTAAAACCGCAGCAGACTTCCTTCACGAGAAGTTCCGCAATAAACGATGACTTCTTTCTCCGGAGTGATTCCAGCTGCCTGAAGCTGTTCTTTGACCTCTTCATACGTCTTAAACTTGTGAGTATTTTTAGAATCCATCAAGCGGGCCCAGTGAAAGCTGATCGCTCCGGGGATGTGCCCTTTGCGAAGCCAGATGTCGTCCTGACCGACATATTCGTTGTGGGGACGCGCGTCGACGAGAACAACTCCAGGCTGATCTTTCAGCGTCACAACTTGCTTAACAGTGAGTGCGATCTCCGGATTTCCTTGCTGTGGAAGTGTCCCGGTAGAATTACCGAAGTATTCCTGAGTGACCTCAAGGTTTGCTTTCTGCCAACCGGGAAGTCCGCCATCTACGATGCGAATGTCTTTGATGCCCTGTTTCTCAAGGACATAGGCGACCATGCTGGCGCTCAGAATCTCGTCGTTTGGAAGCACGTCCCCGGTTGCGTAGATGATGTGAATACGGTCGGCGTTCACCCCAGCACGAACCAGCAACGCTCGCGTCAATTCTTCTGGCAGGTATTGAACCGGGACCCCGTGATCGGTTCCGCGAAGAGTGTCGAAGTTGATGTGGTGAGCACGTGGCAGATGTCCACGAAAGTAGTCTTTGTATCCACCACGGGTGTCGAGGACGACTGGCATGTTCTCTTCAGATGACGTCGAGAGCAGCTTTGATGCTTCCTCAGGAGAAATGATCCCAATATCCGCGTAGACCATGCCAGGAATCAGAAACAGAAGTAGAGAGAATGCTGATTTCATCTGGATAATGACACCCTGATCAAAAGGAGCGAAAAATTCTTCGAGTGATCTCTCGATTCCAAATTCGGAAACAATACTTTGATGTTCCAACGAACTTTAGAGTAGACGACTGCGCTTCGTTTGTCGACAAACTCATCGGCAGCGGCGGGTTGATGCAGAACTGCTGTTTGTACAGTAAAAAACCGCTGTGCAACTTCGAGAAGTCGCACAGCGGTTTTCAAGAAAAATCGATCATTACAGGGAGTTCTTCACTCCCCGACGCAGTACAATTTCGATCCGGTTCGAACCAGAATCAATCCGGGAACAGCAGCGATGCCGTACTGAATTTCCCCACTACCGGGTGCCATCGGATCAGCATCTTTGGTCTCTTCCCAAAGCCGATTCTCAGAGAGCTTATTGAACTCTCGTCCTGCTGCAACAACTGTCGTCGTTCCTTTTTGGCCGAATAAGTAAATTCGGTTTCCGAGCGCCAACGGCGTCGCCCAGCAACTTTCCGCTGTTCGCTCAGCGTAGATCTCTTCGCCCGTCTCTGCATCGAGACAGAAGAGGATTCCTGTCCGATTCACCATGTAGACGAGACCGTCATGCTCGACTGGCGAGCCAAAAGAGCAAGTTGCCCTCTTCGCTCCCCAAAGACGATCGGCGACGAATTCTCCACTCTCGTTCTTGGCGACTTTTACGATTCCATTGCACTCGGAGGCTTTCAACTTTCCTCCTCCTGATTCGCCGCGTCCATCTGTCGCGCCGATCAGTATCAAGCTGGAGCTGACAGCACTTGGCGATGGTGTCGTGTTCCCAGTAAACCCTTCGAGCTTCCACAGCGTTTCCCCATTCTGCGGATCGACACCGCGAAGCATTCCCGATCCGGAAAAGACCAGCTGCTGCATTCCGTCCACTGAGATGACCGTTGGGCTGCTCCAGCTAGTGACTCCCAATCCGTCTACCTTCCAGAGATCTTTTCCGGTGCGAGGATCAATCGCCAAAATGTAAGGGGCTTCCTCCCGTTCAATCCACACGATCACCCGATCGTCACACTGCAGCAGCGACGAACTTAATCCGTGTCGCGAGCTGATCTCCCCGAATTCTGCGACGAGATCCCGCTTCCAAAGCTCGGTTCCGTCATGTTGAAACGCAAGGAGGTTTCCTCCTTCGAAGAGCGCGACAACCCCGAACTCTCCCGTCACAGGAGTCGGTGCTGCTTTACTCACCATTGGTGACGCTTCGGACGGTGTCGCGTTCTCAACTGATCGACTCCACAGCTGCTCGCCTGTGGCGAGTTTCAACGCGATCACTTCGCATTGCTCTTTGTTCGGCCCGACGACGGAAGTCAGGTAGACTGTCTTCTCCCAGACAACAGGACTCGATTGCCCCGTCCCAGACAGGTCAGCGGACCACTTGAGGTTCTCTGTCGGAGACCAAGTAACCGGCAATGAATCGACAGTCAAATCTGCTGCTGGCGGACCACGAAAACCAAGCCAATCGGCATGGCATACCAGAGGAGACGACATGAACAAGACAGCACAGGAAATTGCTCGCAAATTCATTTCTGATGCACTTCCAAAATCGCGAATCGAGTCTAATGAAAAAGTATAGCCGCACTCTTTGAGCACGGCCATACCTGTAAGAAGAAGTCCTTCCAACCTCTTCAACTCATACTATTCTTCTCTCACTATTCCACAGCAGCTGAAGAATGCTCCACAGCCTCATCCGGAGTAGTTTGAATCTCTTCAACTTCCTCAATCTTACCGACGTCCATACTCGCTCCACCGACAACGATCAGTTTATGGTTCCACGGTGCGAGTTCATGAAAGAATCGGGGATGTTTTAGCTGTCCGACGTATTCCCATTTGGCCCCATCAGCACTGAGCTTCTGAATCGATCCGGACATGGTGGTTGTGTAGACCTGTCCATCCAGATTGAAGGAAGCTGTTCCGAATCCGTCCATGCCTCCACCGAGGATCGATGGTCCATCTGACCATGTTCCTGCAGATGGATCAAAGATGTCGACGCGAGTCGTCGGGCCGTTGCTCGACTGCATGCCGCCGATCGCATAGATCTTGCCGTCTCGGGCGGCGAGTGAAAGAGCGCGTCTCTCAAACGGAGGCGCAGCGACTTCTTTCCATTCTCCATCAGGTTGAGCGAGATCAAAAACCAGTGCCGTTTTGTGCCACTGCTGTTTTGACTCCTGTGCAGGGTCCATCGACCATCCGCCGACCACGTAAAGCTGATTGCCGACGACGACACAGTCATGTGAAGACCGCCCTTGTGGGAGCGATGGAAGTTCAGTCCAGGTTCCAGTAGCTGGATCAAATCGAGCGAAGTCAGCTTTGGAAACCAGCTTCTCATCTTCTTCTTCGTTGTTTTCGGCAGTAAATCCACCGACTCGATAGAGCTGATTCCCATCGGTGACCATCGCGAGGCCTGTCAGCTTCGGTCCGCCGGGAAGCGATTCCCATCCTTTTGGATCGACCAGATTCACTCGAGCGAATTCACCGGACTGACCTTCCTGTGAATAATGGTGAGCCGCTCCGTAGTGGCCACCGTACGTGTAAAAGTAGTCACCAACGACGGCACCACCGAAGCTGGTAATCCCTTTTTCAAGTGAAGGCAATCTTTTGTCCACACTTGTGACTTCTTCTGGGACCACTCGTAATGAGAGTGTCGAATACTGCTTGGCAAGTGTGTACTTCTTGCCGTTGAATTCTCCTTCTGCTTCGCCTTCTCGGCGAGCTCGAATCGAGAAGAGGCCGGGCTTGGTGATTTGCACAACGAACTGACCGTGCTCGTTGGTATCTCCCTGGGTTTTCTCCTCAATCCCCGGACCTTCCACGGTCACCTGGGATCCAGCGAGTGGCTCATTGTGCCAACGAACCGTCAGCGTCAGCGAGTTTCCACTGAGAACCGGGCAGATCTCAAGTGGAAGGATTTCAGGATTACTGACAGTCTTCCAGGAACCCGGCAGGACGGATGGATATGTCTTGGCATAGTACTGCAGCAAAAACGGTTTCGGACCGCGAGCCATCACCCCGTAATCGAATGCCACGATGACCGGTGACTCTGAATTTCTCTCTGGAATTTCCCCGACAAGAGCATCACCATCGACTTTAATCTCAACAGGCTTTGGCTCGCCGCCGCGACCGCCCAGCAGATACGTCTTTGCACCCGCAATATTCGAGAGCAAATCGGGATCATCTGGTGCTGCCATCTCGCTGAGGTAGACCTTGGCAACTTTTGATTTCTCTTCTGGTGAGGAGACCACCCAGATGAAATGTGCCTGAGCAGCGGACGTCAGCATCGATCCCAGCAAGAAGCCGGAAAATGCCAGTTTCATAAGATTCATGAATTATCCTGCGTTTCTATGTTTCCAAAACAAACTGCATCTACAGACAGCGTCTATTGAGCAGATGTTGTCGACTGATTGAGTTGATGATGAAAAAATCGAATCTGGTGAACTTCTGTCGTTCCATCGGCACGATTCGTAATCGCACGGTGAAGAGTCGGAAGATCAACGGTTCCAATTCGCTTCCATTCGTTATGAACCTGACGTGCAGTGAGAATCTGGTTTGTCTCACGGTCCCATGTCGTGACGCTAAAATCCCGAGGAAGGTGCTTCTTTTCCTCTGTCCAGTAGACATCCCCCACGCTGATAATAAAGCGGGTTTTGGGAGTGACTCGATGAACTTCTGTAGTCACGTCCCCCTTCACACGCCATTGGCTCTTGTCATCACCATTTGTAGAACGGAGAAGCCGACCGTGAGGATGATTGACCTGATCATCCGCGAACTCCACATCCGTGACTGGTTCGGAAGTCTGCAGGCGGTGTCCAATCAGAGAGTCGAGCGAGCGTTCGACCCACTGAAATCGCTGATCTTCCGGGAGAGACACTTCGACCGCTCCCTCTTTTGATACGACGACCTTCCCAGCAACGACTCCATCCGCGGTCGCAGCTTCGAAATCCGCTGTGAATCCCGAAAAATTCAGCCATTCACTTCGTCCTTCATGGGCAATTTTCATCAACTCGACCGCTGATGCTGCTTCATGAACCGCTTTGAGATGCTCTGCCCGTAGGCTGCCACTTCCGATCATCATCCCGATCGATGCCGTCAACGCAAAAACATATCGTGAGCGAGGAAGCATTTCCGCCATTGCGAATAATCGAGACACTCTTCTCATGCCTGAAGTCATTCTCTGAACCATTTTCGTTGCCATTTACGTCTATTAAAGTGTGAGTTCACTGATTCGACGGGGCTTGCTGAGCCTTGCTCTTTGCAAGTTCTGCTTTCATTTCGGTTGCGAGAAACTTGTTCCACCCTTTGGTCGTATTGAGCTTCGGGTCCCCTAGTTTCAATCGCTCCATGGTCTCTTCAGCGAACTTCTCGTTTCCGGTGAGATTTTTCCAATCGGCAATCGTTAGCGGCTGAAGAGGCTGCGGCTCAAGAGGTGGCGCGGAGTTACTGCATCCACCGAGAATTCCGATCGCAGCCATCTGCATGGCGACCAGGACCACTCGAAAGTCAAGAATTCTAAATTGCGAAATTCGCATGACCTTGTCCTTCGCCCCTTCAACTCATGCTTCACGCTATACACGTCACTGTCGTCATCAACATGATGACTGTAAGT
Source organism: Planctomicrobium mucosum (assembly GCF_051466335.1). Lineage (NCBI taxonomy): Bacteria > Pseudomonadati > Planctomycetota > Planctomycetia > Planctomycetales > Planctomycetaceae > Planctomicrobium > Planctomicrobium mucosum. The sequence goes on along the minus strand of NZ_CP195793.1, from coordinate 2,741,496 downwards.
CTTCCTTCGCGGAGACCACGCGACTTTTTTGCCAATGAGATCACAGTGGTTTCAGAGGCATCGAGATTCGTTGCCTCGCTTGAGCCGAACCGAGTTCCGGACGACTCTCGCGATCCAACTCGGGAGGAGACGTCTCCTCCCGAAGCCAGCGTTTATCTAGAAAGAAAGAATTTCACTGCCGCCGCGTGTGGACAGTCCCTGATAGAGTGCGTTGTCGACGTTCTCGCTCAGGAAATGGACAGATCCATCACAGTACAGAAAATGCCCCCCGCCAATGTGCTGGCTGCGAAATCGCCCATGAGTCGACTCGGTCGTGGGAACCGCGTGATTGTTGAATCTGTTCTCTGTGCTTCCCCAAGAATAGAAATAGCCATACCCCCAGACACTTCCATAATCCGTTGATGGAATTCCTCGTGGCGTGAAATCGCTTTCTCCAAACACCAGTGTATTGGACAGGCCATCGGTAATATCCCGCAGCTGAGTTTCTTTCTGATTCGGGCTGGTGGTCTTATTGAACTGAATCAGAGTAAGGGCGCCATTACATTGTGGAGTAACCGTAGCGTAGACGAGATCATTGACGGATGCGGTCCCGATCGAGGCCATATAGCTGCAGTACCCTCGACTTCCGGACAAAGCACCAGATGGCGGAGTCATTGTCGGACACGTATAGGTTGGGATGAGCATTTTCTGCAGCTCTGCATTGGTATAGCCATCCCCGTCAGTGTCAACAGTGCTTCCGGTAGAGAGCTTCGGATCCCATCGTTTTGCGAGTGCATCACTTTCAAGATAGGGAAGCAGGAAGATGAACGAGCTATTGTAGCTCGCAGTGTAAGTTGGAGTCGCAAGACCGAGTGCTTTGACCCGATTGATCTCTTCGCGGCTCACGTCCCGGGCAGCGGGAGGCAGGTAGTTCAACGTGTCGTGAAACATGTGTGTCGCCAGACCAATCTGCTTGAGATTGTTCTTGCATTGTGAACGACGAGCTGCTTCACGAGCCTGCTGTACCGCAGGCAGCAACAACGCAATCAGGACTGCAATAATCGCAATGACAACCAGCAGCTCAATGAGAGTGAACCCAGCTCGGTACTGGCTCGCGACTGCAACGTTCTTCTGTCTGTTATTCTTCATAATGTAATACCGAAGATGATTGGAATCGTTTCCAATTGATCAGTTGAATTTTGAGAATGACCACTCGGCACGAATCATGAGTGGCATCAAAGCACGCATCCCCGGCCACTGGAGAACAGGGGACGCTCTGTGGAATAAAGAACCACCACTTAAACGCGGCTGGCGACGGGATCGATGAGCACTGAGTGAGTCACTCAACCCCGACAATGCAACACAAACTCAGCGACGAGTGCTGAACGAAAACTGAGATGCGGGCAAACCGAGCGATCGTTGAGCGTAGGTCAACTCGGGAGAGGCCCCCGAACCGCCGTCGAAATCGAATCCGTTTGTGGCGCTGTCGAATTGCTGAAGTCGATCAAACGCCTCAGTGTCGTAGAAGGCAGGAACCCGTGGCTGCGCGAATCGAGCAGCGTTGAATTCTGGGTGTACGTGCAACATCAGAAAACTCCGGAGAGTTGAGACCAACGTGATGTCGTCACTCAAAACGGTATTGAGCGACCGCAATCGAAACGTGGCTGGCTACCGGAATAGGTTGCTGGCTAACTAAAATTGAGACTGAGTCTCAGTGTCGACACACTCTAACCCTGTGTTGCAAGAAACTCAACCCTCTCTATCCTGAATTTGATTACAAAACTGATATAAAATCTGTGGCCTAGTCCCTGACGGGCGGGTGAACAGCGAATCGAAAGATCGAGAATTCCCTGAGAAAACACGCTTCAGCTCTTTGAAATTGAATCACTCTGGAGCGGCGAAAAAAGTCGCACGATCAACGTGTATCGGGCTCAAACTCATTCGCCGAGAGTTGCTGCGACTTCAGCACTGACGCCGAAGGCTGGGGAATTCCGAGGCTGGCCTGTAGGATGAAAACATCATCCGCGTCTCTTCAGAAATCAGGAGGATTCCATGTCGACAGCACTCCTCGTCATTGACATCCAGAACGACTATTTCAAAGGTGGCCAGTATCCGCTGCACGAACCCGATGCTGCTACAGAGCAGGCTGTCAAAGCCATCAAACGGGCCAGGAAAGCAGGGTACCCTGTCATTCTGGTTCAACATATTGAGAAGAACGAAGACGGTAAGGCTCTCTTTTTTGCAGTTGGAACCTCAGGAGCCGAGATTCATCCAGCCATTCGTGATGCTGCTCCTGATGCGGTCGTGATCCAAAAGCATTTCGCTGACAGCTTTCGCGAAACGACACTCGAAGAGACACTCAAGAAACTACAGATTAAAAAATTGTTGGTATGCGGCATGATGACACACATCTGCGTCACCCATACATCGCTCTCGCCTTGGGCAGCCAACTACGATGTCACATTGATCGGAGACGCTTGCGCTTCGATTGATCCAGTCACGCACGGACTGGCCAGTTGGAGCTTGGGGGTCCGCCTCCCCACAATCGAAGCTGCTGCGGTCGGACGCGACGCCTGAATCGGGCACACTGATAAATGGCCCAGATGGAGGCGATCAACACCAGTTCAGACCGGATGATCGCCTCATTACCAACGCTCGCCCAACTCAGAAACGGACGAGTCAGAAATCGCTGCCTGCAGTCGGCTGCCTGAGTCTTCAGGAGGCTTTACATTCCGGCAGAGTTGTCGTTCGATGGCGTCGTAAACCGTCCTAGCGAATCACCGATGGCATTGCGACGGTTCTCCTCGCTGCACGCATCGACGGTGTGCAGCGAGTCCAAACGGCGACTACTCTCCAAGCAATCCTTTGTTGAGTCTGCGAAGTGCTTCACACTCAATCTGTCGGACTCGCTCTCGAGTCAGTCCCAACTCCTCACCAATTTCCTTCAGCGTGAGTGGTTCGCCTGAATCAAGGCCAAACCGCAGCTTGAGGATTGTCGCTTCCCGTTCGTCCATATCTTTGAGCATTCGCTCAACATGCACGAGGTTGTCGCTGTTGATGAGGTCATCTTCCGGGCCGAGCAATCTCTCATCCGGAATCAACTCCCCGAGAGAAACATTCTCGTTGTCTTCTGCCTGAGGAGTCGTGTTGTAAAGCTGAATCGCCTTCTTGACGATCTTCAGCTTCTTGGATGGCAACTCGAGCTCACGAGCGATTTCATCCGCAGTCGGAACTCGCCCAAGTTCATCGTGCAGCTTTGCGTTTGCACCTCGCCATTTTGAAAGCAGTTCGACCATGTACGCCGGAACGCGGATCGTTTTCGCAGAGTTGATCAATGCCCGTTTGATCGACTGCTTGATCCAGTAACTGGCGTACGTGCTGAACCGGGTGTTCATGTCCGGGTCGAATCCTTCGACGGCACGGAGCAATCCCAGGTTCCCTTCTTCAATGAGGTCTTGTAACGGGAGACCTTTCCCCGTGTAGCCTCGGGCGATGTTGACGACCAGCCGAAGGTTCGCACGAACCATCCGATCCCGGGCGTGCATATCTCCTTCCGAAATGCGGTTCGAAAGGTTTTTTTCATCTTCAGCAGTTAATAATGCCGTTTCATTGATCTCTCGCAAATAAGTTTCAAGAGGGTTCTGGACTGACGCTGGGCGACTGCGAGTCGTTTTTTCCATGGAAATTCTTAGCCTGTACTTGTGACAGGAATAATTGCGGAGAAGGACAGCAAAGCGAACCGCATCCTCACAGTTCATGGCCTTCAATAAATTCTCAAAGACTTCATCGAACCGGCAGAGATTGCCGCTTCAGTTTTCATTAGGGAAATTTGCGTGATGTCGATAAGCGTGGAAGAAAGTTCTGATTATTCCGAATGCGCCGCCAATGTTTATTTTTCGCATCATTTCCACTCAATTTCAAAGCAGATTTATTCGCTGTGGCATTGCCGTTAATCAATCCATTTCACATCGCTCGAGGCAAGTTAGTTCTCTGAAAAAGACGCGGTCACCACTCAATTCCAATTTACAATCGCCAGAAACCATCCAGGCAGTACAACCACTACAACTGGAGCTGAATCCGTAGGTCTTCCCGTTCGCTGCGCTTGCCTCGCCGCGGAGGACTTCATCACCTTGAAAGACTGAGTGATGCACATTCGCAACGTGAGTCACTCGATGGTTCGAAATGAAAAAGCCACGGCCTGCGTGTTGAAATCAACATGCGGGCCGTGGCGAATTGTCGTCGAATTGATAAGTAATCTTAGATAAGAGGACGAATCAGTCCAATCATCGCTCTCTGCAACTCACATCTCGAGAGATGTGTGTCTGCCCCTTTGAGCGTTCCCCCCGGAAGCTTCAAGTCAGGATATCGTGGACAACATTTCCAAAGACATCGGTCAGTCGGTAGTCACGACCGGTGTGCCGGAATGTCAGACGGGTGTGATCGATCCCCAGAAGATGCAGAATCGTTGCATGGAAATCGTGAACATGCACCCGCTTATCAGCAACCGAGATGCCGTACTCATCGGACGCCCCGTGAACCACTCCTTTTTTCATACCTGCCCCAGCCATCCAGCTTGAGAACACCATTGGATGATGGTCGCGGCCCGCAGCATCTTTTTCTTCCATGTAGGGAGTGCGTCCGAATTCCGTTGTCCAGACGACCAAAGTGTCATCCAGCAATCCACGCTGCTTCAGATCCTGAAGTAATCCTGCAATCGGCTTATCGACGTTTTTAGCGAGTCGGCCATGGTTGAGCATATCGCCGTGGTCGTCCCAGTTATTTGACGATCCGACATCGATACATTCCACGAAGCGAACGCCGCGTTCCACGATGCGGCGAGCGACTAAACAATTCCAGCCAAAGCTTGTTGTGTCTCCCGGTTTGAGATCGTACATCGCAAGTGTCGACTCAGTCTCTTGAGACAGGTCAAAGACCTCAGGTGCTTCTGACTGCATTCCGAAGGCAGTTTCGAACGACTTGATTCGTGCTTCAAGTTGATCGTCCTGCGGAGATTGCTGAAGGTTCCCCTGATTGATCTCACGCAGTAGATCGAGTTCTAAGGATTGCAGATCATTGGTCGCTGCCCGTCGGTGCATATTGGCGATTGGAGTCGCACCGGGAAAAACCTGTAATCCTTGATGGCACCCTGGAAGAAACGCATTGTTCCAGTTCTGACCGCGGGCGTAGGGGGTCGCTCCGGTAATGACGACAAAGGAGGGGAGGTTCTGATTCTCGGTGCCCAGTCCGTAGCTGACCCAGGAGCCCATACTCGGACGTGCAAAGCTGAACGAACCTGTGTGCATTCCCAGCGTTGCTTCGTAGTGGGCAATGTGATCTGTGGTCATCGACCGAATCAGCGCAATGTCATCGATCATCCCGCCGATATGCGGGAACAGGTCACTCACTTCGATCCCGGATTCCCCTCGAGGACGGAAATCCCATTGGGCCTTCTTAAAGTGCTGCTTAAAGTCGCCAATATGCCCACGGTAGTTATGGACGTTGAGCGTCTTGTTGTGATCTGCCGTCAGTTGAGGCTTCGGGTCGAACGAATCGACATGGGAGACTCCACCGCTCATGAAGAGGAAGATGACATTCTTCGCTTTGGCAGGGTAGTGGGGTTGTTTCGGCGCGAGTGGATCGGCTGAACCTGAAGATGCGCTGGCAGATTGTGTGTCCGCGAGCATCGCCGACAGTGCGATGGCTCCGAAGCCCCCCGCTGCCCGCGAGAGCATTTCACGGCGTGAAATTGAAGTGAATGGATTCATGATCCCGCCCCTGTTCAATTCAAACTCGAGTTGTCGAACCAATCACCAAATGATTGATTGGCGTCCAAGCTTCGCTGCCAGATTATTTCAAATACAAAAACTCATTGCTGCTCAGAATCACCCGAACATACGCTGCCAGACTCAGATTCGGTCGGTCAGCGTCCGCAGGTAAATTCTGAGCGTAGGACTCGCAGAAGCGCTCTGCTCGTCGAATTTCTTCGTCCGTAGGAACTCTCGACAACGCCATCTGGTAAAGGCGAGTGATCTGCTCAGGCTTCTCGGAAGACTCCTGAGTGAGTCGCAGTGCAAACTGATAAGAACGTTGATGCATGGAGGGGTCGTTCATCATGAACAGCGCCTGCGATGGCGTTGTTGTCGATTCCCGTTTCCCGGTGGATGCGTTTGGGTCGGCCCCATCGAAGAGCGCCAGGAATGGATGTCGTTTGATTCGCTGCGTCATCAGATACACAGTGCGCTTGTTCGAATCGTAGACTGCATCAAATGGGTTGTGCTGCGAGAATCCCCATTGCGGAATTGGAGGAAACGGATGTGATCCTCCCATCGAGTCATCAAGTTCACCGCTCAGGGTCAGCCAGGTATCCCGCAGTGATTCAGCGTCCATTCGCTGGTTGTTTCGACGCCAGAACCAAATGTTTGTCGGATCGATCTCATTCGCTGAAGAAACATTATCACTCGATACCTGATAGGCGCGCGAAGTCAAAATCAGGCGATGCATCGCTTTGAACGAATGCCCCGATTCTCTGAATTTGGTAGCGAGAAAATCGAGCAACTCAGGGTGAGTCGGTCGGGCTCCCCGCACGCCGAAATCGTTCGGGGTAGAAACGATTGCCTGCCCGAAGTGGTACTGCCAGATGCGGTTGACGATGACGCGATCGGTCAACGGATTCTCAGGTGCTGTCAACCACTTCGCGAGCAACAGTCGCCCGCTACCCGGATAGTTTTCAGGGAACTTCTCCCCCCCAAGAATTTCGATGTAGCCGCGAGGTACTTCGTCGCCCAGTCGGTCCGGTTCGCCCCGCATCTGCATTCGAGCATTTTCGACAGTTCCTTCCCGCACTCCATAGACGGTCGGAAATGACGGTACTGAATTCAGTTCGTCGAGGCTCTTTCGCAGTTCCGCAACTTTCCCTTGCGTCTCAGCGATCTGACCTGCGAAAGTTTCCGCCGTTACCGGATTGACTTCACGCGCCGACAGCAGTGGTTCGTTCTGTACCCAGAAATTATCCAGTTCTCGCTGCGGACGGTGCAGGGTCGAGTCAGTTCCATGTCCATCGATCACCCAGGAATTGGCGATTCCATCCCAACTTGGATTGAATGGAGCGTCCTCAAAACTCCAGGATTCTTTTGGACCTGTCACGACTCCCGAGAAATTCTTCGATTTCCAATTGACGACCAATTGCAGGTTGTACCATTCGCCCATTGTTAATGGAGCAACTTCAGCAAATGCGCCATCTCGACGAATCGCAACGTGGTGTGCATTAACGAAGACTTCAACTGCGGGGGAAAACCCATTCTCGGGATGATCCAATGCAACACGGTAGTAGCCGTCTCCTCCTGCCTCAGCGTTGACGTTGCGGAAATCGACGTTGATGAAGAGTGGCTCTTCTGATTCCGGCGTGAAGACTCCGATTGGGCGACGGACACCGAGGTTTCGTGGATCGTTCGGCAACTGCAACGCTCGATTCCCAACCGCTGCGACATTCAGGAACGGGCTCGAACTTCCTGTCACCACAACCGCTTGAGGATCGCTTCCCCAGTCTGGTGGCAACTTGTCAGTACTTTCAAATCCTCCTTGAAAATTCGCGACGAATGACAAGAGGTCGCGAATTTTCTGATTCTGAGCCGCCACTTGCTCCTCACGCAACTTCTGCAGCTCAACAGCTTTTTCGGGAGGAATGGCTGGAACAAGATCTTTTGGAGCGCGAACCTCTTCCGCTCCAGGGAAAGTAAACTTCGAACTCGAGAAGATCCCGTAAAGTGCGTAATAGTCGCTGGCGGAAATCGGTTCGAATTTGTGATCGTGGCAACGCGCACATCCAACCGACAATCCAAGTACGGACTGTCCCATCGTATCGAGCAAGTCTTGAATCGTGAGATGGAAGTACAAGAAATTCGTATCGTTGTATCCGAACCTGCGTGAGAGCGCCAGATGTGTCGTCGCAGTGATCAGCTCTTCATACTGCTCGGGAGGTGCATCGGCAGCCAGCAAATCTCCAGCGTACTGTTCAATCAGGAAACGGTCGTACGGTTTATCGTTGTTGAATGAGTTGATGACATAATTTCGATACTTGTATGCATCCGGAACCGGATAGTCGCTCGCGTCTCCCGCGGTGTCTGCGTACCGCGCCACGTCCAGCCAATGGCGCCCCCAGCGTTCGCCATAATGGGGCGATGCCAGCAGCCTGTCGATTACCTTCTCCCAGGCATCTGAACTTTCATCTGCCAGAAACGCATTCAACTCTTCAGGAGTTGGGGGAAGTCCCGTCAGATCATAAGTGACTCGACGCAGCAACACCCCGCGTGTAGCAGGACCATTCGGTTCGATGCCCTGTTTCTGCATCGACGCCAAAAGAAAACGGTCGATCGGATTCCCCGACCAGTCTGTACGTGCGACCTCTGGCGGGGTCGGGGAAGTAATCGGCTGAAAAGCCCAATGCTCTAGGTGTTCCTGAGTCGGCTCAAATTTCTTGGAAACCGCAGGAGGAGCAGCGGGATCGTTTTCACCTTGAGGCCAGGGGATGCCCATCTCGACCCAGCGATTGAGCTTGTCGATTTCACTTTGTGGCAGCTTCCCGTTCGGAGGCATTTCGATCCCGCGGTACTCGACCGCGCGAATGAGCAGACTCTCCTTTGCCTTACCTGCAATCGCCGCTGGCCCGCTTGCCCCCCCTACAATCACCCCTTGGTGACTGTTCAAAAACAGCTCACCTTCAGCGTGTCCGCCATCACCATGACACTCATAGCAATGCTTGATGAGCAGCGGTCGGATTTCGTTCTCGAAAAACGCGAGCTGATCTGCCGTTGGCTCGGATGCAGTCGCAACCGAGCTGATCAGCGAGATTGAGATCACCTGAAGGAGAGGCAGAACCGAACGTTTTTTTTGACGAGAGGTTGTCATAAATCTCTCAACGGCAGGAGGGCAATAAAGACGGCAATTAAGATCGCTGAGCGGGGCGTTTCTTCAGAAGGGGGGACCTGAAAGATAGAATACCCTGTTAGCGAAATTGAACGGAGGTTCAAGGTGGGAGAATTTAGTCGATCTACATCTCGACCTTGCGAGAAATAAGACTGAATTCCGGTCCATATCGTAACAGACTGAGAATCACCAAGACACTATCTCCGACTTTCAAACCTCGAAAATATAAAACGCTCTCACACAGTTCGCACCTTCCTGATCATGGATCGGTCTGCAACTTTCTGACAACGTATTCACACTCCTCAAGGAAGCGTACAGGATCTTTAAACTTGGAACTTTCGGCAGAAACTTCCAACCCAAAATTCCCTTTAAACGCCAGCTGATCGAGGGCTGGAGCGAGCGGAGCCCAATCGATCGTTCCTTCATAGGGAATCTGATGTCTGTCGGCACTACTGTCGTTGTCATGCAGATGTAGCGCCAGCAATCGATCCCCTAATTCCTGCAGAACAGAGAAGCAGGTACGCTGAACGTTTTCATGGCCGGAGTCGTAGCAAAATCCGACAGTGTCGCTGGTGAACACTTTCAACAATTTCCTGAGCACATCGTCATAATCCCGACGCTGCCCATTCTCCAACGCGAGTTTCACGTTGCGCTTCTCAGCGTACTCTTCCAGCTTTTTCACGGACTCAATACCGTGTTGAATCATCCGATCACGCTTTTCATCGTGCGGAAGTCCGTAAGGAAGCAACATGTGCAAGATGATACTTTTCCCACCCAGCACCTGGGCAGCATCAATGGCCAATTCGCATAAGTGCAGTGCTTCCGATCGATCCCCCTCCTGAAGCGAAAAGAGGCGATCTGCATTTGGAAACGGAGAGTGGATCCAGTCCACAGTCAACTGCTTCTGGTCGACCAATTTCTTCGCCGCTTTCACTCCATCGGGCGTGTCGATTCCTGCATGGAAAAAGTGGTCGATCGAAATTACTTGAAAGCCAATATCGCGGATCATTGAGATGACCTCTGGAAACAACACCTTTGTGTTGAAACCAGTGTTCATCGATGGAATCCATTTCCATTCAGCAGGCGCAGAGGCTTGAAGCGATCGAGCAGGCAGCATCGTCGCTGCTGCCCCTGCGACTCCCCACTTCATAAAATCCCGGCGGTTCAAAGAATCCATAGGGTCACTCTACTTTAAGTCGCTGCGTCGTGCTCGGCCCACAGACGATATCGTTGTTCACGTCACTTCTTCGAAGAAGCCAACGGTAGATCGAACGAATTATCCCCGAGTTTCAGGTCGACGACTTGCGATTTGTCTCGAAAAAACCGAGTGGGGTTCTTTTTGTACCAAGGATCAACTGGTGCCCCCATGCTTGTGGGAACTGGGCGATTTCCCCCTTCATCTCCCGGTTTGACGGGAATCACGACAACCTCTACCCGATAGTTTCCCGGCACCAATCCCTGACTCTTCGCGACGGTGTAGGCCCCATTGACGACCTCAGCCCCTCCACTCGGGCCCGCAAGTCCACCTTCCGGAATAAATGAGATCGACCCGAACTGGACTGGCTCGCCATTGAGGTCAACTTTCCCCACCACAGTTAAAAACTCAGGCTTCTTGGCAGCACCGCAGCCAATAAGCAGACTGCAAATCAACAAAGCTAAAGTCGAACGAATTTGCATGGATTCCTCTTCTCCCAAAGTCCACTTGGCTGCGTGCAAATCAGACGTGCTGTGAAGCGTCCAACTCCGGTCACTCATGTTCGCGGAAAAGGACAAGGCGATTCGGATGTTCGATCGCCTTGTCCTTAATCATGACGAACGGTGTTAGAACTCACCGACAACGTTGCCGTCGTTGTGAAGGCCGATATTCCGCCATGTTTGATTCGCAATGTTATCGCTCACAAACCGAACAGCCCCGTCTCCCATCAGACAGTGAACGCCGCCAACATGCATGCTGCGTGCAGAAACGGTCATCGATCTGCTGAGATAGTCCCCGTAGACACCAACGCACGGCACACCAGGTTCACTTGAACATCCATGACGGTGTTCATCAGGAACGGAAGTATTCGGATTGTGATTCGAATGAATGAACGAACCTTCGGGATAGTGCATCACACCACGAAGATCAGCAGTTGACTTCGCCGGGAGTAACTCGCCGACCATCATCGAATTGCTCATTCCGTCCGTGAAGTCTTGTGACCCCACTTTGGAATTAACGTCGAACGGCCCTGCATTTGGTCGACTTTTCCAAGATGGAACGATCATGACCATATTCTGCATCGGCCCCAGACCATTCGCTGCGCCATAGGTTCCTTTTGCAAATGTATCGTATGCAAGTCCGCCAGAACCGGGGGTCGAAGGGCAGTACATCGCTGCAAGCGGAGCACTCACAATCGGAAAGTTTTCATACATATCGGTTCCGGGAGTAGCACTCGTGCTTCCCGAACCTTTATGGAAGTTAATGCGATTATAGAGAGGAGCCTGATCGATGAACGGGAGGATGTAAGCAACCCATCCCCATTCGGTGAACACCGACTCCGTCTGTACGTACCCCGGAGGAAGAAACCGATGGTTATCCATATAGTTATGTAGCGCGAGCCCGATTTGCTTCATGTTGTTTCGGCATTGCGATCTGCGGGCAGCCTCACGCGCCTGTTGCACTGCAGGCAGCAGGAGCGCGATCAGAACTGCGATGATTGCAATAACAACAAGCAATTCAATTAACGTAAATCCTCGATATCTTGAAGTACGTGTCAAGCCCATCGGATTCTCCCCGTAAAGCAGTGCGAATATTCCAAAACAGGACTATTAAAACTTCGAACAAACCAACATCGCTTCAACCCGCTCGGTCCTCAGGCGACCGTGCGGTTCTTTCTGCGCGCACCGGGAGCGCAATTGAACACGAAGGTTCATTCCAGACTTGGTCAGCCGAAGAAAGAATCGCCGTCAACGCCTACGAAGTTGAAGTGAAGTCAACTAATCAATTTTCGCTCTGAGCATCCGGACCGCCTCCTTGAGAGACCCATTCCGGAAACATGCCAGTAGGGCTTCATGTTCCTGATAGATTTCGTGGGAACCGTCCGAACCACGTTGCATTCTCCGAAAATGAGAACGGATACGACCTGCAAGGGAATCCCAGATGACCAGCAAATCAGGCTGCCGGGCCCGTTCGACAAGCGTTCGATGGAATGCGATATCTAATTCCGCCAGCGAGTACAGGTCTCCTGTCTCGGAGGCCTGCTTCATTTGCTCGAGGATGCTTTCCCACTTCCGAAAGTCTTCTTCGACGAGGCTGTCGAAAATCATCTCTAACGCAAACGACTCAACGCTACGGCGAATTGGGACGACCAGTTTTCGGATTTCTAAAGGAGCGGCAGGGGAGATCACCGCTCCACGATTGGGACGCGACACAAGCAGTCCCTGAATCGACAATCTCAGAACCGCTTCGCGAACCGGACTTCGTCCCACGCCAAAGCGTTCAGCGAGGGCCTGTTCGGTCAGACGTCCCCCTTCTGAAATGCGTCCGGAGAGAATGTCATTACGAAGCTGATCCGCGATTTCCTGCGAATACGTTTGATTCGGTTGTTCCGGATCGAGAGTCAATTCAACCCCCTCGCTCAGCTTGATTCATCGTGTTAACAGTCCCACTCCACTTTGTAGGGAGTCGGCCAATCACCAGTATTCAACGATATGTCACCCTTCAACACATTGTCAACAATCAAATGCCTGCTTGTTGATTATTCACACAAATTCGAATTCAAAACACTCAATTTAGTCGACAAGTCCAACGCAGTTCTCAATCACCCATTAACATCAAATCAACCACAATGAGGTCAATCACGACAACATTCAGGCAAAACAATCTTTCGACGGGCGTTGCGGATGTTAGGATGCCATCCTCGGGCGCCCAATTGTCATCTTGCACCTCACTTCTGCTGATAGAGAGTCGTTTCGATGGTAAAGCCCGTCTTTTTTTGGGTGGGATTCATTCTGTTGAGCTGGTACAGCATGCAGATCGTCCATGAAGCTGGCCACATTCTGGCAGCCCTCTTCACAGGGGGAATAATTCAGATGGTCGAGCTGCATCCACTGTCGATCTCTCGAACCGATGTCTCACCAAATCCCGCACCGCTGATCGAGATCTGGAGCGGTCCCGTTTGTGGAGTTTTGTTCCCGCTGCTTGGCTGGCTCGTCTCGAAAAAGTTTGCAAGTCGACAAGTCGCATCGGCGATCCGCTTCTTTTGCGGATTCTGCCTGATCGCGAATGGAGCCTACCTTGGTTCCGCGATGAACACCCCCATTGGCGATTCAGCAGAACTCCTTCAACATGGCGCCTCTCGTTGGCAACTAATTCTCTTCTCAATTCTCACTGTCCCTTCAGGCATCTGGATGTGGGACGGAGTTCATCGCGAACTTGGAATCGGTCCGAATTCAACAGTAATCCCCAAGTGGTTCTGCATCACCACCTGGGGATTACTGATTGTTCAGATTTCACTGTACTTCCTGATTGCGTCCGCATTGAAGCAACGCGGGATCCGCGTCAGTCCAACGATCCCATCTTTCCGCTCTGAAAGTCGACAATCGCTTGCCGAATCTCATCTTGAGTGTTCATCACGAATGGACCTCGCCCATAAATCGGCTCGTTGATCGGCTCACCTGTCAACACGAGAACCATCGCGTCAGACTCCGCCTGAAGTGTAATTTCCGTTCCCGCACGGTCAAATTGAACGAGTTGAACAGCTTCAGTATCAGTTGATTCGTTGACCTTCACCTTTCCCTTTTGAATGATGGCGAGAGCGGTGTGCCCATCGGCGACCGGAAGAGTGAAACGCTTGCCCGGTACCAACCGAAGATCCAGTACGTTCATTGGAGTGAACGTCTTAGCTGGCCCCGCCGCAGAAGCCAAAGCCCCTGCGATCACCCTCGCTGTTCCTGCTCCTCCTTCGAGTTCCACTGTCGGAATCTGCGAAGCAACAATTTCCTGATACCCTGGGGGAGCGTTCTTATCTACAGCGGGAAGGTTGACCCATAGCTGCACCATTTCAAGAATGCCCCCCTCTCGAGTGAATCGCTGGCTGTGAAATTCCTCATGCAGCAGGCCGGATCCGGCCGTCATCCACTGTACATCCCCTTTGCCGATCACTCCCTGACTTCCGCTGGAATCCCGATGTTCAAGCTCACCATCGTAGACGATCGTCACGGTTTCGAAGCCCTTATGAGGATGTCCACCGACTCCTCGCTTCGCAGTTCCAGGGCGGAATTCATAGGGTCCAGCGTAATCCAGTATCAGAAATGGGTCGTATTCGTTTCCATCCAGATAGTTGAATAGACTTCTAACAGGGAAGCCATCACCGACCCAATGGGGATGATTGTTCTCAACGACTTTTTTGACAGACTTTTGCATCATGGTTCCAGACTGGATGAGTGCGAGCGAACATCACCTTGGTAACTCTGAGTAAATCATCACCGAACTCCGCCCGTTTTCAAGACCCCATCGGTTGGGAGAGTCGCCCCCGTATGCTGTCCCCTCGGAACATGGAGGCACACCGTGCATTGATTCAACAAGAAAACAGGGAAACGGGCATGCTTTCCTGACGATTCCAAAGCGTGATTCTCCATTCAGTTCAGGCTCTTCCGCAGTTGAAGATTGGCGTCGAATCGAATGGAGACACTTCTTACTTAATGGCTGGGTTGATGAGTCCAGAACATGAATCCAACACTTGATGGAGATGGAGTTCTAAATGTCCGTTGATGGAGACAAAGCTTAGAAAGCGTACATCTAACGAGATTCTTCCGTCGAAACTCGCGACTTGTCGATTGCCGCTATCGGCAATGACGCTTTTTTCGTTTGGACTTGTCCGCTCTTCGTCATGCCTCTCCAAAGGCTATTCCAGAAAACGTTGCTGCTCGCCTGGTTTCGGAAGTCGACAAGCGTCGACCGTGCCAAAAAGCGAATACCGCCACCTCGCTAATACTCGGTATCCGAGATCACGAAGAGGCAATGGAATCAGCCAAAGCATCCAGCCTAGGAGGCGGTAGTGCCGTCCAAGTTGCCAGAGGATGCGGACGACAGCAGTGGAGCGCCGATACGATTTGCCTTTGTGCGTCGCGACGAGAGTGTTCAGTCGCTGGATATCATCCGCGCCGAGTTGCTGTCGTGCGGTCTCCCCCTGCAGAGCAGCATAGCGAATTGATCCAGGTCGATCGGCGTTCAGAAGAAAGTTGACTGAACGATTACAGAAGCCGCATTTCCCATCGTAATAAACGATGAACCAATCATCTGGATTGTGCGAAGAGGACGCTGCTGAATCAACTTCAGTCTTCTTCATGAGTCATGCTCTACACGACAAGGGACTACGAGTGTCGGTGATGCAAGCATCTTCGAAACGTGCATCAACGGGGATGTCGAATTGATCGTTGCTTCAAAGTAATGAGTCATCCGTCGGTCGCGCGTTCTCAGTCGAATCACCACGCGGCCGCACCTTCTACAGTGTACCTCCGCGACGCTGACTCGCACTGAAGTGCCAGATCCATCGAATACATCATCACAATAAAAAGGACCGTGACTGATTGTCACGGTCCTTTTCGAATTTCAGAGAGAATGGAAGTTCAACACTTCACTCCGCTCGTTGAATTCAAGCTTAGCCTTCGGTGCTTTCGCCGCCGAGAGTGAACAGTGGGCCTGAACCGCCAGCGGTTCCACCCTTGAGTTCACGTGAAGCTCCTTCGCCGCCAGATGTTGCTGCTGGAGCACCTGGAACTGCTGCGTCATCCTGAGGAATCTCAGCGTCCAGCTTCATGCTCAAGCCGATCTTGCGATCGCTGGTGTCAACGCGAAGGATCTTGACGTCGATCTCGTCGCCGACATTGACGATGCCTTCAGCTGTCTTGGAGTTGTCTCCACCAGTCAGCTCGGAAACGTGGAGCAGACCTTCCAGCTCTTTGTCCAGTTCAACAAAGACACCGAAATTGGTGATCTTTGTGACCTTGCCCTTGACGATTGCGCCAGGCTGGAACTGAGTTGGGATACGGCTTTCCCATGGATCTTCGTCGAGCTGCTTGAGACCGAGAGCGATTCGCTTGCGTTCTTCGTCGACAGAGACGACGACGCATTCGATTTCATCACCCTTCTTAAGCATTTCGCTCGCGTGGGAGATCTTACGGGTCCAGGACATGTCGCTCACGTGCAACAGACCATCGACACCTTCTTCGAGCTCGATGAAAGCACCGTAGTTGGTGAGGTTGCGGACAGTTCCCTTGACATGCTGGCCAACTGGGTACTTGTCGGTGACGTTGTCCCAAGGATTTGGCTGGGTCTGCTTCATACCCAGTGAAATTTCCTGCTTGTCGGTGTTGATGCCGAGCACCACCACTTCGACTTCGTCGCCAATCGCCACCATTTCTGATGGATGATTCAGGCGGCGTGTCCAGGACATTTCGCTGATGTGAACAAGACCTTCGATCCCGTCTTCGAGCTTGACGAAGGCACCGTAGGTCATCACGTTGACCACTTCGCCCTTGACGCGGGAGCTGACTGGGTACTTCTCAGCAACATTGTCCCATGGACTTGCAAACTTCTGCTTGAGTCCCAGGGCGATCTTCTCTTTGTCGCGATCGACATTGAGGATCATGACTTCGATTTCGTCGTCGATCTTGACCATCTCGGATGGATGGTTGATACGGCCCCAGCTCATATCGGTAATGTGGAGCAGACCGTCGATTCCGCCCAGGTCGACGAACGCACCGAAATCGGCGATGTTCTTGACGATACCCTTGCGGACCTGATTCTCGGTGATCTCGGACATCAACTTGCGCTTCATTTCAGCGCGTTGTTCTTCGATCAGGCGACGACGTGAAACGACGATGTTCTTACGAGTGTCGTCGATCTTGAGGATCATACACTCAATTGTGTTGCCGACGAATTCGCCGATGTCAGCTGGGCGACGCACGTCAACCTGGCTGGCTGGCAGGAACACGTTGACACCGCGCTGGCCGGAGGTGGAAACTGACTCGCCGATGTTGACGAGCAAACCACCTTTGATCTTGCGAACGACCATCCCCTTGATGGTGTCCCCTTCGCCGTAACGGCCAACAACCCAATCCCAGTCCTTCTGGCGATCGGCTTTGCGCTTGGAAAGAAGTACCAGCCCGAAATCATCTTCGATTTCCTCGAGCAGGACTTCGATCGTATCTCCGACTTTGGGTTTTTCTTCGTCTTCGGCCCACTCGTTGAGCGAAACCATTCCTTCGCTCTTGTAGCCGATGTCCACCAGAACTTCGTCCCCTTCAATGCTGAGGACTTTACCGTGGACGAGTTGATTGGAATCGAAAGGACTCGAGGTGCGTTCGTAAACGCGATCCATCGAATCATCTCCGCTGGAAATCCAGTCTGCGATTTCGCCGCCCATGATGGCGTCGAGATCAGCGTCATCAACCAGAAATTCCCGAATCAGATTACGATTAACCATTAGAAACCTTGTTTTGCCGTTATTGGCGACATCTCGCCGCAAGCTGTTCCTACGCAGAATCAGCTGCCATCCAAAATGTCAGTGTCACAGGAGTCTTTAACGCGATGAACCCCCAAGGGTTCTTCTGAAAAACGTCAACGACATCCCTTGCAACGATGACAGCACCACGAGACTCACAGTGCATTTGCCATCGCTGCCTCACCATCTGATTCGTGCAAATCAACTTGGACTCGTCAGAGGCAATCAGCGACGATCTGAACCGCTCCCAGCGACTCACTGCCTTCAGCGAACCACCGAAAAGTGCCTTCGAAATTCAGACCAATCCACCGATTCCGGTACAACCCGTAAAACGGGCTTCCCCGGGAGAATCAGGCACTTTATCACATCATTGACTAACGATGCCAGCCGCTTCTGTAATAATAGTAGGCAATTGGAGAATCTTGCCGCACTTTCGCGGGGAGGATTCCACACTAGCATCACTCACCAACTTGTAATTTGATGGATCAAACTCTCGAATCAGTAGCTGATCCGGGTCAATCCCGGGTTCGCTTCGATCGATTCGCACGAAAATCCACCCCACCATTTCCGCCCCATCCTCAACGAATATCGGCAAAATGAGCGACAACACTCCCTTTGAAATCGTCGAACAGGTCATGTCGGCAGAAGGCGGACAGGCCACTCTCACTAAACTCTGCGATATTCTACAAGAGAAGCGAGAATGGCATAACCTTTTTGATGCACGAATGTTACACGCCAAGAGCAACCTTGGACTTTCACTCGCTCGTCCGACCAGCCTGCAGGATGTCCCCGAGACGCACCGCAAAGCGATGGAAGAGGTTTACCTGGCTGCCGCCCGCGAGGCAGGAACAGGCTTTCTGGAAGACGGCGACATTCCCAACGCATGGATGTACTTCAAAGTCATCCGCGACCACGCTCCGGTCGCAGCAGCCCTCGAAAAACTCCCCAACTCTGGTCAGGAATATGGGGAAATGGATCGGATGATCCAGATCGCACTCTACGAGGGGGTCAACCCACTCAAGGGAATCAAAATGCTGCTGAAGGGGCACGGGGTCTGCAATACGATCACCGCGCTGGATCAGGTGCTTCCGCAGTTGGAGCCAGCTCAGCGGCTTGAATGTGCCAAGCTGATGGTGCGCACAATTTACGAAGAACTGACAGCATCAGTCAGAAGACATGTCGAAGAGCGCATCCCAATGCTCCCGCCAAACCTCCCGCTCGACAAGTTGATTGCAGGTCGGGACTGGTTAACTGAAGGAGGAAGCTATCACATCGACGTCTCCCACCTCAGTTCCACCGTTCGATTTGCCCATTCCATCGAAGCGCCCGCTCCTGAGCTGGAAATGGCACTTCACCTCGCCCAGTACGGTTCCAGGCTGGAACCTTCCCTACAGTATGGCGGGGAACCACCTTTCAATGACATGTACCCGGCCCATATCCACTTCTTCAATGTCCTGCTCGACAAGAATCGAGACGCTGGCCTGAAGTACTTCCGCGATCAACTCGACGCTGAACCGGATGAACAGGACAAGCCGATTTACGCCTATGTTTTGGTTGACCTGCTCATTCGATGCGGCAAGTTGGACGAAGCAGTGGAGATCGCTGAACGCTATCTAAAGAACGTGGGCGAAGAAGTGAACGTCTCGTTCGATGAACTCTGCGTCAACGCTGGACGTCTGGACATTTTACAGAGAGTGCGTAAGGAGGAGGGGAATCTCGTCGGCTTCGTCGCTGCCCTCGTGAGGTCGAAAAAGTAGAGGCTGCAAGAGATGCCATTCTATTGCATTCTTCAATTTAATATTCCACCGAACATCGTTGCCAGCTGCGCGACAACGGTGCGAGGGTGGAATATTTCAGCACATTTCGCAGCGGTCGTGCCCTCTCAACAAAGGGGGCCATCGCAGCAAAATCCTCGCTGCGAATTTCTCTCCCTCAGGAAATCCGACAAAATTCTCTGATTTTCTGTCTATCTCGTCCGTTGTTCGACGCCGTAGAATCCACGAAATCCAAATCGGCTTCGCGGATAGTTGGAATGAATCGCCTGCGTCTCGAGATGCTTCCTCAACCGAACGACACCACATGCGGGCCAACCTGCCTGCATGCGGTCTACAACTATTACGGGGATAAGGCAGCACTCGATAGCATCGTTTCTGAAGTTGGTCAGCTGGAGCAGGGGGGAACGCTCGCTGTCATTCTCGGAAGCCATGCACTGCGTCACGGCTATGACGTCAAACTCTACAGCTATGACCTGCAAGTCTTTGATCCGACATGGTTCCGCGAAGATCGCGACATCAATCTTGAGGAACGCCTACGCGCTCAAATGGAGGCGAAGAGTTCGACACGCCTACGTGCAGCGACTTTGGCGTATATTGATTTCATCCGTCTCGGTGGAAAACTCCGCATGGAGGTTCTCACCATCGAGTTGATTCGTCGTTATCTGAAGAAGCAGATTCCGATACTCACCGGGCTCAGTGCCACATTTCTCTACGGGGAAATGCGCGAGTATTGCCCCGAAAACCCTCCGCCCGGAAAAACCACTCTCGCAGACGATGTGAGAGGACTTCCAGCGGGACATTTCGTTGTTTTATGTGGATACGACCCAGAGCGCCGCACTGTACTTGTTGCTGACCCGCTCGAAGCGAATCCTTTTGCCAAGGACCGGCTCTACGCAGTGGACATTGATCGCGTCTTCTCAGCCATCATGCTGGGCATCGTGACTTATGACGCAAACTTGTTGATCATTCGTCCAAAGAACCATAAGGGAGTTGTGGGGAATGCCCGCACTGATCGTGACAGATAAAGTCGAGGACTGGCCGGAGGAGATCCCAAACGTAGAAATTGTAGACTCTTGGAGGTATGTCACCGACGAAGAGTTTGCTGGCCGTCGCAATGTCAAACTCTTCAACCTCTGCCGATCGCTGAAATATCAAAGCACAGGGTACTACGTCTCCCTGCTCGCAGAAGCACGGGGACACAAACCGATGCCTGGGGTCATCGCCCTGCAGGATCTGAAATCACCAGCAATGATCCGATTCGTCGGCGAGGAACTGGAAGATCTGATCCAAAAATCACTTGAACCACTCCAATCGGATGAATTCGAGCTAAGCGTCTATTTCGGTCGCAACATGGCGAAACGCTATGAACGATTGAGCCGACAGCTTTTTAACATGTTCCAGATCCCACTGATGCGATTTCGTTTTGCAAAAGACGGCAGTTGGGAAATCCGCAGTGTGAAAGCACTGGGAACCAATGATGTCCCCGAGATGCACCGAGGATTCATGATTGAGTCCGCTGAAAAACACTTCTCCGGGGGCTCCAATGCCCGTCCTAAGCAAAAGCGTTTCCGCTTCGATCTTGCCATTCTTTACGATCCAGACGAAAAGGATGCCAGCCCATCCAACGAAGGGGCGCTCAAGAAATTCATCAAGGCTGGCGAGCAACTTGGAATCAATTGCGAGCTGATTACCCGCGACGATTATGGCCGTTTGATGGAGTACGATGCTCTCTTCATTCGTCAGACGACGGGAATCAATCACTACACGTATCGGTTTGCACGAAGGGCCGCCAACGAAGGCTTGGTTGTCATCGACGACCCGGTATCGATCGCACGCTGTACAAACAAGGTCTATCTCGCCGAATTGCTCGGGCGTCATAAGATCGCGATGCCGGAAGGACTGGTCGTTCATCGTGACAACGCCGATGAAATTGCGCAGAAACTTGGTTTCCCATGCGTCCTCAAGAAGCCAGACAGCTCCTTCTCCCAAGGGGTCGTTAAGGTCAAAAATGAAGAAGAGCTTCAGCTTCGGCTGAAAGAGTTCTTTGCCCAGTCTGAACTGCTTGTTGCTCAGAAATTCCTTCCGACAACCTTCGACTGGCGGATCGGTATTCTTGATCAGAGACCGCTGTTCGCGTGCCAATATTTCATGGCTCCCAACCATTGGCAGATCATCCACTGGTCGCAGCAGGGAGATGATCGATACGGAAACTTCAAGACGCTCCCTGTCGAACTCGCCCCCAGAAAAGCGGTGCAGATTGCACTCAAGGCGGCCAATCTCATCGGCGACGGCTTCTACGGTGTCGATGTGAAAGAATCTGAAGGGAACTACTACGTCATCGAAGTGAACGACAACCCGAATGTGGATGCGGGTTGTGAAGACGAAGTGCTCCGTGACGACCTCTATCGTCGAGTAATGGAGTCGTTTCTCCGGCGAATTGAACTGTCGAAAGCAGGCTCGATTCCTAAATATTAAGCGACGCATTCGCAATTGGTCACCGAGAGTTTTCGGGTGAACTCCGGATCAATACTTCGTCCCTTGAATTGACAACTTACACATGAACTGGATCGCGATTGCAATTGGCGGCGCACTTGGAGCGATGGCGCGATATTCACTAAGCAGCCTGGTACTTCACCGATTTCCACTTGGAACATTTGTGGCGAATGTCGCTGGCTGTTTCATCATCGGAATTGTGATGGCAGCCGTTACAAAAACTGGCTGGCCGGGACCTGTTGGCAGGTCATTTCTGGTCACCGGATTTCTCGGCGGCCTGACAACTTTTTCGACATACGCCTATCAAAGTTGGGAGCTGACTCATTCAGGTCAATTTGGATGGGCGTGCCTGAATGTCATCAGCAACCTCGCTGTCGGGCTCCTGACAGTCTGGCTGGGAGTCGTCGTCGGTGAGTACTTTACGACACATTCAGCAACACATTGAGCGAGAACCAGACAACGTCATTTACTGTGACGCCATTAATCAATTCGGAATGAGCCCGTTTCGTTTTCTCCAATGTTTCCCTGTCCTTTTCCTACGTTCATCGCCAGCGACATGCTCCACCTTTTCCAGGCATTTGGTATCGAACTCGAATACATGATCGTGGACAACGAGACACTCGACGTCCTTCCGATATCAGATTTTGTGCTGAAAGATGAACACGGGGAACCGACTTCAGAACTGGAGCAGGGGGAGACTTCCTGGTCGAACGAATTGACTCATCATGTCATCGAAATCAAAACGAACGGTCCCGCTGCTGAGATCCCCCCCCTTGCCTCGCAGTTCCAGAACGACATTCAGAGAATCAACCAACTGCTGGCCCCGGCAAACGCGAGGCTGCTTCCGACCGCGATGCATCCGTGGATGAATCCGGATCGCGAATTGCAGCTATGGCCGCACGAATACCACACTGTCTACGAAGCGTTCGACAAAATATTCGACTGTCGCGGACATGGTTGGGCGAACCTGCAAAGTATGCACATCAACCTGCCATTTTCTGGGGATGTCGAGTTTGCGAAGCTCCATGCAGCGATCCGATTGATTCTGCCTTTTCTCCCCGCTATCGCAGCCAGCTCCCCGTTTATGGATGGAATCCCCACTGGGTTGATGGACACCCGAATGGATGTTTATCGAAAGAACTCCAAGGGGTTCGCGACCATTGCAGGGCGAATCATTCCGGAGCAGGTTTTCGACGAAGCCAGCTATGATCGCGAGATTTTTCAACCGATGTTCCGCGACATCGCTCCGTTCGATCCGGACGAAGTGCTTCGCAACGAGTTTCTAAACGCACGCGGGGCGATCGCCCGCTTTAGCCGCGGGGCCATCGAAATTCGTGTGATTGACGTGCAGGAATCTCCTCGCATGGATATCGCAATTGCCGCCCTGACAACTCAAGTCATTCAATTGTTGGTCAAGGAAAACTGGACCTCGCTGGCAGAGCAGCAGGACATCACCATTGATGACCTCGAACCGACTTTCCTGAGCGCTATCGCAGACGCAGGAAATGGTGCGATCTCTAACGCCGCGGTCCTTAAACAGTTCGGAATAGACCTCACCTCGATCACACTCAGAGATTTCTGGCGACTTCTCTTCGAAGAGGTCTGTCGCCAGAAGCCTCTGTTCCGATCAACGCATGGAGAAGAAATCGAAGTCATTCTCAATGAAGGTTGTCTTGCCAGCCGGATCATTCGATCGATGCACTTGCCCTCCGATCCTGAAGAGCAGAGAGCAGTCTATAAAAAACTTGCGGACTGTCTTCACTCCGGCTCAATCTTCCACGCAGAATCCATGAACTAATTCGGACGTTTGGCAAGCGCCTCTCGATGGATTTTGGGAGCACTCCAAACTCCAATAACAGGATCTTTGGCCGCAAATTGTGGCAGGCAGCGCGATGAACCTTCTCTTCACATGCGAACACGGTGGAAATTCGATTCCCCGGGAGTACCGCTTCGCATTTCGCGATGCAGTGACGGCGCTTCAATCGCATCGCGGTTACGACCCGGGAGCACTGGAACTCGCCCGCCGATTCGCCAAACAATTTCAAGCGCCGCTGGAGTTTGAAACTCGTTCCCGATTGCTCATTGAGTTGAACCGCACATTGGGCCATCCTTGCATCTTTTCAGAATTCAGCCGCACCCTGCCAGCGAATGTTCAAACGACGCTCATCGACGAAATCTATTTGCCGTATCGCCAACGGGTCATGGACCATTTCTCCGTCCTCACCCAAACAGGACCGACCCTTCATCTTTCAGTCCATTCGTTCACACCAGTAATGAACGGCAAAACTCGTCGCACTGAGATTGGCTTATTGTTCGATCCCGCAAGGACACTCGAATCAACCATTTCCGCTCGGTGGAAGAAGCTGCTGAAAAAAGCCCTTCCGAACAGGGCCATTCATTTCAATCTTCCCTATCGTGGCACGTCTGACGGCCTGACTACCGCCCTCAGAAAGCAGTTCCCAGAAGGGAAATACGCCGGAATCGAATTAGAAATCAACCAGAAATTTCCTTTGACAGATAGCGTTGCCTGGCGGGAAATCCAGACAGCACTTCTTCAGACGTTGGCGGAACTTCTTTGAAAGATTTTCGCTTGAATGCGATCATCGATCCGAAGTGAAATCAATCTTGCCCGCAAGTCGCAAATCTCGTTACAGTTTGAACCTAACACCAAACTTCGCTCAAATTTGCTTCAACGGACTGAAGAGATTTACAAGGCATGCTGAACCGGCTTCGAGACTGGCTTTGCCCTGACCTAGGGATCGATCTGGGAACAGTGAATACGCTCATCGCTGTTCGCGGTTGCGGCGTTGTCCTCGATGAACCGACCGTTCTCGCTCTCGAAAAGAAAACACGCCGCATCCTTGGACGTGGAGCAGCGATTGGGAAACTCGCTCGCCAAATGGTCGGACGCACCCCCGACAACATTATCTCTGTCCATCCGGTTCGGCATGGTGTGATTACAGATTTTGAGCTGTGTGAAGCGATGCTTCGCTACTTCATTCAGAAGGCGGCCCGTCAGTCTGGCGGCATGCGTCCTCGATGCATTGTGGCTGTGCCATCAGAGATTTCCGCGGTCGAAAAACGTGCCGTTTACAACAGCGTTGAACGAGCAGGAGCAGGGCGTATCTATCTCATTGAGAAGGCCAAGGCTGCCAGCATTGGAGCGGGACTACCGATCAGCGAACCGCTCGCCAGCATGATCTGCGATATCGGCGGCGGGACCACGGAATGTGCCATTCTGAGTCTCGGCGATGTCATTGCCAGTAAGTCAATTCGCATCGCAGGAAACGATATGGATGAAGCCATTATCGATTATCTGCGCCAGCACTACTCGCTGCGAATTGGACGTCCGAGCGCGGAACAACTGAAAATCGAAATCGGAAGTGCCGCTCCACTTGATACTGAACTATCGACCGAAGTTCGCGGTCTCGACAGCATGAGTGGGATTCCACGGAAAGCGATCATCACCAGCGAAGAGGTCCGCGAGGCTCTGGGGGAATGCCTTTGGAAGATCGTCTCCTGCGTCAAAGCAGCGATCGAACAATGCGATCCGGAACTGATCGGGGACCTCGCCGACACTGGATTAATGCTCACTGGAGGGGGAGCACTTGTCCGCAACATCGACCATTTTTTGCGAGAACACCTCGGAATTCCTGTTCGAGTCGATTCGGAACCTCTAACAACTGTCGCCCGTGGAAACTCGATTTGCCTCGAACACATCGACCAATGGAAGAAGCGATTTCAGACCGAAGGGGCAGGCTTCTGATACTGTTCACTCAGTGAGGTCGCTTGTGTCAGCCAGAATTCGCACCGGGATGCTGCTCCATGAATGAGTCACGATTTCGATCACCGTTACTCGTCTGGACTCTTTGGGCATTCATCTCGCTTGTGCTCGGAACCGGACCTGCAAACATTTCTCCTCGACTGGAGTCTGCGGTCCAGTCGGTTGTCGGATTCTCCCTGAATCTTGTGCGTTTCAGGTCGACAACGGTTGCGAACTCTCCCGATTCCACATCATCCGATCCAGAAATCACTAACAAGCTGCTCGCTCAGAACCGAGCCCTCTCGCTCATGGTCGCAGAACTTCACGAAGAGGTTGAGCAGCTCAAACGATCTGCACCGATAATTCAATCGCAATCCGAAGAACCGCTCCTTTCGATCGACGCTGCCGAAGCACGCGTCATCGGGCAGCGAGGAGAGCGACTCAGCGACAACCTCGAACTGCTCATCTCCCTTGGAAAAGATCAGAAGATTCAAACCGGGGAATTGATTCTTGCAGGGGATGGAGTCCTGATCGATCAGGGAGAACAACAGCGGCTCACGCCGGATCAACTCGTCACTGTCGGTCGAGCATTATTCGGAAGAACAACTCAGGTGGGGAAACAGACGGCACTCATTCAGCCGATCACCAGTGCAGATTTCAAGGTTGCCGTTCGAATCGTGCGTCACTCAGCACTTGGGCCCGTTCAAGGTCCCAAAGGAATCCTGTCTGGAACGGGAAATAGCTGCAAGATCAACGAAGTTCTTGCAACGGAAGCGGTCAAGGAAGGAGACGAAGTATATACGGATCGCTCGGTCTCTCCGGGATCGTTTCCGATTTACTGCGGTCGGATCGTCAACGCTGTCGTGGCCCCGACGGCAAACACTTGGACGATTGACGTACAGCCTCTTCACACGCCGGACAAGGTGCCTGCAACCGTCTCGGTCCTGCGAACACAATTGAATCCGGTTCGGATCGAACTGCTTCCTGCCGAGTGAACTTCTGCAGGTTCCCCATTTCAGCGGCCAGTTAACAGTGAATCGCCGTCCAATTTGACTCCTCGCCTTGGTTGTGTCACGCTATAAACAGAACACAAGACAACGACCGTTGTCAGATGAATCTAACCTGAACCGTCAATGTGGTTTAGGAACAGAGTCGGAATGCCACGGGCAGGAGAGAACATGTACTTGAAGATGGCCCGCCGGGTATTGTTCGAAACAGACAAACGATTGCTCTGGAAGTTGGCTTACAATTTTGGCTTCAAGGGGGCACTCTCCGTCCAGCGATTCAAGCGCCGAATGAAAAAAGGAGAGTACTTTCCTCCCTTCTTGTACGTCTCGGTGATCAATAGCTGTAATCTTCGCTGTCAGGGATGCTGGGTCGATGTCTCCGCGAAGCAGCAGACGATTGACTTGAAAGCGATGAACCGTCTCATCACAGACGCCTACCGGGCAGGCAACTCCTTCTTCGGAATCGTCGGGGGGGAGCCATTCATGCACCCTCAACTACTCGACATCTTCAGAGCTCATCCGAACTGCTACTTTCAAGTCTTTACCAACGGTCATTTCATCACCGATGAAGTCGCTCGCGAGCTCCGTAAGATCGGCAACGTCACTCCGCTGATCAGCGTCGAAGGGACGGAACTGATTAGCGACGAACGTCGCGGTCGTGCGGATGTCCTTTCCAAGACGATGGCCGGGCTCAACAATTGCCTGAAGCACAAGCTGCTCACTGGGGTCTGCACCAGTGTTTGCCAGACAAACTTCAACGACTTCATTGATGAGAAGTGGATTGACACACTCATCAAAAAAGGTGTGCTTTACACTTGGTTCCATGTGTACCGTCCGATGGGGCCGAAACCGGAACCGGGCCTCTCATTGACCCGCGAGCAACAGACCGCGATCCGCAAATTCGTTGTCGAAATGAGAGTCAAAAAGCCGATCGGAATCATTGATGCCTATTACGATGGTGAAGGGCAGGCGCTCTGTCCGGCCGCTGCGGGGTTGACGCACCACATCAATCCTTGGGGCGGCATTGAACCGTGTCCGATCGTGCAATTCGCCAAGGAGTCCATCCACGATGAACGCCCGATCGATCAGGTGATCTCGCAATCGAAGTTCCTCGCAGAATTCCGACGTCTCGCTGCCACGACAACGCGCGGTTGTATTGTGCTCGAACGCCCCGACCTGCTTCACGATCTCGTTGTTCTGCACGATGCTGGTGACCAGACTGCCCGTAAGTCTGCTCACGCAGAACTCCAGGCGATGACGCCGCGTCCGTCACAAGGAACTGCAACCGAAGAAATCCCAGAGCGCAGCTGGGCCTACCGAATTGCCAAGCGTCTCTTCTTCAACGATTTCGGTGCCTACGCCAATCTGCCTGCCAATCGCTCTTAATCAGATCGTGCCCCAGGCTGGGGCCTCGATCCGATTCAGAGTCGCCGCAGAATTTCTAACAGCATTTCCAACAGCGAAGAGCTATTCCTTCGCTGTCGGAGCGCGCTGCCGTTCGACTTTTTCGAGTTCTTCACTGAGGTCCTGATTCAGATCGAGCCCAGCGGTCTCATCACCAGACCCCAGCTTGATCACCCAGGTCTCACAACGGTCGTACGCCACAGAAGCGGAATCGAACTGGCAGTTGAACACATGACCGCCGGATTCCTGATCTTTGCTCAGGAAATGCCAGTGATATCCGGGGATGCCAATTCCCGTCACCCACTTAGGACTGCGAATCCCGATCATCGTCCCTTGAATCGATTTTCGTTCCCACTCCGATTGGGTTTTCACAACTTCCGAGAGCGTTCGAAACGGAGGGACCTGTTTCGGGACCGCGCGGAGGTAAATGTGATCGAAATGCCCGTCGATACGAATCGCGACGAACGCATCTTTGGAAGGGAGTCGGCCGTCGAGAAGCGTCTCGAGTTGTTCCAACGATCCAATCGGTGGGCAGACAAACCCGTCCTCACCCTGAAACGGTGTCACGACAGCAAATGGGGTTGTCAGTCCTTCTGCACATTCAACAACGCTGCCATCGGAACGCGCCTGAAACGCTTTGCCATCCAGAATGATCAGCTCTCCATCCAACTGATCCACTGTTCCTAAGCCGAAGTCACCATCCTTCAACACATCCTGGACAGGCACTGTTCCGTTGAATTGCCCCAGCATTAATGCGTTAATCACAGAGACCTGAGTCAGTTGCCTGGACTGAGCAGCGTCGGCGGCGAAGCAGAGAGTCGCGTTTCCTGAGACCAATACGAGCAGGATGCTCAGCGTCACTCGCTTCATAAGCGATGATGATAATTTTGGTCTAAATGAGTGTTTCCCACGCACCAGTGAAAGGGAGTGTGAGGATCGAGTCATGGATAACATATTGAGCCCGCAGCTAAGCACTTGAGCATTGATATCGCATCCACACTACGGGAGACGACAACCGATAGAAGCTCTCAATTCAGAGTCGATTGTATCGCATTCGCTAAAATTATTGAGCCAGTTACTCGCAACATTTTCCTCGGGAACTTCGGCTACGTCTCGACAGCTTCTTCAATGAACAGAATACCTGCTGCTGGATAGCAACATCACGAATTGACTGACCGGAACATCCGGAAGCGCGATTCGAATTCTCGATTTGGACAGTCGGTTTCAGAAAATGGAATTTGAATTTCAACCTCGGCAATCCATATATGAGAGAGCGGTCCTACATCACGACACTGAAACCGCACCTCCGACCATTTCCTTCAGACTCGCGTAGTTTCCTCCTCACCACATTCAGATTAAGGGCAATTTATGCTGAATCTTTCGCTCCGTTCTATTTTTGCACTCAGCTCGGCATCAGCTGTCGCACTGGCAACCCTTTCCAGCCCAGTGGCAGAGGCATGTACTCGCGCTGTGTACTTTGGCAAAGAAAGACAGACCGTCACCGGCCGAACGATGGACTGGGCGGAGGAGATGCAGACAAACCTCTGGACATTTCCTCGCGGCATGAATCGAAATGGAGGACTCGAGAAGGGTTCGTTGGAGTGGACAAGCAAGTACGGGAGCGTTGTCGCCTCGATCTATGAAGGGGGCACAGCAGACGGCATGAACGAGAAAGGACTCGTCGCCAACATGCTGTACCTCGTCGAATCTGAATACCCTGCCGAAACCGACACTCGTCCAGCGGTCGTCATCACAGCCTGGGCACAATATCTCCTCGACAACTTCGCGACGGTGGAGGAAGCGGTCAAGGAAGTTGAGCAGGATAAAATCCGGATCGTCCCAGTGGTCGCCCCCAATGGCAGCAAAGGAGCAGTGCATCTTGCTATTTCAGACCCGACGGGAGATTCCGCAATCTTCGAATACGTGAATGGCGAGCTGATCATCCATCATGGCCGCCAGTATCAGGTCATGACCAACTCTCCAACGTACGATCAGCAACTTGCTCTGAACAAGTACTGGGAAAGCATCGGTGGAACAGTGATGCTTCCGGGAACCTCGCGGGCTGCCGACCGGTTCGCTCGCGCTTCCTTTTTCATTAACGCATGCCGACAAAGTGCTGACCCACGGGAAGCAGTCGCCTCCGTGTTCAGCGTCATGCGAAGTGTCAGCGTCCCACGCGGAATTTCTGTGGAAGGACAACCAAACATCTCATCCACTCTTTGGCGAACAGTCAGCGATCAAAAGAACCTCGTTTACTTCTACGAGGGGACATTCAGCCCATCGGTGCTGTGGGTTGACCTCAAGCAGATCGATTTTTCTCCAGAAGCTGGCGTCCGTAAATTGACACTCGACGGATATCCCGATACAGCTGGAAATCAGTCCAAAAACTTCAAACCAGCAGCCGCTTTTAAATTCCTTGCACCGGAATAATCAGCTGACTCTTAGTTGAATCAAACTTCGATCTGCCGGAAATCCACACTCGATTTCCGGCAGATTTTTTATTGGGCGCGACTTACTCGACAGGCTGATGCACTTTGCACATCATGTGAAGAAAAGCAACGACCGAATTTGATCACTGAATCGCAGGTTTTTTGATGAGTTTGACGAGGGAATACAGAGGACACGGACTCACATTCAAGTACCCGAACGGGTGGGAACTGACTGAAGAGCCGGGTGAGGATACGTTTACCGTCAGCGTGACTGACATGGGGACATTCTGGTCCGCAACCGTGCTGCAAGGGCGTCCGCTCGCCTCGAAAGTTCTCTCCGAGGCTGTTGAAGCGTTCGACAGCGAATACGACGACGTCGATGAGTATCCAGCGGAATCAATTCTCAGTGGAATGAAAGCATCAGCGGTCAACCTCGAGTTCGTCTCGCTTGAACTGATCAATTGTGTCTATCTGAGAGCAGTGGAAATCGGGAGTCGCACACTCTTCGTCATGGCACAGGTGACTGACCATGAGCGAGAAGAATATGAACCGCTATTTGAAGAGATGTCTGCCAGCCTTGAACTGGGAGACGACGATTCCGTTGAAGACGACCTGAGTGATCTTCCGGATGTTGACCTGAATCTCGACGAAGAGAATCGCGGCCCCGAGCCAGGAAATCTATTCCTGCCCCCGGGAGAATAAGTGACGAAAATTACAGCCAACTGCGAACAATGAAGTCTGCTAAATACCGTCGGTGATCAAACGTAAAAGGCACAAATCGGGTTGATTTGTGCCTTTTTTCATGATTCAACTTGCGTAGCGGGATCCCCTACGAGATCTCCCCTTCGAACTGTTCGATGATCACATTCTTCTCATTCAGAATCGCCACTTTCGGTTTGTGCTGCAGCGCTTCTTCCTGTGTCGCGAACGCAAACGACATAATGATAATGCGATCGCCTTTGTGAGCGTGTCGAGCCAAGGCTCCGTTCATCTGCATCACGCCGGAACCGCGTTCGCCTTCCAGTACGTAGGTTTCGCCCCTGTGACCGTTGGCGCTGTTTGCAATGAGTACCTGCTCATAAGGAAGCAGGCCGACCGCGTCCATAATGTCCCGGTCGATGGTGATGCTGCCGTGGTAATGCAACTCCGTTTGGGTGACGGCTGCCTGATGGAGTTTCGATTTGAGAAGTCTAAGGAGCATTCCAGCGAGCGTTTCAACAAATGACAGAACGATGAATCAGTGACTGATTGTGGCCGCCTGAGGCGGACTTGGACGAACCAAAAGATTGATTGTAACAGATCAATGCACCTGAAATGCAATGACTCCGCATCGGCCCCTCTACAGAGGCGCATTAGTCCAGATTCTGCCCGGCCGGTCAAGTGCTACTGAGCTCCACTGTGGGTCGATCGACGCGCAGGAGGGTCAGGAACTGCATTCAATCAGGATCAGCGGGGATGGACCAATTTTAGCATGTTTCGTTGCCATCACCCCCGCAATTTCGACATAATCAGAAAGAAATCCATCTGATTCGGTATTACCGACCAACTTAATCTTTCCCAGCGCTCCCACTTCCAAATGTCTTCAGGTGCATAACAGCAATCTGATTTCAACCGAGTTTCGCATGAATCGAGGGCAACAATGGCTGCTGAAAACTCTGAGGTTCAGAGGAAGATCACCAAATTAGGGGACTTTGAACTCAAGAGAAAACTCGGTCAAGGAGGGATGGGAACAGTTTTTCTGGCCCATCAGATCAGTCTGGACCGGGACTGCGCTCTGAAAGTGATGTCTAAAGAGATCTCCGCCAAGCCAGGGTTCGTCGACCGGTTTGTCCGCGAAGCCCGCGCCATGGCCAAGCTCGACCACCAAAATGTTGTTCGGTGTTACGCGGTCGATTCCGATCAAGGGTTGCATTTTGTGGCAATGGAATTGATCGACGGTAAAAGTATGCAGGACTGGTTGAATAAACTGGGAAAGCTCTCCGTTGCTGATGCACTCCTCGTCACACTCGTGATCGGCGAGGCGCTCGAATACGCGCATGAACTTAACATGATTCATCGCGACGTGAAGCCTGACAATATTCTGGTGACCAGTAAAGGAGTCGTAAAACTCTCTGACCTCGGGTTGGCAAAAGAAGTCGATGAACCCGAATTCTCGCTGACACAAAGTGGCACAGGTCTCGGCACTCCCCATTACATGGCCCCCGAGCAGGCCCGCAACGCCAAGCATGTCGATCGCCGCTCGGATGTCTACGCGCTCGGATGCACGCTGTACTATTTCCTTGCGGGAAAAACCCCTTTTAGTGGAGAGTCCCTCGTCGAGCTGATCACCAACAAAGAAAAAGGGAAGTTCATCTCCGTTCATCGAACTGCGGCAGGAATCCCTGAACGACTCTCGCTGATCATCGACAAAGCAATGTCCCCGGACATCAAGGGACGTTATCAGACCTGTGCGGAAATGATCAAAGACCTCGAAAAGCTCGGAATGGCTGGCGAATCTCTGTCGTTCATCGATGAAGCACACCGAACAGTGATCCGCCATCGACCAAAGACTGCCAAGAGTACACCTTCGAATCGCCCCCAGCACGCACCCTCATCGAATCAACCAGCGAGCGGGACACAGCATGCCGCTTCCACCGAACCTGGGTTCAACGCTGAAACCAGACGGCCACAGCAAGCAAACGACGCGGTTTGGTATGTTCGCTACGACGAGGCAGGAACTCCGAAGATCGCCAAAATGACGCAGCAGGCGATCATTCAGTCCCTCATCTCCGATCGCTTCACAGAAAAAATTCAGGCGAGCCAGCAATCCAAGGGACCGTTCATTCCGATGGCACAGATCCCGGTTTTTGAAGGTGAAGTCCGTCGAATGCTGGCGAGACAATCTGCGAACGCTCGAAACACCAATTTGGCAGCCCAGTACGAGAAACTGGCAAAGCAGTATGAACGACGTTGGATCTGGCGGTCCCTTCGAAAGCTGGTCGATGGAACTCTTGGTGTTTTTGGCCTGATCATCTGGCTGGCGATTATCGCAACTGCTGGGATCGGACTTTATTTCGGCATTCCCATGCTCTTTGACATGCTGGCGAGCAAGGTGGGCCTCGACGAAACAATCGGGAAATAGTGCTCGGATCAGTTCCCGGCGACGATGTTCTGGATTTTCAGATCCAGTTCGCGCGCCGCTGTCCGAGCCTCATCGATTGGCAGTCCAATTTCAATTCCAGGGCGCAGATGCCCGACTTCACTCAGCCAGGAATTCTTGAGCAACTGCTGACGCTGGGAAACGAGCGTGATGAGTTCAGGCTGAGAGATTGTCTTCACGGGAAGTCCCCATCTCTTCAGAATGGCCGCCGCCATCACCTCGTGCCCCTCATGGTCAAAGTGAATGCCATCTCCAGAAAGAGTGAAATCAGCATTCTCCTGACGCTTCTTTTCGACGTATTCAGTCATCGGCTGATGTACATCGATCACCACTTCCACCTGATCGCCCAACGTCCGAATCCACTGACCGTACGGCTGAATCACTTCGGAATCGTAGTGTTCGTAGATCCCAGTCCAGCCAAATTTTTCGGCATCTCGCGGCTTCAGCGCTCCAGATTTTTTCATTGGCAGTGGATCAAATGGGGGTGGAGTCAGCAGCACTAGCTTCGCGTTGGCTGCATGAACCTTCTTGATCAACTCGAGAATCCCTTGCTGATATGCCTTGAAGCGATCTTTATCGAAGGGGGCGTAAATACCGTCGTTCACCCCAAAACACGCAACAACGACATCGGGTTGGATCTTCTCCAGAGCCCGTTCCAAACGCTCATGGACATTGGGACGAGGAAAAGGATGCCCTTCCTCGGAAAGACCTGTCACACCCTCACTAGGCAGCCCCAGATTGATCACTTCCGGTAAAGGAGCAACCGCGTTCAACCTCAGCTGTGCCTCGATAACGTCAACGTAGCCACCTGCGTAGGTGATCGAATCTCCAATGAAGAGCAGCTTTTTGGCTTGCAGGGGAAACGCAGTTTCATCGGCAGCGACCACGGAATAGGACAAACAGTTCATGCAACTGAGCGCAAAACCGACCAGCATGGCAGCAAGACGCATTTGAATCCTCCTCACGGATCGAACCTGTAGAAACCTTCGCAACAAAAGATAACTCTCTTTCGATGCGAACGCGAGTCGTCTCAAGGCACGTAAATACGCGATATTCGGAATCGCGACTCATGGCCGTGGCAATACGCACACCATCAGGTGTGATTGGCCGCCAAATTCACCAAATTGAGGGAGATCTTTCAGAAAACAAAGGAAATGAAATCCCGTACAATAGGACTCGCGCGATCTGCACGGAATTCGTTCCGTGACATCTCCCTCAAGAATCCTCCACGCAACAGCCGAATTCTGCGAGTTCACAGCAGGTGATTTGTCTCGAACTTCGCTAGACTTCTGTTGCCCAAACGTTTTATTCGCAGTGAAATGTGGAGAAAGAGTCCAGATGTCTAAAAATGAAGTGGTGTTGATTACCGGTGCCTCTTCCGGAATTGGACGTGAGTTCGCTCGGCTGTTCGCAGCTGACGGTTCCGACATCATTCTCACCGCTCGACGCGAAGACCGTCTGAAGGAACTTGCGGACGAATTGCTCCGTGTTCACGGAACAAAAACCACAATCATTCCACTGGACCTCGCGGCTCCCAACGCCGCTGTTGTGCTCGTTCAGAAGATCGAAGAAGCTGGCCTTCAGGTGGATACGCTGATCAACAATGCTGGCTTCGGTCAGATGGGTCGTTTTGTTGAGATCCCGCTGGCACGCCAAGTGAGCATGATCCAGCTGAACATCACCGCTCTTGTTGAGCTTTCTCATCTACTCCTGCCGGGAATGCTCGCTCGAAAACGAGGAGCGATCCTCAATATTGCTTCGACTGCAGCATTCCAGCCGGGTCCGAATGTCAACGTCTACTACGCGACCAAAGCATTCGTGCTCAACTTTTCAGAAGCTTTATGGAAAGAACTGCAGGGAACAGGCGTTTCAGTCACCTGTCTATGCCCCGGACCAACCCGCACCGAGTTCGGGGATGAATCCGCGATGCACGACACTCCCGTCTTCAAGCACAATGCGATGAGCGTCGACGCCGTCACCAAGGCGGGCTATCGCGGGCTTCGGAAGAAAAAGCGGCTGGTCATGCCTGGTTTGATCAACAATCTTCTTTCGTTCAGCGTCCGCTTTACTCCCCGTGCAGCTATTCTGGATGCGATGACTTTCCTTCAGCCGATCAAACGGGCGAAGTGAGACAGTCACTTTCGTCTCTGGACCGGATAGCAGTTCATGGGCGTCGCTGCGCCACTTGTTCATAGTGGTGCAGCATGATCCCCGCGGCGATCCCGACGTTCAGTGAATCGATTTGATCCGCCATGGGGATGACGACTTTCTCATCGGCCATCGCAGCCAAATCGGGAGGTAAGCCCTCATCTTCATTCCCAAGCAACAGCAGCAATCGGTGCGGGCGAGTGACTTGGGAAAGAGGAATCGCACTGGGATCAAGCATGGACGCGACAGCGGTGTAACCCCCGTCCACCTGCATCTGCCGCATCGATTCTGCAAAGTCGCCGGATTGCAGGATGGGTAGGAAAAACGCGTTTCCCATCGAAATTCTCAGCGTCCGCCTTGAAAATGGATCTGCCGACGTCTTCCCGACGAGCACACCATCTGCTCCCAGTCCCGCCGAGATACGGATGACCGTCCCGAGGTTATCGGGGTCCGAAGTCTGAGGGCATCCGACAATCAGCGACGACTTGCCGCGAGGGGGCAACCAATCCTGCAGGGCAGGGGATTGCTTGCGATAACCGCAAGCCAGCATCCCAGCATGGAACTGAAACCCGATCACCTGCTCCAGAATTGGAAGTGGAGCCACGTAGACCTGCTTTTCCGCGAGAGTCTGCTCGGAGAGTCGTCGCCGATGAGCTTCGCTCACCAGAATGGAATGGATTTCAAAATCACTCTCAAGCAACCGTTCGACAAGCCGGGTCCCTTCCGCGATGAACAACCCCGACCATCGCGTCAGATTCATTCGCCTCAAGTGACGATAAGGAACAATTCGAGGATCATCGATTCCTTCGATGAATTGTTCTGGCATTTCCAACTCGCTTCGATTCAAACAGTTCAACAAAAAACGCAGCAGCAATTCCGGTTGCCGCTGCGTGATGATTGTAGAACTTAAACTCTGCTTGTTAACTCCCGGCCTGTAGATTCGTCGAAGGATTCGCTGCGAAATTCACGTCTTCGCTGGCCAATGGGAGTTTTGCTGCCGCCGTGCCGGGTTTCAGTTGAGGTCCTGTTCGATGGGCGTCAAGAATGACTTTCAGCTGATCGCCATTCATCACTTCCAGTTCCATCAGTTCTTTCGTCACCTGTTCGAGCACAGCGCGCCGGCTCCTCAGGATTTCGCGAGATGTTTCCATACACTCATCGATAATCCTCCGAATTTCCAGATCGATCTCGCGCAGCGTATGCTCGCTGTGATTCGATTCTCCACCTCCCGAGGTCGCCCCGTTCAAAAAGGGAGAGCGTTTCGATTCCCGGTAGTTGACTCTCCCCAATTTCGGACTCATTCCGAATTCCATGACCATTCTCGAGGCGAGATCTGTCGCCCGTTCGAGGTCGTTTTGAGCCCCAGTTGAGGTCTCTTCGAAGACAATATCTTCAGCAGCAATCCCACCCAGCATCACGCAAATCCGGTTCACGATTTCCGTCTGGGTAATGAGATGTCGATCATCTTCTGGACGCTGCAACATATACCCGAGCGCACCGAAGCCACGAGGGATAATCGAGATCTTATGTACAGGATCGGTCATTGGAAGACAGCTGGCGACGAGAGCATGGCCACTCTCGTGATAGGCGACCCTCTGACGCTCATCTTCCTGAATGATCTTGGATGACTTCTCAAGACCAGCAATGACGCGCTCAATCGCTTCTTCGAAGTCATGCATCGAAACGGAATTTTTGTCTTTGCGAGCAGCCAGCAACGCTGCTTCATTGACAAGATTTTCCAGATCGGCTCCGACAAATCCGGGCGTCAATTTGGCAAGACGCCCCAGATTCACGTCCTCTGCCATCTTGATCTTTTTAGAATGTACGTTGAGCGTTGCTTCCCGGCCCTTGTAATCGGGGCGATCAACAAGGACATGTCTGTCGAATCGCCCCGGGCGCATCAACGCGGGATCAAGCGTTTCAGGGCGATTCGTTGCCCCCATTACGATCACGCTCTGGTCAGATGAAAACCCATCCATCTCCACCAGCAGGGCATTCAGCGTTTGCTCACGCTCATCATGGCCCCCAGGCATTCCACTTCCACGGGCTTTACCCAGAGCATCTAATTCATCGATGAAAATAATACTCGGTGATTTTGCCGCCGCCTGCGAGAACATGTCCCGAACGCGGGCGGCACCAACACCGACAAACATCTCGACGAAATCGGACCCGGACAAGCTGAAGAACGGAACACCCGCTTCCCCCGCAACCGCTTTGGCCAGGAGTGTTTTCCCGGTTCCCGGTGGCCCCACAAGCAAAACTCCTCGAGGGATTCTTCCCCCAAGTGCCTGATATTTTCCGGGTGTCCGCAGGAACTCAACAACTTCACGCAGCTCTTCAACCGCTTCGTTGATCCCTGCGACGTCCTCAAACGTGACCTTCACATCGTCTTCAGCCATCAATTTGGCACGACTGCGACCGAATGACATTGCCTGCCCAGGCCCCGACATCCGGCGCAAAAACAGAATGAAAATAATGACGATCGCTGCCATGAGTGCGAGAGAGAAAGCAGCCCCCCAATCGGGAGGAGCCTTCGAACTCGCAAAGCTGATCTTCTTCTCATTCAAAAGATCGACGACGGACGCAACTTTTGACTCTGGAATGAATCCAATGGGGACTCGAAAACGTTGCGGAGATTTTCCTTCCCGCAGCGAAGCGATGACAAAATCTGGCGATTTCTTGCCAATCTCGTCCGGTTTGGGCTCTTCTGAAGCAGGCGTACCCGATGATGCCGTGGATGTCGTTTCACCGTCCTGCGGTCGATCTTGGTACTGGATATATTTAGAGGTGAACTGCAACTCGAAGACGTTGGACGAGTTCAACTCGCCGCTCTCAATCTGACGCAGAAAGTCTCCGAATTTGACTTCTTTGGATGACGTCGTTTCGCGCAGCCATGTCATCCCCACGACGAGCACAATCACACCGACCAGAATCGCCCAAAATCGGGTGTTTTTCACTTTGTCGTTGCGATTTTGAACTGGATGCTGGTCTGGTAGTTTACCGCCAGTAGGAGTTCCAGATCCCATCAGTTACGCCGATCCCTAGAAAGAATTCCTTCATCGAAACCGTCTATGGTCACTAACAAGTGACCACCCGTCTCCCTGAGATGCCCCGGTCGATGTTTGCCCTGCCTACGCTTTTAACTCTACGTCGCGTGGAACAACGAGTCAATCAGTCGAATTTCCATTCCACTGCGGGGGTTGTGTCATCGTCAGTTCAACACTGGCTGATCTTCTCAGAAAGGAATTCTGGCCATGAAATTGAATGTCCTGAAAAGAACCGGCAATGAGAGTGTCATTTCACTCAACATTTACGTCTTCTTCAGCTATTTCACGCGCACCTATTTTTGTGGCACCGGCCTTCGCACATGTAGCCAGACTGGAAGCGTTGTCACTCCACCCTGAATCGATCGTAGGTGGAATAATCTGCTCTGCTCGGGAACCCAGTCAGCGCAAGTCAGAAAGAAAATCTGCTCCGACTGCTGCTCCAACATCATCAATCCGTTCAGACCGATGTTATCGACAATGACTCCATGTGGAAGGTTCCTTCCGGAATCCGCGTTTCCGAACTGGATCAAATCCGCAAAGCCATCCCGCTTCGCAACCACTTTAAGCATGATTGTCTCGCCGGGATGAATTTCAAATTCTTGTGGTTTGCCATCTTCCACCTCAAGAGGAACTGCACCACCTTCCGCTGCTGCGACAGCGACAGTGAACACGCGATTCTCCTCCACATTCAGCTCTTCAAATGAAGCCACATCGTGGACGACTTCGTTTCCGTTTACCGTCCCCTTTGCGATGATTTTGATTCCCTGAATTTGTTCTGGAGTGAGTGACGCTGCATCGGCCGAAACGGAAATCGCTCCGAATGCTTCCAATTGTCCCTCTTGAACAACGAGTGGATTGTGGAACTTCATCGACGGTGGCAAGCCGGTGATCTCAACCGTGATCGGTCCATCGAACTGGTCAAATCGATCAACCCGAAAATGGACTTCTCGCGAATTCTCTTTCGGCACTGCCAACTTCTGTGGGTTCAAATGAACAGCGAAATCGGGAGCGGCACGACGAAACTTCGCGAGATACGTCGACTTTTCGGATTGGTTTCCGCGAACGTCGCGGATCCGCAAAATGTAATCGCCCGCTTTTGGCGCAGTGAAGAACAGTTTCGAATCCCGGCCAGTTTCGCGACGAGCACCATCGTCATTTTCATAGTACAGCGTGAATTCCGGCAGTCCGTTCGGAGTCAGTGATGTCCCCGGCGGATGTGGCTGAACGACATAACACGGCTCGTTCAGGGCATGGGTCGTTCCGGTGGTATCGTAAAACCCCCAGCGGGCGCCTGACCCCGGATAGACATCAAATCCCGAGTCGGGTCCTTGCGGGGCACGCCATAGTT
Source organism: Planctomicrobium mucosum (assembly GCF_051466335.1). Classification (NCBI taxonomy): domain Bacteria; kingdom Pseudomonadati; phylum Planctomycetota; class Planctomycetia; order Planctomycetales; family Planctomycetaceae; genus Planctomicrobium; species Planctomicrobium mucosum. The sequence continues at coordinate 2,701,559 of NZ_CP195793.1, read as the reverse complement.
TGACAACCTCTCCGTTGCAATAAAGGAGATCGTTCAAGTCCATGTGCTCCCACTGGAAAATGCGGAAGTCGCCCACTTGATTTCCATCTTTTCCTCGGAATGTGAAGTACGACTCCCGAGTCGCCTGCAAGAGAATTCGGGCAACAGGGTGTCCATCGGGTGTAAGAACCTCGACGAATGAATCGAGTTCCGAACCATCGCGCGCCGCTTGGATCTCAATAACCCATTCTTCGTTTGCCGCCGCAGTAAACAGATAGCTGTCGACATCGGTTTTCAGGTCTGGTCGATAAATGGTTCCTCGAATTACGCTAGGAACCGGCACTCTCTGGGCCTGTTCAGGAAGGTCGTTCGGTTCAGCTTCGACAAGTTCCTGCACAGGGGCGTCGGCACCACGAGGAGTTTTGCCCGGGTCCACAGTCATCGTTTCTGACGCTGCCGACTGGTCTCGTTGGAGATCATACAGATCCCAGCTTCCATCCAACCGGGCAACCATCAGCCGAGAAGATTCTCCATCTGTATCTATCGCGTTTACGATAGCCGGCTGATTTCCGATCAGTTGTTTCTCTGTCAACGTGGCCAGATCCCAGACTTTAATCGTCTTGTCTTCTGCAGCGGTCACCAGTTGAGAACCATCTTCGGTAAGACACATCCCCACAATTGCCGATTCGTGTGCAAACCGGGAGTTGAGTAAAGGGCTGATCGAAGGTTGCGTCGCTGGCTGCACTTTCCAGATGCGAATCTGATTATCTGCTCCTGCCGCGATAACAGACTCACCATCCTTGGAAAAGAGCACCTGATACTGCTCCTTGAGCGGTTGTCCTAGTGTGTCGAGCCGCTCTCCGTCAGAAACGCGAAACAACTTACAAGTTGAATCTGCGCTGGCACTCGCCAGAATTGTCCCGGCGGGATTGAACGCGATGTCATATACAGCGCCGTTATGACCAGACAGTTTTCGAAGCTGTTCGCCACTGTGAAGATCCCAGAGAATGATCTCGCGATCGTAGCTACACGTTGCAAGAATTGATTGGTCTGGGCTCACTTCAATGTCGAGGATGATATCCCGATGCCCTTTGAAATCGCGAATCCGTTCTCCCGTTTCCAAATCCCACAACGTGGCAATTCCCCCGGATCCGGTGACTCCAGAAGCTGTGACCAGATTACGATGATCGTTCAGATACCGAACAGCGACGACTTTTCCATGCAACCCTTCCAGTTTCTGAGCAACTGGCCATTCAGCCGCAGGTTGCCCGGTCGCAGCGGGTTTCCGAATTTCAACCCGTCCGTATCGTCCTAACGCAACGGCTTTGCTGTCTCGCGTTAAAGAAACTGCAGTGATCGGACTCAGCTCTGTCTTCACAGGGATCTGAGGAACCTTCAGCGACAGGCGATCATGTTCCATTCCCTGCGGGCCGGTCGCTCCGTGGTCGATCCAAGCGCGGATGATGTCGAGTTCATCTGAAGATGGAGCAGGTTCTCCTTCCGGCGGCATCTGAGGCTGCCCACCAGATTTGATGACATTCCAAAGCAGGCTCCCATTGGCATCCCCAGGCAACAATGCTGGCTTGTTCTCTATTCCTTCCATCAATGATGCATAGCTCTCGAGGGAGAACTTCCCATCACGTGACGAGTCGTTATGGCACCCGGAGCAGTACTTCTGGAAGAGCGGGGCAACAGCGTTTTCAAAATCAGGGGCAGGTTCCGCTCCACCGAAGACGAACCCTCCGGGAAACGCAAACATCGCCAGGAAATAAAAGCTGATGTTTTTGAGTGGCCAAGTCAGCATTCGATTTCGCACCGCTGATTTCCTGAATAACCCGAGAAACGCATCAAAACAAAATCATACAAAAAAGTCGCCGATGTGAAAACGACATCAGGCTGAAGGGAGCCGTTGAAAATGCAAAAAGAAACGCGGCCCACCCGAAAATTTTCGAATGGACCGCGTGCTGATTGACGATCACGACGAGCGGATATCTCGACGCTGCTGATCTATTGAATGACGCTATTTCGCTGACGATGTTTTCAGATAAGTGTCGTCGAGCTTCCCGCAAGACCACAGGAGTCCTCGGGTAATCAGGTCGAGGTATCGCGGATCTTCAACAGTCACGTTGTTGTGTCCGAGTGTTGTCGCGAAGACCTTTGTGTTTTCCGCATATTTGTTTGTCCAGATGAGTACAGTCTCAACAGGTTGATATTCCCCTTTTTGATCTTTGATCATCTGCACGCCGCTTGCCAGCTTGGTGGCAGTATCGAGCAACTTTCCAGCTGAATTGTTGTAGAGCTCTTCATTTTCTGTCGTCCAGCTATCGGACCCATTGATAATGGGATCATTCTCAGCGGCAAACTGAATCTTGATTGGAACCTGCGGTCCATGCCCGGTCGTCTGGAGTCCGGAGAACTCGAACCAAGGAGTCACACCCGGAAATCCTTCTGTTCGATACGAATGCATTGCACAATGCAGCAAAACTGCAGGCAACCCATTGCGGTGAGGGTCGAGAATACGATTCACCAGATCTTTGTCGGTCACGTCAGCGGTACATTCATCATGTATGATGACATCATAACCTTCAGCCCAATCAGCCTTCTCATACACGGGGTTCAAGTGTGACGTTCCCTGATCCGGGTCGTAAGAAATATCGACCTTCACATGAGCCCGTGCTTCGATCCCGTCTGCAAGGATTCTCTGCTGAGCAGCGTAATCATGGCAACATCCACCGAGCACGAGTAAAGCTCGAAGTGGTTTCACTTCTGCATCTTCAGCGTATCCTGACGATGAGAAAAACCCCAGTGACATTCCCAGGACAGCAGCAGCGAGTGCTGATTTTACCCAAAGATCAAATCGCATTCCAATTCCTTAGTGGTAGGGTCATCCGGGAAGCAATATGCCCGAAAGCTCAAGAGTCCCCGAACATCACTCCGCCTGAGCCAAAACGATTCTCATCGTCACTATCAGCTAGGTTACGCAGGGTCAGCGCATTGAGCAAGCACCCCCTGATGAGTTTTCGTCGATTCAACTCCGCAAAATTTCGACATGGAATTTGTTCTTCAGCCCGCCGCAGCGTCATTTTTCAGGTGTGTTGATTCTGCAGAGGGAGAACTTGCGTATTGCTCCACGATGTTTTGCGCCCGCCGCTGGATCAGTTCAATCAGAGAGTGGGGGCGTAAAACCTTCGCCTGATCCCCATAGGACATGATCCACCAGGAGATTTCATTGATCCCATCCACTGTTGCTTGGAAGTCAATCGAACCATCTTCGTGACGGATAATCTTCTGGGTCGGATGCCAACTAACCTCGGCGACATTCTCTGCGACTTGGGGTTGAAAACGAACCACCACTGTCTCACGAGCCTTCGGTTCGCGAATGAAACTCCAGGCGTTCCCGAAGTAACGGTCCAGTCGAAACCGAGGTGGCATCGAAAATGAATCTTCGGTCAACTCCGCCCGCTCGATGCGCCCCAAATGAAACGTTCGCACACTTCGGTGAAGAGAAGAACGACCAATCACATACCAGGCGTGTCTTTTGAACAGAATCCGGTAAGGACTAATCAGCGATTGGATCGTCTTCTGCTCTGCAAAGCTTCGATAAACGATCCGAACCTTTCTCCGCTCAGAGGTCGCCGCAAGTAGTGTCTCGAAGTGTGAGCGGCTTCCGGAAAGATCAGCGAGTGGTTCAGACTCAATTTTGACGACCTGCGTCATATCGGAAACGTACTGACTCAAATGAGCAGGGAGGCTCGATTGTAGTTTGATCGCAGCGTCCCGCCCCGCTTCCTGAAACGGAATCACTCGATTCCCTCGAGTGGAATCCTGGGCCAGCACGAGCAATGAAAGCGTTTCAGCGATCGACAAATTGGTCGCTGGGAGCAAAGGCTGGGAGACAATCCAGTAACCTTGCTTTTTCGAATCGTAGAGAATGGGGACACCTGCATCCTGCAGGGTTTTGAGATCGCGAAAGACAGTGCGGCGACTGATCCTGCAAAGCGTGGAGAGTTCCGTTGACGAGTATTCGCGGCCGGACTGAAGAAGTTCGAGAAGTGAAAGCAGTCGACGAATTTTAGCAATCGAGCCCATAGGGTGCACCCGCGGATCAGCAGCTTGTACACAAAACCTCATCGCCTCCCAAGAGTGCTCCTGGGCGAATGAAACTTCCGTTCAACAAGAGTGATCTGATTGAACTTTGGGCACACAGCGAAACGAATGCATTCCATTCGGGGTGCATTCATGTTGCCAAAACGCATCAAGAGCAAGTTTACCCCCGACTCATCACGTCCTTTTTCAATCTGCCCGTTTAAAAAAGGCCTCAGTCACTCTATCTCCACTCAGGTATCAAATCAACAACAGCCCATCTATAAAATGAATTGCCCCGCATCCTTTCAAACGAAGAATGCGGGGCAATATCGAAGATGGCAGCATCTCGAGATCGATAACGCGTTACCAGATGATGTTCACGTTTCGGCTCACAGGTCCGGGAGAATACCAAGGACGGCGATAGCTGTAATAAGGGTAACGAGCGTGCTCTCCGCCAATCAGAGATGGATCAGACATAGGCTGAACTGCAGGCCGCTGTGCATAGGGAGTCGCTGCATGCTGAGGCGGGCCGTAAAAAGCCCCGTCTACCTGATATTGCCCTTGGTAGTACTGCCCGGGATAGGGTCCCGTAGATGGAACGCCTGAGTTCAGTGGAGCGGCAAAGGAATTCCATTGCGGGGCTGAGTAATAGTCCCCTGAATATGCAGGATGGTACTGCGATTCCGACGAAGGAAAAGATTGAGCCGGAACCGCGTGCGAATCGACTGGCGTTGGCGTGACAGCCGAATTCTGTGACGGATACCCAAATGGAAGCTGAGTTGGTTGAGATTGAAGGTCCGGCGTCGGCTTGGAAGTCGACTCCGCCTTTTCGTTATTGACGGGTGGAAGCGGTGGCTGTGCAGCGCTCGACTCCGGCAACGGCGGAATCATTGGGGGATTCTGTTTCGGACTTGCAACACCTTCCGGTTTGGCCAAAGTCGGCGTCGCCTCCTTTATGGGGGGCATCGGCATTGGCGGGAGCGGCGAATCAGGAGTCACAGATGGAAGGGGAATCGGCCCTGGTGGTGACTGCAACGGGGGAGTCGCGGCGTTTGGCTCCGGAACCGACAAATTGAGCATGGGCGTCGGCCCAGCTTGTGGCGGGATCGTGGAATCCGCAACGCTCACCATTCCCGAGCCAACGAAAACAATCACACCCGCGGTAAAAGCCTGACGCAACATGTTTGGAGTTCCTTTCGAAATGAACCGGACTCTGAACATAGACCGCACTGGCGGCCTTTGTTGACCCAAACTTGACAATTTTCTTCACGAATTCCCCAGAGCAGCGGGAATCGCATCGACTATACCGAAAGATCTTCCAAGTCCGCTTTTTAGGACAATTTTCATTTCGATTCTTGATGCGCGGCTCGCAATCACGACAAATTCGATTCCGGGTCTGCCGATGAGTAGATTCGCGGACACCTGACGATTAGATGGGAACTCTCCAGGAACCGGAAAGTTCCGTGCGGGTCGAGACGATTCGCTGGACGGGCGAGACCAAGGATGCGAAGCATGAAAAACGGACTTGTAGCGATCCTCAGTTTAGGTCTGATGACCTCTGTGACGCAGGCACAGGATGCTGGCTACATTCCTCCGTCAACCTTGGATGTCGGTTACGGCGGTAGCTACAACGGCCCCGGATCTGTCGGAAGTAACGAAGCCATGTTTCGTTACGACGATCAGGAACGCTGGAAACACGGATGGGTCCGAAACATGCCCTATTACGAGGGCTACCATTCGTTCCGCCCCTACAACTATCACCATGTCTTCAGCCAGACCCAGACCGCTGCCGGATGGGGAATGCCTGCGACGATGCCCTATTCACAACAGTTCTGGCATCGATATCAGGGAATGACTGATTTATCTCGCGGAGACCATTCTCCGGTCGCTCCGTACGTCCCACCACCCAATGAGTTCGACCATTACCCGAAACCATTGCGTCAGGGGTCAGCGATTCCGCCTTCTCCAACAGGAGCAATGAATCGTCCTGGGGCTCAGTCCAGCCCTTATAACTACCAGCAGCAAGGCGTCCAGACCTCGCTCCCGGCTTACGCCCCCACTCAGGCAGCCTCATGGGAAAACGGTCCTGCAGGGCAAACCGCTCCACTCTTGTCACCTTACTGATCAGCAGGGTGAGCGACATATTTGAAATTCCAACACCGCTGAGTTCGCGAAAACAATCGCGAACTCAGCGGTGTTTGTTATTGAAGTGCCTAGAGCATGGGCACCCGCGCTCGAGTGAACTGGATCCGTTGCACTCTCAACATGCGGAATGACTTCCCGCTCGACGCCTTTTCGCAGCACGCTTTGAGCAATGACGTTTACGGACGCCGCAACCAAATAATGGCGTGGTGTCGCAACTTTGCATTTGAAACAGCAGGCCTTCACACGTACCTTGGATTGGTGGAAATCAGGCACCCGACAATGTTTCGCCGCCATTCGTGAACCGCCAACTGCTTCAACTTTGAGGGACTTTGCGAGAATCCTGTCGCAATGAATTGTAAAGTTCGACTTTTCGAATCGTAGCGGAGAGGAGGAAATAGCAGGCTTGCTGAGAATCCGTCTTGGACTTGGAAAGACATCGCCAAATCCAGTTAGTGCCTCGACCTGAAATTTTCTATTCTGACCTGTCAGCGAAGAACGACTCAGTGAACGTCTGCACGAAGCATCTATCGCATCAAGTGGCTGCGATCATCAGTTCGAACAGGAAAAAACCTTCTATGGCATCATTGATTCAACGAAAATTCGGTGCACTCGATTGCCATATGATTACCAGCGATAAAGCACCTAAGTTCACTGCAATTCTTTGCCACGGTTACGGCGCTCCCGGGGACGATCTCGTTCCGATCGGTGCCCAACTACTCCAGTCCTCAAGCGAATTGCTGGATCAGGTGCAGTTCATCTTCCCATCAGCTCCATTGAGTCTGGACAATCAGGGGATCCCTGGAGGACGAGCATGGTGGCCACTCAATTTCGAACAGCTCACAAGAACGGTACAAAGCCGTGACTTCGCTGCGCTCAGGAAAACGACGCCCCCCGGTCTCGAAGAGTCTCGCAATCTGCTCAACGATTTAATTGTCGAAGTCTGCGCCGAGTTCGATCAATCACTGGATCAGATTCTTCTTGGTGGATTCTCGCAAGGGGCCATGCTCACCACGGATGTCGCATTGCGACTTCCAAATCCGCCGGCAGGACTGGTCATCTGGTCCGGGACTCTGCTCTGCGAAGACGAGTGGACAAAGGCTTCAGGCAACCTCAAAAACGTGCCTGTCGTCCAAAGCCACGGCAAGGAAGATCCGATTCTCCCCTACGATGCAGCGATCGCACTTCGTGATCTATTACAGCAAGCGGACGCGAACATGAACTTCATCGGGTTCCGTGGGCCCCATACCATCCCGAGAGATGCGATGAGCGCCGTGGGCACACTCATCGAACGTCATCTCGGGATCATTGACTAACTCGCACTCCTGAAGTGAGCCCGGTCAATCGGGTTTCGGTCTCGCAATGAGTTGTGAGAAGCCGCTCGAATCTGCTCGAGAAATTCGCAAGTGAGTATCGTTCATCGGCGAAACGCATCGCGTTCTTCGAGAGCTTCCAGCGTTCACAGGGATCAAGAATGCGTTTCAATGCCAGATGGAAATCGTCCATCTGGCGACAGACAAACCCATTGTCACCAGAAGTAATCTGTTCCAGAAACCCGCCCTGCGCATCAACAATCGGAACGCAGCCACCTCGCATTGCCTCAGCGACGGTCCTGCCAAACGACTCAGTGACCTGCTGGTTGTGGTAGAGCAGGGCATCCCATCTGGCGGGTGATGACGAGCGTCCCAACTCGCTGGATGAAAGAGTGCTCGTTGACGACATGCCTGAAACAATGCGGCCTTCATCGAGTCCGGGCATCCCACGAATTCCCAGTGAATGTTCGCATGTTTCTCAGCAAGCTGACGGTAATCTTCAACGCAGGATGCTGGCCATTTCTTAAACGTTGGCGTGCAAATTCGTCCGACTGCGATGCGATCAGAAAGCCGTTTCCGGGATCGAAAGTCCTCACCGGCAGCGGGCATCGGCTTGGGAACCGGTTGATAGAGCACGGGGATGTTTCCGCCGAGTTGGCAGGATAGCCACTTTGAACATGAGACGACAAAGTCTGCATTCATGGCCCCCAGACCCACTGAATGGAGATACTGTATTGTCACGCAAATTCGAGTCGATCGTACTTTACTGGCCGGAGTATTGTGCAAGAGCAGCAAGTCGGCACCAAGTTCCGCAAGAGCCCGATTGTCAATGACAGAGGCGGAATCAAGATGTACACCTATCCGGTCAAAGGCTTCCTGGGTTCGCTCGTGGATCTTCCCCAAAAACAGAACTGAATGGTCCCAGTTCGGAAATGATTTTGCGATAGTCCACGCACAAGCGGCGGTCCCTCCGCAAATCTCCCCAACATTGCAAACCTGTACAAGCTTCATTCAGACTCCCCTCGCAATTGCCATTTTTTTTTGGAAAGCAAGTCGATCGCTTTCCCAGACCCTTCTGCGTTGGGGAAGGAACTTTGACGTCTGGTGCCCCGAATGCTTCAGTGGAAGTGACTCAATCCCAATGAGGGCAGTGGGGTTCGCGAGCAGTAAACGGCATTGGAGGTCAGTATCCGAATAATAGAGCCGAAAGCGCTCATCGAACCGCCCGATACGTTCGAAACAACTTTTTCGGATCGCGAGACAATACCCGCTCAGAATATGTCGTCGCCCATTCTGGACAAGTGGGTCGAAACGCCAGTCAGTCCCCGCAATCACATACTCACCGGAAGAGGAGACCGCCTCACTGATCTGATCTACCCAGCGGCCATGAGTCACAGTGTCGTTATTTAGGAAGATCAGGATCTCCCCACTCGCGCCCAAGGCCCCCGCATTCCATGCGACTGTGACCCCGCGGCGATGAGGCAATCGGAGCAATTGCACATTTCCTGAGGCCTCCTCGTGGACTTGGCTTCGCTGCTCATCGTCACTCCCATCATCGACGATAACGATCTCGAATTCTGATGAATGATGCCGCTGAAGAGATTTCACAGCAGCGAGTGTGAGGTGTGAGTTCCCGTATTGTGGAACAATGACAGAGATAGTGTTCACGTGGTTCAGGATCCGGTGGGCTGGAATTTCACATCGAATTACCGGGGTCGTAATGAAACATGAACACGTTGCGCAAGCAGTCCGATTCTGAGTAAAGAAGAGGGCAGACAGCCCTGCAATTGCATGCCGATGGTCTTCGCTGACGCCACCCTATCAGCCAATAAAAAACCGCGTCGACATGTCGACGCGGTTCGTGAATTCCAGAGAGCAGGTCCAGCCAGCGATTTACTCTGATTTCGACTTCGGGGCAGCGGGCTTTGACTCCGACTTCGCAGGAGTGTCAGCAGACTTCGAACTGTCAGACGCTTTGCTGTCAGCAGCAGCGGCGCTCTTATAGGAGTCGCTGCGGTAATCGGTAATATAAAACCCGGAGCCCTTAAAAATAATGCCGGCACCGGGGCCGATCACTCGCTTGGCCTGGCTTTTTCCACACTCTGGACACTTCTTGGTCGGAGTTGCCTTAATCGACTGAAACTCTTCCCAGTGGTGGTCGCACGCCTTGCACTCGTAGTCGTATGTTGGCATCCCAAATCTCGTCTGCAATCAATTAGATCATGGATTACTAAACTACCGCACCAGTCACGTTACTGGGCAGCAGGAGCGCTGGAAACAATCACCTTGCTTGGTCGAACAACGCGGTCATGAAGCTGGAATCCACGTTCGAATTCCTGAATCACGGTCATCGGTGGGTGATCGGCAGTTGGAACCTGCTGGAGTGCTTCGTGAAGATTCGGGTCGAATGGCTGTCCAACCGATGGAATCAATTTCAAGCCCTGCTTCGAAAGCACGTCTTCTAACTGTTTCGCCACCATTTCCACTCCCTGAAGCAGGGCCTGCGGATCACTGGCGGACTTCCCGGATGAGACTGCTCGTCCAAGGTTATCAATCACCGGAAGCAGATCGAGGACGACAGGCAGACTGGCGTATTTACGCTCCTCGTCCCGTTCCCGATTCATTCGCTTTCGGACGTTATCCATCTCAGCACGAGTACGCAGGATCAGATCCCGCAATTCATCTCGTTCCTGAGTCACTTGTTCAAGAGGCGAGAGAACCACTTCCGGCTCAGTGTTTTCAACAACAGCTTCACCTTCGTTGACTTGGTCAACTGGCTTCTGGTCTTCAGTCACAGCGATCTCTCCTTGAATCAAACACTAACATTCTTGGAATGACTGGATGCCCCTGCCATTCTACTCATTGTCGTCATCACTGCCTGTGACGAAACTCTTCAATTTCTCAAACCACGTTTTTTGATGTGGATCGACTTCGACTCGTTCAATCTCAGCGAGCTTCCGCAACAGCGATTCGTGTTCTTCGCTCAACTTCTTCGGGACAACAACCTGAATTTCGACGTGCAGATCTCCGACGCTTCGCCCGCGAGGGTCCGGCATCCCTTTGCCTTTGAGCCGATAAACCTGTCCTGGCTGCGTTCCGGGTTGAATCTTTAATTCTTCTTTGCCAACCACGAGTGGAACTTCAAGCGTCGCTCCCAGTGCAGCCTGCGAATACGAAATTGGAATCCGGCAGATCAGATGCTGACCTTCTCGCTGGAAGATCGAATGCTCTTCGACGGTCACTTCGACGTAGAGGTCGCCAGAAGGCCCGCCATTTGGTCCAGCTTCACCTTCTCCACGCAAGCACAACGATTGCCCATTATCGATGCCAGGTGGAACGTTGACGGTGCGAGTCACCAACTCACCAACGAGTCCGCTTCCCTGGCAGTCATCGCATTTGTTGCGAATCACTTTCCCTGAACCACGGCATCCCGGGCAAGTGGTTTGCACTCGGAAAAAGCCTTGTGCCTGAACGACCTGACCGTGCCCGCCGCAGTACTCGCATGTGTCCGCGCTCGACCCCGGGGCTGCACCGCTTCCCTCGCAAGTTGTGCAGGACTGATGCCGATGAAGCTGCACTTCCTTCTGGCACCCGAGAGCTGCCTCTTTCAATGTCAGCACGATGCTCGTTTGGAGATCCGCCCCGCGAGATGGTCCCGACCGCCGTCCGCGTCCTCCACCTGATCCAAATCCAAACAGGTCGCCGAAAGCATCGAATATGTCATTGATATCATGCGAGCCGCTGCGGCCTCCGGCGGCGCCGCTCACTCCTGCGTGCCCGTAGGTGTCGTAGCGACTACGCTTTGTGGTGTCGCTAAGCACCTCGTATGCTTCGGCAGCTTCCTTGAACTTGACGACGGACTCTTCATCACCTGGATTACGGTCAGGGTGATGTTTGATCGCCAGCTTCTTGTAGGACCGCTTGATTTCTTCGAAGGTCGCAGTGCGATTCACTTCGAGAATCTCGTAATAGTCACGCTTGGAAGACATGATGGAATTCGGTTTTGTGCGAACAAGCCGCTGACTAAAAAATAAATCACACAGTTTCGGTGATGCGCAGTCAGCCGAAAGCTAACTTGACGAGAGCAAATCACGCATCACGAACAGGCCTGATCAACACATTCTGAATCGTTGACCTAACCCGGATGGAACAACTGAACAACGAACGAGCCGCCGGATGTCCGGCGGCTCGCAATCTTCAAGATTCGAATCATTTACCGAAAGATTGCCACTGCCAGAAAAACTGGCTGCTGAATCATCGGCTCATGGATTAGCGAACCGCCCCTTCGACAGACTTGCCGGCTTCTGGCATACCGCCAGTCACCAGAACAGATGTCGTCAACATCAAGCCAGCGATGCTCGCTGCATTACGCAACGCGCTCTTCACCACCTTGGCCGGATCAATCACACCGACCTTGAACATGTCGACGTACTTACCGGAAGCAGCATTGTAACCGTAGTTCGCTTCTGCATGGTTCTTGACTTCATCAGCAATCACAGAACCATCTTCGTCAGCGTTCTTGGTGATCTGGCGAATCGGAGCTTCGAGTGCACGAATGACGATTTCCACGCCAATCTTCTCGTCCCCTTTAGCCTTCACTTCCTGAATCGCTTTGATCGAGCGGAGCAGGGCAACGCCACCGCCTGGAAGAATACCTTCTTCGACTGCAGCGCGAGTTGCGTGCAGAGCGTCTTCCATACGGGCCTTTGTCTGCTTCATTTCAGCTTCGGTCGCAGCACCGACGGAAATGATGGCAACCCCGCCAGTCAACTTCGCGAGTCGCTCCTGGAACTTCTCACGATCGTAGTCGCTGTCCGAATCCTCGATGCTCTTCTTGAGTTGATTGACTCGCTTCTGGATGTCTTCCGACTCACCGGCACCGTCGATGATGGTGCAGCTGTCTTTGGACACTTCGATGCGTTTCGCGCGACCAAGGTGGCTCAGTTCGACAGCTTCGAGCTTGAGACCGAGGTCTTCTGAAATGACGGTTCCGCCAGTCAGAACAGCGATATCCTGCAACATCGCTTTACGACGATCACCGAAGCCTGGTGCCTTCACAGCACAGACTTGCAGAACACCGCGGAGTCGGTTCACAACCAATGCTGTGAGTGCTTCGCCATCGACATCTTCTGCAATGACGAGCAGTTGCTTGCCAGTCTGGGAGACCTTCTCCAGAACTGGAATGAACTCACGCAGGTTAGAAATCTTCTTTTCGAACAACAGGATGACGGCGTTCTCAAGAACAGCCTTCATGTCTGCTGGATCGGTCACGAAGTATGGAGAGATGTACCCCTTGTCGAACTGCATCCCTTCTGCGAGTTCGAGAGTGGTGCTGCTGCTCTTACCTTCTTCGACAGTGATCACACCGTCGCGGCCAACTTGTTCCATGGCGTCAGCAATCAACTTGCCGACTTCCAGATCGTTGTTCGCGGAGATCGCACCGACCTGCTCAATTTCCTTCTTATCGGAAACTGGACGGGCGAAGCCTTCCAGGAACGTGATCGCAGCGTCAACTGCCTTTTCAATTCCCTTGCGGACGATCGTTGGGTTTGCACCAAGAGAAACGCTACGCAGACCTTCTTCATAGATTGCGCGAGCGAGGACGGTTGCGGTTGTCGTGCCGTCACCAGCGATATCGCTGGTTTTGGTCGCCACTTCGTTCACGAGTTTGGCGCCCATGTTTTCGAAAGCGTCATCGAGATCGACTTCCTTAGCAACAGTCACGCCGTCTTTAGTGACGAGTGGGTTGCCGAAACTCTTGTCGATGATGACGTTGCGGCCGGTTGGACCCATCGTCACAGCCACTGCGTCAGCCAGTGTGTTCACGCCACGCTGCAATTTCAGCCGAGCGCGATCATCAAATAGTAATTGCTTAGCCACCAATAAGCTCCTCGTTGAGGATGTTGAATCAAAGTCTCGGGCTCGATCGCCGCACGGTCAGCCGAGCCGCACTTACGAGAAGTGCGGCTCAACCTGAATGACACAATTATTTTGCCACTTTGGCCAGAATGTCGGACTCACGGAGAATTTTGATCTCTTTGCCGTCCACTTCCAACTCGGTGCCGCCGTACTTCGAGAACAGCACTTCATCGCCAACTTGGACGCTTGGAGCTGATCGCTCGCCGCTTTCCAGCAGACGGCCAGGACCAACGGCTAGAACTGTTCCACGCTGTGGTTTTTCTTTTGCACTGTCTGGAAGAACGATTCCGCCAGCTGTGGTTTCTTCAGCGCTCAATGGCTCGATAACGACGCGATCGTCAAGTGGCTTGAGAGACAAGGACATGGAAACTCCAAATGATTTCTGATTTTCGTATGTATTTGGGATTTCCCTCCGCCATCGAAGGGAAAAATCAATGACCAAAGTCACGCGGAGCAGTTAATCATTCTCTGAAACTGACATCCACGCGGGCTGCGATGGCAGACACCCATCAAACTGGTGTCCAAGTGCCACCGACTTAACTGGGAACTAGAAGCCCATTCCAGGCATTCCACCCATTCCCATTCCACCCATGCCACCCATTCCGCCCATTCCGCCCATCCCACCCATGTCGTGATGGTCGTCGTGGTGGTTATCGGATTCTTCTTTCGGCTCATCCACGATGATGGAGTCTGTTGTCATGAGAAGAGTCGCAACGCTCGCACCGTTCTGCAGAGCTGTGCGAACAACCTTCGCCGGATCAACAACACCCATCTCGAACATATCGCCGTATTTTTCGTTCAGAGCATCGTAGCCATAGCTGACGTCGGAACTCTTACGAATGTTGTGAGCGACAACTGCCCCGTCCAGACCTGCGTTTTCAGCGATCTTCCGGATTGGAGCTTCAAGAACATTGCGAACGAGCTGAACTCCGAGAGCTTCGTCTCCCTTGAGCTTCAGTTTTTCGATTGCGGAAACCGAACGGAGCAGGGCAACCCCACCTCCAGGAACGATTCCTTCTTCAATCGCCGCACGTGTCGCAGCCAGAGCGTCGTCGACGAGGTCTTTACGCTCTTTCATTTCAGTTTCGGTGACAGCACCGACCTTGATTTCTGCAACGCCGCCAGCGAGTTTCGCGAGGCGTTCCTGCAATTTCTCACGATCGTAATCGCTGTCGGTCTTCGTGATTTCAGAACGAATCTGAGCGGTACGACCTTCCAGAGCTTTCTTATCACCACCACCCTGAACGATTGTGGTGTTGTCAGCGCTGATGCGGACTTTCTTGGCTGTTCCGAGATCCTTGAGAGTCACTTCTTCGAGCTTCTCGCCGAGATCTTTGAAGAACGCCTTACCGCCGGTCAGGATGGCAATGTCTTCCATCATCGCTTTGCGTCGATCGCCGTAGCCAGGTGCCTTCACAGCGACGACCTGAACGATTCCTCGCATCTTGTTGACAACCAGAGTTGCCAATGCTTCGCCATCAACATCTTCTGCAATGATCAGCAGAGGACGGCCAGATTTCGAGAGCTGCTCGAGCAGCGGAACGAGATTCCGAGCGTTGCTGATCTTCTCTTCGTGAATGAGGATGTAGCAGTTGTCGTAAGCAACTTCCTGTTCATCTTCATTGGTGATGAAGTGAGGCGACAGGAAGCCGCGCTCAAACTGCATCCCTTCGACGAGATCGACTTCAGTTTCGATTCCGCGACCTTCTTCAACGGTAATCACACCGTCTTTGCCCACTTTCAGGAGGGCGTCAGCAAGAATCTTTCCGATTTCTTTGTCGTTGTTACCAGCAATCGTTGCAACGGTTTCAATCGCTTTACGATTTCCGGCGTCGACTGGCTTGGCAGACTTCAGCAGACTTTCAACAACCGCGTCGACTGCTTTCTGAACTCCGCGGCCCAAAGCAATCGGTGCTGCACCGGCAGCAATGTACTTGAGACCTTCACGGAAAATCGCTTCAGCCAAGACAGTCGCGGTGGTTGTGCCGTCACCTGCAACGTCACCGGTCTTGCTGGAAGCTTCTTTAACAAGCTGGACACCGCAGTTCTCGAATTTACATTCGAGTTCGATGTCCTGAGCGACGGTGACACCGTCTTTGGTGATCTTCGGAGAACCCCAGCCCTTGTCGAGAACGGCATTGCGTCCGCGGGGCCCCAATGTGCTGGCGACAGCACGAGAAAGCTTGCTGACACCAGCCAGCAGATGCTTACGTGCTTCTTCATCAAAACTCAACAGTTTCGCCACGATTACTCCTCGTGTTGCGTCAAACGATGACCTTCAGGTGATTCCCGATCGAAAATCTGCGAACCCGCGACATTAAACTGACAGCAGCGCGGAAGGGCACTTCGCAACTCACTGTCAATTTTGACCGCTGCTTCACCAAACACCCTGAGCGGCTGCCTGGATTGACAGATTTTCGACTGAAGCCAGCGCTAATGCAACAGCCATGCCACTCACACAAAATGAAACACAAGTCGTTTTACAACCGACTGTTACAAAACTGCAGCTAAAAACATGCAGTGCTCAAACTGCCAGCATGGCAGATTCCTCCGAGATAAGAAAACCGACTGAGTTCACAGGCAGTGCGAAATCGCCGTACAATGCAGCGTCGCAACTGACCGCTTCGTCATTAAAACTGGCCTATTCATGGGTTACCGCAATCTTCGTGAATGCATCACAGATCTGGAAAAGCACAACCAACTGCGTCGCATCAACGTACCAATTGACCCTCACCTCGAGGCAGCCGAGATCCAACGGCGTGTCTACCTGGCCGGTGGACCTGCAATACTGTTCGAAAATGTCATCGGCAGCCAGTTTCCGATGGTCAGCAATCTCTTCGGCACGCTCGAGAGAACGCGATTCATGTTTCGCGACACGATTGACCTTGTCCGGAGACTTGTTGAACTGAAAGTCGACCCAGCCAATGCATTCAAAAATCCACTCAGGTACGCTCGCGCGTTTCCGACGGCGTGGGCCATGCAGCCCAAATATCGAAACAGCGGCCCGATCCTCCATACTCAAACAACACTCGACAAACTCCCGCAACTGAAATCCTGGCCGGATGACGGAGGTCCATTTATCACGCTCCCGGCAGTGTACTCTGAACACCCCGACCACCCCGGGTGGCAGAAGTCAAACCTGGGGATGTATCGCGTTCAATTGGCAGGGAATCAGTACCTCCCCAACCGTCAGGTCGGATTGCATTACCAGATTCATCGAAGCATCGGCGTTCATCACGCTGCTGCAATCAAACATGGGGAACCACTCAAGGTCAACATTTTCGTCGGCGGCCCTCCTGCCTCCATACTGTCCGCAGTCATGCCATTGCCTGAGGGACTTTCGGAACTCACTTTCGCAGGAGCTCTCGGCGGACGAAGATTCGAACTCGTACGGCAAAAGAGTGGACTCCCGCTGATGGCTCAGGCAGACTTCTGCATCTCCGGAACGGTCGACCCGAATCACCTACTCCCGGAAGGCCCGTTCGGGGACCATCTCGGATACTACAGCTTGAAACACGATTTCCCGGTATTAAACGTCGACAAAGTCTGGCACAGGAAAGATGCCATCTGGCCATTCACTGTCGTCGGGAGACCGCCACAGGAAGACACGTCATTTGGCGACATCATCCATGAAATCACCGGGCCAGCCATCCCTGCTGTTCTTCCCGGTGTCAAAGCAGTCAACGCGGTCGACGCTGCAGGAGTTCATCCCCTCCTTCTTGCGATTGGCAGCGAGCGTTACGTCCCTTATGCACAGACGAGAAAGCCACAGGAGATCTTAACTCAGGCAAACGCGATATTGGGACAAGGACAACTGTCACTCGCGAAATACCTGTTCATCGCAGCGGGAGAAGATGATCCTCAACTCGACCTCCACGACATCCAGCGATTTCTGATCCACGTCCTGCAACGTGTTGACTGGCAGAACGACGTCCATTTTCAGACACGCACGACGATCGACACGCTCGACTACTCGGGAGACGGGTTTAACTCCGGTTCTAAAGTTGTCATGGCATGTGCAGGGCCGATCCGAAGATCACTGCCAACAGCACCCCCATCTTCGCTGCAATTGGCAATGGGGTTCAAACATCCGGCACTCGTGATGCCCGGTGTATTAGCCATTGAAGGCCCACCATGCACGTCGCGAAACGATGGACACTTGCGAAGATTCTGCGAATCTCTCACACAAGACCACCCGATTCGCAAATTTCCAATGTGCGTGATCGTCGATCACTCCGAATTCACTGCGAGATCACTCAATAACTTTCTGTGGACAACGTTCACCCGCTCTAATCCAGCCAGCGATATCGATGGGGCAGACGCTCTCACCGAGAACAAACATTGGGGCTGCAAAGAAACACTGGTCATCGACGCACGCATCAAGCCTCATCACGCCCCACCGCTAATCGAAGATCCAGAAGTGACCCGTCGCGTCGATCAACTAGCAGCGAAAGGTGGACCACTGCACGGCATCATCGACTGATCCCCCAAAACGTGCCTGCATGTCCTCCGAATGAAACCCAACTTGACATTACTCCCAAATGTCGAGGTTGCATGGCGAGTTCACTATTGCAATTTTGCAAAACAGTCCTACCCGACTCATCGCAGATCATGACTGCTCCACTAGAGCCTGTTATGAACTCTGGACGACGATCGGCGTGTATTTGAGCAGCAGTGCGACCATGGCCACCCAGTGCCATCCGGCCAAGACTTCTGCCAGTCGTTCGTAGTCACGTGCCAGCCTCCGTGATCGTCCTAGCCAGGCAAAGGTCCGCTCCACGACCCACCGACGTGGCAATAATACGAATCCTTTCTTGGCATAAGGGAGTTTCACGACGCGCAGTTCCACTCCCTGCTCAGCGGCAGCCTCTTCCGCGTTCTCGCCAGTATAACCTTGGTCCACATAGGCGACTTCAATGGCCTGATCAGTCGCCTCCTGCACAGCGACACATAAGTCGGAAACCTGGGCTCGCTCCTGTTCATTGGCTGGGGTCACTTTCAAGGCGAGAAGGTGCCCGAGCGTGTCAATGGCCACGTGAACCTTCGAGCCCTTCCGCCGTTTGCCGCCATCGTAACCGGCTCTGGCACCACTCTCGGGAGTGGATTGGATGACTCGCGCATCTAAGATCGTTGCTGAGGGGGGCTCATCGCGTCCCTGAGCCACGCGAGCCACTTCCCGCAGGTCATGAGCGATGTGCTCAAACACGCCAGCCTCCAGCCAACGGCGAGCCTGCTGATAGACCACGGGCCAAGGCGGGAACTCATGGGGCATGAACCGCCACTGCGCCCCGGTGCGTACCAGCCACCGCATGGCATTGAACACGGCTCGAAGGGAGTGAACCCGCTGCGGCGAGTCCTCTTTCACCAGCGCCAAATAGGGGGCTAAAAAGGCCCATTCGTCGTCCGTGACGTCACTGGGGTAAGGCATCCGGGGCTTGCTCATCCACGGAAACTACTTCAAAACCAACACTTAAGTCCATAACAGACTCTAGGCGAATCATAGGCTGCAGCATTCGACTCCACAGACCATAAAGTTGTAGCTGGATCGACCCCGTTTTTTATGTATTGGGACCGACTTGACGTGGTACTAAATGCAAGCATCCCAACATCCCCAAACGACTTTCATTTAACATCAAACATGCCTTAAACATGTATTCCTGGACCGCAAAACCCACAGACCCAGCAAGCGTACACATCAGCACTTGCATGCACACCGATGCGTAAATTTCAAGTTAATTGAGCCCAAAATTAGAAAGTTCTTTCGATTTCCACTTCAAGTTGGTGACGAAAACCTCAAAGTATTTAGTCGCGAGCGAACATTGTGTTGGCTCGTGTCAATAACGTTCTAGCGCGCCGGCAATTGCTGCGTTGATAACTCGTCAGTTCCAACCAGTTGTTGTAAGTCTTGTTTACAGTCTGATTGGGGCATCCGAAGTCCCATTCACCCGAGGGAAAAAAGTATGGTCATGACGTTTTCCAGTCGTCCCCATGGGCAGCGAGCCAAAAAGGGATTCACTCTGATCGAATTGCTCGTCGTCATCGCGATTATTGCAGTTTTGATCGCCCTGTTACTGCCAGCTGTGCAACAGGCACGTGAAGCCGCTCGCCGTTCCCAGTGCAAAAATCATCTCAAGCAGATTGGTTTAGCGGTTCACAACTACCACGACGTCCACAACTGCTTCCCTCCCGGCAGCTTCGGTGGAACAGACATGGCATCAGACCCATACTCCATTCCAAACTGGCGTATCCACATTTTTCCAATGCTGGAACAAGGCGCCATTTACAACCAGATGATCTGGACCGGATGGCGTCCGTTCGGCGGAACTGCAAGCGCCGCTGGTACACATAACGCAGAACTCCTGAATGGCCACGTTGTTCCTGTGTACGTCTGCCCATCCAGCACACTCGAATCAAATGGAAATCCATATGTTCCGGGAATGCCAGACCACAATACCCTGCGTCATCAGGTTCCGATGTACGTCGGCGTTGCTGGTGCTTCCATTGAGTATGGAGATGCTTCCTTCCCAGTAGGAAACTCTGTGGGTGCATCTAACCCATACGGTAACTTCACCAACAATGGTTTGTTCAGTTGGAACAGAGTCAAGCGTATGCGTGACGCGACCGATGGTTCCTCAAACACGCTTCTGGTTGCCGAACAGTCTGGTACAGTTGGGCTCGTCAACGGTGACCGACGCTCTGGATACTACGGTGGATACCTTGGTGCTAGCTTCACAACTCCCGTCAACGCTGGCAGTGTCGACCCGAGTGGATGGTCAGTTGGTATTTCCAGCTTGCTGTATCAAATCAACTACAAAACTCCAACGGTTGGCAACCAAGACACCTGGTGCGCCAACACCCAGTGGAACTCATTCCACGTCGGTGGTATTCACGTCACTTTAGGCGACGGATCCGTCCGCTTCATTTCCGAGAATATCGCGATGGACACGCTTCGGAGCCTCGCAGCTTGCAACGACGGTCTACCTGTCGGCGAATTCTAAAAAATTCTCAGGGTCAATTGCAGGGAAACGTAATGCTCTGGCTCGATCTGTCGGACCAGGGCATTTTTTTTCGAGAGGAGCGCTTCCTCTTCTTTCGGATTTGTAGAAGTCGGGGCCGACCACAAAGTCATTCATAGAGTCTAAGGGAATCAAAATGAAATTCAGTTTGGGGACGACTGTTGCGTTAATTGGAGTTCTGTTCTTTGGCTGCGGCGGATCAGCTTCCAAACCAGTCGGTGCCATCGGCGGCAAAGTGATCCTCAACGGGAAGCCAGTCCCCAACGGAGTCGTGACCCTCTCTTCTGCAGCACTTGGAACTGGAGCAACTGCCAAAATCAAGGAAGATGGTACCTATCAGCTCTCCGAACCGATCCCTGCCGGTGACTACTCTCTGGCAGTCAGCGGCATTCGCCCGACTCCGATGAATCCGAATCCTCCAGCAACCGATATCCCGAAGAAGTATTGGATTGCAACAACATCCGGACTCAAGTTTAGTATCAAGCCAGGCATGAGCACCTACGACATCGACCTCGCAGGTCAACCTGAAAAGAAAAAGAAGAAGTAACTTGCCACTTCGAAGCGATAAGCTGCTTCAGAGGAGCGTTGCGGCAGATTGTGGCATAGGCACTCGCATCCACCGTGCTCACCACAGGAAGATATCCGGACTCTCGTGAGAGATGCGAGCTGACGACGGATTGCGAGCCATCTTGCCGCCGCCGAGTTTACGAGAAGCCTCATCGCGGTATCAGTAGCTTGCTCAAGTAGAAACTGAGGAGTTACCAAAGCTGTAAAAGAGGAATCCTGCAGCGAGTGACGATACTCATCGCGGGCCACACGCTGCAGGGTTGATTGCTATTGAATTGTGTAAAGCGATTATCGAATCAGGACTCTTTGTCCGAGTCAGATCACTTCTTGCCAGAAGCCGGCTCGAGCTTCAATTCGATCTGACCAGGGACAGTTGCAGTTAATCCGGACTTCGAAGAATCCGCGTACTTCTCCTGAATGAGGTTCTTCAACGACTTAGGATCCTGCCGGTAATATTTCCCGCTGGAGTCAATCCCGTCCATGCCGGGCAGTCCGGTAGGACCGACCTTGGTGTCGGTGATCGCCACCTTGTACTCTCCTTTAGCGACCTGTTTGATTTCAAACACGCCACCATCTTCAATTTTTCCTCGGAAAGATTGAGCCCCATTCAAATGGACAGTCCCTGCTTTCAATGGCGTTCCATCGGTCAACGTCACTGTCCCTTTCAGGTCCACGGTGTCGTCTTTGCCACAGCCAACAAGAAACACAAGTGCTAACGCAACGAACAGAATTTTCATCGAACCACCTGATCGCCAGCTCATCGGCTTGGCTCCCTTCTATATGCTCGTAATCGCCAGAACATGGCAGAGAAACGAAACGTCAATGACGTTCTGCGGTTTCAAAGACTCGAAGCGGCAATCATCAACACCGCGCTGATATAGTGAAGGAGAGCGTTACTCAACTCCATGAAGCCGAGTAGCACTCTCCGAACATCATGAGCAGCCTCGAGACGGCCCGCGTCGGAACAGCGATTAGAATTCGCCGATCACCAGTCCATCCGCGCGATCCCCAAGACGCCACTGGGTGAAGAGATCAATGTTCTGACTCACTCCACGGACAGATCCGTCGCACATCAAGAAATGCACGGTGCCGGTGTGTCGACCTCCGAAACCGCGTCGGCTGGAGGGAACGTTATCGCCTGTTGCATCGTTTTCAATGCGTGTCGAGAGAGGGAAGCGAATGTTCCGAGCAACATTGTACTCGCGCCATCCATAGCCCATCAGGAAGCAAGTTCCATCCTGATTGTTCCAGTCAATGTTCCCTTCAGATGTAAAGTCGCTGTTTCTCCAGAACTTTTCACCGACCATCAACGTGTTACTTGTTCCATCGGTAATGTTGGCGAGTGAACCCAAGGATTTGGCCTTCTCGCGTCGGCGTCCATCCAGCCCGTCGATGCCACCATCGTCCGTTGTGATCTCGTTCGAGAGTCCGGGGCGAATTGCTCCTCGAGTGGCATTTGCCCAGCCTGCATCCCAAGTTTGATGAATATCCCACCACTGATATTCAACGCTGTCACTGTCCAGACTGGTGTTTGTTGCACTTCCTCTCATCGCAACAACAGCGTAGTCCGCCTTCGGTCCGCGTGCTCCGCCGTTATCGTCTCCTGACCGACGCACGCTTGGGGCGCGAGTAGATGGACAGAAAAATCCGGGAATTGGAGCAACCTGGTCGGCTCGTCCCGCTGCGGCGATGATTCGATAGTTGATATCCATCGATCGGCGAAGGCTGGTGACGTCTGAGCCAGCGGTGGCTCCCCCGTTGTAGAGGTTGTAGAGAGCCGTCTGCTCAACATAGGGGAGAATGTGAAACCAAAATGTTGGACCGTAGGTTGAGTTTGCAAGTGCTGGAAGGGAGTTGTAAGTCTCATGAAAATTGTGCACCGCCAACCCGATGTTCTTCAGATTGTTTTTGCACTGCGTCCGTCGCGCCGCCTCGCGTGCCTGTTGGACAGCAGGCAGCAGGAGTGCAATCAAAACCGCAATGATGGCGATCACGACAAGGAGCTCGATCAGGGTAAAACCCGATCTTAAAGAGCTTTCTTTGGAGCTTCGACCAATAAACGTACGCTGATTACGGACCATGATTTTCGTCCTCCTAGAGCAGAAATGCAATGAAATGAGAATCAATAGAAATGTATGGTCAATTTAGAAATAGCATTTACGGAAGTCAATTCCCATCGAAACAGATTTGTTTAACAACATTGATTCTCTTAAAATGTCAACCATTTGATCAAATGCGTATTTAATATCTCGCAACATCTCTGGAGCACTCGACAATGAGCGCACAGATCCGAATCAACACAGCTCTCTGACTTGATCGACAATTGGTTGCCGTGGCGAACTAAATACAATCCGTCAATTGGGGCCTCGAGCATCTCACTTGAGAGTCAGGCGTACCGGCGGTGATCAGCGCAGCCTCGAAACGAGACGTCGCCGCCATTCGCCGCTGCTCATCCCTGAGATTGGGACTGGTCCTCCTGGGACACCATTCGCGACGGAAGCTTGACCTGAAAGATCGTTTCTCCTGGAACTGACGATTTCAGTCGAATTGTCCCAGCCGAGGCCTCAACGATATCACGACAGATAAAGAGCCCCAGACCAGTTCCAGTCGCCTTTGTCGTGAAGTAAGGCTCGAAAAGTTTGATCTGGTCTGAGGGGGCAATGCCGACCCCGTTGTCACGCACACAGACGCTGACGAAGTGATCAACTTTCTCGGTGATAATCTCGATGGTGCCTCCTTCTTCGGTGGCATCCATCGCGTTCAGAATTAGATTCAGAAAAACCTGAAGCACCTGATCACGGACTCCAAATACCGGTGGAAGCTGTTCTCCGAAGCTGGAGACAATCTTCTTCCCCTTCTTGCGTTTGTAGTACTTCGCAATATTCAAAGCGGTCCCCAGAACGTCATGAACATCGAACTGGCTGGTATCCGTGACGCCCGGTCGAGAAAATTCAATCAGTTCCCGCAGCGTTCGTTGAATTCTTAGCAGCTGCTCATCAATGAGTCCGAGTCGTTCATGCATCTGCTCATCGAGCGGTTTCCGGTTCATCAACTGAACGAGTGAACTGATCGCAGCCAGCGGATTGCCGACCTCATGCGCGATTCCAGCTGCAAGCAACCCAAATGCCGCCTGTTTTTCCTGCTGTACGAGCATGGCCTGAGATTGTTGAAGCTCTCGCGTTCGACGAAGTATCCGTTCTTCAAGTTCGCCATTCAGTCGCGACAGTTTCTCGCCAGTTGCTTTCAGCAAGCCAGTCAAGGCAGTACTCGCCCAGGTGACCCAGCACATGAACACGAGCATCAACACCAGCATCCCCACTTGCTCAACGTTCGCACTCTGCAATGTAAATGCGAGCAGACTGTAGCTGATACAGTGAAACGCCAGCGTTGAATAGGAAACCAGCAATGGATAGCGAATCGCACAAACAAGCAGAGACAGGAAGTAATAGTACCTGAATGAACTTTCCAGTCCGCGATCGAAAAAGCAGAGTAGCCCAATAAAGACCGCCTCCATTGCTGAGATGAACAGCGGAAACTGGCTGAGAAAAACCTTACCACGCAAATGCCAGAAAAGATCACAGATCGCATAGGCCAATCCGAGCGCGAGGATCCCATTCAGGGTGAGTCGCTCTGAAGGGGGACTGAAGGTATTCACCCAAAAGTAACCTACGATCAGCCCGAACCACCTGATCCGCAGGACGATCCATTCGATGGAGAGCTGCCAATCCATTTCGGATCGCGACAAAAACGGATTGGATTCCGCGCCAGACTTTGACCTCATTGGGGCACCTCAACCTCGAAATGCCGCACTCATCTCCACTCAGATGTGACGACATTTCCATCAAATAAATCCCGATGGACTTTGGAATGTCGGACGATTCTAGCAATGGAAGATGTCAGCCGCGATCTGCCCGGGACTCGTCCACATGCGTCAGAATCCCAAAATCGGATCAAAAGAAGCGATCTCAAACGGGTCCCCGATCACACGTGGCGACAGTCCCGAAAATGAATCGCCAAAGCGTCGAACTGGAAATGAAGCCCGCGTGTCCGCAAAGGAAGCCAAACACCGCATTTTATTTATTTCAACCAATCACCTGCCGTGATCGCCAAGGATGACCAATGGAACACGGCAATTCCTGCTGCTTCGTCCTGACTCGTGGTTCGGAATTCTCTTTCACCTCGACAGGAATTTTCGATTCAAATAGAACTTCAGCCTGAATTTGCAGATCCGCTGCATTCCTCCCTTCACCTCACGACAATTTGCTGCACTCGATCCCTATCCCGCAGCGATTAGTATTCCTCACTCGCGAAACGCAAAGGACGACAGGATGTTGCCCGGCCCGTCAGCTTGTATTTCGCAAAAGGCGCCTTCCCGGCGATCCGTGTCGCGTTTTACTTGTATTGCCACTCTTTGCCTTCTCCTGGGAACGGGGTGCCGTACTCCAGAGTTTCTCTCCAACTTCAATCCATACAACGATGAAGCGAATTCAGCAAAAGCGAAAGAGTTTCGTGAGAAGCTGGAGAAAGAGGGCTTCGGTGACGTTGCAAGAGCAGCGGATGCAAAAAGCACCAAGTCAGCGAGCGAGTACGTTCAAGCTGGTCACGAGGAATTCCGCCAGTACAACGTGAAATCGGCCGACGGAACTGCCACTGGCAAACAACAGTCGCAGCAGCATCTTGCGAACGCACGCTCGAATTTTGAAAGTGCTATCGCTGTCGCTCCGCAAAACCCTGACGCCCATCACGGTCTTGCCATCATCGCTGACCTGCAGAAAAAATACGGAGAGGCTGAAAGTCACTACCAGAAAGCGCTGATTCAGGCTCCGAATAACTCTCAAATCCTCGGGGACATGGGCTATTCGTATCTGCTCCAGAATCGATTCTCGGAGAGTGAGCAATACTCGCTACGTGCAATACAGGCTGACGCGAAGAACCAGAAGGCGATTTCCAACCTGGGAGACGCCTATGCCAGACAGGGCAAAACACAGCTCGCCACCGAGACCTACTCGAAACTTTACTCTCCCGACGTTATTGAACAGCTGCTTGCAAAAAACGCACCCAGCGACTCCGCATTAAGCTCAGTGGCGAAGAACAATTCATCCATTTTCGATCGTTTGAAACCGGGAAAATCCCCTGCTGAAAAGCTCGCTGCCGACATCGAGCAGCGAAGCCAGGCGTACAACGCCCAGCAGCAAGGGAACCAAGCCAACAATCCGAATAACATCGCACAGGCCACTGCACAGCGTCGGATGAATCAAACGGAACAGGTTCGCGAACAGTTACTCGCGATTGATCGTGATGCCGCTGCGGTCCGTGGAAATGGCCCATTGCTGTTGGATGGCGCCACCGGAGAGCTCAGCCGTATTCCTGGAAGTGAATCTTCTTACGTCCGCCAGCAGCCTGAGCAGCGAGAAGTAACTCCCGATGGTCGCCCGGTTCGATACGAAGAACAACGGTTTGCAGACCAGCAGTATGGCCGAAACCAACCAGTGAATTCCCAGTATGATGAATCCGAACTTCCTGTCATTCGCAACGAGCCAATGACTGACAGAGCTTATACTCAGAATCAGATGTCAGCTCAGCAGCCACTCGGCATGCAGAATTTCGGGGCAGATGGTCCAAGTGATCGCCCTGTCCGACAACCGTGGAAGGGAATCGTTCCGGCATCGAATCAAATGTCTGAAGACGACCACGCTGATGTCTCCCATGCTTATCGACAGCAACCGGAGGGAATGCGTAACGACATTCAACCGGTTCAGAATCAATTCGCACAGCAACCTCAGTTCAATAACACTCAGTCGGGACCGTACTACGGCCCTCCTCAGACTCAGGCTCAGAACAATCTTGCAAATGGTCCCGGCAGCTTCCATGGAACTACACAACACCCTCAGTTTGGACAACGTCCATTCGGAGCAGGGCAGCAGAACGCAGCCGGCATGGACAACCAGATGAGCCAACCCTCGTTGAACGCCCAGTTCCCGAATCAGGGTTCCCCAAATCCGAATCAAGGCGTCAACGCTTTTCATGAGGCCAGCAAAGCCGCAGCAAAGATGGGGATGGGAGTTGGGAATGGAGCGCCTTTCTCGGTGTTGAATCAATCAGGCGGGATCAATCCTCCAGGGTCGATGATGTTTGATTCAAATCAGACTCCATCACCTCAACGCTGGATGCCCGACAACATTCCTCCGCAGAATCTGAACGACGCTTACCAGCCGTATCCGAATCCAGTTCGATCTCCTGCAAACGGGCAGGGAGGTCAGACGCCTCCAGCGATCTACCCGAGTTACTCGAAAGAACAGTTCGGGACCCGATCACGATACGATACGCAGACAATGGAAAACAGCAGTATTCCATTCGACTACAACAATTCGATGCGCGGTTACGAGGCTCAACGTTGGCAGGCTGGTCGCGAAGCGAACATCGCTGTCAAAGAGATCTGGAATCAGGGCCCACTGAATTCCCCTCTATCACCATCTGCTGGATCGATATATACCCATCCATCGACAGGCGGAGTGATGTACACTCCGAACGCCCCGAACGGTCAAGGTGGTCTTGTTCCACAATGGCCTAACCAACCTGTTGCTCCACCGGGGAACCTGCAGCATCAATCTCAACCAGGTGTGCCTGATTCACCAACTTTCGGCTGGCATGAGGAGAACAACTCTCAGATCGGATCACGGATGCCACAAGGTCAGATGCAAACAATGCCGCCGAGGATTCAACCAGTTAATAACCAACAATTCCAGAATCCACAGCAACCGAACAGCAACGGACCGTCAAATCCGCAGCAGCAACCACAGCAAGGAAATGCGAACCCGAATTCCAATCAACGGAACGGAGTTGTGATCCCTTCTGACTATCACTCGATGATG
This sequence comes from Planctomicrobium mucosum, assembly GCF_051466335.1. Classification (NCBI taxonomy): domain Bacteria; kingdom Pseudomonadati; phylum Planctomycetota; class Planctomycetia; order Planctomycetales; family Planctomycetaceae; genus Planctomicrobium; species Planctomicrobium mucosum. The sequence continues at coordinate 2,673,665 of NZ_CP195793.1, read as the reverse complement.
CAGAATCAGGGAAGATCGAGAAATCCCGCCCCAGCGCAGGATTTCTCCTCCCGAGGATTGGGCAACGACCGGTATAACAACCAGAACGATTGGCCGACGATTATCCCTGGAACCCGTTAGTCTCTGACGCTGCGTTGAGCGGCGAGCACCGAGATCCAGAACCGCTTTAAAATCTGTTGATCAGATGCGAAATCGTAGAGTCGCATGAGGGAAACTTCGACGCTGATGCCCAATCGTCGTCGAGTAGGGTGGCACGCGTTATCTTGCGAAGCAGCTTCTTGAATACTCAACTTCTTGAATACTCAACGGACCTGACCGCCTCACGAATCCACGTCGTCGAAGAGTGTCGGTGTGCTTCTGTTGGACGACACCGTCTCGCGGTGTCGAGCGAATTCAATGCGTAGCGATCAGGCCACATTGCATCCAAAAGAGCTGATTGGTCTTGAGAGCTTCTTCATCAACTTTCAATTTTCCCTCCCCCAATTCGATATTTACTCTGGCTTTGCATTCCGGCAGGGTCAAAAATGGGGCGAAAGGCTACGATGTAACTATCCGTTTTGAGTGCACGTGAGAGTGTTCCCAGGAAGACAAATGAACGTCTTTATGACAGGGTCCAAAGGACTGATCGGGCGGCACCTCGTTCCGATTCTTGAACGCGCAGGGCATGCTGTGACCCGCTTGGTCAGGGATGTGCCTAATGGTCCGAACGAGCGATGCTGGGAATCAGCAGGTCATCCGTTGTGTTTGTCCACATTGAAGGGCTGCGACGTCCTGATTCACCTCGCGGGTGAACCGCTGACAGCGCTCCGCTGGAGTCGTCGTAAAAAAGACGAAATCTACGCGAGCCGGGTGAACTCGACCGGGATTCTCGCGGAGGCTGTCCGCAAGATGCCAAATCCGCCCCATACCATGATTGTCGCAAGTGCTGTCGGGTATTACGGCGATTCTGGGGATCGATTACTCACTGAAGCGAGCCCTTCCGGCGAGGGATTTCTTGCCTCTGTTTGTCGAGAGTGGGAGCGGGCTTGCGCCCCCGCAATTGGGCACACTCGAATTGTAAATGTTCGCACCGGCTTGGTGCTGAGCAAGGATGGTGGAGCACTTAAGGCCATGCTGACTCCGTTCCGGCTTGGACTCGGTGGGACAATCGGAAGTGGCGAGCAATACTGGAGCTGGATTTCGCTGGACGATCACGTGCGATTAATTTCGCACATTGTTCACGACGACTCCATTTCCGGGCCAGTGAATGCAGTCTCTCCTCATCCTGTCACCAATCAGGAATTTACTCGAGCACTCGGGAAGGCTCTGAATCGACCAACCTTCCTGCCGGTGCCAACCCCGTTAGTCAAACTGGTAACAGGTGAAATGGGGAACGAACTCCTTCTAAGCAGCGCGAGAGTGGTCCCTGAGGTGGCGTTGAGCCATCGTTTCAGTTTCAACCACTCGGAGATCAACTTTGGTCTGCATGCATTCCTGGCACCGTCTCCGGCGACGTATCCGCAGACCGAAGTCCAATTCGCAACGAACAATCAACTGCGACATGAAGCTCGGTAGTCGTTTATTCGACGCTCGCAAGATTGGGTGCGAACTTTAGCCCCTGTTTCAGTGGTGTGTGGTAACGGCCGCAATGAGCCGTCTCGCGGACGAACGGGGCAGGGGAGAAAAACAGAGTCTTCTCGCATTTGCCTCCTCGCCGACAGCAATGTCTAGAGCGGTGCAGTGGCGTTTCTGGAATCAGTCGAAGTGAACATTTCAGCAATCACTTCTTCCAGCGGCCGATCCTGAACACCAACATCTTCAATACGGTAGTCTCGCAACAACTCCCCGAGCACTTCAGGGACGCGGGTTCGCTCCACTTCGATTTTCGCACGCGGGGCAACGAACTCCAGCACATTCCCGAATCGCTCGAGATTAGTTGGAGTCTCTTCCCCTGCAAACTGGAGATGGATGACTTTGTTCTGGCTGAATCGTTCAACGATGTCCGCGAGCGGTCCATCGTGTTTGATTTCACCATGATTAATGATGACCGCACGTCGACAAAGTGCCTCCACGTCTTTCATGTAATGGCTGGTCAGAATGACGGTAATTTTCTGCTCTGCCTGATAAAAACGCAGGAACTCTTGAACGCGGCGTTGAGAAATGACATCCAAGCCGATTGTCGGTTCATCAAGAAGCAGAACATCCGGGCTATGGAGCAGGGCAGCGATCAACTCCATCCGCATTCGCTCTCCCAGTGATAATTCGCGAACTGGTTGCCCCACCAGTTTCCCAACCTCCAGCAGTTCGACGAGTTCATCACGTCGACGAACAAATTCAGCCTGAGGGATGCGATAGATCTCCCGGTGAAGCTGAAAAGATTCTTGAGCAGGCAAATCCCACCAGAGCTGGTTCTTCTGCCCCATCACCAAAGAGAAGCGACGTCGAAATGGGTTCTCCCGCAGCCACGGGACGTGCCCCAGCACCGAAGCTGTTCCACTCGTGGGGTTGATCAGCCCTGACAAGAGTTTGAGAGTCGTGGTTTTCCCTGCACCATTTGGGCCGAGAAATGCAACCATCTCCCCGGGTTCAATTTCGAAACTGACGTTCTTTACCGCGTCGACGGTCTTGTAAGTACGATGAAAAAGTCCTTTCAACGAAGCGAGGACTCCTTCACGCTTTTGATAGACTCGATAACTCTTACAAAGATTGTCAGCGACGATTGCGGGCATATGAAATGGCGGGATCGAATGTGATAAATAAGGAACTGAATGCTATTGCAGGGTCTGAATTCAGCGCTGCATCCGGGTCTTCTTGCGACGACCTTTTATGAAACTCTGAACCACCATATTGCCCATATCTTCAGCATTGCAGGTGGCGCTGATCCCTTTGGTCACAATCGCCAGCTGCTCGACAAAATTCACGAGCCCCAGATAAAAATAATCTTCAATGAGTGCGAAGCTGGAAATCTGAATTCCCTCATCCGCACAGCGTTTGGCTTCAGTCAACGTGATGCGAGCCGTTTTCTCCGCAGGAGGATAGATCAGCATCAGATCTCGCCCTTCGACATGCGCTGTCGGCTCACCATCTGTGATCAGGATTATCTGTCGATTCTGAGCTGATTGCTTTCTCAACAACTTCCGGGCGAATTGCAGTCCAGCATGAATATTCGTGAAATGTTGAGGAACGAAAGCAGGGGGGTGATCCAGCGAAATTCGCAGTCGAACGTTCGGATCGAACAGACTAACGGGCTTCGGCGCTGAGTACAGCAAGTCACGCTCACTCAGCAAAGAAGCGTAGGAATAGAAGCCCACGACCTGCAGCGTGTCGCTTTGATAGCGGGATCGAACCAAAGCCTGCATCGCCATCGCCACACGCTTCGCACTCGCAAACTTCCCGAAACGAGTCATGCTGCCGGACATATCCAGAAGAACGACTGTCGCACAGCTTGTCTGATATTCCGTCTCGTAGATCACGAGGTCATCATCTGTGATGTTGACCGGAGTTCCTCCACCTTGACGCACCAGTGCATTCTTCAAGGTATCATGGAGATTCAGATTGGAGACTGGATCGCCGAATTCATACTGTTTCGAGTCCTCGAGAACAGTCTGGCCGGCTCCGCGAAACTCTGTTTCGTGACGTCCCAATTTGTCTCGGTTCTGCACATGAAACAGAGCTTCCATCGCTTTATTTTCGACGCGTTTCAGCCCTTTCGGGGTCACGCTGAATTTGCCATCGCGATCTTTTTCCACAAGCCCCTGTTTGACGAGCATCTCAATCACATCAGGGTGGTCACGATCCCATTGTTCGAGCGCGGGAAGGACCTCTTCGCCATAATCCAGCAGGTATTCAGAGAATCGATCAAACAATTCGTCCGCTGATTGCGGGTTGAAGTTGTCCGAACCATCCCATTGAGAAAACTCAAATGTGGCCATCCAATCCTCCCGGGGGCGTGGCATCTCCCGACGTGTCCGGAGATGCAGCATTCAGTTCGGTCGACTCGAGAGTGCCATTCGGTTCAGAGGCTGTCGCGTTAGCTTCACTTCGGCCGCGATTAGGATTGGCGTCTTCAGCTTTTTCGTCACCCTCCAGAAGCGCTTCCCATTCAATGAACGCTGGAAGTTCCACTCGTGGTGCTTTCACGCGACGCACTGGTTCGACCAATTTCATCTGGACTTGCGCTGGAACACAATCACAAAGCAAAGAGACGACCGTTGCTGGTTGTCGCCGTCGCCGACCGCACTGCGGGCACTGCCAATCCCTGCGGACATCATTGCTGATTCGAAGTCCAGGTCCGCGCATTTCAGGTCCTCTTGGCCATCTGTCTCTCGATATTCCCACGAAGTGATTCACCTGAGTTCGCCCGAATTTCGACGAATCTCGCTTCAATGTCAGGTCATCTGCGAATCACGGCAGTTTGATGCAACTGCACACCAGCAACAATTATAGACAGATCCGATGGATTCAGCGACCCCTGACATCCACGCAGCGTCCCCTACGCCATCCAAGAGCACTCCCGAAAGCACGGCCTCAAAACAAAAATGTGCGTCAAATTCTGACGCACATTCAGGATTCATCGAATGAACAGTTCTGACTCAGCAGCGTCAGATCAGCTGGAAACGATTTCTGATTGGGCGTTGGTCCCGATTTCGATGGCTTCCATCTTCTCTTCCACCGTCATCAGCTCTTGAAAATCATCGCGTGCCTCAGTCGTTCCTTTTTCGAAGACTTCTAGTTTGACGTCCCAAGATACGAGGCCGAATGGAATCTCAGCGGAACGCACAACTTCCCCGCGGTTGATAGACCGCTCAGAATTGCTCTCCTGAACCAGGTTTCCGATGAATTTCTGGCTGGAGAAAGTCCCTGCGGGGGTAGTGACCGATTCAGTCGCAGGATCTGCTTCGTGATCTTCGTAGGCTCGCAGCAGTGAGATCACCGGATACAACACGAACACTTCAGTAGTAATTTCGGTTGGCTCCTGATCATCGATCTTGCGGTAGCCCTTGACGATAGTCAGATACGAGTTGTGGATGGGATGCTCATCACCAACACTTCGGAAAGTCTCCGCAGTTACAGTTTCTTCCGGAACCAGAATCTTGTAAATCCGCGTTTGACCGGGACCGGAGGCAATCACCCCTTCAGTCGCTTTTCCCGTTTCTGATTTGATTTCGAGCCAACGGCAGGGGACAGTTTCCCCAAGGTACTCAGCCTCTTCAGTTCCAACGGATTTGATTGTTGTAATTCGTCGAAAATCGAGGGTGACCGCCTCATTTGGAGAGTTGGTCTGGTTCACGACCTGAGTGTAAGTCCCTTCGTAGCGAACCCAGGTTCCGTCAGCAGGTAATGCAACAATCAGCCCCTGGGCGTTTGCAACCTGCGCCATGCCGACAAGCAGAACGCTGCAGATCAATGACCACTTCATGAAGGCAACTCCAGGTCGCTCAGGGCATTTCGTAAGAAACAGGAACTTCCAATTAACGTTATAAAGGTCCCATCGACCAAACGAAAGACCGACGCCAGCATTGCAATGCGTGAATCAATGGAGCCCCTAGCGAAGCTCGGCAAAACCGATCCATCAACTTTGGAAAATTCGAGTCCCTCACTACAACCCGCTTAATTCGAATGGTCAAATCAGGGTTTGCTGAACTCAACATTGCCGATTAGATTGATCGGAGCGACAGAACAGAAGCCCTCAGTTCAGCCAGAGACATTGAATGCACCCCATTCTTTCCAGAAACCTCTATCTCGTTAAAGAGCACGTCGGATTTTTCAAGTCGGCATGCAATTTCGACGTGTACGATCCGAGCACTGGTGAAGTGATCATCCACTGCCGCGAGCCACATTTAGGAACGATTACCAAGTTGCTCCGATTCTCAGACTGGCGCCAATTCACGCCGTTTGATATTCACGTCACAACTCCAGATGGAGAGCCAATTCTCAGAGTGACGCGTGGGGTCAACCTGTTCCTTTCGAAAGTCAGCGTCTTGGATGAAGATGAAGACGTAATGGGTGGGTTCAAGCAGAAGTTGTTCACAATCGGCGGCGCTTTCACAGTAAATGGCGCAGACGGTCAACCGCTCTGCGAGCTCCAAGGGTCACTCACTGGCTGGAACTTTCAGTTCAAACATGAAGGACAAGTGCTCGCTGAGGTCACCAAGAAGTGGAGCGGAATGGGCAAAGAACTCTTCACGGGTGCTGACAATTACGTCGTGAAGATTTCCGACAGTGTACCGCCAGACAATCCGCTCAGAATTCTGATACTCGGTGCGGTATTCTGCATCGACATGGTATTAAAGCGGAAATAGCCCTGATTTCCGGACTGTCAGAGGATAGTTAGCAGCAAATCGCGTGGAGACTGTCTCTATCGTCGCCGGGATGTCAAACTCTCCTGTATTCGAATTTGAGTTTCACTGCCATTCGGACATATCCCAATGGCGGTGAAACTCAGCAAATTGAAATAAAAGAGACGCATGTTTTCTCATACACAAAGCGAACAAGAATTCTCACGGGCACAGGCTGTCATTCCGGGTGGAGTCAACAGTCCTGCACGAGCGTTTGGGGGAGTTGGCGGAACGCCAGTCTTCATTGCCAGAGGAGACAAACAATATCTCTACGACCGGGATGGAAACGAGTACATTGACTACGTGGGCTCTTGGGGACCACACATCCTCGGTCATCGACACCCTGAAGTCACTGCAGCGATTCAATCGGCTCTGGAGACTGGCACCAGCTTCGGTGCTCCTACTGAGATTGAGTCGACCCTTGCGGAGATGATTGTCGACGCTGTGCCGTCGATCGAAAAAGTCCGCATGGTCAGCTCAGGGACAGAAGCGACCATGAGTGCCATCCGACTTGCTCGTGGTTACACCAGACGTGATGTCATCATCAAATTTGTCGGCTGCTACCATGGTCACGCTGACAGCCTCCTCGTTCAGGCGGGGAGCGGGGCGCTCACATTGGGTATGCCCTCCAGCCCAGGAGTTCCGAAAGGCAGCACGAAGGATACTCTGGCACTGGAATACAACGATATTCCAGCACTCGAAACAGCATTCTCCAAATTGGGAGATCGTATCGCCTGCGTAATACTTGAACCTGTCGTCGGCAACATGGGCGTTGTCGCTCCACAACCGGGATTTCTTGAAGCCTGCCGTGATTTGTGTTCGGAATATGGCAGTGTCTTTATCTGCGACGAAGTGATGACTGGCTTCCGACTCGCCTATGGTGGAGCTCAAGAGCGGTACCGCGTGACTCCAGACTTAACGACTCTCGGCAAGATTGTCGGGGGTGGACTGCCCGTTGGCGCCTATGGTGGGCGAGCGGACATCATGAATCAGATCTCCCCGCTGGGACCGGTCTATCAGGCAGGCACACTGTCCGGCAACCCGTTAGCAATGGCAAGCGGGGTAGCAACGCTGAGTGTCCTGAAAAGAACAAATCCTTACCCTCAACTTGAGAAGTACACCGAGACGCTCTGCTTGGGACTGAAAGAGATCTTCGACGCTGCTGGGATTCCGACGCAAATCCCGCGAGTCGGCAGCATGTTCACAGTGTTCTTCAACCCAGAACCCGTCATCAACTACACGATTTCCGCGAAGAACGACACGCATCGGTTTTCGAAGTACTTCCACGGAATGCTTGACCGCGGAATCTATCTTCCTTGCAGCCAGTTCGAAGCCAATTTCGTCGGAGTCGAGCATACAGAAGAGAATCTGCAGGCGACTCTCGCTGCTGCCAAGGAAGTGGCCGCGACGTTGTAAGAAGCTGGCATCAGCCGACTAGATCAGCGATGTGTGACAACATCCCTCCATACGGCGGAGTACCAAAGCAAAAAGGCTCTGCATGAGAGATCTCAAGCTGAGCCTTTTGATTTTTATCGGCGAAGCCGTCTTGTTCAGATCTTCCGTCACTTCGTCGGAGAGTGCGGCGTTTGGATCACATAATCGCGAAATAGTTCGAGACGGCTTCGTCTATCGATTCCTGATTCACAACGCGAGGATATCCGTGCAACGTGCATCGGTTTTCCATCTGTCGCAATAAGTCGCGTGAATGGCAGTACCGAAATTCTCGACCGCTAGCGATGTAGTGCTTCTGAACCAGGTAGTCGATGCTCCCCGATTCGAGAGTGAACGCCAACTTTTCGGCAACCTTGGTGAAGAGTGTACGGAACTCGGATTCCACTGGATTAATAATCTCAATCTTGTAGGGAATTCGGCGGAGGAATGCCTCGTCGACAAGATCTTTCGGTTCGAGATTACTCGAGAAGATTATCAACTGATCGAACGGGACCTGAATCGTTCGCCCGCTCTCAAGATGCAGGTAATCATGCCGTTGTTCGAGCGGGACAATCCAGCGATTCAACAACTGATCGATACTCATCTGCTGGCGGCCCAGGTCGTCGATGAGGAGTGTTCCACAATTTGCTTTCAGCTGAAGTGGAGCCTCGCCGACACCGGCACGCCGCATGTACGTCACTTCGAGATTGTCCATCCCCAGTTCGCCCCCGACGACCACTGTCGGACGTTCGATCTGCACCCAGCGTCCATCAACGACATCTGGATCGGAACCTCCGACAGGCACGGGTTTATGACGGTTCGGATCAAAGACGCGAATAATCTCTCCGGCCGCGATGATAGCTTTGGGAATCCAGATGGAATCGCCAAATGAACGAGTAATTCTCTCAGCGATGCTGGTCTTCCCGTTACCGGCAGCACCATACAGGAACATCCCTCGCCCAGAGTGAATCGCCTGACCGACCTTGGAAAGAATCGCTTCATTCATTTCAAGATCTTTGAACGCCTCACGAATCGAGGCGAGCGGTGGCTTCCGACCTTCGAGAGACTGAGCTTTGACGCTGAGAATGTACTTATCAAGCGGGACCGGGGCAGTGCCTAGGTAGCTGCAGGTTTGAAGCAGCGAGCGGGTACGTTCGCGACCGAGGTCCGTCAGTTCGTAGACGTAGTCTCCGCCGGCGGTCGAGTTCTTGTAGGTGACAAGACGATCAACTTTCAGTTGCCGCAAAACTCCCTCGATCAGAGGAAATTTCAAACCAGAAAATCGGGCGAGATTAAACCCCGTCTCGAGCCCTCTCAAATTGAGAGACTTCAAGATCAGGTCGCTGACTTCAGTGAAGTTCAAACCGGAATCGATGAGGCGATCAGGCGCGACCGGGACGAAACGCGGTGGCGCCCCGTTTTGAACATTTGCCGACTGTGTATTGGACTGCTGATCATCGATGGCCTTCGAGGTTGTTTGAACCTCGGTTTGAAAATGTCGTTCGCTCGCCTGGATCGAAGGGGATTCATTCTGCCCAGCTCGTCGGCCCGACGCGGCACCGGATGCAAATCCAAAACTCTGCAGCAACCTATCGATCTCGGCGGAAGTTGTTGACATAGAGGTTGACTCGATTTTCTTGCCCGACTCGTTCAACCAAAATTTGCTTTACCTTCTGGAAAATTGCGGTCACCTTTCTGAAATTTGCGTGTTTCCCGGTACGAAATTGGACATAGCAAACCGCACAATCCTCTCAACCATCCCTCCCTACGCGTTTAAAAACGCAACAACTGGTCAATCATTGAGAGGAATCTGCGCGACAGCATCCAAGACGCCGAAAAACTTCCACTCATAAGCACGGGAAGTCACGAAGTTGCACCAGCCAAGAGGTCAGACACTACGTTCAGCTCTTCTCTTCTGTAGTCTGAATTTCGTGCAAAATGCCATCCCAGAGTTTGATTCTATTTTCAATCGCCTGCTGGCCGGCTGCGACCGCTTCCGCCATGCGGAGTTCATTGCCATCGATGAGCGTCGCCAGCAGACGCCGCGATAGCGGGCCGTGTTCGTTCCCGTCCAGATCGATGTGCCGCTGGAGATAGTAGGCGAATAACTCCGCCCCAAGATCTTCATTGGAAATAGGTTGAAGCAATCGGTCGAACATTTCGGGAATGATGTCTTCTCGGCCGAAGCAGAAGAGAGCAGCCACTTCCCAAGGGCTTCCCATCCCAGCCATGCGCAAATTGAATTTTACGAATGCTTTTGTTTCGTCACGAATGGGTAGCGTTTCCAGTTCCGCCTCAACGTGTTCACCAGCTCGCACCGACTGAACCAACGAACGGATTGGTTGGGTGTCCGCCCCGAGTTGATCCATCGCTCCAACATATAATTCGTAATGGCTGGTGAACCCGCCCTGAAGATGCGTGTCTGATTCTTCGCCCAAAACGATCTCGTTGACGAAACGGGCCAAGTTGGGCTGAACAGGTGGAGCCCAAGGCAGGCGTGTGCCGCAAATATCCTGCTGTAAACGCTTTAGCAGGGTCATAAAGTCCCAGACAGCGAAGGCATGCTCTCGCATAAAAATGCGCAGACGTGAAACGGTGTGAACATGCTCGTAAAGCGGATGAGCCAGCAATTTATCAATGAACGGCTGGATCTGTTTCTGGATCGAATCGGAGTCAGTCATGGAATCAGACATGCAGAATATTTGAAACGACCGGGGTGGGCTGAACGCTGTGATTCTAATCGATCGGCGAATCCCGCCGCACCTGTTTCTCAAAATCACTCATCATCTCGTGAAATTCCAGTCGATCTCAATCTCGCCTCTGCGCGGTTCTGTCGATAAAATCAGTTAGACACAACGAATTCTCTTCTCCGGTTAGGTCGATATAGTGTGCCTGTAACGCCTGACGGAGAACGTGGGCAGAGTGAGTTCAGCCGACGCTGAGGACATTTAAAAATCCTCAGTGTCACTTATCGTGCGATCAATTTTTCATTTCCGATGGTGTTTGAATGCGTAGCGAATCCGAAGTCCCGTTTGCCGACAATCCATTTCTGGTACCGGTGGCTGAACGGATGAAGCGACTTCCTCCGTACCTGTTTGGTAAAATCAATAAACTGAAATACCAGAAACGTGTCGCGGGAATTGACGTTATCGATCTCGGGATGGGAAACCCGACCGATCCGCCTGAAGCAATCGTTCAGGAAAAGCTCGCTGAAGCACTGAAGGATCCGAAAAACCACCGCTACTCCGTCGCGAACGGCATTGGAAACCTGCGTCGAGAAGTGGCCAAGCGCTATGACCGACGATATGGCGCGAAGCTGAACCACGATGATGAAATCATCGCTTGTATCGGTTCCAAGGAAGGCTTCAGCCATATGTGTCTGGCGCTGATGGGACCAGGGGATACCGCGATCGTTCCATCGCCAACATTCCCGATTCACATGTACTCGGTCGTGCTCGCATCTGGGAACGTGATTGCGTTAGACGTTCGAGATCCCGGCGAGTTCCTACGAAACGTTGCTTACACCTGCGAGCATCTTTATCCGAAGCCGAAGGTCGTTATCGTCAACTTCCCACATAACCCCTCTTCAACCATTGTTGAACGGGACTTTTATGTGGAACTCGTCAAACTCGCCAAAAAGTACGGGTTCCTTGTCATCAGCGACTTCGCCTATGCAGACATCTGCTACGACGGTTATGTCGCTCCGAGCTTCCTGTCAGTTCCGGGAGCATTGGATGTCGGCGTTGAGTTGACCACGATGTCCAAGAGCTACAGCATGGCTGGATGGCGAATTGGTTTCTGCTGCGGAAACCGCGAAATGGTCCGGGCACTTGCGACAATCAAGGGCTACTACGACTACGGAATTTTCCAGGCAGTCCAGATTGCCGCCATCGTTGCGATGCGACACGGCGACGAAGGGATCACGGCACTCTGTGAAGAGTACCAGGAACGTCGCGACGCGTTGTGCGATGGCCTGACACGACTGGGCTGGGAAATCGAACGTCCGAAAGCAGGGATGTTCGTCTGGGCAAAAATTCCGGAACAGTTTGCACACATGGGTTCAATCGACTTCTCCATGAAACTTCTCGAAGAAGGGGGAGTTGCAGTGAGCCCGGGTCGCGGATTCGGAGAGGATGGAGAAGGGTACCTGCGCCTGGCGATCGTCGAGAACAGCCAGCGTCTGCGTCAGGCCGTTCGCGAAATTGGCCGCTGCACCCGCACCGAGCCAGCGAAAATTGTCTGATTTCGATTTGTTCGAATTCTGAATTTTCAATCGCCGCAATCTCAATGAGATTGCGGCGATTTTCATTTGACCCCCTGTCTCTGGGAAGTCTCGCGGTGAAATCAAACTCTCGATATCCATGGATTTCGAGCACATACGCATTTCCTGAAAAAAACTGATACACTAGGAGTTTTCCCACATTCGCGATGCTTGATAGACCTCCCCGATGGACGACAGACAACTTGAAGATTTGCGTATTCCTTCTTCCGAACGCCTGGCAGTCAATGCCTGCGCAGAAGAACAGGCATTGAGAATTCTCTGTCGAACTGTCGGGCGCGGGCAGTGTGCAGCGAGCCTTGCCAAACGCCTTCCAGATTCTCACGTCACCTGCCATTTTCTTGATGTCTTCCCTGCGGAAGACGCAATGGAGCTTCTGGACGTCTATCCCAACCTGTCGGTCTTCTGCTCACCAGACCTTCCTCAGGACGAGATTGATCTCTTTGTTCTTCCACTCAGCCGCGGAGGCGAAGCAGAACTGGCACGGGAGTGGTTACAACAAGGCTATGACCTGCTGGCACCCGGTGGAAAACTGATTGCCACCGTCGATAACCCAACCGACGTCTGGTTGCATCACGAAATTGAGAAGTTCGGACGCAACATCGACCGGACTCCCAAACGACACGGCGTTGTGTACCGGATGAAGAAGCTCAAGCCGCTGAAGAGGATGCGAGACCTTTCCAACCAGTTCGCATTTCGTGATGGCGAGACTCTCGTCGAAGCGGCCAGCCGGCCCGGAGTCTTCAGCCATCGTCGACTCGATTTGGGAGCCCGCGCACTGCTCGAAACAATCGTCGTTAAACCGGGCGACGCTGTCCTCGATATCGGCTGTGGAGCGGGAACTGTCGGAATTTCTGTCGCACTGCGTGGCGAGAACATTCGAGTCCACGCAATCGACTCAAACGCGCGTGCTGTTCAGTGCACCGAAGTCGGAGCTCAACTCAATGGCATTACGACACTGACAACAGGGCTGACAGCGACAGGAGAACTTACGTACAACGAAGCTGATTTGTCGGGGACGTTTGACGTCGCTGTGGGTAATCCACCTTACTTCTCCCACAACCAGATCGCGGAAATCTTTCTTCAGACTGCAAAACGCGGCCTGAAAGTGGGCGGAAAAGTGTACATCGTCACCAAGCATACAGAGTGGCTCATTGCTCGGATGCAACAACTGTTCGACAATGTTTCAATGGTTGAAATTCGTGGTTACTCAATCGTCACAGGAATTCAACGAGCCGCGAAGAACGTCTGGGCCACCACCAAAGCTCCAGGCGAAGCAGGGGAGTAGACCAGAAAAGCGATCTGAACGGTGCCAGTGATTCTACGAAAAAGGGAGCGATGATCAGTCGATGATCGCTCCCTTTTTTCATTCAAATGTTTCGCATTATTTTTGGACGCCGACGAGTTCGACTTCCATGACGAGAGTCGCATTCGCTGGGATCGCGTCGGGAACCCCTTCAGTGCCATAAGCGAGGTGAGCAGGAACGATCAAACGCCGCTTTCCATTCACTCGCATTCCGCGAATCCCTTCTGAGAATCCGAAGATCGTCTCATTCAGTTTCACATCGATGGGAGTTCCCAAAGCTCGCGAATCGTCAAAACGTCTGCCATCTTCCAATTGTCCAACGTAATGCAACTTCACTTCTGTCGCATCTCCCACTGGATCTCCCTCGCCGACAACCAGATCCACATAGCCCAGTCCGCTGGCGGTTTTTTCGGTCAGATCCTGAATTTCAATTTTGCGAAATTCAATTGGAGTGGAATGACTTTGCAGAGCCAGATACCCCATTGGTGGTCGTTGCGACAACTTGTTTGCCACGGAATCGTCCGACTTCACCTCGTCTTTTTTCGCGAGATCGACCTGATTAATCACCTCACCATTGATGGAGATCGTCAGCAATTCTCCAACGCAGCGAATCTCGCATTGGTTCCACTCTCCATTCGCGTTCAGCTTTGCAGGACGAGTCGGGGCTGCCTGATAATAAACGCTGCCGGTGTACTGGTCTGCCCGAAGATCTTTGTACTTACCGCTGGAGTCGTCCAGGAGCTGAATTTCAATGGCGGTAAACGTCGGGTTGCCTTTGTCCGGGACGCGAATTCCAATTCCGCTATTCCCACCGGGCTGAAGCTTGTATTCAAGGCGAACAACAAAATCGCTGTAGATTGAATTCGTTCTTAACCAGCCCCCCGACGGTGAGCTGCAGGAAATGACTCCATCAACGCATTTCCAGGTCCCTTCCTTCCCTTCATGCACGGTCCAACCACTCAAGTCTGAAGCAGACACCATTGAAGTGAATGGCTTCGCGTTCGAATCGGACAGACCGTGTGCCTGCTGAATCAGCGGAAGTTCTTCGACCCGATTCACGTTGCTGACAGCTTTCGTCTGAACGATCCCTTCCGCAAAGACATGGCAGGGATTCAGAGAGAGAAACCCCAAAGCCGAGACAAAGAGCGTAGAGCGAGAGAGCATCACGATAATCTTTTCCTTTACACTCGGAATCTTGACACTCCGAGTCCCCCTGCCGAGGCAATTGAAACTCCCGGACGATGAGATCATCGACTTCCGACAAAGGTTTTCCCTGTGCAATAAACAGGTTTACGCTGTGGCGAAGTCGGCTGGTCAATTCCGGATTTCAATTCGATTCCATCGGTTCTCAGGCTGGATTCTCCATGCAAACGAATTGCGTGGATCTCAAAATGGACGAATAAACATGTTGCCCGACATTTTTCCCGGTTGTGATTCTGCCTCGATTGGTGGCAGAATCGCAGCGTCTGGAGATCGCGACAGTATCAATTCCGACCGAATCCTGCACGATAAAGCATGGTAATTCCACGTTCTCACCACATCGCCGGCAGACTTCGCCGATGGTTTTCGTAACACCGTCAATCTCCTGAAGTTACAGATAGGACGAACCCCTTGAAACCGAACAGAGTCGCTCAATTCCCCCTTGCGATGCACCGGGAAAACTCTTCAGGAAGAGCCTTTCAACTGTCCATTTTCTAATCGAAGGATGCTGTCTTCGGGCGTGAGATATCGCTCATCGTGAGTCACGGTGATCACCGTGACTCCCTCTTCATGATGTAGCTGGCGAAGGAGATCAAAAATCAGCTTGCCAGTATCCCCGTCCAATTCGCCTGTCGGCTCGTCAGCAAGAATCAACTTCGGCTTCTTAAGAATTGCCCGGGCAATGGCCACCCGTTGTTGTTCGCCCCCAGAGAGTTCATTTGGACGGTGCCGCCATCGGTTTTTCAGGCCAACACGGTCGAGGAGTTCGCGAGCACGATTTTGAGTTGAAGCGGAGTACCCTGTCACCAAATAGGGTACAAGCGTATTTTGCAGTGCGTTCAGATTCTTCAGCAAATTGAAGTTCTGAAAAATAAAACCAATCTCCTCCCGTCGATACTGATCCCGCTCAGCAGCGTTCATTGCCCCTAGCGACCGACCATCGACAATGATCTCGCCGGAACTCGGATCGTCGAGTCCACCAAGCAGATAGAGCAGCGTACTCTTCCCACTTCCCGATGGCCCGAGGATGAAATTGAACGATCCTTTTCCAAAGGTACAACTGAGCCCCTTCAGAACCTGAAGATCACTCTGGCCGCTTCGAAATGTTTTAAAGAGATTTTGGCACTGAATCATCATTACCCGCGACGAATCGCATCCATTGGTGAACGACTGGCTGCGACCCACGCTGGGTACACTCCTCCTAGAACTCCCAACACCGTACTCGCGACGATCGAGAAGACGAGTAGTTGCGGTGTTGCAAGGAGTTGCAATCGATCCGTCCAGATCGCGTTAAAAACCTGAGTTGCTCCCCACCCGAGTGACGCACCCACTAATCCTCCAGCCAGTCCAAGAATACTGCTCTCGAGCGTCATCAGCTGCACGACATTCCACTTGGACCACCCGTTCGCGCGAAGAATTCCGAACTCGGTCATTCGTTCCGTCACGCTCATCGACATCGTATTGACGATGCTGAGCACAGCGATTGCGACCGCCATGATTGAGATCAAAGACAGAAACAACTCGAGATCCCCTGTGAACTCCGAGAATTTCGACGACCAGTCTTCTGCCAATCTCACTTCAATGGTGCTTGGAACATCGTTCGATGGTGCAGTGCCAGCTTCGGCAGTAGACCGTGTGTCGGATGCGTCGAACTTTTCAGGTGAAGTCTTTTCCGCCCCTGAATTCTCTAATGATATCACACCGGTCAGAAATTGATTCACCAACTTCTGCCCCAGAATCGACCAACCGGATCCTCCCCGAGGAGTCGTCACCGTCGAACGTCCTCGAAACAGCGTTTCGATCTGTTGTTTTAAGAGCTTTTGATCTGTGCCATCGATCGGTTCCACATAGAAGAACGAAACGGTGTCGTCACTGATTCGCATCATTTTTCGAACCAGATGGTTGTCTAGCAGAATATTCACATCCAGCAGGACGGAACCCGTTTCGTAAATTCCGATTACTGTGGCTGGCGTTTCGTTGAGTAAAACGACGTCCCCCACACCTCGGCCGGTCTCATCCGCAATCTGTTGGCTGATGATGCAGTGATTGGAACCTTCGTCCGCTTCCGTAAAGTACCGACCTTTCCGAAGGTGATCCCGGTATACATCTTTGAGAAGTTTGGGACGTTGCCGCAAATCAACCCCAACGAGAAACCGAGGTGGCGCGAGTGTCAGCTTCCCCTCGATGAGATTCAACCGCTGAACGACTTCGGAGTCGACGACGTTCACTCCCGGCAGTGTTTCGATCTCCTTCGCCCACGCAGCAGGAAGGTTTGAAAAGATGGGAAGCGGCGCACCAGCCTGTTGTACAGCTAATCCTGGGATCTGGGAAAAGGATCGCCGCACGACATCGTCAATCCCCTGAGCGATGCTGAAGAGCACCACCATTCCAGCGATCGCAATCGCCAGTCCGAAGAGTGCCAGCAACGATCTTAACGAACGGCTGAGAAGGTTTCCGAGTGCGAACTTCAGCATACAGGCCTGCAAAATCCCTGATAAGTTTCACGAGATAACCGAATCATACGATGATCAAAGATAATCATGACAACAATCAAACGCCCCGCCAAAGGGATTCCACCCATCCAGTTCACAGGAGATGAACGCTGATCGATGTCATCTCGCAATTTGCTATTCATCAAACCATCTGTTCGAGCTCTCAACACACCATTACCCGAGTGATCTACTTGAGAAATCTCAACGATAAAACCTCGACCTGCGGCAACCAGCTTATCTATACTGCCACCAGTTTAAATAGTCAGAACCATAGACGGGATGCTCGCCTCATGCCACGCTCGAAGACGATACACGAAAAACTTACCGAACTCTCCGGGAATCTTTGGTGGAGCTGGCAACCTGAAGTGTCCGCACTGTTCCGAACTATTTCACCTTCCATCTGGCGAGAAGTCTCCCATAATCCGATCCTACTTCTTCGACACTTCACACCGGAGAAACTGGAAGCCAGAGCGAGAGAAGAGGTGCTCCATTCCAGAATCAACGCGGCGTACAGCGACTGGCAGGAATACATGTCTGCCAGCGATACATGGGGAGATACACACGCAGGAGTGCTGGGATTTCGCCCGGTTGCCTACTTCTCAGCGGAGTTCGGTCTTCATGAGTCGTTTCGAATTTACTCCGGCGGCCTTGGAATTCTCGCTGGGGATCATCTGAAGAGTGCTTCAGACCTCGGCATCCCGCTTGTCGGAATCGGGTTGTTCTACCACGAAGGTTACTTCACTCAGAAAGTCGATCTAAACGGTTGGCAGCAAGAGGAATACGCCATCGCGGACCCTGCTGATCTTCCGATGAATGAAACGACCACCGAAGATGGTGAGCCGCTCATCATTTCCGTCCAGACTCGCACAGGAACGATCCATGCGAAGGTCTGGGAAATGGATGTCGGACGCATCCCGCTGTACCTCCTCGACACGAACATCGAGCAGAACGCTGCCGAGGATCGCAGCCTGACCGCTCGCCTGTACGGTGGTGACCATCGTATGAGAATTCGGCAGGAGCTTTTACTTGGCGTCGGCGGAGTCAAAGCACTCGCTGCCCTCGGGATCAAACCTCGCGTCGTCCACATGAACGAAGGACACTCTGCCTTCGCACCATTGGAAATCATTCGCATGAGGATGCAGGATGACTCGCTGAGTTTTGATGAAGCCTTGCGAGAAACGGCTGCACTGGGATGTTTCACAACACACACGCCCGTTCCCGCCGGTCACGATCGTTTCGATGCGGGGCTCGTCGAAGAGCACCTTGGCCCGATTCGTGATGCGCTGGGACTCGACTACGAGAGCTTTCAGGGACTCGGACGCGTTGACCCTTTCAACCAATACGAATCGTTCTGCATGACCGTTCTGGCGTTCAAAGCCAGTCGACGTGCGAATGCGGTCTCTAACCTGCATGGTGTCGTATCTCGCAGAATGTGGAGAAATCTCTGGCCGTGGCGGAGCGAAGAAGAAATTCCAATCGGCCACATCACCAACGGTGTTCACGTTGGAACCTGGCTTGCCCAACCGATGCGAGTCATTTACGACCGGATGCTGCGGGAAAACTGGTACGTCAAAACCGGTGAACCTAAAGTCTGGGCCGATTTCGACAAAGTCAAACCGACCGATCTCTGGGAAACGCACCAATCTCTGAAGAACCGCCTGATCGTGCATGCTCGGCACGTTCTCGCCAAGCAGGCTGCCCGATACGGATTGAGCGACGAGGTCATCGAATCATTCTCAAATATTCTTGATCCCCAGCATCTTCTCATCGGGTTTGCGAGACGGTTTGCTCCCTACAAGCGGGCAGATCTCATGATGCGGGACATCGAATCGTTGGAAGAACTCGTCAACAACTCCCAACGCCCGGTCCAATTTGTCTTCGGTGGGAAATCCCATCCCGCGGATGAATTTGGTAAACAGATCATGCAGCGGATTTATCGCCTGTCGCAGGAAAGTTCGTTCAAGGGAAAAATCGTTTTTCTTGAAGACTACGACATTCATCTCGCACGCTTCCTGGTGCAGGGCGTCGACGTTTGGCTAAACAATCCCCGGCGTCCTCTTGAAGCATCTGGTACCAGCGGACAGAAAGTCGTTCTTAACGGCGGTTTGAATCTTTCGATTCTGGATGGCTGGTGGGCAGAGGCCTACGATGGGACTAACGGATTCGCGATCGGCGATGGTCTCATCCACTCTCAACAGGAAGTGCAGGACCAACGAGATGCCGAATCGCTGATGCGAGTGCTCCGCGATGAAGTCGTCCCGCTGTACTACAATCGCGATCAGGACGATGTTCCGCTGGAATGGATCAAACGCATGAAACGAGCGATTCGCACCCTCGGGTGGCGATTCAACGCAGACCGAATGGTGATGGACTACGTCACCAACGAATACGTCCCAGCGTCTGGCAGCACAAGCTGCTATATGCCCCCGATTTCCTGAAACGTCGACCATCGCCGATCGGTGATTTTCCAGAGACGCGAATTCGAAACAGGATGGGAGAGAATTGCCGATCGTACGTTCTCCCCATCCTTTATTCTTTTCAAGTCGACACAAAACTCAGAAACAGCCGCTAACGCATACGGCAAGAAGAGTTACCTCAGATTATCGGCACAACTCCTGCGTGTTTTTTTGCAGTCCGAATCTTTCAAAGTCGCCTCGATGCAACGAGTCTCCCGGAAGGCGAAAAACCTCTCCCAATTTCTGGCAAATTGGTGACGGGATTCGGTTTCTGGCGTCGCAGTTTCTGAAAATCTGCCTGAGAACTCCTCGAATTTCCCCCTGCCAACAATTATCATGCCCACTTGGCCTCTGCGGGAAACAGAATTCAGGCCAGTCGGTGATTTCGCTTTCAGACCAGAAGCTTTCGAGATGACTTCATCCAAACTTCGGTCTCTCGTCCCTATTGTTGTTGACCGAATACCAGGTTCTTTGAACTCATGAACAAGTTGCAGCTTCAAATCCTCGATGATTCTCCCGCTTCTCAGCTACAGATCATCAAAAATTCTGGCAACGGCAAAGGAACATACGCCTTCATCAGTCTTGGCTGCCCTAAGAATCTTGTGGACAGCGAGAAAATGCTGGGAAGTCTGGCGGTTGACGGGTACACGCTCGTCTCTGAACCGGAGAACGCGGACTTCGTCATCGTGAACACCTGCGGTTTCATCGATGAATCCCGCAAAGAGTCCAAAGCGGTCATTCAGGAAATGCTCGACCTGAAGAAAGAAGGGAAGACTCGCGGCGTGATCGTTGCTGGCTGTCTTCCAGAACGCGTCGGCGGATCACTTCTGGATGAGATGCCCGAAATCGATCACATCGTCGGGGTGTTCGGTCGAGATGAAATCACCAAAGTTGCAGAGCGTCTTGTCGGCGGACATCGTGAGCAACGAGAACTCTTCCGTCCCGCTGCAGTTCGCGCGATGAATGATCAAACCCGACTGCGCATCACTCCAACTCACTATGCTTACCTGAAGATTTCGGAAGGTTGCGATCGGACATGTACGTTCTGCTCGATCCCGAAAATGCGAGGCAAGCACGTCACCAAGCCCATCGAAATGGTGATCGAAGAAGCTCGGGAACTGGCAGCGGACGGCGTTCGTGAACTCATCCTCGTCGCTCAGGACACCACGTACTACGGCATGGATTATTACGGGGAAGTACGACTCGCTGAATTGTTGCGCCAACTTGAGAAGGTTGATGGAATCGACTGGTTGCGTCTGATGTATCTGTACCCGGTCAACTTCACCGACGAAGTGATCGACACGATCGCCGGTTCAAGCAAAATTCTTCCATACCTCGACATGCCGCTTCAGCACATTAATTCGAAAGTGCTCAAGCGGATGCAACGTCGAGTCAACCGTGAAAAAACAGTCGAACTCGTCGATAAATTGCGAGATCGCATTTCAAATCTCGTTCTACGGACGACGTTTATCGTGGGCTTTCCGGGGGAAACGGACGATCAGTTCGAAGAGCTTGCAGACTTCGTACAAGAGACTCGATTCGAACGAATGGGAGTCTTCCCATATTCACTCGAACCGGGAACTCCTGCCGTTAAGCTCGATGGCCACCTGCCCGAAGATGTTAAACTCGCCCGACGCGATGCACTGATGGAGATCCAGCAGAACATCGCTTTTGAGTGGGGGCAGAACATGGTCGACTACGAACTTGACTGCATCATCGACCAACCTTCCGATGAACCGGGCGTCTACATCGGACGCACGTTTGCAGACGCTCCTGAAATCGACGGTACGGTGCTCGTGCAAGGTGAAAACCTGCAACCTGGTCAGATGGTCCCTGTCACCATCGTGGAAGCTGACGAATACGACTTGGTCGCTGTCGTTTCTGAACCAGATGAGGATGACGCCTAATTCCCGGTGACACATCTTCGTAACGGGGAATTGACTGGAATCTCACACCACGGCATTCAATGAACTCCCTGACAACGATCATTTTGTTCGCAATCACAGCGTTGGCCGAAATCATTGGCTGTTATTTGCCATACTTGTGGTTACGACAGGGAAAATCAGCGTGGTTGTTGCTCCCAGCGGCGGTCAGTCTGGGGCTGTTCGCATGGCTGTTAACGCTGCACCCGACGGCAGCGGGTCGAGTCTACGCTGCTTACGGAGGTATTTACGTCACCATTGCCATTGTTTGGCTCTGGTTCGTTGATGGGATCCGTCCCACGAAATGGGATCTCATTGGAGTCTCGGTTTGTCTTGCCGGAATGTCGGTCATCATGTTCGCCCCACAAGCGAAATGAGCGATTCCTCATCCTGGTCGAGTTCTTGAACTCAGTCGAAATCAAAGCCCGATCATCAGTAATGAATCCATCCCCTCCAGTTCGCTCTCTGAACATTCCGAACCTTATCACGTTCGCACGGCTATTACTGACATTCGTCGTTCTCGGATTAATCTGGGCTGAAAAGAACTGGATTGCAGCGACAGGCATCTTCATCTTTGCCGTCTCGACGGATTTCATCGATGGCTATCTTGCCCGGAAATGGAATCAGATCACGCAGCTCGGCCGGATCATGGACCCGTTCGTAGACAAGATGATCATCATTGGCACAATGGTCTTTTTGGTTGCTCAACCGGCAAGCGGAATTACCGCGTTCATGACGTTTGTCGTGATCGCCCGAGAGATGTTTATCACGGGGCTCCGCTCTGTTCTTGAAGGGCAGGGGATCGACTTCTCAGCAAAACTCAGCGGCAAGCTGAAGATGGTGCTGCAGTCAGTGGTAATTCCACTCTGCATTATTTCGCTAAGCCCAGCGTTTCAATCGGCCCTCGGTGAGAACCTGATGACTTACCTGAAGGTCAGGGACATTCTGTTGTGGGCGATGGTACTGATCACGTTGTATTCTGGAATTGAATACATCTTCCTCGCCTGGCGAAAAAGTCGTCAGCTTCGCAAGATGAGTACTCGCTGACGTCACATTCAGCTCCCTTTCAATCAATGTTATTCCTAACTGAACTCTCAGTTCTGTAGTGCTTGCTCATGTCGAATGAACGTCCATCCCGCCCTCATCGCTCCAGTGCTCCTCATCGCGAAGGGGGAGGGAAGCAACCCGGTTCCTCATACCGCGGCAAAAGCGCCCAACGTGGCAACGGACCGTCGAAGTCGAACCCGAACTACAAGCGAGAAACCAAATTTCCGCTCGACCCATCTCATCTTGTCCAACGATCTCTGAACGATGGGACCGATGGACATATTCCCGTTGTGAAGATCAACTCACCGACACGCAGCTCAACGGTTTTCCGCAAGCGCATTACCGACGTCGAACAAAAGACAAAACATGGTGATCTGGTCCGTGTTGAAGTCGAAGGGGGAGAATTCCTCGGCTATGGAATCTGGAACCCTCGAGCGGAAGCTGCCATCCGAATTCTGAGCTGGGATATTGTCCCGACGACGAAAGACTGGTGGAAACCACGTTTTGACGACGCGATCGCCCTGCGAAAAAGCACCTTGCGTCTTGAAAAGCACACGAACGCCTATCGAATCATCAACGCCGAAGGGGATGCACTTCCCGGCGTCATGGTCGACCTCTATGGCGGCGTCCTATCGCTGGAAGCCTTTTCATTGGGGATGTATCAGCGATCGGAAGCAATCGCCAGAACCATCGCAGAGAAGCTGGATATTCAGCATTGGGTTGTTCGTCCCGGACCAGCGACATTGGATCACGAAGGCTTTCTCGCCGATGGATTCTCGTCCCCGAACGCTCCCTCAAAAGTGCAGATTCGCGAGCATGATGTCATCTTCGAAGTGAATCCGTTTGATGGACATAAAACCGGATTCTTTTGCGACCAGCGAGACAATCGACTCGCCCTGCGTGATTACTGCCGTGGAAAGACCGTTCTTGATCTCTGTTCCTACACAGGAGGCTTCGCGATCAACGCAGCTTATGCTGGAGCGAAGGAAGTCACGGCGGTCGACCTCGATGAAGACGCCATTAAGGCTGCCCGTCGTAATGCACAACTCAACAAAGCGTCCATCAAATTCGTCCACGCGGACGCATTCGGTTACATGCGAGACATGCAGGCGAACGGTAAGAAATTTGACGTTGTCATTCTGGATCCTCCGAAATTGATCCACAGTCGGGACGCCGCTGCTGAAGGTCAGTCAAAATACTTCGACCTGAATAAATTGGCAGCCCCGCTGGTCAATTCAGGAGGCCTGCTGTTGACCTGCAGTTGTTCAGGCCTGTTCTCAATGGATGAACTGACTCGAACAGTGCGTGCTGCTTGCGGCGACAGGAAGCCACAACTTTTGAAACGGAGTGGTGCGGCTGCCGATCATCCCGTTGCACTGGGAAGCCTGGAGTCGGAATATCTGAAATGCCTTTGGCTGCGAATGGACTGATCGACGCCTCGATTGTCGATGGCGATCAACTAACGCAGTATTTGCATTGCAGCTAGATGCGAAAATCAGGAGTGCACTGAAAATTCACCGGTGCACTCCTGATTCGTTTAAAGCGACTTACTCTGTGGGAACTGAAGTCTCAATCGACTTCAGCAACTCAAGAGATTTATCTTTGACCTTTGCATTTGCACCATTCTCTGACAGCCATTTCAGCCGTTGTTCCTGGTGCTTAATTATTCGCGGATCACCTTGAATCAGCTGCATTGCTTGCAGCTGATATTTTGGCTGATTCGCGTGCAGTTTCTGCAGCGCTTGTTGCATCTCTCTGGGTGGCGGGGGAAGCGTTGTGCTCGCTTCTTCTACCGGCTTTCCACATCCCAAACACAGGAGGAGCACGCACAGGGCTAATCGGTACATATTATGGCTCCTGACCGACAGCCATGCCGTTGAACCATTGATTGGCAAGATTCTTGGCAGCGGTCGCCGCTGCCGAGTTATCGCCATAACCAAAGTTCACGTAATCTCCGATGTCTCCAATGTCGTGAACGCACTCCTTGTTCCGCTTGTCAATTTCCTGCTGCGACGTCCAATCTGGGAGCGGGTTCCGATAAGGTCGAACCGTCTGGACATGGCCATCGAGGAAGGCGACATTCGCAACTTGCCCGGTATGTCGGAAATGCACGCTGGGATAGCGTGCGGTTGGTGGCTCCAGATGCAGAGATTCCGTCACATTTTCTGGATCCCAGAACTCAACTTGTCCTGCATCACCAAATGCGATTGTCCGTGTCGTCGACTGAAAATCTCGCATTTGCGCACTGTAGGGCCCCGATCTCCAGGTTTCAGTCCCTGCGCCCAGATACTCGAGGTTGTACCCGTATCCATACGCCTCTTTATCAAACTTTGGGACGAAACCCGTGAAATCCGGGCATTTTAAAACTTCGGTATTCTTCCCCAGGAAATCGTTCAAAAAACCAAGGTGCTTGAGCAACTTACGATTGCCACCGGAATCCGTTTCAACCGCCCCTGCCCAATAGTGACTTGTGTAGGGCGCCTGCGCATTGGTGCTGAAGGGCATAAATCGGTTGTGGACATCGTGGTAATTGATGAGTGCAAGAGTCATCTGTTTCAAGTTGTTCTTACAAGACATCGATCTCGCCGCTGCGCGCGCCTGCTGCACCGCTGGAAGCAAAAGTGAAACGAGCACCGCGATGATGGCAATGACCACCAACAACTCAATTAAAGTGAAGCCGCGAGCCTTCTTGCGGCGGCGCAAGAGTAGACTCCCTGCGCCAAGAGCATTTGACTTGGACATGACAATTTTCCCGTTGCCTGAGCATGCCTGCGCGAGACCTTGCCTGATTCATCCGAAAGGATGATGGCTGGAAAATTGGGAGAACAGTGTCGACGCGACATCGATGGAATTCGGACATCGTCCACTTCCTCAATGTGCGCTACGTGGAAACTGCACAGTCAATGTGCAGCCTCGACGACACGCGAACTACCTCTTTCCGCGAAAGGTATCTACGCAAACTTTTTCGCAACATTTAGGCAGGTCTTCTGACTTACGGATCAACCAAATCACCGCGCCTTCCCAAAATCTCAGACGAGAATTTCAGTGGCTCAATGCGGGATTTATCTCCGATTACAGCGGCGGGACCGCGACGGATTTTCACCGTCTTCCCTATTCTCCGGTAGAACACACGCCCACCGGCACCTACGTTGCAGATCATCATGCTACGCGACTTCCTGTTCCTGTCAAACCAGGTCGTCCATACATCGGAGGAATGCAATGCACATTGCACCTGAGCCAATTCCACAAAACGAGCAGAACAGTCGACTGAATCGGAAGTTCCGTAGAATGAGCCGGGTGGTTGCATTATTGTAGTCGTGCTCGAATTCTCCCGGTAAGAAAGACGACGATTCTATGGCAGCAGAGAACACTCCAATGGCCCTTTGGGAATTCATTCTCCTTGGTGTCGTTCAAGGTATTTCGGAATTTCTTCCAATCAGTTCGGATGGCCATCTCGTTCTCGTTGAAGCCATGCTCGGGCATACCTCTGACAATCTCGAGTTGAATATCGCTCTACATTTCGGAACGCTTCTTTCAATTCTGGTCGTGTTTCGAAATCAACTGATTCCTGTTCTGAAAAGTCCGCGAATGATGGGAGCGATTATCGTCGCCACGCTTCCAGTCGTCGTGGCCGCTCTGCTGTTTAAGGAAGGCTTCAAGTGGGCCTCTGAAAAGCCTCTTTTTGCAGCGTTTGGTCTCGTTTACACGTCGATCCTGCTGTTCATCACTCCCAAAATCGACATGGGGCAACGCGACATCAAAGACATCCGGTACATTGATGCGCTCATCATTGGCATCTTCCAGGCACTCGCCCCGTTACCCGGAGTCTCACGCTCAGGCAGTACCATCGTGGCTGCCCAACTCATGGGATATCAGCGAGCACAGGCTGCGAATTTCTCGTTTTATATCGCAGTTCCCGCTTTGATCGGGGCGACAGTCATGATGCTCAAAGATGTCGTCGAACAAGGGGGGCTCAAGTCCGAAGCAATGCCAACCGCGATCGGGGCAGGGGTCGCCTTTGTCGTGGGAATCGTCGCATTGAAGAGCTTGTTGTCTGTCGTCGCTGCCCGGAAACTCGTCTATTTCGCGTGGTACGTTCTCATCGTTGCGATCATCACATTTATTGCCGTCTACCTCGGCAAGATCTAGCCCCTGCCTGAGGAGAGTGCGGAGGGGAGGGCTGGAAACAACTCGTTCCATTGCTTTCTTCATCGCTGCCAGAACGCCACACAGTTGTGAGAAACTTTCTGGATCACCACCGCATGCAGGATCTGGCCGCCAAAGTCCATCGCTACAGCCATGTGTGATCCCTCTTACTCTCAATCACTGGATCACCGAAACTGACGTGAGCGCTCAGTTCACGTCAGTTCATTTAATAGCTGAATGAAACAGAATCAGCCCGGGACTGCTAACAGCAATCCCGGGCTGATTCGTTATTTCGACTGTTTCCGTCTGCGTGGCAGTTGCCGTTCGAGGTTACAGGACGTTCATCGGGTGAATCCACCAGGCAGCTTCGCGGTACGAACACACTACATGAATCAGAACTGCAACTGCAATCCACCAGCCTGCACATTGAAGTTCGCGGCCAACAGCTTTGGACCAGACAAGTCTCGCCTTAGCAAACGCACGTGCCCGAACTCGAGGGAACCAGCGAGAGACGTCTTGGCAATAAGCTGCATACGCTTCTGGATGTCGGGTTCGAAGAACCAATTCTTCAACCGGAACAACTCCGAACTGGTAAAGAAGAATGATCGGAATAAAGCACAAAGCCATTGTCAGGCTTTGAATGATCAGCAGATAACCAACCACAGTGAGCAGTGTCCCGACATACAATGGATTTCGGCAGATCGAGTACGGACCCGTTGTGACGACAGAGGTTGATTTGCGGGAGTGGATGTATGCGATCGACCAAATTCGCAACAGAATCCCAAAGGCAATGCTGGCGTAGCCGGCAGCGATCAGATTGATGTTGAGCGCACTTCCCAATTTGATCGATGGTGGAGACAACAAGGTCAACATCAGGCCAGTGAGTAAACAGACGGCCGTCAGCGGAATCCGCATTTGATATGAACGAAACTGCTTCACACGAATCGATTCATCATGCACAATGGGGCTCGCTAGGTCAGCCGATAAAGGCGATGATCCAAGCCGTGACAGTGGTTGAGTATAGCCGCTCATATTCCGCCTCCAGATCTTTGGTGAGTGACGCTACTCGCCGTTGCTAAAGATCAAGTTTGAATCCATTAGTAATTCGGCGCGGGTTTTAGGAGATCCGTTGGAATGCGTCTAGATGGAAGTTCCGGATTATTCCCGATTTGCAGACCGTGATCCCTCGAGCCACCCAAGGAACCGGCAAAAACCGCCACTCAGGTCACATCTACACAGTTATCCGAACATTCGAGCAGTCCAGAAGTTCCGATGATTGTGCCCTCAGAGGGCCAAGCGGAGAATGATCAGTACGATCGCTCGACTTCGGCAGAGATGGATAAAATGTAATCGCAGTTCAATCGTAGAACTGAGGGCCAACTGAAGGTTCATCGAAGATTTGCAACCGACGATCGTAAACTTCGAAATCTCGTGTGCTGACTCCAACCTCATGGAGCAGTTCGGCAGTCCAGCGAGGGCACGCAGACCAGACAGCACGCGGTGAACTTAGCGCGTCGATTGGCAACCAGACGAGAGTGACCACTACCGTGGCAAACAGTGCCCCGCGAGGGAGCCAGAGGCTGTGTTCACCGACAACTCCGTTATTGAGAGCCCGTTCTTCCATTCGCTTGGCTCTCAATTG
Organism: Planctomicrobium mucosum; assembly: GCF_051466335.1. NCBI lineage: Bacteria > Pseudomonadati > Planctomycetota > Planctomycetia > Planctomycetales > Planctomycetaceae > Planctomicrobium > Planctomicrobium mucosum. The sequence goes on along the minus strand of NZ_CP195793.1, from coordinate 2,645,427 downwards.
GATTTCACTTCTACGGGCAGCAAAGCTCACACCGACTCGGAGCGGGCCGGTTGTCCCCACCTGCGAACGCTCCATCACGCGGATCAGTAACCGTAGATAATCCTGAATCTCCTGACGACTTCGGGCCGCAACTGCATCGCACATCAACTCTCGATACAGATCATTCTTGCGAGCAGCCCAGAGGACCAGAGGATGAAACCAGAAGAGGCATTTCACGAACTGCTGAAGGAACAGGTCCAAAGAGTGATTCTCTGTGAGATGCGCAAATTCATGATTCAGGACCAATCCCAATTCATGATCGCTGTACTCAAGAAAGTGTTTTGGCAACACAATAACTGGATTCTGAAACTGCCAGCAAAATGGAGCGTCGAGGCCGTCGCAGAGATAGATCTGCACATGTGCAAGTTGGTGAGGGCGCTTGATTGAATTAGAGAGCCTCTCCGCTTCAGGCGTGAGTTTTTCCAGTCGCCGAAAGAAGAGTAAGAGCCGCCCCGATGCGACTATCAATCGGCCAACGAGAACAAGCGCTCCGGCCGCCCAAACGCTTCCGATGATTCCAGCGATCCAGTATTGGCGCGTCACTTCGCGAGAGAGTTGTTGCTCATTTCCGATCTCACCTATCGGAAACAATCTCAAATGCGGAAACGATAACGCGACAAAGACCAGAACCAGCAATCCAATCTGACAGTTGGACCAAATTCGCCATCGTGTCTGATCATTCGATGTCAGCCGAACGAGGAAAGCACAGACCAGAACGTACAAAGCCGCCTGCAGGCTCACAGAGGAAAAGACCTCTAGAAACTGGGAAAAGCTCATTCACTTTCCTCCAGCCTGGCCAAAGCTGCTTTCATCTCAGCGATGTCAGACTTGGATATCTTTTCGCTCCCAAGAAGACTGACGACTAACGAAGCGAGAGATCCACCAAACAGATGCTCACGCAAGTCTCCCAATAGCGTCTCCGACACATCTGAGCGCGTAATGATCGGTTCATAAACGAAAGCACGTCCCGATTTCCTTCGAGCGAGCGCCTTCCGTTTCTGCTCCAGAATGCGCAAGGTCGTCATCACGGTGGAATAAGCCAACGGACGCTCCAGACCGTCGCAGACATCCTGCACAGTCACAGCTCCGCGTTGCCACACAACGTTCATGACTTCCAATTCGCATTTTGTCAGTCGATACGACATGATTTTCAATTCCAGATCTGCTTCATCATCATTCAACGATTGCACAGGATCCATTGCTTGCCGTCAATCAGTCTGGCAAAGAGTTTAATAAGGTTCGAATTAATACACTTTTCTTGCCAGGTTTCCGGCAAGTTGCTGATAGACCAATCGATCGATTTTGTTCGAAATCGCTGCGACGTGCCCATCCGCCCAGAGAAAATTCGCACAGCCTGGATGACGACTGGTGAACTCGCATTCATCTGCATTTGGAACATTCGGCCCTAAGTTCAGATTTCCAAGAATTCGACAGTGGGCGTCTTCCCCCCGCACATCAACGCCCAGCCAAGTCGATGGAATCGTCGACATTCTGCGTTCCCCGACCAGAATTACTGACGAAGCTCCTTGAGCGAAATCCTCAATGCGTACAGCTTGGTCGCTCGAAAATGGACCACATCCGGATTGGACGTTCCACACATCATCTGGTTCACTGACACCGAACACGCCGATGTAACTGGCAGAGGGCAACTGCACCAGCGGTACGTCGACCGAATAGTCATCGTTCCTCGGCTCGCTGTAGAGCAGGAATGAATTCATCATCAAATCCGAAGGACAGGTGAACATCGGCAATGACAGTTCGCGAAGCCCCGAGTGCTCCTCATGTTCCAGCGGTTTAGAAAAATTAATCTGATGAAAAACTTCCTGTTGCCCAAGGTACGGCAGCAACGGGGGAAGCCAGCCGAACAGAGTTTTTCGCGATTCATGCCAGCGCCAAGCAGGGGGCAAGTACCCGAAGGATTCGTGATATCCCTGAATTGCCAAACCAATCTGCTTCAGATGATTGCTGCACTGCACGCGCCGTGAGGATTCACGGACGGTCCCGAGAACCGGGAACACCAAAGCCAACAGCACCGCCACAAGCGCGACGCAAATCAGCAGTTCCAGGATCGTAAATCCCCCCGCAGATCGATGCGATGATTGTCGCTGAAGCTCGGAGCGAGCATTCATCTTCCCACTCCTGTCAGGGTCGCTCGAGGTTTCATCAAGGCTACCTTCCGTTGTCACCTTACCATCGGTCCGACTGTCTCCCGGGCATCCCGGATAATCGAGATGCGACGACAGAGCGAACAGATAAACTCTGTTTACCAACTCTGTGACTATCGTCGACGAAGAGAAAGTATGACTTGATCCGACTTCCTGAATCAACCTCGATAGGAATGCTGAGTCAACGATAGCCGATAAACACGGACACAATGACAAAAAAGCACACTCGCCGGAGTGACGACGAGTGTGCCCGTACAGTTTCAGAAACAGCAATCGATTATCCAATTGCCTGCAGCAGGTCTGCCACAAGATCTTCCGGATGCTCGATTCCGACAGAAAGACGCACGGTGCTTTCGCTGATTCCAGCGGTACGGCGCGCTTCCTGAGTCATCGAGGCGTGACTCATCGTATCTGGGAATTCGATCAACGATTCCACACCGCCCAACGACTCAGCGAGCAGGAACATTTTGATCTTCTTCAACATCGCTTCGACGGCAGGACGTCCTCCCTTGAGATCGAAGCTCACCATTGCGCCAAAGCCTTTTTGCTGCTTTTTGGCGAGTTCGTGATGAGGGTGAGACTCCAGTCCGGGGAAGTAGACCCGGTCGACCTTCGGGTGCTTCTCAAGCGCCTGGGCGACAGCAATCGCACCGCGCTGATGAGCTTCCATTCGGACCGGAAGCGTCTTCACGCCACGCAATACCAGCCACGCATCGAACGGGCTGCAAGCCAAGCCCATGGCGTTAACGTAATATGCGACCTTGTCGGCGTGCTCTTGAGTACGAGTGATGACCGCACCACCGACCACATCTGAATGACCATTCAGGTACTTCGTTGTCGAGTGAACGACAACATCAACACCCAACTCAAACGGACGTTGCAAGTAAGGAGAGAGGAATGTGTTGTCAGCCAGCGTGACCAGATTTGCAGACTTCGCGACAGCGACAATCGAGGCGATATCAACGATGTTGAGCAGCGGATTGCTCGGAGTTTCAATCCAGATCGCTTTGGTTTCTGGAGTGATCGCCTGACGAACGTTTTCCGCGTCTCCCATGTCGACGAAGCTGAATTTGTATCCCTGTTCGGTCAGAATATTCGCGAACAACCGATAAGTTCCGCCGTAAATGTCGTGACCGGTAATGATATGATCACCGGGCTTAAATAGCTGCAGGGCAGCTAAAACGGCCGACATTCCTGTGCTGGTCGCACGGCAGGAGATTCCTCCTTCAAGGGCGGCCAAATTCTCTTCCAGCGCAGCGCGGGTCGGGTTGCCGCTCCGTGTGTAGTCGAATCCGCGGTGAGTCTTCAGATCATCCCAATAGAAAGTCGACGACGTGTAGATCGGTGTTGTGCAGCTATTGAACGTCTTGTCTTTATCGACACCAGTATGAACGCAACGCGTTTGGAAGTGCATGAAGTGCCTCTTGAAGCTGTAATTTGGTCTGAACAAAAAGTTTCAGTGTTTTACGAATATCTGTCCAGCGACTTCATCACTTTTTGCCGAGAACAGAAGAACCCGCCGGGAATCAGGTTCACCTAAGAACAAAAATTTTTACGGTGGAATCGAATCAGGATTTCCGCAGCCATTTCCCACGGTAAATGGGCATTCCCAGTTTCCGCTTCTTTCGCTCGAAGCTTGTCTGATAATCCATGTCATCCTCAGGTGCCCGTTCGACAGGAGCAGGAAGGGTCTCGAATAGTTCGTGGTGATTCATCAAAGAGGAGATCACCCCAAAATACTCTTCCACGTCTGTCCAGGAATGGAGCAGTCCCCCTTTGCGAATCAAACCGGCAGCAAGATCAGTGAACTGATCATTGAACACCCGTCGGCTTCGGTGTTTGCGTTTCCACCAGGGGTCCGGGAAGTAAACGTGAATCGCTTCCAGCGAATGTGGGTCGATGAATTTCCGGAAGGCGTAAAAGACGTCGCCGCCGAGAACGCGGGCATTCGCATAGCCCTTTTTCTTCAGACGCATCGCACCACGTCGAGCTTCTTTGTAGTCCACTTCAATCCCGAGATAGTTGATCTCTGGATTGGCCGCCGCTGCGTGATAAAGAAACAGCCCGCGACCGCATCCGACATCAATTTCTACGGGATTGTCATTTCCGAAGAACTCAGCCCAGTTCAATTTGCCACCGAACGACTCATCGATATCGTTCATGGTGTAGAAATAAGGTTTTAGATCAATCGACGGATGAGGTGAGCTCGTCGGAGGCGACATACTAGCAAATCTCTCGTGTTCTCTGCTGTCGTCTTCTGACAGCAAATTCTGCACACATAAGTTATGAAAGAACCGTTCAACAAACGACTTAGAACGTACTCACATCCCAAGTCAGTCCTACGATCGGCGCCGTTCGGCAAACCAGCAGTATAGTAGGTGCGGTCGCATCCTTCACTTCAGGGAGATCGAGAAATTCCCCGGAGTGCGGATCGCATCAAACTCGATCGATGCCGCGATCAAGAAGCACTGACAGCCTGATCGTTCAGACTCGCCACAACATGGCAAATCGCTTCCACAATACCAGCGTGCAAACGATCACAGTGGTCAGGTGAGTCACCATCACCGCGGTTGTCCCAAGATAGACCACGTTGTCGAAACGACGCGGAAGTTCATTGGACAACGCCCGCAGCACCTGAAACATCAACTCGGATGAAAACGAGAACCCAAGCACCAAAATCAGGATGACCCATTCCAGATTGGTCAGTTGGAGCACCGAACTGGCGAGAACCACCGTCGCTGTGAAAAAGAAGTGGGCAAAAAGGGTACTTCCGCCTCGGAGCCCAATTCTCAAACCGGTCTCTGCATCCTTCAATCGCTGCCTCCACGGCGACAATCGAGGGCGATGACCAGAATTTTCAAGGAGATCCGATGACATGGAAACTCGTCGAGTGAGGGGAATTCAATTTGGCAGACGCGAGGGGAGCGCCCAACAAACCGATGGGGAATCTACTCCGGTTTTCGATTTTTGGTCAAGGTCCACTCTCGGTATTGGCTCTGACGATACACCAGCGTCTTGAGAGACTTTGAAAGAGGTCAGAAGCTGGAAATTGACGACTAACAACGGGAATTCGACTTCTCAATTTTCCCGCGAACTTGCGATTTTTCGCCAATGTCGAGAGCATGCGAAGATCAAATCAAACTCAGTTCTCATTCAGAAAAGCTGGCAAAACGCGTGTCGCACTCGATTTATCAAAACCCGTTGAATTCACGTTATGCTTCCTCAGAGATGAGCGGGATCTGGTCTGCTCAGGCAAAGCACTCCTGGTGGCGGAAACTCTGGGTGGCACTTGCGGAAAGCGAGCAGGAACTCGGTCTTGAGATCACGGATGCTCAAATCGCAGAACTCCGCGCAAACGTCGACAACATCGATTTCGACGTCGCAGCCAAATACGAACGGCAAGTGCGCCACGACGTCATGGCACACGTGCACGCTTATGGGGATCAGTGCCCACAGGCTGCTGGGATTATTCACCTCGGAGCAACTTCCTGCTACGTCACCGATAATTCGGAACTGATCCAGATCCGGCTGAGCCTCGAATTAATCCGCAAGCGACTCGTACAGGTCATCGATCGACTTTCAACGTTCGCCGTCCAATACCGTGACCTTCCATGTCTGGGCTTCACTCACTTGCAGCCAGCCCAGCCAGTAACCGTCGGCAAGCGAGCGACTCTCTGGTGCCATGATCTCGTACTCGACCTCGAAGAAGTTGAACACCGTCTCGCGACTCTGAGATTCCGCGGCGCGAAGGGAACCACCGGAACTCAGGCGACATTTCTGACTCTCTTCAAGGGAGATCACGATAAAGTCCTGCAACTCGACAAGATGGTCGCCGCCAAGATGGGTTTCGATCAGACCTACCCGGTCACTGGTCAAACCTACACCCGCAAAGTCGACTCACAGGTTCTCGCTGTGCTGAATGGAATCGGCCAGACCACCCACAAAGCTGCCAGTGATTTGCGATTACTCCAAAGCTGGAAAGAAATCGAAGAACCGAAAGAAGACAAACAGATCGGTTCTTCAGCGATGGCGTACAAGCGAAACCCAATGCGGGCAGAACGCATGTGTGCACTCGCACGATTTGCAATGAGCTTGAGTGAGAACGGAGATCAAACTGCTGCCGTTCAATGGATGGAACGCACACTCGACGACAGTGCCAACCGCCGATTGTCGTTGCCTCAGGCGTTTCTTGCGATTGACGCCGTGCTCATCCTGTATCGAAATGTCGCAGAAGGACTGATCGTTTATCCGAAAGTCATCGCTCGTCGTCTCGCAGAGGAACTCCCCTTCATGGCAACGGAAGAGATTCTCATGGCTGGAGTCCAGGCGGGCGGGGACCGACAGAAACTTCACGAAGCGGTTCGGATTCACAGCGTGGACGCCGCGCGTCAGGTTAAAGAACACGGACTGGCGAACGACCTGCTGGACCGCCTGTCACAAGATCCACTCTTCGCGAAAGTCGACCTCAAAAACGCACTGGATGCTTCCCGATTCATCGGTCGTAGTCCTGAGCAGGTGGATGAGTTCGTCGCTGAAGTGGTCGACCCCATTCGCAAGAAGTACGCCGCTGAACTGCATACAGAAGCGGAAGAACTTCGCGTTTAGGCAGATTTCGGTTTCGTGAGCAATTCGCAGCGTGTTGATGAGAGTCCATCGATGTCCATCACACGCTGCGAACAACACTGTTCACCCGATTGCCATCGCGGGGATTCAGCTCAATAAATAACACAGGTGACATGATTTGTCCGAAACAGGAATGACGGGAGCGTCAGATGGAAATTCAGGGAAGAATTGCGATCGTCACCGGGGGCGCCAACGGGATCGGCAAAGAGATTTGCCGGGCGTTTTCCAAAGCGGGCGCCAAGCACATCATCGTCGCCGATCTGGATGAAGCAGGGGCACAAGCTGTCGCTGCCGAGATCAACGGAACGCCCTTTCGCTGTGATGTCTCGCACGAACCAGACATCCAGAAGCTCGTCACTTTCGCCGAAGAGCAACTTGGCGGACTCGACATTTTCGTTTCCAACGCCGGGATCACAACCAAGGGTGGCCCAGAAGTCTCAGACGCAGAGTGGTTGCGAAACTGGAACGTCAATGTGATGGCTCACGTTTACGCTTCGCGGGCCGCACTTCCCAAAATGCTGGAGCGAGAAAGCGGCTACTTCGTACAGGTCGCTTCCGCCGCCGGAATTCTCACAGAGATTGGCTCCGCCCCGTATTCTGTCACAAAGCATGGAACAGTGGCCTTCGCGGAATGGCTCTCTGTTCATTATCAGAAGAAGGGGATTCGAGTTTCGTGCGTCTGCCCAGCGGGCGTCGCGACAGACTTCCTCGACTTGAGCGATCCTGTTCACCAACTTTTGCACATGAACGCGGTGACACCGGAACATGTCGCCAACGTGATCGTGCAGGGGATTCACGATGAGCAGTTTCTCCTACTGCCTCATCCAGAAATTGGTGAGTTCTTTGCTTTCAAGACGCAAGACTATGATCGCTGGCTGAAGCAGTTTGCCCGCATTAACGAGAAGATTGAAAAGAAGCTGAAGAAGCTCAAGGAATCGCAAAGCTGAACTCTCGAATTCGTATTCGATTCAATGACAGAGGCTGCCTTCGAACGGCAGCCTCTTTTTATTCGCAGTCACGACTATGGCAAATTTCATCAGTCACTTCGCTGAGTAGCACGTTGACACCGCAGCCCCACCAAGGAACAGAAGCCCAGCCCACATAATGGGAGTCAATGCAACCAAATCAGGTCTATGAGTAACCGCCACGACTCCAATCACGAATGGGACCGTCGCGCATGAGAAAACTCCAGCTATCCCAAAGAGATCACTGGAGTTGGCCAGCGTTTTTCCTACTCGACATGCAGGTTAACAGTTACCTGAATCGCGATCGTCCACTGCTGAATCCTTTTCAAGGCAAAAAAAGAAACCGGCCTGTACACCCCAATTCGATGCGGTTTTAACCCAGAAATGAAAGAGCCAGTTAAACCGTCATCGTGATCAGCCCTAACGCAGCGCTCAATTGAATCTGGTTCTAACTTGCAGGGGAGTCTGGTCCCTTTGGCGACTCTGAGGACTTCTCTGCGGATTTCATTGTGAACTTCTTCTCTTCACCCTTCAACAGACGGACAATGTTTGATTGGTGTTTCAGGATGATCAGTAAAGGAATCGCGACGCTAAACGCACCGAGACTCCAAGCATCCGGCGTCCACAACTTCGATCCGAACAGCGAAAACTGAGCGACCGCAAATGCCACTGCTGCCACCATCGAGGAGAGAGAGACAATCCGCGATGCAGCGAACGCGAGGACAAACGATAGAAATGCGATTCCCATAGACGTAGGGGCGAGCACTCCGACAACACCTAACGCCGTTGCCACGCCCTTCCCCCCTTTGAACTGCAGGAAGAATGAGAACATATGCCCCAGAATCGCAGCCACCCCACAGAGGACTGCGGCGTGTGTTTTCAAATGCTCAGGCACATTCAGGAGAGCAGGGAGAAAAGCGACCGGTAATGCACCTTTTGCTGCGTCGAGGAGCAGGGCAGTGATGCCCCATTTTGCTCCCATTGTGCGTCCAACGTTGGTCGCTCCAACATTGCCGCTTCCACGAGTCCTGAGGTCAAACCCACCAAACACTCGAGCAATCAACAGGCAGAACGAAATCGATCCGATTAGAAACGATATCAATGCACAGAGAAATAGAATCAGCCCTGTCGGCATGAGCACCTGAACTCTTCAATTGTGGAAAACGGGACGCGCACCTGATTCACCGACACTCGAGAGATGAGTGCCCAGAATTTTACATGAACTCACTTCACCAATTCACTGACCACATATTCCACTTCCGCCAGTGATTCACACAGTAAATCTGGCTGATGGCTGCGAAGTTCGTCCATCGAAAAAATCCCTGTTCCGACAGCCAGCACTTTTGCGCCGATAGACCGTCCGCACCGGATATCTGCTGGAGTATCTCCAATCACCCACAACTTCTCTTTTTGAATCTCAAACTGCAAATGACGGGAAGCAGCCTCGTAAGCGAGTTGCGCAACTTCATCGCGATTGAAATGGGTATCGCCATATCCACCAAAATGGAAATGGTGATCGATGTCATAGTGCTGCAACTTCAATCGCGCACCGACCTCGAGATTGCCGGTCAGCAGTCCGAGTGCGACATCGTCCCGGGAACTCAGTGCATTCAGCACGTCGATAATCCCCGGCAGAACAACGCCATCCTTCGCCGAGAGAGAGGGGGGGAGATGCTTCAAATAGGCTTCGAGAAAGACCGCCCAGTTCTCATCGGTCACCGGAAGTCCGTGGTGATTGAAGAGGTCTGTCGTAATTGCCTTGTCGGTGCGACCCGCAGCAGGAATATCTCCATACGGTCCAGTGACCTGAAAGACATCCAGAAGCGCCTGCTCCATCGCCAGTTGCCCGGCGCCTCCGGAGTCGAGCAGTGTTCCATCGATATCAAACAGACAAACAGTTTTCATTGCGAACATCACTGGAACGAAAGAAATTGAAATCAACCAGTCGGGAGCGAATTCCACCCCTACTTCTATCGAGAAGATGGTAATGATTCCGCCGTGTTGCGGAAATGCAGCCTCATTTCGCGGCGTTCGATCGGAAAATCACCCGAATTAATGCAGAAACCCCTGCATCCGCGAGGGAGGCAGGGGTTCGAATTTCACGAACTTCCACTGATTAGTTCAGAGCGTCGATCTTCATTTCCGCTTTGAGAACCGTGTCAATTCGACTGACTGAGTCGAGCAAATGGGCACGAGTGTAGTCATCGACCACGAGGTTTTCAGTAGCTAGAAGAGCCTGAGCCTTGTTCTTCAGATCTTCCAGATGAATGCGGGTCAATGTGCGAGCATCCGCTGGGCTGGAAACTTGCTGCGAAACCAGCGAAGCAAGTCGACGAATCGCCTGCCGCTGGAGATTTCGACGGAAGCCCAGAATCAGCTGGTCACGGTTGTCGTATTTTTCCTTCTCTGGCTTCACAGCCCATTCGGAAAACACAGCATTGTTCAAAGCAGTCAGATGCTCAGCCAGTGTGTAGGCATCCTGGCCCGCTTCAACGCGGAATTCGTTTTCAAGAATTCGGTCCAAGACGATGCCGCTCAGCAGACGCCCGAGGATCGCATCCTGTTGCATCAGCGTTTCATCATGGACAGCAAAATCCTGACGGAAAGGACTCATCATTCCCCAGTGACTCCATCGGGAAACAGCCAGGTAGTTCAGGTCTTTCGATTGAACGGGTGGCGGAGCGAATGCTGATTCTGAAAGAATCTTCATCGCTTCCCGCTGCTTCGCAGGCTCAACAGGGACGAATGGAGCGCGAGCATCCTTATCCCCCTTGTGATCACGTGCGAGATAGACCCCGCCCGGGAACTGGGAAATTGTTCCGGCAGCTTTCCAATACTCGCCCATCAGCAGCCGAAACGCCTGACGTCCACGCTGGTATCCATCACCTTCTTTAACAACTCGATCAAGAACGCCAGGCAGGGATTTCGTAGTGACTTCCATCTGGCGTTTTGCGTATTCGAGTGGGTCTTTACCGAGGTCGAACCGAGCAGAATGTGGGTCTGGATCAACCCCACGGGTGTCTTCGTCGGTGGTGTAAGCCAATGCTGGCTCACCTGATCGCGAAGCAATCTTCTTCAGTTCCTGTGCTTCATTCGCAGAGAATGGTCGGTATCCATACTCGATCGCCCAGTAATCGTAGGGTCCGAGTGTTTGAGTGTAATAGAGACCTTGCTGAGCTTTATCCGGGTGGATATTGGGCGGTGTGTAGTCCATCACACTCGCAACGATTCCTTCAGCTCGGGACTTTTCTTTGTCCTGCATTTCTTCCAGCGATTTCCATGTGCTGGCTTTGAAATTGTGACGGAGCCCGAGGGTATGTCCCACTTCGTGCATCACAACTTCTTTGATTCCTTCGTGAACAAATTCCAGTGGGAGCTCGCCCCCTTTGGAGACATCGCTCGCTGCGAAAACGGCCGCTGCGAATCCGTTATATCGCTGCATTTCCTGACAATAGTTGCAGGACGCAGAATGACGATGCCCAAACGGAATCGATCCACGTCCCAGATCTTCCCGGAACAGGTCTGCTCCAGCCGGCTTTGGTTCTTCGCTTCGGTAAGTCTCCCAGCGTGAACTCCAGCTATCCAGAAATGATGCATCGAAGATGATGTCGGCATCGAGAATCTGACCGGTACGTGGGTCGATACGAGAAGGCCCCATCGCCATTCCCGCGTCAGCGGTAATCCAACGGAACGTGTTGTAATGAATGTTTTCTGGATCAAACGATGGATCTGCCGGCTGACGATTCACCTTGATCGCGCCCGAGAAACCGAGTTTCTCAAAGGCTTTATTCCACTCCAGAATCCCCGCCTCGACTGTGGGTCGAAGAAAGACCGGAACGGTGTTCTCGATGTAGAAGACAATCTGCTCTTTTGGAATGCTGATCTCGAGCTCTGGATCGAGTTTCTGCAAATTCCAACGGTTCACATAGCGAACAAAGTGATCGGGATCGTCTCGATCCGAGAAATCTTTGACGGCGGTCAGGAAGTAACCGACACGATCATCGGCGACGCGCGGCTTGAATCCATTGCTTCCGACAGGGGGAAGTACGCTGACGCTGTAATGAACGCCTACCTGAACTCCGCGTGAGTTCGGTACGGTCTCGATGTGGGAACTGCCGCTGTAAACAGCGTTGATCTGCAACTCAAGATTTTCGGAAAATGCCTTCAAGGACGAGACAGTGGAACGATCTCCGGCGAAGCGGAAGCCCGGCCCGATTTCCGGACCGATTTGCAGGTCGTCATTCATGAACACCTGAGTCATGTCGACCAGTGTTCCACCTGAGGGTGACTGAGTGAGAATCGGAAGGGAGTAGAGAATGCTGTCGCTGTAAGCAAGTTGAACAGCACTCGCTTCAGGGCTATTGGGCTTCGCGCGGAAGCGAACATTCCGCTGCAACACGAAGACTTTGTCTTCAGATTTTTTGAACGCCCAGATCGCGTCGTCACCAAATCCCCAAGACATTCCCCCCAGCACCTGCCCTTGGCTGATCCCGCGAGAGATCGATGGGACAATGAAATACTCTTTTTTCAGAGCATCGGCAGACAGCTCAATCAATATCTGCTGGTCGCCGTAATAGGCGGTCCACATTCCAGAGACTTTTTTCTTCTTCTCAATTAGCTGGTCAAACTTCGACTTCGCTGGAGTGCCTTCTTGTGCACTCACTGTCCCCGAAATCACCAGCACACTCAACATGAGTGCTGATACTACGAAACGCCGCATCATGTATAGAACTCCACCAGGAGAGTGATTGTAATTTCTCTAAACTACCAAATCTTCGCGATCAGAAGAACCGTTCCGTAAAAGCAACATTGATGAAATTTCGAAAGGAGTTCGGGCAAACACTGGACATGGAGGAACTATTTCGCGTGCGAGTTAATTTTAACAAAAGCACAACACTCAGCGACCAAAAGGTCTACGTATCTTCTACCGCTTCACATCCACCCAGGTTTCAGAACTTGCCTCGACAAGCTTCGTTTGCACAATCTCAGCCCAGTTACCACCACTCAATCGCTGTTTTCAGAACAAAAGCCGCTGACGGATTCGCAGAACGTCCTTCTGAAGATGGTCATTCACAGAGAATGCGAGTTCCACTCCGCAATTTGCCAAATGCGTTTCGAATCATTTAGACTGAGGCCACTTCGTGGGGGGCAATCAACCGCTTAATAAACGCGCCAACGAGGTAATTGTGAGGAGTCACCCGACGCGTCCATCGAATATTGAGTAAAAACCGGATTTTCCCAACGGACTGGTGGTCAAACTCAGCCATGACATGCGGAGAATTAACCGCAAAGTCGCTCCGGAACCCAACCCCTCGTTGCGAAATATCTCGAGTCACAACGATTTGAGGCTCTCCCTGAGAGACTATTTCACCGTTCTGATTCAATGTCATCGAACTGATATAGAATGGAATCAGAACCTGTTCCCGCGCCGCTTCGCGTCTGCTGCCGTAGACGGTGGAGCTGAGATCCTGACCTGTGAATTTCCGACAGCCTCGTCCATAGCCATCGCAAATCAGTGTGATTGCGTTCGAAATCTGCTCGACCAATTCCGAAGGAGGTGCTCCCCCCTCCGGCAACGCCTCATCACCAGATGAATTTGCCTCGTCGACTTCGAACGATTGTTCCAAACACTCTTCCATGTGCTTACATCCTTACTGGGCGGCCACGCACCTTTATTAACGGTACGTTCTATCCAGCCAAACTCCTGTCCAAGGGGCGAATCTTCGCAAAAGAAGTGAAGAAAGTTTTCCGTTCGTAGGGATACGTTTGCGAACGGCAACATGTCGTCTCGAATCAACACGGCCGTGGCAGCAATGGGCTCGTTTTCATGACAAACAGAAAAGTTTGACCAGATCCAAACCGATACTCCCGATACAGGTAGAATTTCCGGTAGGCGGACCGAAATATGCAGATCACCCATTCACTATCGTACGGTGTCCTGCTCCTAGCGATGACCGGGTGTCAGTGTTTTGGAGTAACTGAGCGTTTTCAGGACTCGATCGATCACGTCGCTGACCGGCGCCCCCATCTCGATCGATTCTATCGCCCCACTTGGGATCTCACCCGGATTGGGTATCCAGACTGGACAGCGTCTCGGATCAACAGTCGTCTGATCGAGGAACCCCATAACCGCGCGACGCGTCGCCAACCTGGGTACATCCACAACCCGATGTATGTTCCTCGCGATCGTTCCAATTTCGCCAGACCGGTCCCTGCAGAACCTCAAATCGCTCCGCGGCCAGACACCGGCGCAGACCCGAATGACACACTTGTCGTGCCGACTCAAATCAAGCCGATTGAGGATCCAACACAGTTGAACGAAGGGGCAAAACTCCCTCCGCTCCCAAGCGATCCAGCCGCCCCAACGGATCCGGTACCGCCCGAACTCGACATCGAATAATCGATTTCAACCGCCGATTGAGTGCATCGTGCGCACTGGCTGAACAAAATCTGGATGGTTGATATGATGGCCTGACCACTTCCGGGAGATTGCGTCGCGAACAACCTCCACAATGGCGGAATCACTTCCCCCGGAACGCATGAGATCTCGAATGTCGAACTCTTCGAGGCTAAACAGGCAGCTACGAAGTTTTCCATCCGCCGTCAGCCGAAAACGGTTACAGCGATCGCAGAATGGTTCACTCACTGACGGAATGAAGCCAATCTCCCCGAGTCCATCCTGAAAGCGAAACTCCGCTGCAGGTGCGACCGGATCGGAGGAGTTTACCGCGACTAATGGCTGGATTTCGCGAGTCAGAATCTCCTGAATTTCAGAGGCGAGCAAAACCTTCTCTCGCTCCCACCGGCTCTCTGCATCGAGCGGCATATACTCGATAAATCGGACCTGACACCCGGTCTCTCTCGCAAACCATCCGAATGGGACGATTTCAGTTTCGGTCATCCCGCGAATCGCAACAGCATTCAATTTGATTTTCCGAAACCCCACTTTTTGGGCAGCTTCGATCCCTTCCAGCACTCTCTCGTAACCATCTCGCCGCGTGATTTCCTTGAATTTCACTGGGTCGAGCGCATCCAAGCTGACGTTTAATCGACGCAGTCCCGCCTGATATAGCGATTCAGCCTGGTCGGCGAGAAGAATTCCATTGGTAGTCAAACCGATATCGACAACACCGTCGATGCGGGAAATGGACTCGACGAGAGAGGGGAGGTCTTTCCGGACCAGCGGCTCCCCGCCGGTCAAACGAATCTTGTTGACCCCGAGCGACACCATCAGCCGAACAAATCGCTCGATTTCATGGAAGTTCAACAGTTCCTGTCGTTCCATAAAATCGACAGGGCCGGCAGGCATACAGTAGAAGCAACGAATATTGCAGCGGTCAGTCACGCTGATTCTGAGATGCGTGTGGCGACGCGAGAAAGAATCCAGCAGCGGTAGAATGGGAGTGCTCATCATCGAGTGCTGACGTTCAATTCAAGCGAATCACAGAGAGCATGGGGATCCAGTGGCAATCAACGCTGAGTTGAAATTGACTCTGCTTGCAACGAGTTGCTGCCACCATTCGCCGCGGTCTCCCGGTAACAGAGTGACCAACCGATCAACAAAATGAATTCATCGCGTCCGTTCTGAACCAATCACCGAATCGAGGGGCGACGGCTCAATTTTCGCCACGTTTTACTGCACTGTCGTCAGCAAGTTTTTCGAGATGTTCCCAGGTGTATAGCCCGGTGTTATGACCATCATTCCACTGAATTTTCAGTGCATAGTTCCCGCTGAAGCTGACACCATCCGGGACCACGCTTTCCGGAATCGTATCTGGATTCAGCATTTTCTCACCAGTAAATTCGTTGACGCATGAAGCGCAGGGGCACTCGCATCGCACAAATTTAAATGGGTATCGCAATAGCGGGCCATTGCTCCATTGAATTTCAAAGTACCCGGCGTCACGAAGAGCACGAATTTTCGCTGGAGGGTGTGCCATCGGAGATTTAACTCAATTCATCAGACAGTCAAACAGGTGAAAACGGGAAAGGACACATGAGGTCTCATTTCCAGACGACATCCTATCAGTTTTCTGAGCCAGAAGCATCTGCCTCGGGTGGCACTGGAGACAAGACCCCGCGAGACTCTGGCGAATTTAGAAAACACAGCGAAACCCGATCAGTCCACGTCAGAACAAAAAATCTAAGTAACTGCTGCTTTCTCCCAAAGAATCCTCAAGTCCAATGGAACTCCGATACTCAAGATTGACCGACGAAGAATACCTCGTTAGGGTCACTTTCAGGGAATCGCTGCGATTACCGTCCGTTGGCAACTCATCGATGGTCGCCTGATGAGCAGTGAGGCCGTCCATTCACGCGAGACTAGTTCAAATCATACGGAAACAACAATTTACGGTCAGATTTTCAGACGCACCCAAGACCGAATCCATTCCAATTCCATTTGATCACGTTCCTGTTTGATATCAGCGAGAGTCTCGATCGAAATGTATCGTTTGCTAGGGAATCTTGTCAGTCGGTACCCGATTCAGTGGATTGCATTCTGGCTCATCATCACTGCGTTTGCCTACTCGATGGCTCCCACTCAGGAAGCGGTCTGGCAAGACGGTGAACTCGTTTTTCTCCCGAAAGATTCTCCCAGCGTCAAAGCGGTCGAGATCTACCGAAAAGCATTTCAGGACAGCCTCGCTGACCCTTCTGATACCGATTCGGTCGGAACGACGGTTCAGCAGGACCCGATGGCGAGCAATGTCGTCATCGTGCTGCAGCGACTGGATCGAGCCAGCGGACTGACCGAAGACGATATCGCATTCATCAACGAGTCCCTCGTTCCACGATTGGAACGCCTTCGCCTCACGACCCCTAAAGGGTACGACTGGACGATCGAACAAGAGCGCGAACTGAATGTCGAGATCCCGACAGACCAGCAAGTGATCAAATCGATCGTCTCACCGTCAGACGCGCGCATTGGCCCGTTGCTGACAAGTAAAAACCAGAAGGCGACGCTTGTTATTGTCGACCTGAAAACCGAGTTCCTGGAACGTCAAAACAGGCTGGTTGTTGGGCGAATCGAACAACTCGTCGACGACCCCGAGTTCCAGAAATTACGGCCGACTGGGCTTTCAATGGAGCTGAGCGGATCAGCCACTGTTGGCCGTGACATGTTGCGTGCGGAAGAAGAAAGTGCTGACCGCACAGAGGTTTTCACGAAGATTCTGGTCGTGGTTCTGTTGCTGGCAATTTATCGGGCTCCACTTCTTGCTCTGGTCCCACTGCTGACCGTGGGAGTAGCGGTTGAACTTGCAAAAAGCCTCCTGCGCATCATGGCGGGACAAGGCTGGATTGGGCTATTCAGCGGGCTGGACGTCTACGTCACCGTTGTCGCCTATGGAGCAGGGGTCGATTACTGCCTGTTCCTGATTGCTCGCTACAAAGAAGAACTCGACCACGGGAATCCGCATTCAGTGGCGATTGGACATTCGATCCACAGGGTCGGTTCCGCACTGGCTACCAGTGCTGGAACGAGCATCGTCGGAATCGCCATGATGATGTTTTCCCATTTCGGAAAGTTCCGCCAGGCAGGTTTCGCAATTTCATTTGCGTTGGCAGTCGCGCTCACCGTCTGCTTAACGTTCGCCCCCGCTGTCCTTCTGCTGTTCGGAAAATGGGCATTCTGGCCAGACGTGAAGAGTGCCGAATTTGGGCGAAAATCGGGCTGGCTCCCCAGTTCAACAATCTGGAACTGGCTACAGCAGCAGCGCCTGCTCGAACGTTTTTGGGAAACGATGGCCGACTTGCAGCGTCGTTTTCCGGGTCGAGTCTTTTTCCTCACGATTTTGATCATGATGCCGGCGGCCATCGTTGGAGCGTATTTCCATGATGATGTGAGTTACGGCCTGCTCTCCGATCTTCCGCAAAATGAGGCGTCAGTCGTTGGAGCCAAAGTCGTTCAGAATCACTATCCAGCGGGAATCACTGGACCGGACACCTTGTTCATCCACTTCCCGAAAGACGTGCTGGAAAACACCTTCGATGGACACGACCTGAGAAATCTCCCGACGTCTGAAAAGCTCAGTGCAGCGATCACCAGCAATTTGCTGGCGACTGAAATGCAGCAGGTCCGTACGTTCGATCGAACTTTTGCCCCCGCCGATGCGCCGATTGGAATCGCGGATATCCGCAGCCAGTTCTTCCCACTTGGAACCAATCCGAAAGCGCTTGAATACCTCGATGGTCTCAATACCGTCGCCAGTCGAGTTGCCAAGCGAAACTTCTCACACCAGACCTACACCAGCTGGCAAGGTCCGCTGGAAGGGGAAGTGATGAGGTTGGACGTCATCCTCAAAGATGACCCATTTTCACGCGACTCGCTGCAGACTCTGGAACGCCTGGAAAAAGCAGTTCGTGAGGCGATCGTTCTCCCGGAGTCGTCGGGCATTTCCCCCGAGCAACAAAAAATCCTGCGAGAATCAGCCGTTATCCACACTCTGGGAACGACTGCAGGCATCCGGGACATCAAGTCCGTCACAGATCACGACCGCGTTCTGATTTACATCCTTGTAACTCTCTCTGTGTACATCATTATCGTCCTGATGTTGCGGACGCCAGCGGTGTGTGCCTATCTGATTGTCACAGTGATCTTCAGCTACGTCGTTACAATGGGGGTGACGTACGTCGTCTTTTATCTCTGGAATCCGACCGTATTTCACGGGCTCGACTGGAAGGTCCCGATTTACCTGTTCACGATCCTTGTGGCGATCGGTGAAGATTACAACATTCTGCTAATGGCCCGCGTGACGGAAGAGCAGGAGACTCATGGACCTGTGGGCGGGGTGCTCCAAGCTCTCATGAAGACCGGAAGCATTATTTCCACATGCGGGATCATCATGGCTGGGTCGTTCGCCACCCTGATGGCAGGCTCATTGATGGGAATGGTCCAAATGGGGTTTGCACTCGCCTTCGGGGTCTTGCTCGACACCTTTGTGGTCCGCCCGATCCTTGTTCCGTCTTACCTCATCCTGCTTCATAGTGGACGCTTCGGCAGACTCGGACGACTCCTCGGTGCGCAATCGACGCGAACGGCAGATTGATCAAGCAGAAGGGGAGCGATTGATCTGCATCGCAATCGGGAAGCGATTCCCAATCTGCTGAAATCAGGACTCACGTCCTGCCAGCAGTCCCTATCCGAAACTCTTAGCGGAGAGGGCTCACGCCGGACAAACAAAACGAAAAAGGTCCGCACAATTTCCAGTGCGAACCTTCAACTCATTTTCGTCGATCAAGCGAAATTAGGACTAGGGAGCAGTCGCCCCTGGTCGCTGGGCCTGGAGATTTTGACGAACTGTGCCGTAGAAGACTTTCGGCTCGTCAATGATCCATGGAGTCGACCAGCTTTGTCCGTTATCTGCTGAACAGACATTGAAGAAGATCGTGTTGAATGTTGTTCCCCGGATGTTGTACGGGAGCGAAGAACGGATGTAGTCAGCTTGCGTGAGATCTTCGACGCCTGCGCGTGCATAGTAGTGGAGGCGTCCATCTGGAGTGACCGACATTCCGAGTGTCCACCAACCTGGCTCGTCGATGACCGGACCCTGCATTTCGTGTCCAAGCTCATTGGCTCGCAACAGGAGCATTGCGTATGCGTGCCCCTTCTTGTTCATCGGATCTTTTTCGGGAACGAAGTGAATAAAGAAGCCGGGATAATATGGCTCGATTTCGGTTACTTTATTCGGCCTGCCGCGTCCAAACAGGCGACGACTGACGCTCGGAGAGTCTTTTTCCATTGGTCCCTGAAGACCAACACGGTATCCGAATGAGACGCCGTTACGCTGTTCCCATTGGCTCCATTCCGGCAGATAGACGCGAACCGTTGTACTTGGAGACGAGGAAACATTCACCGGATGAGCCTTCATGATGAAGTCATCCTGAGCCTGATTCTGGTTTTCTTTTCGCAGGTTGTATCCCGGTGATCCAGGGATTCCAGAATCGCGAGTCCGCATGTAAAGGCAGCCCTTGCTTCCGGGGATTCCGCCAGCGGGAGTTTCTACCCATTTGATGGAGTCGGGCGAGCCGCGTTTTGGACTTTCAAACCACATGCCATTGCTGCTGAAGCCGAGCGGGTAACGTACCTGCTCATCTTCCTCTTTGCTGCTTTTGGGCAGATTGGCAGTGTAGGTGAATGTGGGATCTTCGAGATCATCCCCAATCAGAAACGTCCCTGAACCAGGCACGAACTGCGCATGAGTGACGGCTGGCAACAACAATACTGGTGTCGCCAATAACAAAATGCGGAAGCAATGATTCCAACACAGCATCGTATGGTATCCATCTTGGAGACATCCGAGCCAAAACACGGAGGAACACCAGTCCTTGGGCTCCTGGATCAGGTATCGGATTTTCTGTCTACGACGGTGATACCAACTCTCAGGAGTCCGGTTGTAGAGTATAGGGAAGTTGTACTACGGCAGAAACCGTCACCAAACCGAAATTCCCTCCGAAACTCCAGCAAAACCGGCCGGTGTTAATTTGATCAGTCGACCGGTGTTTGAATGCCCGAAAACCCGTCAGATCAACATTTTCCAAAATGTCCAACCGTGATTTTCTGTCAAAAATCCCGTAATACTGGAATCACTTCTCGCTGCAATTCTCCTCCGGTGACGTGTACCAATCCATTTTCATCGATGTAAACGTCGACTTCGCTGCGAACACCGAATTCCGGCAGATAGATCCCGGGCTCGATTGAGAAGCAAGTTCTCCGCAACAACTGTCGGGAATCCTGCGTTTCCAGATTGTCAATGTGAGCGCCATTTCCGTGGACTTCCTGACCAATGCTATGGCCCGTACGGTGGGTGAAATAGTCACCGTATCCAGCTGAGCGAATCACCGCCCGCACAACGTCGTCAACTTCCGCACCAGTCACAGGTGTTCCCGACGCGAATGCTTCCCGAACCTTCGCAATACCAGCGTCGCGGGAAGCGGCAACGATATTGAAGATCTTGGTGAACTGTTCTGGAACCTCAGTGCCAACGAAGCCGGTGCGAGTCAGATCGCTAAACACGCTCCGTGGTTTGTTCAACTTGGCCCAGAGGTCGACCAGAACGAAGTCACCCCTGCGAATCGCGATGTCTTCTCCAGATCCCGTTTCATAATGAGGAAGTCCGGAATGCTGCTGACGGGCCACGATGGGCGCATGCCCGGCCACACACCCGCGAGATTCAAAAAAATCCAGAATCGCCTGTGAAACCTCCGTCTCACTCACGGTTCCGCCATCGCGAGTTCGTTCGGCAATCAAACTCCAGGCAACACCGTAAGCTGCATTTGTTACCTCCGCAGCTTGCAGGTGCATCCCCCATTGGTCGTCGTCCCAGGTCGATTCATATAATTGAATGAGATTTCCAGATGAAACGACCTCAACCCCAAAACTTCGAACCAGATCAACCGTTCCAGCATCGACTCGAGAAATATATGGATTGCTCGCGTTCGGAGCGTATTCCATTGCGATCCGCTTCTTCCCTTTACAGAACCCTTCAATCGCTGCTGCAAATTCCTGCCAGCGGAGGTAGACAATCTTTTCGCCGGGCAGGTGATCAAGTTGACTGTCTTCGATTCGGTGCACAATTCGTGAAGGCGATCCCGTTGCTGGGATGCCATAAACACATCGTCGTGAACTGAGTGAGTCTTCGGGGAACTGCATCACTCGGCGGGCCAGCGGGTTGCTCCCACGAAAGTCGTAAAGAAGCCAGCCATCAATCCCGAAATCACGCAGGGAATTTTGAATCGATAAAACATCAGTGCCCACAAATTCATCCTTCAAGCTCTTGTGAAACAGACTCTGCTCCAAAAGTGACTGCTCTCGACTCGCAATGTTGATCCAGCCCGTCTCTGTGATGACCAGCGATGAAGATCCGACTGATCTCCTAGAAACCAGCTTCGTCAACTTGACTGAAGACCCATTCCCGGTGATCCTGCATTACTTGTGACGTAAACAAGTGAATACAGACTTAGAATCTACGTGAGGACTTCTCAGAAGATCAACTCTTCCACGAAGTCCTCCGAAAACAGCACTCTTCGATTTTTGAATTTCTCAGGTGTTAAAGGTTGGAAATGTCGCAGACCGAGAATCATCAGGTTTTCGCCGTACAGAAGTTCAAAAACGAGCCACTCATTGACTTCAGCCGCAAAGAAAACCGGGAAGCAATGGAGCGGGCACTCAGCGATGTACGGGCCCAGTTTGGCAAAGACTACGCCATCGTGATTAACGGAAAAGCCATGACCGCCAGAACAACTCTGGCATCACGGAATCCGTCCCAGAAAACCGAAACTCTCGGGACTGTTAACTCCGCGACGGCCGACCTGTCGCGACAGGCGGTCGAATCTGCAAAATCAGCATCGTCCCAATGGCGCAAGGTCCCGGTACATCACCGCGGCGAGTACCTCGAATTGATCGCTTCGGAGATCAGGAAACGACGATTCGAACTCGCTGCCTGGACGGTTTACGAATGCGGAAAGACCTGGAAAGAGGCTGATGGCGACATCGCCGAGGCAATCGACTTCTGCAATTACTACGCACTCGCGATGCGTGACCTGACCAAAACGCTGGAATGCAATTTCACTGGTGAGGAGAACAGCTACTTCTACCGGCCACGCGGTGTCGCGGTTGTCATCGCTCCGTGGAACTTTCCACTCGCGATTCTGACGGGGATGGTAGCGGCCGCCCTAGTGACCGGAAACACCGTCGTCATGAAGCCTGCCGAGCAGTCTTCGATCATCGCTTCAAAGTTGATGCAGATCGCCAAGGATGCCGGAATTCCGAACGGTGTGATCAACTTCCTTCCCGGCGACGGTGAGGAAGTTGGCCCCACGCTGGTTCAACATCCAGACGTTGACATTATTGCCTTTACAGGTTCACGCGATGTGGGGCTACTCATCAACCAGCAGGCTGCTGTCCCTGTCGATGGTCAAACCAACGTCAAACACGTAATCGCTGAGATGGGTGGAAAAAACTGCATCATCATCGATAACGATGCAGATCTCGACGACTCAGTGCAGGGCGTGATTCATAGTGCGTTCGACTACGCCGGCCAGAAATGCTCCGCCTGTTCTCGCGTCATCGTTCTGAATGAAGTTTATGATGCCTTCATCGAACGCCTCAAAGCTGCTGCTGCGAGCCTTGTCATCGGTCCGGCCGATCATCCGGGAACAGATGTCGGCCCGGTGATCGATGAAGAAGCCTACGACCGAATTCAGGATTACATTTCCATCGGCAAAGAGGAAAACACTCTCTTGGTCGGGGCGGATGTCGGCAAAATCGGCAAAGAAGGTTACTTCATTGGCCCACACATCTTTGTCGATGTCGAGCCTGATTCCCGACTCGCTCAAGGTGAGATCTTTGGCCCTGTACTCGCAGTCCTGCGTGCCAAGAATCTCGATCAGGCGCTCCAGATTGCGAACTCCACCCCGTACGCATTAACCGGAGGCATTTACAGCCGCAGCCCCAAAAACCTGCAGCGAGTTCGCGAGGAACTGCAAGTCGGCAACATCTACTTGAATCGCGGAATCACGGGAGCCATCGTGCAACGGCATCCGTTCGGTGGATACAAAATGTCCGGCATCGGAACCAAAGCGGGAGGTCCTGACTACCTTCTTCAGTTCATGTTCCCGGTCAACATTTGCGAGAACACCGTACGACGCGGATTCGCTCCGCTTGTCGATGAAGAATAAGTTGAGCCCGTAAAAAAATGGGGGAGCGAAACTCGGTTCGCTCCCCCATTTTTATTCCCAGTCGACGTCAGGATGCGGTCAGCGGCGGCTCACGCTTTCATGAATTCCCGCAGCACGATCGTCGCATAGGCGCCGCTTGGAATCGAAAAGCTGAGTGATAAGCCGAATTCGTGGGGCTTCAGCAGGAGATTGCCCGGTCTGAGCAGCAAAGGTCTCCGTGCTCCCGGCGTCAGTTTTTTGTACACCCTGAAGACATCTCTCGATAACCCAGCTGAATCCAGCACCGCCTGTTCCAGTTCCTGCACCTCGCCTGCGGGCAGTTTCATTTTCGGACCATAGATTGGTCCGGTGATCATTGTTTCTCTGGCATCGAACCGAGCCTGTTCTGCAATCAGATCCTCAGCCAGAAACAACCCATTGGACTGCACCACCTGCATCACATCCTGGGAGAGTACACGGTGCAACGACTGCTGTTCCAACCGCATTCGAACAACAGAATTGAAGAGAGACGACTGAGCCGCCGATAGCGACAAACGAGTTAGAAATTTTCTTCGCTTGAAGGGGATCTGCCGGGATGTCGTTTCTCCTTTGAGCAACGACATCCCCAGTTCG
The DNA here is from genome assembly GCF_051466335.1 of Planctomicrobium mucosum. NCBI lineage: Bacteria > Pseudomonadati > Planctomycetota > Planctomycetia > Planctomycetales > Planctomycetaceae > Planctomicrobium > Planctomicrobium mucosum. The sequence goes on along the minus strand of NZ_CP195793.1, from coordinate 2,621,345 downwards.
AGAGTCTGCTGATCTGTTCCGAATCGCTGGTCCCCGAAGTAGTTCGGAACTCCGGATTCCTCGATAAGCTTCTGAATTTTCTGAGCGATTTCGAATGATCCCGGCACAACATTTCGAACCACGATCTCAAACCGGTTGCCATTGAGGTGTCCGGTTTTGAGTTTATTCGTGTGCAATGAGCTATTAAGTACCTGAATCTCATCACAGTTGATTTCGTCGACCCGCGAGGCGGCTGCGGCTGGTACCGAGATCCATTGTCGTGTGACGGCTCGACGATCTTTCAGACCTGCGACGCCAATATCGTCTCGCGAGATTTGCAGTTTCCGGGCGATGTGACCAACGAGAAATTCCGCCCCGCTATCCTGTTTCTGCACCCACAGAAACAGGTGATCTCCATGTCCACACGGTTCGTACGCGGGAATTTCTTCAACGACAAAATCTTCAGGTTCGAATTTGAGTTGGCCGCCGATCGCCAGTTCCAGTGGTGTCAGATAGGGAGTTGTCGAGACTTCGAACTGATCGCCCGCATCGGGCAGGGCATCTTCCATGGAATTCAACTCAAGCGAACACTGATGAAGAAATTAAAACCGGGCGTCACTTGCAACGCGCATCCGAGAGAAGTGTAAAGGGTTCTCCTCAGGATTCGTAGTCGCCTGACACAACGAAACAGCTTCGCCTCATTCACTGAAGCGAAGCTGTTCGAGGTCTAATCCGACCGGATTACTTGGATACGAACGCAGTGTCATGCGACCAGGGGCTGCGATATTCACGGTCCATCATGGCTTGAGCTTCGGCATCCCCCTCGATCATTTCTGTTTCAGGGTTCCACTTCACATCTCGTCCCAAGCGGGCCACGATGTTACCAAGATGGCATACTGTCGCTGACCGATGTCCAATCTCGACGTCGCAGACTGGCAATTCACGCGACTTCACAGAGTCGAGGAAATTCCCTGCGTGGTTCGTACTCCGCTGAAGTTGAATCGGAGAGGCGAGAATCTTCTCATCCAGATTGCTGTCCAATTCCCTACGGACCTTCGGATCGTCTCCCTTCGCGGCGGGAGGTCCGACCAAATCCTCTGGAGTACTTCTTATCGCTCCACGGACGACAAAGATCTTCCCCTCTGTTCCAACGAAAGTAATTCCCTGAGGAATATCGTCCTGTTTCTGCCCGAGAGTCAGCACGGTGCCGTTGGCGTAGGTGTAATCGATCCGGCAGGTATCGGTCACTTCGTAACGATGATCTTCCGGATAGGACGCCGTTCCTGAAACTGCGACTGGACCAGAGTTGTCCATGCCTAATCCCCATTGGGCGATATCCAAATGATGGGCACCGAAGTTGGTGATCTGTCCCCCTGAGTAATCCCACCAGAATCGGAAATTGTAATGGAGTCGTTTTTCGTTATAGGGCTTATACGGAGCAGGGCCGAGCCACAGATCGTAATTGAGGCCGGCAGGAGGATCGGTGTCAGGTCCGAGTTGACCGGGATCGTTTGAACCCGGAATCCCGACGAGAATTTTTTCGATCTTGCCAATCGCTCCGTTTCGGACGAGTGACGCAGCACGCCAGAACTCGGTCCCAGAACGTTGTTGAGTTCCGGTTTGAACAATTCGTTTGTGTTCACGGGCAGCCCGCACCATGCGACGACCTTCCGCAATGGTGAGCGACAGTGGCTTCTCGCAATACACGTCTTTGCCAGCCTGACATGCGTTGACTGTCATCAATGCATGCCAATGGTCCGGAGTCGTGATCACAACGACATCGAGGTCTTTTTGCTCGAGCAGTTTTCGATAGTCGGTGTAGTCCTGAGGGGCATGGTTCTTCTTCTGAACAAGGTCCATCGCTTTGGCTCGAACCTGATCGTCGACGTCACAGATCGCTCCGATATTGACGCCGGCCCCCATGAACGCATTGAGATTTCCGGTCCCCTGATTCCGGACACCGATGAAGCCGGCTGTAATTCTTTCGTTCGCGCCAAAACAGGTGCTGGGGACGATGTATGGAGCTGCTAAGAGTGCAGTCGACGACTTCAGAAACGTACGGCGATTCAGTTTTGTCATCCGTGGAGCTCATTCATCTGGAGAATGCGGTCTCACATCCGAAAACCTTGATTCAAGATGCGAGTAGATCGCGATATCAGCCCGTCTCGTACAATTCAGTTTGATGCGAAGGAGGCGACGAGTCCACTCAGAACGGACAATCGATCCAACTGATTTCTGAGATATCTCGACGATGCTAGTGACAAACACAAAATCACTGAGATTTTTGGGAAACGTCTCACACTCTGCAATCGGCATACTGCGGGCCGCAAATTCGCGACCGAACAAATTGTTGTTTGCGAGGTGAACTCCCGGATAACCTTTCATTCTATTGCGCTTGAGAGTGTCAGCAGGGGATTTGAAAACTTAATCAGTAGATGCAATGTCTTTGTGCATTTATGTATCAACATTGACGTTAACTGAACTTTTTTTTGCATTAGTACTCGATTATGCCCACTTCTTATTGATTTCTGGTGAAAAAATTCGGTTTGTGGGTTGAGTTTAGAGTGACAATTTCGTCTGATTGACCCCTGCCAGAAATTCGCATTTCATGCGAATAAACGACTCAAAAATTCGACGATCATTGATGAGCCAGCGCACAACTCATTTCTGTTAAGAGTCACATCTAACCAGAAAAAGCTCCCTACTGATCATGAAGCCTGCTTTTGAAAAACTTTTGCCACCGTCCGGTCAATCGTTCCGATGCTTTAATCGAGAGACCATCAATACAGCTGCCCGATGGCATCGGCACCCTGAGATTGAACTGACGTATGTGGAACGAGGTTCGGGAACGCGAATTGTTGGTGATAACATCGCCAGCTACAGCAGCCATGACCTCGTCTTGATCGGCCCTAATGTCCCTCATACGTGGCATTCGGACGACTTTGAGGGAAGCCAGCTCGACCTGCACCCGGCGATTGTCGTGCAGTTCCGACGCGATTTCCTTGGCCCGCAACTCTTCGACGCCCCCGAACTCTCAACCGTTCGAGCCATGCTTGATCAGGCCTCTCGAGGGCTGAAATTCGATGGGGAAACAGCGCGACGGATCGGCGGTTTCATGAATCAGCTGGTCGTCCAAGGTCCAGCGTTCAAGCTCGTCGACATGCTGAAAGTCCTCGTGGAACTTTCCGAATCGCGAGCAGGCGACCCATTGGCCAGCATCGGTTTTTCAAGCCCTCCGGGGAGCATGCTGCAGACGAGAACAGAAGAGATCTGCAACTACATCGCCGAGAATTATCGGGATGCCGAACTGACTCACCAGATGCTTGCAGACAAAGTCGAGATGAATCCGTCCGCGTTCAGCCGTTTCTTCCGGGCGACAACCGGAAAGACAGCGATGAGCTACATTTCCGAAATGCGCGTGAGCCTCGCCTGCCGGTTACTCGCCGATACAGACATGGGAATTTCCGAAATTCTCACCTATGCAGGGTTCAGCAACACGTCGAACTTCAACCGACAATTCCAGCGGTTGCAGGAAATGTCACCGCGTGAATATCGTAAAAAGCACCGAGCGGTCTCACGAACTCCCAAAACAGTCGCGGAGGTGGAATTCGAAGAGACTCCAAGCCTCGTGAATTCGATTTATCGCTGAGACATCAACTGCTGATGAACATCAGTCAAATGAAACAGGCCGGAAACCAAATCATGTTTCCGGCCTGTTTTTTATTTGTGATGTACTTGAGCGGAAGAGGGGATTCATCAGGTGAACGCCCCTTGCGGCTACAGCTCGATATTGAGTTCTTCAATCTTTCGATAAAGGCTCGAAAGTCCGAGTTTCAGGCGCTTAGCAGCTTCACGCTTGTCTGGCCATTGTCGCAGAACGCGAGAGATGTGCAGACGCTCATAATGTCGCAACGCGCTGCGGAGATCGTCAGTATCTGGCAACGGCTGGCTCATCCCCAGTAGATCCGGGGGAAGGTCGCTCGGCTCAATTTGAGTACCGTCACACATGATAACAGCGCGCTCAATCGCGTTATCTAACTGGCGAACATTTCCCTTCCACTGAGCGGACATCAGAAGGCGAATGGTCTCGCTGGAAGCACTGATCACCCGTTTACGTAGAGCCCGTGAATGCTTGGCGACAAAATGGTCGACGAGTTCTGGAATATCGTCCAGTCGCTCCCGCAGCGGTGGAATGCGGATTTTCACGCCGTCAAGTCGGTAGAACAAGTCCTCCTGGAAGCGTCCTTCGCCGACGAGACGAAGCAGGTCTTCACTAGTGGATGAAATGATGCGACAACGAACGGCATACGTCTCCGTGCCGCCCGAGGGCATGCTTTCCTGATATTCAATGGCTCGCAACAACTTGGTTTGCGTCCCCATTGGGAGACTGGTGATCTCGTCGAGAAACACTGTCCCGGTTCCGGCCGTTCTCAGAATTCCAATTTGGCTCTTCCCGTTCGCGTCACTCCCGAACAGGTCTGCTTCCAGCGATTCAACGGGGCGAGTCCCACAATTGACCGCGAGGAATTTCTCTTCTCGCATTGGGCCCACGGAGTGGATCGCTCTGGCAAACAGTTCCTTGCCTGTTCCAGTCTCTCCGACGAGCAGGACATTGGAATTCGTCACAGCAATCTTGCCGATCGTTTCCTGCAGCACCTTCAGTGGATCGCTGGAGCCGACAATCTGATCGAACCTGTTGGGTTGGGCGAGTTCGCGGCGAAGCTTCTGGTTCTCCAGATAGAGGTCACGATACTCAAACACCCGTCGCAGTTTGTTCGCCAGATCATCGAAGATCACAGGCTTGGTCAGGTAGTCGAATGCTCCGGCTTTGAATGCTTCGACAGCCGATTCAACCGTCCCGTACGAAGTGATAATCAAAACGAAAACAGAAGGATTGATCCGGTGCATCAACCGCATCAACTTGATTCCATCACCATCCGGCAACTGGATGTCGCAGATTGCCAAATGGAAATCTCTCTCTTTGACTTTTGAGATTCCCTCTTCGACCGTGGCAGCTTTCACGACGTGATAGCCTTCACCAGTCAGGAATTCCGCGAGAGAGTTACGAATGATTGGTTCGTCTTCGACAATGAGAATTTGCCGAACGGGAGTGATTTCAGGCTGCGATTGTGTGCTCATAGCGATTGAAAATCAGGAACCTGCTAGATGGGAACATGTCGGTCAGCTTTCAGGCAATTATCGTAGCACATGTGTTCGAATGGAACGAAGCAAGTCGCTCTGAATTCGGCCTAGTTTCTGTGATGGAATGGAAACTTTCTGATTTGAATCGTTTTTCAATCATCGCTGGCCATTCCCGCATGAAAAGCTCGCTTCACGGGGAAGCAGGCCCTCCAAATTCGTTATCAATTTCCAGATCGATTGACCTGACCCGAAAGCTGCATTCCAATAGGGACACGTCAACTCCGATGCTCCCTAGCCAATTTTCACGAGGATTTCCCCATGTTTGGACTGTTCGGCGGGAAAGATATGAACGTTCTCGCTGTGATTTTCGAGCGTCGGGACCTCTATCACGTCAGCGGGCAGCGAGTCAAAGCGAGTGCTGTAAACACTGCACGAGACGGCGCAAAGGCCCATCCTCGCGCAATTTATTTCGCAGTGTTCGATCAAAAAGGGGCGTTTCGTGAAGGGGGAGAAGGGGCAGGGTCGCTGCAGGTTCCCGGCGAGGTGATCAAGCGACTCCAGCGAGAGCTGACGTCAAACAAGACCATTCAGGAAGTCCTGACAATCCTGCAGACCAAACAGGCAGATAAAATCGCTAAACCGCTCGTTTGGCATGGCTATCCCCCTCGTCAAATGCACGGTCAAAACTGATCCTTGGTCCCACCTGAAACTTCCTCTGCAGCGAGACGACCGGTCAAAACTTGGCTGAGTGACTTTGCGAGGTCGACCAAGTGGACTAAAGTTCCAGATCCGTTTCCTAATTCGACTTAAGAAGTTGTGCGATGCAGATTGTTCCTTATCCCCACCCGGCCCTCACTTTCAAATCTGTCGACATCGCACAGATCGACGCGACCTTACGAACAACCGTTCGTCAGATGTTCGATTTGATGTACGAAGCCAAAGGGATTGGACTAGCTGCCAATCAGGTCGGGCTTCCGTTCCGATTTTTTGTCGTGAATCTTCAGGCTCGGCCCGGAAATCCAGATGAAGAGATTGTCTTCATCAACCCGCTGATCCGGAAGAAAAAGGGGAGTGAACTCGGCGAAGAAGGTTGTCTGAGTCTTCCCGGCCTTTACGGCGATGTACGACGCGCAACAGAACTGACTGTCGACGCGTTCGACCTGAATGGCCAGCCCTTCACGATGACACTGAAAGGTCTCGAAGCACGCGTTGTGCAACATGAAACGGACCATCTGGACGGGATCATGTTTACCGACCGTATGCGGAACGAAGGAACCAGTTCCAAGGTCGATCAAGTGATTCCCCGATTTGTCGAATCGTACAATCAGTCACGAAAAGCAGGGGTCGTGGCAGCTGATGAGGAGATTATCGCCGACCTGAAGGCCATGGCGAGTTCCGGTAAGGTCGCAGAAGAGTTTCTCTCCCGACCAAAATTCGATGTCGCGGTTCCCATCATCGATGAAGACGATGACGAGTACGACGATTACGATGACGACTACGAGGACTGATCACTCAGTAGTCACAGTTCTATGACGTCCGAACTTTGGCGTCCGAATGAATCTCTTCGAGGGTGCTTCTACCAATCCGAAGTAATGTGACGAACAGTCCCCCAGAAGAGAGGGAACGGGTTCACGAGCCGCGAGCAACTGCTTGCGGCTTTTTTATTGACGCGTCTTCGCCCGACGGGTGCGCCAGCTCAAATACTCGCCGAGCACCTTCTCGAATGGATCGGCCGTCGTCGCAGAGAAAAAGTCGAAACCACATCCCACAGCCACACTCCGGAGCTTTGTTTGAAACTCCTGAAACTGCTTCAGGTAAAGCTGCCGTAAGCGGTGCGGGTCGACGAGGAGTCGATGACTGTCCAGTTCGAGGCTTCGAAACTGCGTCGGCTTCTCGAACGGAAAATCAACTTCCTCCGGCGCAATGACCTGCATCAGAATCACTTCGTGCCGGGCGCGGCGGAACCGTTGCAATACGGTTTCTAATTGCGTCACGTCACAAAAGAAGTCGCTGATCAAAAAGACCACGGAGCGTCTCTTCAGCGTGGGGATCAATGAGTTCAGAACCGTCGCCAGACTGGTTTCACTTCCGGGTTGCGTATTTGCCAGCGACGCGGATATCGACCGGAACATTTTCATGTTCGTCGAAGGTTCCACACGCTCTTTGACCGCGGAATCAAATGTCACCAACCCAACAGCATCTCGCTGTGAGAACATCAGATAGCCGAGAGAGGCTGCAAGTAACCGGGCATAATCAAATTTGGAAAGGGTGCTCGCGGAGAACCCCATACTCCCCGATGCATCAACGACAAGGTATGCATGGAAATTCGTCTCTTCCTCATACTCTTTGACGTAATACTTTCCGGTTTTTCCAACCGCTCGCCAGTCAATATGTCGGATTTCATCGCCGGGGTAGTAATGCCGATGTTCGACGAACTCGACGCTGGACCCCTTAAAAGGGCTGCGGTGATGCCCCATCATCAGACCTTCGACGATCATTCGGACAACCACTTCCAGTTGTCCGAATTTTGCCAGGGCTGTTGGGTCTTGCATTGGAGGGGAACTCATCCCGGACGCATTCCATGTTAAAAAAGGCTAAAGACGAGAAAGAGGGGGACGGCAAGCACTCCGGTTTCTCGCGAATCCAGTCCCGTTATACTATCTTGTGAGAGAGCAATTTGTCGCATGTCCCCCGGGGTTTCAGACAAATTCACACTCACTCTCGTCTCCCGACTCAATCATAGAGGATGGCAATGAAGTCTCTGACATTCGTCCAGCGAATGTTGATTGCCATTGGTGCCGTCGCGGGAACTTGCCTGATCACGTCGCCTCTTTTGTTCTGGCATTGGGGACTCAGCCTGATCATTTTTAGCATCGACGCGATTGTCGCGTACAGTGCATTCAGATGGATCAATTCGTTCGTTGTTGAACAGCATGAATATTTCATCACGGCGCTGCGGGACCTGAGAAACTCACTGCACACCGGCAAGCAGTCACTCCTGTTAAAAAGCGATCGCCCCGATGATTCCTTCGGTGAGATTGCAGCAGAACTCAATGACATAGTCATCACCACAGCCAGACAGGTCTCTGATCAACTCAGTCACAATCAGGATCTGGAACACAACAAGACTCTGTTTCAATCCATTCTAGGGACGATGGCAGAGGGCGTTCTAGTTCTGGATTCCGAACGCCGCATTCTGTTTTTCAATCGCGCTGCCCGTCAACTACTCGGTTGCAAAGACAGAAATGTCGAAGGGCGGCCACTCTGGGAAGTGCTTCGTGCAACGGAACTGAACGCTGTGATCGATGCTGCGTTTCAATTGAAATCCGAATTCCGAAAAGAAGCAGAGATTCAGCGCAACAAGCATATTGTTGAAGTGACCGCCGCTCCGCTTCCCATCTCTCCGGCCCCCGGAATTGTGCTGGTCATCCATGACATCACTGAGATTCGCAGCCTTGAACGGATGCGTCGAGAATTCGTTTCCAATGTCTCACATGAATTGAAAACACCGCTCACTTCGATCCAGGCATACGCAGATACGCTTCTGGATGGCGGACTGAGCGATGAGGAGAATAATCGCACCTTCGTCGAACGAATTCTCGAACAGTCGGATCGGCTTCAGGAACTGATTCAGGATATGTTGCGGCTGGCCCGGATCGAATCGCAGGCAGATGCGTTTCAACTAAAGCCCGTTCATGTGGCAGACCTTCTGAAATCGTGCGTTGAAGCGCGTCGAGCGGTTGCCCAGTCTCGTCAGATCAACCTCAAGCTGCACGTCGATGAAACGACAAATGTGCAGGTAATGGCAGATGCCAGCGGGCTGCAAACGGTGTTTGACAATCTCGTGAGCAATGCACTGAATTACACGCCGCAACATGGGCACGTCGACGTCACCTGCACAGTGGATCTCGGTCACGTCATCGTCGATGTGATGGATGACGGAATTGGGATTGCTCAGGAGCACCGCGACAGAATTTTTGAACGCTTCTACCGGATCGACAAAGCACGTTCCCGCTCTGGGGGAGGGAATGGACTGGGGCTCTCGATCGTGAAACACCTGATCACAGTGTTCAACGGGGAAATCTCCTTAAGGAGCCATCCGGGGCAGGGAAGTACCTTCACAGTGCGGCTTCCAGTCGCGTCAAATTTGATTGATCCCGTAATACCGGAGCATTACACAGATCGAACCGCTCCCTAATTTCGCGTTGCTTTTTGACAACACCCCATCGTGAACTAGCGTTTGAAACACTTGGAACTCCGCAAGTTGACAATGGACTTGATCACGTCGGTTATGAACCAGAATCCCACCCAGCCAACACAACTCCTAGCAGCAGGTTCGCGGAGAGAGCGATTTCTTCAGTGGATCACGCCGATCCGTTGGCAGGTTCTCGGGCTGATTCTCCTGACAGCCATCATCTATGCTCCCGTCTTGCGTTTTGAGATGCTGAACTGGGACGACAACTGGTATCTCACCTGGAATGACCTGATCAAAAGCTGGCATCCAGCGAATCTCTATCGCATCATGACCGAGCCGGTGGCACGGAATTTCGCTCCTGTCACGATCGGTTCTTTTCTCGTCGAACACACTCTCTGGGGACTCTGGCCAGGGGGATATCACGCCACGAACGTGTTGATTCACATGATCAACGGAGTGTTGGTCCTGCAGCTGATGCGACAGCTCACTAACAACGGATGGATGGCATGGACCGTGGCAGCACTGTTTCTGGTTCATCCGGTGCAAGTGGAATCCGTCGCCTGGGTCTCGTCACGAAAAACAGTTCTCTCGACGACATGGACGCTCGCCAGTTGTCTCTGCTGGATGAAGGTCAATCGCACCAACCGCGATGAGGGGTGGGGAATCCTCTGGTTGGTAATCGCTCTCCTGACGAAGGCTTCTGCGGTGACGCTCCCGCCAATCATCGTGGCTTACGATTATTTTATTGCGAAGAAAAAACTTTCGGACAGTATTGCCCGTCAAGCTGTCCCGATGTTCTTCTGCCTGATGCTGGTCCTAACCACGATGAATGCACAGGTCACCATTGTCGGGGGGATTCGAGGCCATCTGAAATTCAACAAGCTTGAGATTTTTGCCATCGACAGCACGCTGCTCTGGCGATATGTCAGCATGTTGCTCGTCCCACAGGATCTCTGCGTCCTCTATGATCCTCCCACAACCGGAATCGAACTGATGATCGCAGCAGCGATCGCGGGTTGGGTCGCTGTTGGAATTTGGATGTGGAAGATGCGGCACTCGCAACCCCTCCTCATTCTCGCGGGAATCAGCTGGCTCATGCTGTTCTTTCCGGTAATGAATTTCTTCCCGATCACGACCCTGATGAATGATCGGTATCTCTATCTCCCATGCGTCCCGTTTTTCGGCGTCATGCTTTGGTTACTCGATCAGGGATGGCAAAGAACCTTGAGGCTGATGCCGTCCCTTCGATCCTCCGAAAGCATCCTGGCCCTCATCACAAGTACTGTCGCGATCGGAGTCATGGCATGGAGCACAACGAATTATCTTCCGGTATGGAAAAATCCGTTGTCATTGTGGAGCTACGCAATTGAGAAGACGCCATCTCTTCCGATGGTGCATATTCAATGGGCGACGACGCTGAAGGATCTGGATCGAGAAGAGGAGGCACTTGGTGTGCTTCAGAACATTCTCGACGAGAGAAATCCGGACGACGCGGAAGTCACGCTCATTAGAGGGATGATGGAGGAGATCCGTAACCCGGAGACTTCGACAAGTGATCCATCACCCGGCAATGATCGCACGGAAGATGTCCATCACGACGAGCAGCCGATTAAATAATTCCTTTCATCGCAGCGTCGATCATCCCGATGTACCACAGTGCCACGGTGAAGATAATCGTGATGATAAACAATGCGACGCCCCCCCAGACCAGCCAGCTCATTCCTGATGCCAACGCATGCAGACTGCGACGGGCATCTTCTTCAAACTGAGGGCTCATCCGGTCAAGAGCTTCAGGAACCGTACCAGACTGCTCCGCCACCATCACGAACTCGATGAACTCAACCGGGAATAACCCACTCGCCTGAAAGGCATCTGTGAGCGACTCTCCCGATTGAACAGCAGCAACCATATTCGGAGTGGCAGCGAGAAATGCCCCGTTAGAAGTGGCACGTAAACTCGAATCAATGCTGTCGCCGATCGGCATTCCAGAGTTCTGAGTGAGGTGAAATGCCCATGCGAACCGAGCGATTGCAAATGACCTCAGGCAATGTCCGACTACCGGAACTTTCAGCACAAAACGGTGAATACTAGCGAGTCCGGCGAGTGACGCTGAGGCAAATTTGTAACCCACGACGACTGCTGCGACGAGGAGCGCCCATCCCCCCAACCAGATCAGCGCCCCGGTCGTTCCGACGAGTCCCCAACCGAGGATGTCGAACGTGGTCCCGGTACTCTGTCCGATCCAGCCGAGCAACGCAATCAGTGCAGCGACGATAAAGATCGCTGCCACAAGTTGAACCACAGGCATTGTAATTTGACCGAGAAACTCCCGTTTCAGGCGGATGTTGTTCTCGTAGTGCAGCCCGAGTGCTTTAAACACTTCAGGCAGGGCGCCGGTCACTTCTCCCACCTGAATCATGCCGAGAAACAACTCGGGAAAGTAATTTCCGTGAGAGACCAGAGCAGAAGTAACGTCCGAACCGTTCTTCAGATCCTGAACGACCTGTGACAGCACAGTCTTCATCTTCCCAGTGCTTTTTCGACCGACGATATCGAAAGCCTTGACGATGTGAATTCCTGACTGCAGCGACACCCCCAGATTTCGAGAAAGCCGGGCCATTTCTACCAAGGAGGCCTGTGATTGAAACATCCGCAATTCTCCGCGCTGGTTTGGTCTGAAACGACGGTTCGCTTACCAGCATCTTACCCGGAACTGGATGCCGCCGCGAAGGAACTCACTGACTCGTTTTGAATTGGCCCTCGACTTGCATATCATCGATCGTCACGTTCCCCACTTCAGCAATCTCCGCATAGGTTTTTGCTCAAAGCGATTGTGTTCGATTTCACGAGGAGAGATTTGTGAGCGTTCAACTGGATACGCTTGTTGCAAATGCGAAGCAACAACTCGACGAACAGACAGTCCGGACTGTTCAACTCCACTTCCATCCAGAATTGGGGGCTCCTTTCTGGCTTGAGCAGGCCAAGAGTTACAACTTCAATCCACTCACTGACATCAACTGCTTTGACGACCTGAAAAAATTCCCGCTCTTCGAAGATGAATGGCTTCGCGGCGGCCCGGTGACAAAGTTCCTGCCACAAAAATGGAAAAACGAGTACCGGTACACCTTCGAAACGGGCGGAACAACTGGAATTCCTAAATCACGCTGCGTCGTCAAAGACCACTGGATTGACTACGAAGAGTTTTCCAAAACACTTCCAGATGAATCGTTCCCACGCGGGTCGAACTGGTTGATGCTGGGCCCCAGCGGCCCGCGGCGTCTGCGACTTGCAGTGGAACATCTTTGCCAGTTCCGTGGCGGCATCTGTTTCTGCGTCGACCTTGACCCACGTTGGGTGGTGAAGTTGATCAAGAAAGGGGATGTCGAAGGAGCGAAAGCGTATGCCAATCACGTCATCGATCAGGCGTACACCATTCTTACTGCCGGACATGACATTCAGTGTATGTTCGCAACACCGAAGTTGCTGGAGGCACTGGCACTGCGGTTGATGGACGAAGGTACGAGCATCTCTGAAGTCGGCATTAAGGGAATTTTCGCCGGCGGAACGGAGTTCACTCCACAGTGGTACCGCTTCTGCAAAGAAGAATTGCTGGGAAATGATGTCTATATCACTCCAACATACGGCAACACATTGATGGGGTTGGCCTGCGGAAAACCATTCGATCCCGCGGACAACTACAAGATCACTTACCACGCGCCGCAACCTCGGGCAGCGATTGAAGTCGTGAAATTCGACGACTATTCACAGGTTGTGAATTACGGAGAAACCGGCCGCGTTAAACTGTACACGCTGACCGATGAACTCTTCGTTCCAGGATTCATGGAACGGGATGAAGGGGAGCGAGAACTCCCACACGAAAAGTACCCGTGGGACGGAATTAGCGGCACGCGACCATTCCATGTCTTTGCAAAAACGACGACCGTCGGCGTGTACTAGTTTGCAGAATTTTTCAATGCGGAGAGCTTCCAACGGTAAGGCGGGTTCTCACCGACTAGTGACATTCAATCGACCGGCGTAATGCATGTCATCACGTCGATATCCATCAAAGGCCAGAATCGAACCCCAGTTCGTTACTGGCCTTTTTTATTTGGCCATCGCAAATGATTCGCAAAGCGACATCACCGATTCTTCCGTGACAATGGGAACGAATGCTGCAAACTGTAGGGTCAATTCGACCCGTAGATTCCCCGAGGGGACTCGCCAACCTGTAACGGTTGTTTGCCTGCCTGGAAACAGGCAACGCCGAAACCCGCATCGTTCGCCAAAGAATTTCACGCTGACGTGGCCCTCTTCCGATCAAACGAACGTTGCTCGCTCAATATCCGGGGGTGCGCATGCACTCAGCGAAGTGATAGCGATTCAGCAACCTGATTTTGAAAGAAGGAATGCCGATGTTTTCCAAAGCCCGCACAGTCTGGATTTCTGCGATTCTATTGGGAGGAGCACTTCCGGTGACTGCTGATGCAGGACTTTGCGCTCGCAAATCGGGCGGCCCCGGTCGTTTGGGATTGATTCGACCATTCAATCCATGCGGTTGCCCCCCTCAGCCGTTCCTCAACCCAGCGCCGTTTGGCCCACTCAATACGTACGGACCAATTGCTCCAAACCCCTGCGATTGCGGACCGGCTCCGATTTATTCACCGGCACCTGTTTACTCGCCATCTCCCACGTACACTCCGAGCCAGCCGGTCCTCCCGACTCCGAATCAACCGACTTTAACGCCGCAGACGACGACGATTTACAAGCAGGAGCAGTTCACCGTGATGCAACCGGTGACGCGCACTGAAATCCGCCGCGAGTCCAGCGTTGTCGATGTCCCAGTGACAACCAGCCGTCAGGTGACCGTCGACGAGGGAAGCTACCAGCAGGTCTGGGTTCCCAAGATGACGACAAAAACCGTGAACGAGACTGTCATGCAGCGTCAGGTTCAATACCGTGACGTTCCAGTTCAAACAGTCCAGCAGGTGCCAGTTGTTCAGACTCGCGTTGTGCCGCAACAAGTCACGACAATGGTCCCGACTCAAGTCGTCTCATCCGGTGCAGTGTGCACTCAGGATCACGGTGTCGTCGGCCTCAGCCCGCACATTCACGGCCAGTCCGTCGTGAGCATGGGTTCTCCGATCTCAGAGATCAGCCCAACTCCTGCTCAACCCCAACAAGCCGCCCAAAATCCACTTCCTTCTGCAAGCCAGCAGAACTCCCAGGAATGGAGCAAGGTTCCAACACGTTCGGCAGCTGAGAACAAAGTTGAACTTCAGGCCTATGAAGTGACTGCTCCCGTCGAAGCTCCGAAGTTGGCTCCGACTCCAAAATTCCGTGGCGTTCCATCGGCTGCCACAGTTTGGAAGAGCCAAGGAGCTTTCCCCGCGAAATAAGCTCGCGGTCAATCTGATCCTCGAAAAAGCCTTCTCAAGAATCCTCTTGAGAAGGCTTCTTTCGTTGACGAATTCAGGAAGCAGGAAAGGGATCAGCTTCCAGTTCCGGGGACTCTTTGGTCCTTCCGTCTAGCATGCAGCTGATGTTGACGTCACCAAGCAGGTTGACGACGGTTCTGCATCGATCCAGAAACCAGTCGACGGTCAACAGCAAGGCGATATAGTCGACGGGGAGTTTCACAGCTGTGAATACCAGAGTCATTGTTACCAGGCCCGCTTCTGGAATGCCCGCAGCTCCGACGGAAGCGACAATCGACGTCAACACCACGAGAACCTGCTGCCACAGGGTCAGATCGATTCCGATCAGTTGAGCCACAAATAACGCAGACATTGCCTCGTACAAGGCTGTTCCATCGTTATTGAAGTTCGCTCCAACGAGCGCTCCCATACTCGCTGATTTCTCCCGCACTCCGACGTTATCAATCAGACAGCGGTAAGTCACCGGCATCGTGACGGTCGAACTACTCGTCGAAAATGCCATCAACATGGCGTCGCGCATCCCCCGCAAAACAAACAGTGGTCGAGGCCATGAAAAGAATCGAATTCGGAGTAAGTACCACACGACTTGCAACAGCAGTGCCACAATCACCGCGACGACAAAGCCTCCCATCGCTTTGACAGGTGCGAAGCCTTCGGTTCCGATCACCTTCGCCACAATTGCGAACACCCCCAGCGGAACAATCTGGATCACCCAGTGCAGAACCTGCAGCAACGTCTGATAGGCAATTTCAACCAGATCCTGAACATTCGAAATTTGCTTATCGCGGGAAGTTCTGAGGGCAACTCCAAAGGCGATCGCGATGATGATCACGCCAATGATGTTCTGTTCATTTCCCAACGGTCCCAGAATGCTCTTGGGAATGTTCGCGATGATCATTTCCAAGGGGGAATGATGGTGATCAGCTGATTTCGCTTCCGGGGGAGACATCGGCGACCATTTCCCGGGTTGCAAAACATTAGCCACACCCAATCCAATCAGAATGGCAACGGTGGTATTGAGCAACAACAAGAAGAACAGTCTCGCGGCAGTCCGACCAGCGATTTCTGTGGTCATTAGCACGTGAACCACCGCGACCAGAATCAAGGGAGGTGCGAGCGACCCCAACATCCGGAGAATGATCTTCGCGGGAGTTTCCAGAGATTCCGCACGCGGGCCGAGGAGAAGCCCCACCACCACTCCGACAACCATTGCCAAAACGATCCGCAAATACAGCGGAGTCGCATTCCAGCGTCCCCAAATCCCTTTCCCGGGAACTGTCGAACTCTCCACTATTCCTCCTCCCTGATCATTTTCGATGAGTCCACTTGTGACGACACAGTGTCCAGCGATGCCCGACGATCGACGACCGGCCATTTCAATAGTGCCGAATGGTCGCGTAAGTCCGTGCAATTTGGAGAGTTGAAAAGGATTCGTCTAGCACAGTTCCCTATTTTCCGCACAACTGTCGAAAATTGTTCACTTTGCTCATCTTGCCTTGCGCTTGTGAGCAAATTCTGATTTCATGACTGAATTGACATCACAACTTGTGTCGCTGCTTGCTGATCGGGATGCTGGCGTTTAGATTGCAAATCAATTCTTCACTCCCTTTCACGTGATCTTGTTTTCATTCCGTCTGCTAGTGAAAAGGTTCGTTTCGTGTCCGAGTCCAAACCTGAACCATCCGAACCTCTCAACAATCCGATTTCACAGACTCCCGATCTTCCACCTCCTCCCGAGGAGGAGATGCCGGAGTTTGAAGAACTCACTCCTGAATACATGGAAGATGAATGCCTGCGGGGAGATGTCATGCTCCGCTGGGCGTTGTTGCTTCTTGCGATTCTTCTCAGTTGGACAACCATTTCAGATTCATCGCTGTTCGTTCGAATTCGAACAGGCGATGCGATGATCGCGAACCGGTTCCTTCCTCAAAGTGTTGACACATTCTCCGCATCCGCAGAGGGCCGCCCGTGGGTCAATCACGCATGGCTCTCCGACATTGTCATGGCAATTACTCATCGCGTCGCTGGATTTTCCGGGCTGACGCTGCTTTGCGTGGTGGCGGTTGCCGCTTCCTTTTGGTTGCTCGCGAAGATCAACGCGCGGAACGTGTCAACCTGGTGGGGTTCGGTCTGCGGGTTCTTCGCAGCCATCGCTTTGTTTCCAGTTCTGCAACCCGGCCCCGCCACTGTGACGGTATTAGGCTTAAGCATTCTGCTGTTTACACTTTGTCGCGAACGGCAAATTCCGGTTGAATCTCAAGCGCCGCCATCGACGAGGCAGTTTCCGTGGTCGATCGCATTCCTCCCAATGCTCTTTTTGTTTTGGGTGAATACAGATCCCCGCGCGATCTTCGGTTTGGTGTTGTTTCTGGCATTCATGCTGGGAGACATCATCGCCCGAGCGATTCGAAAGCAAAAGCAAAGCCAGCGTTCCTGGGAGGCCCTGATCGTCACAGTGCTTGTCGCCATCCTCATCACCCCGTGGCCCGGGCGATTGATGTGGACTCACTATTTCTCCCCCAGGGTGGCTGCATCTCAACTGCAGTACGGTATCGTCAATGAACTTTTCCCGCGTCTCTCATATGGTCTAATCTCTCCTGAGTTCTGGCGATCAATCGACATTTTCGGTCTGGCTGCAATCTTCCTTTTCGGACTCTCCGCCGTCACCCTGGTCCTTAACGCGAGACGCTTAGAGCCAGGCTGGGTCGTCCTCTGGGTCGTTGCAAATCTCGTATCGCTCGCGAACGGCGAAATGGTCTGCTACGCCGCGATTGTTAACGCCACAACAGCAACTTTGAATGGGCAAACGTGGTACAGCAATCGTTTTTCGATGGCTTATTCCATCGACTCATTCAGTGTCCTGTGGGGGCGTGGGGGACGCGCTGCCACGGTTCTCACCTTCTTCCTGCTTTCCTACATGGCCATTAATGGTGCATTCATGGGGAAACAGGGACGCCGCATCGGACTGGGTCTCGATCCGCGCTGGCAATCGCGATTGTCGAGCCTCGAAAAGGACGTCGTTAGCCATTCTTTCTCAGATCGAATTTTCCCCACGATCCCGAGTCAGGGGGACGCCTTGATCTGGCTGCACAAGAAGCCATTCATCGACAGTCGCTACTCGCTGTATACCTCACGTGGCGAAAACCTGTACGAGATCCATCGTCAGATCCGGACAGCGCTCTTCGCCGCTCCTGTCGACGGAAAACCTGTTGATGAAGAGCAGTGGAAACAACCTCTGACCGACTACAAGACGGATGATGTTCTCGTGCGATTGTGGAGCCCGTTTCCGCCGTACGAACCCTTTTTCAAGCTACTCGCCAATCCATCGTTTGTTATGACTGGGCTGGGGAGCGCAGGGGCCAACTTCACCCGAGCGGACACCAACAACCCCGAGATCACCGCGCACTTCAAGACTCATAACGCAACGGATTTTGCCAAGCTGGCATTTCGACCCGACCCAAAACCGGATGTCGAAGAATCGATGACGTTTTGGCCACTCGCCCCATCGACCTATCAGAAATGGCTGGTTCAGAAATTGGAGACATCTCCATCAGATTCGGAACTCGCCGCCCACTATGAACGGATCTTGTCAATCTTTGGTTCCGGGCTGCAGATCAATCAGGCTGCTGGAGCTGCCGTCCTGACGTTGCGTCATGCACGTGCGGGGATCTCTGAGACCCCGAATGATCCACTTGGCTACCGCACCATTCCACAAGCGATCCGTTTCCTGCAACAGATCGATGGTCAACTCACAGCGGGGGCGAATCGCCTTCAAAGTCTGGGGCTTCAAGATGCGCAGACTCATGCCGCCCTGAAATCTGCAGCGATCGCAAGTGGAAACGATTCATTCGATCTACAACGACTCATGGAGTTTTATCTTCAGCGAAATCATGCTGATCTCGCCCTGGAATCGCTGGACCTCCTGGAAAAAGCTGTTGCAGAACATGATCGCCGCACCGACGATCAGAAAGCGCAGTTTGCCAAGCTCCGAGAAGAACTCGACAAGGGGGTTCAACAGGTCAACGAATCCATTCAAAAGGTTCGCGAACAAGGAGCAGATCGAGCTCAGATGGCTGCACTTGCCATCAACGGTCGATGTCCCAGCATTGCATTGAAGATAATGGAAGAGGACCTCACCGAGATTGAGAAGTCGCCAGACCTGAAACTTCTCTACAGCAACTTGCAGATGCAGTGCGGAAATTTCGACGTTGCAGTGCAGACGCTTGACGGAATGGAACCGATGATGTCCGCCCCATCACTCCCACCTGAAGCGCAGCAAGTGGCAGCTCAATGGAAGTCCATGACAGCAATGGCCAACCTCGCGACGCTCAACGATGAACGTGCAGTTCAACTTTGGGAGAAGGGAGACGACACCCTAGTCCGCAACGCGATTCGAGGACTGATGCAAATGCCGTTCGGTTCACTCGCGTTGCCGATTCAGGATGACATCTGGCCTGCCTACGCATCAATGATGGCGAGCAATGCAGCAGTCGAAGTTCCAGAGCAACTGGCGCAAGTTGAGCTGCAGATTGCCATGGCGCAGCTAGCGTCTGGTCGATTGGAATCCGCACAGAAGCATCTTGAAAAATTACTGAAGGACACGCCGAACTCACAGCTTCGGTTCATCGCTGCGATGTATTTGGGGCAGATCACCAATCGAGAGATTCCAGTTCGAAGTCCAGTTGCAGAACAAACTCTGGAAGATGCAGCTATTCAGCCCGAGTCTGCACAGGAGAGCGAATCCACTTTGGAGAATGCTGACGATTCTCCTCCGCCACTTCCGCCTACCGACGATGACATGAAGGGTGCAGAACCAGCTCCAGAACCGGAATCGCCAAAGGAAATGTCTCCAGCGAGTGCAGAGGAGTCGACCCCGCCGCTTCCACCAACAGACGATGACGCCCCGGAGACAGAACCCGCTCCAACGCCAGAGCCACCAAAAGAAATGCCCCCGGAGAGTGAAGGGGAGTCAATTCCACCTCTTCCACCGACGGATGATGAAACGCCAGATGCAGCTCCCGCTCCAGTAATGGAGTCGCCAAAAGAAATGGCTCCAGAGAGTGAAGGGGAGACAACTCCCCCGCTTCCACCAACGGATGATGAAACACCGGATGTCCCGCCTTCTCCATAATCAAATTCACGGTGATCTGAGAGCATCGATCCTGATTGTTTGGGGTTCAACGATGTTCGAAGTAACCTCACTTGGACCAAAAGCACAGCGATCAACGCATTCTTCAAGACTCTAAGCTGGCTGCGGCATCGAACTCCTGAAGATTCTCCGACGACTCCAGTCACAACCAACCAGCGACAGTAACCGAAATGTGGCATCGATTAATTTCGCGTGATGAACTCCCATCAGAAAGCGGAAAAGAGTTTGTGATTGGCGATCGCATCATCGCGTTGTTTCACTCAGACGGGGAGATTTATGCGATGGACGGAATCTGCCCGCACGCCGGCGGACCACTCGGAGAGGGAGCTGTGCAGCAAGGAATAGTCACCTGCCCGTGGCACGGATGGCAATTCGAAATCAAATCCGGACAGAGTTGCCTTACATCTCAGATTCGTCAGAAATGCTTCCCCGTCAACGTCGAAGACGGCGTGATTTTCGTGGAGCTGCCATGAGCATCCCGACAGATTCCACAGCAATGTCATTGACAGATCGAGTGCTTCTTCTACTCGCAACAGGTTTGGGAATGGGCTACGCCCCCAAAGCTCCCGGAACATTTGGAAGCCTGCTCGGGCCGCTTCTCTTGTGGGCGATCGGACTCCTCGATCTTCAAACGACGCGGATCGCAGCGATTGGAGTGATCGCATTCCTCATCGGCATCCCCATCTGCAATGCCGGAATCCGGTTACTGCACGCCAAAGATCCCTCTCAGGTTGTTTTTGACGAAATCGCAGCGTTCTTCTGGGTCTACCTGTTCGTTCCTGTCACAGGAATCACAGCGATCGTGGGATTTCTGCTATTTCGCTTGTTCGACATCTGGAAGCCATGGCCGATCCGTCAATTCGAGAAGCTCCCCAGCGGACTAGGAATCATGGCTGATGATGCGGTTGCAGGCGTGTTCGCGGGAGCGATTCTATTCGGTCTGTCGCGTTTCTTTTAAAGCAATCCGCAAACCAGACGATCAGTCCTGAAGCGACTCACCTAATGACGAGGAGCAGTTACTCCTCTTCACCACTGTCAAAGTCATCTTCGTCGTCCAGATCTTCGTCGTCCAGATCCTCGTCGTCCAGATCCTCGTCGTCCAGATCCTCGTCGTCCAGTTCCTCGTCGTCCAGTTCCTCGTCGTCCAGTTCCTCGTCGTCCAGTTCCTCGTCGTCCAGTTCCTCGTCAAGCTCTTCGCCCTCTTCGGGAGCCCAATTCCGGAAGTGCCCCAACACTTGCTCAACAGCCTGCTTGGGTCCATCGATCTCCATGTCGAGTGCCCCGAAATAGAACGTGACCGGCTGGGAGTCAATCTTGGTTTTGTAGACTTCAACCCCCAGAAAACGCTGCCCGTCGCCGAGTTCGACTCCCATTGAATCCAGAATTTCATCCAGGAATGCACGGGCAGCATCGTCATCTGAACTAAACAGTCGCGCTCGCATGGGAACTTTCAACAACAAAACAAGGAAGAATCAATCGAGTTAGCCGCAGTGTAGCGAGACACGACCTGCGCCGACGATCGAATTCGATAAATTGGTCCCCCCACCCACATCAGACGCATCTTCACAACAAAAAAGACATCTGCACTCAGGGTGTCAGATGTCTTTTTATCGCGAATTTGAATCGTCGGGTGGCCCAGCGGAACGCCTGGCGACACACCTCAGACACTAGTTACGGGCCGCGGAGCGGACGTATTTCTGAGGAATCACAGGAGATGACATTCCCGTCGCCTGCAATTGAGATCCTCGAGTCGCTGGGAGTTGAGCAACAGCATTCTTCACCGCTGACTGGATTGCTTTGCCTTCAGCTGCTTTGTACTCAGCTCCAAGCATTTCCATTGGAATCTCACCAGCTGGCAACTCTCCATTCAGATAAGAAAGGAATTTAGGGCTTGCCTGATGAAGAATCACAACGCGGTTGGTCAGTGCTGGGTTCGCCCGATCACGGATGATCACGACGACTTCAGCGTCGCCAGCCTGAATGTCAGTATTTGATTCACTGCGAGGCAGAGTCCCTTGGACAACAATTGGAGCGACCGGAGAAGCGTCGACAACCGAAAGTTCACGTGGGGCCTGTGCCGCCGGGGCATCCGCTTTCGCGAACAGTGACTCATCGCCATTTGTAACATTTACACTCGGTGCATAAAGGGCAGTCAACTGGCAATCGTCAAGCAGCTTATGAATGGCGAACAGTCCGGAGAAAACTCCTTCTTTGGTCGCTTTATCGCCAGCGAAACAGACAGCGATAATCTCCCCCTGGCTATTGAACAAGCCGCCACCTGAACGACCAACAACTGGCAGACCAGAACAGATGAAGTTGTTTGGGCCTTCGTACTTATCGATCGCCAGAACTTTGCTCTGCTCGCGAGTTGGTTCATCACCTCCGCTGCAACCGATCGCTGCAACAGAATCTCCGAGTTTTGGAGCCTTGTTGACTCCGGCAACTTTGACGACAGGCAAGACATTCGTGGTTGGAATTTGAATCAGGCCCAAATCCGGCTCAGACTCGAACTTGATCATCCCAGCGTTATAGGTTTTCGCAGCACCACGCTCGAAGACATCAACTTCGATTCGAGAATCATCCCCGAACTCTTTGAAGATATGAGCACAGGTCAGAATTTGAGAGACACCTGGCTTACTGGAGACGACTGTACCAGACCCCAGTTCGATGCGACCATTTGTAATCACACGAATACGAACGCTCGCTTCCATTGGATCACCAACGCGAGCTTCACCAGTTGACGCCTCTGGCATCGCCCCGGCGACGCTGGAATCATTCGCGCGGACGACATTCTTCGATTCATCTCCAGCCTTCTTTCCGAATGGCATCAGGTCCATCAGGCTTTTTTTAGATTCAGGCTCGGAATTGCTGACGGTAACAACAGGAGGCTCCATCGGAGCAGGGCGAACGAGTGGGGCGCTTTCGCCGAGAGAAACAGGCACAGACATCATCCCGGTGCCGCGCCCCTGAGTTGCAGCGGTTTCAGGTTTCTTCTCGGCAGGCGGAATGCGGGCAATCATTCGTCGAATATCTTCCTCAGACATTACTCCGACTGTTCGATCAACCTCTTTCCCGTCAACAACGAGAACGAACGTCGGCAATTTTTGAATTCGGAATTTCGTGCTGAGGTCACGTTGCTCGTCGTAATCGACTTTCTCGATGGGCAGCCCTTCACGCTTCAGCTTTTCCACAATCGGAGCGATCGATTGGCACGGTCCACACCACTTCGCTCCAAAATCATAAACAATGCCACGAGGCTCTTCGGCAAACAGGATTGCTGTGTTCACCATTGAAACCACAGCCATCATTGCGAGCAGACGACGCATCAGCATCTCCATACTTAAATGTCTCATCGCAATAGCGACGGACAAACTGATTCAAACTTGAGTGGGTTTGACGCGATCCGATTTTCACCAACCGTGGCGAAACCGGGGCGGACGAGGATCACGCGAGAAGCGTGGAGGAAGAGAAAGCAGCGAAGTGGTCGATGGACCGGAATCTGAGGGATTTCTGTCGCTGCATGTTTTCGGCTTCCTGCCAATTTTGAAACTGTTACAAAACGGTTTTGTCAAAACGACAATCGCTCAAGTTCTAACGATTCTAGTGACGCTTGACCACTCAGTGAAAACCGCGTGTTTTGCCAAGTTTCGTATCTCGTGACCTGTCGAAACCCGTAAATTGACTCGCCTTCATGACGATTCGCTTTCGAGTCTTTGAGTGAGTTGCACGTGCCATACCAAACATGGCAAGATCATCCGATATGGCACAAAACCGTAAAAAGTTGCAATCACACCGCTCTCTGCAGGCGTCCGCGGCGCAAGGACCTACAGCGAATTCAAAATCTGGTTCTGGGCCGCTCAAGAAGTCCGTTTACGGTCTCGCCTCGCTCGTAATCAGCGTCCTTCTCACCTGGATTTTCTGGTGGCCGCTGTGGAGCGGGGGGGGACTCATCGGCGGAGACATCTACCCTTATTATTTTCCACAAAAAACGTATTTTTCTGAAGCCCTGAGCCAGTCGACAGTTCCGTTCTGGAATGATCTCGTTGGGTTCGGTTATCCGGTCGTGGCGGAGAGTCAGACCGGAGTCTTCTACCCCCCCAATCTCGCCTTCTACTCCATTCTACCAGTCACTACGGCGTTCAATCTCAGTCAGATTTCGCACTACATCATCACCTTTCTGGGAAGCCTCTTTCTCGCCAGACGACTTGGGGTTTCACGTACCTCTGCCATATTTACCGCGACAGTCTTCACTTACGCTTGGTTTCCGTCTCGAATCTGCCTCGAATGGTGCATTATCGGCGGCGCTTGGTTTGTCTGGACGCTCTGGGGAGCAACCGCATTTCTCCAAACGAATCACTTTCGATACCTAGCTCTCACAGCGGGATTTCTCACGCTGAACCTACTTGCAGGGCACTACAACATTGCGTTTATCTCCCTGCTCTCGCTGATCCCACTTCCTTGGCTCATTCACTTCGAGTCGACTGACACCAGCAACGATATCCGAAATCCACGTATTGACTTATGGAAACGCTCGGGGTCACTGGTCGGGGCGGCGCTGCTGGCTTTTCTCGCTGCAGCCATTCAAATTGGCCCCTCCTGGGAACTGAAATCACTCAGTCAACGACAAGATCCCGCGGATGGATTTGTCTCAACCTATGGATCAATTCCAGTCCAAGCCTTCAGCCAACTTTGGAATCCACTGGGCTGGTATGCCAACGAGACGCCTACAGATTCGCTCCTGCAACAGTGTGAATTCCTGGTCGCCCCGGGTGGGACAAACCAAGTCGAGGCTCAGTTTTATATGGGAGCGATCCCGCTCCTTTTGACTTTGGCGGTCCTGCTTATCCCAGCGATTCGCAAGCACTCTCCCCGCATCCACTTATGGAAATGGGGACTTCTCATTGCGATCTCGATGCTCTTTGCAACAGGTTGGCCCACGTACTGGCTCAGTTGGGCGCCCGGATTCAGCTTTTTCCGCGGACCGGGGCGTTACACGATTGTCGCTGCATTCGCATTGGCAATCCTCGCCGGCGCAGGACTGGACGCGATTTTCAGTCTCCGCAACTGGACAACTCTGGCCTGCAATGTCGTCGCGACGTTCGTCATCGCAATTACTGTCGTGGACCTTTGGGCGGCGTCCAGAAAGTATGACCTCAGCGGCGCTCCCTACGTCGGTCGCCAAGTCTTCTATGCGACACTAGTGGACCATCCCACAAGCAAACACCTCAACGAAAGCATTCTGGCCGACATCGCCAGAAAGCACGGGCCGACATTTCGCATGTTCGCTCCGGGGGCCAACATCCCAACCATGCTCGGAATTTCGTCGATCCCGACCTACCTGGGACTCGGACCACAACTTTATGAAACAAAAGAGTTTTCCTTCGATTTCACTCGTACCGATCCCGATTCGATAGACGATGCAGTCAGCCGATTGCGCAGGTTCGGAGTCACCCACTTGTTGCTGGAATCTCCGATCAGAGAACAACTCTGGCCCGTTACCAATGCACAGGCGGTCTTTGACCGATTTCTAAACCCCACTCTCACGAGAAGGGAACCGTATTACCTGTACGAGATTCAGAACTCTCCGGGACGCATCTCGCTGGAATCCGATGACCCGCAAAACCGCATTTTGAATGTCACTTTCAGCCCAAATCGGGTCCGAGTGGAACTGGAGTGTGACTCTCCCTGCAAACTGGTGCTCCGCGATCTGAGTTACCCGGGCTGGAGACTCGCATCTGCGCATCATGTGCCCCAAACACATGATGGTCATTTCCGCGCAGTCTCCTTTGGTGAAAACGGCAACACCACTGGCCGACAAATAGTCGAATGGGTTTTCCTCCCCACGTATTTCGGACTGGCCAGCGCTTGCTCGGTGATGGGTGTCGCTGGAATCATCTTTCTGTTCCTACGCGATCAATTGAGCAGCACGATGTTTCGTCGACGGGAAGCGACGAGGCCCCCTGAATAAACCTCAATTATCTGTAATTGAATGACACCATTCCACATCTGTACGGGTAGCATCCAAAACAGGCTCGACAGATTATCGAACAATTGACAACAATCCAGAATGACTCGGCGAGGTGTGAATTTGCAGTCCACCTTTCAATCGAAATCCCTACTGATCTCAACCGGAATTTCGCCATCGGCTCCCGTAAGTCAGTCCTTCATTATCCGATTGGGCATCGCAATGAAACTTATCCAACTCACAACGTCGCTAATAGTCTGCCTGCTGTGCTTCACCGCTTCGGCGCAGGACGTTGTTTCGTTCGAAACACCAAACGAGTTCACCGCAGTCGATCATCGTGGTAAAGAAGTTTCGTTGAGCGATTTTAAGGATTCCAAGTGCGTTGTCATCGCATTTCTCGGGACGGAATGCCCACTCGCCAAGATGTACACAGCCCGCCTGAACGCACTTGCGCAAGAGTTTCCCAGTGAGCAACTTCAGGTGATTGGAATCAACTCAAACGCACAAGATTCCCTGTCCGAAATCTCACACTACATTCAACACCACCGTGTTACATTTCCCATCCTGAAAGATGCTGGAAACAAAATTGCCGACCAATTGAAGGCGGAGCGGACTCCGCAAGTCTTCCTGCTCGATCAGCATCGTCAGATCCGCTACCAGGGCCGTGTTGATGACCAATACCTGATCGGAATTGTCCGGAAGGCACCACAAAGAGAAGACCTGAAAATTGCGATTCAGGAGTTGCTCGAGGACAAACCCGTCTCGATCGCCTTCACGACACCAATTGGATGCCTGATCGGGCGTATCAAAGCTGCAGATGAGTCAAGTGATATCACCTTCTCGAATCAGATCGTCCGCATTTTCAATGCGAACTGCGTGCAATGCCACAGGGCAGGGGATGCCGCTCCATTCTCGCTGACGAGCTATGATGATATCGCAGGCTGGGGCCCCATGATCGCGGAAGTCGTCAAAGAAGGACGGATGCCCCCGTGGCACGCTGACCCCAATCATGGCGAATTCCAGAATGAAAATCGGCTCTCCTCAGAACAGCGAGAGATGATTGCAAAATGGGTCGAAAACGGATGCCCGCTAGGCGATCCAGCTGATCTGCCTCCACCGGTTGAATTTGTCGATGGCTGGCAACTTCCGCGTGAACCGGACCTTGTCGTCAAAATGGCTGAAACTCCTTACCAGGTTCCTGCCGACGGCGGAGACGAGGGGATCAAGTACCAGCATTTCTGGGTTGACCCGCAATTAACTGAAGAAAAGTGGATCAATGCTGCGGAGATCCTTCCGGGCAACAGAGCAATTGTCCACCACGTCATCGTGTACGCGTCCCCTGAAAAGGGGAAAAAGCGAAACGAATCGTTTATCGCGGCTTACGTGCCGGGATTGAGGATCAATCTGCCTCCGAAAGGGGCGGCAAAGCGACTTCCAGCAGGGACATGGTTGCGATTCGAAGTCCACTACACGCCAAACGGCATGGCGACAGAAGACCTCACATCGATCGGATTTCTTTTCGCCGATCCAAATGATGTGACACACGAGATTCAGACAACCGTCGCCGGAAATCAAGAATTCGTCATCCAGCCGCAACTCGCTGACCAAAGATTCCACGCATCCTCGGGGAAATCGCCGACCGACGTTCACCTGCTTTCCATGTCCCCACACATGCACCTACGCGGGCAGAAATTCGAATACGAAGTCGAATATCCAGACGGCACACGAGAAGTCCTCCTCAAAGTGCCAAACTACGATTTCAACTGGCAGACCCAGTACCGCCTCGCCGAGCCGAAGTTGATTCCCGCCGGGAGCATCATTCACTGCATGGCGGCGTTCGACAATTCTCCCCAAAATGCAGCCAACCCAAACCCTGACGCGACAGTCGTTTGGGGAGACCAATCCTGGGAGGAGATGTTCCTGGGCTACATGGACATCATGTACCCCGTACCGAACAAGCAAGGGAACGAGAAATCTTCAGCAAAGCTGGAAGCATCGCTGAAAAAGATCAGCCCTGAAGATGCCTTCAAGGTGCTCGATGCCAATAAAGATGGACTCGTCACACCGGAAGAAGCGGCCGTTCTTGGATTCGACCGCACCAAGTTCGATCTCGGCGATGAGAATGGAGATGGCAAGGTCACGCTGGAGGAATTAATCAGAGTTCTTGAGAACTCAAAGAAGAAGAAATAATTTTGCCGACAACTCGTCGCATTGCAGCCTCACTCGACCAGCACTGCCTGGCGATCGCCGCGACTAAAAGTTGAACAGTACCATCCGCAATCACGACGTTCCGCGTGATTGCGGATTTTCGTTTCAATAGAACATTCAATCAGCGAGGAATCACCATAAATAAGGTGAGACGACACAAAGATGGGCACGTTACAACGCGTGTTTCCATCGCCATTTACGCCACTCGCACTCTACTCGGCCAGCCATCATACCACCAGAAGAATTCGCATTTTTGATTTCATTTCTACCGATTCTGCAGCCCCCGAATTGAGAACAGAGCGAACGAGCGTAACTCCGATTCCTTGAAACGGGAATCTTGAAAAAAAGGGGTTACGAACATTGTTCCAGCACACGATTTCCAGCTAATTTCCCGATAGCTGTTGATCAATGCAGCCACAAATTCCTGATTCAGGAATTCAGAATCCCAGATATCAAAATTCAATCGAGAGCCACTTCCGCTTTTTGGAACAACACGTATCCTCTCAGTTGAATGGGCGCATCTGGCGCAAACCACCAAATCACTATCACGAAGCCATAGAGACAGACGAGCGCATGCCACAGGTCTTTCATCCCAGTATGAATACCATTGCTCGGGTGAGCATCTTTGGTGCTGCATTCTTTGCTGCATCGTTGGGCGCGCTGGGTTGGTTCCTTGTCCGCTCCCCGTATTTCACGGAAGCGGGTGTGACACGTTCACAACCGGTACCTTTCAGCCACCTGCATCACGTTGGTGAAGTCGGCCTCGATTGCCGTTATTGCCACACCTCGGTTGAAACCGAAGCATTTGCTGGTATTCCGTCCACCGAAGTCTGCATGAACTGCCACTCCCAACTTTGGGGTGATGCAAAAATGCTGGAGCCGATTCGCGAAAGCCTCCGCGAAAACAAACCGATCGAATGGACTCGCGTTCACGATGCCCCTGACTACGTGTATTTCCATCACGGAATTCACGTGAGCAAAGGGATCGCATGTGAGCGATGCCATGGACGAGTCGATGAAATGCCACTCATGTGGCGACAGAACACGCTTCACATGGAATGGTGTCTCGACTGCCACCGCAATCCAGAAGATAACGTTCGACCTACAGCTGACGTGTTTGCCATGGGGTGGAAGCCCGATGACAAGACGCCTACAGGTGCTGATCTCGTCGCGGCTCATCATATCAAGAGCCAGACAAACTGCACTGCCTGTCACCGTTAAGAATTCAGTTTGATGCGAACCGTTTGTGGTGAGACGGACGAAAGTCTGCCTGTCACATCAGTTCAACAGTTCATTGTAATCGGAGCACCCGGTTTAGCCGCGGTCCTCGTGGGATACGGTTAAAGCTTAGTTAGGGAAATAGAGTGAAGCAGCTGGGCACACAGCCTCCAGAATTGACTACCGCTCGTCAGCCCGTCTGGCGTTCGCTCGAAGAGTATTCCAATGACCCGGAATTTCTCAGCCGTGTTGAACGCGAATATGCGGTTGGAGCAGAGTGGTGGCTTGATGAACCATCTCGCCGGAATTTCTTGAAGACTATGGGAGCATCCTTTGCTCTCGCTGGTCTCACAGGTTGCAATCCACGGCAGCCCGAAGAAAAAATCGTTCCCTACGTGGAAACGCCGGAAAACATGATTCCGGGGAAAAAGCAGTTCTACGCAACTGCAATTCCACACGTCGGAGGTGCGATTGGTGTTCTCGTGGAAAGCCACGACGGACGCCCGACCAAGGTCGAAGGAAATCCGGATCACCCGATCAGCCTCGGAGCGACTGACAGTTACTCCCAGGCAAGCATTCTCGATCTGTACGATCCGCACCGATCGACAGTTATTCGACACCATAATCGCATCAGTGATTGGGCTGAATTCCTCGCGGAATTCAACTCCGGAGTCGAAAGCTTTCGTGAAGTCAAAGGTGAAGGACTCGCAATCCTCACCGGAGAGATCCTTTCTCCGACACTGCGATCACAGCTCGAACGATACCTGCTGAGCAACACAGCAGCGAAGTGGTACCAGTACGAGCCGTCGGTCAGTGGAAATGCGGCAGCTGCTTCCAAGTTGGCATTCGGTAAGCATGTTGCTCATCGATATGACCTCAGCGAAGTCGACGTGATCCTGTCAATCGACGGCAACTTCCTCGGCGAAGGTCCTTCGAAAGTAAGATTGAGCCGCGAATTTGCACGCCGCCGTAAGGTGGAAGCAAACGGCAAAGCCAACCTGAACCGACTCTACGTTGTCGAAACAGTCCCTTCGATCACTGGTGCAAAGGCCGACCACTGGTTGCGTCTGCCACCAGCTGATGTTGCAGCAATCCTCTACGGCGTCGCTGAGAAATTCGGACTCTCTCCAGCTGTCATCCCCGGAATGAGCGGGTTGATTGTTGGCAAGTACGAGCAGTGGATTACCGCTGTTGCAGACGATCTGAAAGCAGCCGGCCCGCGAGCTGTCGTGATGGTTGGTGAAACCCAGCCAATCGCCGTTCAGGTCCTCGCCCACGCCATCAACAATGCATTGGCGAATAACGGAAAGGCTGTCGTTTACAGCAATCCGATCAGTGCCATTGAAGATGTCGAACATGGCACAATTCAGGAACTGGCAGCATCGATTCAGGATGGAAAAGTTTCCACATTGCTGATTCTCGGTGGAGACCCTGTCTTCTCCGCACCAGCTGACCTGAAATTCGGCGAATTGCTGACATCCGGAAAAGTGAAGACGACTGTCTACCACAGCCTTCACGTTGATGCGACAGCGAAGAAGGTCACTTGGCACCTGCCAGCGACCCACTTCCTCGAAGAGTGGAGCGATACCCAGGCAGCTGATGGAACGACTTCCATCATTCAGCCTCTGATTCGTCCGCTCTACGAAGGACGTTCGGCACATCAGATCCTGAACATTCTCCTCAATCAGGGATCACAGAGCGGTTACGAAACCGTCCGTGCGTTCTGGACAAAGCGATTCCGTAACGACGTCGAAACCAAATGGGGTCAGGCCCTTCACGACGGTCTGGTCAAAGATCGTCCTGCACCAACGACCTCTGTCACATTTGCAGCGTCCTCATTGGCGGAATCAGCGGCCCTACCGGGGTTGCCAGCTGCTGAAGGGAATGCCCTGACCGTCGTCTTCCGCAATGACCCAGCGGTCTTTGATGGACGGTACGCGACCAACGGCTGGATGCAGGAGCTTCCACAGGCGTTCTCCAAGCTCACTTGGGGTAACACAGCTTGGATTAGCCCAGCGACAGCAGAGCGACTCAACGGAATCAAATCACGTGACGTGATTGAGATTACTGTTGGCGAGCGCAAAATCAGTATCCCAGTCTGGGTTCAGGCGGGAATGCCAAACGACGTCATCGCTCTGACTGTTGGTCAAGGCCGTGAAGTTGACGGTGCTGACGTCGTTGGAGTGAACACCAACCCGCTTCGTTCGACCAATGAAGCATGGGTCACTTCCGGAGCAGTCCACAAATTGGCAGATCGTGCTTTGTTGCCCGCAACGCAGCACCACTTCCTGCTCAAAGGACGTGACTTCGTCCGATTCGGAACTCTCGAGGAATACCAGAAGGATCCGAGTCACCCGAGCTTCGCGCAAGACCATCATCACGGTGCCTTCGATCATCACGAAGAGCACCATGACGATCACACCGAAGATAAACACGGTGAAGAATCAAGTCATGACCATGACCATGACCACGACCATGACCATGATGCGGCACACGACGCAGATCCACTGGCATGGCGTAAGCACATTCCCGGCGTCAATAACTCCACTTTCTACCCAGACCACAAGATGGAAGGGAATCAGTGGGGATTGACAATCAATCTCGGGGCCTGTGCTGGCTGTAGTGCTTGCGTTGTCGCTTGCCAATCTGAAAATAATATCCCCGTCGTTGGAGCCGATCAGGTTTCTCGCGGCCGTGAAATGCATTGGTTGCGAATCGACACTTACTTTGTCGGTGAAGATCCCAACAATCCGGATATGGTGCACAGCCAGCCGGTGATGTGTATGCACTGCGAACACGCTCCATGTGAGCCGGTTTGCCCGGTCGGTGCGACAACACACAGCGATGAAGGTCTCAATGAGATGACCTACAACCGCTGCATTGGAACACGTTACTGCTCGAACAACTGCCCGTACAAGGCACGTCGTTTCAACTTCCTTGATTACCACACGGAAGAGAAACTGTTGCCAATTCTGCAGTTGAAAGAGAATCCGAACGTGTCGGTGAGAAGCCGCGGTGTGATGGAGAAATGCACTTACTGCGTCCAGCGCATCAGCGACAGCCGAATCCAGGCAAAGATGGAAGGTCGTGAGATTCGCGACGGTGAAGTTGTGACCGCTTGCCAGGCAGTTTGCCCATCTGAGGCAATCAGCTTCGGTAACCTTGCGGATCCACAGAGTGCCGTCGCCCAAACGAAGGCACATCCGTTGAACTACGGAATTTTGGCCGATCTGAATACTCGTCCACGCACGTCATATCACGCTGCAATTTTGAATCCAAATCCAGCTCTGAAATCATGGAAGGAGAACGCATGAGCGCCCACACTCCTCCACGATCCGCTGCGGTACACGCAAAGACTCAGAAGAAGCTCAGACGAGTCACTGATGAGATTGCAGGAATCGTCACAGCTGACACGACCCCCGCAGGGTGGTTCGTCGGTTTTGCGATCGGATTTGCACTGTTGATGTTGCTTCTTGTGAGCATCACTTACCTCTTCATCAAAGGGGTTGGTATCTGGGGTTTGAACGTCCCGGTTGCATGGGGTTTTGCGATTATTAACTTCGTTTGGTGGATCGGTATCGGTCACGCCGGAACGTTGATTTCCGCGGTTCTCCTGCTGTTCAAGCAAGAATGGCGTACTTCGATCAACCGATTTGCAGAAGCGATGACGTTGTTCGCGGTGGCCTGTGCGGGAATTTTCCCGCTGATCCACCTGGGTCGTCCACAGTACTTTTTCTGGCTGTTCCCTTACCCAAGCACGATGGGTGTTTGGCCTCAGTGGCGTAGCCCACTGGTATGGGACTGCTTCGCTGTAAGTACTTACGCTACAACATCACTGCTGTTCTGGTACATCGGTTTGATCCCTGACCTCGCGACACTGCGGGACCGCTCCAAGAGCAAACTGTCCCAGGTGATCTACGGTCTGTTGGCACTCGGATGGCGTGGATCGGCACGTCACTGGACCCGATACACTGAGGCCTACCTGCTGCTTGCTGGTTTGGCGACACCTCTGGTGGTCTCGGTTCATACGATCGTTAGTTTTGACTTTGCATTCGCTCAGGTTCCCGGATGGCACGCAACAGTGTTCCCTCCGTACTTCGTGGCCGGTGCGATTTACTCAGGATTCGCGATGGTGATCACCATCGGGCTTCCGTTGCGATGGGCTTATGGCCTTCGTGAGTATCTCTCCGAGTGGCACTTCGACCAAATGGCGAAGGTGATGTTGGCAGCCGGTATCGTGGTTGCATACGGATATCTCCTCGAGCATTTCGTCGCCTACTACACGA
This sequence comes from Planctomicrobium mucosum, assembly GCF_051466335.1. Classification (NCBI taxonomy): domain Bacteria; kingdom Pseudomonadati; phylum Planctomycetota; class Planctomycetia; order Planctomycetales; family Planctomycetaceae; genus Planctomicrobium; species Planctomicrobium mucosum. The sequence continues at coordinate 2,587,768 of NZ_CP195793.1, read as the reverse complement.
CTCATCTGTACGAAGAACACATGATGTTGAATCGTATGTTCGGCGAGTACTGGTGGTCATACTGGGCTCTAATCCTCTGCAACGTGGCAATTCCACAGATCCTGTGGTTCCCATGGGCACGAAAGAATGTATGGGTCCTGTTCACAGTTTCGATCATCATTAACATCGGAATGTGGCTGGAACGATTCGTGATCGTTGTGACAAGTTTGTCGAGCGACTTCATGCCATCGTCATGGGATTCCTACTACCCAACGTTCTGGGATTGGTCTACCTATATCGGCACCATGGGATTGTTCGTCTGCTTGTTGTTCATCTTTATCCGCGTGCTTCCAATGATCTCGATCTTCGAAATCCGTGAAGTCGCCCATCACCATGGGGAAGGGGATCACAAATGAAAGCTGACCCTTCACAGACATACGGATATCTAGCGGAATTCAACGACACTGATGCGTTGGTTCATGCTGCTCAAGCTCTGACAGACAAAGGCTACCGTAAGGTTGAAGCCTACTCCTCAATCCCGATTGAAGGGTTGTCAGCAGCACTCGGATTCCCACGCACAAAGCTTGCATGGCTGGTCGCGATGGGAGGAGCAACCGGACTCACAGTCGGTTTCTCGATGCAGTATTGGATTTCGGTCATTGCCTATCCAATCAACATTGGTGGACGGCCATTCAACAGCTGGCCTGCGTTCATTCCAGTGACGTTTGAATGCATGATCCTCTTTTCAGTACTCACGACAGTCTTCGGAATGTTGTTGTTGAACGGACTCCCACGTCTGCATCACCCGATTTTTGCAGTTCCGGAATTCGCTCGAGCAAGCACCGACGGATTGTTCATTGAGATTCAATCAACAGATCCACTGTTCGACTTGGATGAAACCAAGAAGCTGTTGGAAGAACTTCACGCGAAGGAGGTCATCCATGTTCCTTCGGCAACGTGAAATTCAGGCAGCATCGAAGTCACTCCCATCAGGGAAGAATCACAGTTCGATGAAAAGCTGGAGCGTTACTGCTCTTCTGATGTCAGCCCAACTCTTTCTAGTTGGCTGTACTCAGGAGATGGCGAATCAAGGTCGTGTGGACACAATGGAACCACACAAAGTTGAGTTTCTGACCCCTGACCGTCGTACTCCAGTACCTGGAACGATTGCTCGCGGGCAAGACTATCTTGTGACGCCGGTCAACTCCGGTCGCGAAGGAGAACAACTCCTTGCGAAGATCCCAGTTCCGGTCACACCAGAGCTTCTGGCCCGTGGACAGCAGCGGTACAACATTTTCTGCTCGGGTTGCCACGGCGCAACAGGGCAGGGTGATGGACTAGTGGTTCAACGTGGCTTTCCAGCTCCTCCGAGTTACCACATCGATCGTTTGAGAGATGTCCCAGACGGTCACTTGTTCGTCACGATCAAAGAAGGGGTTGGACGAATGCCACGATTCGGCAACCGGATTCCTTCAGAAGATCGTTGGGCAATCGCAGCCTACGTCCGAGCCTTACAGCTCAGCCAGAATGCGACGACCGATGAACTGAACCAGTCTGATCTCGACCACCTCAAATAACGTACTGACAAAACATCCCATGACCGCACCGCTGAAACAAATCGACACACAAGCTGGCCAATCTCCCGTCGGGAAGTGGCTCGTCGGGTCTGTCGTTGCAGCCATCATCTGCGTCGTCCTGGCGTTCTCCTCCCCTCAAGCATTTTGGGCCGGGTATCTTGTTGGGGCAGTCTTCTGGCTCAGCATTTCCTGCGGATGTTTGGGACTTTCCCTGATTCATGGGACAACAGGCGGACGTTGGGGACTGTTCATTTATCGTGAACTTCACGCCGGGGTGGGCACACTGCTGACGTCCCTGATCTTTTTTGCTCTCCTCGGATTGGGCGCATCATACGTCTTTCCTTGGGCAGACCCTGTTAAGTACGAGCATCTCAATTCTCATCAGCAGGTCCTTCTGAAGCCATCCACAGTTTGGATCGGCTACGCAGTGGTCTCGTTGATCTGGCTTGGATACGCAGCCCTGCAACTCGGGCGTTACAAGAAGGTCGTCAACAATCCGCAAGTCAGTCTTCCACAGTTCGCACCAGCGATGGGAATTCTGGTGTTCTTTGTGACCTTCGCACTGATTTCCGTCAATTTCATGATGGCGTTGACTCCCACTTGGGCATCGTCAATGTATCCAGTGATTCGTACGCTCAACTGCGGAATTTCCGCTCTGGCGTTCTGCATCATCTGGCGTCTCACACGACTCCACAATCAGACTTGGTACCAGAACGAACGCGTTCTTGAACTGGGTAACCTCCAGCAGGGCTTCAACATCCTCTGGACCTACACCTCGTTCTCTCAGTACGTGCTGATCTGGACCGGTGATATCGCAGCGGAAATCGATTGGTTTGTTCAGCGACAGACTCCGTTCTGGACCCCAGTTTCGTTCATTCTCTTCGGTCTCCATTTCGTGCTTCCATTCGTTTTGCTGCTGGCACGTCCAGTAAAACGAAGTCGGACTGCGCTCCGTTGCGTTGCAGGTCTGCTGCTTGTTATGTGTGCCATTGACACAATGTGGACCTTGATTCCTTCAACACCACTGCAGGCAATGAAGGGGGCAACTTTCAGCCAACCCCTTCTATCAGTCCTCGCGGCGATTGTTTCCATCATCGCGATCGGTGGAGTCTGGATCACAGTCTTCCAGCGGAAGTTTAACAGCCTTGCTGAAGTAATTGTCAACGAAGGTCATCACGCAGCCGAAACTCACGCTGCCGATCATGCAGCAGGAGTAACCACATGAGTGACGAACATCACTATGCACCAGGGGACCCGATCGAAGAACGGGTCAAAATCAAGACCGGAATCCTTTGGGCCGGATTGATTGGACTGGTCACCTTGATCATTGTTTCGATGGGATTGATGAGAGCTTTCCAGTTGGCATTGGCTGACGGAGTCGCAATCGTTCATCCGAGCGACAAGTTTGAACAGCAGAATCGAATTAATCGGAGTGCACCACTGGATTACAACCAGCGAGCAAGCCGCAAGATCTACGACGACAAGCAGGCTCATATTCTCGATGGATACGGTTGGATCGACCAGAAACAAAATCTGGCCCATATTCCAGTCAGTCGAGCAATGGAACTGATTGTTTCGAAATACGGAAAAACAGAATGAATTCCCGGTACGTCCCTGACACTCACTGGATCAGTTTTGCATGTGTTACAGCCGTAGCACTGCTGCTGAACCTGGTAGTGGGATCCGCTGGATTCGCCCAGGGGCCTCCCAAGGACATCGGCTTTGACCAGCGTATGGGAGAGAAAATACCTCTCGATCTACAGTTCAAAGACCAGTCAGGGAAAACCGTCGAACTCGGTTCATATTTCGGAGATAAGCCGGTCATCCTGATGCCGGTTTACTACAAATGCCCGATGCTCTGCGGACTTGAGCTGAACGGCATGGTGCGAGGGTTAAGAGGCCTTCATGCATCAGTCGGAATGACAGCCGGGAAAGACTTTCAGATTGTTACGTTCAGTATTGATCCGACTGAAAAGCCGGCACTTGCTGAGCAAAAGCGAAAAGGCTATTTGGCCGGTTACGGGGTGCCTGAAGCAAACGATGGATGGCACTTCCTGACAGGCGAAAAAGAATCGATTGACAAACTTTGCCAAGTCATTGGCTTCCGTGCAAAGTGGGACGAGAAAACCGAGCAATATCAGCATGCAGCCGGTGTTGTGGTGTGTACTCCGACTGGAATCGTTTCAAGGTACTTGTATGGAGTGGAATTCGCTCCACGTGATTTGAGATTGGCAGTGGTTGAGTCATCAGAAGGACGGGTGGGCAGCGCAGCTGACCATGTCTTGTTATTCTGTTTCTCGTACAACCCTGACGATGGGACATATGGTCGGAACATCAGAAGACTGCTTCAAGTGAGCGGAGTTCTGACTGTTATTTTGTTAGGTGGCGGTGTGGGACTCATGTTGATGCGTGAACGAAAACTGATTCACGAACGGTTTAACCAGGGGGGAGGCAGCCATGCTTAATAAATCCTTCCAATGGTTTCCAGAATCCGCCTCGAACTTCTCGGGCCGAGTGGACGCGTTATACGCGTTCATGGTTGGGGTAACCGTCGTGTCGACGGTCCTGATCTGTATCATGGTGATCGGATTCGGGATTTATTACCGCCGCGGTTCGAAGGCAAATCGTCGCGGGCAAATGCACAACAACTTCCTTGAGCTGATCTGGGCGAGCGGTCCGCTCGTCGTTTCCATGATCATGTTCGCATGGGGAGCTGTCATTTACTTCGACATGCACCATCCACCGGAAGATGCGATGAACATCGAAGTGGTTGGAAAGCAATGGATGTGGAAGATCCGACATCCAGGTGGCAAAGCAGAAATCAACTCTCTGCATGTCCCCGCTGGACAACCCGTCCGTTTGCGAATGATCAGCGAAGATGTGATTCATAGCTTCTTCGTCCCGGCATTCCGGGTCAAACAGGACGTTGTCCCCGGTTACTACACTCAGCTGTGGTTCACACCGACCAAACCCGGTACTTACCATCTGTTCTGTGCAGAATACTGCGGAACAGAGCACTCCGGGATGATTGGAACGGTAACCGTTCTCGAACCGTCAGATTACGCCCGCTGGTTGGCAGACGACACCGGTGAAGCACCGGAAGTTGTTGGTCAGAAGCTGTTCGATCGATTCCGTTGTGCGACATGTCACAAGGCTGAAGGCAACGGTAACGGTCCTGCCCTCACCGGCATTTTTGGTAAGGATCGTCCTCTCAAGGGAGGCGGCCTCGCACTTGCGAACGAACAGTACTTGCGTGACTCCATCATGCTGCCAAACAAGCAGGTTCTCGCGGGCTATCAGGCTGTGATGCCGAGCTTCCAAGGTCAAATCACTGAGGAAGAAGTCACAAGTCTTATCGCGTACATCAAGACGTTGAAGGGTGAGGTAAAACCAGCAACTGTTCAACCAGAAGCTGCTGTTGCACCTCCGGAAGCTCCCGCAACTGAACCAGAAGTCGCCGCACCGCCGCAACCGGATGCTGCTGCTCCTGCAGAAGAAGCACCTTCGGAAACAGCTGAACCAACCCTCACACCACAATAATCACGCGATACCATCACAAGCACGGAATCGATGAGTGAGATCGGAAGATCGATAAAGTGAAACGCAACTATATCAACGCGAACTACAACGTCTGGTCTTGGTTATTCACCACAGATCACAAACGTGTCGCGCTCCTGTACCTGATCAGCATCACAGCGTTTTTCTTCCTCGGGGGAGCGACTGCGGTCCTGTTTCGCATGGAGCTGATGACTCCACGTGGCGATCTGGTCATTCCAGAAACGTATAACAAGCTGTTTACGTTGCACGGAATCATCATGGTGTTCTTCTTCCTGATTCCCGCTGTTCCGGCGGTGTTAGGAAACTTCTGCCTCCCGATTATGATCGGGGCACGTGACCTCGCCTTTCCGAAACTGAATCTTGCCAGCTGGTACATCTATACCATCGGGGGAATTTTCACGGTCTGGGCGATCATCGCGGGTGGCGTCGACACCGGGTGGACCTTCTATACACCGTATTCGAGTACCTACGGGAACTCCGCGGTGATGGCTGCTGCCCTTGGGGTATTCGTCAACGGATTCTCATCGATCCTGACAGCGGTGAACTTCATCACCACTGTTCACACAATGCGAGCTCCTGGACTGACCTGGTTCCGTCTTCCACTCTTCGTGTGGGCGAACTATGCAACTAGTCTGGTCATCATCCTCGGTACACCAGTGATTGCAATCACTGTGCTGCTGGTCGGAATTGAACGTGCGTTCCATGTTCCAATTTTCGATCCACGGCTCGGTGGTGATCCGATCCTGTTCCAGCACTTGTTCTGGTTCTACTCACATCCTGCCGTGTACATCATGTTGCTGCCAGCAATGGGTGTCATCAGCGAAATCGTTTCCTGCTTCTCACGTAAGAAGGTCTTCGGTTACACATTTATCGCGGCTTCCAGCCTTGGTATCGCAATCCTCGGATTCGTCGTGTGGGGTCACCACATGTTCGTGACCGGACAGTCGATGTACGCCGGATTCGTCTTCTCATTCCTGAGTATGCTGGTGGCGATTCCGTCATCGATCAAGGTCTTTAACTGGACTGCGACGATCTACAAGGGATCGATCATCTGGAATACAGCAATGCTGTACGCCTTGGGATTCATCGGTCTGTTCACAATCGGTGGTCTGACTGGACTGTTCCTCGCAACGCTGGCTGTTGATGTCCACGTTCACGACACATACTTCGTTGTTGCTCACTTCCACTACATCATGGTGGGTGGAGCGGTGATGGGTTACATGGGCGGTATTCACTTCTGGTGGCCAAAGATGACTGGCCGGATGTATCCAGAAGGTTGGGGACGTATTTCGGCGATTCTGATTTTCGTCGGATTCAACCTGACATTCTTCCCGCAGTTCATTTTGGGATACTTGGGAATGCCTCGCCGTTACCACGCGTACAGCGACGAATTCCAGGTGCTGAACGTGATGTCGACTGCTGGAGCATCGATCCTCGGATTGGGATACCTCCTGCCACTTGGATATCTGCTCTGGTCCTTGAAGTATGGGAAGAAGGCTGGTCCAAACCCTTGGCGTGCAACTGGTCTGGAGTGGGAAACGTCGTCACCTCCGCCGACATTCAACTTCGATGAAACCCCTGTCGTCACACGTGACGCTTACGATTATGACCCAGAGGACACTGGCACGATCCCGAATCTCCCAGAGAATCCGGATTATGCTCCTGAGCCTGTGAAAACCGGCACAACCTCAAACCATCACTAATTTCCACTGGCACGATCGTACAGAATAAGAGATCGATTCGAATGACCTCCCACGCTTCATCACCTTCGTACCTCAGGCATCAGTTTGATGACCTGCAACAACAGCGGACCTCCGCGGCGCTGGGGATGTGGGCCTTTCTGGTACAGGAAGTCCTCTTCTTCGGTGGAATGTTCGCATGCTACATGGTGTACCGTTACTGGTACTTCACTGAATGGGATGCAGCAAGCCGCACATTGGACCTCTTCTGGGGAACAATCAATACAGGTATTCTGCTGACTAGTAGCCTCACAATGGCTTTCGCGGTCGACGCAGGTAAGCGAGGCGACAGTAAAGCCATCCAGAAATGGGTGATGCTCACAATCGTCTTCGGTGCTGCATTCCTCGGCGTGAAGGCCGTTGAATATGCCGACAAGTGGAATCACAGGCACGTTCCCGGACCTTACTTTGTCTGGGACAAGCATGCTGAAGATGCAGTCCATGCTGCAGGTGACGCTCACGCAGCGACTCCGTCAAAAGACCCTCTCCACACAGATGGTCACTCACTCCCACACTTCGACAACACTGGTCCAGTACAACTGTTCTTCTCCTTTTACTTTGTCATGACAGGCTTTCATGCCTTGCACATGGTGATTGGATTCGGATTGTTGATTACGCTCTGGATCCAGGCGGGTATGAACAAATTTGCAGCGGAGTATTACACACCAATCGAAATGGTTGGCTTGTACTGGCACTTTGTGGACATCGTCTGGGTGTTTCTGTTCCCGCTTTTGTATCTCATCGACCGGACGACTCACTAATTGGGTCGGCACACGTTGAGATGTTCCGGAACAGTTTCAAATTTCAGAGATCCCGACAGTTGTTATTTACTTCCGTCGGGCGACGATAAGGCAAGATGATGGCTCATTCACATTCCGATGCACATTCACACGCGCATGAGCACCACTCTCATACCACGTTGTATGTGACAATCTATATCGCACTGCTGGTCCTCGTACTGGCGACAGTTGGTGCAGCGTACATTCCAATGGGAATTTTCTCGTTCCCGGTCTGTATGGGAATTGCGACCCTGAAGACAGTGCTCATCGTGCTGTACTTCATGCACGTCAAAGACGAAACGCCTTTGATTCAGGTGTTTGCAATTATCGGTGCCATCTGGCTGGGGATCTTTTTCACCTTCCTGATGAGCGATTACTTGACACGTAAGCACTCCGCCGCGGTTCCGTCTTATGCGGATTCGGTCAGATTGGAAAAAGAATCCGAAGAAGAGCATGCCGGTCATTCAGCTTCCGAAGCTGAGGCAGCTCACTAGATCACAACATGTGATTAAACGCAGCTGATAAAGCTGTTCAATCTGAGCCGACTTCCTTCGAGGACGTCGGCTTTTTTTATTCGGGAAGTTCATGAGACTCGGCCTCCCCCAGAGCGTGGGTGTCTACTGCAGGCGATTCGGATTCAGAGTCCAGCCCTGATCCATCGCTCTGCATCCCATCGTCCTCAACAGTGGATTCCAGAGAAGCAGGGGGCAAGAGAAGGATCTCGCCAAAGGGATCTGGTTGCTCACAACGAAATTGGTGATGGCGGATCAATTCGAGGATCGCCAGAAACATTCCGACGATCTTGCTACGCATCGTTTCTTCATCGAACAGCGAGGTGAATGGCATCCCCCCCCGAGCTCTGACGAGTGCCCCGATTTGTTCAACGTAGGTCTGAATTGGAGTTTCATCGTAGCGGATGGTTGAGTTCGATTCCGCCTCATTCTTTTTCAGAACCCGCCCCAGTGCGCTCACCAGGTCCCAGAGCTCCACCTCTTTAATGCGGTCAGCGGCTGGGTTCTTTCCGGCCGTAGGGCGTTCATCAGCGAGTCGAGGATAGCGTTCCTGCCATTGCAGCGCCTGTTCTTCGAGCGACGTCGCAGCTTCTTTGAACTGTTTGTACTCGAGAAGTTGTCGAATCAGGTCAGACCTGGGATCACCGGCTTGTGGAGCACCCAACGAATCGGGCTCCTCCTCGACAATAGTGGGAAGCACATTTCGGCTCTTGATTTCCACGAGCGTACTGGCCATCACCACAAAGTCGCCGACAAAATCGAGATCGATCTGCTGAAGTACATCGAGGAACTCGTGGAACTGCTGAGTGATCCGAGCGATTTCCAGATTAACGATATCCAGTTCATTTCGGCGCACGAGGTAGAGCAGCAGGTCCAGTGGACCTGTAAAGAGATCAAGCTCAACTCGGTACGTCGGTTCGTTCATAACAGATCAGGGAGATTCAATTTCTGATCAGACACTCGATCGAAATGACAGTTATTCCATCCTTTGATCCGTGCAGAAAAAAAGCCAGTGGCCGCACTCAGGCCACTGGCTGGAAAGATACCAATTTTACAGGCGTTCTGGACACACCTATTCCACTTTGCCGTGGAATCCCGCTTCGTGAAGAGCTCGCAGTGTCTCTGAAAGATTGATTTTTTCGCCTTTCAGAGCGAATTCGCCCTTCTTCGACTGAGTTGTCTCGACAGATTTCACCCCGGTCACTTTTTTGAGTGCGGATTCAATCGCATCGACACAGCCGCCGCAGCAGGCATGCACTTTGGTGATTTTTACTTCGTTCTTGACTGCATCAGCTTTGATTTTGAATTCCGGGCCGGTGGTCTCTGTTTTCCCGTAAAGCCCTGTATCAGCGAGAGCGGTCAGTCCTCGAGCTGCTGCTGCATCGTCAGAGGCTTCAAATGCGACCGTTCCTCCATCCTGATCGACGGTGGGATTGGTCACGCCGTCGACTTTCGACAGGGCTGCCGTCGCCGCTTTCACGCATCCTCCACAGCAGAGGTGGACACCTTCGACCTTTACCTCAGCTGCCAAACACTGGGTTGCAGTCAAAACGAGACAAGCGGCTGTGACGCCCGCGAATTTGAAGACGTTCATTCTGATCTCCCAGAGGGACTGGTGTTTCATCGAAAATCAGGACTGATCTTAAATCAAAACCCGCCGACAAAACAAATAGAATTGTCGAGTTTTTAATGAACGTTGAAAAAACTCTCAGGTGATTTCCCGGATTCGATGAAGAGGACCCCGTGAAACCTGATTAGCTGCGACGATTTCGAAAACGTCGACTTGTATCGGCCAAAAACTGGCGTTCTTCCGAAGTAAGGCTGGCTTCTGATTGCTCGCTGATTTTCATCAGCAATCGATCCAGCTTTTCTTCGTTCGTCTCCTGAACGCCGCCGTCTGCATCGAGATCTGAATTGGAATCGCCGTCGGGAATATGAACCTTTAATTTAGGTCGCGACTGGAACATACGGCGCAGCGATTTTCCATTCCAATCACCCAGGAACGACGTGATCTCCCATTGGTATCGAACATAAAGGTACCCGAAGATCATTCCGCCGATATGGGCTGCGTGCGCCGCCCTCGATAGAACGACTTGCCCCCCCAACTCCTGGAGCATCGGGAGAACGTCAGTAACGACAGCAATGATTGCAATGATGTAAACAGGAATGGGGAGTATTCCCCAGATGTTCCAGACTTCGCGGGGCCAGTTCATGGCGTAGACGATCATGATGGCCACAACCGAACCGGACGCTCCAATGGCTGTTGAGTCGCTTCCCGTAATGACGTTCCACAACAGGAACAGTAATGCTGCCGAGACACCGGAAATCAGATAGAGAGCGAGAAACTCGCGCGATCCGTATTTCGCTTCAACACGAGACCCTGCCACGTACAGCAAAAGCATATTAAAAAGCAGATGGAAGGGGAGTGCCGAACTTGCATCATGCAGGAAATCGAAGGTAACTAACCGCCAGAGCTGGAAGCTGGTAATCGCGTCGCTGGACAGTCTGAACCAGGATTCGAGAAGCCCAGTTCGAGCTGTCACCAGTTGTAACACGAACACGACGATGTTGATGACGATGAGCGTCGTCACCATACTCCATTGACCGCCACCAGATGCGCGATCCCACGGTCGAGAGCTTCCTCCCATGTAATCGCGATTCGAAATCCCCATTCCTGATCTTACCTCTCGCTGACGGCGCGACCATAGGTGCCAGTATTCCGCGAAGCCGAACTCATTCCCTGAACGATTTCGGCAGCAATTGATCTTAGAGTATTTCCGGGACGCGACCAAAGGTCATTCTTCGCCAAGCCGCTCTTCAACCACCCCAAATCACGCAAATCTCCGACCACCCTTGAATCACCTAGTGATCCACTGTTGATCAGACGGTTGGTCCAACAACATGCCGTTGAATCGGAGAACTTCTACCGTCGGACAGCGGAGCCTAATTCCGGCATCCATCTCACCATTTTCCGAAACAGTAGCTGCAGTTCGGCGTGCTGACTGACTCCAGCCATCAATGCATTGAGACGAAATCCACGCAGCTTCAGTTCCCGAATCAAAGACGGAGCAATTTCGACGTCGAAGAGGAGTCTTTGTCGCTGGCAAATCCAAGTCTGCATTGCGAGGAACGCACAGGGAGCCAGACCAACGATGAGATACCACTCCTTCAGAGTCATCCCCAGCACGCCGTAAAGCAACACGGCTGCCAACGTCAGAAAGGCGACAGTGAGTTGAATCGGGACATTCCGCACCGATCGCAGGCGCTCATCCGAGAGCACTAGCAGCCCATAGAACTCCGCGTTCTCGATTCCATCACGGAGATTCTCTTGACGGATCGGTTTGCAAACCAGCTTTCCCTCTTCCCGCGTCAACAAGACGGATTCCCCCTCTTCAGGGAGATAATTGGCAAGATCTTCCAGTTCCTCGAACGGGCTGAACATCAATTCTCTCCTGGACTTGGCATTCGTTGCCGCGTCAAATCCACCGGTGATCGAGTCAAGCATTTCAGCAACACCGATCACCCCTCACAAACTATGTCAAAATTGCTTCAAACTCCTCTGATCACTTCGATGATTCGGTCAAAATCGTTCGCTACTGCGATGGGCGCGTTCCGGAAGGTCGACGTCGACGCCTGTTTTTCATCTGAGTGATACGAAACGGTCGCCGACGGGTCTTTCAATTGGTGTCCGGTCAAAATGCAAACAACGCGATCACTTGGAGCAATAATGCCTTCCTGCCGCAGCTTACGAGCTCCTGCGACACTCGCACCGCTCGCTGGTTCACACCCAAAACCACCTGCGCCAACTTGTGCTTTTGCGTCCAGAATCTCTTCATCAGTGACTTCGCGAACAACTCCATCACAGAAGTCGAGTGCCCGTAAACACTTCTCCAGATTGACGGGGCGATTGATCTCGATCGCGCTTGCCAATGTGTGAGCACGATGATTCTCCTGATCCATTTTGCCGTAGAACGACTGGATCAATTTCTCATCGGGTTGACCGTTGTTCCAACGCAGGCCGTCATGCTCGTAAAGCCGGTATAAGGTGTTCGCCCCCGCTGCGTTGATTACAGCGAGGCGGGGAACTCGATCAATCAGCCCAAGTTGCTTGAGTTCCATGAACGCTTTTCCAAAGGCGCTGGAGTTCCCCAGATTTCCGCCCGGCACCACGATCCAGTCAGGAACCTGCCAGTTCAGCCCTTCCAGAACGCGATACATGATCGTTTTCTGGCCTTCAAGGCGGAACGGATTGACGCTGTTGCACAGGTAAATTCCCGCGTTTTTGCAGACATCGCGTACCTGAACGAGTGCATCATCAAAGTCGCCAGCGATCTGCAATGTCACCGCACCGTAATCAAGTGCCTGAGACAATTTCCCATAGGAAATCTTTCCGCTGCCAACGAACACAATGACTTTCATCAACCCGGAGACGCCGGCATAAATGGCGAGGGAGGCACTTGTATTTCCTGTCGAAGCACAGGCTGCCATCTTCGCTCCGACCATTCGGGCGTGCGTCACCGCAGCGGTCATCCCGTTGTCTTTGAAGCTGCCAGAAGGATTCAACCCTTCATACTGCAGGAACAGCCCTCCCGATTTGACCCCCACATATTTTGCGACAGCATGCGAGTCTTGCAGAAAAGTCTGGCCTTCGCCGATCGTCACAATCTGGTCTTCGGGAGCGAAGGGGAGCAGATCGCGGAACCGCCAGACACCACTGTAATCAAGTGGATTCCGGCGGGTGTTCCAGCGTTTTTCAAACTCCTTCAACGAGGTCGGAACCTGAAGTTTGTCCCAGTCGTAACAAACATCGAGCAGATCGCCTGATTGCGGACAGGCAGTCAAAACTTCGTGAACCCCGTATTTCTGAGTGGAACCGGGGCGAATGCTCTGTTGGTAAACGGCGGAGTCAGACATGCGAATAAACAGATTTCACGTGAGAGGAAATAGTTACAAAATCAGGCCCGAAAGGTGGAATTCTCTCGAGTGCAGTCGGGCAATTCAACTTCGCCTCATGAAGTTTGTATCTGAACGTGCCTCCGTCGTCAAAAACAGGCCCCCCAACGCTTTTCTCGTTCAGTTTCTGAACGCAAATACAGACGCCCCTCGCCATCGTCCTGAACCAGCGATTTTGAGACTCGCGGCACTTGTTCCGGGTTGACTCATGAGACGAAATCCTGTTCAGTTTCCCTAGACACCAGTTTCGGAAGAGTCGAAACTGACGCCATGCAAGCTGCCCCCCCATTTCGTCCGCAATATTCCAGCGTCTGGCTGATGTTCCTGCGAAATTCACTCGTCAGGGCGATGATGTTTCGCACTCATTTCATCATCGAGATTTTTACTCAGACGTTCTGGATTGCTGCCCAGTTGATTTTATTTCAAATCATCTACGGCAAAGTGACCACCATTCAAGACTGGTCACAGTATGAATACTTTGCGTTCATGGCGACGGGCATGCTCATTAACGGCCTGGTCGAGGCTTTTTTCATGCCCAACTGCGCCAACTTCAGCGAGCTGATCCGCACCGGCAATCTCGACTTCGCATTGCTGAAACCAATCGATACCCAATTCCTGATCTCTTTTCAGACGATCGATTTTCCGATGATCAACCAAGTGATCATCTCGCTTGGAATTCTCTGTTATTCACTCTGGAAGCTCGGAGTGACTGTGACTGCCGGAAATGTCCTGATGTACTTCCTGCTGGTCGCGATAGGCGTGGCATTCTTCTACTCGCTGATGATAGCACTGGCGAGCACCAGTATCTGGATGGGGCGAAATCAAAGTCTGTATGAATTCTGGTTCTACCTGACTGTGTTTGCCCGTTACCCACAGAATTTTTACCAGCAGGCGAATGGGGGAGGCATCATCTGGTTTGCCTTCTCATTCGTCATTCCTATTCTCCTCGTGGTGACGCTTCCAGCACGAGTTTTGCTTGAGAAGGCCCTCCAACCAAACTGGACAGTGCTCATCATCGCCCCACTGCTCACTCTGTTCTTTCTCGCTGTTTCCCGCTGGATCTTCACATGGTCCCTGACACACTACCGAAGCGCCAGCAGTTGATTGCGAGGCAGTATGTGGCGAGGGGGACTTATTGGTCTTGATGCTCTTTCGCAGCGAGTTCCGCCTTCTCGAGCTGCTTTCGCTCCTGATAGAGAGTTTCCATCTCCTGGAGATTCGCGTCTCGAATTGTTTTCCCTTGCAGCTTCAATCCATGTTCAATGTGTTGAAACCGCTTGGAGAACTTGGCGTTCGAACGCCTGAGCGCCTCTTCGGGGTTCACGCCCCAACGACGGGCAATGTTGGCAATGACGAAAAGAACGTCGCCAATCTCTCCTTCGATTCGATCGAGTCGTGCCGCATCCAAAATCGGCTCATCAGGAACTGGCGCCATGTCTACACTCGCCGGGATGTCCGGCATTTCGTTGTTTGGATCGAGTTCGGCACGCAACTCTCCGACTTCTTCTCGCAACTTATCAAACAGCATCGCACGATGCGGGAAGTCATATCCAACGCCGGCAGCTTTCTTCGTAATCCGTGCAGCCTTTGCGAGAGCAGGGAGGTCCGGTGGAATTCCATCCAGTGCAGAATCTCTCTTCTTTTCTGCTGACTTCACCCGTTCCCAATGCGCTCGTACCTCTGCAGCATTCGCTGCAGATTCATCCCCGAACACATGCGGGTGGCGCGCGACCATTTTCTTGGTGATCCCCTCCAACACCTCGAGAATTGTAAACCGCCCCTCGTCCGCAGCGATCTGGGCATCGAGCACCACTTGGAGCAACACATCTCCCAGTTCTTCCTGAATCCCGGCGTTGTCATCCGCATCAATCGCTTCGAGAAGTTCGTAGGTCTCTTCCAGCGTGTACGGCTTGATCGTCTTCATCGTTTGCTCGCGGTCCCAAGGACATCCTTCCGGGGACCGTAACTTCGCAACGACATTGCAGAACTCAACAAATAATCGAGACGCCTCATCAGCGGCGGGCGGGATTCCTTGAGTCGACATTCAACATCTCTTTTCAACAACTAGCCCCTGTCTCAGGGGTGTGTGGCGGCGAATGGTGAAAAAAACTCGTTCAACTGCTGCATTTATCGCCGCCGAAACGCCACATTCCCGTGAAAGGCGTTCTAGCTGCAATGAGCATCTACAACGATGCGAGTGTTCCAAATCGCCGAGCATTGCATCCGAAACCAAATCTGGATCATATTTGAGCGTAACGGCGAACGTTTCGCGACTTCACTGTTCTTGTACCTGTCTTGAACCTGCGACTATCGCTTCCTTTTTGAATCACTTGGATCCTCACGGATGAGTCTTTCTTCGCCGAACAATCCCAACGACCTGCCCAACGACGTGAAACGTATCGGAATTGCCATTGTGTGCCACGAATGTCGATTTCTTGCTGGGATTCGCGAATCAGGCACAGTCCTCGCCGGGATGCACGAGTTTCCCGGGGGAAAATGCGAAGCCAACGAATCCCCGGCTGAGTGTGCCCGAAGGGAATGCCTGGAAGAAACCGGGTTACATGTCGAGCCTAGTGCATTGCTCGACCACACATCACACACATACGACCACGGCAGTGTCGAACTCTATTTCTATTTGTGTCAGCCGATCGGTCTGAGAAGCGATGAACTTCACCAGCGATTTTTCTGGCACGAAATTGATAGAATCAGAGAGTTGAATTTTCCAGCAGCGAATGCTGCCGCTATCGAAAAGCTGTTGTCATACGCGTCGCAGGCTGACCGATCGACTTAGAAGAAAATCCCGGATTGCCTCTAACCACCGATTGAGTCTATCCTTCCGTCGACTGATTCTGGACGGAACCACGACGACATGCTTCGTAAACAGTTTATCTTTGCAACGCTGACTTACATTGCGACAGCGATTGATGTCGGACTTCCGACATGGGTCGATCTCCAGGTGACACCGTACTTCATCCACTTGCTATTCCTCGTCTTCTGCCTGACATTGCGAGGAGCGGAGTTGGTCGCCTGGTCGGGAGTCATTGGGCTCGCCGAGTCTTATATTACCGCCTCAACTCCTGCCTGGGGCATCATGATATTCGCCACAATTGGCTTGTTCGTCGCGTGGCAGCAGGCCTATGAAAGAGCCGCCTCGACAATTCTCGACAGACTTTTACAGGGGGCCGTGCTGCTGATCGGGATCGGAACGATGCGAATCGTTCAACTGGCAATCACGACGACAATCTCCGATTGGAAATCGCTGGCATCGTCAATCGCTTGCCAGTTGGCAGCGACGTTCCTTCTGTTTGTAATTGGCACTTGTTTCTGGTTGCTCTTCACGTCGATCTCGCATCGTTCGTTTCGACTTGGAAAATCTCGACTTTAAAGCAATGTCACGTGCGTAACCAACCGTTTTCCTCACTGAATGATTCAACTGATCTCATCAGTGTCACCACCGGGAATCCGCGCCGTCGGCCGCTCATTCTCGGCGGTGTCATCGTGTTGACTTTTGCGATCATCGGGGCACGGGTGACATACATTCAAATGTCCCTTTCCGAAGAGTACATCGCTCCATGGAACGAGATCTTTGATGAAACCGAAATCATCCCCAGTCGCGACGGGCGAATCGTCTCCCGTGATGGTGTTGTGCTTGCTCAGGACATCACACGTTACGACGTCGCTGTGGAGTACCGGTGGCTCGAAACTCCTCCGAATCCCCGCTGGCTGCGGCAACAGATCTCGAAATCTCTGACCGCTGCGCAACGAAAAGACCCCGAACTGAGAGCCGAGGCAGAGCAAGTCGTGGTCGCTGCGCGAGCATCCATGATTTCCAACCTCGCCCGGCTAACACATCGCAACGAAGTGGACGTTCAACAGCGAATTGCTTCGATTCAGAAAACGATCGAGACGATGTTGAGTTCAGTAGAACGCAAACGCGAAGAGCGTAAAGCCTCTCATCAGGAAAATGAAATTTCCTGGAGTGAGGGATTCACAGGAATCTGGAAGATTGTCATCGATGAATTGACGACAGCCCCCGAACGATTTGCAGACGACCCCATCATCATTAAAGAAGAATTGCAGGACCACGTCGTTCTCGCTGATGTTCCGCTCGATGTCGTCGCGCAGATCCAGTCTCACCCCGCCAGCTACCCCGGAGTTCGCATCCGCTCATCAACAACGCGGACATATCCTCAGAAATCACTGGCTGCACACGTCATCGGAGTTCGCAAAGCGAAACCGCAGACAGATGAGCCAACAGACATTCCGAAACGCGAAGGAGAAAGCGGAATTGAACGTTCCCACTCTTCCCGCATTTCTGGAACCCCGGGAAAAATCCACTTCCAGCGGAACAGGCATTTCGAACGTGGCGAAACGGAATCCACTGAACCTGCAGTCGATGGCCAGGATGTGATTCTCACCATTGACTCGAGAATTCAACGTGTCGCGGAGGAACTTCTCGACGCAGCCGTCACTCCGGGGGCCCAGTATATTGAACAGCAGGGACTCGCCCCGCGCGGCGCCACATTGATCGCGATGGATATCTGGTCCGGGGATATTATCGCGATGGCGAGTGCTCCACGTCCCTCATTGGAGGTGCTCGTACAACCGAGCGTGGAGGAGTGGAAACAACTTCAGGAAGACCCTCGAAAGCCACTTTTTCAGCGTCCGACGCAAGTGGCAATCGCTCCGGGTTCATTGTTCAAGCTGATCACTGCGATGGCTGCCATTGAAGAACAGGAGAGCCAGCCTGGCGAGATATTTCTCTGCCGTGGCTACCTCGATGAACCGGATCAGAACCGCTGTCAACTCTTTCGACAGTACGGCATTGGTCACAACGAGTTGACGCTTCCCCAAGCGATCGAACAATCCTGTAATGTTATCTTTTACGATCTCGGACGCAGACTTGGTCGTCCAACCCTGCAGAACTGGGTCCTGAAATTTGGTTTTGGATCACCGACTGGAATCGATCTTCCGCGTGAGAATGCCGGCTCCATTCCGGAATTCACTGACCAAAGGAACAAGAATTCGAACTCTGCCGTCCTCCAATTCGCAATCGGACAGGGGCCGCTTCTTGTGAGTCCACTTCAAGTGGTCCGCATGATGGCAGCGATTGCCAACGGTGGATATCTGGTGAATTCACATCTGACGCTCGCTTCTCCCGGTGAACCAGACACGTCGCGAGCAGCGCCTCGCAGAATTGAACGACTGAGCGCGCAGACTCTGGAAATCATTCGAGCGGGGATGGAACTGGCCGTCGAGAGCCCGGATGGGAATGCCCATTCAGCGAGAATTGAGATGATGCCAATGGCCGGAATGACGGCTCTCTCTCCGGCTGGTGTTAATCCAGAGCACGTCTGGTACGCCGGCTACGCTCCCGCGACAAATCCGCGTGTCGCCATTGTCGTCCTGCTCGAGCATGGAGGATCGGGGCACGCTGTCGGTCCGATTGTTCACGACTTTGTAACGGAACTTCTCGGGCTCGGCTTCCTTGTCCCTCGTACATCAGATTGAAGAAAAGCTTTCGCAGGGACCTGCTTTTCCCGCGAGTCTTCCCACTCGTGGCGAGATATCCATCACGGCATGGCGTCAATTTCGCCAGCGCCAGCCATCAAAAATTCCGCGACATCCTTCATTTCCAGTTTGACGGCGAGAACCGCTCCCATGAAACTGAATTCATGGATTGAACCGGGCTTTGGCCTAAACATTGCATCGACCGAGTACATGCACAACACCTGAGTCGCTCCCATATGAGCGATTCATGAGAATACAAACGTTGATCGACAGAAGAGAATGAGGAGTCGAGATGCTGAATCTGTGTCGTCCCCTTTGCGCATGGCTGACTTTGTTTAGCGTGACCACGTCTGTGTGCGTTGGTCAGGAATCTGTTGATCAGCAAAAACTGAATGCTGCCATCGATAAAGGGGTCGCGTATCTCAAGGCGACTCAGGCGGAAGATGGAAGCTGGAGTCGAAGCAATTCACTCGGAGTCACCGGGCTGGCCACTTACGCTCTGATTAAGAGCGGAGTTCCGTTAGACGACCCAGCGGTTGAGGCAGGCCTGAAAAACATCCTCTCCGCTGAAAACGCGGATGGTGGTTTCTACCGTCCTGACTCGAAGGTGATGAATTACGAAACTGCGATCGTGCTGCAAACTCTGGTCGCTGCGAATAAAGACAAGCGATATGACAGTAAAATCGAAAAGGCGGTCGATTTCGTGAAGGAACTGCAATGGGACGAAGATGAGGTCGGCTCCGCAGAAAACGATGCGTTCGGTGGAGCAGGGTACGGTTCCCATTCACGTCCAGACATGTCCAACACTGCATTCTTTATCGAGGCACTTCACACTGCTGGTGTGTCAGCAAGTGACCCCGCGATGCAGAAAGCACTTTTGTTTGTCTCTCGCTGTCAGAATCTCAAAAGCGAACACAACCAGACGAAATACGCTGACAAGGTCGAAGATGGTGGATTTTACTACACCATCGCGGCAGGTGGCTCTTCCCCTGCAGGTGAAACACCAGAAGGGGGTCTACGATCTTACGCCAGCATCACATACGCTGGCCTGAAGAGTATGATTTACGCTGGCGTTTCGCCCGATGATGTTCGAGTGAAAGCGGCTCAAGGATGGATTCAGAAATTCTACTCCCTCGATGAAAATCCAGGGATGGGTCAACAAGGGCTGTACTACTACTACCAGACGTTCGCCAAGACACTCGATGCATTTGGCGACAACAGCATCAAAGACGCTGACGGCAATCTCCATGACTGGAGAGCGGATCTGGCGAACACACTGATTGCGAAGCAGAACGAAAACGGAAGTTGGGCAAATCCAACCGTCCGGTGGATGGAAGGGGATGCAGATCTCGTGACTGCTTACGCCCTCATGAGCCTGCAGTACTGCAAGCAACCAGCAAAATAGCCATTATCTAAGGAGTGTGTGTTGGCGAATATTGGCAGAAATTCGTTCAAACGCTGCGTTTTTCGCCGCCGGAATGCCACACTCTCGGGAGAGACTTTTTAGTTGCGGCGACTTAACCAACAGTCGTTGCTGAAAGAAAAACAGGATGGATGAGAGCCAACTCGTCCATCCTGTTTGCTTTTGAAATCACCCGAACTTCAGATCAATGCAGAATGCAGACTGCAGGTCGGGCACCCCGATACGCGCCTCGCATCACTGAAACTTCATCAATGAACCAAAGTCAGTTTCACAGCTGGTTCATCTTGCATTCTGACCTCACAATCAGAGTCGGTCGTCCCTGTTCGGAGACTCAACTGCGGTCGCAACTCGCGGTCTGGCCCCACCCTGTGGTGGATAAACTCTGTTCCGTGTTCATCTGCACCGTATAGTTGAAGGCACGGATATTCAGGCTCATCATATCGGGCGAACAGTTCCTCGAACTGCTGCCGCTGCTCTCGAGCGATAATCAGTCCGGTAAAAGCGGCCATCAGCCCCCAGGTCCCGAGGAATGCAACAGATGTTGCTCTAAGATATTCACTGGATGAGATTTCCGCGCTCTCCACGCCAATACTGTTTGGCATCTTTAATTGGTGAACGACACCAAATCCGATGGCCAGACAAACTCCCTGCGCGACGCAGAGTCGTAGGAAGAATTTTTGAAAGGTCGTCATTGAGGAATTTCTCAAGGAAGAAAAGAGGTCGCTCAAACCTAGGACATGAATCAATTGAGGATGTTGTTTTTTCACAACACCGACTGGATAATCCTGAACTGACAGAGCGGTTTTGCTGCTTCTGACGATAAATTCAGTGGAGACGAAGAAGCCCCTCTTTGAAAGAATGGGAATTCCACGGAGTTCAACGTTCAAATTTGCAGCCGATTTCGGTAACACCCCTCTTTTCATTTTTTGCTTTTTTCTCTCTGGCAGGTCCCAATTGGCTGCTGAACTGACTGACGATGTACTGCGAGCTTCCCTAAAGTTGAAAGAAGGGGGGCTCGTCGCATTCGCAACCGAGACCGTCTATGGACTCGGCGGAAATGCACTGGATGTCGCAGCCGTCTCCAGAATCTTTTCAGCCAAACAACGTCCACACTTCGATCCGCTGATCGTTCATCTCTCCGATGCAGCAGACGTTTCCCTCGTTGTGCAGGAAGTTCCGGAACTGGCGCATCGACTCATGACCAAGTTCTGGCCGGGACCGCTCACGCTCGTTCTTCCGAAAAAAGAATGCGTTCCAGATCTGGTCACAGCAGGGCTTCCAAGCGTCGCGGTCCGAGTACCAGACCACCCCGTTGCCCGCGAGCTGATTCGGTTAAGTGGCGTCCCGGTCGCTGCTCCCAGTGCGAATCCCTTCGGGCGCATCAGCCCAACAACTTCGAAGCACGTTCTGGATTATCTCTCCGAAGAGATCGACATGGTTCTGGATGGGGGACCTTGCCGTATTGGTGTCGAATCAACGGTTCTGCTTGTCGCTCCGAATCAAACGCCAATTCTCTTGAGGCACGGTGGACTCAGCGTTGAGGACATTGAAAACGAGATTGGTCCGATCGATCATCTCTCATCACGGGAGAGTGAAGGGGGGGCGCAGATCGCCCCCGGGAGACTTCTCAAACACTACGCACCGCGTAAACCGCTTCAAATCATCGACCACTGGGGTCAGGCGCCCACTGGACCGAATGTTGCCGCAATGAGTTTCGGCCCACTCGACAATTCGCACGAATTTGGATGCTTGGAAATCCTCTCTCTATCATCGTCTCTCACTGAAGCCGCAGCGAATTTCTTCGCTGCACTGCGACGTCTGGATGATTCTCAAGCTCAAAGAATTGTCGCTACCCGCTTCCCAGAACACGGACTCGGGGCAGCGCTCAACGACCGACTCTCGCGCGCTGCCAGATGATTGAGGTCACTATGATCGAGGTCACTTCAGTTCTGCTTCAAATTGTAGAACTTTACAGCGGTCCGCGAGTAAATCTGCTCCTGCTCGCTGAGACTGAGTTGGGAGATACATTCATCGAACGCGGCGAAGACCGCTTCATAGCTTCCCGCGAGTTCACACACCGGCCAATCTGATCCGAACATGCAACGTTCGGCACCGAACAAATCGATCGCGTGTTGCACATACGGTCTGAGATCCGTTGGCTGCCAGTTTTCCCAATCCGCTTCCGTCACCATGCCGGACAACTTCACGTACAGATTGGGAAACTTCGCGGCCGCTTTCAGATCAGGTAGCCAGTCGTCAATCGACTGCTCTTTGATTTTCGGTTTGGAAAGATGATCGATGACCATCGGTAATTCCGGGAGTTCTTTTGCCAGAGTCGCTGCATGTTTCAGGTGCTTTACGAAGAACAGCAAGTCAAACGGAACGCCGTGCTTTTGAAGCACTTTTAGCCCGGTGATAATCTCTGGACGCACAATAAAGTTGTCGTCCGATTCAGCCTGTGTGATATGACGAACGCCGACGAATTTCGGATGGCCTTTGAATTCCAGCAACTGAGCTTCACACTCGGGACTTGCAAGATCGACCCAACCCACCACGCCCGCAATGAAGTTGTAGTGATCCGCCAAATTGAGTGCCCAGCGAGTTTCATCAAGGTGGTGTTGCGCCTGCACGAAGACCGCTTGTGAAATTCCACATTGATCCAGATGTGGTTTGAGATCCGCTGGCAGGAACGTCCGACGGATTTTCTGATGAGAAGGTGCCTTCAACCACTCCGTATCGAACGGCAGATTCAAGTCCCAAAAATGCTGATGAGCGTCAATGCGTTTCATGGATATTCGCTTCGTCTGTTCAGACTAATTTGAAATTCGCCCCCAACTCTAATGGATCTTCACTCGAAACAGCAGCAATTGATACGTCCATCTTCCTGATCTTTCAAAATCAAACTGCTGTCGCGTCAACTTCGGGTGAAGAGTAAACTTACGGAAAGGGATTCACTTATCATCAAGGAAGTTCACGATGAAGTTCACTCGCCCCGCAGCGTTCTTGGTCGCAGCGTGCTCAATACAAACGACTGCACTCTTTGCACAGGAAAACCGCTTCGAATCCCTGTCCAGCCCTCCTATTCAAACACCGAACAGTGTCGTTTCAGAAGAAGGTCACTTTCCAACTCCGTTCGGGCCCGGAAAAGCCACACTCGGGACATCTCCAGATACTGGAGCTCGACCGCACATTCCCAATCCTTATCTCTCTCCGGCGGATGCGGCTAAGCAAGCATTCCCGTCCCAATTCTATTTGCGGGACGATGTTCAGTATTTTCCGGCGTTTGAGAATCAAACTGTTCCACAAGGAAGGAACAGTTTCCCGGGCAATGTGCATTTCCTCCCACCCGCACCAGAGACGATGTCGCCTCGCGATCGGGTCGCTGCTAAAAATCCGCAGACACTGAAAATTCTGCAATTACGTTCTGCGGCTCAGAACCTCGCACTCGCAGGGTTGCAGGAGGAGAGCGAAAAAATCCGCAAGCTCGCCGACCAACTCCAGCGAGAGTACGAACAGGCGCAACAACCGACTTCGAATGAGGTACTTCTTCAAGAAATTCGGCAATTGCGCAGCGAGATGGATACGCTCCGCCATGAACTCCGCGCATTGCGGCTTCAGCTCAACCTGAAAGAGCGTCTAGGAGAAAAAGTCGAGCCTGCAGAGGATGCTGACAAAAATAGGCTTTCCACTCCGAGCACGCCATCCTCAAAAATTCCGGACGAAGATCTCGACACACCGCGTTCGTCCTTGCCACCCTATCCGTTGCCGACTCCACCGGGTGAACAACTCAATCAATCCGCCTCAAACGATGTGGAATTTGAACTCGTTCCAATTCCTGTCGAAGAAGCCGACGATGTTTCCCCGGTCCCTGACCCAGAACCGACTCCAGCTCCCACGAAGTAGCTCGCCTGATGAAGATTTTATTAGTGAACGATGATGGCATTCACGCCCCCGGCCTGCGGGCCATGCAAGCCACACTCGAAGAGTTGGGAGAAGTCCACGTTGTGGCTCCTCTCGTAGAACAAAGCGGTGTCAGCCATCGCATCACATACCTGCATCCCATTCTGATCAAAGAGATTCAACAGGATGGGAAACGTTACGGCTGGGCTGTGGATGGAAGTCCTGCAGACTGCGTCAAAATGGGAGTCCTTGAACTCTGTCAGGGAGAGCCAGACCTGATCGTCAGCGGGATCAACTCCGGGGCGAACGTCGGGATTAACGTCATTTATTCCGGCACTGTCGCCGCAGCGATTGAAGGGGCGTTCTATGGAATTCCATCGATCGCTGTGTCACAGGCTCAAGGGACGCCCCCAGACTACCAGGCGACAGCGATTCGCGCGGTACACGTCATTCGACAGATCCTGAAACATCCTCATCGACGGGGGACGCTTTGGAACGTGAACTTCCCGAACACAACACCTGAAGGCCCCAAAGGGATCAAACTGACCGGGATGGAAGTTGACCGCCACACAGATACGATCGAGAAGAGAATCGATCCACGTGGACGCCCTTACTTCTGGAGCGGACTGGATCCCCTGAAAAACCATCGACACTGCCCGGGGAACGACGTTCAAGAAATGGCCGACGGGTATGTTACTGTCACGCCGCTGCACTTCGATCTCACCGAGAAAAGTGTCCTCAAAGATCTTGAATCAGCAGAGTGGACACTGTAGTCGAATAAAAGCATGAAAAAGGGACGAGCAGCAAATCGTTGCTCGTCCCTTTTTTTCTACAAAAACCAAGAGGGCGGCACACTTTAGGTGTGGCGCCCTCGTTGTGACAAGCCTTCGCGGCGGGGAAGCGGATTCGCTTCACACGCCGCTCATGGCCAGATTCTGGACTACTGCTTCATCGCTGCCGCCAGGATGCGGCTGGTCGATTCACGCATGATGCGTGGGTCAACCATCTCACCGCGTTGCAGCGTGTTGCGGACGTCTTTGCCTGAAATGAACACTGGCTTCTCGTCCTTGTGACGCTCCATCAGGTCGACGCGACCCATGGAGTCGTAGTAGGCTGCGAAGCCGACGTTCACTGGCTGAATCAGCAATTCGCCGCCCAGCTTGTGGAACAGTTCCTGAGCGTCGAAATCGCCCCAGATGTTGCTGCCGTCGGCGTAAGGAACGTCCGCGTGCTTACGACCAATGACGATGTTGGTGTAGCCCATGTTCTGGCGGTAGATCCCGTGCATGATCGCTTCTTTGGGACCGGCGTAGAACATCTTGATGTCCAGCCCGAGCAGCTTCACGCGGTCTGGAACCTGCTCGCCACGAGCGGTCCACAGTTCGACATCGCTATCACCGTCGCCCATCTGGCGTTCGCTGATGAGCTTCTCGTAGGTTTCCATACGGGTGACAGCGTTGACGTCGTCCCCTTTGGTTTCGCCGATCAGCGGATTGAGCACCGCTCCCGCGTTCTTGCCGGCGCGGAGCAGGGTTTCCAGTGCGTAAACGAGTGCGTACTCGTGAGCACGGTGGAGTGGGTTCCGAGTCTGGAACGCCACAACCGCATCCCAGCCGGTTTCTGCGATCAGAGCACGCACTTCACGTGGAGTGAGGACGTACTTGCCGAATGCGGAGTTCTTTGGCTGTGGGAGAGCGCGAATGGTTCCACCGACCAGGTAGGCCTTGTCGGCATCTGGCCCCTTGAGAACCATGTCTGCCCCGGCATGATCCAGACGGCCTGTGCCGTAGACGCTGCTGAGGTACTTGGTCTTGTTCCAGACGAAGACGTCGGAGAGATCCAGAGTCGCGATGATGTCCCCTTCCGGAGTCGTCAGAGCGACCTTCTCACCGACAGCGAGTGTCTTGGCGAGAGCGGACGTGACAGGGAACGCGATGGGAATCGTCCAAGCGTACAGCTTGCCGTTGTTCTCGATCACCGACTCTTCAAGAACGCGATCGTAGGTTTTTCCGTCCATCGGGCCGGTCAGCGGGCTGAGAGTTCCGTCCCCGAAGCGGTAGACGCTGGAGACGTCCGCTGACGAAAGTGGAACCTGCTTGAGGGAAGCCGCTTCCGCGAGGAATGCCTCACGCTCTGCTTCTGGAACAGTGCAGCAAACAGGTTGGGACAATCCACCATGTGGAGCAATCAAATCAGCCATCAAAGACGCCTTTAGCGAAAGCAAAAGTGATGCAGAACATCAGTTGCGTTCGAAAAACAACAGGCTGCCAGCAGCTGGCTTTGCGGACGCAACGGATGTCTGCGGAATCAGAAACACGACCAGCGAGACCGCGACGGCTGATCAAATCCCCAGTCGTGCGAAAACTCTCGAAGTTCCGGGGGTATAGAACAACAAAATCCGCCAGTCAAGATGGAGCGCCCACCCACCCCACCCCTGAGACTGTACACGTTCAAAATACAGGAAAATTCAAAATCTCTCCGACAATACTGATCGGCAGCTTCCTCAGAGGTTCAAAGAGTCCAAAGGAATTCAAACCCCGCCCACTTTATATAGAAACAGGAATGTCGGTGTCACCGAACGACTACCCCAGCCGCGAAAGAGCAGCAAACCCGCATAACCACCCGAAACCGGCTGATTCCCCCTCTGCGAATCTGGATTCGAGCAGGTCAAAACCGATTCCATGAGAAAAGCCGAGCTAAATTAGGACGGACGATCATCCAAAAACTTGCCTTTTTTCCGCTCGACAGTGCTCGGATGTGCAAGAATCTTAAGATTGCATCGTTGCGAATCGCAGGAAGAACGAGGGAAACGGATGAATATCGTTGTGATTGGAACAGGTTATGTTGGCCTTGTCACAGGAACTTGTTTCGCGGAGAGCGGCAACGATGTCACGTGTGTCGACATTAACACGAGCAAGGTCGAGGGACTGAACGCTGGGATCATTCCGATTTATGAACCAGGCCTCGAAGATATGGTCAAACGGAATGTAGCTGCCAGACGCCTGCATTTCACAACCAATGCCGTCGACGCCGTTCCCAAGGCAGACTGCATCTTCATCGCAGTCGGGACTCCCGAAGGGGAGGATGGATCAGCTGACCTGAAATACGTCTTCGGAGCAGCCGAGTCCATTGCCAATTCCTTGAAAGAAACCGCGATCGTCCTGATCAAGAGCACAGTTCCCGTCGGAACGAATCGCTCCATCAAAAAGCGTCTTGATGCGATCACAGGCCGGGATGTTCACGTCGCTTCCAATCCGGAATTCCTCAAAGAGGGATGTGCGATCGACGACTTCATGAAACCCGACCGCGTGGTGGTCGGGGTCACCAACCAGGAAGTCGCGGAAGTTCTTAAAGAGCTTTACTCGCCATTTCTCCGCACCGAAAATCCGTTCCTGATCATGGGACTCGAAAGCGCTGAAATGACGAAATATGTCGCAAACTGCATGCTCGCGACAAAGATCAGCTTTATCAACGAAATGGCAAATCTCTGCGAACTCGTCGATGCAGACATCAATGATGTGCGACGAGGAATCGGCCACGACCAGCGGATCGGCTTTCAGTTTCTGTTCCCCGGAGCAGGGTACGGCGGTTCGTGCTTTCCGAAAGATGTCAAAGCACTCACCGCCACTGCTTCCAGACATGGATTCACCGCGTCAGTCCTTGAGGCCGTGGATCGCGTCAACGATCGCCAGAAACACATTCTCTACGACAAGATTTACAAGTACTTCGCAGGGCACTTGCGCGGCAAGAAAATCGCCGTCTGGGGGCTATCCTTTAAACCACGGACAGACGATATCCGCGAGGCTCCTTCTCTCAAGCTGATCGATGCACTTCTGAAATCAGACTGCAAGATTCACGTTCATGACCCTGTCGCGATGGAAAACGTGAAAAGACAGTACGGGGACAAACTTCACTATCACGACCATCAGTACGGGACGCTAAATCATGCAGACGCACTGGCAATCGTGACGGAATGGAATCAATACCGAAATCCAGACTTCGATTACATCCGGCACGAGATGGTCGCTCCCGTCATTTTCGATGGACGAAACCTCTTCAATCCGAATCGAATGACTCAGCTGGGAATTTACTACTCCGGAATCGGAATTCATTCCGACGTTCAAATCGTCAGGAAATGATTTTGATGCAAAGTGATCGACAGAGGCCAGTGCCTTGAAAATCGGTCTGGCACTCTCCACAAGATTTGATAAAAGTCCGCAGTGGAATTTCACCATCCCTGAGTTGGATTTTTCAGCAGAGGTCTTGTGGAACATCAATCAATGCTCGTGGCGTTGGCCGGTGTGATTATCCTCGGTACCGGCGCGAAATGGATTGCCTGGTGGCTTAAGCTTCCATCAATTTTGTTGCTGCTCGGATTCGGGTTTATTGCAGGCCCCGTCCTGCACATCGTTTCGCCTGATGAAATGCTGGGGGAACTCCTGTTCCCATTTATTTCCATCTGCGTTGCCATCATTCTGTTTGAAGGAAGTTTGTCGCTTCACTTCTCGCAGCTTAAAGAGATGGGGAGTGTGCTCCTCTGGATATTGACAGTTGGAGCCGCGGTGACATGGGGGCTGTCGCTCCTCGGAGCCCATTTCATTCTCGGGATGCCCTGGCTCCCAGCGACACTTCTCGGGGCAATCCTTGTTGTCACCGGACCGACGGTCATCGGTCCGATTCTCAGACACATTCGCCCGATCGGCCAAGTTGGTCCCATTGCTCGCTGGGAAGGGATCGTGATCGATCCGATCGGGGCTGTGCTGGCAGTTCTTGTTTTCGAAGCATACCGAGCCACACTCGATGCGAACGTGAATCACGCGTGGTTCGTGACCGCTGAATACCTCATCCGCACACTACTCGTCGGGGGATCTCTCGGAGCGATCTCCGCGTGGATCCTTGTAAAACTTCTGAAAAGCCACGCCATTCCAGATCATCTCGAAAGTCTGGTGACCATCCTTCTGGTAGTCGCCTCTTTCGCGGGTTCCAACCTTTTGCAAACCGAATCCGGACTCGTGGCGGTGACGTTGATGGGTGTGCTCGTCGCCAACTCCGGGGCGAACCTGAAACACATCATCGAATTCAAAGAAAGCTTGAGCCTGCTGCTGATTTCAGGCCTGTTCATTTTGCTTGCTGCTCGAGTGAATCCGGTTGCATTTGCTGAGCTTGGCTGGCGAGGTGTTCTTTTCGTCGCGTTTATGATCCTGATTGTTCGACCGGCATCCATATTCTTGTCGACAATCACTTCGAACCTGAAATGGCAGGAAAAGGTCTTTTTGTCCTGGCTGGCTCCTCGCGGTATTGTCGCCGCTGCGGTCGCGTCTGTTTTTGCAATTCAACTCGGTCCAGAAGATGGAGCGATGCTCGTCCCTGCGACCTTTTCCATCATCGTCGGAACTGTGATTGTGTACGGGTTGACGGCGCTGCCACTTGCAAAGCGATTGAATCTCGCGATCGACAATCCCCAGGGCGTTCTCATCGTTGGCGCCCATCGTATCGCTCAGGAACTGGGTGAAGCGATCCAGGAAGCTGGATATCCTGTGTTGCTAGTCGACACGAACCACTGGAACATCAACGCTGCCAGACTGCGAGGACTGCGAACCGCAGACATGAACATCCTTCAGGAGGAAGCCTCTGAAGTTCTTGATTTGGGTGGAATTGGTCGAATGCTGGCGCTGACATCGAACGACGAAGTCAATGCGCTGGCGACCATCAGTTTTTCAGAATTGTTCAGCCGATCCAACGTTTTCCAACTTCCCCCCAGAAGGGCTGCCGAAAAAAATGAACAGACGGTTCAACACCTCAGAGCCCGCTATCTGTTCAATTCTCAACTGACATTTGGGGAACTGGAAAAGCGTTTCGAAGCTGGAGATCACATCAAAACGACGAAGCTGACGAAAGAGTTTGATTTCGCCCACTTCAACCAAACCTATGGGTCCAGCGCGATTCCGCTGTTTATCAGTCACAATCAACGATTGACGATTTGTGATGCAGAGGAGAAGATCGACCCCAAACCGGGGCAAACGATCATCGCACTTGTCCCTCACGAGATTCCTCAACGTCCCCTTCTTCCGGAGCAACGCGAAGAAACTCAAGGGAACGATCCATCGACTGCTGCAGGTACGGAGTAACACGAGCATGGACGCCTTTCGACGAGGATTTCTGCTTTTCGGACTATTGGCTGCGACGTTCTCCCAGGGGCTGCGAGCCGATGACGACCTGCGTATTGTTGCTCGCGTAAATGGTCAGGAGATCTCAAGCAATCAGGTTCAGTTGCAGTTCATCGAGGGGAACGAAGGGCACCCTGACCGTAAGATTTCCCGCCAGAAACTCGTCGAACGTTTGGTTGATCGAGAATTGATCCGACAATTTCTCAAACAGCAGCGAGTAGTCGCAGATCCGCAGAAACTCGACGCGAAAATCCAAAGCATCGAATCACGCATCGCCCAACGTGGCGAAGTGATTCACGATGTACTGGAGAGATATCACATCACTCGAGAAAGCCTACGTGAGGAGCTCTCATTACAGCTTGCTTGGGATCAATATGTCGAATCAACAATTTCCGATTCCGACCTGAAATCCTATTGGAAAACTCACCATGCGGAATGGGACGGAACGCGCGTCAAAGCGGCGCAAATCGTTCTCCTCATTAAAAATAATGCGACCGAAGAGGACTGGATAAAGGCTGAAGCGACTTTGACTGATCTGCTTAAACAGATCGAATCTGGAAAGACAACATTCACGGAAGCTGCGAAAGTGCATTCTCAAAGCCCGTCCGCAAGAAACGGCGGTGATCTCGGAGAATTCGAGTATCACGATCGAGTCATCCAAGCAATTTCCAGCCAGGCATTCTCACTGAAGCCGGGACAGATCAGCAAGGTTTTTCGATCGAAGCGGGGAGTCCATGTGGTGCAACTCAACGAACTGATTCCCGGACAACTCGTTCTGGAAGATGTCCGCATGCCAATCCTGAACCATCTTAGTTCCAAGTTGTGGGACGAGCAGGTCCAGAAGGCCCGATCCGTTGCCAAAGTTGAGATTCTGGATGGGAAATAATTCGTGCGGGATTGCCAAAAGTCGCAAAATGGTCCCGTTCGGCTCAGTTTCTTGACCACACCAGTGCAAACAGTGTTTCAGAACCTTATCCTGTAAGGTTTTCCGTTCTGTAGCTTTGTTGGTGTCATGGTCGACAATCTCCCACTGAAAACGCTCGTCCACAAAGATTTGACGATCGAAGGATACTCGCGCGCCGCTGTTCAAAGCTATTGGCGAATTCCTGAGTTGAAAGTCGGCTTCGACATGGGAGGAAGTCCCTGGTCGTTCATGGGAACACAGACATTCTTCATCACCCATGCTCACCTTGACCACATGGCAGCCTTGCCTGCCTACGTCGCGCGTCGTCGCATGATGAAGATGACTGCACCGACAATTTACGTCCCTGCCGCAGTCGCAGTGCAGGTCGACCGGATGCTGAAGTCCTGGAATCGACTCGATCGCGGTCGCATGCTCTGCGAAATCGTCCCAGCTGAGGCGGGAGCAGAATACGAACTGTCACGGGAGCATGTCGTGACGACGTTTCAAACAACGCATACCGTCCCGTCGTTGGGCTACATTGTCTGGGAACGACGACGGAAATTGCGTCCGGAATACCAGAATCTGACAGGAGATCAGATTCGTGATCTGCGTCTGAGCGGTATTGATGTCTCGGCTGAAGTTCGTATTCCACTCGTCTGTTACACCGGGGATACATCGCCGGCAGGTCTAGATGCTTGCGACGCCACATTCGAAGCACGCATCCTCATCACAGAAGCGACATTCTTCCGTCCGGAACATCGCAAAGAGAAAATCCATAAATTCGGCCACATTCATCTGGATGACATCATCGCCCGGGCTGAGCGATTCAAAAATGAATTGGTGATTCTCGGGCATTTCAGCACTCGCTATCATGAGGAACAAATTCGGAAAGCAGTGCTCAAGCGCCTCCCGGAAGGGCTGCGGGAACGTGTGGAACTTTGGCTTTAAGTGTTCGCACGACAATCTCGGGGAACCAATACAGTTCCCGCCTGTCTGACAAGAAATAACAGTATCGAAGACCATTCGATCAAACGATAACACCCCCGGTAATTGACTGGGCTTTCAACAAGTTGAGGGCTTGATGACAGAACGTATTTTCAATTTCTCCGCCGGACCCGCTGTTCTTCCAGTCGAAGTATTGGAGGAAGCGAAAGAAAACATGTTGTCGCTGGGCAATACCGGAATGGGTGTCATGGAGCATTCCCACCGCGGGAAAGCCTTCATTAGCGTTCTGGCGCAGACAGAAGCTGACTGCCGTCGTCTGGCCAACATCACCGACGATTACCGTGTGCTCTTCGTCCAGGGGGGAGCTTCTTCCCAGTTCTTTACCATTCCTCAAAACTTTCTGAGTGCCAACGACACAGCAGACTATCTGGTCACAGGTGTCTGGGCTCAGAAGGCTGTCGAGCAGGCGAACCGCTTCGGAAAAGTTCATGAAGCAGCCAGTAGCAAAGACCGTAACTTCGCGTACATCCCGAAGACGGCGAACTACACTCCGAATTCCGCCTACGTTCATTACACTTCGAACAACACGATCTTCGGAACGCAATTCAAGTCAGAACCGGACGTTCCCGCTGGAAGCACGCTGATTTGCGATGCGAGTAGCGACATCTACTCCAAGCCGATCGAAGTATCGAAGTATGGAATGATCTACGCTGGTGCCCAGAAAAACCTGGGACCTTCCGGCGTGACACTCGTCATTATTCACAATGATCTGGTGAAACGGGGCAAGCTCGATATTCCCGAGATGCTCCAGTACCGAACCCATGCAGAGAACGACTCTTGCTATAACACCTGCCCGACATTCGGCATTTACTTCATGGGGCTTGTCTTCAAGTGGATCCTCAAGCAGGGTGGGCTTGAAGCAATGGCTCAGCGGAATGAAGAGAAGGCGAATGTCCTTTACAGTTTCCTGGATGAGAGCAAGCTGTTTAACCCAACGGCAGACAAGGACTCCCGCTCGTTGATGAATGTGACCTTCGTCACCGGGAACGATGCGATTGACGCCAAGTTTATTAAGGAATCTCAAGCTGCAGGATTCGATGGCCTTAAGGGTCATCGCAGCGTTGGCGGCATGAGAGCCAGCATTTACAACGCGTTCCCCAAAGAAGGGTGCGTTGAACTGGTGAAATTCATGAAGGATTTCGAAAGCAAGAACCTGTAATCGGTTCTGACCGTCACTGTTGTCGTCCGAGGCGTGAGAGACAACAACTGCTGATACAAGAACTCCCCTGGCGGACGTCTTCAGGCGACACCAGAGGAGTTTTTTTGTTGGTGGAAGCGTTGGCGTTATTGGCCGACAGGAGGGAGTTCTGTCCAGCTTGAGAACGTCGCAGCCTGGCCGGCGTAGTTCCCCTTGGAGTCGATTAGATTCCAGACTGTCGCTTGATCAATGCGAAATCGTCGTCCTGTGGTGCTGACGCGAATCCCGGAATAGTCGTCGACATACCCGTTCCTGGTGGTTCGTTCCAGTAGCCGTGCCCGTTCGTCTCGATGCAATGGCTCTGCAGTCAGGCGGGAAGGGGTTTGCAGTACACGTTCGGCATCTGTTTCCCAAAGTGCGAGCGTCGTTTTGTTCGCATAATTGATAATCGGATCAGCTTGCACCCCGTGCGACAATACGACAAATGGGGCCTCAAACAACGCCTGGGCCTGTTCCTCTGGGGATCCGCTTCTGGAAATCAGTTCGTGCCCCAGCCAGTGCCGATACGAATTGAGGATCAACTGAGCTTGCTCGCACCATCCGGGTTGGTTCCACGAATCCATCTCTCTCGACCTCTTTCGACATCTCAATAATCTAATTTCTCTCAACATGCGATCCCTCGCAGCGAAGGAATGGCCCCTATAGAACCAATTCTGACATTCGAATAGAATTGGCGGAAGCCTCTGAACCAGTTTTTGGCATCTCGGATGACTCCAGCCCAGTTCAGATCGCTGCCTCGGAGCAACGCAATGAATCCCGACTTAGTTCTCGCCCTCGAAGAAGAATGTGAAGCGGCCCTGAAATCTGTAATTGAACAATATCAATTGGCTGGTGTCACCCCGCAGGTGCTGCACCTCATGGCGAAGGCGGCGGTTACTGTTCTGGAAGCTGCGGAAGCAACGTCCAGTCAGTCGATCTGGTCGCGCAGCTAATCATGTCCAATGGGATACTTCTGATCGATAACTACGACAGCTTCGTGTTTAACCTTGCCCGCTATTTGGAAGAGTTGGGAGTGGAAACAGAAGTCATCCGGAACGATCGCATCACCGTCAATGAGATTCGAGAGCGATCCCCTTCGGCGATCGTGCTGTCTCCGGGACCATGCACTCCCGATGAAGCTGGCATTTGCGTGGATCTATTGCAACAACTTGGGAAAAAGATTCCGATGCTGGGTGTCTGCCTGGGGCATCAAGCACTCGGTGTCGCATTCGGGGGGAAAGTCATTCGTGCTCATGAACCGATTCATGGACGCACATCGTTGATCACGCATCAGCAAGCAGGCCTCTTCGCAGAGTGCGCAAACCCTCTCCGGGTGACCCGTTACCATTCGTTGATCGTTGAAAAGTCGTCACTTCCCGACGATCTCGTCATCATTTCAGAAGCGGAAGATGGCACGATTATGGGCCTGCAACATCGCAAGTGGCCACTCTTCGGCGTGCAGTTCCACCCCGAATCTGTCCTCACACAGCAAGGGCACACGATTCTATCGAACTTTCTGCAGTTGGCCGGTGTCACCACCCGTCTTGGGCCGTCCCTAGGCGATCTGCCGGTCAAAGATGACCGATCAGACGACTTTTTTCAGAAAAAGATCGAAATATCTGCATCCAGAATGATGTAAAATTCCCTTCTGAATTTTGGTTGATCTTTTTCAGTCATTCACCCGTATTCAATACGATAGCGACAGAGTTCTCAGAAGATTGAATGCAGGCGTCGTTTTGACGATGATGCATCAGTTACGGTTTTACCATGAATGCCGAGCGGCCGACATTATTGATCGTCACAGAGACACTGAGTGTGCCAACCGCTGAGTTACAGTTCACGTACGTCCGTAGCTCAGGCCCCGGGGGTCAAAATGTGAATAAAGTCAGCTCGCAGGTACAACTCTCCTGGGACCTGACGTTGAACGAGTCTCTTCCAATCGAAGTCATGGAGAGACTTCGCGAATCAGAACGAGGTCGCCTGACGAAAGCCGGTGTCCTGAGAATGGACTGTCAGCGATACAGAGACCGCGAAAAGAACATTCAGGATTGCTTCGAACGTCTCCGACAGATCATCCTGCAGGTTGCCCATCCTCCTAAGAAAAGAAAAAAGACGCGAGTTTCCCGCGGTGCTATTGAACGGAGACTCAAAAATAAGCAACTCAGGGCCGGAGTCAAACAATCCCGCCGACGACTCCGATTAGATGACTGACAAATGACTCAAGACCTTCCTCCTCTGAAAGCAATCGGCGCTCCACGTGCAGTGGAATCGCAGGAGATGGTCGTATTCTATCGGAGCAGCGGACACTACAGCCCCGTCGGGGACTGCTGGCATCTCCAAATCCGCGGCAGCATCTTCTCCTCCTCAAAAGTCCGCTTTCGTAAACGCGCGTTGTTACATCTATTTCAGCGCGTCGTGAAGCCAGAAAAGCAAGTGGAAACGCGACAACGTTTTCTGGACCGGGCACACCTGTTTCTTCAGGACACACGGAAGGGGAAGTCTGTCCCAATCGCGATTGCCAACAAGGCGTTTGTTCTTCCGGAAACTCTCCCGAACGGATACTTCGAAACCACGATCACGATTCAGACTGCCGAACTCGCTCCGTCAATCCAGAGCGATACGTACGGTCGGCAGTTCGTACAATTCTGCGCACATCTCCCGGAAGACGATCAACGCATCTTTACTGGCGAAATCGAACTGGTTTCCCCAACAGGTGTGTCGATCGTTTCTGATGTTGACGACACGATCAAAGTCACAAACGTTGCCAATCGAAAAGAATTGCTCGCCAATACGTTCACGCGGGAATTCCGGTCCGTCGACGGCATGCCCCAGCTTTATCAGAGCTGGGCGAAGCAGGGAGGGACGTTTCATTATGTCTCTTCCAGCCCTTGGCCACTTTACCAGCCGCTCGTCAATTGGCTCGATCAGGATGGTTTTCCCGTCGGAGCGATGCACCTTCGACACATCCGCTTGCGAGACCTGAGATCTGATAAGAAAAAAGGGACATCGTTCCGGACTAAGCTGACCTCGATTCAGACGTTGTTACGTCAGTATCCACAACGGACTTTTTTTCTCTGTGGAGATTCTGGCGAACGCGATGCTGAAATCTATAGCGAGGTAGCAAGGGATTTTGGCCGACAAATTTCGTTTGTTGCGATTCGGGATTGCTCTGAAAACGGGGTTGGGTCATCGAAATCCCAGTTCCTCGAACTCTTCAAACATCTTCCAGCGGACCGCTGGACAGTCTTCCGCGATCCTCAAGAACTGAATGAAATCCAACTCGCGTTGGAATAATGTGATCGAGATTCATTGCATCCATGTCGATGTCTGAAATTCGCGTGGCGAATCACCGTGTGCTCACTCGCCTGAATTTCCTTGCGGGGGACTCACTGCGATCTGGCGAAATTGATGCCGGAAGCGGATCACCTCGCCAAACCGTTGCAGATGAGTTTCCAGCTGAGCGTTTCTCCAAACTCCCTGACGATCTGGAGCAACACTCCACGGCTCCAACGCAGACGCGAAACAACTTGGTGACAGGCCGATCGCCGCCGGGAGTAACGTTTGACACCATTGCGAGGCAGTGACATCCGCGCGTGACTGGAAGAATCGCCGTGTGAATTTCAAATACTCAGCAGACAACTCACTCGACCAGGGGGCAGGGAGCTTTTCAGCACAACTTGCAAACGACAAAAAAGGAAAATCAGCAGCTCGTTTCAATGTCCACAACAATGCCTGATCGAGTTCGACCGGAGGAACTGCCTCTACGAATGCGGCAAACAGATCGGCTTCGACACCCTGCGATGGTCGCAGACCCGATGCACTCTTGAGACTCCATTCCCATAGAGGCTGAATCCATTGGTGCATTTCTGGAGTCGTCGGCAAATGGCGGATCAAGCTCTGAATCAGTCCAACGCGGATCGAGTCTTCATCTTCCGGATCGATTGCCTGAATGATTGGTCGCGGCTCCATCTGCAACTGCTCGACCAATATCGTGAGCGGCAATGCAGCGAGCAACTGTTGGATCCGATACGCTTGATGCCCCGATCCCGCCTGAGAAGTTGCTGCAATTCCGTCTTTCACCCAATCGGCGGGCAATTCACTCGGAAGGTCAAATCGAATCAGTGTCTTTCCGCGCGAATCCTTTTCCAGCACCAGCGATGACCGTATCCGATCCCGCATCCGCTGAGAGAGCGCTGAGTCGGGAATCAGTTGTAGTAGTTCGACACAAATCTCCTTCACTTTCCGCGACCGATCCGATCGCAACGATTCCAGAAAAGTCTCATCCTCCAGCGAGAGTCCGATTCGAAGTTGGTCGAGGAGTTTACACTTCTGATCGCCTTTTTCCGTGCCGATGATCTTGGCAAGCGTTTCACGGCCCAACGACGGATCGACCTCTCTTAACTGAGCGAGTGCACGCGTACGAACTTGAATCGAGCCCTCTTCGATCTGTTCTACGAAAGTGGAGACATCAAGGTCACTTCCAGTATTCTCATTGACCCATGTCCATTCAGGATTCAATGCGGCCAGCCACCGAGCACGGTTTCGGAACACTCGCTTGAGCTTCTCGCGCCGACTCGAATCCTGAATTGCGAATGCCGCTGGCAGGAGAGAGGTCGGAAAATCAAAATGCTCTTCCACCATGATCTTGAGAAACTCTGGAAGCAACCCGATCGACTGTGTAGTGAGTGTCGGCGCCAGTAATGGAATCAGCTCTGGAGGAGCGACACGACCGTGATCCTCTGGCGCAGGTGGCTGCGTTGGGACATCCGTGAGAACACGGCCAGCTGTTTGATAAATTGCCTTCGCGCCAGCCCTTAACAACACCTCACGTTCAGAAGTCTCAATCTTCTTCGAAACAAACAAAGTGTCGAGGGCATCTCCGTCGACCAGAGGGGGAGGGGGGGTCTGTCCGGTACCAAGCAATGCAGTTTTGACGAGCGGGTCCATCACATTCCTATGTATCGTTGATTGATCTCGAGACCCAGTACTTGAGCAGAATCTCCATTCCATTCCAGAACGATATTCGCTGGCAGTCCGCCAGTTTCAGCGAGGACCTTCCACGGTTCAAATGAACGGAGCGGAGCACCGCGTCCCTCACGATCTCGCAGATACCATCTTCCTCGTACAGAACTGACCGTCGAATTCGCGAGGACATAAGTCGCACTCATTGTCCACGGTGCAACCGCTAGCCGCTCAGAAAATTGTTCCAGAATCTCTTCCAACGACTGGAATCCGGACAATGTTCGAGGAGTCGAGATCGGGTCGGCCCGCTCTTGCACCCGCACTCGTTCCTGCCCTCCACCCGGATAGAATGTCAGTTCCGCACGAAAGGAGGTCCCAACCATGTAGAGTTCGGGGTAGGGCTGCTTTCCGGGAGAAAATTGAATAACGAGCCCAAATCGCTGAGACTCCAGCCCGTACAACCAAGTGCGCAGAACTCGGAGCCGGTCATCAATCTCCTCGCGCTGCCCGACGACCTGCCAGACGTCAACAACTCGCTCACCGGTAGCCTCGAGTTCCTGCTGGGTCACATTCCATCCAATGAGCTGTCGCACATCAGACTGCAAGGATTGAGGGAGAATATCGAAGGACTTGTACGCTTCCAGCAGGAGTTGTAGCCGGCCCATTGCGAATAACAATCGCTCCGGCCAATCCGGCGACGAGGCAGGAATCTCGCCCATCGCCCGGACGCGATTCGCGAGGCCACTTGCCTGAGCATCCACTAACCGCTTCGCCTGCAACTCCCATTGCGCCATCCCTTGAATTTCCAGCCCAGCTAATCCGTTACGTACAAGATCCATCAACCAACTCTCCAGTTGTTGAATCCCCCGTGCAACACGATCTTCTCGCTGTCCTGCTCGTTTCTGTTGAGCAACTGGATCAACTGGTTTCGGAGCTTCTGTTTCGACAGGTTCAGGCTTCGATGCCTTCGCTCTGCGTTTCTCGATCCATTCACGAACCGTCGCTGGCGGTTCTGTCTCCGTGAGCGCGTCCGGGGTCGTCACGAGTAACAGCATCAACGCCAACACATGACGACAAGGTCGTTTGCGGCTCGGACAGCTGCACTTGTATCCAAAGCTCTGTAAATCCACCGCGACGTGGTAGAACGTACTCCCCAGACATTGCCCCCAGATCACATCAGGCAGAAGTCCAGCCTGACTCCACAATCTCGGAGACATCGACTGCCGGGCTGCAGTCATTGATTGCGCATCGGGTGCGAGTTGAGCAATCTGTTCGAGATCAAATTGCAAAGCGGTCCCCTTGTTCTATGAAAACTCCTGTGAGCACAATTTAGCGTTCTCTTCAGTTGAAGTCGCCAATGACCAGCGAGAGAACCGCCTCTCTTTGGCAATCCGCACAAACCTCCCACACTCTGACAGTGAGTGGTTCCGTCCCGAGATTTTGCAAGTTGTACAACGAGCGAATTTGTGATCGGTAATTCTTGCCGATTGATCTTGGAGGAAATTTGAAGTCAGTCGTATACTCCTCTCGCTTCAGTCGTAACAGCTGACGCAAACGACTTAAAAGACGACGGGTCTGAGAGTTGAATCTCACACGCACAGCATGGAGGCAACGCGTGAATAAGTTTCTAGTAGTTGGTGTGGACACGGTCGCTGGTGCAAATCTGGCAGCCTCCTTCGCTGAACAACATCAGGTTTCGACCTGGGCTTCCGCCTCCGGTTACGAAATCGCGAACTGCGACGCCCTGAGCCCAGAGCTAACCCCGAGTGCTCTGATTTCCCAAAGTAGTGCAGACTGTGTTCTGTACTGTGGACCAGCAGCGCGATCTGCATGGGAGCCAGGAACGAAGGCACTCGTCAACGATGCGATGGTTGCGGACGCAGAAATGTGGGCGGCAACAGCCTCAGCAGCAAACGTCAAATTCGTCATGATTTCCTCAGACGCCGTTTTCAGTGGACCATGGATGTTCCACGATGAAAACAGCCTGGGACTTTGCCCGAGTTATCAGTCAGAAGCCATTCGCACTGCAGAATCACAAATTCTGGAAAACTGTGCCGGTGCCTTGATCGTTCGCACAAATACTTTCGGATGGTCAGCAGGTCCAGAGGGGTCTGGATGGGTCGAATCCCTGCTGAAAAACGTGGAAACCAAACGACTGGTTCAACAAGACCACATCCGACATTCCACTCCGATTCTCGCGACAGACATGGCGGAAATTGTTCGTCGTGCCTGCATGGAAAATCTCGAGGGGATCTTCCATGTCGCCGGGGCAGAGCGAGTCAGCCCGCTTTCATTCACTCAACGTCTGGCAGACGAATTCGAACTCCCTTGGTTGGCGCTTCGCCGTGAATCCTTCCTCTCTGAAGCACCACAAGACTTCGCAGAAGGTGAGTGTTCCCTTCAAACCAAGCAGATTCGCAAAGCACTCTGTGTCGCGATGCCGTTGCTCTCTGAAGGCCTGAAACGGCTTCACGCACAAGCTGAAAATGGCTATCGCGAGAAGTTGCGTTGCCCGCCGGTCGCTGCACCAGCCAGAAAAGTTGCCTAACAAAATTCATTCGTATTGGGTCAGGTCAAAGCCCGCCACAGCAATGTGGCGGGCTTTTTGATTGAGCAGATTCAACCCGACATCCCTTCTGTTACTCGACACTGAATCGGTGCTGGGTCAGTTGAGTGTACCGCTGACCGGGGAGGAGGATCGTCGTTGGAAACTGAGGATTGTTCGGGGAGTCGGGAAAGTGCTGACACTCCAAGCAGAACGCTTCATGCTGCTTCGCTCCCCCCACTGAAGCGGAACCATCGAAGTGATTCGCGGTATATAACTGAACTCCAGGAACAGTCGTCAGCACATCCATGACTCGTCCTGATTCTGAATCTTTCGCCCTCGCTGCGAAGCGAAGCGTGGAATCCCAATCCCGAATCACGAAGCAGTTATCGTAGCCGCCGTGCTTCTGAGGAATACTTTCTCCAATCGGATGCGGCTTTCTGAAATCAAACGGTGTCCCGGCAACTTCAAGAATCTTCCCGGTAGGAAGCACGTTGTCATCAATCTCCAAGACTGTGCCAGCGTTGATCTCCACATCGAACCCCAACACCGAACCGGCGCCTGCAAGATTCCAGTAGGTATGGTTCGTGAGGTTGATCACGGTTTTGGCATCTGTCGTCGCAGCGTATTCGATAGACAGCGTCGCCCCCTCGAGACGGTAGGTCACGCTGATGATTACCGCCCCGGGATAGCCGTCCTCACCGTCCTCGCTGAATGTCGAAAACTGAACGGAATTCTCATCCGCCGAAGATTGAAACTGACGGTGCGTCAGTCCTTTCTCTCCGCCGTGCAGATGATTAGGTCCGTTATTCAAAGCGAGCTGATAACTCTTTCCGTCGAGTGAAAACTGGCCTTTGCCAATGCGATTTGCAAATCGCCCGACGCTCGCTCCCAAATGGGAACTGTTATTCGCATAGGTCGAGAA
Source organism: Planctomicrobium mucosum (assembly GCF_051466335.1). NCBI lineage: Bacteria > Pseudomonadati > Planctomycetota > Planctomycetia > Planctomycetales > Planctomycetaceae > Planctomicrobium > Planctomicrobium mucosum. The sequence continues at coordinate 2,546,152 of NZ_CP195793.1, read as the reverse complement.
CTCTTCACCACCGACGACGATATTCTCGACAACCCCGTTTCGATCCGGTGCTCTCACAGAAACGAGCGCTGCCCCAAGATCTGTGACAGAAACTTGCAGGAACTCGTTTCTGAGAGTGTAAAGAAACGAATTGTTTCCCTGTGAAGTCGCCCCCCAAACCTGACTCGTGACCGACATTTCGTCCCCCTGTTCGGTGACTGATGGCAAGCTGAATTCGTCGTGCTGAAAATTCTCTCAGCAGATCTTGAGGCGTAGATTAACGAGTTTCTCCGCCAGGATGAATCATGGAGGCCACTCTGCGCTGATGGTTAATTCCTCGAACACACAAATGAAAGAGCCGACTGAATGGTGTTCATTCAATCGGCTCTAAATGTTCTGTGACCATCAAACAAAGGATGGAGAAGGGGCGGGAACCGACCGATTCCGATCTCGTTCAATCAGCACTAGAAATCGACGCACATATCGAATCTAACGTTATTTCTGCGGCTGAATCGTCGACCAAATCGCATCTGCGATCGCCTGCATCCCACGGTCACCTGGATGGTTCGCGACACCATCATGTTTGAAATCACGTTCGGAGCGGCCAAAATTCAGAGGATCCTTTGATAACTCTTGGATATCCAGAAAAATCACCTCTTCTGCTTCGCTCGCCCGACGCATCGCCTCATCTTTGGCAGGATCGGGATAAAATGAGCTTCGCACAACGATCGTCGACGCTCCCGATTTCTTTGCCTGCTGAATCAGATTCCGAAAGGCGTTTTCATAACCTTCCTGTAAGTCTTCAGAATCAAGAGCGCTGACATTTTCACCGATCGCGAGGACCACCAACTGTGGTTTGAATTCCCAAAATTCTTTCAGCTCCTCAGCGAAATTGAATGCCTGAAAACCTCGCTCGAAATCGGCAATATTCCGGACTTTGAATTGAGGCTTACCGTCCACTTCTTCTGCAATCTTATGAACGAGGACATGGACGTAGTCCAGGTCTTCACGACTGGCAGCCATTCCCCAGTTCCCGTCCCAACTCACCGACTCAAGCGGTGCATGAAAGGTAATGCTGTTCCCGAGAAACAGGATCCGGTCGACTGGACGATCTCCCAGGAAGAGTTCTTTCGTCGTTGTCGACGTTGGCTTTTCAATGTCGGCAGCATGAAGAGTAGTCACCAGCCCGCTGAACGCGAACAGGCCGATGACCACGAGAAGACGGTGAGCAATCGTCTTATTACACTGAAACTTCATTTCGAGAACCATTCCTTCATATGGAAGAGAAATCACCGAAGACAACACTACTTCATGGAGACGTCAAACGTCGACTTCGCTTCCTTCACTTCAAACACGAGTTCACTCGATTTGGGATTGCGATACTTCTTCGGAATATGTTTGGGGTCGGCCGGTTTAGGACGGGGCGCCATGGTGTCTTTAGGCATTGGAGGGGTTTCGGGGCGAACACTCACGTTTTGTTTGCCGAACAGCACACCCTGAACTTGATATGCCCCTTGCTCATCTAACAATCCGACAACTTCGTTTTTTGTCTGATCGTTCAGAAAGACGATTTCTCCGTCGGTGACCGGCGCTCCTTCGAACGTCACTTTACCAACAATGACGCCAGTCGTTGCTGCCGGTTCTGAAGTTGTGGAACCGCACCCTAGACAGACAACCAAGCTGACAAGCCCAAACATCACTTGAAAACGAGACGCAAAGCGGGATAACAAGGCAGCGACTCCATCGATCAAATTGAACAGGTGAACAACTACTAAAGAAGCCGCCTCCATAACTGCAAGTACGGCTTTTGACTTCGCACTTCAGTTAGAACTCGCCATTCACCCGACCGTCTGCCTTCATTACAACTGGCACAAAGACATTGAGAAAGTCGACGTTTTCAGAAATAAAACGGCTGTGGCCATCTGCCATCAAGATGAAACCGCCGCCAACATGTGCAGACTGCAGGGGGCGATTCGTCCCTTCGGGCAGCACCCCGTTTGCCTGAGACCAGATGTTTCCGTTTCGACCGTGCGTCATGTCTTTGCTACCGAGTGGAAAACGCACCGTTGTAATCCCCCAGGCGCGATTGTCATTGCCTGTCCACCCAGTGCCACCGGTCCGCGGCGATCCCGTCAAGCTGGTTCCCATCCAGCTGGAGTGGTTCTGCCCGGATCGCAGTTCTACCTGATTTCCATCCGCTCGACCGAAATCCGATTGCTCGCCGACCAAAGCCGTGTTTGAAGTCCCATCGGTAATCGACGCCATCGTGACTCTGCCATTCGGAATCAGAATTCCACCGCTGGAGACAATCCCATGTTGTCCAATTTCTGATTGGGTATCCATACCAGCTGGGCCGACTGCCGCTCCTGAAATACCAACGTAACTGGAACAAAAGTACCGTTTTACGACATTTGCAGATGGCACCCAGACGTCGATTGTGCGATCCATCGGACTCGATGGGCAAACTCCGGTTGGAGGAACAAGATTCTCCAGCAGAAGATAGTTGAAGCCGGCAGCTGGGAATCCGGGAGCCCCGTCCATACTGAGCTGATTATAGAGATTTGCCTGCTCCAAATAGGGGAGAAGCGAAACCCAGAAGGACATTCCCCAACCTGGCCCTCTGCACCCGGGAGGAAACGTGCCGTACACATCATGGTAGTTGTGAAGAGCGAGCCCCAACTGCTTCATATTGTTATTGCACTGTGATCTTCTTGCAGCCTCTCGCGCCTGCTGAACAGCGGGAAGGAGCAGTGCGATCAGTACTGCAATGATCGCGATGACAACCAGCAGTTCAATGAGGGTAAACCCTTTACGTCCCCAGACTTTTCCCAGCATTTTTTGCGACCCCAATCGAAAATCGATACAGAACTGAAACCACTTGAGAACCGAGCTGACAGCAGTTATTTGAAATTTGTGACACGATTTATCGTACCATACAATGAATAAACAATATGATCACAAGCGAATCGCAACAAACAATAACAATTCGTTGACATCTTACAACGCCGCCCCTCAGCAATTTCATGCGGGCTACATATAGCTTTAGGAGTGACGAGCTCTCGCCAAATCGCCGAAGGGCAGCGAAAGGAAGCGACGCCACCCAAGCAAAGTGGCTACCAGAGAGTTGAAGAGACAATCGCGTCTATGACACAACTACGAGAGCATCATGTCCCTTCCCGACGATGAGGTCGACGTGCTCCCACGGACCATCACCATCGCCTGAAAGGAGACCGATTGCGATGCAACACAGAAGGAGGAATTAGAAGGAGGAATTAGAAGGAGGAATTAGAGCTTAGGAACTACGGTGTTCATAGAACTGTACCTGGGATCTCGAAAACCTTCCTGCAAGCGGAAGCCAAAGCCCCATTCCCGTTCCTGTGCTGCGCGACGCGCCCATGGGGTTCCCGGATGGTTTGCGATCACCTGATTGTAAAGTTCAATTGCCAAAGCCTTCTGGGCTTCAAGTTCAGCCATATCAACTTTGGAATACCGTACCTCTTCGGGCGTTGGCTCAAGCATCTCCTGAACATTTGCAAGGTTCCACTCGTTGGATTTTGGGTCCTTCGGGAGAGGATTTTCACGTTCTTGAAGGTTTAATGCGAGTAGATACTGGAACTGCCTGACGCGATAGCAGAGAAGTTGAGCCAAGGCGAGATCGTAGGCGGCTCGCCAACGAGGTTCACTCTCCTTCGCTCGCAGCGGCGCGATTCCCTGCAATATCCGAATGCCTTCATTGAGTTTCCCTAACGATCTTAGTGCGCGTCCAAACGCAACCTGCTTCTGACGCTGGAACTCTGCTCGATCCATCGGGAAATTCCATCTTTGCAAATCGAGCTCGCCATCTTTCTCTGGATTGAGCCCATCGATCACCTGTGCAATCGACCTGCGGAAATCGCTCTTGTTTCGCTCCATTTCATAGGCTCGTCGAGCAAGGAGCATCGGCTCGTATTCCTTCATTGCCAGATCGTCGAACTTACGAGATCCCTGAGCATCCCGGCCGATGAGATCCTTTTCTTCCGAAGCGAGCATAAAGAAGATGCCGCCGGATTCTTTGGCGAGTCGAACCTGACCATAAGGTCCGAAGCCACTGGAAGCACTGTCCCAGCGTCCCCCAATACCATCGTATTGGAGACATTCAGGGAATTCCGTTTCAGGTCCGCGGTTCACGCGTGGCCAGTGGTGCAGTCCAGTTTCGGGATCGACCCACAGAATATGGGCGTAGGGATAACCAAAGATCGCCTCTCTCCCCATAAAATAGACAGGAGCTTTGAACTTGGACGAGCGAACGATGGCGTCTTCGACAAGTGTGTCGTCGTCACCACTCTCATCGGTCACCACAATCAATGCGAGTTTGCGATCGGCACGGGCGGTAATTGGTCCGAATTCATCAAGAGTTTTGACGATGGACGCAAAGGAGTTTTCCATTCCAGACTCGTCATCAGTGACGGACTCAATTGCTTTCTTAATAGCAGCGATGTCAGACGTCGGGGAGGGAAGTAGTTTACGGACGGTTCCACCGTAGCTGCAGACCATCGTATCCAAGGGGGAAATCTTCAGGTTTCTGGCTTTGGATTCCGTTTGCGCAATCTGAAGCTCTTCGTAGATCTTGTTGAAGTTCTCGCTAATTTCCTTGCGGTCATCCCTCAGACTGATGGACGCATCGAAAAGCCAGACAACTGTCACCGGTTGATTACGCATCATGCGGACTAGCTCCTGGGTCACACGCCCCATTGCCACTCCGTAGCCTTCGACCCTGGCGCCAGTTTCCCCTTTGACTTCACCTTCTCCCAAATCCATGCCGAGTTCAGCTGCGCCGGCGATCGTGATGTCGCTAATGGTCGCGACACTGAGGGCGGGCCCCTTCATGACTTCAGAAGAAGCGATTTTAGCCTGGGTTCCTGCTGCGGTTGCTCCTGTCGAACCGATCGATGTCGTCACCATCCCGCCGGCCGTTGCGGACAGTGTTGTGGACACGCGAGTATCAACGCTGAGGTCCTGATCAAACTGTTGTTGAACCCGCTCATCAGCGAGCACCGTTTCCACAGTGACCTGTTCCGGTTTGAGATGAATTTTCACCTGATAAATCCCCAAGATGGCCAACGCGACTCCGTGAATCAGCGTTGAGATCATCAGGGCTGGTCGCCCTTCAGCTGTAATAAAGTTCCACATGGGGCCACTCTCAATCGAGACCAAGTACCATTACAGACCGAATTGACACCTATCGAAAAAATCAGGACATCGTCAACCTACCTGCTATTTCGTTCAATCTGCTCAAAACAACACTCAGTGGAAATTCTGATTCGGGAAATCTGCTGAAAATAACGACTGCATGGGAACCGGAAGTGGTCAATTCAATCACACTTCCTCCAGACAGCGTCAAATTAGAGTTTCGGCGGATCGCGACGAACGGCTGTCGGCCGCCGCATTGCTTCCTGACGTTGATTCTCTTCGTCCGCCAGTAGCAACCTGGCCACTTCCTGGTCGTTTCCTCGCAATTGATCACTTCCGGGAATCGGACGGCTAAACTCCTGCCATGACCATCCCATTTCAGTGCTCAATTCTCGCTCAGCCAGAAGCGCCCAAGGGGTGCCGGGGTGATCATCGATGACACGTCGGAGATAGACTTTCGCCTGCTCAGACGCTTTACGCATTTCTGTTCCACTCTCGATCTTATCGGATGGAACGAGCCGCCACATGTTACCGGTATCGGTCGTAAAGGTCTTCGGCGATACTTTCATGCTGGCCAGCATCAGGTTGTATCCAGCGTAACGAACACGCATGGCCAGAATTCGCCCCATCGCGAGGTCAAAAGCCGCTCTCCAACGCTCTTCCTTTATCGACTCCCGTCCTTGTTCGCCAAGCTTCAAGCCTTCATACAGCCGTCGCAATGGCACATCCACTTCAGCGACTGGTTTCTGTGCCTCGGTCAGTTCATTACGCAAAATGTTGTCGTTATAAGCCCGGAACTCCAGCTGCGGGGCAGGGACAGAATCGACGTAGGTCATCCGAGCCACTGTTACGAGCGCGGCTTTCGCAGGGTTCTTCATGATCTCTTGCTCCTGAATACGACTCGGTCGATAATCAGGTGCATAGCGTCTCATCGTCGATCGCTCAAACGCATAGCCTTTAGACTCTTCCGTAATCAGGTATAGGCCGCCAGTCTCAGCACACAGTCGAGTGAGTGCATACGGCCCAAAGCTGGCCGACATCTGGTTCAATCTCCAGTCCGGACCTGCACCAATAAACGGGAGTTGCACAGCATCCGGGTAGGCTGACTCTGGCCCTTGGTCCACTGCGATGCTCTCGACATACCCATCATCATAGGTGTGCTGAACATACCCTTTTTCCGAACCGAAAACGGCAGCATTTCCAATGGTATAGACCTTGGTCGGAGTTCGCTTTGCCATGGCGATCACCTCTTCGAGGTGTTGATCGGCATCGTCTCCTTTTTCATCAGTCACGATGAATACCATGCGATTCCAGGGCCCACGACTCCGTTCGAAGTTCTTAAACTTGTCCAGAACCAACCTGAGGGCACCGAAAACATATTCTTTACCCGACTCATCCTTTTTAATTTTATTCCGAACGAGAGAACTCAAGTCACTGACACTTTGAATCGGTTCTGGAGTGAGTAACTCCGCACGTTCGCCATAGCTGGCGACAACTGAGTAAAGTCCTTCTGTCTGACCATCGCTGCCAAGCTGCTTGTAGATATTGTCGAAACGATCAGCAATTGCCCCTCGTCGAACATCAAGTGAGCCAGAAGCATCGAACAGCCAGATCACCAACGTCCGTCGCTGCTTAAGCGACTGCTGAATCTCGAATGCAACTCGGTCCATTGCCCCTGCGACACCACCGCCACCAACATCATCGCTTGTCCCTTTGATCGCGACTGCCGACGTCACATCCCCTTCCATCGTGGGAAGGCTGGCAATGCTGAACTCAGCGAGCTCCGGATTGAGAATCTGCTCGACCTTCTCGGTCAGCGGAGCGTCACTCCCGACAGAGGACGCCTGCATTGCAGCACCAACAGTGCTTGAAAGACTCGAAGAGCTCGATTTTGAGTCCGAGATCTTTTCAGAGAACACGAGGTCTTCGGCAGGAGCGACCTCACTGACATCCCCAATAATGGTGTTCACTTCTTTGGGAACTGGCATCGCCATCACAACGAAATGGAGTGAGGCCAGAATCGTCAAATTGAGGACGAGGCTAATTCCCCAAGCGGGGAGTTCTTTCAAGAACCGATCCATCCTGCCACCTTCATTGAGAACCATGAAGTCCGGTCTCCGAATAGCCAACTACCAAATTCAACAAACACTAAACTATTGCACGGCAATCAGAACAGCACAACGAGCTTATCAATCCAATCTACCACCACTTAGGGCCAGCGCCAGAGGAAATCCCCCCTTAACTGAACCTGAATCCCCCGAAACCTAGGAAATCAAACTCTTCGTGACTTGCAAAACTCATCCAACACTACTGATCAATCACAGACGTTTCCAGTTCAGGACTACCCCTGACTTACAGATGAACAACGCTCCGACTCGCCAGACCGACACCCTCGTGAATGCCAAATGCACGAAACTTCCAAAAATTCTAACCTTCAAGCTGACTGAAACATTCGCGAATACTTGGAAAAATATTGGTTGTTCTTCGAAACTTTTGGAAAGAACGTGCCAAACCAACTGACAACCGTTGAATTGAAGAGCAACTCTCATTACATTTTGCAGCTTGAACCGCAACAAAGCAAAAAAGTTGAGGAAGGTCGCAACACTTCATGCGGCCTGGCGAGGGAGCCTTATTGAATGTCAGTTACTAAAGAACGTAAGACGCAACTCATTGGTGAATTTCAGCGTAGCACCGAAGACACTGGCTCGCCAGATGTCCAAATCGCAGTGCTGACCGAGCGAATCAACACTCTGACCGAGCATCTGCGGGGTCACCAGAAAGACCACGCTGGTCGTCGCGGATTGCTCATGATGGTAAGTCGTCGCCGAAGTCTGCTCGACTACGTGAAGAGCGAAGATGCTCCACGATACGTCGAATTGATCACCCGATTGGGTATCCGTAAGTAGTTATCACGAACAGAGATGACGTGCAACCACTCATCTCTGTTCTGTTTTTATGCCTGTCTGAATGGTCTTCTCAAAAACGGCTCTGTTAACAGGGTCCGTTTTTGCTCTGCGCGATAACCATTTCTCGCACCAGCCTTCAGAGAGTCTCGCTGGAGTTGTCTCAGCGGTACAGCGCTGTTGGCTTCGCTGTCTCGTAACATTCGCCGCTGGCAAGCTTTAAGTTGCTTGTTGAACTCGTATTGTAATCAGCCAATGTTGTTGTCGTAGTAGTAGGAATTCTCTATGAAAGTTGAAGTCTCTTGTGAGTTCGCCGGGCGTACTCTCTCTCTGAGCACCGGCGAGCTGGCCAAACAGGCCAGCGGTGCAGTCCTCCTCCAGTATGGCGAAACCACGATTTTCGTGGCTGCTCAATCTGGTCCATCCCGTCCAGGAACGGACTTCTTCCCACTCACTTGCGACTACCGTGAGCGGTTTGCAGCAGCTGGAAAGTTTCCGGGCGGCTTCCTGAAGCGAGAAGGTCGTCCGACTCAACGCGAAGTCCTGACATCCCGCCTCACTGACCGTCCGATCCGCCCGCTGTTCCCAGAGGGATACATCGACGAAGTTCAGGTCATGGCAAACGTCATGTCCTTCGACGGCGAAAATGATCCGGACGTTCTCGCGATTACTGCCAGTAGTGCAGCCCTGAGCGTTGCTCCCGTTCCATTCCAGGGGCCTATCGGAGCTGTTCGCGTCGCCCTGATCGATGGCGAATTCGTGCTGATGCCGACCATCGCCCAGGTCAAAGAGAGCGATCTCGACCTCGTCGTCGCAGGAAGCCGACATTCGGTTCTGATGATCGAAGGTTTCGGAAAGCAGATTCCTGAAGAGCAGATGGCTGACGCACTGATGTTCGGCCATCGTGCGATTGTCAAGATTTGCGATTTGCAAGAAGAGCTGAAGAAGAAGATCAACAAGGCACCTGTCGAGTGGGTTGCGCCTCCAGTGAATCCGTTCATCGCGATTATCCGCGAAGAAGCTGGCAACAAGATCCGTCAAACTCGCCAGAATCCGAAGAAGGTTGAGCGATCCACTCAGACCGCAGCCGTTCGCGATGCACTCCTCGAGAAGTATTTCCCGAATGGTGTTGAGGTAAACGAAGCTGGCCAGACTCGTGCTCAGCTGAAGGACGCATTTCATACCGTTGAGAATAAGATTTGCCGCGAACTGACTCTCGCTGGCAAGCGTCTCGATGGTCGAGGTCTCACCGAACTCCGCAAAATCGAATGCAAGGTAGACATTCTGCCTCGTATTCACGGTTCTTCGCTGTTCACACGCGGTGAAACCCAATCACTGGCAACAGTCGCTCTCGGTAGCGTCCGTGATGCTCAGCGAGTTGACAGCCTGATCGAAGAGTCGTCAGAGCAATTCTACCTGCACTACAACTTCCCATCCTTCTCGGTTGGCGAAGTCCGTCCTATTCGCGGACCAGGTCGTCGCGAAATTGGCCACGGTGCACTTGCTCAGCGTTCTGTTGAACCTGTGATTCCATCGAAGGAAGACTTCCCGTACACAGTTCGGGTTATCTCCGACATTCTCGAGTCAAACGGAAGCAGCTCAATGGCTTCTGTTTGTAGTGCAACACTCGCGCTGATGGCTGCTGGTGTTCCAATCACTCAGCCTGTCGCTGGTATTTCCATCGGACTGGTCAAAGAAGGCCGAGAATACGTCACACTGACAGACATCATCGGTGACGAAGATCACTTCGGTGATATGGACTTCAAAGTAGCTGGTTCCCAGAAGGGAATCACGGGGATTCAGCTCGACCTGAAGAACGACGGGATCAACGAAGAGATCATCCGTCAGACTCTCGAGCAAGCCCGCAACGCCCGACGCGAACTCCTCCGCACGATGCTGACCACGATTCGCCGTCCACGTCCGGAACTTCCGGAGAGTGCTCCACGAATCGTCAGCACCAAGGTTCATCCAGAGAAGATTGGTATGGTCATCGGGCCGTCAGGCAAGATGATTCGTGCAATCCAGGAAGAATCCGGCACCCAGGTCGACATTTCTGATGATGGTTCAGTCGTCATTGCAGGTCCAAACAAGGACGCTTGCTCTCTCGCACTGTCTCGCATCGAAGCACTGACCGAAGAAATCAAAGTTGGCCGTGTTTACACAGGCAAGGTCAACTCCATTAAAGACTTCGGTGCATTCGTTGAGATTGCTCCAGGTAAAGATGGCCTTCTTCACATCAGTGAACTGTCAGACGGCTACGTGAAGTCCGTTGCAGACGTCGTGAAGGTCGGCGATACCATTGAAGTCAAGGTGATCGCGGTTGACGACCAGAATCGTGTCAAGCTGTCACGAAAGGCGCTTCTCGCTGAGAAGGCTCCAGAAGGTGAAGATGCTGACATCGAAGACGATGAAGATCTCGAAGACGATGAAGAATAATCACACCGAATGGTGACTAGTGAAACCGGGAGCGAACCTCCCGGTTTTTTTATTTCCATCGCCCACGCCACTGATCACACCAAGCGGGCAGGGGAGAGTTTCCCGACGACATTCAGAGAGATCGACAATCTCGAACGTGTGACATTGGTAACGGCCAAAACCGTGACTTACACTCAACAGATGAACGCACACGCCTATTCCGGGGGAGACTGGCGGAGAATGTAGGCAAAAGCTCATTCAAACGCTGTGCTAATCGCCGCAGGAACGCCACACACTCGCGAGCGGCGATCGAGCGTTCAATCGGACACCTGAGGAGCGTTACCACAATTGAACGACACGACCAAAACTCCGAATGGAATACGAGAAGAATTCAATCGTCTCGAACGCCAGTACACTGAGGTCGCCGCTCTTGCGGGCGGGTTAGCGCATGAGATTCGAAATCCGCTGTCGACGATCAGCCTGAATCTTGATCTTCTGTTTGAAGAACTCGGCACAATCAAAGACCCCGCGGCCCAGCGTATGTTGCGCAAGGTAAGCACCATTCAGCGTGAGTGCGAACACCTTGACGAAATCCTTGAAGCGTTTCTGCAGTTCGCAAGAGCCGGTGAACTCACACAGGAACAGTGCGACGTCGCGGAACTGATTCGCGATTTCCTGGAGTTTTATCGCCCTGAAGCGGAACAACATCGTCTCGAAATTCGCCCTCATCTTTCAGGCGATCTTCCAGAGATCTCGCTGGACAGTCGTCTCATGCGACAGGTTCTTAGCAATCTGGTCCGCAACGCTCAGCAAGCGATGCCCAATGGCGGCCTCATTGAAATTCAAGCATTCAAACGTGGAGACTTCGTTGTCATCGAGATCATCGACAACGGATGCGGTATGAGCAGGGAATCGTTGGAAAAAGTCTTCAACATCTTCTATTCGACGAAATCCGGGGGGAGCGGACTGGGATTGCCAACCGTCCGTAAGATCGTCGAAACCCACGGTGGGACGCTGCATGCTGAAAGTGAAATCGGTCGCGGCACCCGCATCTCAATGAGCTTTCCAATCAGCAAGCAATAAGATCCGAGGCGAAGCAACCGCCCAGCGTGTGGTGATGATGGAACCGGCACCGTCATCGAAAAGACCGACCGGATCAGGTAGGACTCACTCAAAATCAGATAATCCAATCAGACATCCCCTTGGATTTCGAGCTGGAACTTATTTATAGTGAAAACATTAAAGCGTGTTTATCCGGAAACTGGGTTTTCCCATGAGGGGGCTCAACCAGCGTAATCGCTGTCGGAATCCATGCTGAATCCTCATTTCATTACGCAATTCGCTACGGCACCGACTCCAATCGATCTACTCGGTCAAGGCGCTGGTATGTCACACAAAATTGTTTGGGCTCTTCTCGCTTCTCTCTGTTTGCACGGGTGTGGCAACTCATCGGAGTCAGTGGCGCCGCCGCCTCCACCTGCTGCCAGTGCTCCGCCAAATTCGAGTGCGCCAGCAGTCGCCACAGCACCTGCAGGTGCCCCGACGATGCCTCCTCCGGGCGCCCCTTCGGGCCCCATCCCCTCACCAAGCGCTTCTCCGAGCGGAGCAGGGGCCAATTCGCTCTCGGAGCAAATTAAGGCTGCGATCGCTGCCCCTCGCCCCACTGGTGGTACTGTTGACCGGATGAAACGCATTGGAGATGCACTGTTTCAGTTCGAGCTAGCGAACAAACATTTGCCGGCACTGGATGCATCGGGGCAACCCAACTCGCCTCAAGGGCTCAGCTGGCGTGTGTATCTGCTGCCACAACTTGGAGAAACACTTCTCTTCCAGCAATTCAAACTGAACGAGCCTTGGGATAGTCCACACAACTCTCAGCTCATTGAACGCATGCCGCCGGTGTATGGAAGCAATCCAGCCGGGATGACACGCATTCATGTTTTCACTGGCCCCGGTGCTCCTTTCCAAAATGGAATCGGTCCAAAACTGCGCGAATTTGAAGATGGTCTCGGAAACTCCTTGATGCTCGTTGAAGCAGCAGAGAGCACGGAAACACCTTGGACACAGCCAACTGGTCTGATTTTCAATCCGGAGAACGCAGCAGCGGCTTTAGGAGATATTGGGAATGATTTCCTTGGTCTCACCGGCGACAACAAGATCAAGCGAATCCCCGCTAATGCCTCTTACCTGTCGAACTTGATTACGAACAAAGACCACCAGTTAATCCCTGGTGAATTCCACGACGAGAAACTGATCGTCAGAGAAACTGGCAAGAGAAACTTTGTCGATCCGCTTCCCCCTGCAAATACCTCCAAGCTGGACTGGAAGTACACCCCTGCTGATACCAAGATGATTCTTTCGATTCAGACGCGGAAAATCATCGAGAGTCCGTTTGTTCAAAGCTCCATCAAGTCAGCAGCAAGACCCGGAGAAAACGTCAACGATGTTCTGCGGCGTGCCTCCTCCGCCCCGGGTGGGGCAGATGTCCAAATGAATGCGATTGAAGAAATTCGCATGACCTCCGATCTGAACTTTGGAGGCGGAATGGACTTTCTTCAACACCGTGGTGAACTCCCAGACGGCTTGACGACGGTCAGAATGCGATCCTCGATCCCGTTCGACCTCGTGTACCTTCTTGATGAGTTCAAAAAGGGAGCGACACCGCCTCAGTTCGAAGAGATTCAAGGAGTTCCGACAGTACTGATCGCCCCTCTCACATCGATGGCATTTTTGAGCGACCGAGAATACGTGATCGCCCGCACAGCGACACTGAAGGACTTAATTGCAAAACGCGAGAGCGAAACGACAGGGGTCGCTGCAATCACGGCTCATCAAGGTGCCCCTGATCGTACCATTACACTTACTGCAGATCTTTCTGGAATCGATCTGAATGCAAGAATGACTGAAATGGGTCCAGCTGGCGGAATGGTCAAGAATTTTCTGCCTGGCTTGATGCAGACGAACACGATGCAACTCGTTGTCGACCTCATGGCGCCGCAAACCTTGGAGTTGATTGCGACCATCCGTGATGCAAGCCAGTCTGGATCAACCGCGACAGCCCTGAATGGATTCATCGCTCAAGGGAAACAAGCAGCATTGGCTCAGATGAGTCAGCTTCCAGCGAGTAACCCGACAGCATCACTCCAGAAGAAATTCACTGAAGAATTTTTTGCGAGTCTCAACGCGAGTGGTGAAGGGGATCGAGTCCTCGTTCGACTCAACAGACTCCCCTCGATGGACGAACTTCCTCCACTCGTCGGCCCAGCGGTTGAATTGGCGAATCGCCGACAAATGAGTCGCCCTGGCGCCCCATTGGCCCCCATCGACGAGCCTTCCGAGATCGAATTCGCTGAAAACCCATTGATGCCGGTAGCGGCGGGACTGATCGCATACAATGCGGCCAATGGCTATTTGCCAAAACCAAACAACTCTGGAGAACGAACCGACAAAAACACCAGTTTGAGTTGGAGAGTTCACCTGCTTCCGTTCATCGGGGAAGCAGATTTATACGCCCAATTCAAAATGGATGAACGTTGGGACAGCAAGCACAACAAGACCTTGATTGAAGAGATGCCTGCAATTTTTGGTGACAGTCCCGAAGGGAAAACCCGAGTCCATGTGATCCTCCTCCGAAACGCGATTTTCTCAAACAACGCGTTGGTGAGTCTCGCAGCGATCAAAGATCCGCTCGATGAGAGGCTTTTGCTTATCGAAGCAGGGGAAGAAAAATCGGACTTCTGGACGAAACCGGGGGGATTACTCTTCGATCAGAAGGACGTAAAAAAATGTCTCGGGACTCCTGATGATCCCGAGCTTGGCTATCTCGCTGTGCACGCTGATGCAACTCCGTTTTTCATTCCTGCTGAGATCGCAGCGGGCGAACTGACGGACCTACTTCAAGTCACGCTGGATAAGGACGCGATGAAGAAGCTCACCGCTCCGGGAGCACCTCGAGGCGCAGGTGCACCTCCATCCGGAGGCCGACCTGGTGACTTGCAACCAGCTGGCCCTCCAGGAAGCGGGATGCCCTCAGGCTTGATGGTTCCGGGGGCCAATTCGGGGAGTCGGCCAGCCCCCTCAATGAGACCAGCCCTCCAATGAGAATCAGAGGGTAACGAGAATCTCGCACCTGCGAAGTCAGCTCGATCCCTGAATGGATGTTCGAGACGAAAAAAAGAGAGCGGAGGCGACGACTTTAGTTGTCATCGCCTCCGCTCGAATTTCTGCATCTTGATCGACATTGGGTTCCGGCAGGTGTCGGCGACAATCGGGCGGATTTCATCACCCAGCTTCGATGACTCGTTATTGAAACCGCAGTCCCTCCAGAAACTGGCTCTAAATTTTGCGAATCCGAACGCCCCACATTCCCGGACCGCAATAATGCGATTTCATTTCTTCAACGACTGCCCACCCCGGTGGAACAGGCTGGCAACTGCAGATAATCAAGTCAGCTCCTGGGTAATTCGGCAGGCGCTGGATGATCCAGGCATTTCTGCCCAGCCCGTTGCAGTTCACGCAGTGCCGGATCCCAACGATTACCCAGTTCGGAGGGACAGAGCGATTCGTGCAAATCAGGGCTTTCGTCTGATCGTCGTAAGGGACTGCCAACCCAACTTTGGACTTTACTCCAGTCGCAGACCAGCTCCCTTGGGGTGGCTTTCCTCCAGAGTAAACCTCGCTTGCGGCGGCGGCCAGAGAAATTGCACAAACCAGGCAGGCGAAGGCAAAATTGTATTTCATGTAGAATCCCCTGTTTTTGGAGTCAGAAGATCATTCGGTAATTCCTTCCCAACGCGTGCATTCGATTTGCCAGTCGTTCTGAGGAAACCGCTTTTTACTTCAGTACAGATGGAAAACTTTGACATTTCCCCCTCGGCGGCTGCATTTTGGCGATTCCCGAGCTGATTGCCCCGAACAGCGTTTGTTGATCAAATTCTCAATGAATTCACATTTTTAGGTGAAAAGAATTCGTTTTTCTCATTCTGATCAGACAAAGCCTCGCGGCTTGTCTTGATTCCCAGTCCTAGTATGATGCGACTGTCGAACCTCTCGACCAGATCGACATTTCTCGCGATTCAACCGGTTACACATAAAGCGTTTTCGAATGCAGCATCGCCCAAATCACGGTCCTCGACCGCACGCATTTCAACCTCCTCAGGGAGAATTGGCTCTGCTGGCGGGATCAGCGAACAAGTTGCTATCTCAGCGAATCGCCGATGAACTTGGTGTCCGCCTGACTCCGTGCGAAGCGCATTATTTCAGCGAAGGAAACGTGTTCGTTCGAATTCTGGAGAACGTTCGCGGTCGCGATTGCTTCATCATTCAAGGAACGCACCATCCTGTGAATGATAACTTCATGGAGTTGATGTTCTGGATCGATGCGTTGAAGCGGGCCAGTGCAGCTCAAGTGACCGCTGTTGTCCCATTCTTCAGCTACGCGAAAGGGGACAAGAAGGACGAGCCACGCGTTTCAATTCGCGCCCGTGTCTGTGCTGATGCCATTGAAGCCGCTGGTGCGGACCGTTGCCTGATGATGGATTTGCACACGCCGCAAATTCAAGGCTTCTTCCACGTTCCGGTCGATCACCTGTTTGCCAGGTACGTCCTTTGCGATCACATTAGCACTCTCAATATTCCCAATCTGGTCGTCTGCAGCCCTGACGTCGGTTTTGCGAAGAGCGCCTCTGCTTACGCCAATTACCTCGGCGTTCCGGTTGTGATCGGAAACAAGGTTCGACGCGACCATACTGAACAAGCACATGTGCTCGAGTTGATCGGGGACGTCCGAAACAAGAACGTCCTCATCGTCGACGACTTTACCATCTCCGGCGGTACTCTGATCGCGATGGCGGACGTGCTGAAGTCGCGCGGCGCAAACGATATCTACGCTGCTGTTTCCCACGGGGCACTCTCTAAGGGTGTTGCCCCGAAAATCGCTGCGAGTCAGATCAAACAACTGTTTATGACGGATACGATCGAACCGCAAAATGATCCGTTGCCACACAACATTTCCGTTGTGTCAGTCGCTCGGCTATTCGCCGAGGCAATTCAATCGATTCACGACCGTACCAGTGTTTCGCAACTCTTCCCGGATGGACCAGAGTGCTAGCGTCGGCTGTTACCTCGGATGTGTTGTTACTGAAATTTCCCATCATGCAACACCGTCGTTCAACCGCCAGATTCCGTAAAACTCTCTCTCTGGATTGTTAAAAGTCAACGTCATGAAACCAAACAGCCTGAATCAAATTGCAGTTATTTCGGTCATGGTTGTGGCAGCAGCACTGTGCCGCGTCATCCCACATCCACCGAACTTCTCACCGATCGGTGCTGTTGCCCTGTTTGGCGGGGCGTGCCTTGCGAATCGATGGCTGGCATTCGGAATTCCGCTGCTGGCAATGTTCATCAGCGATCAGTTCCTTCCATCCTCACCGCTGTTTCCAGTCATTTACACCAGTTTTCTGGTGAATGTCGCACTGGGACGTTGGTTACATGGGCGGCGCAATGTCGTCAATATGGCTGCTCTCACCTTCCTCGGCGCCGTTCAGTTCTTCGTTCTGACGAACCTGGCTCACTGGTACAGCTACTATCCATTGACGCTCTCCGGCCTGACAACATGCTTTGCAGCGGCAATTCCATTCTTCCAGAACACGCTTCTCGGAGACGCCTGCTTCGCGACAGCACTCTTCGGAACATATGCACTCATTCAGCGGGCGATTGCCGGGTCAACTGAGACATCGCTGACCGCTGAAGATGCTCGCTCATAATTGAGCGACTGTCACATTCGACATTAGACTGAGCACGAAACCTGAATGAGAGTGGAACGCGGTCATTGACCTGCCAGCTCATTCGGGTTTTGTGCTCTTTTGTTATCCGGAGGTTGTTCCGTGCTGTCAGAACAGAAGATTCGCCACTATATCGATTCGCTCGCCAAACCTCCTGGCAGCCTCGGCCGGATTGAATCACTGGCAGCTCAACTTTCATTCCAGCAGCAGACACTCTCTCCTCGCACCACTCCCCGAAGAATCGTATTGTTTGCAGGTGACCACGGTGTCGTCGAAGCAGGGGTCACTCCCTGGCCAAGCGCGGTCACAGGAATGATGATCCAATCGATCGTCGCTGGTGTCGCTGCAAGTAGTCTGTTTGCTGAATCAACATCGACTGACTTGCGGCTGATCGACGTCGGCAGCCTCAGCGACCCTCTACCGGAGCAGCCGAAATACCGCTGCTTCAAGGTACGGGCTGGAACCAGGAATCTTGCACTGACTCCCGCTTTGACCACTGAAGAGTTTCGGCAGGCTTTGGACGTCGGTGCTCAACAGGCGGACGAGGCAGCGAACGACGGCATGATTGTTGTCGCATCTGGAGAGATGGGAATCGGTAACACCACGCCTGCCAGTTGCCTGACCGCTCTGCTAACGGGTGCGCCATCGGAGGTTGTCGTCGGTCGGGGGGCTGGAGCCGATGAAGCGATGGTGCAAACCAAGCAGCAGGTCGTTCGAGATGCAGTGGCACGTGCCAATCATCTGCTTCAATCAAATCCGGAAGAGGCAATCAGTTCTGTCTGCGGGTTGGAGATCGCTGCCATGGCCGGCTTTTATCGCCGAGCCTGTGATCGTGGAATGACGATCGTATTGGATGGCTTCATCGCGACATCAGCTGCCTTGATTGCTGAACATCTCTGGCCGGGAACTTCCAAGCAGATGATCGCGGCACATCAATCTGCCGAACCGGGCCATGCAGTTGCCCTGAAGCACCTGCATCTTGAACCAGTGCTGAACAACTGGGAACTGCGACTGGGAGAAGGGACAGGCGCATTGACTGTGATGCCGCTTCTCGATATCGCAGCAGTCATGATGAGTCGCATGGCGACACTTCAACAAGCTGGAGTGAGCAATCGTGAACCTTGATCGACACATGCAGGCCTTCATCACCGCGATTCAATTCCTCACTCGGGTTCCTGTTCCTGGGGGGATGAACACTCCCGATCCTGACAAATCTCTGATGCGTCTGGCGGTGCTGTACTTTCCAGTCGTCGGTGCTCTCATCGGCTACTTTACCGGATGTGTCATTCAGACATCCCTGTATTTCTGGTCAGCGTTCACAGCGGTGACACTCGGGCTCATTGCTGAGGCTTTTCTCACCGGCGCTTTTCACGAAGATGCCGTCGCCGACTCATGCGATGCATTTGGAGGAGGGTGGACGAAAGAGGATGTCCTCCGCATTATGAAAGACAGTCGCATCGGGAGTTACGGGACTCTTGGACTTCTTTTAGCGGTGCTCACTCGATTGAGTTGCCTGATCACACTGTCGACGCATGTCACCAGCTTCGGCCTGTTCGCTGCACTTGTCGGTTCAGCAGCCATCGGACGCTGGTCGACCCATCTCATCACCTATCTGACCCCACCGCTCGACCAACGCGACGGACTTTCGAAGGATATTGGGAATCACCTCAGCATCGCAGAATTCGGCTATGGAACGTTGCTGACGTTCGTTGCCTGTCTGGGATCACTCTGGATCTTTCCATTACAGAGCTTATGGGGATTCGTGGTTGTCATTGCGGGAACTCTCGTCTGGAATTGGTACATCAATAAGCGTATCGGCGGGGTTACGGGGGACTGCCTGGGAGCCGGAGTCTATCTGGCGCAATGCCTGTTCTTACTGTGCCTGACGGCTGGGTATCCCTCATGAGCCGGCAAGTCGTCCTTGTCAGACATACTGCGGTGTGTGATTCCGTGCGCGGCATTTGCTATGGCCAAACGGACGTCCCGCTCAGTGAAGCAGGCTACCGTGCCATCCCTGAAGTCGTGGATCGAATCGTCGCAATTTACCGGCCGACACATCTCTATGAGAGCGGGCTAACTCGATGCCGCCTGCTCGCGGAAGTACTTCAGAATCGTCTCGGACTTCCAGCGATCACCGACAGACGCCTGCAGGAGAAGAATTACGGCGACTGGGAAGGGTTAACCTGGGACACGATCTACAAAACCTCTGGAGATGCGATGCTCGGTGCGATCGAGCAACCAGCGACGTGGGGTCCACCACAAGGGGAAACCACTTTCGGACTGAGGGACCGTGTTCTCGAGTGGTATTCGGAACTACCTGAAACAGGCTGTGTTCTAGCAGTCTGCCACGGAGGACCGATCGCGTCGCTGCTGGGAACGCTTCGCAATCTGCCTGTTGCAGAGTGGTTTCAACTGATTCCCCAGTATGGTGAAATCGTTGTTGTTTCTCCATCTGAACCAGCCTGAATCGCAGGCTGGTCGTTCGCTTTACTTTGGAGGCTACTCTTCATCAGGGACAGCGACAGGTAGCGGAATGAGCTGAGCCTTCCCTTGAATGCTTAATTCTCGATCCGAGATCTGAATCGATTCCAATCGCAATTCCGATTTCCCTAATTCTTGTAGCTGGAGAGGGAATTCGCTCGTGCCAAATTCGGCTCCCCACTTCGCCCAAGCCGTTGAAAACGTTGTTTCAAACAATCCACCGTCAACCTGAATGTCGGCATTTCCCTCAATCGTCGTCCCCTTTAAAAACTGGACGTGCGATTCGGGATTCCAGACCAACTTCGCTTTCGCATCAGGAGCGTTTCGATCCTCGGGAAGCTGCAACGTCAGCGGTTGTTTCAGAGTGAAGAGAATCCGTCCATAGGGGATGGCCTCTGCGGTTGGTTCAGGCCGTCTGTAGACATCAATGGCAATCGCTGGCGAGTGAAGTTCAACGCCCAAATCTCCATTTGCTTCTGCCGCTGCAGATTTTGAAATGACCATTGGGCTCAGCAGCCTGAGGATTGATTCCAGATGCTCATTTTCGGATGCGTTCATCTCCGGAAAGATCTGGTTCATCACGGCTGGATTTGCGAAATTCGCGAAGTTCTCATCGGAGATATCCAGCACATTGACCTGAGCAAAATTCTGATTGATGTTCAGCTGGGACACCGTCGTAACTGCGTCCAATGAAACCGAGGCTGCCAGCTCATCGAGATTGGAGTGCTTTTTCAAATCGAGTTCGTATCCAGATGGGACTTGCTGCACCGGCCCACGGACACTCACATTCAAATTACACAGCAGTGAAATCCCTTGAGAATCGACCCGGACCTGAGAGGGAGCAACAGCCAATTCAGGAACGAGTACGGGCAGGGGAGAGAGCAGTTTCGCCAATTCCGGTGCGTCGATGGACTGAATTTTGTCCTCATTACTTCGAATAAGATCAGGAACTGCACTCAGCACCTGTCCAACCAACTCATCACGATTCTCATACAAAGTCCCGAGAATCCCGGTGACAAGTTGGTCCGGGGTAAACTCATCGCTCTTGGCATCAACCTTTTCCGGTGGAACGATGTACCAGTTTCCATCTGTAAAGTGGAAAGACTTCCTGAGAAGTCGCAGTCTTAACCGGCCAGCTTCCATGACAGGTTGAACTTCCAGTCGCAGTTCAGCGGGCTGATGAATTCCGATCCGAATGCGAATTTCGTCCGTCTGAATCGAGTGCTTCTTTGACTTCAGAGATGCGTTCCCGATCACGATTTCGAACGGCTTCATAAATACACGAAGCCCGAGTCGCCCCCCAGAAATTCCTTCCAGAGAGATCTGAGATAGCTGACAGTCATACCCGACGTTGGAGAGAAGGACGTCCATCCGCTCTTCGCCCGTTCCGACGACTCGGGCAATGTCCGGAAGGCTGCCTCGCAATGGAGTTTCCTTCAGCAGCTCAGGGAGATCGCTGGCGAGCTGGCGGAGTGTTCCATTCCCCACGCGAATCGACAGAGCATTCGGAATGACCTGAGTTTCCACAAGGCATTCTGAATAGAATCGCGAGCGTGAAGGGAGCGGGGCGACAGACAGGAGGTCGATCCCGGCAGGGTCGATCGAGGCCGGATCGAGCATCCATTGAAATGTCTGGGGAGAAGCAAACACGTTACGGCAGACATCATGTCCCACTTTGGGCAACTTCGTGAATGTCCCGTTTCCTGCAGCAGCTTTGAGTTTCTCCACAATTCGCTCAGATCGCTGAAAAGGGACCAACGGATCGATTTCGCCGCTGATCGCCCAGACCGGTGTTTTCTGGCGGGCGAGTTGCTGAACATCGAGATCATCATCAACAGCCCCTCCGGCGAGAACCAACACTGCAGACCAACGATCGGCGTGGGCGGCCCCTAAACTCCAGGCTCCATACCCTCCCATCGACCAGCCGGCAAGAATCTGCCTCTTGGGGTCAATCGAGAAGTCCTTCATCACTTCGTCGAGAATCTGAATAGATCGCTCACCATCTCGACTCCCAGCGAGCCATCCCGTCAAGGCGCGACTACTCACATCTTCACACTGAGGGAAGACCGCAATAAACGGGAGTTCGGGATTCTTTTCAAGAGCAGCGGTCAACATTCCATATAGCGGAATTTTCCCGTCGGTTCCCTTTTCCCCGGCTCCATGTAAAAACAGCACGACAGGCCATTTTTGATCGGGTTGATATTGCTTTGGAGTGAACACCGCATAGCGATGCGCACTTCCTTCAGAGTCGACATAATCCCGGAGCTGAAATCCGACCGGCAACGAATTGCAATTCAGCTCTTCTGCGAGAACGGCAAAAGAAAGTTGCCCCAAACAGATCCAGGAAGCGAGCAAACAGACAGCGAAATACCGGTACAGATTCATATTATTTTAGTGGACGCCTGCAACAGCAGGCTTCTGTTGATCGAACTGTTGAATGTCCGGTTCCTCGACAGTAATCACACGAATAAACCCGGTGTGAGTCCGGACGTATTCGATCTTACTGGCAATTCTCGGTTGTGAATGCAGATAGTGCGCAATCTCGTTTTGTTTCGCCGAAGAATAATTCTGTTGTGGTACAGACCATTCAGTCCGCATCTCCACGACCAAAGATTCCAAACGAGAATCGAACGTACGATAACCCGCCATGAGCGCAGCCTGAAACAAGATTGAAAACAGGAATTTCTCAGACTCCAGTCTAACGGGGCGAGTTCTGACTGTCGACAATTCTCCTCCAGATCCGCCAGTCTTCCAGCCTGGATTCGCACACGAATTCAAAATCAAGATCTGAAACAGGAACGGGGACCGGATCCGTTCGGATTTGCGGTGATCTTCAACACGACGGGCAGGAAGAGATCAAACCGGGATGATTATGCGCAAAGTTAAATTCAACGATCGAGACAGACGCTGCTGAAAACTTGCTCCGATTTCCTTCGACTCACTTGCATCAGAGTTCATCAATCTAGACACTGCAGAGAGAGATTTCAGGCTTCCTGTCGATTGACTGAAGCGCACAATGCCGCTTCCTTCAGGCCTCAGGGAGAGCCAACCCGAACTCTCTCCTCGGTGAACTTCAGTGGACCGCATCCTCGCATTTTCGATGAGTCATGCCCCACGCCATGCCAACGTCTCCCACCTGCCCGACCACGATTGCATGAACGATTTCGAGAACATCACCTCCGACATCGAATTCTCAGTTCCATTTCGACATCGCTTGCGATTGACTCGCGATGTCTTTGGAAAGGATCAGGATGTTCTTCTCAAGCTCTTTGAGACAAATGGAGAGAACGTTCCGCGAGTACAGGTCTGGCTGGACGAACAGATCGCAGTCGCGCAGCCGCAATTGACCAGTCGGATTCGCACCTGCCTGAACTCGCATCGCGATCAGGTGCAGCTCGTCGGAAATATCCAAATCTGTCCCGGTGGGGAAGCGGTTAAGAACGACATCCATATTGTGGAACGCATGCTCAAATGCATGAACACAGCGGATCTCGATCGCCGAAGCTATGTCCTCGTCATCGGTGGGGGAGCCGTACTGGATGCCGTTGGATTCGCCGCTGCGATCGCTCACCGCGGAATTCGGTTGATCCGGATTCCGACCACGACACTCGCACAGGGTGACTCCGGCGTCGGCGTCAAAAACAGTGTGAACCTGTTTGCGAAAAAGAACTGGATCGGCACGTTCGCGGTTCCCTGGGCAGTGATTAACGATGAGGAATTGCTGTCATCGTTGCCGGACCGCGATTTTGTTTGCGGTTTTTCAGAGTCTGTCAAAGTCTCGCTGCTCAAGGATCCCAACGAGTTCACACGGATCGAGAAGCTTGCCCCAGCCATTCGTTCCCGCGATATGAACGCAGTTCGACCGGTGCTTTACCGCTCGGCACAACTGCACCTGCAACATATCACTCAAGGGGGAGATCCTTTTGAGGCACTCGAAGCACGCCCACTTGATTACGGGCACTGGTCGGCTCATAAACTTGAGCCCATGACGAATTTCGAACTGCGTCATGGGGAAGCGGTCGCAATCGGCGTTGCGATCGACACCGTCTATTCATCGTTGGTGCATGGCCTCCCTCAACAGGACGCGATCCGCGTGTTGAGGTGCCTCGAAGCTCTGGGACTGAACCTGTACCACCCATTGCTCAATGAAACCAAACTACTTTTCGATGGCCTGGAAGAGTTTCGCCAGCATTTGGGTGGTCGCCTGACACTCACAATGCTTACGGCGATCGGATCTCCGATTAACGTCCATGACGTTGACCGAGAGCAGATGCGTCAGGCCATTCGTTTCGTGATTGAGTTTGTGCAGTCATCTGCAGCGGCGAAACAGAGATAATTCGTCAGATTACGTGTGCCTGCGTCCCTGAGTAAGAGTGACCGTGTCGGTCTCGCTGAACATCAGCGAATTCCCTTGTCATTTCAAATGGAAAGCGTTCTTTCATGTCCAAATTGCTTTCTCGAATGCTGCTTCTTCCCGCTGTGATGCTCGGCATCGCCAGCGAAGATCTGCAGGCTGATGTCAAACTTCCAGCGGTGCTCGACAGTCACATGGTCCTGCAACGTGATCAGCCAGTTGCAGTTTGGGGTTGGGCAGATGCTGGAGAAGAAGTGACCGTGTCGTTCCGCGGAAAGTCCGCGACAACGACGGCGAATGCTGATGGCAAATGGGAGGTCGAACTTCCAGCGATGGGCGCTGAAAAATCCCCCAATTCATTGGTTGTGAAGGGGAAAAACACAATCACGCTGGAGGATGTGCTCGTCGGGGACGTCTGGCTCGGTTCTGGACAATCCAACATGGAATGGACCATCGCCATTTCTGGAGAGCCCGAAAAAACAGCGGCCGGTGCAAATCACCCGAACGTTCGCCTGTTCCAGATTCCCAAAGTGGAATCACAAGAACCCAACGAAGATGTGAACGCAAAATGGATGACCTGCACTCCAGAGCATGCGCTGCACTTCTCAGCTGTCCTTTACCACTTTGGTGCTCGGCTCAACAAGGATCTGGACATCCCCATTGGACTGATCAACAGTTCTTGGGGCGGCTCGCCGATTGAGCCTTGGACAATTAAAGATGGTAAAGCAGGGGGCATGTACAATGCGATGATTGCACCTGTCACCAAGTTCCCGATCAAGGGTGTGATCTGGTATCAGGGTGAGACCAATGCAATGCAGAAGAATGGTCTTGCCTACTTCGACAAGAAGGTCGACCTTATCTCTGGCTGGCGAAAAGCCTGGAACAATGAACTTCCGTTCTACTTCGTCCAGATCGCGCCTCTTGATGGTGCCTACGAAGGGGATGACCTCCCCCGACTCTGGGAAGCACAGGTCAAATCACTCTCCATTCCTGGCACGGGGATGGCAGTGACAACCGACATCGGTGATCTTTCAGACATTCACCCGAAGAATAAGTACGAGGTCGGTAACCGCCTCGCACGCTGGGCGTTGACCAAGACCTACGGTAAAGAGGGGATCGTCTATTCTGGACCACTCTTCAAATCTGTGACCTTCGACGGTAACAAAGCCATTATCGAATTTGCACACACCGCTGAGGGGCTGAAATCACGAGACGGGAAGCCACTCAATGAGTTCAAGATCGCTGGCGAAGACGGAAAATTCTTTGATGCCGTCGCGGAAATTGATGGGCACAAAGTGATCGTTTCATCAAGCGAAGTGAGCGATCCGACCCAAGTTCAGTTTGGATGGCACCGTGCGTGTGATCCGAATCTGATGAACACTGCTGGACTCCCGGCATCCCCATTCCAATCCAAGGATTGGCAGGGAGCGACCGGCGAATAACTCCTCGCCCGGATCGACGTAAAAATTGAACTCAACAGGCTGCCGACTTGATAACCGGCAGCCTGTTGCTTTTTCCCCCTCACCCGAAGTCAAACTTGAAACGGTCGATACGACTCGATCACGTTCGCTTCCGTAGTGAAGTCCTGTAAACTGATGCGACTCCCATGATCTACCTCGACAACAACGCGACAACCATGCTTGATCCAGAGGTACTGGATGAGATGAATCGCGTTGCGCTGCGGGCAGGGGGGAATCCCGGCAGCCGCCATCTCGCTGGCCGACGTGCGAGGCAGGTCCTGGAAGACGCTCGCGAGTCCATCGCTTCCATCCTGTGTGCCCAACCGAAAGAGGTCGTATTTACCTCGGGCGGAACCGAGTCGAATAATCTCGCTATCTTTGGACTCAGCTACGGTCGTACATCGACAATCTTGCTTCCAGCAGGAGAACATCCTGCTATCGAAGAACCCGCCAAAATTCTCGTCAAACGGGGATGGAGTCGGGCACAAGTCGCCATTCATGCGGACGGAAGAATTGATCAGGAAGCATTGCGTCGGCAATCATTCGAAGAGGTTGGACTGGCGACGGCGCTCCTCGCTCACAATGAGACAGGGGTCATTCAGGACCTGAAACTCCTCGCTCAAAAATGCCAGGAATCGCAAATTCCTTTTCATATTGATGCTGTTCAGGCTGTCGGGAAAATAGAAGTCGACTTTTCCGCACTTCAAGCGACAACACTGAGTGCTGCTGCTCATAAATTTCATGGACCTCGCGGTGTGGGAATACTACTCGTCCGCACGGGAACGAATCTCTCCCCGATGATGGTTGGGGGGTTTCAGGAACAGAGCCACAGACCGGGAACTGAGCCAGTCATGCTGGCAGCCGGGATGAGTTTTGCGCTCTCAAAATGGGCGCGGGAACGCGCTGAACGTCAACTCAAGTTGGCTCGCCTACGAGACCGGCTTCAAGAAGGACTCACCGCAAATTGCAGCCCAATTGTGATTAACGGCAACCAAGAATTCCGACTTCCCAATACACTTCACATCGCATTTCCCGGCTGTGATGCCGATGCGCTTCTCGTTGCACTGGACCTCGCGAATGTCTGCTGTTCGTTGGGGAGCGCGTGTGCCAGCGGATCGACCGAACCGTCACCGATTCTCATGGCAATGGGGTGCCCGGCAGAAGTGACCCAGTCATCCGTTCGATTTAGTGTTAGCACGCAGAACACAGAGTCTGAAATAGATTCTGCAATCGAGAAGATTGTAAAGGCAGTGCAACGACAACGCTCGTTGCACTCCAATGCTCGCTGAGCTTGTTATTAGCTCCCCAAACCACATGCTGTGCGCGCTCTGTCCAAAACTTCCTGCGCCTTCTTTCGAGCCGCTTCCGCTCCGGCCCGCAGTATGTCTTCGACATCATCCGGGCGGGCTTCCAACTCTGCACGTCGATCACGAGCAACGCTGAAATATTCCATCACTTTGTCGTAGAGCGTTTGCTTCGCGTCCCCATACCCCATTCCCCCCGCACGATAGCGTGCTGCCAGGGCTGCCTGTTCATCCCCGTCGGCAAACAGCTTGTACAGAGCGAATACCGAATCGTTCTCTGGATCTTTCGGATCTTCCATTGGAATGGAATCCGTCTTGATCGACATGAACTTCTTACGCATCTGCTTGGAAGATTCGAAGATTCCAATGGTATTCCCATAGCTCTTCGACATTTTTTCGCCATCCGTCCCGGGGACCTTCGAGGTGTCAGCGATCACACGTGCTTCAGGCAGGACGAACACTTCGGAATTGTAGATATGATTGAATCGGGTGGCGAGATCGCGAGTCACTTCGATGTGCTGCACCTGATCCAGTCCAACCGGAACAACGTCGCTGTCGTAGGCGAGAATGTCAGCAGCCATCAGTACCGGATAGGTAAAGAGCCCCGCGTCGGCAGCGAGCCCTTTGGCGATCTTGTCTTTGTAGGCATGACATTTTTCCAGAAGACTCATCTGGCAGACCGTCATCAGCAACCATGTCAGCTGGGTCACTTCCGGTACGTCCGACTGGCGAAAGAGTGATGCTTTGGCTGGATCTAGTCCCAGAGCCAGAAGATCGAGCGCAGCGTTTTTTGTGTGGTCTTTCAGCTCAGCCGGATCTCGGACCGTTGTCAGCGCGTGGAAGTCCGCGATGAAATAGAATGCCTGGTCATTATTCTGCAATTCAATGTACTGCTTGATCGCGCCGAAATAGTTCCCCAAATGGAAACGCCCAGTGGGTTGAATTCCGGAAAGCACGCGCATTTCAAATCTCTTTCACGAAAGGAAACGATTTCACTGATATCAAGACAGACTGACTTGTCACGACGAACAATACCGTCTTCAGGTTCGCCAAGGGACGAGGAGATTCTGGCGACTCTCCCAATTCGGTTCAATCTGCTTGTCAGAATGAATTGCCCCGTCAGTTATCGTTGACGTTCGCCGACAGTACGGCATAAAGTGCCCCTTATGAATTGTCTGCCTTTGCAAAATGTCATGCTTGCAATTGCTTCATAGACATTTCTAACGGTTTTGATCGAATTTTGCCCCCAAGAGAGTGAATTCAACTTGAATCTCCACACACCTCTCCTTCCACAATTCCATTCATCCATCACACATCGGTTACGTCTAGCGGCAGTACTTCTCGGAAGCCTGCTTTGGATCGTTTCAGCGGCAGATGCTCAACAACCGCTGGAATTGCAGGATGGTGACCGAGTCGTCTGGATTGGATCGGAATTCACCGAACAGTCGATCAAACACAACTTTGTTGAAGCTGCTCTGACGAGCCGTTGGCCAGATCGACGCATCACCTTCCGAAATTTAGGTTGGGCGGGTGACGATCCAACTGCTGTTGCTCGCGGCTACTTCAACGGAGCGGCTGAGGGATATCCTCGCCTCATCGAAGAATTGACTCGATTGAAGCCGACGGTGGTCTTCATCGAATACGGTGAAACATCAGCTTACGCTGGCGAAGCAGGTTTTCCTGCTTTCACCGACCAGATGAAGCGATTGATTTCAGACGTCAAAAAACTGACCGATCGCATTACGCTCGTCTCACCGCCGGCAGCTGAAAAGTTGCCCGCTCCTGTGCGAGATCCTGCGGAAACCAACGCGAATCGGCAAGCGATTTCGGCAATTCTCAAGCAACTGGCTGCTGATGAGAAGCTGGAATTCATCGATATTCTGACTCCACTTCAAGCAGAGCTGAATTCAGAAAACGCTGATCGACTCACGTTGGACTCGATTCGCTACAATTCCGCCGGTTATGCTGCCGCCGCTGAAGCGACTCTCAACGCAATTGGCGTGAGCGGATTCAGCCGTGAAAGCACAAATGCAGAGCTGCTCGAACTGATCCGAGTCAAGAACGACCTGTACTTCCACCAGTACCGTCCGCAGAACGAAACCTACATCCGCGGCTTCCGTAAGCACGAACAAGGCCAGAATGCGAAGGACATCGCAGCATTTGAGCCGCTGATTGCAGAAGCAGAAGCTCGTATTGCGGATTACGTTCAGGGGAAACCGATCCCCAAGATGGCTCCGCTGCCCCCGAAGGACCTCACCTTCACTCCTAAAACTGCTCAAGAGCAGAAAGAATCGTTCAAGGTTGCCCCGGGACTCGAAGTCACACCATTCGCTTCTGAGCCAATGGTGATGAATCCCATCGCGATCAACTTTGACAGTCGCGGGCGGTTGTGGGTTGCTTCCAGCCCGATCTATCCACAGATTCGCCCGGGAGCTCAGCCAACCGACGAAATCATCGTTCTTGAAGACACCGACGGCGACAACGTCGCTGACAAGAAGACTGTATTCGCAGGCGGATTGCTGATCCCAACCGCTGTTCTGCCGGATGAGCGTGGCGGTGCCTACGTTGCGAATTCCACCGAGTTGCTGCACCTTATCGACAACGATGGTGACGGTGTTGCCGATGAGCGTCGTGTGATTTTGTCCGGGTTCGGAACAGAAGATACTCACCACATTCTTCACACGTTCCGCTGGACTCCCGATGCGTTGTTGTCATTCAACCAGTCGATCTACATCCATAGTCATGTCGAAACACCTTACGGTGTCGAGAAGATGATGGGGTCAGGGTTCTGGCGATATCGTCCAGAAACCGCACGCGCCAACACAGTGGCGTTCGGTCTGGTCAATCCTTGGGGTTACGTCTTCGATAACTGGGGACAGAGCTTCGCGACTGACGGAGCAGGCGGACACGGGATTAACTACATCTTCCCGGGAGCTGCCTATCTGACAGCGGTTGGTTTCAACCGCATTCTCGAAGGAATGAATCCCGGACAGCCAAAGATGTGCGGTCTGGAAATCATCACTGGAAACCACTTCTCACAGGAATACCAGGGATCGCTGGTGACTGCAGATTTCCGCGGAAACCGCGTTGTTCGGTTTAAGCTGTCGGAAGAAGGCTCGGGCTATATTTCCCGCCAGACTGAAGACATTTTGACCTCCAGCGACAGTGCGTTTCGCCCGATCGATCAGAAGATCGGTCCCGATGGAGCGCTCTATATCGCTGACTGGTACAACCCAATTATTAACCACGGGGAAGTCGACTTCCGCGATCCTCGCCGAGACGATCGGCACGGTCGCATCTGGCGAGTCACGCAAACTGGTCAGTCACTTGCTCCTCGTCCAGCGATCGCAGATGAGTCGGTTGAAAACCTCGTCAAACTGTTTGAGCATCCAGAGCAAACTGTTCGGCATCTCGCTCGTGTTCACCTCCGCTTTAAAGATCACGCGGAAGTGTCTGCTGCCGTGCAGAATTGGTTCGGCGCATTGGATACCCAAGATCCATTGTATGAACAGCGTCGACTTGAAGCACTCTGGACATACCAAGCGATTGCTCAGGTTCCAACTGATTTCCTTCTGAGTGGGCTGAAGTCTGCGGACCACCATGTCCGAGCGGCTTCCATCCGTGTTCTCTCGCAGGGGACTCAGGAAAACTACGGTCTGCCAGCTGACTTCGATGTTCTTCCGTTGTTGGCAGAAGCCGTCAAAGACGCTCATCCACAGGTTCGCCTCGAAGCAGTGAATGCTTTGCGGGTCATTCCGAGTCCGCAATCGGCTGTACTGGCACTGCAGGTTCTGAATCAACCGATGGACGGCTTCCTGGACTTCGCCCTTTGGTCAACCATCCGGACTCTCGAGCCACAATGGGGGCCGCAGGTTGCCAACGGAACTGCGGAATTCTCAGGAAACCTTCCAGAGCTCCTCTTCGCTTTGCGTGCTGTCGACAGCCCTGCTTCATTGCCAGTGCTGATGAATCTGCTCACGTCCAACAATGTCCCAGCAGACAAACTGGGTGAAGTTCTGGCGCTGATTACAAAGTTCGCTGGCCCAGACGAAGCACGAGTACTCTTCGATCGTGCATTGGCCAATGAATCCGAACGAGGTGAACTCCTCGGACATCTCGTTGCCCTCGCTGACCGTCGTCGCGTCGTGCCAGCAGGTGATCTGTCAGCCTTGGAATCGTTGCTCCCAGCTCCGCAAGCAGTTTATCTGGTTGGTTTCTGGAAGCAGGAAGCGCACGTACCAACACTCATCTCGTTGGTGAGCGACAACGCAGTCGAATTCGGTACTCGTGAAGCAGCGTTGAGAAGCCTCAGCGAGCTGAAGAATCGCGAAGCCCTTGAAGCGATTGTAGCGAATACCGAACTTCCATTCCCGATTCGCCGTCGTGCTGCCGGAGTTCTTTTGAATGTCGATACAGCCGTCGCTGTAAAGAACGCTGTCGACCTCATTCAAGTCGCAACACCTGATGATCTCGCAGAAATCGATGCAGTGATTGGCGATATCGTCGCTCGAGGAGATGGACCAGATCATCTCGCAAATGCATTGAATGGAGTTCAGCTCAGTGAGTCGATTTCTCAGGCTGCACTGCGTCGGGCCACTTCAGTTGGCCAGCGTGGTGAGAAACTCGCCACAACAATCCGATCTGCAAGCGGGATGAGCGTTGAACCACGAGTTTACTCTCCTGAAGAAATTCAACGAATTCTAAGCCGTGTTGATATTGCAGGGAACGCTGCGAACGGCGAGCGCATTTATCGCCGGAAGGAACTGCTCTGCATGAGCTGCCACTCCATCGGTGGAGCAGGTGGTCTTGCAGGTCCAGATATCCTGTCGCTCGGGGCGAGTTCTCCAGTGGATTACATTCTGGATTCGCTGATCAACCCATCTGCGAAGATCAAAGAGGGCTACCACACCAACACGATCGCATTGGAAGATGGTCGAGTTGTTTCAGGAGTCGTGGTGCGAGAAGGGGATACTGAAATCGTTCTTCGAGATGCACAGAACAAGGAGATGGTCATTCCTGTTGCAGAAGTCGATGAACGGATCATGAGCCCGAATTCGTTGATGCCACCGGAACTTGTCTCACGACTAAACAACGAAGAACTTCTCGATCTGGTTGTGTTCCTGTCATCACTTGGGAAGGAAGGACAATACAAAGTCCCTCAGAATCGGTATATCCGTCGTTGGATGGCGCAAGACCAAGGTCAGCTCATCAGCATGGTCGATGGGGGATTGCCGATGGACGATTGTCCGGGTGGACCGATTAGCTTCGAAGTGGAAGTGACCACTCCAGGTCTGATTGGATTGAAGCTTCGAAATCCCGAAACCCTGAAATTGCTTTGGCAGGAGAATGCCATTGAACCAGAAGGGGACATCTACACCGTTGAACTTCCAGCCGGTCGACATCGATTGACGATCGAACCTGCTACAGGTCGCCTTGCTCCACTCTTTGTGGAAGTGATCGATCTCGAGGGTTCAGCGGGTCGGGCGGAGCCTGCGAATCGTTAAGACGATTCCTGTAAGCCGATGATGCAATATGAACTCGACCGGAAGCACCCAGCGTGCTTTCGGTCGAGTTCTTTTGATTTCTACATGGGCTGATTGATACCAGTTTGTGGCAGCGTTAATCGCACCAGTGTATCAGCGATATCTCGGACGTTCTCAGCCAATCGGCTGCAACGGCGCCTTGCTCAGCACAAAGGTGTCTTGCCGATTCTTGTCGTGAAACGTGACCGTCACAGTTCGATGGGGTCCGAATCCTCCGACAGCGGTCACCATACCAACCCCGTATCGTGGATGCCGCACCATCTGGCCAACGCCGAACCCAACGGGGAGTTTCGCTGCGCTGGTGCCCCCCTTCAGCAGGTCAGCGGCAGTCATCAGCATGGGCTTCGACTTCTGATGGGTCTGCATGGCAGCGGTGACTGGAGATTCGGTCGCCTCGTCTTCATCCTGACGATCGCGGGCCGCGATGTCGATCGACTCTTCGTCATCGCCGATATGCTGGTATTGTTGCGCAGATTTCCCCAGCACTGACGCCCACGCTGCCTGTGGATTTCCTGCTGTCCCACACTCGACCGTTTCGCTGATCAATTCCATCATGAACGGACTGCCAATTGTCGGCATCGTCCTTCCGTGCATCGCGCGAACGCGAGTCTCAGTAAGAAACAATCGTTTTCGAGCGCGTGTCATTCCCACGAAGAGCAATCTTCGTTCTTCCTCGAGTTCCTTGCGATCATTCTCACGTTTGGACCGCTCATGCGGGATCAGTCCGTCTTCGACACCGACGATAAACACTGCGGGAAATTCCAGCCCCTTAGCTGCATGCAATGTCATGAGCGTGACACGTCCAGAATCGTTTTCGACTTTGTCGGTATCACTCACCAAAGCGGTCTGCTCTAAAAATCCCTGCAAGCTGCGATCGTCTCCCGCGGCCTGATCGTACTGCCGGGCAGCACTGACCAGTTCTTCGATATTCGCGAGTCGCTCGTAAGCTTCTTCCGATTCAATACCCTCCCAGGGGGCGGCATATCTGGTCAGCTCAATCACCTGTTGCAGCAAGTCGGCAACGGAGCCTGCAGCGGCGAGTGAGAACTCATTCAGCATGCGTGCGAACAGCTTGAACATGCTGATCGCCTTTTTGGAGAGCTTCGGTATCTTCTCTGCGTTGGCGCAGGCCTCCATCGGAGTGAGCCCCTGCATTGCAGCCCACATAAGCAGCCGATTTTGTGAAGTCTGCCCCAGCCCGCGAAGTGGCTTATTCACAATTCGCAAAAAGGCGGTCACCTCAGCGGGGTTCTCAATGAGCCGCAGGTACGCGAGTAAATCACGAATTTCAGCCCTGTCAAAAAACGCCACGCCCGCCGCAACCTGATACGGAATCCGAAAACGAGTCAGGGCATGTTCCAATTGACGGGATAGCGAATTGACGCGGTAAAAGATGGCGAAATCGCCCCACTGGAAATTTTCATCTTCAGTGAGTTGAAGAATCTTTTGCGCAATGCCATCAGCTTCTGTATTGGAATCATCAAAAATCAGTCGCTGAACTGGCTCGCCCGGCCCCTGATCAGTCAGCAGGTCTTTGTGTTTCCGCTGGCTGTTATGGACAATGAGTGCATCAGCAGAATTCAGAATCGACTTAGTGCTGCGAAAATTCTGTTCGAGGCGGACGACCTTCACCTCCGGAAATTCCCGTTCGAACTGAAGAATATTGGCGATACGGGCACCTCGCCATCCATAGATGGATTGATCCGGATCACCCGTCACACACAGATTTCGCTGCATCTGCGATAGGGCAGAGACAATCTGATATTGCGAGCTGTTGGTATCCTGATATTCGTCGACGAGCACATATTGGTACCGTTCGTCGAGTTGCCTGCGCAATTCCGGGTTCTCGGCCAAAAGCAACGCTGCATGCATGAGAAGGTCGTCGAAGTCGACAGCGTTCGATTCCAGCAGCCGCTTCTGGTAAGCCGGGTAGAC
The DNA here is from genome assembly GCF_051466335.1 of Planctomicrobium mucosum. Classification (NCBI taxonomy): domain Bacteria; kingdom Pseudomonadati; phylum Planctomycetota; class Planctomycetia; order Planctomycetales; family Planctomycetaceae; genus Planctomicrobium; species Planctomicrobium mucosum. The sequence goes on along the minus strand of NZ_CP195793.1, from coordinate 2,511,827 downwards.
CTTATTGACCGCAGCCTGCCAGTGGTCTCCAATCATCCCTTCATAGCGAGCCTGGTACGCCTCTGGAGTGATGAGGTCATTCTTAGCGGTACTGATTCGCCAAAGAATTTTATCCGGAGAGAAATGCACTGGATCAAAATCCAGATCGTGAAGCACACGGCGAATCATCTGCTTCTGATCGGAAGTATCGAGAATGGAAAAGTTGGATTTCAGCCCAACAAACTCACCGTACTGCCGCAGCAACTTCGCACAAAATCGGTGAAATGTACTGATCCAGACGCGGTTACCCGGTGCGATGTGCTCGACGCGTTCCGCCATCTCGCGCGCTGCTTTGTTCGTGAACGTTATCGCCAGAATGTTTCGTGGATGAACGCCATGCTCGAGCAGGTTGGCGATCCGCCGAGTGATCACTCGGGTCTTTCCTGACCCGGGACCTGCCAGAATCAGGAGGGGACCGTCAAGGAGCTGCACCGCTTGCGCCTGCGGTGCTGTCAGATCGTCCGTGAGACTTGGGTTCGTATTCAACGTCGCAGCATCAATGAAAGGAAGCGATGCATTTGCCCCACAACAGGCCATCTGCACGACCGTTCATCATACGGCTTTTCAGCTCCCTTTGGCAGCCTTCTTCTTTTGATAATTCGCAATCCAGGATTCTGGATCTTCCTCGAATGCGGCCTTACAGCCTGTGCAGCAAACCCAATACGATCGGCCGTTGTGCCTCAGCTCGATTGTCCCCAGCCCCCCGGACACCACGCACTCTTTATCGCCATACCCTTCATCACTCTTGGCGAACGCGATTCCGGTCCGCTGCGTCGCAACGGTGTCGTACCGCAGGTAGCTCGCTCCTCGCTTTTTAGCCATTTCCTGCAGGTATCGGTTATTCTCCTGCTGGTTGAAAATGACCTGCCAGACATCCCGCTGATCCGCAGTGTCAACTTGTGTCAGTTCAAGTTTATATTTGACATGAGTTTGCTGATCGTCCCCTTGAAACTCCTCTACTGGAACTGAGAACGTCCCCTCCAGGGTGCGAGCGATTCCATCGGCGTCGACGACTTTGAATTGAAAGAGTTCTTTCTCTGTCAGGTAAGTCAATCGACCTTCACGAATGTATGGACTTGTTTCTGATTTCATAACCAGTGCTGGCTGATCCCGGTCGGTTTGAAAATCCCAGACCCAATTCGGAGTGTCAGTTGCTTTGAACTGGCCCATGTCTCGCTGCGTCGTGCCGTTCCACTGCCCCAACAAAACCTGAACCGGCATCATGGCGTTGAGCAGTTCTTGGCGACGCTCTTCCGCGTTTTTAATTGTCGCACCTGAATCTGCGACTGTGGATGTCGAAGGGCTGGAACTACTTAGGCTGATTTTCGGAATTTCCATCCGAGCAGGAGGAGCCATTGCTGCCCCCTCAACTTTTCCTGATTGCTGGAGCGGGGGTGTCGCCGCCGGCGGGGCGGCAGTTGGTTCCGGCGTTGAGGAATTTCCGCACCCGACTGCGAAAATAGCGAGAACGAGCAACGTGGCTGCATGCTGAGCGGACGTCAACGAAAACATACTTTGCCCCTGATTCGACCCGGTTTCGGTTGTCGATCGTAAAAAACTGAAAAGAGAAGAGGACTTCAGTTTACCTCACTCGAATCAAAAACTTACGTCGCAATCAGCGAGAAAAGATTGGCATTCACCGAAGTTTCAGATGTAGATACAGTTTGCGATCATTAGCATCCACCGGCCCGGGAACTGCGAGACCGATCACGTCGCCCAACGATCACCGAGATGATCATATGAACCCCGTGAAGACAAGCCATTCTTCCAGCAGGTTGTACGCCGCTTCGGCTGTCGATGTCGGGTTGAAGGAATGTATTTCGCGATTAACGACCGGTCCCTGGAAGTTCATTCAGCTACGAGACCAAACACTGGCAGCTGATGCACCTGAGACCTGTCTAACCGGGGATGACATTGATCTGCTCGGGAGTCCGGAAGCAGTCGAACAACTTCTGTCGTCCTCGTTGGAGTGGGTTCAGCAACGCCTCTGCCATCTACGCATTCGTCGTCCGAATGAAAATAAGGTCGAGTTCACAATCTTTTCAGTAGACGGTCAGCAGACAGCAACCTTCGACTTATGGATGAACCTCCGCCAGGTTAACCGGGAAAAACAATCCCTGACATACGAAGGATGCGGGGGAGCGATCTCATCTTCGCACGGTTCAATTCAGCGACTCCCGCCATCGATTGAAGCGAGCATCTACCTGCACCATATCCTGTGCAAGCGAAAAGATCTGGCGAGCGAGAAATGCCAGCGACGACTGCTCAACCTCGTCGATGCCTGCCGAGAAAACGGAGAGGACGCGTTCGCAGATCAGCTTCAGGAAGTCGCATTCAAGAAAGAAATCAGCCGAGAGTTGGAACTGTCTTCACTCAAGCGAATTCCGCAAGCATCCGGAATTCAATTTCACGGGAACTCGATCTCCCGCTTGTGGCAAAAATGGGCGCTGGCAGTCCCTCGAAAACCGCGGCACATCAGCGTCATCGGGTGTGACGGAGCAGGAAAGACAACACTTGCGGAACAAGTCAGCAAGCAACAGCCTGCGGTTCAAACATTTACTGGGAAGCATCTGTACCGAAAATCGTTTCTTTACAAATTGGCTGTCATCTTCCTTCGCCCTCTCATGCGGCAATCCCGGGAACTTTTTGACGAAACGCTGGCACCGTTCGTCTATTTACGAGCTGCGATTGCACTGCGAATGAAAGTTCTGCATTCCAGTCGCAAGACGACGCTGATCGACCGCTCGCTTCTGGATTTCCTGTTCGTGAATCGAAAATCGGATCAACCGTCGTTCAGCCGGTTGTCGTGGCTCTCAAACTGGTTTGGCATTCGCATCCCCACAGTTCATTGCATTGTGAACTATTCCAACGTCCTGCTGCGAAAGCAGGAAGTGACCGCGGCAGGGCATGCAGCCTACGACAAAGAGATGTTCGAGAAATTGTCTCAACGCATTCCAACGGATTACATCGCCTTCAACAACGATGGCTCATTGACGGAAAGTACTGCCGCAGTACAGGAGATCCTCGGAACCGTTCAGGGAAAGCAGTCACAGGTTGATGCTTCCCGGCAAGTGGCAGCCGCGTAATCACTAGAGCTTCACGAACAGACTTCGCAGCATCTTTAACAACTCAGAATGTTCTTCAAGTCGAACCAGTTTCTTGCGGGTGAAGGCGATCTCAGACTGGAGTGCCTCGGTGTCGACTGTCGTGGAAATCACCGCGTGCAGCTGATCCAGGTCTGACAACATCTGGTGTCCGCCGCGTCTCGGTTTCGTGCAATCGTCAATGAGTCGCAAATAGTCGAAAGCACGCTGCTGAGCAGGATTCACCCAGGCAACGGGGCCAAACTCGAAATCAATCAGGGCAATCCCGTCTCCATTTGGCTCAGTGAGAAGATTCCCCAGATTCAGATCGAGATGCGTCACTCCGGCCTCATGCATCCGGCGAATTGCAGGGAAGATCTGAACCAGAAGCGGCCAAAATTCCTGACGATTCTGAATCAACCGTTTTGCGACACGGTCCCAGGGGACCCAGCTACAAGCAATGGCGTCTGATGAACGCCAAAGCGGTTGAGGCGAAAGCCCTAACGGGTAAAGCACCCGATAGGCATCCCATTCTCGGTTGAGCCTTCCAGAGGCATCGAGAGGGACGCCGGGATCGAATTCTCCAATGGGGTCGATCTGTGACTTGAACGGGCTGTTGACCCGTACGACGGCGAACCGCTCACTACCTCGCTGAGCAAAGTAAATCTCGTCGTATCCCCCTTTGGCGTCCGCATTCGTCAATTTGACCGGGCAGCCGCAAAACTGGCTGAACTCGGCTTCAATCTCTCGACGTCGTGGCGCCTGCTGAGCCAGTTCGAATTTTCTTCGAAGCCAGCGGAAAGGAGATCGCATTCGGTGAAAGTTCCTGTGAAAGCTGTAAATCACAACCTGAAAATGAAAGCCGGAGCACTGATCGGAATCAATGCACCGGCTGAATCGACTTGAGATCGTTGTGATCAGGCCTGGCAGATCGCAACAATTTCCTGATACCCGACCCCCTTAACGCGAATCTTCTCAGGGAATTTGTCGTTTGCGACGCCGTGATCGATCATATAGTTAATGAGCTGATATTTGGCGTCGTAACGATCGCCAGTCCATTCTTCGACCTTGGAGAAGTACTGACGACAGTGATCAAAGAAATCTGTCCCAAGGACACGAGAACGGCCTCCTCGCATCTCGCCGTATTCAAGTGTGTTCTCGAGAGTATGAATCTCTGCGATGACCGCGACACCGCCCGGCTTCAGCACGCGGCGCATTTCGCTCAGGCAGGCATCAAGATCTGGTGGAATCGTCAGGACGCGGGCGATAAAAACGCAATCGTACGTAGCGTCCGCGAAAGACATCTTCTGCATGTCTTCCACGAAGTCGACTCCTGGCATGTACAGATCGCAGGAATGGTAAGTTCCAAACAGACCGCGCAGCTTTGGCTGCAGGCACAGTTCAGGGGCGATGTGCAAAATGCTCTTTGATTCGGATGGTTGCGGATAAAGCTCATCGAACACGAGTGAGAGCATGCGGTGACGCTCAAGACACGCGCAGCCGAGGCACTTCGAGTTGATTCGCTTGACCTGATCAAATCGCTTGACCGGCTTGCTCTTGAACGGTCCGACATAACCGCAATTCGGACATTCGAAAACGGGCTTGTTTGGGTAGAACGTACGGTAAAACGTAGGGCGAAAGATCTGTTTCAGTCGCTCTGACCATAGTTTTTTCCCAGACTGGCCGCATCCAGATACCCAGCCCGGCTTGGAGTATTTTGTACGTGTTGTAGGCGCTGAATGCATCGATCGACTCCTCACACAGTTATGTTGTAAACAGGATCTCTGTCGTGATCGCTGAATTCGATGGTGATTTTTGGAACGGTTGCCCGACCGATCTCAGTACATTGGCGGAACTGGGTAGATCGGCATTGGTGCTCGAACGAACAAGGCTGCTCCGCCGCTTGCGAGGCGTTTTTACCCATTCGCCGATTTTTGGTAAATATCAAATCCATCACAGTGCAGAAACGCACCGCTGAGCGGTAAGAATCGACAGTTCCACGGGTCTGGTTATTTGAACAGCCCGCGTTTGGCGGCATTCATTCGGAGCTGAAATGCCCAAATCCCGTCGTCTCCGGAAACTTTGACGCGTGGAATGGTCATGGGAGACACATAGGGAGTGGGGGCGATTCCGCACTCGGTCGTAAATGCCCCTAGAACTCCCAAATCTTGCAAGAGCTCAGGATGTTTGTCATTCCAGAGCCCAAATGGATAAGCAAATGTGACTGGATTTGCTTGAAACGACTGGACAATTGTGTCGTTTCCGGCAGCGATTTCATCTCTGGCCTGATCTTCAGCCACAGCATTGAGGTTCGCGTGAGTCTGTGTGTGCCCACCGAGTTCCCAGCGTCCGGTATCGAGCAGGACTCGAACCTGATCATCACTCAATTTTGGCTCACGAGCAAGTTCATCGTCCGCATGATGAGCCTTCTTTTTGCTTGACCAACCGCCGCTACGATCGCCGACCAAAAAAAGAGTTGCCCGTGCCTGATACCGCTCCAAAACGGGGTCGGCATTGATCAGGTTATCTTCATATCCATCGTCAAACGTCAGGCAGACCGATCGTTCCGGCAACGCATCTCGCTGCAAGAGTTCACTCGCGAAGAGGAATGTAAATCCGTTGTTTTTGAGCCACTTGACTTGTTGCTCAAATTCTTCAGGCTTCACTCTGAGCTTATTAAAACGGGTCCCCGGACGGTGAGGCGAGACCATGTGATACATCAACACCCTTGGAAATTTCCAATTGATCGCGGGACGCCACCAGGCGTACCGGGAGCTGAACCACCCAATTCCTGAGAGAGCCGCCATTCCGATTCCAGCTTCAATCAGCATGTTCCAAAGTTCTCTCGAGTGAAACAGCCCCTCTGATCAACACGGGGTACAGGGACCTCCCCGCGAATCGTGCCAGAAGAGTGCAGTTCACGCAATGTCGAGATTCGGTTTAAGAAAATCCGCTTGTGGCAATCCGATCCCGATGATTTAATGCCCCATCGCAAAAATATTCACCGCATGAGGCGAGTCTGATCCATGTTGCTTTGGCCGGACAATTACGTGAAGTTGGACTCCAGCAATCTGCTGGTGCATCCCGACTACGCGCCTCTCTTCGAAAATAATGGTTGGACCACGACCGATTCAGTGATTCAGGCGAGCTTTCGCGGAACCATCATGCGGAGTCGAGATCGCGACGATGGTTGGGAAAACGTGCAGTGGCGTCTCGACGCGGAGTCGACGTCACCGGTCTCATTTTTGAAACGACACCGATTCAGCAAGCCAGCAACATCACCAGCAAGTCATGAAGCCGAAGCGGTTCGCTGGTGTCAGCTGACAGGCGCCCCCTGCATGGAGATCATTGCAGTAGGAAACTCCGAAAGCGGAGTCGCGAATGAAGCCGGGCAGAAATTTCACTCGTTCTTCTTGAGCAAGCAGGTTGGAGAAGGGCTCTCCGTTTATCAATCCTTGCAGAACATTTTGAACGACAAGGCAGATCGTCAACAGGAAATTCAAGACCTACTGGAAATCACCGCTTTTACTGCTGCGCGACTACATAGCGGACACCTGTACCACAACGATTGTCATTTCCAGCATTTCTACGTCGACCGGTCAGAACGCGAGACTGTGGCACGACTGATCGACCTGCAGGGAATTCGCCGGATCAGCGATCCCCATGCCGGTTACTATCAATGGCTCAAGGACATGGGCCAGTTGCGCCATTCACTGATTCGACTTCAGATTTACCGTGATTACAACGACTTCTGGTATGACTGTTACGAAAAGTTCCTCACGGACTCTACAACGCTTCGATGGCTCAAAAATCAGGGACGAAAGCGAATTTCATTACGCGGCGATACTCGGCTGTTTCGCAGAATCTTCCTGAATCTCGTCACCTTCAAGTGGAAGCGAGCACAAATGCTGATTCATGACCGCGTTCGTGCCGCCTGATCAGGAATGCCCAAATTTCAGTCCAATCGGTAAGGACTCTCCAAACACGAGTGCGGATGTTTGAGCCTGTAATTCTCCGCCGGTTTCAACCAGCGCGATAAACTCCTCGGAAGCTTCCAGCGACGTGAGGAAATTGACTGCCTTCTGACGTTTATCCGCGGGCAGGTCACGGTAGCGATCGTCTGTTCTGCGGGCGAGTTGCATGACGGCAAAGAATCGCTCCGGTGAGGGTTGTCGAATCGCCAGCAAACGATCCAGCCATTCTGCTGCGACTTCCGGAGCGACGACTGTATTGAGCGGGCCGTAAAACGGCTGGCGCGCCCCCAGTCTCCCAATCGACCACAGAATCGCCGGGTGCTGAATGGCTCTTTCGGGAGTGTATAAGTGCTCGATCGCGATCTCTGCGAGTTGCTGCTTCATTGTCACGGGCAAGCGTTCCATCGAGGCAAGCATTCGCCATGCTTCGATCTGTTCCTGCGGATGCCCCCCTTTTTTAACGCTATTCGTCTGTCTTTCTTTTCGCTGCTCATCCTTGAGACGAGTCAACAGTGGCGTGGCGAGCGACTGTTGTTGCCCGGCGGCCAGACCAGCAGCGACACGACGCCAGAGGATCCACCACTCGCTGAGAGTGGCCGGTCCGGGGTAATGCATGTGGCTGCGCAGTCTCCTCCACGATTCCGCAACGCGCCAGTCATCGAGTGCCATCCCTTCGCCGGGACGCAGGGCGAACCCAAACAGGTTGAGCCAACGAGCCTCATGCTCGGCACTTAGCTTTCGTCCCGATTCCAATTCAAGCAGCATCTCCCAGATCTGTCTCAGCAGAGCAGGTGGCCACTCTTCCCGAGAGAGTTCGAGAAGTTTGGAGATCCGCTTGGGGAGACCAGCAGGCTTCTCGTTGGAGTTCGGCCCAAAGCAGTTTTGCAATGTCGATTGAACCAGCTGAATTGAATGCTCATCCAGCACACCTGCAGCTTCACCCGTTCCACGATGCGCTTCGACGTCAGTATGGGTCGCGGAGCGAATATCGAACTGCAATTGCCAGCTTCGGTTTCCATCAACCTCCGTGCACCAGACCTGCAGCGTTCCGATCTCGGTGAGGCGGGCATGAAGTTCGACCGCAATCGACGTCGCTTCTTTCTCTTTGCGAGAACGCAACACAGTTCGAATCGGAGGGAGCGCAGTAAGCTGCTCACGTTCGATCGGCGAGATTGAACCGGGTCGATCTGTCAGACGGGAGGACGAGTGGAAAAGTGGAAACTCGACTGGCGAAGAGATCGTCAGTTGGAAGGGATGCTCTCGAAGGTCAACTTCCGTTCCCGGTTCAGCACCTGCTGGCATCAAGCACAATGCTTGAACCCGCCCTTCGACTGCTCCCGACGCGATGGTTTCAACACCCATGTAGTACGTGCGCGGTAAGCCCGCTGAAATGCGAACTCCCGTTCCCCGTCGCACCATCCCGTAATAAGCGGCCCCCTGCGCAACTGCGAGATCATGCCTTGCGTTATGCAGCACCAGTGGCGCCCAGTTTGGATCTCCGTTCGCAAACCAGTCAGTAATGACATCGATCATTCGCTGCTGAATGAGCGGAGAAATGAACGCTCCTCCGTTGAACAGGAGGACGTCCGGGCGTGTTGATCCTTCTTCCCCCAACTTCAGTCCGGCCCGACTATGAGTTTGAAGGAACTTGGCAAGATGTCGCGTTGCAGCGGGATCGGCGGCGTAGGGGAGTCCAAATTCCTGAAACCCCGACAGTTTTCGCTGCGGATGGTCGTCGATCTGAACGTGCGGGAAGAAGCCTTCCATCAACAGATTTCTGGCTTCATCTCGGGAGATTTCGACTCGCAATCCTCCCCCGATCAATTTTGAACCCGATCCGGGCAGCGACACGCTGTAAGACTCCGGAGCATTCTCGCTGAGGAGTGTTTCTTTCACGTGTCGACAGATACGAACGAGGCTTCCCCATTGTCGCGGTTCAAGTTTTTTCTCTCCCATCAGTTTTCGTTCGAGATGATGAGCGAGCGCTAAATCGAGATTGTCCCCCCCCAGAATGAGGTGATCGCCAACCGCCACTCGATGGAACTGCACTTGATCATTCGAACCAGCCCGAACTCGAATCAGCGTGAAGTCGGATGTTCCCCCTCCGACATCGCAGACCAGAATGTTTTGCCCGGGCGATACTAAAGTGTTCCAGGAATCGGGATGAGCACTGATCCACGCGTAAAATGCGGCCTGTGGCTCTTCAATCAAAACAATTTTTTGCAGGCCCGCGAGTTTAGCAGCAGCGACGGTCAGTTCACGCGCGACTTCGTCAAATGAAGCAGGCAGCGTGATGACCAAATCCTGTTGTTCGAGAGGATGTTGAGGATGAGCATGATTCCACGCACACTTGATGTGGAAGAGATAGGCTGCACTCGCTTCCACCGGAGACAATCGCGGAACATCTGCGGAACCATGCCACGGAAGGAGCCCGGAGGTTCGGTCGACACCGACATGCGAGAGCCATGACTTGGCAGATTCGATGACACGTCCCGGAACGAGTTTTCCCTGCTCGCGTGCGAAAACTCCAACCGCTGTCTCGGGGGCCGCTTCCGACCACGGCATCGACAGAGATCGATCTGCAAATTCCCCTTTGGCAGCGTGGTAATGAAAACTCGGAAGCGATTCCAGCGATTCAATTTCTCCGGGGCTGATCAGCTGAGGAATTCGAAAGGTTTGAACCCGACTGTCATTCCCGTGAGTATCAACAAAACACACTGCGCTGTTGGTTGTACCCAGATCGATGCCAACGACGAACCGGCTCGGGGTGGAAGGACTGAGTAATCCATCAGAATTCGCAGACATGAATCAGTATCAACAACAGAGTAAGTGGGCAACTAGTGATCACAGGAGACCATCGCGAGACTCTTTACTGTCGCGATCTCAGTCTGCTTTTTCAAGAACCGTGAGAGTTCACTCAGGTCGTGGCGGAGGTCAGGTAATTCATCAGCTCCGGCACCGTCTCAACAGATTTGAGCAAGTTACGGTTTGGGATGGTTAGAAATTCCTCTTCGACAGCCTGATCGAGCATTGCCAGTAACGGCGTGTAGTAGTTGCGAGTGTTGACCAGTGCAACGGGCTTGGAATGGAGACTGAGTTGCCCCCACGTCAGAATTTCGCACAATTCTTCGAAAGTCCCGAGTCCACCGGGGAGAGCAACGAACGCATCCGAAAGTTCCGCCATCAACGCTTTGCGAATGTGCATTGTCGGAACAATGCGCATGTCGTTCACTCCGGTGTGAGCGAGCTCCCGGTCAAGCAATGCCTCCGGAATCACCCCAGTAACATCTCCGCCGCGTTCTAGAACAGCGTCCGCAACTGCCCCCATGATGCCGACATTTCCTCCGCCGTAAACGAGACGGATTCCCCGGTCTGCCAGTTCATGTCCGAGTTGAGTCGCAATCGCTGCATACTCTTCACGAGACCCGAGCCTTGAACCACAGAAAACACACAACGATTTCATTAGAAAATTTCTTTGCTATTCCGATTCAAAGCTTGTGGATGCCATTGCCGCTACTGTGCGCCAGCTTCCTGATCGGGAATTGGAACCTCGATCGCAACCTGAGACTGACGAGGAGTGAGTACTTGTCCGATTGAAATTGGAGTCAGTGCAATCAACGTCAGTGCCAGCACAGAGAGCCCGGCAGCGAGCTTCAGGTTCAGTTTGAGGAGGGATTCTCTTCCGCGAAAAGCCTCTTCCGTGATCATGCGTTGAATGAGACCAAGATGGGCGATCGAGTTGAGGATGATGGCAAAAATCACGATCAGAGTCAGCATCGAATAGCCGAAATCCGCTTCAGCCATTTGAGTGATATTGGACTGACGATGTGGCATCCCCAGAGCAGCGATCAAAGCCAATCGCCACCAGAAGCCCGGAAAAGGAGGAATTCCCGCAAGGCTGGTCAGTCCGAAGAATGTTGCGAGCGACGAAACCGGGCGACGTGAAAAAGATCCACTGACGGTTTCAACGAAGTCGCCGGCATCCGAATCGTTCTTGAGAAGCTTGATCCCGCTCGCGAAGACGAGCAGTGCAACAACTTCACAGAACAAAATCGACAGAAACAAAGAGTCCCCCCCTGGAATCGGAGAGGTTTCCACCCAATTGAGTTTTGAATGCGCTGCCTGCCAATTTGCGATACAGATTGAAATCAGAAGAAACGCGAACATCGACATTCCAGTGAGCGAGAGTCGACGCGAGATTCGCTGTTCACCGAGAAGTCGTGTTCCGCAAATAATGAGACAAAAAAACGCACAGAGCGCCAACTGGCTCGACTGATAGGTTGTCAGGGGTTGCCGCTCGACCATCCGGAAGAGCAGTACGGCAGTTGTGATCAGGGGAAGAATTCGTTTCCCGAAGAGAGTTCCCATCGCTGCATCGCCAGAGGCAGCATCGATCACACGCGGAAATGGAAACCATCCCAGCATGGCCCCTGAGCCCGCCATCAGGAAAATGATTCCGATAATCGTCTGTGGATTCTCACTGTCGCCGCGCGTCGCCAGATAAAATCCAAGTGCAAACAGGATGCTGCCGAAAACGGGAGCGGCATTTCGCTTGATTAACCCGCGAAGTCCTTCGCGTTGCTGTCGACCGTAGAAGAACAGGGGAATGATCGAAAGCTGTAAGGCTGCCCATTGAATCAAGGGAAGTTGTGTCGTCGCTGCGAGTGCCAGCATTCCAGCACTCCAATAAGAGGTGGCGAGCAATGCATGCGAACGCTCCAACAGCACCAGCAGCGATGGTATGACAAGTGCAGCCAGGAGAACTCCGCGGGCAATCGCGTCATCCCGATAGATCAGGCTCCCAGAGACGGGGGCGACCGATCGGAGATGCGTAAACAGAAGGATCAGCCCTGCGACCGAACAGGCGACCGCTCCCATTCTTCCAAGGTACGACATCGACTTCTCAGGCAAGCCGCGCAGGATGAATGCAGCGAGCAGCAGGAGACTAGCGCTGAGAGTCAGGGAGAGCATCTGTTTGGCAACTCAGTCAAACGGCGAAGGAGACACTAACGGTGCATCCGAAAGTGTCTGAACTTTGTAGGAAGATTATGTCGAGTCGCAAGTTGCGTTGCTACCGAAGGGCAGGCAAGTTGATCTTTTTGAGCAACGAATCTTCCCTGCGGTGATGAGAAATCAGACTTTGCGTCTGCCGTCAGGTTCTTCTGCAGTGGCGGAATCACACGATACTTTTGTACAGGACATCAATTCCTGCTATCATCCAGATCGGTCAGGCGCTCCCTTCGGATCACCTGATTTCGGGTGTAGCGAAAACAGAAAAGAAGAGAATCTCTCATGCCGCAGTTTGAACTTGTTTCCGAGTTTTCACCGGCGGGAGATCAACCAAAGGCGATCGAGTCACTGATCAATGGGTTGGAAGATGGGAAGAGGTCGCAGGTGCTGCTTGGAGCGACCGGAACAGGGAAGACGTTCACCATTGCGAATGTCATTCAGCAAGTGCAACGTCCCACGTTGATTCTTGCCCACAATAAAACGCTCGCTGCTCAGCTGTATGGAGAGTTTCGGGAATTCTTTCCCAACAATGCCGTCGCGTACTTCGTCAGCTACTACGACTACTACCAGCCCGAAGCGTACATCCCACAGCGTGATATCTACATCGAAAAAGATTCCAGCATCAACGAAGAGATCGACCGTCTCCGCTTGCTCGCGACCAGCGCATTGGTCTCTCGTCGAGATGTGATTGTTGTTGCGAGTGTCTCGTGTATTTACGGACTGGGATCCCCGAAGGACTATCTGGAAATGATGGTCCCGCTGCACGTCGGAAAAACCGTCGATCGTGACAAACTCTTGATGAAGTTCGTCGACATCCACTACTCCCGAAATGACTACGATTTCCAGCGTGGAAAGATTCGCGTCCGTGGAGACGTCATCGAAGTCTGGCCAGCTTATGAAGAGTTCGCCTACCGCATTGAGCTATGGGGAGACGAAGTTGAAAAACTCTCCATCATCGATCCACTCACTGGAGCCAGCAGCAAAAATCTTCAGGAAATCTACGTCTATCCTGCCAAGCACTTCGTCCTTCCACAGTCCCGAATCGAAGAGGCAATGCAGGAGATCGAAGAGGAACTGAATCAGCAATTAGCCCTGTTCCAGAAAGAGGGGAAACTACTCGAAGCGCAGCGACTCGCAGCGCGCACCCGGCACGACATGGAGTTGCTCAAGGAAGCAGGGTTTTGCCCCGGAATCGAAAACTATTCACGTGCACTCGCAAAAAGAAAAAAGGGGGAAGCTCCCGCGACATTGTACGACTTCTTTCCTGACGATTTTCTTTTCGTCGTCGACGAATCGCACCAGACGGTTCCGCAGATTCGTGCAATGTACAACGGTGACCAGGCGCGGAAACGAACTCTGGTCGACCACGGATTTCGTCTCCCGATGGCGCTGGACAATCGCCCGATGAAATTCGAGGAATGGGATCAACGGCGCGGCCAGACGATTCTCGTTTCTGCAACTCCAGCAGACTGGGAACTGGAGCAGTCCGAAGGAGAAATCGTTCAACAGATCATTCGGCCGACCGGTCTTGTTGACCCCGTGGTCGTGATTCAATCCGCACGTGGTCAGATTCCCCATTTGATGCAAAAAATTCAAGAGCGAACTGAACGCGGCGAACGAACACTTGTCACCACTCTGACGAAGAGACTTTCGGAAGACCTCGTCAGTTATCTCAAGGAGGAAGGGATACGCTGTGAATGGTTGCATAGCGAGCTGGATGCAATTGAGCGGGTGGAAGTCCTGCGAGAATTGCGAGAGGGGAAGTTCGATGCACTGATTGGAGTCAATCTTCTTCGAGAAGGACTCGACCTTCCCGAAGTGTCACTCGTCTGTATCCTCGACGCCGACAAAGAGGGATTTCTTCGCAGCGAAACCAGTCTGATCCAGACGATCGGACGTTCGGCCCGGAATGTGAACGCCGAAGTCATTCTGTATGCAGATACTGTCACCGAAAGTATGCAGCGGGCTATCGACGAAACAAATCGCCGTCGACAGATCCAGCTGGCTTACAACGAGGAACACGGAATCACCCCGCAAACAGTCCGCAAAGCGATTAAACGAGGAATCGAAGATGAGATCTCCGCGAGGAAGATAGAACAGCAGGCTTCCGGCGTCCGGAACGAAGTCCAATATGTCACTCAGGAGTATCTCTCCGCTCTTGAGAAGGAAATGATGGATGCCGCCGAAAATCTCGAGTTCGAACGAGCAGCGTCATTGCGCGACCGAATTACCGATCTGCAGCGCAAGATGAATGCGGGGGAAGAAGTTCTGGCCGGTGACGAAGGGACCGCGGGATTCGCAGGTTCCGGACGCAAAGAGCGAGGTCAGAAAGGGAAGCGAGGCCGTAAGGGATCCGGTGGAAGCTCTCGCGGACGAGTCCCTCGTCCCAAATCTGAGTAAAGAAGCGAGTCCCAAAACAACTCATCAAAAGCCGTTGACCAATCAACGCTGAGCCATCTCATACGCGGACGAAGAACGCCTTCGGAATCCCGTCGTTGACTTCGAGAAGATGGGAAAAAACACCACATCTTTTCGGGAGAACGCCGATACTACTTGTAATCCAACAAACTTTTCAGCACGGATGCAGAAAGTGGAGTTGGAGGATGCAAATCCTGCCGGAGAATCCCGCGTGGTTGATCGTTCTGACGATGTTGCGCAAATCAGCGTTTCAGAGAGTCCCGTCCTTCACCGTCAACAATATTCCATTTCCAGCGATGAACCGAGCGAGTTGCTGAACCAGGCTCGCGAATGCATGGAAGACGGCGATCTCAAGAGAGCCGAAAGAATTTGCCAGTCCTTGCTGGAAAAGAATTCCGAAGATTCACAGGCTTGGAATCTCATGGGTGAAATCGCGTTTCGACAAGGACCAGTCGAGGCCTCAATCCCACTCTTTCGCACTGCGATTCGAATCGACTCTACCCGGGCAGATTTCCACCACAATCTAGGCTTTGCTTATCTGAAGTCCCGGAAGCTCGCCAATGCCGTCGATGCCATTGAAGAAGCAATTCGGATGAACCCGTTCAACGTCGATAGTTGGACCGCCATGAGCGAAGCTCTTTGGCTGATGGGAGACGAGACACCTTCTTTTGATTGTCTTCGTCAGGCACTTCAACTGGACCCGCAATCTCTGACTGCTCGAACTCTGTTTGCAGACATTCAGCTCCAACGTGGCGACTTGCGTTCAGCATTGCTGCACTTTCAGTTTGTCCTGAAACGTGACCCAGAAAACGCCGTAATCTCCCAGAAGTTGAAGTCAATCGCTAAACGCATGGAACGTGCGGGCATGCATGACTAGAGCGGAGCGAACGAGACTTCTGCGTTCAGTCGGTCGTGGCAAGTGATGAACCGACACCCCAAACGCAGTGAGATTCATTCCCCCAGCACATTGGTCACAGACAGGACCAATTAAAAGCGGACGACTTCACGAGTCGTCCGCTTTTAATTGTCCGATTCGCTCGCTTACGTGAGTTCCGAGTGCCTGAAACAACTGGTGAGATGGTCATTCACCATGCCAACGGCTTGCATGTACGCATAGCAGATCGTGCTTCCCACAAAATTGAATCCCCGTCGTTTCAGGTCTTTGCTCATTGCGTCAGACTCTGGCGTGGAAGTGGGAACCGATTTGAATTCATCCCAGCGATTCTGGATTGTGCTTCCCCCGACAAAACGCCAGATGTACCGATCGAAACTGCCAAATTCCTTCTGAATTTCAAGGAACGCCACAGCATTGCGGACGGTCGATTCGATCTTCAATCGATTGCGAATGATCCCCGGATTCAGCATCAGCTTGTCGAATTTCTTTTGCGTGTATCGCGACATTCGCTGTGGATCAAACTGGTCGTAAGCTTCCCGGTAAGCCTCACGTTTCTTGAGGACCGTTTCCCAGCTTAAGCCCGCTTGCGACCCCTCTAACATCAGCATCTCAAAGAGCAAGGCGTCATCATGGACGGGCACTCCCCATTCCTGGTCATGATAATCACAATATTGCTCTCCCTTGGCCCACGGGCATCGGCTGATCTCATTTGAATGAACACGTTTCTGCATGACCCTGACTCATTCTGTTGCATTCTCATTCAGCAGTTTAAACCGACTTCTGCAGTCGGAATCCTGTGCTGATTACATCTGGTTTCGTTGTTCCTTCAAGCGGATATATATCCGCTTCACCTCCGTGATGCAGCATCGTCCATCAGCGGCCAGTCTCCCGCAATTCGCTGCCTCTGACTCCGATTTCTTCAGGAGTTCCCGAATGCGTGATGGTGAGCCATCCAGAATGTCTTCTTCAATTTCAGAGAGATCAAATTGAAAGCACGCACAGATCGGTGCGGACGTAGACTTTGGATAGACAGGGCCATTCAACTCTTCGGTCGTCGTCAGCCCTCCAAGTTGATCAAAGTAGGCGATAGAGCAGGGGGGATATTGGCAGTACCATCCAGTGCCCCCAATCTTCATGCGGAATTCCGTCTGAATGTGAGCGTCGAGAGTCGCAGCAATGACAGAAGTCCCCAATGAGCCACAGCGAGGACAAAACGCCCGCCCGTCATCATCTGGCTCTCTGACAAATGCCTTGTTCATGAACTTCTTTCACACGCTTTTTCTGAGATTCTATCGTTTCGCCCGTTCAGTGCCAGAAACTCCTAATTCCCACGAACCCGACGACCTCGCTGCGTGTCGAACCCATCGCGTCTCATTCGGTTTTTCCGCGATGACATCAACCTTCACGATCGCAAAATGAAAACCAAACTCAAAAAAGAGGAACTCAAGTCAACGGGCGAATTGACACTCTCACGGTCACTGGCTTCGGAAGAGATCCGTTGCGGAGACTACGTTTCAGTCTTCACCCGAACGATTGAATTTCCTTCGTTCATGTGGGGGGAATGCTCCAGGCTTCCGCCGGACGAACTCGTTCGTTTGAAAATGAAACCTGCGGACTCAGGAAACCCATTGCTGGTCAAGGAGGTCTGTCTTCCGTTCGTTGCTGTTGTCACTCCACAGAAGAGGATGGAAGTTCTTGATACTCGCGTGGTTCAACTTGTCCGTTTAAGTGCAAGTTTCGGAAAAATCGTCGCTCAAGAGATGGGAAAACAGAAGACCGAGGAATTCCCGTTTTAGTGATCGCCCTGCTCACCGGAGTTCGCCTGTTCGCAGTCGGACTCCGGATTTTCTTTGGGTCGACAGAATTGGGAAGGATTCGGAAATGCATAGAGATCGGACGCCTCTTGTCCAGGAGCACGATCCAGACATTTGAAATCCTTCTCGATCAAAATACTCAGCACGCCGCCTGAGATCTGCTGCTCGGCAGCGAAAGAGACGCGATCCGTCGTCAGCCACTCATTCAGATGATCTGTCGAAATTCTGACCTGAAGCTCTCCATTTTCATAACGAGCGCAGAGAACTCCATTCGATGCAGAATCCAAAATCAGGCTGTAGCTGAAATGCTCGGCGGGCGACGCTCCAAACTCGATGCGCTCCGTCAGGCATCGTTCTTCTGCCAGTGTCGATAAATCTCTTTGATCGATGCGAATCCGGATGGAGTTCTTGTGCGTTCGAAGTTTCATGAGTCGACCACTGGAAATTTGAGGCGATCTGGAATCGGATTGATCCACAGAGTATGACCTATGCCCGAACAAACTGGTACTGGGAACTGGACGAGAGCCTCTTCACGTCGACCTTCCCACAATGCCTTTGAGGTGACGCATGAACGCTCCGCAGCTCGTGTAAATAGCTGCGGTGATTGATCGAACTTTTCAGATTCTCGATAAATTGAGAATTGAAAAGCTGCGTGACTCTGCAAAATTCTGATATTGAGGTCTGGTCAGCAGCCCTTCAGCTACAAAACCAAATGGCGAAGACCACTAAATCAAGCAGTATCGATCGTGACGAAGCGTCTGGTGGGCTTGTTTCTCAGCGATCTGAAAACACGCCGTTTCGATAGGACGCCGGAATATTCCTTGGTATCGTTTCAACAAGTTCGAAAGTACTTCAGAAATGAGACGAGCGCTCGTCAAATCAATTGCTGGAAATCGTTCCTTCAGTTCATTGTCTCACCCAATTTCTAATTGAAAGCTTCGATCCATGACAGTGCATGCGCCTGAATTGACTTCCGGTACTCATTGGAAGACGCTCGAAAACCATGCTTCTGCCGTGCAACATCTTCACATGAAGGAGTTGTTCACACAGGATCCTGCGCGCGCAGAAAAATTCACCGTCAACGCACTTGGATTGACTCTGGACTATTCCAAGAACCGCATTACCGAAGAGACCATGCCACTGCTCTTTCAACTTGCAGAAAGCTGCAAACTGAAAGACAGAATCAATGCGATGTTCTCTGGAGAGAAGATCAACATTACTGAAGACCGAGCGGTCCTTCATACTGCTCTTCGCGCACCACGCGACGCGTCAATTCTCGTCGACTCCGAAAACGTCGTTCCCGACGTCCATGCGGTCCTCGATAAAATGGCCGGCTTCGCGGACCGCATTCGAAGCGGTGAGTGGAAAGGGCACACAGGTCGTCGTATTCGCAACGTCGTCAACATCGGAATTGGTGGTTCCGACCTAGGGCCGGTGATGGCCTATGAAGCCCTCAAACACTACAGCGACCGCAATTTGACGTTCCGGTTTGTGTCGAATGTCGATGGTTCCGATTTCGTGGAGGCAACCATCGATCTCGATCCTGCAGAAACGTTGTTTATCGTGGCGTCAAAAACATTCACCACGATTGAAACCATGACCAACGCCAACAGTGCACGAGATTGGCTGCTCTCCTCAGTGAAAGGAGATGTCGCTGCGGTTGCCAAGCATTTCGTTGCGGTGTCGACGAATGCAGCCAAAGTATCCGAATTCGGCATTGATACCCAGAACATGTTTGGCTTCTGGGATTGGGTTGGCGGTCGCTACTCGATGGATTCTGCAATCGGTCTCTCGACAATGATCGCTCTTGGGCCGGATCAATTCCGTGAGTTGCTGAGCGGCTTCCACGAAATGGACGCCCATTTCCGCACTGCTCCACTCGAGGAGAATCTGCCCATCATCATGGCGTTGCTATCCGTCTGGTATTGCAACTTCTTCGGCGTATCGACAATCGCGATTCTTCCATACGAACAATACTTGAAGCGATTCCCGGCTTATCTCCAGCAACTGACAATGGAGAGCAACGGGAAATCTGTGACGATGAACAGCCAGCCTGTCAACTACGCCACCAGCCCGATTTACTGGGGTGAGCCTGGAACAAACGGCCAGCATTCGTTCTATCAACTCATTCATCAGGGAACCCACCTCATTCCCTGCGACTTCATTGCCTTTGCGAATGCGCTCACTCCACTGGGCCGGCATCATGACATCTTAATCGCGAATGTGCTCGCGCAATCGGAAGCCCTTGCGTTTGGAAAATCAGCAGAGGAAGTAAAAGCGGAAGGAAATCCGGACTGGCTGGTCCCGCATCGTACGTTCGCAGGAAATCGCCCATCGAACACAATCCTGATCGACAGACTCACTCCAGCGGTGCTCGGAAAACTCGTCGCGCTGTACGAACACATCGTGTTCGCGCAGGGAGTGATCTGGAATGTGAACTCGTTTGATCAGTGGGGAGTGGAACTCGGGAAAGTGCTCGCGAACCGCATTGTCCCCGAACTGGAAAGCTCATCCGACCCAGAACTCCATCACGACAGTTCGACGAACCAACTGATTCGAGCCTATCGGAGCCTCCGAGACCGCGCCTGATCAACAGGCTGCTCTTGCAGGCGACGCATTGAGTCGCATCGCGATTCAAGAAAAACGAAACGAGGGACGCCACACATTGCAGCGTCCCTCGTTTTTTGTTGACCAACGATTTTAATTTTCTCTGAAGTCGTCGGAGCAATTGGATCTGAATGGACTTCCTCGAAGTTCGGCGTCCTCTGCGAGCACAACTCTCAGATTGTTGACATCGCCGTCGCCTCTCAGAGCCCTGACTCTCGCACTTATTTCTCTGGGAAAATCTCCATGAGCGCATCTGCGAACAGCTTCAATCCGGCAGGTGAAGGGTGATTAATGCAATTGTGCATCAGGCTGTTGTGAGGGATTCCCTGTCTCCACATGCGCCCGTACCGCAGGGCTGCATCGGCGAGGGCGACGTCATGTTTCTTTGAGAATTCACGCAATCCATGCACGTAAGGGCGAGGGTCGTCGTCAACATTTTTTTCACCATCCAACCCCATCCAATCTGGTCGAACGTAATGCGGGGTAAGGATCACCCACTCAGCCCCGATCTTGTTGAAATCGTCCAGAATCCGGGAATACCGAGTCTCGACCTGTTCAGGTGAGAGATATGCATCATTCACAAACTCGCTGATGATGAGATCCGGCTTCACATCCAGAACGGTTTCCTGATAGTTGTGGAGTTCCCCGGGCGGGACAGCGAAGTAGGCACCTGTCGTGCGACCTCCCCATGCTTCCGTAACAAGTTCGATCTTGGCATCGGGAAATCGCTCTCGAAGTCGCGCGACGAATTGTTGCTGCCAATGTTCTGTCGCAGGATTTGCCAGATAGAGCCCTTCAGTCACACTATCTCCCCATGCGAGGATTTTGACGGGTTCTCCCGATCGGATCTTGGCGATTGTTTTGGGAGCGAATTTCTCGATCTGTGTTGGTGACGCAGCGACCGGTTCCGGGTAAGCCTCTTCCAATAGAGGAAAAATCAGTTTGTCGGTGAGCTTTTCTGGTTGCACAGAAAACCAGACGTTTGCAAGGCGGCGCTCGCCAGCAGCCAGTTCCGGTGGCGTAGCGAGTGTGGCGACAGGTATTCCCGATCGATACTGAATCTGTCCATCAGCTGTCAGCACGATGGAATTGAGTTGCTGCTGAGCGCACTGATAAGAAGCGAATACGGGTTGGTCGGCTCCAATTCTCCCCGTTTCAATTCGTCCGAGGCCACCCCAGCGTTGTTCGAAATCAAAGTCTTTTCCACGTTCCATGTTCGTCGAGTCATCGCCTGCTGTCGTGCGAATGACGACGCTCTCCGGAACGAGGAGATCGGGTGCTGTCAGTGCTTCCGCTTTAATTTTCTCAAGTCGAACACCACGTCCCCAAAACGGCTGATCGAGTGAATAAACCGGAAGGACTCCCAATGGCTCATCAACGACGGTCACCAGTTCCGGTTTCGGAATCGTCAGGTCCTGCACAATCTTTGAGTGAGTCTTCGTGGCAGGCACCTCAACCTGAACCTGCCAATCACCAATTACTCGGACGATCGCGGGTTCGGATTCGGACGCAGGAAGGCCGACTGACTGCCCCCAAAACAGCAGGAAGCAGGTCATGGCGAGAGAATTTCGAATCACATTCATTCCTTATCGGTGGGTCGGTAATAACGTGGGGACGGGCATTCTAACATCAAGAGACTTTTTCGTGAAGTTCCTGAAATCATTCACAGTTTCTCGGTCGACGACCACCTTCGGATTCACATGCTGGATCGCCTCTCGATTCGACGTC
This sequence comes from Planctomicrobium mucosum, assembly GCF_051466335.1. NCBI lineage: Bacteria > Pseudomonadati > Planctomycetota > Planctomycetia > Planctomycetales > Planctomycetaceae > Planctomicrobium > Planctomicrobium mucosum. Next base: position 2,490,259 of record NZ_CP195793.1, on the reverse strand, counting down.
CAAAAATGTTACACTGTCCGGGTAGCCTCGAAGGTTCCAGCCACGGTGCGAACTTGTTGCGACACTCAAGTTTACGAGAGTAACTATGAAGGCCGACGCCAGACTCCCGGACATCCTTACTGAACAGCTTCAACGATTGCGAAATCGAATCGTTGGCGTGTCCGTCGCCACTGGAATCGGCGCGACGATTTTTCTCGCCTGCCTGGCCCTCGGTTGCGTGCTATTGCTCGACTACTTGTTCGAACTCCCACTGGCAGTCCGAATCTCGTTCCTCATTCTGGTCCCATTGTTGGCACTCGTGTTGATCGGCGCGAAGGTTCTGCTTCCATTCGCCCGTCGTTACCAGACGAATGATCTGGCAGCCTTTGTTGAAATTGCTCATCCAGAACTTCGTGAACGTCTCATTTCAACAATTGAACTTCAGGAAGAGACAGAACGAGGGAATGAAACCAGCTCTCCGTTGATGAAGTCAATGTTGCTGAATGAGACCGTCGAGTTTGCTAAGAAGATTCCCTTCGAGGAAACAGTCGATACGCGGCGAGCAATGCGAAACTGTCTGGCGGGTGGCATCGCCGTCCTGGCACTTGTGATTCCCTTTGTGTTTGCGACGAATGCATACGCAATTCTCCTACAACGATTCGTCAACCCCTGGGGAAATTACGAACGCCCACAAAACCTGATTCTGAAAATCGACAACCCCGACCGCACGATTGGACGTGGAGATGCCACAACCTTCGTCGTTACTCCCGACTGGCGTTTTCACGTCGGCACTTTCCCGGACTCCGCATGGTTTGAGTTCGTTTCGTCAAATGGCAAACGTCAAGCGAGACGAATGGATTGGGATGAAGAAAAAGCTCAATTCACGCTGACATTGCCTCGCGTGGACGAAGGCTTCAGTTATCAGGTCGCGGCAGATTCGTCGCGAACCAGGCTGCACTCGGTCGTCGTCGTCGATCGGCCTGAGATCACAGAAATCACTGCTGATTTAACTCCGCCAGAATACACTGGAGAACCTGCTCAGCATCTCGATGCAGTACCGGTGGAAGTCCTCGTTCTGGAGCAAAGCCTGATTTCATGGACGATGTCATTTAACAAGTCGATCGAATCCGCTGAGTTCCTCTGGTTTGACGGCGAAACCGCAACTGGAACTCAGAATTCCACAGATGCCGAATTCGTGGATGGTCTGGCTGTCCGCTCGAGAACTCCGCTGAAACTCTCGGAGGATGGGCATTCCGCATCACTGCAGTCTCTCGCCGCCCTGAAGGGAGCGTCGGGACGTTTTGTGATTCGGACAAAAGACGAGCATGGACTGATCTCCCGAAATGAACAGATTCGGCGTCTCACAATTATCCCGGACCGCCCTCCGATTATTGAATTTGCAGACAACGAACAGCACGCATCCGCTCGCCCAGATGACGTCATTCACATTCCAATCCATGCTGTCGATGACTTTGGATTGTCTATTGTCGAATTACATTACGAAGCGGTACGAGGTGGTGTGAAGAATCCCGGGGTCATCTCCGTCCCCGCTGAAGAACTGATCAGGAAGGGCCTTGATACGTTCATCACGCTCCGATTGGGTGATCTCAACGTCGAGCATGGGATGCAGGTGCGATTGCAGGGATACGCGAGTGATCATCGTCCCGTCCCGGGTCCAAATGAAACATGGACCGGAGACCGAGTCCTTCAAATCCGCGACGATGCTCGGGCATACGGGGATCAGACGCTCGCTGACCAGCAACATCGCGTGGATCAGGCGATGGAGTCGCTGAAAACCGACCTCGACAAACAACGTCAGGCAGCACGGCAACTTCAGAATCAGGCACAACAGGAGTTTGCAAAAAACGAAGCATGGACTGGCGATGACAAAACCAAAGCCATGGAAGACAAAATCCGCGAACTGGCTCAACAAACCCAGAAGTTGAGCGCAGTGCTGGAGCAGTCTCCTGTCATGGAACCGCTCGCTGACAAGGTTCAGAAACTGGCGGAAAAAGAACTCGCTCAAGCTGCCGCCAAAGCAGATGAAGCAAGAAAGGCCCCGGCTGCACAAAAGCAGCAAAAACTCTCTGAAGCCGCAGATCAGCTTCAAAAAGCAGAAGATGAATTCAAAAAGCTACGAGCGGAACATCATGATCTTGCGAAGATGCAGCGTGAACTCCTCGAACTCAACCGACTCGCAGAGAACACAGAACAACTCGCCGACAAAGTTGATGAGTTGTCTCAGCGTCAAACCCAGATCGCTCAGCCAGAGGGGACGACGAAAACACCAGAACACGAGAAATGGGAACAAGACCACAAACAGCTGGTCGAGCGTCACACGCAGCTGGAATCGGATCTAGGTCGAGTTCTCCAGGAGCACCCCGATCTGCTGGTCAGAGCCAGGGAAAACCTTCAGCATCAACTTGCTTCGCTCGGCGAACAGGCAGATCGACTTGCCAATGAACAACAGGCTCTTTCGCAAGCAAACCGCCAAGCTGCTCAGAAGAAATCCGAGCAACTCGGTTTACGTGAAAAACAGAATGAAGTACTTCAGCAGGAACACGAGCTTGGGCAGAAACTTCGCCTTGACTGGTCTGAAGAGATTGACGTCAACGCAACGAAACCGACTCGTGAAGCTCGGGAGTCAATGGAACATGGCAATCTTGAAGAGTCAATGAAGAAGCATCAGTTCGCACTGGAGAAGCTGGAAAAGCTGGCCGAAGCGCTGATGCAGAATCAGGATCTCCCGAACGACCCCGTCGCGATGGCGCAGGAGATCAAACAACGTCAACAACAGCTTTCAGAACAGGCTCAGAACCTCAATGACGAGCCGACGTCGGAAAACAGAGAGACGACCACACAGATGTCGGCAGCTCAGACGGCGCTTCTCCGCGCTGCCGCTGAGCTTCCAAGCACGGATCTGACTCGCGATGTTCGCCAACAGGCCATCGATCGGATGAAGGAAGCTGCTGATCATCTGGCCGCTCAGAGACTCCCTCAAAGTCGGGATTCGACTCGTGCGGCAAACGAGGCTGTCCAACGACTGGCTGAGAAATTTTCATCGAATAGCAACGATGAACAATTCAAAGAACAGCTTACTTCCCAGCATGTTCAGGATGAGATGAAGCGGGAAAAAGAGTTCTCCGCCGAAATTCAAAATCAGTTGCAGAAGACGATCGAAAAGCAGAAAGAACTGGCGGAAGAGATTGCGTCAACGCTCCCCGCACACTCAGATTCGCAACCAACTGGTGATGCCGCCCCATCCCCTCAGCAAAGCGATTCTGATGCACCAGCTACTGACGCCGCCGACGCGTCTCAGCCATCAGAATCAACGACATCCCAGCAGATGGAAAGTCAATCCGCGACACCATCGACTCAAGGCAACGATTCTGAAAGAGGTTCGATGGAGAACTCTCCAGCGGATTCGGAGTCACCGTCTCCTGCGGAATCGATGACTGACAGCGAGCCAGAATCCCCTGCGTTGGAGAGTTTAAATCTGGCAGAGTTGGTCACTGCGCAACAGCAACTGGCTGATGAAGCACGGCGACTCGGTGATGATGCCCGGGATGTGATCGTGAACAACGATTTGGCCAATCAGGCATCGCATGAGTTCCCGAATGTCGCACGAGTCACTGCCCACGAGATCGGGCAGGGGAACTATCAACGGGCAAAAGAAACCGCTGCAGAATCCATCCAAAAAGCTCAGAACCTCATCGAAGGTTTCAGCAAACAAGATGATGGAACGATTCCGCAGCGACTTCGCACTCAGGCTGAAACACTACTCAAAAACCAGCAGGATCTGGCACGAGCAATTGAACAGATTTCAGGCTCAGAAAGCTTGCAAGCGCAGTTCCGCGAACAACGACAGGCACAATTACAGAAGCAAACAGAGGGACTGTCTCAACAACTCGGAAATCGGACTGAGCAACTCAAGTTGAAACAGATCGATCGTGCATCGTTAGGTGATGACGCAGCACAAGGGGAGGAACAGGCAAAGTTAGCTTCCCAGTTCCAGCAGGATGCAATGAACACCAGCCAGCAAGGCAATTCCGGGACGGCATCCGAAATTGCACAAAAATCGGTGGACCGTTTGCGGGAGGCTGCCAAGTTTTCCCGGCAGGCATCAAACGGAGGAAACCCGCACCGGGCACCAGATCATGTCGCTCAGGGTGAAGCAGGGCAGCAGGTTGCAGAATCGGCTCAGCATCTCAATCAGGCGGGATCTTTACTTTCGCAGATGCAGGTACTCGCCCGTGGACAGGGTTCCGAAACGCAGCCAGCAGGGTCTGATCAGGACGGGGAATCAGAAACCGCGAAAAGCGAAGATGGCGATCAAATGCAGGAATCCGAGAACGGATCGCAGCAGGGAGAAGGAGAGGGGGACGGTTCTCAAAAGAATGGGACTGAAACCGAAGGGGATTCTTCACAAGCAGCCCGTCGATTGCGAGACGCTGCCAAGAATATGCGTCAGGCAGCCGAGCAAATGGGAATTGCCAATAGCGGGAAACGATCAAACGGCAAAGGCTCACAGGACGAAGGACGAGAATCCAAAGAGTCGACCGCTGCCAACGCTTCAGATACTGCGACTAACGGGGAAGCAAATTTGCAGGAACTGAACGAAGGGATGAGCCGCGTCAGTGACCGAGACTGGGGCAAACTTCCGGGGACATTGAAGACTGAGTTGATGGAGTCTTCACAGCGACCTCGCGATGCGGCCTATAGTGGACTGATTCGTCGATACTTCGAAGATCTTTCGAAAGCACGCCGACCAGAAATGCAGACACCAGCGTCGAGATGAACCAATGTCAGCACCTTGCTGAATCACTCACAGTCGATCAAGTCTTCGCAGGGGCTTCGGCCTGACGGGACTTCTTGACCGCTTCGACGAGTTCGTTACGAAGAAGCTCAGTCAGGTAGCAGGAGGAACTTCGGCCATCCTGCACCACCACCCCATCAAATAACTTCAGTTCAGCCGCAAGTTGCTGGGGTTCCAGATCCGGACTAGCTTTGGACACTGCACTGAAGGAAATGCTCTGCTCCGAACGAAGCAAACAGTACAGTGCTCGTCCGACTTCGGATGAATGAACGCAATAGAACGCCCACGCTCGTGCAATGAGTCGAAGTGACAGGACCAGAAGAGCGGGGGATAGCAGAACCACGACGGCGATAATCTTCACGTAAGAAGAGGCTGTTTTCGGCCCGGCAGCGAGATTCAGAAAGCTGGAACCCGTGAAGAACGCCCCGACTCGAGCTATTTGAAGTTTTTCGACTTGCTCAAACTGGAGGTTCTCGAGCTTGCGATAATCAGCGAAGTAGTAAGCAACGAAGATTAAAGCGATCCCGACAACGGGTAAGGTGTTGAAAAACAGCGGTGAGGGCGAAAAGAAGACGCCAGCAATCGCTCCTCCCCAAAAAAAGAGCAGGTAGTACGTCACGTAGAGGCAAACGAGCCCCCCGACGAAAGAAGCAACCGCTCCAAGTACGGAGAGAATCGCTTGTGGTCTCGCCGTTCCAGCCACCCAGAGTTGTATTGCCGACCGAGCCGACATTTCGAATCCTATCTTTCGAAAGGGAGACGTCTCCCTGGGCGATTTGACACCGGGGCCTGTCAATCTAGTCGCCACGAGGGACTGCAACATCACAGTTCTTCGCCGAATTCGACAATCTCATTGAATTCACTGCTGACTTCAATGATTGAAGACAAATTCCCGACTTGTGACCAACGCCCAGAAGAGGTCCTCCACAGCGACGCGACGATCGTCTACGCTTCCTTCATTCAAGATCGCAACGAAGCCTGCTCTCTCGGCGGGTGTCGGATAGCGAGACAAAGTGACAAGATAGGCTTCATCGATCACTGATTCCGGCGACAAGCCCTGATTCAGATTCGACGTCAGTTTCGCGACAATTCCGGTCGGGGATTCCAGCTTCTCATTGATTGTCGAACCATTCGACATATGCAAAACCTGCACCATGCTAGGCTCATTGGATCGCTCGCACTCGCAGACGATATTCCGCTGATTGCGTCCAAATGTCTTCAGGAAGTAGGAATCGACTGCGCTGTCGTACAACTGAATTGCTCGGGTCCCCAATGGATAAAACGACGTCTTTTCTTTATCAGCACCGGGGAAGGCGATCTCCGAAAATTCTGTGGGAACCCCTGTCGCCTGAGCAACGGCATCGTGAAGCACCTCCGCATTAAGTCGACGTGTCAGATAGGTTGAGTAGAATCGCTTATCCTGTTCGTTTCCGGGCATCGTCAGGCTAGAACGCTGATACGAATTCGAAAGCAGAATTTCTCGCATCAGACTCTTCAAGTTGAATTTTTCCTGAACAACGAACGCTGCCACTTTGTCGAGAAGAACCTGGTTGCTCGGGGGATTGGAAGCGCGCATATCATCGACGCTCTCGACGAGTCCCGCTCCAAAGAAGTTGGCCCACACGCGATTCGCGATCGACTTCGCAAAATACGGATTTCCTGGAGAAACCATCCATTGAGCCAGATATTCTCGGCGATCGACCGTCGACTCTAACGGGATCGGAGTTCCATCGAGCGGCGTCGGGAGTTGTGGCTTTCCTGTTCGTGGCTGCACCAGTTCACCGGAGTCAGCGACAAAAAGAGTTCTGTTGCCGTCGCCGCCACGGAAATCGCCGCCCCAACCCTTGGCCCGGACTCGAGCGAAGTGATTCGCCATTGCGTAGTATTGATCATTGGTCCATTTTTCCAACGGATGATCATGGCACTTCGCGCAGTTCAGCGATAATCCGAGAAACGCCTGACTCGCGTTTTCGGTCATTTCTTCCGGAGATTGAAAGAGGGCATAGAAGTTCGTCGCTCCTTGATCAAAGCTCCCCCCTTTTGCTGTCAGGATCTCTGAAACGAACAGATCCCAGGGCGTGTTCTTTTCGACATGCGCGTGAATCCATTTGTAGTAAGATTCAATTGCCTTCGGGCGCAACAACGTCCCGTTCAGCATCAGCACATCCGACCACTTGTACGTCCAATAGTCGACAAATTCCGGACGAGCGAGAAGCTGATCAACCAGTTTCTCTCTCTTGTCTGGATTCGCGTCACCCAGAAAACTCTGGACTTCCGCAGCAGTCGGCAGAACTCCGATGGTGTCCAGAAACGCCCGGCGAATGAATGTGGAATCATCACAAGGAGGAGAAGGCGGAAGATTCAAAGCCTGAAGCTGCCGGTGAATTTCCGCGTCGATGAAGTTCCTTTCGGGAAGGTTCGCAAACAGATCCTGTGGGAGTTCATTGGAATACGGGACTTGAACGCGGGCAACAGAAACTCGCGAATTGAACCATCCTGTGATCGCCCCTTCACCCGGCCCGACGACAGTGACAACCCCATGATCATTGACCTGGCTGACCGCATCGTTTGAAGAACTCCACTTCACCCATTGAGTGACGTCGACTTTTGTTCCATCGCTGTAACTGGCAACTGCGATCAACTGTTGCGTCTGCCCCGGCACCAAGCGGACCTTTTCCGGCAGCACTTTGACTTCCTCAATCACTGGAGCGCCCTGAGGTGAGGCTTGCGCCCCATGAGAAATCCACTCCGCCAGAATTCGGTAATCCCGAGATTCCGTATCGATGCGAACTCCCCCCTTGTGAGGTAATCCCCCGGATGGCTTTGCCAGGACCAGGCTGCGGCCCGGATCGGCGAACTCCACCCTCCGACCTCGATCCTGCAGCACGATGTTGAAGTAGTCCTTATTCGGATCGTACCCGCGCAGCGACAGCCGAAAGCCCCCTTTTCCTGCGAGGGTGCCGTGGCAAGCCCCCATGTTACAGCCTGCTTTCGTCAGAATCGGGAGAACGTGATTGTTAAAATTCCACTCATGTGGCACGTCCATCTGCGTCACGGAGCAGGTGACTGAAACGAGCTTTCCGTCAACTTTCGCGGAAATCGTGGCAGAACCGTTTTGATGAGGAACAACAACTCCATCCTGATTCACAGTCGCGACAGACTCGTCGCTGGAAGTCCACTCGACTCCATCTGAAATTTGACTGGAGATCACGTCTCCCTGTTGCCGCTGTAGCAGCAATCGCTGAGAACTCTCAGGACCGACCAGAGCCGGATTCTGGGGAAAAACAATCAGAGAATCGTCCGCAACCCCAATGCTGGAAGCGAGTAATGACAGTGTTAAGAATGCGAAAAAAATCCGGACGACAATTCTCATCGACTTGCCCTTAAAACCATGTTTTCGGTATTTCCGTCAACATCATCGAGCGGGATCTATTATGAAGACCATCTGACGACCTCCGCTGCATAATATACTAACAGATCATTCCATCTACCCATAACGATTCGTTCATGAAATCCCGGCGGAGAATCATCCCCGCCCCGAATTCCGACGCTTAGGCCCAAAACTCTCATTGTTTAGGGCTCCCAGTCTCGCACAAGACGGTGTACAACAGTGCTTTGCAGTTGAAGCATCCAGAAATTGAGATGAGTCCGTGGAACCAGCAACAGCCTATTTCGACCGTGAATTAAGTTGGTTGGAATTCAATCAGCGGGTCCTGAATGAAGCCACAAATCCAGACGTTCCCCTTTTGGAGAGATTGAAATTTCTCTCCATCACCAGTTCGAACCTGGATGAATTTTTCCGTGTTCGAGTTGGGGCTCTGTCGCTGTTGGTTGCTGCGGATGTGACGCGTCCAGCGCCATCCGGACTCACCCCGAGTCAACAACTTGCTGCCGTTCGTGAACGGATCCAAACCATGGTAGCGGCTCAGTATCGATGCTACCTGCATGAGCTTGAGCCCCTGCTCGTCGAGCAGGGAATTCAACGCCTGCTTCCGTCACAGCTGAATACAGTGCAGAAAAGGCTTGTTCATCAGATTTTTGAACAGGAACTTTTTTCGGTTCTCACTCCGATCGCCATCCATCCTGGAACTCCATTCCCACTGCTTCCGAACCAGATGTTGACGATTTGTGTCAGACTTCCTCCGGTGGAAGATCCGGAATCAACTGAACCGCCGACGTCTCGTTTCGCATTAATTCCGTTTGCGAGTTCGCTGCAACGATTCTTTACAGTCCCTTCCGAAAAAGGGCTGTCATATATGCATCTGGAAGACATCGTGAGGATGTCGATCGACGATTTCTTCCCCGGTGAAGAAGTCGAAGAATGCGTGGCACTGCGAATTACGCGTAATGCAGAAGTCGAAGTTCAGGAACTCACTCCGTACGGACTTGCCCTGAATATGGCCGACGTCCTGCGTGCCCGAACTTCGGCAGAATGTATTCGAGTCGAAATAGAAGATTCCGCTTCCCCGGAAATCGTGCAGTTCCTCAAAGATCAATTAACCGTCACGGACCATGAGGTCATCCGCGTTCCCGGCCCGGTGAACCTCGGAGGATTCATGGAACTTGCGAATCGTCGCGGATTCGAGAACCTCAAAGATGAACCGTGGCCACCAGTCAATTCACCGAACGTTCCATCCGAAGAGTTGATGTTCGACATCCTCTCCAATCGGGACGTCCTGCTGTTTCATCCATACGAAAGTTATGAACCAGTTGTCCGGCTTGTCGAAGAAGCCGCTGACGACCCGGACGTCATCGCGATCAAGCAAACGCTGTATCGCATCAGCCGCAACAGTCAGATTGTCAAAGCACTGATTCGTGCGGTCGAGAACGGGAAACACGTCACCGTACTGCTCGAGTTGAAAGCGAGATTCGACGAAGAGAGAAATCTCCGCCAGGCTCGTGAACTGGAAGCGATGGGAGCGCAGGTCATCTATGGTGTCAAAGGGCTGAAGACTCATGCGAAGGTCTGTATCGTCGTCCGCCGCGAACCGCACGGAATTCAGCGGTACATGCACTTCGGAACCGGAAACTACAACGAGTCGACCGCACGACTCTACAGCGACGCATCACTTCTCACGTGCGACGAAGATTTAGGAATGGATGCACTGTCGTTCTTCAACACCATCGCGGGATACTCCCAGCCACCCTATAGCTACCGAAAGCTCTCCGCAGCCCCATTGCGATTGCGTGATACGCTCGAAGGGTTGATCGATGAAGAAACCGGGCGTTGCAGGGATGGCGAAGAAGCAAGAATCATCCTCAAGCTGAATGCATTGACGGACACGACGCTGATCAATCGGCTGTATGAAGCATCACAAGCTGGCGTGGAAATCCTCTTGAATATTCGCGGAATCTGCTGCCTGAAGCCGGGCGTTCCCGGATTGAGTGAGAATATCCGAGTGGTCAGTGTCGTCGACCGGTTTCTTGAGCACGCCCGCATCCTTTCGTTCCACCACGGCGGAGAGAAGAAACTCTTTATTTCGAGCGCAGACTGGATGGCTCGAAATCTCGATCAACGTAAAGAACTTCTGGTTCCGGTGGAAAACGAAGGTTGTCGTGACTATCTCTCGACAATTCTCGATACCTATTTCGAAGACAACCAGAAGGCTTGGTTACTTCAACCGGATGGCACTTATACTGCCATTCGAAACCCCGATGATGCCCCTGTCAGATCACAGGAGTATCTGTATCGTATGTCACGCGAGACCGTCCGTCGCATGGAACGACGACGTCGAACTGTGTTTGAGCCTCATCGGCCTGACGACGAGTAACGAACGTCCCGGTCGCAAATTATTGACCTCACTATTAACGATTAGATTCAGATGTCGAACCTCCAGGAATACACCACGCTCGTTGCCCGCCAGGCCAAACAAGCCTCCCGTGCTTTGTCGATTGCGCGTGGCGAACAGAAAAACAAATGGCTGCGAGACTCGGCAGCAGCGATTCGCCAGCAAATGGCAACGTTGATGACGGCCAACGCCAAGGATCTGGAAGCAGCCCCGGGGTACGGACTCACCAGCGCTGAAATCGATCGGCTCCGACTGGATGAAAAAGGGTTGGAGAAGATCGCAGCAGCACTGGAAGAAGTCGCGTTGCTCCCGGATCCGGTCGGCGAGGTGATTGGAAGCAATCCACGTCCGAATGGATTGATGGTCACTCAGGTGCGTGTCCCGCTGGGAGTCGTCTTCTTCATCTACGAATCCCGACCAAACGTGACCGCCGACGCTGCCGCACTCTGCGTGAAGAGTGGCAACGCTGTGATTCTGCGGGGTGGAAAAGAAGCCCTTCACAGCAATCTGGCATTTCACGCATTACTGAAAGAAACGCTGATTGCAAATGGACTTCCAGAGAACGCCGTTCAGATGGTCAATACCACTGACCGTGAAGCGGTTGGCCATTTCCTGAAGATGCCTGAGTACATCGACGTGACAATTCCTCGTGGAGGAAAGTCACTGATCGAACGTGTTTCGAAAGAAGCACTCATGCCGGTGATCAAACACTTCGATGGTGTCTGTCATGTGTATGTCGACCGTGCTGCAGACTTCGAAAAGGGACTGAAGATTCTGATCAATAGTAAGTGCCAGCGACTCGGCGTCTGCAATGCTGCGGAGTCGTTCCTCGTGCACGCAGAGATCGCACAGGAGTTCCTTCCCCTCGCTGGCAAAGCGCTGGCTGAACAGGGCGTGGAAATACGCGGCGATGAGCGGATTCGCAGTTCGATTCCTCAAGCGATCCCAGCGACCGAAGAAGACTATCGAACCGAATACCTCGACAAGAAGATTTCAGCCAAAGTTGTTGATTCTCTCGAGCAGGCGATTGATCACATCACAGAGTACGGGTCGCACCATACGGATGTGATTGTCACCAAAGATCTCATCGCGGCTCAACGATTCGTGGCACAAGTCGATTCAGCGGCAGTCATCGTCAACGCGAGCACCCGCTTTAACGATGGTGGTGAGTTCGGACTGGGTGCAGAGATCGGCATCAGCACCGATAAATTCCACGCGCGCGGACCATGTGGTCTCAAAGAACTGACAAGCTACAAATATGTCGCTTGGGGAGATGGACAGACCCGCGGATAGTCAGTGTCGTCGAAATTTCGATTTTGAACTGAATGCCCCCCACGATACACCATGGTGTGTGGGGTCTTTTTAAGGTAACCCAAATGTCCACTACTGGGCATTCTCAGCAGAAGACCATCTCTGCAAACAGTCAGTCTCAACCGCTTCGACACCCCAAGCATGCCGAACACCCGCAATCGTTCTGGTTGTGGGTACTCTGTTTGACAGGGGTCGATTACTTCAGCACCTTGGCCTACCAGCCATCGATTGCTTACAACGCCACTGGTCGTCTGGCTCCAATCGCCACGATCTTTTTGGTCGCGTTAACCCTGCTTGGGGCAGTGCCAATCTACTTTCAGATTGCAACGAAATCTCCCTTTGGTCAAGGGTCGATCGCCATGTTGCAACGTCTCCTCTCTGGCTGGACGGCCAAAATACTGGTGTTGGTACTTCTCGGATTTGCAGCGACCGACTTCGTCATCACAATCACGCTCTCTGCCGCAGATGCTTCCGAGCATCTGATCCATAACCCATTCTGGAAGCAGACCCCGGAATTTCTGCATAGCCAGATGGGAATCACAATGTTGATGCTCATCAGTCTGGGAGCGTTATTTCTCAGAGGCTTTCGCGAAGTCATCGGTGTCGCGGTCGTTCTGGTGACGATCTATCTCAGCCTGAACATTCTGCTACTCACAAACGCCCTCTACGATATCGCAACACATCCGCAACTCATCTCCGAATGGTGGCAGAACGTGCGAGCGGGTCACATTGCCATTGATGAAGTTCAGACCGGACCTCTGACGATCTGGGGCATGCTTCTGATCAGCGCCTTCTACTTCCCCAAACTGATTCTGGGACTGAGTGGATTTGAAACCGGCGTCGCTGTGATGCCACTCGTGAAAGACTCTCCGCAGGATCCACCAGATCAACCTGTGACACGCATCCGTGGAACGAAAAAGCTGTTGCTCACGGCCGCAATCATCATGAGCATCCTGCTGCTGGCATCGTCCATTGCAATCACGCTTCTGATTCCTGAAGCAGAACTGAAAGAGGGTGGGCGGGCAGAGAATCGGGCGCTCGCGTATCTCGCGCACGGCCAAAATCCTGATCCGGTCGCGTACTGGTGCGGGAACACGTTCGGCACCATCTACGACATCAGTACGATCTCAATACTCTGGTTCGCGGGTGCCAGTGCACTTTCAGGTCTTCTGAACCTGATTCCGCGATTCCTTCCCCGCTATGGCATGGCTCCCCGGTGGGCTGCAGCCATGCGTCCACTCGTTCTCATTATCGTAGCGATCTGCTTAATTGTGACTCTGATTTTTCGTGCGAATGTCGCGGAGCAGGGGGCGGCTTACGCCACTGGCGTGATGGTCCTGATCCTGAGCGGATGCATCGCGGTCTCCATTGACCGATACCGTCAGAATCAACAGAAGACATGGGCGAACTTCCCCTGGATGCCAGTTCTGATCAGTCTCGTCTTCGCCTACGCAACGTTCGACATCATGATCGAAAAGCCTGATGGACTGATGATCGCTTCAGCATTTGTCGGCGGGATTGTCGTTGTCTCGATCATCTCCCGAATCGCCCGCAGTTCCGAACTCCGTGTCGAAGGATTCGAGTTTCGTGACCAGGAATCTCAGTTCCTTTGGCATTCTTTGCAGCACGTCGACATTCCTATTCTGGCTCCACATCGTCCCGGAGGTCGCTCGTTGGACGATAAGGAAAAAGACCTTCGCGAGAGGCATCACATTGCTGAATCGCTCCCTGTCGTGTTTGTGGAAGTGCAATTGGGAGACACCAGCGACTTTTTCCAGTCCCCACAAATGTCCATTCGGCCAGAAGGGGGAAGGTTTGTGATCAAGCTCGACCGCTGCACTGCGACCGCGCCGGCGATTGCTGCAGTTGCGCTATCCCTGTCCAATTCAGCACATCCAATCGAAATTCACTTCGGGTGGTCTGACGAGAGTCCAATGCGAACGAATCTGGACTTTCTGCTCTTCGGGCAAGGGAACATCCCCTGGCTTGTGTATGATCTGATTCGTCAGGCAGAACCAGATGAAACCAAACGCCCTCGCGTCATCATTGGTTAACTCGGATGACCAATCACATCTTGACCCGCTGATTCTGCTTCCAGGCAATCCATGTTCCTGCAATGAGCCCGCAGAGACACGCAGCTTTCAGGAAGAGCAGCCACAGTGGTCGCCACCACGCCACAGTGGTCATTTCAACGAGATCGGAAACCCCGAACAGAACCAGACAGAGCACCAGCAGTGCTCTGACGGGAACCTGTAGAACTGGGCGAAGGCACGAAGCGATGATCGCTGCAAGTATAAACCAGAAGATTGCTTCACATGCATTGAACACAAACACAACGTCATACATCTGCATCCTCCTACCAGCGTTCATTCCCCAACAGAACCATAATCGGGTGCAGTGCGCGCATCAGATAAGATGAACGCCGAGGTGCTCATCCGAAACCGCTCTCAACTATCACCGAGACCACACATGGGCTTACTCCTCGAAGACAAAACGGTGGCCGAGCGGATTCATCAACAGGGGACATAAAAAAGACCACCGTCGTCGTGATTTTCACACGTTCGACGGTGGTCAAAGGGCGATTTCGATTGCAATGTTCGAAACGCTACGATTCACCAAGGTCAGTCTACTTCTTGAGGAGGTCTGGTATGACCTTCTTCATTTCATCGACAGTCGCACTGGACGAGGCGACGACTCCGTTACGGTCGACGATGAACATCGTTGGCAGCGAGATGACTCCGAACTCAACTGCGGGTCGGCTCTCAAGAGCTCCCTCTTCGTGAATCTGTGCCCAGTTCACCTTGTAATTCTGCAGGTACTGCTGAATCGGGCCCCCCGGACTGTCGAGGTTCACACCGATAATTTCGAGGCCATCCTTCTGATGGGTCTGATACAACTGCTGAATCTGTGGCAAGTCTTCAGTACAAGGAGTGCACCATGTCGCCCAGAAAATCACGACAACAACTTTGCCGCGATACTTCGCAATGTCGATCGGACCACCTGTGAGACCTTTCCCAGCGAGTGCCAGCGGTTTTCCTTTCAGTTCCAGACGGCGCATGGCCCCTTTACCACGTGTTGCGGCGGCTGACTGCGGATAGGCTGCAATTAACTTCGTGTACCACGCTTTAGATTCATTGACGTTGCCGTTGAATTCGTAGGTAATTGCCAGTTGCAACATCGCATCTGCTGATTCCTGCGCTGATGGAAACTCGGTCACATAATCTTCGAGAGCTTTTAACCAGCTCTGCTGAATCTTCGTTCGGTCTGGCGGAGCAGCCGCTTCCAGCTGCATGTTGTAATCCACCAGAATTCGCTGAAACGCGACAAATGCGAGGAGCTCGTTATCCGCCTTGCTTGCACGGAGATCCTGTTCAGCCTTTTTAATTTCATCCAGACCGTTCGGGAATGTTTTCATCTGGGTCGCTGCTGCAATCCCTTCAAGGCGCGTGCGAATCCAGTTCTTTCGTTCTTCGTCGGTGGTCACTTCGTTGGCCAGCATGGCCAATAGTTGTGAACGAGCCACGTTGTACTTGGTGATCTCGTCCTGACTTGCCTGTGCCTGTGGCGCCTTCTCATCCAGCGCCCCCAGTTGGTCAATCAGTTCCTTCATTTTTGGAGACATCGACTGAGTCAGTCCGGCGCCACCAGCGATTGTTGGCTGAAGCAGAATCCCTCCGCTGAGTTCGAACTTTTCTCCTTCAAGTGGCTGCGGGACCTGAGTCACTTTCCAGGTGTTTCCAACTCGAACCATTTCGCCAATCTGAACGAATCCGCTTGTCCCAGCGTTGTCGACAATCGCCATGACGTTTTCGTAAACGATCAGATCGTTGGCAGTTTTCCCCGGTTCAGCAGGAATCAGATTCGGCATGAGCATCGAGCAATCGAAACGAGTCCAGGTCGTCTGCGGCGTCAACATCTTCGAATTCGTCAACACGGAGCGAAATGTCTGCGAAGATTCTTTGATACGGGCGGTCAGCTTGGCTGCGGAATCTCCCTGAATCCCCAGGGTTTTCATGTCTTCAACATTCAGCATCACTGCTGCTAAACGCTTCTCATTCCGCTCGACCATCGCCAGAATTGCTTCTCGGGAGGCTTCTTCGGCAGAGATGATTTTCCAGCTGTCGATGATGCGGTCACCGTCGCTGTCTACCCCCCAACGACTCCCCGCTGTGTTCATCCAGCGACTCTGGTCGATCTCATTATCGCCGTTGGTATCAAGGTCTCGGTAGACCTCGAGACCATTCTTGTAATAGCGGAACTCGTCAACTCCACGATCCGCATTGGTATCCATGAACCGACGGAGAATTTGACCTTGCGGGCTGTAAAGAGCCCACCCCGACCCGCCTTCGTTTCGTTCCACTTCCAGCTTGCAGTTAGGAATCTCTTCAGCGGTCGGTGTGTCGATGTCAACCCCGGGTTGTGCGGGCTTGTAAGCGAGCACACTGTCGATCTTCACTTGAGCGAAGCAGGGGACAGGCAGAGAAAAAACGCTCAAGACAACCGTTAGGCGAATGATTCTCCCGACGGGTTGAACTGGACGAGTCATCAGTAAACACTCCCAACTGCGCAGAAACTCATGGAACTGCGACAGGCTGATTCAGTGGTTTCGAAAGTCGGCTCTCTGCACGAGATCCGTTCATTCGCCTGATCTTAGGGAAACATCAGGAGTGCGTCATGACCAATTCGGCAGGAATTACCGAATCACCTGCGCATCCCAAAGATCAAGACATTCAGCGACTGCTTAGGGAAACCTGAAAGAATAGGTAGATTCAGTAGGAGCTTTAAATGCCGTTTCGGGTCCAGAACCGATGCCAAAAAGGTCGCATCGTCTCGACAGATGGAACGAATTCAGTTGGTCGCGTGAACTCTGATTCAAACTAGGCCTCGACGGCATCGCTCTGTTCAGGACGTAGTCGACGTGGCTCTTTGAGATACAAAGTCAAGACCGCCAGATCAGCCGGGGTAATCCCGCTGATTCGACTTGCCTGTCCCAGATCCGCCGGCTGCACTCGAGAAAACTTGTCTTGAGCTTCACTCCGCAACTGAGGCACCGCGCGATAATTGAAAGACGGCGGAATCCTCATCGACTGAGTTCGCACCTGACGATCAATATCCATCTGCTGGCGTTTCACGTAGCCGGAATACTTGGTCTCAATCTGCGCCTGTTCAGCCGCTCTTGGACTGATCGTCAAAGCGGCAATTTCAGGCGACATCTCTTGCAACTGAGGCCATTCAATTTCGGGACGACGCAACCAGTCTTCCAACGCCTGCCCCTGGTAGCGTGTCTTTTTCAACACAGAACAAGCGAGTTGAACTTCTGCTTCATACTTTTCGAACTTCTCGATTCGCTCTTTCGTCGCCAGTCCGATCTCAGTCGCAATCGGAGTCAGCCGACGATCGGCGTTGTCTTGTCGGAGCAAGAGCCGATACTCCGCACGCGACGTGAACAACCGGTACGGTTCATCGACTCCCTTCGTGACCAGATCGTCGATAAGAACTCCCAGATACGCCTGCGAGCGGTCTAAGATGAACGGTCCTTTCCCTTGCAGCTTCAACGCCGCATTCACGCCTGCAATCAATCCCTGACCAGCGGCCTCTTCGTAGCCGGTTGTCCCATTGATTTGACCAGCGAAATAAAGCCCTTCGACCCGCTTGGTCTCGAGTGTCGAAATGAGCTGTGTCGGCGGCGCGAAATCATACTCAACTGCGTAGCCAAATCGCATGATCTCTGCTTTTTCGAGCCCTCGAATGGAATGGATCATCGTCGACTGCACATCTCGAGGCAGGCTGGTCGAGATGCCATTGCAATAGTATTCGAGCGTATGACGTCCTTCTGGCTCCAGAAAAATCTGGTGCGATGTCTTGTCCGCGAATCGAACAACCTTGTCTTCGATGGATGGGCAGTAACGAGGGCCGGTTGACTTGATCTGCCCGCTGTACATTGGCGCACGGTGGAGATTTGCACGAATCGCATCATGCACCCCCTCGTTCGTCAGTGTCAGCCAACAAGGCAACTGAGGCTGTTCAATGCGATCGTTGAGGTAAGAGAACGGAACAGGGACTGCATCTCCCGGTTGCTCTTCGAGAACGGAGAAATCGATGGTCCGCCCGTTAATGCGAGCCGGGGTCCCTGTCTTGAATCGTTCCAGCTCGAAGCCAAGTTTTCGGAAGCAGTCGGACAGGGTGCCAGTTGTCCCTTCGCCAGCACGCCCCCCAACAGTTTTGGCCTCTCCTGTATGCATGATCGCCTGAAGGAACGTCCCAGTCGTGACGATCACAGCGCGAGTCTGGTAGACAGCACCACCACGGACTCTCACTCCAACAATCCGCGGGCGATCTTCGAGGACCGGATCAGTGATATCAACACGGACGGCATCCCCTTCCACCACCAGTTCTTCAACCATCTCCTGAGCAAGCGTCAGGTTCTCCTGTTGCTCGACGATCAACTTCAGCAGGAATTGATACCCTTTTTTGTCCGCCTGAGCCCGAGGGCTCCACATCGCAGGCCCCTTGCCGCTGTTCAGCATGCGGAACTGAATCCCGGTGGCATCGATTGTCTTGCCCATCTCTCCGCCGAGAGCATCGATCTCGCGAACAAGTTGCCCTTTGGCAACCCCTCCGATTGCGGGGTTGCAGCTCATCTGTCCGACTGTGTCGCAGTTCATTGTCAGCAGTGCTGTTTTGGCGCCCAGTCGGGCCGAGGCCAGTGCAGCTTCCACACCAGCATGGCCAGCACCAATAACGACAACGTCAAACTGATAAAATGTATCGGACATGGAATCGTGGTAATCCGCGGGAACTCGAAGTACAGCTACTCGTGCGAGTATTGAAACAAGATCAACCTGCAGACCGGACAGGCCAACAGGTTGATGATCTCTCGCTGATGAATTCTACAAAAAGCGAGACCGTTTTTCCTCCGTATCCGGTTTCGCTCGCAAATTGGAATCAGCTCCGGGATTTGCCTGCCTTTTCATCAACAGGGGCGACATATTCTCCTCCGGTCACAACCGCCCGAACAAGTGTCACTTTATCATTCCGCCCCGGAATGACCTCCAACTCAACAGCCTGGCCTGGTTTGATGTCGTCCGCGTTCGAGCTGACAATTTCAACCGCAATGCCCTTGTTGAACATAATGGGAGGGACCGTCCCTGGAGCCCGGAGTGCCATTTCCTCATAGTCCGGGTATTCTTTCGATGTCTGTCGGACAGCGATTTGACCAGAGATGTAACGCAAGTTCACGCTTTGACCGTCAACATTCACTGGGGGATTTGCAATGGCCGACGGGGGAACTTTGGCATTCGGCGCAAGGATATAAACCTTCGCCTCATCAAGAAATACGCGTCCATTGGTCAAAAGCCCTTTTGCTTCCAGAAAGTTTCCGCGAGCCAAACTCTCCTCGGTTCCGCCGGTAAGTTGAATCTCCAACGTCACTTTGGCAGTGATTGGGAACGTGTGCTCCTCGCCCAGATAATCGACCACCAGCGTGACAGATTTTCCCTTTTGCTTGACCTCTTTGATCGTGGCGTCCCATTTTTCCGTTTTGACATTCCGTGGCTGTGCTACGGCAACCGCAGGAATCGCAAACACCAGCACCGCCAACACAACGAAATTGAAACGCGTCATGGAATTTCCTTCTCAGCTCGTCACCAATATCTCAGCTCGTTGAGCACGAGACATGTCGTCTCACACCGATCCATCAAAACTAACAATTTTGTGTTTGTTTTGCGCGTTCACATGACGAATTCCCTTTGAGAAATCCGTAGCTGCATTTAGACTTCGGGATTGCACAACTTTCTCAATGAATCGTTGGGAGATCGTCAATGAGCAACGTTATGAAGAATCACGCTGAAACTTCGACTCAACGTTCCCGACTCGGTCGCTTATTCGCTCAAGCCTTTTTGCTGGGACTTCCCGTCCTCTTTTTGCTGAGCCAGTTTTACATCTGGCAGTTCTGGAATCCGACGTTGGGCGATTCCTTCAAGTATCTTGCGACCTACGCACAAATCATCTTAAGCGGATTCTGTCTGCTTCTCTGGTGGCTGATCTTTGCACCGTTTTCGTTTCGCACCCGCGCCCTTATTGGCTGTATCCCGATCATTCTGATCGCCGGTTGGGTTCTCTCAATCCGATCCTTTGAACTGAGCGGGGATATGATCGCCACGTTCACTTACCGCTGGAGCCCGGTCCATGATGGACTCCACCTCCATTGAATACGCGGCTCTGAGACCGACGACGCTCATTTCACCCCCATCACCGCTCTCTCCGAATTGCAGCCTCAGGACATGCCAGCCTATCGTGGCATGCATCGCGACGGAGTTGTGATTGGACCAGCGATTCTGCAGGATTGGAAAGAAACACCACCAAAGCAAATCTGGAAAATTCCAGTGGGAGGCGGGTACGCTTCCGTCGCCATTCGGGGAGACCTGCTGGTCACAATCGAACAGCGTGGGGAGAATGAAGCGATCACCTGTTACGACAACCGCACAGGAGAAATGCACTGGGAGTACAGCTATCCTGCCAGCTTCTTTGAAGCGATGGGTGGAGCAGGGCCACGATCCACACCGACGATTTCTCAAGATGCTGTCTTCGCGTTCGGCGCTTTCGGTGACCTCTGTTGTCTCGATCTGAAGACAGGAAAACTGAACTGGCACGTCAATGCGCTGCAGCAATTCAATGTCCCCAACACCAGTTGGGGAATGAGTTGTTCTCCGCTGATTGATCAGGATCGGGTCATCGTCAATATCGGTGGACTCTCGGGCAACGGCTTGGTTGCCTATCACACCGTTACGGGCGAAGTCATCTGGAAAACAGATGGACTACCACAGCCTCGAGCGATCAGCGAGGCACAACGCACCGGGATCAACGCTGTTCCTGACAGCTCAGAAAAGTCCTGTCCGGGATATGCCTCTCCGCAGATTTCCACGATTGCCGGTCAAGAATTGATACTCAATCTGGATGGCAAAGCACTCCGAGGGCACGATCCGCAAACCGGAGTAGTACTTTGGTCGACACCATTCGAAAACTTGTCTCACGTCAACGTCGCGCAGCCAATCGTCTTCCCGGATGGACGCGTCTTCATTTCGACAAGTTACAACGTGGGATGCAAGATGATTCGGGTGACGAAAGAAAATGACGCGTGGGAAGTTGAAGAACTCTGGTCAAATCGAAACATGCGATGCAAGTTCACCAGCGCCGTACTAGTGAACGGATTGATCTACGGGCTCGACGAAGGAATTCTGGTTTGCCTCGATCCTGAGACGGGGAAGCGCTTGTGGAAAGGCGGAAAAACTGGCCTGAAAGGACGCTATAACCACGGCCAGATTCTCGTCACTAATGGGCAGATACTGGCTCAATCAGAGCAGGGGATGCTCGTACTCATTGAACCCAATGCCGAAAAACTGGTGGAAAAGTCATCGCTTCAGATCCTGCCCATCGGGAAGAACTGGAACCCACTCGTTCTCTGCCGTGGAATGCTCTACGCCCGCAATGCTTCAGAGATGGTTTGCTTCCGCCTCCTGCCGGACTCGGCGCATCAGCAGAACGAACAGACTCCGCCACCTGCAACTGAGAACACAACGGCTTTCAATCGCAATTGAAACTTCAGAACGGAATCGAAGCAGATTGATGCGACGTGCCAGTTTACATCTGGATTCTGAGACGCGCGCGGTTAGGATGCAGGGCAAGAGGAGCACTGCGATTTCGCCGTACTAGAACGCCTCTCCAGAGAGTGTGGCGTTCCAGCGGCGATAAACCCAGCGTTAGAACGAGTTTTTGCCACCTTTCGCCGCCACACACACCTGAGACAGTGGCGAGCGAAAGCAAACGCCGAACGAAAAAGCCTCATCCGATCTCCATGCAAAACGTACTCACACTGATTCTCGCAGGCGGAAAAGGAACACGTCTGGATCCACTTTCCAATGAAAGAGCGAAACCTGGGGTCCCGTTTGGCGGCGCATTTCGAATCATTGACTTTACGCTCTCGAATACCCTCAACAGCGGTCTTCGGAAAATACTCGTTTTAACGCAGTACAAAGCGGCCAGCCTCGATCGACATATTCGCCAGGCATGGCATTTTCTTTGTCGCGAGCTCGACGAGTTCATCGACATCCTTCCTCCACAGCAGCGAATCGGCGAGCACTGGTACCGCGGAACTGCGGATGCGGTCTACCAGAATATCTACACGATCGAACAGCACGCACCCGAGCACATTCTCATCCTTTCCGGGGATCACATTTACAAGATGGATTACTCGGAGATGCTGGCGGAGCACATCGCCTGCAATGCTGACTGCACCATCGGCTGCCTTCCTGTATCGCTCGAAGAAGGGAAATCATTTGGCGTGATGGGAATCGACTCCGCAGGTTGGGTCAACGATTTTTCTGAAAAACCGAAATCCCCGAAACCGCTTCAGAGCAATCCCGAACGGTGTCTGGCATCGATGGGAATCTATATTTTCAAGACGAAATTTCTGCTTGAAGAACTTTGTCGAGATGCGATTCAGAACGCCAGCTCACACGACTTCGGTAAGGACATCATTCCCCGAGTCATCCACACGCACCACGTCAAAGGATATCTCTTCCACGATCGCAACACCGGGAAAGAGCACTACTGGCGAGACGTCGGAACTCTGGACGCCTACTACGAAGCCAACATGGATCTCATTTCCGTCGATCCTCTACTGAATCTGTACGATTCGTCGTGGCCAATTCGAAGTTATCACGCCCAACTCCCCCCGCCGAAATTCGTGTTTGCAGACTTCACCAAAGATCCACCACGTGTGGGTCATGCACTCGACAGCATCGTCTGCCCCGGTTGCATCGTCTCGGGCGGGCTCGTTCAGCAGTCCATTCTCTCGCCAAATGTCCGAGTGAACAGCTGGGCGGAGGTCACAGAGTCGATCCTCTTTGAAGGGGTCAATGTCGGAAGACATTCCAGAATTCATCGCGCGATCATCGACAAGGGAGTGCAGATTCCCCCGGAAACACAGATCGGAATCGATCTCGAGCAGGATGCTGCGCGCGGGTTCACGGTGACAGAAAGCGGTCTCACCGTCGTCCCGAAAGCGTATTCATTTCCCGAAGGATTGAATGGACTCTGTTCCGGTCGTTGAGAATAAAAAAGGGGAGTCAATCGAAATTGACTCCCCTTAGATCTCTATCGAAACGTCGACGAAACGCGTCATTACTTCTTGGTGGTCGAAACCATTTCGACATTCAATGAATTTTTTCCCGGTGCGATCGAGAGCGTGAGACCCGAAGTTTTCGCATTCAGATACTTTTTGGGAATCGTTGTAGAAACCTTCTCTTTGGTTGGTTTCGATGGCTTCGCACCCGGTGCTGCCGGAGCTCCTCCCGGGGGAGGTGGTGGCAATGGAATCACAGCGACCGTGTAGTCTCCAGCCTTGAGAAGATCGCCAATCTTGAAGGTGCCCTCTTCATCCAAAGGAAGCGTCGCTCCACTTCCGGTCGCTTGAGAAAACAATGACAGCTGCCCGTCTGAAAACGGAACGCCATCGAGTGTCACAGTTCCGGAAACAGCGCCAGTCGGTCCACTGTCCGATTTCCCGCCGCATCCAGCCGCGACGATCAACGCCAATGCGAGAGGTAGCAAAGCGAACTTGATCTTCATTTCAATCTGCCCTTCAATCACGCGATTCGATTTTGGAAACATTCGCAATCGATTGCCCCCGATTCACCGCGGGTTGTGCAACCTTCAATATGACTTCGCAGAAAGGTCAGCGAGGCAGAAAGCGTGATGTGATTTCCTGCACTCGCCTCATTCCTGCAAGTTGGAGCTCTCGGCTCCAGGAACGCCGCTCACCAGAGTGCGGCGTTCCGGAGGCGATCAACACAGCGTTTGAACGTGCCGTTGCCAGCATTCGTCCTCACACTCCCCTGAAACAGGGACTAGAACTCGCCCAGCACAAATCCATCGTTACGAGCACACAGAGCACGGAAAGTATCCATGCTGATGTTATCACTCACGAATCGGACAGACCCATCTCCGAGCAGTCCGTGAATTCCGCCCACATGATGAGAGTTCAGCAGGGTGTTTGCGGTGTAAACGTTTGAAGAACCGTTTGCGATTGTTTTCGCGTTAGGTGAGTAAACAACTGCCGTCACGCCTGTAAACCACTCATTCGAACTGGAATCACCACCACGACCAGGAGTGATCGAACCACCGATGAGCGACCCGCCGTAGCCGCCATAATGTCCGCTGCGAATATCACGGTTCTGAACCGTTCCAGACTGCTCGCCAATCATCATCGTATTGGACGATCCATCTGTAATGTCTCGCATACGAGAAACGGCATTCACTTGCATGATCCCGTTGTTTGTAACGACACCATAGCCGTTCACAAATCCGACGGAGTTACCCGCTGGGAATTCAGCGGAAGTGTCGTAGAGAGACGCGCCAGCAATCCCGATGTACATCGGCACTTGAACCGCATCTGAGTTTGCGTGGTAATCACCACCGGTTGGATTCGGGTTAGATGGGCTCGACGGGCAAACGTATGCGGGCACAACATGGCCGCGGAGGAGAGCCCGGTACGCTTCGAGTCCGCTTCCCGAACAGACGGTTCGGTCCCAGGAGGCCCAGTCAATTGCGTTGAATAATGCTGCCTGATCCAGACCCGGCCAAATCGATGCGCGCCAGTTTGGCATCCGCCAGAAACCTGTATCCCATCCGGTTTGTCCTGCTGGCGCTCCACTCATTGAACCTGGTGGAAAGCAGTTGTGAGTATCGTGGTAGTTATGAACTGCCAAGCCGATCTGCTTAAGATTGTTCTTGCACTGCGTGCGACGAGCAGCCTCTCTGGCCTGCTGCACCGCCGGCAACAGCAGGGCGATCAATACCGCAATGATCGCGATTACGACCAAGAGCTCAATCAGTGTGAACCCTTTCAGCCGTGCAGTTGAATTCTTCAATTTCATGCCGATTCCTTCTGACGTAAAAACGGAATTACTTAAACAAATACGATCCAGCCACTCGAGGCTTCTCAGAACACCGTGAAGCTTGAAATGGCCTAGCAGCAGTAAAACCCCGAGGATCATTCGGGGGACCCTGCTGATAACAGCTGTAACCGAATGACAGCACCGGAATCAAGCTATTTATGTCATTTATTACCGCAACTATTAGTCCCAATGAAACACAAATGGCAACCGATAACTTTTTTTCGCAAAGACTGCCCAATTTCATGCGCATGCGACGCACACATCAGTACCACAACAACTATTGAAATCTTGAAGTGATGTGAATTCGGGCATTTCTGCCCACGGAGGAGAGGAAGTCTCTTCCACTTTAAAGTGTGACCAAATAAGCGAATCGGCGACCCACCCGTTCCAAAGCAAGCATTAACGGCTTGCGAATCCTAAGCCGCCCAGAACTCGCGATACCGCTTTAAGCAACGTTGAGTCACTCTCAGTCATACAACTGCATTCGGCTTCGCTGGATTTTCCCCATCTGACTGACAGCGGATGCCGGTCAAAAATAAAAAGTCCCCACGAACCGATGGATCGAGGGGACTTTCTTTTGGACACAGACACTTCAAACTCGCCGAGAGCGCCTCTCGCAAGAGTGTGGCGTCTCAGCGATGCTAGACGCCGAGTTTCATCGACCTATTGCGTGCAGTTGCCGCCACACAAACCTGAGACAGGGGCTAGGCCGCTGCCGCTTCCTGACCGTCAGACTTACGGTGACGAGCAGTCAACAAGTGAATCGCAGCGGTGAGACCATGCATCGCTTCATCGATCTGCTGGGTCTCACGAATAACGCGGAGGTTGGTTGTCAGAGTTCCCTGCAGCTCTGCAAGCCGTCCTTCACCTCGAGCCACAGTCTCGAGTGTCTCTGTTAGACCACGGATCTCTTTTCCGATTGATCCGGATTTCTCCAAGGTCGAGCGAATGACTTCCATGTGGGCAGCCTGGCTGATTTCCACTTGGGAGAGCATTTTTCGAACCCGCTCGTCCTGTGCATCACCGTTTGCTTCATGCCGCGTCTGAAGCAACTTCAAGGCATTTTCCCAAGCGAGCGTCTCAACCTGCTGGCGTTCCTCGAACCGCTGAAACAACCCGTCCATCGCTCGTGTCCAAACAGCAACTTGCCCCTGCAACGTCTGTTCAATGGCGCGCATCGCCATCGCGTTGGCAGACTCAAGGGTCGCCAGAAATGGAACGAGGTTCGCATCATGGGTCGCGAACCGATTCAGCAAGTCCTGCTTCACAAGTAGATCGATCGAACTGATAATCGACCGTTCAATTCGCTCACACACAAACACAGCGAGCATCATCATCATGGATGCGCCCAGCGCGACAGTTGTCGTATTAAACGCGGTTCCCATTTCAGCGACGATAATCGGCAGCTTCTCGCTCATCTTGTCGAACGAGATCCCGCTCAGTGCGGTACCGAAGTGAACCACTGTTCCCAAAAAGCCCAGAATCGGAGTCACACTCGCAATGAACCGCGCGATGCTGTAGTTCCCATGAGTGCGATCATGATCCAGTTCTGAGAGCAGATGAAGATGGTCGCGCAAACCTGCCGCAGACTGCTCGTCGACAATGTACTGCAGCGACTGAGCGTACCGCTGGCCGACGCGGGAATTCTGGTACGAGCGACTCTGCTGCTGTTCCAGCTTCAGCAACTCTTCAGCCTTTGAAACAGACTCTTTTCCAATCTGCTTGGGCATCCAGGAGTTCTTGAGAGCCCCGAAATTCCCGGGAAACGAGAAAACTCGAAGGACGACGTCGGCCAGTCCCCATAGAAACAGAGCCACAATCACGTACTCGACGGCGTGCTCTGTCGTGTACTTATGAAGCATCGTTTCACGCATCGACTCATGCCAGACGAAAGCGTAGAACGCAACCGTGGCCGCTGCACCGCCGAGAAACGAAGGATCGAGGGCGCGCACAAATAGGTTGTTGGATCGATGAGTTCCAGACATGACTGCTCCGGGGAAATGGACTGACAGCTAAAGTCTTTACCAGAAGCAAATCTGTTCCAACAATCCCGAACCACACTCCGTATCAGTCCTGAATCTCGCAACAGAACTCCGTAAATCGCTTGCTAAATCACAGTTAGAACAACAGAAACCGAACATGGCGGCATCGCCATTACAAGTCGACATCAGCAAAAACAGCAGATCAAAATGAAGAAGAGCCGCACTTTACTAGCGCGGCTCTTCAGAATTGCTTCAGAATAATCCGAGATCACTCGTCTTCGCGAAGCTTGGCGAGGATGTTGTAATCCTCAAGCGTTGAGGTATCTCCCACGCTTTCCTTGCCAGCAGCAATGTCACGCAGCAGTCTTCGCATGATCTTGCCAGAACGGGTTTTCGGGAGTGCAGGAGTAAAGCGGATCTGATCCGGCGTTGCCAGAGCCCCAATCTGCTTCCGGACGTACGCAATCAAATCTTTCTTTTCGTTCTCTGTCGGAGTCCCCCCCTTTGGAGTCACGAAACAGCAAATCCCTTCGCCTTTGAGCTCGTGCGGAAACCCAACAACTGCCGCTTCTGCGACGAGTGGGTGAGACACGAGAGTCGATTCGATCTCCATGGTGCTCAGGCGGTGTCCCGAGACATTGAGCACGTCGTCAACGCGCCCCATGATCCAGTAGTAGCCATCCTGATCCTTGCGGGCTCCGTCGCCAGCAAAATACTTCCCTTCCAATTTGCCGAAGTAAGTGTCGACAAACCGGTCATGGTCGTTGTACAGGGTTCGCAGCATGTGCGGCCAAGGCTGAGTCATCACCAGAAGACCACCTTGATTTGCTTCGAGCAATTCGCCTGTCTCGCTGACAATCGCCGGCACAACTCCGGGGAGCGGCTTCGTGCAAGAACCGGGCTTCGTGGCAGTCACACCGGGCAGTGGACTGATCATGATGCCGCCGGTTTCGGTCTGCCACCATGTATCACAGATCGGGCAGCGTTCGCCTCCGATGACCCGGTGATACCACATCCAGGCTTCCGGATTGATCGGCTCACCGACAGATCCCAGCAGTCGGAGCGACGAGAGGTCGTACTTCTGCGGCCAGTGGTCTCCCCACTTAATGAACGCGCGAATCGCAGTCGGAGCAGTGTAGAAAATGCTGACGCGGTATTTCTCGATCAGTTCCCAGAATCGACCTTCATCTGGCCAGTTTGGAGCCCCTTCGAACATTACAGAAGTGGCACCGTTCGCCAGCGGTCCGTAAACGATGTAGCTATGACCGGTGATCCAGCCAATATCGGCGGTGCACCAATAAGTGTCTTCATCCTTCAGATCGAAAACCCACTTGGTGGTCATTTTCGTGCCGAGCATGTACCCGGCAGTTGTGTGCAAGACCCCCTTGGGTTTGCCTGTCGATCCCGATGTATACAGAATGAACAACGGGTGTTCTGAATCGAGTTGTTCCGCTTCGCAGTCCGCATCCACGGTTTCCATGAGATCGTGCCACCAATAGTCACGATCTGGAACCATATCGACTTCGCCGCCAGTGCGACGAACGACAACGACCTTCTCAACAGAAGGAGAGTTCGTCAAAGACGCGTCGACGTTTTCCTTCAGCGGAATTTCTTTTCCGCGGCGCCATCCGCCATCGGCAGTCACAATAATCTTGGATTGGGCGTCATTGTTGCGATCAGCAATTGCTTCCGAACTGAAACCACCGAAGATGATCGTATGAGTCGCTCCGATTCGAGCACATGCCAGCATGGCAATCGCAAGCTCAGGAATCATCGGCATGTACAGTGTGACACGGTCACCGGAAACAACGCCGAGTTTCTTCAGCACATTTCCAAACTTGCACACCTCTCGATGCAACTGCTGATAAGTCAAGGTTCGGGTATCCCCCGGTTCACCTTCCCAGATAATCGCAGCTTTGTTTTTACGGTGCGTCTTCAGATGTTGATCAAGGCACTGATAGCTCGCATTGATCTTGCCCCCCTCGAACCATTTCGTGTTCGGCATCTGCCCCTGCATCACCGTATCGAACGGCTTGAACCACTCGAGTTCGCTTTTTGCAAGATCTCCCCAGAACCCCTCTGGATCATCTTTCGCACGTTGCCACAGTGCTTCGTACTGCTGTTCTGAAGAAATATGTGCAGATTGCGAAAACTCCGGGGAAGGCGGGAACTGTCGGGTTTCCTGAAGTACCGATTCGATTGCAGACATATGAGCGACGTGGGGCTAGGGGACGAAGGGATCGACCTGTCTCCGCGCATTGAATCCTTCAAGGCGCAAGACCGCTCGACAGCACTGCCTCTATTTCATTAAATCAATAAAAGCAAATGCGTTAGTTCTCCTACTAATGGGAATGCTATGGCTTGGATGCGGTAGATTCAATGTCATGGCATTCCCGTATTTGGAATGAATCCTCGTTCCGTGTGGTTCTGATCATTCAGTGTCCTGATTTTACCTGTATCGTGCGCTCGTCCGTTGTTTTTGCGCGAATCTGAGGTCGGAATTGACATATGCATCAAAACCGAATTCATCGAAAAGACTTGCCGAGCTGACCAAAATCAAGAATTTGACACTCCGCAACCAAGTACCGCAGAGCCACAAGAAACCCAACAGTGAACATTGATAGAAACTCCTCTTTCCCTCAATTGTCTCCGAAAGTTGGTGATCCGAACCAATCGAACAGCTTCCTTTTGTCCGCACAATTGTCCACTCGTCCAGACGAAATTGAAGTTCAACATCTGTTCCCGCGGATGGCCCGTCAGATATGAGAATCTTCTTTCCCGTCATATCGACCAGGACAGAATCAGCGTGAAGACCGAATCATGGTTGTCACAACCCGCAATCCAACCGGAAGTCTGGACCATCTCCGCCGAAGGAAAACCGATCAACAAGCACCACCGGATCAATTCGGAGATCTACGCGAGTATTCCTGAAGGTTCCCCCGAGAGCAGACGAAGTCTTCAATCGTGATGACATTCACCGATATGAGCCGACACGTTATTGAAACATCGGTGGGGCTCGACCATAATTCCCGGAATCGCTCGCAACGGTAGATGGACAAAGATTGTCCGCCGACGCGACGAAAATCCAGCTTCAAGATCGCCTTTACCCATGTCTCAAAATTCCGCAATCGACACGCTGCGTTGGGAAAAGTTTCAGGTTCTCAATGACGGGTTTGTCTGCCTTGTCGACTGCATGGGAGACGACAGCGCCGTCGTCCAGGCGGCCCGAGTGAGTTATGGAGCCGGTACGAAAAAGGTCTCGGACGACCGTACCCTGATCCGCTATTTACTTCGTCATCGACATACAACTCCGTTTGAAATGGCGGAAATCAAACTCCTCGTCCGCGTCCCGATGGATTGCTGGCGACAATGGATTCGCCATCGCACAGCCAACGTCAACGAATACAGCACTCGCTATTCGGTCGCGATTGACTCATTGCAGACAACATTGCCCGAGGAATGGCGATCGCAGGCAACGACCAACCGACAGGGAAGCGGGGGACTGCTGTCTTCAGAGCAGGGGGCAAAGCTCACGGAATCCGAGCGAGCATTTCAAGATGCCGCACGCGACCTTTACCAGGAACGTCTGGAAGCAGGTGTCGCTCGCGAACTTGCCCGAAAAGACCTGCCGCTTTGTACCTACACGGAAGCATACTGGAAGGTCGACCTGCACAACCTATTGCACTTCCTCGCACTCCGAATGGATTCCCACGCTCAGCTTGAAATCCGCCAATACGCCACAACGATCGGTGAGAAGATCGTTGCCCCGCTGTTCCCCGTGGTCTGGGAAGCGTTTCAGGATTACAGGATGCAATCGATGCACCTCACTCGGCTCGACGTCGAGGTCATCCAGCAGGTCCAGTCCTACGCCACAAAGAACCATCTGACCCCGCCATTTACACAGGCGGTCTTTAGCGAATGTCAGCATCCCAGCTGGAAAGAACTCACTCGCAGCCGCGAGCGGGATGAATGTCTGTCCAAGCTCATTCGATTGGGAATGGTTCAGGAATAGTCGCTGGCAAGAGCCCGCAGCGTCATTGTCACTGCGTTCAACGAACAAGGCTCCTGGGATCACATCTGATCCCAGGAGCCTTGTTTTATTTCATAGCTGGCAGCAGCAATCTTTATCTTTCGAGCAGTTGTTGAACCCAGCCCTTCGCAAGGCTTGAAAGTTCTTCATGACTCTCAGGTGGTTCCGCGAAAATCTTCGGACCACTCTTAGAAGTCCGTGGGTTAATCGGTTCAGAGCCGACATGGCCATCAAGGAGATCGTAGACCCCGTAGCAAATCTTCATTTCCGTGTTACCCAGTTGCCGTACTTCATGCCGAAGCTGAAATGCGGTGATCGCTGCATTGAGATAGACCGTCATCTCGATCAACAATTCCCTGCGTTTTGCATTGGAAAGGCCACTGGTATTGGGAGAGAATTTAATCGCCCTGTCCGCACCTCGAACAGCAATCATCGCACGGTCCAAAATCGACCGGAGCGGATGGCTGAAACCAATTTCGAGATATTCCTGCGGAGCGAGATAGGAGTCGACAGCGGCAGTCATCGCACCGCATCCAGTGTGTCCGAGCACCAGCCCCAGACGCAAGCTGTGAGACATCGTGCGGACAGCGTATTGCACGCTCCCTAGCCCATCAGTGCTGAGCGAATTCCCTGCAAGCCGAACGACAAACATTCCGTTGAAGAACTGGTCGAAAACAATTTCGATCGGAACGCGAGCGTCAGAACACCCCACGACCAGTGCGAATGGCGCCTGAGTCGGAACACTGCCCGGGCTCGTTGGAAGTCCCAACGTAATCGGGCACGATCGCATCACAATCGACTGATCTCTATGCCCCTCGCCGTTCGCAGAATTCAGAGTTTTGAGCATCTCAACGAATCGCTCGTTCCCCTGTTTCATCATCTCTGTTGCCGTGACAATATCCAAATCCTGCGGCAGCAGTGTCTTCTCGGTCGAGTCAAATCGATAGATTAAATCCATATCATTTTCCAATCCCTCGACTGACGCAACTTCATCGATCGAGGGTAACCAGATGAGAAGCTTCGGCGCTCAATTCTCACGGTACACAACGAACGAGAAGTGACGATCAACAGCCTGCCTCTATTCTGTCACAGATAAAATCCGCTGAACAATGGAGAACAGCAGGCCTTTTTGAGAAATTGAAAAGTCTGAAAGATTTCGCATCACAATCATTCAGAAAAGCTGAAAGCCCACGCTATCGCAGCACCGGAATGGACTCTTCCATCCAGTTGTCTGAGGTGTCTAACATCGGCGGGAAGGGGGGAGCCTCAGAGGCTTCGGTCGAAGCATTCGGAAGTTGAGCCTTCCCACTGTCTTCCAGAGTGGATCGTCCTGGCTTCTGCGCTTCAGGTTTCGCCTCAAATTCCCAGGCATCTGGCGGTGGAACAAGTCGGGTACCATCGTCACTCACGAAGCCCGCTGATCGAACCGGCACAGATTTCGATGCGCCAGCCGCGTCAGAAACATCTTTCATGTTGATCACCTGAGGAAGTTCAAGCGGAGAACTCACCGAGTTCGAAGGAGGGACTACGCTGATGGTGTGGTTGGCTTCGAACTTCCGCCCATCAATCGTTTGCAACTTTGCGATAAGCAGAATCTTGCTACCGATCGGTTGTCGCTGCCACGATTCCTCGATCTGGAATCCCGAAGTCATGAAACCAGTATACCAGAGCTTTCGGGCATCTTCCGTTTCGTAGACCCAGTGGCCAATCACCTTCTGATCCGCAGGGAGCGAAATATCCAGCGCTTCGAACTCAATTCGCCCGAAGAGTTTCACGAGATCGCCGCGATCGTCATGCGGGTAGAAGACAGCATGAAACCGCTCATCTCCATTTTGCTCATCATGATCCTGACCGGCTGTCAGCAGTGTGTTAAAGACGATCCCCTGAGTCTGAGCGAGAGCACGGCTGACCTCTTCGGCGGAGAGAACTCCCCCTTGGGCAGCATGATCAGATCGAAGCAGATCGAGCTCTCGCTGAGTGAGAGCCAGACTCGACTTGAGTTGCGAGACTTCATTTTCATATCGACGCAAATGCGATTCCTGTGAACGTAGCTGCGATTCCAGCAACTCGCTGTTTCCCCGGGCCCAACACCCGGGGAACAGGAATCCCATTATCAACAGCAGGCTCAGCAGGCCGCTTCGGTCGTCGAACTTCCATGTTCGAAAACGTGTCATCGGAAATCAATTCTGGGAAAATTTGGCTGAAATTCAGCCGACAGGAACGTGTGGAACGCGGTCCAGAACGCTATCAACCAGTCCAAAGGCAGCCGCTTCTTCAGCAGCCATGAAATTGTCACGGTCGGTACCAGATTCGATCGCTTCAATGGTTTGACCAGTATGGAATGCAAGCAGTTCATTGAGCTTGCGTTTCATTTTGATCACTTCTTTCGCATGAATTTCCAACTCAACAGCGGTTCCTTCCATTCCCGCCAATGGTTGGTGAATCATGATCCGGCTGTTCGGGAGAGCGTAACGCTTCCCTTTGGTTCCAGCTGTCAGCAGCATTGCCCCCATGCTTGCTGCCTGTCCCATGCAATAGGTGGCAACATCACAGGTGATGTACTGCATTGTGTCGTAGATCATCATTCCAGCGGTCACAGAACCGCCTGGAGAGTTGATATACATGTGGATGTCTGCTTTTGGATCTTCGAACTGAAGATAGAGCATCTGGGCAACGAGCAGGTTCGCGACCTGATCATTCACCTGTGACCCCAAGAAGATGATCCGGTCTTTGAGCAGTCGGCTGTAGATATCCATCGCGCGTTCTTCGCGACCGGATTTCTCAACAACAAACGGAACGAGTGTAGACATGATGAAAAATCTCGAATTGAGAGAGTTGTTCTAAAGGGCACCCGTGTCAAAACGGACGCAACAGCAATGCGGCGGGCGAAACCGACTCCGCATTATGCGGACCGATTTTCTGCCGCTTGCGTGGCTTCCTGAACGACCGCTTTTCCTTTTTTCTTCGGAGTGACGATCTCGTCAATCAAGCCATATTCCTTGGCTTGAATTGGGGAAAGGTAACGATCTCGCTCGGTATCCTTAGCGATTCGCTCTTCACTCTGACCTGTGTGGGCAGCCAGAATGCGATTCAGCACTTCGCGAGTTTCGAGAATCTCTCGCGCTTGGATTTCGATGTCAGAGACCTGTCCCCCGACCTGACCGTACGGCTGATGAATCATCATCTTCGCATGCGGAAGGATGAACCGCTTTCCAGCTGCACCGCCAGCAACCAGAATCGCTCCGCCGCTCGCTGCCAGTCCAACGCAGTAGGTCGCGACTGGACATTCGAGGAATTGCATGGTGTCGTAAATGGCCAATGTCGCGGTGACCGATCCACCAGGCGAATTGACATAAAGATGAATGTCCTGATGGCGGTTTTCAGACTGCAGATACAGCAGCTTCATGACAATCAGGTTGGCATTGCCGTCATGGATCGGACCGTCAAGGAAGATAATCCGATTTTCCAGCAACAGGTCGCCCACACCCATCTGGCGAGTTCGCTGGTAGTCGGCATTCTGCGGATTAACCGGTGAGAGATGCCGATGATTCATTTCAAACATGGCTGAATGCCTTCTTTGCGATGTGAAGTGTCTTGCCTCGGGATTGTTCGCGATTCAGTCGATCCGGTCAATGGCGAACCGGTAGGTGAACTGGTGTCCTCTCCGGAATTTTATACTTTCATCGAATCTCGACCACGTCGTTTCTGTAAAACTGAGACCGATAGACGCTTTGATCAGAAAATCTCTATACTCAGGAATCGTTTGATCCGCTCAAAATGGTCACCCTCCTCAAAGGCTCAACCGTGCCCCTGACCTCTCAAAAGTCCACGAGATTCAGTGAACGCCGCCTCGCATCAGCCATCTTTTTTGTCGGTTGCTTGTTTTCCGCAATCTGCTTGGCATCGCCTGCGACACTTCGTGCTGACGACGCCCCTCAGTCCTCTGTGCAGAAAACTGAAGCAGAGCCTGAATCAGCACCTCAGCCAGAAGCAACTGATTCCCAGAAATCGAACAAGAAAAGCCGATCGACAATAGAACGCAAACAGCGAGCCGTTCAGCCTGCAAAAACACCCACTCAGCCATCAGACAAGCCAGTTCACGAACCGAAAAAAACGCCCGCAAGCAAACCCAACGTACACCCCTATCAGGTCCCTGAACTCACCGATGCCGAGAAGACGGTCACTCAGTTGGAGGCGAGCGAATTTGCCGCACGGCTTACAGAACTCATCGCCGGGAAGTCCGAGGAGCCGGTCTTCAGTCTCGATCGACACGCCCAAATTGTCGCAGCAGGGCTCCCAGTCGAAAACCCGCTGCAGGATCAATTCACAATGTCGCAATGCGAGGGAATGCTCGACAGCCTGATCACGGCGATCGCCGACACTGTGCACCAAAACAATTCCCATTACATGTTGCAGCAGATCTACGAGAAAGATGGGCGTCGATGGGTCCGCTTCAGGCTGCTGCTCGCCGACGGAGCACTGAACTATCACGAATACAGACTCATTAACCAGGACGGAAACATTCTGGCTGAGGATCTTCGAGTCGCGTTGATCGGAGAATTTCAGAGTAAGCTCACCCACGACTTACTCGCGGGTTTGCTGGCGCAGAAGAATCGAGGGTTGATTGCCATCGCGGCAGGGAGAAACGCCAAAGAATTCGACAGAGCAGTGCATAGAAATCAAATGCTCACGCTGTTTCAGAGTAATCCAGCCGAAGCCCTGAAGCTGTTCGAGACTCTCACCCCGGAAGAGCAGGGAGATCCAATTTCCCTTCGTACCAGAGTCATGGCGATGGTTGCCTCCGATAATGAGTCCGAGTTCAACGAAGCACTGGACAATCTACTAAAGGCTGCGCCGGACGACCCATTGATTCACCTTCTATCCGTCGATCCACTTTCACATTTCAATCGGCATGAAGAGGCGTTGTCAGCGCTGAATCGATTGGAAAGTTATGTGGGGGGCGACCCTGCTATCGGCTTAACTCGATCCAGAGTTTATTCCGCCATGGGGGATCGCGAAGCGGCTCTCGAGGGAATCTCAGTGGCAATTCAAGCCTTTCAAGGGGAGATCATTCCTCATTTCATCGCTCTTTCCCTGTACATCGATCTCAAGGCGCATCCCGAGATGCTGCAACTCCTGATTGCGATGGATGAGACGTTCGACTTACAGTGGAATGACCTACGGCAGAACGAACATTACGCGGAATTCGTGAAGTCTCCGCAGTTCAAAGAATGGCAGACCTATCTGGCGAAAGTCGGGAAAGTCCCCGCTCAGAATCGGCCACTCGAAACCTTCTAGATTTCCTCTCACGACAGCGTGGCGTTCAGACAGCGTTCACCTCAGGTGTGCGTGAACGAGTGATTGCCACCTTTCGCCGCAACACACACCTGAGACAGAGGCTAGAGCGCAGCCCGGGTTCGACAGGGAATCAAGCCAGATGCACTCGCCAAACCAGGCTCGTGTTGCAGCGATCAAATCAGCGAACAGATCCAGTTGTAGGGATTATTGGGATTCGTTGACGCACCACAGGGATCGATTTTTCTGAAATCTCCCCATCCGGGGTCCGGTACACCCCGAACTGCATTAGATTCGCTTCACCCCCCCACGTCGCTTACACCTCGATGCAGATCTGCACGGAGGTGTGCCTGCCCGTTTTTCAGCACTCAAGCACGGCCTCCGTCATCGAGCGATGAAGTCGTCTCGCAGCGGAGCTGTTGTCCTTGTATTGCTCCAGATTCGTTGGATTTCAATGAAAATCGTCGCGATCAGTAGCCTTGGGACATTTCACCGCCACGTCATTCAGCAATTGCATGACGCATTTCCTCTGGCGGCGGTCATTCAGCCAACAGGATTATCCAACAAACCTTCTGAGCTAAGATCAGCGAAGCTAAAGAAGTTGCTGCGACATCCCTTCAGAAGCGTGAACAACAGACTCAACCACTGGCACAGCAATCGCGAACTGGTTCATTTCGAAAGAGAAGTGGAACAAGTACTTTTCCGGGACGCCAATCACCACCGACTTGAATCGGATGGGGTTCCGATTTACGAGATCAAACGTGATCAAGCCAATTCTCAGGAAGTTCGGGATTTGGTCTCACGCCTTGCTCCAGATCTGATCGTCACATCTGGATGCCCGATCCTCAAACCGACGGTATTCGAGATCCCCACATATGGAACGATGAACGTTCACTGGGGAATCGCGCCAGCTTACCGAGGCGAAGACACACTGTTTTGGCCGCTCTATTTTGGTGATTACAGCCAACTCGGTGGAACAATTCATCAAATCGATCGTTCGATCGACCGCGGGCCAATCCTCTCCCAATTCTGGCCAGAAATCGGACCAGAGGATACAGAGGCATCCATCACCGTAAAAACTGCAATCGGACTTGGGAAACAAATCTCCCATGTTGCTACGAAGGTTGCTGAATCTCAACGAATCGGTGGACTGGTTCCTGAAGAGAAGGGGAGGATCTTTCTCCGCAACGCCAAGAATTGGACACACAGCTTGAGCTATTCAATGAGCCGAAGATTGGGGAGAAGCGTCATTCCCTCCCATCCAGAACGTGAATTTTACGCAGCAGATCTGAGTTACCAACCAATTCCCGCCGTCCCCCACTACAAGCACCCGCGAGATCTCCACCGTAACGCTGAAATCGCAGCGAGATAAAAAAACAGATCCATTTCCAGCGAAGGAAATGGATCTGTCAATGCTGTCCGTTCAAACTCTGAGTTGGTCGCCACTGGGACGCCAACTCGAACAGAGTTTTTTGTTAGTCGATGCGGTGAACTGTGTTGTCGAGCATTCGACGACGCAGTGGGTCGAGAACAGACTTCTGGCCTTTTCCACCGAAGGCAAAGCGGGCTCGGATGAAACCGAAGACTTGAGTGTCGCGGACACGGTCCCAACTGACTTCCGTTCCGAATTCGAGACGTGACTGAGGACCAGCCCAGGCGAGATCGTAAATTCGCATTTCGAGTCGGCCGCGTGCACCGCCGAATTCAGGGAAGTTTGGATTGGATTGGCCGAACTGATATCCACCCAAAAACCCGCGGAGTTCGAATTGATCATTGAAGCCCCAGTGAAGAAGTCGTTTTCCAATTTCGAAATCCACACCAGGATAAAGTCGTTCACGGAAGTTGTGAGTAATTGCAGTTCCGTTCGAAATTCCACTTCTCGAATTCGATGATCGGTGAGCAACTCCCGGAGCGTATCCGTTGACACGGAAGTCCCAATCCACGGTCAGCAATTCGAAACCAAGCTGTGCCTGAGCAAAGAAGTTCTTCTCACTCGTCGATGCCAGGTCAGCGTACGTATAAGCTCCAAAGATCCATTCTGGGTCCAGATAAGTTCTAGCTCCCAGACCAATGTACCCATCCACAGCATCGCGGTCGTCCGCATAGGCTCGCAGGTCAGTAAAGACCAGAGTATCCGCAGATTGCCATAGTGGGATGAAGAATCCACCGCCGCTGATCACGCGATGATTGCCCAGCTTTGTTCCACCAGTCACGTAAGGAAGGAACACACCCATTGGATCAGGCGGCTGACACATGCTGTCTGGATAGTTCAAGTTACGGTAAGTCTCTTGAG
This sequence comes from Planctomicrobium mucosum, assembly GCF_051466335.1. NCBI lineage: Bacteria > Pseudomonadati > Planctomycetota > Planctomycetia > Planctomycetales > Planctomycetaceae > Planctomicrobium > Planctomicrobium mucosum. The sequence goes on along the minus strand of NZ_CP195793.1, from coordinate 2,451,808 downwards.
GACCTCCAAAGTCGATGTCGGCGCCCATCGGCGAGCCGCAATTCATCGGTGAACTACAGCTTGGCATGCTGCAACTTGGTGCTCCGCAAGTGGGCGATCCACAGCTTGGAATACTGCAGCTTGGAATACTGCAGCTTGGAATACTGCAGCTTGGAATACTGCAGCTTGGAATACTGCAACTCGGAATGCCGCAACTGGGGGCGCCGCATCCATCGATCGACATCTCCATGCCCATCCCCTGATCAACACCAGGGTGATGGAGAAATGGCTGATCGCCGTACTGGCTGAAATCTGCCGCTGGCCCAACTTCGGGCAGCGTCGGATTGATCGGAGTAGGTTGTGATTGCATGCCGGCATCAGGATTCCATGCAGTCGAATAGTGCTGCATAGTTTGTGCTGACATTGGAATTTCTGGTGGAGGTGGAACCGGATCCGCGGCGGACACCTGCATTATTGTAGATGCAGCCTGAGCCGCTGGTGGAGGCGGAAGCAGCGGCGCGACAGGAGCCGCACCTTCTGGAACCGACCAACTGACCGGTTGAACCTCGTTCGCCGCCAGCGGTGGAACATGAGTCGGCCCATTGACCAGAATCGAGTGTTCCGCAGACACCACTGTTCGACGACTCTGACTCGCGTTGAACGGAGGCACGACTGTCGCTGGAGGAGCAGCAACCGGCTCTGACAATCGGGAACCACCCGTCCATGGTCCAGTTGTCCCCGAGACCTGAACGATCTGCGAAGCACCTGAAACAGGACGTGATCCCTGAGGAGGCGGGGCCGTCGATGCCGCAGTGGCATTCAAGGCTGGATAATGGAAGGCTCCGGCAACAGGCCGAGAGTACTCGGGGCCTGGCTGTCCGACCTGATGATATTCTGGAAAACTTCGTGGAGCAGATTGCTGCGCGTAGGCGACAGGAACTGCCACAGGAAGAAAAGACAGAACAAACAATTTGGCGGCCAACATTGGACGCATGTTTAAACCCTCGCAGTTAGCGAACACCGAACAGGAGGGCTTCTACGAGGGACTGCCGATGAGGGTCAACGAGAATCGTCAGCTTTGGCCGATTGACTACAGACAGGGCAGTTCATCGCGCGAGAATTGCCGCTTTCAACTTTCAGTAGCAGGGTCTTTCGGCAAAAACCGCTTCAGCTCCCCGCGCAAGTAGGCTTCGATATCTCTCGCAAGTTCGAAAACAGAGACTTTTCTCGCCAACTCCTCGGCGTCTGCCAAATCCATATTCCGAATCATCGCTTTGATGACCGGAATCGTTTGAGGCGTCACGCTGAATTGACGAAGCCCCATGCCCACCAGCAGGGGAACGAATTTGGGGTCAGAGCTCATCTGCCCGCAGATTGTGACCGGAATCCCGGCCTTCTCGCCAGCCGCAAAGACGCGGCGGAGAAGCATCAGAATCGAGGGATCAGCTGGATTATAATATTTGGCGACCGATGGATCTGATCTGTCCGCTGCGAGCGTGTATTGAATCAGGTCGTTGGTCCCAATGGAGAAGAAATCGACTTCTCTGGCAAATTCATCCGCCATCAATGCAGCTGAAGGAACTTCGACCATCATCCCTACAGGCATATCCCGACGGAACTGGATTCCTTGTTCTTCAAGGTCTTCCCAGACGTCACGGTAGACCATTTTCGCCTGTCGCAGCTCAGAGAGCGACGAAATGAGCGGGAACATGATCCGCACGTCCCCCTCAGCCCCCGCACGCAGTGCCGCACGCAATTGAGTTTTGAATAGGCTGAGGTATTCCAAAGAGACTCGGATACTTCGTAGTCCAAGCTCGGGGTTTGTGATGTCGCGGAAAACGTGACGCATCGCGCCGGGAACTTTGTCTGCCCCCAGATCGAGAGTACGTATCACCACAGGCTGATCAGGGAAATTTTTTACAACCTGGAGATAGGCCTGGTAGTGATCCTCTTCCGACCGCTCCCGGCTAGCCCCCATGTAGAGGAACTCCGTGCGATACAGGCCGATTCCATCCGCACCTCGCATCCGACAATGTTCAGCCTCTTCTGGGAATTCGATATTTCCGCAGACAAGAATACGTGTTCCGTCTCGTGTATCAGCAGGCCCCTCAACAAGGGACTGGAGATTCTCCGTGGTCGTGCGGTTTCGAAGCTGTCGAGCCTCGTACTGGGCGAGTGTGGCCTCATCCGGCCCGACAATCACGCGGCCTTCGTCCCCATCGACGATGACAATTTCACCACCAGAGACATCTGTGAGGAAATCCCCCACGCCGACAATCGCCGGGATTTCCAACGCTCCTGCAAGAATCGCGGTGTGGCTGGTACTTCCGCCCACTTCTGTCACGAAGGCCCGGACAAATTCGCGATTGAGATTGGCCGTTTCACTCGGGGTCAAATTGTGCGCAAGGACGACAACCGGGGCAGTGACGTGAGAGAGTTCTTCACGCTGCTCTCCGAGCAGATGGCGAAGAAGACTGCGTTCAAGGTCGAAAATATCAGCAGCACGCTCAGCGAGATACTGGTTACCGAGGTTTTGTAATTCTTTCGCAGACCTTCGTAAAACTTGCGTGGACGCGAATTCGGCAGACTGATGCTGCTCCTGAATCCTTCGTTCGATTTCTCCGATTAATTTCTGATCGCGAACAAATTGAAGGTGAGCGGCAAAGATGGCTGAGTATTGCTTGCCTAAATGCTGGGCAGCGAGTGCTTCATTTGCAGCGATTTCTTTGGCGACATTGTCGAGCGCAGCACGGAAGCGGCTGACTTCAGAATCAGCCGCTGCCACACTGACATACTCTTGCGGGACGCGGAAATCTTCCAAGCCAAGAACAAAGGCCGGGCCAATCGCAATTCCTGGGGAGGCCGCGATCCCATGCTTTATGAACATCATGTCTCCTACAGGCGATTCGCCTATTGTGCACTCAATCGCCATCTCGTTTCAATGGAAGAGGTTCCGAACGAACGGGAGGTCGCACGCGATGGAATTGAATGAAACGGTAGGGGACTTACTCAGCCGAATCGGATGTTTGAGAGAGATACCGTTCCAGCTTTTCGAGAACATCTAAAGTAGAATCATCATCACACTCAATGACCAGCTCCGCCCCCGGAACCGCCACGAGTTGAATCAAGTCAAACATTGAACCAGCATCGGCAACACGATCGCCGCAACGAATCCGGACTTGACCTGCATTCGCCCCGACAATTGCAACAATGCGCGAACAGGCCCGCAGATGAAGGCCCTGCGCAAGTTGCAGTTGCAAGCGTCTAATAATCAAATCTGAACCAGTTACTGATGCAATTGAAGACATGAGAATCCTTTTTTTCTGATTGAGGAGCGAAAGGCGCGCCAATCATCCAAGGAGACTCAAAAAACAAGATAAGGTTCGGTTACGCGTGACCGTCGTCAGCTTCTTGTAACAAGTCGATAACAGCCTGTGCTGTGGTCGCTTGCTTGAGGAAACTGCAGAAATCGTCGTTCTTCAGATGACGAGTAATCGTTTCCAGTCCACGCAGGTGGTCCCCTGGGCGGTCTGGCGGAGAGATCAGCAAAAACAGAATGTAGACATCTTCTCCGTCGAGACTCTCGAAATCCAAACCGTCGTGGCAAATCGCCACGGTTGCGATAATGGATTCTACGGAAGGATGCTTCGTGTGCGGAACAGCAACGCCGCGACCGATTCCTGTTGAGCCGAGCTCTTCACGCTTGGTGATGGCTGCAACAATTGCCTCTTCATCCGCTTCGCGAATCTTACCGGCAGCTTTTAACGCCCCAACCATCTGCCGGATGGCAGCCTGTTTTGAGTCAACGACAAGCTGCGGCAAAATCGCTTCTGGAACGACGAATTCCGTTAGACGCATCGAAACACCTTTTCATTCAACAACAACGTCCGCAACCAATTATCGCATGATTGCATCTTTCCACAGCCGTTTCAGGTCAGAAAACCCGAAGCGCTTACGACTGCAGAAAATTCGTACCGTAGACGGTAGTCAAACGGAATCTCCACAGGCGCGAGTCCATAGGAAGAACTCTGATCGCTAGGAGGGAGAAATGAAATCTACTCGACCGCATTTTCTGCGATTTTTGTCGGATCCCCTGCGATTTCGTTCAACGGTTTATCCCGTCGGTGATCCTGAACCTTCTCTTTGTATTTTCGAATCTGCTGTTCCATTTTCGCCAATGCAGCTTCGAAGGTCGCATTCACGACTGGTGCAAGATCGACGTGTGAGGTCACAAAGTCGTGTTTATGTTCTGCATCAACGAGGATTTCCACTTCGGCACGATCGCCCTCGTAGGAAATCGTCACCCGGATTGAAGTCACCCGTTCAAGAATGTTCAGAAGTTTAGAGCATTTTCGAGTGATGTACTCGTGAAAATCTGGACCGATAGAGCCATGACGGCAAGTGATTTCTACCTGCACTCGATCTCTCCTTCTGAGCGGCTGCCTAGGAACGGACGTCAGGAGACAGGTTCAACAGAACGGTCACCCCATATCCGCGAGTGCCCAATTTTACTGGCCACTCAACTTACGTCAATTCCGTACCCCCGAATCTTCGACAGAGTTCGAGGATACAGAATATTAGATTACAACTACTTTAATAGCGCCTGACGGTATTGAGCAGCACCGGCAGCCAGCGCTGCATCGATCTGGGTCACGTCTTTTCCACCTGCTTCTGCAAGGTCCGGACGTCCCCCGCCACCGCCACCGACGAGTTTCACTGCATCTCGGACGCAATCACCCGCTTTGATACCACGTTTCACAAGGTCCGGGGTGACTGCTGCGAGCAACGCCACTTTCCCATCGATTTCGGCAGCCAACAATACCGCGACAGAGCCGCCGGCCTTACGCAGGTCGTCCGCGTACAGCTTCAGGGTGTCTCGATCCGAATCTTCGATTCTTCGGCAGATCACCTTCGTTTCGCCGATGACCTCTGCCTCTTTCAAGTATGTCGCGACAGACTCTGCAACGGCAGCTTTGGTGAACTGTGATAACTGCTGTTTGGCTGCTGCCAGTTCAGCTTGCAACTTCTCAATTCGACGTGGCAGCTCTTGGATCTGAGAGACTTTCAAGGAGGTCGCCACGTTCTTCAAAAGGTTCTCTGTCTCGCGAGTATGGTCCAGAGATTTTTGCCCTGTATAGGCAACAACCCGGCGAACACCTTTCGCGACTCCTTCTTCAGAAATAATGCGGCAGAAGCCAACCTGACCTGTGGTTGTGAGGTGAGTCCCTCCGCACAGTTCCACGCTGAAATCACCCATCTTCACCATACGCACTTTGTCCGGGTATTTCTCGCCGAACAGCATCATCGCCCCTTGATCACGAGCACTCTGTTGATCGGTAACGACCGTCGAAACAGATGCCCCTTCAGCGACACGGCGATTGATTTCGTTTTCAACCTCCAGAATCTCGTCAGAGGTCATCGGACCTTTGTGCGAGAAGTCGAAGCGAAGAACGTCGCTATCCACCAAAGATCCACGCTGCTGAGCATTTGGTCCAAGAACCTGTCGCAGAGCATGGTGCAGAATGTGGGTGGCGGAGTGAGCACGTCGAATCCCCGCACGGCGATCTTCGTGTACAGCAGCGAGTACTTCATCTCCGACGCTCAATTTGCCCGACTTCAGATGGCCAATGTGCAGAGTCAGTTCGCCGTCACGCTGCGTGTCGATCACTTGAAACTCAACACCCTTGGAGTTTTTGAGCACGCCGGAATCGCCGACCTGTCCCCCGGTTTCACCATAGAAAGGAGTCTTGTCGAGGACGATGGCGATCGGGTCTTCGTGACCGACCTCTTCGATGACGTCGACGAGTTGCTTCTCCGCAATGATTCCAATGATCTTGCCGGATGACTGCAATTCATCATATCCCAGGAACGTTGTTCCCCCGGACGTTGTGCGAATCGCGTCGAGCGGTCCCGCTGCCATCACTGCGTCGGAGAACGATCCACGACCGCTGGTTGTACGGTGCTCATCGAGCAGTTGTTCGAACTTCTTGATATCAACCGACAGGTTATGGCGAGCTGCCATCGCTTCCGTCATCTCAATCAGGAAGCCTTCCTGCGTGTGCAGTTCGAACGCTTCTTCACCGGTGACCGATTGAGCCTTTCCAGACTTGCAACGGTCAACGATTTTATCGAATCGCTTCAGACCACGATCGACGATGCCGAGGAACTGTTCTTCTTCCTCCTTGATCGTGTTCGCTGCCGCGACGATCGACTGGGCGACGTCAGGGTAGGGGACCTTCATTGCTTCGACGACGGCTGGAACCAACTGATGCAGGAACGCATCCTGCATCCCGATCAGATAGCCTTCGAGCAATGCGCGTCGCAACAACAAGCGAACGATGTAACCTTGCTTTTCGTTGCTCGGGACAACCCCTTCATGCACACACATTGTGACTGCACGAATGTGGTCAGCGATGCGGCGAAGAGCGCGCCCGTGCTCTCCCTTGAAATCGTATTTCACACCGAGAATGTCCCCGGCAGCCACGCACAGCGGGCGAATCGTGTCGATCTCGAAGTTGCTTTCTTTCCCCTGCAGAACGGAAGCGCAGCGTTCCAACCCCATGCCGGTATCAATATTTTTCTTCGGCAGCGGGACAAGGTTATTGGGAGGATTCCCCACGCGATTGAACTGCGTAAAGACGAGGTTCCAAATTTCGACCTCTTTGCTGCCGCTGGGCGGATGATAATAAATTTCGCTACAAGGTCCGCAGACGCCATCCGGCCCTTGGCTCGGGGCGCTGGCCGGCCAGAAGTTCTCCCCTTCATCTTCCCGCTTAATGCGTTTTGACTCGAGACCAATCTCCTTTTCCCAGATGTTGAACGCTTCATCGTCGTCCAGATAGACCGTCACAGTCAGGCGGTCACCATCGAGGCCGAGCCATTTTTTGTCGGTCAGGAATTCCCACGCCCAGTGAATCGCTTCTCGTTTGAAGTAGTCTCCAAACGAAAAATTCCCGAGCATTTCGAAGAAGGTATGATGGTAAGCAGTGACACCAACGTTCCCGATATCCCCGGTACGAATACACTTCTGGCAAGTCGTCGCTTTAGTGAAATCAATCGGACCAATGCCCAAAAATTCATTCTTGAACTGGTTCATCCCCGCTGGAGTGAACAGAACCGATTTGTCTCCATGTGGAACCAGCACGTCGCTCGGACGACGGACGCAGCCCTTTGAAACGAAAAAGTCGAGGTACTTTTCACGAAGTTCGTCAGTTTTCATGGCTGCTCAAAAGGCCGCGATCGTCAATTTGTCGTGGAAGCGTTCGCTCCGGGACATCATCGACTCTCGTCAGCGGGTAGTAGGATTGTTCTGATAAATTTGATTTCGCAGTGCGATTATCGGCGGAACTCGCAATCGGGGATCATTTGACTCCCGACCCAAACGCCAAAACATCACTCTTTTTTCGGCCAATGTAAGGGCGAGCCAGCGATTCATTCAATCCGCCAGCCCCACTTATATTTTCTGGACAATAGCACAATCTTATCGATGAGTGGGAAGGGAGGCCACTTGAGACGATTTCCCTGAAAACCAGGGCTTTTCAACAATTCAACAACCACTGATTGCTCCGCGGAATTCCATTGTTGTGAGTGAATGAACTCAAGGAGCCGCGTTCACGAAAACTTCCCGACCGTCATCCATTCTCAATGGAGTAGAGCCCGGCCAGTACTTCAACGCATCGTGGAACTCAGATGGCGAAGCGACGGGAAGTTCACCTACTCTCAGAATGAATTGCCCCGCTGTCAGCCCCGCTTTGGCTGCTTCGCTGCCAGCTTCCACTTCTTGAATTCGCACCCCTTCCGATGTCGCACTCGGAATTTCCATCGGAGGACCGGAAAGCAGGATCTCCGGAAATCCGACGTTGAGCCCGCGCCACTTCAAAGGGACGGCTGACTGGACGGTCGCTGGGGGCGGCTGATTCGTCCCTCTCTTGCCGACACGCACCTTCACGGTCTGAACCGACTGATTCGACGGGCGATAAATCGTCCACTCAGTCACTGTTCCGGGGGGAGCCAATGAGATTGACGTTCTGAAATCTGCCACCCCGCTCACAGTGGAACCGTTAATCTCAAGAATCCGGTCGCGAACCCGGACTCCTCCAGAGTACGCCGGTGACACTCTGGAAAATCCCTGAACCTGTAACTCCCCCTGATTTGCGAATTGCCGCAGGACGACCGGTGCGTTTCTGACCGGGACGACTTCCAGAAAAACTCCCGATTCACCGTATTCAATTTCCTCGCCGGCAATCATTTTCTCAATCCACGTCCGGATGACCTGAGTCAAGGGAAGGGCGATGACTCCGCCGGCCTCGCCAAAAAGACGATGAGTGGCGGGAAGCGAAACTGCAATCAATTTCCCCTGCACATCGACAATCGCCCCCCCTGAAATCCCCGATTCATTTCGAGTATCGATCGACCAATAAAGATTTGAATTTTCCAGCACCGAATTGAAACCGGAAGGTTGCAGTGTCTCTGAAAGCTCTTGGTTCTGATTACTGACCATCCCCTTGGTGACAGAAACACTTCCCGATCGCAGCAGTCCCCACGGGCTCCCAAATGTCAGAACTTCTTGACCTTTAATAGCCTTTTCTGCTTCACCAAGTTCCATCGCACTCGTGTTTTCGAAATCCTCGGGAATACCCTCGACTCGCAGAATTGCTAACCCAGTCTCCCAGTCAAGAGCGTGAATCATTGCCGGACAGGTTCGTTTGCCGGCCAGTCCCACGAGCAATCGCTTCTCGACCTGTTGGTTCTTATCCACGCCAAACGGCGCCACGGTTTCAGCTTGAGCCAGCACAAAAAGCCGATTCGCAGACTGATCTACGGCGACCACGATCCCACACATCACGTCCCGGGGAAGAACTTCCTGCGGGCCCTTCTTGCATACGATCCGGAAGAGATCAACCTGAGCAGGAAGCGGATATTCTGGTGTCCCGATATAGCCAGCGACCGCCACAACAGATCGTTCCGCTTTTCGAATCGCATCGGGAATTGAAAGGTCTTGAGCGTACAACGTCGACGCCCACAGAGCCGCCACGAGAACTCCGGTCGCACAGCGAATCAAACCGGCCCCAACGCTGCCTCTGATCCATCTGATGATTGAATGGAGTGCGATGTAATGGGGTCCAAATTGTGGTTGCTTCAACATGACTGTGACCCGATGAATTCTTCGAAATTAACGCCTGTTCAGAGCAACAAATTGCTTTGCAATACTGATGTGATGCACGCTACAGTCCACTGAGCAAATCCACAAACGTTGATGCATCAATCGCTAATCAAGGGATCCTGAGTACCTGTTTCGTTTCTCTCTCAATTTCTGAACCCGAGCCAAATCGCTCTTGGAGTGAAGTATGACACAGATCAATTCGCGCCGCGACTTTCTCAAAGTTTCCACTTTGGCTGCCGGAGGGGCGTTGATACCCTACTGGTTCAGCAGCCAGAGAAGTCTCGCAGAAGTCGCTGCCCGGAGCCCGAACGAACGGCTGACCATTGGATGCATTGGCACAGGGGATCGCTGGCGGCAGGATCCGTACACCCGAATGAAGAATTACGGAGACGTTGTCGCTCTCTGCGATGTTGACCAAAACAACCTGAACCGCGCGAAAGATCGAGTCGAGAAAGATCAACGGGATGCCGGAAAAGAACCTCAACTGCAACTCGAAGAGGACTACCGCAAGATCCTCGAACGAAATGACATCGACACCATCATCATCGTGACTCCCGATCACTGGCACTCCAAAATTGCCATCGAAGCGATGCAGGCAGGGAAAGATGTCTATTGCGAAAAACCGCTCACCCTCACAATTCATGAGGGGAAACAGATCATCAAGGTTCTCGAGGAGACTCAGGCTGTCTTCCAGGTCGGCACGCAGCAACGCACCGAAATGGGACACCGATTCCTGCAGGCAATCGCCATGATCCGAGATGGTCGCATCGGCGATGTCCGAAAAGTGACCTGTGATATCGGAGGAGCGCCGACAAGTGGTGAAATTCCGGTCGCTCCTGTCCCAGAAGGGCTCAATTGGGAGTTTTGGCTCGGACAGGCTCCACTGGTCGATTTTCGCTACAAGGCAACCGGCGACCATTACGGACACAGTCGCTGCCATTACGAATTTCGCTGGTGGTATGAATATTCGGGAGGGAAAATGACTGACTGGGGAGCACACCATGTCGACATTGCTCAATGGGCAATCGAGCAGCAAGGGCCCACCCAAGGTCCCGTCAGCGTTGAGCCAGTGATGGGCAAACACCCCGTGCCGTTCGAAAATGGAAACCCGACGCTGGACAATAGTTACAACGCAGCGACAGAGTTCGACGTCAAGGTGATGTTCCAAAATGGTGTCGAAGTCCGAATCGTCAGCAATTCCCCAGACAATAACGGGCTACTCTTCGAAGGAACAAAGGGGCGATTCCACGTGTCGAGAGATCGCCTCAAGGGAGCTCCGGTGGAAGAACTTCAGTCGAATCCACTTCCGGAAGGGGCTCTCGAGGAGGTTTATGGAGGCCCGATCGCAGAAAACCATCAGGCCAACTTCGTGGAGTGCATCAAAACCAGGAATCGACCGATCTCTGATGTCTGGACTCATCACAAAGCGATGACAACATGCCACTTAGCAAACATCGCACTGCGGAGAAACGAGACGATCAACTGGGACCCGGTTGCAGAGGAAATCATCGGAAACGAAGCTGCTCGATCAATGCAGTCTCGCGAACAACGCTCAGATTATGAGATCAATGTTCAAGTTTAAGTGAGCTCTGTCGAGACAAATCTGCTGCAAAATCTCCGAGCCCAGCCATCGCCGCTGGGCTCGACGATTTTTCGGTGTTTCGAAACGCACACGAATCCAAGTTGGCCGGCAGGAATTTGTGCTGTAAAATTGACGGTAATCACCATGACTCCCCGACATAATTCGCCGAAGCTGACTTCCTGATGCCCCGTTTTGTGATTCTGGAGCACGACTGGCCCTACCGTCACTGGGATTTACTCATCGAGGCAGGGGGTATCCTTCGCGCCTGGAGATTAAAAGAATTTCCCGATCTGAACTGCGAAATTCCCTGCGAAGCAATCGCCGATCATCGCGTGATGTATCTCAATTACGAAGGGCCAGTATCGAACGACCGGGGGAGCGTGAAACGGGTCGAATCTGGAAACTGCGAGGAAGATCCCACGACAGAACACGTTTGGAAATATCAATTTTCAGGTTCCCGGGGGTGTTTTACCGGCACAATGTTCGTCTACAACGGCAAACTCACTGTAAGATTCGCCTCGAAACCTGCCCAGATACAAACCACAACCACATAGCATAAAATGCCTTACGGCACGCAGCAGAAAACCTCGCGTTCGTTCACTCGAAAAATCATTCGAAGTTCCAACGAACAGTTTCGCATTCCCGGTGGTACAGTATGAGAGACCTCCCAATTCAACGAAACCCCCGAGTGAATCAGCCTTTGGGTTCGTAGAAGTGATCAGGATGAGCAAGTTCATGAACCGTTCAATTCCCCAAGTTTCTTTCCGATCGTTGAAGCCACTGGCTGCCAGCATTGGCTGTCTCGGGGCAGCATGTTTGATCGCAATCGGTGGAATGAATCCTTCCGCTACTGCCGCTCCCCCGACCAGTGTTGAAGACTTCAGCACTGGGATCTCAGATCGGACAGTCAATCTGATCGATGGAATGATTGCCCAAGGTTGGGCAGACAACGAGTGTACCCCCAGCCCGGTCGCTGACGATGCCGAGTGGGTCCGACGCGTTTACCTGGACATCGTCGGCCATATTCCCCCTGCAGATGTGGTCCATTCGTTCCTGGAAAACAAAGAATCTGATAAGCGAGCCAAGCTGATCGATCAGCTTCTCGAAGACCCCGATTACGTCCAGAACTTTACAGAAGTCTGGACCAACATTCTGATCGGCCGAAATACGCCCGACCGCACAAGTCGAGTGGGGATGCGCAAGTTTCTGCGTGAGGCATTCGCCAGAAATCGCCCTTGGAACGAAGTTGTCTACGACCTCATCACAGCCGAAGGGCACTTCGAAGAAAACGGAGCAGTGAACTTCATTCTTGCTCAGCTTCAATTAAACCCGGGCTCCGAGGACTATCACGTCGAAGCGACGGCACGCTTGACCCGCATTTTCCTTGGGCAACAAATCCAATGCACTCAGTGCCACAACCATCCATTTAACGAGTGGAAACAGAATCAGTTCTGGGAGTTCAACAGCTTCCTGCGACAGACTCAGCGTATTGACCACGACAAGTACAATCCACGCACCGGTGACACGGACGATGATTACTCAGAGCTGGTTTATCGTGAGTTCATGGGACCAGTTTACTTCGAAAATCGCGCAGGCCTGATGCAGGTCGCTTATCCAGCCTACAAAGGTGCGGAAGTCGACCGCAGCTCACAAGATCGTCGCACCGAATTAGGTAAGTTAATCTGCCACGACGACAACACAAACCAGATGGCCCGCGCCATGGTCAACAGGATGTGGGGTTACTACATGGGCTATGGCTTCACCCGGCCTGTGGACGACATGGGACCACACAACCCTGAAAGCCACCCAGAAATCGTCGATTTGCTTACCAAGGAATTTGTCGACAGCAACTACGACCTGAAAAAACTTTCGCGGATAATTTGCAATACAAAAGCGTACAACCTCACGAGCCAATTCAACGCCAAGAATGATTTCGACAACCCCGCTGCCGGTGAGATCCCATTGTTCAGCCACATGTATGTGAAAACCATGCAGGCAGAGCAACTGTACGATTCGCTCCTGATTGCAACCAACGCAGACCGCGCTGGTGGAGCCGGATTCGAAGAAGCGGAAGCTCAACGCGAACGCTGGATGGTCGACTTTCTGCGAATCTTCGGAGGAGATGAAGGGAACGAACCGACGCTCTTCAGCGGCAGCATCCCTCAGGCTCTGCTGATGATGAACGGAGCTTTGGTCGAAAAGGCAATCAACGTCGAAAAAGGGAGCTACATCAACTCGGTTCTCAGTAATCCGAAGTACAAGACAGATGCTGCCCGGATTGAAGCGCTCTACCTGTCGGCATTAGGACGCCAGCCATCCAAGCAGGAAACCACGCAGCTACTTAAGTTAATGAAGTATCAACCTGATCCGCTAAAAGCCTATCAGGATGCGTACTGGGCTCTGCTAAATTCCAACGAGTTCATCGTAAATCACTGATCAACCCTCCTCAGAGGTATTTCGATATTTTCCAGAAAAATGTCCGGTTCTCGACTCAGAAACATCGCTGAACCGGAGTTATTAAGTGCCGTTCAAAATTAGCATCAACAGATGTCGCTGGACGTTGTGACAAAAGTTTCAGAAATGGTCGCCGAAGCGGTGTTCGCTTCCAGTTGCCCCACGACAAGATTCAACGCTTCGGATCATCAAGAAAGTGGACCTCTCATGCTCAACAGCTTTTCAAACAACCTGTCTCGTCGGCACTTCATGAGTCACCTGGCGATGGGAAGTGCGACAGCTTTGGGTGCGACTCACTTCCTGAGTCACCTCGAAGCACGAGCCCAGGAAGTCAAATCCAACCAGAAGGCTTGTATTCTGGTTTGGCTTGGAGGAGGAGCCCCCACAATCGATATGTGGGACCTGAAGCCAACATCCAAGAACGGTGGAGAGTTCAAACCCATCAGCACCAAAGGTGATCTGCAAATCTCTGAGCATCTTCCAGAGATTGCCAAGGTAATGGACAAACTCTCTGTCGTCCGCTCCATGAGTACTCGCGAAGCAGATCACATGCGCGGCGATTACTACATGCACACAGCGTACGTTCCAAACCCAACCGTCGTGCATCCGACATTCGGTTCGGTTGTCAGTTATGAGCTGGGAACGAAGCGAAAAGAGCTTCAGATTCCTTCATTCGTTTCCATCGGTGGGGGAGGAGCGAGCCCAGGATTTCTTGGGATGTCCCATGCACCTTTCGTCGTCGATCGTCAGGGACGCATCCAGAACGCGAATACCGACACACTCGACAAAGTGCGTCTTGAGCATCGCTTGCAGATGCTCGGTGCGATCGAAAACAACTTCATCAAGTCAAACCGTGGTGACGCGGGGCAGGCTCATAAGGAAGTCTACGAAAAAGCTGTCAATCTGATGACTTCTCCTCAGATGAAAGCGTTTGACATTGCAGATGAATCGGACGAAACCAAGAAGCTTTACGGCGAACACGATTTCGGCCGTTCAATGCTGATGGCCCGCCGTCTTGTTGAACGCGGAGTTCCATTTGTCGAAGTGAACTTCCCAGGAAACTGGGACTTGCATTCAGGTGTTTTCGACACGCTGAAGACGACAAATCTCCCTCGTTTGGACAGCGGTATCGCCGGCCTGACCCGCGATCTTGAGCAGCGTGGAATGCTGAACGACGTGACCATCGTCTGTATGGGTGAATTCGGACGCACACCGAACATCAATCAGACAGTTGGACGCGATCACTGGGCGACAAGCTGGTCCTTGCTGGTCGGCGGGGGTGGATTGAAGGGTGGGCAGGCGATCGGCTCCACCGACGCTGACGGTGTGAACATCACAAGCGAAAGCTACCTTCCTGGAGACCTCTGGGCGACCGTCGCACATGCTCTGAGAATTCCATTGAATACCGTTCACACTTCGAAACTCGGACGCCCGATGCCACTCGCTGGCGGTGGAAACGCCATCAAAGGCCTGATTGGTTAGTAACGCCCGTTTCCACTCGGAATCGAGTCGGAGCACAATTGAGGTGTTTGATAATCATCGGGCAGTCTGGCTTCGTTCAGGCTGCCCGATTTCCGCACATCGGCCAGTGAAATTGCAGCGTGACAGACCGTGGCAGACTCGGTAGAGAATCTCGGAACACGTCCTCCAAGTGAAGAGTTTGTGCAACTTTTCACGAAGGCGCAGCGAACTCTCTATCTGTACATCCTGTCGCAAACAGGAAATGTGCAGAGCGCAGAAGAGATTCTTCAAGAGACTAATCTGGTGATCTGGGCCAAGCTCGACCAATTTCAACCGAACACCAGTTTCTTCGGATGGACGCGGCAAATCGCGACGTATGAGATCCTGAAACATCGGCAGCGGTATCGTCGCGACAAACTGACCTTTTCCGATGAGTTTCTCTCAGCGGTGGCCGGAGAATCGGAAGCACAGTCAACGGAACAGGAATTACGTCGAGAAGCGTTACAAGTTTGTCTCGGCAAGCTGGATCCCAAAGACCGAGAACTGATTCAGCAACGATACCAGCCGGGATCGAATGGGAAGGAACTCGCTCACAAAAGGAACCGTCCTCTCAATTCGGTGTATCAATCATTAGGACGAATTCGAAAGACATTACTGGAGTGTATCCACCGTCGCATGGCCACAACTGAGATCGGCAGCTAACCAGACAGCCTGCTGTTCACACAAACTCATCAACGAAGACTTAAATTTTATTCGCAGCGAGATTTTGAAGTGAAGACGTTTAACAAACAGGAACTGCTTGCTCTGGTGGAAAAGCTCTGCGAAGAGACTTCCACTCCAGCAGACATTTCACGTTTGGAAGAGATAGTGCTTAATTCTCCAGAAGCACGCAAACTCTACGTTGAAGCGATTACTCTCCACGGACTTCTCTACTGGGATGCAGCAGGCTTAGGAGCGCTTCCCGATCCAAGTGGAATCGTCAAAAACGCACACTTTGAAACGCAGATCAATAGCAGCAGGACACCGGTCGCCCAAGCGACAAGAGGGCGATTCAATAAGCAAGCAATCGCCGCTGTGGCCTCGCTGTGCGCAGTGCTCCTAATTATGGTCTCGGTCATCTACTTGAATGGGCCCAACGCTCAAGTGGCGGCCGTTCCTGATCAGCCGGTGATCGAGCCCCAACATGACGCTGCTGAAGAATCGCCCAAACGGAATTGGCAGTTCTCCAAAATTCAACTTCCTGCAACGCCTCCGTCTGGAAGCGTCGCTGAAGCGACTGGACAGAAAGCAGTCGAGTCAATTCTGGCGAGCAACCCAGATGCAACTGCTTCGAATTTCCAACCGATGACCGATGACGATGTCGTCGAACGCATTAATGAACGAATCCTCGCTGCCTGGGAAGAGGAGGGCGTTACGCCATCCGCCGCAGCGAATGATGCAGAATGGGTTCGTCGTGTGTATCTCGACCTGGCTGGTCGAATTCCAACAGCGTCTGAATCAGAGTCCTTTTTGCAAAGCCGTGACTCCGATAAACGAGTGAATCTTGTCGATTCGCTGCTGGCGAGCTCGGAATTTTCCAGAAATATGGCCACAGTCTGGACGAACTTGCTCGTTGGCCGGACTCGCGAAATGAATATCGATCGCAGCCAGTTGCAAACATGGTTGCAGCAGGAATTCCAAAGCCATCAACCGTGGCGAGAAACGGTGATGGAACTGGTCTCCGCTCGCGGCACCTCGCGGGAGAGCGGTCCTGCTAATTATCTGCTCGCACATCTCAATAACGAAGCCGTACCAGCGACTGCGATTACGTCTCGCATTTTCTTGTGCGAGCAACTGCAATGCACCCAGTGCCATCAGCATCCAACAGTGAAAACGTGGGGGCAGGAGAGGTTCTGGGAACTGAAAGCATTTTTCCAGCAGGCGAGTATCCGAGAGAAGTCTATCATCGACCCGGTCTCGGGAAATGCAGACTTGGTGCGGGAACTCGTCGATGCGGAGGAGGTTGGCCCGACGTTTTATGAAAACCTTCGCGGCGTCATGAAAGTGGCTTATCCCAAGTTTGCCGGTGTTGAAATTCCGGTCAAAGATCTTGAGGAATCCGTATCGCTGCGAGAGGAACTGGCAGGATTGCTGTTTGCCGATTCCCGTCCGCAACCTGCTCGAGCATTCGTGAATCGCACGTGGAGCCAACTTCTGGGCTACGGTTTTACAATTCCAATCGATGATATGGGACCTCATACACCCGTGAGTCATCCAGAGTTGCTGGAAGATCTGACAGCTGCGTTTGTAGCAAGCAACTATGACGTCCATGCGCTCGTTCGCTGGATCTGCCTGTCAGAGCCGTACCAACTCACCAGCAAAGTGGCGAAACCGAATCCTCTTGATGCACCCGAAATTGGAGAGCGGCCACTCTTCTCCAGAATGTATGTGAAACAGCTGACTGCAGAGCAGCTCTACGATTCCTTACGGATTGCTTCTGGGGCCTCTATTCAGGTATTGGAGAGCCCACAATCTCAATCGCAGCGAGACGAATGGCTTCGCCAGTTTTACGCTGCGGTCGAAACCGAAGAAAATGGTGAGAGCTCGACGCTGGATGGCTCGTTATCACAAGCACTCATGATGATGAACGGCGAGCTCATTCAGCAGGCGACGGTAGCAGAGGAAGGAACGGTCCTGGGATCGGTTCTCTCGACGCCCGCTCTCTCTGAGTCAGATCGTATTCGCCGACTCTCGGTCGCTGCGTTGTCGCGTTACCCCACATCAGAAGAATTGAATTCTTTGAAAGCTGCTCTTCGCCGCAACGTCCGCAAGCGAGTGAATGAAGAAAACCAACCTCCGCAAGTTGCGATGGCTGAAGGTTTAAAAGACCTTTACTGGGCACTCCTCAATAGCAGTGAGTTTGTTTACAACCACTGACGACGCCTACTGAATGCTGTGCCTCCCCGCTGCGCAAAAGGGCCCTGGGTCTCACATTTTCGCCCTTCAGCCCGTCTCTGCTAATCTCTTCAGCTAATCTCTCCCGGTCGACGACTCAAAAGTCGTTCTCTTTCCTCGCTTTCATTCTCGGTCCCGGCGGTTCCCAAAGGGGACGACAAGGGTTACAATCAACGAAATTGAGACTCAGTGTCAACTCCCCGTCTGTTGACTAGTTGCACCTGAACTGATGCCGCAGATTTCACTTCCATCATTGAAGAGTTGAAGAACCCCGGGACATTCGATGTCTGAGATCCTCCCCATTGAAGCGATGCACGAAAACCAGCACGGTCGCATTGTGGAGATCGTCGGCCCGATGAACTGGCAGCATCGGCTTCAGGAACTCGGTCTGTGTGAAGGAAAGCTGGTCCGACTCGTTAAACGAGGCGAACCATGCATTCTTGCCATTCACGATCAACGTCTCAGTCTTCGCTGCGAGCCAGGAACAATGGTTCTCGTAGAAATTGGCGCAGCTTGAACGCCGCCTCCATCAAGAATCATGCGGACGCTACTGAAACTCACTGGATAACCGATCACGATGCGGACACTGGCAGATCTGAAGTCAATTGGCGAGACAGCGACAATCTCTGACATCGAAGGGGATGACAGTATCGCCGTCAGAATTATGGAAATGGGGCTGACAGAAGGGGAAGAAATCTCATTGATTGGGGCCGCTCCTTTAGGGGATCCGTTGGAATTTTCCATTCGCGGCTACCGGATCTCACTCCGCAAGAGTGAAGCGAAACGCGTTCTGATTTCCGCTGCTTCCCAGTCGTAGTGCCCAACTGGCATCCCGATTCCTCCCCCCAGCATAAGCTCCAATCCATGTCGACCTCAGTCAAACTCCCCGCCAATTCGTCATCAACTTCCCCCCTGACGATTGCGTTGATTGGGAATCCGAACACCGGAAAAAGTACGCTCTTCAATGCACTGACCGGAGGCAACGCACGAATTGGTAACTTTCCGGGTGTCACCGTCGAGAAAAAGCTCGGTTCTTTGGTGCATCACGGGAGGCAAATCAATTTAGTCGATCTGCCTGGAACCTACAGCCTGGCTCCCCGTTCAGCAGATGAAATGGTTTCTGTCGATGTTCTTCTAGGTCGTCAACAGGAAGTCGGAAAACTCGATGCGGTCGTGTGCATCGCCGATGCCAATAACCTCGAACGGAATCTGTATCTCTTCAGCCAGATTCGCGATCTTGGCTTGCCGGTTCTTCTCGTGCTGAACATGTGGGATTTGGCCAAAGAATCTGGCACCGCAATCGACCTGAAGGCTCTCGAGCAGCGTCTCGGCGTGAAGATCGTCACCACATCAGCCCAGCGTCGAGAAGGAATTGACGCTGTCCGTCAGGCCATTCTGGAGACAGCATCACAGGGAGCGGTTCCGCCGGTCAAACTTTTCTCGCCCGCGTTTTACGAAGAAATTGAGAAGCTCGGTCATTGGCTGAAAGAGCATGGGACCGGGGAGGTCCCTGAGTATCTGCGTGAGCGTCTGTTGTTGGATGTTCATGGGGAAGGGGAGCATCGACTGGCCTTAAAGGTCGGAAACAGTCTGAGCGAATTTCTCTGTAGTTCCAGGCAGCGACTGCTCGATCAAGGTTGCCGCATTCCGCTGGTCGAAACGAAAGTTCGATACAACTGGATTCGTGAACAACTCAACGGGGCAGTCACACGATCGTCAGTGGCGTCCGTAAAGAATTCGAGCGACCGGATCGATCGCTGGTTGACTCACTGGTTCACCGGAGTCTGCTTTTTCATCGTGCTGATGTTTCTAGTGTTCCAGTCAATTTTCTCATGGGCCGCTCCGCTCATGGGCTTAGTGGAATCTGGTCAAGAGTTTGTTTCAGACCTGATCAAAGGAATGGTCCCTCCGGGAATGCTCCAGAGTTTGTTAGTTGACGGGATCGTGGCAGGCGTCGGTTCTGTCCTCATTTTCCTGCCGCAGATCATGTTGCTGTTCCTGTTCATCGCCGTGTTGGAAGACTGCGGCTACATGGCACGGGCCGCATTTTTGATGGACAAACTCATGTCCAAAATCGGCCTGAGCGGGAAATCGTTCCTGCCGTTGATGTCTTCATTTGCCTGTGCGATCCCCGGTGTCATGGCGACACGCGTGATTGAAAACCGACGGGATCGAATGGTGACTATGCTGATCGCACCACTCATGAGTTGCTCGGCACGACTCCCTGTTTACGTCCTCATGATCTCGGCGTTCATCCCGTCAATCGGTTTACTCAACGGATGGATTGACTTGCAGGGGATTGTATTATTCCTGATGTATTCAATTGGCGCTCTCGTCGCGATTCCTGTTGCATTGATCCTGAAGAAAACCTTCTTCAAGGGAGAAACGCCTCCGTTTGTAATGGAACTCCCGAACTACAAATGGCCGAGCTTCCGCGTTGTCTTTGACCGCGTGTTGGATCGAGCAAAGGCATTCGTTCTACAGGCTGGCTCCCTCATTTTTGCAGTGACGGTTTTGGTCTGGGCAGCGGGGTATTTCCCGGAAGATCACGCCGAACACCATCGCGTGCAAAAGGAAATCGTGTTGGAAGAAGAGGCCATCCCCGAAGGCGAGAAGACCACACCCCGGCTTGAAGAACTCCTCGAGAACGAACGCCACATCAGCGCAGAATTGATTCACGCAAGTTATCTCGGACGAATGGGGCGTGCAGTCGAACCCATTTTCAAACCCTTGGGATGGGACTGGCGACTCTCCGTGGGAGCAATTGCCTCGTTCCCTGCTCGCGAAGTGATCATCGCAACCTTGGGAACAATCTTCAGTCTCGGTGGAGATGTGTCGGAAGAGGATCAAGGACTCATTGCAACGCTTCAGAATGCAACCTGGCCAGATGGCTCTCCACTCTTCACGATTCCTGTCGCTCTTTCTGTGATGGTGTTTTTCGCACTCTGTGCTCAGTGCGGGGCAACATTAATGGTGATCCGCCGAGAAACCAACAGCTGGATTTGGCCGATCTTCACGTTTGTCTACATGACAACATTGGCATACATCGCCGCCCTGATCGTCTATCAAGTGGGCACAAGAATACTCGGGTAATGCGCCGGTCGAACTCAGTCCAACATTGGAATTCGGAACTCGATGACGTCTCCGAAAATCGTCTCATGTTTCGTTATTTCAAGATACAGTTTGACAAACGCTCGATGGAGAATCAGAAGGTGATCATGCTCAGGCATGGTCCCGTAGGCTCCGCAAGCTTTATTCGATTCCGTTCGAACCTTCTTGACGGCATGTAGCATCCACTAGATCGCATCCAACATATGTGTATCGGTATCCGCAGTGTCGGAAGTAGTTGACGCACTCGCTTGGGGAGAACCTGTCGATCAGCTGGCCGCAGGTCTCCCACAGCGACTCAACACTACGGCATTGGGCACACCGCAGCAGCCACTTGAACTTCGAAAACACCAGTTTATTCGGATTCAGATCGGGACTGTAGGGAGGAAGATGGAGCACGTGTGCTCCGCGAACCTCGATCGCTTCACGTCCCCTGACACCTTGTGGCTGGTGAGGTCGTCCATGATCAGAATGCCTCCAGGTCCGAGTGTCGGAGCGAGGTGTTGCCGAACGTAGTTGACGAACACAGCGTCATTGACTGCTCCAGCGATCACCGGCGGAGCTGTCAGTCCGCTCAGGCGCAAGCCCACCAGAAACGTCGCCGACTTCCAGTGGCCAAACGGAGTATGACAGACCAGTCGCTCACCACAGGGTGCTCGACCGCGGGGACGGGGCATGTTGGTTTTGGCCCAGGTTTCATCGAGAATTACCAGCGTGTCAACGTCTCACCCTGACTGCAGCAACTTCCAGACAGCCCTCCGTTGATCGACGTCAGGTCGGGCTGCGGCCGAATAGCGTCTTCAATCTGTTGTTGCTCGGCCATCCATCTGGGAATCCGGTTTCGCTTGATGAGCGGAGCGGTCTTGCCCTGTTCGTGGCGTTCCTGCTTGATACGCCGCTCCCACGACTCGCTGACATCAAACCGCAGCACAACTTCCCCAGTTACTCCTCCCGCATCGCAGACCGAGAGGACCTCTCTTCTAAACTCCTTGGAGTAAGGCTGCATGATCACCTCCGTTGAAGATGGGATGATGCAGACCACCCACTCAACACAAAGGGCGCTAGTCCATCGTCGGACGCTCTCTAAGGGACATCCACGTGACATCCAAGGCCCGTCTGAAGCCAAGGAACCATCACATAAATCCCCAAAAAACACATACGTAATTAGACTGTGAGTGTCCGGACAAAACTGATGTTGGCATGACTTGCGGGTCCGCTGGGACAGGCGAGAGGACATCATTCAGGCGTTCCATGATATCGCCAACTCACTGATCACTTGGAGATTCCTCAATGCTGATTAAGTTTTGTCCGTCGGCTCTCAGGTCACGGACTGTGGCGGACGTTGGGGAGTCCGCAAGCGGCATCCCGTTGTGAGAGTTCATCAGGTGAGACTTGCTACCACAGCGTTCGCAATCTGTCGAATTCGGACCGATTTTTGTCGCCCCAGCGGGGTATTGATCAAGCCAGCATCTACCAGGACTCTCGCCATTTCTTAGCATTACGCTTCGTGGGGGAGGGGAAGTGAACGCCTTGAAAGACTCGTGGACCGTTCTATAAATCGAGTCGGCGAAAACAACACTTCCGGGACTTCCCTAGTCCCGGTGGTAGGTCTCACAAGTCACGACGCAGTTAACGACGAAGGGGACTCGCGTGAGCATCTCTGCAAGCGGACGCCGACCATTGAGAGAGAACTCGTGGGGTGATAAGAACGCTTCTACGTCGTTCTAAAATTCATCAATTCGCAATCGTTTGTCCGTGTCCGTTACAGCTTGAACGGACAAGTCCGACCGTCCCACAATCCGCAAATCATGCGACCAATCGATTGATCCGGACGCTTCTCGTTCCGTCGATCCCGGTGTCTCCTACGAGGCAAGAATTTCGTGTCAGCCCCTGATTGTCCACAGCGAGACCACCGCACAAGAAGCAGTAACGCCCCTGCAATGATG
Source organism: Planctomicrobium mucosum (assembly GCF_051466335.1). Classification (NCBI taxonomy): domain Bacteria; kingdom Pseudomonadati; phylum Planctomycetota; class Planctomycetia; order Planctomycetales; family Planctomycetaceae; genus Planctomicrobium; species Planctomicrobium mucosum. The sequence continues at coordinate 2,429,181 of NZ_CP195793.1, read as the reverse complement.
ATACACAGGCTTTGCACGACCTTTTTCCTGCATTCTCCGCCACACTCACCCCGCGACAGCGGCTACAGGAAGACTGTCGGTTTCTATTGTCGCTAGTGACTTTGAATGCACCCGCGTCTAAAATGAACTGAACGCTTTTCCTCAACCGCGAGTCGACGATGGACTGGCAATCTCTAATCGTGCTGCTGTTCGTGCTGCTGGCATCCGCAATGATGCTGCGCCGAATCTGGGCCCTCTTCCAAGGGAAACCGTCTCAATGTGGCGGCGGTTGCTCCAGTTGCCCGTCGAACAAATCCAACGCCGCTGATACACAGTTTGTCACACTTCAAGGGATCCCCGGTCGCGATCGATCGGTCGAACTTTAACTCCTGTCTTCGGGGAGTGTGAGGCGAATGGTGACAGAAGCGGGTTCAAACGCTCTGTTTATCGCCACCGGAACACCACAGCCTCTCCCGAGGAAGGCGTTCCACGACTCCGCCCGAACAAAATCGCTGGAGTGAGCCCTGCGGTTCGGATGTCTGAGCTGAAAAACCGTCGTTCGCTGCCGCGCTGGAATTGACGCTGGCACCATCTGTGACGGTTACATCGGAACTCCCGAATAGAGCGACCGAATCCACACCAGCAAACTCATCCCATTCAACCACACCACCGCAGACCACCACGTCGTGGCGATTGTAACGTTTGCAATACCAGCAAAGTTTCGCACCTCAATAAATTTTACCAAAACCACCAATCTTCTCAAAAACTCCCCTCTTCTCGTCGATTTCATACTCAGTACACAAGAACAGGGGACGCAATCATGCAAGCAAATGAAACGAACACCGAAGTCCGAGAACAACTGACTCGCATCGAGCGTCAGTTCGCTGCACAGCGAGTCTCTCTCGAAGAAGAGACCGTTCGGTTCGCAGAGTGGAAGAACGATTGGGAAATCAGACAGCAATCCATCGATGCGACACTTCAACTTCTGAAGTCTCGACTCAGTCGCAAAGAATTGGGGCTCTCTGAAGCAACCCTGAGACTGTTTTCTTAATGTGCCGTCCGGGTGCTGGCAAAAAGTGAGCACCTGGACGCATGGTTTGACACTTTCATCGCAAACTTCGAAGACTGCTTCGACATTCTTTGTCACTCAGTTTTCGTGGTCGACCGACTCTGGTACTTTTCATCGAGTTGCAGAATTTTGCTGACGAGATGAAACGCGATGACAACAAATCCACTTCCGATTGTGATTGGCCTGGGTGAACTTCTTTGGGACGACTTTCCAACGGGAAAGCTTCCCGGAGGCGCTCCCGCAAACGTCGCTTTTCAGGCGAATCAACTTGGCTTTCAAGGGCTCGTGGCAACGCGAGTCGGCGATGATGCAGACGGGGCAGAAATCCTCGGTCTCCTCGCCGAAAAAAATCTGGATCTCTCCATTGTCCAGAAAGACGCCAAGTATCCAACTGGCCGCGTGACAGTTGAACTCACTGACGGCATTCCCGCTTACGACATCCACGAAAACGCAGCGTGGGACTTTATCGAGTTTGATGCCAAGCTTCAGGCCGTTGCAGAAAAAGCTGCCGCCGTCTGCTTCGGAACACTCGCGCAGCGTAAGGAAATCTCCCGCAACTCGATCTACGCATTCGTTGAAGCAACTCCTCACGATTGCCTGCGAGTTTACGACGTCAACCTGCGTCAGAAGTTCTATACTGCGGAATGGGTGAAGAAGTCGCTGTCGATTTGCAACACTGTCAAACTGAACGATGAAGAAGTCGAGATTCTCGCACCGCTTCTCAATCTTCCAATCGAAGAAGAAGCCTTTGCCAAAGGGCTCATTCAGGATTACGGCGTGCGATTGGTCTGTATTACGCGTGGGGCGAAAGGGTGCCTTGTCGTCACCAAAGACGAAACACACGCAATTCCAGGCAAAGCAGTGAAGGTTGCCGACACCGTTGGGGCAGGGGACTCATTTACCGCTGCCTTGATCGCATCTCAACTTCGAGGTTGGCCACTCTCTTTATCAGGCGAGTTTGCCAATCGTGTTGGCGGAATGGTGGCCTCACGCTCAGGAGCAATGCCGGAGTTACGACGCGAGTTCGAACAGCTGATCGAGCAGTATCAGCCGTAATCAAATTCCGAGTGAATTTCTCGATCTAAAACGCGAAACAATGGACGCAAGTCTTCACAAATCATCTGATTTTGTGAAGACTTGTTTCCTTAATAGACCAGCTCCACTGCATCCCGAAAGGTGTTCCCATGACAGTTCCTTTGATTGCTCCAGGAAAAACACGGATTGGGTGGATCGGAACTGGAGTCATGGGGGCGAGCATGTGCAGCCACCTGATGTCAAAAGGGTTCTCCGCGACGGTTTACAACCGCACGAAAGAAAAGGCTCAGACGCTTCTGGATCAGGGAGCACAATGGGCAGATACTCCCAAGGAGGTAGCGGAGTCTTCCGATGTTGTCTTTGCGATTGTTGGTTACCCGAAGGATGTTCGCGAAGTCTTTCTCGGTGAGCAGGGGGCATTGGCCGGTGCCAAAGTGGGAACTGTTCTCGTTGACATGACGACGAGCGAGCCTTCGTTAGCTGTGGAAATCGCTGAAACCGCGATGAAAAAGCAGATTTATGCAGTCGATGCACCCGTTTCCGGAGGAGACATCGGCGCTAAAGAAGCCCGACTCTCCATCATGATTGGTGGTGACGAAGCGGTTGTCTCGGCACTTCGCCCCTGCTGGGAAGCCATGGGAAAGACCATCGTCCATCAAGGGCCAGCGGGTGCGGGGCAACACGCGAAAATGGTGAATCAGATTCTTATCTCTACCGGGATGATCGGAGTCTGCGAAGCTCTGCTCTATGGTTACAAAGCAGGTCTGGACCTGGAAACCGTACTGCAATCGGTCTCCAGCGGGGCAGCCGGTAGCTGGTCTCTCTCCAATCTTGGCCCTCGGATCATTAAGAACAATTTCGATCCTGGGTTTTTCGTCGAGCACTTTATCAAGGACATGGGGATCGCACTGGCGGAAGCGCGACGCATGAATCTGTCGCTCCCCGGTTTGGCACTGGGAGAACAGCTCTATCAATCAGTGAAAGCCAAAGGCTGGGGCCGAAACGGGACTCATGCCCTGATGCTCTCTCTGGCGGAGCTTTCAGGGATCGACTGGATGAATCGAAAGTAAACCGGTTCAGAGCAGGGGACTGCCGGAAGAGTTACTCTTGCGGCGGTTCAAGCTCGACTTCCTGCCACTTCATGGCCTGCATCATCGGTTCGATGCGAAGAACAACCGCGCCGTTCTGAAAGATTCGAACAGTTCCCGTCGACTCGGAAACTGCGATGGCGATGGAGTTTGTCGCTTTGGAAATCGCAGCGGCGGACCAATGACGTGATCCCAGCCCTTTGGAAAGAGTCAGGTCTTCTGCCGGCGCGTCAAGAATTCGGCCGGCGGCGATCACCGTGCCATCCGATGCGATGACAAATGCTCCATCGATCTGTGCAAGCTCTTTGATGCTCTCGCAAACTCGGGCGTTGGAGATCATTCTCTCTTTTTTGGGATAGCCTCGGAAGGGGTCATGAATTTGTTCGTGTGACATGTCCATCACCTTGCGGTGATTTCCCACGACAAACAATGTTCCGACCCGTTTGCTTTCCCGTCCCTCACGACCAATTTCGACAGCAAGGTCGACGACACGTCGCAATGTCCCCAGTGGAACCTGTGTTTCGAGCCGTTGGAGATCTCTCGCCGTCAGACGAGCGAGGCGTTCGCTCAAGTTGATTACGCTGAGCGTGTCGATACTGTCTCGCTCGTAGCCGGAGTACAGGACAATCACCCGATCCCCCGGTTTAACGAGATTATCGGCGATCGATTCCAGCAACGCCTGACTCAGCTGCACCTGTCGCGTCTGCGGTTCCTGAATCAGTGGGACCATCAGGATTCCGTCTGCTTTGGCGGACTCCTGAACTTCCGGAACGGAAGATGAGACGATCAGCAACGTCTGTTTGAGGTGTTGTTGAATTTCTTTGAAGTCATAAGCGACGTCTGCGAGGAGAATTGTAGCGATGCAATTCGTCTCTTCCGCAACGCGCCGCGCCTGCTTGATCAGGCTGACGAAAATGGGCGGAAGATTGTCTCGGGCCATGTTCAGGAACCTGCCTGCATGCTCGGGGTGTTCCAGTTTTCAACGACGGACTGGACGAATTAACACTGAAAAGATGTAAAAGACTTTCAGCAACAGCTTTAGGGTCGCTTTGGCAGTGTACGACAATTCTGGCTGAGGTCAAACGTCATAAAAAAGTTCTATGCACGATTTTTAGCCCAGGCAACCGCTGTCGAACATTGCCACTCCGCTCATGAAGGCCTACCCTAAGTAGAGAGATGAAGGTTTCTTTGTGAGACAGGATTTTGAGAACATCGCTGTAAAAAACCGGTTCTAATCGCTCTGTTGAGACCTCGTCGTCAACCGTATCTGAGTCTGGAGTGTTGCACTCCCTTGCGTTTTGGAGCTGGGTCATGGAGCGAGTGTACATCGGTGGTGAGTGGAAAGTTTCGCAAGGAAAAAAATCCTTTCACGCAACGAATCCGAACACTCGACAGCCACTCCCACAGGAATTCCCTACTAGCCCTTGGGAGGAAATCGAAGAGGCCATCGACGCCGCTGCGGACGCCTACCAGATCGTGCGGAATTGGCCGGGTGATCGCTTCGCAGCTTTTCTCGAAGCTTTTGCGACAGCAATTGAAGCCAATGCCGAAAATCTCGCACAGACGGCCCACCTCGAAACAGCCCTTCCATACGCACCACGTCTAAAGGACGTCGAACTGCCAAGAACGATCAATCAGCTTCGTCTGGGGGCCGCTGCCGCCAGAGATGGATCGTGGACTTCGCCCGTGATCGACGTCGCAGCGGGACTTCGCACACAATTGGGTTCGATTGGCCCCGTCGTCGTGTTTGGTCCGAATAATTTCCCGTTTGCGTTCAACGGAATTTCCGGCGGAGATTTCGCTGCTGCCGTCGCTGCGGGAAATCCGGTCATTGCGAAAGGGCACCCGCTTCACCCCGAAACGACACGACTACTGGCCGTCGCAGCGGGTGAGGCAGCACTGGCAACTGGAATGCCCGCAGGCTTCGTCCAAATGATCTACCGCACCAGTCACGAAGACGGTGCAAAACTTGTATCACACCCGAAAATTGCAGCCAGTGGATATACCGGGGGTCGTTCGACCGGTCTCGCGTTGAAACATGCCGCTGATCTGGCCGGGAAGCCTTTCTACGCGGAGTTGTCCAGCATCAATCCGGTTTACATTCTCCCGGGTGTCCTCGAAGAACGTTTCGACGCAATGGTGACCGATTTCGTAGGGAGCTGTTTGATGGGAACGGGGCAGTTCTGCACAAACCCTGGTCTGGTCATTCTGAAGAAGGGAGATCTGACTGAGAAATTCATTCAGGCTGCTGCTCGGAAATTTGACGAAGCTCCAGTCGGAACGCTCTTCAGCGAAGGATCGCAAACTCATTTGCAAGCGGCGATTATCGCAATTCAGCAGGCCGGTGCTCACGTTACCACGAGCAGCCTCTCCATTGACTCGACCCGATTCTGCAATGCAAACACGCTTCTTCGCGTCAGTGGCGAGGTGTTCCTCGAGAACCCGGAATCGCTGCAAACCGAGGCGTTCGGCAACTCATCTCTCATCGTAGTTTGCAAAGACGACAATGAAATTGTGGAACTGGCCCGCCACTTTGAAGGGAACCTGACTGGATGTATCTATTCCAGCACAACAGGGTGCGACGACGAACTCTACTCGAAGATCGAACCGGGATTGCGTCAGAAAGTCGGTCGTCTGATTAACGACAAAATGCCGACAGGTGTCGCTGTCAGTCCTGCGATGAACCACGGTGGCCCGTACCCAGCGACAAGTCATTCGGGATTCACAGCGGTCGGCATTCCAGCAGCGATGCGTCGGTTCGCGATGCTTCAATGCTACGACAATGTTCGTTCCCATCGATTGCCGGCAGCCTTGCGTGATCAGAATCCGACAGGAAAACTGTGGCGCCAGATCAATGGCAATTGGACACAAGGTGATGTGCAGTGATCTGATCCAGGCACGCAACAAATCAGACTGAAAAAGCAGATCGCCGGAGTTCCGCTCATGTGGAACTCCGGCGATCTCGTTGTTGTTACAGACTGCACTGGCTGACTCGCTCCTGGAGGGTAACGGTCAGCCTTGAGAGGCTATCGGCGTGAACCGGGACCTTTACCTCCCTTATCCTTGCTGAACTTCCGTTGCGATGCCTGAGTGGTCTGGGCGTTCGTCGCCTTATTCGCCTGATCCGCTGCTTCTCGGATCTTGTCCCACCAGGTCGGAGCACGTGGCTTATCGCTCACCTTTGCGTCGATGATCTCTGGTTTGGCGTTACCAGCAGGAGCGTCGATTCCCGTTTCCGCTGCTGATTCGGCAATCGCCAATTGATGCTTCGCGATACTCTTCTTCAGGAGCAGGCGTTCCGCAATTCCCCACAAGCTCGATGCAATGAAGTAAACGCAAAGTCCTGCCGGGACGCGATAGAAAGCAAATCCGATGAAGATCATCATGTAGTTCATCATCTTGTACTGCAGCGCCTGCTCATCCGATGTTGGCGGAGGAGTAAAGAGTTTCTGCTGAACGACGAACAAAGCAACCGTAACGAACGGTAAGAGATTGAATTCGGTCCACCCAAAAAATGGAACTGTGAATGGGAGTGCAAACAGCGCATCAGGGGCAGCCAGATTGTCGATCCAGAGGAACTTTGCGAGTCGCAGGTCGACGGCGTGTGACAGGCAGCTATACAGCCCCAGGAAAATCGGGAGCTGAATGAGTGCCGGCAAGCAGCCCATCAGTGGCTGGTAGTTGTGCTTCCGCTGGAATTCGCGATAAGCCTTGGCAAATTCTTCTGGTTGGTTCTTATAGCGTTCCTGAATTTCCTTCAGCTTCGGAGCGAAGATTCGCATTTTCTCTGCTTCGATCGCCTGTTTCTTCGACAGTGGAATCATTGCAGAACGGACCACGATCGTGAGGGCGATAATCGCGAGAGCGTACGGCAACTGCAATGTTGAATGGAAGAAGCCGAGGATCATCAACATCAACTTGGCGACGGCACCGAACCAGCCGAGCTGGATGGTGGATTCCGCTTTAATTGCGTTCATCAGGGCAGGGCGTTTCGGCCCGAAGTACGCCTGATAGTCGTTCTTGATTTCGCCATTGGCCGGGATTTTCAAGCTCGGCGATTCAAACTGCACAGACAGATTACTGTGCCCGGTATTTTTTCGATTGAGGTACAACAACTGAGGACGCGTTGCGTTGATCAACGACGCCGGGTTGCCGTTGGCATCCTCTTTACCCATCTGATTCCCTTGCGGGAGTACAAACGCAGCGAAGAATTGCTCATCAATTCCGGCGTAATGGACTGGCGCGCGCCAATCTGAGATTGCTTTACCGTTTGCCTGCTGAGACTTGTCGTAGGCTTTCACGAGGGCAGCAGCGAGCATGCTCGTGGAAGTGACTTTCTCTGGATAGCGGGGGTTCTCCAGAGTTCCGAGTTTAATCTCTCGGTAGATCTGAGAGTTGTCGGCGTTTTCCAATGGAATTCCGACAGGTCCCTGCAGCAGATATTTCGTTTCGACTCCTGCTGCGGTCAGGTTCCGGATTTCGATGGAAATATCCATCAGATAGCCCGCAACATTCGTATCACGGGTTTTTGTGTCTACCTGAGGAATGGTAAACGTTTTTAGAACTTCCAGATCCCCTTTGGGAGAAGGGTAACGGAGCGTGACGCTGGAAGCGTCCTGTTTCACAACTTCCCAATTCTCTGAGGTCAGGCTCAGTCCTTTTTCTTCCAGCATCTGATCGATGTGAGCGACAGAAGTCTCGAACGTGAGCGGAACAACTTTGCCGCCGACATTGCGTTGCTCGTCACTTCCCACAAGCTGCAGCTGGGCTTTGCGATCTTCTGTTGTGTACCGCGGATCTGTCAGCCAGACAGCTCTTAAGCCTGCACCTTTGGAATCAATCTCGGCTTTCAGCAGATACCCGCCATCGAAACCTGCCTCTCCGATAATGATCTGCTTCTCAGGGAAATCGGCGAGTTTCTCTTCAACGGCGGGCGCTGGTGTTTCACTCGCTGGAGCGGTTTCTGCGACAGCTTTCGCCTCGCCCTCTTCAACAGCTGCTGGATTTGCAGCCTGCTGATTGGCCTTAGCTTTCGCTGGATCTTTTACGGGGAAGAAATCAGGGAAGAGGATTGGCGCCAGTCCCATCCAGGCAACGAACAGGGTGACTGCGACGAGTGCAGAGAGAAACTGACGACGTTGGTCCATCCACGAATTGATGAAGCGCGACCAGCGATCCATCCCTTTCCATTCTGATACCGACTGCCCGCGGCTTTTGTTATTTCCGAGACTGGACCAATTCAAAACAAGAAATCGGAACCGCGACTCGAGGATCTCTTTCCACCTGCTGGCCGGCAGTCGGACAGCTTCAGACACAGGAGGACAAGGCTTCACCAGTCTGTTGATAGACAGAGTGACTCATTTCTCGGTAAGCACGAATCCTAACCGAATCAGGACCCGCACCTCACCACGTCCATCATTTCAGTGCCTGAAAACTGAGGACTTGTGAATGATTGTACGAGATCCTGTTCTTGTCACAATGCAACCCGGGCAGAAGACTTCGCGGGTTTTCTCACAGTCTGGATCGTGAAGAGAAGATCAGCGACCGTCCCGCAGGCGATCCCCGAGGAAATTGTCGAGGTCCTGAATTGCGTAGATTTTGGCAATCGTCTTCTCGAGATCGTATTCGACTCTCTTGAAATGAACCGTATTATCGTCGATGACAACGTACGACGACCGCGAATCGCCATCTCGCGGCTGCCCGACAGAGCCGACATTGACCAGCGTTTTCTGGTCTTCCATCTTGAGTTGAAAGCCGAGCTCATGCGGATGATGGAAACCGTAGTCTTCAGTAAAGACTCCGGGGATGTGAGTGTGACCCTGAAAGCAATAGGCGTCCACTAATCCGAAAATTCGCTCCATCTTTCGCTGGTTGTACACATCCTCAGGAAAGACGTATTCATTCAATGGATTGCGAGCAGATCCATGAACAAATAGCAGGCGATCTTCACGGTGCATTCGGGGAAGATTTCCAATGAACTCCCAGCGGCGCTCGTTCTGTGCGGAATCGCCCGATTCCAGCATGTTTCGCGTCCAGAAAATCGCGCGCTCCGCCCCTTGGTTGAACCCTTCCGGATCAAAAAGAGCAGCCTGATCGTGGTTCCCAAGAATCGTCACCTGGCAACGATGCATCACGAGATCGATGCACTCACGTGGATTCGGTCCATAACCAACGACATCGCCCAGGCAATAGATCTGGGTGATCCCTTGGCTGTCGATATCGGCTAAGACCGCTTCCAGAGCTTCTAGATTGCCGTGTATGTCACTGATGATTGCTCGCAACTGTCGCTCTTCTTTTTTGCCATTAACTTAAGTGATAAATCAGTTTGCTTCCGCAAATAATAACCTTGAGTCTAGGAATCCCGCGGATGCAGGGTCAAGTTTGCCGTGAATTCCCAACGTCAATCACCGCTGAATCCTCTTACCGAATTCGTTTGTTCCTTGAAACAACGTTCTCCAGATAAATTCCAGACTCTCCGTTTAGAAAAATCATCCAGAAGCGAGTAATTCTCTCACAAAATCAGTCGGTGCTTTCAATTCAACAAGAGCGGTAACGTGCCATCAGAACTAAATCTCAGAAACCTGATCATCGCATCTCGTTAACGCAGGTCAATTGGATCCACATCAATTGTTAATTCGACATCGGCGTGCATCCCAAAACGATGAGAAGTTTCTTTCCACAATTCCTCAATTGCTTCGGGAGTTTCGGCTGTCATTTGCAGGTGGTAGCGAAAATACTTCCGAAGTCGCATCATCAGTGCAGGAGCCGGACCTAGAATCCGCACGGGGAGGGGGACTGATGTCGCTGCATCCCGCAAAATCGCTGCAATCCGCTTAGACTCCGAAGCAACTAATTCTTCTGTCAACGAGCGGAAGATCACTCGAGACATCGCAGCATAAGGGGGCGCCTTCAGGCGGCGACGGTTGTCCAACTCCGATTTTGCGAAGCTGTCGAAATCATGCCGCGCGGCAAACTGGATGACTGGTTCGTCCGGGGACATCGTTTGAACGAGTACGCGGCCTTCGCGCTCTCCACGACCCGTCCGTCCCGCCACCTGTGAGATGAGCTGAAACGTCCGCTCCGCCGAGCGCAGGTCTGGCTGGTGCAGCAATGAGTCCGCGTCAATCACTCCGACGAGTGTGACATTTGGAAAGTCGAGCCCCTTCGCAATCATCTGAGTGCCCAGCAGAATGTCGACCTGTCCATGCCGGAATCGCTCGAGCGCAACATCGTGACTCCCCGGCTTCCTCATGGAGTCACTATCCATCCGCAGCAGTCGTGCGTCCGGGAACTTCGAGCGAATTTCCTCTTCGAGTCGCTGAGTCCCACTCCCCAAGTATCGTAACCCGGGCAGATTGCACTGCGGGCAAACCTGTGGTGGATCGATTGAATAATCACAGCTATGGCAAAGGAGCTTGCTAATATCCTTATGCCAGGTCAAGGTGACGTCACAGTCAGGACAACGGATTCCCTGACAACGTGGGCACCACAGCACGGGGGCGTAACCTCGCAGATTCAAGAACAATATCACCTGACCTTGGTCCTGAATCGCACGGTGAATGGAATTGGCGAGCGCTCTGCCGATCGCGTGACGCTTACTGATATACGGATCGTTTCGAATATCAACCACTGTCACGGGGGGCAGGGGACGGAGTTCCACCCGCTTCCGCATGGTCAGAAGCGTATCTTTCCCCTCTTGCGTCCGAACGAGAGATTCCAGCGTTGGAGTGGCGGACCCGAGAATGAGCGGAACATTCGCTCGCCGAGCCCGCTCGCGTGCCACTTCCCGAGCGTGATAACGCGGAGTGGAATGCTGCTTGAAAGTCGTTTCGTGTTCCTCATCGATAATGATGAGCCCCAGATGAGGAACAGGTGCAAAAATCGCACTTCGCGCCCCGACGACGACCTGAACTTTCCCCTCAGCGATCTGTTGCCAGTGCCAATGCCGGTCTGCATCTGAAAGATGACTGTGAAGCACAGCGACAGAATCGAACCGTGCTCGAAATCTTCGGATTGTTTGAGGAGTCAGACTGATTTCCGGAACCAGCACGATCGCCTGTCGGCCATAGCTGACCACTTCCCGGATGGCCTGAATGTAAACTTCTGTCTTCCCGCTACCTGTCACCCCGTAAAGCAACATCGTTTCATGACGCTGATCCCGAATGACATCCAGGATGGTGTTCAGACAGGTTTGTTGCTCCTGATTTAGCTGCAAATCGACCTGCTTTGCGACTTCAGCCTGATCCGCCTCTACCACGCGACTTCGCTGACGAATGGGAATGAGAATCCCTTTCTTACGAAGCGTGTCAATCGGTGAGCTTCCACACTGAGCAAGTTCTGAAATGCGATCAACAGGGAGCGGCTGCTTGTGCTGAACGAGAATGTCGACGATCGCCCGCTGCTTCGCGGAGAGCTTGGTTTTCGCCAGATCCAAATCTGGAGCCAACTCGAACATCAGGATCTCTCGCGTCCCAGCCTGCTTTTTCACTCCCGCGGGGATCACGGTTTCGAGTACTTGTCCCCAACTGCACAGGTAGCGTTCGCTGATCCATTTTGTCAGGTCGAGCATGGACTGTGGGAGGAGTGGCTCACGCCCCACGACTTCATGAATCGATTTGAGACGTTTGTGCTGTGGTGGATCATTCGTCACAGCGACGCAATAACCGGGGGTGATCGTGTCGCCCCGGCCGAAGGGGACCCGCACCCGTTGACCGGGAACAATCACCTCTCGCAAGTGTTCCGGAACCCAGTAGGAATACACGGGGTCCAGCGGTCGATTGAAGACAACATGGGCAACGAGACGATCGTTCTCAGCGGCCTGTTCCCATTCACTTAAGGCAGGCGGGAGGTTGAACAGAGCAGGTTGATGCTTCTTCTGGCTGATTTGACTTCGTCCCCGGAGATAAACAGGTGCAGGCTGACGTGAATCTCCCAATGTACTGGAACGATTGCAGTTCCGCAAAAAACGACAACCAATTTTCTTCAGGGCATCCACGTGCAACTGCCAGATACACGAGCATTCCATCCATTGTATCCGGGTGCGATGTCACAACGTTGCAAACTCGACACATAAATCAGACGCAAACAACTACATAAAATAAACTTAAGACACGAAAAACTCACCTTGATCGACCTCTGGGAAACTCACTCCCAACAGAAGGCGCGATCGCATGTTCGACCAAGAGCAAACTGATCTTGCCTCAATGAGCGATCATTCTTACTTTGCGGGCCACCTCCGAGAGTTTTTCGTCGACCTGACACCCCACCTCCCAACGATTTCCAGATTCAATGCATTGAAGTGACCTTTCGCTTCCTGTGCGTCCTCCCCCCACTTCGGATTCCACCCCAAAGTTGTGATCATGGCCCTGAGGCCGCGACAAATTGCTTTGCTTTTACTGACGCTTTGCCTCACCGGGTGCGCCAGTTTGGGGTCGCCGTCTGCATTTTTCAAAAACCCCTTGCGTCACGCTGGGCTCGGGAAACAGACTGAGCAATCTGACGAATTCGATCTCGAGCAAGAAAATGATTCTGAGTTCGAACAGAGAGAATCGCCACCGGAAGTCGCGCAAACCCCCGTTGATCAGGCCGAATCGCCCCCCGTTTCACACCAGCGGACTGAAGTTCAGGCAGAGACTTCACGAAACACACTCAAGCACGATCCGGCAACCAGAATGATGATTGCCACCGAGTTGCGAGATGCTCCACCTGCTGAACGCGATGAGTGGATCGCTTTTCTGGACACAGTACCAACAAAAGATGTTCCTGAGTTGCTGAAAGAGCGGCGAATGCTGGCTCGCCGCGAACAGGGACACCCTGCGGTCAGCATGGGGAAACCGGAACCTGTCACAGAGCAGGACCTCATTCCGGAAATTATCCCAGCCTCGCATTCGTTGTCCTCACTGCAACAACCCGTCGTCTCCGAATCCAGCGAGTCAGATGAAGAAGCCCCTTCAGTGACTCCAGATGAACCGACGACGAAGGAAACTGTAAAAAACGCCCCTTGGCAGAAGAAGTTGAAGAACCTCTCAGAACCAAATTGGCTGTGGTCGCATTCGCACTCAGAGAATGGGGAAAGCCAAGCGTCCCCCAAAGACCGGGAACGAAGCCTTTTGGGTCTGCCACAAATCCGTTCCGGACGGCACGACGGTGCAAGCCATTCGACAGAACTCGCTTCTGCGACCGGGTCGACTTCCCCCGACTTCAACGCCGCTGAAACGCAGTTGAAGACCGCGATGAACTCGACGCCATCCAAGTCGAGCGTCACTCCAGGGGCTGCGTTATGGGAAGACGAGATCCTCAAACTGGTTTCGTTGCTGGAAGCGGAAGCCTCACAGGCTCCAGTAGAGACTATCGACTCAGCTCGATCAGACGTCAAGAAGCAGGTCGCATTGCGGATGCTCTATATCGTTACAAATGAACCACAGAAATCGTTGCAGCCGATCCCCGGAATATCGCCTGATGAACAGGAATTCTGGTCGTCTGTCATGATCGGGCTGTCAAATTACCTCGATGAAAGTGGAGCAAACGATCCAGCCGAACGGGCCTCTCGAACTGTCTCTCAATTACGGACAGCGGCCTATCAACTCCAAAAAGCTGCGAATCTAAGAATCAACCGTGCTGCTTTTTGCCAGGAAATCACCGGATTTGGGACCTACGAACCATTTCCGTCAGACGAATTCGAAGCAGGGCAGCCAGTTCTGGTCTACGCTGAGATTCGCAATTTTACGAGCGTCCCAACAGAGGAAGGGCACTTCCACACGCGGTTACGCTCGTCGATCGAAATCTACGACATGAGTCAGGGACAACGACTCGTTGATCAAAACACATTCGATGCGACCGAGGATTTCAGCCGCTCGCTACGCACTGACTATTACCACAGCTATCGCCTCGATCTCCCGGCATCTCTCACACCGGGACCACACCTGATCAAGATCATTCTTGTCGATGATCTGACGGGTAAGCAGACGACCGAATCCATTCCATTTACGATTCACTGACGTTCTGCCTCCCCCTCGCTTTGGTGACATGCCACGCTTTTCGCAATGAATCTCTCGATGAATTGGCACCGCGTGACAACTTCAATCCAGCTTCACAGCCGTGCTCAACTGCGAACACTGAGCTAATGGCGAAACGATTGACGCGGCTGACCGACGCCATGAATTGAACCGGTGCTCCTCAGATCAATAACGGCAGTGGAGCTCAGCGTTGGGCTTAGAAACCCGGACCACACCGCTCGTAGACCGCGGGGCAGGGGACTTGGTTCCGAATGAACTTGAAGTGCGAACCAGGCACAAACGAGAAGTTCATAAAACCTTTCGCCCCGCTCCACATCCGTGCGGGGCGAAAGGGGCGAAAGGTTGGCAGTCCCGCTTTGGTAAGGAGCCAAAAAGCAGACTGCCTGAAATCGGGCAACCGTCGTGGTGGCCAAATCCGCAAGCCCGGTAGCAAGCGGAACTCACAATGAATCAACTAACAGCGACTAATAATTCTGAGCAATGCGATCGAATGATGGCACATGCTCAGCCATGAATCGATCCCACCGGGAACGATCCCAAATCTCAACCCGGTCACTAACTCCCAGCAGGACGACTTCCTGCTGAAGACCGGCAAACTCTATTAATCTTTCGGGCAATCGAACGCGACCTTGCTTATCTATTTCCAGACTTTCAGCCTGAGAGAAATAGAGGCGAAGAAAGGTTCGTGCATCTTGACCATTCTTCGCAGAGCACCGAACCTCATCGGCGCGGCGCTGAAATTCGGACACTGAAAACAACGAAAGTGCCTGCTCCGTCTCTGGAGCAACCACGATTGTCGCCAATTCTGACGACTCAGAACAGAGTGCATCCCGAAAAGTTTTCGGGACAGCAAGACGACTCTTGTCGTCGAGTGTACGGACGTGAGTACCTGTCAAGGCCATGCCCGGGATCCCTAGGCGTGAGTCACGTGGTCCGAAACGAGGTGTAGCGGATCTGTCCCACTTTTCCCCAAAGATCCCCACATCGCTCCAAAAGGTACTGAAATTCCAGTTCACGTCAAGATGATGCGACGTAGGATTATGAGTTCTGTAACACTCGAATGACGTAGCTTGCGTCTGGTATTGGGATTGAAATTTTTATCCAATTTCGATGCCAATCGGCACGCTGCCCAACATCCAGTTCTTGATCCACGCACTCCTGTTCAATCGATCAGTCGAGCGTAGGTCGATTCGTATCCCCCGACGACTGAATCCCAACTAAACTCTTTAGCAACAAGTTCTTGCGCCATTCGACCCAGCGAATTCCCGAACTCCGGCGAGTCGACAATCTCCAGCATTGCCTGACTGAAATCGTCTGTCGTAAATGGACTTACGATGATTCCGCTGTGATGGTCCTCGATCAGTTCAGCAATCCCTTCGACGTTGGTCGTAACGACAGGCAACCGGTTCGCCATTGCCTCCAACACCACGTTCGGCATTCCTTCCCAGAGAGATGTCACCGCCAGAAGCGTCGACTGACGCATCAGCGATTGAACATCCCCTCGTATCCCAGCCAGTCTCGCTACCTCGCCTAAACCAAGTTCCCTGATCCTTTGTTCGAGAAGTGGACGTTGCGGTCCCTCGCCAACAATCAGGCATCGTGATTCTGGACGAGACCGGGACACCACCGAGAATGAGTCAAGGAGATTCAGAAACCCTTTCTGCGGATGCAGCCTCCCGACTGCGAGCACGACCTGAGCATCTTGTGGGAAACCGAACTCACGTCGCAAATCGACGTCGTCTGGCTGGGGAGGGATCTGCTCGACACCGTTTGGGATGACGGTCATTTTTGAGGGGGATATTCCCAGTTCACTTGAGAGGAAGTTTGCTACTCCTGAACTCACGCAGAGGTGATGAGTCACCAACGAACCGGTCCATTTCTCAAACGACAAATGCCATTTTTTATCTTTCTCTGCGACCCGGTGCCCTGCTACGACGACAGGGACACCTCCCAGCTTGCCGGCGATTCGTCCAATGATGTTCGCATGAAACAGGAAGCACTGCAAAATTGCTGGCTGAAACAGTTTCAGTTGGCGTCTGAGCCAAAAGATGGCCCCCAGATCCCGCCAACTTCTGGCCCCATAACATTGAGTGGGAATTCCTTGCTCGCGGAGAACTGGAGCAAGAACCGCTTCCGGCCCCAGACACAGGACGATTGGATCCCAGTTCTTCCGATCAAGCCGGGTGACAATCTGAACCATAGCCCGTTCAGCGCCTCCAGAATCTAAGTCCGTGATACAGAAGGCAATGCGTCTCGGCGATCTATTCGAGGTACCATCATTCTCTGGCGAGTTTTTCGGTTTCGGCATCTTGTTCCTCGCTCGAATGTGGTACCGTGACACTCCCTCGATACTGATAAGGTCACGATATGATTTTGGCGGGTTGTTCAGCGATTGTCACCGGCGGCGCCGTGCGAATTGGACGAGAGATCGCACTTGCACTTGCTCAGCGTGGGGTGAATATTTGCCTTCATTACGGGACATCTGCGACGGAAGCAGCAGAAACGGAAACGAAGATTCGCGAACTCGGTGTGCAATCCGTGACGGTTTCCGCCGACCTCACCCAACCTGTTCAGGCCGCCCGGAAGATCTTCGAAACGGCCAATAACACACTGGGCGAGGTGCAAATCCTGATCAACAGTGCTGCGATTTTTGAGGCGGGATCGCTGCAATCGACGGATGAAGAGAACTGGAACAGGCACATTGCCATCAATCTGCAATCCCCATTTTTCCTGTCGCAACAACTCTCGGGGCAGATGCGCAGCGGGAAATCCGGCCATATCGTCAACATTGTCGACTGGCGGGGAGAACGTCCAGTCCCAGGACATGCTGCCTATACCATCTCAAAAGCGGGATTGATTGCTCAAACAAAGCTTCTGGCACAAGAACTCGGCCCGAATATTCGGGTCAATGCGATTGCTCCGGGGCCGATCTTGCCCCCTCCCGGCGAAAGTGAGCATTCGTTTCAGGATCGAGCCCACAAGAACCCGCTGCGACGAACAGGCAACCCGCAGGAGATTTGCAGGGCCGTCATGTACCTGCTCGAATCGGTCTTTGTGACAGGAGAGATTCTCCATGTCACCGGCGGGGAGGAGTTGGGAGTTCCCGGCAGAAACGAGCGATAATGGGGTGATAGCACTTCAATCTGGAATAGTCAGTAAATCCGCTGAACGTGTTTCGACCTCCATCGCATGACATTCCAGTTTAAAGTCGTCAGGAAATTGAAATCCTTCTGCATCAACCACTTGGAAATCGCAGCAGAGAATCCCAGAATTCACGTATGGCCGACTACATTGAGATCAAAGATCTGTTGCTGCGAACTATCGTTGGGATCAATCCTGAAGAACGAGTGAACAGACAGGATGTCCTGCTGAACATTCGGATCGAGACGGATTTGAGGGCAGCGGGGAAGAGCGATGACATCGACGATGCATTGAACTACAGAACCGTCTGCAAACAGATCATTCAACTGGTGGAAACCTCAGAGTTTCTCCTCATCGAGAGATTGGCTGAGGAAGTCGCGCAAACCTGCCTGAAAGCGCCTGGTGCCAGTGCAGTTCAGGTGTCGCTGGAAAAGCCGGGAGCACTGCGGTTCTCCCGCAGCGTGGGTGTCGTAATCGAGCGTCGAAATTCCTGATGAACGGGAGATCATTCTGGACTCACGTTTTCAACTTGCGTTTATCTCTTTGGGTTCGAACATTCGGCCAGAGCACTACCTGCCGCGTGCGGTCGAACTTCTCGCAGCATTTGGTGAGATCCTTGCGAAGTCACTCGTCTGGCAATCCGCTCCGGTGGGCGACCTGAATCAAGCAGATTTCTGCAATGCAGCGGTCCTCTTAAAGACCGCGAGTTCTCCGCAGGAACTCCGATTTCACCTGCGACAAATTGAGGCTCAATTAGCGAGAGTTCGAGATCCACTCAACAAAAACGCTGCTCGCACAATCGATTTGGACCTCTCGATATACGACCACCTCTCGATCGATGACGAGGGTTTGCGAATTCCCGATCCGGAGATTACTCAGCGCCCGTTTGTCGCGGTCCCGCTCTGCGAATTAATGCCTGACTTTTGTCATCCCGATTTTGGAAAGACGCTGCGCGAAATCGCAGATGCAGCAGGTGGAACGAAGAATCTGATGCAGAGAATCGACATTTCGCTTTAAATCACCAATGTCTCCATGATCGATCTTGAATTCCTCGCATTTGCAATGTTCAAGCAGATCACAGACAATAGAGTATTGTCATGTCATGCTCACCGGACTCGTTTCAAGACAAGTCCAGAAGACCGCACCAATACACCGCACAGGGGGTCACATGTTGATTCGTGCCTTCAGCCTCGTCCTCACAGCTGGATTGCTTCTCGCTGGTCATTCTGTGTCCGTGGCAGATGATGCTCCGGAGACGCAGGTTCTCGAAGCCAAAGACTTCAAACTCGAACTTCCGAAGACCTGGGCAAAGAAAGCAACATCCTCCCAATTACGCCTCGCGCAATACGAGATCCCTGCAGCGGAGGGAGATTCTGAATCAGGTGAACTGGCTGTCTTTCCTCCATTCGGTGGATCGGCTTCTGAAAACGTCAAACGCTGGATCAATCAGTTCGCAACTGAAGGTCGCTCGGCTGTCGTGAATCAGGGAAAAACAGAGCAGGGGACCTATGTGATCGTCGATGTCTCGGGGACATATAACAAACCAGATGGTCCCCCAGTTCGCCAGAAGACAATCCCAACTCCCGGTTATCGCATGTTCGCCGTTTTGCTTTCCACAGATTCTGGAAACTATTCCATGAAGCTGACCGGACCGCAGAAAACGATCGAAGCTGCTGCAGAAGCATTCCGTAAATCGTTCGGAGCTGATGTTTCGAAGGAAGAGAAATTCGAGTTCTAGACGATTGTTTGGTTCGCATCGATTTTTGAGTCGAACAAAGCTGCACTTGCTCGGGACAACATCCCCAACGACTCCAGCGGAAATCGACTCAAAGATGCTCGCACAAATAAAAAAGCGGACGCCCAGCCGGCGTCCGCTTTTTTATTGTCATCATTGTCATCGCTGTCTCTGGATGAGTCGTGAAGATTGCGCTCCGATCTCAGCAGCCATTGACCTACTTCGTTTCCGAATCCTGACCTTTCGCTTCCGGAACTGGAACGAGTTCGAGTAAGACTTCGGTCCCCGCAGGAGGGACTCGTTCTGTCCAAGGTTCGAAGAGCAGTCCGGCATCGTTGCTGGCTGAACTCTTGATATTCACATCAATCAGCGCATCGCCAAAGTTCGCAACACAGATGAGACTTCCCCCCTCCGCAGCGTAGACCTGGGCGCCGTCACCCCGGTCCAAGAATCCGCTCCCCGCGAATACAAAATCGGCTTCGATCTTCTTGAATTCCCCCTGTTTGGCGAGGGATTCGATCGCTTTCTGGTAGGAAGCGTCTTTGCTCATGCCCAGAAATTTCTCTTTCAATTCAGGTGTCATCGGACCGAAGAACAGCAGTTCTTTGTTGACATCGTCGTAGCGAATGGCATCGTTTCCTTCTGCGAGTCGAACCCCTTCCGGGACAAACTCCAGCGGAGCTTCGAAGTATCGCTGAGTTGCATGGCGAACCCATTCTTGAGCATTCGTCCGTTGCGGCTTTCCTTCGTCATCAATCCAGTTTACGAAGATGTCGATTTTGGTTCCCGCGGCTTTGACGAACTCCGGACTGAAGCGTGCTGGATGTCCAGGCTCTGCCCCCGCTGCCAGAAGACCAGCATGAACAACCTGTGCTTTTCCATCCAGCGTGAAGATGGATTCGTGCTCCTTCGTCTGCTTCGGGCAGACCAACATCTCCAGAACGCCTTCCCGCAAACAGACGGTGGACTTGAGCAGTATGGTTTTCTTTTCTTTATCGAGAAGAATAGTCTCCTGTTTATTGAGAGGAACCGCACTTGCGGGAACCTTCGGCGCGGGTCGTGGGGCAGGCTGTTCTTCTTCCTGAGCAAAGAGCGGCAGCGAGACCAGCGACAGGAATAACAAAGTAGCGAGACGCAACATGATGGACTCCGAATTGAGATTCTCAAGCCTTTGATACGTTCTTGTTCAGCCTCGTCGTCACTCGCTCGGTGCCAAACCACCAAAGATCAGCTGGGTTTCGACCGCCCTAGACACCGGAATTCGAAAGCCGGACGTTAATCTCATCCAATGTGACGAGTTGATTGCGCCCCACTCCGGGACACGACCTTCCAGTCTCTTTCCAGGCTTCTGGTGATTCGACATTGCCCGGCCAGAATGGCCATGTTCTACATTGCTGAGGTCGGACTGGATAAATGGTGCATCCTCGCCCGTTGGGGTCGAAGTAAATGCAGTCGCCGTTCCCATACTCGTTCAACGAAACTTTTCCGCGTGCCGGCCGAGTGTGCAGAAGTCGCACTTCGCCGATCGGTTTGTCGAGATAGTCTGCAATCTTGCGGACCTCCTCGTCGGTCACCCAGACGTAACCCGCAGATCCAGTGCAGCAATTACCGCACTGAGTGCATGAAAACTGTAAACCATCCTTGTACCACGGAGAATCACTCATGAAATTGTCTATAAAACGCTTGAAACCCGATTTTCGATGGGATCGGGCAGATTGTTCTGAAATTGGATTGGGTCACCGACAAAAATGCGGTTGCTCAGGCGGGGAACGGTGACAGAAGCTCAATTTCAGTAGCGAACTTCTCCACCTCGCCTACAATTGTTCATTCTGATCAGGGATGAACCGAAATTCCATCACATGAATGTCATTTCGGCCCTTCTTTCCTTCTTTTGAATCTGCCGCAGGGAAGGCTCCAATGAATATTGTCGTCGGACTGACCTGTCTGTTCAGCCTCGTCCTCATCACCCACTCCGCTTTGGCGGAAGACTGGCCTCAATGGATGGGAGCGCAGCGGGACAACATCTGGAGAGAAGAAGGACTTGTCGATTCGATTCCCGAAGGGGGCCTCGATGTCCTTTGGAGAAAACCGATTCACGGAGGCTACGGTGGACCTGCAGTTGCTGATGGTCGCATCTTCGTGATGGATTACCAACTCGTCGGTGGTGAACTCAAGAACGATCCGAACACACGTGCAGTGCTTCAGGGAACAGAACGCATTCTGTGTCTTTCCGAAGAGACTGGCGAGACTCTTTGGGAGCACTCGTACGATCGCCCTTATGAAATCTCCTATCCAGCCGGACCGCGTTGCACACCGACGGTTGATGGGGATCGCGTTTATTCACTTGGCGCCGAAGGGAATCTGCTGTGCCTCGAAGCGGCAACCGGCAAGGTCATTTGGAAAAAGGATTTTCAGCAGGAATATCAGACTGTCATTCCCATTTGGGGCATCTCGTCTCATCCACTCGTTTATGGGGATCTACTGATTTCGGTCGTGGGTGGGGACGGAAGTGTAGTGGTTGCCTTCGACAAACACTCCGGGGATGAAAAATGGAAAGCAATCTCCGCCAAAGAGCAGGGGTACGCTCCTCCAACTCTGATCCACGCTCAGGGCGTCGATCAGTTGCTGATCTGGGATGCAGAAAAGCTCAGTAGCCTCAATCCGCTGACAGGCGATCTCTATTGGGACCACCCAATCGAAGCCGCGTTCGGAATGTCCATCATGGGACCGAGATTGTACGGAGAGCACCTTTTCGCGAGTGCCATCGGGCCAGCGGGAGGTTTATACAAACTCAAAGAGGAACGCCGCGGCCTGGAGGAAATCTGGCTGGGAACGACCAAATCGGGTGTTGCCTGCGCGAACAGCACGCCATTCCTGAAGGACGATGTGATCTTCGGGAGCGACTGCAAAACAGGAGGCCTGCGTGCGGTCGACGTCAAAGATGGGTCGGTTCTCTGGGAAACGTTCGAACCCACGACCGGGACCCGCCGAGCCAGCCACGGAACAGTGTTCATTGTTGCCAATCAGAATCGTTTCATCCTCTTTAGTGAAACAGGGGATTTGATTCTCGCCAATCTGACTCGTGAGAAGTACGAAGAAATCGGCCGATTTCACGCTCTTGAGCCGACAGGAGAAGCGTTTGGCCGCTCTGTCGTCTGGAGTGCGCCAGCGTTTTCCAATGGCTGCTGCATCGCCCGCAACGACAAGGAAATCGTGCGTATCTCATTGAAGAAAAAATAACTCCTGCAAGAGGCTGTCACAGTCCTACTCGGGGACGCTGCGCCAACTCGCAGTCCCGATTCCGTCGCTCGTTCACTGTGACTGGAAAGGCCGGGAATCGAGGGGCTCTGGTCTGGTGATGGACGTCGTCATTCACGGGAAATCGCGATTTGCAAATACGGATTGGTTCGCCGATTTGATATCGTTCTGAGGAAACAGGGAAACTCGCGATTCCTCACACGGGAATCTGGTTTGCAAGGTGACAGGAGTACGTAATGGCTGCCCAAAAAATTCTCTGCCTCGCAGGGGACTTTGTTGAAGATTATGAATTGATGGTCCCATTTCAGGCATTGCTGATGGTCGGCCATTCTGTCGATGTCGTGAGCCCTGGGCGAAAAGCGGGAGAGCGGATTCAGACAGCAATTCACGACTTCACCAATGGCATCGACACGTACACCGAAAAGCCAGGCCATCAGTTTGCATTGAATGCGACGTTCGATGAGATTGAACCAACGAACTATGACGCCCTGTTGATTCCTGGCGGGCGGGCTCCCGAGTTCATTCGTCTGAATGCACGACTGATCGAGATCGTCAAACATTTTGACCAGACAAACAAGCCGATTGCCGCGGTCTGTCACGGCTTGCAGATTCTCTCGGTAGCTGGCGTGCTGAAGGGAAGAACCTGTACCGCTTATCCGGCAGTTGGTCCGGAAGTGACGCTTGCTGGGGGCAACTACGTGGAGGTTCCTGTGACGAAGGCGGTCGTTGATGGTAACCTTGTAACGAGTCCTGCGTGGCCGGGTCACCCTGAATGGCTCGCAGAGTTTCTGAAAATACTCGGTACGAAGATCGAACTGTAAATTTCAGTCAGGCAGTGAGTGACTCATCGCCGATTCCTGGTTCTTCTGTGATTTGATGGCCTAAAGAGTGACTCGGGCCATCGCATCGCGGATGAATTCCATTCGAAATGTCCTTTTTCTGACAAGTCCACATGCAAAAAAATCATGCCCTGTTCTGGATCAAGATCGGCATTGTCATGGCAGCACTGTCAGTCGTGCTGGGTGCCTTTGGAGCACATGGGCTCGATCAGACTCTGATGACCAACTACAAAGGCCAAACCAGAGTTGTCGGCGGCGAAGAAATGCCGGCATCGCTGAAGTATCTGAACGATTTCAAAACTGCGGCTGAGTACCAGATGTATCACGCACTGGGGCTGATCGCAGTTGGATTACTGGGATTACATACAGGGGCAAGTCCGTCACTCAACTGGGCGGGTCGCTGTTTCGTCGGGGGCATCCTCCTCTTCTCTGGAAGCCTGTATCTCCTCGTCATCAGCGGCGTTCGTGTACTCGGAGCGATCACCCCGTTTGGAGGAATGCTGTTCATCTTCGGATGGATTATTTTTGGTCTTGCTACAATGAAGTTGCAGACAGTTAACACGACCGACTGAAAGTGTTCCATTGAATTGGTTCCCTTCGTAGCGACTGACGAACGGCGCCTTGTTCGATTCTGGTATTGAGAAAGTTCCCCCATTGGCCCAAGTTCCTCGTTCCTGTGGCGTTCTGATCGTTTGTGGCGATCCCATTCAGTCATTCCTTCTCATGAAACATGCGGATCGCTGGGATCTTCCTAAGGGTCATGTTGATCCAGGAGAAACTGACCTGGAATGCGCCCTGCGTGAGATGCATGAAGAGACGGGAATCTCTCCCGATCTTGTGACCGTCGAGACAGCGTTTCACTATTCGCAACAGTACGAAGTACCTGCTGTACGTTATGGCGGTAAGAAGTCGGAAACGGCCCTGAAGACGCTGGTGATCTTCCTTGCCCGCGTAGACAAGGAATACGAGATTCAGGTGACTGAGCATCTGGATGCAAAATGGTTCCGGTGGGTCCCTCATCAGGAAATTCAAACACGGGCCATTGACCCATTGCTGCGTGCTCTTGAAAAGTACCTTGGCATTCAAAAGACAAATTCCAGCGATTAGTCGACAAGTCCTGATTCGGATGACTTATCACCGATTTCGAAATCGAGATGCGACGAGAAAGATCACGTCATGCGAGTCTGCCGCTATGAAGTCTCCGGAACCGAGACCTTCGGTTTCTACCTGAACGATGAGCAGGTGATCGATTTTAGCGAAGTGGCATCTCAGCGTGGGGAACAACCGCGCGGGGAACAACACAGCCCAATCAACACGCTCTTGGACCTGCTTCCCGGTGGCAATCAGCATCCGCGTGCAACCGCTCTCTTTGGAAGCATCACTCCGGAACTCGTCCAGCAATCCGCGAGAGCGATTTCGTCGGTGAAGTTACTGACGCCACTCGCACGACCGGGGAAATTTCTCTGCCTCGCGGGGAACTACCCGCAGCATGTGGCAGAGCAGGGGGGACAGGTCGAGGAACGTGCGAGAACCGTCCCGTATCTGTTCCTGAAGCCGGACAACACCTTCACTCATCCTTTTGATCCCATCGTGATCCCAGAGTCGTCACCGCATCAGATCGACTGGGAAGTCGAATTGGGAGTGGTCATCGGAAAGACCTGCAGCAAGGTGAGCGAAGAAGAGGCAATGTCGTACGTGGCAGGCTACACCGTCGTGAACGACATCACTGACCGCGGCCACTTGCCGAATCCCGGCAGAACTAAACGCCCGCGTGACACTTTCTTCGACTGGCAGCATGGCAAATGGCACGACACGTTTTGCCCTTGGGGACCATGTTTTCTTGCTGCCGAAGAAACAATCGACCCGCAGAATTTTCACCTCAAACTGCATTTAAACGACACAACGGAACAGGATGCATCTACTGCAGAGATGGTTTTTCCGGTCGCTGCCATCATCGAGTTCGTCAGTGAATTCGTCACGCTCTCTCCGGGAGATATCATTTCAACGGGGACGCCCTCTGGAGTGGGCAAGGCCAAAGGAAAATTCCTGAAACGAGGCGATCAGCTTATCGCGACGATCGATGGGATCGGGGTCCTGCAAAATCCAGTTCGTTGAACGGTGCGCTTGGTAAGTTGTGACAGCACGATGTGCAACAACGACTTTGCCTCAATGATTATGCAGTGGAACACGAGAATTTCTTGTGATGAGCAAAGCTGGAACTCATCAACTTCAGTCCATCAATCCACGCAAAATTCGTACTCTGGTCGTTTGATAGATCGATTGCTACAATGGTCGATTCGCCTCTCCACGAGAGATGAGGCATTCACTTAACGCGAATCCCGAGATGGGAACCGCCGCGCAGGTTCAATCAAATGTCGTCTTCTGAAAATTCTCACGCTGCTCCCATTCAGGCCAAGCCGATTCGGCTCCAGAGGTTTTTGGCTCAAACAGGCCTCGGCTCTCGCAGAAACTGCGAAGAACTGATCACAACAGGACGAGTTCAGGTCAACGGAAAAACTGCTGATCAACTCGGCACAACCGTTGATCCAAGCCGCGACGTCATCTCGTTGGACGGAGAACGCCTGAAGGTCGAGCGTAAAAAATACTTCATGCTCAATAAGCCCTCTGGCTTTATCTGCACATCGAATGATCCCGCTGGCCGCCGAGTCGTACTGGATCTTTTCCCGGAGCAGGGTCCGCGACTGTTCACAGTAGGACGACTGGACGAAAACACCACAGGTCTCCTCATCGTCACCAACGATGGGGACCTCGCTCAGAAACTGGCTCATCCACGCCACCGGATTTTCCGCCTGTACAAGGCGCAGGTAGCAGGTAGCCCGAGCTTCGAAACATACGAAACACTCCGTAAAGGTCTCTTCTTTACTGAAGGAAAGTTCCGCGTTCACAACGTGAAGCCGATTAAGAAGCAGAACGACAGTGTCTGGGTCGAAATCACGATGACCGAAGGTCAAAACCGTGAAATTCGCCGACTGTTCGCACGAGTTGGTCATAAGATCATGAAACTCGAACGCATTGGATACGGCCCGTTGCGACTCGGTAAACTTCCGAAAGGGGAGTTCCGGGAATTGGAGCGGGACGAGTTGGCTGAGCTCCACGCTGTTCTGGAACGCAATCAGAAAGCGGAACCGCTGACACGCGCTTATGACGACGACGCTGGTATAGATCGTCCAAGATCCCCACGCCCAACCGGCCACACTGGGGGCGCGGCGCCAAGAACTCCATCACGCTCTGCACCAAGTCGCCCAACTCGCGACGGAAACCGAAGTTCGGGCGGTGATGAGCGATCCTCAGGAGGACGTCCTCCAAGGTCTTCAGAACAACGTCGCCCCGAAGGTGGTCCTCGCAACAGCAGTCGTCCCGGTTCACCCTCAAAGCGTCCTTCAGGGCCTTCGCGTGGACCAAAAGGGAAGGGGCGAGGCAGGTAAATCCAGCCTGACCGTCTTCGATACCTTTCCGCCGCCTGATCCCATCCCTGTTATGGTGATTTGAGAACGAGCAGCGGCAACACGAATTCAGACTGAACTAAAAAATGAGCCACGTATCTCCAGATTGCGTGGCTCATTTTCTATTCGGTGTGTTTCACGTTCAAGTGAAAGTGAATTCAGCGATTCGTGGCGATGCTGGTTCGTCCCACCACCATCAGGGTGATGTCATCATTCTGCTCGTGCCCGTTCGCGTGCTTTCGGACGTCTTCGCGGATGCCGACTCCCAATTGAGCCGGGTTTGCTGCACCTTTGGCGACAAACTCCCGCAATCGCTCGATCGTATACAGATCGTTTTTCGAATTCATCGCTTCGCTGACGCCGTCGGTATAGATCACGATGGTTTCGCCTGGGGAAAGATCTCGCTCGACCGCTTCAAACGGGAACCCTTCAAGGACACCGATGGGCACGCCAACTGCCTCTTCCGGGAACTCCTCGATCGAACCATCCGATTTGCGAATCATGGGTGACATGTGCCCAGCGTTCACTAACCACAGCTTGTGTGCCTGAATGTCCAAAATCAACAGTACGAAGGTGACGAATCTCCCCTCCACCGCTTTGGAGCACATATGGTCATTGATTCGCGAGACCGCTTCCGCAGCGTCTGTCACGAACTCACTGACGCTTCTCACGACGCTCGACATGCGAGACATCACAAGCGAGGCAGGAACCCCTTTTCCAGCGACGTCTCCGAACGCCAGCCAGATTCGCCCATCTTTGGTCGCGATGATGTCGTAGTAATCACCACCGACAGCCTGTGCTGAGTCGTAAGAGGCAAAGAACTCGTACCCATCGATGTTGGGCAGGTGCTCGGGCAACAGCGCGTGTTGAACATTTCGGGCAATGTTCATTTCGTTGTCCTGCTTCTGCTTCTGAATATAGGACTGAAGCAGCTTAGCAGACTCATAAGTGAGGGCAGCTTGACCAGCGACGGTCAACATGATGTCGAGGTCTTCGCTCTTAAACTGTGCGAGTGGGTTCTGGGTATCAATATTGATAATCCCCAGCGGCTCACCCTGCAGGTCGAGCATGGGAACACACATCATCGACCGGATGGTGAGTGACGAAATCGATTCGCTGGCGTCGAACCGAGAATCGGTAATCGCGTCGGCCGAAAGGATGGCCTTCTTCTGTTCAAGCACAGAGTTCAGAATCGTACGGCTCAGCTTGACGGAAGCATCTTCGGACTCGCGTCGATGTTTCATCGCACGACTGACCATCTCACCGGAACGGGAATCCTTCAGCAGAATCACGCCACGATCGGCCGCCGGGAAGATCTGAAACAACGAATCGAGAATGCGCGGAAGGAGCTTTTCGACTTCATGAGTTCCAGCGAGAGCACGACTGATCTCGAGGACAGCGCGAAGCTTTTCCTGTGGGCGCACATCAAGAAGATTCGATCGTCCTTGATTATCCAGCGACCCCAGAATTGTCGCGGTGACGGAACCCTGATCTTCGCTGATCTCAACGTTGTTCCTGGCTACAGGCTCTCTCAGCAATTGCTGAATCGAATCCGAAGCGGATCCAGCCGGCTCATCCGACTCGAAGCGAATCAGAATCGGCCCGAATTTCATTCGGTCGTTTGGTTTGAGTGGGCGGACTTCCTGAATTTTCTGGCCGTTTACAAACGTGCCGTTTCCGCTCCCGAGATCTTCGATGCAGTAGCGTTCTCCATCTTTGAAAACTCTCGCGTGTTTTCTGGAGACCAGATTCGAGGGAAGCTGCACTTCACACTCGGGAAGGCGCCCGATAATGACATCGGTTTCCGACAGGTCCAGTACCTTGGCTTCGCCTTCCAGCAATATCACCAATCTGCTGCTATTCATCTGATACCGACTCTCATTCGGAAACGCTGCTGACGAAACAATGATTTGTCATCTGGGTCGCCACCAGTGATGACTGCAAACTGACACAAAACGAAAGCGCCTGAAGCTTAGACTTTAAAAATCCGTTCGACATTGCCACGTAAAATTTGATGTCCAAGGTCAATCGCCTGAACCTCCGACCATTGCCGACGGCGAACGTATTCCTCCGCGAGCACGCGCGCCAGGGTTCTCTTGTACATCCGGAACTTTGGCAGACCGAATTCGAGCTTGTACATATCGCTGTAATAACCAATCTGCTTGCTTCGCGGAACTGCTTCAAGCCGGGCTCGTGTATCAGTTTCAATATATGCTGGAATATTGGAATACCACCAATGCCCGTTTGTGACCACGTTTGGAAAAATCCATGAGTAGCTCACCAACTCCTGATTGCTCATGTGAGTGAGCACAGAAATGGGAAACGTGACTTGCGGAAACGCGTTGAAGACTGATTTGTACTGTATCAGCGACACTCGAGTATCGAAGAGGTCCTGACCTTGAAACACACCCTCTGCATAGACCCGGCGATTGACACCGATCATCAAATCGAAAGGGAGTCCGTGTTCTGCACAAAACTCTGTCAGTGTCCAGAAGACCCATTGGCCGAGAGTCTTTTGGTCGTCCCCGCACAGTTCATCCCCTTTGAGAACCCGGGCGACGATTCCGGCGGCCACGCCCGCGTCTACCTGTTCTGGAGAAAACGTTGGGGGCAGGGAAATCGCGCACGCTTTTGCGTTGTTTCGCGTAAAGTGATCGAAACGCTGACCAATAGCAGACCGAAGTGACACCAAGTCGGTGAAATCGACCCCTGAAGCCTTCGCAAGTCGCTCCCGCACCTCTGGCTTGGTGAAGTGGAAGACGAGGTCATCCGTCCGCAGACACGGGACGTATCGCGATGTGTCGAACCCCATAAGAGGATCATCGAAGTCGTTCGTCAGGAAGACCTTCTCCAGCCCGCTTTCTCGCAGGACAGACTCTTCCCAGTCCGGCTGAGACAATTTCAATTCAGCGTTGTCGTATAACGCTTCCCAGTTGTCGGGAGTAATCTGCTTCTCGTGGAAGTCGAAAAACTCCTGACACATTTCGATCAGCCAACTGACCTGAATGGTGTTGTTGAGATCGGCGAGTTTCTCGACAAGCCGACCGACTTTCTCCTTCGGTCCGATAGATGGATCTTCGATCAGATGTTTCGGCAGACCAGCTGAGTGAGCAAGCTCAGTGTAGTAGTGATACCCCAACAAATCTGCGAGATTTTTTGAGGCTGCCGCATGTGGATTGATGTGTGAATGCGGATCGATCAGGACCAGTTCTTCAAGCCCGCTGTACAAGTCCCAATCGAGAGTATCGTTCATGACGTCAATGGCTCGCTGAAAGAGAAGGGGCGAAAGACACCCCCGAAGACAATCGATTCCACGCTGAACGGAGACTCCGAATCAACCTGGATCGCGCCCGTAAATCAATCCGTCAGCCAGTTTCGTGACTTCACAGCCGGAGTTCAAGCGGAGGGGAAACGAACTGATGGTTCTCATTAAGATGCCAGCGATTGAATCTGTCCGACGAATGCCCGGCCGAAAGAGTTCACTCGATTCGGAATGCTTTCATAGTGGAAATGAACAAATTTTCAGAAATACAGTTGGCCTCACTCTCGAGTGATCGAGCCACGGTGTTGCTGAGACCCCTCAATTTCCCTCGTGGAGTTTCGACAACAGTTGTTCGCTTCTCTTTCCAGAACTCGAGAGAGAGATTCGTCTTGAATTTTCACCTGTTGTTTCCAATCGAATCGTGAGGCGATCTCTTGGAAGCACTTCTTCAACCAGATCTGCCCATTCGATCAGGCAAACAGCTTCGCCTCCGAGAAGTTCATCGGCCCCGAGTTCAAGGAATTCATCGATATCTTCAAGACGATAAGCATCGATATGACAGATGGGGATTCGCCCTGCGTACTCTTGAATCAACACGAACGTCGGGCTGCTGACATCTTCCGGATCAACGCCCAATCCCGCTGCGATTGCTTGCACGAGATGCGTTTTGCCCGCCCCCAGATTGCCAATCAACGAAACGACATCTCCAGCGCTCAACTCCTGCGCGAGGCGCCCGCCGAATTGACGAGTTTCTGCAAGAGAATGTGATTCAACAACCAAAGATGACGCCATGTCTCACGAACCTGAACAACTCCGGAGATCAAGAAAAGGAGGGGAGAGAGGTTACTCCGCAGCTCCCCTCGTGAATTTTGCTCAAGTGTAGCGGACTTCGCGGAACTTTTCTTCAAAGTACTCCGTGAGCAGACTATCTGCCTGCAGCAATCCCTTCCGGGTGAGGACTACGTGATCGCCATTGATATTGAGATATCCGGCCCGAGCCTGATTGGCCAGCGGGGCAGCGAACTCAACAAGTGGATCGAGACCAAATTTGTCGCGGAACGGCTGCGCGGAGAGTTCCCCTTCCTTCATCTGAAGGACCCACTCGCGAATGAAACGCTGATGATGGCTCGGGACGAGGGCGCGTTTTACAGGCAGTTCGCCAGATTGGACGGTCGAGATGTACTTCTCGAGTTCATCCTGATTCTGGTAATGAACTCCCTGCAGATGTCCGAAGGATGAGACCCCCACAGCAAGCAGATCGCTCCCGCGGAAAAGATTATCGCGGTAGACGAATTGATCCGTTTCACGGTTCTTCACTAACTCATTGCCGCTCGATAGTCCATAGCCGGCAGCTTTGAAGCGATCGATGGCTTCGCTGGCCCATCGTCGTTTCGTCGGCCAGTCTGCGACGGGGGATTCAACTCCTGCTGTCAGCATTTCTTTGGAATACACCGTATTCCAGGGGAGTTCCATCTGGTAGATGGTGACGTTGTCAGGGTCCATGCTGATGGCCCTTTCAACGCAGGCATGCCAGTTGTCATCAGTCTCGCCGACCATCCCTGCAATCAGGTCGATGTTGATCTGCGGAAAGCCGACTTCTTTGAGCCACCCGTAAGCACGATCGATTTCCGGGGAGAGATGAGCCCGCCCGTTCTCTTCCAGAATCTTGTCGTTGAAATTCTCAACACCCAACGACACCCGGGTGATTCCGATGTCTTTCAGGGTTTGGACTTTCTCGAGACTCAGCGTTCCCGGCTCGCATTCGAATGTCACTTCCTTCGCATTATCCCACGAGACCGAATCGCTCAGGCGATCTCGCAACATGCGCAGTTGTTTCGCGCTCAGGTACGAGGGAGTTCCTCCACCAAAATACACGAATTCCAGCTCGCGTCCCTGAATAGACGGTTGGTCCTTCAGGAGCTGAACTTCCTTGTCGAGAGTATCAACATAGTTTTTGATCGTCTCGGCGTTCTGCTGTGTGTAAACACGGAAGTAGCAGAATTTGCAACGCTTACGGCAGAACGGGATGTGGAGATACATCCCCAGTGGAACCTGCCGCTTGGGGGGATTCTGGAGTGCTTCAAAGAAGTGAGGGATGTCCTCACGATTCCATTGACTGTAAGGCGGATAATTCGAGATGAAGTAGCTGCCAATTTCTGTTTTCGTTTCGGTCGACATCGTGGGCAGGTCTCGCTGTGCAGGGAAAACATGTTTGAACGATTATCACATGAATTCCCCAATCAAGCTACCCCGCAGAAGAGACTTTCCTCTGCATTGGGCAGATCTCATAGGCGATGGATGATCATTCGCCAATAGACTTGCCAGCTGACGGGATGCAAAAAGCCCGCTGACGTGGAGACACCAGCGGGCTACAGGCTCAATCGGGAAGCAAAACCGTTAAGCAAGACCGAAGATGTTGCGAAGGGCGTTGTAAGCGGCCGCTCCCTGTTCGGCAGCGACGATCGCACTCATACGGATCTCACTGGTATTGACCAACTGCACATTGACCTGTGCATCCGCCAACGCTGCGAACATCTTCTCGCCAACTCCAGTATGAGTTCTAAGTCCGATTCCCGCGACACTCAACTTGGCGATCTTCGACTTGTACTCAACGGTAGCTGACGGCCATGTGGGAAGGAAATCGCTCAACAGCGACTTGCATTTCTCCAGATCCGACTGCTGCACAGTGAACGACACTTCAGAATGTCCGCTACGGCTGACGTTCTGGACGATCATGTCGACCATCACGTCTCCATTTGCGACGACGCTGAAGAGCTGCGAGCAAATTCCCGGGGTGTCCGGAATATTGCGAACCGCGACGAGAGCCTGCGAATCATCCAGCAGGATTTCGCTCACAACGATATCTTCCATGCTCGCCAGCTTGCTGACGACAGCTTCGATCAACGCAGGATCCTCGCTCACTCCGTTTCGTGCCCGAGGCTCCAACGCTCCACCGATCGACGGAGCAGGTGTCGTTGCGTCGTGAAGCCGGAATCCCTCGTGAACAGCCTGAAGTGCATCGGAGCAGCGATCCCGGTCAACAAGCACAGAGATCTTGATCTCGCTTGTTGTAATCATCTCGAGATTCACACCAAGCGAAGAAAGCGACTGGAACATCTGAGCGGCAACACCGGAATGACTCTGCATCCCGCTTCCGACGACAGAGACCTTGGAGACATTCGTTCCGCTCCCGACAAATCCCGCTCCGAGGGCTTTTACGGATTCCTCAGCCGCTGTGAGCGTGTCAGCGAGATCACCCTCTGGCACGGTGAACGAGACATCTGCCCGGCCGCTGTTGGAAACGTTCTGCACCACCATATCGATCGGAATTTTGCGGGCAGCCATATTGGCGAAAATGGTCTTCATCACCCCGGGCTGATCTGGCAAATCGCTGAGAGTGACCCGAGCCTCATTTTTCGCCAGCGCCAGCCCCATGACGACGCCCGGCTCGCTTTTACTGGAAATCAATGTTCCAGCATTTTCATTGAAAGAAGGACGAACGCGAAGCGGAACCCGAAACTTCTTCGCAAACTCGATCGAGCGAGAGTGCATCACTCCTGCCCCCAGACTCGCGAGTTCCAGCATCTCGTCGTAAGAGACTTCGTGGACTTTGCGAGCTTCTTTGATCGCTCTTGGATCAGTCGTGAAGACACCTTCGACGTCGGTGTAAATTTCACATTCAGCTGCTCGCAACGCCGCTGCCAAAGCAGTTGCAGTCGTATCGCTCCCACCACGTCCAAGAGTGGTGATGTTGCCATGATCGTCAATTCCCTGAAATCCGCAGGCAACAACGATCTCGCCTGCATCCAGGTGGCGACGAATCCGCTCCGTCGAGATGGATCGAATGCGGGCTTTCGAGTAGGTGGAGTCCGTCACGATTCCACTCTGTCCGCCAGTCAGACTGACAGATTTTTCCCCGAGTGACTGAATCGCCATTGCGACCAATGCGACAGATTCCTGCTCACCTGTCGAAAGAAGCATGTCCATTTCTCGCGACGATGGTTTCGCGGAAATTTCCTCAGCGAGCGTCACAAGTTCATCGGTTTTGTGACCACGGGCCGAAACCACCATGACTACCTGATGACCTGCGCGCTTCATGGCGACAGCACGGCCAGCGGCAGCTCGGATCTTCTCGGCGGTTGCCACGCTGGTTCCGCCAAACTTTTGAACGATAATCGACATGAACTGAGTTCCAGAGACAGGAACATCTGAATCATCCGACCAGCAGGGTCCCCAAAAGACACCTGAACGGATGTATCGGCAGCACAAGAGCCGGAACGGAGCAGGATAACAATTCGACCGGAACCGGCAATCAGTCGGGCGGATAAGTAGTCAAGAATCTCGAATTCAACACTTACTGTTCTCAGCAGAATCGACCTCTTTCTGCTGAAACATGCCAGCAATAACACGCGATGTCCTCCACAGTCCCCGATAAGACGGGAAACCGTGAGTTTCCCGTAATCAGAGATGAAAAGTTCAGCCCCATTTTCGTGCGGATAGAATTGCAGACCGCTCCAAGCAACCAAGTCGGCGGCTGATCAACAAACTCGATTTCGGCTAGCGACCGGAAAACGCAGGGAACACCTTTTACATGGTCTTCACATTCGGACTCCTTGACACCCGATTTCCGCCGATGTTAATTTCGTTTGTGATTGAGAGTTGCGTCGTCGAAGGGTGAACAGCAAAATAAATCGGAGCTCGTTCATCATTCCTGATTTTGAACTCGCTTCATCACTTCGATTGTTTCCAGTCATTGGTTACGATCAATTGGTCAAATAGGACTACTGTCACCTGATTCAAGCGATGGTTACGTGCGAACGATGCACGTTTGAACATCTCGTTCGAGTAAAACCTGGGGGATCCAATTTGTTTTCGCGGCAAAATAGATTGATTGTGGCAGTGGTTGCATCGCTTGTCGGTTTCTCGGCAGTTCCCGGGTCATCTCGTACTTGCCAAGCTCAGTCGACAGCAACATGGGATGCGCCCGCTTGGGTTCTTCCAGCCGATCAGGTGAAGAAGTACTTAAGCACCGACTATCTCAAAGACAAAACGACCTTTCGACTCACAAATCCCAGCTCTGACCAAGCCAGACAGGGGAAACGAGTAGTTCAGTCTTATTTGTCCCAGCTGACTTACGAAGACAAAGCAGCCATTCCGCGAAATGTTTCAGACAAGTTACTCGCTGACCTACAGCAGCAGTCGGCCAGTCTGTCTCCGGCAATGCGTCAGATTCTGATGGATGAGGTTGTCGCTTTGGCGCCTGACATTCTCACCCACCCGGAAGATCTTGTTCGCTATAACATGATCGCGATTCTCGTCCAGCTGTCAGTGAAACCAAGGCAAGTCGCCAACGGCGTGGAGACACCCGCTGTTCCGTTCAACGGCGCCCACAAAGTGTTCATGACGGTCATTCTCAACAAGAATGAGTTCCTGGGCTGTCGCATCCTGGCTGCCCGTGGTCTCGATCGAATTTGCCGCGACGGGGAGAATGCCCCTAGCTCCAACGAAAAGTCCGATATCGCCGTCGCTCTGACGACCGCACTCAGCGAGACACCACCAGCGACAGATGAAGGAACTTCGTGGTTCCGTTTGCGATTGATCGAAGCGCTCGGCGTTGTCGATCGAATCGATAACTCATCAACCCAGCCGATTGTCATCGAAGCGTTGATGAACGTCATCGTCAATCAGAACGAACGATGGTTTAACCGCGCAGCGGCTTGTCAAAGCATCACCCAACTCCCTTACAACGGCTCTGTGAACATTCCGTTGGTGACATCGGAGATCGTGAAGTTCCTGCACGAATTGGGTACTGAATTCAACAAGTCGCCAGCTTCTCCAGAGTTAAAAGACTCATTTCAAAGAGTTTATCTGGCATTCAGGCCAGCGACCTCTAAATTAGCCAAAGATAAGAAGTGGGGACTGCTGTTTCAGGTCGAACGACCGGGTTTGTCCACACATGCTTCCGTCGTGAACACGGCGTGGGACGTCGTTTTTCCAGTGGTGCAGCAGTTCATGGAAGCTGCGACGCCCGGTGAAAAACTCGCCCCAATTCCGTCGGACAAGCTCACGGCACTCACGAACTGGCTGACGGCAAACACCGTGACCACTCGTGATTTAACTCCCGGGGGAGCGAAGTACTAACACTGCCAGGCGCAGTGAGAGTCTATCCAGCCGAATTCATGAAGTGAGTTTTGTAGAACGCAGAGATTCAGGCACCGTAATTTGTCACTTCGATGAAGGTGTGAGCATGGATTCCAACGCGATAACTCTGCAGTGGCAAGGCGACGCTCTTATTGTCGTCGCTAAGGGTGGGGTCGAAAGCCTCAGCTGGCAGATTGTGGAGCAGGCTGCCGAAATTGTTCTGGAGCCGGTCCGCGAACAAAAGGCTCCGATCGTCGTTTTTGACTTAACCGAAGTCTCCTACTTCGGATCTGTGTTTATGTCGCTCCTCGTCCGCTGTCACAAGCTAGTCCGCCTTCGAGGAGGAGTGATGGTGCTGTGCGGAGTACAAAGACTCACCCGCGAACTGCTGCACACGACTGCACTCGATACGCTCTGGGCGATCTACGACACGAGAGCAGAAGCGATCGAAGCAATCGGCGCCTGATCCAACTCGCAGTCAACTGAATTTGACATCAGCGTGCAGCATCATCTGGACTGCGGTCTCACCGTTGTTGAACATTTGACTTGTAATTGCAGCGGACCAACGGGATTACTCACTCTTTTCTTCGTAGAGAACATTTCTTCATGTTCTCCCGTTCGAAGAACGCAATGAGATGAAAATCCGGCGGATCGGTGACCGCAGGGAGATTCTCGGGTAGACAGGTCTGCAGCGACCGCAAAGAATCCACTCAATCGGCTTCATGCAACACAGAATTGGAGCCATCCCGGTCTCTGTCGATCGAGGCCTCAAGAAACACTTTACTATCTGCCAGATAAGGTAGGGAAAACCGTTACAGGATTTTCCTGATGTGATCCCGAGGGAGCGTTCAACCACATGAGTGATTACAAAAAGATTCGTAAGGCCTCTCCTCTCGTTTCGGAAGACAGTCCTCTGCCAACAGAGCACGATGTCATTCCAAGCGGAGCCGCTAGACTGCTCGAGGAGATTAAAGAAACAGCGGACAAGTTCGGACGCGACAACGCATCCATCGGTGACCTGAAAATTGTCAGTCGCGCACTCCGCGAACTCCGTTACGCGTTCAAGGTCTTCACACCTTACCGACGCCAGCGCAAAGTCACCGTCTTCGGTTCCGCTCGCACAAGCCCAGAGAATCCAGCGTACCAATCGGCGGTAGAGTTTGGCCGGATCTGCGCGCAGGAAGGCTGGCTCGTCGTCACCGGAGCAGGGGGGGGGATCATGGAAGCGGCTCACGTGGGTGCTGGCCGCAAGATGTCCATGGGCCTGAATATTATTCTGCCCTTCGAGCAAGAAGCGAACTACGTCATCAACAAAGATGAAAAGCTCGTCAACCTGAAATACTTCTTCACACGCAAACTGATGTTCGTGAAAGAAGTGCACGCGATTGCCATGTTCCCCGGCGGATTTGGAAGCCAGGATGAACTATTTGAAACGCTGACCCTCGTACAAACCGGAAAACGAGATCTGATGCCGATCGTCTGCATCGATCCTCCCGGGGGGAACTACTGGAAGAACTTCCACAACTTCATCGTCGAGAATCTATTAGCACAGAAATTGATCTCCCCAGCGGATCTCTCACTGTACAAAGTGACTGACAATGTCGAGGAAGCTGCAGACGAGATCCTGAAGTTTTACTGCGTTTACAACAGCATGAGGTATGTCCGGGACAAGCTGTACCTGCGATTGCACGTTGCACCGGACGCGGCGTTTCTCGAGCGACTCAATCAGGAATTCGCAGACATCGTAACGACTGGAAAAATCGAGCTGACGCAGGCTCACCCTTCCGAAATAGGAGACGAGCATTTGCGAGAGTTGCCCAGACTGGCGTTGTCATTCAATCGCCGCGAAGTAGGACGTCTTCGTCAGATGGTCGATCTGATCAACAAAGAGCTGGGGAAATGCTGATCCGCATTCTTTGAGTGTGAGTGGTGCGAACAACCAGATCGAACGCGAAATGGAAAAAGTGTCCGTTTCGCGTTCTTCTTTTTTGCTTCCAGCTGACTCCGTTGCTTAGTAGACGAAGAGTGAACAGCTCGCTGAACTGAGTTCGCGTGGTCTACCGTCGACCCTTCAGATCGTCAGAAAGTCTCTTGCTCAACGCTGACGGATTCATCTCGAGGACCGCATCTGTAAACGACAAGATGGGTCTCCAACACACCCCCGGATTGTCGCTTTACTTGGAGGAGAACTTCTTCACCCTCTTGATAACGAGACATTTCTCTATCGAACTCGGCGAGGGTCCGCACCGGCACGCGAGAGACTTGTTCAACAACATCGTAGAGGCACAACGAGTTCTCGTCGTCACCGTTAAAGCTCACCGATTTCACGAGCACCCCGCGCTGTCCAGCCTGGAATCCCGCTTGAATGGAGAGCGGTTCAGTCAATGGCATCACAGAGAATTCCAAACCGCGGGGAACTTGTGGAGCGGGAACAGGTGCCGGAGTGGTTGAGCTCATTGAGCTCTCTTCTTTCTCCGTCAGCACAACGTTCAACACCTGTTGTTCGCCGTTACGAAGAATGATCAGCCGCACCTGCTTGTTGACGGGGGTGATGCTCACTTTATTGATCAGGTCCTGCTGGTCGAGCACATCAAACCCGTCAAAGTTGATCACGATATCATCTGCTCTGAGCCCAGCAATCGAAGCAGGGGTCCGATCAATGACTTGAGTGACGCGCGCGCCCCGTCGACGATCCAATCCATACCGCTTGGCAGCTTCAAAATCGAAGTGCTCATCCAGCTGAACGCCCAAATATCCGCGTCGTACTCGGCCCGACTCTAGAAGTTGATTCACGACAAATTGCACGAGGTTACTGGGAATACTGAAACCGATTCCCTCGTTTCCTCCCCCTTGAGATGCAATAGCGGTGTTGATGCCGATGACCCGACCATCGAGGTCGATCAGCGGGCCGCCGCTATTCCCGGGATTGATGGCAGCGTCGGTTTGCAGAAAATCCTGATTGATCACCTTCCGACCGGGAAGTTCCAACGACCGTCGTCCTTTGGCGCTGATGATGCCCAATGTGACTGATTCCGTCAGTCCAAATGGACTCCCCATTGCCAGAACGAAGTTTCCGATATCAAGATTGTCGCTGTCACCAAACTGTGCAGGCTGAACGCCGACATCCTCAATGCGAAGAACAGCAAGGTCACTCGCTGGGTCTTCCAGCTTTTCGGTCGGATGCAGAACACGACCGTCGTTGAGCCAAATCGAAATTTTGCCCAGAGCAGAGTCCGCCACAACGTGCCGGTTAGTGATCACAAACACGCCTGTTGCCACAGGGCTCCTCATGATCACTCCGGAACCGGTCTCCTCTGTATCTCCGGATCTGGTGCTATGAACAGATTCAATGTTCACAACAGAGGGCATTGTCTTGGCTGTAATGCTCGCCAGATGGCGGCCGGCCTGAAGGAGAACTTCAGAGAAGTCCTGACGGCTGGGTTGCTTCAACCCCGCATCGGAAGGTGGCTGAGCCATGGATACCCCGCTCGAGCAGCAGAGTATCCATCCTAGGCAGATGCACAAAATGACCCCGAAGCGTACCGAGGAGAAGATGGGCATCTGGATAATCCTGTTTATTCCATCTCGATTTGAAGGTCTCGCATCGTCAGATCGCGGTCTGACTGATTCGCCTGGAACTCCCAGGCAGATTCCCAGTTTTGTTTATCAACACCATAGGAGCGTCGATTTTCATATTTGCGCTGGCATTCCACACAACAAGAAGTGTGGGGTAACGCCTGCAATCGGGCGACCGGGATGCGGGTCTCGCAGTGCTCGCACAAACCATAGGTTCCATTTCGAATCGCATCAATCGCTCGATCAATGCGAGCCAGTTCGCGACTCTCTAACGACACCAGTTGAGACTGTAACTCTTTTTCGGTGTCATGGAACGCTAAATCACCGGAATCCCCTCCGACATCATCACCGAACTCAGATTCCGGTGAAAAAATCTTTCGGGCAAGTTCTTCCCTTTGAATGAGGAGCCGCTCGTGCAAACGCAACAGAGCATCTTTTCTGGCCATGATCACGCCCTCCTAAACAGCTATGTAGCGATCGCTACGATGCCGAAGACTGCATATTCCCTGACTGCATCGCTTTGTCTGGTTTCTGCTTCGCCAGAATTTTACGTCGCCGGCAAATTCGGAAAGCGGAAAAATGTAGCTGGTTTCTTAACCCAAGACCCTGAAACGACTTGTATTCCAGAAAGAGCGTCAAACAGAGGTCGCCACGTCGAAATTCGCTGATTCGCAAAATCGACGCAGGGAGCCTGCCGTTGCTTGAACCAGAACGTCTGCCCTCCCGTCACGGATTGGTGTCGAGGGAAGGGAATTGTAAATGCCCTTGAAAATGAGCCAGAGTTGCGACACTGATTTGAGCGCTACCAACCAATGCGAATCATCCGACATCGCTGTTCGAAAGTGAATTTGTTGCCTCCACTTCATTGGTCGACCATCCGCTTCGGATCCATCGAGTGAATTCGAGTCAGGTGTCAGGACCGGATTCAACCTGATCCCTCACGTAAACAGGTTGAGCACTACATTCCGGCCAAACTGGGACGGGTCGGGGCAATCAAACCGGATTTACGTGGTGCTCAGCGGACACAATCCATCAAATTCAACTTTTTTATCATTCTGCGGGGGTTGCAAGCTGCCCTCAGAACCGAAGCGACGTGCTGGGCACTCATTCTGCTTCTTCAAGCCATTCGCTCCATTCATCTCAGTCGACAGCGATGTTCCCCGACCGCGCAATCGGGAACAATGAATGGCAAAGCAGTAGAGTAGGGGAAGGCGAACTCAACGAGTGCCGTCAGCCGGACATGATGGAGACTCGTCCACTCGGGTGACAATTCCAACCGGTGCCGAACTTTTGGTTGGCACTCGTGAGGATCCTCGCGATTACAAAGGCTTCTGATTCGCCGTTTGCTCAATTTGCTGTGCAGAGAATGAATAGCCTGACAGATCCGGGATTGCTGTAGAATGCTCAGGGGCCGTCGAGTGACCTGCAGGGAGGACTTCTGACGTCCCAATCGGAGTTGGAGTGTCCGCGGAAGGAAGTTGACGTTGCTCATGGATATGAGCCAGCCAACTTTGGGCAGCGACGAGGTCCGGCTTCTTCGTAGCGGCCAAAGCAAAATGTCGTTCAGCCTGTTCCGCTTTTCCATCCTCGTACAGGATGCGTCCGACGTTGTAATGGGCCTCGGCATCGCCGATCGTGCGAATGAAGTGAGGCAGGGCAGCATCGACTTTGCCGGTATGCACCAGCGCGACAGCTAATGCGTAACGCGACTGTGTTTCGTCGGGATCTGCGAGCATCGCCTTGGTCAGCTGTTCACACGATTCTTCCCAGCGATTTTGAGAAGCGTAGAATTGGCCGAGATGGTAATGAGGCATCGCGGCATGCGGAGAAAGCTTGACCGCTTTTTTGTAGTTGATTTCAGCGAGCTCAGAATTGCCGGCTAAATGGTCAAGTCGAGCCAATCCGATCAGTGCCTCGATCTCTTTCGGAGCGATCTCTACCGCTTCCGAATAACTCTTCCGAGCCTCGGACAATTGCCCGGACTCTTCAAGCATTTTTCCGTATGCAATCTTCAACTTCGCAGGATTTTTTGGGTTCCCCGGAGCCGTTTCCATCTGTTCTTCGTAGGAAGCTTTCTGAACCTGCGGCTTTGCCAGCGACTTGAGGGAGAATGAAGGAGTGCCAGGACTGATCGTGATGCACCCCGAGACGGTGGTGATCAGAAAGCAACCAGCCAACACTTTCACAATTTGCTGGCAAGTTTCCCTCACGTGCAGACTCCTGTTTCAATCAATTCGCCAAGTTCGGCCCGCCCACACACTCTTGAAATGCCTGAATCGCGATGTTCTCGCTGAGATGTGGAGGCTCTCCTCTGAATCGGCAGATTGCCTGGACAACATCCAACAAATCGTGAGGATCGCTCGCTTTAGGTAAACTTTCCGGCCCAAAGTAAGTCGAAAAGAGTCGCGACACGATCCAATCGTCGTAGTGAATTCGCGATTTCTCGCAGGCTTGCTTGAAGATTTCACGAAATCTCGATTCAGATGGATACGAGATCTCAAACTTATGACGCACTCTGCGCAGAAACGCTGAGTCCACCAAACCCTCCAGTTTCAGGTTGGTGGAGAAAACGACGAGTTGCTCGAACGGGATCCGAATCTTCTTTCCGGACGCCAATGACAGTGAATCCATCCGCTCCTCGAGAGGTTGAATCCACCGATTCCGCAACTGGGCAGCTGGAATCAGTTGGCGCCCGAAATCATCTAGCAGAAAGACTCCTCCGTTTGACTTCATCTGCAGTGGGGCTGTGTAGTATCCGCTCGCCGAGTTGAAGCGAAGTTCCAATGCTTCCAGCGTCAATTCCCCGCCAGTAACAATGAACGGACGACTCACCTGCTGCCAACGCAAGTCTGCTTTCTGGGCTTTCTCGGAGAGCACCCAATCATCCAGTGGCTCAGATTTCTGACCGGGAACCGTCCGATGCACGCTGGGATCAAAGACCGCGATCATCTGGTTCTCAACCGTCACAGCGTAAGGAACATAGATTGCGCCGGCAAAACAGTTCAGCCAGCGTCCCAGAGCCTTTGCAATGACCGTTTTCCCGTTTCCGGAAGGGCCATAGAAAAAAATGGAATGACCGCTGGCGACTGCTGGACCGAGTCGCTGAATCAATTCCTGATCCAGAATGAGATCATCGATCGCCCTTTCCAGTCCCTCGGGTGCAAGCTGGGCGTACTTGATCGCCTGCAGGCGACACTGCCTGACATAATGTTCCAGAGAAACAGGAGCAGGCCCGACGTAACGGCACACTTCGAACGCCTCGCGCGCACGATTACGCCCGTTTTCAGTCAACTGAAATCGCCGCCCGGGGACAACATCCATCTCTCCTGAAGTGGCCTCGATGGAATAGTCTCTTTTGAGAAAGTTGAGTGCTTCCAGCAGTACGCTGAATGGGAGTCGCACCTGCCGGCAAAGCTCGAGTGCAGACTGGGTTCCTTGCAGATACATCAGTTTCAGGACGAGATCTGAAAGCTGAACTAGGCTGATTCCGGCCGCCTCAAGAGTAAGCGGGGCAGCAGGACAGAGATCGACGGCCTCTTCGAGAACTGCGGGGGCCTCTGTCTCAGTCGCACGAGAATTGCCTGAATGAATGCTGTCAGAGATTTCTCGAACTTGCTGAATAATCTGTTCGTAGATGTCATCGGAAAGCTCGATGGCATCGGGAACTGTTGTGACCCCTTCAAGCTGTGAAGCAGGAATTTGTTGTTCCGAATCGGAAGTGGAATGCCCTTGTGACATGCCTGGCAATCAGTCTCTGATCCAAAGAAAAACCGGCGACGCGTCCCTGCATCACCGGATGTTCTAGCGAGTCACCTCGCCTAACGCGTTACTTC
The DNA here is from genome assembly GCF_051466335.1 of Planctomicrobium mucosum. NCBI lineage: Bacteria > Pseudomonadati > Planctomycetota > Planctomycetia > Planctomycetales > Planctomycetaceae > Planctomicrobium > Planctomicrobium mucosum. Next base: position 2,385,746 of record NZ_CP195793.1, on the reverse strand, counting down.
AACAGAGTGGAGACGGACACACTCAACTCAACCAACCGGCTATTCTGGTTCCCCCAGTGTGGAAAGGATCGGTGGAGGCGCATTCGCTGTAGCGGCTTCGAAAATTGCCTGAACTTCTTTGGCTGGTCGTCCAACCGGTTCCGCGTAACGAGTGGCGACCTGAATCCCTGAATTCGCCCCCATCAGTTGGACAAGTTCACGTTCGACATTCGAAGCACGAGCAGCAGTCACTTCCGCCCGATAGTCATTCGCCACTGCAATAGATCGGTATTCAACGGGGACATTCATCATGATCCAGCGAAGATGATTGACTCCCGAACTGTTGAGTTCGTTGGACACCGGATCAAAATGGTACGAGTACAAAGTGGTTTCTTTGAGCCACCCGTTCTGAACCTGAGTGTATGCAATCGCATTCACTGCTTCACGATCGTCGCAGATGTAGGGGTGCGGCCAGTAGTGAGCGGTGTGATATCGGTGGACGAAAAGCTGGTTCGGACCGACAGGGCGGGGGACCGGTGGCCAGAGTTTTCCATGGCGATAAAGCTGCCGAGCCCCTGGAGGATCACTGGCGCGTTCAGCGTAGTATTCCGGCGTTCCTCGCTTGGTCGACCCGTTTGTGAAAAAAGGCCAATCCGCTTTCACAGTTTGGACCGAGACCACGCACGCGGCCAAGCAGAAAAACAATCGTAATTGCGACATGTTCAATCCCCCCGGACAACTCGCTTGAGCTCACCCTGAACAAGAGATTTTGAAGGGAAGCCACGCTTTGTATCGGCAATCGATTGTGCCGATCGTAACGGGAATTCGCATGAAACCTTCAATCGCATACAGACCAGCTACCGATCGCGTTCCGCCGGATGCTCTCAAAAAACAAAGCCACGTACCGAAATACGTGGCTTTGTGAAATTCTGATTGTGGAACTCCGGGGAGTCCAGAAGGCAGTCTGAAATCAAGCTGCTCGTCGCATTGGGAGGACTTGACGACCGTCGATCTCTGCGTAAACGCTTTCCAGTGCTTCGAGCACGCGATCCTGACGATCAGCTCGCAACTCGGCGAAGATCGGGAGAGCGATGGTTTCTCGAGCAGCCAGTTCCGATTCCGGAAGCTGTCCTTCGCGGTACTGCAGGTTCGAGAAACATTCTTGGAGATGCAAAGGACGTGGATAGTAGATCGCACATCCAATACCGCGTTTCTTCAGCCCGGCAATCACTTCATCCCGCAGGCCGTCTTTCACGCGAACGACGTACTGGTTGTAAATGTGATGGTTCGATGGCATCTCGCAAGGGAGATCCATGCGTTCGCTCAATCCCGAGGAAGTGAGCATTTTCTCGTAGCGAGCTGCATTCGCCCGACGAGCTTGTGCCCAGACATCCAGATGACGCAATTTCACAGACAGAACTGCTGCCTGCAGTGCATCCAAACGGCTGTTCAATCCAACTTCGATGTGGTTGTAGCCACCGAAATCGCCGTGTACACGCAATCGCTTCAGGCGGTTGGCAAGATCACGATCATCCGTGGTAATGAGACCACCGTCGCCGGCTCCACCTAGATTCTTGGTTGGGAAAAAGCTGAAACAGCCCATGGTTCCCAGAACGCCAGCCTGTCGACCATTGTACCCGGATCCGATTGCCTGAGCGGCATCCTCGATCACAGGCAGATGATTTCGAACAGCTGTTCGCCAGATTGGATCCATATCTGCACATTGACCGTACAGATGGACCGGAATGATGGCTTTTGTGCGGCGAGTAATCGCTGCTTCGACTGCTTCTGGTTTCAGGTTGTATGTCACCGGATCAATGTCGACGAACACCGGACGAGCACCAGCGCGGACGATGCAGCTTGCTGTCGCAAAGAAACTGTAGGGTGAAGTGATCACTTCATCACCGGGACCGATTCCAAGCGCCATGAGTGACAGGAGCAAAGCATCTGTACCGGATGCGCATCCGATTGCGTGACGGGCGTCTACGTAACTGGCGAGATCCGCTTCGAAGTTCTCGACTTCTTCTCCGAGAACAAACGCTTGCTTCTCAAAAACTCGATTGACCGCTTCCTGAATTTCGGTCTTAATCGTCTGGTACTGGTCTACCAAATCGATCAGCGGCACGGGGGCAAGTGATTCACTCGTGCGAGACAAAGGAAGAATATTCGACATCAGCGACTCCATTCGCTAGCTCACGACACCCGACAATCTTCGCGGGGGCTCGGACAGTAAGACCGTTTTCAATCCCTGTCAAGATGTTGCACCGCAATCCGTTTTACAATCCTTATGATCGGCAGAGTCAACCTGTTCAGATAATGTGAATTCACTTAAAGTTCCCGAGGTCCAGTGTTTTCCAATTAGAACTACTGTGCGGGGCAAAGATGAGACGCATTGCGTTTTTCGAAGATCAATATGCGAAAGACTTTGCACCAATCGCATCTTTACAGCCAGTCTTTGAACTCCTGTGCGGGCACTTCAGTAATCGGGAGCGAGTCCTCCGGGAATTGAAACCTGAAGTCTGGGGAGCCTTCATTAGGCCGGAGCTTGTCGAAACCTACGCTGAGAAGCAGCCAGACGCGATCCTGAACTCAGATCACTGGATTCGCGAATTTCCCGTCCTCTTTATCAACGCTCGCTGCCTGATCCCAAGTCAATTCTTGTCCGCACTTTTGCCGGGGCAAGCTGCGTGGATTGGAGAAACCCTTGGCGCCTTCCATGCGGCACCTAACCTTTCAATTACTCCAGATCATGAATTGACCAACGATGAACTCGTCCAGACCGCCTGGGAAATGGAACGAGTCGATGTCGATGGGACTGTGCTGCGATACCCGTGGGATCTGATTCCCGCGAACCCGATCTGGCTCACCAAAGATTTCCATTCGCGAACGGACAGAGCAGGGGAAAGCTGCCTTGATACTCGCGTCGCCATTGTCGGAAACGCCGATCAGGTCTGGATCGATCCCACATCGAAGATCGATCCATTTGTCGTGATCGATGCTTCTGCCGGGCCAGTTTGGATCGAGCGAGACGTCAGAATTCAGGCATTTACCCGAATCGAAGGCCCAGCGTACATCGGCCAGGGGACTCAACTCTTCCGGGCGAACGTTCGAGAAGGGTGCAGTTTCGGCCCGGTGTGCAGAATTGGTGGCGAGATCGAAGAAACCATCATTCAAGGTTACTCAAACAAGTATCACGATGGCTTTCTCGGACACAGCTATATCGGTCTCTGGGTAAATCTCGGAGCCCTGACATCAAACAGTGACCTCAAGAGCGATTATTCAGACGTCAGCGTTCCACTCGGGGGAGTCAGCACAAAAACGGGCTCTACCAAAGTCGGCTGCTTTATTGGGGATCACACGAAGACTGCTATCGGAAGCCTGTTCAATACCGGATCGAGTATTGGAGCGATGTCACTTATTCTTCCGCGTGGGGAGCTGCTCCCCAAGCATATCCCGCCGTTTACGCGGGTCTGGCACGGGGAGATTGAAACTCGCCCTGACGGTGTCGCTTCAGCGTTCCAGACAGCCCGCATCGCCATGTCGCGTCGCAATCAGGAATTGACCCCTGCTATGGAACGCCTCTTGACGTTTCATTTTGAACAGACAGGCGGGGATCGCGAAAAAGCGTTTGAGCGCAGCAGAAAGTAGTCCCCGACTCAAAGATGCCTGTGGTCGGTGGCAGAAATGGCGAAAGTCGATCTCGCGATGACTTCCGCCATCCACTTTCAGGCTGAGAACTCCCAGCGACTCGATTCTTACTCCAGCACGTCCGCAATATGCGGAACCCGATCAACCAGCGGCAACACCTGCGGCTTGTAAATCGTCAGATAGCCTTCTGCGGTCCGATGCACATCGAGCGCTTCCTGTGACTCCCAACGCTCAATCAGCAGGTAAACCCGGCGATCGTTTTGGGAGTGACAGACCTCATACATCCGGCACCCAGGTTCCGTACGGGATTTCCGCCCGCACTCACGCAAGAGTTCTCCGACTTTCTGGATATCCTCTTCGTTTTTGACCGTCAGAATGACGTTGACTGCAACCATTGGAAACCTGCGATCCTCAGGGAGATTGGAATGGTGGAGAATTTCTTCCGTCCTTATGATACCGCGGCAACGTGTAAAAATCCTTCGTTGCGATGGTCCAGATTAGATACAGAATCAAAATAGAGCCAATCATGTCGCAGGAATTGCTGGGGAAACTGGAGTCTCGTCAGGCACTCATCGGTGTGATTGGGCTGGGATACGTCGGACTGCCGCTGCTGGATGCATTCATCAATGCCGGCTTTCAAACAATTGGATTCGATGTCGACGATCGTAAGGTCAAACAGCTCAATTCAGGGCAGAGCTACATCAAGCACGTCTCTTCCACGCGCGTCAGCCAATGGAAAGAGTCCGGGAAATTCGAAGCGACTTCCGACCAGAAGAGGCTCAGCGAACCAGACGCCATTATCATCTGCGTTCCGACTCCACTGACAGACAGTCGCGATCCAGACATGTCCTTCATTATCGGGACAGGGAAGACGATCGCCCCCGTGCTGAGAAAAGGGCAGATTGTCGTTCTGGAAAGCACGACTTATCCAACGACGACCCGCGACGTTCTTCTCCCGATTCTTCTGGAATCGGGCCTGACTGTCGGCGACGACTTCTTCGTCGCTTACAGCCCGGAGCGTGAAGACCCAGGCAATCCGGTTTATTCAGCTGCCAAGATCCCCAAAGTCGTTGGCGGTTTGGACGAGACCAGCTTGGAACTCGCATGTGCTCTTTACCGACATGCGGTCGTTCAGATTATTCCCGTGCGCTCTACAGAAGTCGCTGAGGCAGCGAAGATTCTGGAGAACACTTACCGGGCAGTGAACATTGCCTTGGTGAATGAACTCAAAATGCTGTTCGACCGAATGGGAATTGATATCTGGGAAGTGATCGAAGCAGCCAAAACGAAACCATTCGGGTTTCAGCCTTTCTACCCCGGACCGGGACTGGGAGGTCACTGCATTCCCATCGATCCGTTTTATCTGACATGGCTGGCTCGCCGGCAAGGACTTTCCACTCGGTTCATCGAACTCGCCGGGGAAGTGAATTCGCGGATGCCAGAATATGTGATTGGCCGGCTTTCCGAGTTCCTGAACGATGTCGGCAAACCGATTCGTGGGAGCAAGATTTGCATGCTGGGAGTGGCCTATAAGAAGGATGTTGATGATGCCCGTGAAAGCCCATCATTCGTCCTGATTCAGCTTCTCATGCACCTCGGCGCGGATCTCTCCTACAACGATCCTCACGTTCCGGTGCTTCCCGAAACTCGTGCTCATAAGTTACCAGATCTCGAAAGCCAGCCACTGACTGCTGAATACCTGGCAGCGCAGGATTGTGTGCTCATCGCGACGGACCATAGTGCCTACGATTACGATTTCATCGTAGAGCATTCACGAATGGTGCTCGACACCCGCAACGCCACCCGCAAAGTGGTGAAAGGGCAAGAGAAGATTCGACGCGCCTAAACCGAGTTTCTTTTGAATGCGGCATTCCTACGATTCACACGATTAAGAAATGAATCATTGCCTCAGTGAATCGTTTCTCTTAGTTGCTGCCTGCCACTCTTTTCACGGAAAGTTTGGCGGTGCAGTGGAGCGGGACGATTAAACCGTCCCAATTTGCGACAGAGACATCCGCCATTCATCTAGCACGCAGTGCGTGATGCCGATTCTACGCAGACATCGTCTCTGTTTGCCGATGTGATTTATCCGATTCGCAGGTAAGCCCCCGGGCGGGTCGGCGGAAGATTGTCGGCTTCAATCAGATTGAATGTTAGTAGGCAGTTCACAGGTTGTTTCTTTGAAGAGAGCAGGCCTGAGATCCATTCGATTGGCGAGGCCACAATCCGTCGATCCGGATGACAAATGTAGATGTTGTCTGAATGCTCAACCGACTCCAACCTGTTCCAGTCCCAATTGAGCGCATCAGAAAAGCACTTGCCGAGGGCGAATCCGAGTTCCGCCGCCAATTCATTACGGCTTTCTTGATTGAGTTTGCGATCGGTTCTTGCCCGTTCCACCTCTTTCTCAATCAACTTGATCCGATCAGCCACTGGAGTTGAAGGTGCGATCCCGAGTCTCTTCTCAGCAGCCTGAACACACTTTTGAAGTTCGATTTTATCTGCGCGCGAAAGTGGGAGTTCGACAACCTGATTCGCACCATGCGTAGATGTCAGCCCAGGAGCTTTTGTCTGCCAAGTGTCAGGACTGAAAGTGATGTCTTCGGGTAATCGGCAAAAGAGAGGATGATTCAACAGTGTCGCTGGACGTGCCGAGCTCCCTGATCCTGGGCGGGCCAGAATCCGAAAGATGACCGCAAATTTCTTTGACTGATAAATGCGGATGACCTCACCCTTGGACAGCGCAAAAGCATCGACAGTCCATTCACTGCCGAAATCCTCAATGTGGAGCATCTCTTCGCCAAAAAGAACTCCGTCTGCAAGCTTGATTCGACGACTCTTTCTGTCGCGAGTGTACCACTCAAGTTGTTTATCGAATTCACTCTTTCCCGCAGGTAACTGATAGGTTTCGATACGCAGGAGATTTGAATTGGTCCACGGGGCTCCATAATCGCAGAAGAAGGTGGCCCCGACGTGTGCAGAAGTCCCTTCCCAAACGAGTTCTGAAAGTTGCCAATGATCAGCGCTTTGAACAGTAAGGCAGCGAATCTGGAAGGGGCTCTCCAATACGGCATCGGTCGCGTTGAAAACTTCTTGCATGGCACCATCCTGCAGACTTTGATCACATCACAACACACAAACACACTCAAACATAAAACATGATGTGTGGCGAGTGGAAGCAGACGCCGACTCGCTCTGCTGGATGACACTTGCAGCGATAGCTCCCTTGGGCCCCACGCACAGAGCGTCAGTGAAAGATCCTTCAAGAGGAGAAGGCCAGCCCGATGGCGATGAACGAAACACTCAGAGTGCGGGGGATCGTTTCTGCCATTTCAGAACCAGGCGGTCAGGAAAGAGATCGACCACTGCAACGTAGACGTCTGCGTGGAGCAGTACGGCTTAAGGCGAGTCGAAGTTCGAGTCTGTCAAAGAATAATAGCTGCCCGGAATATGGTCCGGGCAGCTATTCAAACTGAATCAAATATGACTCTTCGGATCGATGGAAATCCCCTCACTCCCGGCGCGATCAGAGCAGGGGAGTGGGGAAAGTCTCAAATCAGACGGATCCTTAGATCACGCCCCCGTGAGTTCGGAATGGCGTTGCCAGGTCTGGCATATCCAGAAACCAGGCACGTTCCCAAATTTCGGGAATCTGTCGGTAGTTCTCCGACTGGTAAATCATCTGTCGCGTCCGATCATCCGGAGATGCACTCCAGATGGGGATCACGCATCCAGACTGAGCCGTCATCGTGGCGGTCATCGCAAACAGCAGGAACAATTTCCGCATGAGTCTCCTCCGTGAGTCCGCAGTTGCTTCCGCAACGCGGGACAGTAGACAGTCGTCGTCCTGCACTGGAACGATCGCTTACAAACTGACGTTTATCCAGATCTGGAGCTGATCCTCTTTTTCCTGAATTCTGTATCCGGAATCAGGAAGCAGAGTTGATGCAACTCCGGACTTCACATGTAGGTTGATCGAGCACGGCCTCGACAATTCACACATGACGAAACGTCAGAATGAACTGTCTATAGCTGCTGACCATCAGTCTGCTGCGGTGTATACGCAGAAAATGATGGGTTCACTGGCTCACTTGCAGGAACCTCAGAGACTGGTGCGACGGATTCAGGGCTGGCTGCCTGTGCAGCTTTGCGTGCGGCTTCTTCCTGAAGCTGCAACACCCGTTCTTCCATCTCTTTACCAGGCTTGAAAGTCACTACAAATTTTTCCGGAACATCTACCCGCTCGCCTGAACGAGGGTTACGAGCCTTCCGGGCGGCTCGTTTCTTCACTTCAAAGACACCAAAGTTACGAAGCTCGATGCGAGTCTCCGACACCAAGGTCTCAATGATGGCTTCAAACGTCTTTTGGACGATTTCCTTCGTCTTGAGTTGAGTCAGACCACATTCTTCTGAGATCGTTTTGACGATTTCTTTTTTGGTCACGTTTGGCCACTCCCGGCTGTTCCTGACGTTCGAATTGCTGGCGACTGACGCTGGCAGTCTGCACTCAACTGTAAATGCAACAGCAACTTACTGTCAAGTAGCCCGGAGGACTACAATGTCTTTCGCAGAGTTCCAGAAGAACTGTTGGAAAGCGACTCATATTGTTCATCGACGATTTCAGCGTCGTTAAATGAGTTGAAATCAAAAAAATCAACAAACTTTCCCTAAGACTCCAAACAGGACCAATCGGGACAATGATCGAATTCTGGAAGGGACGGATCATTCCGACAGACATGCAATCGAAATATTCACGCAACCTCTTACAAAACAAATTGTTACAACCGACCGAAAATCTTCATACCGACAAATTTCCATGCAAGTCGACGACCAGCGAATTTCTAGTCCTCTCCCCCGAGAAGGCGGCTTGATCGGGATGCTCCCCCCCAATTGCCGGCCTGTAATGGGAGTTTTGCACGAAAATCGCCGAGCAAAAAATCACTCGACGCCGACTATTCCCATAAAAAATTGGCGAGAGATTTGATGAAAAATTATCGGTATCCTTCGAACGGATATCGGCGGTTCAGTCACTTTTCCAACGTATTCAGGTGTCGAGGACACTCCGCAAACCCCAAATCAGCAGGAATTCAACATGTTGTATGCAGAAAAGATAGATCGCTACCTCGCCGGAATTTCGCTTCTGGAAAGCACTGTTTCCGGGATGACGCTGGAACAATTGACAGCCAGACCAGTTGCGGGGAAATGGTCAGCGCTCGAAGTGGTCTGCCACATCGCCGATTTCGAGCCCATTTATGCGGACCGCATCAAAAGAATCATCGCGGAGGAGTCCGCTTCGCTCATCCCCGGAGACCCGGATCTGTTTGCAGCGAGTCTCTCCTACGAATCGCGTGACATCAGTGAAGAACTGGCACTGATCCGAGCCACCCGGCAACAACTTACCCGTATCTTAAAAAGCCACCCTGATTCCATCCTGCAGCGGACAGGGAATCACTTGCATGACGGACCGCTCACTTTGGAAGTCCTGCTGAATCGAGTGACGAACCACATCGAACATCACATCCCGTTCATCATGGAAAAACGTCGGGCACTGGGAATCGCGTGAAGCGACTTTCTCTACCAATGAACATCGGAGCAAAGTCTCCTCGAGACCGAGGGCGTGCTCCAGAGATCAGAATGCAAGTTCCAGCGGGGCAGGGGAGGAGGTGGCCGGTGCAGTAGAAATCCGCACATACCGCTTCGTCATCCTCACTTCGTTCCCCTTTGCATTAAATTGAACTTCGTCCATAAAGGTTCTCATCAGAAGCAGTCCTCGCCCGCTTGGTTTGTCGAGGTTTGCTGGGTCAGTCGGATCTGGTTGATCGTCCGGATTAAAACCGGGTCCTTCATCACAAATCGTGTATTCAAGGCCTGACTCATCAATCGAGATGTTCACAATGATACGGCGATGCATGTACGGCGCAGTTGCATTGCGTTTCTGAATCAGGTCATAGAACTCGGCCTGATCATTTTGTCGGAGATCACTACTCACCTCCAGATTTCCGTGATAGGCAGCGTTGAACAGAGCTTCTTCCAGAGCGATCCCTGTCCGAAGGCGTTCGTTCTCGCTGAGCACCTCCATGTTGCGAAGGGTTTCCTGTATATGCGCGACCAACGCAACGAGCAAGTGAGTTTCATTGGAGAGAATATACTCAGAACGAACACCGCGAATGCAGCGGTGCAAATCTCTCTTCGTGCGATCATCTCCAACCACATTCAACACCTGCTGAACGGTTTGGATGAGCGACGACGCGAAGTTGATCTTGGAAACGTAGCTCGCTGCCCCTTGCTGGAGAGCTTCTACCGCGACAGTCTCGCTCCCCTGAGCGGTCATGAGAATAACGGGGAGCAGGGGAAACTTATCTCTGATGTTTCTCATCAAATCCAGACCATTCATCTCTGGCATGAGCATGTCAGTGAGAACGAGATCTGGAAGCTGATCCCGATGATTTTCGAGGTAAGTACAGGCTTCCTTTCCATTGGAAGCGATGTCCACCAGCCATCCGGTCTGCCGTTGCAACAGCCCTGAAACAATCTTCTGGTCAATGACAGAATCGTCAACCACCAATAGCTTTGTCATGGCAACCCTAGTCCAGTCTCTATGACGAAATAACGGCTAGAACGCCGCCGGAATCGTGGAGTGACCCGAAACAAGCTTCAATTGAAGATGCGAACTCAAAACGAAGATTGCCCTGAATTCCCTTGAGTAGGGAGTGGACATTGCCTGTCGCGTACACGTTGGGATTTTGGTCCGAGGTCTCTCTCAACGGCATTGGCGGCAAACCGGCCCTAATTGATTTTAAACCCGATTTATTAAAGCTGTGTCTCTTTGATTTCAACTTTTCTTGGAATGGAGTCCGCCCTTTTCGAAAGCACCACTTTTAACACTCCTGCCACCAGTTGAGCGTCGATTTCCGCAGCGTTGACGGGGGAGGGGAGGGAGATGGTTCGAGAAAAGCTTCCGGTCGGCCGTTCGACTCGATGGAACTTTCGCTCGTCCAGTTCTGCTGAAACTCCCTGCGATCTTGCACCACTGATGGTCAATGAGGTTTCGGTGACCTGCAGATCCATGTCCTCTTTTCGAACCCCTGGGAGCTCGATCGTGATTTCCACAGAGCGGGCCGTCTCGGCAACATCCATTTTCGGATCAGGTGCAAATCGGAAATTGGAAACTGAATCCCCGAATACAGACTCGGCCAGCCCAACCACTTCCTCACGGATTGCTTTGAGCGACGTCGGGGGGAGCCACTCTTTTAATTGCTCCCGATAATCGGAAATGTGTCTCATTGTTCAGTCCCTGACCTCTCTATCTCAATTGATTTAATTCGACAGAGTGACGGTTGCAAGATGTGTTGCGATAAGATTCATCCAGTTTCATAGGAAATCATCGCACATCTACATGCATTCACCGGATTTTATGAGAAATTTAAACTCGGCTTTCCACTCAGGTAGCAACAATGCATCGGAATGCCAGTGGAAGTGACGCGTCGATCCCCTGTGAACAGGGGACTGTCACGTGAGCTGTTGGGACTCCGACACCGAGTCGTTCGATGCAAAATCTGAATCGGAACCCTGCTTGCCAAGCGATTCAAAGCATCGGCTCGTGTGGATCGTTTCGATGAATGTTGGCTGCTCGCTTGATTCTGAATGCTGTCCATTCAAGAATCGCGAGAACGAACTGTTTTGAATCGACACTTGCGAAAGTCTGCAGTTGTCGATTTGCGCCCTCAAACCGGTCAAAATCCGGTTCCAGACCCAGACTGTCACCCATGCGACTTTCAGCAGCTGTCCAATCACTCAAACCATCCGCAACTATCGCAGCAGCCGCGAAGGCCAAAGCACTTAAAGCAACTGGTGTGAACGTGCATGAGTTCACGCTGGGAGAGCCGGATTTTCCTACTCCAGCACACATCTGCAATGCTGCCAAAGCCGCAATGGATGCTGGGCATACCCATTATACTCCCGCGACCGGCATTCCCGAGCTGAAAAAAGCCATCTGCACTGCCTACCTGCGTGACTATAATTTGAAGTATGAGCCGTCTCAGGTCGTGGTGACCAACGGGGCAAAACACGCGATCCACAACGTACTTGCTGCAATGTGCGGGCCCGGGGACGAAGTCATTATTCCGACTCCCTACTGGGTGAGTTACAGCGCGCTGGTCGAACTGACCGGAGCTAAAGCGGTACTCGTTCCAACGACTCAGGAAAGTGGCTTTTGCTTGTCCCCGGAACAGTTTGAGGCTGCAATTACCGATCGAACCCGCCTCCTCCTGTTGAATAATCCTTGCAACCCAACGGGAGCAGCCTACCCGGTTGCGACTCTCGAGGGACTCGCAAAGGTCGCTGTAAAGCACCAAATCCCGGTGCTTTCCGACGAGATCTACGAAAAACTGATCTACGGTGACGCCGAGTTCCGCTCGTTCGCGACTTTCGGAGAGGATGTCAAGGCGTTAACCATTATCGTCAGCGGAGTTAGCAAAGCGTACGCGATGACAGGGTGGCGAATTGGCTGGACTCTCGCTCCTGCTGACCTGACCGCGGGAATGAGCAATCTGCAAAGCCAACAGACAAGCAATCCGTGCAGCATCAGCCAGTACGCGGCAGTGGAAGCACTGAACGCTTCTCAGGACAGCATTCAGGAAATGCTCGTTGAGTTCACCAAACGACGCAATTATGTCGTTGATCGCATCAAGGCGATTCCTGGGCTGAGTTTCGCTGAGCCGGGCGGGGCGTTTTACGTGTTCTTCAACGTCAGTAGCTATTTCGGCAAGCAACTTCCAGGGAACAAAGTCGCAAACAACGCCAGCGAATTCTGCGACGCACTTCTTGAAGTTCCACACGTGGCTCTCGTCTCCGGCGACGATTTCGGTGCCCCCGGATACGTCCGCCTCTCATTTGCGACAAGCATCGAAGCGCTCAAAGCCGGAATTGATGCACTCGAGGACTTTGTGAAGGGTGCGAAATAGTTCTCTCGGCATTTCAAAGACCGCAGTCGAATTCGACCCACTAGCGGTTCCAGTCAACAGCCTGAAGCCGTCGCTCACCACCTATGTTGGGAGCGGCGGCTTTTTTATTTGCTGATGGAAAACCTGCAGATCGTCCCCCTGCTCCCAAAGCATCTCATTTCAACGGTTTCTGATCATCCCACACATTCGCCAGAATTTTCTCGGTTTCAACCGAGTGGAGCAGGGGATTGGCCGACGGCTTGCTCGGCGACGCGAACGTCCTTGGTGTAGAAACGTGGTGGATCTGTAGCGAAGTCGATCAATCGGAGTCGTTTCGACCAAAAATCTCTGCACTACAAGAGTTATTGACGTTTCAAACGCGAAATTTCCCTTTACCGTCGCAATCCCACCATCGTAAACTCTATCCCGGCCGAAACGAGGACGTTCAAGAGACCTCGTGACGTGAATGGAGTCGCAATAATGCTGATGTGGTTTGATTTGTTGGCACTCGGAGTGCTGATTTTCTTTGCGCTGCGTGGAGCGATGCGCGGTTTCATTTACCAGATTGCCAGTCTCGCTGGGATCGTGCTTTGCTTCGTGTTCGCAGATGCCGTCTCCGCAGCTGCTGGACCGTACGTGCATCTTGACCCACCGATGAACAACTGGGTCATCATGCTGGGAAGCTATCTCGGATTCACGCTATTGTGCTTCCTCGCAGCCCGAATGCTCAATGACTTTCTTGAGAAGTGCAAACTGAAGGAATTCGATCGCCATCTCGGATTCATCTTCGGTCTCGTCAAAGGGGTGCTTTTGGTACTGATCGCGACTTTCTTTATTGTCACGGTCTCCCAATCCGCACGAGCAGCTCTGAAGAATTCTTACACGGGGCGCTACTGTGCCATACTCATGGATCGGCTCGAACCGATCCTCCCCAAAAGGCTGCATGTTGCACTGGAGGAGTATATCCATTTGCTGGACTCCCCAGATCTGCCACTGGTCAACGGGCACGATCCGTTCGATGACCACGATCATGATCACGACAACTCTCCACTTGGACCATCGACCTCGCTCCCCAGTTCCTTCGATCCGTTTCGTCCAACGTCAGGACAAAGCGGTAGCAACACCGGAATTGATTCTCTCTGGAGTCAGCTCCAAAGCGTCTTCGATACGAAGTCACAACAAGTCGTTGATCGTGCGCTTCAAAACGCCGCCCCTCAAGACCGCGCTCAGATACAAGAGAAGTTGAATTCGCTGATCAAGTCGATTCCAGAGAAGGATCGAGCGGAGATTCAACAGCAGATCGTGAACGCAGGGGCAGGGCAGTTGCAGCAGTATCTCGACCAGAAACTTGAGCAGCTGGGCAAGCCGGTTTCCGGGAACACCGGAGGTGCCAACAGCGGGACAATGCCGTTCTCCGTTCCAGCTCTGCCAACAAGCACCAGCCAGATCAATTCGTTGATGAGCGACATCGGACGAGTTTATTCACAGGCTCCTCAGGATCTGCAGAACATCAACCAGGATATTCAACGTCGAATCCAGGGGGTCCCCGCGAATGTCTCTCAGGCGGTCCTTCAAGACTGGAAGGCAGATCTGCTCGGCACAAAACCTGACCCAGATCCCTCGACGAATATGAATGCCACGATTGAGACTCGCATTCTCAGCCAGATCCAAAAACAAGGGATCAATTTCAATCAGCTAACCGCTGAAGTTCAGCAGCGACTGCAGGCAGAACTGAACAGCGGCAGAACTGCCCAGTAAAGAGCCGCCGCGAACTTGGCCAGCCAAGCCCGCGCTCGGTGTGAACAATGAAACCAATTCACTCAAGAACTTTCCATGTGCCGCCTCCGAGGACAAACCGACAAGCTGAGCGTCGACCTCGACGACAGGGCTCTTGCGTCCAAACCAGGGCAAAGAATCTCTCGAAAAGGCGATCGCAGGGTGATTGCGAATTGAAATCGCGCCCATACCCCAACGTCCGATAATGTCCGTTATGTTCAGTTCGGGCATGGAAATCCCCGAATTTCGATGTATTTGGATTCATCAAGGTCTATCGCTGCTGCCGGCGAACATCAGCCGCTTCTGTGTAATCGAAGCCTGAAACACCCCGAAGACCGAGTGGATTTTCACGGACGGATCAGTCGACCGACGACGTCGATCCGGAAACTCAAAAGGCGAATTGCGGCGTCATCGGGCTGGTGCCTATTCCCGATGCTCTCACTTCTCAGTCCGAACCGGAATCGCCGAAGCGTTGGGAGCCCCCCTCGCTTGAGTGTGCATCACAGAATTGGCCGCCCCTTAATTTATCGAAACGCTTCTCGATCCGAGAGCCGCACTTCTCAATGGAACCGAACGTGTGAAACCATTCCTTCAAAACAAAAACGAGCAGCATGACCCATTGATCATGCTGCTCGTGAATCTAAACCTGAGCCAGTTGAACTACGTTGCTTCGGTGACGTCTGCGATCACCTGCTCTTCGAAGTGTCCGATCTTGCGAAACTTCTCATAGCGGCGATCGAGAAGCTGGTCTTTCGGAATTTCGCCCAACTTCTTGAGAGCTTCATTCAGGCTGGCCTTCATGAGCATGGCCATCCGCCGATGATCACGGTGGGCTCCGCCGAGTGGTTCATCGATCACTTCATCAACGATGCCGAATTCGAGCAAGTCCTTGGAAGTGAATCTCAACGCGTTTGCAGCCTTGTCTGCGTGACGGGCATGCTTCCAAAGAATCCCCGCACAGCCTTCAGGACTAATGACGGAGTAATACGCGAAGCGGAGCATGGCGACATGGTCACCGATCCCGATGCCGAGCGCCCCTCCACTCCCCCCTTCTCCGATCACCACGCAAACGATTGGCGTATCGATGCGGCTCATCTCACGCAGGTTGTACGCGATCTGGTAAGCCTGTCCTCGCTCTTCAGCTTCGATTCCCGGATAGGCCCCTGCAGTATCGATCAGACAGACGATCGGCAGCTTGTATTTGGCAGCCATCTCCATCTTCATGAGTGCTTTGCGATAGCCTTCCGGATGGGCCATCCCGAAGTTGTGCTCGATTCGCTCTTCGAGGTTTCGCCCTTTTTGCTGCGCGATCAACATCACTTTGCGGTCGTCGATCGTCGCCAGTCCAGTAAGGATCGCACGGTCGTCCCCGTAGGCTTTATCGCCATGCAATTCGACGAACTCGTCAAACACGAGTTCGATGTAATCAAGCGATTGTGGCCGGGATTCGTGGCGGGCAACCCGAACGATGTCCCAGGGACTCAGCTGGTCGTAAATTTCGCGGCGCAGTTTGGTGAGTTCAGTCCGCATATTGCGGATGACTTCCAAAACGTTGGCGCTGGGGTTTGGCTGATTTTCCAGCTCGACGAGTTGCCGTTCGAGATCGACGATCGGCTTTTCAAAAGGGAGCGGCATCAATGCTGACATCAGATTTCATTCAATCAAGAACACGGCGGGCTCAAAACATCCCGTTGAGCACACGTGAACTGTAATGGGCTGTTGAAAACGCGAAAAGGCCACCCCTCAGAGAAAGAAAGATGCATTCGCAATTGTAACGCCGGCGATGGCTTATGGGTCGCATTCAGTCAGCGTGAAGTCAGAAGGATCTGAAATCACGCTGGCCTGAAATTACATAATATCCAGATCATCCAGCGACGTGATGGACTCTGCAGGTTTTGGGGCTGCAGGTGCAGGGACCGCGCTCTGCGTAGGAGCCGGTTTTGGCGCAACCGGAACTGGAGGAGCAGGTTGAGGGACTTGCGGCTGTGGAACTGCTCCCGGAAATCCAGCCTGTGGCATCCCGGGGACCGGCATTCCCGGCATCGGCATCCCTGGATACGGCTGGCCTGGAGGCATCCCTGGATACTGTTGCCCCGGCACAGGGGGGTACTGCATTTGCATCCCCGGAAACTGTCCCGGCATTCCCGGATAACCTGGAAACTGTCCGGGCATCCCCGGTTGCATCGGGTATCCCGGTGGCATTCCCGGCATTTGTCCGTTTGGCATTTGCATTCCCGGTGGCATTCCCATTCCCGGCATCATTCCCCCGCCGGGGAACATTCCAGGGTAGTTGGGCTGCGGAAACGGGTTCATGCTCCCGCTGTGAGGCTGCGCTGGAACGGGTGCAGCTGCCGCTGGTTGTTTGGCTGGCTTCATCGGTTCAGGGAGTGGAACAACAATCTTTTTCTTCGGTTTTGCCTGGGCTTCCTGATTGCCCCCCTCGGCAGTCCGCTTAGCATCCATTCGACTGTCGAGTCGGTCGTTCTGCATCTGGGCATCGGATGCCAAAAATTTTTCGCGAGTGACGCGAGCGTGCTCTAATGGATCGACTTTGAAAAAATTCAGGCTTCGCGCTTCCGCAAAGACTTCATTCATCGTTGCAGGGCGCTCCTTGGGACGCTTTCCAAGCAACTTCAGAATGAATTTATCCGCGTCTGGCGTGATGTTGTCGTCGTGCGCAGAAGGATCGACGGGACGATCTCGAACGTGCATCATCAACAAATCGTTCGGATTCGCAGTTCGAAACGGTGGAACCCCGGTCATCATCTCATAGAGCGTGACCCCCAGGCTGTAGATGTCTACGGAGTGAGTGAGTACTTCTCGTCGAATCAGTTCCGGAGCGAGATACGTACGAGTTCCTTGAATGAGGATGTTCGATTTCTTAGAGATCGCGTGGACAACAGCACTACCAGCCCGACTCGCCAGAGAAAAATCGATCAGTCGGACTTCACCCCCTTTGGTAAAGAGAATGTTGTCCGGCTTCACGTCTTTATGAATCCACTTTTTATCGTGCATGTGGGCCAGTGCTTGGGCCATACACTCAGTGATTCGCTTGGCCTTAGCCTGAACCTGCGCACGGTCATTCCGGATGGACGATTTGATGTTACCGCCGCGGAAATACTCCATGACGTAGTACCCGTGCTGACGGGTCATCTTGAAATCCTGAATCCGAATGATGTTCGGGTGCTCCAGCGACTTCCCGACGTTCGCTTCGTGCTTCAGATTCTTCTTGGCCTCAGCGTCCTTAAACGCTTCAGGCAAAAGAATTTTCATCGCCTGCGTCTGGGTCGATCCTCCCTTGCGAACTTCCCAAATCTGCGTTGCGCTTCCTGTGGCGACGCAATTGAGAAGTTCGTAGTCATCAATGTTGTCTGAGTCCGCCACGATGCTCACCCTAGTTCGAAGCTGTCCGCATTGAATGAAATTCGGGAATCCGACGCGATTGCGCTCATCCCAGTGTATGTAACTCCCCAAAGGATTTGAAGAAGAGTAATCGGAAGACCGAGAAATCGTTCTCCCTCTCCCCGAAACTGGGGAATCTACTCATTCCTTACCCTTTCGCGAGGGTGACATTGCACTTCTAGCCCCTATCTCAGGAGCGCGTGGCGGCGAATGGTGGCAAAAACTCGTTCAAACGCTGCGTTTATCGCCGCCGGAACGGCAGACCCTCATGACCGGCGATTTAGAACAGCTCGTGAATTTCTCTCTTTCCAAAGTCGACAAGTGGATAAGGACGCCCTCCAGGACCGGGGAGATGTGCCTCCAGATCATAACCAAGGCTATGGAAGATGGTGGCGAGAATGTCACCTGGATCGACGGGACGCTCTGCAGGGACACCGCCGATTGGATCGCTGGCTCCCACCACACGGCCCCCCTTCACTCCTCCCCCCGCAAAATAGGTGGTGAAGCATTGTGGCCAATGGTCACGCCCGCCCGCTGGATTCACACGGGGAGTCCTACCAAACTCGGCAAGATTACAGACCAGAGTGTCATCGAGCATCCCTCGCTGATAGAGGTCTTCAATGAGCGCGCTGTATGCCTGATCGTACATCGGAGCGACGATGTTCTTCATCCCGTCGATGGACGTAAACGGCTTCGACCCGTGAATGTCCCATGTAATTTCATCGAAGACAGTCAGGAAGGAGTTCACGGTCACAAACCGAACACCGGCTTCAACGAGTCTTCTGGCAAGAAGGCAACTTTGTCCCAGCCTGTTCATTCCGTATTTTTCGCGGACTTCTGTCGGCTCTTTCGATAAATCGAACGCGTCCCGAGCCTGAGGGCTCGTCATCATTCGAAATGCAGCTTCAAAGTTCTGGTTCAGGAGCAACGCAGACTCGGAGGACTCAAAATTCTCCACTGCTCCATCAACAAGATCCCGCATTTTCTTGCGACGTTCGAGTCGTATCTGCCCGATTTCAGCTGGAGGGAGAAGGTCAGGAACCCGGAAGTTCTCTTGAGCCGGATTCGCGTTCAGCGAGAACGGGTCGTGAGCCTTGCCTAAAAAACCGCCTGCCTGTCCATTGGGAAGATTCCCACCGCCCCGCCCCATCAGCTCTGGAAGCACAACAAAGGGAGGTAGATCTGTTTTGCGGCCACTGAGATAGCTGGCCACAGCTCCAGCGTGAGGTGTATTCACTCCACCCGAAAAGACTCGCCCGGTTTGCATGACCTGCCAGCCCGCATCGTGGACAGCAGCACCGGTGTGGTAGCAGGAGCGAACAAAAGAAAACTTGTCGGCGTGTTTGGCATGGCCAGGCAGAATTTCGCTGACCTGAATCCCTTCAACGTTGGTGTCAATCGGTTTGAATGGACCACGGACTTCAGCGGCAGCTTCCGGCTTCATGTCGAAGAGATCCAGATGGCTGGGAGCTCCCAGATTGAAAATCATGATGCAGGCACGTTCATCGTGACCTGGTTTGATCACGCCCGCTTCTTTTGCTGCCAGAAGATGGGGAAGCCCGAGGCCAAACGCGCCCAGCGCACCGACTTGCAGGAAATCGCGGCGAGTCTGCCCATGACAGCTATGTGTCTTCCCAGATCCAGTGAGCGTGAGCATCCGAATTTCCTCAACGTTTACAATTTGCTGCGAGCTCTCACCCGATGACGAGCGGCTCAAAACTCATCAACAAATTACCATACTTCCGATCATTGAGTAAGTGTCGGCATAAATCCAGAAATGTACTACAGATTTCCCCAAACAAACGCTTTCAGCAATCGCCATGTCGCCAGACCGAGGAACACAGCACCTCCGAGCATCGTAATGACGCCGCTGACAACCGCACGTGTCCCCTGCACCGGTTCCGCCCGGCGTCGCAAGGAAAACTCTTTACGAGCAATGGCAATTCGACCGGATCGAATCATGTAGAGTCCCACAGGAATCATCAGGACATGAAACGCCAGATCTTCCATGGGACTGACTTGAGACAAGAGCCTCATGCAACATCCTTATCCTCAAGAACATGCGGAGGCTGTTTGCGGAAAATCCCGAGCAGCGCCGCTGCGATCACCGCGAGGAGACATGCCGCCGCAAACCAGTCGCCTGTCATCACGTACCAGCTTGTCCGAGGGTCGAGCGGCACATCGGCAACGATCGCGCAGGCAAGCTGCTTGTGAAGCCGACCTGTCTTTGGATCTCGCATCGAGTCCCGTAGCGGGAGTCCATCGTCCCGCGGGCTGGCGTCATAAAACTTCAGCGCATCGCGGACGACACCGTCTCCATCGATCACAGCGGAAATCCCAGTGTTGACTGCTCGAACTAACGGGGTGCGGGTTTCGATCGCTCTGAACTGGGATGTAATCAAATGCTGGTTCAGTTCGCTCGATCCATGAAACCATCCATCGTTGGTGAGGTTCACCAGAACTTGATTCTGATCCCCCTGATTCACCCCCGCCTCGTTCGAAAGCCGGCGAACAAGATGAGGAACCGTGTCCTCAAAGCAGATAATGGGGATCAAATCCCAATCACGCCATTTGAATGTCGCCCCTTCAGTCCCCCGATCAATCCCAAAACGCCCGCGGAAAGGAGTCAAGGATTGCAGAAACGGCATCAATTCTCGGAGCGGAATGTACTCTCCAAGGGGAACGCGATGATTCTTGTCATAGCGCGACGTCATGCCCACACCGGGCTGCACGAAGACCGCTGAATTGAAAATCGAGTACTTAGCTGGATCGGCGACAAAAGTTGAAGCACCGATAATCAGGGCTGCATCGACCATCTCAGCGATGTCCGAGAGTGCTTTCTGAGTATCTCGATCGCGCCAAATCCGGACGGGAATATCGCTGGCAACCTGATCGAGTTGCTCATCGGTCACTCCCTGTTCTGTTTCGTAAAGACCGTATGGGAACATCCCTTCAGGCCAGACGACGAAGTCCGGTGCATCCCCGACGGTCACCCCGGTCAGGTTGCGATGCTTCATATAAATGTCGCGAGGATCGTCGGTATTGTTTCGAACGTTGGCAACGAAGTTCCCCTGAATCAGGGCAACTCGTGGCCCGAGCGGGAAACTCTCTCCATTTCGTCGCGCCATCCCGTAACACACCACAAGCATGACCGCCAACAGGGAAACTGCGATGCCGTTTCGTTTGGAAACTCGGCTCCAATTGGCAGCACTCCCCTGCTCTCCCGGCCAACAGAGATTCCACTTCACGAGGAAACTCGGTTGAATCAGTTGGACCAATGCCGCGTTGGCAAGCACAACAACAAAACTGATTCCATAGGCTCCAAACAGATCACTGATCTGAATGAAATCGACCCAGCGATACTGGGTATGAGCGATGTAATACCAGGAAAACCCAGTAAAGATGTAAGCCCGCGCATACTCGATTCCCACCCAGAACGCAGGTGCTGCGATCAGTAACGGAAAATGAAAACGGTGAACGGAAAGGCGGCAAAGCCATAAAAACAACGACCAGTAACAAGCGAGATACGCAGAGAGGGCGATGAGCGCAAAGTACATTGTGGGATCGCCGAGTCGCATCCATTGCAGCGTGGCCAACCAATAGATCAGCCCTGCCAAATAAACGGTGCGATACATCCAGCGAGTTCGATTCGCTGGTAGAACAAGGCACAACAGCGGCACGAGTGCGATCCAGGCGAGCGGCCCCCAGTCAAGAGGAGTGAACGAACTCCAGAGCAATACCGCAGTGCTGATCGCAAAGGCGAATGTGCTGAACGCTCCAGGGCGACTCTTCTTACCACGTGATATGATGCCGGCCACTCGCTCAGCTAATTCAGGCGAATAAGGCGTTGCGTCATTCTGGTCTAACTTCTTTGAGACCGGTTCCACTCGATTTCCATCCCTGCCCTGTTTTGGCGCTGTTAACCTTCTTCAGGTAAACTTCTTCTGGCGACACGAGCGAATTCGTCTCGAGTCATGCCCTCTCGCACTACGTGCTCGACGACATCCAATCCATTGATCGACTACCGGATAATTGTCTCACCGTTTGCCCCACTGGAGTATCTGAACCCGGTGGCCCGCGTTCCAGTCGATCTCTCCTGCCGGAATCTTGAGGCTACAGTTTCCATCGATGGTTGATCGAAGATCGGCAGACCCTTTCCAGCCTGTGAGTTTGACCTTGAGACTCGCCTCCTCGCAGAAACTTCTCGCAGGAAACCAAGTCTCCCGATCACTGCGATGAGTGACTGGATGTGCCAAGATCACCTCTTGGAGACAAGGTGCTGACAGACGCCCTCCGAAAAAGCGATTCAATGCAAAACTGACGAACAATTCGAAGCAAACCATACTGCTGACAGGATTTCCCGGCAACCCGAAGACGAAGCACGACTCGATTTCCTCTGCTCCGTTCCATGTCCCGAACCATAAAGGTTTGCCCGGTTTCATGGCGATTTTATGAAAGCGTTCGACAACACCAGCAGCCTGGAGTTCGGACGGAACGAAGTCCGCCAGCCCGGCGGAAACTCCTCCAGAGAGGATTAGAAAATCGGATCGAAGTCCTTCCTGAATTTTGAGCCGCAGATCGTCACGCTGATCTCTGGCAATCCCCAAAACATGAGGAATAGCTCCTGCCTGAGCAACCTGAGCAGCCAACATCGCTGCGTTTGAATTCCGAATTTGACCGAATGCGGGGACTTGTTCGATCTCCACGAGCTCATCCCCCGTGGCGAGAATGGAGACCGTTGGAACTTTTTGAACGACAGGAAACGCGTGTCCAATCTCCGCCAGTATCGCGATTTCCTGCGCACGGATCTCAGTCCCACGCCCCATCAGAACATCACCACAACGCATCATCTCACCCTGTGAAATGATGTTCATCCCGAGACGAACGCTCTTTCGCATCGAAATTTCAACGAGATTCTCTGCAATGTTGTACTCTGTCCACTCCACGGGAATGACGGCATCTGCCCCCGGAGGGATCGGGGCTCCAGTCATAATTCGAACCGCAGTCCCCTGCTCAACAACGATGTCGTGAGCCTGGCCAGCAAACCGTTCTCCCTGCAATCTCAGCGTCACTTGAGACGAACGGAGATCTTGCGAACGGACGGCGAATCCGTCCATCATCGATTTCGCAAACGGAGGCGAATCAATCGAGGAAACCACCTCTTCCCCGAGCACCAATCCAATCGCTTCCGCGAGTGGAACCTGCTTCAGCGGACCAGCGACCACGTGAGAGGTAATGATCTCCCATGCGTCTTCAACTGAAATCATGAGTCATCCTCGTGGCAGCAGACAGCTGAATCTGGGATACTGGGTCCATAAACTTAATGCGTTACAAGAAGGCGGCTGCAATTCGGCAGGAAGTCGCAACTTCCGGTTGAGAGACAATTCAAAAACTCATCGAACGCATCGGAGAATAGCGAATCGGAAGACCGTTTCGATACTCCATGCCATCTACAATGAGGCGACCATGCGACCAGTTCGATTCATTCCGGTTTTGCTCGGAGCATTTGCCCTGCATCCAAGCTTGGTCCCGAATCATTCCCTCTCCGCCGAATCCCCTTCAGCAATTACTGAACGAATAATGCCCGCACCTCTCATGCAGTATGTGGACGCCCGAGTCCGCGAGTTTGATCTGATTCCTCAAGACCGACGTGAGATCCTGCAGCATTTCGCCGAGATGATTCAGGACCGAGTTTCGGCCGGAGCCCCCGTCAAAATCACCTTCATTTGCACTCACAATTCGAGGCGAAGTCATTTTGGTCAGATCTGGGGTGCAGTCGCTGCGAACCACTACGGAATTGCGAATGTCACCACATTCTCCGGAGGCACAGAAGCAACCGCATGCAATCCAAGAACGATCGCCGCACTCAAACGTGTGGGGTTTAGCGTCCAATCTGAGGCGAGTATCCAAAATCCGCGGTACGAAATTTCCTACTCAGATGAATTTCCCGCACAGGTCTGCTTTTCGAAGAAGTACGATGATCCGCGGAACCCCCAGTCGGATTTCATCGCTGTGATGACCTGCTCTGATGCGGACGAGAAATGCCCGATTGTCCGCGGCGCCAGCAAACGAATCGCGATTCGCTATGACGATCCCAAAATCGCAGATGACACTCCCGAAGAAGCTAGTCGCTACGATGAACGCTGCCAGCAGATCGCCAGAGAAATGCTCTACGCATTCTCTCTCGTGAAATAACGCCGACTTCTCGAATCAGAGTGCGGATCGAGTTCCAGAAGCATCGATCAGCCAGAGCCAATCGTCGAACAGGAACTGGAAGCGGATTGCCAACAACGCGATTCGCCCCATGACGGTATAACCGAACGCGGCACCGAAAGTAACCATCAGCACCCAGATCCCCACCCGAGAAACTTTGCCGACCACGCCGGTATGCTCGATCGAGAAGAAGAAGTACACGAGGGCAGAGAGAACACAGACGATGACCAGTAAGTGTTGGACACTTGTCCAGAATTGGAACTGCCCGTTCTGCATCACAATGACAGGCTCGATGGTATTGTGCACCTGACTGAGGATGTCAGCTTGCAGAAACCCCACGAGCCGAATCCCTGCAGTTGAGCCGATGATGAACGCCAGCGGCCAGCGTGCGATCCAGGCTCCTTTGGGTGAGAGCCTCCAGAGCAGCATTCCCCCGAGGATGAGGGGAATCAGATTCAGATACCACAATTCATCGCGGACAGGAGACATTCCGGGGACAGCCCAGGATTGAATCCAGGCTGGCCAGAGCTTTGCAAACAAGCTCGGAATGATGACCATCCAGTAGCTGACAACCATGTAGTAGGCAGCGGAGACACCGACAAAGATCGCCTCTGCGACCTTATAAAATGGGTTGTCGCGATACAGAAATGAAAAGACACAAAGCGTCAGAAACGCGGAACACCAAACCCCAAACGAACGCACAAAGCTGAACTCAGCTTCACCTGCAATGTAATCATTGAAGGTGGCGCCTGCTTCGCGCCCATTCAGAACGGTCACGTAGCTGGCCCCTGCTCCGACGAAAATGGCTCGGTAGAGCAGCCAGAGTCCGAAGACCAGCCAAACCGCTGCCCAGACTTTCGAGAGCGATCGTTTTTCTTCAACAGGCAGCGTCGTCTCAGACAAGGTCTTTGCTCCCAAGATGAGACTGATTGGTCACCAGTTTCCCAAGATGTCGGCTGTGACGAGGCACACAGCCGACACCCGAAATCCCAGTCTACAGTCCAAAAGACGTTTTTAACACCTCTTCGTTCACACCACCGAAATGATGAACACGTCCCGTTTCGACATTGTGCAAAACGATCTCCGCAGGGCTGAACAAGTGCGGATCCATCTTGTAGAAATCCTTCCCTGCTTTTTCGAACAGTTCCAGGAAAGGTCGACCATAATCCGGTGACCCGCTGGATGGAATTTTCGGGCCAATCTCCTGGATCTCGTCGTCGTCTCCGTTCACCCAAAGCGTGACACGACCGCCGTAAAGGATGGCATCGTTTGTCCTTCCGATCGCAGTGAGATCATCCAGAGCGACAGGAGGAATTGGCGCCCAGCCTGTTGCCGATTCGACGCGATTGACATCAAACCCTAACTCGAACAACTTGTGCATTGCAGTTTCAACGCAACGCGCAACGACCTGAATACTCCCTGCCAGACTGGCTGTTGGAGCGACGAGCAATGCGACCTTATCAACTGCGACACCGCAAGTTTTTGCGACGAGTTTCAAGACATCCGGACCGGGAATGCGGTTGGATTCGAGCACTCCGACGACCCCGTAGCTGGACTCGTTGTACTCAAGTGTTTTGAACAGGTCTTCCTGATTGGCCGCCGCTCGCATTGGGCCAGAGCCCATCGCAAAATACTTTTTGGTGCTGAGTTTCCAACCGGCATATTGGCTCAGCAAGCAGGCTTCGACCGGATTGTCTGTCTGGCAGACAAGCGATGGCCAGCCGATCCCCGCGAGAGTCCCCGGCGAAATTGAGAACTCAGCGAGTCCGGATGTGCAAACCTCAGCGAGTGCTAATCCCGCTGAAAGGCTTCCAGCGGCCTCCACTCCAAAATCTAGGATTACTCCAGGGCCCGAATCTTCGACCTGCTCAACTCGAAGCTCTTCCAACTGACCTAGGAGTTGATGCACAAGATCCCAGGCCAAATCGTTGAGAGCAGATCCTTCATGTTCGTCAGTCACAGTTTTTTCCCAGACAGATGCTATCGACGTGATTTTTTTGGTTGATTGTCACACAGGTCAACTGATGACGCTGAGGATGTATTCTTTGAGGGCGGGAGTGGTTGAAATTCCGTTGCCTCCCACTGCTGTGCTTTGTGCACCGGTCCAGTCCATAAAAACTCCTCCGGCCTCTTCGATAATGGGGATCAGTGCGGAAGCGTCCCACTCCGCGAGGAGCGGATCGACCATAAAGTCTGCGCGTCCAGTCGCGACGAGCATGTGCCCGTAGCAATCGCCCCAACCGCGTGAAAGTCGAGTGCCCGCACCGAAAGTTGTGAGGACATCGACGCGGTCGATCTGCTGAAACCCTTCAACAGCGGTGTAACAGAAGAGTGCCTCTTTGGGAGAAGCAGTTGACGTCACTCGCGCAGGGACGGCAGCATTCTCACCTTGAACCCACCAGGCTCCCCCACCCTTCCGGGCGTAGATCACCTCGCGCACCGCTGGGAGCCTGCAGATCCCAGCCAGATTTTCCCCTTTGTACTGCAGCCCGATCAACATTCCGAAGAGCGGCGTGCCGTGAATGAAAGACTTGGTCCCATCCACCGGATCAAGAATCCATCGAAATCCGCTGGTCCCGGCTGTTTCGCCGAACTCTTCCCCCATGACAGCGTCATTGGGATAGGCACTCAGAATCTCGTTTCGCAGCAGTTCTTCGGCCCCTCGATCAGCCGCTGTGACCGGCGATTCATCAGACTTGCGATCCACCACCAAAGAGGTGTCGAGGTAATAGCTGAGGACGAGTTGTTCGGCTCTTTCGGAGGCAGCGAGAGCAAACTGAAGACGGTCTTCGAGGACTGAAGATTCAACCATATACCACGCTGCAAGCAGATGAACGATGAGAATGCAAGTCGTGCAGAGTAGCGCAGATATGTACAGGAATCAAGTTGTTGAGCCAAGCAAAACGCCTCGTTCAATGAAGCTGAATGCTCCATCTCCGAGGCGTAACACAAGCCTGCAATCGCCAGTCATCTCGCTGACAGGATTTGTCCGCGACTCACAAGTGGAATCACTTCCCACCTGGGCGACGCTTTAGATACTGCTGGATAATATCGTCGGCCATCTTTGGAGCTTCTTCCTTGGCCTTCGCCTCGGCAGTTTTTCCGTCAGCAGAAGTAGCCGCAACAGGCTTCGGTGCTGGCGGCTTCGCTCCAGTTGTCTCAGGATCTGGCAATTTCACAGGAGCAACGACAGCTGAATTTGAAGGCTCTGGCTCTAACTCAACCTGAGCCGGTGGCGCGTACTGAGGCTGCTGAGGAACACCCATTGGCATCTGTGGAGGATAGCCGGGCATTTGCGGATAGCCCACCTGTGGATACCCCATCTGCGGATACCCCATTTGAGGATAACCATAGGGCATCATTTGCTGCGGCATTTGAGGTGGGTAGCCCATCTGTGGAGGATACCCAAGCTGCGGCTGCACTGGGACATTCGCCATCCCAGCAAATGCCGTATCGCCACCATTAAACGCGTTTGCCTCTGCTGGAACGGGGCTCACAACCGGAAGATCAAGTGATGTCTGGTTGCCGACCGCAGGGATCTGGAAACTCGATTCCGGCTCAACGACAATCGGAGCAACTGGCTCAGCTGGAGCCGGCTGAACGTCATGCTTGGTTTCGGAGTCAATCTGGAACTCGGAAAGCGTCTCCAGTGAGGATTCAGTTATCTGAATCTCAAATTCGATCTTCCCGATGGCAATGACATCACCAGGCTTGAGCATCACCCCACCGCGGATGCGGTCGCCATTCACCATCGTTCCGTTGGTACTGCCGAGGTCACGCAAGCGCACTTCGTAGTCGTCGACAGTGAAGACACAATGATGCCGACTCACTGTGTCGCTGTTTGGACGAAGATGGCAATCTTCCTCGCGCCCAATGAGAAACTTCCCCACAGGGAGTGGAATCAGAACTCCGGCCTGTTTCCCAGTAATTACCTTTAACTCAGCTTGTCTCATGAGAGCCTACTCCATCTCCCCGGACCACACTGCTCAACCCACAACCGGACGGTGCGATTAAACGGTGTATCGATTTAACATCCGGAACAATTCCCGTTCCTCAGATTCGGTTCGAGAATCTCCTGCTTTATGGCAACCTGGAAACAGAACACTGGAAACGTATAAAACGAGAAAAGATGGAAAGATTCAGAAGTGCAACAGATAAGGATGTTTTTGAGACTAACTAGAAATTTTAAATCTGTCAAATTCGGTATCAACCAGATCAAGCGACTTCTTTTAGAAGTTTATGAAATTTTAATTTTTAAGTCTGCCATTTCTCGTTGGGTCGCAAATTTAGACCAGCCACCGACAGGAACAAGGAATCGTCTTCGTGATTCTCAGCGCACTGCCGAATCGCTTTACCCGGCTAGTTTGCAGGCAATGCCTCGGCCACTAGGTGTCGTTCCAACCCTGTGAAACTTCCGTCGCGCGTAGATTTCGGCTCTCTAACGGAAACAGAGGCGTATTGACCATCTTTGAGTCTGGAAATAAACTTTTTCGGTATGGCGGGTTGTGACGACTCTCCCACCTGACTGGAAAATCACGTAAAACATGGATGACGGGACTTTCCCTCAGGTGCGGCTGGTTCTCCCAAACCAGTTTGTTGGCGATGTGCCGAGTTTCTAAGTGGATGGCGTGCATCCGCATCAGTGAAATTCCCAAGGAATTTGCTGGTCGGGAGCCCCTTTCGAAAACGTCTGGACTCAAGACATGGACTTCTTTGATCGTCTCGGTGAAATCTTCACGGGCTTCACCGCATTGATGGAACGCACAATTCGCGGACTGTTTGGTTCATCCAATGATCGCGAAATTCGGCGGATCGGCTACGTCCGCGAGCAAGATGGCTCATCCAAAGTGATCCCTGGGAGCACCCTCGATCGAATCAATCAGCTCGAACCGGAGATGCAGAAGCTGACGGAAGGAGAACTGAGAGGCGTCACAGACAAACTTCGGGCAAAAATTGCCGATGGGCAATCGCTCGATCAAGTTCTTCCAGAAGCGTTCGCTGCTGTTCGTGAATCAGCTGTCCGTTACCTGCACATGCGTCACTACGACGTTCAGATGGTCGGCGGTTACATCCTCAATCAGGGCAAAATCGCTGAAATGGTGACCGGGGAAGGAAAAACCCTCGTCGCTTCCCTGCCCGCTTATCTGAACGCACTTAAGGGAAAAGTTCACGTCGTGACGGTGAACGACTACCTCGCGAAGCGCGATATGGAGTGGGTTGGTCCTCTCCACATGGGACTTGGCCTGACCATGGGAGCAATTCAGTCCCATATGCAGCCTCATGAACGCCAACGTGAATACGCTGCGAACATCACCTACGGAACAAATAACGAATTCGGCTTTGATTACCTGCGCGACAACATGAAACGCAGCGCTGCGTTGCAGGTACAGGGACCGCTCGACTTTGCACTTGTCGACGAAATCGACAACATTCTGATCGACGAAGCCCGAACCCCGTTGATCATTTCCGGTGCGGCACACGACGACATCACCAAGTACCCTCGCGCCGACAAAATCGTTCGACAGCTTCAGCGGGATGTCGACTTCGAAGTGAAGGAAAAGGAACACACGACACACCTGACAGACGACGGAATTCGCAAAGCGGAACGGCTCGTTGGTGTCGACAGTTTCTACACAGCAGGCAACATGGAATGGCCTCACCTGCTCGACAATGCTCTCAAAGCTCACCACCTCTACAAACGCGACGTCAATTACGTCGTAGAAAATGGTGAAGTCGTCATCGTTGACGAACACACCGGACGAAAGATGCACGGTCGCCAGTGGAGCGATGGACTGCATCAGGCTGTGGAAGCCAAAGAAGGAGTTCGCATCAAGGAGGTCTCGCAGACCCTCGCCACGATCACTTTGCAGAACTACTTCAAGCTGTACAAAAAGCTGGGCGGAATGACCGGTACAGCGATGACCGAAGCAAACGAGTTCTACAAGATTTACGGACTCGACGTGGTCGCGGTTCCGACGAACCGTCCGATGAAACGTATCAATTATCAGGACGTCATTTACCGTACTGAAGGCGAGAAGTGGAAAGCGGTGATTGACGAAATCGACGACGTCCACAAGACAGGTCGTCCGATTCTTGTTGGTACTGTTTCGATCGAGAAGAGCGAGCGAATTTCCTCAATGCTCGAAAAGCGGGGAATCAAACATGCAGTTCTCAACGCGAAGTACCATGAGCGTGAAGCTGAGTTCGTAGCACAGGCTGGCCGTCTGAATGCGGTGACGATCGCCACAAACATGGCTGGCCGTGGTACCGACATCATTCTCGGGGGAAATGCGGAACATCTCGCCTGGGAAACTCTTAAAAACAAATACGCCAATCGTCTGGATGTTCCAAAACGTGAATGGGACGAACTCGCTGACGAGATTGCACAGCGAGAAGGGATGAAAGTCGATGGACGTAAAGTCGCTGAACTGGGCGGCCTTCACGTGATCGGAACTGAACGGCACGATTCCCGCCGCATCGACCTCCAGCTACGTGGTCGATCTGGTCGTCAGGGAGACCCTGGTTCAAGCCGCTTCTTCCTTTCTCTCGAAGATGACCTGATGCGCATCTTCGCTGGGGAAAAGGTCAAAGCAATGTTGACCTGGCTGGGAATGAAAGACGGCGAAGCGATTGAGCACTCAATGGTTTCCCGCCAAATCGAGAAAGCACAAAAGCGAGTCGAAGAACGTCACTTCGAGTCCCGCAAGAGTCTCCTCGAATACGACGAAGTGATGGACTTCCAGCGCAAGGAAGTTTACAGCTACCGCCAGAGAATCCTCGACGGAGTCAATTGCCGTGACCTGATTCTCGGGATGCTCAATAAACAGGTGGAGAAGTTTGCATCTCAGTTCCTGGCTCCACAATATCGCGACGAAACCGCCGCTGCGTTTGCAACTCGTGAACTCGGTATTGTTGTCGACCGACAAAACGTTCGCGACATGAGCAAAGACCAAATGGTCGAGTTCCTGAGCCGAGAAGCTCAGAATCAGGCGGAAGGCCTGATTGAAGAACGATTGGACGAAACCCTGCCGAAGGATGCAGATCCCCGCGAATGGAACTGGCAGACACTTGCAAACTGGGCTAACGGTTACTTTGGCCTGAATCTGAACGATCGTGAATTGCGTAAGATTGCTCGCGGCGATCTCCCTGAGGGAGAGTTTGAGCGTGACGATGTCGCCCGCTACCTGTCACAGCGAGCAAATGAAGCAATTCAGCGATACGACTTCAGTCCATTGGATGTCATTCTGGCTGACGATTTTGGGCAGAAACAGCTTTCCGGCTGGCTGCGACATTACTTCGGCGTCGAGATGACACCGGAAGAAATTCAGAAGTACGAAACCGCATCCTACGCAATTCCGGAAGTTCAGTCTCGTGTCCGAGAGCGTTATCACGAACGCGAGATCCGCTTCCCGGTACTTGTCGGAATCAATAAGTATTTCGGCCAAAACCACGACCGTGACGGGCTGGTTCAATGGGCAAACGAGCGATTCGCGACGAATCTGACAGAAGACGATTTCAAAGAGAAGGAACGCAATCAGCTTGCTGAAATCCTTCTTGATCGAAGCCGAGCGTATTACCCTTCAAAGCTGGACTTCGACGCTGTCGAAGAAGCCGCGGCGAAGGCGTTCAGTGGAGACGATGCGGTTTCAAACAGTCCAGCCTTGAAGTCCTTTATCGCACTTGTTCGCGAGAAGATGCGGATTCCGCTCGACGTCAATGAACTGGTCAAGTTGCCAAGCAAGCAGGCCGCTCAGGTTCACCTGAACAAAGTCGACGAGCTTTACCGCCCTGAGTTGGGTCAGGCGGAACGATTCCTGTTGCTCGAAATGCTCGACCACGCGTGGAAAGAGCATCTCTACTACATGGACCACCTGCGCACTGGAATCGGACTTGTTGGCTACGCCCAGAAAGATCCGAAGGTCGAATACAAGAGGGAAGGGATGAAGGCGTTCGAGCAGATGTGGGAACGCATCGCTGAGCAGTCCACTTCGGCAGTCTTCCGACTCGAAACCGAAAGCTCCCCTGAGTTTTTGGAGAACCTCTGGTCCAATGCCGTTGCCCAGCAGGCACAGGCACGATCAGCGATTCAGGAATACCGGGAATCCGGTCCGAACGAAGATGGAACCACCAACAGCGGTGAAGAACCACAAGCTGTTCAGACCATTCGGAATTTCGACGACAAAGTCGGCCGTAACGACTTGTGCCCCTGCGGAAGCGGAAAGAAGTACAAGAAGTGCCACGGAGCTGATAAATAGGCCTTGATTCTCAAGTCTCAGGTTGATGGCAACAACCTGCGGCAATGATCCGGTAGGAATACTGCGATGATCGCTGCAGGATTTTCAGACGATCTTCGGTGGTGAGTTCATCGAAGTTGCCTCAAGAGAATTTGAATTCCATTAACAAACGAGTGACCAGCGATCTGGTCACTCGTTTTTTTGCGCGCCGACGTAAAGCACCGCTTACCAACGTCGTCAATTCTGCAGCGGTTCAGTGCACTACTTATCGGGACGGATGGCCGCGGAAAAGACGCTCCACAGCGGAAATCCCCATTCAGTCTCCCCTGCGGTGCCTCTTCGCTTTTCGAAGTGGCACCGCACAGCAAGACGCAAGCCCCGTTGTATTTATCCAATCACATTGAACGCAAGCAGTGTCGCGATCACAGCGATAACGGTGTAGAACAGTCCTGCGAGAAACAGGAGCGCCGTTTTTCCCCATCCTGGACGAATTTCGCGAGGCAATAGCGTGTGATTAATCACAATCACATGGAAGCAACTGATCCCCAGCGCGAAATTGTAAAACGTCGTGGTGTAAAGCAGCAGAGATTGCGGCTGGGCCAGGTTCAGTAAAACGAGCCCGATTCCCCCATAGAGGCACAACGCGCCAAAGTAGAAACGGCCGATCCAAGCAACATTCATCTTTCGGACCAAAGGACTGCTTGTCCAGGCGACGTCGACCCAGCGACGCAGAGCCCCGTCCATTGTTGTGATGCAGGACGTAATCAATACAAGGAACCCGCAGAAGAGCGTGAGATTCCAGAATAGAGTCGTCCAGCTTCCTCCAACCGCAGCGGCAACACCATCGGCAGTCAGAGCCGCAGCGCGCCACTTATCATCAACACTTACTCCTCGTTCCAGAAATTGGATCGAGAGCATGCTGGGCAGTGCAATTCCCATGAAGCATGCGGGGAGCCAAACGAAAAATTGATCGCGGTTGAGAACACTCATCCACCCCTTCCAGCGTTTCAGGGATTCCTCGTTGACCGGAAACACCTTACCGACGTGTGAAAGAGTGATCGACTGTCCGCCGACGATGCTCGGAATCGCGCCGACCAGTTTCCCCATTCCCCAGCCCTGATCACGTGCGTAGTTGCTAATCGGGGCGTTTGTCAGTCCACCATTCCCTGCGATGGCTGCCATCGAGGTGGCGACACCTAACATCGACAGTTCCAGCACCGGAAGCTCTGTCCCGTTCCACCAGGCCAATGGAACGTTGATGAGTTGTGAAGTCCCTTCGGCTTCACCTTTGAAGGGCAATGTTCCGAAGCTGACGAATCCAACGATGATTTCACGCCAAGTTTCCCATGTCGAGTAGCCAATCGCCAGAAAGAGAAGGAACCCAAGCACAACAATCAGCTTGGCCGACATGAGGTACTTCAAAGAGTCATAAACCTTGCCGCCGAATGCCAGCGGAGCCATCGCTGCCAGCAGAATCCCCATACTCAAGCGGGTTTGCAGAATCTGATCTGCCGCGTTATTCGGGTCCGGCAATCGGTCCCCTAACCACATTGCGGCCAGAGGAATCGCTGCATTTGAGGCCAGATATGGTAAGAACGAACCGATGTCCAGCACGAGGTACAATCCCAACCAGAACAGCGGTCCGGGAAGAGTTCGGAACTTTCCAGTGAAGATGGGTTCGCCCGTGTAGAGCGTGTACCGACAGATTTCGATGTTGTAAATCACCTGACCGAGAACGCTGAGCGTTGCGAGCCAGAGAAGTGCTCCCCCGTATTGAGCTGAGAGAAGCGGTCCGGTCAACCATTCCCCGCCGCCGACCGCGGCCGCCCCCATGACGAGTCCCGGTCCTAGCAAAAGTGGAAGCGATCTCCAGCTGAGAATCGGCGCCTTCGGGAGTTCACCGCTCCCCCACTGAGGCATTTGAGGTGAACCCGGATGGGGAACAACGAAGTCCTGCAGCGACTCGTGAGGAGGCTGATCCTGAATCGTGTCTGGGGTGGTATTGGACATCGTCCTGCCCTCTTCTTTATGGGAGTCGACGCGAGTCGGACACTCATCATGTGTCGATCCGAACTCCACGAAGATACCCGACCTGTGAATTCGTGGTCATCGAATTCGACGACGACGAATTGCAACATATCGCAATCTTGGATGTTTATGCACTGTTGCCAATACGCTTCGTCGCTGCAAGTCCACACCGCATCTTTTTGTTTATCTCAAAATGTACACTAGCCTTATGGTGGAAGTTGGGCCATAAAAATTGTGCTTTCATGCGGCGAGTCAACCGCTGGTGGTTGACAGTCCGTCATGCATTTCTTAGCCGATGCCGGTCATCTATTCGCATCGAGCCAATCCGATTCGATCCGCGAATTTTGTCCATAGGACGGGCGATCTTCATGTGACGAAAAAAGCACCGATCGCGACTCTTTTCGGCCGGGAATTCAAGTAACGGACTCTTTGCGCGCGACCAACATCGGTTGAGTTGCCAGTATTAACGAGAAGAGCTTCAGGTGATTCGCATTACCCTCATTCTCGTGGGAGGTCCGAAAAAGGTCATTTGCACTGATGAGCCACGAGAAGTTCCCTAGGTGTCTGGCTCAGTTTGAGTTTCAACCTGGCGACATCGCTGCCTGTCACGGAACCGACTGGACCGGACGAATCATCCGGTGGGGGACTGCCAGCCTGTTTCCGCCCTGGCAACTGTCACTTGGCCCATCTCACGTCGCGATTCTCTGTCGCTGGCGGGGAGAAATGATCTGGGCAGAGTCGACAACCCTCTGCTCGACACCCTGTCTGGTTCGCAACATTCCAACCGAGGGAGCGCAGGCCCATTGGCCGGAGGAAAGAGTATCAGACTATCTGGAAATGGGTGGTCGAGTCGACGTGTACCGACTCACACATTTCCAGCGACTGACTCCTGCAGAAAGTCAGCTTCTGACTCGTTTATTACTCGATGAATTCATCGAACCGGGCGTGAGCTACGACCTAGGGGGTGCCCTGCTCTCCGGGACCCGTGTCTTTCAATATTCCAAATTTTTTCCGGGAGCAAATCTCGAACAGCTTTTCTGTTCGGAACTGGTCGCTGCGGTGGTGATGCGATTGAATCGAATGAACCACGCCAATCCATCTCGATATCACCCTGCCCGCCTGTTGAGAGAGCTGATTCGAATTGGCGGCTATCAGCGAGTGGCCACCTTTGCTTCCTGTTCGCAAACGTGCCAAGAGAGGTGCGAATGAACAACCAATCACTGTTGTGTGGAATGTTGTTTCGCTTGAGCTTTGCGGCCGGCCCTTTGCTCGTCGCTCTCATCACCTTGTCACCAGCGACTGAAGCAGCGAATTTCAGGTCGTCCGACCAGACGATTGAGACATTTGCAGAGCGGTCGCGCAGTCGTTCTGCGCTATTCTGGACCTCGCGAGAGCTTCCTGGTCGTTGGGGAGTCCCTTGCTCCATAGAGATCTATAAGGGGCCACAACCAGCGTGTGGTCGTGCTCATTTCCGCTTTCAGGAGAACGAGGTTTTTGATTGGCAACTGATCGTCTGTGGCAATCGACGAGAGATTCTTGAGAACGTGATTCCGCGAGAAGTCGATCGGATGGTCAGAGCGTCAATCATTCGAAGCCCTGTCTTACCATGGCTCGATGAGGGGAGCGCAGCACTTTTCGAATCGCGATCTGCTCAGGAACATCTCAGGGCCATCTCAAAAAGGACTTCACTCTCGATTGTGAATCAGCAGTGGCTGGAATGTGCCGATCCACCAGCCTGCCTTGTCGATCAACAACATCTCGCTGCCATCGGATTCTCGATCGTTGAAGTTCTGCTCAAACGAGGGACACCCAGTCAGCTCATTGAGTTCCAAGCGTCCCGCTCTTCGATTCCAGAGCGATTGAACCGATATTACGGTCTGACGGTTGAGACGCTCCGAGACGAGTTGCGGGGTCGGTTTCTCGATCACTCGGAGCGAATCAATCACGAACAATCGCCTCCTGTGCCACAGCAGACCCTCGTGATCTGGACAGCGGAGTGGTGCGAGCCCTGCCGGCGTTTCGAAGCTGAGGTCCTCTCGAATTTCGAGTTGATGACGACGCTGAAGTCGCTGTATCGAATTGAAGTTCGCAACATCGATCGGTCGGCTGATCAGGCTCAGGCTGAGCTGATTACCTCGGTTCCAACTTTCGTTCTCGGAACTCAGCGGTTTGCCGGCTACACAACACCGGCAGACTTCCTTCAACGCCTGCATTCCCTTCGCCAATCAATGGAGCGCCTGAGCTCGCCTTCCACTGGCACAATCGCCCCGAAAATCGAAGAGCCGACCACAAGCGACTTCCTCGCGCCTGCTCCGCCAGAGTTAAAGAATCAGCCGCATGGGCCTCTCAAATCGATCCATTGGCCGCAATTGCCAGATTCATGGATTCGAGACTCGTTGGCTTTACTGCAGCTAACAGGAGTGGTGAGCGGCGTATTCGCCACCGGTGGCCTGGGTGGTGCAGTGCTGATCTGGGGAATCGGAATGTTACGGGCCTCGCGGCACATCCGGCGCAGAATCTCATCACAAGACCGAGGCCCTTCGGAAAGGAGCGCAGCAGTTCCAAATGCACCCTTTCCCCGAGAGTTGGATGAAGCAGGTGAGCTACTTGAATTGCGCCAGTCAGAAGGACGTGTGGCAACACTTGATGCGATCCGCGGCATGTTCCTCGATGATGAACTCCAGAAGTTGGAACAAGCAGAAGGCTCTGAAGCGCAACTTGCAAAACAGTTACGCAAGCAGATTGATCAGCGAGTGGAGGAAGTGGCTCCATTAACAACACGGGTTTGAAACGCCCGATCTACCTACCAAGCAGGAGAAGCAATGCCGATTGGTGCCCCCGCCAAAGAACAGTTTCGCAGAGCCATTGTGACACTGCGAAATCTTCACATCGCAGCAGCCCTGACGCCGCTGTTTACCATGCGAACCGAACTTTTAGCGAACGATGAACTGTCGGATCGAGGCGGATTCGATGATCCCACCCGTGCGCATCTCACGTCGTTGCTCGCTTATTGCGATCGGTGGCGACGACGGGTCACGCACAACCCGGACAAGGCAGATCTCGGGACAAAAATTGAACGGGCAATCAACACCGCGAACGAAATTGAAAATAGTGAGAGCCCGTTTGGAGGAGACGACATCCAGAATCAATCAGGAGGACTCATCGATCTTCCGTTTGCGTTGGATGGGACTGATCCCGACATTCCGCTGCTCTCACAACTGAAACTGAAGAGCGCTCACGCACTCGTCCTTCTGGGAGCGATCGACAAAGCGATTGTCGCCTGGACACGTCTGAACAGTCGTGACCGCACTCGTTTTATCACTCGCTTTGATTCCATGCGAATCTACGGCCAGTATCAGGAAATTCTTGGATACCTGACTGCTTTTGGAGGCGATGAGAACCGAGTCGATATCGCCCAGCTGCTGCCATCCGACGAACCGCTTGGTCCAACTGATAGCCCGAACCGCAAAGAAGAATCTGTCAACTTTGCAGCGGCTTATCGGTCCGACGCAGCAAATTAACCCGGACGATTCGAGCGTTGGACGTCCAGATCTGATGGGAATTAACTGAAAGAAGGAGTGACAAGCAATTGCCTGTCACTCCTTCTTTTTTTGCCGCTGCCCCTCTGGTCAGGGAGCAGATCTCATTTGGAAGAGTCGCG
Organism: Planctomicrobium mucosum; assembly: GCF_051466335.1. Lineage (NCBI taxonomy): Bacteria > Pseudomonadati > Planctomycetota > Planctomycetia > Planctomycetales > Planctomycetaceae > Planctomicrobium > Planctomicrobium mucosum. The sequence goes on along the minus strand of NZ_CP195793.1, from coordinate 2,347,863 downwards.
GGCGAAATTGGCGTCCACGCTCTCCGCCAGCCACTAATCGCGATTGGAGTCGCGAAGCAGACCAAGCTGAATGACGTAATAGACAACGGTCAGAATCGCTTGCAGCGTGCCTGCCACATAGGTCCAGGCAGCAGCGTTGAGAACATTCGCTACAGCGCTACTCCCATCTTGATCAACCATCCCGTGTTCAAGCAGCAGACGCTTCGCGCGATTGCTCGCATCGAATTCGACGGGCAAGTTGATGATTTGGAAAACCGCCGTCGCTGCAAATCCACCGACTGCGATCCACAGGAACGTCTGCCCCCAACCCGCTTTCGCCATTTCTTGCGAAAACATCGGAAGCAACATGCCGAGGATCAAGAAGCCCATAAACCACATCGGACCGAACTGAGCCGCAGGAACGGCCATGTTTCGAATCACCAGTGGACCGTAGTTGTGAGCATCCTGAAGTGCGTGCCCAGCCTCATGCGCCGCAATTCCGACTGCTGCTGCGGACCGGCTCCGATAGACGTCGGTGCTCAGCCGCAAAACTTTTTCCGTGGGGTCGTAGTGGTCGGACAGAGTCCCCCCGGTCTCTTCCACTGCAACGTTGTTTAAACCTGCATCATCGAGAATCTTCCGTGCGGCCTGAGCCCCGGTCAGTGACGTTGGAATCTGCATCCCCTCTGCATATGCAGACTTAATTCGCATCTGAGCCCAGAACATCAGCAACATTGCCGGTGCCAGGAAGACGAAATACATGGGGTCAAAAATTGGAAACATTGGTCCTCAGACTCGTGAATCGGTGAGAGTGATCGAACTATTCATCTACGCACTATTCTAATACGCGACATGTGGGTGAGTAGACTCCAATTCAAACGGACCGGTCTTTTTCCCGGATCAAAAAAAAGAGGCCGCATTGCGAAAATGCGGCCTCTTTTCAAATTCGATCTCAGCAAGCATCTTGAAAATGGGGGGGGAATTCAAAACGCTTAGCGAAATCGTTCAAATTACTTCGCTGCGGTCTTCTTGTAGTTGTCGTTCAGGAATTTCAGAATCGGATCTGTGATGTCATCCTTCTGCTGATGGAAGACAACCTGACGATTCATATTTTGAATCACAGCTTGAGGATCACCAGCTGCTCCAACTTCTGCTCGGTTGAAACGCATCACCAGTGTGTACTTGTAGTGAGTGGCGTAACGGTCAACCACGTCCTGAACTTCGAGGTAGATCGTCTTGTAAACTTCTGCCTGCTGGCGAACGATCTTCTGCTGCTCAACCTGGCGGAAAGTTTCCAGTTCGGTCTTCAGCTTGATCAGGCTGTTTTCAACCTGAGTGTATTCAGCACTTCCTGGAGCCAGCTGAGCGAGTTTCGCCTGGCCGCTCTTGCCTTCTTCCATCATTGCCTGAGCTTTGGCTTCAGCTTCTTCAGCAAGTTTCTGCAGCCCGGAAGTCTGATCTTTGAACTTTTCGTAGTTCTTGAAGATGTGGGCCATGTCGATCAGCCCGATTTGGTGCGGCTGTGGAGCTGCTTCCTGAGCGACGACTGGCTGGGTTGTCACGAAAAAACCAACAGTCGCCAGAGCAACTGCCAACAGACTGTACTTCATCACGGTGCTGCACTCCTTTGCGATTCCGTTCAGGCCGGTGCCATCCGTTGCTCCGGATCGATCGAGGCTTACGCCCAGCCACTTCAGGGAATATTTTTTTCAGGCTCTTGAAACACACTTGTTTCTTTGAGGTTTGCGGAATCTCGCAAGTATGGAGTTTTTCGTCAATTGGAATTATTTGAAGTCTTTTCTTCTGACCAAATTTTATTTTCCATCGGCATTTCACGCCGAATCAGCCGCGTTCAGACTGCTCATCAAACCGCCAAGCAATTCCACAAAATCGACGCAAGAAATTTAATACTCAGAAGTTACAAAACAAACGAGCACGTCGCCCGAATCAGTAACGTGCTCGCGTAGTCTCTTTCTGAGAGCTGCAGATCTCTCCAAGTAGCCTTAGCCAACGAATCTGGATTCGTCGACGACCGGGCTGCCAAGCTGTAAATGATGTGCAGGAATCGGGAGTGGAGCGAGTTCTTCTTTGGCCTTCACGACCTCTCCCCGGCGGTGAATCCCTCGCTCAATCAGTTTCCCAAGAGATCCCATCAGCAAGGCTGGAAGCATCACGATATCTGCCATGAACGCTGCAAATACCAGCACTGCCATCAACGATCCAAACCGGCTGATCAGGAGCAGATCAGCAAAGACAAGGACTACCAAGCCGAATCCAACGGCCGCACTTGTCTGCCACATTGCAGGGGCACAATGTGCGAGTGCCTTGTTAATCGACTGCTGACGTGTCAGCCCCTGTCGAATTCCGTTCTGGAACCACGTCAGTAAATGGAGCGTTCCATCAACAGAGATTCCTAATGCGACGGAGGCCGTCACCATTGTTCCGATATCGATGCGTTGTCCAAACCACGACACCAGACCGAAGACCATCGTCACCGGAAGGAGATTCGGCAACATGCTGATCAGCCCCGCGAGCGGATCTCGCAGTACCCACATCATGATGATGCTGATCATCCCGAATGCGAGAACAAAGCTCCAGATCAGGCTGTTGAGGACAGCGTGCTGTGTTTGCAGGAAGAGTGGCACTGTCCCGGTGATAAAATGGTCCACTCCCTCTTTATCCGCGATCACACTGTTTACCGCCGCGTGCAGATCTGCAGAGAGCGTGTTGTAGTCGAGATCGTTGATAATCGAACACTGGGCGTTGATGCGCCAGAGTTCGTCCTCACCCTTGGTCAGGGCATTCGCTGCAAATGGGCCGGTGTCGCTCATGGCCAGAAGATTGCGAGCACTGCTGTCTTCCGCTTTGACCCTCTTTTCCGACTCATGTGAACGTCGGTTGTAGGCCGCAATTTCTCGCGAAGAATCTGTTTCCGCCGGAGAGGCACGTTCCGGAAGGAAGTCTGCCAGAGAGAGTGCTCCGCTCACGGCAGCATGCTGGCGGATCTTCTCTTCAATCTGACGAACCATTTCCACGCGTTGCAGGAAGCGTGTGGAATCCTGAGCAGACTCATCGAATCGGACCAGAATTTCGATCGGGCATGTTCCACCGAGTGAATCTTCAATCCGCTTCACGTCCTTGACCAATTTGCTCTGATCCGGGAAGTAGCGAATCACCTTGGTTTCAACGTCGAAGTGCATCAAACCAAATGTACAGACAATACACAGGACAACTGTGAAGCTGAGTGAACTCTTCCAGTGACGGCAGAGGAAATTGCTATAATTGTTCCAGAACTTGCTGTTCGACTCGATGTCTCGAGAAGGCCTCTGAGGAATCAGCTGTAGCAGCGAAGGAAGACCATAGAGCGTCATCCCCATGGAAATCAGCGTCCCGATCGCTGCATAGATTCCGAATTCGCGAACGGGCGTCAATTGGCTTGTGGCGAGCGAAATCAATCCGATCGCTGTCGTCAATCCAGAGAGGAGACACGGCTCGAATGCCATGCGAGTCGCTTTCGAGACAGCAGTTTCCGGATCTTCCCAGGCTGCGTGTTTCCAGTAGTTGGCGACATGAATTGCTCCGGAGAGTGACAACACCATCAGCAGTGTCGGCATCACCACAAGAACCATATTCATGTTCGTTCCAGTCATCGGGACGAACGACATCCCCAACAATGCCGAGTAATACGAGACTCCCACGACCAGCAGGCCGAGTCGAATACTCTTGAGCGACACGAGCGCAAAGATGATTCCGATCAATCCGGAGAGCCCCATCAACGAGGGCCCCCAAGGAGATTTTCCATCCGGATTCCAAGCGGCGCGTGCGACGCCTCGATTGAGTTCTGCACTGGTGACGACTCCCCCAGCCAGCACGACATCGCCAGTCGGAATGAATGAGTTGCTGGCCGCATCCCGAATCGCTGCCAGTGCCTTCTCTTTCTCAGCCAGCCCCGCTTCCGAAAGACCAATCGCCACAGCGACGGGTGATCCGACCTCCAGATAACAATCTTCGATCAGGTCTGATCCGAAGAGCCCCTTCTGCTTCTTCACCCATTCAACAAATTTTTGAGCGACTTCTGGCTGGTTCGAGATCCCTTCCCAGCTCAGCTGGAAGTCATGTGGCTGAAATTCGATTGAGACTGGTGGCGCGTCCGCTTCGACATTGGCGAACTGACCGAGTGCTTTTTCGAAATTGGCGACCTGAGACTTGGCTGGAGTCCAAGGCGCGACCACCTCGTGCGACTCCAAAGAAATATTGAACTCATCAGCGGCCGATGCAATGAGTCGATCACGGATAATCCCCGGATTGGCTGCCCCTTTTTCAGTGAGGCGAACCTTTAACCAGCCGTGCCCGATCATTGTGCCGGACAGTCGACGGAACGCTTCGGTCTGATCAACGCCGAATTCTTCCATTCTGGCGAGGAGACCACGAGCATCAATCGCGGACTCTACGAATGGGAGGCCACCTCGTCGAATGCCGTCTTCGTCGATCTTCCCATGAAGATTGCCTAGCAGGACCGGCAGTCGTGGGTCATCCAGCGTGCTCCCCTCCCATGTCAGGTAGAGGATTTCCTGTGTTGGAAAGTGAGATCGTGTCCAGGCGTATTCGAGGGCACTGGCATTGTCTTTCGGGAGCCATGACTCGACCGAATTATCCATGCGAAGGTTTCGGAGCGAGTAGATCGAAACCGGCGCAAGGAACAACAGGAGAGCGACCACCCAAAGGGACAGTCCATGCCCCCAGGGATCTTTCATCTCAAAGAAGCCCCGGCTCTGCCGTGATTTTGGATCAAATCGAACGTATGTCACAGCCTGCCCTCGACTCGGTCGATGGTTCTCACTTCTGTTTCAGGATGTCGCCAAACGCGAACCGCCACCCTGCGCCCGATTTAGATCGTCAGGTGAGGTGATGAGACTCGCTCCTAGCTGGCGAGTCCCCGGATTTCCCACCTGCATATTTTTGAGACTTACGCATCGCGCGACTCAGGAAAGCTCCTCCGCCTGTTCTGACTTGGAGAGATTTTTCGGCCCATGATGTCAACTTTGAAAATGTTGGAGCTTTTCAAAGAACTCTTGCAAAGATTCGTGATAAGACCACTCAGAAAATCCCCGGAAAACGTGCCGCAGAATCTGCCGAACTCGAGTTTGAAACCTCTTCAAGTCCCGGGCGGGAGTTCATGAATGAGCTCCCCTGAAGTAACTCACACTCTGGCAGAACGGGTTCTCACTGTTGGTTGTCTGGACTCAATACTCTGTTGATCGATACGCTGTTCAGAACTTCAGTTCCCAACGAGAAGAGAGCTCTCCTGCAAAGTCGGGTCAAATTGCCATGCTGAAACAAACGCTCATTCATCCTGAAATCAATCAGATCATCGCTCGGGCTGGCCACCATTCAAAAATCCTGATCGCTGATGGAAACTACCCTGCTTACAACACACTTGGTCCAAACGCAGAACTCGTTTCACTGAATCTCTCTCCCGGACTGGTCAGCTGTACCCAGGTCTTACGCGCGCTGCTTTCTGCTGTTCCCATCGAAGCAGCCAATACAATGGGAATTCCCGCGGACGACCCGTACGCGGAGTCTGGCGAGCCACCCATCTGGAATGAGTTCCGGGAGATCCTCAAAGAGAACGAGCTGGACGTCGAACTTGAACCGATCCAGAAATGGGATTTCTATGAGGCTGTCTCTGGCAGAGACCACATTTTGACCATTCAAACTGGTGACCAAGCATTGTGGGCGAACTTGTTGTTGACAATTGGTGTTCGTAAGGCGTAATTCTCAGTGTGAACCGCAGAACTGGTCAGCACCTCGTCCTGAGAGAAGAAGTCTCCGAATCCAGTCCACATAACTGGACCGGCATCGAGACTTCGCTGCTCACGACGGAACATGGCGAGTTCTGCACTCAACGCCCCTAATCACTTCAAACGATCGAGAACGATCAATTTGAGATTTCGCCGGAACGGATGCCATGACTGACGCTCAGAGTTCACCCAATCAACCACAGGTCGTTGGAATCATTCCGGCTCGCCTGCAATCCTCACGATTGCCGCGAAAAATGCTCTTAAAGGACTCCGGAAAGCCGCTGCTTCAGTATTCATGGGAAGCGGCGAGCCGATCGAAGCTGTTAAATGAAGTCCTGATCGCCACAGACAGCGAGGAAATCGCTGAAGTTGCCCGCGGATTCGGTGCAAAAGTCGCGATGACGGGCGATCATCCCAGCGGCGGTGACCGCATCGCAGAAGTAGTGCGACGGGAATGCCCGAATGCAACGCTTGTCGTGAATATTCAAGGCGACGAACCAGAATTAGACCCAACAGTCATCGATACATTGATTCAATCGATGTTGGATCGCCCGGAAGTAGAAATGGGGACGCTCGCGACTCCCATCACATCCATGGCGGTCCTGTTGGACACCAGTTGCGTGAAAGTTGTCTGTGCGGCAGATCAGCGGGCATTGTATTTTAGCCGACATCCAATCCCATTCTTAAGAGACGGAAGCCCCGAAGACTTTTTCGATCAGGATGCGGAAACGGCGCATCTCCAAAAGAGCCCGTGGCTTCTACACTTAGGGATTTACGCATACCAGCCAGGCTTCCTGTTGGCGATCACGAAGATGCCTCGATCAAAACTGGAACAAATGGAGAATCTGGAACAACTTCGGGCGTTGGAAGCAGGAGCATCAATTCTTGTGAAGGTCGTCTCTCACCAGTCCGTTGGAATTGATACCGCTGCCGATTATGCTGCGTTCCTGGAACGTCAGAAATCGCGGTCGTCTTAATCAGCTTCCATCCTGACGACTGTACAGAGATCACGAATGAAACTTCAGCCCCCGGCAGGCGGTCGGGGGCTGTCCATTTTGACAGGACAGGATTTGAGATGACGAAATACATCTTCGTCACCGGTGGTGTTGTAAGTTCGCTGGGCAAAGGGCTGACATCGGCTTCGATTGGAATGCTGCTGGAGCGCCGTGGTCTGCGAGTCCGGATGCAGAAGATGGATCCCTATATCAATATCGATCCAGGGACAATGAGCCCCTATCAGCATGGGGAAGTCTATGTTCTGGACGATGGTTCCGAGACAGACCTCGATCTCGGGCACTACGAGCGGTTCACAACGGGTCCCCTGTCATCGCTCTCCAACTTCACCACAGGACGCATCTATCGATCGGTGATCGAAAAGGAACGTCGCGGAGAGTATCTGGGTGCCACAGTTCAGGTCATCCCTCATATCACAGATGAAATCAAGTCCCGCATTCTCCAGCTTGGTGGGCCGGATGTTGACGTCGTCATTACCGAACTCGGCGGCACCGTCGGCGACATCGAAGGTCTTCCGTTTCTGGAAGCGATTCGACAGGTTCCATTGGACGTCGGCAAACAGAACTGTCTCTTTATCCACCTGACACTGGTTCCTTACCTCAAAGCTGCTCGCGAAGCGAAAACCAAACCAACGCAGTACAGCGTCGGGCAGCTCCGAACCATCGGAATTCAGCCTGACGTCCTGATCGTTCGTACAGAACGACCTCTCGGACGGGAGAACGCCGAGAAGATTGCCCTGTTCTGCAACGTTGAAAAAGACGCGGTCATCGAAGAGAACGACAAAGAGTTCTCCATTTACGAGGTTCCAGCAGGACTCGCTGAGCACAATCTCGATAAACTGATCTGCGATCGATTGAACCTTCCGAAAGGGGAGTTGAATCTCGACGACTGGTACGGGCTTCTGAACGATATTCGCAACCCTCAGCACGAAGTCACCATCGGTGTCGTGGGTAAGTACATCGAACACCGCGACGCCTACAAATCGATCTATGAGTCACTCACTCACGCCGGCTTTAACCATAAATCCCGCGTTCTGATCAAGCGTATCGAGGCAGAAGACTGCGAGCATGGTGATCTCGATCAGTTGCTCGGAAATCTGCACGGAATTCTCATTCCAGGCGGCTTCGGCTACCGCGGAGTAGAAGGAAAAATCAAGGCGATTCAATACGCTCGCGAACGCAAAATTCCGTTCTTCGGAATCTGTCTGGGCATGCAGTGCGCGGTCATCGAATACTCACGAAACGTCCTCGGCTGCAAAGATGCCAACAGCACCGAATTTGCTCAGGACACTCCAGACCCTGTGATTTGCCTTCTGGAAGAACAGAAGACGGTCACAGACAAGGGAGGAACGATGCGTTTGGGCGCGCAGCCTGCGATCCTTCAAGAAGGGTCTCACTCCGCAAAGGCGTACGGAACGACAGAAATTTCGGAACGACACCGCCACCGCTACGAGTTCAATCCTCAATACCGCGATCGACTCGTTCAAGCAGGAATGATCCCGGCGGGGACCAGCCCCAGTGGAAATCTGGTGGAAGTTGTTGAGATTCCGAACCATCCGTGGTTTGTGGCTGTCCAATATCACCCAGAGTTCAAGTCTTCTCCGCTGAAACCGCATCCTCTCTTCCGCGATTTCATCGGAGCGTCTCTCGCGAAGCAACGGGGATAACGCGAAACAGCAATTCGCTCGCGTCTGCAATGTGCCGGCGCGAGTGGAAATGCGGCGAAATCGACAACGATTGTTGTTAAATTTCTATGCTTTTCCAGAAAACCCGAACTCTCCAGTGTTTGTTTGAAGCCGGATCGATCATCCTTTGTTTCGGGCAACAACCGGTTTTCTCATCTCATTTTGAAGTTGTGCGTCAATCATGGCTGACCGTCGCATCCTGGTTACCTCCGCCCTTCCCTACGCGAATGGGCATATCCACATCGGGCATCTGGTCGAGTACATCCAGACTGACATCTGGGTTCGCTTCCAGAAGCTTCGAGGGGAAAATTGTCGGTTCTTCTGCGCAGATGACACACACGGCACCGCAATTATGATCCGGGCCAAGCAGGAAGGCCGTCCTGAGGAAGAGCTCATTGCGGATATGCGGGAGGCTCACCTGAGAGACTTCTCGAAGTTCGATATCGAGTTCGACAACTACGGTTCGACGAACAGCGAAGAAAATCGCGAGCTTTGTCATCAGGTCTGGAAGTCGATTCGCGGTGCGAATCTAGTGCGAGAAAAAGAGATCGAACAGCTATTCGATCCGGTTGCGAACACATTCCTCGCAGATCGTTTTGTGAAGGGGACCTGTCCGAAATGTCAGTCTCCCGGACAGTACGGTGACAATTGCGACAAGTGTGGAGCAACCTACTCCCCGTCCGAACTGATCGACCCGAAGAGCACGCTGAGTGGAGCGACTCCAGAACTCCGCAAGGCAATCCATCTGTTCGTCGAAATCGAACAATTACACGAATTCCTCGAAGAATGGACTCAAAGCGGAAAACACCTGCAACCTGAAATCGCCAACTATCTCAAGGGACATTTCCTCGGAGAGCCCCTGCGTGATTGGGATGTTTCCCGCCCTGCTCCATACTTCGGATTCGAAATTCCGGATCAGCCGGGCAACTACTGGTACGTCTGGTTTGATGCTCCGATCGGGTACATCGCAAGCACTTACGAATGGTGCAAAAACAACTCCGAAGATTTGCTGGAATGGTGGCAGAATGCCAATTCCGAGGTCCATCACTTTATCGGAAAAGACATCACGTACTTCCACACGCTCTTCTGGCCAGCCATGCTCAAGACCGCTGGTTTCAACCTGCCAGAAAAAGTACACATTCACGGTTTTCTCACCGTGGGTGGGGAAAAGATGTCGAAGAGCAAAGGAACCTTTATTCAGGCAGCGACTTACGCTGACAATCTGGATCCATCCTATCTGCGTTACTACTTCGCGTCGAAACTCAGCAATGGAGTGGACGACATCGATCTGAACTTCGACGAGTTAAAGTCCAAGGTGGATTCGGATCTCGTTGGGAAGGTCGTCAATATCGCGAGTCGTTGTGCGAAATTCGTTGCAGGAAAACACCTGTCGGAAACCTACCCTGACGACGGCGGGCTCTTCGAACAGGCCGCAGCTTCTTCCGAGAAAATTGCAGCTCTCTACGAGAATCTTGAATACAGCGCCGCGATGCGGGAAATCATGGCGCAGGCCGATCGCGCTAATCTGTACATCGAATCCAACGAACCGTGGAAAGTCGCCAAGGACCCTGCCCGGGAAAATGAACTTCGCGACATTTGTACTGTCGGTCTGAATCTGTTCCGTCAATTGGTCATCGCATTGGCCCCCGTTCTTCCACGTCTGAAACAACAAACAGAAGAACTGCTGAACACTTCCCTCTCTCAGTGGAATCACCTGCGGACTCCACTGACAGGGACATTGGTGAATTCCTATCAGCACATGCTCAAACGAGTCGATTCAAAACAGGTCGAGAAAATGATTGAAGAATCCAAATCCTCACAGGCCCCCGCTGCTCCAGTCGAGGCACCGGCGCCCGCTGCATTCAACGATGGTCCGGAATCACTCGAAAAAGAACCGCTTCTCACCGATCACTGCTCGATCGACGACTTCACCAAAGTCGACCTACGGGTCGCTCGCGTGATCGAAGCAGGCCCAGTTGAAGGTGCCGACAAGCTCGTCGCTCTGAAACTGTCGCTGGGAGGAACTGAGACCCGCAACGTCTTCGCTGGAATCAAAGCCTGCTACAAGCCTGAAGATCTGCTTGGCCGTTTGGTGATCTGCGTGGCCAATCTGGCTCCGCGCAAGATGCGTTTCGGAGTGAGCGAAGGAATGGTCGTCGCCTGCGGTCCCGGTGGAAAGGAAATCTTCCTTCTGAATCCGGACGATGGTGCACAGCCTGGAATGCGTGTTCACTAATCCGTCTTTTCGCCCCTGCAGCCGAGGACAATGAATTCTCTCGCTGCAGACGGTAGAATCTGTTCTCATACCGTTTCACGACTCCAAGAACGTTCAGCGATTCCATGCCACAGATCAACGAAAACTACCTGAAGCTCAAAGCCGGTTACCTGTTTCCCGAGATCGGTCGACGAGTGACCGCGTTTTGTCAGGCAAATCCAGAAAAGAAGGTCATTCGTCTGGGCATCGGCGACGTGACCGAGCCATTGCCACCATCCATCACAGCTGCCATGCACAAAGCTGTCGATGAGATGGCAACACGCGACACGTTCCGCGGGTATGGTCCGGAGCAAGGCTACGACTTCCTGCGAAACGCTATCGCTGAAAACGATTTCAAAGCTCGTGGCTGTGACATCGCTGCCGACGAAATTTTTGTTTCAGACGGTTCGAAGTGCGATACGGGAAACATCCTCGATATCTTCGGTCTGAAGAACGTCATCGCAGTTCAGGATCCCGTCTACCCGGTTTACGTCGACACCAACGTGATGGTTGGTCGAACAGGTGCCGCGGATGAACAAGGGCGATACGAAGGTCTCGTTTACCTTCCTTGTACCGCTGAAAACAACTTCACACCTGAGTTGCCGAGCCAGCACGTCGACGTGATTTATCTCTGCTACCCGAACAATCCAACGGGTGCTGTCGCCACACGTGAAACCTTGACCAAATGGGTCGAATTCGCGAAGTCGACTGGCGCAATTATTCTCTTCGACGCAGCGTACGAAGCCTACATCACCGATCCGGAATTGCCGCATTCGATCTACGAGATCCCCGGCGCACGTGATGTTGCCATCGAGTTCCGCAGCTTCAGCAAAAATGCAGGATTCACTGGAACCCGCTGTGCCTACACCGTTGTTCCCAAGAGCGTTCAGGGATCAACAGCCGATGGCCAGAAGCAGGCCATCCATCCGCTGTGGAATCGCCGTCACACCACCAAATTCAACGGGGTTCCATACATCATCCAACGGGGTGCTGAAGCGGTTTACAGCCCTGAAGGGAAAGAGCAGATCAAGCAGTTGATCAGCTTCTACCTTGAGAACGCTGCCCTCCTCCGCCACGGTCTCGAATCCGTTGGCTTTGAGGTCTTTGGTGGCGTGAACGCTCCTTACATCTGGCTGAAGACTCCGGGTGAGATGAGCAGTTGGGAGTTCTTTGATCACCTCCTCGAGAAAGCGAATCTTGTCGGAACTCCGGGAAGTGGCTTCGGTGCCAGCGGTGAAGGTTACTTCCGCCTGAGCGCATTCAACAGCCGAGAGAATATCAACGAAGCGGTCTTCCGCATCAAGAATCTGTTCGGCCAACTCTTGGCATAACGCTCGGTGAAGTTGAAACTGGAGAAAGCGGCGGCCGTTTGGGTCGCCGCTTTACTTTTTGAGCGCCTGCTGCTTTGCCAGGATTTTCCGAATCTGCTCGCACACCTTCTGAGCGGCCTCCGGTGTCGCAACCCGCTTCATTGCAGCAGCCATTTGCTTGCGGTGTTCCTTATCGAGGACGAGTTTCGAAATCGCTGTCTCAAGTTCAGCATCGAACCGAATCTGCTCTCCCTGCTCAATCATGTACGCAGCTTTGCGGCCGACAAAATGCTGAGCGTTAATGCGCTGATGGTTCCGCAATGATTTCGGATAAGGAATGATGACGCACGGAACACCGGCACACGCAATCTCTGCGAGCGATGTACCGCCGGCACGGGTCACGATGATTCCCGAGGTTTCGTAGAGTTCGCGCATGTTGTCGAAGAAGGGTGAGACAACAGCTTTCTGGTTCATCTTCTTGTAACTCTCTGCGATCCGCTCCGCGTCGCGCACTCCTGTCTGATGAACGATCGTCCAGCCTTTCAGTTCGCTCCGATGGCGTCCTGCGTAGCGAACCATTGCGTCGTTGACTGCGATGGCCCCTTGGCTGCCTCCCAGCACAAGAATCTGTTTGAGGCTTTTTGACTTAACGGCCGCAAGCTGGGAGATCGTCTGACGGATCGGATTTCCAGTGACGACCGTATGGATTTTCTCTGGAATCAATCGTTGAGTTTCAAGGAAGCTCACGCAAACCGTCTCCGCGAAGCGCAACAGCAGTGTCGTCGCGCGTCCCGGAATGATGTTCTGTTCGAGGAGAACAATCGAATGTCGACGCCAGCGCCCTGCAAGTACTCCCGGGACGCTGCTGTATCCACCGGTCCCAAGCATGATCGGATTGGTCAACGAGTTCAGCTCGCGAATGGCTTGCTGTGTCGACTTGAGTAATGCCCGGGACGAACGAATGGGATGTCGGCGGAAACTGACGCTGTCGACAGCAGGGAGCGTTACCTGCTCAACCCCGTGCTGTTCCAGAATCGCTTTATCGATGGCTCGTTCGGCACTCAGAAATAGAACACGCTCGGGAGGATTCTCCAGCGTTTGAATTTGTTCAATCACCGCCAGGGCCGGAAAAAGATGCCCTCCACTCCCCCCCCCACAGACAACCAGACTCCAAGGCGACGCCGGACGTGATGGGACAATCAGAGTCGGCGAAGGCGATCGAATCAGGCTGTGAGAATTGCTATTCTTCATTCGATCTGCAGTATGACGGATCGATCGAAAATCTCACAGCGAAATTACTCTTCGGCAGTGAATGGGGAGTCTTCCTGATCCTTTTCCGTGGATCGCGTCAAACTCACGATGACCCCAAGGAGAACCACGCTCAAGCCGAGATTACTTCCGCCGTAGCTGACGAACGGGTGTGAAATTCCCTTCGGCGGAACCAGTGCCGTGACGACCGCCATGTTGACTAGGGCCTGAGTGACGAGCGATGTCAGCAACGTCATCGACAAGGCTCTTTCGAGAGTATCTTCCGCGGTTCTTCTGACGAGTCGTATCCCGCTCAGGAAGATGGCGATCCATAGGAAGAGAATTCCCAGCGTCCCGATCAGGCCAAGTTCTTCACCGACCACAGCGACGACGAAGTCGGTATTTGCTTCGGGGAGAAAGCTCAGCTTTTGCCAGCCCTGCCCCAGCCCCACACCTGCGACTCCTCCAGTCCCCAACGTGATGAGCGATTGCTGAATCTGATAAGGAGCTTCATCAGGCTGAACCCATGTGTTGACGAAACCTCGAATTCTCGCCAATTGATACGGTTTGAGAGCAAACAACATCATTGCGAATGGCAACACCGATCCGATCGCGAGCAGGAAGTACCTTTTCGGACACCCGCTCAACCACAATGCAACGCTTGCAGTAAAGCCGACGAAAAGAGCGGTCCCGAGATCAGGTTCAATGAGAATGAGAACCATTGGAATCAGGATCAATCCCAGACAGATTCCGAGATGCTCCAGCGTAAACCGATGGGTGAGATTGCGTCGATATAACAATACGCACAGCATCAGGGGAACAGTCAGTTTCGCGGATTCCGATGGCTGAAATGAGATGGATCCCAATCGAAACCACCGTTGTGCCCCGTTAACAGAACGACCAATTCCGGGTGCGAGAACCAACGCCAGAAGCACGATGGTTCCAACGTAGATTACCGGAGCGATCACAGGCCAAACTTTGGGAGGGATTCGCGAGACGGCAATCCCAAGGACTCCGGAAAAGAGAAGAAACGTCATCTGCCGAAACAGAAAGGTTTGCTCTTCTTCGCTGGGAATTGAGGTGAAGCTTGAGCTGTAGACCATTAGCATCCCAACGGCCATGAGCATTCCAGAGAATGTCACAAACACCCCAGCAAGCTGGTCGTCTGTTTCGGGATACTCAAGGGTCGAAGCCATGGAGCGGTTGAATCTGAAATTCGACGGAGCAAAGCCAGAGAGCGTCAGTGACATTCACGATTGCCACACTTTACGTGTGCTATCGGCAATATTTGCCCGTTAAGGGTGCGAGAAAACTGCTCTTGGACGTCGCTCGCGCATCTCTGCAAACCTGAGCTTCCACCGAGTGTTATGACTGTGCTATCCCCCAGAATTCCTGTAGCGATCACAATCGCGCCAAGTGGTCGATCAAGACAATCGCCCGCGACATTTCGGCTACAGACTGTTTCCAGCCGAATTCACAATCATTCATCGGGATCGACTCAACTTGTGTCGATACTGATGTGAGGGCTCGATCGGGCGTCTGCTGCTGGGGCAGCACCCTCGTAGGGAATTAAGTCGATGAAAAACCTTTCGTTCATTGCAACTGTTTGTTTGGCACTGAATTTCATTGCGCAGATCAGTTTTGCGCAATCAATTTGGTACAAAGATCTTAATGCCGCTCGTCGCGAAGCTGAACGACTGAATCGGCCGCTTCTTTGCCACTTTGGGGCGACGTGGTGCGCGCCGTGTCAGAAGATGGAACGAACCGTCTTCAATCAACAAGCTGTCTTGGATCAGCTCCGGGCTTCCGCGGTTTGCGTGAAAATCGACGTCGACGAGAACAAGGAACTTGCACAACGATTTGGAGTTTCAAACTTTCCAACCGATGTCTTTCTCGAGCCGAACGGCCAGAGGTTAATGGAATCGACTGGCTACCAGTCAGCGGAAGAATATCGGGCCTTTGTCGATCGAGCTTCCCGAAGGTATTCATCTTTGTTGGCGTCTCGTCAGCAAAAGACCGCTCCCCCCATCGTCACGACGCCAGACCCTGCCAATGATCCTTCTCTGATCACAAAAAACGTCTCCACGCAACTGATGCTCGAAGGTTATTGCCCTGTTTCGCTCTCAAAGACGCGAGACTGGAAGCTGGGGAACGGGCAGATCCGTGCCGAGTACAAAGGACAGATCTACCAGTTTGTCGGTGAAGCAGAGCGAGTCGAGTTCTTGCAGTCGCCAGATCGATTCGTTCCGCAGTTCCTCGGGTGCGATCCAGTGTTGATTTTCACCGCTGACCGCGCTGTTCCGGGAAGCATCGAATGGGCAGCTTACTTTGATGGACAGCTGTTTCTCTTTGCGAACGAAGACAATCGGCGAAATTTCAAAGCCTCACCAGAAAAATATATCCGCACGCGTGTCGTGTTGGATCTGAGTCAAATCGAAGTTCTCCTCCGCTAACGCGTGACGACCTCCTCCCAATAAGTTCCATTCCATCTTTCGAAATGCTGCCGAAGGAATTCCCCTCCTCTCACTGAGAGTTCCACCTAACTGGTCATTGGGAATTTGTACCGACCACACTTGCTGAAAAGTGTCTCTGCACAGGTGCTGTCCGCCACTGCGGATTGGATCAACCCCGGGCGCCCGGGTCGATTAGATCATCCAGGCAGCCGGAATATTGATTCCAGCGTATATTATGGACAGAAGTTCCTCTCGCTTGTAACAGTTTGTCCTGCAGTCAAAACAGACAGTTTGACTGTATCGTTGGATGACCTAGCTTTCGTAAGCGGAATCTTTCTTCTTTCTGGACTCCCCGGAAGAGCTTCGAAGAATCCTTCTGAATGCGAACTTTTTCATGCGAACGATCTCAGCTCCCCCCCCCACCGAACGCCAACATGGATTGCCTTCCGCACATCCGATGGATTCTTCCCGATTGTTTGCCGCATTACTCTCCTTGGTCAAAGAATCAGATGGTGAACAGGGATTCAATCCGGAACTGAGCCTGATCTCACTGCCCGTCCTGCGCCGCCTGCTCTCCGCGATTCACTTTCGTGATGCGGGGATCCTCAAACATTCTCGTCGTGTCGGACTGATCAGTGTTGGCATCGCCAGTCGCCTTGGGTGGGAAGACGAAGATCTGCGGGTGATTGAGATCGCGTCCCTGATGCACGATATCGGGAAAATTGGAGTTCCCGACCACATCCTTCTCAAACCGGGCAGGTTGAGCCCCGATGAAGCCGAATTCATCGCGATGCATCATCGAGTGGCCATTGCACTTCTTCAGGCTTGTCACGTCCACACATCGATTACTGAAATCGTTGCACAAGCGCACGGGGTAGGAGACGATTCGGTCCCAGGATGTCCGCCACACAGTCTCGGAGCAAGAATTCTGGCGGTTGCGGACGCCTACGACTCCTTAACGACCCGGCAGAGCTTTCGGGCCCCGTATGATCGCTGGGAAGCACTTCAGATTCTCGAAGAGCAGTCAGGGAAAGAATTTGATCGCAACGTCGTCGCTGCGCTGGGGCGTTGGCTCGATAGTACAGACGCCGCGATCCTTGCGGATGAACGCGCTGCGGAAGTCTCGATTCAGGTCAATGCGCCGGTCGATTCCGAAACCCGCTTGGGCGCGATGCAACTGGTGCAGTTTCTGAACCATCTCTATCTCCTCGAAAGTCTGTACGACGCGTTCTATTTCGTTGATTCCCAACGGAATATTGCCATCTGGAGCAGCGGCGCTGCCAAACTCTTCAATCGCCCCGCAAACGAAGTGCTGGGAAAGAAATGGTCGAGACATCTCGTCGGAGGGTCGTCAGCGAGTATCGACCAGTTGGAATCAGTCTTTCTGTCGGGAGAGATCACCTGCAACTCGATCTCGGTGCAGTGCTCCAATCGAGACATGATCAATGTGAATGTGCAGAATATCCCGATATTCGGTGCACACGAGAAAGTTATTGGGGTCGTCGAGCTCTTCTGTAATGAAACAGAACCGAAGCGATTCCGGAATCAGTACCGCTCCCTTCAAATCGCTGCAACGCGTGACGCGTTAACCGGTGTGTTGAATCGGGGTGAACTCGAGCGTCGGCTGAACGAGGTCTATGACGAGTGGACGGCACACTCCAAAGGGACCTTCTCTGTTATTTTCATGGACCTGGATCACTTTAAGTCGATCAACGATCAATTGTCGCACGCAATTGGAGATCGCGTTCTGATCGAGTGTTCGCGACTATTACAGGACGAATTGTATTCCGGGGAGACGGTCGGACGGTACGGAGGTGAGGAGTTCATCATTCTCTGCCCGGAAACGAACGCTGCCGTTGCGATCGAACGATCTGAACGGCTTCGTCGCACCCTGTCTTCTACTCGCTTTGCTGATCGCCATGATTTGCGGGTCACAGCTTCCTTCGGGGTTGCCGAAATCCAGCCAGGAGAGAGTCTGGAGTCGGTCATTTCGCGAGCGGATGCTGCATTGTACGAAGCGAAAAACAACGGCCGGAACCGAACGGCAGCTTGTAAGTCACTCGCCAATCAAAATCAGATTCACGCTGTTGGTCAGGCCATCGCGGACTCAAACATTCACACATCGACATTCAAAACTTCTGTGGTCAGCGACATGCTCCACCTAAAGTTAATCGGGTTTGTCGATGCGATCAAAGCCAAAATCGTGGCCGTAACGCCCGGTGAAGTCATTCTTCAAACTGGGGGACATCGACTCTTTTCCGCCTGGAGAAAATCGGCCCTCGATCGGCTTCCTGTGAAATTGACCATCACACTCGTCGATCCCCCTCTGGACGCGGCCCCGGGGCACCACATGACAACCACTGTGAGAGTTCAGGTTGTTCCGGTCGGAAAATGCCACGACCCTGGACTGCTGAAGCAGAAGGCGAAACACATCTTCGACCAGCTTCGATCCCACCTGATCGCCCAATAGATCATCTACCACTCATTGATACATCCAGGTCTCCCAATGCCGAGACCTGGTGGCATCGGCGCGCGAACACCGGAACGTCCCCATGTGCATTCCACCGAGCGTCGAGACTCCTCCGAAAGTTCTACAAATCCCCCAACCTGACTCGTAAAAATTGAAGCCCTCCGGATCGCTCAACATATACACTCACCCGGAGATAGGTTAAATTCGAGTGCTTTTTTAAGATTCTTAATGAAAATCAACTTTGTTTTTGTTGGATTCTAAAGGATCGACTTTGGTACTCGTTGACGTCACATGCAGCACTGCTTATTGTCGAGCGCATCCATTGATCTGGAATTCCTTGACGCTGACAGGCAAATCGCATGAAACGTCTTCAACTCACTCATTTCGCGTTCGCGATCGTTTGCGGAACTTTGGCACTTTTCACCAGCGGTTGCCCCGGTGAAGTTCCAAAAGGGGGAGCTGCATCCAAAGGATTGAAGCGGATCGTCATTCTGACGAACGGGGACGATCCCTATTGGGATGCCTGTGAAGCGGGGGCGATGAAGGCACAGGACGAGTTAAAGCTGAAGGAGCAAGGGTACGAAGTGAGCTTCGCCCGTGCCGACTTCACCGACAAGGGACAGATCGACAAGATCAAACAGTACGCTATGCAGTCCGACCTCGTCGGCATCGGGATTTCCATTGTGAACCCCGAAAGTGCCGCTGTCGCAAAAGAACTGCGCGACATGCAAAAAAAGGGCATCAAAGTGATCACCATTGATGGTGACATCAGCCGCGAAAATTTCCGTGATGCACGTTATGCCTATCTGGGCACCGACAACATCGTCGCGGGACGAGAGTTGGGCAAAGCTGCCAAATCCGTGCGTCCTGAAGGTGCGAAAGTTGCCATTTTCTCTGGAAAATCTGGCGCTGCCAACGTCATTCAGCGCTCTGCAGGGTTCCTTGAAGGTGCCGGCGAGGGATTCGTTGAAGTCGAGCGTCTGGAGGATGGAGGCGATCGCGCTCAGGCTCGCCGTACAGTCAAAGATTCCCTCGATCGCAATCCGCAAATTGATGCACTGGTCGGTGTCTGGGCGTACAACCCGCCGGCCATCGTTGCAGTGTTGAAGGAACTTTCACTCGAAGGACAGAAGCAGGTCTTCGCGTTCGATGCGGCAGAGCAAAGTATCGCTGCGACGAAGGAAGGCAAGATCGATGCAATGATCGTCCAGAATCCCTACCAGATGGGCTTCACCGGTGTCGAGTTGTTGAAAGCGCTCGTCGAAGACAACCAGGAATTTGTCAAAAAGATGTATCCAAACTATTCGCAGGACGGGAAGAATGACATGTTCGACACCGAATTGCGAATGATCATCCCTCAGAAGAACGCCGACAAAATCGACAAAAGCCAGTTCGATTCCAACACCAGCGTGATGACGATTGACGAGTTTGAAGCGTGGCTGAAAGAACGCAATCTCCGTAACTCTTAAGTCGACGCTGTTCGCCAGTATCCAACCGTTGCTTCTTCAAAGTTTCGAAGGCGTCGTGCTCATGTCGCATTCACCAACAGGCTCAAGAGCGAGCTTCATTCAGCGATTCCGCAATGAGTTGGGCCTGCTGGTTGCAATTCTGTGCGTTGTCCTGTTTACGACGTTCATCAACGACTCGTACCGGACTGCCCCGCAACAGAACGCAGAAACCATTATTCGCGATGTCTCCATGCTTGGGATTTTCGCGTTAGGTGCGGGAGTTGTGATTATCGCGGGGGGAATCGATCTCTCCAGCGGGTCGGTGATTGCCTTCAGCGGAATGACGTTCACGTCAGTCTGTCTGCTCCTCGCCCCGGAAGTCGATGGTCGCGTTCAGACTGGTGAACTCCCAATTTGGGTGTTGATCGCTGCCTTCCTGTTTACGATGTTTGCGGCATTTTGCGTAGGAAGCTTCCACACGTGGCTTATCACTGCGATCGGCCTTCCCCCGTTCATCGCAACCCTTGCATCACTCGTGGGGCTTCGCAGCCTGGCAAAGCTGCTCATTCAAGATGTGACGCGAATCGGTTACGGAACCTCAACCGGAAAATCTTCCATCGGGATTGCCGATCAGAACTTCTGGGCGCTGGGGAATATCTGGTGGATTCCCGCTTTGATTTTCGCCGCGGTCGCCATTTCACTCTGGATTCTCTTGAGCAAGACGGTCGTGGGACGCCATCTCTACGCGCTGGGCGGAAATGAACAGGCGGCGAAACTCAGCGGCATCCGGACCGTAAATCTGAAATGGCTCGCCTACTGCATCAGTTCCATGACTGCTGCCATCGCGGGGATCCTTTACACCTGTTATGTCGGAACCAGCGAACCGACCCGTGACGGTGCCGGCTACGAACTCAATGCAATTGCTGCCTCCGTGGTCGGCGGATGCAGCTTGACGGGTGGCGTGGGATCAATCGGCGGGATCGTGCTGGGCTCAACATTCCTGCGTGTGGTGATTGACTCAGTCGCGAAGTCGTTCCGATCCGGCCCCGACCTCGTGGAAGGTCTTGTGGTTGGAATTCTGGTCGTGCTGGCAGTTGCATTTAACGAACTCAGAGGCAATCGCGGCACAAAGAAGTTGTTCTTCGACGGCTCACTCGGTTATTTGAATGTCTTCATTCTGAGTGTCCTCGCGGGAGTGATCTCGTTCGCCACATCCTCACCAAACTTCAAATTCCGCAACGGAATTTTTGCAGCGATTGCGGTGCTGCTACTGCTCTCTCTTCGCACGTTTCTAGAACGGCGGCGAGAGAGGCTGGCGTCGAATTAAAGGCTCAGAATCGACATGAGACAAAAAAGGCTGGAGACTGGCGTGCTTGCCAAACTCCAGCCTTTTTCCATTTTGGTCCCAGAAGCCTCCCTGCTCACTCATTCGCAGGAACAACTTCTGCTTGGGATGCAGGAAAGATCTTTTTGAAGAACTCCTGATGGGCTTGGTGAATTTCTTCAGCAGCCGTCAACTGCAAATCATTGTGATCAGACTGCGGCAGCTTGAGGAAGGCTTTAGGAATCCCGCTTGCTGATTTCTCTGGAGCGGCCAAGAACAACTTCTCTCCCAGAGAGAGCGGGACGATGCTGTCGAGCTCACCGTGAATCATAAGGATCGGACAAGTAATCTCTGGAATTCGCGTGACTGAAGAATATCGATCAATCAGGAATAAGCCGACTGGAAGCCACGGGTACAGGTATTTCCCCTCATCAACTAGTGATGAGAACGTCGACCGGAGAATCAGCCCGGCGGGTGGAGTTCCGTTTTGACAGACATCGTACGCCAGACGCGTGGCGACACCTCCGCCCAGTGATTCCCCGCAAATGAGGATGTTCTCTGGTTTGTATTTTTTGACGATCGTTGCGAACCGCCAGACTGCATTGGAATCTGCTGCGAAGGCGGACTCACTGGGAACCCCTGGATTTTCGGCATATCCGCGGTAATCGCAGATGAGAGCGTCCGCTCCGCATGCGTTGAAGTCTTTCAGGATCTCAATGCGATTGACGCGATTCCCCGAATTGCCCGGAAATAAGATGACGAGTTTGCGATCTGCTTGCGATGCGTCGTTATTACTTGATACCAGCCATCCAAACGCTCTCAGGCCGTCATCCATCTGGACTCGAATTTCTTCGATGGTCCCTTCAGGAAGTCCTGCATCTGCAATTGCCACAGAGCCACGATTCGAGGCGTAAATGAGTGCGCGCTGAATTCCAACAAACAATCCAATGATCCCAAACGCTGCCAGAACAAAGAAGACACCTAGGCGCAACAAGACCTTCGTCTCATTGACATCATCGACAGGAGGAGGAGTAGTCATTTTTGAAACAGATTTAAGAGGATTGGGTCATTGAGTGCGAACGCCACTCCACGGGCTCCAGTGAAGTTATGGTGCCGACTGTAGTCGTGTGGAACTGAAACGACATACGCTCCGGCAGCGACTCCGGCTTTCGTGCCGTTTTCACTGTCTTCCATCACAAGCAGCTTTTCAGGAGGAACTCGCAACGCTTCGGCGGCCTTGAGATAGATCTCGGGGTTTGGCTTACCGAGTGTCACATCGTCTCCGCTCAGCAAATGATCGAAGCGATCGATCAGGTCGAAGTGCGTGAGCATTCGAGTCAGATAGATGCGATTGGAAGAGGTCGCCACTGCCTTCGGTGTCCCACTTCGTTCGATCGCATCGAGAAGTTCGAACAATCCGGGCATCGGTCGCAGATGGACATGAAGATACTCTTCGAAGATCTCTTCAGACTCTGCCTGAAGCATTTCGATCGAGTCATCAAGCTCCATCATTTCAATCATGGCACTAAATGCTTCACGGGCGCGGCGCCCCATCATCGCGTTGAAAAGAGCCTGCGTCGCCAGCTTTCCGCGGCGACGCATCAGCTCGGTTCCAGTGAGATGGAATACCTCTTCCGTATTGATCATCAGTCCGTCGAGATCGAAGGCGACGCCCTGAATGAGAGAAGTTTCTGTCACTCTTTTTCCTGCAGTTTTTCTGTTTTGGTCAGATCCTGAATCTGAATATCCTTAATCGATCCTACGGTGACGAAGCTGGAAATCCCCAGTGGTTTCGTCAGCGTCATCTCGATACGGATTGAGAATTTGTACTCTTCGGTCGGAGCATTGATAATTTCTTTTCCATCGAGCCAAACCTTTACATGTGAGTCGGTCACGCGCAAACGGACATCATACCAACGTCCCTTTTCAAAGGACTGGTATAGCGTCGTCGGATTTTCTGATGCATCTGCACCATTCAAACTCGACAGACCAACAACACCACCACCCCAGCCCCCGAGGACCAAGGAGCAGTACGCATCCTGAACCGGAAAAGTCACGGTGCTGAAGAAATCTGTGCCGTCGACCTTTTTGGCCTTCCAGCTCAGTTCGTAATTATTCCGAGGGAGTTTCTCCCCTTTCCAGACGATGGATGTGATCGGGTCGCCACGACCGATGACAAGCTCTCCCTCTTCAACGGTCACCTTCCCTTCCCCACCGGATTGAACGACCTCCCAACTGCCGAGAGTCTTACCATCGAACAGAGAAATCACGCCCGGCTTCGCTTCCGACCGCTTCTCAGCCTCTTCAGCAATGACTGCTCCAGCAAATGCGACGAAGCCAGCAGTGGCGACAAAAGCCGCCCCCAGAAACCGGGAGAAGAGATGGCTGTTGAACATGACGTAAACTCCTTGAGTTTTCAGTCGGAAGGCGTGATGGCTGTTATGGGAGAATTCAAACACGAGTACGTTCAGGGTGACTCGGCTTGCTTCTGTCGAGTAATCTTTGCCTCATATTTCTCAATACGATCCCGGACACCCGGAATGAGTCGAGAAGCATTTTGATTGTAGACTTTCAGGAGCTCGATGTCTGGAAGCCCTATGCCATAAATGTTCCAAAGTCCCTGCGGCGGAAATGGGTTGTCCTCGTAAGGAAAATACTCATCCCAAGTCTCAAGATACTGAAAGTGTGGGACCAGTTCACTCATTGGAGGGACGCCATCGGTCCCGAAGAGAATCCGATCTGCGTACTTCACAAAGAATTTTCTTGAAGTGTACGGTTGGCGTCCCAGTTCGGAAATTCTGGCTGCGATTTCGACATTCATATTGGGATACTTGTCGAGCGATTCGCCCAGTTGCTTCAAATCTTCTGAAAGTTCTGCCATGTGGGCGCAGATGAAGATTGTCTCGGGATGCCGCTCGATCACCCTGTTTCGAGCATCCATCAGTTGCTGATGGGTCGGAAAATCGGCCCCATGAAAACTCCATTCCGGGTGACGGTACAACTCTTCCCAGCGCTCGTTTTTCTCATCAGTCGGGGTAAAAAACGCCTTCGGGTCAGCACAGTGCCAAAGGACCGGGACATTCAGCTCTCCGGCCCGCTGCCAGATGGGATCAAAGCGAGGATCGTCTGGAAGAATGTACTTGCCCTGTCGGTCTTTGATATAGAGCCCAATATCCTTCCAGACTTTGAGTCCGGAGGCCCCTTGTTTGACAGCATCGCTGAGCTTGTCTGCAGCTCTGAGTCCGTAGCCGGGTCGATGGATATCCCAAGTGGAGGGATCAGCGAACGATCCATCGCCAACGTGGTCGATCCACTGAAACACCACGAATCGATCCGGATACTTCTTCATCAATGCTTGGTAGTGATCTGCGAATTTTGTCCCACGGAAACCACCGTCGAGACTGACACTGACAGCGATATTCGCTTCATCCATCACACGTACCATTTCATCGAGTTCAGCCTCAGACAGCGTTCTCGGGTGACAATGCACGTTGACGCAGGGAAACTTTGCGGATGTCAGTGGGTGAAGTTCGACGTTCAGCATCGGCGTTGGCCGGAACTCGTCCAGGTAGATCCGTCTGGGTCGCTCTGCAGTCTTATCCTGTTGTGCAATTGCGACTGATGAAAAGAGTCCGAGTACGCAGACACACAGACCCAACAGTTTGCGAAAAGATGCTGACTCTTTCACCGTGCAAGACTTTCGGTAAGGGCTGAAGGGGGCGGGTCTGAGATCCGACTCGGAGGCAATCGGAATCTCATCAATCTAAAGGAAACGGTCGCGGGTCACCAGTAGCGAATGCAGCATCGGCAACTCGAGTCAATCGGAGAACACCTCGTTGATGCGACTTGTTGCAATCCGATAGAATCGTTCTAATTCGACAACCGCCCTCAGCGTTTTTTCCGTGTTTTTCGCAGTGGTTTTTCACTCGAAATTTCCCAAATCGAGCGATTCGCTCTCGCAACGAACGACTGGTGCATCAACAGTGATTGCCAGCGGTGACAGGAAATAGGACATGCCCACATCTCGCCGGAATTTCCTGAAGACATCTGTGTCAGCAGCCAGCGCACTGCATTTCGCCTCTCCCTACATTCTGGGAGCAAACAAGGCAAAGAAGTACCGAACGGCGTTAATCGGGACCGGGTGGTGGGGAATGAACCTCCTCACCGAGGCAGTCAAAGCTGGACAATCGCAGGTCGTCGCCCTATGTGATGCAGACGACAATCAGATGGCTGTTGCTGCGGATGAATTGGCATCTCTCACAGCGGATGAACCAAAACAGTATCGCGACTTTCGCGAAATGTTTGACAAAGAAGAGATTGAAATCGCGATCATCGCCTCACCCGATCACTGGCACGCATTGCAGTCGATCGAGGCCGTCAAACATGGCGCCCATGTCTTTCTGGAAAAACCGACCGGCCACACAATCAAAGAGAGCCGCGCAATGGTGAACGCTGCCCGCGAGGCAGACCGCGTCGTTCAAGTTGGTTTGCATCGCAGGATTGGGCCACATCACGTCTCCGGGATGAAATTCCTGAAGAACCCGGACAACGTGGGAAAAATCGGCATGGTGCGAATGTTTGTCCATGAGGGAGGCGGAAAGGATCACCCTTCCCCCAACACAGAGCCACCCAAAGGACTCGACTGGGATCTCTACTGCGGACCTGCCCCGTTGCGTCCGTTCAATCGCAGAATTCATCCGGGCGGTTTCCGTCACTTTATGGATTTTGCAAACGGAACAATTGGAGACTGGGGAGTTCACTGGTTCGATCAGCTAATGTGGTGGACTGATGAAAAAGCTCCCCGCAAGGTCTTTTCATCGGGCGGACGGCCGATCGCTGGGCCTGTCATTCTCAATGAGAAGGAACAAACTTCCGACACCCCGGATCACCAGACTGCGATTTTCGAATTCGAAGGCTTCACAGCGACTTGGGAAAATCAGCACTTCGGAAGAACCGAAGTCGATCGACATCCATTCGGATGCTATTTCTACGGGGAAAAAGGTGTCTTCCACATGGGCTGGAAAGATGGTTGGACCTTCTACCCGACAGGTGGCAAGCCGGTGATCCACGAAGACCCCAAGTTCGATCACGAGGGGGACGGCCACAATTGTGCGATGCTCTGGCGTGACTTCCTCGATTGCATCGCTACCGGTCGTCGCCCCGTGGCGGATGCGGAAATCGGGCATCGGTCCACGAATCTCAGCTTGCTCGCGGTTCTCTCAAATAAAGTCGGGCGAAGCATTCAATGGGACGGCGAGAAGGAAGAGATCCTCAATGACGCGGACGCCAACGCGTTGCTGAGACGGGAATACCGAGGCGAATGGGTTTATCCGGAACCTTAATCCACAAAACGTGATACAACGTTTTCAGAAATCACTTCGAGCGCATATGACGAATGGGACGCCTCAACGGCCTGTTCAGCATGTGCAATCTCATGAATTCGATGATTTCACAGAAGTATCTCATTGATTTCATGTGAAATCTCGACAAAAATAGACCGATCCAGGCGACGACGCGAGACCGCTTACCTCGTCGCCCGATTGGACCCCCTTCATCGATCCCGTCAATCAGTCATTCACTTCGGCGTTGTTATGAATCTCGTACTCTGTCAGGACTCCGGAGAGTTAGGACGTTTAGCCGCTGAAACAGGTGCCACTGCACTTCGAAGAGCGATCGCTGAATACGGTGAATCGACGATTCTGGTGGCAACGGGAGCATCCCAGTTTGAAACACTGAAGGCACTGGTGGCAGCCGAGAACATTGACTGGTCTCGAGTGACCGTATTCCATCTCGATGAGTACATCGGAATCGACGAAAACCACCCTGCCTCGTTCAGACGGTATTTGCAGGAACGTTTTGTCAGCCTGGTTCCGCTCAAGCAGTTTTATCCTGTGAACGGAAACGCCGATCCTGTTGAAGAATGCCAGCGGCTTTCTCAACTGATCGAGCATGTTCGCATCGATCTGGCGTTCATAGGAATTGGGGAAAACGCCCATCTTGCATTCAACGATCCGCCGGCAGATTTTGAAACAACTGTTCCGTACCTCGTCGTGAATCTCGACGATGCATGCCGACAACAACAATTTGCCGAAGGCTGGTTCGAATCGTTCGACGCTGTCCCCAAGCAGGCGATCAGCATGTCGGTCGCACAAATTCTGAAAGCTCATCAGATCGTTTGTAGCGTCCCTGGAGAACGAAAGGTCCGGGCGGTCCAGCAGAGCCTCGAAGGACCGGTCGACCCTCAGACTCCGGCGTCCATTCTCCAACTCCATCCGGATTGCAGCATCTTCCTCGATCCTCAATCCGCGAGTGGATTAAAGCAGGAAGAAAACAGACTGTAGGAATATCTTTTCCTCCTCAATGGATGACAGTCACAGTGAAGTGAGTGCGGGTAACAAATAGAGAACTCCTTTGAGGTAATATGAGCGGCTTTTTTGATTTGCAGGTTAACGGATACGCCGGGGTGGACTTCAACTCTCCCGACCTCATGGGTGAGCAACTCCTGGCAGCCTGTTCCCGTATTCGTGAAGATGGAGTCGACCAGTTCTTATTGACTCTGATCACCGATTCCATCCCCAGCCTGCAATCCAAAATCCAAAACATTCTAAAGCTGCGTTCACAAGACAAGTTTCTCACAGAAGTGATTCGTGGTTTTCACATTGAAGGGCCCTTCATCAGCCCGAAGAAGGGCTATATCGGCGCACACCCCGCGGAGCACGCCTGCTACGCAGACATTCGACAAATGGAGTCGATCCTGAAAGCGGGTGATGGGTTGATTGATCTGGTGACATTGGCACCCGAAATGGACCCCGGATTTCACGTCACGCGTTTTTTGGCTGACAGAGGAATCGTCGTCGCCGCTGGTCATACCGATGCCAATCTGGTGCAGTTGCAAGGAGCAATTGATCACGGGATGACCATGTTCACGCATCTGGGAAATGGTTGCCCGCACGAGATGAATCGGCACGACAACATTATTTCCAGAGTGCTGAGTCTGTCAGATCAAATCTGGATCAGCATCATTGCCGATGGAGTTCACGTCCCTTACTTCGTGATCAAAAATATGCTTCGGCTCACCGGATTCAGCAAGGTGGTCGTCGTCAGCGATACAATGTCTGCTGCGGGGTCACCCCCGGGGCTGCATTCGATTGGAAACCGCTTTGTTCTCGTTGGAGCCGACGGTGTTCCCCGTTCGGAAGATGGAACCCACTTGATTGGATCGGGAACCTCATTAAAGCAAATGGCCACGAATCTCAAACGGGAATTGCTCCTTTCAGACGCTGAGGTCGACCTGCTCACGAAGCGCAATCCTCGACGAGTGCTCGAGCGAACGTCGTGAGAATTGAATTCTCGGCAACAATCACTAATTCTGCCTGACCTCTTTACTCATTCTCGCCCGCAGTCCCTAAGCAAGGGGCGCGTTCATTGTTTGGCCGAACGGTACGTGATCGTGGCGTCGCTGCGCCGTGTCCCCCGCTCCCCGCTCAGTAGCTCAATTTCGACACCGGCGATTCCAGGTGGCGAGCCGTAGTACTTGATCGAAATTGGCCGACTTTCGATCAATTCGCCATCAAGGCGTTTGCTGAATCACCAAGGGAGGGATTGTCATCAGCCAGACTCCCCCCTCCGAAGAGACCGAAACCGAAGTTGGCCTACGATTTGCTTTGCAGACCTCATACGCGGGGCTGCGCTTGTTTCGGCGTCTCCCTTGGTCATTTCGTCTGGGCAGGGCGTGAATGGATTTATGGAATTCACCAAGACAGGAAATGCCTGATGTCGAACGATCCCCTGATGCAAGTTGGTTCGCCGAATACCGCCACACCAGTCGTTAATACTGCGACACCAGTCGCTACTGCTGCCACACCGGTTGTGGAAGACTCTTCCGCTCAGGTCGACAAGATTGCGTACCTCCTGTTTATCATCATCTCCTGCGTCTCTGTGATGGTGATACTGGGGCCGGTTCTGATCCCGCTTGTGACTGCGATCTTCCTGTTCTTCGTGATCCGCCCGACGACAATCAAACTTGAACGGAACAACATTCCGCGCTGGATCACCTATCTCTTTCTGATCGTGTCGATCGTCGGGGTCTCCGGAGCTATGACTGCGTTGACCGTTCAGGACGTCCGCCGATTGTCGACGCTGTACCCACAGATGGAGACCAAAGCAGAAGCCATCCTGAAAAAGATCCCCGGGATCGGCAAGAACCCGCTCAGCTCAGAAACGTTGGAGAGTGTCTTTTCAGTCCAGCCGAGTGAGATCCTTCAGCATTCATTTGGAACAGCTTGGCATTTTTCCGAGATGATCCTGCTTGTGATTTTCTACTTCGTTTTCATCCTGTTGGATGCAGACAAAATGCCCCGTCGAATCCAGACTGCATTCCCCAAGCAGGGTCCAAACCTAGTCCGGGTGTTTGGAAAGATCAGCGAAGGAATTTCACGTTTTATCCGAATCAAAACACTCGTGAGCTTCGGAATGGCGATCTCCGTCGCTGTCATTCTCATGAGTTTCGGCGTCTCAAACTGGCTGTTATGGGCGTGTTTGACATTTCTCCTGAACTACATCACCTACATCGGAAGCATGTTCGCACTTGTCCCTCCGATTGTGATGTCGGCGCTCGAATTCAACCAATTCTGGCCCTGGGTTGGACTGGTCACGCTTCTCGTTTTGAACCGATTCATCTGGATCGATTACATTGAGATTCGTTACACAGGCCAGCAACTACGCATTAACAATGCCCTGCTCCTCTTTTCGATCGTCTTCTGGGGCTGGTTCTGGGGCATCACGGGGATGGTGCTCGCAGTCCCGATGCTCTCTGCACTCCGCATTATTATGGCACAGTTCCCGCAGACTCGCTCGTGGGCGATGATGATCAGCGAAGACTGAACATTGAGAGTCCCGGCTCTTCAAAGAACACTTGGGTGATTCACTCGCCTGACAACGCACATCAGAGGTCGATTTTTCTCAACCTGAGAGGAATCGACCTCACACTATTTGGGCCCATTCCTACCGCAATCCCATTATATGCAATTCCGCCTTAAAGCCGACGAAGCCGTCATTCCGCTGGCACTCAATCAGACGAACAATTAAACTGACATTACGATTTCATCGACTGAAATCACCATCCAAACGCGGATGATTGTGAGTCTCACAGCCCCGAGATCCACGATCGTAGCCTTGCCTGATTACCCTACCGAAGCCCACGGTTCGAATTTCAACCTCTGAAATTTTAGTTCGGGCCTCGCCCAACCAGACGGTTCAAGCATGAACTGGCGTCCTTTTCCCCCCAGTTTCAGAATACTGCTCGCCGCGGGAGGGCTGTTCTTTTGCCCGCAACTCGCCCTCGCAGCCCCGCCGCCAGAAGCGTTTCCTGAGTTCAATGCACTGATGGCGAAGTACTGCTTCGAATGCCATCAGGCGGAGAAGCAGGAAGGGGGTCTCGACCTCACCCGTTTTCAGACTCACGAACAGGCGCTGGCCGATCGGAAGTTCTGGGAATCGGTACAGCATCGTGTGCTTCCAAGAGAGATGCCCCCAGAGGGATCGCCGCAACCCAACGATCCGGAACGTGACAAGATTCGTGCCTGGCTGGACCAGATGGTCTCGCACGAAGGGGAATGCAATCAGGTTGCCAGTGACCAAAATACAAACTTCTACCGCGGTCACGTGATGAGTCGTCGTCTGACTCGACCGGAATACGCCAATTCCGTGCGCGACCTGCTCGGGGTTCAGATCGATGCGGTTGGACTGCTCCCCTCTGATGGATCCGGTGGAGTCGGAGTCGACTCTGTTGGTGATACCCTGTATCTCTCCCCAATTCATCTGGAAAAGTATCTCGACGCAGCGGTCATTGCGACAGAAGCGTTATGGCCCGATGTGATCCCGGAAGCAGAACCCGAACTGATCACAAGACGACGTGAAGAAATCGGCGGCAGGGAAATCGAGCCTGAAAATCCTGGACGAGAGACTGCCCAGAGAATTCTTGCACCGTTGATCCGCAGAGCCTTTCGTCGCCCGGTCCCATCCGAAGAACTCGATCGGTACGTCGGCCTGTATGATCACGCAGCGTCACAGGGGCAGTCTCATCGCGCGGCACTCCGCTTTGCAATGCAGGGAATCCTGCTGTCACCTCACTTCTTGTTTCTAGCGGAACCTGAATCAGAAACAGAAGGAACACATCCTCTCGGAAATCATCCGCTGGCAGCCCGACTGGCGATGCTCATCTGGTCATCGTTGCCCGATGAAGAACTGCTCGCGTTAGCAGACGCCGGCCAACTCCAGAATGACGACGTCCTGCGTGAACAGACTCGCCGGATGTTGAAGGACCCGCGTGCCAAAGCACTCGGTGAGAACTTCGCGATGCAGTGGCTGGGGCTAAACCCATTGGGATCGACCGTGCGACCGGATGCGGAAGCTTTTCCGGAATTCACCGAAGAACTCGCTGACGCCATGTTAGGCGAGACATCGATGTTCGTCGCCAACCTGTTCATGGAAAATCGAAGTCTGGTGGAGGTTCTCTCCGCGGACTACACCTTCCTGAATGGCCCGCTGGCAAAGCATTATGGAATCGAAGGAGTGGAAGGCCCGGAGCTTCGCAAGGTCAATCTGGCCGACCCCAACCGTGGTGGTATTTTGACTCACGCCAGCGTGCTCACAGTCTCGTCATATCCACATCGCACCAGCCCTGTCCTGCGTGGACATTGGGTGCTCTCCGAAGTCATGGGAAGTCGTGTTCCTCCACCTCCTCCGGGAGTTCCATCTCTGGAAGAGGTTTCGCATGACGGCGTGAAACGATCACTGAGAGAACAACTCGAAATTCACCGTTCGAAGCCCGAGTGCGCCAGTTGCCATTCCAGAATGGATCCACTGGGCTTCGGACTCGAGAATTTCGACGCCATCGGTCGATGGCGTCAAGAACTTGATGGACTGCCGATTGATGCAAGCGGCGTGCTGCCATCGGGTGAATCCTTTCAAACGCCTGCCGAGCTGAAGACGATTCTGCTCAATCGCAAAGACGATGTGATGCGTCATTTGATCCGCAAAATGTACGGCTACGCAGTTGGCCGCGACCTCAACAAATTTGATGACTGCGTGATTCAGAACACATTGGCAGCTTTGCAACAGAACAATTACCACTCAAACACGATGGTTGAAGAAATCGTGCTGAGCTTTCCTTTCAGACATCGATACTACAAAAAGTAATGTCGCTGGTCCCCACTTTCAGACAAGCGATTTCACATCAAGGAGACGCGGAATGACTCATGCACTTACACAAAACCGCCGCTCGTTCTTGCGTGGGACTGGGGTTGCCTTAGCACTTCCATTTCTTCCGTCACTCGCTCATCGGAATGCCATCGCGTCCGTGGAGGCAACTCCCCCGGTTCGCATGGGTTGCCTGTTCTTTCCAAACGGGGTCTGGCGTGATGCATGGATTCCCAAAGAAACGGGAACCGAATTCACACTCCCCTTTTCTTTGGAACCACTCCAGGGAATCAAGGATTCCATTAACGTCATTTCGAATCTGGAGAAGCGGCACAGCCATAGTGGCGACGGTCACTATGCGAAAACCGCAAACTTCCTGACCGGTCTGCACGTTCAGCAGACAACAGGCCGAGATGTCAGCACTGGGGGAATCTCTCTCGATCAGCTGATGGCCCAGAAACTCGCCGGATCAACTCCGCTTCCTTCTCTGGAATTGGGGATCGATCCTGTCATCTCTGGAATCGACAGTAATGTCGGCTTCACTCGCTTGTACGGGTCCAATATTTCCTGGCAAACTGCGACCCGTCCAGTCGCCAAGGAAATTCACCCACGCCGTGTTTACGAACGCCTTTTCGGATTGAAGAACGTCTCATCCGGTGCCTCAGCGGACGCGGGCGATCGAAGGAAGCTGCTCGACCTCGCCTTGTCTGATGCGCATGACTTGAGAGGGAAGCTCGGCCGCGACGATCAGTTCAAACTGGATGAATACCTCGATTCTGTCCGATCTGTCGAAAAGCAGGTCGAGTTTTTCCAGAACGCCGGACCTCGAAATTGGACCACTCATGTCCCAGACGCCGCGTATGTCGCTCCGCCACACGAAATTCCGGGACACTATCCTCATCACGTCAAATTGATGCTCGACATGATGGTATTGGCGTTCTGGTCGGATTCAACCCGAGTGATCACCTTCATGATGGCCAATGACGTGTCGGGGCGTAACTTCTCATTCGTCGATGAGGTCCGCAGCTCTCACCACGAGATGTCCCATCACGAAGGAAAAGAAGACAAGATCGATCAGTACAAGCGAATTGTCCGCTGGCACGTGGGGCAACTGGGCTACCTGTGCGAACGGATGAAAGGAATCGACGAAGGAAATGGGACGCTGCTGGATCACTCAATGATCCTGATGGGCTGCGGCATGTCGGACGGAAATGCGCACGACCCACGAAATCTTCCAATCGTCGTCGCAGGCAAAGGAAACGGAACGTTGAAGACAGGGCAGCACATCGCCGCCCCGGTCGATACACCGCTCTGTAACCTGTACGTCAATATGTTGCACCAGATGGGAATCGAAGCGGACAGCTTTGGAGATAGCACAGGGCCGATTCCGGAACTGACAGCTGCCAGTTAAAACTCCCGCCGCCAGGGGAATGTTGCCTCGAGCACGGCCCGCAGAGAGTACTCGGATCGCTCCGCGAATGGAGCGATTACACGAATTCACATCGATCAAAGCAATGCGAATCGAAATGAACAAAGCGACCGTTTCAAGGCGTCATTTCCTCCGCGGAGCGGGAATTTCACTGTCGCTCCCGGCACTGGTTTCACTCGCCCCCAAACGAGTGCAGGCGAGCACATCCGAATCCCGGCCACCAGTCCGGATGGGATGTCTGTTCTTCCCAAATGGAGTCTGGAGAGACGCATGGATTCCGAAAGAGAACGGAACCGATTTTACGCTTCCGTTCTCGCTCGAACCGCTGGAAAGCGTGCGATCTTCCATCAACATCATCTCGAATACCGACAAGCGGTATAGTCACGATGGAGATGGACATTATGCGAAAAACGCGAACTTCCTCACTGGCTTGAAGGTCGAGAAAACGACCGGACGCAACGTCAACGTCGGTGGAATTTCGCTTGATCAATTGGTGGCCCAGAAATTGGGTGCCGCGACACCATTGCCGTCGCTGGAACTGGGAATCGATCCAGTGATTTCCGGTATCGATAGCAACGGGGGCTATACTCGCCTGTATGGTTCCAACATTTCATGGCAAACGCCGAATCGCCCTGTGGCGAAGGAGATCCATCCCCGCCGGGTCTACGAACGGCTTTTCGGTCTGAAAAATGCGAAGGTCGGCAATCCGGCAGACGCCAATGATCGACGCAAACTGCTCGACTTGGCACTTACTGACGCTCATGATCTCCGTAGGAAACTTTGCCGGGACGACCAGTTCAAGCTGGACGAATATCTCGACTCAGTTCGATCCGTCGAACGACAGGTCGAATACTTCCAGAACGCAGGCCCACGCGACTGGTCAACACACATCCCTGATGCAGCGTACATCCCGCCTCCACACGAAATTCCCGGCGACTATCCACATCATGTCAAACTCATGCTCGACATGATGATCTTGGCATTCTGGTCGGATTCGACTCGCGTCAGCACATTTATGTTCGCCAATGATCCTTCCGTCCGCAGCTTCTCATTTGTTGATGGAGTGCGAAGTTCACATCATGAACTTTCCCACCACGAAGGAAAAGAAGACAAGATCGAGCAGTACAAGCGAATTGTCCGCTGGCATGTCGCTCAACTCGCCTACATGTGCGAACGGATGCAGAACATCCCAGAAGGAAATGGGACTCTTCTGGACCACTCGATGATATTAATGGGCTGCGGCATGTCGGACGGAAATTCGCACGACCCACGCAACCTCCCAATCATTCTGGCTGGCAAGGGGAATGGTTCGATTGTGACAGGTCGGCATTTGAAACCGAAGTATGACACGCCGCTCTGCAATCTGTATCTCGATATGCTCCACCAAATGGGAATTGAAGTCGACAGCTTTGGTGACAGTACCGGTGGAATCCCTGATCTGACACTGGAGAGTTAGTTGCGTTCGTTAGTCATTCAGCCATTCCGATCAAGCTGGATGACAGCCTGAAAAAACAAAAATCCCCTCGAGTCTCCATAGAAACTCAAGGGGATTGATCGTTTGCAGTTGATTGAACTCTGTGATCTGAGACGCGACTCGTTCGAGTACACTTTTCCCGCTCTAGAACCTGAATCCGACTCGGCCGATGAATCCGGAGTCGATATGGAAGTCTTGTCCGAGGTTCTTGTACTTCACCTTTCGGTCG
This sequence comes from Planctomicrobium mucosum, assembly GCF_051466335.1. Taxonomy (NCBI): domain Bacteria; kingdom Pseudomonadati; phylum Planctomycetota; class Planctomycetia; order Planctomycetales; family Planctomycetaceae; genus Planctomicrobium; species Planctomicrobium mucosum. Next base: position 2,312,547 of record NZ_CP195793.1, on the reverse strand, counting down.
AAGATGTAACCCGCTTCGACAAAGCTGCTGACTCGACCGGTTTCCCAACGAAGTCCTCCGACCGCACGCCAGTCTGCCATTTGAACGCGAGTGCTTCCGACGAACTCTTTGGGTTTCACTTCGTAAGCCTCAACATGGTACTCCACTCCCCCGTAGATCCATGTCGGAATCCCTAGAGGCGTGCCCAGAAACGCACTGATTCGTGGCTTCGGGAAGACCAGCCGGAATTCCCAGATATCGTTTGGAGCCCAGATTGCCCCGGCATACGGAAGAATGATGTTGTCGACACGGTCCCAGTACAACGCTCCGATCACCGCTGTGAACTTTGGAGTCCATTGCCAGAAGGCGACTGCATGGGCGTCGAACAGGAAAGCATCCCCGTTAATCTTCGAACGGAAATCGGTTGCCATGCTTGGATCGAATCCCAACTCGAGCGTCCAGTTGTTCACTGTCGGGGTTCGCAGGAACATATCGAGTCCAAAGCGGTAAGCACCGCCAGGAAGGTCTGAAACGGGATTCCCCGGACCTTGCCATGAACGGTAGCTGACTTGAGGACCGATTCCGAAAGTCCAATTGTTCCATGTCGGAACGGTGTAAAGCATTTCAAGGTCGATGCCGAACGATTCGAAACTTCCAACGTTCGGATCTGAAGTCCCTGCGGAGGGGAGAAATGTGAAGTCAAGTTTGTCCTGCCAGCCATAGCGTTGGGGCTGCGGTCCGTTGATCCCTCGCATGTAGTAGCCACCCGGAGGCCCCTGCACTGCGTACGGCTGAACGCCGCCGTTTGCAAACGGATCCTGAATTGGTGACGGGTAGGTGGTGCTCCCGTTGGGATCACCGTAGTACTGCACCGGATAAGCAGGCGGGTAGAACGAGGTCGATTCCTGAGGCGGTGCGACAAATGGCCCTCCCGCTTCCGGGCTCTGACCACGTACGAACCAGCCATCTTCCTCAGTCAAAGCCAGATCGAATGGAGTGTCGCTCGCCCATCCAGCTGCTGCGGGCAAAGTGATGGCCAGCAGAAACAGTAAGGAGTATTTCACGGGACGACCTTTTGTATTTCTGAGTATGACGAACAGCAATTTTCGACCGACTAATCGCCGGGGCGCGGCGAATTTTCAAGAAATCTGGGAATTCGTCAAGATGGACTAAAGTCCTCACCCCAAAGAGCCGAGCAAACCGGTCGTTTCTGCCTACACTCATCACACATAACGCCATAAACAGTCGTGTCTTAGGTGCTAATTTGCAAATATTTCAAACTCAAAATCGGTCAGCAAAATTCAACGATTTTGGTGAGCTGACGGAGCCAATAGAGGGATTCACGCGACCGGAATCCACAGAAAATAGCTAGAATTCGTGGTCTACCACGTTGGCGACGTTCAGAGACCCCACGAGAACGTAAACACTTCGTATAAGATGGGAGTGTTTGCCACGAGTGCCCCTTCTGGAAAATTGGGCAACATCGTCAGCGCCATTTCAGCCTGAATAGGGCACAAATAAAGGCTGATCCGCGATCAACATTCGGCGCAGTGACTCTGAAATCTGCCTCGGCCCCAATGCAAATCATCCTGAACAAGTACAAAAATGAGCGACTTGCGTCACGGATGTCAGAGAATGCAATCGAGAGTGAATTGTCTGTGGGCAGAATCGAAAATCACTTCTGATTCCAGCCAGGAACGTATTGATCGCTGAAGAGAAGTTGAACCTGCTCTGCGCGATTGACACTGTTTTGGCCCAGGATTTTAAGTGCTTCCTGAATCAATTCCATCCGTGGATCATGAGCCACTTCGGAGGACTTATCAGAGCGTTCAATGCGATCCAGAGCTCCAGCGATATCGAGGATGCTGCAACGGATTTCGAGGTAATGTCGATCCAAAACCTGCTTGGCCTGCTGAATTGTCGGCATTCGATGACTCCCTGTTGTTGAACTGCGATCAATGGGCTGTGCTGTTCGTTGAGGTTCGGGCTACCTCCGAACGACGATCCCCTGCTTTTGCATGTATTCTTTGGATTCCGAAATTGTGTATTCGCCGTAGTGGAAGATGCTGGCTGCCAGCACAGCGCTCGCTCCACCTGTCGTAACAGCATCACACAAATGTTGTGGGTTACCTGCCCCGCCGCTGGCGATCACCGGAATCTGAACCGCGGCAGCAATTGCGGAGGTGATTTCCAGATCGTACCCGTCCTTCGTTCCATCCGCATCCATACTAGTCAGGACGATTTCGCCTGCTCCGAGCCTTTCGACTTCAAGCGCCCAGGCGACTGCATCCAGCCCAGTTGGCTTCCGTCCGCCATTGACATGGACATCCCAATACACTTCTTCCGGAAATGGATCGATCGCTGAAAACTTTTTCGCGTATGGGCCAGTCTTTGGAGTTGGATGTGGTGTGACACGCAGGTGATCTGGAATCTGAAAGGCAGCGGCGGCAGCTTTTGTTGTTTCGTCGACAATCACCCGTTTGGGATCGATGTTCACGACGATACACTGGCTCCCGAATTTTAAGGCTGCTTCACGGATGAAATCCGGATTCGTTACAGCGGCGCTGTTGATCGAAACTTTATCGCAGCCAGCATTCAGCAACTTCCGAATATCTTCCAGCGTGCGAATCCCTCCGCCGACAGTCAACGGCATGAAGCAGACTTCGCTCGTCCTCGAGACAACGTCCAGGATGATGTCACGTTGTTCATGACTTGCGGTGATATCCAAAAAGACGAGTTCATCCGCCCCTTCCGCTTCGTATCGCGAAGCGACATCCACAGGATCTCCGGCATCTCGCAAGTTCAGGAAGTTCACCCCCTTGACCACGCGACCTGCGAAGACATCGAGACACGGAATGATGCGTTTTGCCAACATAGTCAATCAATCTTTTCACGAAACTGGAACAGACCCACAGTTTACAGAGTTCGGACAGTTTTTTTGAGCGGAACGGAATCAGGACCACTGCATGAAATTGAAAGTTCAGCGAAGAAGTGCGGAATCATGCGGGAAATTTTGGATAAAGCATTTGCAAAGTTCAGAGAATCGGGAATTCCCGGGACGAACTCGGGGACTGATCAGAAATTGCAACTTCCGGAGTAGCCAGATGGGATTGCTGTGATTCTAATCTCGTAAGCTGCTCACGCCGTCAACATATGAATCTCATGCCGCCTTCGGCCGACAAGTCATCCTCAACCTATCACAGAAGGAATCGCTGTGTTTGATCCGTCCCTGTTTCTGCGCTCAGCGGACATCCGTGGGCTTTACCCAAATCAGATCAATGAGGAGTTGGCATGGCTGAGCGGTAGGTACCTCGCTCAGAGTCTGAAGGATCTGCTCCAGTCTCCTGCCCCAAAGATTGTCGTTGGTCGTGATGGACGAGTTTCCTCACCCGTGATCTATGCAGCATTGATTCAGGGGATCGCTTCGGAAGGAGGAATTCCCATTCCAGTCGGACTGGCAACAACAGATATGATTCAATGGGCTGTCGGTAAAGACCTCTGCGGTGCGCAAGCGGGAGTCATGATTACCGCTTCACACAACCCGGCAGAATACAACGGGATCAAAGCCCTCGTCCGCAACACCAAGACCGGCGATCTCGACATTCTCCGACCGATTGATCAGCTTCAGCCACGCTACGAACAAGATGGCGGTGACGGCGACGCGGCCGCATCACCCGTTGTTGCGTTCCCCAAGCAGGGACGCGTTGGTCTTCAAGAGCAGTTTGTCGACGCAGCAGTCGGACGATCAGAACGACTCAAAGATGCGACGGGCAAAGTCGTACTCGATCCGGGCAATGGAGTCGGTGGTTTGTTCCGCCCCCTGCTCAAGAAGTCGCTGGAGAAACGCGGTGCAAAGGTTGAGCTACTCGCCGTCGCTGAACGCATCGATGGAACGTTCCCAACTCGTCCTTCGAATCCCGGACTTCCAGGGGCAGTAAAGCTGTTGCAGGAAACTGTCATCGCTGAGGGGGCGAAATTCGGAGCAGCCTTCGATGGTGACGCAGACCGCGTCTTCCTCGTCGATGAATGGGGACAATTTGTTTCGGGTTCAGTCTTGCTCGCTGCTCTCGCAAAGAGCCTCGTCTCAAAGAATGGCGGCAAGGGAGCAGTTGTTTACTCAGCTGTCTCTTCGTGGCTGGTTGCGGAAACCGTCAGACAAGCGGGAGGGACGCCAGTCATTTCTCGAGTCGGTCAGGACGCGGTGAAGGTTGCACTCGTCAAGAAGGCCGCTGTGTTCGGTGGAGAGTCTTCCGCGCACTACAATTTCCCGGATACTTACTGCCTCGATTCCGGTCTGTTCGCTCTGGTTACGTTCTGGGACATGCTGCTGGAATCCGGACTCGCATGCTCCCAGCTTCTGGGGCAGCTCAGACCATGGCCAAACAGCGGCGAAGTGAACCTACGTGTTGATTGCAGCGATTGGAAGAAGATGAGTGCAGAGATCATCTCCACTCTCAAAGCAGAGAACTCCAGCGAAGCTGCCGGAAACTACGTGCTCGATATCGACGGAATCAGCGTCTTCCATCCGCGAGTTCCGGAATACAAGACCGTCGACGACGTCTTCACGATCGACAAGGTCGGCGATCCAACAGGACGCACGTACCGAGAGGTTCAAAACTACACCCCAGAATGGTGGTTCAACGTTCGTGCCTCCAACAATGAGCCATTGTTGCGAATCAACTTCGAATCACGCGATGCGACAGAAGTTGCCGGGCGTACTTACTCACTGATTTCCCGCATCCGCGAGATCTGCGGTGACCGTGCGAAAATTCAGGTTCAGGACTGGGGCGACCTGAAGTAATTCCGCCATTTCAGTATGAGCGCGAAAAAACGCGAACGATCAATCTGAATCGTTCGCGTTTTCTATTTCGTGAGAGCTGAATCGGGAGAATGCAACGCCCGACTGTCCCGCCTTACGGCACGAGGAAGATCAACCCGGTATAGACGCCGCCGGTGACGGCAGCGGCCTGCAAGTTGATCGGAACCTGATTTTCAAGTTCGGGTGCCTTATCCCCTGGACGGTAGTAACCGAGCGGATAAATGTCTCGCCAGACAGGGTCGATCGCCATCTGGTATGGCAAACCAAATCCTTGCACTGCGAAACGCCCGATCGAAACGAATGGCTGAATTCCGCACGGATACTGTTGACCGTAACGCTCGAGAGCGACGTCTTCGAAGTACAAAGGCTTGTGCTTTAGATTGGTCGGCATCCACTGATAATCGATCATTGAGAACTGACGATCGATTGAGCCTGTGGAGGGGAGTGTCTGAAAATCCGGACAACGGGCGCGCTGGTCATCAGGAATGGCGCTTGGCTGCGGGCACAGATATTTGCCAGTCTCTTCTCCAGACGGCGAATAGGCATATGTCGGTTTGATCTGCGAAACCGGTCGAAAGACTGATTCAAAGTCGCTGGATGATGAGAACCGGGTATCTCGTTGAGTCGGCTGAAACTCGATCTCGTCTGGAAAAAGGGGTGAAGCCTGTGGAACCGTTTCCGATGGAATCGGTCCGGGAGGAATTGGAGCGGTCAACAGCGGAGAATCCCCCTGGGCAATTCCCTTCGGAGGAAGTTCCGGAACGGGAACCAACCGCTGAGACGCTGAAACTGGAGCAGGAGGAATTCGCTCAGCCGTCTGGATTGGATAAGGCTCCGGAACAGTTTTGTTGATCGTCGGGAGCGGAATTCGCGTTGATGGAAGAGGTTCCGGACGGCTTGTGCTGAACCCTGACAATGGAAGATCAAGAGGCTCTGGAGTGCCGATCGCATCCAAATCAGGCATTGAGCTTGCCACATCTGTGGCGGCTGGGAATGGAGACGCGGCAGCAGGAAATGGTGCTGCGGCAGGTGCTTGGCTCGTCGCCCCATTCTTCAGGTACTGCTGACGAGTTTCCTTCCAGCGCTGGGCTGCAGAGCGATCTTTTAAGCGGTCCAGTGGCGACCTTTTCGCCGCCACTGGTTCAGTTGCCCAAAGAGAAGACGCAAGCATGGCAGCGATTGCACACCCTGCCCCCCATGATCGAATCTGAGTGACCAAGGGGCGAATTGCGAATCTCGGCTGACTATCGGCCATCAAACGGAGCGTATTCCGTTGTGTAATTCGGTGCTTCTTGAGTGATGGCAATATCATGCGGATGGTTCTCCCTCACCGTCGCAGCTGACACTCGTAGGAATTTGGCACGAATGCGAAGCTCGTCGATTTTGCGGACGCCCAGATAGCCCATTCCGGCACGCAATCCGCCAACGAGTTGGTAAAGAAGTGTGTTCAGATGCCCACGATAAGGAACCCGACCTTCCACCCCCTCTGGCACAAGTTTCGGCGTTCCCCTTCCATCCTCTTCAGTGTTGCTTTGACGATAGCGCTCGCTGCTCCCTTTTACCATCGCGCCAAGCGATCCCATCCCCCTATACCGCTTAAACCGCCGACCTTGGAATAAAATCGTTTCTCCGGGACTTTCGTCTAAACCTGCGAGCAGTCCGCCCAGCATGACGGTGAAAGCCCCCGCTGCCAACGCTTTGGTCATGTCGCCGCTATAGCGAATTCCACCGTCCGCAATCAGCGGAACTCCGGTCGTACCAATGCCTTTTGCAGCACTGGAAATCGCAGTCAGTTGAGGAACACCGACTCCGGAAATGATGCGTGTGGTACAAATCGACCCGGGTCCGATTCCCACTTTAACCGCGTCTGCTCCAGCGTCGACTAAAGCCTTTGCTCCGTCGGCGGTCGCGATATTTCCAGCAATGACGTCAATCTGCCACTGACTTTTCAATTTCTTGACAGTTTCGATCACGTTTTTGGAGTGTCCGTGAGCGCTATCGACCGTCAGGAAGTCGACGCCGGCTTTGATCATGCTTTCTGCTCGTTCGTAATCGTGTACGCCGATTGCAGCACCGACTCTCAATCGTCCCTTCTCGTCCTTGTTCGCACGAGGGAACCGAGAATTCTTGTCGATGTCTTTGATTGTGATCAAACCACGCAGCTGGAAGTTCTCATCCACCAGCAGAAGTTTTTCGACCTTATTCTCGCGAAGAGTCTTCTGGGCTGTGTTGAGATCAGTATCTTCTGGAGCTGTGACGAGGGCTTCTTTGGTCATCACCTCTTGAACGAGAGTTTGATCCGACTCCAGAAATCGCAAATCGCGGCGGGTCAGAATTCCCAGAAGTCGACCGTTCTCACCGACGATAGGAACACCGCCGATGTTGCGGGTGTCCATAATGGTGGTTGCTTCCCGGACGGTTGCCGTCGGGGGAAGAGTCAGCGGATCGACGATCACGCCGTTCTCGCTGCGTTTCACTCGAAGCACTTCGTTCGCCTGCTGGTCGATCGACATGTTCTTGTGAATGACCCCAACGCCCCCCTCCTGAGCCATGCCGATCGCCATATCACTTTCGGTGACGGTATCCATCGGGCTGGAGATGATGGGAATGTTGATCGAGATGTTGCGAGTGAGCTGAGATGTCACATCCACTTCACCCGGCATGCAATCGCTGTAGTCAGGGACGAGCAACACATCATCAAAGGTGAGTGCGGTTTCGAGAATACGATCTTGCATGGCTGAATTCCTCTATAACGACAACTGCATTCCCAATTGGGGAATCAAATGCAGGCTTCTTGCAATGATGATGTCCAACAACTGAATGACTCAGTGCAGGTCAATTGTGTTCGGTTCTGGAGCTTGATTCAGAGCCGCACGCCCCAGCGATGCAGACTCGATGTACTATGCTTTTTTCTGCTGAATCGCGGTTTGTATCGCCTCAGAGAGTCTCAGGTGAGTCGCGATATCCAGCTCCTCCGCACGGGTGGACCCTGTGAGTCCAACACTGGCGATGACTTCATCCACTTCGGGTTTTGTCAATTCGTTGCTGTACATTCCGACAAGCACGCTTCGCAACAGTTTGCGACGATAGTTGAAGACCTTGCGGATGAAGTCATGAAAAAATGCGCGATCGTGAATCTGGGCCCGCAATTGCGGATCCGCAGTCAGCTTCACGACTGCAGAATCCACTTTCGGACGGGGCCAGAACACTGTCGGCCCGACCTTTCGCAGGAGCTCTACCTGGCACTGCGATTGCAGCCAGACAGACAATGCTCCGAAATCCTCGGTACGAGGAAGTGCCTGCATTCGCAGACCAAGTTCGTATTGAATCGTCACGACCATTCGAGTCCACGGAAGTTCGGACGCAACGAGATTCGAGATAATTGGAGTCGCGACACAGTAGGGAAGATTCGCGACGAGCTTCAGGCGTCGATTGGGATCAACAGCCAACTCACGATTGATCAATTCCAGCACTTCATCTGCGAAATTGTTCTTATTTCGCAGGGCGTCACGATTGATGAGCGTCACGTTGTCATAACGCTGCACAGCCTCGGTCGCCAGGCGATACATGTTCGGGTCGATCTCGACCGAAATCACGTGGGCGGCTTCCTTCGCCATGAATGTCGTCATTCCCCCTGTTCCGGGGCCTACTTCTAGAACAACATCATTCGAAGTCAGTTCTGCTTCGCGAACGACAAACTCGACGATATTGATATCGATCAGAAAGTTCTGTCCAAGATTGTGGCGCGGTCGATACCCATGCCGCTCGAAAAGCCGCATCAAATGGGATCGTGTTTGGCGTTCACTTTCTTCTGTCATGTCGACGATCAATACCTGGAGCCGATGTGTGTACTGTGATCTCAATCTGTCTGCCGTCGGTGCGGCGTTGGACTGCGATGGATGTTGAGTCGTTACTTAGTTTGGAAGCTGAATCGAGCCGAGCATCTTTTCGATGTATTTGCCGAGGACATCGGTTTCGATGTTGACGATATCCCCAACTTGACGTTGACCAAGAGTGGTTACTTGCAAGGTATGCGGAATCAATGCCACACTGAATCGATCTTCCTCAACGCCGACAAGCGTCAAGGAAATTCCGTCGACGGTGATCGACCCTTTTGAAACCATCTGCCGGGTCAATCGAGCAGGGACACGAAACCACATTGTGGTCCAGTCACCTTCTTTGGTGATGGAATCCACTGTTCCGACATCGTCCACGTGCCCTTGAACGAAATGCCCACCAAGTCGATCGGTCGGTCGCATCGCTCGTTCCAGATTCACGAAACTACCTGCGACAAACTGGCCCAGATTCGTCCGGGAACACGTTTCGCTTCCTGCCTGAAAGGCCCACTGATCGCCGTCGATTCGCACGACGGTCAGGCAACAGCCGTTGAGCGCCACGCTGTCGCCCAGTTTCACGGTCTCCCGTTCAGGAAGAGTTTCTGGCACTTCCAGCGTCAAATCGATTGCTGGGCCTTCAGGCACAACAGCAACAACTCGACCAATACCTTCAATGAGTCCGGTAAACATGTGCATCAAACGAAGGAGAAAGTAAGGGGCTTTCTCAAGCTAATAAACGCATTCAGCCCGAAGCCTCATTCGCTGCGAAGCGAACGGAGATTCGGGCTGAATGTGGCGAAACTAAACGATTCCATCGAACAATTATGTCAACCACCCCCAGAAAAGTCCAACTCGCGGCAAATTTGGCCGATTCTGAGAAAGTATCGACAGCTACTATTTGATGTAGCCCGAGCGGATCAGCCGCATCACATAATCACGGACGCCAATCTGATCGATTTCCGTCACGACGTCGATATTCGGCTGATTCCCAATCCCCTGTCGGCGATCGAAAATCGTCATTCCTCGGGTGAGCTCGCCCGCAACTTCAACGTCCACCCGCATCGGACGCTGCTCAAACAGTCGCGGTTGCGTAATCGCAGCAAGTGCGACGACTTCTGGCAGAAGCGCCCCTTCCATCCCCAATTGATTACGACTCTCTCGTAACACGTATGGCAACGTCTTGATCAGGAACTGGCCCAGTCGGGAAAACGTATCGATTTTGAGTGCGTCGAATTGATCAAACGTCAGACCGAACGAGTTTCCCGCTTCGAGAGGAATGAGCGTTTTCGTCGCTGGCCACGTCAACACATTTCGCGCCGCTTCCGGGTCAGCGAAAATATTGAACTCGCTCGCTGCAGTGATATTTCCACTGGCATTCAACGACCCGCCCAGACAGTACAGGCCTTTGAGTTGCTCCAGAAAATCGGGATGTCGATCCATCGCCAATTGGAGATTGGTCAACGGCCCCAAGGTCAGCAGAGTGATCTCTCCGGGCCACTCACGAATCACCTCTGACAGAAGTTTCGCTGAATCGGTTGGAGCATGAGGCATCGCTTCGATGATCTCACAGTCCGCCAGGCTGGAAGTTCCATCGCGGAAGAGCAATCCGGAACGAGGGGACTGCTCGGGGAGTGCAATCCTCGGCGCGGTGCTCAACCCCAATCTGGGCCATTTCGGAGGATCGAGCATGGAGACAAGTGTTTGCAGGTTGCGAAAAACCTGTTCACCGGAAGCGATTCCGGCCGTAGCGGTGATCGCGACGACATCTAAGTCGCGGTCAGCAAGCGCCAACGCAATGGCAACCGCATCGCCGACACCTGCGTCAGCGTCAATGACAACTTTCGTTGGGGGCATTTATCCCTCCGTGATCTGCCAGGGACTTCTCGCGGGGCTGTTCAGCATGGAATTGGCAGCTTCATCACCCCCAAAGGTCATCGACTGAGGATCAAACCGCAACTCACGTCGCAGCCTGCAGGCAATGTTTCCGAGGTGACACATCACCATACTCTTCTCGCCGACCGCGAGAGGTGCTGCCGGTGCGTGCCGCGTTTGAAGTGATTGAATCCAATTGCTGAGATGGCTTTGGTGAATTTCACTGGCGTCGGCGTACAGCCCTTCTCTTCCGCCGTAAACTTTCCACCCGCTTCGGTCGACGATCAGCGTCCCGTTTTCTCCATAGAAGGCGCAGGCTGCGGTCCGCCCTTCAATTCCTCGGTTGCACCACTGGCGATGCTCCCAGATCACGTCGACATCTGGGAATTCGTATTGAACCGTCAGGGTATCTGGAGTCTCCCGATCATCATGAAAGACACGTCGACTCCCCGTTGAAACAATCCGGTGTGGCAGTTCAAGATCGAGTCCCCAGCGGACAACGTCAAGAAGCTGAACTCCCCACACTCCCAGTTCGCCGGAACCGTAGTCCCAGAACCAATTCCAGTTCTGATGGAAGCGATTTGGCTGGAACGCGTGAGAAGGTGCCGGCCCGATCCAACGATCGTAATCAATCCCCGGTGGGGTGCTTGTCTTCGCAGATCGACCGATATCACGGCGCCTGTGAGTCGCCCACGCTTTCGCCAGATGAACTCGCCCGATCTCGCCAGATTGAACAAGTTGAACCGCACTTTGAAAATGCGCTCCGCTCCGTTGAGGGAGCCCGGTTTGCACGATGCGATTCGTGGCTTCTGCGACTTCGGAGATGAGTCGTCCTTCCTGAATGGAATGGGCAACTGGTTGTTCTAAATAAAGGTCTTTTCCAGCCCGCATGGCATCAATGGCGATGCGGGCATGCCAGTGGTCGGGAGTGGCGACGACAATTGCGTCGACGTCATTCCGGTCAACCAGATTCTCGTGTGCCGTGACGATTGCCGGCCTGACGCCGGTTTGATCCAGCAACTCATGCTGCGATAGGGCGAGAACCTTCACATCGACGTCGCAGATTGCAGTGATTTCCACTCCGGGAATACGGGCCAAGGAAAACGCGAGTTCCCGCCCCTGCTGTCCGACGCCGACAATACCAACACGGACGACTTGATTCGGTCCCCCGGGACGTCGATTCGTGGCGACTCCGACGCTTAACACACCGGCCGCGACGCTCGCTGCATTCCGGGCACTGCTCCCGAGAAATTCGCGACGATTGATCGTCGGTTTGCTTTGTGATGGTGAAGTCATCTGCACACTTGGAAGGACCAGACATCCCCAGAGTTCACAAGCATTTTATCACCCAAACTTCAAATGCACAGCCTGATTACGCAAACGCGACAAAGTTTGAAGAGTGTACAGGCGCTACGACCGGGATGACTCCAACCTGCTGAGTGTTGGTGATCGAGCCCACCGATTGACGCCGGTAGACGACACAATCTGAACAGATCCCCAACCATCAGCGACGCCGGGTGTTACAATGAACCCACACAAAAAAAGAAAGCCGTATCAATCGATCCGGCTTTCTCGAAATTCAACATAAACAAATGGACACTAGGCAGCATCGGCAGCGTCAATGTCGCTAATTTCACTGATGCGATTGTGCGGAGTGAACTGTGCCATCTCCTCAGAATCCGCGTTCAACTTGAACTGCATGATGTAGCCATCTTCTTCAGTATCGTCGAAGTGATGTCGCAACACACAAACAGCCTTGAACTGCTGTGATTTGAAGAACAACTGGGCGTCGAGATTACTTTCTCGCACTTCCAGAATGATTTCATTTCGTCGCTGCTGAGAAAGCTTATCGACAAGACGAAGAATCATCTGCGATCCAACGCCTTGCTTGCGGCACTCAGGAGCGACTGCGAAGTTGAGAATGTGAAGTCTTGATTTGTGGAGTTCATAAATCATGAACCCAAGGATCTTATGGTCGTATTCTGCGACCATGCCGATACAGTTCCGCTGTCGCAGGCAGCAGAGGAAATCCTCATCGCTCCACGGGCTTGGGAAACTGGCCTGCTCGATTCGCAGGACTTCTGGCATATCGCGGCGAATCAGCCAGCGAATTTGAACTTCCATGCGATCTACGGGGGTTGATCCGGATTTCACATTGGCCTCCATGCCGCGTTTTGCCATTAGATCTTCCTATCAAGTTCGGCATGTCTGCATCCAGCGTTCATGTCCGTCGTGGGACAACCTTAACACAGTTCTTCCATCAAGGTGAAGTCGGAATTAAGAGAAAGATGATCGAACAGAGTTCATCCGCTGAAACTGCCGTAGCACCATGAAATGTCAAGGAAACGCTGCTGAATTCTCCGGGGAAAAACCTGAGATTCGAGAGTTTCGCAGCCCAATTCACTGCCAAGAAAATGTACTTTTCAGAAGGAAAGTTTTCTGACGCGAAGAACGCCACGTATTGATCGCTCAGCAAAAGAGACAGGGCGTCGATGACACCGCAGCAACCAAAAGAATCCGGAGGTCACCAACCGATGCCAGACCCCCAACATATTGAGTGCTGAGCCAATTGCAGAACACTACCAGACGAGATTGGATCACTATCGCCTCAACGGCAATCCAAATCACATCGACGCCTCAGGCCGTGACTTTCCACAAATCTGAATACGCAAGTTTCCGACAAGCTGTTTCACCTGCTCTTCAGGAAACAAACAGGTTGCGTATTCCCTGCTCTTCAGAATTGCATTGGCCTGAACTTCTTTCTGAAGCTGCTCCAATCGCTCCTCTTGACCTTCGATGGCCGGAGCCGCGATATCAGCCAATTCTTTACGTATTTCAACCAGTTCCTGATGGCGTTTGCGGTTGTACGCTCTTCTGATGCGACGTTCGCTCTTGCACGCCCCCTGAGCGCGGCACTCACTCGCATCCGCCATCAGCCTGTCTCGTTGTTCTCGAAGTTCAAGAACTCGCTCTGATTCAGATTCCATCGGTCCGTCAAACTGAAGATGACGGATGCTGTTGCGGAGTTCCGAAACGCTCTCCTCGCGGGCAGGAAACGGATCGAGAGGAAGATGTAGCGTCGCTGTCAGAACGATGAACGAAGGAGCCTCAATTCCTAGAAACTCGCGGATGATTCCATCGGTGATCTCGTCGTAACGTGCTCCACCAATTCCATGAAGGAAGAGATCGCTTAGACAGACGCGAGAAAAGAGAGTCGTAGTCAGAGCGCGCGTCCGGAATCGTCCGATGGATTCGATCTCCAAAAGTTCCTCGTACGAATTCCCCTCGGCAGGCAGCACCGCCAAAGTCTCATCGCCGGCAGTCAGAGTGAGCAACTGATCAGTACGTTCAATAAAAACGCGGAGTCGATCACTGGCTCCCGGTTTCCAGAACCAGAATGGGAGTTCGTAGCGATTCCCAATCTGTTCAAGGCTGGGAACTGGATGACGATCATTCCTGACTCGATACTTTTTACGGTAGGCCGCGACAGAGGAATTGTAAGAAGCGAAAAACCGTTCGAAGTGACGACAGAGATGCGCCAGAAACGCCAGGAATGGAGCTGTTCGGCACATCTCGCTGACTGGAAGTTCAAGATTCTGAATTCCCCAGTTGCGCTCATGGGCAACTCGACATGCAGTCAGTGCGACGTCAAGACGATTGGAACGAGTCATCGCGTCAACGGCAGCGGGCCACCATTTCTGCAGATTCGGTTCAATCCCCCAAGATTTCATCGATTGTTCGATCCGGTCCGCAAAGGATCGGAATTCATCGCGATCGAGAATCTCAAGTTCTTCCCACGGCTTGGTGGGATGCGGCGCATCAAAAGGAATTTCCTGAAACTTCGGCTGCTGTCTGGTGCCGGCTGGAAGCCTGAGGACTGGTGGGCCGGCGAGATCGTTGTCGACGACGAGGTTCAGCCCCCGTCCCCCGCAACATTCAGCGAGACGCGATACGGCGACATTCTTCATCCACACGCCAGCATGATTCAATTGTGGCTGGTGTCCCGTGACAAAGAGCAAGCCGCTCGAAAACTGAGGAACGATGACATCCAGGTTCGTCGCCATCCAACTGCGTGCTGCCTCAGTGCAAACGCTCTTCGTCCATTCCCGGAATTCCGGAAGCGAGCGATCTCCGATTTGCACTTCCGATTCCGCAAATCTCCTGGCATCTCTCAGCGCTAACTCAACTCCATTTGCCAATGGAGGGCTGCTCAGAACATCACCATTCCCACGGGGTGCTAACAGCCGCGGAGGTTGAATGACAGGAATTTCGATCCGGATAGACATCGATCTGGGAAGAACCGCAAGACGTTCAGGAAATATATCTAGGGGCTGTTCAACTGTGCGTCCTGCGCGAGAGCTTCGGCGTCATCCTGTCACCCAAAACCTGTTGCTCTACTCCTGAGTCCCGCGAGCGGGATTGTCTCCGCATTCGACATGCTGGGCTTCCATCTCGCGTTTCAGGACGAGTTGATAATATTGCAAACGTCGGACGGAGTCATCCAGCGACCCGCCAAAAGAGCGTTCTTCGTCTAAATAGATCAGCGGAACCGGAAATTCTTTGATCCGAAGACGGTGCCGAACCGCCTGCACCCAAAGTTGCAGCGGCATCGCATATCCCAATTCCGTAATGTCAAAGACACTGAGTGCATCAACCCGGTACGCTTTGAACCCGCAGAACGAGTCGGTCAACTTCAATCCCAGACAGTCGTTCAGCTGGTTTGTAATCGTCACGTTGACCTTGCGACGCTCTTCCGGCGGGATCGAATTGTCGTCAAAGAGTTCGAGATAACGGCTGCCGGAAATGATATCCCAGGGCTCTTCGGTTCCTTCGTAAATCGCGGCAGCCAGATCCGGAATCATCTGAGGCTGATGCTGTCCATCGCAGTCGATGGTGACCAGAACGTCGAACTTGTGCTCGAGAGCATAGTTGAACGCACTCCGCAGCCCTGCTCCGTACCCCTGATTCACAGCATGGCGAATCACCTGAATTCCGTCGATCGACTTGAGAATCTCAGATGTCCCATCAGAGGAACCGTCATCCACAACCAGAATGTCCGTGCTGAACTGTTTGACATGGGACAGCACTTCCACCAGATGCTTCTCTTCGTTGTAAACGGGAAGAGCTGTGAGAACACGTGGTTGCATCGGTGAATCCTAGTTTGATCGAAGGAACAAATCGCAATCAGATCAGCGTGGGTCGGCAGAGGAGTCGATCCAATTCGATGATTCTAGATGCCCCCATTGCAATCGACCAGTTTTATCCCCGAGATTCTCTGCGAGAACAGATGTCGTAACCGATTTTCCTGTCGGGTTTTGTTGAAAATCGACGCTGCAGGTTCGTGATTCCTTGGACAGGTACGCTGAGTTGCGAAAGCTGGGCGAAGTATTGCACTGTGATACTCTGAAAAAATGAAAAGTATCAGTCGTATTTGTTGGAGAACATTTTCCGAATGTTCGTTGAGAGGTTACAGTTGGGAGACTTCCGAGCTCTGCTCTCCCCTCTGCTTCAGAGGTGAGTTAGCGGCGTCGGGGGCCAAAATTTCGTTCTCACATGGTGATTGATCGCCGGAACGCAAAACGTACTTGAGATACGCTCTAGAGGACCTGCAAAGTATGACCAATCGCTCGCAGCAAGATGTCGCCAGCAAATACAGCATCGTTTGGGATTTGGATTCACTTTATCCCCGCCCGGATTCTCCGGAATTCAAACAATTGCTCAGCAAGTTCAAGAAAGACCTTGCTGCTCTCGCAGAAGAATCTGAAGCACTGCAATCGCCATCGAAGGCAACAGCACGTGCCTGGGGCGAGTTTATCGAGCGAGTCGAAAAGCTCTTTTCCTTCTCCTGCGATCTGGGAGCGTTTGTCGGCTGTCACACTGCTGCGGAATCCGAGAACAAAGCTTATGCGCAAGTGGAAGCTCTGCTCGGCGCGACAGGTCCGCAACGAAACCAGATTTTCACGAATCTGGAATTGGGACTGCGCGATGTCAGTGATGAACAACTCAAAGAGTTCGCCGCTGCAGACCCTCGACTTGCTCACATTGAGTTTTTCCTGACCGACTCTCGCGCCAATGCTCAGTTCCGTTTGCCGAAGGAACTCGAGATGCTCGCAGCCGAATTGGGTGTGGATGGCATCCATGCCTGGGGACGTCTCTACGACCGCATTTCCGGAGAACTCCGCATCGAGCTGATGGAGAAAGGCGAAATTGTTCGCAAGTCTCCTGGTCAGGTTCGCATGGACATGCTTGATCGAAACGTGCGACAGAACAATTTCTTCGCAGTTGAAAAGGCATGGAAGAAAGTTGCTGATCATTGTGCGGATTCGCTGAATCACATCGCAGGAACCCGGCTCTCACGCTACAAGCGTCTGGGGACTCAAGACCACCTTGATGCCCCGCTCCGTTACAACCGCATGGAGCGTCAGACGCTGGAGACAATGTGGGCCGTCATCAGCGAGCGTAAACAGATCCTTCTGAAATACTTCGAGCGCAAAGCACAACTGATCGGCGTGCCGCAGATGGCATGGTACGATCAACTGGCTCCATTGCCTCAAGCATCCAGCGGTGGGGACACCCTGACATGGGATCAGGCCTGCAACACAATTATTGAGAGCTTCGACGAATTCAGCGAAGACCTTGGAAACTTCACCCGCACTGCTCTCCAAGACAAGTGGATTGAGGCGGAAGACCGTGCTGGCAAGCGACAGGGTGGCTTCTGTACAGGACTCCCAGTGAAGGGACAATCCCGAATTTTCATGACATTCACCGGCAGCCCGGACAGCATGTCGACTCTCGCTCATGAAATCGGCCATGCCTATCATTCATATGTTCTGCGGAAACAGCCATATCTGCTGCAGGACTACCCGATGAATCTGGCTGAGACTGCATCAACTTTCGCCGAGGCAATTCTCGGAGAGAAGCGGCTGTCATCAGCGAAAACAAACGCAGAGAAGCTCGGAATCCTCAACAATATGCTGTCCGATTCCGTGGCGTTCCTCATGAACATTCATGCCCGCTTCATCTTTGAAAACGAGTTCTATAAAGAACGACCAGAAGCGGAACTGACTTCTGAGCGTTTCACAGAAATTATGCTCGCAGCACAGAAGGAAGCGTACTGCGACGCGTTTTCTGAGTGGTCCGATGTGTTCTGGATTTCGAAGCTGCACTTCTACATTTCCGGGCTGCCATTCTACAATTTCCCGTACACATTCGGATACTTGCTCTCCTTGGGGCTCTATTCGACAGCGGCTGATTTCGGTGCAGATTTCCCTGCAAAATACAGCGAATTGCTGATTGCCACCGGAAACTCGAACGCGGAAGAAGCAGTCAAGTCGACACTTGGATTTGACCTCACACAGCCAGACTTCTGGAACCGCAGTATCGACGTGATTGAGAAACGCGTGAACGAGTTCCTCGCAGTCAGCGAAGAGTTCATCAAGTAGCATTCATTTCAGAATACGAAAAGCCCGAAGTCACACTGTGGCCTCGGGCTTTTTTATTGGCGATCAAGAGGTCAGCGTTCTTTTTTGAGCAGCCGAATCCCGACATCTCTGCCCTGACTCATCTCGTCAAAATTGCCGCCATCATCAATCAAATTGGAACCGATACTGTAGATGAGAATCTCTTTCTCGCTGTCCACAAAACGGAGAGGGTCACCGGTGTATGGGTCGACGATCGATGTCGGCTTATCACGGTCCGATGGAAAAAGATCGGCGTCAATCGCGTTGAGCGTCTCCGGGAAACGGCCATGTCGCAGCGCGTGTCGCTGAACAGAGATCGCCACAATTCTGGAATGTTGTTTTGCGACCATATTCGCACCAGATTCAATGAACGCGGCGTGGGATGGACCAATTAGTTCAACGAGTGGAAATCCCTTTGCTTGAGTTTTCGAAATACTGTCGAGGTTGCGTGTTGCTTCCGGAAGACCCTTACTGAGGATTTTGCGTACTCTGACATTCTCACTGAGCATCTCTCGCTTCGATGGCTGCCAGAGGAGCAAAGACACGGGAAAACTGTCAATGCTTGCAATCTGAAATGATCGTTCTCCAATCAGTGAATCATTTATTTCCTGGAGGAAGTCTGGACCTGCGATCTCGTTCTGAAGTTCAGCAAGTTGACTGTCAGTGAGTTCTGCGGAATTCAGGAGTCGATCGCTCATCGCGATCGCGGAGCTGAACAGTGCGTTTCTGATCAACGCATTGATCATCACGGCACCACGAGATATCGCATTACTGGCTTTGAACGCATCCCTGACATCCTGAAGTGCGCGAGTCACATCTCCGTCGCGGAGAGAAACATTCATATCGAGATTCAGAATTCGCGGGATTATTCGAGCCGAAGAGGAATCCATGAATCGCGAGATCGGATCGCTACCGGGGATTCTCGGGACAATGACTTGCCCTCCGGCGGTGGCAGCTTTTCGGATCATCACGAGCTCAGGCTCAATTTTTTTGAGGTAGTCTCGACAGGAGTCAAGTTGATCCCAAGGCTCATCGAACGGCGGAATGTCTTCTTCAAACAACGGCATCCCCGACTTGGCGACTTCGGCTTTGTTGGCGGCGTCGAAAGCAGCATTCCATAAATCGGAATTGTTCGGAATTCCATTCTCTCGTTCGTAATACCGATCCAGCTCCTCAAAATTGGTCGGAAGTCCGGCATTCCGGATCGCCGCGATCTGACTGTTGACTTGCCAGAAGTCAATTCCCCATTTGATCACACCGACCACCAGTAAAATGAGAATGCAGGCGCAAATCACACGGAGAACTTTGAACCAGAATTGCTGCTTTCGTATCGAGTGCTCAGTCATTTCCTGCTCCGCCGTCGTACTCTGGAATTTTGTCGCTGTATACTGCTCTCAATGAAGCGGAACGCGGCTGCCCAGCGAATGGATCAAAGAAAACCGATCATTTAGACTGGTCACCGCAAAGTCAATTTGAAGTCGAAGAAAGGTTGTTGACCCTGATGAATTTCGTATTACGAGCCTGTTTGGCGAGTGCCCTGTTCTGTTCGATTGCCTCCGCAAACGACGCAAATCGACTGCAGGGACAAGTGGATCAGATCGTGCAGCGAGGGCTGTCGACTGGCCAATACCCCGGGGCCGTTGTGGCGATCGGAAGAAGTTCGGGAATACTGCTCGAGAAAGCATACGGGGAACGGCAAAGCGAACCGACTCAGGTCTCGAATTCACTCGAGACCGTTTATGACATCGCATCACTTTCCAAGCCGGTTTCCACTGCTTCCTGCATCATGATTCTCGCCGAACGAGGAAAACTTGATCTGAACGCCGCAGTATCAAACTATCTGCCAGAGTTCGCCCAGAACGGCAAGGAAGCGATTACGATTCATCATCTCCTCACACACACCTCCGGACTCATCGCCGACAACCATATTCGTGATTATGAACAGGGGCCGACTGTTGCGTGGGAAAAGATCTGCAACCTCAAACTGAGCAAACCGGTTGGGGAAGCATTTATCTACTCGGATGTTGGTTTCATCACTCTGGGAGTTCTCGTTGAACGAGTCTCCGGTCAGACACTGCAGGAGTTTTCCGCAGAGAACGTTTTTGTTCCGCTTGGAATGACCGACACAACATACGTGCCCGGGGAACAGTTAGGAGCCCGTGCGGCACCGCAAAACCAGGAGAACGGCGAATGGATCAAAGGAGTGGTTCACGATCCGCGAGCGAGAGACATGGGCGGAATCGCCGGCCATGCAGGAGTCTTCTCAACCGCATCTGACCTGAGCCGATACGCTCGAATGGTTCTGGGAAAAGGCGAACTCGATGGAGTGCGAGCCATGCAGCCTGAGACCATTGAGCGAATGCTCATTTCTCGTCCCGTCCCCGGAGGCGGAACGAGAACCTGGGGCTGGGATCGTCAGACAGGATTCTCCAGTAACCGCGGCGACGGAATGAGCGATCGCTCGATTGGGCATGGCGGCTTCACTGGAACGGGCATGTGGATTGACCCGGAACACGATCTGTACGTGATCTTCCTGAGTAATCGCCTTCACCCCGATGGAAAGGGATCGGTCAATAAGCTCATTGGAGAAATCGGGACGGCCGCTATGAAATCACTTGATCAGTAATCTGACGAATCCTCGGACGTGATTCCATAAAAAAAGAGAGAACAGGCGATTCCTGTTCTCTCTTCGCGTTAATCAACCTCAGCACCTCGGGAGTTTTAGAACTCGCCGATTACCATTCCGTCGTTACGAGCGGATAGATACAAAAGTGTATCCATGGAAATGTTCTCGCTGATGAAACGGACTGATCCGTCGGTCAACAGAGCATGGATTCCACCGACGTGGTAGGAGTTCCAAATGGTGTTGGTCTCGTAAGCCTGAGTGGCACCAGTTGCCGCTGTTGGGCTGTTGACACGGTAAACCAGACTGGAGAGCCCTGTGCACCATGGGTAGAGACCTGAAGGGTTGCTTGTTCCGACTGGTATGCCGAAGTTCGCACCGACGTAACCGCCATAGTAGCCGGAACGAGTGTCGGTATTCCCCACTTTGCCAGACTGTTCTGCGACAATCAGAGTGTTTGAAGTTCCGTCTGTGCAGTCTCGCATCCGAGTGATGGCATTCCAGCCGAGCATCCCGTTGTTTGTGACGGTCCCTTGCGGAGTATTGAATCCAACGCTTCGTCCAGCAGGAAGTTCTGCAGTAGTACCAATTGAACCGCCGCCGACACCGACATACATCGGGCACTGAATACGCCCACTATTGTGTTCTGGATTGTAAACGGTTGGAACATTGAACGGATCATTGGGCGATGACGGGCAATTGTAGACTGGTACTGTGTGACCGCTCAGAACCTGAACGTTCGGTGACCAAGTTGCTGAGCCAGCGAAGGTGCGATCGGCACTTACGAAATCCAGACGGTTGTAGACAGCGGTCTGCTCCAGCCCTGGGAAGATGTGAAGACGCCAGTTCGGAATCGTGAACGGGTCTTCGTAAGTCTGCGACCCACCGAATGCGCCGGGCGGAAATGTGTTGTGAGTGTCATGGTAGTTGTGAATCGCCAGTCCAATCTGCTTGAGATTGTTTTTGCACTGGGAGCGACGTGCCGCTTCACGAGCCTGTTGAACAGCGGGGAGCAGCAACGCGATCAGCACGGCAATGATCGCGATCACCACAAGCAACTCAATGAGCGTGAAACCTTTGCTTCGAGGCTTTCTGTGAGACGTTGAAAATAAGTGCCCTGAAATCATTACTCTGAAACCATCCATTCTTGAACAAACAGCAGATCGACATTTGGCCACGGGGTGCCCGGACGACCACTGCACATGCGACTTGGATGCCGCAGATACACCAATATGACAATATTTAATTCCAAACCACCCCACGGCAACGACGTAGGATCTACTGTAAATATATGGGCAAAATCATTCTTGGCATCCCAAAACACTGATACATCATTGCCACATTTTGAGGCACATCCACCTCTTTTAATGACAACAGACTGCATTTTTGACAGGGAGCACCACAGGCTCACATCGACAAGTTCTCATTATTTGTATTCAACCGAATGCATTTGCAAAAAAAGAAAGCCCCCGCATTTCAGTGTGCGGGAGCTTTGCTTGTTTCCAGTTCGAAAGTGTTCGCTGAAATGCGACAGCTATCGCTTAGAACTCACCAACGACCATTCCATCGCTCGCTGAAGCAAGGGCTCGCAGCGTATCCATTGACAGGTTCTCGCTAATAAAGCGGACGGAACCGTCTGACAACAAAGTGTGAATCCCGCCGACGTGATATGAATTCCAGATCAGGTTGGGCTGATAGATCTCGCTCGCCCCGTGTGGGGCAGTTTTTGAATTGATCGCGAACATCAACGTCGAAATTCCGCTTCCCCATCCGTCAAATCCACCGGGAGACAATGCGGGCGTTGTGGTGACAAGCCCTGTGAAGCTCGCTCCCGTATATCCGCCGTAATAGCCAGCACGAAGATCGATATTCCCAACTTTTCCAGACTGCTCAGCAACCATGAGCGTGTTGGAAGTCCCGTCGGTGCAGTCTCTCATCCGAGCGCATTTGTTCCAGTTGAAGATCCCGTTATTAGAGAACGTCCCGTAGACATTCGTGAATCCAACCTGCCGGCCAGCGGGAAACTGTGCACCTGAATCAATCACCGCTCCAGCGACTCCGATGTACATAGGAACCTGAATCTTCGCGGCATTGTGGTCTGGATTCCAACTGACTGCGACACCGTATGGGTCGGTCGCTGAGGAGGGGCAGTTGTACACCGGCACTTGGAACCCCGATAGCAACTGAACGTTGGGGGCTGATGTATTCATCCCAGAGAATGTGCGGCCTTCAGATGTGAAGTCGAGCCGATTAAAAATGGCGGACTGCTCGAGCTGCGGAAAAATATGCAGACGCCAGTTCGGTACCTTGTCGGGGCCTTCGTAGGCTGCATAGCCCGTCGAACCGGGTGGGAAGCAGCTGTGAGTATCGTGATAGTTGTGAATCGCCAAGCCAATTTGCTTGAGATTGTTTTTGCACTGTGAGCGGCGAGCCGCTTCTCTTGCCTGCTGAACCGCTGGGAGCAACAGCGCAATGAGGACGGCAATAATTGCGATCACAACGAGCAACTCAATCAGCGTAAAGCCCTTGTTGCGGTGCGTCGCGCCTCGCGGAACTTTACCGATCACTAAAACAGAATTTTCCCTCATGGTCTCTCCGTCATGTCTAGAAAAATGAACTAAAGACGTACTGGACCTAATCCTACGCGACTCCTATGCCACTGTCGAATTTCACACAGTTTTTTCACCAAACCAGCCCCACAACAGTCAACAGGTGAGCAATACAACCCCATCAATGACTAAACAATAACAAGACAATTATCACCACACATAACAACATCTACACACGTCAATGCGAGTACGTTTGGCAGCTAGAGGAACTGCTGAGAGATTCAGCATCGTGCGCATGATGACTGTCGAAAAGCGAATCAGTTGAGCTGAATGCAGCACTACAAAAGAAGCGAGGCCGCAACCACAGATTGCAGCCTCGCTTCAACACTTCTACAGAACAGCATCATCGACCGACAGCACTACAAGAGACGCAGCTTATGCGTGTGGCTCAGTCATACTCATTGGATCGAGAGCCTTATTGAGCACGTCAAGAGGGAGGATGTTCTGCTCAACGCACAACTCCCGAATCGTCTTACCGGACTTGAATGCTTCCTTCGCAAGTTGAGCAGCCTTCTCGTATCCGATCAATGGATTCAGGCTGGTACACATGGAAAGACTCTTTTCCACCCCTGCTTCACAAGCTTCTGCATTGGCTTCGAGCCCTTCGGCACAGAAGTCAACAAACGCATTTGTCCCGTTGGCGAGCAACGAAATCGACTCCAGAGTCGTCTGCCCCATAACAGGCATCATGATATTGAGCTGGAAGTTACCGCCAATCATCCCGCTCGCCGTAATCGTGGCATCGTTTCCAATAACGCGGGCGGCCACTTGCATCAGGCTTTCGCACATCACCGGGTTCACTTTCCCCGGCATAATCGAACTTCCTGGCTGCAGGTCTGGAATCATCACTTCGTAGAATCCACAACGAGGCCCCGACCCCAACCAACGAATGTTGTTCGCAACGTTCATCAACGTCGTTGCAATTGCCTTGAGCTGGCCGTGGCATTCGACGAGACCATCACGCTGAGCGTTTGCTTCAAAGTGATTTTCAGCTTCGACGAACAAAATATCCGTCTTCTGAGCGAGAACTTCAGCAACCCGGCAACCGAACTCAGGGTGAGTATTGATTCCGGAGCCGACCGCAGTTCCACCCACTGGGAGTTCACAAACTGCATTCAGTGCGACGTGGGCCCGATCGATAGAAAGCTCCAACTGGCGAGCGAAGCCACCGAACTCTTGCCCGAGACGCAGTGGAGTAGCGTCTGCAAGGTGGGTGCGTCCGATCTTGATGATCTTGTCCCATTCTGCGGCCTTCTTGGCCAGAACAGCCTGAAACTTCTTGAGAGCAGGAATCAGCTGAGAGTTGATCGCAGTCGCTGTCGCGACGTGAATTGCAGTGGGGAATGTGTCGTTGGTCGACTGCCCCATGTTGACGTGGTCATTCGGGTGAATCGGCTTCTTGGCAGCGAATCGGTCCCCATTCATGAGTTCAATGGCTCGATTGGAAATCACTTCATTGCAGTTCATGTTGCTACTGGTTCCAGAACCTGTCTGGAAGACGTCAATCGGGAATTGATCGTCGAACTTGCCAGCGGCCACTTCTTCAGCGGCATTCAGCATTGCGAGAACCTGGGCATCACTCAGAGGCTCTTTGCCTGTGCCGGTCAGTTTACCGAGATCACGATTCGCGACACCACATGCATATTTCACCAATCCCATGGCATGAATGAGATCGCTGTGCAAAGGCCATCCGGAGACCGGAAAGTTCTCAACAGCGCGTTGGGTCTGGGCTCCGAAGTAGGCTTGGGCCGGAACTTTCACTTCGCCCATGGAATCTTTTTCGATGCGAAATTCGGACATTTTACTCAGCTCTGGCAGCGGCAGATACAAGGATCTGCACAATGGTTGAAAATGAAGAGTGACAGTTCCCCGTAGGATAGCGTTTTCCAAAGGGGATCGGGTAGGTAATCACGCATCTTTCGCTGTGGATTCAACGAGTTCCGATCTTCGACGCTCGCTGAAGCTCCGCATCGCATTCACACGAAATCTGCATGAAGCTGACGAGTTCCACGGAGTTCCAGAGCAAATTTCAACACGACTCCCACTCCAGCGGAGATCAACCAAGCAACCAGAACGACTTCTCTGCTCCGATTGTGAGTTACCTCAACAGCGATGCCTGACACCCTCTATCCGACCAACTTCTCTGGACCGATTTTTGAGGTGAGCACCTCTGCAATCAACTGCTTGTGATCTTCAGGATAATCAGAGATCACGATCGGGGATTCTTTGCCCGGCTTATCATCAACACGCCAAAATTGAATCTCCGCCATGCTGATCTCCTCAGAAATCACTTTGGTTGAGAAATTCCAATGGGAAATTTTCTGATACCGATGGAACAGCATCCCAACGCGGACACCATGTTCGCAAAGCGAGCAGTGTCCAAGAGAAATCAGAGACATCACGACAAAACGAATGAAATCCGTATGCAGCACATTCATGGAGATCAAAAAGAGATCGATCGCGACGAGGAGGATAATGAAAAAGACCGATGGAAATCGTCGGTTAACGACAACCAGCGTTTTACCGAGTGCCCAACGGTGAATCGCTTCGATGGCTCCGAAGACCGCAAACATTATTACATAGAATCGAATTCCACTGTTCATCGTCGCGGCGGCGGCCCTCGTTGCGGAATTTCCAGGACCTGAGAACTGCGCCCCAATCAGGTGTAACTTGTGTCGATTAAACGGGAAGTGACAAATCAGCTCGACGCCGGTGCATGAAAAACACACAATACCCATCAGTCGTTGTTGTAACAGGTCGCATTCTCAGATAAACATTTCTTCGACATAAAGTTTTCCCCAAGGAAACTTGCTGGCGACGCGAAAGTCGATATACTGCCAATTCTTCGATCGATTTCGTCAAGAAGTTTGTTGAAAGTTTGTTCAACGAACGATTCAGGATATCGGGTCTTTCGCCCGCTTAAAGCAGCTTGGAGGGTTGTGTGGTTCGTTTGCGTTTGCGTGATAATGAGTCAGTCAATGATGCAGTCCGTCGTTTCCGTAAGCTCGTTGAGCACAGCGGAGTGAAGAAGGAACTGCGCAAGCGTGAATTCTTTGAAAAGCCAAGCGAGCAACGCCGTCGTGAAAAACGCCGTGCGAAGAACCGAGCCCGCATGAATCAGGTTATGAATGGCTAGTATGGCTTTCAGCCTAAGAATCCGGCTGTGAGTTAAGCGTGAAGCACGCCTTAGGCGTGCTTTTGCCATTGAATCTTACCAGTAGAGAGCCGTTGAGATGACCCATTGTTGGCATGATGTTACCCCCGGTGAATTGCTTCCCAGAGAATTCACCGCAGTCATCGAAATCCCGATGGGATCCAGCGTCAAGTACGAACTGGACAAGAAGACCGGTCTGCTGAAGGTCGACCGTGTCCTCTACTCGGCTGTGTACTACCCCGCTAATTACGGGTTCATTCCCCAGACATACGCAGAAGACGACGATCCACTCGACGTTCTGGTCATGTGCCAGGAACCAGTGGCTCCGCTGACACTCGTCGAGGCACGCGTGATCGGCCTGATGACGATGGTGGACGGCGGTAAGAAGGACCACAAAATTCTGGCTGTCGCCAAGTACGACCCAGAATACAACGATTGCGAGCAATTCGACGAATTGCCAGCACACCGCCTCTCCATGGTGCGACGCTTCTTCCAGGATTACAAGATGCTGGAAGGCAAGACTGTTGAAGTGGACGAGTTCCAACCAGTCAGCGCCGCAATCCCCATCATTGAATCCGCACTCGAAGCGTACAGCACGCTCCGCCGTCGCGGTTTCATTGACCGCCGATAATTTAGCGTGACAGCCTCGATTCAAGAGATTTCGCAAGTGAGTTTGGCCGCCTGGCAGCGATCAACTCGCTCCATGAGCGTACCGACCAGATGCCCTGCCATCCCGCCCTACTCTGAGCGCGAGCGGTCGAGCACTCGGAAATCAGGCAACGCAATCAGGCAGCGCCGAGTCGAGGCTGATCTTAACGGGCGATGCGATGCACTTGGGCAGAGGAGTTGATTTCTCCCCGAGAGTGTCCCTATTTGAGAGTGTGGCGTTCCAGCCGCGGTACCCCAGCCCTTTCAACGGTCTTATACCAGCATTCGCCGCCTCTCTCCTCAGAGACAGTCGCTCAATCAACCTGACATGGCGTCAAATTTTGGTTTTGAGAGCGACAGAAGCGCGATGCGGACTGTTCGGCAACTTCGCACTCTTCTGAATTCTCGGTCGGGTTGTCTGGTTTTAACGCTGGCAAAGGCGTTATAAATCGCGTGGATGTTTCATCACCCTCGCGGAATTATCATGGCCGACACGATGCAGGTTGTTGAGAAATACCTTCACGACCACGCTAACCAACACGTTGAAGATCTCAAAGAACTGCTCCGCATCCCCAGCGTGAGTGCCAGTTCCGCTCATCAGGAAGATCTTTGGAAAGCGGCGGCACTGATCCGCGATCAATTGCTCGCCTGCGGTTGCCACGCTGAACTGGTCCCCACCGCTGGGTATCCGATCGTCTTCGGCGAATGGAACAAGTTGCCGGGAGCGACCACGGTTCTCGTCTACGGACATTATGACGTCCAACCCGCGGATCCGATCGATCAATGGACGACTCCACCGTTTGAGCCGATGATTCGCGATGGAAAGATCTACGCTCGCGGGGCGACCGACGACAAAGGACAGATGCTTACTCATGTGAAGTCAGTAGCAGCCTGGCTGAACTCCGTTGGTGAACTTCCAGTCAATGTGAAGTTTGTCATCGAAGGGGAAGAGGAAGTCGGCAGCAGCAACCTCGACAAGTTTATCGAAGCGAATCAGGAACGCTGCAAATGCGACGTCGTGGTGGTCAGCGACTCTTCTCAATACGCCCCGGGGCTTCCTGCAATCACCTACGGACTTCGCGGCATCATTGCCTGTCAGGTGACACTCACCGGCCCACGACAGGATTTACACAGCGGCCTCTTCGGAGGCGCAGTCGCCAATCCAGTGAATGCACTCGCCCGCTTATTAGCCAAGCTGCAGGATGACAACGGGAAGATTCTCGTTCCGGGTTTCTATGATGATGTCGTCGCTTTGACTCCTGAAGAACGATCCGCATTCGCTGCCCTCCCGTTTGACGAAGCAGAGTTTCTGCAAAAAGTCGGCTCACAATCGACTTTCGGGGAAGCAGGATTCACGACGCTCGAGCGTCGTTGGGCCCGCCCCACTTGCGATGTGAACGGAATCCACGGTGGCTACACCGGCGAAGGTCCGAAGACGATTATTCCATCCAAAGCCATGGCGAAAATTTCGTTCCGCCTCGTCGCCAATCAGGATCCGGAAGTGGTTTCCGCAGTGGTGGAAAGGTACCTGACAGAGAACTGTACTCCTGGCCTGAAACTGGAGTTTCTCAAATGGCATGGATGTGAAGCAGTGCTGTGCGACCTGAACAGCCCATATGTCAACTCCGCAAGAAATGCGATCGAAAAGGGCTTTGGAAACCAGCCCGTGATGATTCGCGAAGGGGGGTCAATTCCCGTTGTCGCGACATTTAAGCGACTACTTGGAGTCGATACTCTCTTGCTGGGTTGGGGGCAAAACACCGACAATCTCCACAGTCCAAACGAGCATTTCAGTCTCGACGCCTACCGGGACGGGATTCGTTCCAGCGCCTGGCTTTGGCACGAGCTGGCCCAGAAATAATTGAGCGACAGCACCTGGTTGGAGCTGCTCGCATTTTTGATTGACTCAAACACAGTACTACGACAACAGAATTTTCCGTTCCATGCTTGACCTGCAATTTATCTGTGACAATGCCGAATTGATCGAAAAGAACTGTCGCGATCGCGGAGTCAAAGTCGATATGACCGGACTGATCAACCTGCGTTCGAACCGAACCAGCCTAATCACCGAGGGAGATGCTCTTCGACACGAACAGAAAGAAGTCGCGGGAAAGATTCCCAAGGCAAGCAGCGAAGAACGCCCTGCTCTGATCGAGCTCGGGAAACAGCTCAAAGAGAAAGTCGCGATCAATGAAGCAGCGTTGCGAACGATCGAAGTGGAGCTACGGGCCGCTCAGACCAGCATTCCTAATCTGACCCACCCAGAGGCTCCCATCGGCGGAGAAGCGGAATCCATTACTGTGAAGGAATGGGGCCAGAAACCTCAATTCCAATTCAAACCACTCGATCACGTTGAGATTGCATCCAAGCTCGATCTGATCGACTTTGAAGCAGGAACAACGGTTGCAGGCTCCGGTTTCTACTTCCTGAAGAACGAAGCGGTACTACTCGAAATGGCTTTGATTCAGTACGCCATCGAGAAAGTGCGAGCTGAAGGGTTCACCCTGTACACGACGCCGGATCTCGCACGCGATGAAGTGCTGGAAGGAATCGGCTTTAGTCCTCGCGGAAATGAGACACAGATTTACTCTGTCGACGGAACCGATCTGTCTCTCGTCGCCACTGCGGAAATCACTCTTGGCGGATCACAGCGAGACAAGATCTTTCAGGAGAGCGAACTCCCGATCAAAATGGCGGGTATTTCTCACTGTTTCCGAACAGAAGCTGGCGGACACGGCAAAGCAGTCCGCGGGATCTACCGCGTCCATCAGTTCACTAAAGTCGAAATGTTTGCATTCACTGCAGGCGATTTGAAGGCTTCTGATGAAGTCCACGCCCAGATCGTTCGCATTGAAGAAGAGATTTTCCAAGGGCTTGGAATCCCCTATCGCCTGTTGAACATCGCGTCGGGCGACCTCGGCGGACCTGCTTATCGCAAGTTCGACATTGAAGCCTGGATGCCTGGGCGTGGCGATAGCGGCGAATACGGGGAAGTTACCTCCGCATCGAATTGCACGGATTATCAGGCACGGCGTTTGGGAGTTCGCAGCAAGTCTCCTGAACGGAAGGGAACGCAGTTCGTACACACACTGAACGGAACTGCTGTCGCCTGCACCCGAGCAATCATCGCGATTCTTGAAAACTATCAGCAGGAAGATGGCAGCGTCATCGTTCCGGAAGTCCTTCGCAAATGGGTTGGGACCGATCGAATCGTAGCGAAGAAGAGGTAGTCTCGATTCGCTGCGTATCTGCATTGAGATCCGTTTCCTCTCCCCCATTCATCCTTTTCGCGGCGGTGGTTATGCGGTCGAAATGGGTTTCAATGTTGAAGCATGCCTTCGCTGTGAAGGGGGAAAACACGCCCCCGACACAGCGTCAGCAGCAGATCGTAGATCATCTTGCTTATGAAATTGTCCGTCGTCACCTGACGACGCCGGCGCTCACATTTCTTGAGATGTCCCGGCCGATGAATTTCATCGGTTCTCAAGCGATGCACTTTTTCACGCCGATTGTCAGCACTTTGTTCGACGCCTCGGGTTACGAAGAGTTCGCCAAACTTCTCGAGCGGCGGGACGCAATTGATCTCATCGCCAAACGCATTGAAGAGTTGGAAGCACAAGCGGTTCAGAAGGAGTCGCAAAGCCAATGAATCAGCAGGCTTCTTCGCCGCCAGATGAAACACCCAATGGTCCAGTTTTAGGGATGGTCTCAGCGTTGCATCTGGAGGTTTCCTCGTTTCTGCAGCGTACCGAACAATTCAAAAGTCAATCAGGCAACGGATTCACCTTTCGGGGCTGCCAGCTGGACGAAACTCGAATCTGCCTTGTCGAAGGGGGAATGGGAGCATCTCGGGCAGTCAAAGCGACAACAGCACTCATTGATGCCTATCAGCCCCCGTGGGTTCTTTCTGTCGGCTTTTCCGGGGCATTGATCGACGGGATGAAGGTTGGAGATATTGTCGTCGCCAATGGAATCACCAATGAAACCGGTGAGATTCAACTCGCAATCGACCTGAAGATGCGCGCTGCTCCGGAACAAGGGCTTTATGTTGGAAAGCTCTGTTCGAGTTCGTCCGTTGTTCGACTTGTGACTGAAAAACGTCAGCTCGCAGCCATTACAGGAGCCATCGCCGTTGATATGGAGTCGCTATCTGTCGCGCAAGTCTGTCGGCAGAGAAAGACTCGCTTCATGGCGGTTCGAGTCATCAGCGATGATCTCTCTGAAGATCTGCCTGCTGAAGTGACCGCGCTCGTCAGCCCGAAAGGAACAGTGAGGGCCGGAGCGTTGTTTGGAGCGATAATCCGCCGACCAGGCTGCATTAAAGATCTGTTTGCCTTGAGAGAAAAAAGCGAAGAAGCAGCCAAGAAACTCGGTGCGTTTCTCCCGGGGATCATCAAGGTGCTTGCTTCGACCAAGTAATACAACATTCAGAGTCTGTCGTCACCATGTTTGGGGAGGTCGGAAATGTCCAGCAAGCAGAAGCGTGCATTGAATTTCCAGTCATGGGATGAAGTCCGCCGTGAGCTTGCAGCCCTTCTGCAAGGGTACGAGCAAAACGGAAAATGGAACCTCTCGCAGATCGCGCTCCACCTGAACGATTGGTTGACGTATCCAATGGATGGGTTCCCCCCTCCTCCGTTTCCACTGTCACTGGTGATGACAGTCATTCGATACACTGTCGGCAAATCGACACTCAAGCAGATACTGAAAAGTGGCTTCACGGACGGCACACCAACGATGCCTGCGACCGTTCACGATGCTCATGAACAAAGCGATCATGACGCTGTCAGGCAGCTTCTCGAGACGATTCATCGATTCCAGGCCTTCGATGGCGAGGTTCAACCATCAGCGTTGTTCGGGAAGCTGGATTATCCGACTGTGGAGAAATTGCAGCTCATTCATTTTGCCCATCACCTGAATTGGCTGCATCCGGCCTCTTGATCAGTTCCATGAAGCTTCGGTGAAAACTGGAATTCAGGTCGTTCAATCCTTCCTGAGACCACTTGGGTTTCGTAGGCTATAAGGACGTTGCGCCTTTGTTGTGATGTCAAACAAGGAGCAGAGTTGAACCCGAAGTCCGCAATCAATTCGGTAAGTCTGGGGAGCCCGGAATGGTTGGGCTTCGTCTTGATTGTTGGCGGTGCGTTTCTCCTGTTCCTCGTCGTGGCAACGATTCGCTCAACACTTCCATTTCGGTTGAAGTGGAGCCTATTTCTCCTGAAAGCGACAGCATTTCTTCTCTTGGCTGCCTGCTTGGTGGACCCGCAGTTGGTCAGCAGTCGTGCGAAGCAAGGAGAAAACATCGTTACGATTCTCGTGGACGACAGCGCGAGCATGAATATTCGCACCAGCAGCGATGATTCGCAAACACGTCGCGAAACGCTCCAGCGGGAACTCGATTCGAACAACGATTGGGTCGCTGCCCTCGAGAAAGATTTCAAAGTTCAACGCTTTGCATTTGGGGACGCACTTTCTCGTGTTCCTGAGTATCAGCAACTGACCGCCAGTGACAACCGCTCTCGACTCGGTGCGAGTCTACACGAGATTCTCCAGCGATATGCTCATCAACCATTGGGTGCAGTGCTCCTCTTCACCGATGGAAACAGCACCGACTCCCTTCCAGAGAGCCTTCCTACTGCAGAGGTTCCCGTATATCCGGTCGAATTTCCAATGGACCCTCGCCTGTGCGACATCGCGATTCAATCCATTTCAGTCAGTCAGTCGCATTTCGAAGACACTCCACTGTCAATCCAATGTCAGATCGCCTTTACAGGAAAGAGACCGGATTCTGTCGCAGTGAAGCTGACACACCATGATGTTCAGGAAGTTGACGTCGAAACCCAGCGGATCGTCGTCCCCGAAGAGGGACCTGCACACGTGCAATTCCAGTTGAACCCAAATCGAACTGGACCACTGGTCTATCGATTGAGCGTCACGGAATCCGATTCGGAGAGTGTCGTTTCAACAATCCCGGATGCGGAACTGACTCTTGAAAATAACAAAGCATGGGTCTCGGTGAATCGCGACCCTCATGTTTCGCGGATTCTTTATGTCGGCGGTCGACCGAATTGGGAGCACAAGTTTCTCGGTCGTGCGCTCTCTGAAGACGAACAACTACATCTTGTCAGCCTTGTTCGCATTGCAAATAAGGAAGCGAAATTTGATTTCCGAGGTCGAGTCGGCGAATCGAGTAACCCCCTTTTTCGCGGGTTCAAATCTGAAGCAGACGAAGAGACCGACGACTACAGCCAGCCGGTCGTCATTCGTTTGAATGTCAGCGATGAGGAAGAGCTAAAAGGAGGTTTCCCGAAAACCAAAGCGGAACTCTATCGGTACGACGCCGTCATTCTTGACGATCTTGAAGCGGAGTTTTTTACTCATCATCAACAGCAAATGCTGGAAAAGTTCGTCTCAGAACGTGGCGGCGGTCTGCTCATGCTGGGTGGGTTACAAACCTTTCGAAATGGACATTGGGAACAGACTCCTGTTGCGGATGCGTTACCGGTGTATCTCAATCGTCCTGCCGAAGTGAGCTCGGGTCCCTTCAGGTGGGAATTGACGAGAGATGGCTGGATTGAACCGTGGATGCGATTGCGAGACACGGAAGCATCGGAGCGAGAACGGTCCCGTGAGTCTCCAACTTTAAAAGTGCTCAGTCCGATTCCCAACGCGAAACCGGGGGGAAGAATTCTGGCAGTCGTCTCGGATTCGCAGGGAACGACACAGCCAGCGGTGGTCGTGCAGCAGTTCGGGAAAGGACGCACGGGAGCGTTTCTGGTCGGAGACCTGTGGCGATGGTCCATGCAAAACCAAAATGCGAATGGCAATGACGGGGCCAAACTCTGGCGACAAATCTCGCGATGGCTCGTCGGTGATGTCCCTCAGCAAGTCGAGTTCTCGACGACGAGCTCAAACATTGAAACAGCTGGGGTGGAACGAGAATCCGTGACGTTGCAGGTGAGGGTCCGCGATGAGGAATATCAGCCAGATGATCAGAGAACGGTGGAATTCTCAATCCAGCAACCGGATAAGAGCCGAATCACCATCTCTGCCCTCCCCAGCTTGAGCGAAGCAGGCCTCTTCAACGCCCAGTTTTTTCCCCGGCAATCAGGCCCCTATGTCGCGGAAGCCACAGTCACTGGCAAACCGGGATCCACGGTCCATGTGAAACAGTCAGGCTGGGTGAGTGACCCGCGTGCAGATGAATTCCGATCGCCGGAAATCAACTCATCAATGCTGAAGGACTTGGCAGATTCAACGGGCGGAGAGATGGTCCCAATTGCTTCACTCAACGCTTTTGCGAAAAGATTGCCAGAGAAATCGATGCCTGTGCTGGAGATCAACCGGTTCCCGTTGTGGCACCAATCCTGGATTCTCTTGTTGGTCATCGCACTCCTTGGCAGTGAATGGGGGCTTCGGCGATGGAAGGGGTTGGCGTAATGAGTTTCGTCAGTCGGCTGAACTTCCTGACAGCATTTTCAGCCCTCCTTTTTTGTACTCCATTTCTCTGTCCTGCGGACGGGGAAGCAGTTGCAACGCCGGGCGTCCGTGGTGAGCTATTGCTGATCGTTGGGACCGCAGGCACCGATGAATATCGCGAGATCTTTGAGAACTCCGCTCAGAACTGGATCCGCGCCGCCGAGCAAGGAAACTTCCGAGTGACGGGGCTGGGAGTGGGGCAGAAAGCTTGCGATCTCAACGCGGTCGAAGAGTCGTTGCGAAACTATGTCGACGAAAAACAACTTCCTCTATGGATTGTGATGCTAGGACACGGCACGTTCGATGGCAAAAACGCCAAATTCAATCTGCCGGGGCCTGATCTCGAGCCTT
The DNA here is from genome assembly GCF_051466335.1 of Planctomicrobium mucosum. Taxonomy (NCBI): domain Bacteria; kingdom Pseudomonadati; phylum Planctomycetota; class Planctomycetia; order Planctomycetales; family Planctomycetaceae; genus Planctomicrobium; species Planctomicrobium mucosum. The sequence continues at coordinate 2,277,717 of NZ_CP195793.1, read as the reverse complement.
CCCGATTGGCTGAACTCGTCGACCCGTTGGAGCGACCAGTCGCCATTGTGAATTGCAGTTCAGCGAGTGCTCCTTTTCTTGAGGCACTCACCGGACCAAACCGAGTCGTCATCACCGCGACGAACAGCGGCAATGAAGTGAACTTCGCCCGGTTTGGAGCGTTCCTCTCAGAGGTTGTTTTGAACAGATCGGGCGATCTCGATAAAGACGATCAGGTCTCGCTACTGGAAGCGTTCCTGTTAGCCAATCATCTGACGCAGAAATTCTACGAGACGGATGCGAGACTCGCGACGGAGCATGCCCTGCTGGATGACAACGGTGATGCACGACCAGTGACAGGAAAGGGATTTGACGGCATTCATCCGATCGATCGCAAAGACACCGGGAATCTGCTGGCGGATGGCGTTCTCGCCCATCAATGGCATCTCATTCCCAATGAGACAGATTCCCGTTTGCCGGCCGAGGTCATCGCGAGGAGAAACGAACTTGAGTTGCAGATCGCGCAGCTCAAATTGAAGAAGAAGAAGAAGGAGATGCCGGAGGATCTCTATTACGCTGAGCTAGAAGCGATCTTCCTGAATCTTGCCCGTCTCCTGGAATCAGAGACGCAAAAAGAACCGGACCAAAGTGACGTCGAACGCTGACGCCACTTTGGTCCGGTTGTAAGCAGAGCATTCGAACAGTGAGTGACTAACTCAGATTCATCGAATGCAGGAATTCATCGTTCGTTTTACTTCGACGCATCCGGTTGGTGAGAAGCTCCATCGCTTCCACAGGACTCATGTCGTTGAGAACACGACGGAGGATCCAGACGCGACGGAGTTCATCCTCGCCCATCAGGAGTTCTTCTCGGCGGGTCCCGGACTTATTGACGTCGATCGCTGGCCAGATTCGTTTCTCAACCATCCGGCGGTCAAGGTGCAACTCGGTGTTTCCGGTTCCCTTAAATTCTTCGAAAATCACTTCGTCCATCTTCGATCCGGTGTCGACGAGGGCCGTCGCGATGATCGTGAGGCTTCCCCCCTCTTCCACTGCGCGAGCAGCACCGAAGAATCGTTTGGGGTGCTGCAATGCGTTGGCATCCACGCCGCCAGTGAGGATCTTTCCGGAGTTCGGGCATTCCGTATTGTACGCACGGGCCAAACGCGTGATGGAATCCAGGAAGATCACAACGTCATGGCCGTATTCGACCATTCGTTTTGCTTTCTCGATCACCATTTCCGAGACCTGAATATGTCGGCTGGGTGGTTCGTCAAACGTGCTGGAGATCACTTCACAGTGACTTCCTTTCACCTGACGCTCCATGTCCGTCACTTCTTCCGGCCGCTCGTCGATCAACAAAACGATGACGTAGGCTTCAGGGTGATTGTCGAGAACCGCTTTCGCAAGTTTCTGCAACAACACTGTCTTTCCTGCACGCGGAGGAGAAACAATCAGACCACGCTGACCAAAACCGATCGGAGCGACAATATCAACAGTTCTGGTGCTCAGTTCCGCAGGATCTGTAGAAAGACGGAGTCGATCTTTCGGGTGCAGCGGAGTGAGGTCGTCGAATGGAACTTTATCTGGAACCAGGTTCGGATCGGCTCCGTTGATTGCTTCGACACGGAGGAGAGCGAAATATCGCTCATTCTCTTTGGGTGGTCGAATCTGCCCAGCGACTGTCGCCCCCGTTCGTAGTCCGAATCGCCGAATCTGACTCGGTGACACGTAGATATCGTCCGGACAGGGGAGATAGTGGTAGTCCGGGCTGCGAAGGAATCCGAATCCATCCGGGAGAATTTCGAGAGTACCCTCACCAAACATCAGACCGTTCATCTTCGTGCGTTCTTTGAGAATGCGGAAGATCAGGTCCTGTTTCTTCAGGCCGACCACTTCGTTGATATTCTCGCGTTTCGCGAGATCAATCAACTCTTTCATGGTCATTCTCTGAAGGGCTGCGATGTGGATATCTCCACGTTTCGCGTCCTCGTAACGAGAATCAGCGGCTTCGTACGCGGTTTCCGCCTCGCCGTCGACAGGAGCGATCCCGTTTTGCGAAGCGGTCTCTGTATCATCGGAAGGAGATTTGGCGCGAGAGCTCGAAGTTTGAGTTGATTTGGGCATGTCGTTCTCGACAGTTTGTCTCGGTAGGAAAACTGAAATGTTTGATTGGGAAACGCTTCTGAAGAACGTTTCCGAAAATCCGCGAAATGATATCAGGACTGTGTTTCGTCTTGCTGTTGTCGACTCTCGAACCGTCTGCACGGGGGCAGTACCGATTGAGTATTTCTCCCCGAATCAACGGGAAGTTCTTGAGACTTCGACATCAGTCTCCAACTGAAAGCGCTGCTTGATCCAATCCCCAACAATCCTTGCGGTTTCGTCGATGTCACCAGAGTTGTCGACGATGAGATCCGATCTGGATTTCTTTTCTTCGAGCGAAAGCTGGCTGGCCTCACGCTGCCTCAGATGTTCCTGCGACCATCCACGTTGTTTGACTCGAGCCTTTCGGATTGAATCGGGCACGTCTACAAAAATGATGGCGTCACAATCATTGGACCAGCCGGATTCCAGAAGTAAAGCTGCATCTAGCAGAATTAAATCACAATCCGAGTCGCTTTGATGCTGTTCAAGTTGTTTGACAATATCGCTGCGAATATAAGGGTAAACGATCTGTTCGAGTTTCTTTCGAGCGGCGATGTGCTTTTCTGTGGTTCCGAATACGAGTTTGGCCAGTTCCGGACGGGCGATATTCCCTTCCCCATCGAGAATCTGATCTCCAAACGCACTTGTAATTGCGGTCACGACTTTGGGAAGTAACAGAGCACGGTGGCCAGACGCATCAGCATCGAGCCGAGCGCATTGAAAATGTTGGTTCAACGCGATTGCCAGGGCGGACTTCCCAGAACCGATTCCACCAACGATTCCGATCACCGGAATCCGAGCGGCGGACATATCTGCCTCTTCAGTGATAGAAAGGGGAAATGTGGGTTGGTGTGATTAAATGATGGGCTTGGTTGCCAAGTTTGTGAGACTGCTGAAATCGAGCACTGAACTGCAGCTCCGGTTGCTTTTCATGCCGGAATCTCCGGATTGCGCTGCGCGGCTTTGCCCCCAAAGCCATCTTCCAGTTCAAACGTGAACCAACTGCTGGACATCAACAATTGGGAAGTAACCCCGAAAGGTGTCAATACTTGATTGAAGTAGGAATATCGTCGTCGAGAAATCGCCCCCTGTCAATCATCTCATGCTGATTTCTCGGGTCCGCTGCGATTGTCTGACATCATTTTCAGCCAAAAACTTTGGTAGAAAGTGATGAACTGATGGAACTTTTAAAAAGAACATCGTATCAAAGAGGAAGTCGATCCCTCAAAAACAGAGCCTGTCCGTAGAGATACGGGCTGTTTCGATTCAATAGAACTCATCAACCCCCTTTCATTAATTCACGTCCTTGAAGGTCCCGGTCAGTCTCTCATCTCGATCAGCCGTTCCGAAGCACCGCATAGAGCTGCTCTTTGAAGGAATATCATGTCGCTCACGTTGAAAAATCGCCTTTGTGGGTTGTTGATCGCCCCACTCTCCATTGTGTTGCTTACTGGAGTTCTTTTTTCGATGGCTGCCGAACCGACAACGTTGGAACTTCGCAAGGAGGCTGATGCTGCTCGAAAGGCTGGAAACTACAAAGATGCACTCGAGAAATATCGCAAATTGATCATGAGTGAAAACGCCAGCGGCGATCAGTTCTCAACAGACCTCTCTGCGTTAGTCGAGTGTTTGGGAATGCTTCAGCAATGGCAGGAAGTGGACGGGTTGCTGAAGACGATGCTCGAAAAGCACCCGGAAAACTGGGAAGCCTACCGAAACGCAGCGAACACAATTTCGTCCGTACCCCACTTCGGCTTTATTGTCGCGGGTGAATTTACTCGCGGGAACCAACGCGGCGGTGGAGCTTACATCGATGTTTCCGAGCGTGACCGGTCTCAGTCGTTGGTCTGGATGAACACTGCGATGTTGAAGCTCCCCGAGGGAGCTGAAGCGAATCAGAAATCGCTCTTCTACCGCGATTTTGCCAACATGCTGAAGAATCAAGAAGCCTGGAAATTACAGGATTTGACTGATCTGCAGCAGGTCATCGACTATCCAGAGGGTGTCGCAATCTCCGGAAGATTCCGAAGAGGTGTCCCTCGCAGCCAGCCGCAAGGAGCTCCCGTTGATGAAGAGGGAAATCCCGTCTTCATTCAGGTGCCTGATTCATTTGAAAACGCGAAAACCGATGGGGAACGCTGGCGCTGGTGCCTTCAGCAAAGCGTCGAGTTCGATCCTTCCCGCAAGAGTGAAGTCGACTTCCAGTTCGCGATCTTTCTGCATCAGCAATTCGGCGTGCAAACACTCCGCGACTGGGGAATTCAACTCCCTCGAGAGGATGGAGCTGAAAAGTTAGAAGGAATCTGGTCCCTCCCCGGTTTGGGCGAAGATGAAACCATCGCCCGCTTGGCCAATGGGGTCAAACGATTCAAACTTCCAGACGAATTCAATCCGATCGCCATTCTGAAGAAAATCGCTCAGGTCTCCGGGCCGACACAGGGAGTGTTCCAGCAATATTCACTGGATCAACTCGCATCCATATTCCTCGATCGCCAGCAATTCGAAAAAGCAGCGAGCTACTACCAGGAGAGCATCAAGCGATTCCCGAATTCGCCAGACGGTCGGCAGGCGCAGCTAGACCAGATTATCAAAAACTGGGGACAGTTCGAACCGACAGTCAGCACCGCAGCGGGGAGTGGCGCGACGGTTGACTTCAGATTTCGAAACGCCAAGCAGGTGTCGTTTACTGCCCATCTCATCAAGATTCCTGAACTCATCGCGGACGTTCAGAAATACATTGAAACCAAGCCAGAGCAACTCGATTGGCAGCAAATGCAGATCGAACAGATCGGCTACAGCCTCGTCAATCAGAAACAAGAAAAGTATCTCGGTGAAAAGGTCGCCGAGTGGTCACTTGAACTCTCTCCCCGAGAGAAGCACTTCGATCGCTTGATCACAGTCACCACTCCCCTGCAAAAAGGGGGGGCTTATCTAGTCACCGCCAAAGTCGCCGATGGAAATACAACCAACATCGTCCTCTGGTTGAACGATACTTCGATCGTCAAGAAAGCACTGAATCAGGAAGCGATGTATTTCATCGCAGATGCCAAGACCGGGGCCCCTATCGAAAAGGCCAATGTCCAGTTCTTTGGCTACCAGCAGGTCTACGATCAGATCGGAAAGCGATACAACGTCCAGACGCAAAAGTTTGCTGAATTCAGTAATGCGGACGGCATGGTGATCGTCAACGAAAAACTCGCCAGTTCCGGATACAACTGGATGGCAACCGTTAAGAGCGACGACGGCCGATTTGCGTACCTCGGGTTTAATGGAGTGTGGTATTCAGACCGCTACGATGAGGTCTATCAGGCCAACAAAACCTACATCGTGACGGATCGTCCGGTCTATCGCCCCGATCAGAAAGTCGAATTCAAATTCTGGGTGCGTGAAGCGAAGTACGACCTCCCAGAATCATCGAAATACGCGGACAAGAAATTCCGCGTCAAGATCCAGGACCCGCAAGGGGTGGAAGTCTATGCGCAGGAATATGTCTCCGATGCCTTCGGAGGGTTTTCCGGATTCTACTCACTGCCTGTTCAGGCAGCGTTGGGTTCGTACCAGATCTACATCGACACTGAGTTTGGCCGCCTGAATGGGACCCCCGAAGTGAGCGGCTCACTCGGATTCCGGGTCGAAGAATACAAGAAGCCCGAATTTGAAGTGACTGTCGAAGCACCGACGAAACCGGTTCAGCTTGGCGACAAGATCACTGCGACAATTAAAGCCAAGTATTTCTACGGGGCTCCAGTCACCAAAGCAACGGTGAAGTTCAAAGTCGAGCGGTCAACTCACGATGCCAGCTGGTTCCCAGTTGATCGATGGGATTGGCTCTACGGAAATGGTTACTGGTGGTTCGAACGGAGCAATGGCTGGTATCCGGGCTTCAATGTTTGGGGATGTACCTCTCCGCGACCATCGTGGGCACACTGGAATCAGGATCCGCCTGAACTGGTACTTGACCAGGAAGTGGAGATCGGAGCAGACGGAACGGTTCAGATCGAAATTGATTCATCAATCGCAAAAGCGATCCACGGTGACGAGGACCACGAATACTCCATTACCGCTGAGGTCGTCGATGCTTCTCGTCGAACGATTGTCGGCTCTGGAAAAGTCCTCGTTGCTCGCGAGCCATTCCAGATCATCGCGTGGACAGATCGTGGCTATTACAACGTCGGCGACAAAATCGAAGCGAGCTTTCAGGCCCGCACTCTCGACGGCAAAGGAATCGAGGGCACAGGGAAACTCAAACTCCTGAAAGTGACTTACAAAGACGGCAAACCCGTTGAGGAAGCGGTTAAAGAGTGGGAAGTCACAACCAATGCCGACGGGGCAGCCAGCCAAGTCATGGAAGCGGCTGCAGCCGGTCAGTATCGCCTTTCCTACAAACTTCAAAGTGAAGAAAACGGACCCGTCATTGAGGGGGGACACCTCTTCGTGATTCGCGGGGACGGCTTCAACGGATCCGACTTCAAATTCAGTGACCTTGAACTTGTTCTCGACAAGAAGAACTACGCTCCGGGAGACAAAGTTCAACTTCTGGTCAACACAAACCGAGCAGAATCAACCGTGTTGCTCTTCGTTCGCCCATCAAACGGGGTCGCAGCAGGAGTTCCACAGGTCTTGCGACTCGACGGCAAGAGCACCCTGGTTGAATTGGAAGTGGCACTTAAAGACATGCCCAACTTCTTCGTGGAGGCTATTACTGTTAGCAATGGGAAATTGCACAACATTGCTCAGGAGATCATGGTCCCGCCAGCTGAGCGGGTATTGAATGTCGAAGTGATTCCATCTTCAGAAAGTTACCTTCCCGGATCCAAGGCAGAAATTGAAGTCAAAGTTACAGATGCCACCGGCGAGCCTGTCGTCGGTGCGGTACTACTGAGCGTCTATGACCGAGCAGTCGAATACATCTCCGGGGGTTCGAATGTCAGCGAAATCAAAGAGTTCTTCTGGAAATGGCGTCGCCATCATTCGCCAAGCGCCGAGACGAATCTGGGAAGATGGAGTCATCAGATCCTTGCCGACAACACCATCGCAATGCAGCTCCTTGGGGCTTTCGGCGACAGTGTTCTTCTGGCGGACTTTTCTGAGATGAGGGAAGAAAAGATCTCTGAGAATTACAAAGAAGACAACAATTTTGGTGGTCGCAAGATGTTGCGAAGTCGGGCCGGTGCGGGTGGAGCAGAATTCGATGCCCCTCAAGCCGCTCCGATGATGATGATGGATGGGGCAGCCCCTGAGGCAGCGATGGCGAAGGGGCAAAACGGACCGGCGGGTGGCGGAGCAGACGCAACGACAGTTGCCCCCACAGTTCGAACGAATTTCGCCGATACCGCGTTCTGGAAGGCTGACATTGTCACCGACAAAACTGGCATTGCGAAAGTCACATTCGATATGCCAGAGAATCTCTCCAGCTGGAAGATCCGGGCTTGGGGAATGGGAGCAGGCACTAATGTCGGTGAATCGACACGTGAAGTCGTCACAGCCAAGAATCTGGTTGTTCGTCTTCAGGCTCCTCGCTTCTTTGTCGAGACAGACGAAGTCGTTCTCTCAGCAGTTGTTCACAACTACCTGAAGTCCGATAAACAGGTTCAGGTCGTGTTGGAACTGGCCGGTGACACGCTCCGCCCAATCAGCGATGATCTGAAGCAGACCGTAACAATTGCTGCTGGCGGAGAACATCGGATCGACTGGAAAGTGAAAGCTGTCGCTCCCGGAGAGGCAGCCATCACAATGAAGGCGTTGACTGATGAAGAATCGGACGCAATGCAGATGAAGTTCCCTGTGATTGTTCATGGAATCCTCAAAACGGAATCCTACAGCGGAATCATTCGTCCAGACGCAACAAGTGGGAGCGTGAAGTTCACTGTCCCAGAAGAGCGGAATGCGGAGCAATCCCGAATCGAGATTCGTTATTCGCCGACTCTGGCAGGTGCAATGGTTGACGCCCTCCCCTACCTCGCCGATTACCCCTATGGATGCACAGAGCAGACACTGAACCGCTTCGTCCCGACGGTGATCACTCAGAAGATCCTTCTCGACATGGGGATGAATCTCAAAGCCATTCAAGAGAAGCGAACCAACCTGAACGCTCAGGAAATCGGCGATCCTGCGGAAAGAGCAAAACGCTGGAAGCAATTCGACCGAAACCCGGTGTTTAGCGAAGACGAACTATCGTTGATGGTGAAAACCGGCGTCAAAGATCTGGCCGCCATGCAGAATGATGATGGTGGCTGGGGCTGGTTCTCCGGATTCCAGGAACGTTCCTATCCGCACACTACTGCGGTTGTTGTTCACGGACTCCAGATCGCAGCCAAGAACGACGTTGCTCTTGTTGACGGGATGCTGGACCGAGGAATTGCCTGGCTGAAATCGAGTCAGGACGAACAGGTCGCACTTCTTCAGGAAGGGGAGCGACACACCAAGGATCCGACACGCAAAGAACGCTACAAACAGCAGGTGTCAGATCTCGATGTCCTCGTGTTCTCCATTCTGGTCGATGCGAAGGTCGAGAACGCCGAAATGCAGCGTTTCCTGTATCGCGATCGCAATAAGGTCTCACTCTACTCGCAGGCACTGTTCGGACTGGCTTTGCATGAACTGCAGGCGATCGAGCAACGCAACATGGTCATCAAGAACATTGATCAGTTCATGAAAGTGGACGAGGAAAACCAGACTGCGTACATCGATCTGCCCAACAACAACGCATGGTGGTACTGGTACAGCAACACCGTGGAAGCGAACGCTCAGTATCTGAAGCTCCTGTCACGGGTCGATGCCAAGAATCCCAAGGCAGCAGGCTTGGTGAAATACCTGATCAACAACCGAAAGAATGGGACTTACTGGAATAGCACCCGAGATACCGCGTACTGCATCGAAGCACTCGCCGAGTACCTCAAGGCTTCTGGCGAAGGGAAACCGAATATGGTTGTCGAAGTCCTGCTGGACGGCGAACTGAAGCAATCGGTTGAGATCACTCCAGAAGTGCTGTTCAGCTTCAATGGCTCGTTTGTCCTTGAAGGGGAGGCAGTGACATCTGGAGAACACACTGTCGAGCTACGACGTAAATCGCTGGACGGAAAAGAAGGTCCATTGAATCCGTTGTACTTCAACGCCTACGTGACGAACTTCACCAAGGAGGAGTTCATCACGGCTGCCGGCCTGGAGATCAAGGTGGGACGCAAGTTCTATCGTCTCATTCAGGATAAGGACGCAAAAGGCACAGTCGCTGGCAGCCGAGGAGAAGTTGTTGATCAGGCAGTTCTGAAATACAAGCGGGAAGAACTCGCAAGTCTTTCAGAAGTGGTCAGCGGGGATCTGGTCGAGATTGAACTCGAGATCGATTCAAAGAATGACTACGAGTACGTGATCTTCGAGGACATGAAAGCAGCTGGCTGCGAGCCGGTCGACCTGCAGAGCGGATACACCTCCGGAGGTTTGGGGGCGTATGTCGAGTTCCGCGACGAAAAAGTGGCGTTCTTCTTGCGTCAGCTGTCGCGCGGCAAACACTCTGTGAGCTACCGTGTGCGTGCGGAAGTCCCTGGAAAGTTCAGTGCCCTGCCCACCAAGGCACACGCCATGTACTCCCCTGAACTTCGTGCCAACTCGGACGAAATGAAGCTGATTATTGGTGATCTCCCTGAGAAGGCTGCTTCGAAGTAAGTGGAGTTCTCAAGGGGAGGGAAGGGAGAGCTGCTCATTGATGGGATGAGCAGCTCTTTTTTTATTGCACGAGCAATTTCGACGCTGAGTGGCAACCGAGGCAACTTAGCCGGAGTTTTCAATCAAAGATCGAAAATTCGATTGCTCCCAATTTGCTTTGCTTCGATTCACGAAAGCTGGAAATCACTCCCCTTCAGAGGTGAATCCTCGTGCTTTCGGTCGGTTGTCTGGGACATTGGAGAGGCGCGGAACCCCATGATCGCGGTAGTTGTCGGTGCATCGGCTGTTCTTCACCCCCAGAAATTTGGCGGATGAGCTGACTGATGAGCCACTTCGTCCATTCTGGTCTGGTTTCTGAGTCCATCGAATTACTTCGAGAGGTTTGAAAGCATGTCGCTCAATCAAATCGGTCTGCGCTGATAAAACGAGGGGGCTTCCCTACTCCTCCGCAACGCACATCAGACCGAATGCGACGATTGGATGGCTCGGGAAATGTGAGAAAAGCCAATATCTCCCTCTATATAATCGACAGCCAACAGAAATTGCCCTAAAGTTGAGGTCTACGCAAGTTACCCGTTTCAACTTGCCTATTATACAAGGATTAAGTCATGCGAACTGTTCGACTGTTGTTGTGTGCGGCTGTCTGCAGCCTGTCCGCTTCTTTGGCGGAAGCTCAGGTTTACTACGTTCCAACCGGCACAACGACCTTCCCGGTGGTAGTTGGCCCAGTCTATACACCTGTTCCGGTCGGACTGCGTTATGCACCGGCATATCGTGTGGTGGTCCCTGTTGCTCCCGTGATCGTCCCCCCTGCACCGGCAATGCCGCCACAAGTGCCGGCAGCGACACCAGCCATTCCGACTCCAGTCGTCCCCACACCAATCGCACCGATCCCTGAGGGGAGTTCGCCAATTCCCCCAGTTCCGGTTGCCCCCATGGCTGACGATATGGTGACGCAGGTCGGTTATTACTCGACTCCTGTTTACGGCGCTCCAGTTGTGGTGACGCCAGTCGCTCCCGCTCCCGTCGTCATTCGCGCTGTGCAGCGTCCAGCACCTCGAGCAGTTGTTTATCCACGACGCGGTGTGGTACGAGTTCGATACTAGAGCGCCTCTCACGAGAGTGTGGCTTTCCGGCGGCCATAAACGCAGCGTTTGAACGAGTTTTTGCCGCCATTCGCCGCCACACCCTCCTGAGACAGGGGGTAATCGACATCAATGACCGCTGATCGCTTTTTGGTCTGAAGCAGTTTCGTTCCGGCGAATTTCTGCTTCTTTTCCGGGACGAGTCCATCGGGGTCGCAAAGAGGTCTCCGACAGTCCCATCTGGAAAAAATTCCTGCCGGAATGTCTGACCGTGAAATACAAAAGCCAAAACTTATGTAACTTTAGGTAGCTTGTCTGAACCAGTTGCCTCTCTGGGCTTTGCTTGAACTGCGTGCTCGACTCACCAGCAGATTTCGCTTGTTTCCGACCCGTTCCTCAGTTGCTGGGGAACGGGTCGGCAGCTTTTGCAGACCACCCCCCTCTCAACTCTCATTTCTCGAGAGGGCGCTGGACAGATTTTGGCTTCTTGCGATATCTACCCGCTTCCGCCTGACAAATAAATGAACCTGTCGCGGAGTTCGCAAGCCGGTCAGGAATTGATCCGCAGTCGATCAATTTCACCAGTTTCGAAAAATTGAATCGATCACTTCTGGTAGTCACGAACCCGATCGCAACAGCAGGATGCGAGCGATTGGGAATCCATTGACTCACCAATGAGGTGCGACATTCATAGATAGATGATTAACCCCGGCACTTTTGTGAATCTGTAACAGTCGCAACAATTGTAACAATCGCACTCAACTGCTCTTCTCGCTTTGCCGATTAATAGATCAAGTTTCCATATGGCTTTCGCATCTTCGCCAGGCCTAGGAAACAAGATCCTTTCGGTTCCGGCGACGACATGAGGTCACGGAGGAGTTTTATGACCATGAGGGTCAAAGAAGATATCCAGGCGGTCTGGCTGGAATTCAAGAAAGACCAAGAGAATCAGGAGCTGCGAAATCGTCTCATTGAGAACTATTTCCAGCTCGTCCGATTCAACGCAGAACGCGTCTGGTCGAAATTGCCAGATGGTGTTGATTTGAATGACCTGATTTCCGCAGGAGTCTTCGGGCTCATGGATGCGATTGAAGCATTCGACCTCGATCGCGGCGTGAAATTTGAAACTTACTGCGTGCCGCGTATCCGCGGGGCCATGCTCGATGAACTGCGCACCATGGACTGGGTTCCTCGTCTCGTGCGAAGTAAGGCCAGCAAACTGGAAGCAGCCCGCAAGGAACTCGAAGCAGCCTTCGGTCGTCCCCCCACAGATCCAGAACTTGCTCGCAAGATGGAAATGTCACTCGACGACTTCGAAAAGCTGAAGACCGAAGCCTTGGCAGTTGGTCTCGTCAGTCTGAATAAGAAGTGGTACGAAACGGACAGCTACAAAGACGTCCGAGAGATCGATGTTGTGGAAGACCAGAAGGGTGAAGACCCGACACTGGGCATCCAGAAACGTGATGTGATGAAACTCGTCACAAAAGGACTCAATCGGAACGAACGCCTCATCATCATTCTTTATTATTATGAAGAACTGACGATGAAGGAAATTGGTCAGACACTCGGACTTTCAGAAAGCCGCGTGAGCCAGATGCACTCCAGCATCGTCGCCCGCCTGAAAGATCAGCTTCGCCGCCGTCGTCCAGAATTTGCGTAAGCGAGCGACAGAATTCATTCAAAATCGCCCCCAGCGTCGAGTGCCGCAGGGGGCGTTTTTGTTTTGGCACCTCAAATACTGACGAATCAGCAACGGCCCCGGAATCGGCCGTCAGAGTGATTCAAAACCCATTGCCGCCCTTTGCCCCCTGCTCCGATCCAATCTTGATCAACTCTGTTCTGAGGGCAGATCGAAATTGCAGGCTCCGCGGCCGTTCAAGAAACGGAAAAAACGGGTGTCTGTTCGAGCTTCTCGCTGCTCGACGATGCCCATATCGCCCATTTCCGGCGACGCGAAAGCGCGCTCGCTGACTCTTACGTCGGCATCAAGCAGCATTGGCTCTGGCAGCGGTCTTGGGAAGTCGCAAACAAAAGCGTGACCCCAAGTTCGGACCGGCGCTGTCCACTTCAAGCGTTCCGCCGTGATCACGGATGATTCGGTGCGTGATTGCCAGTCCCAGTCCGGTACCCTTACCAACGTCTTTTGTCGTAAAGAAGGGCTCGAAGATCTTTTTTAGCTGCTCTTTCGTCATTCCGCAGCCATCGTCCTTGACGCTGATTTCAACTTCTTCTGGAAGCTCACGCAGACTGATGTCGACATGTCCTCCAGCTTGAGTCGCATCCAGCGCATTGGCGACAAGGTTCAAAATCACCTGCTTCATTTCAGATGAGTTAACCCATGCGTGCAGAGGAATTTCCCGATTCACGCTGATCTTGCGGTCTTGATACCGACTCAGATGGCCAACCATATTGGTCACCTCTTGCACGATGGCTGTCACGTCGTACAGATTTCGGTCTTCTTCCCTGCCGTGTGAGAAGTCGAGCAGCTTCTTGGTAATCCGTTCACATCGCTCTGCTTCCGACTGGATTAAACCCAGATACTCCCGGATATCTGCACGGTCTGATTCCACCACATGAGAAAGGATTTCGTCATCGAGTCGCATGTCCAGGCCGTAAGCCGCCGTCATGATGACTGACAATGGATTATTAATTTCATGAGCGACGCCAGATGCTAGAAAGCCGGCACTCACGAGTCGTTCAGAGACGATCAATTGCTTGCTGCGTTCTTCGATTTCGCGTTCTTTATTCGCTCGATCTTCCTGAATTCGACTGCCCATTTCATTGAAGGCGCTGGCGAGTTCCGAAATCTCGCATTGAGAGTTCACCTTCACACGAAATGCATAGTCACCCACGGTGATGCGACGAACTCCCTTCAGGAGATCTGCCATCGGCTTAAAAATCCGCGTGAATGCTCCCAAGGCGGAGACGAACAACACCACAACAGACAGAACGCCCAGACCAATCGCAAGTCTGGTCTGCGTCAAGTAGGCCAACTTTGCTTCACGCAATCGATCACTCAGTCGACTCGCTGGGTCGAGCGATCCGTTAATAACGTCTGTCATCTGCGCGGCTGTCTGACCGATCGCTTTGGCGTTTCGATCATGCACATCGCGGGTTTCAGTCGGCTCGAGCCCTTCAATCATCCCGCGGATCGATTCGAGTCCGCTGTCGACCGTGTAGAACAACGTTTGGTAAGCAACACGTTCGCTCGAGTTGTGTTGCAACTCAGCGGGAAGTGTTTGCCACGAACGTTTGATGAGTTCGACTTCCGCGACAACCGTATCGAACACTCGCTGCACGTTGGATCTTTGAATTTTACCCGCTTGAATTCGAATTTCACGCGGAGCCTGCTCACTAGGGAAATCGACCATCAAGGGGGGATAGATCCTGCTGATGGCGGCAGTCAAATCGGAACGTCGGGGGAGCTTGCCTGTACTGAGTTCCAAATCAGCGACTGTTCGCCCGTAGGCATGCAAGCCGATCGCACTGCAGATCGTCGACGCGACCACAAGCAAGCCAACAAATCCCAAGCCGAAAAATAGCGTCCATTGGATCGAACGGTTTCGAAGCACAGTAGAGTTCCCTTCCAACAAACAGCTCATCGGATTCAGTTCGAATTCGCGACAAACTCAATTGGACGATTTTCGAAGTTCATTCATCCAAAGCTCGTGCAGCGACGCGTCCCGTTTCCGGACTGAGCTGGAGTCTACCAGTGAATTTCGAGAGAGAACAACCCCGAGATGCTCCGGAGCCCCCTGCACTCGGTGCTCAATCAGTGATTGCGGATTCGTTCGACGATATGCAAGTTGGCCAACAGTCCGCTATTCTGGAACTTCGATCGCGCAGGTGGGAGATGAAGCAAGCTGGCCGGTCCCCCTGTATCCCTGTGAATGACGACATGATTTCGGCCATCATTTTCGTACGTCGAGCAGTATGCTTGGCTGCAAATAGTTAGAATTTCGCATGAACTCTCTGGCATTCATTGAGGGACTCGACCCGAACCTTGGCTGCGTCCTTTCGATTGGCAATTTTGATGGCATCCACCGGGGACATCAGCACATCCTTCAGCAATTGATGGAAAAATCGGCCAGATTGAATGTTCCATCTGTTGTGATGACATTCGATCCGCATCCAGCGATCCTTCTGAACCCAGAAACGCCTCCTCCCCCCCGCCTGACGACCTCCCATCAGAAAATCCGGAGAATGCAGGAGTTGGGGATCGACCGCGTCGTCGTTTACCCCACGACTCCGGAATTGCTACAGCTCACCCCGCGTGAATTTTTCGATCGGGTTGTCATTGGGCAATTTCAGGCCCGCGGCATGGTCGAAGGGCCTAATTTCTACTTTGGCAAAGACCGTACGGGAAATGACGCGGTTCTCAAGCAGCTTTGTGAAGAAGCGGGTTGCGAACTCACCATCGTCGATCTACAGACCCAGGGAGAGAGCCTCGTTTCGTCCAGCATGATTCGCAGAGCACTCTCATCCGGAGATGTCGCTGCCGCTGCGGAATTTCTTGGACGCCCCCACTCAATTGAAGGGGTCGTCAGATATGGCGCTCAGCGAGGTCGAACGATTGGATTTCCGACAGCGAATATTGAAAATGTCGACAACATGGTCCCTGTGGATGGTGTATACGGATGCCGGGTGTTGACCGGTTCTGGATCTCACCTTGCTGCAGTGAGCATTGGTCCTAACCCAACATTCTCCGATGGTCGACGGAAAATCGAAGTTCACCTTCTCGACTTTTCCGGCGACCTTTACGGCCAATATCTCGTTGTTGAATTCCTCAATTTCGTTCGGGGCCTGAAGAAATTCGAGTCAGCCGAAGAGCTGCAACATCAAATCAAATCGGACGTTGCGTTAATTCGTGGTCAATTCGAGCAACCCTCGGTTGACGCATGAGGACGTTGTCTGGAATTTGTGACGAAAGTTCTTTAGAATTCCCGATTCTTTTTCCGGTCCCGAAATGGGATTTGAAAAAACTCACTATTCGGTTTGGAACACTGCGGCATAGATGTTTCTGATTACAGAAACTCAGTTGCGGAAGAGGCGAAAATAATGGACCGCACAAAAACTCTGGTTGATGTTAAGTTGGCTCTGTCTGCGAAGTACGAGCGTCTCTCGAAGACTGCAGGAAGCCGCCCAAAGCAGTCAACATTCGCTTATCAGGCGTTGAAGTACCGCCGACAAGCTGAACAGCTCCAGCGCCCACAAGGCAAGTAGAGCTCATCAGAATCCTGCCGGCTTTTGAACGGTCTGGGTTTTAGGACGGAACAACAGACAGAGTGCTGCAGTCCCTGTAGCGCTCTGCACTTGTTTATGGCACGAGCACCTTCCGCTTGCCCTGCCTACTGACGAACGAACCTCAACTTGACTGGGAGTCCCTGCAATGTCTGTTGAAACAATCCTGGAATCGATGGGACTCTCCCTGCCTGAGGCTCCAAAGCCCGTCGCGGCTTATGTCCCATGTGTCCGCACCGGCAACCTCGTGTTTATCAGCGGGCAACTTCCATTCGCGGGAAAAGCACTGCTGGCAACAGGACCGGTTCCATCTTCAGTCCAGATTGATCAGGCGCAGGCTGCTGCCTCCCAATGCGTCCTGAATGCACTGGCGATTTTGAAACAGGAACTTGGGGGAGATCTCTCCCAGGTGAAACGAGTGGTCCGACTGGGCGTCTTCGTCCAATCTGTCGATGGATTTTCCGATCAGCCGCTCGTCGCCAACGGCGCGAGCGAACTCATGGTGAAACTCTTCGGGGAAGCAGGTCGCCATGCTCGCGCTGCTGTTGGGGTCAACGCCCTTCCGCTCAACGCAACTGTGGAAGTGGAAGCCATCTTCGAAGTCGCTTAATCGAACAGCGAAACCAGTTCACTGAAATCAACCAGATTGGCCTCTGTACAACGGGAGCCAATCTGATTTCGTTTTCACTCTCCCCTACTCCTCAACAAACTGAAGTAGGGAGAAATCCCCCAGCACTCTGCAATTGCCCGAGTTGCCAGTGATGAACTCGCTCTCATGCCAGACCAACAGTCTGCACAGACCCCGACTTGGTCAGCATCGTGTGGTGACACAGAGCCAGGCTAAAGACGAAGCTGGTTTTACGCGGGCAGCAGAGACAGAAGACTGGCCGCTCACGGTCGCCTCGAAAATAGTCGCCAGACAGCCCGACTACGCAACACGACCAAGCATTGAGTCGCTAAGAGAAAACTCGCGTCCTGCGAGTCGAATCACCGCTTAAAAGACCACCAACTTCCAGCGATCGATCACCGAGATTCAGCCTTGAGTTCATGGACATTGAGCCTACGAGCAGTTTACTCAATCACGTCCGGAATCAGCTTGCAATCAGATCCCCCAACACAGGAGTCGGAAATTCGATATTGCAAAAGGTCGGACTAAGCGACCTCTTCCGGCTGATAATCAAGAAGGGATCCCCATGAAGAATCCCCTTCCCCATCACCATCAATTTCGAAGAACAGTTCGTCTCCTTGAGTCTTCAGCACCGTGATTCGACATTGGCCAACCATGATGGTCTCACCAACACAGATTTCGATCAGATGCTCTTGCACCAAGACTCTCCAAATTGGAAGAACGGACGATTGGGATTCTGGATGAGTTTTGAATCCCCAGACTGGTTTGAACCGAAACTATAGCAACGGTTCCGCGATTGCGACAACTGAAATTTTTAACACTACGTGATTTTTTGCAGAGTCATTCAGAATTGTTGAAACGCCTATTCACTGTACCAAGCAATCTCTTCAATCAATTGAGCGAGTGAAATGTTGACCACAAAAATACGACAGCACAACGTTGTCTATCGTGCGACATGACTGTCTCAAAATACGGCAACACCAACCTCAAGAGCGACCTCATTTTTTTGCCGCAATATCAAGACAAACCAAAGCATCTTCGCAACGCAAAAAGAGCCTTCCACCTGATAAAACAGGGGCTGTCCAGCTTGGATACTTCATCTCCGGCGCAGCGAACCGTGAAACTTCGACCCAGCGATCTGTATCGACTTTCAACAGCGCGAGTGTCCCGCGTTCACCGAGCACAATCAGCTTGTCCTCTGCGATGATTGCGGACCCTCGACCATAGAATGGCCATGGAATCACGCCTCCAGTCTTGCCATCAACAACCCGACCTACACCATCTTGTTGAAGATCTTCAACTCGCTCCCAACCCGTTGATTGCCACTTGACCTTCCCTGTCGCTGCATCAACACACTGCAGCACTCCTTCATTCTCATGACGCCCGCTGAAGCCGAAATAACACCCCTTTGCAAAGAGTGTCGTGGACCAGTGAGTCGACAGTATCTGCGGCTCTCGCCAGATTGTTTTCACCGATGTCCCATCGGGATTTACCCCAAGCAGAACTGAACCCGCGCGATATGCCGCCCCTAACAGAATGGTGTCTTCGACGACGACCGGTTGAGCTGCGTTGACTGACTCGTGAACCCTCGCACGGAACCAGAAATGAAAGAGCTCTTCGCCTGTTTCCGGATCGACTGAAACCAGACCTTGCCGCATGAAGCACAACAGATGTCGCCGCCCATGAATGGTGACAGCCATCGGTGACGAGTAGCTGACAACCATCTCATCCCCTTCCCAAGTGTATGTCTTGGGGCTGGGCCACCCGGTCTCAGCGCCGTCCCAGGTGTTCTCCCCAACACTCTCCCAGAGAATCTCTCCGGTCTCCGCCGCAAATGCGACGATCCCTGAGTTCGGTTGCCCACCAACTGCGACAATCAACTTGTCTTTTTCCAGAACGGGTGTCGCTCCGATTCCGAAGAAGCCTTCTGGAATCGTGAAGTCATCTCTGAGATTGCGCTCCCAGATGATCGCTCCATCTTCCAGATTGAGACAGAGCAGCTTCCCTTCCGCTCCCAGCGTGAAACATCGCGTTGGAGTCAGCACAGGGCTGCATCGAGGTCCGTTGTTGTAACCATACGGGTCTTGAAAGCGACTGCGTGTTTGCTGACTCCAAATCGGTTCGCCTGTCGCAGCCTCAACGCACTCAACAATCTCGTTGCCTCCGATGCGATGATGAAACACCAGTCGCCCGTTAGTCACACTTGGAGCGCTGTAGCCGGTTCCGATTTCCTTCTTCCAGACTACCGGTGGCCCTTCTTTGGGCCACTCATCAAGCAAACCAGTCTCATCAGAATGCCCGGTTCCATATGGACCGAGCAGACCGGGCCAGTTGTGGGCATCTTTATTGTCGAGCGCTTGCTTTGACTCCGCAGATTGCCCTGATATTTCAGCCTGAGCCAAACAATCACGATTCTCGCAACACAACAGCAGAAACGCGCAGAGAAGTGCAAAATTCCGGTGCAAAACGAAAGCGATTGGACAGGGACAAAACATCTCGAGACCCAACTAGGATGGAAGAGAGGTGGGAAGTTTCCGATTGGACATTCGAATCTCGCTGAATGCAAGCGCCCGCAAGTTGGCACGAGCGCCCAGCTCTGGTAATTTGCTGTTGTCGGTTTCACTATAGAGGATACGTGGATGAGTTTAAGAATCGGGATTATTGGGCTCGGATTTATGGGGATGACCCATTTCGAGGCGATTAAACATGTCAACGGGGCTCACGTCGCAGCGATTGCCACTCGGAGCAAGAAAAAGCTCGCTGGTGACTGGTCTGACATTCAAGGGAATTTCGGCCCTCGAGGAAGTGCCCAGACAGACCTGACCGGTGTGAAGACCTACGAAGATCATCAAGATCTTCTCAACGATCCAGACATTGACTTGGTCCACTTGTGCCTGCCGACCGATCAGCACGAGAGCATCACCATCGAAGCTCTCGAAGCTGGCAAGCATGTTCTGGTTGAAAAGCCGATTGCAATTGAACTTGAAGCAGCCGAACGGATGCTTGCTGCCGCCAAGAAAGCGGGCAAGATGCTCCTTGTCGGCCACGTTCTCCCCTTCTTCCCAGAGTTCAACTGGGCACGCGAAGCGGTTACCAGCGGACGATACGGAAAGCTCCTTGGAGCCTCATTCCGCCGAGTCATCGCGCCACCAGCATGGTCGTCGGACATCAGCGACTTCCGCAAGCTGGGCGGATGGGGGATCGATTTGCACATCCACGACAATCACTATATCGGCCTTCTGTGCGGGATTCCGAAGAGTGTCTTCTCTCGCGGTCTCCTCAAGGAAGGCTTCGTCAATCACGTCTCCACTCAGTACATCTACGATGACGCCGACCTTGCCGTCAGCTGCATCAGCGGTGGAATCGCTGCAGGGCAACTGAAGTTCGCTCAGAGCTTCGAATTGCTGCTAGAGAAGGCCACGATTCAGCTTGACGTCGGCACATACGGCGAAGAATGGGTCGTCAACCGACCACTGACCCTCATTCCAAATGAGGGACCAGTTGAAACTCCTAATCCAGGCGGAAGCACTGAATGGTGCGGGGCCTTTATCGGAGAAATTCAGACCGCTGTCGACGCAATCAAAGCAGGAGAACCTGCCCATGTCCTCTCAGGTGAACTTGCCTGTGAAGCATTGAAGATTTGCTACGCAGAAGCAGAAAGTATTCGCAGCGGGAAGATCACTCCCGTTCGTTAATGAACAGTGCACATCGATCGTCCGCAGTTGAAAGGCCGATCGATGATTCACTCTTGGAATGAACGTCGTCGCAGTATTTGAACTCACGCTCCTGAATCCGGCTCATCCATGTTCAGGAGCGTTTTCAGCACGAGATAAAGATCGGCTCCGCATCCATGAAACGGACGATTCCACTGCTGATTACGGCAATTGCCGGGTTTATTTTAATTGTCTCTTACTTCGTACCTGCGTTACAGCATCCAGGCGAAGAAGCTGCAATCTGGTTCGACATTCTGGCTGCCATCGCTTTTGTGCTGGGTGGTGCCAACCTCTTTCGACTGCAACTCCAGAAGATTAGCGATCGTCAATCTGGCTGGGGTTATGCTGCGATCACCTTGATCTTCTTTGTAGGGACTCTCCTACTCGGCTTGGGAAAAATTGGAACGATCCCCGAAGCCAGTTCGGAAGCATACGGAGAAACTTTCGTTGATTTTCCTCTCGATCAGCTTCCTCTGTTTGAATCCCCCATCGCAGAGATTCCGGTGCGAGGTGATGGAAAGCTGATCCCGAAATCGGCGCGCCAGCAAATCCAGTTCGAAAAGACGAAGGATGGAAATCTCCTCCGCTTCCGGGGATGGATGAGTCAGCAACAGCACGACGACTTGATCAGCCATCGTGATCAGCTGGAATGGAAATGCGAGATCGAACATCTCTCTCAACTGGCGGTTCCTCCTGCGGCACTCAAGGGGAAATTGCGATACGACGCTGACCACTCCAAGCTCGCATTCAAAGGGTCGATGAGCGACGCAGACAAGGAGGCGTTTCTTGCCCTGTTCGATCATTCCGAAATCGCCAAAAAGACGGCGGACTATCTCTACGACATCACTCGTCGGGAAACTGCAATCGAAGTTGCTCACGTTCCTGAGAACTTCTCAATCCCGGAGGGGCAACGTGAACTTGTTCAACTTGACGAGGGAATTCTCCGGGTGAAAGGTCCTATTTCGGTCGGACTGAGAGAGAACCTCGCGAACGTCTGGACGAATCCTCCGAAAACACGCCCATCCACAGAAGCTCAGCGCGCCGCACTCCTCGCTGAAATCGAACAACGTGGAAAGCCGTTAACTGAAGCTCAATCGGAGGCGTTCTCGCTCTTCTTTGCCGCCGATTGGAAACCTGGGTTACTGGTTCAAGTGTTGAATACCGCCGGGGCTCCAGAACCGACTCCAAAAACGAGTTGCGAGCTCCTGACTGAAATTCGCAGCGGAGCAACTGACCCAGATCTCAGCACTCCAGCCCCCCCTCCAATTCAGCTCAATGACGCTCAGATCAATCTGATACAAGAATTCACTCTGAGTGGCGACATGTCACAGTCCGCACTGGCTGAAGGGCTCGCGGCACAGGGTGAATTTACGCCCGCACAGCAGGATGCACTCGCTTCTTTCTTCTCGCAGCTACCGAATCAGGCCGACCAAATGAAGGCTCTCTGCTTCCGACTGCTGGAAGTTGGGCATCTCGCTCCAGAACAACGCGACTATCTGTTGAGCGAAACAAGAGAGCAGTTTGCGTGGCGTCAACGCGTTGGTGAATTGTTCATCAACGCTCACCAGATCAAGTATCGATGGTCAGGCGACTACACCGGTCAGGGAAGCCCATTCTGGTGGCTCTACGAATACATCTATCAACCGCTGTTGACGACAACGTTTGCAGTGCTCGCGTTCTATGTTGCCTCAGCAGCGTTCCGGGCATTTCGTGCCAAGAACCTTGAAGCGATCCTGCTTCTCGGGACGGCGTTCATCATTCTACTGGGAAGAACATCGGCCGGACCGGCACTCACA
This sequence comes from Planctomicrobium mucosum, assembly GCF_051466335.1. Lineage (NCBI taxonomy): Bacteria > Pseudomonadati > Planctomycetota > Planctomycetia > Planctomycetales > Planctomycetaceae > Planctomicrobium > Planctomicrobium mucosum. The sequence continues at coordinate 2,255,465 of NZ_CP195793.1, read as the reverse complement.
AGCTGGATTCCAGATCAGTTCTCGGCGTTTCGACTGGATCAGATGACCGTCTACATCATGTCGATCTTCAATACCGCGGGGAATCGCGCGATCATGATCGGTGTCGCACTGGGAACCGTCTCGACAAGTTTGCAGGTTCTCCTGGGAATCGACAGGTCGTACCTTGGCCGTGGAGATGACTGACTCTCACGCCGAGCGACGTGTGATGTCATCGGGAGTCGACACGACACTCAGTTGAGTCTGCCTCGTTTCGCCACAACGCACCTCAGCAGGCGGAGTCTACCCTCGTGGATGGCATTTGGCATGAATTGACTTCAGTCGACTATGCTCAACCTGAGTGTAGATCTGCGTGGTACGGATGCTGGCATGGCCGAGTAACTCTTGAAGTGCACGAATCTCGGCCCCACCCGCCAGCATGTGTGTCGCAAAGCTGTGACGAAGGGTATGCGGGCTCACACGATTGCCGCATCCAGCGCGAAGCGAGTACTTCTTCACTAACTGCCAGACATTCACTCGTGTCAGTGGTCGGCCAGTTCGCGTCAGAAACATGAACTCTGAATCCCTCAGCCGTGTCTGAGTCGGTCGCTCTCGTGTCAGGTAGTCTTGAATCGCCTTCACTGCGATCGGATTGAGCGAGACGATGCGTTCTTTGTTTCCCTTCCCCAAACATCGACAGAAATTCTGATCGAGTTTGACGTCGGTGAGACGCAGGCCTGTCACTTCAGAAGCTCGACATCCAGTTGCGTACAGGACAGTCAGCACAGCCCTGTCACGTAATGGAAACTGATCTTCCCAATTCGGGGCGTTCAGTAGTTCATTTACCTTTTCAGGACTCAATACCGTCGGGAGATACTGCCACAATTTGGGGGAAGAAAGCAGTTCGACCGTGCTCTCGACGACGACCCCTTCCAAAACAAGAAAGCGGAAAAACATCTTCAGACCGACCAGCCGGCGAGAGATCGTTGTCGGCTTCAAATTCCGTTCGTGCAGAGCTTCGACGAACCCCGCCAGAACTTGCAAATTGACTTCCAACACCGACTGGATGTGCTTTTCATCGAACCAGCTGATGAACTGGCTTAAATCGTTCCGGTAGGCCTGAACCGTATTGGATGACATCCCACATTCAGCCTCCAGATACCTCAGAAATGGCTGCAGGTATTGCTCCGGATGCAAGTGACGCGTCGTAACAGCTTGTCCGCTGACTGGGGGGCGTCGACGTGGAGGCATTTGTGGATTCCGAAGTGTTTGTGAACTCTTCAGAAAATTATCGTGGCTCTCGAGGAATTGTCTCTAAGCAATCCCCGCCCTGACAGGGAATGCGAAGCGATGCCAAGCGGAATTTCGGAATCGTGACGTTGGCGTAAACTCTGCCGGGGATCTCGAACTGGACTCCAGTCGCCGCGGTTCTTAAAACGGGCATCATGAACCAATCTCCACTCGACTCCGATTCTCCAAATCCAGCACCATCAGCGTTTCCTACGATTCCAGGAACCGCGGACGTTCTGCCTGAAATCCCCGGTGGCTGGACCCCACAGGAGATTCGGATCGCCGATCAAACGATTCGCATGTATCGTCCCGGAGATCCCGATCTCTTTCTGGACGATGAGCAGGTTCATGCGGAAAACGCGAAGAACGATTACATGCCGTACTGGGCATTTCTTTGGCCCAGTTCCATTAAAATGGCAGCCAGAATGTTCACCGCACCGTGGCCGGTCGGCACCAAAGTTCTGGAACTAGGAGCCGGAATAGGACTAGTCGGGCTGGCGGCACAGCTACGGGGTGATTCAGTCACCTACAGCGATTACGACCAGACTGCTCTGCACATCTGTCGCTTCAACGCGGTTCTCAACGGATTGTCAGACCCGGAAGTGATGCAACTCGATTGGCGAGAGATCCCCGAAATCAAGTTCCCGGTCCTCGTTGGATGCGAGGTGACCTACGATGCAACCTTACACGAACCTCTCCTGCTCCTCATTCAATCGATCTTGACACAGGGAGGCGAGTGCTGGCTGGGAGATCCGGGAAGATTTCAGGCCCCCTATTTCTACAAAGCGGCAAAGAAACTGGGATTCTCAGTCGAGATCGAAGATGAACAGGGAACTCTTCACCCCGAACCGCTCAGCAATCAATTTCAAATCTTCAAGTTGAAGACGCACCCTGCTTCTTGATCGATTCGAGATTCAGATAGCTGGAGGCAAATCTGGGGCGCCCACTATAGAAGCCTTGGGCAAGTTCAAATCCCAGTTCGCGACAGACGACGAATTCTTCTTCCTTTTCGACCCCTTCCGCGATTGTCGTGATCGAAACATCGCGGCACAGTTTAACGAGCATTCTCAACATCCGCCGCTGGTAGGGGTCAACACGATGGATATCACGAATCAGGCTCGAATCGATCTTCAGAAAATCAGGGGGAGCCTTCATCAGTTCGAGAAGTCTCGACTGCCCTGCTCCGAAATCATCGTAAGCAACTTGGCACCCCAGATTTCTTGCTTCTCGACAGAACTCCATCGTCAGCTGAAGATCGCAGATCGCTCCTTCATGAATCTCAGTCACCAGCGGGAGCGTCGGATAGCTCTGGCGAATTTTGACTAACGAAGGAAGCACATCTTGAAGGAGGTGTTCATGGGGATGAATATTGATGTAGAGATTCATTCCAGGAGGAATAAATCCGGAATCTGCAACCGCTGACTCACGACACAACTGACTGAGTTCCACTTCCTTTCTGACCAGTTCCGCAGTTCGGAACATCTCGGCCGGGTTTTCAAGCCCCGCCAATGTCGTTCGAGCAAGCGATTCGAATCCTTGAATTTCTCGATCTTCCAGTCGAACGATTGGCTGATAGGCAGCGAGAATCATCCGGTCGGACAACAATAAATCCAACTGGCTCATGACCCATGTGGACTCGAGAACATCGAACGCCTGAGTTGTTTTTTTCAGGATCTCGTACTGAGCGTTCTCTTCTTCAGATTGAATGGTACGAAGCTCTACCCGGAACTCGACATCCGCAAGCTCGATGTGATCTCCTTCTGAGATGAGTGTCGGCTGCTTGACGATTCTGCGGTTCAGGTACGTTCCATTCGTACTTCCGAGATCTCGCAGAAAGAGGTTCTTCCCGATCTTCAGTAATTCAGCATGGCGTCCAGAGATGCGAGAAGACGAGATGATCAGATTCGACTCTGCACGCCGACCAATGACGAAGGAAGGTGAATCGATCCGAATTTCGCTGAGCGAGTTGGATTGAGGGAGACACCCCACAAGCACCCACTCATCACGTGATTTGCCAACAGGAATCGCGCCCGCACCGGTCATCTCTGATCCTGCCACCATCGTCGAATACTCAACGGCATATCGTGCCTACAATAGACAACACCACCATGAACCTACGTCCGAAACCTAGTAGAGTGGGATTTCTTATAAGGGCAAGTTTGTACTTTAGCTGGGATATTCCCCGACTTATCGAAAATAACGCTTCTGCTGATCGCAACAGTCAAATAAAAAAGAAAGAGGGGACAATCAGCCCTCCAGAATCCCTAATTTCCAGGTGATTCCGGCGAATCCGTCAGCAGCATCACAAAAGCCGATACCACGTTGCCGAGACGTTGTTGCAATCAATTGGCAGACCAGAACATCGAGCGTCGTGATGCCAAAACTACTGCCATTGCAACCCACACATCAACAAGAAAAACACCTATTTCAACTTAGGAAAAACTCCTAGTCATTCATTAAATAAACACTCAATCAGACGAAATTTGCTATCTCTGATTGGTAAACCTGGAAGCACACGGTTTGACTGAAAAACTGGGTGTCTGCACGGATTGCTGGCTTTCGCCGCCACACACACCTGAGACAGAGGCTAGCGAGTTTCCTCGGACAATTGATCGTACGACCTGTAATGTGGCAGGTAACGATAGTAGACCTCCAGACTCAGGGTCGCGATGGCGGTTGAGTACATTCTCCCCCCATAGCTCCCCCAAACTTCCCTAGGGTCCCAGCTCCCTGCGAACGAGCCATCAACTCGTTGTTCAGAGACCAGCAAATCGCGTAACGCTGCATTCCAACGTTCCCACGCTTCACCTCCCTCATGATGCATGGCCAGTGTGCCGTAGTACCAATAGTAAAAGTTCAGGGTCGTCTCCTGCGGCAAATTTTCCAGCATCAAATTCAATGCTTCCTGATTGGCTTTGGAGTTCTTTCCAAGCCCCAGGATCTGGCGGCAGTAAAGAGCTTCCGCTGTCTGAGCGGCATTGGCAGCCTCTCGAGCACGGTACCCTGCGAGTCCCCCTGCATTGCCAAGTTGACGTTCGGTCAAGAACTTCTGCATCCGACTTTTACGGACCGGATCGATGAAAATGCCTGCTGCTTCGGCACTTTTCAGAGCCATCAACTGCCAACCGAAAATGCTCATATCCCCTTCGCGTTGGCCTTTGACGTACCTCCACCCTCCGTCGACGTTCTGCACGTCGATGATGAATGCGACCGCTTTTTCCAAAGGCTTTCGTAACCACTGGGCTTCCGGATTTTCGCGCGACATTGCGAAGGCTTCTCCCAGCGCAAATGTCGCCATCGCGTGACAATACATCGATTCAAAATCGGTTGCATTCCCCCCGAGATACCCGTCAGTGCTCCCCCAGCCTTCTCCCCAATGCTTGGCGGTTTGTTGCTGTACCAGCCATCTCAACGCTTTGGTAACCTGCGGGGAATACGGCCCTTGATCCACCGTGTTCAATTTGCCGAGGAACGCCAGGATTGCCAGCGACGTGACCCCAACATCCGGAACCCCAGCCCCACTTGCACCAATCTCTTCCGACGCAGACCAGTAGCCTGCAGGATTCTGAACAGACGCCATCCATCTCAGACTGCGGTCGACTGCTTCCTCAGATTCCTTCGATCCCCCAAACATTTCGAGAGCTTTTTGCCGACCGTCTTCAGTGCGTAACTTGTACGCCATTGGAACGCGATCGGAATTGCTTCGCTGCAAAAACGGATCGTTCGATGTGTTGAGCGGCGGCAATTCCTGAGCCCCATTCAATCCTGGAGTCAGGCTGGAAAGCCGACTGTCGAAACCTTCCATCGCTGAGTCAGCTGGCAATTCTTGGGGGCGTGGCGCAGTTCGGTCAATCACCGGAGACATGGCGGAAGGCACGCTGGTTCTCGTCTCAGTACGAGTCATCGTCGGAAACGCTTGATCCTGGCTCGCAGCCGGAGATTCCCTGACAACAGAGACCGCAACAGGATTGGAAGCAGCTGGCATCTCTCCATCCAATGTTGGCGAAACATCGAGGTCCGTGCGATTGGGTAACGGCTCTGAAGCGGGTTCCTTCACCATCGGAGGCACCCTGTTCGAAATCAGTTCCTGATTTTCCGGCATCGCGACTGGTGATTCAGGTCGGGCGAGGTCAGCATTGGGCTGCGGTTGGGATGTAGTGAGATTTATCCGCTCCATCGAGGCAGCGGGCGTTTCCGGCGCTGTCTGAGTTTCACGGGTCAACGATTCCGGGCTCAGTACATCTTGAGCCTGCGATAACTGAGTGTTCACCTGAGGAATGTTCGGAGGCGCTTCCGGTTGAGGAATCTCAGCCTTCCAGTCGCGATCAGGCACATCAGGAGTCTGCGGAACGGTGGCGTCGAAAGGACGTGTCAGCTCTCCATTTGACGCAGCCTTCTCTCTCGGCGTTTCAGAACGCTCCCATTCATTGAGCGGCGCAAGAGAATTCACATGAAAACGCTGCAAACTCTCAGCAAGAAGGCGTTTTTCCGACAGACTTTCCGAACCGGAGTCTGTTTGATTTTGTGTGATCCGGATCGGTCGGGAGTCAAACTCGGAGAGTTGTGAAACAAATTTGGTGCGATACTCCGGGATCAGAGTGATCAATCCCACCACAAGCAACAGGTGAATCACCACCGAGAAGAACATCGCTTTGGAAGAGGTTCGTCGATCCCCCCAGCGTGTTCCAATCATGGAAAGCAGATGCGCGGTCGCCACCACAAGGCCTGCGATGAATGCCAGTACCAACACAGGCTGAAGCAGCGCAATGATGAGGCGTACGAGATGCCAGTATTCTGCATTCAGATTCACGGCTGCGAACATCACGAGCCTCCATCGGTGGAAATCCGATTCGCCAACTGAATGTTCGTAATGCTCGCACGTTTACACAGATTCAACACTGTCATCACATGCTGGTAGCGCCCACTTTCGTCACCACGTATCACAACGACCTGTTCGGGATAACGTTTTTGGGCAGCGATCAAATCCGTCAGAAGCTCATCCGTCGTCTTTTGTGCTGCTCCCAGAAAGAACGTCCCGTCTTCCTGAACATTGACCACCAGCTCATCCGGCAAGTCGGTCAAGGGCATCGCTTCTGTCACGGTTGGCAGCTTGATCTCATACTGACTTTCCCGGCGGATAAACTGCGTCCCCACCATAAAGAAAATCATCAATACCATGAGAACGTCCACCATCGGGACGAGATTTAATTCAGGGTCTTTGAGCTGATTGCTTTTGATTGGCATCGGAAACTCAGAACTGCAACATCCAGAAATGGATCCAACGGAACTGGTGCAGCGGCATTGTATTCAAAAATCACTTTTGCGTAGGAATCGATTCGCCCTAAGATCCTTCAGCGCAAGGAGAGTGGCACTGGAATCGTCAGCGAATCCGGGAATCATCATATCGGTTTACGGTTCCGCTGCAGAGAAGATTTCCCTGCAGTTGACGACTTTTACAAGTAAAATGGAAATTTGAGCAGAAATAGGAAAATATCCCGCCACCAGACTTTCCAGTCACCCCCGAATTCCTCAACGCCGCTCAATTCGGCCGGGTTTCAGTCTCCAAAAACTCACGAATCGACGCGACAAGATAATCGATCTGAGACCGGTCATTATAGAGGTGGCTTGAGACTCGGGTATGGACGAAATCCCGCCAGCGGACCACGGGAATTTCGATTTTCTTCTTCTCCCATAGCCACACCTGAAGTGGCTGCGAGTCGCTGGGACGTTCTCCCGTATCTGGAACCGGAAGACGAACAGTCACCATGCTGCCATTCCAATCGACAGCGTCCGTCGTCAACAGTCGAGCACCGTCAATCTGCAACAATTGGGACTTGGCATAAGACGTTAGCTCAGTGTAGTAACGACGAAACTCGGCGATTCCATAATCACGCAACCACTGAATCGCAACTGGAATCGCGAGAAATCCCGTCGGATCAAAGGTTCCCGGCCAATGAAATTCATCTCGCCATGAAGCTGGTCTTCCGCCGAGACTTTTTCCCCAGCTAATCAAGTTTGGCTTTAACCCCTGTTTGTGTCGTGATTTCACGTAAAGAAAGCCTGTTCCATACGGAGCACACAACCATTTATGGCAACTGACCGCGTAGAAGTCGCATGGAATTGAATTGATGTCGATTTCAATCTGCGCGAGCGCATGCGGGCCGTCGATGCAGACTGGAATCCCCAGTTCCCTGGCCCGCTCGCAGATCCGTTTGACGGGCATGATGACTGCGGTCGCCGAGGTGACATGGCTCACCACGAGCATTTTCGTTCGAGGTGTCGCCTTCGCGAAAATCGCTTCGATGACCTCGTCTTCTGAATCGAGCGGGTCCGGGAGGCGGGCCAACACTGTTTTCGCTCCCACCTTCTGACAGGCCTGCCCCCAGATCCGAACGACTGCCCCGTATTCGTGATCACTCAGAAGAACTTCGTCACCGGAACTGAGCGGCGTATTCTCCGCGACGATATTCATGCCTGATGTCGCATTCTGGACAAAGATCAAATTCTCAGGATGGCATTTCACCAATCTGGCAACTTCGTGCAATGCTTCTTCCATGAGGCCTGCCACGCGACGAACAAAGAAATCCATCGGGTTCGCTGCGTGCTCCCGTAACCAGCCTTCGCGAGATTCCCGCACGGCGCGGGGGGTCGGTCCGAATGAACCATGATTCAGAAAGGTTACCCCCTCTGGGAACGACCACTGGTCCTTGGCAAATGCAATTCGCGCCTCTTCACTGACCGGTTTTAAGACGACAGACATAGTTGATTCCAAGAGAAACGCCGACTCCAGAAGAGTCGGCGAGTTAATTTCGAATTCGACGTTTCATCTTCGATCAGACCGACAGAATTCAGTCGATCTTGAACAGATGGCGCTCACTTCGAATGAAGAGCGAGTCCTGATTAACAGCGTAGCTGGCAAAGGTCCGCTCCTCCTCCGTAATGCGATTTTTGGCGAGCACCTCAAATGTCGTGGATGCAGCGATCACCGTTCCTAGCCCTTCTTCGTTTTGAAAGTAGATCCGCCCCGCAGCATACAAAGGGGACGCGGAGAAATTCCCTCCGATGCGTTCCTCCCAGTGAGTTTCGCCTGTCAGGGCATCGACGCAGCGAGCGATCCCCTTGTCGGAGACGAAGAACAGATTTTCGTCGATCAACAACAGCGAAGCGGAATGCGGAACCTGCTTTTCCGTCTTCCAGCGAAGGTGCGTTTCAGTGACGTCTCCCGTGCCTGTTGGATCAATCGCCAGCAATGTGGGTTTCATGTATCCGGTGCAGATGTAGACAAGTCCATTTCCATAGACAGGTCTGGGGATCACGGAATAGCCGCCCGGATATTGGAATCGCCAGATCTCTTTCCCTGTCGCTGCCTCATATCCGTAGACGGCACCACTTGCGGGACAGATTGCTTGCATCGTTCCGTTGATCTCCACAATCAATGGGGTCGAAAAAGAAAACCCCGGTCCATCATGGAAAGAGCGATCCGTTTTCCACCTGACGTCGCCGGTATTCTTATCGAGTGCAATTGAATACTGAAGATCGTGACCATCGCAGCAGAAAACCAGCAAGTCATCGACCAACGCTGGAGAGCCTCCATTCCCGTGTGTGGGCGAATATTCCAACTTGCGGGACCACAGAGTGTTCCCGGAGATATCCACACAAGCGGTCCCGTGAGGACCGTAGTGAAAGTAGATCTGATCGCCATCAATGATCGGAGTCGGACTCGCATGGCTGTTCTTCTTATGGAACTCGACTTCACCGACCTGAGTGAACAAGGTGATCACCCAGAGCTTCTCACCCGTTTGTTCATCTAGGCAGATCGCTCCCAGATTGATTGTTTGCTCTGGATTCTCATTCTCGTCAGATGCTTCAGGAGTCACGTCGATCGCGGTTGAAAGAAAAATCTTTCCTTGCGCGATGACGGGGGATGCCCAGGAAATCCCCGGGATCTCCTGCTTCCACCCAATGCTCTCAGATTCACTCCAGGCGAGTGGGAGATTTTCCTGCTCGGAATGTCCCTGCCCTGATGGGCCTCGGAATTCAGGCCAATCGGCAAAAATTGCTCCCTGTCCGAACTGAAGTCCCATGATCGAAATCAGGCTGGCCCAAAGCTGAAGTGACGCATTTCGCTTTAAATTGGAAAACATAAGCACCCCTTGGCGGAAGCAAACGGGAATCAATTTGGAAGAATGGGATAGTTTCAACGATTGTAGTAACTGCACCTAAAATTCAGCGCACACGATCCCCCATTGAGCTGATGGCAGCATCACGACCCATCCGATCATAAAAACCGTTACAGACGAAACACGCTGAAGAATCGGTTGAGATTAGCATCATGCTCAGACAATCCATCTCCTTCGCTCTTCTCATGGCGGCACCGGTACTCATCACTGGTTGCTGCTGTGCCTCGAAACGTATTCACTGCGACACTGTTGGTGAGAATTACATTCCACACGCAATTCGTGAAGCGACGCCCGCTCCGTTGAGCTACCCGGTTCCACATTACCTCCGGACGCCGGATGAGCTGAATTTTCATAGTCACAAACAGGCGGCTGACGAGTATCCGGTTCAAAAGGACGCACCGCCTCCTCCCCTGACTCCAGCGCCACTCAAAACCCCGCCTGCCACACCAATTCCGAAACAAGGTGATCCGGGTGACAACTTTCTTCCACCAATCGAATCACCTCAGGGGACAACTCCGGGGGTTACCACGCAAGGAGTCAATGAATTCCGGCCAGCAGATGATCCCTACATTCCGCCATCTGCATAGCTGAGTCCGCTTAAAAATTCCCGCAACGCGGTTTCGATTCAGATGCACAAATCACATCATTCAGGGCGTCGCCGTTCTTTCACATACCGGACGCGACATCCTCGTGCGATCACTTCTTTCTCCTGCAATTCAGTGCCGTTAATCGCCGATTGAATCGCTGCGTCGACAAAGTGCTTTGTCACTTTCGACGCATCGGTCGCATCGTCCATCGCCCCCATGTAGACGACCTTGCGTTCGCGATTCAGAACGTAAAACTCCGGGGTGAAGACCGCGCCAAAATCACGAGCGACTTTCTGCGACTCATCATACAGGTAGGGAAATTCCAGCCCTTTTTCCTGGGCACGTGCCGTCAGCGCTGGGAGCTTATCATCCGCCACTCGGTTCACACAGATGGCGACGATTCCGACTTTTCCCTCCGTGGCATACTTCTTGTGAAGCTCATTAATTCGAACTTCATAGTCAGCGGCGGTGGGACAACTGACACACGTGAACACCACCACGACGACATCTTTCTCGGCCAGATCGCTCAGGGAATGTGCGATACCATCGACGCCCGGCAAGTCTTTCCATTGGGGAGCCGGATCACCAATCGAGAGGACGTCGTTGTATTCACCGGCCATGACATGCGGAGCGAGTATCAGGGCGAAAATCATCAGATAAGCAAGAAAACGCTTCATTGGTCACTCCGATAGAACTGAATCGCTCGATGCAAACAATCACAAGCGGCGCTAAGCGAGTGACTGCCCACTCACAGGAAGGCTAGCGTCGGACCTGACTGTCATTCCCGCTGCGGAGATCGTAGCAGAGAATTGTGTCTTGCTGTCGCAAATACAGCTTTCCATCGACAATGACAGGATGCGCCCAGCTAGGACGCTCTCCACTCTCCGGAACCTGAAACGAACTGACTTCTTCGTACTTCTCGGGATTCGCTGGAACGAGTGCGATTTTACCGTCGGAGAACAGGAAATAGAGATGACCATCGGCCGCTGCAACAGAAGTCGATCCGCGACCCGATCCACGCTGACTCCAAAGCACCTCACCACTCATTAGATCTGCACAATATGGAATGCCCGCGTCGTCAGAATCGCCGTACAGGTAATCACCATAAAGGACAACTCCCCCATGCTTGTTAGCCAGTTTCACCTTGAGTGGGTAAATCTCCTCGATTGAGACGGTATTCCCTTCCCCTGCAACCTGTTTGAGCAGTGCCCCTCCTCGCTTGTAGCCAGCGACGAAAAATACCAACTCATCACGAATAATTGGTGTTGGAATGACTGCTACAGTTTTTTCTACCTCGTAGGTCCAAAGCAGTTTGCCGTCTTCGGCGCGGACCCCCATCGGCCCACTTCCTGTTGATTGCACATACACTTTTGTCCCGCCAATTTCAGATGGGACAATCGATGCGTGTCCAGCACCGCGATCACCTTCGCGTGCACAGGTCCAGACTGTTTCGCCAGTCTGTTTATTGAGTGCAACAACGGTATTTGTCTCGCCGCCTGGTGTGCAGATCACGCGATCTCCATCGACGAGAACCGACTCGCTGTATCCCCAGCTATCGGCTTTGACGCCGTTGAAGTCGCTCTTCAAATTGCGACGCCATTGCTCGGTTCCATCTTCTGCATTGCAGCAGACAAGTTCGCCTCCGGGGGTCACAACGAAGACCTGATCCCCAGCGACGGTCGGGGTTCCTCGGGAACTCTGCCAATCGGGCTTCCCTTCAGTCCAGGGAGCACCAGTCTTTGTGTGCCAGAGCGGCTTCCCGGTCGCCTGCTCAAAACAGATCAGGTATTCATCTTTGTCGTCGGCAACACTCGGGGCATCACCCAGCGTGTAGATCCGCCCGTTTGCAATTGCCAGTTCAGCATAACCTCGGCCGGCACCCTGCATTTTCCAAAGCAGCGGAGGACCATTTTCTGGCCACTTGTCTAAAAGTCCAGAGTCATTGGAAACGGCAGAACGGTTCTCTCCCCGGAAGGAAGGCCAGCTATCGGAAGCCGAACCAATTCCGTACCCCATTAGAGAAAACGCGAGAGTGGAAAGTACGAGCCGAGCAACCATACGAGTACCAGCCATGTGGCCTCCCTGTCTGAACAAAACTCAAATGCCGGTCAATTCAATGAAAGCGTCCCAATAATACCATCCGACAAATCAAATTTGACATGTCGAAAGTGGTATCTGGGACGCTTCTACTTCAAAATTTCAAATTTTGAATCGAGAACTATTCAGGCAGTCGAGCCGCTTCAATTTCGGGGAATGGACCGGTGCAAGCTTCCATGAAAGCAACGAGATCCAGTTTTTCCTGCTCAGTCAACTTCAACGGGAAAATCTTGTCGCTGAGGTTCTTGTTCGGAGTCCCCCCTTTATTGTAGTGCTCCACCACTTCCAGCAGTGTCTGCAGGCTGCCGTCGTGCATATACGGACCAGTCTGGGCGACGTTACGAACGGTTGGAGTCTTGAACGCTCCCCAATCGGCATCGTTGTTGGTCACTGCGTAACGCCCAACATCTGGCTCTTCCGCGTCGATTCCAATTCCCAGATTGTGGTACTTCTCGTCGGAAAGATTCGCTCCGACGTGACATGCAGCACAGTTGGCTCTTTCGCTAAAGAAAAGCTTGTAACCGCGAGCAGCACTTTCGCTCAGCGGATGGGCTTTCGCTGCGTCCACGGCAGCCCTGTATGTCGCCGCAATTTCTTCATCTTCCAGTAATTCTTCCAGATCGGCTTGATCCAGTTTAGCAAATCGCTGCAGTTCTTCGTGGTAGTCGTACGGCGATGGCCCGGTCACGATCGCGCGTTCAAATGCTGCCAATGCCTTGCCGACATTGTCGATGTTCAGAGAGTTCTGACCAAACACAGCATCAAACTGAAGCTGATACCCTTTGATCTTCTTCAGAGACTCGATGCACGTATCATGGGTGTTTCCCATTTCAATCGGGTTTGCAATGGGCCCGATCGCCTGTTCTTCCAGAGTTGCTGCACGCCCATCCCAGAACTGCAGGTCAGACAGAATACGATTGAAACTCACAGGGGAATTTCGTCCCCCTTCCAATCCGTTGATCCCAACACCGAAGCGGGTATTGAATGCAAAACCGCTATCTGGATGGTGGCAGGATGCACAGCTGACTGTCCCGTCGATAGAGAGACGAGGATCAAAATAGAGCTGACGACCGAGTTCGATTTTCGCCCGGGTCATTGGATTCTCTTGAATCCCTTTAATGGTCGATTCTCCAGCCGCTAATCCCAATGGGAGCTTGAATTTCAGAGTCTCGTGATTGCCTGGAATTGCGAGCCATTTTTTGATTTCCTCGACTGTCAGTGCACCTTCTCCAGGGACTCCACTCAGGAGATCTCCTGTACCGAGCACAAGAACTTCTTCCGAGGCTTCTTCAATCCCCGCGCCGATTGCATTTCCTGCGACTATTGTTGCTCCGGCAAGGGAAGCCATCAAACCTAAGCTGAAATGGAGTTTGTTCAGTTTGAAGAACATTGGTAGGATCGACTCCTAGCAGAGAGGTGGGGGAAATTTCGTGAAATCAGATTGTAGAAGGGGCCGTTTAAAACAGCCAACTTTGAGCGGCATTGAGACCCATTCTCAGGAATTTTCCCGTTTGAGAGGCTCAGGTTCGGGGGTACACCCGACATGAAAGGTGCGTTCAGTGGCTCAGAGCATCAAAACGACGAATTTCACACTTCCGCGTCGCAATTTCCTGCAAACAGCTGGGTTTGCAACGGTGACGACGCTCCTGAACCCCTCTTTGGCTTCTGCGCATTCTCAAGTTGCACCGCCCAAGTGGAACGTGGCGGTAATCGGACACTCCGGACAGGGAAACTACGGGCACGGCCTCGACACGATGTGGTCCGAGCTACCGCAAGCAAATGTCATTGCGTTCGCAGACGCAAACAATGCGGGTCGAGAGAAAGAGCAGTCTAAACTCCCCCATGCAGTAGCCTATGCTGACTACAGGAAAATGCTTGCGGAAACGAAGCCGGACATTGTTGTTGTCGCTCCCCGTGCTATTGCCGAACACCGCGACATGATCATGGCTGCGATCAACGCTGGCGCAAAAGGAATTTACTGCGAGAAGCCGTTTTGCCGCACTCCTGCAGAGGCCGACGAAATCCTGAGTGCCTGCCAACGCCACAAGTGCCGATTGGCGATCGCCCACCGCAACCACTACCACCCTGCTCTCGAAGTCGCGCTGAAAGCATTGAAATCAGGAGAAATCGGCGACCTTCTCGAACTGCGGGGGCGTGGGAAAGAAGACCACCGTGGTGGCTGCCTCGACCTTTGGGTCCTTGGAAGCCATGTTTTTGACCTGGCTCGTTATTTCGCAGGGAATCCAATTGCCTGCTCTGCCAACCTGTATCAGGGCGTACGACTGGCGGTGCCAACCGATCTCCGCGAGGGAGATGAAGGAATCGGGCTCATCGCCGGAGACCGCCTACACGCTCGCTTTGACATGGAGAACGGTCTTCCGTTCTACTTTGATTCCATCAAGGGAGTCACCTATCCCGCAGCCAACTTTGGACTGCAACTGATTGGCAACAAAGGGATTATCGACCTACGAATCGATATTGAACCAGTCGCCCACCTCATCCCTGGCAACCCGTTCCATCCGACCGCTGAACCGCGTCCCTGGATTCCGATCAGCAGCGCTGGAATCGGTGTGAACGAGCCGATCGTCGACGTTGGCAAGCAGGTTGCACTTCACACGCTGGCAGCGAGAGATTTACTCAGCGCCATCGAGCAAGAGAGAGAGCCCCTATGCAGTGCCGAGGATGGTCGTTCCGTCGTGGAAATGAGCCATGCGATCTATGCGTCTCACCGTCACCATGGGCAACGAATCCAGCTCCCGCTCGAAAATCGGGGCCACGGTCTGGACGGCTGGAAATAATCGCATCGCTGCAAAACATTCCCAGCCGTTTCCCTTGAACTTGGTCCACTCCGATTCCGCAGCGAGAACGACAGCGATCCCGGAAGGAGGTGCGTTCTCGCCTTCTTTGTCGTGTTATCCCGTTCGCAAGTGAGCTTCACACGCAGGACCGTTTGCTAGCGGCATCAGTCAATTTGAGGGGACGACTCGTTCAACGCTGCAATTTCATCATCCAGTCCCAAAGTCAATCGCTTCACGACCATCGTGGCATAGGAACCCTTGGGAAGCGTAAAACTCAGGTCAAGTTTTGAATGTCCTTGATCGAGTTCATCGTCACCAAAAGTCCCCTGCAGATCCTTCAATGGGATCAAAATGGAACGTCGGGCTTTGGAGAAGAATTTGTCCCGTGGGAACTTCACTTTGAGTTGCCGCAAAGACCATTGGTACTTCTGAAGTGCATTGTCCAGAAACTCCTGCTCCGGATCTTCACCTTCTTTAATCCGTCCCGATGGCAATGGGAGTTCTTTTCCACTGAATTGCTCGATCTGATTATCCGTCAGTCGCTGAGGAAAATTCACTTCACCAGTCCGAAGCTGGACCGGAAAACACTGCGATTCCTCGGTGTGTGACGCGATGAAGTCGCTGGTAATCTTATTCCACAGATCGCTTTGCAATGCAGAGAGATAGAGCCCGCGAAGATCGGGATTCACTATTCCCCAGGCACCTTTAAAGTCTTCGGGCTTATCACAAAGAAACGTCACCACGCTGCGCCGATGCGATCGATCGAGAAGCTGTTTACAGGTGAGCCAGTCTTTCCAGTTCTCGCGCAGGATCTTCTTTTGACCTCGCTCCACAGCATCATCATTGGGATGATGCTCGGCGAAAGCGAGCCAGAGAGCTTTCTCGTAGTTTTCCCGGACCCAGGCTTCTCCGACAAACCCCTCACCTGCGTACCACGATCCAAAACGCTGATCGTCGAAATAATTCGGCAGCCCGCAGCGTTGCAGTTCCGGCATTGCGTTCGTCGCGATCTGAACTTCTTCTGAATAGAGCGAGCGGAGTACGATCCGGAATTTGTTCCCAAGAATGTCGGTGGAATTGGTCTCACGCTGAGCTTGGCCCACGTATATCAGTGAGAGCTTCTCCTCTTCCCATGAGCGTCTTGGACCATTCCGAATCGTGATCAGTTGGCTGGTTACCGCGTGGCGATCTTTCAATCCCGCGTGCGAAAAATTGGCTCGAGGAATATTCAGAGTTCGCGAAAAGTGACTGATCGCGTCGAGGGTGGTCCAACCAGTTTTTTGTAACTCATACGCTGCGAAATGCCCCACCTTCCCAACGGAAAGCTGGTTGAGTTCCTGAACGTTGAAGTCGTCGACGAGTCGCCTAAGTTTCATGTGGTCTTCTGAAATAGCGTGTGATTCGGATGCAAACCGGAATCATAACGAGTGCCAGCACGTCGTGTTGAGTAAGAAAATTCCGCACAAGAATCAGGAAAATTTTCCACATCCTTTGCAGAAACACCCGATCTCAACACGCCTCGAACATAAAATCAAACAAGACGAAATAAAACACAATCACACCCCATTCAGCAGACAACGCTTAAGCCATTGAAGGCTTTAAAAATAAAATTGCTCTTCGAGAGAGGCCAGCCAGATCGCCACCAAAGGGGCTATGTCAGATAAAGACTGGATTGGTACAATCTTGAGTTATTGCGGGCGAGCATTTTCGATTTGATGATATAACAGCTGTCCATTCTAGGATGATCGCAGTCGTGCAGACACAGCCTCCAAAACCCGAATCCCGGTGGATCTGGCCGTTCGAGATTCTCGAGCAGATCGGCGAAGGGGGCATGGGTGTCGTCTTCCGCGCCCGCTACGTTGTCAACGATCGCATGGTCGCTCTGAAAATGTTGCCCGGAGACATTACCGACAAAACTGCTCTCGCCCGATTCGAACGCGAAGTTGAAGTTCTCAAGACTCTGAAGCACCCGAACATCGTCCGGTGCTTTGGCGGTGTCTGCGAAGACAAACGCCGTTTCTACGCCATGGAACTCCTTGAAGGAGGGTCGCTGGAAGATCGACTGGTTGCATGCGGTCGTTTTCCCTGGGAACAAACAATCGAGTTCGGGTTACAGATGTGTGCCGCACTCGCTTACTCTCATGAGAAAGGGGTCGTCCATCGGGATGTGAAGCCCAGTAATTTCCTGCTTGGGCCGAATGGTGAACTGAAACTGAGTGACTTCGGGCTGGCAAGTGTCGCTGCTGCACGAAAAATCACGGCTGCAGGAAAAACTGCAGGGACGTTTCTGTACATGGCGCCGGAGCAAATTCGAGGACTCGAGGTCACTCCGAGGACCGATCTCTACGCCCTGGGCTGCGTCCTCTATGAACTCGTCACCGGCAGAGTTCCATTCATTGGCGAAACGCCGGGAGCGACCCTTCACCTTCACAGCACCGCCGTCCCCAAGCGCCCCACAGAGCTGGCACTCGACTGCCCTCCGGGACTCGAGGCTATTATCCTCAAATTGCTGGAGAAGCCCCCGGAAATGCGGTTTCAAAGCGCCTCCGAGGTCGCCGAGAAACTGAAGTCCATCAGCAACACGATTGTAGTCAAACCGAAACCGGGAATTGGTGGAATCGTCGCTGCAGCAGAGGATTCGCTGCATCAGAATCAGACCGAGCCCAGGATTGCTCCGACCCAGTTCTTTCCGACTGACAAGCCGCCCCACTCCCCAAAGCTGTTCCAGTTAACCTTGATCTCCCTTGGATTACTCGGGGCGTCTCTACTTCTCAACCTGTACCAAAGTAGTCGTGTGAGCAGACTGTCTCAGGCTCAAAAATTATGGGTCGAGGCGTATCAAACTGGCTCCCCGGACGTTCGCACTCACGCTGCCCGCTCGCTCGGAAAGCTTGCATCGTCAGACGCCAGCAACCTCAGCATCTTGAAGGAAGACCTCACAAATGCTGACGCGAGTCGTCGGGTACAGGTCATCGACGGACTCGCAGAGGCGGGACGTGGAGCACGGAATGTCGTTCCCCAACTGACGAAAATTCAGATCAGTGACGAGAACGAAGCGGCCCGCGTCGCCGCAGCGAATGCCATTCACCGAATTGCAAACCCGACAAGCGCGGCTTCGTTCCCCTGGCTCCGAACCGGCTTCATGCTCCTCAGTTTCGGCGCGTTGATCTATCTGACGCTCAGCGTACTGAAACTACGCGAGCACTGATCGACCGGGCAACTACCGGGGTGAGCACGCCAGCGGAAGTTACTGAAACTCCGCAACAGTCTTATTGCTGAATTCCCATCGTCAACCGCATGAAAGCAGTTTCGAGGTTCACCTCTTCTTCTCTGAACTGCCGGATCCGATACCCGTTCTCGATCAGCAATTGAGGAAGTGGACTGTAATCTTCAATTCCTGGCTTCAATGTGACACAGATGGTGTTCCCCTCCATTGTCACGTTGCCGACCAGATCATGTTGTTCGATAAAGCGGGCAGCCTGCTCTTCTCGATCCATTAGCTTGATTTCCAGGCGGATCGCGCCCCGTGCCTCGCGCATCACTTCTTCGACATCTCCATCGATGATCATATTTCCTTTTTCGATCATCCCGATGCGAGTACAAACGTCTGCCAGTTCCGGAAGAATATGGCTGGATACGATGACCGTCTTTTTCATCTCTCCCAGACGTCGCAGAAGTCCGCGCATCTCAATTCGAGCACGGGGGTCGAGTCCGCTGGCAGGCTCGTCAAGAAGCAGAACCTGAGGATCATGCAACAGTGTTCGGGCAAGTCCGACACGCTGCGTCTGCCCGCGCGAAAGCTGGCTGACCATCGCATCCCGTTTGAAGGACATATCGACCAGTTCCAGCTTCTCTTCACAAACCTTGCGACGGTTCGGTCCATTGATGCGGTATGTGGAAGCGAAGAACTCGAGATACTCCATGACGGTCATATCATCATAGACGCCGAAGAAGTCTGGCATGTAGCCAACCAGACGGCGGATTTCCTGCGGATTCTGATAGATCGACTGCCCACAGACATAACACTCGCCATAATCGGGATTGAGCAGCGTTGCGATCATCCGCATCGTGGTTGTCTTGCCCGAGCCGTTGGGCCCGATAAAACCAAAGACGTCCCCTTCAACCAGCTTCAATGTGATTTCGTTTGCAGCGATCAATTCACCGTAACGCTTGGTCAACTTAATGGTTTCAATCACGGTACTGTTCTTTTCTGGAATCAGATGAGCCAGGAATTTTCTTCAAACCAACTCGCGAGGAAGTCACATTCCCCCAATTTTTGTCCGCTACTTTCTCGGGACGAGCACATCTGCTGGAGGGGGGAGATCCGCTTCCCGCTCGACAACTTGAACCGGGATGAGGATCTTGACCAGCACCGACTGTTCTTCGATCGGAAGGGGTTCTCCATCCAGTTCAAATTCCATTGGTGGAAGCTTCATTCGTCCAAACAGAACTGCTCTCTTCAGCTCGATGGTTGATGACAAATCCAACTGGGAAAGCGAATCGTTCTTCAACCCAGTAAACGACTCCCCCCCGATGACTTCGTAAAATGAAGTTGCCAGCTCATTCACATACGGGTCAACGTTGTTGCGGTCATACCTGAGACGCTGCAGGTCTTCGTCTGCGGCGGTCGAAATCTTCCCTGTGAATTTCTCCTGAATCAAGGTCATGATGCGACCTCGTAACAAGTTTGAACTCGCCCGGGAGACATTCCACTCTTCACCGGGACGCAACGGCTGCGCCCCTCCCCCCTGCCCGCGTTCAAAATAGGCCACACTTCCACAGGCAAGAAACCAGTCTGTGAGCTCACCCGGGAGGTGATGCGTCAAAGTTCCGCCAATCCGATTCGCCCGACCTTCTGTCAGCGATGACTGAATGAAATTACTGACATCGTGATCGTACTCCCATTCGCACTTCACTGAACCCGAAGACCAATTCCGAACAGGAAAGTTCTCGATTCCTGATGCATCCTGGAAGAAGCGGTATTGTGGCTTGGATTCATCGAGCCCGCCGGAACCAAGCATTCCGCGGAACCCGTCTCCAGGTCGATTGACCCAACTCACGCGAACAGTCTCAGGAGTTGATGTCCCGAAAGCGGTGCCGAATTTTGTCGTCACGCGATGGCGCCGGTTACTGTCTGAATAAAAGTTGTACCAACTCTCACCGCGTACAGTGTTGGTCGCCACGTCGAAATTCAGGGAACTCATTTGTCGCGCGACGGGCGGGTGGCTGTTCACTCGATCTCCCATTGAAATCGCGAACAAAGAAGCAAGAGCCGTCCACATGAGCATCGTGATCCACGTCAACTCCGGACGCTTGAGCCAGTAGCTGACAACTAGATAATCCAAAGGACCGATCACAACAGCAAAGAGTGCAATCCAACCGATCACCATCCAAGGTGAGGTCTTTTTCACTTGTGAAAAGCTGTCGAGCGTGTGATTTAACTGCGATTGAAGATCGGTCACAGAATTCGGGTCGAGATCGACCTGCGCCCGTGCCCCAGTCCCAAGCGATTCGATCGAATCCGGAACATATCCCAGAATTCCGCTGAGCTTCGCCTGAGAGGACGACTCCCAAGTCGAAAGTGGTGGCTCATCCAGCCGCACAGCGACAGCGGTGACTTCCCCTTGCCCGTAGGCTGAACGGGTCACAAGCGGGCCAGAAATTCCGCTCGCAACGACAATCCCGTTCCCGCGTTTCAGGTTCGCAGCAGTGAACTTGGTCAATGTGCGGAGTTGCGAACTACGCGGAACCAGTTCCTGAATCCCTGCGAGCTTCACAATTTCTGACTGGCCATTCACCTCGATCGGCAGCCATTCCATCAATGAACTCTGGCTCAGCGACTCCGTTGTGTTCCCGATGGAGAGAATCAAACGGCCGCCCCGGCGAACCCAGTCGCGAATTGATCGGGAGGCCGTTTCCGACATCTTCACGTCCCCGGTCAGGGCGATCACATCAACCCCGTCCAACGCTTCACCTGAAAGGATCGACTGCTCAAGATCGGGCAATTCAATCAGTTGAACGCTTCCTGCTTTGGAACTGTTCCACTCAGCGATGCCTCCACTAATCACAGGCTGATTCCCGACAGCGACCCAAACACTTGTCGAAGGGGAGACCACCTGAACTGCCCCCCCTGCTCCGATCCGGACAGGAAAAGCCTTGAGTAGCTGCTCTCCATCCAGAATCTGAATTTGAAGAGAACCCTTCAATTTCCCATGACGAAACAGGCCGCGTACTCGCGTTGGACCAGATGCATCCATCACAGCTTCGCCGAGAGGCTGAAGCGTCCCTTGCCCATCTGGGTCCACCGAGCGAATCGCAGGTTGGACTGTTTTCCCGGCCGGTCCGGACAAATCAAATTCAACCGGCGTCCAGGAACCGAGCTTAAAATTACCCTGTAAACCAACGGAGAGGTTTTCAAGCTGAAAGTCCTCCTCATTAGCGAGCGAACTTCGAGTTATCCCGCAGTGCACGGCGAGAATCAGAGTGAGCAGGCAAACAAGGCGCCAAGCGCTTCTAAAACAGATCGCATTCGAAAATCGAGAGAAGAGTTGAAGCAACGGTTCTCTCAACCAGACACGAAATCCCGGATTTCCCGCAGCCATAAGAGGCATTCCTGCAGACTCAGAAAATTCAACAATGAGATGGATCTTGATTTCATCGATGGTGAGCCCTCATCGCACGGAACCGGAAAGACCGCGATTCGTTCTCTGGAACCCCACACCTCCATCGGCCCGGTCACCACGTTGCAAAGCAAGTGTTCACAGTGAGATGGCCGCAGCATCATAGTTTATTGATTTCGAGAGATTGAGTCAGTTGCTGTCACGCCGAGAGGAATTTCCCCTTTTTTTAGATCCACCCCGACTGATGCTACTCCACTTCCGATCAAAATCTCTCACGTTGCCGGTTCGGTCGGCATTCTCCAAACGTTCATAATCACTAATTCTGAAAGTGCTTATCTTCGATTTCTTGATGCGGATAGACAGATCGGTCAGAATGGAGTTGATTCGCTCAAGGCCCGTTCCGCCTGATGACAATTTTTGCTGGAATATTGATTTTCCGACTGTGAAATCCGACTCCCAATACACAAGTGCCCAACTCGAAGCTGAAGGGCTCTCAGCAGATCGGCTCCCTGCACACATTGCCATCATCATGGATGGGAACGGCCGCTGGGCTCAGGCTCGGGGACTCCCCCGGTTTGAAGGACATCGCCGCGGAGTCCAAAGCGTTCGCGAGATCGTTGAAGAATGTTCCCGCCTGGGAATTCAGCAATTGACGCTGTACTGCTTCAGCAGCGAGAATTGGAAACGCCCCAAATTGGAACTCGATCTCCTCATGGGATTGTTGCAGCGATTTGTGGTCGCAGAGCGAAAACTGATCCTCCAGAACGGAATCCAGTTCACAACGATCGGCAGGACAGATCGTCTCGATTCTCGCATTCTTGAGGCAGTCAACGAGACCATCAGGCAGAGTCAGAACAACACCGGAATGCGGCTTTGTCTGGCACTGGACTATGGTGCCCGCGACGAAATTGTCGCTGCCGTTCGAGCCATTTCCGAAGCAGCCAAGGTCGGTCAAATCGACCCGAACGAGATAACCGAGTCGACGA
This sequence comes from Planctomicrobium mucosum, assembly GCF_051466335.1. Taxonomy (NCBI): domain Bacteria; kingdom Pseudomonadati; phylum Planctomycetota; class Planctomycetia; order Planctomycetales; family Planctomycetaceae; genus Planctomicrobium; species Planctomicrobium mucosum. The sequence continues at coordinate 2,232,931 of NZ_CP195793.1, read as the reverse complement.
TCTCAGACTACCTGTACACGGCTGGTATGGTCGATCCAGATCTGGTCATCCGCACCTCGGGTGAAATGCGAGTTAGCAACTTTCTTCTCTGGCAAATCAGCTACGCTGAGCTGTTCGTTACAGAAACAGCCTGGCCAGATTTTCGACAGAAAGAATTGTTGATAGCCCTTCGTGACTTTGCCAGCCGGAAGCGTCGATTTGGCGGCCTGAAAGCAACCTGAGCCCGCTCGGCTCCGGTTTAGAACGTTGATTAACATTTCCACGTTTGCCCCGGCCAAAGAGACTCTGCTTCCCTGACTATCGCGCTTCAGCATTCAGTTCGCAACCTGAGATCTCTGCTCGCCCCAGATTTCAACAGCCCCCCAATCCTGTCGAATGACTCCGAACCTGATCAAGAGCAAGTGATCAGGTTCGATCGCTGCTGGCGAGTGAACGTAAACCGACTTGACGAGATCGCTGGCTAGAAACACCCAGCTGCTTTCTCCGACTCAGTCGTACGAATTCATTTGGTACTTCCCGACGAAAGAGACACCGACAGTCGAATGCCTCGCACACCAATATCTCGAAATATCAACCAGCCTAACACAGAGGCACTTAGCTCGCCTGAATTGTTAACAATATTCTTTAAAAAAGCAGGTTTCTTCACCAATCTTAAGGGCAAAAATTCATCAAAGACTACCGCTACCTATTCCCGTTGCATAGAATTCGATAGATCAGCTCTCTACAAAAGACATTATAAACCGAGAAATCATGCAAATATTTGGGCGGAATGTCGACATTTGCACCGAGGGGGCTGAGAACACACTGTTCTAGAGATTTTTCCAGGCGTCATCCATCAGCATTACCAGCTGCATTATTAACTTTGTTTGTTAACTTTAGTAAAGGAACCAAGAAATGAAGAAAACTCGTCGCGGGTTCACACTCATCGAGCTGTTAGTGGTGATCGCGATTATCGCCGTCCTGATTGCTCTGCTGCTCCCCGCTGTTCAGCAAGCGCGAGAAGCCGCCCGCCGGTCACAGTGCAAAAACAACCTGAAGCAATACGGGTTGGCAATGCACAACTACCACGACACGTTGAATGCGTTTCCTTTCGCTGCGGTCAACGAGCATGACAACGGCCGCCGACATACGTTTATCGTGTCGCTGTGGCCATACCTGGAGCAAAGCGCTCTTTACAACCAATGGGACTTCACACGACATTTTTACGAAGCTCCAAACCAGCCACTGTCGGACGTTCCTGTCGCAATCTACAACTGTCCTAGCGACAACGGAGCGATTCGAAACGGCAACCGTATGCGTGCGAACTATGTCGTCTGCTGGGGCGACTTCCGACTCCCCAATGGTTCACGAACCGATGGTTCAAATCGGGCGCTGTTTGGATTTAACTCGAGCCAGGGTGAACTCAACTCACGAGGCCGAAGTTCCAAGATTTCCGATATCACGGATGGAACTTCAAACACGCTCATGATGTCTGAAACCCGTCGTGCCAACGATATGGACGACACTGACACACGCGGAGCGATCTTCAACGACGATTCTGTCGGCTACATGTTCATGACCACTGTGACTCCAAACTCTTTGGTCGCTGACAACCCTCGCGGCTGCCTGGGATCCCCTTCTCTTGCAGACCAAGCTCGCTTGGGAATGCCTTGCACAACGACTCCTGTGACATGGTCTGTTGCTGCCCGCAGCCAGCACGTTGGTGGGGTCCACACACTCATGTGCGACGGAGCTGTCCGTTTTGTCGCAAACAACATCGACCAAGCAACCTGGATTCGGCTCGGAACAATCGCTGGCGGCGAAGTTGTCGGCGAGTTCTAGGACTAATCGTTGTGAATAATGCGGTTCATGAAGCGTTGATCCGACGATTGGCAAAGTGTTCAAACGTCATCCGGTTCGACTCATAGGGTGCCTGAATCAGAGAGCGACGAGGATCGGTCCGAAATCGCTTGATTGAGAAGAAACAGGACTGGAAGTCGATCGATAATTGCTTGGACTTTTGAACCTGCAGTTGAGCAATCACAGGACGTTTCGCTTCACCGATACAAGATCCTTCCTGGAAAACACCTCTCCAGGAAGGATCTTGATCTCTTTCCACCAATCCCATCCAAGGTAGTTTCAAATGTCATGGTTACGTAATTCCGCAATGACAGTCCTCACATGTGCGATCGCTGTGGCCTCTGGCTGTGGTGGAGGCGGTGGCAAAGTCGACACCGTTCAAGTTGAAGGGACTGTCAACATCGATGGAGCACCACTCGAAGAGGGCTACATCACATTCAATCCATCGATGGGTGAGGGTGTCCCTGCTGGCATGGAAATCAAAGCTGGGAAGTTTTCAGGTCCAGTACCTCCCGGAACTAAAAACGTTTCGATCAACTCGTCTGTCGTCGTTGGAGAACGAAAAAAATACGACACCCCAGATAGCGAAACGGTAAAAATCTTTCAGGAGGGAGTCGCCAAGGAGTTCAACAGCGCAACCACACTGACTGCCGAGATTCCGGCAGGGGGGAAGAACGACCTCAGCTTTGAGGTCAAAGCGAACAAAGGCGTGAAAAAGAAATAGTCGGTCTTCTCGCTCGAGCAACGAGGACCTTGCAGTAACAATCAGGCCGGTGCCGGACTTCAGTCTGACACCGGCCTGATGTGCTTTTTGGCCTCCCACCTGAATCGACCAACTCTTACTTCCCCTTCCCGAGAAACAGCTTGATCGAGTCGTAGATCGCATCTTTGTTGCGAATTTCGCTGAGAATCAGATTCTCGTGTTCCGCATGGATCTTGCGAAGATCTTTGATGTAGTCTCCGCTCCCGTAGGGAGAATCGACCTGTCCGTAGCAGAACAGATTCGAGATGGGGAGCAGCTTTTCGATCAGAAACTTCGAGCTTTCCTTGCTGTCCTCCCCCCAGTTGTCGCCATCTGAAAACTGGAAGCAGTAGATATTCCAGTCCGCTGGGGGAAATTCTCTGTTAATGACCTCAGCTGCCTTGTGATAGGCAGAGGAGATCCGCGTTCCACCGGATTCACGAATACGGAAGAACGTCTCTTCATCCACTTCATGAGCAACGGCATCGTGCACAATGTATCGCCGCTGAATCCCGTCGTATTGGCTCTTTAACCAAGTGTCTATCCAAAAAGCTTCGATCCGAACGATCTCCTTCTGATCGTCCGTCATCGAACCAGAAACGTCCATCATGTAAATAATGGCGGCATTGGCCTGGGGTTCATTGACGGTCGTCCAGCTTCGATACCGTTCATCATCCCGATTGGGGATGATGACAGGACGTTCCGAATCGTAATTTCCGCTCGAAATCTGCCGCTTGAGCGCCTGTTTGTAAGTCCGTTTGAAATGTCGCAGCGAGTCAGGTCCCGATCGCGAGACCGTGTTGTACTTGTCCTTCTGCGATTTCAAAGAATCCTTCCCCTTGGGAACGATATTGGGAAGCTGCAGTTCGGACCCGAGCATTTCGGCGAGTTCATCGAGGGTCACTTCCACTTCGCGGACGTGTCGACCCGCATCACTGCCTGCCTGACCGATCCCCTCGCCATCCTGAGGTTGGCCCTGACCGACTGACTGCCCCACTTCTCCGTCGCCCTGTCCTGTCCCGCCGGACCCACGATTTCCGTGCTGAAAATGAGGGATGTCAATACTCGGGACGGGAATACTGACTGTCTCGCGACCTTTCCTTCCGAGCATTTCGCCATGATTGACGTACTTCTTGAGATCTTTGCGAATCTTGCCTCGCACAATCTCATTGAACCGTTGGAAGTCGCGGTCGATCGATCGAGTCATTTGCTCATCCTCACCTCAGGCGTGCAGAGAACAACTCCAGTTCCCTGCATTCTATCCGAACCAGCGCCCATTGGTCACGAGGAATTCCAGACCGCACCAAATTGAGGAGAACACGACCAGAAAAGGAATGGAACCACTCTGCGGAGCAGAATTCGTGATTCCATCCCTAAAAAGTCGTTCCATCAAGGAAAACTGAAGAGAACCAATCGCTTTTATCACGGGCTAATTGTAGCGACGCGTAGGACACTGGATGACGAGTCGATTCACGACCTGTCCAGCGTCTCCAGCCTGAGCGGCAACCGCTTCGATCGATTTGACGGTTTTGTTCACTGTCGCCCTGCCAGTTAATTCAGCGACACCAGTCAGGAAGATCCCACTTTCACAGCGACGAACATTGAGAGACGAGAACCGAACCCCCTGAATCTGCATGAGCGCTCGATACGCGCGCCGCTCGACGTTGTGGGGCGATTCACAGTCTTTCCCTATAAAACCTGGCTGGCTATCGCCGGGAACCAGGTCATCAATCGCGAAATGTGACTGCGAAGCGAAAGGAGTCTCAGGGTCCAACCTGTTCATAAAGAACCTCCATAGGGAAAGAATCCATTAACAGCAGCTTATCCGTTTCAAAGTCTCAATCATCACTGTTTATTGAAAAATCTGGAATTTCCTCCAATTTAGACTCAAGAACAAAAAAAGAAGCGATCGCCCCCCTCACACGATTCCTCGACTGAAGAAGCTTAAATTCCATGCAATTTCATGGATCATCATGGAATCTGCACGTACAAACCGCTCCAATTCCACAAAGAAAGCCATGTTGAGCGTCGGAAATTGATAGCCAAACCGTCGTAAGCAAGGCCAATCTTAAGTGAGTTGGAAAATCCGAAGTCGTTTTTTAGAATTGACTTACTGGGCCGGGTGTCACTGTCGCGGGAGTCAGATTCTGCAGGTGGTCCACTTGTCCCTACTCGTACAATGTGCTCCGAGGCCCAAGTCACAGATATGGGTTGTTTTCCTACCGGATGAATCACGTTAGAAACGCGAGGTCGCAGTGCTTGCAAGTGTATTAGCACAAGCTGGAAATAACCCCTACCAAGCGGCGTTGATCATCGGAAGCCTGTTTGTCGGGATCATGGTTCTCGCATTCGTGTTTCTGTTTGGCAGGTATTTCAGCCTTTGGCTTCGCGGGTTTGCGACGCGAGCGAAAATCAGCCCGTTGACGCTTGTCGCCCTGTCGCTTCAAAAAATCAATCCGTCAATCGTCGTAGACGCGAAAATTACCGCGGTACAAGGTGGGATCACTGATATCCCAACAAGTGCCCTCTCTGCGCATCACCTCGCAGGGGGGAACGTCACCCGCGTCGTCCGCGCACTCATCGCTGCTCATCGAGCATCGATCGCTCTCGACTGGGACACCGCTGCCGCGATCGACTTGGCGGGACGCGATGTTCTTGAGGCGGTCCGCACCAGCGTTGACCCCAAAGTCATCGACTGCCCTGACACCCGAAATGGCCGAGTGACCCTAGATGGAGTCGCCAAAGACGGGATTCAACTGAAAGCACGGGCACGCGTGACCGTCCGTACAAATCTGAGTCAATTGATCGGTGGAGCGACAGAAGACACCATTATCGCCCGCGTCGGTGAGGGGATCGTCTCCGCCATTGGCTCCTCGAATTCACACAAAGAGGTGCTGGCAAATCCTGCACTGATTGCCCAAGCGGTATTGCGAAAAAGTCTCGATTCACAGACCGCTTATGAAATTGTTTCCATCGACATCGCTGATATCGACGTCGGAGACAATGTTGGCGCGAGGCTGCAAGCTGATCAGGCAGAAGCAGATATGCGAGTTGCCCGAGCAAAAGCGGAGCAACGTCGTGCGGAAGCCGTGGCAACGGAACAGGAAATGCAAGCGTTAACTCAGGAGAACCGCGCAAAGGTGGTTCTGGCAGAAGCGGAAATTCCAAAAGCAATGGCAGACGCGTACTTGTCAGGAACACTACGAGCCGCGCAGAATGGTGCAATTGCAGATTGACTCCGCTAAAATATTGCGGCAGATCTTGCTGGTTATTTCGGTCGCACCTCCCATAAGATTGTTGGGCAAGACCGAAGAGGCAGCGGATCGATGTTTACAGTGAGACAACTTGTCCACATCCATCGATGGATGTGACCTGTACTAATAATCGGGCTACCCCCCTCCAGATCGAACACGGATGGGAAAACAGGAGCGATTCGGTAGCACCGCTATACGGAAAAATAATATGGCAGATTTGAGCATTCAGCTGACCCGCAAACAGCAGGAGATTCTCCTACGCGGTCTTCGATTCGTTCGAAGTTCCGTTGCGTTGGACATGCAGAACTACACCGATGCAGTCCAGGAACACCGCCGCAATCAATACGACGAAATCGCAGCAATCGAGTCGATTGTGAATGAGATCAAAGTCGTTGAGACCGCAGCGGTTTAATGATCTGACTGTGTCTGATGCAGCAGCTTCATGATGCGTCCGATGAGCTTGCCTCTCGATCGATCCAATTCTCCTCGTGCCGCAATCATGACTCGTTAACATCTCAAAGCCTGCCCGAGCCGGGTAAACCGCTCTGGCGGGCTTTTTTCTTTTTCCACTTCGATTCGGCAAGTCTTAAAGCAATGCGGTATCAGCGAGTCTGTGTTGAATCATTCACCACCCTCCTCCCTCCCGACATCGTCACGTCGGCAGAGATTGAAGGCCAGCTTTCGCCCGTCTACCAGCGGCTTGGGCTCCCCGAAGGCCGACTCGAACTGATGTCAGGAATCCGTGAGCGGCGCTTCTATGCTCCGGGAACACTCCCGGGTCAAATCAGCGGCCAGACTGTCCGCAAAGCAATTCAGGAATCCCAGCTCGACCCGACCCAGTGTGGCGCATTGATCCACGCTTCTGTCTGTCGGGATCAAATGGAACCAGCGACGGCCGCCGGGGTACACCACGCTGCAGGACTTCCACGAGACGCTCTCGTTCTCGACTTCAGCAACGCCTGCCTTGGACTACTCAATGGCATGCTTGCCATCGCAGACATGATTGAACTGGGGCGAATCAAGGCAGGAATCGTCGTAGGCACAGAAATCGGCCGCCCGCTCGTTGAAGGAACAATTTCCAAGCTTCTCCGAGACCCCACGGTCACTCGGAAATCGATCAAGCTCGACTTCGCTTCACTCACAATCGGCTCAGGTTCTGCCGCAATCGTGTTGTGTGACGAGTCAATTTCCAAGACTGGAAATCGTCTGATCGGGGGAGCCTATCTCGCCAACACATCGCAACACGATCTCTGCGCGGGAGGAGTCGACTCCACCGGTGCGAGCGATGGACGCCCGCTGATGAGCACCGATTCCGAGGCATTGCTTCATGCTGGAGTTGAACTTGCTGAAGAGACCTGGACCAAAACTTGTCACGAACTCGGATGGACAACCGAATCCGTCGACAAAATCTTTACACATCAGGTCGGAAAAGCTCATCGTTCGTTACTTCTGGAGCGTCTGAAGCTCCCTGTTGATCGCGATTTCCCAACCGTCGATTTCCTTGGCAACACAGGAGCCGCCGCTCTCCCCACTGCTGTAGCACTGGGACTGGAACAAGGCTTCGTTTCCTCAGGAGATCAACTCGCCCTGCTTGGAATTGGGAGCGGCCTCAATTCCATCATGCTCGGTCTGAATTGGCAGAAGACCCTACGCATCGCTTGATGGGAAGTCTGCTGACCGCGTGATTCAGCCGGCGGCAAACAGAGTCTGTCCTGATGGTTGTTGCTGAGTTTTTCGCTGGGAAGCAGCAAACGATCAGCTCAGGCCATTCTTTTTCAGCTTGCTGAAGAACGTACTTCGTGGCATTCCCAACAATCGAGCCGCTTCCGCTTTATTTCCCTGACAGCTCGCCAGAGTTCGAATGAGAAGCATCTTCTCATCTTCCTCGGAGTTTGGACCGGACACGCTTTGAGCAGGCGGTGCCGATCGCTGCGAGCTTGTTGCGATTCGTGGCCGATATAAGGGGTCTGAGAACACGACGTTTCGCGATGCTCGCGGATCCGAAACTTCAATGGTCAAATCCTGCACCCGGATCGAATTTCCATCCGTCAGAACCACAGCTCGTTCGATGACGTTCTGAAGTTCGCGAATATTTCCAGGCCAGTCATAAGACTGCATCAAACGCAACGCTGCATCGTCGATTTGAAATACGGACTTCCCACTTTCCCCGGAAGCTCGCCTCAGGAAATGCAATGCGAGTTCGTAGAGATCTTCACGACGGTCTCTGAGTGGAGGAAGCGTGATGCTGATCACATTCAGGCGATAGAACAAGTCTTCCCGAAACAGTCCTTCAGCGATGAGCTGTTCGAGATTTCTGTGAGTCGCTGCCACGATTCGCACGTCGGTGGAAATCGATTTGGAGCTACCAACTGGTTCGAATGTTCGCTCCTGTAAAACTCGCAGCAATTTCACCTGAACATCAAGTGAAATATCCCCAATTTCATCAAGAAAGAGCGTGCCGCCATTCGCTGCCTGAAAACGCCCCACTTTGTCCTGATGAGCATCGGTGAACGCCCCTTTCACGTGTCCGAAAAGTTCGCTCTCCAGCAAATTCGAAGAGAGTGCGCCGCAGTGAACGCTCACCAAAGGACCATTTCGGCGCGGGCTGTTGTCGTGCAGCGCTTTCGCCAACAATTCTTTACCTGTCCCGCTTTCTCCCCGTACGAGCACTGATGAATTGCTTCCAGCAACTTTCTTGACTGTTTCAAGAACATGAGACATCGCTGGCCCGTGCCCTTTGATATCTTCACGACGAAGATCACTTTCAATCGCCACGCGTACAGGTGTCTCGGAGAGAGACGCGAGTTCCGAGTGCAATGCACTGAGCTGACGCTCCTGATCTTCAATCTTGTTCATCTTCAGCTGAAGATCCTGATTCAATCTGGCAACATCCTTCTGCACAGTCGCGCAGTGCAATGCCACACCGGAAATTCTCGCCATCGCATCGACGAACGCGAGGTCTTCAGCTGAATAAGGAAGATTGTTGCGTTTGGCGCCCAGAACGAGCAGACCACCCATGTGCTCCCGAATTTCCAAACCATGCACAACTTCAGCGCGTAGCTGACGGAGTACCGATTGAGTTGGACTTCCCTGATGAGGTATTCGCTGAATCACCAGGTGTTCCGTGATCGCCTCAAAGGTCTCCTGCTCCAGCGTAATATTCAACGGAAGGTGACCATCCCCGACGGCGGTCGACATGCGGAATTCCAGCCGGGTCCCTTTTCTCAAGTAAAGCGAGGCCTGATCGACATGCAAAATCTCGCAACAGGAATTCAAGAGACTGTCTGCCACAGCCTCAGGTTCAAGGACGCTCGAGACGACTCGATTCACCCGATTCAATGCTTTGTCTAGCTGGTACTTCGCACTGAAAAACTTGCGGTCGAGCTTCTTCTGAATGGAATCCCGCACCCAGATCACGACAAGCACCGAAATCATCAGCACCAGTGTCAGTGGAATCGCCTGACCGATGGGCGAAAAATTCTGTTGCATGGTGTTCACCACACTCACTGAAATGAGTGCAGCGAAGATCACCGTCAGGCCAGCGCTGGCGCTGTAATACCAGACGCCGCTGGAAACAACCTGATCAATGAGCAGCAGTTTGTAACGGGCAATCCCCACCGCATAGGCGAACATGAAGGCGAGACTGGCTCCGAACATCGGAATGCGGGCACCGCCGAACGCGAAATAGACGTGGTGAAAGACCGCCAGATAGAAGGTGAAGACAATCAGAACTCCAGCGACGATCGCCCCCCAGAGTAATGAAGTCACCTGATTTCGCTCGAAGGGATTTCTCGCAACCTGACAACTTCTGCGAATCGCTAACACAGAGAGAATGAAGTACATCAGTTCCATCCCCAAAGCAAAATACACTCCGTTTCGCATGATCGGAAACACGCTGCGATTCGCGTTGCCGATAAGACGTTCCAAAGTCGACGCAAATGGGCCGGGTCCGAAATCGACAGTGAGCAATGCAGTAATCAGCATGAGCCCCGCCAACACGACGCCTGTCATGACGGGAACAAAATACAGGAGAACCCGCATCCACCAACGATCATGAGCGAAGAACGAGGGAGCGAATGGATACATCAGGAAGAAATGCAGCAGCGTCGCAGGGAGGATGCAGCCCACGATGGTGAACAAGATGATCAGAGTGGGACTGGCGGAAATCAACCACCAATGACTCCCACCGACAAATGCCATGAGCGTCAGAGCGGAGAGTGCAAAGAACGCTCTGAGCGGCTGATCAAACGGGCGGTTCCAGGTCGCCACTCCCCCGACAATCACGACGCACAACTGCAGCATGTACCACAACAGGGTGATCGACACATCGAACGTCGACTGACCAATTAACGGAAGACAGGCAAGCAGCGGTTCATCGACGCCATCCCGCTCGAACCAAACCAAAACCGCCCGGGACTTGTCGAGAAACTCAAAAACCGAGAGATTCGACAACGAGCTCTCTTCTGTGGGATCTGCTCCGATCGACAATCGAGATGCAGAGTCACTCTTCCAATTTCGCAGTACGCGATGCACTTTCGCCCAGTCGGCGAAGCTCCGAATCGGATGGCCAGCAGCCTCGATGATTCGATCCCCGACCTCAGGTACGGTTCCTTTGATGGAACTGAGCCCTTTGAGAAGTCGGACATCCCTGATTTCCAGCCCCCGAGCATCAGGGTGCGTCGCATTTGTCAGCAGACAACGGAGCGGCATACAGGGTTGGGTCGGCACGTACCACATGACGACCAAGCCATAGGAGATCGCAAACGCAGCAAGCGCCGAAATCGACCACCGTTGTATTCCTCGACCATTCATTTCGGCGCTTTTTTTGTAGTTTCGGCGCCGAAACAAGCGCCGCTACAACGACTCTAAGCCACTCTTGCAAGAAATTCAAGAACAGAAATAGTTCATAATTACTGAGAAAACGCGATTTACGTGCTCGGCGCTGACATCGAACAAGATTTTTCAAAAAAAGGCACAAGAGATGCATATTAGAATTCCGACCCCAACCGATTGCCCTTGGGATCAAGACGAGATTAGCGAGCTTTTGATTGCAGCCTGACCCACTCTGCAGCCAACGACCTCCACGAGCCGCAAGCAAATCTTCTCTTGTGACCAAGGGCATTTTTATTTCTATCGATAAATTTGATACAACTTCGGTCGCCTCTCCCCTGCACATTGCACATCGCCTGCGATTGCCGCAAGATGCTCGCAGGGAACCTCGAAGGTCCTTTCGTGGCGCTCTTCCTATCACGCTCTCAGGCGTGCTTTTCCCTTATACGCCTTAGCAACGGCGAGATTGTCTTCACCAGACAGTGCCAGGACCCGCAGAAGCCTGAGTTCAAGCCCCGCTAAGATGAGTCATGGAATGCGTCTCTTCAACGAGCGCGGCACTGCATGCAGCATGGGAATGGTGACTCGCATGTTGCGACGAGCAAACACATCAAAGCAATGCGATACGGAAACAGATTCCCGAAGGTACGGTTCGCCTATCAGGTGGAACGCTCAGCGATCAGAATCCGTCGTGACTTCGCTATTTGCGACCGCGGGGGACGACACTTCGGGGATCTCTCGAATTGAGAGATTGCGGAAATGCACCTCGTAGCCTTCGCTTTGTAAGCCAATTGCCCCGTTGGACGGCATGCAATCGGTAATCGTGCCGAGCCGATGGCCATTAACCGTCACGCTGACCAGGCCATTCCGGCATTCCACTTCACAGCGATTCCATTGATTCACTGGTTTCGCCAGACGATGCAGGCCACGAATACGGTTAGCTGTTTTCGCTCCTCCAACCGGAAACGTCGCCCCCACTTCGGGTTGATGCAATTGTACCTGCACAGATTTCGGCCAAAGTCGCTCTTCGTCACCGGTGAACAGGAGGATTCCGCTGTTTCCATCGGGGTCTTTGGGGAACCGCCACTCAACGCTGAGGTGGAAATTCTGATATTTCGTATTCGTCTTCAGATAGCCATGCGGCTGACCGCGACAGACGAGAATTGGAAAGACATCTCCCGGTTCTGCTCTGATTTCCCAGGTATCTTCAAGAGTGCCACCCTTTTTAGCGGAGACGAACGTCCATTCGTTGCCGGGGAAACTTCGCTGAATCAGTGCCTGAGAGGAGACTTCACCGGCATAGGAGGCATTGCGAATAGGAGCCAGAACCTGAGCCACGAGTTGCCTGGAGAAGAAAAAGAGGGCCAACGCCATGACCATATATACGGCATTGCGAACAATCCCGGATCGCTGAAATCGAACAACGGAATGCACCCGTGACGCGCCAATACCGCCCTGTTTCTCAACAGAAACGGGCATTCTCGGCGACGCAGAGTCGTTGTCATTTAATGCAGCAAGAGAGTGATCTTGCCGCCGGGGAGACAGTCCGGTCAAGATGTTGAATCCATTCGCGTCAGTATAATCGACTCGATCGTTTCAATTTCACGCGATTGATCCTACAGCCGTTCGATCTGATCCGCAACAAGAACGAGCCCTCATCAGCAAAACGCTGCAAAAGGGGAAACGGGCCCCCCTTTCATCTTTTGGGCCACGCGAGGCTCTCTGGTACGTGCCTCAGCAGCCAGTAACAACAAAGCACACCGCTCCCACACTCGCCGCCCCTATGAGCGATCGGCAGTTACTCAGGAAATGGGGGTGCTGTCGGTGTCTCCGACCTCGCCTTCCAGTCCGCCTGCTTCTCCCCAAACAAGTGTGCATTCACCGGCTCAGGAGTCGCGTCCGCTGCTGCGACAGGAATTGTCGCCTTGAGCTCCAGATTCTTTGGGGCGAGGCACTGCTGATGATCGCAGAGTTGATAGCGGAGCGACACTTTCAACTCGACAGGACTATTCGTCTGCAGGTCTGTCTGGAAGCTCCCTTTGACAATGACTCGATTTTCATAAACGGAGAGAGAGTCACTGATCCCTTCGACCTTGAAATCACTGCCGTTGGGGTAGCTCACCTCTTTCAGGACGACCCCGGTTGGACCAGTCAAGGTCACCCGCAGTGGAATCACGTAATCAGGTTTTGGAGGATTCGCGTTGACGTGCCAGTCTTTCTCCAACACCACTTCGACGGCAAATCCACACTCTCCTTGCACTGGAATCTGATTCACCGAAAGAAATCCACGTGCGGCGATCTGTTGAGCATTGACCGGCTCGAAGCTGACTGTTTCCCCTTCCTGAATAGGAAACTGAAGTTCTCCCCCCAGCAGTGACGCTTCCTTTTTCACCCCAGGCTGCGTAAGGGGAGTCATCTTCTGTTGAGATTGCGGAGGAGTTCCAGTGATGCCACCAGCGAATAAGCCTTCACCAGCAGCTTTGATCTCCGTCGCCCCGTACCAGTGGAGATATTCCTGCAATGCGAGCGCCAAATAGGGGGCTCGATCCGGCTCTTCACTCAATTGGGATCCAAAGGCGATAAAGACCTTCTCTGCGTTTTTGCGGTAAGTGTCATCATGTTTGAATTTCGAAAAGCGAACCAGATTTTGAGCTGCGACGCTGTTTCCGGACGGCAGCGCATTATCGCTTCCCCCTTTCAGCCGCACGAGAACCACTTCCTGATTGTGGGCTGTAAAGAAATAGCCTCCTCGTTGCTGATCCCAGAACCCCGTCTGCTGCTCCTCCATCAGCCGCCCCGCGGCACTCAGCCATTTTTCTTCGTTTGTCGCTTCATACAAGGAGATCAACCCGCTGATCAGGAAGGCATAATCTTCCAGAAATGCTGGCTGGGGATCAGGTAATTCAGCAGAAGTTCGCAGCAGAACGCCATTCGCATCGCGATGTTCTGTCAGGAGATACAGAGCTGCCTTTTCCGCCGCCTGAATGTACTCCGGGCGTTTCAAAACCAGCCCCGCTCTGGCATAAGCCCGAATCATCAATCCGTTCCAGCCGGTCAGGACGTGGTCATCCTTCGCCAACGGCCTGCGCTTGGAACGGACAACGAGCAACTTCTTGCGGATTTCAGACAATCGCAGATTCAATTCGCTCAGCGGAAGGCTCAGGCTGTCGGCAATCTCTGTCAGCGACTGATTTCGATGCAACACATATCCTGCTGCAATACTGCTTGGGCCATCGATTCCGTAGACAACCGTGAAGATTCGGTATTCTCCGGCGGTGAGGACACTCTGAAGCTCTTCCTTCGACCAAACATAATAGGCACCTTCTGTGCCGTCGGTTTCCGCATCCAGTGCCGCGAGAAACTCTCCTCTTGGCCCGGTGAGATCCTGTTTGACGAATTGAAAAATCTCTTCCGCGACTACGCGGAACTGCTCCCGACCAGTGCGACGGTACGCTTCCACGTAGATCTCTGCTAACTGAGAGTTGTCGTAGAGCATCTTTTCAAAGTGTGGGACACGCCATTGCCGGTCTGTACTGTAGCGATGGAACCCTCCGCCCAATTGATCCCAAATTCCGCCAGAAGCCATCGCTATGAGCGTTTTATCAAGCATCGCTGCATAATTGGGTTCTCCTTCTTTGGCTGGTCGCCCGACTTGTGCCTGAATCAGTGCCAGCTTGGAAGGAACCGGGAATTTCGGTCCTTCAACAGCGTCTAGCTGAACATCAAAGCCGCCGAATTCACTGTCATACGACTCAGCCACTTGTTGCACTGCTGCTGCAACCAGTCTTTCATCAATTTCAAGAGGTTTCAGCTGCAGTCTGGGAACCGTGAGGCGTCCGACTTCCCGGGTGATGATATCCGCCGTCTTTCGCACATCCTTTTCGCGTGTCTCCCAGGCACTTTGGATTTGCCGACAGACATCTGGAAATGCGGTGATCCCGGGCTTCGGAGTTGCTGGGAAGTAGGTTCCCCCCGCAATCGGACGTCCATCCGGCGTCAAAAAGAGGGAGAGAGGCCACCCTCCTCCCTGTGATGATTTTGAAAGCTGGAAGTAGACCTCAAGAGCGGTCATATAGACATCATCAATGTCAGGGCGTTCTTCCCGATCGACTTTGATATTGATGAAGTGTTCGTTCATGTAGGCTGCGATTTCCGCATCTTCAAACACTTCGCGGCGCATGGCATGGCACCAGAAGCAACTGCTGTAGCCGATCGATAGAAAAATCGGCTTATTTTCTTTCAATGCCAGTTGCATCGCCTCTGGCCCCCATGGGTACCAGTTGACGGGATTATCAGCGTGTGATCGCAAATACGGGCTGGATTCTCGGGCGAGCCGGTTTTTCTTCCCACCAAATTCTTTTGGAGTCGCTGCGGGCTTCGGCTTGGTCAATTGAGCGGAAACGCGATCCGCGGGAAACAGAATCAGAATCCCCAACAGCAATCCCAAGGATCGATTCAATGTGAAGTGTGTGAGAATTGGACGCATCAATTTCAGTAATCGCGTCTTCATCACGCTCCCCTGGAAGAATGAAAGGATTTCTGCCTGTCGCCAGTCTATGGGAAACGGCCGGTTCGTTCGAGGTGAAACGATTGATCAGGGTCGATCGCACTCCAATAACCTCAAGAAAAACTCCGAGAACTCCCAACCTCCCTCCGAGACTCACCTTACTACAGGTGCTGCGAACTCAAAAAAGAAGAAGAGTATCGATCGGATTTCAGGGGGATGGGAGTGTCGAAGGCAAGGTTCATCTTGCCCCTTTCCCGAGTTGTGCCCTAGACTTCCGTTCAATTCTAGCGTCGCAGAGTGACGCTTTTGATTTCAGGAGGGGTTCCGATGTCGATTCTCGAATGTCATGGTCTGGTGAAAGTCTATCCGGGTGGCAAACGTGCCGTGGATGGCGTTTCATTCGATGTGAATCCAGGAGAGATCGTTGGCCTGCTCGGCCCGAACGGAGCAGGCAAATCGACGACGTTCCGTATGGCGTGTGGTTTGATCGCTCCCACACAGGGGAAAGTCTTCCTGAATGGGAAGGATGTCACCGACGCTCCGATGTTCCAGCGTGCACGCAATGGAATGGGTTATCTCCCGCAAGATCAGA
Organism: Planctomicrobium mucosum; assembly: GCF_051466335.1. NCBI lineage: Bacteria > Pseudomonadati > Planctomycetota > Planctomycetia > Planctomycetales > Planctomycetaceae > Planctomicrobium > Planctomicrobium mucosum. The sequence continues at coordinate 2,217,167 of NZ_CP195793.1, read as the reverse complement.
GCATCTTCACCAAGCTGACGGTTTACCAGAATGTGATGGCAATCCTTGAATTCCTCCCATTCTCTGCGAAAGAACGACGCCAACGTTGCGATCGCCTCCTTGGCCAATTCGGACTGACCAACAGAAGCCGGCAGATCTCCTCCACGCTGTCCGGAGGAGAACGACGCCGACTTGAAATCGCCCGTTGCCTGGCGAGTGAACCGAAGATCATCCTGCTGGATGAACCGTTCACCGGGATTGACCCGACAACCATCAACGACATTCAGGACATCATCGGCGAACTGCGAGATTCCGGAATTTCGATTTTGCTGACAGACCACCGCGAACGCGAAACACTGACCATCACCGATCGCAGCAACATCATCTGCGCTGGGCGCGTCCTTGTGAGTGGTGACATCGCCACAGTGCTCAATGATCCCGAGGCCCAGCGGCAGTACTTCGGGCACCGGTTCGATGCGACGTCGATTCTTGAAGAGAAGGCAAATTTCCGCGTCAATCGAACGATCGATCTCTCTGACCAGCAAGTGGCCTAAAACGCGAAGAACGCAAGCGAACTGAATCGACTTGCGTTCTTATGAACTGGCGCGACTTCAAAATTGTCGGGACTCATTCTGCGGACGGGCTATTGCGGCCGCAAACGCCCCGTATTGCGACCGCATTCATTTTAGTACTCTCCGACGACTTCCCCACCGGAGCGTGTGGCGAGAGCGTTAAAAATCTCTTCGCTCATGTTTTGGCTGAGAAATACGACGTGACCGTCTGCCATGACAAAGTGAGCACCTCCGACGTGGCTGCTTCCAAAATCTTCAGCAGAGTGCCCTTCGTTGGGAAGGTGTCCAGCGTGGCCGATGACACGTCCGGCCGCACCACCTTCACCTGGAATCGCTCCAGCCCAGGTTCCGTAGACAATTGCGGGCCCGTGGTCATCGTCATGATCATGATCGTGGTCGTGGTCATGGTCGTGGTCGTGATCATCCTCCTCACCACGTACAAACGTTGTTCGTTCACCCACCATCAGCGTTTGACTACTACCGTCAGTGAAATCTCGCAGACTCGTTTTGCTGTTGTGAAAAAATGCTCCGTCGCTGACGCACTGGCCGCTGGAAGTGAGCCCGAATCGAGTCCCAGGCACGTACGATTTGTAACACACGTCCGGTTCGGTCACTCCAAACACCCCCGCGTAGTTTGAGGTCGCGAGCACGAGCCCTTCCGCCTCAAAGGTGTCTGGCTTGGGATCGCTGGCGCACTGATGATAAGGAAGCCGAGTCTTCAAAAATTCCGCGTTGGGAGATTGCGACATCGGCAAATCGAATCGGAGTTGAGAGTAGAGAGGCGAGGAGTCGACGTACGGAAGAATTGACGCTCCCCAGGAGAAGCCATTCCCTCCTCGCGGATTGGATGCGAATCCTGAGACACCGATCCAACCCGGTGGAAAGCAATTCATGGTATCGTGGTAGTTGTGAAGCGCCAGTCCAATTTGCTTCAGATTGTTTTTACACTGAGTCCGGCGGGCCGCTTCCCTCGCCTGCTGAACTGCCGGCAGAAGCAGTGCGATTAACACAGCGATAATTGCAATAACGACAAGCAATTCAATTAACGTAAATCCTGAACGACGATGCGGTCGCATAGTAATATCTCCACATTACACAGGCTGATAAAGAAGCCGTGCTAATGAGTGCTAATAGATGAGGTACGCATCGTCCGAGATGGACGCGCGACAAGCCGTGCAACGAGGGCTAACGGATGCATTCACCAATCGTCATTTCACGATTGGGTGCACAAACTGGAGAGATGAACCGTCACCGAAAATTGAATTCCGGGCGACGAAGCTAGACCCTTACCGTTGAGAACACGCCAGAACGGATCAGTCCTGGAGCGGAGTATCAACGTTGAATGATCAAAGCACGCTGTGAGAAACCGCGTCAATACTGACAGGTTTCATCCAAACAGCAGTTCATCTCGTTAGCCAACAACGGGCGGTCCACGAGGCTGAGCGAGAGAGACCCAGACAAGAAGCACTTCAGGGAGAACGATCGCGGGCTGCTCTGAAACAGTCTCCGCCCCTACCAGATGCACAGGAAGCGTAAAAGGCTGTAATTTCTGAGCTAAAACGCTACAGATCGAGCAGTCATGAGAGTGTTCATGCGATCCGTCGCCTGACTCGCCATCCGAGTTGCCACAAGGCACGCCCTTCGTTTGGCAGCCCGCGTGACGGTGCGAGTTTTCATGAGAATCGCGGTGTGAATGGCTGCAGGAACGGGGATGAGAATGACCGTGACTGTAGTCATGGTCGCAGCCAGTACGGCCTCCTCGAACGTTCCCAGAATGCTGTTCGTCAGTTTGATCCGCGGCAGCAAGTTGAAGATGTTCCAGAGTATGCAGCAACGGGGAGTGAAACATCTGAACCCCGAGCAACATCACGATCGACGTGAAGGCACTCAGCCAGGCCAGTTTATTCACACGGGAAGACATCTGCATTACCAGCAAAAAGTTTGCTCTGGGATCTCACGAACTATATCGCAAAATTATTCCGGTGGCAACAACTAAATTATCACTTATTTAGCGATTTTTACGGATTGAAGCGAGATGCAATTCAGTTTCGCTTGAAGATCTGGAAGCTCGCCAGCTGCAGCTTTTGTAACCAGAACTGCAGCAAAATATACAGAGTCGTCAGCCCGTATTTGACACTTCGTCGAAAATTAATACTGGAAGCTTCGTCGAAATAGCGAACAGGAACCGGGATATCTCCCAGCTTGAACCCAAAAAAGACTGACTGAGCCAAAAACTGACTGTCAAAAGCGAAGTCGTCTGTGTTTTTCTCCCACGGAACAACTTCCAGCACTTCCCTGCGATACGCGCGGAAACCGCTGTGGAAATCGCCGAGATTCTGCCCGAGGGCAACGTTCTCAATCGTCGTCAAGCAACGATTGGCGATGTACTTCCACCCGGGCATGCCACCTGAGAGCGCTTCACGCCGCGTTCGGATTCGCGACCCCAAAATAACATCGCAAATCCCTAATCGAAGAAACTCGACTGCTGCGCCGATCACTCGGCTGTCGTATTGGTAATCAGGATGAATCATCACGACGATGTCTGCGCCACTGGCAAGCGCATGGCGGTAGCAGGTCTTCTGATTCCCTCCATAACCCGTATTCTTTTCGTGGACAATGACCGTCAATCCGAGTGAACGGGCGAGATTGACCGTCTCATCACGACTGCAATCGTCAACCAGAATCACTTCATCAACAGTCCCGTCGGGAATGTCCCGAACTGTCCGCTCCAGCGTCGAGGCCGCGTTATACGCTGGCATGACGGCGACGACCCGTAGCGGGTGGGCTGGGGAATCTGACGCCGTCGTCTCGGTTAAACTCAGGAATGATCGACTCATGGCATCCCAAGGCAGGAGGGAAATGGGAAGGAGAAAGACATCCTGTGACGACGACTTCAGCCTAAAACTGATGCCCTTCCTGAGGCCCGTTTTGAGTTAAGGTCAAAATCTCCGGACCAGCTTCTGTCATCAGAATCTGATGCTCGAACTGGGCAGATGGAAGACCATCTTCAGTGAGCACTGTCCAGCCATCAGCCAGCGGCCCATGAGTCTTCTCGGTCCCTAAATTCAGCATCGGTTCAATCGTGAACGAAACTCCGGGAGCAAGAATATCGCGGCGATTTTTACGCATCGGGACATGCGGAACACCCGGTTCCTGATGAAACTTGCGCCCGATGCCGTGCCCCTGAAAATTCTCGACGACCCCATACCCTTGAATGCGACCGAACCGAGAAATTGCGAGCCCAATATCAAAGACCGGGCTGAATGGGACGATCGACCGAATGCCGATCCACATCGCGTCAAAGGCTGCCTGAACGAGTTTGCGGTGGGATTCTGCGACAGGTTCGATCAGGAAGGTCTCTGAAGAGTCCCCGTACCAGCCATCCACGATTGAGGTGCAGTCCAGATTGACAATGTCCCCAGCTTTCAGCACATAGTCATCAGGAATTCCGTGACAGATGACTTCATTGACGCTGGTGCAAATTGACTTGGGAAAGCCGTGATACCCGAGACACGCAGGGATATGTCCGTGGTCCCGAGTGTACGTTTCAGCGAGCGTGTTGAGCTCGTCGGTCGATATCCCTTCGCGAACCTGCGTTCGGAGGAAATCCATCAACTGAGCGTTAAAACGCCCAGCTGCGCGGAGTCCCTCCTGCTCTTCTTCGAGAACATAGAGAGGGAGACGGTTTTGCTTTCGAAACGAAATCAATCTTCGCATAAGTCCTTTTCCTGTCTCAATATTCTGATGCTGTTCCAATCCCGTCGCAAGCGTGGGCTTTGTGGAAAATTGCAAGCTTGCAGAACTTGTGTACAGAACTTCTTCCACTGAGATGCTATCCCGTCATCTGGCCCCCAATTTTCAAACCCAAATTCTGAATCCCCTTACGTCTGAAAATCCGCTAGAATCCAGCGTTTGCGAATGCCTCAACACTGGAACGAGCGAAGACGTGGTCGGAAAAAAAAAGCGAAAAATTCGATCGGGACAACTGTTGGGGAGCCACCAGAAATGCTGGCTCTGGGGCAGACACGCGGTGATGGAGACCCTGCGGGCTGGAAAATGGATCCCAATCGAAATCGCTTATTCTTCGGAAACTCTTGAACCGGCTCTTCTAAAGGAACTCCTCCAGTTGACCGAGTATCTGGATGTGCCAGCACTCGATCTCCAGCGAGATGAACTCCAGCGGCGGTGCGGCTCAACAGAGCATCAAGGGCTGATGGCAAAGATGCCCCCTTACCCGTATGGATCACCAGAGACGCTTTTACAAAAGCTCCATGCAAAAAGTGCAGTTCTGGTACTCGCAGGCATTCAGGATCCATTCAATTTTGGATCGATTCTGAGATCCGCGGACTTATTCTCCTTTGATGCTGTTGTCGTCCCAATTTCACAGCAATCCGGAGTTTCCTCCCACGTCGCCAGAAGCTCGGTGGGTGCGGTAAATTACCTCGATATCGTGGAAGTGCCTGATCTCATCGCCTTCTGCCAAAAAATGAGCGACGAAGGACTGAAGTTGATCGCCGCAACGGAGCATGGAGACCAGTCCCCTGCTCAAGTGGACTTCACTCGTGGCTGTGCCGTTGTGATCGGAAACGAAGGTTCAGGAGTCCCCGCCGACCTCATGAAGATATGCGAAACACTGGCGTGCATTCCGCTCCAGGGACACGTTGGATCGCTCAACGCTGCAGTCGCTGCCGGCATTCTGTGTTACGAGTTACAGCGACAGAGGCTCGCATAGCTGGCAGGGTTCATCAACGTCTTAGAACGTCGCATCACTCCTGTTAGGATGCTGTCTGCCCAGTCGCCGAAATCCCGTTCACCCATCTCGCGCCCCTCCCTTGGTTCATCACGCCTGTTTCAATTTGCAGAATTGCCTCCACGACACCCGTGCAGATTCAATCACTTTTACGCAATCGAATCGGACGAGTTCTGGGAGGTTCAGCGGCACCAAGTGATGGTCGCAGAGTCAACGCCTCAATCGCGAGTAAGCCCGCATCCATTTCCTAAAACGCGGACAGGTTCTCTATGTTCCGATGGTGGAATTGAGCCAGAGCACTCAAAACGCTTGGTGAACCACCAAGCGGGAAGCCGTTTGCCCACTGAATTGTCCAGAATCCCACCACAAGCCTACAAAAACTGTTACTTTTCGGCAGTTTTCAAATCTTAAGGACGATTGGCCCACCGATTGCGTCTTGCTTTCAATCAGTGATCGATTGTGATTCGGCTTCTTGAGATCGCCTTTCGAACAGGAAGCAGTAGGCAGCTTCATTCGAATTGATGCGTCCACCTCAAGAACCCCTCACCCAGACATTGAAATAGGCAACTTGCTCACACTTATCTCAACCTGAAGTGCGTCGAGACGATATTCGGCCCGCACTTCGGCTTGGCCACTTCAGGTTGGGACCTTTTCGAGCTTCGCCACAACTTCAAATCAGTCACAATAGCTTATCAACGACAGGCAAATTGAAGATAGCTCCAAGGAGGAAGATCATGGTCTCACTAACAACAGTTTTCATCGCCACGATGCTGATTGCTCTGTTGATGGTCCTGACCACGCTGAGTACGACGGTGATCTACGCACTCACGATGGTGCTGTCCTGGACGGCGGACTACTTGTTCGACACCCGATCGCCGATGCAGCCCCGCATGTCCCTCCACGGGAAGAAAGCCTTCCATTAAATCGAGCACTTGCTCGTCTTTGCGGAAGCGGACAAGCAGACGAAGTCACGCTGACTACGAGATGTGGGGGTTCGAGAAAAGTTACAGGCTGATTTGCTGAGGTCAGAAATGGCCTCAGACATAGAGATCGAGGGGGTCGATTCAAACAATCCACCCCCTTGATCTTTTTTTATGGGCTCACCCACAATTGCTTATCCCGGAGGCCATCCCAGAGATCGCTTTCCAAGGATGTGGATGTGGAAATGGTCGACAGTCTGACCGCCATCGCTCCCCGAATTCATGATCGTTCGGAATCCATTTTCCAATCCCTGCTCTTTCGCAAGCTTTCGGCTGACGAGCAGCAGATGCCCCAAAAGCGATTGGTCACAATCCTCCGCTTCTGCCAATGATCGGATTTCCTTCTTCGGAATCACAAGAAAGTGCACCGGAGCCTGCGGGCTGATATCGTGAAATGCGAGACACAGCGAGTCCTCGTAGATCAGCGAAACTGGAATTTCACGATCGATAATTCGCTTGAATATCGTCTTTTCTGCCATGGCAGCTACTTTCTTTGAAACTCGAACCAGACCCGCATAACCGCTACAGAGACTATAGTCTCACATTGCAGCGTTGCGTTTACGCAACAAATTCTCTCTTTCTGGCGACCACGTGGCAAATCGTATTGTAGTGTCCCTTGTAACTCCAGAAATCGGGCCTTCTGCCGAGGGAATTCGCCATGAAAAGTCGGATTATGCGAACACCACCGTCTGATCGCTCTGGCGCTGTGGTGGTGGAAACTGCGATCGTCATGCCGATTTTTTTGATGATCGTCTTCGGAATGGTGGAATTCGGGCGCGCTATGTCTGTCGGACAACTCGCTACCAATGGAGCACGCTACGGCGCCCGTACCGCCATCCTCGACGGCTCGACCAATCAACAGGTGGTGAACGACGTAAAAAATTTATTGGTGAACACAGTACACGGGATTACAGCCAACGATGTGGCTGTCACTATTACTGTCATCCCCGCCGCTAACAATTCCAATCCGAGCAATCAGCTTTCAGTTGCCCGTCCACGCGACATCTGCAGGGTGAACGTGACGATCCCATACCATAAAGTGGCGTACTTCTCTCCGCGATTCCTCGCCAAGGCAAATCTGCGCGGCTCCTGCTCCATGGCTCATGAATAACCTTCGAGTGATTCTTTCACTTCGCTTCGGTTATCGGCAGCGAAGTAGACGCCCAGAGGTGTTCCTTCGGGATCGACGATGTCGATGACCTTGCAGCCTTTGCCACACTTGGTCTTCCCAACCTGGTCCCCCTTTTTTTAGCTCGGACGAACTAGGCATCCGCAGCCGCCTCCCTCCAATCGATCCCCTGCAGGTCTTCCAGTTCCATCAGGAGGGAATACCACAGTCCCTCAAAGATGCCCCAGCGAGTCCATTCATCGAAGCGGCGCCAGCAAGTGCTGGGTGAAGGGAAGCATTTTGGTAACTTTTCCCATGGGCAGCCTGTCAGAAGTACAAACAAAATCCCTTCCAGACAGGCCCGTTGTGAGTGCGGAGGACGTCCTCCCTTGGGCTGCGAGAGTGATTCAGGAATCAAGTGTTTGATGCGATCCCATTGTGTGTCCGAGAGATACGTATTATCAACGAGATCAATCTTCCGTGTGCAGGGCATGAGCGAAACTCCTTTCGCTCAATCTGGTACGCAACTCGCTTGCCAAACAGGGTGATGAAAGGCGCTCTAGATGAGCCCTTGAGTCTGAGCAGTTACAAAACCTAAGACCAACAAAAATTGCTCGCATAGTGAATGGAAGAACGCATCCATCCCACCAGCCGCATAGCCAGCTTCATGAGGTGAATCCATCGAATCAAGTCACCCTACCTGCAGCTGGAGTCCTGACGGCAGCCCCACTCCGAAGGCGTAACGCCTTGACCCAGGTCCAACTGGCGTCAATCCCGGTCACAATTGCATGTCAGCTCACTCGATACAGCCCGTCGTCTCACATTTTTGCAGCTTCAGAGTTTGCGCTTCGTCTTTGATATAGTAAGGGCTCCTCTCAAAAACATCCAGTTTAGGTACCATTTGATGACGAAATTGCTCCGAATCTCTATCGCCTTTTTTACTCTGTGTGTCCTCATTTTTCGGGTGGACGGACTGGTTGTGGCTAGTGATATCCCGAGTGCAGATGATTTAATTCGGAAAACAATCGATTCGCGAATGCGAATTCATTCTTATGATATCCAGCTGGAGTTCGATCCATCTAAAACAACTTTAGTTCCGGATATGCGGCTAAAGCGAGTTCGATTCGACGGCAAAAGGTATCGTGTGGATGAGCAGCGCCAATACGAAGAGTCAGGTCGATTCGATGGGCTGAAGGATGATGTTTATTGGGATCGCCACATTTTTGACACTGATCGATACATTCATTTTAATTCAATGCTGCTTCCCGGACCCGGCCAACTCGTTGCGCAGATTCGAACTGAACGTGAAGAGATTGACGATGAGTATGCTTACGCCCAGTCTCATCACGACTTAAGGTCGCTCGGCTTCGACTGCAGCGGAGCATTAACCCCGTCGAGTGTCGAGGAGATCATGCTTGGCCTTGCTTCAGAGGATCGATCAGTTGAAGTGGATGTGGTTGATGGAATCCCCTGCTTACACTTGAGGCTTCGACTCGTCACTGACGTCGACTTTTCGTACTGGATTGCTCCGAACTTAGGGTATTCGATTCTTAAGGTCAGGGGCACAGATGACGTGATCGGATTGAAGGACGAGACGTGCTACACGGTGAGCGAGTGGAGAAACGGATTATGGTTTCCGAAGTCCTTTGAATACACTCGTGATTATGGCGGGTCACACGTCGACGGGGAGTCCGCGACGATTGTTGTAAATTCATTGAACGAGACAATCCCAGACGACACCTATGAATTATCGAGCCTAGAAATACCAATTGGAAGGAGTGTACGGACAGTGCCCCATCCTGGCGGCCCGAAGCAAATCTGGGATGGTGAGAAGCCCGTCACAAAAGGCGAAAGGCCTGTTTCCACAGATCGAGGTCCAGAACAGCGATCGGTCTGGCTACTCTTGAACGCATTAGTGGCGTTTACACTAGAGCCTGTTATGAACTCTGGACGACGATCGGCGTGTATTTGAGCAGCAGTGCGACCATGGCCACCCAGTGCCATCCGGCCAAGACTTCTGCCAGTCGTTCGTAGTCACGTGCCAGCCTCCGTGATCGTCCTAGCCAGGCAAAGGTCCGCTCCACGACCCACCGACGTGGCAATAATACGAATCCTTTCTTGGCATAAGGGAGTTTCACGACGCGCAGTTCCACTCCCTGCTCAGCGGCAGCCTCTTCCGCGTTCTCGCCAGTATAACCTTGGTCCACATAGGCGACTTCAATGGCCTGATCAGTCGCCTCCTGCACAGCGACACATAAGTCGGAAACCTGGGCTCGCTCCTGTTCATTGGCTGGGGTCACTTTCAAGGCGAGAAGGTGCCCGAGCGTGTCAATGGCCACGTGAACCTTCGAGCCCTTCCGCCGTTTGCCGCCATCGTAACCGGCTCTGGCACCACTCTCGGGAGTGGATTGGATGACTCGCGCATCTAAGATCGTTGCTGAGGGGGGCTCATCGCGTCCCTGAGCCACGCGAGCCACTTCCCGCAGGTCATGAGCGATGTGCTCAAACACGCCAGCCTCCAGCCAACGGCGAGCCTGCTGATAGACCACGGGCCAAGGCGGGAACTCATGGGGCATGAACCGCCACTGCGCCCCGGTGCGTACCAGCCACCGCATGGCATTGAACACGGCTCGAAGGGAGTGAACCCGCTGCGGCGAGTCCTCTTTCACCAGCGCCAAATAGGGGGCTAAAAAGGCCCATTCGTCGTCCGTGACGTCACTGGGGTAAGGCATCCGGGGCTTGCTCATCCACGGAAACTACTTCAAAACCAACACTTAAGTCCATAACAGACTCTAGGCGCAATTTTGATTTTTCGGCATTTTCGTCGAAGGGCGGCGGCTGATTAAGCATTTTGCCGACTACGCGGCTGCTGATCAGCCTTCGCACTCTGAGATGCGAGGGTTCAATTTAGCAAGTTCCGACGGAATGCTTCACTCGTCGGGTCCTCTGGATTCGTTACCATGAACGCTGGCAGGTGGCATGTCTATTTAACTTTGTTCACGCTTTTGTCTGCACATGCGTGCTTGGTCTGGGTAGCTCAATCTCGATGCGGCATGGTTACTCAGGAACTTTCAGTGCTCTCGTCCGGCCTGTACGACTGGCAGACCGGCCGATTTGACCACTTTCGTGTCAACCCACCGCTGGTGCGATCGCTTATCGCGACTCCAGTCGCTCTTGCTGAGCCTCAGTACGACTGGTCTTCTCTCAGAGATCACCTCTGGATTCGAGACGAAGTGCAGGTCGGCCAAGATTTCATACGGGCAAATTTGCACCACTGGAGGGACTATCTCACACTATCCCGACTAGTTTGTTTGTCCATCTCGGTCGCGGCAGGGGTCATATTGTTTTGTCGCCAATTTAATTAGAGGTCCGAATGCTGGGATAGTCTGCGCGACGCTGTGGTCGTTTTCTCCGGCTACCATAGGATACGGGGGATTGGCGACTGGTGACATACAGGCAGTCGCGTTCGCCACAGTTACGATCTTGTCAATACGACGTTGGGAGGTGGACCGAAGTTGGCTACAAGTCAATTCAAAAATTGATTGAGAAGCTAGCAAATCTGGCCAGCACCATTAAGACGCGACTGAATGATCCGAGAACGCCAGAGGATTTTCCTTCTCCCAATTCTTCGAAGCCAGCTCAAAATTGTCCTGCCGTCATCCCGACGCCAGATGATCTATCGAAAAAACCGATAGCAAGGATGGGTAGTGGTCCTGTGAGTCCGCCCGTCTTCCCGACGCCGAGTGATCTGCCGAAAGGACAAATGCCTCCATTGAGTGACAATGGATTTGGGCTTCCGTATGGTACGCCGAGACCCCAAAATGCTCCCAGCACCACGCCGATTCCAAAGACGTTATCTACCGGGAAAGGTAAGCTGACAATTGATCCGAGTGGCACATACTCGGCAAGCGAGAAGGCGGCTGCACAGTATATGGCTGATTTGGGTCACGATGTCACCCTTCGGCCTCCAACCGGAACACGAGTTGGTGGGGGAACATCAGATTTGCTTGTTGATGGAATCCGCTACGACGTCTACACTCCAAAAACTAGTAACCCGAATCGAATTATCGGTGGGGCCGCAAAGAAGAATGACCAAGCAGAAGGCGTGGTGCTCGATCTATCAAACACATGCGTGACTCAGGCGCAGCTTGGAGATGTTTTGAAGCGGATTCGGGGTGCCGGAGCGACGAATATCAAGGTTGTTATCATCATCGGTGGAGATTGAAATGCCTTCAATTAAGTGCAAATGTGGTGAAATCCTTCGCTACGGTGAAATTCCAAACCCGATAGAGTGGCTTTTTATCAGCGATTCCGCATATGACGGTTTCTCAGATATGATCGATTCTGAGAGTCTCTATCAAGAGTTGCGAAGCTTTCTAGAGTGTCCGAACTGTAAGCGACTTTGGCTGTATTGGGATGGTTTTGAAAAAGACCCGACAGAATACGCTCGTCAAAAATGATTTTGGCCGCGTCCCCCGGGTGAGATGTCGCGATTTTCGGGTGCCATCTAACGCCGCCCATGAAGTTGATCTGGCGTTGAGTTTAGCGTAAGTCTGGTCTTGCCAGAAAGTTCGAGTCTCAAGTACGGATTGGGTTACCACACTCAGCCTGAAACAGGAGACTCGAACATGGCACGGACGCTAGTGACTGCAGCATACTCGCAGACAATCCCTAGGGCGATCGAATCGCTGATCCCTTCCCGCTTGTTTGTCGACATTGCTGTGCATGGAAATACCTGATGGACTCCAAGGCGTCTGTTACTGGCGGCGGCCCTAATGAGCTGGCAGGAAGAGAAGTTATTAACATCTGGGTTTGAAGCGGTGAGTGAGTTATTAGCAAGCATGCTCAATTCCTGTTTTATCTCTGGCAGGGTGGTATTGTTGAGGAATCATATTGCGTGCCATGCTCAAGTCGCGTCAGCAGTACGAGCATGCCGGGTGGAGCTGGAGAGTGAGATGTTTTCCGACAGCCTGAATTTTTCCCCGCACCGCAAGGCATGTCGTCGGTTCAATGAACCGGGACACGCACATGCCCTGACTTTTTCCTGTTTTCGTCGTCAGCCATTGCTGACAAAGGATCGTTCGCGCCAATGGCTGGTCGAGGCGATTGAAAAAGCACGGGAGCAACACAGGTGAGCATCATCAGAACGGCAGGCAGGTTTTGATTCCATTATGATCCGCCATATCGAACAGGATTTCCATGTCAGCGACCTCACAGTTTCGTTCGGACAATTCGTCCTGTTGCGTTCCGCTGGAGGGGTTGGAGAGGTTGATGCCGGTGCGAGATCTGACGCAGGCGATTGAGCTGGGAGAGCAGCGAGAGCTGTATTTGTGGACGCCTGTTCTGCGGGAGCGATGCATCCAGATGGCCCGGCGGCTGTCACGAACTCATGCTGGGAACCTGCTGCTCACCGGTCGCAAAGGGGTGGGGAAGACGGCCCTGATCTGGCAATTCGCGGAACTGGCTGCCAGCGGAAAGAGGGGATAACTGGGGAACGCTTTAAAGCCTGTCCATCCGGCTGAATCAACCTGATGAATCTTCAAACACGATGGGCCCGTTCACATCGACTCGGTCGTCGAATCGTTCACTTTCTCTCCGCCAGGCCGGCACGCCGCGACATTGCATGAACCTCAAATCATGATTCGCCTTTGTCGCCATGGCTTTGTGGACGCTGCGAGGTTATCGACGTTGTGGGGCTGGGCAACAGTTTTGCGGACAGACGTCCCAGTTCGCTTCGTACTCGCCGATCGCATCCCGGTCTGCGTCCGCAACCCGTTCTGCGATCAGTTTGCAAATCATCTCGACAAACTTGGGATGTACTCCCACAGTGCCCGCTCGTTGAAAGTTCAGGCCAATTTCTTCACAGAGGTCTTTGGCTTCGATATCAAGATCGAACAAAACTTCCATATGGTCAGAGATGAAGCCGATCGGAAGGACGACGACAGCAGAAGTCCCCTCCTCTTTCAGCTGCTTGAGATGATCGAGAACATCCGGTTCGAGCCAAGGATCCTCCGGGCGACCGCTTCGGCTCTGGTAAACAAGTTCCCAGCGATCGCGCGGCAATTCCAACGCGTCCGCCACCAACCGGCAACTTTCCCGCAGCTGCTTCTCATATGCAGAGCTATTTGCCATCGAGGTCGGGATACTATGAGCTGTAAAGGCGATTCGATAATTCGCCTGGTCGATCGCTGAAAGTTGCTGGATTGCCTGTTTGGCACGGTCGACGCTGGCTGCGATGAAATCGGGATGATTATAGAAGACTCGGATTTTATCGACTTGAGGAGCCGCAGAGCCGACTTGCTGGCAAGCGTCTTCGATGTTCTGACGATACTGCCGACAACTCGAATACGAGCTGTGCGCCGCCGTCACGAAAGCAAGCGCGTATTGGACGTCGTCATCCGCCATTCTCTGCAGGGTCTCAGGCAATAGCGGATGCCAATTGCGGTTTCCCCAGTAGATCGGCAGGTGAATTCCGAATTCGGGCAGCTTCTTTTGAACAGCGGCAATCAGGTCGCGATTCTGTTGATTGATCGGGCTCACTCCATCGAAATGATAGTAGTGCTCCGCCACGGCCAACATCCGCTCTCTCGGCACGTTGCGACCTCGTAGGACGTTTTCCAGAAAAGGAATGACATCTTCGCGACACTCAGGTCCACCGAAAGAAACAAAGAGGATGGCGTCGTAGTTGTTTTGAGTCACGGAGTTCACTTTGCCTTCAAGGTTGGCGTCAATCGCATCGTTCAATTATGGTCAAAGTCTCCGCTTCGTCCACACAACGCTCAGTTGGTTTCCAGTTTCATGTCGAGATTGTTTTTCGGGAATTTTGCCTTTGAGGATGGTATTGACCCGGGACGAAACGCGACCCGGCAGGTCATCCGACTCGAGGCAGAACTGGCCTGCATCTGGCTTGCCGTCGCTGATGATGGTGATTTGATTTTCACCCGATCGAAGCTTCCCGAGAGTTTCTGGGACGAGATGCAGAGATTCGGACTCCCGAAAGTCATCCCCGTCACAGCGGAGCAACTGCCGAATTTCCATCCAGATGAAATCGTTCCATGGGGCTGGACACCTCAGGTCCTTCGCCTTGCTAGTTCGTTACGTCTCCCGATCGTCGCCCCGGAACAGGATGTGATCTGGAACGCAAATTCGCGGAGAAGTGCGTTTCTTCACTGTCAGGCCAACAACCAGCTACTCCCCGGTGAGTCGATCGCAGCGACCACACAAGAAGCGCTGGCGGCCATCTCCAGAATTCTCGATTCTTCATCAGAATGGCTGGTGAAACCTGTTCAGGGACAGTCAGGTCGCGGCCATCTCCGTGGAAAAGATCTCCCGACGGAAAAAGAACTCTCCACCCTCCAGCGGCTCCTTGAACGACAGAAGTATCTCCATATCGAGCCGGTTCTGGAGGTTGAAATGGAGTTGGGGAGCCAGTGGGAGATTCCGCAACAGGGGGAGCCCAGAATCCTTGGGATTACACAATTGTTTAGTGATCCCCGTGGAGGGTACTCCGGCACCAAAGTTCCACCTGAAGCGAAATTTGAACCTTTTCGGCAACAGTTGATCCGGGAACAAGAGAACTTCGCTCGAGAATTGCAGAGATCCTTGTACTTTGGCCCAGTCGGGATTGATGCGATGATCTTCAAATCGCAAAATGGTTTGATATTGAGATCAATTCAGGATGTCAATGCGCGGTGGACGATGGGGCGAATTGCGTGGGAGTGGTCCCAGCGTCTGCAACGATTGAATCCGACAAAGAGTCCGGGAGGAACCTGGCTTCACGCACACGATCAACCCAGGGCGGATGCGATTCCGCTTTCCCCGAAGCTGATCGATCAAATTGAAGTCCGACGAAGAACCTGGTGGGCCCCTTCTCTGGAATGGTCTTAACACCCTGAAATAAGCGTTCACAAGTCGCTAGCGTTCAAGGTCGAAAATGAATGACTTCGAGCGATCCCTGATTTCCGAAGACCGTCGCCGCCGCGGACTGGTCATCATTCTACCGGGAATTGAGGGTTACAGCTGTTGGAATCGCAATCTTCTGCGAGGGTTTGCGAGCGCCGATGTGCCGTATTCCATCGAAATCTTCGACTGGACCTGCGGTTGGCGTCGCCTCTTCTACAATCTTCAATCAGACCCGTTGCACTGCGAAAAATCGATTGCGATCGCAGAGAAAATTGTCGCCTATCGCAGGCAATATCCGGCTGCCCCCGTCTATCTCGTCGGCCATTCTGGAGGGGGTGGAATGACGCTGAAATCGCTCGAGAGGCTCCCGAACGATCAAAAGATCACCGGAGCCATCCTGCTGGGAGTCGCAGTATCACCCGAATACGACTATCGCCCAGCTCTGTCTCACATTGAAAAGAAACTCTGGAACTTCACTTCGCTGGCAGACTGCGTGATCCTCGGTCTCTTCACTAAGCTCGCTGGGACGATCGATGAAAAGAAATCGATCTGTGCTGGGATGGTCGGATTTTCCAAACGTGAACTGACGGTGCCAGAAGCTGATCTCTTTTGCGAAATGCCTTACCGCAGCGAATACATGTTCAATGGAAACTTCGCTGGCCACTTCGGGTTTACTGCGAGAAGTTTCACGAAACATCGCCTCGCCCCGCTGATCCTGACGAATGAAGAACGCGTCACCGAAGTCTCCCCACTTCCGCTGTTGGACGCGTACCGGAAATGCATTCCAAATACCGGAAACCTGCAGCGGACTGCTGACGAGCACTGACTTGGTTCTGCTAGAATACGGCTTTTCCCTAGCGTATTTGCCACCGAGTGGAAGGAATTTGTGCGTTTGTGACAGGAGAACACAGGCTTCCGACGTCTGCTTACATTCACGTCCCCTTCTGCCTTCATCGATGCGGATACTGCGATTTCACGGTGATCGCAGGCCGGGACGATCTGATCGGGGAGTATCTGCATTGCCTGGAAATGGAACTCCAGTCACGCCTTGTCGAACCTCACCCAATGAAAACCGTTTTCATCGGTGGTGGCACGCCGAGCTACCTGAGCGCTGTTGAACTGCATCAGCTCTTTGAACTCCTGAAAAAGTGGCTTCCGCTGGACGGAGATGCGGATTTCACGATCGAATGTAACCCAGAACGATTCACTCTCGATCGCATGGCGGCAATGCGGGAAGGCGGAATTAATCGCGTCAGTCTGGGTGTTCAATCATTCTTTGCGGAACACCTGCAAACCCTGGAGAGAAGCCACACTGCTGAAACAGTGGAAACAGTCATCCGACAACTTCGGGAATTCGGGTTCGAAAACATCTCGCTGGATCTGATTTTCGGCGTTCCCGGTCAAACTCGAGACGAGTGGCAACGGACTTTGGAAGCTGCCATCACTCTGAGCCCGCAGCATATTTCGACGTACGGCTTGACGTATGAAAAAGGGACTGCGTTCTGGACCCGTAAAAGCAAAAATCTGCTACAGCCAGTCACAGAAGAGCTGGAACGCGAGATGTATGCCGATTCCATGAGTAGACTGCCGAACGCGGGATATCGGCAGTACGAACTCTCGAATTTCGCGATTCCCGGTTTTGAATCCCGGCACAACCAAGTGTACTGGCGAGCTGAACCCTATTTTGGAATTGGGCCGGGAGCTGCCTCTTTTCTTCAGGGGGTCCGCACGCTGAATCATCGGAGCGTGACGACGTGGCTGAAGCGGATTCGTTGCGGTGAATCGGCGATCCTCGAACGAGAAGAATTTGACGCGGAGTTGCGAGCCCGAGAAGCGGTGATGCTTGGTTTTCGCCAGTTGAACGGGATCGAGCAGTCTGCATTCGCCGCTCGCTACGGGGCCACGGTTCGAGAGCTTTCCCCCGAAGCTTACGACCACTTCCTGAAAATGAATTGGATCGAAGAGACCGCAACCCACGTTCGACTGACACGAGAAGGAAGCTTCGTCGCTGACAGCGTCATGGCAGAGTTTCTATAGAATCGCCCCACCAGTCTATCGCTGACAGAGGCTTCATCTCACCCGGATTCAAACAAAATCAGGGCCCCTGCCCCGAAGGCGCCTGAACGCTTATTTTGAAGCGTCACCTTTGTGTAGGGACTGTCGAGCCGGATCTGACCCAAAAGCCAGCAATCCCATCAGTCCGACACCGCGCTGCCGAGTTCTGACGATGAGATCCGGATTATTGAGTTCCGAATTCGCATCAACATCCTCTGGCAGATCGGGAAGGTGCGTGTGGCAGACGTGATGCATCGACACTAACCCAAGGAGCCCACCGCTACAGACAAATAAAGCGGTGAGTGTGCTTAAGAGAATCGTGCGAGTCGCGTCATTTTCGAGAGTGCTGCTGACTGTCAGGAACAACAATCCGCAAACCACTGTCATGAAAGCCCCCGCCTTGATGCGGGACAAAATCACATCTAATTCAGCTTTTGAATTCGTGGTACGTGAGGAGTTAATCTTCATGGACAATCTTTCCGTGGCCCACACAACATCCGTGAATTATCTCTTACCCAGCAATCCCAACGTCGACGGATCGCGAGAAAGAATTTAAGAATTCATTCATCAAAACAGGAATTTGGGTGAAGTATAGAAGAAACACCGAACCCAATGCGATGGGGATATTGCACAAAATATTCACCCACTTTTGAAAGAGTTGGCTGTCTCCTTGACATAACTTTGCTGACTGCCGTACGATCCGTGATCAATCAGAGCCACTGCGCAGAAGGATTGCGCTGGTCATGTTCGTTTTGCATTCAGAAATTGGAAGGGGCGCGGCACAATGGCTGTACCCAAGCGACGTCAGTCAAAATCTCGTTCACGCAAACGTAATAGCCACAACACCGTTAAGCCAATGAAGTTGCAGTACTGCCCACACTGTGGTACAGCAATCCCTTCGCACGTTGTTTGCCCAAATTGCGGCCACTACCAAGGTCGCCCTGTCGCTGCTACAGAGGAATAGCAATACATGCGGATCGCATTGGACGCGATGGGAGGGGATGCCGCTCCAGCTATCAATGTTGATGGCGCAATTCAGGCACTCAAAACGATCCCGGATCTCGAATTGGCATTGGTCGGCGATAAAGAAGTCCTCGACAAAATGCTGTTAGAGTCTGGGTATTCAGGCGAACGCTTGCAGATCATTGGGTCAGTCGGCTTTATCGGAATGGACGAGAAGCCGACTGAAGCATTGCGTAAAAAGCCTGATAACTCGATTTCCCGATGCTGGAAGATGATGGCTGCCCGAGAGGTAGACGCGATCGTCAGCGCTGGAAATACGGGTGGAGTGGTCGCAGCTGGACTCTGGACGCGGCTCTTCCTCAAAGGGGTGAAACGCCCCGGCATCGCTGTCGTCCTCCCCACCGCGAATGGCCAGACAGTTCTGATGGACGTCGGCGCCAATCCTGGTGCTCGTCCTGAACATCTCGCTCAATACGCTGTAATGGGATCCGTCTTTGCGAGAGAAGCTCTTGGCATCGCTTCACCTCGCGTTGGCCTGATGAACATCGGCAGCGAAGATGGCAAAGGGAACGACCTCGTCCGAGAAACCCATGAGCTGATTCTTCAGACATCACTCGGCCCGTCGTACATCGGCAACGTTGAAGGACGTGGCCTGTATCACGGCGAAGCGGACGTCATTATCTGCGAGGGCTTTGTGGGCAACGTTGTGCTCAAGGTCAGCGAAGGAATGGCGAGCATGATGATGAAGACGCTTGCCAAGTCAGTGATTGGGGCGCTCGACCAAGAAAAAGGTCTCGCGAAAGCTGCATTCGCTGAAGCGGGTCGGCTTTTCGAGTATAATGAAACCGGCGGAGCACCACTCCTGGGTGTCGACGGGATCTGCATGATCTGTCACGGCTCCAGCGACCCGAAGGCGATTGAAAATGCGATTCGCACTTCAATCAAACTTCACGACCGCAAGGTCAATGAGCAAATTACAGAACAACTGGGACTCACTCAGACCGTTTCCTAGTCGTTTTCAGACGCCCGCCTTTTTATTTCCTGCATGCCGCCAAACAAAAGCTGCGTGCAGAGGTAATCGAGTCTCGTCGATACGGGCGAGCATGTTTCGAGACCATACTGCCGACCAACCCAGGCTGAGTTCGCACTCGGCTTCTGTTTGCTCCGGAAATGCCCATCGAAAGAAAGTGCCAGACAGCCATGAGTCGCATTGGTTTCCTATTTCCTGGTCAGGGCGCCCAACACATCGGGATGGCGAAGCAACTCGTCGAGCAGTATCCGGCTGCCCGCTCACTATTTGATCAGGCAAAGGAAATTCTCGGCTACGATCTCGCCAAAATCTGCTTCGAAGGACCAGCCTCAGAGCTCGACACTACAGTGATCAGCCAGCCAGCGATTTTCGTCTCCAGCCTAGCTGCTCTTGAAAAACTTCGCGCTGATTCGCCGGACGTCGTTCTGGCGTGCGAAATGGCTGCTGGCCTCAGTCTCGGCGAATACACTGCCCTCGTTTTTGCTGGAGCGATGTCCTTCGAAGAAGGATTGCGAGTCGTCCAGAAACGTGGACAAGCGATGCAGGACGCAGCCGACGCCACACCATCCGGCATGGCCAGCGTGCTCATGCTCGAACTGGAGAAAGTCGAAGCAGTCCGCGATCAGGCAAAAGCATTCGGGTTGCTCGAAATCGCAAATTACCTATGCCCCGGCAACCTTGTTGTTTCAGGGGAGAACTCTGCTGTTGAGAAAGCAGTTGAGCTCGCCGAAGCGGCTGGTGCCCGCGTGGTTCCACTGGCTGTTGCAGGTGCATTCCATACGCAAATCATGCAGCCGGCAGACCAGCAACTCGCAGAAGCACTCTCAACAGTTCAGATGAAGTCTCCGGAAATCCCCGTGGTTTCCAACGTAGATGCCCTTCCCCACAGCGAGCCTGAAGATCTCAAACAGGTTCTTGTGCGTCAGGTGATCAATCCTGTGCGTTGGGAAGACTCGGTCCGCTACATGCTGGACCAAGGAATCAATGAATTTTACGAAATTGGGCCAGGCCGCGTCCTGACAAGTTTGATGAAGCGAATCAATCGTAAGATTCCCTGCAGCGTAATCAATGATTCGTGAACTCTCGCGACTGGAGTGCCGATTCTCCGGATTGAGCTGTTTGCTTGACGTTTACATGTATTGGAATTGACGTTATATCTTCACGCGGGGAGCATTCAATCTACTGATTTCTGTTCCCTATTCCGTGAAAACAGTGGAGTATCTACAATGAACCTCTACTGTCGAATAGAGTTCACACCCGTCACCCAAAGAAATTCAGTAGTGACCTCGGTTCCATCAGGACGATGGCCGAATAGCTGCAGAAGGAGCAACCAGTGGAAGAGAAAGTAATCTCAATTGTCAGTGAACAATTGAGTGTGAATAAAGAAGAGATCAGCCGCGACAGCAATTTCATTGACGATTTGCACGCGGATTCACTGGACCTTGTCGAACTTGGCATGAAGTTCGAAGAAGAGTTTGGCGTAACGATTCCTGACGAAGATTACGAGAAGTTGCGATCCGTCGGGGATGCAATCGATTACATCAAGCAGAAAGAGAATGCTTGAGCAATGGGTAGGCGCGTAGTAGTCACAGGGATGGGTGTCTCCACATCGCTCGGTCATGAAGTGTCTGAGCTTTGGGACAACATCTGCGCTGGAAAAAGCGGTATCGGCCAGATTCGCCGGTTCGACACAATGGATTTCAAGGTCCGTTTCGGCGGAGAAATTCAGGGATTCGAACTGACGGAGCATATGGACATGCTTGAAAAAGATGTCCGTAGGCTGGACCGTTTCGTTCAGTTCGCGATGGCAGCAGCACACAAGGCAATCCGGCAATCCGGTATTGATTTTGATGCCGGCGACCCATACATGCACGGTGTCTTGATCGGCAGTGGGATTGGTGGTCTCAATGAAATTGAGCAGCAACATTCCGCACTGTTCGACCAGGGACCTACGCGCGTTTCCCCATTAATGATTCCGAAGTTGATGGTGAATGCGGCCAGCGGAAACGTTTCAGTCCGCTGGAAGCTTCGCGGCCCGAACAGTGCCGTCGCGACTGCCTGTGCTTCTGCAACCAACGCGATCGGCGACGCATATCGCCTGATTCAGCGTGGTGATGCAGACGTGATGGTGACTGGCGGAAGCGAAGCAGCAATCACCCCAATGGGCCTCTCGGGCTTTGCTCGAATGCAGGCTCTGTCAACTCGCAATGATGATCCACAAACAGCCAGCCGACCATTTGATAAAGGACGGGATGGCTTTGTGATCGCAGAAGGTGCGGGAGTCGTCATTCTTGAAGAATACGAACACGCCCGCGCTCGTGGAGCAAACATTCTTGCCGAAGTCCTCGGATACGGAATGTCTGCCGACGGCAATCACATGACCGCTCCAGACCCAGAGGGTCGCGGAGCAGCACGAGCAATGATGGGTGCCCTCAAAGACGCCAAATTGCCAGCGCAGTCAATCGACTATATCAACGCTCACGGTACAAGCACTCCGCTGGGCGATAAGGCCGAGACTTTCGCGATCAAGACAGTGTGGGGCGGACAGGAAGCTGCGAAGAGCGCTGTCATCTCCAGCACCAAGAGTCACCTGGGGCACTTACTGGGTGCTTCTGGTGGTGTCGAGTTCGTGCTGTGCGTCATGGCATTGCTGGATCAGGTCGCGCCACCAACCATTAACCTCGAAGAACCGGGTGAAGGTTGTGATCTCGATTATGTGCCCAACGAAGCACGTCGCATCAAGATCGACCGCGTGCTCTCCAACAGCTTCGGCTTTGGTGGCCACAACGCCTGCTTGGTGTTAGGCAAAATCTAAAACGGATTTGTGAGAGCCCGGAGTTCCGGTCGGAATTCGAAATCACGCAAAACGCCCCGATTTTCGCGGGGCGTTTTTTATTTGAGCTGTTCTCTACAGCAGTACTCAAACACATCCCCCCTACTCTTTTGGCAGAGTGAATCTGGGCCGGGAATGTGAATTGATAAATGCAGCGACGTCCAACGCTTCTTGCTCCGTGAGATGAGTGTCATCCAATGGCATTGCAACACGGATCCACGCCGCCAGCTTTTCGACTTTCGCAAGACCTGCGCCATCGTTGAATGATCGATCCCCCCAGACTGGGGGCCCATCCTCAGTCCCTTCTCCCTGATCGCCGTGGCAGTGCCCGCATTGCCCAGCATAGAGAAGCCCTCCTCGCTTCGGATCTGCCTTTCGGGGATCAATCGACAACGCTGGAACCGCATTTGGCCCAAGGGGAGCAACTGGATTCATCCGAATCGGCTCCCCCTCCGAAAGCGATGTGATGTAGGCCGTAATCGCTGTGAGAACGTCGCTTCCCAATGGAGGCGCGGTTCCATTCATACTTCTCATGAAGCAATTCCGCGATCGCTCTTCGAGAGTGATCACTTTCTTCTCTCGTGGAGACCAAGCCGGGTACGCAGTGGCGACTCCAATGAATGGGGCTGCTGTTGGGTGCCTCCCTTCGTCTAGATGACACGAAGTACAATTGAGTGCATTCCCTGAGTAGGCCCGAGAAAGTTCGTGCGATGTCGTCTTCCTGACAATCTCTTCCCCCAGTTGAATCATCCTGGCAAGTTCTCCCTCTGGATCGCTTCGAACTGCATCGCCGGAGTCTTTGTCTTCCTGACCAACTGCGAGAAAGCTCCACCCGCAAACAAGAGAACCGAAAGCCATAATCAGCAGCGAAGTTCTTAGAGGAAATAACTTCATTCGAAAAGACCCTCGGTAGAATCAAAAGACATTCGGCAGAATCAAGAGGCTTGCAAACCCTCTACCGAAATCGCGCAAACGCCCTTAACGAATCAGGAGCACCATCTTTCAAAATTGCAGCGATTACAGCTCCATAACGAACCCATCAGTTCCAATGATGGATTGGGGAAAAATCGACTGTAACAGCGGCAGGTCAACGACGTCATCGCTCTCTGAATTCGGGTCAATATGAACCACGATCAGACGCTGAACTCCAGCTTCCTTTGCGATCTCGCCCACGGCTGAGGTATGGCTATGGCCAGTCATCTCTGCAAAATGCTGGTTTTCATCGCCAAAGTAGCACTCATGAATCAGCAGATCAGAACCTCGGATAAAATCTGTGTATGAACCATCAACCGTTGTATCCGTCACATACGCGATTGAATAACTTCGGCCTGCCTCTTCAATTTCGAATCGATAAGCAACAGATCCTCCAGGATGGCTCGGAAGCGGTTGCCAGCGAACACTGACGCCTGGAGTTAGACGCATTCCCCCATGATCAGTGAGCACTTCCGGCTTGTAAGGAACCGGAACCGGAAACACCGCTTCTGAAAACAGATGGTCTTTGATCGCTTTATGGGTGTAATCGTTTGCGTAAAGAGTCACATTCTCCAATGTTTTCTGAAGCACCGGCACCAACAGAAATGGGAGCCCGGAAATGTGATCGTGATGAGGATGTGTCAAAAAGAGATGAATCTGCTTTGCCGAGCAGCGTTGCGAGAACCGATAGAGCGCGCTTCCGGCGTCCAGAACGATTCCATGCTCGGGAAAGAGAATACAAGCTGTCTGCCTTCTGGCATTCGCGTAGTACCCTCCCGTTCCCAGCAGTTCAATTTTCATCCTCTGCGTGCCTCAATCGTTGGACGATATCTCGCGAAACGTTTTTCCTCAGACTCTGAAACTCCAGAGGGAATCAGTACAACGCTCCCACCCTCGCACCACTGCTCGCTGGAGACAGGGGATCTGAGCGAAAAACTCTCACCCCGTCCACTCCACAATAAGCCCCCGGTGGGGATCGTCAACGCTCACAGACGCAATTGCATCAGTGCGGGCGATTTCAATAAAAAAATGAGGTGATCCGACCTGGTCGAACCACCTCGCAAAGCACTCAACTCTATTGGGCCAAAACGGCGACCAGTTTCAGGTCACCGATTAGGTTGATTTCTGATAATCCTGAGTCAGGATTCCTCGAACCAGAGCACGCAAGTTTGGTTCGGCCTGCTTAGCTGTTTCGATGATTTCTGCGACCACCGCTGGTTTGAGGGAATCAGCGAGACACATGTCTGTAATGACAGAGAGTCCCACGGTTCGCAGACCGGCGTGAACAGCAACAATCACTTCTGGAACCGTCGACATTCCGACGATGTCTGCACCGATCTGTCGCAGGAAACGGTACTCCGCACGAGTTTCGAGGTTAGGCCCTGAAACAGCGACCAGCACTCCGCGATGTGCACGGAAGTTTGCTTTGCGAGCGATTTCCAGTGCAACTTCGCCCAGTTCATGGTCATAAGGTGCACACATGTCTGGAAACCGGGGGCCAAGCTGATCGTCGTTCACCCCGATCAGTGGATTGTCCCCCATCAGATTGATGTGGTCATCAATAACGATGATATCACCACAGCGATGAAGCGGATTCATGCCTCCCACCGCACCGGAAACCACCATCAGGCTTGCGCCCAGAGCCTTGAAAATACGTACCGGCAACGTGAGTAACTTGAGGGGATACCCCTCGTACATATGATGGCGGCCTTCCATAGCGACCACGGGAACGCCATCAAGCGTGCCACAAACCAAACGGCCACGATGGCTGGTGGCAGTGGATTTCAGGAAGTGCGGAATCGAATCGTATTCAAACTCCGCTTCCACCTGAATCTCGTTCACCAGACCTCCCAGTCCGGTTCCCAGAATGATCCCCGCATGCGGTGTCTTGTCCCACTTTGAACGGATCACTTCAACAGCTTCAGCGATTTTCTGAGCAAGATCCAGCACGACTCATCTCTCCGGTTTGGGCGACTGAATTCAATCGCCACGCTTGGTAGCCATCAGGTGGACGAAACATTGCCACCGCTGAAAACAACAGAGATCAAATGAAAAAAGATTTCGGGCAAACCAAATTCATTTTCTGGGATGAATTCGAGCCGAAATCTCAATCATTTTTCCAAATTCGAAGCGATCGACGCACCAGTCAAAAACGACACCGCGCACAACCCAACTGACTCCAGCGACAAGACCCGAGGAGTCAGGTTCTCTCACCGAAAGCCGGCACAATGCAACTTGCAGGTAACCAGACGGCCACCTGCATCACATTACGCAACAGCCTTTGAGCAGCGCTTGCAACGAACTTTCTTACCTTTTTTCGGAATCAACGCGTTGCATTTTCCGCAGCGTTTTTCTTTGCGTTGAATTTTGAACTTCGTACGAGGACGGAGAACCATCTTATTAACTCCTTGAGTGGCAATGCGTTACAGCCACTATTGCGTGTCATTCCACAATTTGGAAACGAACAGGGTATCCGGAGTTGCCCTCAAATTCAACTGCAACGGCCTGCGAGAATCCGCATTACAACCGGCTGAAGCTGCTTTTCCTAAAGACTTTGCAGCCTCGAATGATTTGTGCCATGATAGAAAAAAAGGTGCCTCTTGCGTGTGGTCTATCGGCCCCTGCCAACCCAGACTCCATCGAGATGCTCCGGTTCTTTGTAGTCAGGCGAGCTCACCTCCCCCGTGCAGAACATTCCCGCTTTTTTGGTGGACACATTCGTCTCCATACAAAAAAGGAGTTCTCCGAAAAAGTAGATCGCCGATTGTTGTATGCAATTTTGGAGAACTCCGAGGACGACTTGCATGAGTGGTCAAGATGAAGAAACCGAAATGAACAACAATCCTCCTCCGCAGGAGTCGCATTCAACACGGCTGGCTGGACAGGAACTCGGGGAATTCAAACTCTTGCGCCGTCTTGGCAAGGGAGGGATGGCGGATGTCTGGCTCGCAGAGCAGACGACCCTCAAACGGAACGTCGCCATCAAACTCTTGCGCCCGGAGCTGATGGAAGATGAAAACTACATCAAGCGATTCCAGACAGAAGGTAAAGCCGCTGCAGGGCTGAACCATCCCAACATCGTGCAGGTTTACACCGTCGGCTGCGAAAAGGGGCAGCACTTTATTGCCCAGGAATACGTTCACGGACAAACGTTGAAATCCCTGCTGGTCAAACGTGGTCCGCTCGAATTGTCCGTTGCCCTCATGATCATGCGGCAAGTGGCAGCAGCTCTGCAGGCTGCGGGGGAGCAAGGAATTGTTCACCGGGACATCAAGCCCGAGAACATTATGCTCAACCGAAAAGGGGACGTAAAAGTCGCCGACTTCGGACTCGCGCAGCTTCAAGGAGGAGAACGACTGAACCTCACCCAAGAGGGGATGACAATGGGAACTCCTCTTTATATGAGTCCAGAACAAGTCAGCGGTCACGCCGTCGACCAGCGAAGCGACATCTACTCATTCGGAGTCATGTGCTATCACATGCTCGCGGGATTCCCACCCTTCCAAGGGGAGAATGCAGTCAGCGTCGCAGTAAAACATCTTCACGAGTCACCGATCCATCTTGCTGAAGTGAGGGGAGACCTTCCCCCCGCCGTTTGTGCAATGGTCGATCGAATGATCGCGAAAAAGCCGGACCAGCGTTATCAGGACGCCGCCTCGATCGTCAATGATGTCCGCAAACTCGCCAAAGCAGTCCGGACGGGAGAATCACTGGAAGAAGTGAAGCTCTCCGGTCCGATGCCGACTCAAAAAGGGTCATTTAAGCACCCTCGCCTTTGGGTTTCGACACTCTGCTTCCTTGCGTTTCTTCTGAGCGCTGGGATCGGCTGGCAATCTCGAGCCACGATTCCAGAAACTTCAGTCAACCCACTTGGCGACGTTCCGGTCATGCCGGACGCAAGATCCCAATATCTGTATGCGATGTTCCGCCTGGATGATGAAGACGCTTTCAAAGCGGTCATTGCGTTCCGTCCATCCGTGGAAGATACACTGTGGAGAAAACGTGCTCACGAACAACTTGCCCTGCTCTATCTGAAAGACCGGACAAGAGAAGCTGATGCACGTGCCCAGCTTGAAATCCTGCGAAAGGACTTCGATCAGGAAGCAGCTCTGGAAGCGCGAGTTGGGAATGCCTACCTCGACGCCCTCAATAACAACACGCAACGCGCCAGAAACTCACTCCAGGCAGAAGAAGCAGCACTCAATCGGACCTTGACCGGCAGCTGGCAACAACTGATGGATGAAACCCGCGAACTGATCGGACCTCGCAATTTGCAGCCAAACGCCGGTCGCTCAAATTAGAACCGACCAATTCTGATTCAACGAAATCCACACTTTCCTAGCAGCAAATTGAAAGCTCTCGCAACGTCATGGAACAGACCGAAGCCAGCATTTACGACTTCCCCAAATACTACGACTTGCTGTTCGGTTCCGACTGGAAAGCAGAATACGAATTTCTCCTCGGGTGTTTTGATCGATACGCAAAATGCGATGTCTCAAGAGTCTTTGAGCCGGCCTGTGGCACAGGAAGACTGTTAATCAAACTGGCCCAGGGAGGTTACGAAGTTGGAGGGAACGATCTGAACCCAAAGGCGGTCAAATTCTGCAATGATCGCCTGGAGAAAGCCGGTTTTCCCGCGAGTATTCAAATTGGCGACATGGCTGATTTCAAGCTGAAAAAGAAGGTGCACGCAGCCTTCAATACAATCAATAGTTTCCGCCACCTCGATTCAGAGAAAGGTGCGGAAAGCCATCTCAAGTGCATTGCGAATTCGCTGACCAAAGGTGGACTTTACGTTCTCGGTTTGCACCTGACTCCAACTCAAGGTGAGCGTACTGAAACCGAGGACTGGGTGGCACGCCGTGGACACCTTCAAGTGAACTCCATGATGTGGTCAAAGGAACTCGACTTGAAAAAGCGAAACGAAAAGCTGGGGATGACCATCGATGTCTACACCCCGACCAAGCAGTTCCGCATTGTCGATGAGATGAACTACCGCACCTATACTGCCAGCCAGATGAACAAGCTACTTTCGACTTGTCCGGAACTCGAAGTCGCTGCTCTTCACGACTTCTGCTACGAACTCGACACCTTTACTGAGATCACTCCGACAACTGAAGATGTCGTGTTCGTTCTACGCAAAAAATAATCACTCTCCCACATCGCCCTCCTCCGGAGCAATTCGTTGCAGGCACTCGTTCTCACTGAAAGCCAGCTTAGCTGGTGTGACAATTACACACCTCAACCCGCGGCGGGCCAGATTTCGATTCGTGTCCTTCAGGCGGGAATCTGCGAGACAGATCTCCAGCTTGTCAAAGGCTACATGGGTTTCCGAGGAGTGCTTGGACACGAATTTGTCGGGGTTGCAGAAGGGGGCAAGTTCGCAGGAAAACGAGTCGTCGGTGAAATCAATTGTGCTTGCGGGCGATGTGACGGATGCCAAAGCGGACTCGCGACGCACTGCCCCCACCGAACTGTACTTGGCATTTTGAAACATGACGGGGCATTCGCAGATCGGGTCTGGTTACCTGAAGAGAACCTGCACCTTGTCCCCGACTCCGTAACAGACGACGCAGCGGTGTTTACCGAACCACTTGCGGCAGCATTCCAAATCCCAGCTCAACTCGATCTATCGCAATTCCCAAAGACCGCCATCCTGGGCGATGGACGACTGGGAAACCTGTGTGCTCAGGTCCTGCAACAAGCTGGGTGCGATCCACTCGTCATCGGAAAACATCAGTCCAAACTTGCGAGATTGAGTCGATTAGGCATTCGAACAGCATTGCTGAATGAAATCGAGGAATCGAGATTCTCAGACCTCGTTGTCGATTGTACGGGTCGATCATCAGGATTCCAGCACGCCTGCCGAATTGTACGTCCACGTGGAACAGTCGTCCTCAAGACAACGGTCGCTGGCGATAACGGCCCCAACCTCGCGCCGGTTGTCATCGACGAAATTACCGTTACCGGTTCACGCTGCGGCCCTTTTCTCCCCGCACTGAAAGCCCTGGCTGCTGGAGAGATCGAGGTGGAATCATTGATCACCTCACGTTACTCACTCCGGGACGGCGTTGAGGCATTTTCAAAAGCGACTCAAAGCGACCAAATGAAAGTACTCTTAAAAATTTGCGGGTGAATTCGCCTCGGACAACTCGCCTCACCCGCAAACAAATTGCTCCGCCAGCCCAATGACCACATTTAAAATTGGGGTGATTTCACCGAAGACGCACACTGCCACCCGAAATTCTCTTCGGATGAAACGGGGGTCGCGACCCGAAAATGCAGAAATTCAGTTGAAAACTCACTTTTGTGATCGCGATCCCCTCCCCTCGCGCTTGAAAAACGAACGACAACGCTTCATACTCCCCGTCTCGACGTGACGGTTTCGGCCGCCAATAAGAGGTCTGCATCCGTAGCTCAATTGGATAGAGCATCGGTCTTCGGAACCGAGGGTTGGGGGTTCGAACCCCTCCGGGTGCACTAAAAAACCCGCTGATTTAGCGGGTTTTTCATTATCAGAGATTTGAGATGTGACACTCAGGTGGCGTTGTTACCAAAAGTGTTACCAAAAGTGTCTCTGACTGTGTTACCAAAATCGACGTCATCTGAGTCCGATTCCTTTTCGACTGCACGTTTCCGGGGAGAATTGGTTTTCTTTTCGAACGCATCCCACACGAGAGATGCTGTTCGATCCGCGTTCTGCCCGACATAAAACTTCATCGTCGTGTTGATGTCAGCATGCCTCATCAGTTCCATCAAAGCGGGTGGCAGAACCAACGCTGCCCATCGAACTCCAAACGCTCTTCGCAAGTCGTGAGCGCTGGCAAATTTCACTCGCCCGGCCTGCTCCGAGACTCTCACGTTCGCCGCCTTGCCGATCATCGACACGATGTGGCCAACTCGGTCTGCCAAGTGGTATCCCTCCCCCCGTCTCCCAGGCAACTTAAACACCGCTCCGACTCGTTCCGTTTCTGGAACCAAAGCGAGTTGCTGTGCAAACTCCGGAGCCATCGGAAGGATTCGGTACTTCCCTCCCTTGTCGTTCGTGGCTTGAATTCGGAAGACGGGTCGCGCCCTGTCCAGATCGACACAGAGGTTCGTGTCATCTTGCCAATCGAGATGCAGCGACTCCTGCAATCGCAATCCGCTCCACCACAACCCTTCGAGGAAGAACTTGTACGGTTCACGCTGATGATCATCGAGGAAGTCACACTTGTCTGTCGTCGACAACACGCGTTCGAGTTCCTCCCGGGTGATGTCGCGACCCTTCCTTCCGATGGCCGTTGGCACGCGGATCTTAACCGGTTCCGGAATGTAATTATTATCAATCGCCCAATTCACAATCTTTCGCAGCTCTCGAAGATGCCGAACGACGGTGAACTCCGAGACCCTTACAACATCTTCACCCTCGTTACTTTTTTTCTGGCCGGGAGCTTACGGACTTCCTTCGTGAACTCCCTGATCGCATCTACGTGAAGGTCACGCGGTGTCTTCGGATTGATCAGCTTTTCGATCGCATTGAACGTGGAGGTCGTAGTCGATCGCGTCTTTGGCTTTTGGCTTGGGTACACAATCTCTTCGTAGTCGAGACGGAATTTCGCCCAGTTCACCTGGGACGCTTTCGGGATTGTGGGCTTTGCTTCTTTGGCATTCTCTTCCGTATCCTCGGAGTTGAGATCCATTTCCAAATCAGATGCAAATCGTTCCGCTTCACGACGCCGTACCTCAGCAGTACTGAGAGTCTTCTTCTTCCCAGTTACAGGATCAATCCAGCGAGCTTCAAAGCACTTCCGACCACTGCGCTTAATGGCTGTGACACGAATGGGCATACGTCACGACGTCTTTCTTCGAGGTTGTTTCGGTGGTTTCATGTTTGGCAGCACTCCATCGAAATTCAACATCCACTGCTTAACGGCAACGGGATCATAGAATTTGCGATCTTCGAAAAGCGTCGCAATAACCGGACATCCAGCCGCAACCATCTGTTGCAATCTGGGCTTACCGATCTTGAGACATTTACAAAGCGTGTTCTGCTGCATGGGCAAACCGGCCAACGCGGCCAGTTGTTCGTAGTGCAAGTTTTCAGCGAAGGATTTTCGCTTCCGTTTAACGGAATTGGTGTTGACCTCCGGAGAACTCGACATGCCTTCATCATTGAAACTGTTCATATTCCTGCTCTCTATAAGCGATGGAATAACGGTGAACAGCATGGCCACGATGTCTTGCCGGACATCGTGGTCTTTCTATTTGGTGATTGCAGCCACCCACAGAAACGACGCAAGCCACGCTGTATAAGTACAGACGATCTACGCTGCTCGCGATTTCATTTAGGGAGACGATTGCGTAAGAAGAGATGGTCTTTCAGACCATGTGACGCAACGATGCTTGAACGATTGTCCGCATAATACGGTCGTGTGAAACACGATAGGCTCCATCCTGCTACTACAGGGTGACGGCTGAAAGCGACTTGGAGTGGTGATGCACTTCAAGTCGTTTCGTTTTATTCTATTGACACCGATTGTGTCTAGAGTGCCTTGCATAACTCTGATTGGCAAGCGAGTTGCGTACCAGTCTGAGCGAAAGGAGCTTCGCTCATGCCATGCACACGGAAGATTGACCTCGTTGGCAATACGTATCTCTCGGACGCACAATGGGATCGCATCAAGCATCTGATTCCGGAACCACTCTCCCAACCCAAGGGAGGACGTCCTCCGCATTCTCAGCGGGCCTGTCTGGAAGGGATTTTGTTTGTACTTCTGACAGGCTACCAGTGGGAAAAGTTACCAAAGTGCTTTCCCTCGCCGAGAACTTGCTGGAGGCGGTTCGATGAGTGGACGCGCTTTGGCCCTGCAGATTCCCGGGAGAGCCCCGGAACACCTGTTGTATGAGAAGGCAGCCGATAGCGTTCCGCTGCGAAAGCAGTTGCAGGAGGAGCGCGGAATTGAGTTGGTTTGCCCGCATCGCAGAGGCCGGAAGACAAGGCCGACTCAGGATGGACGATCTGTTCGCCAATACAAACGTCGCTACAAAGTCGAGCGAACCCACAGATGGCTGCACAATTTTCGCAGAACCATCATCCGCTATGAAACCTCAATGCTGCGTTACACGGGGTGGATCCACTTGGCCTGTGCTCTCATCACACTCAGGCGGTTATGAAAGGCGCTCTAGTGAACGAATGTTGGGAATCCCCGCTTTCGAATCCGCCGAAGTGGGCGAGAAATCTCATCCGAAGTCACGCACACTCATGAGCTCAGGCTATGCTCCAGAACGCGATTAGCATTAAACAGCTGGTTCAAGTTCATATGGGACATCTTCGAACTCGCTGACTCCTGTCTTGAAATTGAATGTCTCAAGCGTGGCTGATGTCACTCAATCTCAGCATGAGCGTAAGCGGATCAATCGGCGACTCCTGAAAACCGCAGTGTTCGTAGAACGCTTTGGCCTCGGCGGAAAGGGCGTGAACCAGCAGGGCACGAATGCCGGCGATCTCGGCGGCTTGAAGTGTTCGCAGGATCGCGTCGCGGAGCAACCCCTTTCCAAGGCCGTGGCTTTGCCAGTTTCGGTCAACCGCCAGTCTGCCGAGAACAATCACCGGGATCGGCTCCGGCATGTTCCGGCGAACGCTGCCGGGAGCATTGGCACGCAGGACCGCCCCTGTGGCCAGCGAATAATAGGCAATCACGGAGGCGGTTCCGGGCTGAACGAGCACATATGTCCTTGATGCCCCGCTCGCCTCGTTGTGATGGGCTTTTTTCCGCAGCCAGTCATCGAGGACCGGTTCCCCGCTGTCAAAGCGAGTGAGATCATCGTCAGCGTGGATGGCCCGAGGTGGCTGGAGCGAACTTCCCTGCTTTTTCATTGTTCCCACGGCGCGGGGGTCTCCAGCAGGCGTTTCAGCTTCGCGTTTTTCCGTGGCGGCCTATCGAGAGCCGTGGTGAATGCCTTGAACGCCTCCTCGCTCAGCGAGAACAGCCGACGGTCCAGCAACACCGCTTCCGCTTCCCTGCGGGCCGCCTCGACCATGAAGTCGGTCCGGTTCTTCCCGGCAGCCTGGGCTGCCAGATCAATCAGGTTCCGCGCTGCAGGCTGAATCCGCAAATTGATCACGGATGTTTTAACAGAGTGGCGTTCGGGTGCTGTGGCCATGAGTACTTCTCCTCAGTCCACTCTACCCCGACTGTGTGCACAATGTCAACACGTTTGTTCTCTGGCCGGGATCGGGACGCCTTGCGGTGGAAGGAATGAACCAGGCCACCGACGAAGGATTTCACTTCCACCTCGTCGATGCTGAGACTGAGTCATGCTCTGGTTCAGCATTCGGCAAGTGGTTGTCGTTGCCCGCCATCGTCGAACGGCGCCGGGCCGATACCGCGACCGGTCCGGCAGTCGGAGTTGCCAGCTGAATCAACTCCGACTGCGAGCCGCAGGCATTCTCACATCGTTAGATGGTCAGTTCGGGATAGCGTAACGGCGAAGCATTGCACGGAGTTGCTACCCCAAACTGACGATGTGGCTACCCTGCAAAAGAACCTCGGCTACCTCCGTTCGAGACGACTTCATCCTGGCTGAAGACTACGGGAGCAAGATCGATGGCGTAGGCACGCCCTTCGCGACTGGGGGAGATGGATGGGTGTTTCTGGAGATACTTCTCAATCGCTGCGTGCAGCAACGTCGGTGAGAACTCAACATCCTTCACCCCTTTGATGCGGCAGACAACTTCCAATGGCTCGCCGCGTCTTTCGCAGCTTGCCACCGAGTACTTCCTGTCATCATCAAGCGGCTGACCTGCGACGAGTATCTCACGCATTCGACTCCCCTTCGCAGCGCGTGCTTCGTACCACATCGTCATTCCAGACGCTCGGGGCCCCCAGCCGCCAGAGAGCTTCTCAGCATCTGATGAGTAGACGAGCTCGAGTTCGTTCTCCAGGTAATTGCGGAGCTGCTTTCCAGTGACCCAGCCGGTTTTAACCCGAGCCTCCATTGGAAGCAGGTTCCAGACGTCTCCGACAGTGAGATTGCCAGCGGGAATTGGGATACCGAAGCGAAACCCGTTCGAGAACGCGATGTCCACACCGGTTGACTCTCGAATTGCGTCCGTGATGAAGTCGTCGGCATTCGTTTCGAGGACGTCGTACCGCATCATGGGAGTCACGGTGTGGCCAATGACCCTGTCGGTTCGAGCACGGTGGGGTGCCAGTGCGTCATTGACCAACTGGCGAACGTGAGGATTCTCCTCATGAGCGTCCGGAGTCACAGGAATCAGTTGGAATTTGGCACCTGAGACTTTCCCGGAATCGCTGAGTGTGATGTCGAGGCGGCCGAGGAATGAGCCCATTCCTGCAGACTCCACAATGATCACATTCCCTTCAAGGATGGGTTCGGGTGTTCGCTCATGAGTATGCCCGGACAGGATGACATCGAACCCAGGGACTTCTCTGGCCAAGTATCGAGCAACCGTCAGCCCGGTATGGAATAGTCCCACCACGAGATCAACGCGTTCTTTGGTTCTCAGTTCCGCCAGATATTCTCGGAACCCGACGAAGTTGGTCGTGTCCAGGCCGGCGTATTCCGCCGGGGCGTGTCTCTCACTGGCCTTGAGATCGGTAACCCCCACGAAGGCAACCTTCACACCATTGCGCTCGATAATCGCAGCGGGCAGGAAGAGACGCTGCTGGGTGGCTTTATCATGGAAGTTGTAGCAGGTCACTTTCGCAGTCAGTCGACTCATTAACTCCTTGAACCGTTTCGGACCGTAGACTGGTTCCCAGTTTCCCGGCACGAAGACGTCGGCGCCCAGCGCATTCAAGGGGGCGACAATCGCTTCTCCCTCCGTCCAAGCGGCGGGACCTGAGCCCTGGAACTCATCACCTCCATCTGCAATGAACACAGGGCCTGCCGCATTCCCCTTCTCAAGGTCAATGGCCGTCTTCAACCGGGCAAAGCCTCCCATTTGCTGGAACGCTGGAATCTGATCCGGGACATAGTCCAGATGTGTCTCCAACTGTGCGTGCGTGTCCGTGAAATGGAGTAATGTCAGTGACTTACTCGGTGGCGGGCTCGCACTGGCGAACGCTGCAGGAATGAGCTGGGCTCCGAGGAGGCTTAATGTTGTTGCGTGAAATTCGCGGCGAGACAGGTTCATCGTCAGTTCCTTAAACCGTAATTCGTAGATGGCGTTGACATCTGCCCGCGATATCAATGGTGAAGTTCAGTTGATCCCGTTGAATTGATTCAGTGAACGGTCATCAGGGAATACCCGTCCACCTGATGGTTCACGAGTGCCGTCATCGCTGATGTCGCGATTGTCACTCCTTCAGACACATTCGAATGTGGTATTTTCTTTCTCGCTAAGGTTTGCCCGCAGACAAAGATTTCGACACCTGCGCGGTTCAGAGCTGCGATGAGTTCCCGGTTGGGATTCTTCGAATCGGTTGCTGATGCATCTGTTTGGACACAGAAGGCTGCGTCACCGTGTAACACCAGCGAGATCTGAACATCGCGGGTGTTCATGCCGCCGGCACCATAAAGGTTCAGCACTCTCGCAGCACGTTCCAACCCGGCGTTTACTTCCTCCGGCTTGTTAGAAATCGTGATGTCAAAAACGATCTTTCCGCCTTGTTTTGGAGCACCGGGAGCCCCTGTCAATTCCGCCACGCCGCCGACACCGGGTAACAGCGACGTCTTGAGGGCCTGTGACTTCGGAATCATTTGAAACTCGACGAAGTAGTTTTCTGTGAGCGACAGCGAACGCTCTTTGACTTTCCGAAAACCAGCTTGCCGGACTTCCTCTTCGACAACTCCCTGACCAGCTCGAACGTGGTTCAAGACCCAGTCCGAACTTTGTCCTTCAATTCGCTTGAAGTCGATGATGATCACTCGCCCTCCTGGCTTCATGGCCTGATGCAATGAGGCCATAGTCTTGAGAGGAAACTCGAAGTGATGGTATGTGTCACAGATGAACGCGAGATCGATGGAGTTCGCCCGCAGCTCAACTGTCCGAGAATCCATAGAGCGTTCGGACAAAACTGATCTTGGCACGTTTTGAGGATTGTGGGAAGGTCTGGTTTTTCTGTTCATGGAGGAACCGACATGGCTGGCCAATTGCTCAGTGATGATTTGTGGAACGAGATCGAATCGTTCTTCCCAACCTACGAGTTCTCTCCCAAAGGGGGCCGACCTCCTGCGGAGAACCGCACCGTCTTCACCTGCGTTCTGTTTGTGCTCAAGACTGGGATCGCCTGGGAAGACCTGCCACTGGAGCTGGGCTGTTCTTACAAGACCTGCTACCGGCGGCTTCGCCAATGGATCGATCTGGGAGTCCTGCAAGACATTCATCGCCACCTCCTCACGCAGCTCAACGCCGCTGGTCGCCTAGAACTGGCCGACGTGCTCATCGATGCTGGGTTGATTAAGTCCCCGCTGGGAGGACAAAAATCGGCCCGAATCCGACAGACCGCGGCCGCTGCGGCAGCAAGTCGCACCTGATGACCACTCACAACGGGATTCCATTGGCCAACACGCTCACTGCTGCCAATGTCCCTGATCTGAGACAACTTCTCCCGCTGGTGTTTCTGAAGTTTCCCAAGATTGGTGGCAAGCGAGGACGGCCACTGGACCGTCCCCGTAGCGTGATCGCGGACAAGGGCTACGACTGCCAGACCACCCGTGATCTTCTCGCCGTGGCCGGGATTGAAACGCACATCCCCAAGCGCGGAACGCGACAGGCCTCTTCTCTAGGCGGCAGCCGCTGGCCCGTTGAACGGACGATCGCCTGGCTCAAGCAGTTCCGTCGAATCCGGATCCGCTGGGACAGATCTTTCAGGCGTTTCATGACATCACTAACTCACTGATCACCTGGCGATTCCTCAACGCCGATTAAGTTTTGTCCGCCGGCTCTAAAGTTGGACCTGACTGATCGCGAGTAGAAACAGAAATACTCTGTTGAAATGTGTCCTTGAAACGAAGGACAGGGTCCTCTCGTCCTCAAGGCCCTGACCATTCCTGGAAAATCGGTCATGGACGTTCGCCGAATCAGACTGGTCCACCTCAAGTAGAACAAACACGTAAACAGGACACGATCGTGAAAAAATCTTACTTGGTGCTCATGGCTGCTATGCAGCTATTGAGTGTCTCCATCCCCCGCGTACTTCACGCTGCGGA
Source organism: Planctomicrobium mucosum (assembly GCF_051466335.1). Classification (NCBI taxonomy): domain Bacteria; kingdom Pseudomonadati; phylum Planctomycetota; class Planctomycetia; order Planctomycetales; family Planctomycetaceae; genus Planctomicrobium; species Planctomicrobium mucosum. The sequence continues at coordinate 2,179,863 of NZ_CP195793.1, read as the reverse complement.
ACCTCAACGACCGAATATCGTCGTCATATTTTCGGATGACCTCGCTTGGCAGGCGATCAGCGCATACGGGGAACAGCGAAAATTATTGGAAACGCCGCAGATGGACCGCATCGCTCGCAAGGGGATGCGATTCGACCGCTGCCTCGTTCCCAACTCCATCTGTGGACCGAGCCGAGCAGTTCTGTTGACGGGAAAATACTCTCATCTCAACGGATTTTATAACAACGCGAATTCGCGATTCGACGGCGCCCAGCAAACCTTCCCGAAACTGTTACAGCAGGCGGGTTACTCGACAGCCTTGATTGGCAAATGGCACCTTGGCTCTGATCCAACTGGATTCGACCATTGGCGCATCCTCCCCGGACAGGGAATTTACTACAACCCTGAAATGATCCGCATGGGGGTCTCCGAGAAGCAGCCCGGCTATGTGACCGACATCATTACAGATCTGTCGATCGACTGGCTGAACAACAGAGACAAGTCGAAGCCATTCCTGTTGATGTGCCAACACAAAGCTCCTCACCGCGAATGGTCCCCTGCACTTCGTCATTTGGGATGGGACAACGACCGAGACTATCCTGAGCCTGAAACACTGTTCGACGATTTTGAAGGTCGCGCACAAGCGGTCAAAGATCACGATATGGGTTTGGCGGAGACGATTCTGGATCTGGACGTCAAACTCTCGCCGGTTCCAGGAATGACAGAGGAACCGCGAAAGGAGTGGAACAAATATTATGATCCACGAAACGCCGCATACCGAGAGTCGAAACCAACTGGACCTGACCTCGTCCGCTGGCGATACAATCGCTATATGCACGACTACCTCGGCTGCGTCAAAGGGGTCGATGAGAGCGTCGGCCGCCTGCTGGATCTGCTCGATCGGGAAAACCTCACAGAGAATACCATCGTCATTTGTGCTTCCGATCAAGGGTTTTACCTCGGCGAACATGGCCGGTTCGACAAACGTTGGATTTTTGAAGAATCGCTGCGGACACCTCTGTTGGTACGTTGGCCAGAAAAAGTCAAAGCGGGAAGTGTCAACGATGAAATCGTCTCGCTCATTGACGTCGCAGAAACGGTGCTCGACGCTGCTCAGGTCGCAGTGCCCGAAGATATGCAGGGACGCAGCCTGGTTCCGTTGCTAAGTGGGCAGACCCCCGAAGACTGGCGAAAGAGCTTTTACTACCACTACTACGAATACCCCGCACCTCATCACGTGCGTCCCCACTACGGAGTGGTCACCGACCGCTACAAGCTGGTTCGGTACTATCTTCCAAGCCAAGAGGATGAGTGGGAATTGCTCGACCGTCAACAAGATCCGCTGGAAGTGAAGAATTTTTACTCTGATCCCGCTTCTGCCGAGACCGTTCAGGCATTGAAGCAAGAACTCGAACGGTTGCGGATCGAGGTTCAGGAAACGGGAGAACCTCCTCGCGCTGCGTTTGGTCGGAGACCCTTCGAAGGAGAAGGCTCGACTCCACAATAACGTTGATTCGTGATTCATCTGACAGGACGAATCTCAAAGGCGAACATGGCTCGAAGAGAGTGAACCGATTTCGGGCAACTCTCTTCGAGCCATGTCAATTTCAGAAGCTGATGCAACTGGCGGATACAGGGCAAAAAAGACCATTTGTTCGCCAAGCCGCCCCTGCATTCGAGTCTAGAGCCTGTTATGAACTCTGGACGACGATCGGCGTGTATTTGAGCAGCAGTGCGACCATGGCCACCCAGTGCCATCCGGCCAAGACTTCTGCCAGTCGTTCGTAGTCACGTGCCAGCCTCCGTGATCGTCCTAGCCAGGCAAAGGTCCGCTCCACGACCCACCGACGTGGCAATAATACGAATCCTTTCTTGGCATAAGGGAGTTTCACGACGCGCAGTTCCACTCCCTGCTCAGCGGCAGCCTCTTCCGCGTTCTCGCCAGTATAACCTTGGTCCACATAGGCGACTTCAATGGCCTGATCAGTCGCCTCCTGCACAGCGACACATAAGTCGGAAACCTGGGCTCGCTCCTGTTCATTGGCTGGGGTCACTTTCAAGGCGAGAAGGTGCCCGAGCGTGTCAATGGCCACGTGAACCTTCGAGCCCTTCCGCCGTTTGCCGCCATCGTAACCGGCTCTGGCACCACTCTCGGGAGTGGATTGGATGACTCGCGCATCTAAGATCGTTGCTGAGGGGGGCTCATCGCGTCCCTGAGCCACGCGAGCCACTTCCCGCAGGTCATGAGCGATGTGCTCAAACACGCCAGCCTCCAGCCAACGGCGAGCCTGCTGATAGACCACGGGCCAAGGCGGGAACTCATGGGGCATGAACCGCCACTGCGCCCCGGTGCGTACCAGCCACCGCATGGCATTGAACACGGCTCGAAGGGAGTGAACCCGCTGCGGCGAGTCCTCTTTCACCAGCGCCAAATAGGGGGCTAAAAAGGCCCATTCGTCGTCCGTGACGTCACTGGGGTAAGGCATCCGGGGCTTGCTCATCCACGGAAACTACTTCAAAACCAACACTTAAGTCCATAACAGACTCTAGTGATGGGAGTAATTTAAGTACTCAGCGGGTGGGCCTTCTTGAGCAGCCTCACCGGAATCAGACCATTTGATCAAGCCAAAATCCTCGACGAAGAGCACGTAAAAGACAGGGACAACAACCTTCGTCACGAGTGTTGCGATCAGTAGTCCAATAATCTGCACATAACACAGCGGTTCCCATAACGGACCTCCTTTGACAGCTAGAGGAATCAATCCTCCGACAGTCGCCAGCACGGTCACCAACACAGGACGCAACCGCACTAAAGCGGCGTCGATGACCGCTCGTCGCAACGGCTCACCACGTTCATGTGCTTCTTCAATGTATTCAAACAGCACAATCACGTGGCTGATAATCACACCAATCAAGGATGAGACTCCCAGCAGCGCGAAGAACCCAAGTGGCACGCCGAAGAGAATCAACCCCATCAATCCGCCGACCATTCCGAAAGGGACCGCTGCAAACACAACCAGAGGTTTCGTCAGGCTATTGAACTGCATGATCAATGCGACATAAATCGCGATCACAGAGACGATCATAGCGATATAAAGTGAACCGAAGCCTTTGGCCTGCTCTTCCTTCTCGCCACCGATCTGGAACCGAAAACCAGGCGGCCAGTTTTTGGTCGATTCAGCAAGCCGCGACTCGACATGGGCATAAACATCGCTCGCCAACAGCCCCGGGGCCGTATCGCATTTGATCGTCATACAACGCTCATTATCACGCCGCCCCACCTTTGGTGAGACCATCTCCAGTTCCGCGGCACTCACCTGCATCAATGGAATTGGACCGCCCGATTGGCTCCCCATCACATTCATTCCTTGGAGAGTTGCGAAGTCCGTCCGCTCCTCGGGACGCAGCCTCAACATAATTGGAATCTGATGATCGCCCTCGCGGATGGATGTCGCTGTGTAGCCCGAGAATGATGCACTCATCATGCGGGCAATCTCTTCATGCGTCACTCCACTCACATTCGCCCGATCTGGGTCAACGTTCAGTGCAATCCGTAGGTATTCTGGATCCCAGTCATCATGGATGCCCATCGTCCCGGGTACTTCCCGCATAAAGCTCTTGATCTCCGCCCCAAGGCGTCTCATTGTGTCAATATCCTGTCCCAGCAAGCGGAACTGGACGGGATATCCAATCGGGGGACCAGACTCAAGAGCCTGAATGTGAACTCGTTCGACCGACATCTTTGACGGAAGCGCTTCTTTCAGCTCTTCGATCACACGATACGTCTCCCACTTATCACGTGTGTGAACCATCACTTGAGCGTAGTTCGACGCGGGTTGCTCAGGGACAACCGACAGCCAGAACCGTGGACCGCCAGCCCCCACGAAAGTGGTATACGCCTCGACGTCCTTACCGATGATCTCGTCGATCTTGTCGATCGTTTCAATCGCCTCTTGCTTCGTTGCCTGAATTGAAGTTCCTTCCGGGAGGTACAAGTTGACGGTGAAGGCTGTATGCAGATCTTTTGGAAACAGGTTCGTTCCAAGCAAAGGCAACAGGCTCAGTCCAGCGGCAAGAACAACGAAACAGATTGTCAGTGACGCCCATTTATGATTCATACAGGCTTCAGAAAATCCGTTATAAATCCGGGCAAAACGTGACCCGCCGGCTCCTTCGCCCAGGCCAGCTTCGAACCCGAGTTGCCCCTTCAGCAGGTAGTACCCGAGATAAGGGACGAATGTCATCGAGACAATACGACTTGCAACCAGTGACGCTGCGACCACAACAGGAAGCGACCAGATAAATTCTCCGACGGCTCCCGAGACAACCAGCAACGGCAGAAAAGCTGCACAGTTGGTGATCGTCGCATAGAGAATCGCGCGGGCCAACTTCTGAGGCCCGAGCCAGGCGGCAACATCTCGAGGAACTCCATGTGCCAACTCTCGATTAATCGCATCCCCTGCCACTACAGGGTCGTCGACAAGGAGTCCCAAAGCAATAATCAGCGCTGCAATTGAGATTTGCTGCAAGTCCACGCCGAGCATGGCACAAATCAGGAATGTTAGTGCCAACGTAATTGGAATCGACAACGCAATGATGAGGGCACTCCGCCATTCCATAAACAGCAAACAGACGAAAATCACAATCACGATCGCTTCGATCAGACAGTGAATGAATTCGTGGATCTTAAAGTGAACCCGCTCTGGCTCGTTGCTTGTTCGCTCGATCCAGAGATCCTCTGGAATCACCCCTTTCAGAGACGCGAGACCTTTATCAATTTCGGTGCTGAAGTCGGCAATCTGTGTCCCCTTCACCTGACGAACGGCCAGTGTGATGGAACGTTCCGTCCAGAGCTCCTTGGGGTCATCGGAACTAGTCTGTGAGACTGAGTGGCCGTGGCTGTCTTTGACTTCATTCTCAGGCCGAGGCTGAGTTGGCGGCGATGACGCGCTGAATTTTCGTGTGTAGAAATTGAGAATTCGCGGGGAGTCTTCGTAGCCACGCGAGATGTCGAACAGATCCCTCAGATAAAGCGGTACTCCATCTCGAACCTCGATGACGATGTCACCAAGTTCAGCTTCAGTGGTCAATTTCCCACTAGGTTTCACCGCCAGATTATTGTTCGGTAAATCGACAGTTCCTCCGGGAACGGTGAAATTTCGCTCCTGCAACCGCTTGGCAATTTGACTGATATCAATTCCGTATTGCGTCATCCGGTGATTGCTGAAGTACAGATCAATCCGTTCCCCGACGACTCCGAGTTGTTCGATTTTTCCAATTTTGGTGGACTGTCTCAAGCGGTCCTGAATGGTGTCCGCAAACCGTCGCAACTCTTCGTAGCTATATCGGGAAATACCTCCCGGTTGTCGCTGACTGACTCGCTTGAGTTCATCGGTCAGATCGGAGGGATTCTCGACGACAACGCCCGGCCAGACGTCTGGATGACGCAACTCCTTGCCAACGTCAGTCCAGGCAGCCAACTGAGTTTTGACGGTTTCCAACGAGACATCGTTCGACACCAGGACATCGAGCACGGTCGCCCCGGGGAGGCTGTACATCTCCCCGTCAGTGACAGTCTGATTCTCAGCCAATGTCATGAGATTCGCATCCCCAAGACGCTCGATCAGATTCGCATCGACTGCAGTCGGATAGATGACCACACTGCTGAGACGACGGAATCCAGCGGGAGCCGGAAATTTTTCCCGCTCAACTGCAATTCGAGAAGAGATTGCCTGTGCGCGCTGTTCCACTTCCAGATCTGAGACCGGAGGACTGGAGATTGTCAGCATCACAGCGACAGTATCTCCGAAGTCTTTATCCAGAGTTGGCTTGACCATGACCCCATCAATCGATGGCAGATCCGTCATCGATGAGAGTTTATTGTCCAGATCCTGCCAGATTGCTTCTGCGTTTTTAGTAGTGTCATACAAGTCGACGAAGACCGCAGAGAGACCTTGTCGATTGAGAGAGCGGACATGTTCGACAGCCGGATTCTCAGCCATCTTCTTTTCGATTCGACGGCTGACTTCCTGTTCCACTTCAACCGCATCCGCACCTGGATAGACCGTCATAATCAATCCGCTTCGGATCTGAATGACGGGGTCCTGACGCTGTGGCATTCGGTAAAACGCGGCGTAACCCGCGATCAATGTGAATACCAGCAACGTGAAGGCAATGGGTCGACGATAAACAAAATACTGTGAGATTGTCATAGTTGTATCAGTGGTCGATCGTCAGTTGATGACTTAATCTCGCTGCGCGTTAGTCATGGATGCAACAAAGTGTGCAAGCAACTGCAGAATTCCATTCGAAACTCATCGAGAATTCTGCAGATCACGCCGAGCGACTCACCATTGCAGTCAACGACTGTATCGAATCACTCGCAACTCAAATGGGGTCAGGGACTAATCCACAATGTGAACTTCCTGGCCTTCTCGCATTCTGTGGGCTCCAGTACCGACGATTGTGTCGCCGAGCCTCAAGATCCGCCCGGCTTCATCGGAAACCTCGATGAGAACATTGTTGTTGAAGACTCCAGTAATCCGAACTGGCACCTGTTCTACCTTCAGAACATCTTGATCATGCAACACGCGAAACACCGCGGGATTCAGCTTTTCCCCAGGAATAATTGCAGTCATCGGGAGCATCACTGCTCGCTGCTCTTCCTGAAAATGAACCGTCGCAATCATCCCGGGGCGTAATGCACCCGGTTGATCGATACGAACTTCGACAGCATAGGATCGGGTCTGCGGATTTGCGGTCGTCCCAATTTTGTGGATGACACCTTCAAACTTTTGCCGAGGAAGCCCTTCAGCAGTTACCACGACCGAATCACCAATTCGGAGTTGTGGAAGCATCACATCCTGCACAGCGAATGCAATGACAACGCTCGTCAGATCGTGGACAAGAAACACTCCTTGCCCTGACTGAATTCGCTGATGTGCATCGACATTGCGGGCTGCAATCGTTGTCACGGGAAACGGTGCTCGCAACTGACAGTATGCAAGGTTCTCCTCGCATTGCTTGAGCTGAATTTCGGCGGAAGCGATATCGCGTTCCGCGATCACAACCGCCGCTTCCGTCATCTGCTGCCGTGCCTGGGCATCATCCAACGCTGCTTGGGAAAGAGCTTGGCTGCTATTCAGTTTTGATGCTCTCAGGAACGATTCATTGGCTTCGACCGCATCGGCGCGAGCCTGCGTCAGTCGAGCCATCGCTGCCGTCACCTTTTCGACGGCCAGATTGCGCTCTCGCTCGTAATCGCTGGGATCAAGTGAGGCCAGAATACTTCCGGCAGAGACCTGATCCCCTTCGTGTACATCGCGTGAGCCACCTCCAACTCCCGGCACATCCAGCAGATTTTGAATCGTTCCACCAACTCGGAAGGACAATTCAGCCTTCCGCAGTTCTGCGACGACTCCGCTGAATTTCGATCGAGGATGCACAGTCTGTTCAGTGAGAGTCAGTACCTGCACCGGGAGTGGAGCAGCGGGATGAATCGGGATCTGGTGCGACAAAGCAAGTTGCGCCATCCCATACCTGCCCAATATTGCGACTGCAGTGGCAGCCAGGACAGCGAGTAAGCCAATCGTCGTTTTTCGACTGTTTGTCAATTTACGGCCAAAAAAAGAGGAAGCAGAACCCTCAGAAGTTACCGACGGATTCGTCATCTGCCAGAACCTTATAAATCATTGTGTGCACAAAAGTGGAGTAGTCGAACTCGGTAGACAAAGGAGCCCAGTTCAGGCCATCCAGAAAGAGATTGAAATTGTTGAGTAGATGGGGCATGCGGGATGTGATCCCGATCTGCCTCATCAGGGTCGTATAGTTCAGCAGCGCAAAATTTGCTCCGAAGACCAATGAGAAAAGACTGAAAGCAATCTGTTCCGGCTTCCAACCTGCGGGCAACTTCAGCTCACCACCATCGATCGCATGACGAATCGGTTCCAAAGCGAACTGCAACGCCTGCTGCTCCAATTGTTGGAGACGCTCCCGGCGTTCCGACGTTACCTTCTCTTCGATGTTCGCCATCCGGACGATCATTTCGCTCCGAAAATAATGGCTGTGGTGTTGGGCGAACGTTTCATCAGCTGCAAACAACGCCATCAGTTTCTGACGCGAAGCCCCTTCTCGATTCTGGCCCTGAAAGCGGGCCGCTTTTGCGAAAAGCTCCACTCGCATTTCGGAACTTTGAATTGCGAGTGCAGCCACCAAATCCTCTTTGGACGAGAAATGCTGATAAATCGTCCCTTTCGAGTATTCCGTAGCTTCGGCCAGTCGATCCAGGCTTAAGCCGGCAAAACCTTGTTCAATGAACATCCCGCGTGCCACCGTCAGCAGCATCTGCTCACGGTTAGAAATCTCGCGTTGTTTTCGTGATGTAGTCCCCATGGCACAATTCTGACACTTCGTCGTTTTTTGTCAATAAGTCGATTTTCAAATTTTTCGTCATCAAGTCAGGTGACAGCCTGAACGTCGCCACCGGCATAAAACTCGCCATCCCCCTTCTGGGCATAGTCAAGATTCACACACAAAAAAAACGACGCATCCACCCAAATAGCTTCGAATTAAGAACATTCCGCGACCAGCGAAAACAGACAGACGTTGCCGGCCAACACTCCCCAAGTTGCGGACTGGGAATCAAACAATACGTTCGATTCGAAGAAGAGATCGAGTGACCTGCGAGCACGTGACGGCAACACAATCGACCGAGTGGATTACTGCCGAACCTTGAGTCGTCGGCACCTGCGACACCGTCCCCAGCCAATCAGCTTCAAGGACTGCAAAAGAATCACTCTGTTAAATCGAGGGGACTCGATCAATTCTTTTCGGTCAAGGTCATCCTCTCACATCGGCGTGAAGAGCAGCATCATCATTCTTGCATTTTGTCCCGACATGCATTGCAAATTATTGCAAGTGGTGACATGTCATCGGCGAATATAGCAAGATACAATCAACTCAGTCAGTTAACGGATTGGCACTGGCGTGAGACACTGAACACTCTCGCAAAAGCCAATCGGTAAGTGATCCTGCCTGCTGAAGACTGAAGGTCCTGTTTCACCGAACTCGACTGCACACTCTTCAACCAAAGTTTCCAGTGCCTCATGAAGCGATGCGACCGACGCTAAATGAGTTAGGTGTTCAAGAAAATTCAGTCCTGTGCAGCGTCACAATCGACTGACTGACCACTGATTGCCCCACAACTGAGGAGCCTGCCATGTTCTTCCTGTTCTCGGATTCTTCGCTTCATCCGGGCTCTCGCAGCATCCCTCAGCGCGTCGTAAGCTGAGCATATTTCCTCATCGGCTTAGCCGCTTATTCCGCTGTCACCGTCTCACGACGTGCAACCTCCCGCGTTCCACGTCGATCCTGCCATAAGCAACCTCCTTATGAGCCTAGAGTAGGAACACACATGCCCCGCTCCTCGACCTCCCGTTGTGCTGGTCCAAGCTGCTCTTCAGCACTTCATCGGCGTCAATTCATGCAGTTGGGTCTGGCTGGTTTTGGAAGCCTTTCCTGGCCCGGATTAATGAAACTCCGGGCAGACAATTCCATCAAGCCGAAAGAAGAACGAACCGCCGTCATCATGGTCTGGCTACCAGGCGGGCTCTCTCACCTCGACAGCTACGATCCGAAGCCTGAACTAGGGAGCGAATACCGCGGTCCATTCAGCGTTATCGACACGAACGTTCCGGGAATGCAGATCACAGAGCTGCTCCCCATGCATGCCAAGATCGCAGATAAGTACACGATTTTACGCTCGATGTACCACTCATCAGGGGGCCACCCAGCGGGCTCGATGACCATGCTGTCGGGCGATCCGGATACACGCGACAAAGATCGCCCCAAATATCCAGACTGGATGACGGTTGCCCATTACGTGCGATCTCGTGAAGCCAGCAATCGGTCAAATCCTCTCCCGAACTACGTCGGTGTCTCTCCACCACCTGATTACACCGGGCCAGCGTATGTCGGAAATGCCTATCTTCCGTTCGTCGTCGGCGGTAATCCAAATGCCGCGGACTTCAATGTCCCTAACGTCGGCCTCTCGGATGTCGCCGAGGCATCGCGACTCGGCGATCGGGTCGCCCTTCGCCAAAGCCTCGACCTGATGCACCGCGACTTTGACAGACAGATGGAACTTCAGGCCCTCGACGAGTTCGAAGCCCAGGCGATGACTCTGTTGACGGATCCCCGTACCAAAGAAGCGTTCGACCTCACCAAAGAAGATCCCGCAACGCGCGATCGCTATGGTCGTAATCAATGGGGACAACAACTCCTCCTCACCCGCCGCTTGGTCGAAGCAGGTGTGGAAATTGTGACAAGTTCCCTGCACGGAGAGTTGTGCGGGCGCGTTGGCAACTGGGACGACCACGCGGTGAATCACCACGTCTTTAATGGACTGCGATTCCGCAGCGTGGCATACGATCAGGCTGTGACCGCCCTCATCGAAGACATCTACGAGCGGGGTCTCGATAAACGCGTTCTGGTCTGTGTTACCGGGGAATTCGGAAGAACGCCGAAGATCGAGTTCGACCGCAGCACCGGCGAAGGGAATGCCAGCGCGCCAACGGGAGTCATTCAACCGGGACGCGACCATTGGCCTCGTGCGTTCTCCAACATCTGGGCTGGGGGGGGAATCCGCACCGGTCAAGTCATCGGAGCGACAGATCGGCGGGGCGAAGATGTCATCGAACGCGGATGCAAGCAGGGCGACTTCCTGGCCACGATCTATAGTCATCTTGGAATTGATTATTCGTCGATCATGATTAACGACTTCAACGGTCGTCCCACGTCAATCGTTGAAGATGGGAAAGCGATCCCAGAACTTGCGAGGGTCTACGGATGATTCACAACCAAGCATCTGCTGTCGGCGTCGCTCTCCTTCTGGCTGCGTTCTCGGTCTTTGCAGTTCACACACAGGTCAGTGCCGAAGAACTTACGTTCAACAACGACATCCTTCCGATTCTCTCGAAAACCGGGTGCAACGGCGGGGGCTGCCACGCAAAAGCGGGTAACGGTCAAAATGGGTTCCGACTTTCACTGTTCGGATTTGAGCCGACAGAAGACTACGAGCATATTGTTAAAGAGGGTCGCGGTCGTCGCATCTCCGCCGCTGCTCCGGAACAGAGCCTGTTACTGCTGAAGGCGACAAACTCTGTCCCACATGGAGGCGGAAAACGCTTCGAGGTCGATTCCAGTCATTACAAGCGAATTGTGGAGTGGATTGAACAAGGGATGCAGCAAGGGACCGCAGAAGATCCCCATCTCGTCTCTCTGGAAGTGCTGCCCCAGCGTAACGCACTCAAAACCCACGACAAACAACAGTTGCAGGTGCTCGCAACTTTCTCTGACCAGACGAAGCGGGATGTCACCGAACTCGCAATGTTCGAGTCGAACGACAAAAGCATGGCAGAGTGCGACGAGACAGGAATGGTCCACACCTTGGACCTCCCCGGGAATCTCGCTGTCATGGTCCGTTTTCAGGGTCTGGTCTCAGTTTACAACGCATATGTTCCATTGGGGGCACCAGTTGAAAACCTCCCTCCTCCCAAGAACTTCATTGATGAACATGTCTTTGCGAATCTGAAGCGTATCGGAATCCCCCCTTCACCGGTTTGCGACGACGCGACCTTCATTCGCCGTGTCTCGCTAGACATCACGGGACAACTCCCAACTCTTGAGCAGACTCGCGAGTTTCTCGAGGACACCCGCACCGACAAGCGAGAGCAACTTGTCGAAACTCTTCTGAACAGCCCCTCCTACGCGGACTTTTTCGCCAACAAGTGGTCTTCGCTACTTAAAAATCGTCGCGAGGCAGCGAGCGATAAGATTGTGACGTTCGCATTCCACTCCTGGCTGAGAGATGGATTCCTCGAAAACCGTCCGTACGACCAAATGGTCCGCGAACTACTGGGGTCCACAGGAGATATTGCTGGAAACCCTCCAGTCGCTTGGTACAAGCGAGTCAAGCAGCCTGAGCGACAATTGGAAGATGTTGCCCAGCTATTCCTCGGAGTGCGTATGCAGTGTGCACAGTGCCACCACCATCCGTTCGAGCGATGGAGTCAGGACGATTACTATGGCCTCTCCGCTTTCTTTATTCGCATTGGGCGGACACCAACGCCGGTTGCGGGGGAAGACATCATCTTCCACATCCGCGGGGTGGCAGAAGCCGAAAATCGAAAGACTCATAAGAAGCTCAAACCAAAACCACTCGGCGGAAGTGAGCTGGAGATTCCTCCCGATGACGACCCACGTTTGTATCTCGTCGATTGGATGCGATCGCCCGACAACCCTTACTTCGCGCAGGCACTTGTCAACCGCTACTGGAAGCACTTTTTCAAGCGGGGTTTGATTGATCCTGAAGATGACGTCCGAGACACGAATCCTCCTTCCAACCCAGAGTTACTCCAGGCGCTGTCGAAGCACTTTGTGGAGAGCGGGTTCGATCTCAAAGATGTGATTCGGTTAATTACTCAGTCACAGACATACCAACTCAGTTCCGTCCCCAACGAGTATAACCTCGTCGACCAGCAGATTTATTCGCGCTATTACCCGCGGCACCTGCAGGCTGAAGTCTTCCTCGACGCCATCGATACCGTCTCAGGAACGACCACCAGTTTTGCAGACGTTCCGGAAGGGACACTTGCGATTTCATTGCCTGACAACAGCTACACAGCCAATTCATACTTCCTGAAAGTGTTCGGGCGCCCGGACTCGAGCAGCGTGTGTGAGTGTGAACGAGTCGACAGTTCCAATTTGGCGCAGAGCCTGCACCTGCTGAACAGCCAGGAAATTCGTTCCAAGCTCACGGCAGAGTCTGGACGAGCAAAACGCCTGGCGACAGATGAGCGGACCGACGAAGAAAAAATTCGGGAACTCTATCTCGTCGCGCTCTCGAGAGAACCAAGACCGGAAGAGATTCAGATTGCAGAGTCGTATCTCGCGAAACCGCGGTTCGACGCGCAAGGAAATGCCCTGCCGACCGATCAAGCAAAACGTCAAACGTATGAAGATCTGATCTGGGCAATTTTGAACACCAAGGAATTCATTGTAAATCACTAACGTCAGCGGTTCACAATGAAACAGGTACCGATAATCATGATTGATCGATCACTGTTGAGTTCTCACGCGGTCCGATTGTTTGGAACTCTCATCGTTTTCCAACTTTGCCCTGCGTTGCTGTTGGCACAGTCCGTCGGTCTACCCGCTCCACGACTGCTGACCACTATGCCGACGGGTGGCCAGATTGGGACGACGATCGAAGTCACGATTACAGGAGAGAATGTCGACGACCCCGACGCAGAACTTCTGTTCTCCAATCCTGGCATTCGGGCTACTCATCTGACGGATGCTGCGGGATCTCCCATCCCCAACAAGTTCAGGGTGACGATCGACCCTGCATCCGAATCGGGAATTTGCGACGCTCGCGTCATGACACACATGGGGATTTCTTCTTCTCGCGCGTTTACGGTCGGAAAGAATCCTGAACAGTCTCGAAATGCTCCCAATAACACGATCGCTACGGCACAGAAGCTGGAGAACGATTCCGTCTTGAACTCCCACGCGACAGGGCGTTCTATCGACTTCTATACGTTTGAATCCAAGGCTGGAACCCGCACAATCATCGAATGTGCAGCTCCCCGCATTGACTCCCGTTTAGCCCCCGTGTTGATCGTCGCAGATCATCAGGGACGTGATCTCAAAGTGGATCGACTCAACGGCCTGATTGAATTCATCGCGCCCAGCGATGGCACCTACGTTGTTAAGGTGCATGACAAAACTTTTCAGGGAGGCCCGGAGTACTTCTACCGATTGGCACTGACCACAACTCCTGAAGGGTCCGACATCGTCCGCCAACCGGGAACGCGTCAAGTATGCGATTTTTCTGCACCACCTGCGTCTCTGCTCTACGAGACGGAGTTAGAGCCCAATCAGCAGGTGTCGCAGCAGATTCAGCTTCCATGTGAAGTTTCGGGAAGATTCTTTCCGGCGGCAGATGTCGACAGCTTTGAATTCGTCGGGACAAAAGGAGACGTCTGGTGGATCGAAGTCGTTTCACAACGACTCGGACTTCCCACAAATCCGTTCGTTCTGGTTCAGAAGGTCGTTCCCGGAGTCAATGGAGCAGCAGCGACGTTGACGGATGTCGCTGAGTTCAATGACATCCCACATCCATTGCAGGTCTCTTCAAATGGGTACTCCTACGACGGCCCCCCATATTATCCCGGAAGTGCCGATGCGCTCGGAACACTCACAATTCCTGAGGATGGAACTTACCGAATTCAACTTCGGGACCTCTTTGGTGGAACCCGGAATGATCCGGTCAACGAGTATCGACTCATCATTCGCAAACCAACTCCGGATTTCGCGCTGATCTGCTGGGCGAAGCATCTCACTCTGCGAAACGGAGATCGTGCAGCCCTGTCGAAACCCATCGCTCTCCGTCCGGGTACGACGATGGTGTTCGATGTTGTTGCAATTCGGAAAGACGGCTTCAACGGTGACATCGACATCGTGATGGAAGGTCTTCCTGAAGGAGTGACTGCAACCGGACTGAAGATTGCGGCTGGTCGAGCGACAGGAACGCTCTTGATCACAGCCTCCGAAAGTGCCCCACGGAACTGGGCGGTGTCCCGAATTGTCGGTCGAGGGAATGCGGGTGAGACAATGATCGAACGAGACGGTTCGATGGCCTCCATGGCCTGGCCGGTTCGTGATGCGTGGGGAGAGATTCCAAAGCCACGGCTGATGGTTGATATCCCTGTTTCCGTCGGTGATGCGGACGCAGCTCCACTAACAATTGCCCCTGCAGAAAACAAAGTCTGGGAAGTCGTCGCAGGCCAGAAGATCAGTGTCCCGCTGAAATTGACCTGGCGTGGTGAGTTCTCGGGTGCGCTGGTCCTCTCGCCATTGGGCGCAGGGCTTGAAGGAGTCAAAAGTATCGACGTCCCGCTGAACGCCCCATCACTCGAAACCGAAATCGATTCTGCAGCACTGAAACTCACCCCCGGCGAATACGTGCTCGGATTGCACGGCGGAGTTGTCTCACGCTATCGCGAACGCATGGACCGCCTAAAGCAGTGCGAGGATGACCTACGTGTTGCAGAAGAAAACCTGCAGAAATTGTTGACGAATGTCGCTGCCAACGATGCGAGCGAAGAGTTCGCCGCGCAACGTCAAGCAGCAGAGAAAATCAAGGCGGACGCTGAAGCGAAGCTCAAAGCGGCTCAGCAACGTTCGAATCCACAAGAGATTGCAGACATCGTCGTTTCCGAGCCGATTCGCATTCTTGTCACCCCGGCCTCCGGTTCATGATGATTAACATGCTGCCCGCCTCCACATCCCGTTCGATCGCAGTTTGCTTCGCTCTTTTCAGTGCATCCCTTTCAGCGATGGAATGTTCTGCGGAGTCAGATTTCTATCGGGATGTTTATCCCATCCTGAAATCGAATTGCGTTTCCTGTCACAACAAGACGACAACCGAGGGGAGCCTCAATCTTGAGTCCCCTCTCACGGCCCGTCAGGGTGGAGACAGTGGAGATGGCGTTGTCGCGGGGAAGGCAAGTGAAAGCCTGATCTATCAAGCGGCGATCCATGACGGGGGACTGGAAATGCCTCCGAAGAATAACAAGTCGGGAGCCAAGAATCTGACAAAAGATGAACTGGCAGTTCTGGCAGCCTGGATTAACGAAGGGGCCAAAGACTCAGTTCGTCAGCAAGATCAGATTCATTGGCGTCAGATCCCCGAGACTGTTCATCCCATCTACGCCGCCGCTATTACCGGTGACGGTCGCTGGGCAGCAGCCGGGCGCGGCAATCGTCTTGAACTTTACGACATCGCCACTCTGACTCCAGCCCAGACGCTCACTGACCCCGCCTGCTCCAAGTTGATCCCTGATGGAGAACCAGGAGCAGCACATAACGGCGTGCTACAAGCTCTCGCCTTCAGTTCAAGTGGTGAATGGCTCGCCTCCGGAGGCGAACGGGATGTGAAACTCTGGAAGCGGTCTCCTCTCCTCCAGCCGCAGAGAATTCAACCACCCGCTTCTGACATCGTTGCTTCAGATCTCAGCTTCGACGGATTGCGTTTCGCAACATTGACCAAATCTGGTTCTCTGACCATTCAGGACACAGTTACCAGCTCTGTGATCCAGACATGGGACAACATTCCCGTAGGTGACAAGCCTGTTATTTCCATTTCATCCGACGACCAGCTACTCGCGATCGCACTCCCAGACAACAAAATCAATATTCGAAGTGTATCGGGCGACATTCAGGAAGCGACGATTGAAACAGGAACTGAGCTAAAATCTCTACTCTGGGGGAACCGTACGAACGTTCTCATCGCTGTCGGTCCAGATTCAACGCTGCGAATCTGGAACTTCACCGGTGGGCTCGCTGCTGGTGTTCCTGCTCCTCAATTGATCAACGATCAAAATCCTTCCATCACCGCACTGAGTGTGATTGCCCACTCGGACCTCGTGCTGGTTTCCGATGCCTCAGGACAGAACCGGGTCTTTAATGCTGCTGACGCCACCTTCGTCAATCAATTTCAAAGCCCCGTGAGTCCTGCGCATGGGATGACAGCGGCAAATGACTTGTTTGTTTGCTCTACCCCAGAGGGGATCATCCGCGTCATCAACAGCAAAGATGGTCAGGTCACCAAGGATCTGTCGACGAGCATCTCGATGAAAGAGGCGCTCGGCAAGGTGACTCGCGAACTCGACATGAAGAAGCTGAACCTGAGCTATTTCCAAGCGAAGGTCACTGAACTTGGAGGGCAAAACGCCAGCTTGGACGTGGTTCTCGGGAAAGCCAAGGAAACCATCGAGATCGCGAATGGGGTCCTTCCAACAAAAGAAATGAACTATCAGACTGCACTCGATGCAGAAGCGCTGACTCTCAAGAAGATTGAGGATTTGAAGCAGCAGCTTGAATCACTGAAGTCGCAGGGATCACCCGCGGACATGCTGAAGCCTGTCGAGGATCAAATCACTCAGGCACAGGCAACCGCGGCAGCGGAGGCGAGAAACACAAAAGCAAGTCTAAGCACTCTCTCAGAATCACGTAATCAGATTCAGGATGCAAAAGTTGAAATCGAGCGAGCCACAGAGCTGAAGGACAAGAATCTCGCGTTAATTGCATCTGCAAACGAATCCATCGCGCAGACCTCACAGGAAATCGAAGCGAAGACTGGTGCCGTCACGCAGGCAACAGCAGAGATTGCTGCCCAACGTCGAGTGCCGAGTTCGATCTGTTTTTCAGCGGATGGTCAACTGGTGGCTTCAATTGACGAATCTGGAGAATTCCGGGCATGGAGCCATAAGACAGGCTCCCCTGTTGCACAATTCCACACCGCAGAGTCGTTCGCAAGAGCAGTGCTCCAATCGCCGGAAGCGGGGGTGTTTGTCGCCATTCATGCTGATGGAAGTCGAACAAAATTCGACTTGAACACCAGTTGGACTCTGGAAAGAACATTCGATGAGTCCAGCCATCCGTCCGTCTTTTCAAACCGCGTTTCGGCCGTCTGTTTCAATCCTGCGGGAGACATCCTCGCGGTCGGAAGTGGCTCCCCTTCCCGATCAGGCGACATCAGCCTTTGGGACGTTCAAACAGGAGAGTTGATTTCTCTCTGGGAAGAACGCCACGCAGATAGTGTGTTAAGTCTGACGTTCTCCCCGAACGGAGAGCAACTTGCTTCCGGGAGTGCTGACCGGCTGGCAAAGATCACAGAAGTCGGGACGGGCAACCACGTCGCCCTATTCGAAGGACATACGCATCATGCAATGTCGGTCTCATTCCGTGCCGACAATCGCTTCGCTGCGACAGGTGGCGGCGACGGAAGCGTGATTATCTGGGATCTGGCATCTGGTGAGCGGCAGCGCAAGATCCAAGGTTGGAACAAAGAGGTGACCGCGATTCAGTACCTCGGCGCGAGTACCATGATTGCATCCGCTTCCGGAGACGAGATGGTGAGAATTGTGAACGATGCAGGAGGGGAAATCCGGGCATTTCGAGCACTCCCAAATTTCATGCACACTCTCGCTGCATCGGAAGATGGCACAATCTTAGTTGCCGGCGGTGAAGATGGTGTGCTCCGTGTCTGGGATACTGCCACTGGTCAGGAACTGGCCCAATTCGGAAAGAAATAGGACGAAATTTCCAAGTTGAACTCTTTCAGTCAGTCTTCTCAATGAGATCAGGCTTCGCGAACCGTATCGGTGTCGTACGGGTCTCCATCACGACCTGAGAGGAACTCGGCGGCCAACAGCGAGTCGATTGATGGGCGGCGATGCACTTTCATTCGCCAGTTCAAATGCTGCAAGGTCCACAGTCTCCGAAGTATTAAACGTAATTTCGCGAGAACCTGCGATCGTCTTCGCTGGCCAACCATCACTCTTCAATAAGCCGCCTGAACGACGATTTTGCAGCGAGAAAAACTCTCTTCACCGAAGGACTGCGTCCCTTCATCACAAGGCTTCGAACACCGGCAACGGCGAGGCGTGAGACCTCGGAAGACCTCACCATACCAGTCTGAATAGGGACAATTCCCGGTCACGAATTGTCGTGCGTTTGAGAATTAGTCGCAGTGTCCGCTTCAGACTGTTCAATCATCTCATGAACAGACTTCCGATTCCCTCATATTCTCCTGTCAATAAAATCGTCAAACTTCTCATCAAATCGATGCTTTCCGCAAACAATATTGCAAAAATATGACCACTGGATCAGCAAAATGCATCATCCATTGACAATAAGAATTTTGCGAGCGTAAATTCAAACCAACCCATCAACATTTACAACTAAGTAAGTGTTGTCTTTATTTTAGAACTTCCCAATTCGGATTTGATAGGTCATTCGTTTTTATTGTCGACTATGAAAGAGTGAGGAGAGATCAATGGTTCCTGAGAATTCTCTTTTCAAAGTGAAATCCCCCCTGCAGTCGCCCACTCGAAGGGTGCTCCCGGGATTCACTTTGATCGAGTTGTTGGTCGTGATCGCCATTATCGCGGTTTTGATCGCATTGCTTTTACCTGCGGTTCAACAGGCTCGAGAAGCGGCTCGCCGAACTCAGTGCAAGAATAATCTCAAGCAGCACGGCTTGGCATTACACACTTACCACGACACATACTCCAAATTTCCGGCCGGCGGAGGAAACGTCGATCCAGCTTGGGGAGAAAGTTACTGGGTCGCATTGCTGCCCTATCTCGATCAAGCTGCAATTTACAATCGATGGGATTTTGCTGCAGGGAATTCAGCAGAACTGAAAGCCAACGAAGAGATTGTTTCCGGTAAGACTTTGGCCTGGCTGTTGTGCCCTTCCTCGCCACTCCCTCCTCTCGTTCAGATTCCAAACGATGCTTGGCGCCCAAACTGGGGCGCTCACATGGTCGGTAACTACTTTGGAGTCGCGGGCGCAAACAACTCGTCGATCTGGAGTGATCCAGGTAACATTCCAAATGCATCTCTTCCTTGGGCTGGAGCAGGTTCCGCGATCTTCTCTGACAATGGATTGATTTCATCCAAAACCTTTAAATCAATGTCGAACTGCACGGACGGCATGTCCAACACAATTGTCATCGGAGAAATTAGCGAAAAGCTGCGGGACTCTGCCGGCGGCTACCACGAAGTGCGCCCGAACGGAAATGCAGAAGGAACATGGTTCAAAGGAAATTATGGTGGATTCAGTGGAAATCTGATGTACACGACAGTTGTCGTCAACTACCCGCCCAACGCTCAGGTCGTTAATCAGGTGGGTGTCTACCCAGGGGGATGGTCAGCGTTCAACGCTCCGTTCACATCCGCCCATGTTGGAGGCGCTCAAGTCCTG
This sequence comes from Planctomicrobium mucosum, assembly GCF_051466335.1. NCBI lineage: Bacteria > Pseudomonadati > Planctomycetota > Planctomycetia > Planctomycetales > Planctomycetaceae > Planctomicrobium > Planctomicrobium mucosum. Next base: position 2,160,050 of record NZ_CP195793.1, on the reverse strand, counting down.
CTCGGTGATGGCGCGGTTCGATTTGTCTCGAACAATGTGCATCTCGACACACTGAAGCATTTGGCTGCAGCGGACGACCGCCAGGTGATTGGAGAATTCTGAATACCGACCTCCCATGACGTCGGTATTCGCGCAGCTACGGGAATTTGCTCCAAGCGCACTCCTTCAATCTCTTTCTGTCTATCAGGACTTCGAAATGCGGACTCGTTTGCCATTTGTTTTGATCTGCCTCGCGGCACTCTGCGGGTGTAACAGCGCTCCCGACGATGCTTACAAAGGTCCCAAAGGAACGGTCTCGGGGAAGGTGACACTGAAAGGAAAGCCACTTCCCGCAAAATGCATGATTCTTTTTCAGGCTCCTGCGACTGGATATACAGCCACGGGTCAGCTTGATGAAAATGGTGCCTATTCGCTGGTGTTCCAGGGAAGCCCACAAATCCCGGCTGTCGACTATCTCGTTCAGTTGAGCGGACCTCCTGATGAACTGGTTTCGGACGATAAAGCCCCAAAAGTCGGTCCTCGGCCAATTATTCGTAAGGATCCTCCCTTTCCCGTGCGCTATACCCTAGGTGGTACGAGTGGATTGAAGCACACCGTTAAATCCGGGGAAAACAAGGACGTGGATTTCGATCTCAAATAGATCCCCCTTCAAGCCTGCGGGCTACCAGCTTCGGCACCGCAGCGTGCAGGCGTAACCTCAAGCAAGCGACCGAGTGCCGATCCTCTTACGAGAGCATCGGCACTTTTCATTTTGCGGACACCAAGAGGAGTGTCCGCGGCACCACAACTTACAGGCGTTCGAATGAGATCGATCATTTCAATGCCGCGTCAGTTTAATCCGATTTCACTGACTCGATAATTCAAGTTTGCAATTCGTCCGAGGCACACTCACATTGCAAACCCATTTCACGGATTTGCTTTGAGAACGAGGGAATGACTCCGGTCCACTTCAACTCCCCGAGGACCTTCCCGTCGCTGTCCAGGCCACGACTTACGAAGCCATAGATCTCCTGAAAGACATAGTGATTCTTTTCATCGAGGCCCAGGCACTCTGCCACGCTGGTCACTTTCCGTGAGCCATCAACCAGCCTCGCAATCTGGATCACAATATGAATCGCCGATGCAACCTGCATGCGCGACACATGCGCAGGAAGACTGACATCACTCATCATACAGAGTGTTTCCAGTCGAACGGCTGCGTCGCGAGGAGTCGTCGCATGAACGGTGGCTAAGGATCCATCATGCCCGGAAATCATCGACTGAACGAGATCGAGAGCTTCTCCCCTTCGAACTTCACCGACAATAATCCGGTCTGGTCGCATTCGTAACGAATCAACAAACAGTTCACGAATCGTCACTTTCTCAAATCCTTCACCTCCTAGCTGGGATTCAAGATAAAGCGTGTGGGGCTGGTTTAATTGAAGTTCGCTGCTGTCTTCAATCACGATGATTCGCTCGTATTCAGGAATACATCCAGACAATGCATTTAATATCGATGTCTTTCCGGATCCAGTTCCTCCGGAAATGATTGTGTTCTTATGACAGCGAACAACAGCATTGAGAAAATCCGCGACATTCTGAGTCAGCGAGTTCCACTTCACTAAGCTCGTCAAATCGAAAGAAGCCTTTCGAAACTTCCTGATGGTGATGCACACCCCCTGTCGACTTGTGGGAGGCACAATCACATGTACACGTGATCCATCCGGCAATCGGGCGTCCATACTATGATTTCCGGGCCCGACTTCTCGATTTACATACTCAGCGATATTTCTGGCTGCAGCGGACAAAAAAGAAGAATTCGGAAATTGAAGTTCGGACCGGTGGATCCGCCCTCCTTTTTCAAAAAAGACTGTCTCGTGCCCATTGATCATCACTTCCGAGACATCCGGATCAGAGAGTAACGAATCAATCGGACCGAGGAAGAACTTTAGCGTCTGCAGATAGACTTCTCGTCGGTCCACGGCATTCACCCTCTGGTTATCGCAACGATCATTATAGAACAGACTAAAATTCCATTGAAGATTTCTTGGTTTCAATTTAGCGTTAATAAGACAGGTCAATCCACTCACAAAATCTCAGATTCTCGCGAGACGCAAGGGGGGTGTGCATGCCAGCGATCATCCGAATTCAAGCGGAAGGACAGCCCCCGCGAGAACATTGGATCCAGAATGAGATGATGCGAATTGGTTCCTCGCAAAACAGTGACCTGCTCATCGACTTCCCCAATATCGAAGGACATGTCCTGACGCTCCGCTTTGCAAGCGGCCATTATCAACTCATAAATCGATCCGGGAGAGACCTTCCGCTTGGTGATGCAGTCCTGCCGGCAGGACGGACCGTTGAATGGAATTCGGACGATCAATTGAGTCTCGGCGAGGGAATCTCACTGGATCTGGTGATCAAAGGCTCTCCAGAACCCTCTCCTGATCCGTCCGGTCAAGATATTGTCGAACAGTATCGGCAGCGGTCGATCAAGGAACGGGAGTCCAGAATCGCCGAGGCAAACACTGAATCCTCAACAGACAAGAACAAAAGCAAAGAGGATGATCCGGGAAAGAACGGCTCCAAGGCGAGGAATCTGCAGAACATTCTCGGGGTATTTTTACTACTGATTGCACTGGGTATCGGAGGCGGGGTCGTCGCGATGCTTGTCACAGGCTCAGGAGCAAGCGACGAGATCACATGGAATCACCCATCGCGGATAGGAAAATTTCTTCTGAGGTTTTCCGATCAACTCCCAGCCCAGTTACTCAACCGACTGCAACAAACAGAGCAGTCGCTTGAACTAAAAGATGAGGAAATGGCACGACATCGATTGAAGCGATTGTCTGACGTGACGAAAAAGATGAAGTTGGAGGCAAGCACTCCGATGGTCATACATGTTGAAAAGCCAGATGGCAGCAAGATCGAATTGGACTACACAAACGATCTAAATTCCTACATCACTTACTATTTGACCCTTTACGGAAAAGAGTAACCATCCGCGATCGCCAGCCCCGGTTTCTTAACATGGATTATGAAACAAGTTTCATTGTTTTCGAGTTGAATTTCCGATTGCAGAATTCAACGAGTAATGGATCTTAAGGCAAGTGAACCGGCACAGTACTGGACCGGAAAAGTTCCTGCTCATAAGTCAGCCAGGCAACTACAAAAACAGCCCTCCCGTCAGTCTCAAGAAAAATCGTGTAATCTTCACTATGAAACGCCCTCAAAATCGATAGCATTCAAGTCGTTAGTATTTTCGCATCTCCGATCGTTGTCTCTTGAGAAGGCCGAATGATGATGTTGAGAAATTATTGTAACGAGATTGCCAGATTCCACGCCGATGAAGATGGCGATCAAGCGATGAGTAACGTCATGCTTCTTGGCGTTGGTGCGCTGGTCGTGGTCGCCTTGATTGCTGTTGGGACTTACATCTTCAACAAGACGAAGCCCAGTTTGCAGAACGCAACCAAAGATCCAGGATTCGCCGTTCCGAATTAACTACACAACTACGAACTCGCAGCTGAGTCTTCAAAGGGGCCAATTCGATTCGTCCTCACCAATCTGGTTCTCCAGCATAGGAGCACGTGCTCTGAAATCAGGTCTGAAGTCGTCGGGTTGCATTTTCAATTCACGGTCCCCCTCTTCGCTGAATTCAGCAGTTAGCTCGAGCATTTTGCCGTACTCTGGAGATCGAACTTGCTTCTCGTCGGAGATTTTGGCTAGGAATTTTCAACGCCAGAGACCTCTCGTCGAGCACGTGGTCAAGTCTTGTCGTCGAGATCGAAACAGACTGAGCAGCAACCATGGTGGCTTCTCTCGCTGAGACGGATTCACAGCCTGTCACCAGCGTCGCCCTGACGTCCACACGTCGGCGACTCTGGCAGATCTCATTTGCATTTCCCCTTTTTCTGGCCCCCATTAGCTTTCTGAGTTGGCGTTTCACCGCACACCGATTAGGAACGATGTGCGGACTCCTTCTGATCGTTTTTGGACTCGTCTGCCTGATTACGGATTATCGATGGCAGAAGATTTACAACTGGGTGACCTACCCCGCCCTCATCTGGTTTCTTCTCATCAATTCGATTGCGAGTTCACTTCCCGTTCAGACTTCTGTTTCCAATCAAACATCCGAATTGAACTTGAGCCTGCCTCCCGTCGGGCCGCCGTTTCTAGGGGCAATTGGGATTGGGGAATCCGTTATGGGAGCCGTAGTATTTCTGGCTGCAGCGTCCATGATCTCCGGAATCGCCCGACTGGGAGGCGGAGATATCAAGATGATGACTGTGATCGGGGCTGCCCTGGGGGTTCGAGAAGCGTTCCTCGCGATGATTATTGCCTATCTTCTGGCCGGGATCGTGAGTCTGGCAATGCTGTTACGACGCGTCGGATTTTTCAAACTGGGTCGCTTCTCGCTGCAATGGATTGGGCATACGTTGCTTCCTGTTTCTTTCTCGAAACCGGAACTTGGTGAATCTGAATTTCTATCTCAGCCTGTCCCCGTTGGAGGCTTTCTCGCCTGCGGGGCTGTATTTGCGATGGGACCGCTTTCCTACCTCAGTTGTTAAACAACTATCACGAAACATACAGGGGGCGATTGACGTGAGAAAACATCAGAAAAATCGCACTCACTCACGGAATACCTCCACATCGAATCCGCGAAGCGGCATGGTGGAGTTTGAGGCAGTCATGACATTGGGGGTGATGTTCCCGCTCGCGGTCGCTCTCCTTGGACTGGCAGTCCGCGGTTTTTCCTATATGCATTCACTGATGATCTGCAGCTTGGGATGGCCCTATTTGTAAGTAAGAAAAGGTGCCGATCTCATCACTCCACGAAGGGCCTTCAAAGTGAGTTTTTTCTGGATTTGGCTGAGTTCCATTGAATGGATTGTGTTTTTCTGGCTAGTGAGTCTGGTCATCAGCGGCTGGATGACAGTTCAGATCTGCCGTGGGTTTTCTCTCCGTCGCGTGTCAATGACTGCCAGTGACGAATCGGGGGCGTCATACTCTCTCGGATGGGTCATGACGCTGCCGTTTTACATTGTCTTCGTTGGATTCACGACAGAATGCACGTTGCTCATGGTTGCTAAGGCAGGAAGCGTTTACTCGGCATATGCTGGAGCAAGAACGGCAATCGTCTGGAACGGTGTTGAAGACGGAAATATGCAGACGCTGCAACGGGCTCGAGAAGCGGCTCAACAAGCTTTTGTCCCATTCGCAAATGGAACGCGGAGGGTCCACCGGACCATCAATGCTGCGCAGGCGAGTGGATGGCACCGAGCCTACACAAGAGCTCACAACGACTTCTCCACCAAACCCGCTTCCTCAAGATTCCTTTTCGCCAAGATGAAGGATTCGACCGATTCCCTCTCGGTCACTCTCTCCTCACCGACGGATTTCCTTGACGACATCCGCTGCAAAGTGGAATACCGGTATCGCTTTCATGTTCCCATTGTCGGCAACATTCTCGGATCTCAGGGAGGCGATGGCTATTACACCCGCCCGATTGTCAGCGAGGTTTCGCTGCAAAACGAAGGCCTGCAAAATGCGTCTGGACGCTTAGGCATCGCTTTTTTAGGACCATAAGTGACTTCACATCACCACTATCTTCGTTCAATTCTGACAGGAGAGGACGCAAGCCACTCGGCGAGCCCAGCCCCCCACGAAGCAGCCCCCTCCCTATCTCGAACAGTGATCGTCAGCGAAGAAGGCAAACTCACCTTGGTGACATTGATCACCATCATGTTCATGCTGCTGCTGATTGGCTTTGTCTGCAACATCGGAGTCGCGATCAAACGGAAGATGGAACTCCAAAATGCCGCGGATGCTGCGAGCTACACCTCGGCTCTCTGGATGGCCCGTGGAATGAATGCCATCACCACCACGAACCACCTGCTCGGTGAAGCGACCGCCATGATGACAATCATCGATGCGTTCGGCGGAAAATTGCTGGAAACGGGTGACACATCACCTGTCATCAGCGAAAGCCAGGCAAAGTGCAATGAGATTCGCACATTGATCCAGCTTGAAGGGACTCCCGCATCGGTAAGCGCAAACGACGGGAATTTTTCGAGTTCTATTCACAGCATCGACGAACGGTTGGTGAAAGAGGTCTCAGATGCCGTCTTGCCTGACAGTCGTTCAGATGATGGAAAGCACACGGCAGCGGCAACACTCTACGATGCTCAGCTGACGCTCCGCAGCATCACCATACTCGCTTTCAAAATGAAGCAAGCAGCCCATGTGATCACCGTGGCCACGTTCTGGATTCCATTTGGCATTGGCCCCGCAATCGAGACAGCCTGCCTTTCAGTACACACTTATATCAGCGCGACGATCCTGCCGCGGGTGTTGATCGAATGGAAGATGCTTGAAGGACTCGAAGTGGCAGTGATTCCGCTGACGAAAGTCCGAACCGTCATGAGGGAAACCTTGGTCCCTGCACTCACCCTCTACGCAGACTCAGTCGCAGGACGATCTCCGGGTGGGAAAAAACTCTCGGCGAACTTGCTTCAATCAGCTCCATTAAACAGAGCCGTCGACAGGTCTCTGAACAACCTCAAGGAATTCTACAAAGGCCAGAACGTCGAGTTGCATGTTTTTCCGGACGTGAAAAAGTTGCGTCTTCCGGTCGAACCGGAAACGCCCCCCAAGAACGAAGTCAACAAGAAAATTCCGCCGAGCCTCTGGAGCGAGGAGTTTGAAAAAGACCCACTCTTGGTCGGAATGATCAAGATTTTCGAAGCGGTCACGAGCCCCATCAACGTCGGATTAGATGTCGTTGGAGGGTTGCTCGACGCTGTTTCCGGAATCCTCTCTGTCGTCGGACTGGATGACAGCTTTCTCGGAAAAATTAATGATGAACTCAACTCGGCGATAGGCAAAACAAAGGTCGATACAAACCTTCCGGAGTACCCAGGAGATTATGCCTCGAACCCGAGTCGCGATCCCAACTCAAAGTACGCGATGCCGGAAACTGACATTGAACAGACCCGTGTCTCCCAATTCACTCGCGCGTCCTATCCGTACGTCAACAGTTTCCGTGGTCCGATCTACAACTTTCTGGACCAGATATTCAAGCTCTCTGCGGCCGGTCATCTCTATGTTCATTACTCGAATCGGTATCTACTGGCGAACGTTCATCTCATCCGCACGGGCGACGACGATGCCGAAAAAGCATACGTCTACGTGATGGAGAACAGCAGCCCTCAGGAGCGAGGGTTTGAAACATGGACCCAAGACAGGTCGCAAGGCGAACTACTGTTTTCGCTGAGTGCCACAGCGACAAGCAAATTTCAGTCTCCGCTGCTGATTCAGTCGATGTACAAAAATCCGCACAAGACCGGGAATGTCACCATTTCTGGAAGCATGTTCTACAACGCAAACGGCCGCCAAGTCACAGGGGGCCCTCAGCTCACGCAAACTCAGGTCAATTCTGGCTGGAATACTCTCAATTGGACTCCTCCCGTCAAAGCGTTGGAATGGGGAGACCATCCTGTCGCAAAACGCGATGTCGATTTCACAAGCCTGTTTACAGGTTCTCAACAAACTGACTCCCAGGCGCAAGTCACGATCAACTGGCAAGCCAAGCTGATCCCGTTAACTCCCGAAGGACGGCTGCTGAATCATCTGAATCAGGGACTACAGGACTCGTCATCAACTCTTCCGGGGAACAGCAAATCGATCTTGAAGAAAGCACTGAAGCACCGAGAACTTCTTAACCATTAGCATGCGCACTCACCAACAAACACCACAGGAATCTGGAAAGCAGACTCGTACGGGAATTGTCCCGCTCGAGATGGTGATGTGTTTAACCGTGTTGGTTCCGCTCCTCATGTTCATCATTTTCCTGGGGACCTTCTGGTCAAACCAGGCGTTGCTTGTCGCCACAGTGAGGAATGATGCCTGGCGTGCCAGATATCAGGAAGCCAACGATGCGGAGTTCAATTTCCAGAAGCCCCCGACACCGATTCGTAAAAATCGCAGCCACACGGTCCAGTCGGTTCCATTCTTACGTGAATACGCCAAGCCGCGGTCAAGTCACATCATCTTCGGTGATGCGTGGCATGCGAGGACCAATGATCCTGCACCGGGTCCTTCAAAACGGTTCAAGGAATTCAACAATCACTGGAATCTTGAACCCTCCGTAAAGCTCGCCGGCTTCGCTGGAGTGAATAATCTCGGTTCATTAACTGACATGCTTGGGAAAATCGGCGATTTCGGAAATCTCCTGCGTTCTACGGTCAATTCTATACTGTCGTCCGGGACAGGCATTGAAGGTCTCGTCGATCAGTTCAAGCAGCAGGCAGAAAGCGCGATCGAAGAAGGAAAGCAGAAACTGGAGGAGGCCAAAAAAGAAGTTGAAGAAAAGATTCAGCAGACAAAGGACCTCATCGAGCAGAATCTGACGACGATCGCAGACGAGAAAACGCGTATTGAGGACATCATCAAGATGCAGGATGAAATCGCTGAGAAGCTAAAAGATGAAACCCTCACTGATGAACAAAAAGAAGATCTCGAAAAGGAATCAGAAGTGTTGGATGAAGAAAAGGAGAAAGCGGAAGATAAAGTGAAGCAGCTCGAGCAGCGTAATCGTGATCTGGAAGATCTTAGCGAGCGGCTTGGAAGAGCATTGAACAATTGACCAAGGCAAGATCAGTGGCTGCTTCTCACACAACACCTGAATCATCTCCAATTCCGTCGGTTCGGGCGAAACCGCTTTGGTCAAAACTGGAAAGTTTGATTTCGACAATTGTCATCGTCATCGTGATCATCTTCGGCTGGAAGACGTTCACGACACTTCACGAACTCTTCACTCCAGTGAAAAGATCCTCTTCGACGTCTCAATCCACTTTAGACATCCCTCTTTTGCAGCGTGATCTCTCGACACACGAAGCAGGCTTCTGGCGAGTGAAAGACTGTGAATGGGCATTAGCAATGCGAATCGATTCGACAGCCCGTGTCATCGAAACGCTCGAGAAGCGAAAATCGAATCCTCCACCTCAGCGGTTCGATTCCGCGGACATCTCGAAGTTGACGGAAGCGATCAAGTATCTCTCTCCTGCTCATGAACTTGGTGAGAATCGTTATCTCTACGAGCACACGAGTGGAGAGGGAAAGTTCGGACTGATTACAAAAAAAATAGACGATCAGGAAGTTCTCGAATACGCGATGGCTGCTGTTCCCACACCCGCAGCGAGCGGAATGTATCAGGTTTTTGAAGTCGGAATCCCCACACAAATCCGTCTGTCTCAGCAGAGATTCCTTCTCCCTGTGACGGACTCCGCTCAGGAAACCTGCTCTCGAAACACGATCGATGGAGAACCGGCATTACAGATTCTGGAAGTCCCGGAATCGATCGAACAGAGCGTTTTGAGGTGGAAAAACGCAGGATGGGTGATTGAGCAACAACAGGATGTCCGGTTTGGTACTTCAAGTTACCTTTGCACGTTGAACAACAGCATGATACTGGCGTGCGTTTTGAGAACTACGGCTGGAAAGCACGATTTGTTGCTCCTCCAGTGTCCCATTCAGATGTCGACAGATAACAAGTAATCGCCATGAAAACACTTCTCCAATTGCTCGTAGCTGCTTGTATCGGTGCGGTTGCGGTCGTGCTGAACTGGATGTGGCTCAGTCGAGAGAGTGCGTATCCAACGTATGCAGCAGTCAAAAACAAGATCGCAATCGGTCAGAAGATCACCCGGGATGACCTTGAGGAACTTCCTGTGCGGGGAGATCCAGAGCTGAACAACAAATCGCTTGTCCCCTGGGAACAGCGTTACAACTTCTGGAACCGGACTGCGACTCGCGAATATCAGCAAGGCGACCTTCTCTTTCAACGGGACATCATCGATGAGGCAGAGCAAACACAATGGGACTACATCGGTCCATTCACTCTCGTCGGCATCGGCAGTTCCCCGACCAAAGGAATGGAAAAGCTCATTGGTCAGGAATACTCCACCACTGGCAATGTGATCACTCTCGCTGTCTCGAACGAAAACAACAGGGAAAAGGAACTGTTGCTTCGCTATCTGGCAGCAATGCGAGGGGAATACTCGCATGGGGAATCCGAAACAGAAAAGAAGCTCCTAAAACTTTTGGCGATCGAATCCATCGACCTGCAGACGAGTGAAGCGGAAGGAACGGAAACCACCAAGACCCCGCTGGATGGTGCTGACCGACTGATCTACGTGGAGATCGATGGGATCCCGAATGCTCCTCCATTTCTTCGGATCGGCGCGAAAATTGTGTTCGTTGCCCCTTATGGAAAGAAACAATTTCTGACCGCCTCATTGCCCCAATAACGATTCTGTCCACGATCTCCGATCGATTTCTGTTGAGTAACTGAGCATGCGAATTCGATGGAACAATCTCGTACTGGATGACGACAAAGGGATCTTTAGCGTCTCTGGATCGATCGTTCGGATTGGACGTGATCCCAGCAATGACATCGTGCTCAAAAGTCCGACGGTTGCGGAACACGCAGCGGTGATTGAGCAAACCTCATCTGGATGGCAACTCGTCGTCTTACGAGGAAATTCTGCAAAAGTTGGCGAGATCAAGGTTCGAACCGGCGAGAAACGGGAGATCAGTTCCGCTTCGCCGATCAATCTGTTTCCGTACGAACTCACGCTCGAGTCAACCGGAAGCGGAACACAAGGGTCGTCACTTCACTCGGAATTTGATGAGCATGCCTCGATGCTGCTCCGGAATGTGCATAAAACGCTTCTGGAAGAAGATGACGCTCACCTCGAAGAGACTTATCAACTCCTCGACTCTCGTAAGAAGAAAAAATTCAAGCCTGAGCACGAAGATCGACTCCTCGAACTGCTGGCTGTTCTGGAAGTCGATATTGCGACAATCGCGACGCGTTCCAACCTCAAATCTGCGCGACAATTGAAACTGCTGAACCATCTCGCCGGTCAGTCTGTCTACAACGCCCTGCTTTCTTCGCTACTCCAATCAAGCAGCCAAAAAGGAGATTCTGCTCTAGTGGAGCAATCGATCTGGTCGGACCTGCTCACTGTCCATTCCGGACGAGAACATGATCTGACCGAGTTAGCCGAGCACATCCTGAAGGATTTTCGCAGCAACCAATCGAACGACGTGAGCGAGTTCGTGGATCGACTCACCGCGGGTTATTGGACCTCCTGGCAACGGGTTTGCCAGCAAGCGGACGTCGATTTTCAGGAATATCTCGCTCTCAGATATATCAAACAACAGATCAAAGATGTTCTCTTCGGCCTTGGTCCGCTGGAAGAATTGCTCCGGATGCCCTCAATCTCCGAAATCATGGTCGTAAGTTGCGAGCAGATTTACGTGGAGCGGCGTGGCGTTCTCGAATTGACTGGTCGGCGATTCTTTTCAGACGAGGTTTCCGAATCAATCATTTCCCGAATTGTCGGTCGGGTTGGACGGCGCATTGACCGCTCGCACCCACTGGTCGATGCGAGGTTGGAAGATGGAAGCCGAGTAAACGCAATCATTCGGCCATTGGCAGTCAGCGGCCCCAGTTTAACAATCCGAAAGTTCCCTCTGTCCAAAATGACGATTGAGAATCTCATTGAGAAAGGGGCGGTCACAAGAACCGTCGCTGAATTTTTGGAAGCTGCTGTGATTAACCGGCGGAACATTCTTGTTGCCGGTGGGACCGGAACCGGAAAGACGACTCTGCTGAATTGCCTGGGAGATTTCATTCCTCGAAAAGAGCGCATTGTTACGATTGAGGACACAGCAGAACTGAGACTCGGTAAAGACCATTGCGTTCGTCTGGAGACCAAGAACGCGAACGTCGAGGGAGTCGGCGCCTACACGATTCGGGATCTTGTCAAAAACTCTCTCCGCATGCGACCAGACCGAATCGTCGTCGGGGAATGTCGAGGTGCAGAGGCACTCGACATGCTCCAAGCGATGAACACCGGCCACGACGGTTCGCTGACAACCATTCACGCAAATTCCTCACAGGACGTCATTCTACGACTGGAAGTCCTAGTCCAGATGGCAGCAGACTTACCGATCTCGTCAATTCATCGACAAATTGCATCTGCGATCGATTTGATTGTACAGCTACATCGCTTTTCCAACGGACGTCGCTGCGTCACTCAAGTTACGGAAGTCGTCGGGATGAAAGAGAACGGAACGGGAATTCAACTGCGAAACTTATTCCTGATGGAAGAAGGGGATGACGCCATTCACCCGACAGGGCATTTGCCGTCCTTCATGACAGACCTCATTGAACGAAATCTCATCAACATGGACACGTTCTTCGAGTTTGAAACAGCGATTCAGGAGGCGGCCAAATGATCTCCGTTCCTCCCCAGTTAATTCCATATCTGCCGATCATTAGCTGCGTTCTGGTCTTCATTGCTGTTGTGGTCGGAACCACTCCAATCTTTCGCGTCTGGGACCAGGTCACCCTGCTCTACTTGTACGGTCTCGTCAAACCGCTTCAGGATTCTGGCTATACACTCCCCGGGCTATTTCTGGGATCTCGAATCGTCGCCATCATCGCCATCGTTGTTCTCTCTATTGGCATCGTCATCAAGATGTACATTCTCACTGGAGTTGTCGGCGTATTGTTCCTCATCATTCCCAGACTTTACCTTGGCAATCGCGTCGAAACGCACAAAGTGCTTCTCCGAAATCAGCTGGCCGCCGCCTGCACAGGACTGGCCAGTGCTTCGCGTGCCGGAATGTCTCTCCCGCAAGCAATCGCAGAAATCGTCAATGAACTGCCAGAGCCGATTCGTTCCGAGTTTTCGCGAATCTCCCGGGATTTCCGCGGCGGCATGCCACTACAAAGTGCGATCGGGACGGCGAAAGACCGATTGAATCTGGACACGTTTTCGATTTTTGCAATTTCAATCGCCACTTGTTACGACCACGGCGGAAACGAAACAGTCATGCTGGACAAGATCGCAAACAATATCAACGAGGTTCAACGACTCGAACGACGCATGCTTTCTGAAACAGCGGCAGCACGCCAGGTGGTCTGGATTCTGTCGCTGTTCCCGTTTCTGTTCCTGGCAGTCATGGGAGTATTACACCCCAGCGGCACACAATTGATGTTCACCACAATTGTCGGCCAAGTTCTGATGACCATGACAATCCTCATGATCGCCGGTTCAATCGCCTGGAGTCGATCGATTCTTTCAATGAAGCTTTAGCGAGCAGCATGTCAATCTGGAGGAATACGATGGGAATGACCAGTGACAATCTCCTGATGATCGCTGCATTGGTGGCAACAGGTCTGGCGTGGGGAACCATTGCATGGATAACGATCCGAATATTTACCCCTGACCGCTCCTCTCGCGCGGGATTGGAGGGGCTGGAGGTCAAACGACGGGATTCATTGAAAAAGGCGTCGTCCGTATACCGCAACTGCGGAAACACGATCCGCGACTTCATGCCCTTCACTCGCGTTACCAGCCCGGAAAGAAATGAAGCAATTTCCACTGAAATCTCGTTGACGCTACCCGAAGAACCGTGGACGCCGAGCGAGTACTTCGCAGCTCAAATCGCCATTGCGTTAGTCACGACTCTCGTTCTGTTTATGCTGTTGTCAATATTCCTGCCAGTCATCATCTCGTTTGTCATTTCCAGCGTCTTCGGGTTGCTCGCATATGTCGTGACGATTCTGTCCCTCAGTTCCAGCGTGTCTCACTACAGGAAGCAGTTTCAATACCGACTTCCATTCGCCATCGATTTGCTGACACTCAATATGGAAGCGGGAGCAGAACTGACCGACTCAATGAAAGTCGTCGCGAATGAAAATAAAAAACATCCAATTGGTTACGAGTTCGGGCGGGTGAATCAGCAGGCGAATCTCGGACTGCGCCCCGAAGAGGCGTTAGAAACAATGGTCAACCGTGTGAAAAGTGAAGACGCTAAAGAACTCGTCTTTGCAATCATCAAAGGGAGGGAACACGGGACCTCAATCGTCAACACCCTGCGAATTCAGTCTGAACAGATTCATTTAAGGAAAAGTCAGCTAGCAGAACGGTTGGCCAAAGAGGCCGAGATCAAAATGACCGGACCGAACATGTGCATCATGCTGGCCTGTGTCATCGCGATCATGGGACCGATTCTACTTCCAATCCTTTACGGGACTGGCATTGGATTCTAAATCAATTAGTCACGTTAAACCCTACACGGAAATCTATTCTCTTATCAATAATCGAGGCTACCGAATCCACGATCATCGCATCCGATACATTCCACTCCCTATCGCCCCCTTTACAATCGCAGCCAATCAATCGTTGACCAACAATCGAGAATGTCTTATGACATTTTTTATTGATTTCCCGCCATTCCTATGTGACGATTTTTAATATCCATTTCAGTCACAACAGAGTGATACAACAGCAATGCCTGACATTGAAATTCTCAGTGAACTGTCTCGAAATGACTATCGCGTTGTCAGCGAGGCGTACGATTTTTCAATGAGGCGGGATGTCACGGTTATCGCTGTCACTGAGGAGTTGGAATCTGACGACAACATCAAAAACGCACTTTTCGAAGAAGCACGCTATCTTGTATCGATCAGACATCCGGGATTTCTTCGGATCATTTCGCTGAACGAATCCAAAGGTCAGGTCATTGCGGACAAATTCAAAGGGGACCTTCACCAGATCAATCAACAAGGACCGCTCAACGCCGATCAGGTGCGATCCCTACTGAACCAGACGCTTGACGCACTACATGCTCTGCACACTGATTACAAATCGCTGCACTCTCAGATCTCTCCCGAAAAATTGCTGTTTGACGAGCGGCGGGTGTCATTCGGCCTCTTTCACGGGCAACCTCTCGAAGACCTCCGCGCAGTGCGACCTCATGAATACTCCAAGTACCTCCCTCCTGAAATGATCTCTGAATCGTTCGGTCGTATTGGGCCGGAACTGGATCTTTACAGCTTGGGGATCATTGCCCTCGAATCGCTGCTTGGTCCGAAATTCGACAGTCTGTTTCCGATCGTTCTCGACAACCCCAAGCTCGCAAATACCGGGTGGCTGCGCTGGCACACTTCGGACACGCCGTTTAAGCCAGTCAAAGAATACGTGCCCGGTGTCCCCACAGACTTGGCAACGGTCATCGACTCAATGCTCTCAAAGAATGTTGCGAACCGTCCCCGATCCGCAAAAGAGGCGCTCGACCGCTTAAGTCATCAACCCCTCTATTCTTTAATTAGTGGTCGGGTCGTTGTTGACGAGAAGCCCACCCCCCAATCCGAAAGTGATATCCCAAGCGATAAAACCTCGAGCGATCGGGCAGCCGACGTGCCTGCTCTGCCCATCGAGGAGAAGAGGAAGCCGGATCCGCCAACAAATCACAGGAAGGAACCGCCCCCTGACCAGCGTACCATCTCTTCCAAGGAAGCCTCTAAAAAAACTTCCAGCCACAACCGCAATCCTCAACGACGCTGGATCCCAATTCTGGCACTGCTGCTGATGCTCGGTCTTGGTGGACTCCTCTGGGCGTATCAGAACGACATGATCTCCCAATGGATGGGCAATCAAACGGTCACCCAAGTTGAATCAGCCATCCCTCCAGATCCGCAGCCCGATCCAAAGATCGTAATCAACGGGACCATCGATCCACCCGATGCCAGTCTGAAGATCAATGACGTTCCCGTTAACGTGGTCAATGGCAAGTGGGAATGGTCTTCGCTCGTTGCAGATCCAGTAAAAATCGAAGCTGACAAACCCAGTTACTTCAGCAGGGTCGACACGGTCACGAAGACGGGTCGATTCGATCACCACGTCCGTCTGGAGGCCAAACCACTCATCGAAATAGCCGGCACACTGACCCCTCCGAATGCTATGGTCAAAGTCGACGGAGAGACCGTCACCTCCAAAGATAAAGATGGAGTATGGAAATGGAACTCCATGACTGCGAAATCCGTTCTGGTCACAGCCTCGCTGGAGGGCTATGAGGACTGGGAAAAAGTCGTGTATACACAAGGGGTGCACGACCTTCGTGTGGAACTGCTTCCGCTTCCTGAAGTCACGCTGACTGGCACTTTAAAGCCAGCAAACGCAACACTTCGCATCAATGATGTCGCCATTGAGGTGAATGAAGGAAAGTGGAAATGGTCCTCGGCCAAGATGCAGGAGATCAAACTCCAAAGTAGTCTCTCCGGTTACGATCCTTGGGAACGGAACATCGTCGATCCCGGTGCTCACAAGATTAACATCGCCCTCTCCAAAACCCCCGCAGTTCGAGTTTCCGGGTCCATCGATCCGAAAGATGCGACTCTCATCATCAACAAAAAGCCGATTCTGGCCGCAAACGGAAAGTGGACCTGGGAATCCGAAGAGACTGTCCCGTTTGAAATCAGCCTTTCAAAAAACGGATACAAGCGAATCTCGAAAACGATTCCCTCCGCAGAGTTAAAAGGGTTCAACAACAATGCTCGAGCAATTGACCTGAAGCTCGAGCCAATTCTGTATTTCACGGTCAACGGTGTTACGGACCCACCCGATGCAAAAATGACAATAAACAATGCCGAAGTGCGAATTCGAAATGGAGCATGGGAATATCGATTTGAGGAAGGAACGAAACTCGACGTCAACGCTTCACATCCCAATTACGAAACCAAATCGATAACGCTCCAGCCGACAGCCTCCACGAAAGTTGAATTGAATCTCGATCCGATTTTTACGATCGAGCCTCGGGACGCTCAATTAACAGTTGATGGACTTCTCATTGCAAACAGACCGCCCAAATTGGCGATCCCGCTCTCCGATCAACCGAGCACAATCACTCTCACCAAGGGTGGACAATCGAAAGAATTCAAACTGACTCGCAGTGATATCAAAGCCCTGAACTTCAAGCTGACTCTCCCGATGAAAGTCGACCCCAAACCACTCGCCACCCGGTTCGACCGCAAAGCAGCCCATGAAGCTCAGTTAAGCTACGCCGCATCGCTGAATTTGTCTGCCGAACGCCCTCATGAAGTCGGCTTCAAAATGATCATCATTCCTCCCGGGGATTACACCTTTGGCGCTGAAAACGAAGATCTGAGCCCGGCGAACAAACTCCCTGCGAGAAAAGCCACGATTCAAAAACCTTTCTATATGTCGGAATCTGAAATCACACAGGCCCAGTGGCTGAAGGTGATGGGAACGAAACCTTGGCACACTAAAGGAATTCCGGAAGGTGACGACTACCCGGCGGTTTACATCACATGGAAAGATGCAGAGAGATTCTGCCAGGAACTCAATAAAAGAAAACGCCCGCCGGAAGAAAGTGACTGGGAGTATCGCCTGCCGACTGAGATCGAATGGGAATGGTCCTGTCGAGCCGGAACTCAGTCGGAGTTTTCCTGTGAGCCCGACAAGCTCACCGAGTACGCAAATTTCGAAGAGAACACTGGAAACGCAATTTCTCTTCGCCCCGTGGCGCAACTCTTGAGTAACAATTTCGGTCTGTATGACACACACGGAAATGTGACTGAATGGTGCGCTGACATATTCGACAGCGAGTCACAGCAATTTGTCAGGCCCTCGAGCACTGCGATTCGTCGCGGAGGATGCTGGAATCGCAACCGAAAGTTTATCTCTTCTTCAGCACGCGATGCTTTTCGCGTTGACAATGCAGTCTCGTCAGCCGGTTTACGAGTTGTAATGGCCGGAATCAAATAGTCGTCCCTGTATTCAAACAAGGAATTCGCGATGTTCCGAAACCGATTGATGTTGGCGCTCGCTCTGGCTCTGCCCGCAGAACTCCTGACGACAACATTCATTCATGCGTACGAGAAGCACGAAGAGCACGACCATGAACACGAAGAACACGATTCTGCGGTCACCGCTACGACAGCAGAAATCAATCAGGCTGCTGAAGAACTGCGATTCGCAGCGAACGATCTCTGCTGGGGTCTGTGGAATACATACAACGACCAATCCGAAGCATTCTACGACGCTTATCGGGAAGCGTACGAGATCATGCAGCAAACCAAATCTGTGAAACAGGCTCTTCTACTCAATTCGTCCTCCGCATCAGTGAGCGGCTACCTCAAGCAAATTTCTAGCGAGATTCACCACATCGAGAACCACCTCCCGGAATTCTCAGAACGAACTAATGTCTCCACCCGAGCGAAAGACGAGGTCAACCGGAGGTTTGAACGAACCGAGAAAGCACTGCATGAAGTCATGGAGTTGCTCAAAATCAAAGATGATCATGAAGGAGACCACGATCATGATCACGACCACGCCGCTCAACTCAAATTCAAGGATGAGATTAACTGGGATGAAGCCAACCGCGGTGCTAGCGAATTGGAAGAGAAATCAAATGCATTAAAAACTGCCCTTGAAGGAATGTTCAAAGTCGCGCCTGACAAGTTCGCGGATACGTTTCAGCAGTCCTTCACTCTGTACATGGACGCCCACAAGATCAAAGGACTCGTCGACGCGCAACAGCCAGTCGAGGCACTGACCACTGTGAGTTCCTCCGTAAACACATTGACTCATGAAATTGGTGACAAGCTGAGTAGCAGCGAAAACAACGACGCTGTGCAGAAAGCGGATTTGGAGTCGCTCAAAGAGAAGTTTGAAGAGACCGAAGGTGCGATGCACTCGTTCATCTCGGTGATGTTCAAGAGCGAAGCAACTTCTGATTCCACCGAATTAAAAAAGCAGGCCGAGGCTCTTTCCAAGGAATTTTCCTCGCAAGACCTCGCGAATCAACTGGCCATCGCCGCGAATTCCTTCTGCAGAGCAATTGATCACAATTATAAAACGAACCCGGACTTCAAAGAGGCTCATAACGAATCGACAGAGTTCAAGAACGTCTGCCTTGAACTCTGTACTCTCCTCAATGGTGATCAGATCAGCGACGAAGGCCGGGCGAAGATTTCCGGACTCGATGGCGAACTCCACCATCTCTCAGAACACGTCAACGGTTTCAGGACCGACGACGTGAGCGACAAAAATGAAGTTGGACGCGCTCGACGAAAACTTTCTGAGATTCAGTTGAACTTGCACGCTCTCATGCTGCGAGCAGGGATCGAAAGAAAGCACGTCAATTGACCGACCAAGCCGCTCTCCCCTGCAACAACTGGGAGCGGCCCGAACAATTGATGACAGAGTCCAATCAGAGCGATCAGGTGTCTCGGAAAGCGACACCTGATTTTTTGTGACGAGACGTGAACACGTGACGAAGTCAAAAAGCAGAAATGGAATCTTTGGGGAGAAACTGCTTCTGGAAGAACGCACCCTCAGTGTTCAATTCACTTCCATCAAAATCATGCAGCTACAGAAACTTCGCTGACACCAGGCAACGAGCTCTTTCAAAAAGTGGGGCCGCTGGGACTTGAACCCAGAACCAACGGATTATGAGTCCGCTGCTCTAACCGATTGAGCTACGGCCCCAACTTATTGTCAAAAAGCAACTTACAACAATAGCAAATCGACAAAAAGTTCGATTTGACACTCCACTGTGACACCCGGTATGCTTTTGTCACTGCAGAAAGTGATGCCCGCGATGCTTGCAACATCCGGGCGTCGAACACCACCGAGTTCTTGCCAAGGTGATGCCGATGCAAAAGTCTACAGTCTCGCGCCGTTCTCGCAAGCCGAAGTACAGCAAGCCTTACAAAGACTTTCCACTGACAGCCCATCCTTCCGGACGATGGGTTAAAAAGTTCAATAAAGCTTCCCATTATTTCGGGCCGATTGGGGTCTCGGGTACCGAACAGTTCGAAGCGAACTGGCGAGCCGCACTCGACCGATTCAATCGCGAATGGCCTTATATCCTGAAAAGCGAGTCGCTGCCTGAAGATGCCGTGAAGGCCATCGAGAGTTGCGAACTGAGAGTTCTTTGCAACGAATTCCTAGCTGCCAAGCGGAACAAGATGGAGACCGGTGAGCTGACGGAAAGGAGCTATCGCGACTACTTCCGTTCCTGCAAATTGCTGATTGAACACTTCGGAAAAAATCGGACCGTTGAATCCCTACGTCCACTCGACTTTGAAGCGTTTCGAAGAGGACTGGCGAAGAAGCTCAGTGCCGGAACGCTCGGTAATGAGATCACGCGCTGCCGCGTTATCTTTAAGTTTGCAGCTGACCAAGAGCTGATTCCAGTACCCGTGAAGTTTGGGCAATCCTTCGAGCGACCATCGAAGAAGACACTCAGGCGGGTTCGCAATGAAGCCGGCCCCAAGATGTTCGACGCAGCTGAAATCCGAACGCTGCTGAGAGCATTGGAGGGAGAGGCCGTCGGCATTGTGGGGCAGGAAGAGCCAGTGACTCTGAAACCTGATCCGCAATTGAAGGCGATGGTTTTACTTGGGATTAATGGAGGGCTCGGCAACACAGACTGTTCTGGTCTTTCCGAATTCCACTTGGATCTCAATGCAGGTTGGATGAGCTACCCGCGTCCAAAGACGGAGATTCCTCGCAAGATCCCTCTCTGGCCGGAAACCGTGATTGCACTCTCCGAGGTCATCGAACGCCGGTTACGACCGCGTACAGACGAAGATCAAGGTTTAGTGTTCCTCACGCGAAGTCGCCGCCGTTGGGTGCGAATGGCAGGTAAGGGACTGGATGAAGAAGGGAATGAGAAGCCCCGGAGCGTTTTAGATGATATTTCGCGAGCATTCGGGAAGCTACTTCACGCCTTGAACATCAACGGGCGAAATGGCTTGGGCTTCTACACACTGCGGAGAACGTTCGAGATCCAGGCTGGTGAGTCCAAGGATCAGGTCGCTGTCGACGCGATTATGGGGCACACAGACGAATCAATGGCTGCGGTCTATCGCCAAGGCCAGATCAGTGAAGAACGTCTGCGGGCCGTCGTGGATGTTGTTCGTCATTGGCTATTTCCGCCTGGATGATATGATCCCGCATTGTGGGGATAGGGCGCTGCCCTGAATCCCAGTTACCTGACTGTTTTCCCCACGCTCGATCATTCTCAGGTGCCAGCATGGAATCTGGATAATGTCGGACAAAACGGGAAGAGTTAAGGCTGTCCAATTCTGCGAGGCAATTCAGCGACAAGCTGCAAATCTGCCACCGGGAGTAAGTCTACGCGACACCTTCAATGGAATGGGCCTCTATGCATGTGGTCAATCCCCTTTTACAACCACTGCCGAACTGCTTGAGTGGTTACAAACGCATCGAAAACAATTCCTCTCCTCCGAGTATCCACGCCGCCTGCTTGGCTTGGACGACTGTCCAGCCATCGAGAAAATAACGGTGGTCTTAAGACATGCTATTTTATGGATCGAACATCTCACCGGAGTCATTGCAGTTCCTCCCATCTCAATCCCAAATCGACGTGAAGCAGAAACGCTATTGGCCTCGTTCATAGTTGACAACTTCCACACGAGATCTCCATGCATTGAGGCTAACAGCAACGGCCGAATGAGTAATGAAATCGCTAGTGATCTTTTTCCTCCAACGGTACCAAGCGAGAAATGCGAACATCAGGCGTTAAAAGCCAAGCGGACTCGCATGAAGACTGAAGATGCTGAGGCGAGAGCCAGGGAACTAGCTACTGAGCTTGCAGGAAACACCACAAAAGCACATTGGGCAAGGATAATTGGATGTGACGCACGCACTGTCGAAAAGTTAACTGTTTATCAAGAGGCCATTGAGAAGCGAATCACAGCTTCCAATAAGAAAACGCGACGGCAAAAAGAATTTGCAACAGACCCATTCACATTGAATGAAATGAATGGGTCTAATCCAGATGACTTAAGCACACTTTCAGTAGATTTCGTGCTTGAGGGTTCGCCAGAATGGGAAGGTTATTCAGCTGAAAAGCGAGCTAGAATTCGAATGTTAGCCCTAGAACAACGAAATGATCAGAGAAACTGATCGTGCGTTCCTATGCTGGACTATGCCTGTTTATGTCGAAATGTTTCGCATCGTAAAACAAATCCCGAAATCACAAATCACAGCTCCAACGGGTGTTACGAAGAATTCAAGTTAATTAACACTCCAGATTCCCCTCCTCAACTGCTTCTATTGAGGAGGTATACATGCCACATACGAAGCAACCTTATGCACTGCTGACGCTAAAACGCATCTCAGAGTTGACGATGCGCCCCGTTTCCGTAATTGAAGCTTTGCTCAGCGAGCATCCGGAAATCCAGCCAACTGCAATTGCAGACTTTCGGCCAATTTTTAATCGTGACGGGTTTCTGAGAATCGTATTCTTGCTGGATCAGCAGGATGGCGCTCGGCAAAACCCAAGAGGGCGCAAATGAGCAGCCCTCAAACAAATTCCGATTTCAAGATTCTCACCCCTCCTGAGATCGCCAGACGGTGGCGTTGCAAGCCAGAGGGCGTACGAAAGCTGATTGATTCCGGCAAGCTGCCTGCGTTCAACGTTGCTTCGCCGACAAGTCGTCAGCCGCGATGGCGCGTTACTTTGGCTGCCGTGGAAGCCTACGAGGCCGGACAGGTAAACCCTGTTGCCGCGACATCCGTTCCACATTCTCCCCGCCGGAGAAAGCTCTCGCGAGGTGCGGGAGGGCCGTTTTGAACGCTCCCACTTATCCGCAACGAGATTCGTTCTTTGCTCACAAATTCTGCCGCCTGATGGTCAAGGTCTGTCTCGCCAACGAATTGGGAGCTGATGCGTGTTACCTGCTGATGGTAATTGCCCACACGGAAGACGCGGCACACTACCGACGTGCCACAACTTGGTTTAACGGTCAGCTGATGACGGTTCTTGGAATCAGTCAGCAAAAGACCCTGATTCGAATCAGGAAGACACTCATTGACGCAGGCTGGCTCCATTATGAGGAAGGGGGAAAGGGGAAAGCGGGACGATACTGGGTATTGATCCCACAAGAGGCAATTGGAATCGATGATCAACCGAGTGATGAAGGCGATTCCATGCCAGTTGCGCTTTCCGAAATACAGCGCAACGGGAATCAAGAGGACAAATCGAGTACAGCGCATTGTCACTCTAATGGGAAACGATCGGGAAGTGATCGGCACAATCATTCAACCCTGTCCCAAACCCCTCCCCTGATCCCTACCCCTTTAGAAGAGGGGGAAAAGCCACCCCCTCCCCCGACTAAAGAGTTTCAAGACGTCGTTGATGCATGGAACAATCTGCCAGCTCCGTTCCCCAAGTGCAGCAAGATCAGCGGCAAACGCAAGGCTGCCTTGAAGTCGCGACTTTCTGACCGGGATTGGCGGGAGAGCTGGCCTGCAGCTCTTGCTCGCTTACCGATTTCGCCTTTCCTGAGAGGCGAGAACGAACGCGGCTGGGTCGCTGATGTTGATTTCTTTTTGAAAACTGATTCTGTCACAAAAATCCTAGAAGGAAAGTATTCGTCCAATGGAAAAGCCAGCACAAGCAACGTCTCAAACCGAACCAATTCAGGATTCATTCACAATCCCGAAACGGCAAGGAAATCAATCGGCAAGCGAGATTTTTAAGCTGAAGGTCGACGAGATCGTTCAGGAGCGACTAGAGGCCAAGGAGGCGGCCCGTAAGCTGATCGCCGACCGGCAGGTGAGCGCGTCGATCAGCAGCGAAGAAGCGGCGATCTTCGATGATCTGCGGATTCGTCAGGAGGAAGGTGAGCAGCTGACCAATGCTTACCGCCTCATGAATCCTGAACTCTTTCGATCCCGAAAAGACTCGGCAAATCGCCGCCAAAGCGAATTGAAGATGAAAGAACGCGCAGAAGCCCGGCTCGAAGCAAGTCGACGATATCCAGAACTCTATGCGGCGATGCAGGAGGAACTTCGCGAGGAAGAGCGGGTCCGCTGCATCGCTTTCGAGGCGAAGCGGAGAGCAGAGCGAATCGCGTATCTCAACGCTGTAGCATGGCCGAAAATGGCCGGCCGGTTTGTGGATTCGTCGCTGGAGAACTTTGAGGAAGAAGGGGCTGACATTGAGCGGGAGGCTCAACGCAGCGTACTAGGAGAGTTACGGCAGATCAATTTGCTGGAGTCGATTCAGGCGGGACAGAACATTCTGTTCCTCGGCCCGCCGGGAGCAGGGAAAGATCACCTGATGCATGCCCTCATGCGACAAGTGTTCCTCCCACTGGATGGAAATGTCGTTTTAAAAAATGGCGCAGAATTGCGAGCAAAGCTGAAGGACGCTTCCCGAGGTCAATCGGGTGATGAAGATCGAATTGTGAATCCCATGCTGAAGGCGCAATTGCTGTGCATCTCCGATCCAGCACACACCGCAGGCGCATCGCTTTCTGATTTTCAGACAGACTGCCTGTATCGCGTGGTGGAAGGACGCTGGCGGGAAAGGCAGCCCACCTGGATGACAATCAATCTTCCCATGGAAGAGACCCGCAGGTATGCCCGAGAGATCTTTTCGGCCCCAGTTTGGGATCGGCTGATTGACAACGCGAAGATCGTCATCTGCAACTGGGAGAGCTTTCGCGAATGTGAGAGCGTCATTCAATGACAGATCAGCCCACCGTACTCGTTTCACTTCGTCCCTCTCCGATGTCAGTCCGGACGCCGTCGATAATCAATCATGTTGAAAATCACTGTCCAATCAGATGCCCGCAATCTCCTGCTCATCGCTGAAGAGATGGATCGGGGGAGCGAAGAAGTTCTCACCGCCATCGGAACCGAGTTGCTGGGGTGCATTGCAGAAGATTTCGAGAAGAAGTCGCGCGGGCAGATTGGGGCTGGTGGCATCACGTGGGACCCGCTGACACCGGCGCGAGTGAAGCAGAAAGCAAAGCGAGCGAAAAAGGGGGACACCTCAACGCAGATCGGAATTGATACCGGATTGCTCGCGAACTCAATCACCCCGAAGTTCGCTCCCCCGGATGGTCAAGGTGGCAATGTATTTGAGGTGACAGGGTCTGCTGTCGAGGTGGGGTATGGCCGAACTTATGCCAAACACTTTGACAAACTGCGAACGCTCATCCCCGAAGAGTTACCACAAGATTGGGTTGATGGCTGCGAGGAAATTGTTGCAGCGTGGATTGATGACCTCTGGAACAAAAGGATTCGAAATTAATTATGGCAACTACGATCAAAGTGGCAACGGATACCGGAACGGCATCACGCGATGTGAAAGAGCTCTCCCGCGATCTGACCAAGATGGGAGACGCTGCACAAGAAGCCGGTCGAGACGCAGTGGAATCATTGGAGACGATGGCCATTCAACTCGAGCAAGCCGAACAGTCTGCCACAGAGGCCGCCGAGGCTGTGGAAGGAATCGCCGACCCGAGATTGTCCGGCGATATGGATAAGCTGGCAGGAAATCTCGCCGAAGTCGGGGCCGCTGCCCAGCACGTCACAGAGAGTTCGGCGATAGCCGGTCATACCCTGGACGAACTGGCTTCTCAGACCAACCGGACTGGCGAAGCGACACAGAAGGCAGCTGACATTGCCTTTGACTTTGCGAAAGGTCTTTCCGGTCCGGGCGGACTCGAATCCGTCCTGCTGCAGGTCGTCCCCAAGCTCTCCAACATGGCCACCCTCTTGACAAAGAGCGGTCCCTGGGGGGCTGCAATTGTCTTCGCGGCGTTCGCATTGGGAACTTTCGTGACAACCATGCTCGAAGGCGCAGAAGCTACCGACGAGGGGACAGAGGCGATTAAATCGCAACGGGATGCCATCAGTGAACTCAACGACTCGATTGCTCATCAGCTCAATCTGAAAAACCAACTCAAAGACCTCGACAGTCCTGAAGGCTCTGCAAAAGCCATTGAATCGAAACGCCGAGAGTTGGACATGCTTAACGAACAAGCAGAGGCCCAGCGACAGTTGATGATAGATGAACGAATGGCGGCTGATTCCTCTCGTCGACAAGAAGAGATGTTGCGCACAAGCCGTGGAATTCGAGTATCAACGCCTGAAGCTGAAACTCGCTGGCTGGAGCAAGCCAAGAATTCAGATGAGGCATCCCAGAAGGCGCACGCGGAATGGCTCAAGCTACACCGCGAGGCCGTCCAGGCTGGTAAAGATCTTAAGCGGCTTGAAGAACGCAATCGCGAGCTTGTTGATTTGGATGTTCAGAAAAAGCAGGCTGAGGCTGCCAAGAAATTTCTGGACGATCAGAAACAGGCATGGAAATCCATCTTCAATGTTGCTGTGCAGGTGGGTGAAGAGTTCTTTGACAAAATGGACAAGCGTAAAACGGAGTTGTTCGATCCAGACCCAGAAGGGAATAAAATTTGGCTGAAGGCACAAGAGGATCAGAGAAGGCAACAACTTGAGGACGCGCGGCAATCGCGGTCTGCTCCGCGAGATGCAGCGACTGAGGTTCCAGTTCAGCAAGTTCAGCAGCTTATGAATCAAATAGATCCTCGAGCCATCGCCAAGGAATTGGCGGAATCGCGGCTCTGGAAAGAGGGGCTCGACTCGTCAAGTATTGCAACCAAGCTTAAAGCGGCCGAATCAGAAGGAGCATCTCCACAAGAACTGCGCCGCCAGCAACGCGAACTTGAAGCACAGGCTCGCAAGGTAAATCGAACAGCCTTTCGCGATGTTCAGACAGGAAACCTGAGCGGATCTGAGATGGCAGGGGCGCAGGCCGACGCTCTTCACGAGAATCTGAAGCACGCTCAGGCGATGGGAAAAGTTGGATCAGAGTCTGTGAGAGCAATTAGTCAGATTGCCGCTGAACTCGCTAACAACACGAAAGAGCTAGAAAACACCAACAATCAGATTCGGACGATTCAGCAACAACTAAACCTCTTGAGTCGAGCCGGCGAGCGCCGGAGAGCACAAATCGGCGGCGCTCCACGATGATCTCGCTTCGAAGACCGACCTCAAATGGAAGACTCATGTCAACTCAGAAACAGAAAAATCGGGTGAACTTAACCGAGGAGCATCAGATCCAAGTTCAGAGATTATGGGCGAACTTGGCAGAGCATTTGTTCGGAATTGCAGTGCATGATCTCACGTCGATTCGTAAGCAGCTCAAACTGTCGACGGGTGTCATGAATAGTTTGCCTGCGGTTGCTGAAGATGTGTCGCTCCTGGTAGGCACAGTTTCGACCGAACAATTAAGGGAAGCTCGCAAGCTATTCAATGAGTTTAAGACGAACCATCCACCAAACGAAATCTTGCATTCTTCTCAACTTAAGAAAACATTTGACATGCTGCAGAAGAACGTCGCGCAAATCAATGAGGGTCGGCGGCGACTCAAGCGATACCAGAAGGAATACCCCCTCCTGTTTCAGGATTCTCAACACCGCGAAGGGTTTGGTGTTGCATTGGGTGGAGAACCAGCACTGCGTAGGGATTGATTGGGTAAACGTCCGCCAGCATTCACGACCGTCTACGATTCATTTCACGCCCTATGGGAGAGTTACATTGGCGAGAATTAATGAACTTTTAGATGCCCACTCGGCCGAATGGTGGGCGAATCGCAATCAGCGCGAAGTGATGGAAAAACTGGTTGAACATTATCGCGTTTTTGCACTCAAAATTGCTCAGCCAATCTTTCGAAAGATCGGTCATCGTTCGTTAGATTGGGATGAGGTTTCATCTGCTGCGTTGTTCGGACTCTGCCAGGCGATTCGTAGATTTGAACCCGGACACCACGCAACATTCACGAGTTTTGCTACGTGGAGGATTCGGGGAGCCATTTTCGACGCTGCTCGTGAACACGATTGGGTTCCGCACATCGTTCGAAGAAAAGAGAAGATGGGAATGGCGGAGATTCCGTCGATGTTCCTATTCGATGAAAACCTAGATGGACTCGCCACTCGAGAACGACAAGTAATGTTTGATTTAGAGTGTCCATCTATTCCAGACCGCTATCACCGGTGCATCAGAAACATTCTTCAATTGGGAATCAAAAAGGCTGCTGAGATTGAGTTCGTTAGCGTTGGCCAATTACAGGCTGTATTAAGCCGGCCACTGATGGACGCGATGAAGCAGCAGGCGTAAGTATGGCCATTGAACGCGACAACATGAATGATGATCTTGAAGTCCTGCCTCTTGTCACCCCCGATGCTGATCAAGCCTTGAGGGGATTGGGGGGACTGCCGCTTGTCGATGAGCGAACGTGCGGTCAAGACTTGCGATTGATCCGAAGAGCAATTCGAAATGATTGGCCGGTCAGTCCCCAATTACGTGCCAGCATTCTCACTAAAATGAGTGAGGTGCTTCAGGAGTCTCCAGACCCCAGATGTTTGGTGGCCGCTGCAAAGGTCGTCGTCGCTGCAGATCGCATCAACGTCGCCCGTGAAGCGCTCGACATGCGGGATGAACACAAAAAGATTCCCGATCTACATCTCCACGCAGACAACGCCCACGGTAGCGTCATTATCACGCTGCCAGATAACGGCAGAGGAGATCAAACGCTTCGTGTCGTCGAAGTAGAGGATTGGTATGGAAACGACGCCCACGAACGAACGAGAAACAGTGAAAGGCCAACACCATGATGAACGACCCTCACCACCTACGTGCCGACATAATTCTGATTAGTTCTTCGATCCGGAAAGGATGGCAGGTCCCGGCGGCACGGATTGCTGATACCAGAGACAAGGCGATTGCAATCGTCAATGACTCTACCGATCAACGTTTGAAAGCAAGGGCGTTGGAGTTCATTGAATTGCTCAAAAAGCATTCTGGTGATGATCCAAACAGGAACTGAACGGTTCCCCGATCCGTTGTGGAATGGAAGGATTCCCATGGTTCCAGCAAGCTTATGGAACGAATTAGGTGTCAGGGCGACATCTTCCCTTTGCGTTTGGGCTTGCCCTCTTCCTCTTCAATAACCCGTTCTGCGGATACATCAGCAATGACCGTTACGCAGCGTGACAGCAAGATTTGACGTTTTATTCGTAGAGGCAACTTGCCTCGCAAAACCCTCTCGTGAAAATCCGATGCAACAATTCGAATTCCTTTCAACAGGGCAGCTCTACTTCAGAGTGATGATAATTGAGTCTCCGCCTCGTCACTGGTGAGAATGCTCACAAATTGACCTGTGCGTTCAATCGACTTTTCACGGTTCAGTAACTGTGCCCGCAAGTCACTAAAATTTTGCGAGCAAGAGTCCGCCCATAACGAAGCTTGTTGCTTCTTCAATGTGCTGAGATTCTACGTCTGACCTGCTTTCCAAATCGGCAATAGTTCTCGCTACTTTGGCAAGTCGATCCATCGATCGTGTTGACAGTGAATTAGATTCAACGGTCGACCTATATACTTCCATAGCGCGATTGGAGAACTTGCAGTAGTCTAGAACGTGGCCTCCAGGAATGGCGGCGTTATGAGGAATTCCGGTACCGGAAAATCTTGTGTCTTGGATTTGACGGGCAGCTTCAACTTCCGCCCGAATCTTTGGCGACTGCTCTTCTGAGGCTACAGGAGCAAAGCGCTGATCAATAGACAGTCGCTGCATGTCGACTTTCAGATCGATTCGATCAAGCACCGGGCCACTGAGTTTCTTCTGATACTTTTCAACATCCTTTACCCTGCAGCTGCATTGTGGAGTCCCGAAATAACCGCACGTACAAGGGTTCATCGCAGCAATCAGTGTGAAGCGACATGGATAGCTCAACGTCGCCCGGACGCGAGATATAGTGACCTCTCCCGATTCCATAGGTTGTCGAAGGGTTTCGAGAGTTGCGCCGCTGAATTCTGCAAGCTCATCGCAAAATAGGACACCTAGATGTGCCAAGGTGATTTCACCGGGCCTTGCAACGCCACTTCCCCCACCAACTAGAGCTTGCTTCGTTGCGGTGTGATGAACTGTCCGAAATGGCCGACGAGTAACTGCCAGACCATCCCGCTCCAATGCTCCAGAGGCGGAATAAATTTTTGTTAAAAGCACCTTCTCGCTATCACGAAGTCGCGGCAGAATACCTGCCATTGCGCTGGCGATCAGCGTCTTTCCTTCTCCCGGTGGCCCGATCAACAACATATTGTGACCGCCGGCAGCTGCAATTTTAGCAGCTCGCTTCGCCTTTTCCTGTCCCTTGATTCTTCCGAAATCGAGAGATTTCTCAACGGCATTTTCAAAGCTGACTCGTTGACTGAGTGCGTTATCCAGCACTTTCTTGCCAGCAAAGAACTGAATGACATCCTCGAGCAGGGCGACAGGAAAAACTCCGCATCCTTCATGGCCAGGCTTTGCGAGAATCAACGCACATTCTCGCTCATTTCCTGCGGGAACGATCAACTTTTGACCGGGCTTCGCCTCGAATGCAATCGAAAGAGCACCTGGAACGCGGCGAACCTCGCCGTGCAGGCCAAGCTCCCCCATGAGTAAATAATCCCCTTCCATGTGTTCAGGCAGGTCAGGAAGCATTCCAGCTGCCTGGAGGATGATTATTGCCAGCGGCAGGTCGAGCCAGGTTCCATCCTTTGGGAGATCGGCAGGCGCCAAATTCACCAGGATCTCAACTTGAGGGAATGGCAACTGAAGCTTGGAGAAGGCGCCTGTAATTCTTGCCATCGCCTCCCGAATCACTCCGCCTGCCATTCCACTGATGTTGACAGCGCTCCCCCAAGGCATGGGTTCTCCGAGGACTGAGATGGCTCTCGCCTGCATTTCGATAATTCTACCATCGATCCCGACGACAATTCCGCCGTTCAAAGAATGATCTCTGTTGAGTAGATCGGCCAGAAGACAGCGTGACATGTACTCTTGGATCAACGAAATCAAGTTCATGGCGGCCCGCAATTAATTTGATATTTAGGGGGAGTAGAGATTCTAACGATTGAAAAATACGACTGCCTCTAATTCCTCTGAGGCCTTTCAGTCTTCCCCTGCGGATGCTTGTCGGCGGCATCATCCAGCTGGATTCGGATCCAGTCAGTGAGTGTTCTCCGGTCCGCCGCTGCAGCCTGCTCCCATCGCCGACGTTGCTCTTCTGTGGCACGAATTCCGATGTATTCACCTTTTGTAGACATACAGGGAATTTATCGCGAAGTCAGTTGAACTATCAATTCGATTGACAACGAACGAAAACGTTTGTTAAACAATGCTTTCAGGCTTGCACACGGACAAGGGGTGCCTGCCTCTTCCTCAATCAGAAAAGCCGAGCGTGACTCGGTACAAACGCCTGAATCTCTGCAGCTTGTCCCTGCTAGTTTCAGGCGTTTTGCATTGGTTGCCGAGGACAGCGTCACGCACACCACAAAAAAAGAGCCAGTGACGTGGTGTCACCGGCTCCCAATTAACCAGCCTGTCGCAACTTTCTCAGGGCTTCGACAGGCCAATCGAAGGACATTCTGGCATGCTCCAGTCGAACGGACAACGTTCCCGCGATGCTTTCAGTTCATCAGGGCTCTTCCCACCTCAATCGCACACGCTTCGCGCCAATCTCCCTCATGGACACAGGAAGTTGAATTCCGGAGTCCCTGACTTGTCGACGGTCGTCTCCGCTGCCTGGGCTGGTCAAAAAGCATATGCCCGTATTCGGCATGTACTGAGTCTTCTCTGCAACTAAACGCCTCTGACGCTTTAATGAGACAATGAACCTATCGCGCCTGTATTAAACGCCATTTCAGAGGTCAATGATGAACCGAATACTTTGCTTTCTCGATGCTCCAGAAGTCCGTCGAAAACGCCGCAAGGAGGCGTTATTCCAAGAGATGGAGGCCATTGACAACGTGGCAGGACCCGTACTGCAACTTTGGATTGAAGGAGATGACGAGGAAGGCACCGCTCCTGAAATTTGCTGGTCGATTTCAGATGGTCGGCCTGGACGAAGGTTTAACCTTGGCTTTGATCCTCTTGCAGTTGCTAAAGATCTGCGGGATTTCGCAGATCGCTGCCGCGATGTCGCCAACAAGTTGGAAGAAGGTGGAAAATGAAACCAGTCCCTAAACACACCGTTCGGTTCGTTTTCGAGAAGTTCTATGTCAGTGATGACTTGGGGAAGAACACACAGGTCAGCATGCGGGCGGCCATTCGTCGCTGGGAGATGCATACTGGGAATCCGGCGATTGATCAGATATCGAATGAGACTGTCGCGGAGTTTCGGGAAGGAGCCCTGAAATCGGGTTTAGCCCCCAGCACGGTGAACACTTGTTGGCGGATGGTCCGCTCGATTCTTCGTCGAGTGGGCCCGGTCACTGATGGGAACCCATGGGGCATGGAGTTGATCCCCCGGGTTCCCGCTATGCGCCCGGTTCCCGTGCCGTTTAAACGTCCCGTGCGATTGTCGATGACTGATTTGAATCTCCTTTACCTTGCTGCCCGACAGATGAAGGTTCCCCGTAAAGGTGTTCCGAATCCTGGTTACTGGTGGCAGGCCCTGATTGTGCTGACATACTTTACAGGCCTCCGTGTTTCTGACTTGCTCAAAGCCAAGTGGAGCGACTTGAATGAAGTGGAATCGACCCTCTTCGTGGAGACTCACAAAACCGGGGTCAGCGCGGATCTGCCGTTACCCAATGTGGTGCTGGAGCACCTCTACCGGCTTGATCGCCGCACGCAGCGGATTTTCCACATTGAACCACGGAAGTTTCATTCTTACGTGAGCCGGCTGAAATCCTTGGTTTCCATAGAGAAGTTCAAGGGATTTCACGACATTCGGCGGACTGCCTGTTCCGAGGCGAACAGCATTCGCCCCGGAATGGGAAAGGTTCTACTATTGCATGCTCCGAACAACGTTACGGAAGCCAGCTACCTCAATTCCCTTCCGGAACTGCGAGACGTGATTGAAGAGATGGCAGTTCCGGATGCATTCCGCCATGGCCCGAAGATGACACTGCGAGCCCTCAAGGAGTCGCAACGGGACGTCGTAAAGATTCGGCCAGCGGATTTCTCAGTTCCGGTACATCCCCCTGCCGATCTGTTCACTTTCACGAAGGGCGGATTCTCCTTCATGGGGAAGTTCTATCGTGCTGCTCCCGCAAGGATCCTCATCCTTCAAGCCTTTATAAAGCACGGTGGAACTTGCACACAGCCACAACTTTGGAAGGCGGCTATCGGAACGCGCTTTCCGCTCGTTTCCAATCGCAATCTTCGTGCGAAGCTTTATAACAAGGTCTCATATTGTCGGCTGTTCCTCCAAAAGGTGTTTCAACTGCCGCCTGGGTTCAATCCGATCATCCCCTCGATCGTCGAAGATCCGCGCCATGGCTGCAATTTCGAACTGGTCCTTCCCCCCGTTCTTTGGAACTCCAATCAAAAGGAGGTGCAGTATGACATTAGCCTCGCTGACGGTTCGAAAAGCATTTGAGGAATACTACTTCAAGGATGAACTCGGCGAGAGATCTCACTATCCGTTCATGGCGGCATTTCTTGCATGGGAAAAATTAACGAATAATCCCAGTATCACCAACATTAGCAACGCGATGCTGGAATCGTTTCGAAATGACGCTCTACAATTGGGGCTATCGCCCCGTACGGTCAATGGGTACTGGGGGCATATCCGCAGCGTGCTTCGACGATGCGGACCGGTTACAGACCAAAACCCGTGGGCTTTGGAGTTGATCCCCCGGGTTCCCGCTATGCGCCCCTGTAAAGTGCCATTCAAACGCCCTCGCCGGCTCACAATGGACGAACTCAATCGCCTCTATCTCGCTGCCAGACATATGAGGAAGCCGATACGCGATGTTTCCGTCTCTGCCTTCTGGTGGCAAGCCCTTTTGGTCTTGGCCTACAACACCGGATTGAGAGCTGGAGACTTACTGAACGCTCGCTGGGAGAACCTCGACACCCAAGAGCAAACGATTTATGTCAAATCGCAGAAGACCGGAGTTGATGCCGATCTCCCCTTGCATGCGCTCACGTTGGCTCATTTGTCACGGGTCCCTCGATCGAGTGAGTTCTTGTTCGATATTGATCGCCGCTATCTCTACGAACTTTGGGGACTCTTAAAGAAACAGGCAGGCGTTCGATGTGGACTCCACGACATCCGCCGCACAGCCTGCAGCGAGTATGTCCAGTTCTTCAAGCGCCTATTGGACCTACTGCACTCCATTCCGAATCAACTCGCAGAGACTGGACTAAGCCTTGATGATTCGTCCGGTTGTTCTGAACGGCCGGAACCATAAGATTCAGAACACTGCATGGAACCCGACTGCTGCACTGAAACAGCTGACGCACATCGGTCCGGCAGCCGACTAATGGCTTATGGACGATCCCCTAACATTTGTGCCAGGAGCGATCAGCGGAGAGTCTCCAAAAGCGGTATCGGCTTCACGCTTGAGTAAGGCCTCATGTTGCATACAGGCTTATGCGGAAGTGCTAAATGAGAGGAGGTCAACTCGGCAATCTCGACTGAAGACGAACATACCTGAAATATCCAAGTGTCACTGACACTTCTCTACCGAACGCTTGAGAATTCTTCCGGATTCTAGAGCGTTCTTGTTTCGCTATGGGAGAGGCTTTTGGCTGCGTAATTCCCGCGTTCCAGAGCATTTTATGCTGATGCTTTATGAGTCCGCTGCTCTAACCGATTGAGCTACGGCCCCAACTTGTTTGAAAATCGGAAGTTACCAACCTGCTCACTGGTCTGCACGCCCGTTTTGACACTCGAAGTCACTCCGCGCACGAACTCTCGCCACGCGATGGGGCGCCAGAGAAACCGGCAACTTCCAGGCCACAAACACCAATGAGTTTTCACCATGGTGTTGCTGATGCGAAAGTCTACCGATTCGCGCCGCTCACGCAAGCCGAATCAAAGAATGCCCCACAAGGGACTTCCACTCACCCATTCAGACTCTGATCGCAGCATCCATTTACGCTGCCATTCTATCAGTCCTGCCAGGAAAACTGGGAGCTGTTATGACCGCATGACGACAACCTGAACAGATTCGAGGAACAATGTGAGCATGTGTCGCCGCAGTGGCAGCCGACAAAGGCTGCGGCGCGCCGTTCTTAGTCAAGCGGCAGCCATCGAATCCGCCACAGCAGGCAAAGGTGAGTTCTACGCCCCAGCGTCGCGAGAGGAGAACATCAAACCGGCCCATTCGTCGTCAGCGACGTCACTAAGGTAAAGCTTCCGTGGCCAGCGCATCCCCTGTGATAGACCCTATGAACCAGGTTGGTCCTTTTTTCGATTGGATGAAACAGAATCGGACGGGCAGGCTGCGACTGATCATCAGCATCGCCCCTCCGCCCGATAGCGGATGAACGGTGTTGAGAAACAATTGCGGTACGAATCCCTTCAATTACTCGTCCATTAATCGCTGCCAATGTTCCTCGTCACGGAAAACCGACGGTCCGATTTCTCGGTCTCCGTAGAAGCCAAGGTAAAGCAGGTTCACAGGAATTTTGCACGTGGCAAGCTTCCACAAATGAGCAACTCGATTTGAAAGCTGATAATGCGAATCCACAGAGAGTCGAAATCCGCTGCCAAATGATTCGTTGAGCGCCCTATCGGCTTCTTTCAAGCAACCGACGGTTTGATTGTGGTTGTTTTTTGAACCGATGGATGTGTCCGCATTCTGATACTTCCCGGCCCGGTCTAGCTCATTTACGTGTGCCTTCGCTTCGACGAGAAGTATGCCACGCTGCCCTTAGTTCGTGGTGAGCGTGGAGATCAAATCCCAAGCCGATGGTCTCCATGGCGACCGATCCCACCAGTCAGCGATTGGATCAGTATCCAAAAGGAACTGCTGCGATAGCTCCAAGAGGCCTTTTTCGTTCAGTGATAGCGCCAACTACACGCCCATTTTGATGGGGGGACGTTCGTCTGCAGGTTTGGACGAAGCTCGAGATTTCACATTCGACTGTTCTTTCGCACCGTAGTAGGCGCCGAAAGTGTTGTAGTCGTATCCTGCTTCATTGGACTGTTCGATATTGAAGTCGTTGGCAATCACTCCGAGGATTCTGATGCCATGTGACTGCAGTGTTTCTGCCATCCGTTTGGCGCTTGCTCTCTTCGTCTTCTGCATACGAAGAACTGCGACCATACCGTCGGTTTTCTGGGCGACGATACATGGATCGCTGACCGCAAGAATTGGTGGAGTGTCCAAAATGATGACGTCGAACTCCGATTTTGCCTGCCTGAGGAACTCTGAGAGGACTTCCGTCGAAAGCACCTCTGCAGGATTCTCTGGACAAAGGCCCGCAGTCATCAGTGACAATCCTTCGATAGGTGTCCTGCGAACGGTTGTCTCCCAGTTGACCTCTCCGAGAAGAACATCTGTGATTCCCAGTTCTTGATCAACTTGAAAGAGTTGATGCTGGGTCGGTCGTCGCAAATCGCAGTCGACAAGGAGTGTTTTCTTCCCAGACTGGGCGACTGCGATTGCGAGATTTGCTGCCGTGGTGCTCTTGCCGTCTCCAGGTTCCGGGCTGCTGATCTGAATGACTTTCTGGCCACCTTGTAGTGAGAAAAACAGCGTGGTTCGAAGCGATCGATACGCTTCGGCTTCGTGCGATCCCGGTCGATGGAAGTAGCACAGGGAGGCCGAGACCCCGCTTTCTGCTGCAATTCGAAGTGCGTCTGGACTCACCTTGAACGATGGAATCGCTCCCAGGAGTGAGCCTCCGGTTTGGAAACGGATCTCGTCGAAGCTGCGAATCGATGTGTCGTACCATTCGCGGAAATATGCGAGACAGAACACGATGACCAGTCCGAGAACGCCACAGGTTCCAACCATTTTGATCACCGGCTTCAACGAACGTTCGAGTCGAACGCGGGAGATTTGCTGCAGGCGATAACCTTCTTGCTCACGTGAGATGTCGTACTCAGCGATCTGGTCGAAAAGTCGCTCTCGCTGCTGTTTTTTCTGGGCGATTGTATCTTTACGACGCTGATCTTCTACCTGAAACATTTCCGCCTGCTTTGCTTTCTTCTCAGCATCGTCGTGTAGCATTGTCAGGTTTTGGTTGTCGATTTCGAGTTCCTTGAGCTGACCTTCGAGCGTCTCTTTGTAGACGGTGATCAGATCGATTCCCAATGACGCTGAACGTGATGAGACAGGCGCTTTAGCATCGAGGGTCAGCTCGGGAGCGCGTAGACCCTGACGGACATAGAAGTCCAGAAGAGTTTGGATTTGACGTCGTACGTTGCGGACTTGAGTGTGATCTTCTCCAAGAGTGTGGAGCAGACGTTCTTCAAGGAGTCTGGCTGTCAGTAGTTGTTGGTCGAGTTGTGCTTTTTCGGGGGGGCCAGCCACAGCGGCTCCGCCTCCCGATCCAGTGCCGCCTCCACCTCCGGATGTCCCGGTTGAGAGCGAGTGCATGACCCAGAATTCGAGAACTTCTCGTGAGGCGTTTTCTTGCAACTTTCGATCGAGAGTTGTCAGGCGTGCCTGAATACTGGATCGCTTCCGGAGGTTCTCGTTTTGTGCTGATTCGATTGAGGCCAATTCCACTTCATACTGGTTCTGAGCTGGAGCCGGCATGCCGTTGATGGATACAACAGGCGAAGCCTTCAGCAATACAGGGGCGTTATTGCGAAACTGGTGATAGTCCGTTTCCTCAGCGAGGATCTCTTCCCCCAATTGCTTCTGGCGTTCCAGCAACGTGCCATAAAGCGCCTTCGCGTTCTCGTCTCGGGTGTCTTTGAGGTAATCGCGATACGATTCCACCATCGCTTGAACAACAGCTTTCGCGACTTCCTTTTTGGGGCTCAGATAGGAGATCGTCAAGACGTTATCGAACGAGCTCTCCTGTCCGGCACTGCGGCTGACACTAAGGTCTTCGGTGATCGATTTCAGTGGGTCGTAAGAGTTGGCAATTTCTGGGATTTTGTCCAACCCATGGTCCTTAAACGCACGTTCGACGATGAGGTCGGTCTTAATCAGTTGGACGTGATCTCCACGTTCTCCGTAGCGGTTTGCTTCACCATTTCCAGCGGGAACCGTCGCCTTTTTGGAAACCAGTACCTGAGTTGAGGCTGAATAAACCGGCCCGGAGTACAGATACAGGCACACACCGGCGAGCAGTCCCAGAAACAGACCGATCGCCAGCGGCTTCCAGAGAGAAAACAGAAACCGCGTAATGTCGATGCGATGTTCGGTAGGGTTCTTATGGAAGCCGAGTGGGGCAAAATCGAATTCCGCCACTTGCCCATTTGAAGGTTCGGGTGATGTCACGAAACTGGCTCCTGAGCCGTAATGAGTTCACTGTCTTGTTCGTGGGCTCCACGAAGGGTGAAGCCAAAGTCCGGAATCGTTCTTACGGGCAAACTGGTGACAACGCTGCGGTTCCACTTGATGCATTGGCAGTGGAGTGCGACTTCTTGTAGTACTCGAGGGCCTCGCGCAGCCCGTCCTCCAGGCTGACTTGGGGCTCATATCCCAGATCATTACGAATCGCGGAAATGTCTGCCCAGGAGTGCAGCACATCGCCGACTCGAGCTGGGTGAAACTCGGGCTGGAATGGTTTGTCGAGGAAATCACAAATCATTTTCAGGAGTTCAAGCACACTGATTGTCGTCCCGCCTGCGACGTTATAAACCCGGCCGGAAACACCCGGGACCGTCGCTGCCAGAATATTGGCATGGACGACACTCGCCACGTTTACGAAGTCTCGAGACTGCTCTCCCGTTCCGTAGATTCGCGGAGTACGACCTTCGACGAGGGCACTGGCAAATAGGGGAATGACTGCCGAGTAAGGGCTATTTGGATCCTGTCGCGGACCAAATACGTTGAAGTACCGCAAGCGGACCACTTCCAACGGATAAGCAGCAGCGAAGCTTTCGCAATAGTATTCCCCTGCGAGTTTGGCTGCGGCGTAGGGAGAGAGTGCTTCGGGAGACTGATCTTCCCGCTTAGGCATCACAGGGGAGTTACCATAGGCACTACTGGACCCCGCGTAAACGACCCGCTGAACACCTGCTTTTCGCGATTCATTCAGAATGTTGAGGGTACCAGTCGCACAAACATCATGAGTTGCGACTGGATTTTCGATGCTGAGGGGAACGGACGCCAATGCCGCTTGATGAAAAACAACATCCATACCAGCGACTGCGTTGGCGACTTCGCCAACGTCACGGACGTCCCCCTGGATAAATTCAATCTGGTTGCGAACTGGCGCCAGATTTTCCAAGGTGCTCGTGCAGAGATTATCAAGAACTCGAACTTTCACCCCATTTTGAGCCAGCTTGGTGACCAGATGGGATCCAATGAATCCTGCACCACCGGTGACGAGACAAGTTCTGAGCTGCGATGGTGCGGGCATTGGATAAACCTTTGGAAGCCTTTTAATAGATGGTACTTAGGAACTGTCTGGTCGAGGTTTCCCTGAAAAACAGAGCAAGGACTCCTGAAACCTAGCTCCGAAATTGCCCCGACGTGTCTAAAGTTCATTTCAATCTGCCGGATTTTGGCAACGCGATGTGCGAAAAGAGCAACCTCACCACGGAATTCGTGGCGGAAAAGCATACTCAGCAGTCACTGAAATCTCTGAATTTTAGACCGTTTTCGTCTTTAGCTGCTCGAATATGACTCATATCATCACGTCGTATCGCAGATTCTGGTGCGGAGAAGCGGAAAATCATCGACGAAACTCCCCTTGGTCGCTTGATTTATGCTTGGTTGTTCCCAGACAATCCCCATCAGGTCAGGCGTTCCCGATGTCATCGGGGAGTCTGTAGTTTGAGTGCCGGGGTGGATGGTCTCCTTAGCCCTTCGATTTGGATTGAAGTAGGGACGACCTGAAACGCCACGACGTAGTCTGAGGAAGTTGAAAAGATGTCCATCTCGGTCTCATTCGAGATGGAAACGTGTTTCAACGAATTCGGATTGCGTGACGCAGTCAAAAGAATGTCCCTATTATTCGCTACTGCTCGTGTTGTTCAAGAACGACACCGCACGGCACAGACGATGTTGCAGGTCGACTCGGCATGTCCACTGAAAATCAATCGACTCAGGACCAAAACGATTCCCCAACTCCTCCAGCTGGGGAAACTTCCCAGCCAGTGAGTGAAGTGGTTGCTCAGAAAACTGAAGAAGCTGCTACACCGGTAGCTTCCGAAGTTTCGCAGCCTGCGGGGGATACCCCTTCTGAACCAGCTGTTGTGAGCGAGGAACCAAAGAAGAAATTCCAGCTGAATCCAATTCCTCTCTCTGAATCCTCGAAATCTGTGCCGACACTCGACGAGTCGAGTTTGACCGCTGCAGCAATCTCGGGCGAAGCTGGAGAAGCGTCTGCTGAGGCGAAGCCAGCGAAACCCCAATCGCCTCCAGCCCCTCATCAAGCCGTTCCGCTTCCCGGTAACGAATCGATTGACGACGCGCTCGCTGCAGATATCGAAGC